>NZ_JAEANY010000009.1 GCF_016019885.1 Aurantiacibacter sediminis | reverse complement strand
CTGACCTACGGGGGGCTGCAGTGGGGGATATTGCACAATGGGGGAAACCCTGATGCAGCGACGCCGCGTGAGGGAAGAAGGTTTTCGGATTGTAAACCTCTGTCTTCAGTGACGAAACGAGACGGTAACTGAGGAGGAAGCCACGGCTAACTACGTGCCAGCAGCCGCGGTAATACGTAGGTGGCAAGCGTTGTCCGGAATTACTGGGTGTAAAGGGAGCGTAGGCGGGGAGACAAGTCGGGTGTTAAATCTATCGGCTCAACTGGTAGCAGCACTCGAAACTGTAACTCTTGAGTGAAGTAGAGGTAAGCGGAATTCCTAGTGTAGCGGTGAAATGCGTAAATATTAGGAGGAACACCAGTGGCGAAGGCGGCTTACTGGGCTTTAACTGACGCTGAGGCTCGAAAGCATGGGTAGCAAACAGGATTAGATACCCCAGTAGTCGTTCGA
>NZ_JAEANY010000008.1 GCF_016019885.1 Aurantiacibacter sediminis | reverse complement strand
AGCTGACCTACGGGAGGCTGCAGTGGGGAATATTGGGCAATGGGCGCAAGCCTGACCCAGCAACGCCGCGTGAAGGAAGAAGGCTTTCGGGTTGTAAACTTCTTTTGTCAGGGAACAGTAGAAGAGGGTACCTGACGAATAAGCTCCGGCTAACTACGTGCCAGCAGCCGCGGTAATACGTAGGGAGCGAGCGTTATCCGGATTTATTGGGTGTAAAGGGTGCGTAGACGGGTAATCAAGTTAGTTGTGAAATCCCTCGGCTTAACTGAGGAACTGCAACTAAAACTGGTTATCTTGAGTGCAGGAGAGGTAAGTGGAATTCCTAGTGTAGCGGTGAAATGCGTAGATATTAGGAGGAACACCAGTGGCGAAGGCGACTTACTGGACTGTAACTGACGTTGAGGCACGAAAGTGTGGGGAGCAAACAGGATTAGATACCCTGGTAGTCGTTCGA
>NZ_JAEANY010000007.1 GCF_016019885.1 Aurantiacibacter sediminis | reverse complement strand
GTCGAACGACTACTCGGGTATCTAATCCTGTTTGATACCCACACTTTCGAGCATCAGTGTCAGTTGCAGTCCAGTGAGCTGCCTTCGCAATCGGAGTTCTTCGTGATATCTAAGCATTTCACCGCTACACCACGAATTCCGCCCACCTCTACTGTACTCAAGACAGCCAGTATCAACTGCAATTTTACGGTTGAGCCGCAAACTTTCACAACTGACTTAACTGTCCACCTACGCTCCCTTTAAACCCAATAAATCCGGATAACGCTCGGATCCTCCGTATTACCGCGGCTGCTGGCACGGAGTTAGCCGATCCTTATTCATATGGTACATACAAAATTCCACACGTGGAAAACTTTATTCCCATATAAAAGAAGTTTACAACCCATAGGGCAGTCATCCTTCACGCTACTTGGCTGGTTCAGGCCTGCGCCCATTGACCAATATTCCTCACTGCTGCCACCCGTAGGTCA
>NZ_JAEANY010000006.1 GCF_016019885.1 Aurantiacibacter sediminis | reverse complement strand
GTCGAACGACTACTCGGGTATCTAATCCTGTTTGATACCCACACTTTCGAGCCTCAGCGTCAGTTGGTGCCCAGTAGGCCGCCTTCGCCACTGGTGTTCCTCCCGATATCTACGCATTCCACCGCTACACCGGGAATTCCGCCTACCTCTGCACTACTCAAGAAATACAGTTTTGAGAGCAGTTTACGGGTTGAGCCCGTAGATTTCACTCCCAACTTGCATTCCCGCCTGCGCTCCCTTTACACCCAGTAATTCCGGACAACGCTTGCCACCTACGTATTACCGCGGCTGCTGGCACGTAGTTAGCCGTGACTTTCTGGTTGGATACCGTCACTGCGTGAACAGTTACTCTCACGCACGTTCTTCTCCAACAACAGAGCTTTACGAGCCGAAACCCTTCTTCACTCACGCGGTGTTGCTCCATCAGGCTTGCGCCCATTGTGGAAGATTCCCTACTGCAGCCCCCCGTAGGTCAG
>NZ_JAEANY010000005.1 GCF_016019885.1 Aurantiacibacter sediminis | reverse complement strand
GCCCAAATCCTCAAGCTCCAAAAAGCCTGCCGAGCAGGTGGTAAAGGACATCCGCCGCAAGACCCGCCGGCACTTCTTTGCTGAAGACAAGATCCGCATCGTGCTCGATGGCCTGCGCGGCGATGGCTCCATTGCCGAGTTGTGCCGCCGTGAAGGGATCGCACAGAGCCTTTATTACACCTGGTCCAAGGAGTTCATGGAAGCCTGCAAGCGCAGGCTTGCTGGCGATACAGCGCGTGCTGCGACCACGGACGAGGTGAAGGACTTGCGCCGTGAAGCGCGCGATCTGAAGGAATGTGTGGCCGATCTCACTTTGGAGAACCGGCTGCTCAAAAAAAGCATGACCGGGCTTGGGGGAGACGACGAATGAGGTACCCGGCGTCCGAGAAGCTGGAGATCATCCGTATCGTCGAGCAATCGCACCTGCCCGCCAAGCGTACGCTGGACCAGCTCGGCGTTGTTCGCCGGACCTTCTGCCGCTGGTATGATCGTTACCTTGAAGGTGGCCCCGAGGCGCTGGCAGACCGACTTTACCTACTTCAAGATCATAGGATGGGGCTGGGTCTATCTCTCGACCGTGCTCGACGATTA
>NZ_JAEANY010000004.1:21053-379556 GCF_016019885.1 Aurantiacibacter sediminis | reverse complement strand
AGGCCAACAAGATGAGCCACGTGCGCGGCGCACCCTTCCACCCACAGACCCAAGGCAAGATCGAGCGCTGGCATCAGACGCTCAAAAACCGTGTGCTGTTGGAGAATTACTTCCTGCCGGGCGATCTGAAACAGCAGATCGAGGCCCTCGTCGAGCATTACAACCACCAGCGCTACCACGAGAGCCTCGACAACGTCACACCCGCCGATGCCTACTTCGGCAGGGCTGCCGCCATCATCAAACGAAGAGAAAGGATAAAGCAAAAGACACTCGAACATCGGCGCTTGCAACACCGCAAGATCGCCGCCTAAACATCAATCCGAGACGAGGCCCACACTCCGCTGATCTACGCCGCGAGTTGTGCCATAGGTGCTGACGACGGACATTTCCAACTGGAAGTGCTGGTGCCGCTTACGTGACTCGAACACGTGACCCCATCATTACGAATGATGTGCTCTACCAACTGAGCTAAAGCGGCACATTCCCGACTAGGGGAATGGAGGCCCGAGCCGGAATCGAACCGGCGTGCAAGGATTTGCAGTCCTCTGCGTAACCACTCCGCCATCGGGCCTCGCGAAGGCGCGCCAACTAACCCAGCTCGCCCGCCTGTGCAATGCCCTTAATCGTCCTTTTCGTGATTGGCCTTGCAATGATTTGATATGGTGAATGACGGTTTAAGGCTGAATACGAGGAAGTGCTTAGAGAATGCGGTTTAGGACACCTTAACGGCGCGATGCCACAATCGGACCGCGAATCAGCCCACCGGGTCTTCTTAAGAAAGCAAGCCAATGGCATCTGCCGCTCTCGACAAGCAGGAATTGCGCATCAAATGCCGTTCGCGGCGGGGGATGAGCGCCGACCTTGAAGTGCTCGACCTGTCGATTGGCGGGGCAATGGTGGAAGCGCGCGGCTGGAGCGCCAGCCCGGGTGACAGGGTGCTGGTCACTCTGCCGGGCCTCAGCGCCCAGCCAGCCGAGCTGGTATGGAATGAAGATGGCCGGGCGGGTATCGCTTTCGAGCAACCGCTTCACGAAACCGTGTTCGACAAATTCGCGGCACAATTGTCCGGCTGATCAGCCGACTCGCGCAACCAGCCGAGGCTGCGCAGATAGGCATCGAGCGCGTCCTCTCCGGGCGGCTCGTCCGCAAACATCAGCGGCGCGGTGTCGCCGAGCCGATATCCGCCATTGGGTGCGGTTTCGACCATTCCTTCAGCACCAGCGCCCGCAAGCTTGCTGCGCAGGCGCGAGATATGAACCTCAACGCTATTGGTCTCAGGCTCATGATTGAGGCGCCACACATCGGTAAGCAATTGCTTGCGGGTAACGCGTTCGCCGGGCCGATCCGCGAGCCGCCAGATCACTCCGAATTCGCGCGGGTGGAGCCCCAGCCATCGCGCCCCCCGCCGCGCATCGCGGTGGAAGAGATCGAGCGTCAATCCGCCGACATTGCGCCAGCGTGGGAGCATGCCGAACATGTCGCTGACCCGCTGCGCTCTTGCCAGCAATTCGGGCAAATCGGTGTCTGCAGGCAAAGCTTCTGCGCAGCCAAGATTAAGCAATTGCGCGCGTTCTTCGGGCCGCTCCACACCGATCATGATGAGGCGCCATGCGGGCTGGTCGGCGCGCGCCATCGCGATGCGTTGTTCGCCGGTAAGCTTACGCGTGTCGCAAATCAGCACGTGGCGGCATTCCGCGCGGCATCCGCAGCGCCCGCCGCACAACCCCCAGTTGTGCCGACGCAGATCCCATCGTGGCGGAGGCTCAACCCCTCGCGCTATCCACCCAAAGAATGGCAATCAACCGCTCCATAAGCATTACGCTCTTGGCGCAAGTGTTCGCCTTCCAGACGCAAGATTGCAATGCGTTAAGTGGCATTGCCTAAGCCGGCGCCGGCGCGGCGATCACTCGCCTGGCGCTTCGACGCCCATGCTTTGCAGATAGCGTTTGATGTTGCGCGCAGCCTGCCGCAATCGCTGTTCATTCTCCACCATGGCGATACGCACATAGCCTTCGCCGTCTTCGCCATAGCCGACACCCGGTGCCACGGCGACTTCGGCCTGTGTGAGCAATTGCTTGGAGAATTCGAGGCTGCCCATGTCTTTCAGCGCGGGCGGAAGCGGAGCCCATGCGAACATGCTGGCAGGCGGGGAGGGGATTTCCCATCCGGAGCGGGTGAAGGATTCGACCATCACATCGCGCCGCTTGTGATACATCTCACGAGTTTGCTCGACGTAATCCTGCGGTCCATTCAGCGCAGCACATGCCGCCGCTTGGATCGGAGTGAAAGCGCCATAATCTATGTAGCTTTTCACCCGCGTGAGTGCGGAGATCAGCGTGCGATTGCCCACCGCAAATCCCATGCGCCAGCCCGCCATGCCAAAGGTCTTAGAAAGGCTGGTGAATTCGATCGCGATATCCTTGGCATTCTTCGCCTGCAGGATCGAAGGCGTGGGTTTGCCGTCGTAATAGAGTTCCGAATAGGCAAGGTCGGAAAGGATCCATACCTTGTGGAATTTCGCCCAATCGACCAGCCGCTCGTAGAAATCGAGATCGACGACTTCGGCTGTCGGATTGGAAGGGAAATTGACTACCAACACAGTGGGGCGAGGAACGGTGAAAGTCACCGCTTGATCAAGCGCTTTCCAGTAGTCCTCATCAGGCGTGGTCGGCACGCTACGAATGCTCGCGCCTGCAATGATGAAACCGAAGGTGTGGATCGGATAGCTGGGATTGGGCGCAAGGATCGTATCACCCGGAGCCGTGATCGCCGTGGCAAGGCTGGCGAGGCCTTCCTTCGAGCCGAGCGTGACGACGACTTCGTTTTCGGGATCGAGATCGACGCCAAAGCGCCGCTCGTAATAATTGGCCTGGGCCTTGCGCAATCCCGGAATGCCCTTGGACTGCGAATAGCCATGCGCATCCGGATTTTGCGCGACTTCGCACAGCTTGTCGATCACATGCTGCGGTGGCGGCTGGTCGGGATTGCCCATGCCAAGATCGATAATGTCTCGTCCTTCTGCGCGCGCAGCCGCTCGCATCGCATTAACCTCTGCAATGACGTAGGGCGGAAGGCGTTTGATGCGGTAGAAATCATTATCGAGCATGGGCGATGTATATGACCTTTGGCGGAATGGCGTTTGCTTGCTTTCAATGTCAAAAACGCATTGCTGGTGCAACGCGTTCTATCGGCTAGTGCGCCAAATTCGTATGCGCACGGCTTATACACGCGTTCGGTCGCGGCTATAGGGGATAGATCATGGCAAAAGACACGACATCGGGCGATACACCGCCGCAGGACGCGGCCGACATCTTCACCGAAATGCTGCGCATTCAGGGCGAGGCAGCGCGGCAGATGATGCACTCGATCGCTCCGGAAGCGGAGGCGAGCGTACCCGACCAGAGCGCGATCGACGCGATGGGCGATGCCATGATGGAATTCCAGAAGACCTGGCTGCAGTTCTGCCTGCCCGAGGATCAGCGCCCTGCACCCATGCTCACCACGCCCTCCAACTGGCTCGATGCGATGCGCAACTGGTCTGCCGCCATGCCCATGCTCGATCCGGTGCAGCAGCAGAAGATGTGGGCTGATGGCGTCGAGCTTTGGCAGAGCGTGCTCGCGCAATATTCCGCCAGGCCCGATGGTGACGATGCCGCCGACCCGCAGCTTCCCCGCCGCGACCGGCGCTTCGCCGACAAGGCTTGGCGCGATCAGCCGGTTTTTGCGCTTCTCCACCAGACCTATTTGCTTATTGCAGAGCGGTTGCGCGAAAGCGTCGACACCGCCGAGGGCCTCACCGATGAAGAGCGCAAGGATCTGCGCTTCGCCACGCAAAATGTGCTCGACGCGATGAGCCCGGCCAATTTCCCGCTGATGAATCCGGTTGTGCTCGAACGCACGATGGAGACAGGCGGCGACAATATCATGAAGGGGCTCGAGCGGCTCTCAACCGACCTTGAAAAGGGGCAACTCACCCACACCGACACCAGCCAGTTCGAAGTCGGCGGCAATATCGCAGCAACGCCGGGCAAGGTCATTTATGAAAACGAGCTGTTCCAGCTGATCCAGTATACGCCGACCACGCCGGAAGTGATGGAAACGCCGCTGCTGATCTTCCCCCCGTGGATCAACCGTTTCTACATCCTCGATCTCAATGCGAAGAAAAGCTTCGTCAAATGGGCGGTGGATCAGGGCATCACCGTTCTGATGGTGAGCTGGAAATCGGCTGACGACAGCCTCACCCATATCGATTGGGACGATTACTTCCTCGCCCAGATGGAAGCGATCGACGTGGTGCGCGAGCGGCTGAAAGTGAAAAGCGTCCACACTATCGGCTATTGCGTCGCGGGCACGACGCTGGCGGGCACGCTGGCGGTGCAGACGAAGCGCGGTGAGGCGGACAAGGTGAAAAGTGCCACCTTCTTTACCGCGCAGGTCGATTTCACCCATGCGGGCGATCTCAAGCTTTTTGTCGATGATGGGAAGCTCGAATTCATCCGGCAGGCGAGCAAGGGCGGCTATCTCGACGGGCGCTATCTCGCCGCGACGTTCAATATGCTCCGCGGGTCCGACCTGATCTGGAATTACGTGGTCAATCACTATCTGCTGGGCGAGGAATATCCGGCGTTCGACCTGCTCTACTGGAATGGGGACGTCACCAACCTGCCTGCCAAGTGGCACGCCGCTTATCTGCGCGATCTCTATCGCGACAATCTGCTGGTGGAGCCCGATGCGCTGAGCGTCGATAGTACGCCGATCGATCTCACCGAGGTCAAGGTGCCGAGCTACGTGCAGGCGGGGCGGGAAGACCATATCGCTCCGCCCGACAGCGTGTGGAAGATCACCGAACATTTCAGCGGCCCGATCCGCTTCGTACTGGCGGGCAGCGGCCACATTGCCGGCGTGGTCAACCCGCCCGATGCGAAGAAATACCAGTACTGGACCAATGAAGGCGAGTTCGACTCGCTGGAAAGCTTCGTTGAAGGCGCGACGGAGCATCCGGGCAGCTGGTGGCCGGACTGGCTCGAATGGCTCCGCGCGCAAGATTCGAAGACGGTAAAGGCCACCGGAGCGCGCAAGCCCGGGAGCAAGGCCAATCCGGCGATCGAAGATGCGCCAGGCCGCTATGTAAAAGCGCGTTGACGGAATAAATCTGTTAATTAACAGGCAGATGCGATTATTGTGCACTGCACAAAAAATCCTTGACTTCGCACCTGCACAAACCTACATTGTGCACTGCAACAAGAGGTCGCATTGGTGCGACCGCGAAAGCGAGGACACATGGCCGATTCAGATACCAAAAGTGATGCCAGCGCAGAGAAGGCCTATGCCGCAGCCGCGTCTGAGGTGAAGCCTGCCAAGGGTAAGCTTGTCGAATCGCTCAAGGCTGATGCAGCCGAGAACAAGGGCAAGGCCCCGGCCGAAAAGGCTCCCGCCAAGCCGGTAGAAGCCGAAAAGCCCGTTCCGGCGAAAAAGGCTACGGCGAAGAAGGCCGCTCCTGCCAAGAAACCGGCAGCGAAGAAGGCTGCGACAGCCAAGAGCGCCTCGCCGAAGAAAGCTCCCGCGAAGGCAGCGCCGAAGAAAAAGGCTGCTCCTGCAAAGGCAAAAGCTGCTCCCAAGAAAGCAGTCTCGAAAAAGACCTCAGCACCGAAGAAAACTGCAGTGAAACCCGCAAAGAAGGCGGCTCCTGCGAAAACCAAACCCACCGTCTCAGAACTTAAGGAAACCATCATGGCTACCAAGACCACCGATTACACCGCTGTAATGACCGAAACGATGACCGATGCTGCCAAGGAAATGCAGGATCGCGCACAGGTTGCCTACGAAAAGGGCACTGCTGCAATGACCGACGCTACCGATTTCGCCAAGGGCAATGTCGAAGCCGTCGTTGAAAGCAGCAAGATCCTTGCGGAAGGCATGCAGTCCATGGGCAAGACCTATGCCGACGAAGCCAAGACCGCTTACGAAACCATGACCGCCGATCTGAAGGACATGGCCGCAATCAAGAGCCCGACCGAGCTGTTCCAGCTGCAGGGCAAGATCATGCGTCGCAACTTCGATGCAATGGTTGCTGCCTCGTCGAAGAACACCGATGCGGCCATGAAGCTGGCAAATGACGCTGCTGCTCCGATTTCTGGCCGCGTAAACGTCGCAGCTGAAAAGCTTTCGAAGGTCGCCTAATTCGAAGCAACAAGCTCAGGACCGCCATCTCTCTCCCGGTGGTCCGATAGCAGGCCGGGCAGCGCAAGCTGTCCGGCCTGATGCTTTTGCGGCCCGTTTTTGCCGCTGGTGAACGCCGCGGAAAGCTTCGCTCACAAGGTATTTGTAAGACAACCCCTTGAAGCTTGGCCACGCGATGCGATATTTGGCGATCCCTATGCAAAGCCTGCTCTCCGTCTCTCACACCCAATCATGGGCCGTAACCGCCGCCGGCGAGGATGGCGGGAACGATGCCGATGATGCCGACGGCGAAGGGCAGGTCGGCCTCGCCACCAAGACGCGCGCCAAGCCGAAGAAGCCCAGCCAGTACAAAGTGCTGATGCTGAATGACGATTACACGCCGATGGAATTCGTCGTGCTCGTGCTGAAGCGGTTTTTCCGCATGGATTTGGAAGAAGCCACCCGCGTGATGCTGCAAGTGCACCAGCGCGGTGTGGGCGTGTGCGGGATTTTCCCCTACGAAGTGGCCGAGACCAAGGTCAACCAGGTGATGGATTTCGCCCGCGAAAACCAGCATCCGCTGCAATGCACGCTGGAAAAGGCCTGACCGCCCGACTGAACGCCCACATAAACTTCCATCGGGCGCCTAGTTGAATTGGCGGATGCACCGGTCTCGCGCTTCCAGCCCGGCCCTGCCGCGTCGCTCCTCGCGCCTCATGCAAGCGATGACAATGTCCCAGGCCTCCTGGCGGGACAAATCGTTTGCCTCGGCATAATTGGTCACCCAGTCTGAGAAGGGAAGGCTGAACAGTCTGAGGCTGGTCGGATCGGCGACGTTCCAGATTTCGCCATCGCCGCATGCTTCGCGCAGGGTGACCACATCGGCGCTGTCTTCTCTTACCTCCGCCGGTCCGCCCCAAGCGCCCGGCTCGCCAATCCTGTACCGTTCGATGGCGTCCTCACCCGTTCTGGAGATGGTCAAATAGCCCTGCTCATCGACACCCAGCTGGTTGTCATAGCCGAACAGGGCGAGGGCGGTTTCGCCATTGCGCACCCGGACGCGGAAACACCCATCTTCAAGAGTGATCGTCCCTGTCGAAATCGCTGTCAGCCGAATCGATGGTGCGATATTCTCCCGCGGGAAAAATCGCACCCACTGCTCCGCTTCAGGAATGCTGAAGGCGGCGGGCCGTGCGGAGGCAAACGTCATTGTGAGATCAGGGCCGAGTTCCCAACCCTCTTGGGCCGCGAGTGCGCGAAATTCGGCTTCCTCGATGCCAATTCCCAATTCGACGTCACCGCCCACACTGCTCGTGCCGATCAGCTGGATAACCGGATATTCGCGCGAGCGTTCGATCCAGATATCGGCCAGCGCCTGCGCATTTTCCGGTGTCACCCCGCCATCGCGCGGCACGAACAGCGGATTGCTGGTATAGCGCGCCAGCGTCTCTTCAGCATTGCGAGTGAACCAGACTTCCATGCGCACGCCCGGATCGCGGACCATGACGAAATCGACAAAAGTTTCCGCCTCGTTGGCGCGCAGCAACGGCTGCAGCCTCTGCAATTCCGCTTGCAACTCGGGCGGTCCATTGATGGCAGCTGCCGCCTCTTCGAGGCTCAACCCGTTATCCCGGGCAAATTGCTCCACCGGGCTGAGAGTGTTCTGATAAGCGTCTTCGGGCGCAATTTCAGGGAAGGGCGAAGGCGGCGCATCGAGAATAGTCGCATATCCCGAAGGCTCGATCGTAGTGCCTGCGGGCGCTCCATCGGGCGTAAAGTCAGACGCTGTTGTCGAGCAGGCGGCCATCAGGGGGACAAGCAAAATTGCGATGCGCATAGGGTTAAACCTTCAAAACCAGTGCCTTGATGAAATGCGCCCGTTGCGAATTGGCTCCCGGAAACCCGTGTGTCTTGGAAACACATGACCGAAGGGGTTTTTCCGGCTAAGGCCTTGGCGAACTGCAAACAAACCCAACATACGGCCAATCTTGTCCCGCTTCCTAACCGCCACTGATCGATACATCTTCCGGCTCACTGTTGTGCCGATGATCGGTATTTTCATTCTCGCGGCCAGTCTGTTGCTGCTGGAAAAAATGCTGCGCCTGTTCGAATTCGTCAGCACCGAAGGTGGGCCGATAGGCATCGTGTTCGAGATGCTGCTTAACGTTATTCCGGAGTATGCGGGCCTTGCGATCCCGCTCGGGCTGATGCTCGGTGTGCTGTTCGCTTTCCGCAAGCTTGCGCTTTCGAGCGAGCTTGATGTGATGCGCGCGGTGGGCCTGTCTTACACCCGCCTGCTGCGCGTGCCCTACATGCTGACGCTGGGGCTGATGGCGATCAATTTCGCGATTGTCGGCTTTATCCAGCCGCAGGCGCGTTTTGCGTATGAGGAAATGGAATTCGAACTGCGCTCCGGCGCACTGGGCGCGTCGATCAGGGTGGGAGAGTTCAATACGATCGACAGCCGCATGGCGCTGCGGATCGAAGGCAGCCGCGACAATGGGCGCGAGCTTGAAGGGATTTTTGCCCGTCTCGCCGATGATGAAGGCCAGACGCTTTCGATCACTGCGCGAGAGGGCCGTTTCCTCGCCAATCGGGAAGATCGCAACACCATCATTCTGCGACTGGTGGATGGCACGATCATCCATGAAGTGACCGAAGGATCTCCCCGCGTCCTGAGTTTCAGCCAGCACGATCTGCCCATTGATCTTCCCGCCCTGCAGGAATTTCGGGACCGCGGCGCGGATGAGCGCGAATATGTCATTCCCGAATTGCTCGAAATCGGCTGGAGCCCAGAGAGCAGCTCTATCGAGCGCGCAGCCAGCCAGGCCGCTTTCAATTACCGGATGGTGGAAGTGGTGATGATGTTCATGCTGCCGCTGCTCGCTGTCGCGCTCGCCATCCCGCCCAAAAGATCGACCAGCGCGCTCGGCATCTTTCTCTCCATCGTGATCGTCGTGTCCTATCACAAGATCAATCAATATGGTTCGGAAGTCGCAGCCATCGGCCAGCTTGATCCCTTCCTTGCGCTGTGGGGACCTTTCGCCGTGCTCGCCGCATTGATCGCGTGGATGTATTACCAGGTCGCTTTCGTGCCCGGCGGTCAAGCCATCGGCTTCCTTGAAGCCTTCTACGCCAAGATCGGCCGTTTCATCAGCCGCATCCTTGGGCGCAATCGCATGAAAGGCGTAGTGCCCGAAGGCGAATTTGGCACGGAGGACAACCAGGTCGCGCAGCAGGAAGCATTGGAAAATGTCGATTTGACGAAGGGGGCAGGCCATGCTGCTTGATTTCTTTCCCTCCCGCCGGCTGACGATTTATCTGGCCAAGATGTTCGCCCTGCGCATCGTCGCGGTGCTGGCGATGCTGGTGCTTGTTCTGATGATGCTCGATTTGCTCGGCAAAACGGGCGACATCCTCGCGATTGACGGCAATGGCGAAGCGGAGCTGTGGACATACGCATCGCTGCGCACGCCGCAGCTGATCGCGCGCTTCCTGCCATATTCGGTGCTGCTGGCGACAATCATCACGCTTGCCAGCCTTAATCAGAATTCGGAAGTGATCGCGATGAAAGCGGCGGGGCTCTCCGCGCACCAGATCCTCGCCCCTCTGCTGCTGATGGGTATGATCGTTGCGGTGATCTCTTTTGCATTTAACGAGCGGGTGGTGACACGCGCCTCGGCAACGCTGAAGGCGTGGGAAGCGGTGGAATATGCTGCAGTTCCCGACGATCCCGAAGCGCGCAGCAATGTTTATTTCAACGATGGCAATGACGTGCTGATGGCGGCGACCGCCGGCGGACGGGCGGACGCAACCGTGCTGACCGACGTTACTTTTTACGAGCGTGACGATACGGGGATGATCACGCGCCAGGTCAGCGCAGATCGCGCGACTTTTGCCGCCCCCGGTTGGCGATTGGAAAATGCCAGCGCTTTCAACGTTGCGACCGCCGACACAGAGGAGCTTGGCGAAACCGTCGTCGCGCCGGGTGTCGAGATCGGACAAGTCGAATTGCGCCGCGTCGATCCGGATGCAGAGACGCTGGCGGAGCTTTCGCGCAGCATCGATGCGCTGGAAAGCGCAGGCCGCCGGACAAGCGAGCTGGAGGCCAAGTGGTGGCACAAACTATCCGGGCCACTCTCTGCTGTGCTGATGCCTCTGTTGGGCGCTGTGGCGGGTTTCGGCCTCGCGCGATCAGGCAATCTCTTCCTGCGCGCAGTAATCGGTATGGCGCTGGGCTTTGCCTATTTTGTGGTCGACAATGCTGCGCTCGCGATGGGAAGTTTCGGCGGATATCCGCCCTTGCTCGCAGCCTGGGGGCCATTTTTTCTGTTCCTGCTGGTGGGCGAAACCGTCCTTGTCCGCACAGAAGAGTAGGCGTAGCCAGCCGCGCTTCGCGGAACGTGTGAGAAGCAGGAGTGTTTGTGTCCTGAACCCTGAGGAGGAATCCCATGAAGACATCGTTGTTCGCCATACCCGCAATTGCCATGTTCGCACTTACGGCCTGTGAAGCAGAGCCCAGCGAAGCGGACGATCAGGTCGAAGTCATGACCGAAGGCTCGACCGTCATCGATGGCGAAGTCGACGAGCCGCAGGAAGTCATTCCGCAAACGGTCGAAGCGCCCATGGCCCAGGAAGGCATGGAATCGGACTCGGTCCTCGCTGAAGACAATCCCGGTGAGAGCGGAGACGACAGCGAAATGTAATCGCGCCGTGGCCGCAAGGCTGGATCGAAAAAGGGCCGCTCCGATCCGGGGCGGCCCTTTTTTTGTTGTGCTCTTGGTACAGGCTTACGCGCGCCGTCCCATGGTGCTTCGCGCGATCCGGCCGACCAGCGGCCACATGCCCGGGTGGCTCGCCTGATCGAATGTCGATCCCGCGCCGAGATGGGTGCTGATACGCTTATGCGCCTCATGCAGCGAGTGGTATGGCAGCGACGGCATAAGGTGGTGGAGCGCGTGATAGCGCAGGCCCACCGGTGCCCAGATGCCGGCGAGAAAGCGCGGCACATTGACGCTGTCGAGATATTGCGCGGTCACTGTCATCGCCTCGCCATCGTTCTCCCACAAATGCGCGACAAGCGTGCGCAGCTGATTGAACACGGCCACAGCGGCGGTGATGCCCGCAGCGATCAGCAGTGGCCGCCAGCCGAGCCAGAACGGCGTGGTCATCAGGACAATCGCCCAGATGCTTGCACCTACCTGCTGGAAAAGGAACCAGTTGCGCTCCTTTTCCTCAGCCGGGCGGCGACGGAATTCAGGATTGATCGCAAGCGTCGAAAACCGCTCCCACGCCACTTTGCGCAAGGGAGGGATGATAAGGCCGAGCGGGGCAAGAATGCCCCAGCGGATCAGCAGACCGATCGGGGCCAGAGCCGCCACCAGCACGAAGATCGGCAGACTCCACGGCTTCATCAGCGCGAGCGGCATGTATTCGGGGTCTTCCACCGTGCCATATTGGGTGCGCTTGTGATGGATGCGGTGCGGGCTGTCATACATCAGGCTGGGCGTCAGCATGGGAATGCCGACGACCAGGTTCCACGCCGTGCGAAAGCCGGGAAGGGCATCGCGGTGCAGATGGCTGATCTCGTGAATGAACAGCAGCGCACGGTAGAGCGCGAAAACAGCGACAATCGCGCTGACCCACGCCATCCACGGCGTTTCGAACAGGATCGCTCCCGCCAGTGCGCCATAACCGACTGCCGCGCTGATCAGCATATCGGGCCAGTAAATTTCGGGGCGCGCCTTGTTGATATCGCGCGTCAGCTCGGCCGCAGCGCGCAGCATCGCCTTGTCATCGGGAATTTGCGAATGCACGCGGCGCCCTCCGGCATCAGGCCCGGATTTCGCGTTATCGGGAATAGTCGTCGCATCCATTGCGATAAAACTCTCGAATTGTCCTGTTGCAGCGCACCATGCGCCGGTTTTTCCGCCTTAGCCTATTTGGCAGGCGCTTGACATACCGCCTCAAGCATAAGCAGTGCTGCTGGCTCATGAACAAAACTGGTGAGCAGGCAGGGCGGGCTTTGTGGCAGGCGAAATAGTGATTACCCCGGTTTCGGGCAAGAGTGACCTTAATGCATTTATCGATTGCGCTTATCGACTGAATGCCAATGACCCCAATTGGGTGCCGCCGCTGCGCGCCGACATGGTGGAGCTGCTCACGCCGGGAAAGAACCCGTTTCACGAACATGCAAAGGTGCAATTGTTCATTGCCCGGCGCGGCGGAGAAGTCGTCGGGCGGATTTCTGCGCATATCGATGAACTCGCGCTCGCCCAGCCGCCCGAGCAGGGCATGGGGCCGGGAACGGGCAATTGGGGCCTGATGGAAGCCGATAGCGAAGAAGTCATGGCCGCCCTGATCGCCCGCGCGGAGGAATGGCTGCGCGAACATGGCATGACCCGCGTTCTCGCGCCGATCAGCCTGTCCATATGGGAAGAGCCGGGCCTGCTGGTGAAAGGCCACGATCACCCACCAATGCTGCTGATGGGGCATCACAATGCCGCCTATCAGGGCTGGGTCGAAGCGCAGGGCTATGAAACGGCGAAGCGGCTCTACACGTATGAGTTGGACGTGCGGGAAGGCTTTCCGGAGCTCATCAATCGCATCGTCAAATCGGGTGAGCGAAGCAGCAGGATCACGGTCCGGCGAGTCGACAAATCGCGCTTCGCCGAGGAGGCCGCGATTGCCATCGACATCCTCAATGACGCGTGGTCCAAAAATTGGGGTTTCGTGCCCTTTACCGAGACCGAGAAAGCTTATGGCGCCAAGAAGCTGAAGCCGCTGATCCTTGAAGGTGCAAACATGATTGCCGAAGTCGATGGAGAGCCTGCCGCTTTCATGCTGGCCTGGCCCGACATCAATCAGAAGCTCAAACACTTCGATGGCAAGCTATTCCCGTTCAATTGGGCCAAGTTGCTCTGGTGGCTCCGCAATCCCAAAGAAGCCGGGTTCCGCGTGCCGCTGATGGGCGTTGCGTCCAAATACCAGAATACGCGGCTGGCCAGCCAGCTGGCTTTCATGATGATTGAATATATCCGCCGCTATGCGGTGGAAGGCCATGGCGCCAGGCGAGGAGAAGTGGGCTGGATTCTTGAGGATAACAAGGGGATGGTGGCAATCGCCGATGCCATCGAGTCCGAAATCAATCGCGAATATCGCATATATTCGAAATCGCTGTAATCATTGCGTTTCGCCGGGAACATTCCGGCGCATATACACGTTCGGTCCGGTGATGCAGCGATATCGCTGTGGGGATAGTGCGTGGCAACCAAATCAGCAGAGACGAAGCGTGCGGCGAAGCCTTTTGCCCATGTGCTCATTGTAGAGGATGACACTATCCTCGCAATGTCGCTGGAGGACGCCTTCCGTAATAGCGGCACGCGCGATGTTACAATCTGCCCCACCATGAAAGCGACCATGCAGGCGCTGCATGACGGCCCGCGGCCCGATGCCATCATCCTCGATGTCCATCTTGCCGACCGTGATGATGGCTGGGCGATTGCAGAGCTTGTCAGCCTGCTTGGGGCAAAGCCGCCGAAAATAGCCTTCTCCACCGGATCGCCCGAAGACATTCCGAGCGAAATCGCGGCGATGGGCCCGGTTTTTGAAAAGCCTTACGATCCCGACGTTCTGGTAGAAAAGCTTACCGCCTCGCGCCGCCTCGGTCCCCTCGCCGAACTACGCCGGTGAGCGCCGTATTTCCTTCGTAGTCGGCGACACGATTTCTCGCCTAAATCACTCATATTCAAAAAAAGGCCTCCGCTCTTTTGAGCGAAGGCCTTTCGGGATCGTATCACTGCCGTTTTGGACGGGAGGGGGGTCTCGGCGGTGATGTAAGGATAATGGCCAGCCCAGACTTCGGTTCCCGCTGCTCCAACTTTTTTTCAACTTTTTGCGCAGCTTCGCTTTTTGAGGTCTGCAAACCCCTTTGATCGGGAATGAAAATTTGGCTGGAACCGTGTTGGGGAAGAGGCGTTGGACATGAATGCATGTCTGACTGCCGCTCCGGCGGTCTGCTGGAGAGGGTACTATATGACTATTGGGGCCGAAGTCGCCGCACATCTTCCATTTCTTCGTCGATACGCTCGCGCACTCACAGGTTCGCAATCGACTGGAGACACTTTCGTAAAGGCCACACTTGAGGCCGCCATCGCCGATGAGGCGCTGGCGGATTCGCTGCGTGAAGGCCGTGTTGCTCTGTACAAGGCGTTCACCAAGCTGTGGTCGAGCGCCTATATGGAAGTCGCCGAGCCGAACAGCGATGTTCAGGGGCACGAGGCTGCCGCCCAGTCGCAATTGAAGCGCATCACGCCGGTCAACCGCCAGGCACTGCTGCTCACCACGGTGGAGAATTTCTCTTCCGCCGAAGCCGGCGAGATCATGGAGGTCAGCGAGGACGACGTTGATTCCCTCGTGCGCGAAGCGATTGCTGAAATCGAGCGCGAAACCACCACGAATGTGCTGATCATCGAGGACGAGCCGCTCATTTCGATGCAGCTTGAGGACCTCGTCCGCTCGCTCGGCCACGATATCTGCGGAACGGCTGCCACGCGCACCCAGGCGCAGGAAATCGTGGCGAAAGAACGTCCGGGCCTTGTGCTTGCCGATATCCAGCTCGCCGATGGTTCGTCCGGTATCGACGCGGTGGAGGACATTCTCGAAATCGCGCCGGTCCCGGTGATTTTTATCACCGCCTATCCAGAGCGGCTGCTCACGGGTGACCGGCCGGAGCCGACTTACCTCATCACCAAGCCATTCGAAGAAAACACGGTGCGCGCGGCTATCAGCCAGGCGCTGTTTTTCGGATCGAACAAGCCGCTCGGCTAATCAGGATTTCTGTTTGCTTTCTTTCGCCTTCGCCCGGTGCCACATCACCCACCAGGCGAGGGCGGCAGCTATAATCCCGCCTGACAGGTTCGCCACCAATTCCGCGATATAGATCGCTTCAGTGCCGAGCGCTGCGCGGGCGAACCATGCAAACGGTATCATCACCAGCAGCACGCGAGTGAGCGACAGGGCAAGCGCGCGGCTGGCCTTGTCGATGGCGTTCAGGGCCCCGTTGACCACGATCAGCACCCCGTAGCCCGCATAGCCCCAGACCGAAATCGCCAGATACTGGGCCGTCGCGTCGAGCACTTGCGGCTCCTCGCTGAAAAGGCCTGCAAACCACTCCCGCGCAAGGAACAGGATCAGTCCCGCCGAAAGGCCATAGCCCAGGCAAAAAATTCCTGCCTGCCATAAGGCCTTGCGCGCGCGGTCATATTGCTTTGCGCCCCAGTTTTGGCCGATAATCGCGCCGATCGATCCGGACAGGGCCAGCAGCGGCACGACGGCAAAGCTCTGCAAACGCCCCCCTGCGCCGAAACCGGCAACAGCCGCCTGTCCCTCCACCGCCAGGAAGGACGTCAGAATGGCTAGGCCTGCCGGATTGATCGAATTGGTGAAAGCGGCGGGCCCTGCAACCCGGGAGATCGCGGACAATTGCTCTTTCCAATTGCAGTGGCGCGTGCTCGCCGGATTGAAGGGCAAATCATGGCGGCCAAGCAGCCAGAATGCGGCGATGATTCCGGTGATCCACCCGCCAATCGTGGCATAGGCGGCGCCCGCAATGCCAAAGCCCTCCAACCCGAAAGCGCCGGTAATCAGTAACGGATCGAGAACCCAGTTGGTGACCGAATAGACGACCAGCACTGCCGTATTGCTTTTCGCCGCGCCCTGTCCGCGCAGCACGCCGTTCATCCCCATCATGGATAGCATGAGCGGGAAACCGAGGGCGAAGGGCGCCATATATTCGTCGATCAGCGGCAGTGTTTCGGCATCGGCTTGCATCAGCGAGAAGAGCGGCTGGCGAAGCGCGAAAAGCGCAAGGCCGAGCACGAGGCCGGCGATGACACCCACGATAATGCCGACATTCGCGCGCGCCTGCGCACGCTCGTGATCGCCTTCGCCCAAGGCCCGGCTGACAACCGAATTGATGCCCACCATCATGCCGACGCCAAGGCTGGAAAGCGCGGTGGTGACAGGGAAGATGAAGCTGATCGCGGCCAATTGCGCGCCACCCAGTTGCCCCACGAAATAGGCATCGATCACGCCGACGGACATAATCGCCGCAACGCCCACAATCGCTGGCGTGGTTTGCGCCACCAGATGTCCGGGGATCGAGCCGCTTGCGAGCTTGGCCTTGCTGCCCTTGCTGTCCGGTTCTGAATTGTGGGTGGGCGTGCTTTCGGCTTCGGCCATGGTCGTGAGAGAGACTTCCTGCTGGCGGCCGGATTGACCGTTTTGTGGCACTAGTCACCATGGCCCTGCCAATCAACTGCGCTTAATCGTGCAGAGCGGCCCTGATGCACTCGACATTGACCGCATGCCGCGCAAAAGAGTTTCTGGACAGGCCCGCACCGGGCCGTTTGTGGAAGAGGCGACGCCAGCAATGCCTGCAATGACCGTCAACGATGCGCCGGTCATGTTCGATATGGATCCGGAGACACCGCTGCTCTGGGCCCTGCGCGATGCGGCCAATCTCACCGGCACCAAATATGGCTGCGGCGTGGGCGATTGCGGCGCCTGCATGGTGCTGATCGATGGGGAGGCGCTGCGCAGTTGCCTCGTCACGATTGCCGAGGCCGAAGGCCGCACCATCACCACGATCGAAGGGCTGAGCCGCGATCGCTCGCACCCGGTGCAGCAGGCACTGGTGGCAGAACAAGCGATTCAATGCGGCTTCTGCACGCCGGGCATCGTCATGGCTGCCGCATCGCTGTTGCGCCGCAATCCCGATCCGAGCGAGGCGGATATTCGCGAGGCGATCCCGAACCTGTGCCGCTGCGGCGTCTATCCGCGCCTGATCGCCGCCGTGCAGCGCGCAGGCCGTGTCACAAGGCGGCGCGAAACGATTAGCGCCGCGCCTGCCCCGGGGATTGACCCGGCAGACGCGGCGCGTGCGGTTCCGGCCATGGGGCCCGCTTCAGGGGGTGAAGCGGATGGCGGAACGACAGAGCCCGAAGATTAACCTTCGGGCTCCGGGGGATTAAAACCTTGCCGTGATCGCAAAGCGTGCATTCAGCGGAGCGCCAACGCTCGCCTGATGCGTACTGTGCGAATTGGGGAAGTATGTCGTATCGGTCAGGTTCTCGACATTCACCTGCGCGCGCAGATTGTCGGAGATTTCATAAAAGATCGATGCATCGATCCGGGTGTAGGCAGGTAGAGTAGCGCGCGTCGTGACGCTCGCGCCGCCGCCTGCATCATAAGTGATCGGACCATTAGTGATGAAGCTTTCACCCTGATGGGTAAGGCCAAGTCCGATGCCGAGCCGGTCGGTCACTTCCACTTGGTTCCAGATCGAGAAGGTGTTTTCCGGCAGCTCGCGCGGGCGCAGGCCTTCATTGCCGAAAGCATCCACCTGTGCGCCGTCGAGATAGCTGTATCCGGCCGAGATGAACCAACCTTCGGTCACTTCGCCGCGCAATTGCAATTCCGCACCCTGGATGGTGGAATCGATCACGTCGAGCGTTTCTGGATCATTGTCATTGGGCTGCGGCGAGCTCTGTTCGATTTCGAAAATCGCTGCCGTCAGGCTGAGGCCGCTTGCGAAATCCCATTTCAGTCCGGCTTCCAGATTGGTGAAAGTGTCGGGATCGAGCGCGTCAGCATTTCCATTGATATTGGCGAATTGCTCTCCCGAGCGGGGCAGGAAGGTTTGCGAATAGCTGGCATAGATGGAGACATTCTCAATCGGCTTGACAATGATGCCGCCACGCGGAGAAAATTCTTCATCCAGGCGCGTGCGGATTTCGCCAGCCACTACATTGTTCACCGTGATGTCGAAGCTGTCGAAACGGCCGCCGACAACCACATTCAGCCAATCTGTGACTTCGATTTCATCCTGGATGTAGAGCGAGAATACATCGATATCGACGCGGGTGTCGTCATTGATATCGACGGTGAAATCATTGGTAGTGGTGACGCCTGCCGGATCGGTCGCGAAGCCGATGCCCACACCGCCGCGCAGCGCGAGCGGGCGTGTGATTTCGAAAATTTCGTTATCGTCCTGCGTCGTGTCCCAGAATGCATTGAAGCGATCCTGATCGGAAGATGTGTTAATATACTCGCCGCCGAACATCAGCGTGTGGCTGATCGCGCCGGTTTCGAACGTACTGATGAGATTGCCCGACAGGATCAGGTTCTGCCGCTGCGTCGTGTCGACATAGCCATCAAGCGTCACGAAATCGGGGGTGAGCAGCTGGTTGTAGCCCGACGCGTAGAAATTCGAATACAGCTTGTCGTAATCGCCGTAAAATGCGCTGAACACACCTTTCAGATTGTCGGAGAAACGGTGCTGCAAATTGGCGCGCAGGAGGTGCGCTTCCAGCTCGTTGAAGTTCAACTCCGGATCGCCGAAAACGATGTCCTCGAAAGCTCCGACCGGGCGGCCATCGCTGCCTGTGGGAATGCCGCGATCGATGAAGCGATCGTGATTGGCATATTCGTAAGACAGGTCGAGCAGGGTCGCATCGCTCAGCTGGACGCGCGCAGTCGGGTTGAAGCCGATCCGCTCACCATCGTAAAAATCGCGGTGATTGTTGAGGTTTTCGTAAGCCGCATTGATCCGCAGCGCGGCATTGTCCGCCGCATTGATGTTGATATCCACCTGCCCGCTGAATTCGCCGAAGGTGTCGACAGCGATCTGCCCGCCGACGAAGCTTTGGCCGATCACGCCTTTCTTGGTGACGCGGTTCAGGATGCCGCCGGTGCCGCCACGGCCGAACAGAAGCGCATTGGGGCCGCGCAGGATTTCGACCTGCTCCAAATTATACAGGCCGCGATAATATTGCACGTCGTCGCGCATGCCATCGATGTAGAAATCAGCCGTCGAGCGCACGCCGCGGAAGACGATTGAGTCGCGGTGGCCTTCGCCCTGTGAATTCACAACGCCGGGCGTGTAGTCGACGATCTGGCTGATTGCCGTGAAGCCGCGCGCTTCGATCTCGTCGCTGGTCACGATGGAAAGGCTCTGCGGTACGTCGAGGATCGGCGTGGGTGTGCGCAGCGCAGTCACCTGATCGCTGTAAAGCACTTCGCCTTCGACGATGATCGGATCGCCCATATTCTCTTCGGTGAGCGTATCATCGGCGGCAGTCCCGGCCTCATCGCTCGTGTCAGAGAAGGGAATTGCCTCTGCATCCGATTGGGCAAAGGCAGGGCTGGCGAAAGCAGCGCTGGCGAGCAGGGCGGCGGTGATACGAATGAAACTTCTCCTCCGGGCGCGAGTCGAGACTCGCTATTGCGAACAATTTGCAAGAGCGCCTCTATTGAGAATGATTATCAGTGACAACATCTAATCTGCGCTTGGCGTAAATTTTTTTGGGCGCTAGGCGCGAATGCAACAGTTTTGCTGACCGCGAATGGAGATGAGCACATGAAGGCAACGATCTGGCACAATCCCAAATGCGGCACTTCGCGCAACACGCTGGCGATCCTTAAGGAGCGCGGCGCTGATTTAGAAGTGGTCGAATATCTCAAAAACCCGCCCACGCGCGACAAGCTTGCGCAGCTTTATGCCGATGCCGGGCTGGAGCCCTCCGCAGCGCTGCGCATTCGTGGAACCGACGCGAAAGAGCGCGGCCTGACAGAGGCGGATGCGGACACTGTGCTCGATGCCATGGTCGCAGAGCCGATCCTGATCGAGCGGCCTTTGGTAGAGACCGAAAAAGGCGTGCGCCTGTGCCGCCCGAAAGAAATGGTCGAGGAAATTCTCTGAAGCCCGCGGCGACACGCGCTGGCGCAGAGCGCTTGCATTACAGAGGCATGGGTGCAAGGCAGCATAGACGTTTCGGGGAATAATCTGACTATGAAGAGCAATGATCTGGCCCGGCAGGGCAAGACCAGCATCCGGGCGCGGGTAAAGCGTGCGCTTGGCCCGGCTGGTGTTTTCTTCAAGGGTTTCCTCGAAGAACCGCGCATGGTCGGCTCCGTCATTCCTTCTTCCAAAGTGACCATCGACGCCATGCTCGATCCGCTGGATTGGGGCAATTGCAAGCTGTTCGTGGAATATGGCCCTGGGGTTGGCACCTTCTGCCCGCATATCCTCGATCGCCTGCCGCGCGGCGGTGAATTGCTGGTGATCGACACCAACCCGCTCTTCATCGACTATCTGCGCAAGACATTTGGCGACAGTCGCTTCCACGCCGTGCTGGGATCAGCCGAAGACGTGGAAGCCATCGTCAAATCCATCGGACATGACCACGCCGATTACGTGCTGTCAGGCCTCCCTTTCTCGACACTGCCGGACGGCGTTGGGGAAAATATTGCGGCGGCGACTTATCGTGTGCTGCGCGAAGGCGGCGCTTTCCTGACTTACCAGTTCAAGGGTGTGGCGCGCGATCTGACAGCGCGGCATTTCCCGCGCGTCGAAACCGGCTTCGTGTGGCGCAATATCCCGCCCTGCATCCTTGCCTGGGGCTATAAAGACGCGCCTGCAAAAAACGACGACAAGCCGTCTGCCTAGAAAGCCTTAAGCGAAAGTATCGGTCACCGTAGCTGGTGTTCCGCCTGTCAGCTGGCGATGGACTGCCGCCATCACCGCCAAAAGCACGACCACGCCAATCATATTAATGAGAGCACCGCCAATCGCGCTGGCAAACACTCCAACCTCGTCACCGGCAATCGCGAAGATCGTGAAGAACATGCTGGCGATGGCGCTGATCACGATCAGCACGAGAAACAGGAGGACGAAGAATGCGAATAGGCGCAGCGAATTGCCTTTCGTAATCCGCCAAGACCGGGTTATCGCAGTCAGGGGGTTCAACTGCCGCTCGATAGCGATGACAGGGGAAGTCAGGGAAAGCTTCACCAGCACGTAAACCATCAGCGCAAGGCCGACCACGCCCATCAAGGCCGCACCAAGTGTACCGATCATCGCGCCGAAAACTACCGGGATCACGAAGGCCGCGGTCAGCACCACGACGCTGATGAGCGACACGGCGATATAGGTCAGCAGGCCTTTCGCCCCGAAGCCCAGCGCTTCGCCGACGGTTGGGCGGCTGCTATCCGTGAATAGCGCGAGCAGGCCCAGCGTACCGATGGCCTGCATAATGATGAGCGGAATGAATATCCACCAGATGCTGGCATACATATCCAGCATCACGTCGCTCAGCACTTGCAAGTCCTGCGGGTCGCCCGATGCGGCCATCGCCTGCAACTCCGCCGATTGGGGCATCATCACGGTGGCAATCGCATTGGGCAGGAAGAAGAACACGCCCGCCACAATGGCAACGACATCCTTGTTTGCAGTCAGGATGGCCACGGCCTCATTCCAGGCTTGGCCCATATCCAGCTTGATCGGCATGCGATGTCCTTAAAATTGCGATTGCAGGCTTGATAAGCTGCACAAGGGTCGCCACGCAACAGCCACACGATCATGACTCACGCTATTCTTACGAAAAGTCACGCCGATATCGAATGGCGTCGCTCTGCCGGGCAGGTACCTTATCGCGTGGCGCTGGACGAGCAGGAATTGCGCAATGCCGCGATTGCCAAAGGCGAAGCGGCGCAGCTGATCTGGATGCTGGAGCATCCGCCTGTCTACACCGCCGGCACCAGCGCGGATACGGCAGAACTGGTCGATCCGCGATTCGATGTGGTCCAGACCGGACGGGGCGGGCGCTACACCTATCACGGGCCGGGCCAGCGGGTGACCTACGTGCTGCTCGACCTGACCCGTCGCAGCCGCGATGTGCGCAATTTCGTCCACTCCATGGAAGATTGGGTGATCGGCGCGCTCAGCGATTTCGGCGTGGAGGCATGGTCCGTCTGCGACCGGGTGGGCATCTGGACGCGCGGCAAGGATGGGCAGGAAGCCAAGATCGGTGCGATTGGTGTGCGCGTGCGCCGCTGGGTCACCATGCATGGCTTTGCCGTCAATCTCGACCCCGACCTCACCCATTTTTCCGGGATAGTCCCCTGCGGCATTGCCGATTTCGGCGTGACCAGCCTTGCCGATCTGGGAATTTCGGTTACCGCAGAGCAGTGGGACGAGGCACTGCTCGCACGGGCGGACAGCTTCCTCGCCGCGCTTGAGAGTTCGGAGACACAATCGGCATGAAACACGCCTGGACTGCTTTCCCCGCGCTGATGCTGCTTGCCGCGTGCAATGGCGATGAAGTGCCAGCCGACGACGATCCCCGCGAAGCCAGCGGCGAAGTGCTCGAAGGCACGATCAGTGACGATATGATCCCGCTCGACCAATTGCGCTCCCAGCCCCCGCTCGCAGAACCCGACCCGGAAGAGGGCGGAAGCGCTACCGGCGCAGGCAATGCCAGCGCAAGCGATGAAGGCGACGCAGACGAGGCAGGCGAGCCCGCAGCGGCAGAGCCCGAGTCCGCAGCGGAGCCGACCGAAGAATAAGAGCTAGCGGACGCTGGCGAGAAGCTTTCGCGCCTGATCGAGATGCGGCTGGTCGATCATCCGGCCATCAAGCTGCAGCGCGCCCACGCCGGGATTTTCGGCGAACAGATCCACAATCGCGCGCGCCTCTGCCAGTTCTTCATCGCTTGGCGAGAAGGCTTCATTGATGATCGGTACCTGCGCGGGATGGATCGCCATCATGCCGGAAAACCCGTCCTGATAGCTTTCGCGCGCAACCTTGCGTAAACCCTCTTCGTCGCGAAAATCGGCATGCAGCGTGTCAATCGCGGCGACGCCTGCCGCGTGGGAAGCGAGCAGAACCTGCGCGCGTACCATTCGAAAGAGGTCGGTCCATACGCCGCGATCATCGCGCTTGCGGCTCGCGCCGATGGCAGCGGAAAGATCCTCCGCACCCCAAGTCAGGCCTGCTAGGCGCGGCACTTCAGTATCGGCGCGGCCATAATCGGCAATGCAATTGGCCGATTGCGGCGTTTCGCTGACCAGTGGGAGCAGGCGGGTGCTGCCCGGTGCAATGCCGTTGCGCGGCTCCATTTCGTAAAGAACCGTGATCAGGCGGCGCAGTTGTTCAGGGTCGGCGGTTTTCGGAACCATGATGCCATCGGGCTTTCCCGCCAGCACGCTTTCGATATCATATTGCCACTGCGTCGTATCGAGAGGATTGATGCGCACCCAGAGCTGGGTGCCTTCGGTCGCATCCGTATTGGCGCGCTGTTCTTCCAGCCAGCTGCGTGTTGTCTCGCGCGCCATCTCCTTGGCTTCCGGCGCGACGGCATCTTCAAGATCGAGGATGATGACATCCGCCCCGATGGACGAGGCCTTGGCTAGTTTGCGCTCGCTATCGCCCGGAACGAACATCCAGCTTCTGATCGGCAATGCATTTCTCCGCTACGTTTCCGCGCTTTCCTATAGCCAAGACAGCGCGCGGCGCTAGACCGGGCTTGTGGAGCAAGCACCCGGCCATTTTCGAGAGCGGCTGCTGCCGTTCGCCGCGCTGATCGGCGGCAATGTCGCTTTGGCGCTGGGGCCATGGCTGGTGCGGCTGGCCGATAGCGGCGCGGTGTCAGCAGGTTTCTGGCGTGTCGCGCTGGCGTTGCCGTTCCTGGCGCTGATGGCGCATGTGAACGGCCAGCCTCTGACTAAGATAAGCCGCAAGATGGTGCTTGCGGTGTTGTTGGGCGGGGTATTTTTCGGCTTCGATATTGCGAGCTGGCATATCGGCATAGGTGAAACGCGGCTCGCCAATGCGGTGCTGTTCGGCAATTCGGGAAGCATCATCCTGATGCTATGGGCCTTCGTGGTATTGCGCCGCCTGCCGAACGGCCGCGAATGGCCAGCCATCATCGCGGCACTCGCGGGCGCGGCGATACTGCTCGGACGCTCGCTGGAGATATCGCAGGCCAATCTGGTGGGGGACCTCTTCTGCCTGCTCGCCGGCCTGCTATATGCCGGCTATTTGCTGATCCTGCACGATGCGCGCAAAGAGCTCGGTAGCTGGAGCTTGCTCACCCTCTCCGGCTTTGCCAGCGCGCCGGTCCTGCTGGGCACAGCATTGGTGCTGGGCGAGCCCGTGTGGCCCACCGATTGGACGCCGCTCATCGTGCTGGCCTTCTCCAGCCAACTCGTGGGGCAGGGGTTGCTGGTCTACGCGCTGCGGCATTTCCCGCCTCTGGTCATCGGCATTGCGCTGCTGACACAACCAGCCGTTGCGGCGGTGGTCGGGTGGTTCGTCTTCGATGAGATACTGGTGCCACTCGATTTTCTCGGCATTGCGCTGGTCGGCAGCGGACTCGCGCTCGCGAAAGCTACGACACCGCGCGTACGGGCTTAGCTGAGGGCAGCTTTGCCGCGAATTCACGATAGCGCGCTTCCACCTCTTCCAGATCAGGCCCAGTGAGCGCGTGCTGCGCCTGTTTCAGCAACAATTCACCTTCCAACCGAAGGATTTCGCGCCGCCCCTCATGCTTTGTGGGCACAGCCGCATTCTCGAGCACTTCGAGCATCACCTGCGCCGCTGAAGGACTGGTGGCGACGCCGCTGCGGATCGAGCCGAAGCCCCGATCGGCATAGTGTTTGAAATCGTCAGGGCACGGGATGACCGGGCATTCCTTGTCGCCAGCCCCGCACACATCCTTGTGCAGATCGCGCCGCCCGATTTCGGCGGTGGCCGCGCCCAGCCAGTGCAGGGCGGTAATCGCCGTGAAGGGATCGTTGATGCCCGGGGAAAGGGCGCGCAGGCCAATTTCTACCAGCTCATCGATCAGAAATTGCGGGTCCTGCTCTGGAGTCCGCGTGGGTCCGAGCGAGAAACATGCGCGCACCCGCTCTGCAACATCATCCGGCTGGACGCCCTTCACTTCCATAAGGGTAAGATCGCGATGAACGAAATCGCCGGTACGTACCGATAGAGAGAAAACCGCATCGCAATCCTTCGCAATGGCTTGCAGATCCTCAAAGTCGATCATCTGGATATAGCCAGTCTCGGTTGACGTGATCGGTTCGCCGCCTTCAGGCTCACGCGCATCGCCCGTTTCATTCTCGACGGGGTAGGTCTCCCTGATGGCTTCCAGCAATCGCTTGCCAATGCCTTCGAGCACCTTGTTGATGCGGATCGAGGAGGGGATGTGATTGAGGAAGAAGACCAGCACGCCAACGCAGATCGCCAGCAGGATGTAGGCGCCCAACAGTGAAAGCTGGGGCGTGAAGCCCGGCATCGCCGTGGCCGCATCGAGAGCAGGTGTCTCATCCTCGGCACGCACAGCGCGAAGGACAATGAGTGCGTAGACGAAGCTGGCGATGAAGGTGGCGAGGCTGATCTGATTGCCGCGATCTTCCATGAAGTTGGTCAGCAAGCGCGGTCCGTAATTGCCGCTGGCATAGGCAACCGCAGCTATGGTGATCGAAAACACCGTCGCCGCCGTGCCGATCATGCTGCCTGCCATCACGGTGAGCATGTCGGCCGCGCCATTGGGCCGCGCAGGTGCGATCCAGTCGACATCGTTGAGCCACTGCGCTGCGCCGCTGCGATCAATATAGACCATCAGGAAGGCAAGGCAGGCTGCCGCGATGGAGAAGAGGGCAGGGTAAAACCAGTAATTCGCGTTCAATCGCGCCCAGATGAATTTGAGTTCAGCGGTCATGATGCGGTCTCCGCTTCCTTCTGCGAATTGGGTGCCGGGTCGCTGAAACCGTCTGCAAAGGCAGCTTCGATGTCATCCCGGTCTCCATCGAACCCGGTAACCGAGATCGCATGATCGCGCAATTCGCGCGCAAGGCGGCGAAGAAATTCGGCGAATTCGTGTGACTGGTCATCTTCCAGCACGATTTGCCGGATACGCGCATAATTATTGATCATGCGGATTGAAACGGATGGATATTGGCAGGCGGCCTGCCGTAATGCGTTCAAGGGGTCTTCGAAAAGCCCACGAAAATCCTGGCCCGGCAACTCGAAAGAAGGGTTCTCGCAATAGACCGCGATTTCGCCGTGATTGACCCAATTGTGTCTCTGCTCAAGGATCGCTGCGCCAAGGCGATCAGCCGAAGTCAGCGCGGTGTAGAAATCGTTCACGGCTGGCGACAATGCGCGCGCGGCAATTTCCACGAGCAGCCGAATACGAAATACGGCACCTTGCCCGTCGCTTCTAAAACCGCCCACGGGCACCACTGAAAGAAATTGGTCGTCGCTGACATCATCGCCCGGATCGCGCTCCAGCAAGAGGAGCGTCTCGCCTTTAAGGACGTGTTGGCCTGGCGCTGCACATATGCGCGCCCGGCCTCCTGTGTCGCCCAAGCGCTTCCTCAGAAGTTCAAGATCGTTTCCTTCGACATAGCCTTCACGCGGAGAGCAAACCTTTCGGGCCCATTCGACCTCCTCTTCAGGTGCGGATTGCACGGCGAAGGGACCTTCGGCTGCATCCTGGCCGAGCTGGTCAATTGAGCGATCGACGAATATCGTGCGGCCCAGATCATGCAGGGCCACCGTCAGCATTGCGACATTGACGGCTTGCAGGAAAACGACCGCGCAAATCAGGGCGAGCGGCAATTTCTCTTTTGGGGCCTCCGCATCCATCGCCATCAGGGCGACAAGCGAGAATATCAGGGTGAAGGACAGTCCGGCGAGCGATATGCGAACGAGCCTTTTTTCCAGCCAGCGATCCACCAGTCGCACGCCCAGATTGCTGCTCGCCACAGTAAGAACCAGCAGAGTGAGTGAGAAATAAAGGGTGATGAAGGCTGCGTTTATCCCGACCGACACCGCGACAAGATCTTTGGCCGTATCGCCATTGGCAACGGGATCGATCCCGTTTTCAAGCATCCACTGCGTAAGCCCTTCGCGGTCCAGCCAAAGGATTGCGAGAACAATCGGCAGCGCGGCGAAAACCCCTGCAAGCGGGAGCGACCAATAGCTCGCGACTATCCGGTGCAGCAACCAATCGAGCCGACCGAGAAAAGGGCCTTTGGAGGCATTCATACGCTATTTTTGAGGGATTTAGAGCCGGTCATACGGGAACCATAACGCCGCTAAGCCGATTTGGTTGCTGATGAACTGGTCGGCCACGAGCGCCGGTCAGCGGCGCCTGATCGGCGTCGCCCCTATCTTCTCGTGAGGGAAATTACGATGGCTTTACAAACACCAAGCATGGCAGAGGTTGCAGAGTTAACCGGCAGTATCGAAAATCTCGTGCCGCTCACCGCCGGGCAATACACCACGGGATCGCTGATCCTGATGGTCAGTTATGGCGCGCATTTCGCCTTTATCCTGTATTTTCTCATGGTCAGCCAGCAGCTCGCTCCGCGATACCGGCTGGTCCCGATCATGTCGGCCCTGGTAATGGCGAGCGCGGGGCTCAGCCTGATGCGCGAATTCAGTCTGTGGGAAGCAAGCTATGCTTTCGACGGCGCAATGTATGCGCCCATGGCGGACGGCAACACATTCACTAATGCATTCCGTTACGGCAATTGGACGATCACCGTCCCGATCCTGCTCACGCAATTGCCCATCGCCTTCGCCCTCGCACGGCCTGAACTGCACAAGCGTTCACTACGGATGATCATTCCGGGCGTGTTGATGATCTGGACTGGCCTTTACGGCCAATTTGGCGAAACCGGCGATTGGTCGCGGCTCAATATCTGGGGCGTTATCTCGACCGTATTTTTCGTCTGGCTGATCGTGGAAGTGCGCGGCGTCATCACCGCTGGCATCGCCAACAGCCCCGCCGAAATCGCCGCATGGCCGAAGAACATCTGGTGGTATTTCCTGGCGACGTGGGGCCTTTATCCCATCGCCTACGCCTTGCCACAGCTTGGCTTCACAGGCGATATCGTGGTGGGCCGCCAGTTGCTCTTCAGCATTGCCGACATTTCGACCAAGCTGGTCTTCGGCATCATCCTGTCACGCTATGTCCTGCGCCGCAGCGCGCTTGAGGGCTATGCGCCTGCAGCAGAAGCACTCGACACCACCGGCGCCGCGTCGAAGATCGCTTCCAAGCGCGGCGACTGATCCATGTCGGCTGTTTCGACAGCCATTAGCGGGCGGCCTACCCAATCGGGGTGGGCCGCCCGTCCGCTTGCTTTGCCTTTAGGGCTCCTTGCCTTGGCCGGGGCAGCAGAGCTTTGGAGCGAGACCGCTGCAATCACTCTCGGCCTGCTCTTTTTTCTTGTCGGTGTCGCCCATGGCGCGGGGGACGAGCAGGATGGCACCATCCATCCATACCGGCTCGCCGGCGCTGCCGCTTATGTCGTCACAGGCCTGGCGGTCGCCGCACTTTTTATGTCGCTTCCCTTGGCGGGGCTTACGCTGTTCCTGCTCCTATCCGCGTGGCATTTCGCGCATTCAACAGAGGGGCAGGCTGCGCGCAAGGCAGGCTTCGCGCTGACGGCTATTGGCGGCAGCGCGCTGTGGCAGGGTGGCGCGACGACGCAAGTCTTTGCCGCAGTGCTCGGGATGGACACACCGCCAAGCTTCATCCTCGCGCTCGCTGGATTAGGCGCTACAGGGCTGGCGCTGTCTGTGTGGTCGCTAGCGCGCAATTGGCGCGATCCTGTGCTTCTCTCGACGATTGTCGCAACCGCTGCGCTGCATCCCGTCTTGGCGGTAGCCTTTGCCTTTGCCGCCGGACATGCCCTGCCGATCCAGCAGGCACAAATTCGCCGCTATGGCTGGCGCGATGTCGCCAAGGCAGCCGGTCTCACAACTGTCCTCGCTGTGCTCGGAGCTTTAGCAATCGCAGCGCTAGTAGTGGCTGGAAACATGGCGCTGCCTATCGCCGCGGCGCTCGCTTTCGGCATGGCGACGCCGCATATGCTGGCAGAGCGATTGGAGCGTTAGGCGGGAGGCTTAGACCCGGCCCAAATCGCCTTTGCCGATAGTCCCGGCAGCCATTTCGAGCATCTTGTCGAGGCTCGCCTTGGCTTTCAGACGCAGCTCTTCCTCTATCTCGATACGCGGTTCAAGATCGCGCAGGCAGAGATAGAGCTTCTCCATCGTGTTGAGCGCCATATAGGGGCAGATATTGCAATTGCAGTTGCCGTCCGCACCCGGCGCGCCAAGGAAAGTCTTTTCCGGCAGCGCCTTTTCCATCTGGTGGATGATGTGCGGCTCTGTCGCGACGATCAACGTGTCGCCTTCGAAGGTCTTGGCGAATTGCAGGATCGAGCTGGTCGAGCCGACGTGATCGGCGTGATCGATGATATGCGGCGGGCATTCCGGGTGCGCGGCAATGGGCGCATCGGGATGCTGCGCTTTGAGTTTCAGCAGTTCTCTCTCGCTAAACGCCTCATGCACGATGCACACGCCCGGCCACAGCAGCATATCGCGATCGAATTTGCGATTGAGATAGCCGCCAAGGTGGCGATCCGGACCGAAGATGATTGGCTGGTCTTCAGGGATTTGCGAAAGGATCGTCTCCGCGCTGGAACTGGTCACGATAACGTCCGACAGGGCTTTCACCTCGGTCGAACAGTTGATGTAGGTCAGCGCGATGTGATCGGGATGCTTTTCGCGGAAAGCGCGGAACTTGTCCGGCGGGCAGCTGTCCTCCAGGCTGCACCCTGCGTCCATATCCGGCAGCACCACGATCTTTTCGGGGCTGAGGATCTTGGCGGTATCGGCCATGAACTTCACGCCGCAAAAGGCGATCACATCGGCATCGGTCTCTGCCGCTTTCTTGGACAGCTCCAGCGAGTCGCCAACGAAATCGGCCAGATCCTGCAATTCGGGCTTCTGGTAATAATGCGCGAGGATAACCGCGTTGCGCTCTTTACGCAGGCGGTCGATTTCTTCGCGCAGGTCAACTCCTGTGGGGATGGAGGTCTGGTCGTTCATGTCGTGATCCCGTCAATTGGCGTTTGGCGCTCTATATAGAGGGAATGAACGGGCTGGCGAGGGGGTTCCGCCTACATGGTGAAACCGGGCGGCAGGAAAGCGTCCATCGGGCGTTCCGCACCCGGAGTTCCCGCGATCACCCAATCCGTGATAGCATAGCCGAGCGGCGAATAGGCGAGCAGCATGGAAGCCACGAATACCGCAGCATAAATAGCCGTGCCCCAGAGATAGGCCGGATGCACACGGCCATCGCGGCGCTTATCCGCAATCATGCCGATGATCGGAAACAGGAAGGTCACGCAGACGGTGATCGTCCATGAATAGGGGATCATCAGCGGCAGTGGCAGCAGTCGTCCCAGGCCCGGCCCGGTCAGGATAGCCATGGCGACAAGCATCAGCCGCCGATGCCAGCCATTGTAGCGGCGGCGCGAGAGAGACCAGATGGCAAGCCCGGCAAAACACCATAGCGTTGCCAGATTGCTGATCAGGAATTCGCTGACATTGAAGAAAAATGGACCACCCGTGCGCCGCGCCACCACCACCATTACCGCGCTGCCTGCAACAACCATCGCGGGAACGAGGACATAGGCCAGCTTGCCGAGCGAGCGGTGAAGACCGATGGCGCCCGCAGACATCGTCATGTGCTGCGCCAGATACAGGCCGATCCAACCCATGAGGACCACGGCATGGACATGGTATGCCGCAGGCACATCGAAGCTCGAACGCCCCATCGCCAGATTGAGTGAAAATCCTGCAACGGTGACGACGGACATGATCCACGCCATAATGGTGTAGAACCGTGTCGTGCCTACCGGCGCAGAAGCCGATCCTGCCTGTGTCGCCATAGCCAATCCCCCCTTCAGCTCTGCAACGTCGCCGCCAAAATTGCCGCCAGAGACGCCGATGGTCAAGGGGGCGCGCGCGCCAGCTCATTTGCATTGCGGGGCCAACTCCCTATGCTTCGCAGCGTTCTTCCCGTCGATCTGCCTTTTGTTGCGCAATTCTGCGCCGGGCGCAGCGTCGATTTGCAACACAGAAAGTCATCGCGTGACACAGCAGGCGCCTGCCGGCGAAACGAAAGATTTTCCAATTGATCCGCCATTGGTGGACCTGCCGATCGATACGCATGATCGCGGTTTCTACGATGGCTTCAGCCGTGAAGTGACCATCCCTGCTAAGATCATCGTATCGCTTCTGATCTTGTGGGCGATTTTCTTCCCCGTTTCGGCGAATGAGACCCTGTCCGCTGCCAATTCGACCATTATTGCCAGTTTCTCGGGCTGGTATGTCTATCTCGTCGCAGCGATCATGGTGGTTGCGCTGGGGCTGGCAGTGGCCCCGCAAACCGGGAAGCTGCGCATCGGCGCTCCGGGTGAGAAACCCGAGTTTGGCCGGTTCAGCTGGTTCGCTATGCTGTTCGGCGCCGGCATCGGTATCGGCATGCTTACCTATTCGGCGGGCGAGCCGCTTTCGCATTGGGCCAACAATCCGGACATCATCCGCGGCCAGATCGAGCCGCTGTCGCGAGAGGCCATACGTTCGGCCTATATCTACACTTTCCTGCACTGGGGCTTGGCCGCCTGGGCGACGTATGGCCTTGTCGGGCTGTCGATCGGCTATGTTGCATACCGCCGCAATCTTCCGCTTACCATCCGGTCTGCGCTTGCCCCGCTATTCGGCCGCGTGATGTCGGGGACGGCCGGACACATCGTCGATATCGTCGCCGTCGTCGCGACAATTCTAGGTGTCGCCGTCACGATGAGCCTTGGCGTTGAGCAATTCATTGCCGGACTGTACCGGCTGGGCGTTGGCGAGTGGCTTGTCGATTCCGAAGGTTCATCGACCCCATTGGCGATTATCGTCGCGCTTGTCCTACTGGTTGGCGCATCGACGATCAGCGCACTGTCCGGCGTGGGGCGCGGGATCAAGTGGCTTTCGAATCTCAACATGGGCTTGTCCTTTGTATTACTGGCGCTGTTCGCAATTGTCGGATCAGGGTTACTCGGGCTGGAGCTTCTTACAGTCGGCGTCTTCGATTACCTGCGTACTTTGCCGCAACAGGCGCTGACACTGTTCAGCTCCGATGGCAGCGAGACGGGCGATGCGCTGGTGCAATGGCAGCTCGACTGGTCGGTTTTCTATTGGGCCTGGTGGATCGCCTTTTCACCCTTTGTCGGCATGTTTATCGCCCGCATTTCGCGCGGCCGCACGGTGCGCGAATATGTGCTGGGCGTGCTGCTTGTACCCTCACTGATGTGTTTTGTGTGGATGGCCCTGGTCGGCGGCACGGCAATCGATCTGGAGCTGAGCGGCGCTGCCGATGGAGCCATCGTTGACGCCAACATTTCAGATCAGCTCTATGCGACGCTCGCTATCCTGCTTGATCCGGCTGTCGCGGCGATCGTCTCGGGCCTCGTCGTTATCCTTTTGATGACCTATCTCGTTACCAGTGCGGATAGCGCGATCCTGATTGTGAACACGATCAACGGCGCTGGCGAAAATGAAGGGCAGCACCGCAATCACATCCTGTTCTGGGGTGCGGCATTGGCTTTCGTGGTCGGCTCCATGCTGATCATCGGGGGCATCGATGCGATCCGGGTCACGATGATCATCGGGGCGCTGCCGTTCTCCTTCGTTGTCGCGCTGATGGCGATCGCCATTGCGAAGGCCATCATTTTCGACATCCGCCGCAAGCGATATGGCGTGCCGACGACTGCGCAAGGCTGCGAGGAATGGGAGGCTGCCAAGTAATCGGATAGAAAAGCGCAAGTGAAAGATTCTTGCTGCATGAAGACCCCAATAACAATTTATTCTATTGGAAAATTAATAGATAGTCACATCCGGCGCCCGACATAGAAATACAGTTAAGTTTTTTGAATACAGTCAGCAGATAGCGATGCATTAAGCCTGTGTTTCAGCAAGACTTCAACTGTAACGTGATTGCAACATTCTATGGCTTAGTCCGTAATACGGGCTTTAGACGGTTGGAATGCGCTCAGGAACTCCGCTATTCCTGCCGCCATCCAAAAAGCAATTTTACTCCCGCGCGAAAATTCGGAGCATTTTCGATAACTTTCGCGCGTAATTCTTTAACAACGGGCGGAAATCCAAATATGTTGAAATTCTCGACCAGTGCATCTGTCGGTGCACTCGCGATCGCCATGGCTACTCCTGCTCTCGCGCAGGATACCCGCGAACAGGATACCGAGGCGCGCGAAGGCGGCGTCGGCACGATCCTCGTGACCGCACAGCGGCGTGAGGAAGATCTGCAGGACGTGCCGGTTTCGGTGCAGGCTCTGGACTCAGAAGGCCTGCAAGAACTGAATATTTCTACATTCAATGATTATCTCGACCAGCTGACCAGCGTAACCGCGGGCGGCAGCGGCCCGGGCCAGTCGACGATCTATATTCGCGGTCTCGCTTCGACGACGCCGAACCTGACGACCGCCGGTGTTGCCGGCCTCGCCCCCAACGTATCGCTCTATCTCGATGAGCAGCCGCTGGCGCAGCCGGGCCGCAACCTCGATGTTTACGCGGCCGACCTTTCGCGCATCGAAGTGCTTTCGGGTCCCCAGGGCACGCTGTTCGGCGCAAGCTCACAGGCCGGTGTTGTCCGCCTCATCACCAACAAGCCGGACCTTTCGGGCTTCGATGCCGCAGCCTCGGCTGGCGTCTCCTTCACCGAAGGCGGCGAGACGAGCTACAATGCCGAATTCATGCTCAACGTGCCGGTGACCAGCAATTTCGGCCTGCGTGGCGTTGTCTATCTCGACGATCAGGGCGGCTATATCGACAATGTGCAGGGCACGCGGGACCTGACGGAAAGCGCCCGCTTCCGCCCCGCAGGTACGGTGCGTTCAAACGGCGTTCCGGTGAGCCCCCTTCGCGCCGGTTTCCAGTCGACCGACGATCCCACGACCCCGTTCAACGAGAACCCGGCCAACAATCCGAACGTCACTTTCCTGTCGGCGGACAATGCGCGCCTTGTCGAAGAGAATTTCAACGACACGCAATATGCCGGTTTCCGCGCCACCGCGCTGTGGGAAGTCACCCCCGATTGGACGCTGACTGTCGCACACAGCCGCCAGAGCGTGGAATCGGACGGTGTGTTCTTTGCCGATCCGGAACTGCCGGGCGGACTTGATGAGCTGAACATCCAGCGCTTCGAAGATGACACGTTGGAAGACGATTTCTCGAACACCAGCTGGACGGTCGAAGGCCGTCTCGCGATGCTCGATGTGGTCTACACCGGTGCCTACACCGATCGCGAAACCAACCAGCGCGTCGATTACACCGACTACCTGTTCGTGGGTCAGTACCTGCCCTATTACATCTGTGATGGCGGCGTGACCTATCCGGGCGCTGGCGGACCGAGCGGCACGTGCCAGGCTCCGAACCTTTATGTGACTTCGGCCAGCGATACGACCGTGTTCACGCAGGAACTGCGTTTCAGCACGCCGGAAGACTGGCGCGTCCGTTTCCAGGGCGGCGCTTTCTATTCCGACCTCGAGCTGCAGGAACGCAATGACTTTGCCTATCCCGGCAATGTCGCAGCGGCACCGTTTGGTCCATTTAAGCCGAACTTCCCGCAGGACGGCTTCACCACCGAGCCGGGCCCGTTCCCGGCCGATACGATTTTCCGTAACGACATCCGCCGTACGGACGAGCAGCTCGGCTTCTTCGGCGAAGTTAGCTTCGACGTGATCCCTGATCTCATCACCACCACTTTCGGCGCTCGCTTTTACGATATCGAAGTCGATTTCGAAGGCAGTGCCAACGGCTCATTCTGCAACAGCTTCAGTGCGGAAGATCAGAACGCTTTCGGTACGGATATCAACGATCTGTATGATGGCGATGGCCAGTTCACTTTCATCGGTTCGTGCTCGCCCGCGCTGCGCCAGACATTCGATCTGAATGACAGCCTGCAGGATATCCAGGATGCCGGCCTCAGCGCCACGCAGGCGCAGCAGGTGTTCAACGCCGTGCGCGCACCCCATGTGGCTGCTGCCGATGGCTTCATTTTCAAAGGCACGATCAACGTCACGCCGACGCCTGATACGCTGATCTATGCGACCTATTCGGAAGGCTTCCGTCCGGGTCTGCTGAACCGTCCGGGCGGCGCGACGAATGGCGCGGGCTTTACCGTGCCGTTCGAGCTCGAAACCGACGAAGTGCAGAACTATGAAATCGGCTGGAAGCTCGATCTTGTCGACGGCCAGCTGCGTTTTAACGGCAGCGCCTTTTATGTCGATATCAGCCGTTTGCAGACGACGATCTTCGATCCCAGCATCACCAATCTGTTCTTCTCGGACAATGCGGCGAACGCAGAGATTTACGGTCTCGAAGCGGACTTCACGATTGCGCCCTACGCGGTGCCGGGCCTGACGGTTGCGGGTGCCTTCTCGATCCTCGATACCGAGATCACCGAAGTGCTGACCCCGACCGATGACGTGAATGTGGGCGATGACCTCGCCTTCGCTCCGTCATTCCAGGGCAACATCCGCGCGCGCTACGAATGGGACCTCTCCAGCGATCTGGAAGCCTTCGTAATGCCGCAGGTCAGCTATTCGGCATCGAAGTTCACCGACATTATCGACATCAACCGTCTGGAACTGGCGAGCTACACCATCGTCGATTTCGCAGCTGGCGTGTCGATGGATGAGTGGAGCTTTGAACTGTTCGGCGAGAACCTGACTGATGAGCGTGCCGAGATTTCCGGCAACTATGTCAACGATCGCCCGCGCATCACGGTCAACCGTCCGCGCACGGTCGGCCTGCGGGTGTCCTACCAGTACTGATCACCCTGCGATTGCAGTGACACAAGGCGGGGGCGAGCTTTCGGGTTCGCCCCCGCTTTCGTTTTTGTTAGGGGAACGCCATGAGCGAAAGAGACCAGCAGATTGCTGACGCGCAAAAGGCTTTGCAGGCGGGCGATTTTGCAGCCGGTCTCGCGCAGGCTGAGGCCGTGCTGGCAGAGGCGCCGGACGATGCCGATGCGCTCTATATGGCGGCGGTGGCGCATCGCTATCTCGGCCACCATGAAAAGGCGCAGGAGGCGCTCGCCAAGCTCCATGCGGCGATGCCGGAATATGGGCGTGCGTGGCAGGAGGCGGGTCACTTGGCGCGAGCGCAAGGCCGCCCTTCGGAGGCCATCGAGGCCTATACCCGCGCTACCCGCTTCAACCCCGCGCTCGAGGCCAGCTGGCGCGCGCTTTCGGAATTGCAGGGCGGGGCGGAAGCGGCAGCCGCGAAGGCGCAGGCAGACCGGATCAAGGCGCTGCCGCCAGAGCTTTTCGCTGCGACCAATCACCTTGCCGAAGGGCGCTTGCTTAAGGCTGAGGAGTTCTGCCGCCACTACTTGCGCAGCCATTCCAAAAGCGCGGAGGGCATGCGGCTGCTCGCGCAGATCGGTATCAAGCTGGGCATTCTAGACGATGCTGAATTCCTGCTCGAAAGCGCTCGCATATTCGAGCCCGACAATGTGCAGATCCACCTCGATTATATCGATGCGCTGCGTCGTCGCCAGAAATTCGCCCGCGCGCTGGAAGAGGCCGAGGCGCTCTACCTGACCCAGCCGGACAATCCGCTCTTCCAGTCGCACCTCGCCATCGAAAGTATGCAAACGGGCGATTATGATCGCGCGTTTCAGCTGTTCGATGCGGTTCTGGGAAAGCTTCCCGCCGATCCCGCGACGCTGACCAGCCGTGGCCATGCGCTGAAAACGACGGGACGCACTGATGAGGCGGTCGAAAGCTACCGCGCGGCCTTCGCTGCCAAGCCCGACCATGGCGATGCGTGGTATGCGCTCGCCAACCTCAAGACCTATACCTTCACCGATGAAGAAATGGCGGCAATGGAGGCCCATCTCGCGGGCGATACGCTCGCCTTCATGGACCGGGTGCATATGACTTTCGCGCTGGGCAAGGCGCATGAGGATCGTAAAGACTACCAAGCGAGCTTTCGCTATTACGAGCAGGGCAATGCGCTCAAACGCGCGCAAACCCGCTACAGCGCGGACCAGATGAGCGAAGAGCTCGCCAAGCAGCGCGAGACCTGCACGCCCGAACTCTTCGCCATGCATGAGGGCAATGGCGATCCGTCACCCGATCCGATCTTCATCCTCGGCCTGCCGCGCGCGGGCTCAACCCTGCTCGAACAGATCCTGGCCAGCCACAGCCAGGTCGATGGCACGATGGAATTGCCGGACATTCTCGCGCTCGCGCACCGGCTGCGCGGGCGCAAGGCGGGCCAGTCGCGCTATCCGGAAGTGCTGCACGATCTGAAGCCCGAGCAACTCGCAGCTTTCGGCAAGCAGTTCATCGAGAATACTCGCATCCACCGACAGGGCGCGCCGTTCTTCATCGACAAGATGCCGAACAATTTCCGCCATATCGGGCTGATCCACCTGATCCTTCCCAACGCGAAAATCATCGATGCCCGCCGCGCGGCGATGGATTGCTGTTTCTCCGGCTTCAAGCAGCTCTTCGCCGAAGGGCAGGAGTTTACATACGGCCTGACCGAAGTGGGTCGCTATTACAGCGACTATGTCGATCTGATGGACCACTGGGACAAGGTGTTGCCCGGGCGCGTCCTGCGCGTGCAGCATGAGGACGTGCTTGATGATCCGGAGGGCCAGATCCGCCGGATGCTCGATTATTGCGGGCTCGAATTCGAAGAAGCCTGCCTCAATTTCCACCAGACAGATCGCGCGGTGAAAACGGCCAGCAGCGAGCAGGTGCGCCAGCCGATCAACCGCAAGGGGCAGGGCGCATGGGTGCCATTCGACCCATGGCTGGATGACTTGCGAGAGGCGCTGGGCGACAAGCTCTAGCGTAACCTTCCGACCATAGCTAAGGGGCAAAAATGGTCGGATCGCTCCTTTCCGTGCGCACAATGCTGCTGGCGATTTTCGTCCTGATGGCGGGCAGCGGCTTCCTGTCTACTCTCATCGCGATCCGGCTTGAAGAGGCGGGTGCTGGCGATTTCGTCATCGGCCTTGTCGGCACTAGCTATTTCGGCGGACTGACACTTGGCGCGTTCACTGTGGTCCGCGTGATCGAGCGCGTCGGTCACATCCGTGCTTTCGCCGCTTTCGTATCGATCTTTTCCGCCAGCAGCCTGACCTATGCGGTGATCGATCTGCCCGCGGCGTGGACCGTGCTGCGCTTTATCGACGGCTTCATGATGAGCGGGGTTTTCGTGTGCCTCGAAAGCTGGCTCAACCGCGTGGCGCGGCCAGACAATCGCAGCGCGATCCTCGCCTCCTACATGATTGCTCTCTACGCGGGGCAGGCCATCGGGCAGTTCCTGCTGAACCTCCAGGACAACGCACCGGCGCTGCCGTTCATGCTGTCTGCAATCCTGCTGTCGATCTCGGTTCTGCCGGTCGTGTTGACCCGGATCGAACAGCCGGTGCTCGAAGAGGTCGCGCCATTTTCGCTGAAGCGCCTCTACGAAGCGTCGCCGCTCGGGATCGTCGGTACACTCGCGACCGGGATGATGCTCGGCGCATTCTACGCGCTTGGCGCTGTATTCGTGCAGCGCGTGGGATTGCCGCTCTCGCAGGTAGCCTTGTTTACCTCCTGTGTGATCGCGGGCGGTGTGGTGCTGCAATATCCGCTCGGCATGTTGTCAGACAGGTTTGACCGGCGGCGCGTGATTATCGCAGCGATGCTGGCAGCGGCGGGCCTTTGCGCGGCGCTTGCCTTCACAAGCGAGCCGGCCCTGATCTTTATCGTAGGGGCAGCATTTGGCGGGTTTGCTTTTGCGCTTTACCCGCTCTGCGTGGCGCATTCGAATGATCACCTCGAAGAAAGCGAGCGCGTGGGCGCAAGCAGCGGGCTGGTGCTGGTCTATTCCTTCGGCGCGATGCTGGGGCCGCAATTCGGCTCGGCCTCGCTGAGCTGGTTTGGCCCTGCCGGTCTCTTCGGCGCGATTGGTGTGTTCGCTCTGGTAGGAGCCGTCTTCGGCATTTGGCGAATGATCGTCAGCCCGCCGGTTGCAGAAGACGATCAGCAGGATTTCCAGATTCTGCCCCGCACCACGCCGATGGCTTCGGTGTTGCAGGACGACAACTAAGCTCACCTATTCATCGGCGAAGCGGACGCGCACGTCGACATCGCCGAAGCCGGCAACTTCCAGCGGAATAGCCAAATTCTGCCGCACGGCTTCACGCGCGGCGCTGCGGGCAAGGCCCATGATTTCGGCATTATTCGCAAATGCACGCGCGCGCCGTTCGGCGATCTGCGAGTTGGACCGACTGAGCGAAGCGGAGGCATCACGGCTTACCCAAGCGCCATCCGTGAAGAAGCGCGCCTGACCCTCATTAAGGTTCGGGGTGGAGACCGTGATCTCAGGCAATTCGACTTCGAGAACTTGCGTGTTCTCGTCCCAGCCGAAGTCGCCTGCATCCATGCCCGACAGGTCGAGACGGTATTCGACGGTAGCGGGTACGATCATCGCCTGACGCGATTCCAAGATATCGAGATCGAGCGGGCCGATGCTTGGCGTGGACGTGCTCTCGGCAACCACATCGAACCGGCTGGAAAATACAGTAAGCGAATTCTGCCTCTCGAATGCGAGCATCGAAGTGGCAACAATGTCGCCCTCATCCTGCGGACCCCACTTTTCCCAAGCGAGCCATGCCAGAGCAACCGCCATCAGGGCGACGACGATCCACGGCGCGATGCCGGTCGAACGGGCGGTGACCTCGTTAATGGGGCTTGGTTCGGCAATCAGGCTGCCGGTGCGGGGTTCTGTCTGGCTGTCCATATGTTCTGAGAACGGTTGACGAGGCCACGCTGTTCCAGATGAATGAGATGCGCCCACACGCTCATCTGCGCGGCGGGCCAGAGCCGTTTATCGACGCCCGAATACATGCGCGCCACCAGATCCTCGATCGGCTGCGCCGCCTCGGTCAGCAGTTTCAAAATCTGCCCCTCGCGCGCCTTTCGGTGGCCGATATTGCCGCGCACCAATTGCTTCGGCTTCTCGACCGCCGGGCCATGCGCCGGATAATAGATGCGATCGTCGCGCTCGTAGAGCTTGTGCAGGCTCGCCATGTAATCGCCCATGTCCCCATCGGGCGGAACGATGACGCTGGTGGACCAGCCCATGACATGATCGCCGGTAAAGACCACGCCGGTCTCTTCCAGCGCAAAGCACAAATGGTTGGAGATATGGCCGGGGGTGAAAAGCGCGGTGAGCGTCCAGCCGGCCCCGGTCATCGCCTCGCCATCTTCCAGCACCCGGTCGGGCTCGTATTCCTGATCATAGGCAGCCTCGACACCGCCACCGCCTTCCATCCGCAACGGCGCGCAGCCTACGATGGGGGCACCTGTCCGCTCGGCCAGCGGCATGGCGGCGGGTGAGTGATCGCGGTGGGTGTGGGTGCACATGATCGCGCGGATCGGACGGCCATCTATGGCGCGGATGAGGGCATCGAGATGCTCCTCATCGGCAGGCCCGGGATCGATCACGGCCAGGTCTTCTATTCCCACCAGATAGGTCTGCGTGCCGGTATAGGTGAAGGCCGAGGCATTGGGCGCGAGCACGCGTGCGACCAGTGGCTCAAGCTGTTCGAGGTCACCGGTGGGCCAGGTGCTGGGATCATGGGCTTGCGGAGTTTTTGCCATCCTGCGCATATGGCCGGGAGGAGAGAGAAAGCCAATGATCGATCAGTCGATACTCGTTCTGGATGAAGGCACCACCAGCACCCGCGCCATGCTGTTTGCGCAGGACGGCAGCCAGCGCGGCGTGGCGCAGGCGGAGCTGACGCAGCATTATCCGCGCAGCGGCTGGGTGGAGCATGATGCAGCCGAAATCTGGGACAAGACGCTCGCCTGCGCGCGCGACATGGTAGAGCAGGCGGGCGGACCAGATCGGATTGCGGCCATCGGCATTACCAACCAGCGCGAAACCGTCGTCGCATGGGACAAGGCAACGGGCGAACCGCTCCACCGCGCAATCGTCTGGCAGGACCGCCGAACCGCCGATTTCTGCGCTCAGCTGAAAAACGCCGGGCATGAGGACATGGTGCGGGCTAAAACCGGACTGCTGCTCGATCCCTATTTTTCCGGCACCAAGATGCGCTGGCTGCTCGACAACGCGCCGGAAGTGGCCAAGGCGGCGAAAGGTGGCAGGCTGGCGCTGGGCACGGTTGAAAGCTGGCTTGTGTGGAAACTGACGCGCGGCAACTCGCACATCACCGATGCCAGCAACGCCAGCCGTACCATGCTGATGGCGCTCGATGGGGAGGGCTGGGACGATGAGCTGTGCGATCTGCTCGGCGTGCCGCAATCCGCTCTCCCGGCTATCATGGATTGCGCGGGCGAACTCTCCACCACCCATGCGGATCTGTTCGGCGCACCGATCCCGATCTGCGGCATGGCCGGAGACCAGCAGTCCGCCACCATCGGGCAGGGCTGCCTCTCCCCGGGTGATACCAAAGCGACCTATGGCACCGGCGCTTTCGTGCTCGGCAATACGGGCACGCAGGTCCCGCATTCGCAGCACCGCATGCTCGGCACAGTGCTCTATCAGCTCGGCGGTGAGCGGCATTACGCGATCGAAGGCGCAGTTTTTGTCTCGGGCAGCCTGATCAAATATCTGCGCGATACGCTGGGCCTGATCGGCAGCGCTGCGGAGACCGAGGAGCTCGCTCGCTCGATCCCCGACAATGGCGGCGTGGTGATTGTGCCCGCGCTATCCGGCCTTGGTGCACCGCATTGGCGACCAGAGGCGCGCGGCATTATTTCCGGCCTCGGTTTCGACACCGGCCGCGCGCATATCGCCCGCGCCGCGCTCGAAGCGATGGCGCATCAGACCTACGATCTGGCGAGCGCATTTGCTGCCGACGGCGCGGAATGGAAAAGCCTGAAGATCGACGGCGGAATGGCCGCCAATGAGTGGATGGCGCAGGATATCGCCGACCTCCTCGATATCGAAGTGGTCCGGCCCGATTTTGTCGAGACGACCGCGCTGGGCGCAGCCATGCTGGCGGCGGTGGGCGCAGGGCTGCACGCGTCACTGCAAGACGCCGCTGCGGCGATGATCGGCGCTGCCAAAACCTTTACGCCGGGGATGGACGATGACGTTCGCGCCACCCGGCTGAAGGAGTGGGATCAAGCGCTTTCGAAAGTCTGAGCGAAGCCGCTTAGCTTACAGCAAAAGCCTGACCGATCCGCTCGCGCAGGCGATGCACAGCTTCGGGCTGCATCGCATAATGCCTACGCCAAGCTGCATCCAGCCGCTCGATCCGCGCATATAGCGACCTGCTGCGATCGATTATGCTGCGGGTGTAGAGGTCCATCATCGCCAGCTGGCGCGCATCGCCTTCGGGCTGCGGCGGCGGCAAGCGACCATGGCGGCGCAGCTGGAACTCGGTCATCTCGCCAGCGAAATAGGCGCGGTGGTTCAGTAGCCAGGCGATGGCATGCATGATCCGCGTGGTGGTGCGCAGACCCTCGCACGACAGCGCGATGCGAAACTGCGTGTCCTCTTCATCGAAAGGTGCACGCGCATCCTGCGTGTCGAACAGCGCGCGCGCCTCTTCGGCCAGTTGAAGAGCATCTTCATACAGCGTCTCGACGATCGCCGGGCTTATGGTCGCAGGATCTGACATATCTTCCCTCCGGCTAGCGCCTCCATGCCCGCCCTGCCAGACGGATCATGGTTAACGTGCACAAGGAAATTCCCCTGTCCCAGCAAGACACGGATTGACCGCGCGTAAAACGCGCTCAGGCGATGATGTCGGGGGTCAGATAATCTTCAAGAATGGCGATCTGATCGCGCAGGGCGAGCTTGCGCTTCTTCAGCCGCGCGACCTGCAATTGGTCGGGCCCGCCATTCGCGAGCAGCGCCCCGATGGCGATGTCGAGATCGCGATGCTCAACTTTGAGCACGGCGAGGCGTTTGCGCATTTCATCTTCTGTCATGCGAGGCGAAACATCCTTGCCGGCTTTTCATAAATTACAAAAGCGACCCGATTATCGGCGAGTCAGAACGACTCATCGCCGTTCGAATTGAAGAATTAAAACTATTATGGTTTGATGACAATTGCGGCGCTCGTCGCACTGGCGAGTCGCTGCATTTGTGCAACGATAGGTCGCACGCGCGGCCGCAACCGCCAGGAGATGCGCATATGGATTCTTCGCACGTCAACGCCCTCACCGCAAAGCATGAAGGCCTCGACCGTCGACTTCGGGAAGAAATGAACCGACCCGCTCCCGATGCAGCGAAAATTCAGGCGCTCAAGAAACAGAAACTCCGCATCAAGGAAGAAATCGCCTTTCATTAGGAGCGGTTACGCAGATTCTTGGGCTGCCTGGGGCAGCGGTATAATTTGCAAAACATTTTACGTGCTATAGGCGGTAGTTATGTCAGCTGCCGCCTCCGCACGAACGATCCTTACCAGCCTCCATGAAATCATGGCCTCGCGCACCCACGCGCAGGCCAAGCTCAATCAGGTCGTGGAGACGATCGGCGAATCGCTGGATAGCGAGGTGTGCTCGATCTACCTGCTGCGCGACGGCATGCTGGAGCTGTTTGCGACACGCGGGCTGAACCAGGCCGCCGTCCACGTTACGCGCCTGGCGGTGGGCGAAGGGCTCACAGGCACCATTGCCCAGAACATCGAAACGCTGAACCTCGATGAGGCAGCGACCCATCCTGAATTTCAGTATCGCCCCGAAACGGGCGAGGAAAAATTCCACTCCTTCGCTGGCGTGCCGATCGTGCGGCGCGAGCGCGCCATCGGCGTGGTCAATGTGCAGCACATCGAGCCGCGCAAATACGAAGAAGTTGAGATCGAGGCGCTGCAGACCGTCGCCATGGTGCTGGCGGAGCTGATCAATAATGCGGGCCTCGTCGATGATGTCGACCTTGAGGCAGGCACGCAGAAGCTGACCGGGCAGGAGACGGCCGAGGGGCTGAAACTGGTCAAAGGCCTCGCGCTGGGCGAAGCCGTTTTCCACCAGCCGCGCGTGCAAATCGAGCAGACCGTTGCCGAAGACACCGAGGCGGAGCGCCAGCGTGTTTATCTCGCCTTTGACCGGATGCGCGAACAGATCGACAATATGACGGGTCAAGCCGAATTCGGCGTGGGTGGAGAGCAGGAGCAGGTTCTCGAAACCTACAAGATGTTCGCCTATGACGAAGGCTGGAGTCGCCGCATCAATGAAGCGATCGATTCAGGCCTCACCGCCGAAGCCGCGATCGAACGCGTGCAGCAGCGCACGCGTATGCGCATGCGCGAAATTTCCGATCCGCTGTTGCAGGATAGGATGCACGATCTTGAAGACCTCGCCAATCGCCTGATCCGCATCGTGTCCGGCCAGCTTGGCACGGCGGCGCAAAAGGGTCTGTCCAAGGATACGATCCTTGTCGCCAAGAATCTCGGGCCTGCAGAACTGCTCGAATACGACAAGCGACGCCTCAAAGGTGTGGTGCTGGAGGAAGGCTCGCTCACCGCGCATGTGGTGATTGTCGCGCGCGCCATGGGTGTGCCCGTTGTCGGCCGCATCCGCAATTTGCGCGGTCTGGTGCGCGAAGGCGATACGGTGCTGGTCGATGGCGACAAGGGCGCGGTGACGCTGCGCCCCGGCCAGGGCGTGCTCTCCGCGTTCGAAACTCGCTTTGCCCGCAAACGGGAAAAACAGGCTGCCTACGCCAAGCTGCGCGATGTCGAGCCCTTCACTCGCGATGGCGAACGCATCGAAGTGATGATGAACGCAGGGCTGCGCGATGATATGAGCATGCTCGCCGTCACCGGCGCGGATGGCATCGGCCTCTATCGAACCGAATTCCAGTTCCTTGTGTCCGCAGCGCTTCCCCAGCGGGAACGGCAGGCGCGGCTCTATCGCGATGTGCTCGACGCGGCGAAAGGCAAGAAAGTCGTTTTCCGCACGGTCGATATCGGCGGCGACAAGCAACTACCCTACATCTCCAGCGAAAATGCGAAGGAAGACGAGAACCCGGCCATGGGCTGGCGCGCATTGCGCCTCGCGCTGGAACGCGAAGGCCTGATGAAAGTGCAGGCGCGCGCTTTGCTCGAGGGCTCTGCCGGGCGCGAATTGAATGTCATGTTCCCAATGGTGTCCGAACCGTGGGAGTTCGACGCCGCCAAAGAGGTGTTCGACAGCCAGCTCGCCTATTTGAAAAAGCGCAAGCACCAGCTGCCCAGCTGCATCAATTACGGCGTTATGCTCGAAGTGCCATCGCTGGCAGAGCAGCTGGACCTGCTCCTGCCGCGTCTGAAATTCATTTCCATCGGTACCAACGATCTGACCCAATTCCTGTTTGCTGCCGATCGTGCCAATCCGATGTTGGCGGAACGCTATGACTGGCTCAGCCCGTCAATCCTGCGCTTCTTGGCCCGCGTGGTGCAGACCTGTGTCGGCCAGCCGGTCGATCTGGGCGTGTGCGGCGAAATGGGCGGCAGGCGGCTTGAAGCGCTGGCGCTGATCGGGCTTGGTATAAGGCGCCTCTCGATTACCCCGGCAGCCGTCGGCCAGATCAAGGAGCTGGTGCGCAAAGTCGATACCAAGGAAATCGGCGACGCCATGCGCGGATGGCTCGCATCCCCGCCGCCCGATATGCGCGCGGCGCTGACGGAATGGGCGGAAGCGCGGGAAATCGAGGTCGATTAGCCGATTTGTGCAACGCAGCGCTTGACTCTGCGGGGTCTAACATAGTTTCTGCGCGCAAAGGGTTAGCATAGACCCAGCATCCCCCAGCTGGAGCGGCAATGTCCGACGAAAAACACTTGGATCACGAAGATGCTGCGGCAGCGGCACCCGGAAGCGTAGGCCCGCAATTGCGCGCTGCACGTGAAGCAAAGGGCCTGTCGATAGAACAGGTCGCCGCCGAAACGCGCATTTCCAGTCGCCATATCGAAAATATCGAAGCGGGCGATTTCAGCGAACTGCCCGGACGCACCTATGCCATCGGCTTCGCCAAGACGATCGCGAAGGTGGTTGGCCTTGATCAAGGCGATGTTGCGGCAATGGTCGGCGCGGAGATGGCGGACGATGCGCCGCGTGAACGCAATGGCACCAACAATTCGTTCGAGCCGGGCGACCCATCGCGCGCGCCGGGCGGAAAGCTGGTGTGGTTCTCGCTTTTCGCCGTCGTCCTGCTGCTCGTCGGCATTTTCTTTGCTTCGCGCGCGCTTTTCGCTCCGGCCGCTGAATTGCCGGCGCTAACGGAGGAAGAAGAAGCGCAGCCTGAAGGCGGAGAGCTGACTGCAGACGCGGACACCGACGCTGGTGCAACAGATGCTCCTTCGGCGGGTGATCCGGTCGTTTTCACCGCAGAGGGCGAGGTGTGGGTGCGCTTCTATGACGCGCAAAGCCGCGTGCTGAGCGAACAGACGCTCTCCGAAGGGGACAGTTACACGATCCCCGCCGATGCGGATGGCCCGCGCATCATCACCGGTCGGCCCGATCTGCTCGCCATCACCATTGGCGGGCGAAGCGTGCCCAAGCTTTCGACCGAGATCGAAACGCTGGAAGATGTCGAGGTGTCGGCAGCGGCCTTGCTCTCCCGCCAGTCGCCTGTGCCATCGGACAGCGCGACCACGTCGGTCAACTGACGCCTATTTGCGGGGAATAAGGCGATATCCCGGGTTTCTCGCACGCGTTAATCATATATCTTGGCAGGGCATGGCAGTGTGCCAGCAAAGCTTTTGAATTTCAGGAGGTATTCGCGGCGATGAAATGGATTTCTGCACCCAAGGCAGCAACCAACGCCATTCTGGGCTCGCTCTCATTGGCGCTGATCGTCGTGGCGACCCCTGCCTCGGCGCAGGTCGACAATCGGCTGGACCGGATCGAGCGGCAGTTGAACGCTCTCCAGCGCGCAGTGTTTCCCGGCGGCGATGATCGCTTTTTCGAGCCTGAAATCACACCGGAAGCGAACACTTCCGGCCAGGTCACAAGCCAGCCGCAAGTCACCACCAGCGCGCTGACGGACGTGCTGGTCCGCCTCGACGCGATCGAGCAGCAGCTCGCTCGGCTGACCGCAGCAACCGAAGTCAATGAAAACGCGCTTGCCGCATTGGAGACGCGCATAGTCGCAATCGAGAATGGAGCGATGGCTGCGGCTCCCGCGCCAAATACCACCACTGCTCCGGCAGATGAGCGCCCGAGCGGCGTCATTCCGGTGCCTGAAGACACCGCCGAAGTGGAGCTGCCCGAACCTCCGGCACAGACCGCACCTTCACCCGAGCGCCTCGCCGCCGTGCAGGCCATCGCCAAGCCTGCGACCGGCGATGCTGGCGATGACGAATATGTCTACGGCTTCCGCCTGTGGGATGCGGGCTTCTATCCCGAAGCGCAGCAGCAATTGGCGCTTTTCGTCGCACAATATCCCAATCACCCGCGTACGACCTTCGGCCGCAACCTGCTCGGCCGCGCTTTCCTCGATGCCGGCGATCCGCGTGCAGCGGCGACCCATTTCTTCGAGAATTACCAGGCTGATAGCTCTGCCGCCCGCGCGCCGGACAGCCTGCTCTATCTTGCCGAAAGTATGATCGCGCTTGATGACACGAACCGCGCCTGCATCGCGCTCGCTGAATTCGGCGATACCTATCCCGCGCTCGCCGTGGGCCGCCTGTCCGGCATGTATGAAAGCCTCGGAGGCCGTGTCGACTGCGATTGATCCGGAGCTTGTGGCGCGGTTCAAAGCCGCGCTCGACCGGCTGAATCCCGATGGCGGGAAAATCGGCCTCGCGGTGAGCGGCGGACCTGACTCCATGGCGATGCTGCTGCTGGCTCAGGAAGCGATCCCCGGCCAGTTCGAAGTCGCGACAGTCGACCACGGCCTGCGCCCCGAAGCGAAAGACGAGTGCGCGCTGGTGTTGACGGCCTGCGAAGAGCGCGGTGTGCCGTGCGAGGTGCTCACCGTTAAGGTTGGCGAGGGCAATGTGCAGGCCAAGGCGCGCGAGGCGCGGTATGCGGCACTTGATCGCTGGGGAAAGCGGCGCCGCATCCGGACGCTCGCGACTGCGCACCATGCCAATGATCAGATGGAAACTATACTCATGCGGCTTAACCGGGGCTGCGGCACATCCGGACTTTCTGCTATTCGTGATCGGACTTATGTCAGCCGTTGGCGCGCGCTTGTTCGACCCCTACTATCGTTCAGCCGCGGGGAGCTTGGGAAGGTAGTCGAGAGTGCGCGTATTGCCGTCGCACACGATCCGAGCAATGCCGACACGAGTTTCGAACGGATTCAGATCCGGAGTGCTCTTTCGCAAATCGATTGCCTTGACCCCAAGGGCTTTTCTGTGAGCGCCCAGCATATGGAAGACGCCGACATGCTTTGTGAGTGGGCGGTGAACATGTGGCTTTCCGACAACGAAAAGACCGAAAAAGGTGGCTTGCGCCACCCTGTGCCGATCGCGCGATATATGCACTTCCCAATTCTGGAAACACAGTTCCGCCTCATGGGAGCAACGCCAAGGGGGCGGGACCTCGCGCAGCTGATGGATCAATTGCGTAAGGGCAAAGGCGGCAATGTGGCGGGCATTCTTGTTAAAGTTGACAAGGGTGATTGGGTGTATCGACCCGAACCTCCGAGGCGGACGGGCTAGCCCTACCGCTCCCGGTAATCCAGCGAGCCACCAACGCCAGTCATCACACCATCGGTGATAATCACCACATCGCCCAGCTCGGCAATGTCGAACAGGCGGCTGGCGAATTCGTCGGGCACGCCGATGCAGCCGTGGCTGGCGTAGCCGAGCTCCACGGTCGATCCGCCGTGCACCGCGATCCCGTCCCATGTCAGGCGCAGGGTCCAAGGCATGGGGGCGTTGTTGTATTTCTCGGAGACGTTGTGGCGTTCCTTGGTCAGGATCGGGAATACGCCGGTGGGTGTAGGGTGCTCCGGCGTGCCGAGAAGGGCGGCAGCGGCGCCGATTTCATAGCCATCGCGGAATACGCTGATCACGCGCGCCTGCAAGTCGACGGTCATCACCAGCGGGCCATCGGGAACACCTTCATCGTCCCAATACCATTCGCCGTAGCGGATGGGGCCTTCGATCGGCAGGACGCGCTTGATGACGAAGGGATTATCCGGATCATAGTCGGGCGTTTCCTGCACGACTTCGCGGCTGAGATAGGCAATTTCTTCCTCGCTCAGCGGGTCATTGCCGTAATATTCGCCGTCGGCATTCGCGAGCACTTCGGCCTCGCTCACGTCGTGATCGGAGACGACAGCGTCGCCTTCCACCAGCACGTCTTCCGGGGTGAGCCAGCCGCTGGTGTGGTCCTGCGCTTCCAGCGAATTACCGGCAAACACCGCGCTGGCGACAATCGCCACCACGCCAAGGCTGAGGCCAAGAATCCATTTCACGCCGCTTTCCATGAGTGGCGGTATACGCGCAAATGCGCGCAAATCCTACAGCCCAGCTGCGCGCGTCCCGCTTCGAGACGACACGAAGCGCGCGGGTGACCGGCGTTAACCGTGCGCGCCGAAGATATTGGCAATGGCGGTGGAGAGACGCAGCGAAAGCGAGTAGGCGCGCTCGATCGGGTCGATATAGTCGCGGTGGATCGCTTCATAGCCTTCATCCGCACCGTCCGGCCAATCGGCTGCTTCGGTGAGATCGAAGCGCGAAATGCGCGGGAAAGTGCGCGGATAGGCACGGCGCAATTGCGCCAGCGCATCGTCGATCCGCAGGGTGAAGACCATCTCCAGCACATCGTCGCGGCTCACATCGTTGGCGCGGCTGAACACCGGCACGCTGACCGCGCGGATAAACATCGCCTGCATCAGAGCGAGCCGCAGCGATTGCGCGACACCGATCATCCGGCGCTTGTCCTCACGGTTTGCGGTCGGCGCTTCATCCGGGATGTGATCGAGCAGGCGGTGCAGCTTCATCGCATCCACGCGCAACCGGCTCGCAAGACGGCGAAACACGCCGACACGGTCATCTTTGACGAGATATTCGGACAGGTTCTCGCACGCCATGGACAGGTGCTGCTCGGTCCCGCGATAGGGGCGGCTGGCCCAATAGGCGGAATTGAACAGCTCACCATAGGCGGCAACCGTCTTCACGCTGGCGAGGGCATTGGCCGCACGCACCAGACGCACCAGCTCACGCCCGCGCGCGCTTTCCTGCAGCAATTCGCCGATTTCCTCGTAATTGCCTTCGGCGGCTTCGCCGATCCCGGCAATCACATTCACCGGATAGCCGAGCTGTTGAAGGATCGCATTGTGCGGGATCGCACGGATCTGCCGCAGGTTCATGTCGCGGTCTGCGGAAATGTCGCTCTGGCGGCGCGACACGCGGCTGCCGGTGCTGTTGAGCAGGCCGAGGCCGAACGCCGTAATCGCGCGGCTGTAAATCCGGCTTTCGAGATGCTCGCGCTGGTGATCCTTGATGGCGCGGTAGAAATCGAGGCTCAGATCGGTGCGGCGGTAGAATACGTCCACCGGCGCGTCAGTATCGGTTTCGGCAGGGCGCAGGCACGCAATGCGGGTGAGCGTGGCGCGGGCGAGTTCGGGCGTTGCATACCACAGATAGCCATCGCCGCCCTGGAAGCTGACTTCGGGCTCCAGCGTTATGCCGGCACGGGCAAAGCGCCGCTTGGCCCACGGCGAAAGCGGCCAGTCCAGCCGGTCCGCCATCTTGGTGGGATGCGCACCGCGGCCCATGCTTTCGCCATGGGTGTTGAAAATGAGCGCATTTACCTCGGTAAGACCATTCGCCTCCATCGCTTCCGAAAGGCGGCCCTGAAGCCGTTCGATTGCGAGGCTGGCCGGTATCTGGCCGACGAAGCGACCCGCATCGGAAAAGCCGGTTTGGATAGCGATGCGGCCACGCTTCCTGGCGTAGTCCCGATAGACTTCTTCTGCCAGAAGCTCATCAAGGAAGCGGCCGCCGTGTTCCAGCGCGGTTTCAGTTTCGAACAGCGGCGATACATCGACTTTGTCCTCGATTCCGAACAGTTTCGCGAAATAGACGGCGGCAAGCACGGTGGCGGGCTCTTCGCATTCGGCAATCAGCATGCGGATTGGCGTGTCCGCGTCGATATGCTGGAGGATCTGCGCCATGGCGAGGAACTGGCGGATGGCCGTACTCGCCTCGATCGCGAGCGAGCCGAAATTGCTGCGATGCGGCTTCACCTTGGCGATGGCGCGGCGCAGATGGACGACAGCGCCCTTGCTCGCGAGATCGAGATTACCGTCCGGATCGATCCGGCGGCGGATGGCATTGTGCAGCTGTTTCGCATTCACGCGGAAGTGGATCCAGCCCATGCCAAGGCCATCGGCACGCATGGATGCGGCAAGGGTTTTCAGGGCAACAGCACGCTTGGCATCGTCGCTCTCTGCAGCTTCGCTATCGAGTGCATCGATGAACTTTTTGAGGCTGAGCAGCTTGCGCGGATCGCTCGCGGTCAGGCGATTGGCGGCAACCGAAAGAGCGGCGGGATCGGTCAGGTCAGACGTGAAATCCTGCGCGCGTTCTATCGCGTAAAGGGCAGCGGGACGCAGTTCGCCGAGCAGCGGGTGATCGGCGTCGATCTCTTCCAGAGCGGCGACATAGCGTTGCAGGCGCTCGGCCTTTTCAGAGAGGCGAAAGCCGATCGAGTTGGACCAGGTAATGTCCGTGCGGCCATCCATGTCGTAGCCGACCCAGCTCGCAAACCGGAACGGCACCGGATTGAGCTTTGCCCATTGGTCCGGCCAGGTTTCGCGCGCATGGGCGAGGACCTGGCTGACGATGGCGCTGCGGGCATCCTGCGCATTGGCGATGGCCCGCATAGCGCGCTGGTGTTCGTAGGCGAGCGTCACTTGCGGTCGATCAGTGCCAACGACATTATCGCCGATCTCGCCTTTGCCCGATGCAGCGTCTGCAACTGCAGCCGACTGGTCCGGCGTCAGCAGAAAGGTCGGGTGCGCGGTGAAAACGGCGTGCAGGCTTGGGCTTTCCCAGCGCTTCTGAAAGGCAGCGAAATCACCATTGCCAAAACTATCCGCCAGCGCGTTTTCGTTTGCTTGCTCATCAAGCGGAGCGACCATGCACTCCAGCCGGGTCGCGCGCTCTTTGAGAGAGGCGACTTCCAGCTCGGCCACAATCGCTTCAAAATCGTCGAGCGACATTTCGCCCGCTTCCAGATCGCGCGACAAATCATGCGCCAATTGGAAAACCGGATTGAATAGCGGAGTCTCCTCCGTCCGACGGTGGAGTTCCTGCAGGCGTTCGGATAATTCGCTTACAGATTTCATGCGGGAGCCAGCTCGCAAGCTTCTTTGGCGAGACGAGTGATTTCCTCAGGCGACGCACCGGCAGGCGCCACCCAGCTGCCGCCGACACAAAGCACTTGCTCCATGGCAAGCCATTCGGGCGCGTTGCTCGCCGAAACGCCGCCGGTCGGGCAAAATTTGCACTGGAAGAAAGGCGCGGCGAGCGATTTCAGCGCGGGCACGCCGCCATTTGCCATCGCGGGGAAGAATTTGAAGTGTTTCAGCCCCAGATCCATGCCGCGCATGATGTCACCCGAATTGGCGATACCGGGCAGAAACGGAATGCGCGATTTCACCGCTGCCGTCCCCAGTTTTTCGGTCAGGCCAGGGGACACGATGAACTCGCTTCCCGCATCCACCGCAGCGTGAAGCTGATCGGGATTGGTGACGGTGCCAGCTCCCACTATCGCTCCGGGCACGAGATTCATGCGCTTGATCGCTTCGAGCGCATGCTCGGTGCGCAGCGTGACTTCGAGGACTTTCAGCCCGCCTTCAACCAGCGCCTCTGCGGTCTCCCGCGCGTGGCCGATATCTTCCACAACCAGCACCGGAATAACCGGAGCGGTGCGCATGATTGCTTCGATATTGTCGGGCGCGCTCATCAGGCGTCTCCATATTTCTGGGAAAAGGCAGCCGCCGCGCCGAACAGGCCGGGCTGCGGGTGAGTGATCAGTTTGACCGGCAGGCTCGCCATCAGGCCTTCGAACCGGCCCTTTGCGCGAAAGCGTTCGGCAAAGCCCGATTGTGGCAAATGGTCGCGCAGCCGGTATCCAAGCCCGCCCGCAATCACGACGGCTTTTGCGCCATGCGCCAGCGCCATGTCACCGGCGACGGACCCCAGCGACAGGCAGAAACGGTCCACTGCGGCAGCGGCAAGAATATCCTCGCCATTCATGCCCTTGGTCCAGATTTCGATATCGTCGAGTTCGGGGACGCTCTTGTTCTCCATCGCGGCGAGCGTGTGATAAATGTCTGAAATGGCCGGGCCGGCGACTACGCGCTCGACCGAAACGCGATTGTGGCGCTTGCGCAGGCGGGCGAGGATCGCGTCCTCGATCTGGTCGAGTGGTGCGAAGTCGATATGTCCGCCTTCGGTCGCCGACACGCGGTAGGTGCCATCGGGCTCCCGGTAGAGATGGGCGACGCCAAGGCCGGTACCCGGTCCCATCACCGTCAGCCGTCCGGTTGCAGGCAGCGTGCCTTCCGGGCCGGTCAGGTGGAGAAATTCGTCATCGCCCGCGCGCGCGACGGCATGCGCCACCGCTTCGAAATCATTGACCAGCGCTTGCCGTTCGCAGCCAAGCTTCTCGCCGATCATGGCGGGGCGGATGATCCATGGATTGTTGGTAAAGCGGATGACATCGCCGCCCACCGGGCCCGCAATCGCCATCGCCACATCGGTCGGCAGCGTGCCGCCTTTCTGCGTGCGATAATCGTCCCATGCCGACTGGAAGCTGGCGTGATCATCGGTGTGCAGCGTGATCGGCTCATCCATCGTGATCGCGCCATCCTTGGCTAGCGACGCTATGGCGAAGCGGGCGTGGGTGCCGCCAATATCTACGGTGACGATGTCGGTCATGTGGCTCTCTCCCCTGAAAGTGGTCCGGCTTTACAGCCCGGCGGTGGCGAGCATCGCGCTGCCGCCCTTTTCCGCTTCGTCCGCCAGCTGGCGGAACATCGCAAACAGCTCACGCCCCGTGCCCTGATCGGGTGCGGGATCTTCTGCTGGCGTGCGGGCCGAAAGGTCGGCGCTGGTCGAAAGCTCACCGGTTTCGGCGCAAACTTTCACCACATCGCCATCCTGCAGCAGGCTGAGCGGCCCACCGCCCAAGGCTTCGGGCGAGCAATGGATGGCGGCGGGCACTTTGCCCGAGGCACCCGACATGCGGCCATCGGTCACAAGGGCGACCTTGTATCCGCGATCCTGCAGCACCGCGAGCGGCGGGGTCAGGCTGTGAAGTTCGGGCATGCCATTGGCCTTGGGCCCCTGGAAGCGCACGACCACAACGACATCGCGGTCCAGTTCGCCTGCCTTGAAGGCGGCGACCACGTCCTTTTGCGTCTGGAACACGCGGCACGGCGCTTCGACTGTCCAACGCTCTTTCGCGACAGCGGATGATTTGAAGCATGCGCGGCCGAGATTCCCTTCGACCAGCCGCATACCGCCATCGGGCTGGAACGGATCGGCAGCGCCTTTTAGCATGGTGTCATCGCCCGAAGGCCCGACATCGCGCCAGACGAGAGCGTCGCCATCAAGGCCCGGCTCCTGCCCATATTCGTCCATCCCGCGCTTTTGACCGACACCGATCACATCGCCATGGGCTAGGCCTGCATCGACAAGCTCGCGCACGACAAAGCCCATGCCGCCGGCATCGTGGAAGTGGTTCACATCGCCCGATCCATTAGGATAGACGCGCGCCAGCAGCGGCACGGCGGAGGACAGCTCGGACAAGTCGGTCCAATCCACCTGCACGCCAGCCGCGCGGGCGAAGGCGGGGATGTGAATCGCATGGTTGGTCGAGCCGCCTGTCGCGAGCAGGCCGACCATCGCGTTGATAATCGCCTTTTCATCGACGCAGTGGCCGAGCGGGCGATAATCATTGCCGTCCTGAGTCATGCTGGCGACGCGGTGCACGGCCTCGCGGTCGAGCGCCTGCCGCAGCTTCGTGCCCGGCTGGATGAAAGCGGCGCCCGGAATATGCAGGCCCATCAGTTCCATCATCATTTGGTTGGAATTGGCAGTGCCGTAGAAAGTGCAGGTGCCCGGCGAATGGTAGGAGCCCAGCTCTGAATCGAGCAGTTCCTGCCGGGTTGCCTTACCCTCTGCATAAAGCTGGCGGGTCTTCTGCTTCTCGCTGTTGGAAATGCCGCTGGGCATTGGGCCGCTGGGCACGAAGACGGAGGGCAGATGGCCGAAGCGCAGCGCGCCGATCAGCAGGCCCGGGACAATCTTGTCGCAAATGCCGAGCAATAGCATGCCATCATACATGGCATGGCTGAGCGCGACGCCCGTCGCCATGGCAATCGCATCGCGGGAAAACAGCGAGAGCTCCATCCCCGTTTCGCCCTGCGTCACCCCGTCACACATAGCGGGCGTTCCGCCTGCGACCTGCGCCGTGGCGCCGACTTCGCGCGCGTAAATCTTCAGCCGTTCGGGATAGCGGCCGTAGGGCTGGTGGGCGGACAGCATGTCATTATACGCCGTCACCACGCCGATATTTGGGCCCTTGTTGGTCTTGAGCGCTTCCTGATCCTCCAGCGCGCCGGCAAAGGCGTGGGCTAGGTTGGAGCAGCTGACCTGGCTGCGGTCGGGGCGGTTGTCCGCCTCCCGCTGGATCAGGTCGAGATAGGCCTTGCGGCTATCCTTCGATTTCTCGATCACGCGCGCCGTGACGCGCTCGATGGTGGGGTGCAGCTTAGTCATGCCAGCTTACTCCGTCACGTTCGACCAGCGCGATTGCCTTGGACGGGCCCCAGCTTCCTGCGGCGTAAGTCTTGGGCGCGCGGTCTTCCTTTTCCCAGATTTCGCGGATGGAATCGATCCAGCGCCATTGCGCTTCGACTTCATCACGCCGCACGAACAGCGTCTGACGGCCATCGACCAGGTCGAGCAACAGCCGCTCATAGGCGATCCGTTTGAACTTGCCGGTAAAGGCATCGGGCATGGTGATATCGAGCGGCACCTGCCGCAGGGTCATGCCTTCATTCTCGATGCCCGGAACCTTGGCCATCATGGAAAGATGGATGTTTTCTTCGGGCTGGATGCCGATCACGAGGCGGTTCTGCTTCAGCTTCGCGCCGGGGAAGATGTTGTGCGGCACGCAGCGGAATTGCACCACGATTTCGGTTACGCGTTCGGGCATGCGTTTGCCGGTGCGCAGGTAGAAAGGCACCCCCTGCCAGCGCCAATTGTCGATATGGGCCTTCAGCGCCACGAAAGTCTCGACATTGCTGTCCCGGCCCAGCTCTTCATCGTATCCGGCCACCGGCTGGCCATCGACTGCGCCCTTGCGATACTGACCGGTGACGCTTTCGTCCGGCTCCATCTTGCGCAACGAACGCAGGACCTTCACCTTCTCGTCGCGCACCGCTCCGGCATCGAAGCTGACCGGCGGCTCCATCGCGACGAGCGCGAGCAATTGCAGCATGTGGTTCTGCACCATGTCGCGCAGCGCGCCTGCGCTTTCATAGAAATCCGCGCGGCCTTCCAGCCCCACGGTCTCGCCCACGGAAATCTGCACATGCTCGATATGCTGGCTGTTCCACAGCGGCTCGAAGAACATATTGGCAAAGCGCAGCGCGATAAGGTTCTGCACCGTCTCCTTGCCAAGGTAATGGTCGATGCGGAAAATACGGTCTTCGCTGAAGGCCGATGCCACCGCATCATTGATCGCGCAGCTGCTTTCCAGATCGGTGCCGAGCGGCTTTTCAAGGCAGATGCGCGAGTTTTCGCCTGCAAGCCCGTGCTCGGCCAGTCCCTTGATGGTCGGTTCGAACAGGCTGGGCGCGGTGGAGAGGAAGATCGCGACCTGCCGGTTGTCGCCTTCTTTCAAGCCTGCCTTTTCGGCGAGCGCCGCATAGCCTTCGGGCGTCGTCACATCGAGTTGGCTGTAGCTCAGCTTGTTGAGGAATTCGGCCATCCGTCCGCGGCGGTGATCGGGCAGGTAAGTCTCGATTGCCTCGCGCGCCAGATTGCGGAAATCATTGTCGGATAATTCGGACCGCGCGGTGCCGATGATCCGCAGGTCCGCGTGCAGCAAATCCTCGGCGTGAAGCGCGCACAGCGACGGCAGAAGCATCCTCTTGGATAGGTCACCCGTTGCCCCGAACAGGATCAGCGTATCGGCCTTGATATTCATTATTGGTCCGATCCTCTCAATACATTCAATTGCGCCGCGTCACGCGGCTTCGCGCACATCGACCGAGTTGCTCTGAAACTGGGCAAAGCCGAATGTGGTCATAAAGCTAACATCTGCAGCGTCGCGGCCAATGCCGATTTTCACCGTCTCGGCAGGGTCAGCCATGCCGGTGGGATCGACGATACGCCATTTGCCGCCGTCACCATCATGCTCGACGAAAAGCTCAGCCACCGCGTGGAAATCCTGCGGCGAAACGCCCGGAGCATAGCAGCTGGTATAGCGCGCCGGAATGGCAGACGCACGGGCCAGCGCGATCATCACATGGGCGAAATCCCGGCAGATGCCGCGCCGGTCGCCAAAAGTGTCTAGCGCTGTTGTCGCCGGGCCCGATGCGCCGGGCTCATAGGTAATATTCTGCGCGATCCAGTCGTGCATGGCGACGATCTTGTCGCCGCCGGTATATGTGCCGAAACGATCTGCCACGAAGTTTTGCATACGGTCCGCCTGGCAATACCGCGAATCGAATACGTATTCCACTGCATGGCCGGGCATTTCATGCGGCTTGAGCAAGCGAAATTCGTGCATGTCCGGGGCATCGCGCGTCACCTCCACCTTCGCTTCATAGGTGACTTCAACATCGCCATCGGCGCGCACCCAGATCCGCTCTCCCACTTCGTCCTGTGCTGGCACGCGGACAAATTGCAGCGGATCGCTGACCCTGGTGTTCGCCGAAATGACCCGCTGGTCGGAAAGGGGAGCCGCCTCAAATTGCAAGAGGCAATCGGTTGGTTGTTGAAGCTGGAAGGCGAAGCTTGAATTGATTTGGAGGATCATACCTCACTAACCCGCTCACCCAGCAAATGTGCCACGATTTCGCGGCGGTGTGGCATTGCGCGGTGTTCGGCGAGGTAAATGCCTTGCCAAGTGCCCAACACCATACGGCCATCGGCCACCGGAATGGAGAGCGAGGCGCCTGTCAGCATGGTGCGAATATGCGCGGGCATATCGTCCGGCCCTTCATCGTCATGTTCGTAGGTGTCGCCTTCAGGCGCGGCCTTGCTCAGCCATCGCAGCAAATCACGCTTCACCGCAGGCGCGGCATTTTCATTGATCAGCAGGCTGGCACTCGTGTGGCGGCAGAAGAGCGTGAGCAAGCCTGTTTCGATCCCGGTATCGCTGATCCAGTCCGCCACCTCGCGCGTGAATTCATACAGCGCCTGGCCTTGTGTGGAGATGGTGAAGCGGGTCTGTGATTGCTGCATGATGGCAGACATAGCCGCCGCGCCAATCCGGTGAAAGGTCCGCTTGCATTGCGCATCCCGCGCGCTAGTCTCCGCGCGGACAGGAGAGATCTTTCATGATGAAGTTTAGATGCGCGCTCGCCGCGAGCGTTGGTTTTATGGCGTTGGCAGCCAGCCCCGTCGCTGCGCAGGAAGTGCCCATCGCATTCACCAATGCGACGATCCACACGATGGATAGCGATAGCGGCCTTGGCACGATCGAAGGCGGCACGATGGTCATCCATGAAGGGATGATCGTTGCCATCGGCGGTGCGGATACGAGCATTCCCGCGGGCGCGGAAATGCGCGATGCGAGCGGGATGATCATCATGCCCGGCATCGTCGATACGCACTCGCATATCGGAGAGGTTTCGGGAGCGGACAGTTCCGCCGCGATCCAGCCGGATGTGCGCGCGCTCGATGCGATCAATGTGCGCGACAGCTCTATCGCCCGCGCGCGGTCGGGTGGTGTGACAACGGCCAATGTGATGCCGGGCTCCGGACACCTGATGGGCGGCCAGACATTCTATATGCACCTTGTCGATGGCTATAACATTCGCGACCTCGCTTTCATCGACGAGGACGGCGACATGATGGGCGGGATGAAGATGGCCAATGGCACCAATCCCATCCGCGAGAACCCCACCTTCCCGAGCACACGCGCGCGCTCTGCCGCGATGGTGCGCAGCCATTTCGTCGCCGCGCAGGAATATTGCGAAGGGGACCGCACGCCGCAGAATATCGGGATGGAGGCCATGTGCGAGATCCTGGATGGGGACCGCCTCGTCCATTTCCACTCGCACCGCACCGATGACATTATGACGGCGGTCAGGCTGCGCGACGAATTCGGCTTCGATCTGCTTATCCAGCACGGGATCGAAAGCGGGCGTATTGCGGACGAATTGGCCGCGGCCAATGTACCTGTCTCCGCGATCCTCGTCGATGCACCGGGCGGCAAGCTGGAAGCCGCCAATGCGAGCATCGAAACCGCCGCTGAGCTGGAGCGGGCAGGCGTTTTTATCTCGCTGCATTCGGATGACAACATTATTGATAGCCGGTTGATGTTCCGCCAGGCTGGCATTGCCGTGCGCGGCGGGATGAGCCGCGATGGCGCATTGAGGGCGATGACGATCAATGGTGCAGTCCAGCTTGGGCTGGAGGATTTGGTCGGTAGTCTGGAGCCCGGCAAATATGCCGATTTCCTGATTCTCGATGGCGATCCGCTTTCGGTCTACACCGATCTTCACGAAACATGGATTATGGGCGAATTGCTGTTCGACCGCGATAATCCGGAAGACCTGCTGCACGCCACCGGCGGCTTTGGCGCAGGCAATCCGCAGATGAATACCCACGTGCTCGAGGGCGAGGCACGCATGCTGGAGACCGAGCAATGAGCATTTTGAAAAGCGCATTCGCAGCAGGGCTTGCCATCGCATCTTTTTCCGGCGCGGCCATGGCGCAGGACGTTGCCGTTCGCGGCGGACAGGTGTGGACCATGGGCCCGCAAGGCGTGATCGCAGACGGCGTCGTCGTGATCGAGGACGGTCGCATCACCGCAGTCGGCCCGGCTAGCGACATCGCCATCCCGCAGGGCATGCAAGTGCTCGAAGCGCCGATCGTGACCCCCGGCCTGGTCGATGCGCATTCGACTGTGGGCCTCACAGGATATCTCAACCAGTTCGACGATCAGGACCAGCTCGATGACAGCAGCCCGATGCAGCCGCATTTGCGCGCCATCGATGCCTATAATCCGCATGATCGGCTGGTCGAATGGCTGCGCGAGCTGGGCATCACCACGGTCCACACCGGCCACGGCCCCGGCGCGCTCGTTTCGGGCGGAACGATGGTCGTCAAAACCACCGGCAATACGGTCGAGGCCGCTCTGGTGGAGGAAGGGACGATGATCGCCGCCAATCTCGGCACCTGGGCGCTCGATCGTTCGGGCACGCCCGGCACGCGCGGACGACAGATGGCGATGATCCGTCAGGCGCTGATCGGCGCGCGGGCAAGCATGGATGATGAAAGCCGCAGCCGCGATCTCGTCAACGAAGCTTTCATCGAAGTCATTCGCGGGGAGACACCGCTGCTGGTCACGGCCAATCGCCGGCAGGACATGCAGAGCGCGCTGCGGCTGGAAGAGGAGTTCGGTATCACCGTTATCCTAGACGGCGCGGCAGATGCGCACCTGATGCTGGACGAACTGCGCGCATGGGGCGGATCGATCATCCTGCACCCGACCATGGCACGCAATGAAGGCGAGCTGCAAAACGCGGCCTTCACCACCGCCGCCGTGCTGGCGGAGGCCGGCATCCCGTTCGCCCTGCAATCGGGATATGAAGCCTATGTGCCCAAGGTCCGCGTGGTTTTGTGGGAAGCGGGCCAAGCGGTTGCCAATGATCTCTCCCCGCAAGACGCGCTCGCCAGCATTACTATCGATGCCGCTCGGATCGTCGGAGTAGACGACCGCGTCGGCAGCCTCGAAGTCGGCAAGGACGGCGACGTGGCAATGTTCGACGGCGACCCGTTTGAATACACCAGCCACGTGACAGGCGTGGTAATCGAGGGCGAGGTGGTGAGTACCACGGCGCGGTAGGGGGCGCGGTAATCGCTTGCGATTGCAGCGCTTTCGCGTGATGTAGCCTCACGAAAGGGGCACGCATGGACATTGCCGGTTATCTCGATGAAATCACGCGCATCTACCAAAGCGGGGATGCGACGGAGCACAGCTATCGCGCGCCGCTCCAGCGCCTGTTCGAGAGCGTGGACGAGACCGCCAGCGTCATCAATGAGCCGAAGCGCAGCGAAGGCGGGATGCCCGATTTCCTGTTCCACCGCGATGGCGTGGCCTTCGGCTGGGCGGAAGCGAAGGACCTGCCCAAGGATGTGGTGAAGCTGAAAGGCTACAGCGTGGAGCAGCGCAAGCGTTACGAAGCGGCCTATCATAACCTCATCTACACAAACGGTGTCGATTTCGAATTCATCCGGGAAAGCGAAGTGATCCATCACACCTCGATTGCCGACTTTATCGGCATGGACGAAGGATTGCAGCCGCTGCCGGACAAGTTCGAAGAGCTTGAACGCCATTTGCGCCTGTTTGCCGAAGAACAGCCGATCAGCATCCGCAGCGCGAAGCGGCTGGCGGAAATGATGGCGAACAAGGCGGCGATCATCAAAGGCGAAGTCGATATCGCGCTGAAGGATGATCCCGAATTCCAGACGACGCTGGGCCGCCAATTCAAAGTGTTCAAACAGAACCTGCTGCCTAACCTCACGCCCGAAGAATTCGCCGATCTTTACGCCGAAACCATTACCTACGGCATGTTTGCAGCGCGACTGCACGATACCGAGACGCCGGAAGATTTCAGCCGGGACGAGGCTCTGAAGCTCCTCCCCAAATCGAATCCATTCCTCCGTGGTCTGTTTCAGACAATCGTTGGCTTCGATTTGCCAAAGTGGCTGATTTACGCGGTGGAAGACTTGGTCAACGTGCTGCGCGCCAGCCGCCCGCATGATCTGTTCGAGGATTTCGGCAAATTCACCGCACGCAACGATCCCTTCATCCATTTCTACGAGACGTTCCTGGCCGAATACAACCCCAAGAAGCGCAAGGCGCGCGGGGTCTGGTACACGCCCGAACCGGTGGTCGATTTCATCGTGCGCGCGGTGGACGATGTGCTGAAGACCGAATTCGATATTCCTGACGGGCTGGCCGATACCAAGAAGGTGACGGTGGATTGGGACACCGGGCAGGATGACCCCAAAACCGGCAAGCCGCGCACGATCAAGCGCGATGTGCACCGCGTGCAAATCCTCGACCCGGCGACAGGCACGGGCACTTTCCTTGCGAAGACTGTGCAGACGATTGCCGACCGGGTGAAGACCGTCGCGCCTTCCGCATGGTCGAACTATGTCGAGCGTGACCTGCTGCCGCGCCTGCATGGTTTCGAGCTGCTGATGGCAAGCTATGCCATGTGCCATATGAAGCTGGATATGCAGCTGACCGAAAGCGGCTATGTGCCCAGCACCGGCAAGCCGCCGGAGGACTGGCCCACCGGCAAGCAATGGCCCCCGCGCCTTTCGGTCTGGCTGACCAATGCGCTGGAACCCGCCGAGCGCGAGGTTAAAGACCTCTTCGCGCTACAGGCGCTGGCCGACGAAGCGAGGGGCGCGGGCGATGTTAAGCGGCAGACGCCGATCATGTGCGTTATCGGGAACCCGCCTTATTCGGGCGAAAGTGCCAACAAGGGCGATCACATCATGAACTTGATGGAAGCCTACAAGATGGAGCCGGGCGGGAAGCAGCGGCTGCAGGAGCGCAATCCTAAATGGATCAATGACGACTACGTCAAATTCATCCGCATGAGCGAGGATTTGATCGCGAAGAATCCGTCAGGCGGCGTGCTCGGCTTCATCACGAACCATGGCTATCTCGACAACCCGACTTTTCGCGGGATGCGCTGGCACCTCCTCAAGACCTTCGATAAGATTTGGGTGCTCGACCTGCATGGCAATGCGAAGAAGAAAGAGGTCAGCCCAGACGGTTCACCGGACAAGAATGTCTTCGATATTCAGCAGGGAGTGGCTTTGATTGTCGCGGTTCGGAAGGGGGAGGGCAGCGACGAACTGGCTGAGGTTTTCCATGGTGATTTGTGGGGCAGTAGAGAAACCAAGTATTCGGTTTTGCGCAATGCGTTGAGAGCAACCGAGACAGCACGGTTGGAGAGCCGTGAGCCAGACTTCCCTCTTGAACCGCGCGATTACGAGAAACTGGCAACCATCGAGAAGTGGCCAACTCTAGACGCTTTGCTTTCTACAAACTCGATGGGCGTCATGACCAAGCGAGACACGATCACGATCTGTGATACTCCGATTGAAGTGAGTAACAAGGTTGAAGATTTCAGGACCTTGGATCGTAAGGCGCTAGAGGAGAAATACGTTGGAATCCATGATGCTCGGGATTGGCATCTTCAGGGAATAAAAGCCAACATCGCAAAGCACGGAACCGATCACATCCGACCGATTATGTATCGGCCATTCGATTACCGATTCACGTATTACACGGATTTTTCGCGAGGTTTTTTAGCATATCCGGTGTTTGAGGTCGGCAAACACATGCTTAAGCGAAATTTTTGTCTGACGACGATAAGAAAGGCCGACGTTCTCCAAGACTGGACCCACTCTCTTATCCTCGATGGCATCATGGTCCACCACGCTCTCTCGATGAAAGAGGGCAATTATATATTCCCTCTCTACCTCTACCCCGACGACACCACCGACCAAGCCGACGCTCTCGCCCCCACGCAACGCACGGTCAATTTCGACCCCAAGCTCTACGCCGCCATCTGCGAGGCTGCGGGGATCGAACCTGCCGATCAGGCCGGGCCGGAGGATGATTTCCGCAAGGCGACCGGCGATGCGCGCCCGTCAGAGGTCAAGGTGTTCGATTATATCTACGGCGTGCTGCACTCGCCGGATTACCGCGAAACCTTTGCCGAATTCCTGAAAATCGACTTTCCGCGCATTCCCTATCCGGCGAGCCCCGAAGTGTTCCGCCATGTCAGCGAAAAGGGCGAAGCGCTGCGCCGCCTGCACCTGATGGAACCCGCCGCCATCGGAGAGACCGCATACCCCTTCATGGGCGAATGCGAGGATGAGGCAGAGCGCAATGTCGTGGCGAGCGGCTATCCGAAATTCACGCCCTCTCCCCTTGCGGGAGAGGGAGGAGCGCCGGACGGCGCGGAGGGTGTGGGGACCGACGCGGAGGCGTCGGCTGGCGCCGCCGACCCCTCTCCCAACCCTCTCCCGCAAGGGGAGAGGGCTATTGTTGGCCGCGTCCACATCAACAAGCACCAGTATTTCGATGGCGTGCCTGAAATCGCGTGGAAATTCCACATCGGCGGATACCAGCCGGCGCAGAAATGGCTCAAGGATCGCAAGGGCCGCGAGCTATCCTTTGCCGACTTCCAGCATTACCAGCGGATCGTCAAAATCCTGATCGAGACGGACCGCATCATGCGGGAAATCGAGCTGCCGCTGGAGGGCTAAGCCGCTTTCCTACAGCCCCTCCGCCAGTGCAAGGAGGGCGCATGGCACAATTCAACCGCCATCCGAGCGCACGGGAATTCCAACAGCCAAAGTCCATGGCTGGGACACGGACTTCTCAAAAATATCGCTGTTTTACAGAGCGATGCGGCCAGTCGGAAGCTGTCTTACAACCGCGTTCTGTGTCACACCCTTACAGCGCTACCAGCACCCCATACAGGTCATGCGCATCGGCGTCCTCAATCTCCACCTGCACGATGTCGCCAGCGGCCAGCGCATCGGGCACGTTGCGCAGGAACACTTCGCCGTCGATCTCCGGGGCGTCGGCCTGGCTGCGGCCGGTGGCGCCTATGTCGCCGTCTTCGTCCGGCTCGCCGACTTCGTCGATGATCACGGGCAGGGTGCGGCCGACTTTGGCGGCGAGTTTGGCGTTGCTGATGCTTGTCGTGACTTCCATCAGGCGCGCGTATCGCTCTTCCTTCACCTCTTCGGGCACGGGGTTGGGCAGGGCATTGGCCGCTGCGCCCTCGACCGGTTCGAAGCGGAAGCCGCCGACGCGGTCGAGCTGGGCTTCCTCCAGCCAGCGCAGCAGGTACTGGAAGTCTTCCTCGGTCTCTCCCGGAAAGCCGACCACGAAGCTGGAGCGGATGGTGAGATCGGGGCAAATGTCGCGCCACTTGCGCACGCGTTCGAGCACCTTGGCCTCATTCGCCGGGCGGCGCATGGCCTTGAGGACACTGGGTGCGGCATGCTGGAAGGGGATGTCGAGATAGGGGGTGAGCAGCCCCTCTGCCATCAGCGGGATGACCGCGTCGACATGGGGGTAGGGGTAGACATAGTGCAGGCGCACCCAGGGCGGGGTGCCCTCTGCGGTGCGTAGCTGGCCGAGCTCGCGGGCGAGGTCGGTCATGTGGGCGCGGGGTTCGCGGCCCTTCCAGCTGCGGGTCTCGTGGCGGGTGTCCACGCCGTAAGCCGAGGTGTCCTGGCTGATGACGAGCAGCTCCTTCGTGCCTGCGGCGACGAGCTTCTCGGCCTCGCGCAGGACGGCATCGATCCGGCGGCTGGCGAGCTTGCCGCGCAGGTCCGGGATGATGCAGAAGGCGCAGGAGTGGTTACACCCCTCGCTGATCTTGAGGTAGGAGTAGTGGCGCGGGGTGAGCTTGACCATCTGGTCGGATGGCTGGGGCACGAGGTCGATGAAGGGGCCCTGGCTGGGCGGTGCGGCCTCGTGCACGGCCTCGACCACGTCTTCATACTGGTGCGCGCCGGTGATCGCGAGGACCTTGGGATAGCGGGCGCGGATCAGCTCCGCCTCATCGCCCATGCAGCCGGTCACGATGACGCGGCCGTTCTCGGCGATGGCCTCGCCAATGGCCTCAAGGCTCTCCTCCTTGGCGGAATCGAGGAAGCCGCAGGTGTTGACGAGCACCACATCGGCCCCGGCATAGTCGGGCGACATCGCGTAACCGTCTGCCCGGAGGCGCGTCAGGATGCGTTCGGAATCGACCAGCGCCTTAGGGCAACCGAGCGAGACCATGCCGACACGCTTCTGGTCGGGAATTGGGGAGGCGGAGTTGGAAGCCATAATGGCCGCGCCCCTACACCCGATGCGCGGCGGGGGCTAGAGGGAAGCGGAGAGGGAGAATGCCTAGGCCTTCTCGGTCGCCGCGACCTCATCTTCGTCATCGCCGTTCTCGGACGGCAGTATCTCGACGATGATGTCGCCTGCCTGCAGCGCGTCAGCCTCGTGCTCCCAGAAGCCGCAGGCGCCGCCATTGCGATAGATGCGCAGGCCACGGCCGCCGGACGCGAGATCCGACAGCGGGCGGCCGATCTCTTCAGGCAGCACCTCGCGCTCCACCAGCTGCACGCGGCCGGTGACCGACGCGAGGTCGGACATGTACTCGCTGATATGCGCGCCGCGCGCGGAGCCTGCGAGCAGCAACCCGGTAAAGCGCACCGGGTTGATGACGTTATCCGCGCCCGCCTGCCGCGCCAGCAGCTCGTTATCCGCTGCCCGCACGACGACACTGATCGGCACGTTGGGGGCGAGATGGCGCACGGTGAGTACGATCAGGATCGAGGCATCGTCCCGGCCGGCGGACACCAGCACGGTCTGCGCATTGGCAATGCGCACCGCCTCAAGGTTCTCATCGCGCGAGGCATCGGCGGCGATGACATTGCAGCCCATGCTCTCTGCAAGGTCGAGGCGCTCCTCATGCGTATCCATGACGACGATCGTGGCAGGGTCCGCCCCGCGTTCGATAAGTTCGCCAACTGCTTCCGCGCCGGAGACGCCGAAGCCGAGCACCACGACATGGTCTGTGAGCTGATCCTGGATGCGGGCCATCCGCCACTTCTCCCAACTGCGCTTGATAATGAAGTTATACGCCGTGCCGACAAAGATGAAGAGCACGGCAAAACGAACGGGTGTCACGATTACCGCTTCCACCAGTCGTGCACGGTCTGTGACGGGCGCGATATCGCCAAAGCCGGTGGTAGTGATGGAGATCATGGTGAAATAGACGACGTCGAGAAAGCTGACATCGCCATCAACATTGTCGACCAAGCCAGCGCGATCCCACCAGTGGATCATGATGACGAGGAAGATCAGCGAAAGCGCCGTTCCGATGCGGATGCCCAGATCGCCCCAGACGGGGATCTTCACGGCACGGCGAATGGGCGTAAACCGGCGCTTGCCGATCCGCTGCTTCTCATGCTTGTCGTGCATTCTGGCCAAGGGTCAGCGCCTCTCCGTCACGGTGCAAACCGCTCTGCCAGAGTTCCTATCGCGCCGTGATTGGTAAGATCAAGCTGCAATGGCGTGACCGCGATAAAGCCATCTTCCACCGCTTCCAGATCGGTGCCGTGATCCAGCGTGTGCTCGGCATCCTGTAGGCCGAACCAATAATATGGCCGACCGCGCGGATCGGTGCCCTGCACCAGAGAACCGCGAGAGTAATCGTGAAAACCCTGCCGCACCACGCGAATGCCGCGCACCTTGTCTGCAGGGAGGGCGGGGAAGTTCACATTGATGAGCGTTCGCTTGGCCATGGTCACGTCGGTCAGCGGCTCCAGCACGCGCCTGCCCCACTCGCGGGTCGCCGAAAAGCTCGGCCCATTGTCGCGGAAAGCTTGGCTGAGAGCGATTGCCGGAACGCCGGCCAGCGCGGCTTCCATCGCGGCAGAGGCTGTGCCCGAATAAGTGATGTCATCGCCCAGATTCTCGCCCGCATTCACGCCGGACAGGACGAGGTCTGGGCGCTTATCTTCAAACAGCTTGCGCAGCGCGAGGTTCACGCTGTCGGTCGGCGTGCCGGTGACAGAGAAGCGTTTCTCCCCATGCTCGCGCAAACGTACGGGGTGATGCAGGGTCAGCGAATGCCCCGCGCCCGATTGCTCTTCTGCCGGGGCACACACCCACACATCGTCGGAAAGCTGAGCCGCCAGTTCTTCCAGCACGGCGAGGCCGGGGGCGTGAATGCCGTCGTCATTGGTCAGGAGAATGCGCATGAGCCGTCCCTATCCGTTCGTCCTGAGCTTGTCGAAGGGCGAATTGGTGAGGCTCGCAAATTCATGGTTCGACAGGCTCACCACGAACGGATCACTGCCTGCTCCGAAGGATCTCCACACCGCCCATGTAGGGCGCCAAAACGTCCGGCACGATGACCGAGCCATCTTCCTCCTGGTAGTTCTCCAACACCGCCACCAGAGTACGTCCCACGGCAAGGCCCGAGCCGTTCAGCGTGTGGACAAAATCGGTCTTCTTCCCGCCTTCGGGGCGATAGCGGGTATTCATCCGCCGCGCCTGAAATGCGCCGGTGTTGGAGCATGACGAAATCTCGCGATAGGCACCCTGACCGGGCAGCCACACTTCGAGATCGTAGGTCTTGCGCGCGCCAAAGCCCATGTCTCCGGTGCACAGCAGCACCTTGCGATAGGGCAGGTCCAGCGCTTGCAGGATGCCTTCGGCACAGGCGGTCATCCGCTCGTGCTCGGCTTCGCTATCCTCGGGCTTGCAAATGCTGACCAGCTCGACCTTTTCGAACTGGTGCTGGCGGATAAAGCCGCGCGTATCCTTGCCCGCCGACCCCGCTTCGCTTCGGAAGCAGAGCGTATGCGCGGTAAGACGGAGCGGCTCCGCCAGATCGTCGATAATCTCGCCCGCGACCGAGGCGGTGAGGCTCACTTCGGATGTGGGGATGAGCCAGCGATTGTCCGTGGTGCGAAAACTATCCTCGGCGAACTTGGGCAGCTTGTCCGTCCCAAACATCGCATCGTCATTCACCAGCACCGGTGGATTGCATTCGGTGTAGCCATTCTCGCGCGTCTGCTGGTCGAGCATGAATTGCGCGATAGCGCGGTGGAGCCGGGCCATGTCGCCGCGCAGGAACGTGAAGCGAGCGCCTGAAAGCTTGGTGCCGGTTTCGAAATCCATGCCGAGCGGCGGGGCAAGGTCGGCGTGCTCCAGCGGAGTGAAGGCGAAGTCGCGCTTCTCGCCCCAGCTGCTGACTTCTACATTGTCGCTTTCATCTTCGCCTTGGGGCACGTCATCGGCTGGCAGGTTGGGGATGATGGCGAGCGCGGCGTTCAGCTCTTCGCCAAGCGCCTTTTCCTGCTCTTCCAGACCGGGCATCATCGCTTTGATCTCGGCCACTTCGGCCTTGAGCGCTTCGGCTCTCTCCTTATCGCCCTGGCTCATCGCCTGACCGATCGCTTTGGAGGCTTCATTGCGACGGCTTTGCGCCTCTTGCAGCTGCGTCGTCAGGAGGCGGCGCTGTTCGTCAAGTGTGCGCAATTTGCCGGCCAGCGGCTCAAGCCCGCGGCGCGCCAGTGCTGCGTCAAAATCGTCCGGGTTTTCGCGAATGAAACGGATATCGTGCATGGCCGCGGCCTATGCCCAATTGCGCCGGGCCTTGTCCAGCGCCGTTGCGCCTAGAGGCCCGCGATATCTTCGAGCGCGCTGCGATTGCTGAGGATCACTTCGCGGCGCGATGGAAGGTCGATAAGGCCTTGCTTGCGGAATGTGCTGAGCTGGCGACTGACCGTCTCGATCGTCAGGCCGAGAATATCGGCGATCTGTTGGCGGGTCAGCGGCAATTCGATCGCCTTGGTATCGTCGGCGAATTGCGGCGAAATCTGATCGGACATTTCGAGGAGGAAGCTGGCGACTTTCTGCTCTGCATTCATCCTTCCCAGCAGCAGCATCCAGCGGCGTGTGCGGTCAAGTTCACGCAGGGTGCGTTCGAGCAGCTTGTGCTCCAGCTTAGGATGTTCCTTCGCAAACCGGTCAAAATCCGCGCGCGCAAAAACGCACACTTGCGACGGGATCAGCGCCTGCGCGCCATGCGGCGTCGTCTCGCCAAAAGGGCGGCCGAGGAAGTCTGATGGATAGGCAAGGCCCAGGATTTGTTCTTTCCCGTCTGCCGTATGGGTCGAGAGCTTGAGCATGCCGGTGATGACATTCGCTACCAGCAGCGCCTCATCACCTTCCCACAGCAGGTCTTCGCCCGCTTCAAGCGTGCGGCGGCGACCGATGGCGTTGAGCACTTCAATCTCGCTATCGTCCAGATCCGCACAGATCGCCCGGTTGCGCACCGAGCAGGCCTGACAGAAATTTGTCGACCGTGAAGCGAGTGAATGTGTCTCGACCATGACCGAGGGTTAGCCGTTTGTGCGCGCCGATGAAAGTGGGAAGAATGGTGGGCGCGGCAAGGATTGAACTTGCGACCCCACCCGTGTGAAGGATGGGAATACGGACTATCTGGGATTATCTGGGACTAAAAAATCCTTGAAAAACAGATAGATTTGTCTAGGATTGTCTTAATCGATCCACCCAAGTTTTTCATACTTGTTTCATACGTTTCATACAAAAGCTGTGCGGAAATGCCTGACCTGAGCAAGATTGGCGAACGTGATAAACTGAAGCCGCGAAGCGACAAGGAACCTCATTGGCAGCGCCTCCAGGCTGGTTGGTATGTTGGATATCGACCGTCCCGCAGGGGTGGAAAGGGATCATGGTTCGCTCGGGCCTATGATGAAGACGCGCGAAAGTACCGCCGCAAGAATCTTGGACCTTATGGGACCTTGTCCGGACATGATGTGTTCGCCACGGCCAAAAGGGATGCAGAGGCATTCGCCAAGTTGGTAGAAGCGGGAGGGCTGCGAACAGAGAAGCTGGATACGGTTGAAGATGCCTGTCGGGCCTATCTCAGCGACAAACCTGGGTCAATCGCCGAAGGCGTCTTTCGCCGTCACGTATATGATGACGCCATTGCCAAGGTTAAGTTAGACAAGCTCAGAAAGCATCATCTGCGTGCATGGCGAAAGCGGCTCGAAAAGCAGCGCTTCTTCGCGCAGCTTCTGCTTTCGATGAAATTGCCGAGCCTGATCCCGGCGATGGAAGAGGCGCTCAGCGAAAATCATTCGGTGGTCGTGCAACTGGTTTCGACAGCCGAGGCCATGCTCGACCGTCGCCTGGCCGATCTCTCGGACGAGGAGCGAGAAGCGCTCGATATCGATCTCTCTCCGCGCGAATATGTCATCGACTATCTCGCGAAGAGCTTTCCCGTGCGCCTGATGCAGGTCTTTACTGACGAGGAGGGCAATCTGCGTTCTGAAGCGATGAGCGACGAGCACGGCAATCCCGTTCTCTGCTCGCGGGCCATCGCCGCGCGCGAAGCACTGATCGAGCAGCTTTGCGCATTGCCCCCTATCGCTACTGCACTCGATGCAATCATCGAGCACTTCGGGACCGAGGCGGTGGCCGAGGTCACGGGCCGCTCGCGCAGGTTGGTCTGGGGACGCGACGGTCAGCAGCGGCTTGAACGTCGAAGCGCAAGCGCAAACGTCGCTGAAGCACAGTGCTTCATGGACGGAACCAAACGGATTCTGGTGTTCTCGGACGCAGGGGGTACGGGACAATCCTATCACGCCGACCTTGATGCCCAGAACCAGCAGCGCCGAGTCCATTTCCTCCTCGAACCGGGCTGGCGTGCCGACAATGCAATCCAGGGTCTTGGCCGGACAAACCGTACTAACCAGGCTTCTGCGCCGCTGTTCCGCCCGGTCACGACCGATGTGAAGGGCGAACGCCGCTTCATCTCGACCATCGCGCGAAGGCTCGACGCATTGGGCGCTCTCACACGCGGCCAGCGTCAGACAGGGGGACAGAACCTGTTCGACCCTGCCGACAATCTCGAAAGCGATTATGCGAAGGACGCTCTCTCGCGCTGGTTCCACCTGCTTTACGATGGCAAACTCGAGGCAGTCGGTTTCGGGGACTTCGTCGAGCGAACCGGCCTCAAGCTCGAGAGCCCCGATGGCGGCCTTACCGATAATTTGCCCACCATCCAGCGCTGGCTCAACCGCATCCTCGCGCTTCCCATTGCGTTGCAGAACGGCATCTTCGAGGAATATCTCGGTCTTGTTGAAGCGCGGATCGAGGCCGCACGCGGGGCTGGCACGCTCGACCTGGGTCTGGAAACGCTCCGCGTCGATAGCTTCGCGGTGCTCGGCGATGAAATTCTCCGCACCGATCCTGTTTCTGGCGCCGAAACCCGCCTCTTTTCGCTCGAAGTGAAACGCCAATTGCGTCCGCTGCGCTTCAAACGTCTCGTGAGGATGGGCTCCATGGAATCCCCCAACACGCGCACGATCGACAGGCTGGCGCTCTTCGCGGGCGTCAGTGCGCGCAGCCAGCGTTCATCGAAACCAAACCGGGTGTAGGCATTCTCGCTCGCCGCAATCGCCCCGAATCCGGCCGAGGCCTGGAGATCGAGAATGGGAATTTCGACCATCACCGCCGAGCTCGTCGATTGCTGTGCAAGGTTGGAATAGGTCTCGCTCTGACTGCGGCTTTGCCCTGCAATGGTCGAGAGCCTGCTCGAGAAATCCGATCCCAATGTCGGGGAGAAGGGAGAGCTCGACGTAGGAACATGGGCGAACTTGGCATCGGGAAACCGCACATACTTCATGACAACAAGGCGGATCACCTCGGGCGATGAGTAGAAGCGACGGAATGGAGACAGCGGCTTAGCTCTGGATTTGCGGCTCATCGGTGCGACTTAACAACGCGCCAATCCGGCTGCCACGTTAATCTGGCAAGACCCCTGCGCTTATGGAAATCCGGTGATCGGGTGTGTGCCATGCAAATCGTCTGGCCGCCGATGTCACGAAATGGGTAGGACCGTCGTGTGCTTTATCCGCTTCAAAGCGAAGTGTGATGACGATTGAGAAACGCCGGGGTGGCGAAGTAAATCCTCCATTAGCAACCGTTCGTACCCGGCGATATCTGGCACAATAATGTGTAATAGGTAGTCCCATTCGCCCGAGGTCGAAAAACAAGCAAGAATCTCTCCTCGAGAGGCCACGAACTCCTCGAAGCTGGTTCGCGTTTCCTCATCGTGGTTCTGCATCTGTACTTGGCAGATGACATCAAGCGACAGCCCAGCTGCGACCGGATCGACAAGCCGAACCAGTTTTCCAAGAAGCCCTGTTTTCTCGAGGCTCTTTAGTCTTCGCCAAAGCGATGCGGGTGAAACCCCGATGCTCTCTGCCAAGCGTTGCTGGCTGAGCGCTGCATCTTTTTGAAGTGATCGTACCAATTTTCGGTCAATGTCGTCGATGATATAAACCTTTCAAGATTATTGAGATATGCGAAAATATGTTCCGCTCACATGGAGAATGTCAAGGATTCTGATTGAGCTTTTGCAACTTGGATAAAATATTCTCGTAATTTCCAGCCAGTCACCGGCGATGCAATCGAGAGAATAGTAGATGGCAACGAGCACAAAAGCCCGGACCACTAGGTCAGCTAAGGCGAACAGCCCCGACTGGCATCGCTTGACGTACCTGATGCAACTTTCGCGCGCACTGGACGCGATGGAGGAAGAGCGGCTCGTTCCTGAGAAGAAGGTTCTTTATCAATTCTCCGCGCGCGGTCATGATATGGCGCAATTACTTCTTGGCCAGCAATTGACTGAGCAGCACGATGCAATCTGCGGGTACTACCGCTCGCGACCAATCCTACTGGCGTTGGGCGTTGATGTGTCGGACGCACTGGCATCAGCCATGGGGCGCAGCGGCGGTTATTCCGATGGCCGGGATATCGGCGTTGTGTTCAACTACCCCAATGACAGTGGCGCCTCGGCGCTGCCGATGTGCGGCGGGGTGGGTGCGCAGTACACGCCAACCGCAGGCTGGGCGCAGGCGATTGAGTATTATCGGACGCAGCTTAAGGACAGCGCCTACAACAAGGCTATCGGTGTAGTACTTGGCGGTGACGGCTCGGTTGCTTCCAACGGGTTCTGGTCTGCGCTCACAATCGCGACCACGCAGCAGTTGCCGTTGCTGTTCTATATTGAGGACAATGGTTTTGGCATTTCGGTACCTTCCACCGTGCAAACACCGGGCGGGAATATCGCTGCTAACCTTGCTAGCTGGCAAGGCCTGGAAATTATATCCGGTGACGGAACCGATCCGCAGGAAGCAGCGCAGCTTACTGAGCAGGCGGTCCAGTACGTGCGCGAAAATCGCGCCCCTGCGATGCTGCGACTGACAATGCCGCGGCTCCAGGGACACAGCTTCCAAGATACGCAGGCCTACAAAGATAAGGATACCATTACATCCGAATGGGCGCGCGATCCGCTCCCCAAAATGAAGCAATTCTTGGTCCCGTCGGTCATCGGACCGGAGGAGTGGGATGCTATTGAGAATCGAGCCGCTGACGTTGCAGAGAATGCGCGCGAGCAGGCAGAAGCGCGTCAGCCAGCGGAGCCCGCAACTGTGGCCGACGACGTGTTTTTCGAGGGTAGAATGCAGGAGATGGGCGGCCAGTGGACTCTTGGCTACACGCCGCCCGAAAGCAGCGATATTCCGCAGCCCGAGAGTGGTCAGCGCGTGAACATGGTCACCGCTATTCGGCGCACGTTGGAGCACGAACTCCAAGTCAACGAGCGCGTAGTCTTATTCGGCGAGGATATCGGGCCGAAGGGCGGAGTCCATGGTGTGACGCTGGGATTACAGGACAAGTTCGGCGAAGAGCGCGTGTTCGACACCAGCCTTTCGGAAGAAGGCATTATCGGGCGAGCCGTTGGTATGGCGCTGGCCGGACTAATGCCCGTCCCGGAAATTCAGTTCCGCAAATATGCCGAGCCCGCCACAGAGCAGATCAACGATTGCGGCACAATCCGCTGGCGCACGAACAACCGGTTCGCTGCGCCAATGGTGGTACGCATCCCGGGTGGCTACTTTAAATGCGGCGACCCCTGGCACAGCCAGACCAACGAGGTTGCTTTCGTACACAACCCAGGTTGGAAAGTGGCAGTGCCTTCCAATGCTGAAGATGCGGTGGGATTGTTGCGCACATCACTGCGCGGCAACGATCCGGTGATCTTCTTCGAACATCGTGCGATGCTCGACGATACCTGGGCGCGGCGACCCTATCCTGGTGATGACTACGCGTTCGAATTCGGCAAAGCGCGCAGTGTTGCGGAGGGCGACGACCTGACTATCGTGACTTGGGGGGCGATGGTTCCGCGCTGCGAAGAAGCAGCGGAGGGTCGCTCTGTCCATGTCCTTGACCTGCGTACGTTAATGCCGTGGGATAAAGATGCCGTGCTCGAATCGGTGCGGCGCACTCGCCGCTGCCTGATCGTGCATGAAGATTTGCAAACTGCAGGTTTCGGTGCGGAAATTGCTGCTGTCGTGGTCGAGGACGCCTTTCTCCATCTCGATGCTCCTGTGGCGCGGCTGACGATGCCCGATTTGCCCAGTCCGCATAACCCGGTGCTGCTCAACTCAGTTGTTCCCTCGATCGAGAGTATACGTACCAAGATCGATGAACTCATCGGCTACTAGGGAGGGCCTAACATGACAGATATATTGGTCCCGACCGAACTCGAAGGCACCACCGCCACCGTCCGCAACTGGCTAAAATCAGTTGGTGACCACGTAAAGATTGACGATCCACTCGTGGAATTGGAAACTGATAAGGTGACACAGGAAGTTTCCGCTACGAGCGAGGGTGTGCTCGTGGAAATCCTGCTCGATACCGATTCCGAGGCCGAACCGGGTGCGGTGCTCGGGCACCTTAAGCCGACCGATGTGAAGGAAGAAGTGCAAGTCGGCAGCCAGCCAGCTGAGCAAAGGGGTGCAGTTAAAAAATCGGAATCGCAGCTTCGCGAATCTTCAAAGGCACGGGGGCCTGCTATCGATCCTCTCACCGCGCTTTCGCCTTCAGTGCGTAAGGCTTTGGGCGAACATGGCCTCGACCCTGCACAAATTTCAGGAACCGGACGCGGGGGGCGGATAACCCGCGCCGATGTTGACAAATTCGTCGCCAGCGGAGCGGCAGCGGTTCCTGCACAGTCCTCGACTGAAGTCGCCGAGCCTGCACCGACACCGGCCAGCCTGACCGCGCGTACTATTCCGCACGATAATATGCGTCTGGCAATTGCTCGCAATATGGCCAACTCGGTCCAGACCGCGCCACACGTTACAGCGGTGTTTGAAGCCGATCTCTCCGCGATCATCGCGCACCGCGCTGCCAATAAGGCTGCGTTTGAAGCAAAGGGTGTAAAACTCACTTTCTCAGCCTATTTCGTCGCTGCTGCTGCGGAGGCGATGAAAGTCGCAGCCGCGATCAACAGTCGCTGGCACGACGACTGTCTCGAACTTTTCGAGAACGTCAATATCGGCATTGGTACTGCGCTCGGCGAAAAGGGTCTTGTTGTGCCAGTGATCCACAATACACAGGACTTGTCGCTGCGCGGGATCGCACGACGCCTGACCGACATCACAGAGCGCGCCCGATCCAACCAGTTAGGTGCGGCCGATATGGCGCGCGGTACTTTCACCATTTCCAACCACGGCGTCTCCGGGTCGCTGCTCGCCACGCCCGTTATTATCAACCAGCCGCAATCGGCCATCCTTGGGCTCGGCAAGATGGAGAAGCGGGTAGTAGTGCGAGAAATAGACGGGCAGGATGCCATGCAGGTTCGGCCAATGTGCTATGTTTCGCTCACCATCGATCACCGGGTTGTCGATGGCCATCAGACCAATGCCTGGCTCACGCGCTTCGTTGAGGTAATCGAGAACTGGGCGAGCTAGCTTTGCTAGAGTCTGGTTCAAGATTAATTGTATTAATCTCATAGTCTTGCGATGCGGCGGAAGAAAAACTGGGTCGAGGCGGGAATTAGTCACGCGAAGGCGATGGTTTGTTCGAAGTCCGTGGCATGAGCGCGGTTCAAACCGAGCCACGCAAAAGTCGCCTGAACGACCCCGCGTCTGGGAAAAATCTGGCACTCATTGGCGTGGTCTGATCGCTTGTTGACCTGGACCATCCATTTTCTGATTCTGCGTAGCGCCTGCCGAACCAAGGCTGAAGCCAAGGCCATTTTGTGAAATAATCCACGGCAACAAGGCGTCCTGCATGCTTACTGGAAGCGGCGAGTCCATGCGCCAACGTTTGGCGATACGAATCCTATTTGAATGAGGAGCGATGAATTTCTGGCAGAGTTGGCCAAGTTGTAGCGGCGCGCTGTCCGTTCGATCACGCCGGCTTGCGCAATCAACTCGAGGTCTCACCTCACCCCCTCGACGAGTTCGGTCGCTTGGGAATAAGGATGATCGCATCGAGGCTTTTGCGCTTTAAGAGACTACCTACAAGACTTCATCAACGAGATCAGGGATTGTTTGCTTGACGGCAGAGGCTTTTCTTTACTGAAGCACGAATTCGCTATGATTAAGCGTTGGCGCACACATTACCGCATCGCGAGGTCGCACTCATCATCAGGATACGAGCAGTCTGCACGACATTTGGTCTCTGCTCACCGATCCAAGCTGCCCGATAGACCAAGCTCAACAGGTTAAGTAGCGTTTCGGAAGCCTTAGATCCGCTCTTTGGTGCGGTCCAGAATGATAAAATCGCTATCGACTTCAGGCTAGTCAGAGGTAGTCTCGAATAAGAGAAGATCGAGCAAACCGCTGAGCGATTCCGCGACTTCTTCCACGATCAATGCTTCCCCTAGCAGCCCGCTATAAAAATAGAATGCCCTGTCGTGCGCCACGGTTGCAGGGAGTCCGCATTGGATCATCAGAGTTGCGATATAGTCCAGCCGGCTGGCGTCTACTTCGCTGACGATTGTGTGGACGGCATCATCGCGTTTGGCCCATTCGCGGATCGACAATTCCAATTTGACGTCCTTACTGACTTCCTTGCCCCTTCGCGGGAGTGCCGCCAGCAATTGCAATCGCTCCCGCGGCCGGTTCACGCTGCGATTTAGGCGATTGATGAAGGCGCTTGTATGGCGAAGTCGCCATTGGTCCAGAATGGCAGTATGAAGGGCTTCGCGATCTTGAAAGTGCCAATAGAAGCTGCCCTTGGTAACACCAAGTTTACGGGCGAGCGGTTCGATACGCACTGCGTCAATTCCGCCTGTCTGCAGCATTCCATTGGCCGCCGTCACCCAGTCCGCAGCATCAAGTCGCGAAACACCTTTTCGCCTCGCTTGCTTGGTTTTTAATCGCTCATCAGGCTGGTTCATGGTCGCGGTGCCCCAGGTAAGTAATTCAGAGAAAAACTGTGTCCTGGAGGGGGCTATAGCCCAGCTGTTTTACATCTGACTAGCTGTTGCTGAGTCCATGTCGTGAACGATGTGGCAAGCTTAAGCGAAAACTGATTGATCTGCGGTACCGGATGGGTTAGCGTGTTTCCATACGCTGCCGTATGGCAACAATATTCTGGGAGCAATTTCGATGAGTCATGTACAAGCGCTGGGTTATCTGGGGTTCGGCGTGTCCGATCTTGAGGCATGGCGCGATTACGCGATGAACTTCCTTGGCCTCCAGGCTGTCGAACGTGAAGATGGCTCGGTGGATTTGCGCTTAGACGAATATGCCTCGCGTATCCGACTGATCCCGGATGGCCCAGATGACATCGCCTATGTCGGCTGGGAAGTCGCCGACGCTGCTGCATTGGCTGCATTGAAATCGAATCTGGAAGACTCCGGTATCGAGGTGGCCGATGGTAGCGAGGATCTAGCTGCTGACCGGTATGTTCAGGCTCTTATTACTTTCAATGATCTCGATGGAATGCGTTGCGAGGCTTATTACGGCCCGCGCCAGCGCACAGAGCAGCCTTTCCAGAGTCCGCTCGGCGTTCGCTTCAAAACCGGACGGCAAGGACTCGGTCATATCGTCCTGAATAGCTCAGATGCTAAGGCGGCAGAGAAGTGGTATATCGACGTGCTTGGTCTCAAGTTGTCCGACTATATCTATGCACAAGCGCCGTCGGGCGAGTCACTTAGCTTTGCTTTCCTGCGCTGCAATGCGCGCCACCATTCGTTGGCGTTGTTCCAATTGCCATATCCTAAGAAGCTCCAGCATTTCATGCTTGAAGTCGAAAGCGTCGACGATGTTGGGCGGGCCCTGTACCGCGCCGAAGAACGCAAGACCCATATCTCCCTCACCTTAGGCAGGCATTCCAATGACGAGATGCTTAGCGCCTATTATCAGACGCCATCGGGATTTGATGTCGAGTATGGTTGGGGCGGGCTCGAAGTCGATGATGAATCTTGGCACGTTCTCACTCACGATGCGCCGTCTGCATGGGGACACCGCTTTCAAATTCCTTCCATGTAATAAGGTGGTTGGACATGGCTTTTGAAACTGTAGCGTCTCTCGATGATATCGAAGATGAGGGAACTTTCGTCGTCGATGGCGAACCCAAAATTGTCCTCTTTCGCGTGGGCACCGATGTTTTCGCCACCCAGTTTTTCTGTACGCATGAAGACGCGCCGATGGACGATGGATGGGTGGGTGATGACTGCACGGTCGAATGTCCTTGGCATGCGTCGAAGTTTGATCTGCGCACTGGAGAGGCACTGGGTCCTCCTGCATTCGAGCCGCTCCAAACCTATCCTGTGCGGGTAGAAGATGGCGCGGTGATGCTGGACCGCGGTTGAATTTAGAAAGACTGACAGGACACGATATGGCCTTACATCCTGCACCCATAACCCTCACGCCTGGCGTCCGTAGCGCGCTGGAAGAAAAGGTGGCGTCGCTGATCGATAGCGAAACCGGAACGATTGGCCCCGAAATCTATGCCGACCCGTATCTGCACGAGCTCGAGCAGGAGCGCGTTTTCGGCCGCTGTTGGCTGCTGGTCGCGCACGAGAGCCTGATACCAAAGGCCGGCGATTTCTTCGCCAGCCGTATGGGCGAGGATCCGGTGCTGGTGGTTCGGCAGAAAGACGGTTCGATTGCTGTCTTCCTCAATCAGTGTCGTCATCGCGGCGCAAGGTTATGCCGAGCCGATTTAGGGAAGACAAAGGCGTTCCAGTGCACTTATCACGGCTGGACCTACGATCTCGGCGGCAATCTGGTCAGTATTTCCAAGTCCGACGCAGTGGGTGGCGACCGGATCGACAAATCCGAGTGGGGCGCAATCAAGGTTGCTAAAATCCACAATTTTTATGGGCTCATCTTTGCCACTTGGGACGAGGATGCGCCTTCGTTCGAGGATTCGCTAGGCGAAACCCGATGGTATTGGGAGGCAATGTTCAACCGTCCGGGGGGCACCGAGGTGATAGGCGGTGTGCAGAAATGGGAAGTCCCCGCCAATTGGAAATTCGGCGCGGAACAGTTCGCCAGCGACATCTATCATTTCGATTACACGCATGTCGCCAGCGCGCTGGCAATGATGCCCGAAGGCATGGAATATCAGGAACCACCACCGCTCGAAGGGCGCCAGTTCCGCGATCGCGGCCATGGCGGGGTCGCGACACCTATGGTCGAAATGTCCGACATGCAGACCGCGATGGCGATGGGAATGGAGGTAATGCGCTACAATCAATCGACGCGAGATGCTCACGCTAAGCTGGTTGGTGAACAGGCGGCCAAGCAAACGCAATTCGTCCACGCCAACATGTTTCCTAATATGGGCATTCTGCCTCTGAACCAGACATTGCGGATTTGGCAGCCAAAGGGCCCCAATGCGATGGAGGTCTGGGCTTGGACTCTGGTGGACCGCGACGCACCCGAAGATATCAAAAAGCAATGCCGCATCAAGACGCAGATGACCTTCGCCTCATCGGGAGTGTTCGAACAGGACGATGCCGAGAACTGGACAGAGATACAGCGCGTTCTGCGCGGCACCAAGGCGCGCAAGACGCTGTTCAACAACATGATTGGCGCCAATGAGAGCAAAGATCCGAGCGGCAAGTACCCTGGCCGCACTGACCGTGCGCAAAGTGAGGCCGCGAGCCGCGAATTTTACAGCTGGTGGCGCGACCTTATGCTCCAGCCGGTCCAAGGGGAATAGCTATGTCCTCGTTTGAAATGACGATGCCGTATCAGCGGCCCAGCGATGCCCAAGCCTCTGATATGGAAACGACGTTCCGCTTGTCGCAGTTTCTCTATGCCGAAGCACAAGCTATTGATGAGCGACGGTTTGACGATTGGCTCGCAATGCTGGCCGAAGACCTGCATTACGAAGCGCCTGCGCGCTATAATCGCCTGCCGCGTGAACGGACTAAGGAATGGGCCTCCGAGGACGAAGCCAAGCACTTCGAAGACACGAAGGAATATATGCAGCTGCGCGTGAAGCGGCTGCAAACCGACAAGAGCTGGTCGGAGGATCCGCCGTCACGCACACGCCACCTGATCACCAATGTGCAGGTGGCACATTCGGTCAGCGCGAATGCTTATATCGTTGACAGCAATTTTTCCGTCTACCGTGCCCGCGCTGCGGACGATGAGGAATTCTTCTTCGGCACCCGCCACGATCATATCCGCGAAAATTCCTCCGCGCCTGCCGGTTTTGAAATCGCGCGGAGAACCATCCTTTTTGACCAGACATTGATCCTGAGTGCCAATCTGGGAATTTTCTTCTGATGGCACGGCTTGAAGGAAAAGTCGCACTTATCACGGGCGGCGCGTCTGGCATCGGAATGGAGGTCGCTAAAGCTTACATAGCCGAAGGCGCGCAGGTCGCCATAATGGGGCTCGCAGACGACAAATTGGACGCTGCGACAGCAAGTCTAGGCGGCGATACGATCTCTATCGCAGGAGATGTCCGCAATTATGCCGATAATGAGCGTGCGGTGGCCGAAACGGTTGAAGCGTTTGGCGGGCTGGACATTTTCGTCGCCAACGCAGGTGTGTGGGATTGGGGCACCCGCATGGTCGACATGACACCCGACCAGCTCGAAGCGACTTATGACGAGGTGCTGGGCACGAACTTGAAGGGTTACATGCTCGGTGCGAAAGCCGCTGCTGTGGCACTCGCCAAGCGCAAGGGCTGTATGATCTTCACGCTTTCCACGGCGTCTGTGAACAGCGCGGGCGGCGGGATTGTCTATACTGCATCCAAACATGCAGGGCTCGGCGTAATGCGGCAGTTGGCGTACGAGCTCGCGCCGCATGTACGCGTAAACGGCGTTGCAGTTGGCGCAGCCCTGACCGATTTGCGCGGACCGAGTTCGCTCGGTTTGGAAGGCAAATCGATCAAGGAACTTCCTTTGAAAGAGGCGGCGCCGATGTTCTTGCCGATGGGCGAGCAGCCTGAGCCATCTGCCTTCACCGCTCCTTATGTATTGCTCGCTGCTGATGGCGAAAACGCGTCCATGACCGGCACTGCCATCGACTGCATGTGTGGGTACAATATTCGCGGCGCGACAGGCCCCAATGGCTGGGGCGATTTCGACCCTGCTGCCAGTTAAAATAAACCAAAGCCGGAAGGCCACCAATGATCGAAACCAAAACGCAGCTGATCACCTCTGGCGATTATCAAATCCATGTCACAGAAGCTGGTGAGGGTCAGCCCCTACTGATGCTTCATGGCGGCGGCGCGGGCGCTTCCGCTTTAAGTAATTTCGGCGGCAATCTTCAGGCTTTTGCGGCGCATTACCGCGTGCTGCTCCCCGATTTCGTCGGCTATGGCGGAAGCACCATGGCGAAACCCGACGGCGAGCGGATTGCGTTTTACGCCAAGGGCATCGTCGATATTATGGACGCGCTGGAGATTACTGGTGCGCATATTCTCGGAAATTCGCTTGGTGGGGCGGTTGCGATCTGGATCGGTATTCATCGGCCCGAATTGGTCGGCAGGCTGGTATTGATGGGCCCAGGAATCGCCATGCCGACTTTCGCTCCGTTCCCTACCGAAGGTTGGAAGGCGATGGGCGAAATGTATCAGGGCGAGGGGCCGACTAAAGCCAAGATGCGCGGTTTGCTGGAGACAATGGTTCACGACAAGTCGCTGATTACCGACGAGTTGGTCGATGAACGATTTGCATCGGCGACTGACCCGAAATTGCTCGCCGCTCAGCCGGGACCGCCATCACCCGAAAGCCCTTACCGCTTCATGGAAAAGGATATTGAGCAACTTAATACGCCAAGCCTGATTCTGTGGGGCCGCGATGATCGGGTGACGCCTTATGACAGTGTGTTCCAGTTTTTCGGTAGGATGAAGCAGTCCGAGCTTCATGTGTTCTCCGAATGTGGTCACTGGGTGCAAACCGAGCAACGCGAACGCTTCAACCGCGTCGTGTTGGATTATCTGGCACGCTGATGGCTGCTTCAATAAATCAAGATATCGCGGCGCGTTTGCGCGATGCCTATTCCACCGGACCGATCCCGCCCATCCGCGACGAGATAGGCAATGCCGAAGATGCATATGCCATTCAAAAGATCAACACGCAGCATTGGCTTGATGCGGGTCGTCGTCTGGTCGGACGTAAAATCGGCCTGACTTCACCAGCTGTTCAAAAACAACTCGGCGTCGACCAGCCCGATTTCGGCGCATTGTTCGCCGATATGGAGATAAGCGAACATGAAGAGCTAGCTGTGGGTGCGGTGAATCAACCGAAGATCGAGGCCGAGATCGCGTTCGTTCTAGGCCGCGATATCGGCGCCGAGCAACCGGGTCTGGGTGAGGTCATTGCGGCGATTGATTTCGCTTTACCAGCTTTCGAAATCGTCGGCAGCCGGATTGCGAATTGGGATATCAGGTTCTTTGATACCGTCGCTGATAATGCATCTTCCGGTTACTTCGTTCTGGGCGGGCAACCACGTCCACTTTCAGCGCTCGATCTTTACAATTGCAAGATGGAATTACGCCGAGGACATGATGGTGACCCGATTTCAACGGGGGAAGGGCGCGCCTGTCTCGGTAATCCGCTAAATGCGGTGCGTTGGCTTGCAACTGTAATGGCCAAGTTTGGGGCGCCGCTGAAAGCTGGCGATGTTGTGCTGTCAGGCGCTTTGGGGCCGATGGTGGCTATCGAGCCAGGCGACCATCTTGTTGCGAGGGTCGAAGGATTGGGCGAGGTTTCGGCCCGCTTTGCAGCGGAGTAGATCGACATGACCAAAGTCAAAACTGCCATTATTGGGTCAGGCAATATCGGCACCGATCTGATGATCAAAATCAAGCAACTTTCGGAAGTGCTCGAAATAGCCGCAATGGTCGGGATCGACGCCGATTCCGATGGTCTAGCGCGCGCACGGCGCATGGGCGTCGCGACAACGCACGGCGGAATCGACGGCCTGACGGCAATGGCGGAGTTCGAGAATATTGAAATCGTTTTCGACGCCACCAGCGCGGGGGCACATAAGAAACATGATGCGGTCCTGCGAGCGGCAGGTAAGCGAATTGTCGATCTGACTCCCGCGGCTATCGGTCCCTACACGATCCCACCTGTCAATATGCGGGCCAATCTGGCCGAGCCGAACGTCAATATGGTCACCTGCGGGGGGCAGGCGACTATCCCGATTGTTCACGCCGTCAACCGAGTGGCGAATGTGCGGTACGGAGAGATTGTGGCATCGATCGCATCAAAATCGGCTGGCCCAGGAACGCGCGCGAATATTGATGAGTTTACCGAAACCACGAGCCGCGCGATCGAAGTTGTCGGCGGGGCGGATCACGGCAAGGCGATCATTGTGCTTAACCCGGCCGAGCCGCCGCTGATTATGCGTGATACGGTTTACACGCTCTCCGATGATGCGGACGAAGCAGAGGTCGAAGCCTCAATCCTGCGCATGGTGGAGGAAGTGCAAAGCTATGTGCCAGGCTACCGGCTAAAACAAGACGTGCAGTTTGAGAGGGTCGGCGGCAATAACCCGATTCATATTCCCGAAAGCGGGCAATTCACCGGTCTTAAAACCAGCGTGTTTTTGGAGGTTGAAGGGGCGGCGCATTATCTGCCTGCATATGCTGGAAATCTCGATATCATGACTTCCGCCGCGATGAAAACCGCTGAGGCGATGGCGCGCTTGAGGGAGGCCGTCTGATGGTTGTGCCCGATCAGAAGCTTTATATTCAGGATGTTACTTTGCGCGATGGCATGCACGCGATTCGCCACCAATATTCGCTCGAGCATGTGCGCGAAATCGCGCGCGCTTTGGATAATGCGAAGGTGGACTCGCTGGAGGTTGCGCATGGCGATGGGCTGTCCGGTTCCAGCGTAAATTACGGTTTCGGTGCGCAGACTGATTGGGCATGGCTGGAGGCCGTGGCTGATGAGTTGGAACACGCTAAGTTGGCTACGTTGCTGCTTCCGGGAATCGGCACCGTCCACGATTTGAAGCGCGCTTATGAAATCGGCGTGCGATCAGTAAGGGTGGCAACACATTGCACTGAGGCAGATGTTTCCAAACAGCACATAGAATACGCGCGCGAGCTAGGCATGGATGTCGCAGGTTTTCTGATGATGAGCCATATGAGCGCGCCTGATGCATTGGCTGGACAAGCCAAGCTGATGGAGGATTATGGCGCGCACTGTGTGTATGTCACCGACAGCGGCGGCGCGATGACGATGGATGATGTCGCGGCGCGTTTTGAGGCTTATGACAAGGTCCTGAAGCCGGAGACGGAGCGCGGTATCCATGCGCATCACAACCTCTCGCTCGGCGTCGCAAACTCGATTGCAGCTGTGCAGAATGGCGCGCTGCGGGTCGATGCTTCGCTCGCGGGGATGGGCGCGGGAGCGGGCAATGCGCCGCTTGAAGTGTTTATTGCGGCGGCCGATGTGTACGGTTGGGATCACGGCACGGACTTGTTCGCGTTGATGGATGCGGCAGAAGATCTGGTTCGGCCATTGCAGGATCGCCCAGTGCGGGTCGACCGCGAAACCCTCACGCTGGGCTATGCCGGTGTTTATTCAAGCTTCCTGCGTCATGCGGAGAAGGCCAGCAGCGAATATGGGATCGATGTGCGCGATATTCTGGTCGAATTGGGCGCGCGTAAGATGGTCGGCGGGCAGGAAGATATGATTGTCGATGTCGCGCTCGATCTGGCAAAACGGAAAGAACAAGCATGAGCAATTTCGGCAAGGCTGATCCGGTCACCAGCATTTGCACTGCAGATCGCAAGAGCATTACCTTTCGCGGAAAGGACTTCTGCGAGGATGTGATCGGCGGGATGGGGCTCGGCGCATTCATCTTTTTCCACCTGACCGCTCGCGAGCCGAGCGAGGGCGAGGCCAAGATGCTGGAAGCGCTGATCATTTCCATAACCGAACATGGCATGTCACCCACAGCTTTGGCTGCGCGAATGACGATTTCCGCAGCGCCGGAGGCTTTACAGGGCGCGGTCGCAGCAGGAATTTTAGGGGCAGGTTCGGTATTGCTCGGATCGGCTGATGAAACGGCGGCATTGCTGGCGGAAGGCCTGGCGATGATGGACGCTGGCACCAGCGACACAGAAGCAGCGGATGATATTGTAGCGCGTGTTCTTGACGCTGGCGACAAGCTGCCGGGCTTTGGTCATCCGCTACACAAACCCGACGATCCACGCAGCGTACGTCTCTTGGAATTAGCTGACGAACATGGTGTCGCAGGGCGCAACACGCAGTTCCTGCACTCGCTTTCTGCAGCAGCAGACCGTAAGGCTGGCAAACATCTTGTGCTCAACGTCCAGGCGCCAATAGCCTCGATCAGCGCCGATATGGGCTTTCCTCCCTTTATGTCGCGGGCGATCCCTATCCTGGCGCGCGCAATAGGTGTGCTGGGCCATATTGCTGAGGAGCAGGAGCGTCCGCTTGGAATGTATGCGACGATGCTCGCGAACCAGCATATTCAATATGAGCCACCTGGAGGCGGCGAGCGTTTGGATTTACTGCGGCGCTAGCTAGGCAAACGCAGCCGGATGAGCGTGGTTGATTGATCTGCTTCGAAGCTAAACACGTCCCCAGCGCGCGCTTCGGCTGCACAGCCTGCAAAGAACGCTTCGCCCTCAACCGTGCCGCTCCCATCGAGCGCGTAGAACAATGCATCACCCGAAGTGGCGGTATCGTGTGAGAAGGAACTTCCGGCAGCGACTTTCACATACGTCAGTGACAAGTCACGTTCGCCAAATGTGGCGAGATGCTTTTCCTCCAAACCATCGCCCGCCCCGCGGTAGACGAACCGATCAGGGTGCATGATGACAGGGTTCTCAAACTTCGCCGGCGGAATAGTCGGCCGGCTACCGCATTCCCATTCCCATAACGCCAGCGCACCATCCCGCTTCATGGTTCCGCCGCGTCCGTTCGGTCCATCATACAGGCCCTCCGAAAAGGTGCCGCCCGCTTCAACCATGGCTTCGCCCGCAGCGCGCTGTTCTGAGATATTCAAATAGCGGGACCGGCTTGCGCCCTCACATTGGAGCAGCAACGTGACAGAATCGCCCCGTGCGGTTTGAGCGTAGGGCGTGCCTTCGCAGAAATACCCGACTGTCCCCTCTTCTTGCACCTGATCACCAAAATCGAACGCGCCTTCGAGCATGATGCGGACCTGCTCGAAATTATGCGCGTGGCGCGGCGTGTCGTATTTGCCAGATACGCGGAACAGAACGAACCAGTAATTATCTGGTCCCGGCTCACCTTCGAACAGCGATTTCACCGCGTAGTCACCATCACGGTGACTCGCCGTTCCTTGCCACTCCATTGCGTTCGAATCGACAATCCGCATCGCTTGTTCCTATCTCTTTCCCAGTGTTGGCAGAGGCACAAAAGCCTCCGGTGGCAAATCCCGCAAGATACCGTTGACCCGCCCCAAATGGGCCCGCATCGCGCGCTCTGCGCCGCCCTGATCTCCAGTACGAACGGCGCGCAGGATAGCGCGATGTTCTTCGTTCGCTAGCGGGAGCCAGTCGGAATCGTGTGCGCCTGACATTTGTAATTGCACCAGCCGCGTCAGCTTTAGATCGTTTTGCGCCATCAGCCGCTTATTCCCTGACAGCGCCACAATTTTGTCGTGAAAGTCGCTGTTCAGGCGCAAGAATGTCGGCCGGTCATTCGCCTGCGCCGCGACGTCCATCGCAGTGACCAGATCGGTCAATTCCTCGCCCGCGGGATCATGCTCGAACTGGGCCGCGGCCATGCCTGCAGCCGCCATTTCCAGAACCTCGCGAATGGCGATGCTTTCCAAAATTTCGGTGCGCGAAAGGATGCGCACGACCGCGCCGCGATTGTGGACATATTCAATCCAGCCTTCGGATTCGAGCCGCTGCAATGCCTCCCGCAAAGATCCTCGGCCCACTGCGAAACTGCGGCATAGCTCGTCCTGTACCAATCGGAATCCGGGACCAATTCGCCCCTCCTCGATCGCTTGCCGCAACGCCACCACCAATTCATCGACAACCGAAGATTTGGTGCTGGTTGGCGAAGCTAATTGAGGAGGACCGTTCATCAGTGCAGTCTATCTAGAAGCTGAACCTTAGGGTAGCGCCGATTTGCCGTCCGCGTGCGAAATAACCGATATTGGTGCCGCCGCCTGAACGGAAACCGTTCTCCAGATAGCGTTCATCAAACAGGTTCTTGGCCCAGATCGAGAGATCATATGTTTCATCGGCGTCACCGAAGCCGAGCCGGGCATTAATGATGCCGTAACCGTCCTGACTGACGGGTGCGAAGTTCGACGGCTCATTCTGGATACTGCTACGGTATGAACCATCAACCCTTGCATGGATCAGGAAGCGATTATTTGCGACGGGCTGGCGATAATCAATGCTGCCGAACAACTGCGTGGACGGCGTTTTCGGAACATCGTTGCCATTCAAGATACCGGTTGGTTGACCGAGAAACGTCACGTCCTCTGTATATTCTGCGCTGATAAACGACGCACCGCCAGACAGCCGAACTGTGTCGGTTAGGCGTGCCGTACCTTCAAGTTCTAGCCCGTAAATCTCAGCCGAACCGGCGTTGATAACGGGACTGAGCGTTCCGGGTCCAGCTGGGTTGGGAACTGCGATGGCGAACTGGATGTCCTGATAATCGCTATAGTAGACCGCGCCATTGAGAATGATGTCGCCGCCGGCCAATGTAGTCCTAAGGCCGGTTTCATACGTCCAGACATCCTCGGGCGCGAAAATCGTGAGATCGTTGAGGGTGGTTGCACGGCCGTTGAATCCACCGGATTTATAGCCTCTAGCAACACTGGCATAACCGAACACGTCGGGCGAGAAATCGTAATTCAGGCCGAATCTAGGTGTGAAGGCGCGGAAGGTATCACTGAACTGTGTTGGTGGGACGGCGAAGATGTCATTGCCGATACAGCCCACCGCACCGCCGAATGGCAGCGCGCAGAATGCTGCCGAACCGCCGCCGCGGGTCACATTATAGTCGAGCGTTTTGGTATCCCAGCTCTGCCGCAAACCAACAATTGCAGTCAGGCGGTCGGTCAGCTCATATTCGAACTGCCCGAACAGTGCATAGCTATCGACCTCGACTACGGAGTCGGTGCGGAATTGCAAATCGAAGTTGGCATTCACCGGGTTATTCGCGCCGCCGCCACAGAACTGAGGGGTCACCGTGCAATCGACACCGGGAAACGCCGGAATTATAGGGCCGGGCAGCCCTTGGAATAGGTTGAAAAGACCGGCGAATATATCGATTTGGCCCGTCTCGGCGGCTTCCTCTCGAAAATAGAATGCACCGACCGTGAAATTGAGCCGATCATCGAAAGCAGTCCCAAGAAGCTGAAGCTCTTGGCTGAATTGGTTTTGCCGCGTGCTGTAAAAGTTGTCGACGAATGGTGCATCGGTGCCATCCAAGTCGGCAGTAAAATCAGAAGCGAGGTCGCGGTAAGAACTGAGCGATTTAACGGTCAGCGTATCGGTGAGTTCATATTCCAAGGTCGCAGAGAAACCGAAGGCCGTATTCTCATTGAGTCCGTCGCGATTGAGGTTCGACACATCAGGATCGCGCGCCACGTCTGTCCCGTCGATTGCAAGTGGCCCACCGGGAGGGGAGCTGAAACCATTGAAAAGTTGCAGGAACGAGGAATTTGTATCGAGATCAACCAGGCTAGATTGAATGCCCCGCTCGTTCAAAAATGAAGCGTCCGCCGAAAAGAGCGCGCTGAGCCGGTCGGTCGGCTCGATCAGCAGCTGCGCGCGCACGACCTGGCGATCAACATTAGACAGATCATTGCCGGTTGTTTGATTGATGGCGAACCCATCTTGCTGGCGATGCTGGCCAGTGACGCGAAAGGCGATATTGTCACCAAGCGGCACATTTAGTGCGCCGGAAATATCGAACCCATCATCCTCGCGGATGCCAATAGAACCAAAGCCTTCAACAACGCCGAGCTCCGGCTTCCTCGACACGATCTGGATCGCGCCCCCGACCGAATTTCGGCCGAACAAAGTGCCCTGTGGCCCGCGCAAAACTTCGATCCGTTCCAGGTCTGCAAGGTCGAGAATCGAGCCGGTCGTCCGTCCTAGATAGATCCCGTCGATATAGATGCCGACGCCGGGATCGAAGGTAATCAGAAACTCATCCTGCCCGATGCCGCGAACGAATATCGCTGCATTGGTACCGCCACCGGAGCTGCGCGAAGCGCCTTGAATAGTGACGCTGGGCGTGAATTGAGCGATGTCCGAGACATCGATAGCTGACCGCGCCGCCAATTCTTCACCGCTGACTGCGGTTACTGCGATCGGCACCTCTTGTAATGATTGCTCACGACGCTGTGCGGTTACAATGATGACGTTGTCATTGTCTGCCTGGGGCTCAGCCTGCTCGACATTTTCACCCGGGATCTGCTCTTGTGCTGCCGCAGCGTATGGCATCGCCAACGCTAGCGCGCTTGCTCCGAGGATCATTGCCGCATTCCGCAGTTTTATAGCCCGCGGGCGTGCTCGCTCGCTGGTGTGCGTCATTGTTACCCTCCCATGCACATCGCAGCCTCTTGCCACTTGTGCTTTTCATGTTATCAGATCGTCATACAAAAAGGTCGAACGCTTTCCAACATCTTTTTCATGGAAGGCGTTGCAGAGCCCTTAAATATGGTCAGGGAGAGTAAGGTTTTGGACAGCTTGGGACATCTGTTTGCCGAGACGCTGGCGAGCGATCCGCAGCGGCTTGCAGTCGTCGATACGGGTAGCGATGGAACCACGCGTTCGCTGACCTACGCGCAGTTAGATCTACAGCTCAACCGCATGGCTAATGCAGCTTTGGCGCTCGGACTGGAAGGTGGCGACCGCGTTGGTGTAGCTCTTGGCAACAGTTTGGAATTCGTGATCGCGACCTTTGGCCTAATGCGCGCAGGGGTCGTGCCGGCACTATTCAATCCGCGCCTTTCGACTGATGATCTGGCCTTCATGATCAATGATGCTGGGGCGAAGATGGTGCTCACCGATACTCTTTCTGCTCCGGCCTACGATGCTATCGACCAGGTCAATTCTGCTCTTCAGAGAGTTCATGTTGGTGATGGTACGGATTACATGTGCTTCTCGAACCTTCTGGAAGAAGCAAGCGAAGCGGCCCCGGCATTCGTAGCTAGCGATGAGGATATCGCGCTGCAAATCTATACTTCTGGGTCAACCGGCAGGCCTAAAGGTGTCAGATTACCGCATCGTTCGCAAATTCGTCACTTTCAAGATCAACGTTCATTTTACGGGCAAATTTACACCAAGCCTCCGGTCAATCTGATCGCTGCGCCGATGTTTCATAAAAACGGCACAGGTATGATGAAAACGGTATTTGCCACGGGCGGCACCGCTGTCATCATGCCGCGCTTCGATGCGCGGGCGTTTCTGGAGAATATCGCTGCGCATGAGGTCACAACGTTCACTGCAGTCGCGGCCATGCTCAATATGATGCTGGCGCATGATGATTTGCTGGAAGCGGGCGATTTTTCGCGGCTGGACGCGATTATGGTCGGGGCCAGCCCCAGTGGGCGCGTGTTGCTCGATAAGGTTGCGGGCATCTTTGGGACGAGGCTGTTCCATATGTTCGGTACGACGGAAAGTGGAGCTGTCATGGGGCATGATCCGGCACGCGAATATACATTAGACAGCTGCGGGAAGCCTTTGCCGGGTGTGGAAGTCAAGCTGATCGACCCTGAGACCGGCGACGAGGCGGATCAGGGTGAGTTGTTTGTCGCCGGACCTGGCTTGGCGCTTGGTTATCACAATCGTCCCGAAGTACAGGCCGAGAGGTTTCGCGATGGTTGGTATGCGACCGGCGATATACTCTCTCGCGACGATGAAGGGTTTTACTTCTTTCGCGGGCGCGTAGACGATATGTTCGTTTGCGGCGGAGAGAACGTTTATCCGCGAGAGGTAGAGCGGCAATTGCTGGATCACCCTCAAATCGCGCAAGCCTTTGTCGGCCCAATCCCTCATCCGATAAAGGGACAAGCTCCCGCAGCGGTGATCTTGTCACGCGGCGACAGGCCCGATCCTGCTCAGATCAAGCAATGGTATCTCGATCGCTCACCAGCGTTCAGCCTGCCGCGACTGATTATTTTTCGCGATGAGTTTCCACTCGCGCCCACTGGCAAGGTTGATGGCAAGGTATTGGAGGCGGAGTTGCTGGCCGAAGCCCAGAAGGAAGCGCAAATATGAGCGGCCATGGCATTGTCGGCATTCATGAAGGTGGCGTTGCGCATCTGACAATTGACCGCGCCGAACAGAAAAACACGCTCGGCCCCGATCAGTTCGCCGCTCTATTGGATCTCGTTCGGGCGGCAGATGCCAACGATGATGTGCGCGTCGTTTTGCTGACAGCGGCTGGCAAACATTTCAGTACGGGAGCAGATACTCGCGCAAAATGGCCTGTGGCCGAGGCGGCTATTGTCGAAGAAGGGCACGCGGAGCGACAGGCGTTAATGCAATGCTCCAAGCCAGTGGTGGTTGCAGCGCAAGGCGCGATTATCGGTGCAGGTGCGGAACTGGCGCTTACCGCTGACATAATTCTGATGGGCGAAGGAGCATTTTTCAGCTTTCCGGAAATGCGAATGAACACGCTGACGCTTGCCGGGACAATCGGTCGTCTGGTTTCGCTTGTCGGACGTTTCGCCGCTGCAGAAATCGTTGCTTCGGGGAGGAAGGTTGGCGCCGATGAGGCGATGCGGATTGGGCTGGTATCGCGCGCAGTCGCCGACGAGAATCTTGCCGATGCAGCGCACGAACTAGCTACTGTGTTGGCAAGTAAGCCGTCAGCGCTGTCAGCCGATTTCAAAGCATTGCTACGCGATGCGGACATGGCCAACGCGATTGAACGCCTTGATGCGGAGCGCGCTGCCTCAGCAAGGGCTTTCTCCGCGATGATGGCGGCCATGGGCGGGTGAGCGAGAAGTTCCTCCTCGACCGTCCAGAGCGAGGCAACGCGCTGGATCCTGCAACAATGGCGGCCTTGATTGAGCGGCTATCTGGCGAAGGGCCGCTTATTATCGGTGGAAAGAACAGTACGTTTTGTACCGGAGTGGACTTGAAGTTCGCGGCAAGTGACCCTTTTTTGGCGACGAATTTGACGTTCGACTTGTTCGATGCACTCGCTTCGTATCGCGATCCCGTTGTGGCTTCAGTGGAAGGAGCGGCATGCGGAGCCGGATGGTTGCTTGCCGCGCTGTGCGACACGATTGTTACTAGCTCAGAGGCGACATTTTCACTGGTGGAAGTCAAGATTGGCATCCCGTCCTTTGTCGCTGTGGACATTCTAGGCGACCGGCTCCCGCTTCATCTGCGCACCGCCGCTATCTTCAATGCTGAGCCATTGTCAGGCACTACCTTGGCCGCGCTTGGACTGGCGAAACTCGCCGAAAGCTTAAAACCCGATGACCATGCGATGATGCTGTCAAATCAACTGGCTGCGCATCCCGCAGCAGGTCGTCGCGCCCTCAGTGCTTACTCCAGTTCTGCCCTGCAAAAGCGGCTCATCGCCGCGCGCGAGGCTTCCCTCGATTATCTAAAGAAGAGTTCATAATATTATGGCCGAAACCGAAAATATCACCGCAATCCGCGATTCCGCTGCCGCTTTTGTCTCGGCCGAAGTTTGGCCAAATATCGATGAGCTTGATCAGCCCGAACCGATACCGAAATCGATCTACAAGAAACTCGCTGAGTTCGGCTTCCTCGGCTGCACAGTTCCCGAAGAATACGGTGGCTCTGGCTTGTCGATGCGCGAATATCTGGTTGTTTTGGAGGAGCTTTCTAAGGGGCACAGCGCAATGATGTTGGCGGTCACCATGACCAGCGGGCCGATCTCCAATGCTATCCTGCTGGGCGGTAGCGAGAGCCAGAAGGACATCCTCAAGCGTATGTGCGCAGGCGATATCAAGATCGCATTCGGGCTGTCCGAGCCGGAAGCAGGCTCAGACGCGCAATCAATGCGCTGCACAGCAGAGCGGGTTGACGGTGGCTGGAAACTCAACGGGATTAAGCAATGGATCACCTGGGGGGCGGAGGCCGAGTATGTTTTGGTGATGGCGGTGACCGACAGGGAGAAACGCGCCAAAGGCGGTATAACCGCATTTCTTGTCCCCGCGGATACGCCAGGCTTCAAGGTCGCCAGCGTCGATGTGTCCATCGGCAATGATTTGCTTGCGGAGCTGCACTTCAATGATTGCGTCGTGTCTGACGATACGATCATCGGCGGGGTCGGGAACGGGTTCAAAGTCGCCATGAGCAGCTTGGACGAAGGGCGACTTGGTGTTGCTGCGGGCTGCATTGGCGCAGCGCAGCACGCGCTCAATTTGTCAGTGGAATATGCCAAGAACCGTCAAACTTTCGGGAAGCCACTTGCATCGCGTCAGGCTATCCAGTGGATGATTGCTGATAGTGCGGTCGAACTTGCCTCTTGCCGCGCGCTCTACGAGCAATGCATTCAGAAGGTGGAAAGCGAAGGACGTGCGACGACCCTTTCAAGCATGGTCAAGCTGACTGCGTCAGAAATGGTTGGCCGCGTGGCGGATCGCGCAATGCAGATCCACGGCGCGTCGGGCATGGTCCGCAGCACGGGCATTGAACGGATCTATCGCGAAACACGGCACTACCGCGTCGGTGAAGGGACATCCGAAGTGCAGCGCATGATTATCGCGCGCGAGTTGTTGTCATAGCTGAAGCTTCCTCTCCCACGATCCGAGGCGAATTTAAAGCGCGCTGGCCAACTGTACTGGGCGCAGCAATCGGCATGGGATCGGGTGCCGTCATGTTGGGCTTCGTGTTCAGTTTCTTTCTTGCACCGCTGTCGGCGGAATTCGGCTGGAGTCGTAGCGCCATTTCAATGGCGCTGTTTCTGATCCCCGCTTCGGCTTTGGTTATGCCGGTGGTCGGTGCGCTTATCGACAAGCATGGTGGCTTCCGCGTGGTGGTCCCCTCTATCCTCATGCTGAGTGCTGGCTATGTTCTTGTCACCTTTGTCTCAGGCGCCATCTGGACGTTCTACGCAGCTTTGGCACTTACGCTCGTGCTTGGAATTGCTTCCGGCCCCATTGCATACTCGCGTGCTGTGGCGGGCGCGTTCTCGAAAGCGCGGGGAATGGCGCTGGCGCTGGCGCTATCCGGGTCATCGATTTCGGCCATTCTTCTGCCGCCTGCTGTGGAGTGGTTGATCAGCAACGAGGGATGGCGTGCTGGCTTTCTGTTTCTCGCTGCAGTCGCGACGATCTTTGGATTGCCTGCTGCATGGATCGGGCTTCGCGGTCGCTCGGTTGAACAACCAAGCGAAACAAAGAGCGCACCGATATCGATCGTGCAACATCTGCGTTCGCGACACTTACCATTACTGATGGGCGCAGTGTTCTTCACCGGGCTTCCCGTTTTCGGTCTGGTATCGCAATTGCGTGCATTGCTGGATGACCGTGGGTTCAGCACGGGTGAGGCAGTCTTCACAGTGTCGCTTGTCGGAGGAGCGGTCTTGGTGGGCAGGATAGCGACGGGGCTTTTGATTGATCGAATTTGGGCACCCGGTGTCGCGGCGGCAATTGTGTTGCTGGCAATGATTGGCGCGGTGCTCCTTACGCAATCCGATGCTGTCTTCTGGCTGACCGCGACGGGCGTATTTCTGATTGCAATGGCGCAAGGGGCAGAGCTCGATCTAATTGCTTTTCTTACCGCGCGCTATTTTGGCATGGAAGCGTTCGGGCGGCTCTACAGTTTTGTCTATCTCGCCTTCGCGATTTCGCTGCCTGTTGGTGCCACTCTATTCGCTGCCAGCTTTGATATTGTCGGCTCATACTCGCTCGCGCTGTATATGTCCGCAGCCGGTTTTGCGCTTGCGGCGGCTTTGTTTCTGGCCCTTGGTCAATATCCGGTTGCACAAAAAGCCGAAACGTAATGGCGTTTTCGGAATGCTGTTTGGCCCCAAACCGCAAAAAGAACCCTGTAGCGCGAACACCATTTAGGGTAGAAAATCATCAGAAACCCCTGCACGTGCGCATGCATGCAAGAGAGTGGGCGTTCACTAAGTTTGGGAGATAGGAAATGGAACAACAGACTTTGCAGCGCTCGGCCGCGGCAGCAAGCAAACCGCGCAATGAGAAGTTGAACTGGCCGCTCATCCCAGAAGGAGAGGGCGGTTTCTCGCAGGTCTGGAATCCTATCTGCCTGAGTTCTGATGTCGAGGCCGGACAGGTCAAAGGCTACGACTTTCTTGATGGCAAGATTGTCGTGTTCAGGGGCGAGGACGGTGTGGCGCAGGTGCTCAGCGCGTTTTGCCCGCATATGGGTGCTAATCTTGCGAAGGGCGATGTAAAGGGTAACGAACTACGCTGCGCCTTCCATCATTGGAAGTTTGACCGTGGCGGTGCTTGCACCGAAATCCGTGTCGGAGATCCTGTGCCAAAGTCAGCCAAGGTCTTTCGCTTCCCAACCAAAGAGAAGTACGGATTGATTTGGGCCTTTAACGGCGATGAGCCGCTCTATGATCTGCCTAGTTTCTCAGAAAATGAAGATGATTTGCTATTCAAAACAGAGTTTCACTCGCACATCCCGCATGATCCGGCCATCGGCGTGGCAGGCGCGTTTGACATGCAGCATTTCTGGGCGGTCCATGAATTTGAGGTCGACCTTGCCAAGCATGATAAGGACTTCACCTTCCACGACCATCACGCCCACCAGAAAATCACGGCAACCATCATCGCCGACGGCTCGCCAGTTCGTTGGGAAGTCGATGTGTTCGGGACCAATTTGATCTTTATGGAAGGCACGAATGACGGCCTATGGCACGGGCATATCTCAGCCAGCTGTCAGCGCCGACCAGGGGAAACCGAGATGTTCATGATAACCTGCGTTAAAAAGGAAGTAGGACGCGAGGCGTTGGAAATGATTGCGGGGCACCATAATCACGAAGCACAAAAGGATGTCGATCTGCTCGAAACCTCGCGCTTCAACTGGGGCACTGTAACGCGCACGGATAAGGCTTTGGGCAAATGGCTGCGCTACGTTCGCGATTATCCGCGTGCGCACCCTTCGGATGGATTTATTTAACCATCTTGAAGAGCAGATCGGAGAGCGTAATGCCTGCGCAGCATGACAAAGTGGTGCGCACGGTGTGTTCGCCCAATTGCTCCGGCACATGCGGGGTCAATGCGTTCGTCAAGAATGACCGCATTACAAAACTGGAGCCCGCATCATTTCCGGTACCTGGGTTCGAGCGCATTTGCCTTAAAGGTATTGCGATGGCGATGGAGCGATTGCACCATCCCGATCGGCTGAAATATCCTCTTCGCCGCGTTGGTGAACGCGGCGAAGACATGTGGGAGCGGATCACTTGGGAAGAAGCCTACGCCGATATTGCTGCTAAACTTCAGGCAGCCGCTGCAAAGCACGGCCCGCAGACCAACGCGTGGCTGAACATGACCGGCAATTATGGCTTCAAGGCGATCACTTCCGCCACGCGCACAGCCAACTGTCTGCATGGCACCGCACTCACCAATGCCGGGTTGATGAGCGACTTTGCCGGTTTCGTCGAAGTAATGTCATCCATGGGGATGCCGTATTGCAACGAAATCGGCGATATCGTAAATGCCAAATATATCATGCTGGTGGGCCGCAATGTTGCCGATACCGCGCATAGCGAAATGCATTTCATTTTCGATGCGATGGAGGCTGGTGCGAAGCTGGTGGTGGTCGACCCGCGCTTCTCGCGCACGGCGGCCAAAGCAGATGAATGGCTGTCGCCTCGCCCCGGTACTGATGCAGCGCTTACATTGGGCATGATCCATGAGATCGTCCATGCTGGATTGATGGACGAGGACTATCTCGCTGCCCATACTGACTGCCCATTTCTGGTGCGCGAGGATGGCCGCTTGCTTGATATGGCCGAAATCGCCGAAGGAGCTGAGCCTGGTCGTGTAGTATTGGACGCCGAGAGCGGTGAACCTATCGCCGCGATGGGTGCGAGCGCACGGCTGCGGGGTGAGTTAAAGGTCACGCTTCTGGATGGAAGTGTAGCCAAATGCCGCACAACGTTCGAGGTGATGCTGGAGGAATGGGAGCAATACACTCCTGAAGTGGCTAGCGAAATCTGCGGGGTTCCTGCTGAGCAAATCCGCCAGACCGCGCATGAATATGCAAATACTCAGCCGGCGTGGATCTGGCTCGGTGAAGGCCCGCAGCGCTATTATGACGGTCAACTCGCCTATCGGGGCTGGATTACGCTAGCTGCGCTATGTGGTAATATTGGTAAGCCCTATTCGGGGGTAAATGTCATCGACGGCGCACATCTGATGTTGCTGATGAACCAACCCGATGAATGGGCGATGCCAGGTGGCAATGCTGGAACACCGCTGCCGGGTGTGAAGATGCTGGACGCGATTGCCGATGGTGATCCCTATCCCATCCGCAGCCTTTGGCTCGCAGGTTATAATTTCAGCACGCAAAGCCCATATTTCAAACGTTTCGTTGAGGATGCGTTGCCTAAGCTTGATCTGTTTGTGGTCAACGAACAGGTGATGACACAGACGGCGCGCTACGCCGATTATGTGCTTCCGGTCACGTCCTATTTCGAGGACGATATGGACCTGGTCGGCGGCGGCGAGACTTGGTTCGTCCAGCTACGCCGGCGCGCGGTCGAGCCGATCGGCGAATCGCGCAACGATTATGAGATATTCGCTGGATTGTGCGAAGAAATGGGCGCTGGCGAGCATTGGCGGATGACGCCCGACGAGATTTGCGAATTCGCACTGAAGAACAATAAGCATCCGGGCATCGCCGCCATCGATTGGCCAGAACTTCGCGAAAAAGGCGTAGTTCAAGTCAATATTCCGCGCCCGCGCGTACCGTTCGGTGACAAGATATTTCCCACACCCTCTGGGAGGCTGGAGCTCTATCATGAGGCGTTCGTCGGTAGCGGCGAGGGGGTCATGACACACAAGGAACCGATCGAGAGCCGTCGCCAGCCCAAGGCAAAAATCTATCCGTTCACTTTCATTACTTACAAACACGTCCATTCGGCGCACAGTACACACCTCAACCTCCCGCTAATCAACCAAGTTCTGCCAGAACCGCGCGTGGAGATAAATCCAATCGATGCCGCGTCGCGGGGGATAGCCACCGGTGATGCGGTGCGGGTGTTCAATGACCGCGGCTCCTTTACAAGTACCGCTACGGTAACTGAAGCAACCCCGTCAGGCGTGCTATCGATGCCGCAGGGTTGGTCTCATGAACGCTTTGCTGATGGGCATCCCAGCGATCTGGGCCACATAAAACCCAATGCTGTGCAAGAGGCTGTGATAGGCGAGGCGAATTATCCGGTTTGGGATGTGCTGGCGCAGATCGAGTTGGCAGGTGGTAATTGAAGCACTCCCTAGTCGCTCTTGGCGGCGCTTTTGCGGAACGCTTTAGGCGATTGATCGAAACGGTCGGAAAAAGCGCGAGAGAAATGAGAGCTGCTAACAAAGCCTGAATCGTAGGCAATAGTAGTGATCGACATATGGTTAAGCGGGTCTGTCAGAATCTTGGCTGCATGGTCGATCCGGGCATTGCGCAAGAGGGTGCGGAAATCGGCATCGTTCTCTGACAAAACCCGCGACATTTGCCTTCGCGACAATCCGCACGCTGCCGCGACATTAGCTGCATTCAAGCCCGCATCGTCGAAGTTTGCATTGAGGTAATCCACCACTCGCTCATACCGCGTACTGCGACTGTCGGGCCGTTCAAATGTGCGCCGATCGTAAAAGGCAGCGGCGATCATTCCCGCAAAATTTTCTAAGTATGAATCGAGCCCCTGGGTTCGGCCGTTCGCCACCTCGCTTGCCAATGAACGCGCCAACCCGGCCACAATTGCCCCACCGCCGATATATGCTGAAATGGCAACGTTTTCCGCTTGCTCGGCGAAGCTTGCAGACTTGGTGAGTTCTTCCATCGGCACGTGAATGCACAAATACCGGCAAACCTCGGCATTGCCTGCGTGGACCGGCACCGGTTTACGCGCCAATACGAGCTCGCTCGGACGGTCCACCGGGACGCTCTCTTTTTCGTGGAGCCACGAACGGCCTGAAAGCATCAGCGACAGAATTGGCCGCTCGAAAGCCGGCTTCGCACCGTCAGGCAAGTCAAAATAGAGCGATCCGTCGGCCTCCAGCCAGCTAAAGCACCAATCGCCAACTTCAACGATGCGCAATTCGCATTTACTGTGCGGTGCGACGCGCACGGCGGAGAAACTGTTACGACTGCGGTCGGACATTACCGCATTCTTCGGCACTAAATGGTGCAAAACAGTTTTCGCATCGGGGGGGATAGCCATCGGTTTCAAATAGCAGCTTTGGCCGAGCCGAGCTAGTCCGCGGCGCAGCGGGTCAAGACCTTTCGCGAGCACTATGAGACGACAATATACGAAAGCCTGCGAACGAACAGGGCGACATAGGGAATTCGGTAGAGTCTACCGAACAAGGGGATAAGACTTGGAAACCGGCCTTACGAACAAGCGCGTATTTATTTCCGGCTCCACCAGTGGGCTGGGCATGGCGATGGCGAAAGCATTTGCGGCAGAGGGCGCAAAGGTTTGCGTGCACGGACGCGATGAGGCACGCGCAAAGGCGCTGGCTGACGAACTCGGCACCAGCGCACGCTATGTATTAGGTGACCTGCGCGACCATGATCAGCTCGGCGCTATTATCGACACAATTGGTAGCGATTGGGATGGTATCGACGTCCTAGTTAACAATGCCGGCGGCCAGGGCAATCTTATGGCCGGGTGGCTCGATCTGGAAGTCTCAGAATGGCGCGATATGTTTGAGGGCGATTTGCTCGGCGCTGTGAGGCTTACCAAGGCATTCGTGCCTGGTATGATGGCGCGCGGATGGGGACGGGCAATTCAGGTCAGCACCGGTTTTGCCTATCAGCCCGCAGCCATCGCGGCGCACTATGCGGCCAACAAGGCAGCGATAAGCAATGCGACCGTCAGCTTATCGAAAAATGTCGGCTCTGCGGGCGTTACGGCAAACGCTATTGTGCCAGGCGCAATCCATACCGAACGGCTTGAAACGTTATGGCGCGAAATGGCGGGTAACATGGGCTGGGGAGAGGATTGGGAGACAATCGAGAAAGCTGGCGTGCAGCAATTCGTGCCGAATCCCACCGGGCGGTTGGGGCGACCTGAAGAAATCGCGCATGCAGCCTTGTTTCTCGCCAGCGAAGGCGCGTCTTATGTCAACGGCGTAAACCTGCGCGTCGATGGTGGCGCGGTCGGGATCTATTAACACCGGCAGTTCAGCGTTGGCGATAGATATCCACGAGCGAGCGACCGGCAACGCAATTCGCGGCATTGGCGTAAGTCTCATTCGCCATGCGGATACGCGCTTCCTCGGTAGCGCTGCCGCGATGGGGGGAAAGCAGCACATTATCCAGAGCCATGAAACGCGGGTCGATCTTGGGCTCGTTCATAAAGACATCGAGCGCAGCGGCCCCCAAGCTGCCGTTTTCCAAAGCGTCGAGCAAAGCCGATTCATCGACCACACTACCGCGCGCGATGTTAACGAACAGGCCATCCGGTCCGATTGCTTCGATGACTATATCGCTAATCAACGGTTCGCTGCCGCCACCAGGAATGGCGGCGACCAACACGTCGACAGTTCTTGCAAGCTCGACCGGACTGTTGGCATATTGATAGGGGCTGTCCGCAATGGCACTGCGATTGTGGTAGCTAATGTCCATTCCAAATGCGGCGGCGAGCCGCGCAATTTCGGATCCGATTCGGCCCAGCCCCAATATGCCGAGCGACAATCCACGCACCGAACGCGTCAGCGGCGTAGACCACCTGCCAGCGCGAACCAGTCTGTCGCCGGCACCGATCCGGCGTATCCCGCCCAGCATCAGCGCCATTGCCATGTCAGCTACATCATCCGTCAAAGCATCTGGCGTGTGCGTGAGCACAACACCGCGCCTTTCCAACGCGGCATGGTCTACCAAATCTACTCCCACCCCGAAATTGGCGACGAGCATCAAATCAGGCATCGCCGCGATCATGTCCGCAGTTACCGCCACTCCGGAATGGCTAAGCATAACTGGTATGCCAGCACCGTTCGCCTCAAGCCACCCTTGCGGATTACTTTCTTCGAACAGGGCTTTGATCACCAAATCGGTAGGGGCGGTATAGCTCTCCGGGACTGGAAACGCCGCGATTTGGACTGCATCGTATTTCGTCATCACCGTCTTTCGATTGGCGCGCGTAAAACCATCGCTCCGCCTGACGTAGCCCCATCACACAAAAAGGCCGCAATGTCATGACCAAACCGAAATGGCCCTCCCGAGCGATTACCGATGGGCTGGACCGCGCCCCGCATCGTGCCTTTCTTCGCGCGATGGGACTGGACGATGCCGCCATCGCCAAGCCATTCATAGCGTTGGCAGGAACGGATAATCAGGTTACGCCGTGCACCATGTCTCTGCCGCCGCAAATTGCGGAAGGCAAAGCGGGCATTGTGGAAGGTGGTGGGACGCCGTTTTCGTTCAACACCATCAGCGTAGCCGATTCGATGTCGATGAATCACAAGGGTATGCGTTTCAGCCTCGTGAGCCGAGAGATCATCGCAGATAGCGTCGAGGCGATGATGCGGGGCCACGAATATGATGGACTGCTGGCATTCGGCACGTGCGACAAAACCTTGCCGGGCATGATGATGGCGATGGTGCGCGTCAACCGTCCATCTATATTTGTATATGGAGGCGCGGCCTTGCCGGGCCTTTGGCAGGGTCGCGATGTTGGGATTGTTGATGTCTATGAGGGCGTGGGCGAGGTGTATTCCGGCGCAATGGAAGAAGATGAGTTGCGGCGAATGGAGGAGATAGCCGTACCCACCGTAGGGTCTTGCGCCGGGCAGTTCACCGCCAACACCATGGCGATGGTCGGAGAGGTGATGGGCCTGTCATTGCCACACACCGCGTTGACCCCGGCGGTGTATTCATCACGCAAAGCGCTAGCGCGGTCGGCAGGGCGGCGGCTATCGGAATTGGTGCTGCAGGACGGCATTCTCCCGCGCGAGTTGGTCACGATCAAGGCGCTTGAGAATGCGGCGGCAGCCGTCGCAGCAACAGGCGGTTCCACCAACGCGGCGCTTCATTTGCCAGCCATCGCGCATGAAGCCGGATTGTCCTTTCCGCTGGCGCGCATCGCTGAAATATTTGCTCGCACGCCATTACTTGCTGACCTCAAGCCAGGCGGAAGGTTCTGGGCGCGCGATGCACATCACGTTGGCGGCGTGCCGACTTTGTTGCGCATCATGCGCGACGCAAACGTTCTGCACGCCGACTGCCTAACGGTGTCGGGGCAAACGCTGGGCGAGATTGCGAATGAGGCGATGGAGCCCGATGGAACGGTGTTCCGGTCCGCTGAGCGCGCTATCAGCCCTACCGGAGGTGTGGTTATCCTCACAGGCAATTTGGCTCCGGAAGGCGCGCTTCTGAAAGTCGCAGGACTAAAGCGGCTAGTTCATGAAGGTCCGGCGCGTGTGTTCGAGGGCGAAGAGGCTGCTGTCGAAGCAGTGCGTGCGAGGCAATATAAAAAAGGCGATGTGCTGATCATACGCGGCGAAGGTCCACGCGGCGGGCCCGGAATGCGAGAAATGCTGGGTGTGACGGCTCTTATTTACGGGCAAGGTGCCGGGGAGGATGTAGCGCTCATCACCGATGGCCGTTTTTCAGGCGCAACGCGCGGAATGTGTATCGGCCATGTCGGGCCCGAAGCGGAGCAAGGTGGACCGATAGCCGCACTTCGCAATGGTGATATTGTCAGAATTGATGGCGATGCCTGCACTATCGAAGTCCAATTAAGCGAGCAGGAAATTGCGCGGCGTATCCAGGGTCTGGCAAAGTTGGAAGAGGAGACACTGCCGCCTACTTTAGCGAAGTACAAGAGGCTGGTAGGCGGCGCTGCGGACGGTGCGGTGACGCACTAGGTGTGCGATTGGCGAGTATAGGCAAGCAGGCTGCGGGCGAGCGTGTGAATGCCGCATTACGCACCCGACCCCGCTCTTTTCGCCAAGGCTGTATAAAGCAAAACCATGAATTCTGAACCGGCACGACAACGTGATTACTTGCAGGCGCCTGCTTCGGGCAGGCCAATGGTGGATGGCTTCGGGCGACATATCAATTATGTGCGCATGTCTGTGACTGACCGGTGCGATTTCCGCTGCCGGTATTGCATGTCCGAGCACATGACATTCCTGCCGCGCAAAAATCTACTCACGCTGGACGAGATTGTTGATTTAGCCGCGATGTTTGTTAGCCGCGGGGTCAAGCGGATCCGGCTTACTGGGGGTGAGCCGCTGGTGCGTAAAAATATCGAACTGGTATTCGAGCAGGTTGGCATGATGATTGGGCCAGGCGCGGACCAGCTTACCGAGCTTACCATGACAACCAACGGCTCACAGTTGGAACGGTTCGCCATGCCGATGGCCGCCGCTGGCATCAAACGCATCAATGTAAGCATGGACACGCGCGACCCGGACACATTCCGTCATCTGACACGTGGCGGTGATCTGGCACAGGTGCTGCGCGGGATTGATGCGGCCGAGGCGGCCGGGATCGCGGTAAAAATAAACATGGTAGGGCTTGTCGGCATCAACGATCAGGAGATAGGCGACATGCTACAATGGTGCGCATCAAACGGTCGCGATCTGACGCTAATCGAGACCATGCCACTGGGCGAGGTAGCGGAAGACCGCATAGAGTATTACCTCCCACTGGACGGTGTGCGCAGAGACCTTGTGCAGCGGTTTGGCCTGACGGAAAGCGGCCATCGCACAGGCGGGCCGGCGCGCTATATGGCGGTTCCGGATTATGGCACAATGATCGGGTTCATTACCCCGATGTCGAAAAATTTCTGCGCTGGGTGCAATCGCATACGGGTGGCGGCAACGGGCACGGTGTTCGGTTGTCTCGGCCATGATCAGCGAGTTGAATTGCGTGATGCCATGCGCGAGGGCGGGCCCGAACATACGTCCGCGCTACTCGACCGCTTGCTCGCGGGAAAGCCGCTTCGTCACGAATTCGATATTCATGCCGCTAGGCCCGCAGTCGCGCGGCATATGAGCGTGACTGGCGGATGAGCGAAGCGCCCTTCGTGCTCATTCTGGCGGGTGGCGCGGCGTCGCGGATGGGTGGTGTCAAGCCCTCGCGCAAATGGGGCAGTGGCACATTGCTGAACCATGTCGTTTCCCTAGCGAGGCGGTGGTCGCACGATCCAGTGGTCGCTGTCCGACGCGAGCGCGATGATGGGACACCCGATTGTCGGACTGTCGATGACCGCCGCGATGTGGATGGCCCACTGGCAGGGTTGGCGGCTGGGCTGGATGAGGCAATCGCTTGCAGCAAGACGCGGCTTTTGCTGCTTCCATGCGACATGCCTTTCTTACCGATTGATTTGCCGGATCGACTGGCAGCGGCGCTTGAAGCTCAATCTGCTGCAAGCTGCGCAATCGCCAGGAGTGGTAGTGACAGTCATTACGACTGCTCGTTGTGGTCGGTGGCTGCGCTGCGCGAAGTGCTTCCATCCTACCTGCAAGCTGGGCATCGCTCGCTGCAACGGCTGAGTGCAAAACTCGGCGGGGTCGCAGTTCAGTGGGCCGTCGGGCACCGCGATCCGTTTCTGAATGTGAACGAATTAGGAGCGTTGGAACGGGCGCGTCAGATGCAGGATGACGCGCAATGATCGGTTTCGAAGAGGCATGCGACATTATTCTCAGCCGCGCGCGGCCTTTATCAGCCGAAATGGTCGACCTAGCACACGTGCATGGACGGGTGCTCGCTCAATCCGTGACTGCAGCAGTCGAATATCCGCCGGCTGATGTGTCGGCAATGGATGGTTATGCAGTGGCCGATGCGGATCTGGCCACGCTGCCCGCGCGGTTGCTGGTCGACGGGAAAGTGTTTCCTGGCGCGTCGAACGAGACACCGCTGAAAGTTGGTTCCTGTCGGCGGATATTTACCGGTGGGTTCGTCCCCGCTGGCGCGGATCGGGTTGTGATGCAGGAGAATGTCGAGACGGATGGCGACTTCGCGATTGTCTCGGAGTTCTCTCCGGGCAGCCGCAACATTCGTAAGCAAGGGTTCGATTTTCGACGCGGTGATACCCTGCTCAGGGCGAATATTCGATTGGATCACCGCGCCGTAGTAGCGGCGGCTGGTGGTGATGTAAGCCAGTTCTCGTGCTGGCGCAGGCCGCGTTTGGCAGTGCTTGCAACAGGTGACGAACTGACCGAGCCAGGAACGGCAAGTACCACCCCCGACACTATTCCTGACAGTGTCTCCTTCGGTGTCGCTGCTCTGGCGGAGCATTACGGCGCTTCAATTGTATCGCGTTGCAGCCTGCGCGATGATTTGCCGCAGATGGAGCGCGCGGCGGGCAAAGCTTCAAACACCGCTGATGTCGTCGTTGTGACAGGAGGCGCGTCGGTGGGCGAGCGCGATTTTGCCAAAATGATGTTCGAGCCGCACGGCTTAGAGCTATTCTTCTCCAAAGTTGCAATGAAACCAGGCAAGCCCGTTTGGTTCGGCCGCGTAGGTAATGCGCTGGTCATCGGTCTGCCTGGTAATCCGGTTTCTGCGATGGTCACGGCGCGATTATTGCTCGCGCCGCTGTTGCTCGGATTGGGCGGATCTGACCCGCAAGAGGCGCTTGATTCGATAGAGTGCGAACTAAACCACGACCTGTCTTCCTCCGGCGAACGCGATGTTTTCCACCGCGCAAAGCTGGCGCATGATCGACGCGTCGATATAATCAGCAGTCAGGATAGCGCCGCGCAGCGAGCGCTCGTCGATGCCGATCTGCTCCTTCGCGCGCCAGCCGGAAGCAGTTTCGCGAAAGGCGAAAAAATTCAGGCCATCAATTTCTGATAATTCAACGGCGAGCGCCTACTGTTCAGCCGCTGCAGGTTCACCATCGATTGGCTCGTTGGCCACACCGACCAATACTCCGACCAGGACCGCTTTGGTGTCAGTGCGGTTTTCCCAAGTGTGATTAGCGCCGCCCTGCACCATCATATCACCTTGGCGCAGCGTGATTTCCTCATCGTCAAGGATAAGCACCAACTCACCTTCTGCGATGTAACCATAATCGATTGTCGGGGTTTTGTGCATCAGCGGATGACTATCTGGGTGATCCCCGGTCATTACACCGGCCAGTTCCGGCATCGATTCTACCGCGCGCTGCATCGCTTCAGGGTCGCTCGGCCAAAATTCGATCTTCGCAAACAACGTCTCACCAGGCGCGAGTTCTGTCACCATCTCGGTGGCCAAGCAGTCATTCGCGCTGGTGACAGGCAAAAAACATCGGAGCGGTGAGGTTGCGCCCATCACTGTTGCGCTCATCACGCCAGGCAAACCCGCGACGGGCTGAGCGTATTCATCGTGTAACGCGATTGACCGGCCTTCGCTGTTCTCCCCGGTGACAACCACGCGCACACCCGCATCAGCTTCGGTCGGGTCGTGCCCTGCGCTTGGTGCCGCGCCTGTGATTGCTAGAGCGAGACCAAGCCCGACTAATACGTTACGCGTCAAAGCAACCTCTCCATTATGTAGCTATCCGTGAGCAGTACGTTCTATCAGACTTTACGCGCCGCTCTGATCCGTACCCGTTCTTATGGCGCAATAAGAACACTAACGGGCCGCTCTAAGCAAATCTTAAATCGGCGTCGTTGGTAACGAGCTACCAAGCGCCAGATTAAGGCGCGTTATGGGAGAGAACAGTGGCCTACACTTGCAAAGCACGTTTGACGCGTGCGTTATTGACGACCGCAGCGTTGCCTGTGGCCGCCGCGCTCGCATCGACTACGGCTCATGCACAAGACGATCCTGCGGGACCGGATACTGACGAGACGGCTGCGCCCACGCAGGAAGTCGGCGTCGGGACAATTATCGTCACGGCGCAGAGGCGTGAACAGGACCTGCAGGAAACGCCGATCGCCATTACTGCGCTTGGCGGAGATGATCTCAATACCAGATCGGTTGAAGTTCTAACGGGCATCGACGCCTTCGTTCCCAATGCGCGGATTATCAATGGCGCTGGTCGATCCTCCAGCCCCAGCGCGGCATCGTTCTTTATCCGCGGTATAGGACAGACTGACTTTATTTTCAGCACCGATCCCGGCGTGGGCTTATATGTCGACGGGGTTTATCTGGCGCGTTCGCCAGGAAGTGTGCTCGATCTAGGCGATGTCGACCGGCTAGAGGTGCTGCGCGGACCTCAAGGCACTCTGTTTGGGAAGAACACCATTGGTGGCGCGATCAATGTGGTCACCAGGCAGCCTAGTTTTACTCCCGAGGGCGATTTCGAGTTTAGCTACGGCAGTTTCGACACCTACCGTGCGAGCGGATATGTTAGCGGGCCACTGTCAGACCAAGTCGCTGCAAAACTTTCCGCAACATATACCAATTCTGATGGTTATGGTGACATCTTCAATGTTGCTACTGGCGAGCAGGTAGGTGAAGCGGGCGCGCGTGACGATATTGTCGTTCGCGGTGCGTTGCTGTTCGAAGTGAGTGATACGTTCAGCATCGATGTTGGCGGTGACTATTCGCGGCTGCGCGATACGCCAACTCCGGTTGGCAGCCAGTTCAATCCCAACGCGCCCTTGCTTCAACTGTACAACGCATTTGTGGCCGGCCCCACCGGATTTCCGTTGGATGCGACATTCCCGCAAGCCGAACGGTTCGACAGTTTCGCCACTAATGGGACAAACGAAGCAAATATCGACAGCTTCGGCGTTCGCGCTACTATCACTGTCGAACTGGGCGCGGTGGAGCTTAAATCCATCACGGCCTACCGCGAGCTCGACAGCTTCATCTTCTCTGACGCGGATGGCACTCCGTCCAGCTTCTTCTCAACTAATGTCAGCACCGAGCAAGAGCAATTCAGTCAGGAGATAACCTTCAGCGGCGAAGCGTTCGATGACCGTCTTACATGGTTGGTTGGCGCGTATTATCTCAACGAAACCGCTTTCGAAGCAAATGTTGGCGCTGCATTGGATGGCCTGTATCAGGCATTTGAAGCTTTGCCGGGCCCGATCATTCCGTTGGGTCCGGTGATGTGCCCACCTGCGCCGCCGCCCGCGCCCCAACCGCCCCTTTTCCCATGCGCGGGTGGGGCAGGAAACCCATTAAACTTGGCGTTCGACAACAGCACTACCAATGTGACGACGTATAACACGGATAGCTATGCTTTGTTCGCCCATACGACGTTTGCACTGACCGATGCTCTGAGCGTTACAGCGGGTGTGAGGCAGACGTGGGAAGAAAAGGGCGGAGTGGTGAACAGCCTCAGCTTCCCGGCTAGCGGACGCGATATCCTGCCGCCGAACACGCCTTTCGGAGATACGTTCAGTTCTTTCTCTCCAACGATTGCGCTAGACTATCAGTTCAACGACAACGTCCTTGGATACGTATCGGCCAGTCGGGGCTTCAAAAGCGGGGGATTCAACGCGCGAGCCCGTAGCGCCGCCAGCTTCAATTCCTTCGGGCCCGAGAACGTCTGGACTTACGAGGCTGGTTTGAAGCTGGATCTCGCCGACAACCGGCTGCGGGTGAACTCGGCGGTATTTTACAACGATTATACCGATCTGCAGCTGACTCGCGAAATTCCAGGTTCGATCGATGTGCAAGTGGTTAACGCCGGTGAGGTTTCGATCAAAGGCTTTGAGGTCGAAATTTTTGCGCAACCCACGCCGCGGTTCAGCTTGAATGCTGCCGTCGGTTATCTGGATGCCCAGTATGAGAGATTGGACCCTGGTGTGCCGATTGCACTGGATGCGAGCCTGCCGGCAATTTCCGACTGGACGGTGAGCGCAGGCGCTCAGCACGTGACGCCAATCGGGGCTGATTGGGAGCTCTTGGTGCGGGGTGATGTGGCTTACCGATCCGACTATTTCAACGATATCGGTAACAGTCCAAATATAGATCAGGATGGTTACGCCTTGGTCAGCGCTCGCATTATGCTCTCGCAAGCTGATAGCGGGCTGTCTTTTAGTGTATATGGCACCAACCTAACCGATGAGACTGTACTCGTCGGCGGTCTCGATGCGCTAGACGCGCTGGGTGTCGCTGTAACCCAGCTTGGTCAACGGCCGCGCGAAATCGGTGTGTCCTTCGGCTACAGTTTTTAAGTGATAGCCGACAACTATCTGCGCCATCGAAGCGGCAGATAAAAAAGGCCAGCGCGAACGGAAGGTTCGCGCTGGCCTTTTTTTTTATATACTGGCGGATCTGGTTGATCGTCCCACTCCTCGAGAAAACGCTTCACAGCAGGCTGAAGCTGCATCGATAGTGAGACCGCCTTGCATCATTTCCTGCTGCGGATCGAGCGTACCTAATGGCATTGATTCGAATGTTTCACGCGTCAAAATGATGGTGTAATCGGGGGGCTGTCGTCGGTGTTGGCGTTTTCGCCCCAAAGTAACTTTACCCAACATCCTTGAAATCGAACTTGTCGGATTTGGTCAGGGCGCAGACATCCTCCATCGCTTTTCGAACATTTCTGCGATTACCTAGACAGGGGCTATGATGCCTTATCCTGCCGTTTCAGCCTTACTGTAGGGCCAGGATGTTGCGGCTAATTGTTTCTTGCGTTCGCTGCGTTCAAGCCACGCTTCGTCAAAATCGATGACCACTTTGCGGGGCACGACGTTGTCGAGCACATAGGACGGGTCTGCCGCTTGCTCGCGTGTAAGCGACACACCGCTATCCAGCATGCGCCGCGCCGCGCCGAATTCGCCGGGACGGTTAATGCACATGTAGGCGGTGAAGCGATCGCCAACGAAATGGAAGACGGCGAATTGCCCATCCTCTGGCCCAGTTTCTGGATCGCCGCGAACGATAAATTCGGAATTTTCACCAGGCACGCCCACGCTTTGCAAGCGCAGATCATATTGATCGGACCAAACCCACGGCGTTTGCGCGTAAATTACCTGTTTGCCGGCAATTGAGGCTGCTGCGGTTTTGGACTGTTCGATGGCGTTATGGACAGTTTCCAGTCGCAAGCGATGCCCGTCCATCAGCGGATTGGGATGATTGGTGCAATCGCCTGCCGCAACAATGGCGGGATCGCTTGTGACGCCGTACTCATCCACCACAATACCGTTTGCGACGGCAAGGCCTGCTCGACTGGCGAGCTCCTCATTCGGCAAGATACCGATCCCAACCAATACCAAGTCTGCGGCGAAATGCCGACCATCAGCAGTGCAAACACAGAGTCCAGCCTGATCGTCACGGCGAATTTCAGAGGTCGTCACATTTCGCTCGATCTTCACGCCATTGTGCTGATGATAACGTTCAAGAAAGCTGGCGACTGGGAGAGGCACAGCGCGCGGCAGGATTTGCTCACCACTCGATAACACCGTCACCTGACGCCCAGTGGCCACCAAGGCAGCGGCGCTTTCCAGCCCTATGAAACCGGCGCCGATCACGACGACATTGCGCGCTTCGGCCAAGTGTTCGCGAATTTGGCGGACGTCGTCCAGCGTGCGTATGTAATACACGCCTCTATTCTCCGCGCCCGCAATGTCGAGTTTGCGAACCCTTGCGCCGGTCGCGATAGCCAACCTGTCGTAGGTTAATGTGCTGCCATCGGACAGCGCCAGCAATTGTGCATCGCGATTTATAGCGTCCACGCTGACACCCAGTTTCAGGGCGACATTGTGTTTCTCGTAAAAGCTTGCGGGGCGGTATTGCAGCCAATCTTCGTTATAATCCTTGACCAGAAAGCTCTTCGACAAGGGAGGTCGGCAGTAAGGCAATTCCGCCTCTTCACTTACCAAGACGACTTCGCCCTGCCAGCCGTGCCGACGCACCTCCTCCACCATCTGTGAAGCTGCCTGACCGCCGCCAATAATCACGGCGCGCTGGTTTGCGCTGTCTTTTGGATCGCCAGCCATGCTCAAGGTTCCGTATAGTAGATCTGCGGTTTCGCGCCGGTATGCTCGTTCAGCACTCTCGTCTCGCGCGTGGCGAGGATCTGCGCGACCTTGCTATCGGGATCGTGAATATCGCCGTGATAAATCGCACGGGTCGGGCAGACCAACTGGCACGATGGGACCAGCCCCTCCTCTAGCCGGTGCTTGCACATATCGCATTTATTGGCCGTGCCGACATCGTCGGAGAAGGACAGCGCGTTGTAAGGGCACACTTCCTCGCAACGGCGGCATCCGACACATTTATCTTTCGTCAGCTCAACCATCCCATTTTCGTCATTATGCCACAGCGCGGTGGTGGGGCAGACAGTGACACAAGGCGCGTCCTCGCAATGATGGCACATTGAAGGAACCCAATATTGCTGCAAGTTTGGGAACACGCCGCGCGGTTGTTCGAATACCGGATCGGAATCGGTATCATAAACTTGCAAACGCGATTTTCCGTTTTCCATCACATGCTCGACCTTGCATGCGATGACGCAAGTGTCGCAGCCGATACAACGCTTAAGGTCGATCACAAAAGCGAGCTGTTTGCCCGTCTTGTCGGAAGTTTGCGCGGCGGCTTTGGCGCGCGCGTCATCTGGCAGGGATATTTCGGGCATTAACGGCTTTCTCCATCTCTACCAGATGATTGAAATCGCATGACTCTCTCGTTGATTGAATCCTGCGCATAGCAAACGGTCAATTGCTGCACTTCGGTATAACGCCTTGCCAAATATTTGGTCCGCGAAACTTGCGGGATGCTGAAGATGCCGGGGCGCATCCTCTCCATTAAGGGTCTGTAAGTTTCTTCATTACCTTTTTTACGCGTGACTGGGCCTTCGCCAGCCAGCAATGCCTCCTTCGCCTCGCTCGCTTTCGCCAGCTGTCCGATAGCGCTGTCGCACATCATCGGATGGACCGAGCTGCCGTTCACTATGAGTCGCTCCCGCAGAAGGTCATTCTTGCCATCGCGCAGTAGAAAAGGCGTGCTCCAGCGCTTCTTCGTAGGCGCATTATCAAACAGTCCCGCTTCGTCGATAGCTTCTAACGTACCCTGAATACGGGGCAGGCCTCGTCCCAAGAGATTTGTCCCAGTTGCCTTCGCTTCGCTTGCCCAGACGGCGCAGAGGATGCGGCAGCCGGTCATTGGCACGCCCTCTTCGTGTTACGATCGCAATGCCATTCATGCAGATGCACGCGTAATTGTGATCGGGGGATTGCGTAGGCTCCAGTTTGAGAATGCAGCATTCTTGACGAACGCGCTCACGCCGCAATTGCCCGTGCAATTGGACGAGCATACAGTGCGTACGACCTTGTCCCAGTCGCTGGATCGTTTGATGACAATGCTCCCAAATTCTACAGACCCTTCCTTACCGCGATCATGTGCGCCAGCTTACCTTTAACAGCCAACAAATGTTTTAAGCTTGCCAGATGGCAAAAGCTTACACCGCCCTGAATCTCGCATCATTCTCCGCACAGTCAAAGGTATGACCATGCCCGGCACCGTCACAAGGTTCGCAGCCTGACGGTCTCATTGCTAGCTGGACTGGTTGAGCAAGCCGAAGGATCCGTTCGCCTGATCTCACTTGGCACCCGAAGTCGTCCCTATGGTCATGATGCTGTACGTGCGGTATCCGCCGTCGCTGCGGAACGTTGAAGATCTTCTATTCGAGCGCAGGATTGACATCGGGTATGAAACTGTGTGGCTCTGGTGGAATCGCATCAGTTAGATGAAGGGCTACACCCAGTGGCGCTGGTATGTCGGTCCTGATAAGTTGCTACGGATTTTTCGGATCAGCAGCTATCGTCCAAAACGGACCAGTGCCACTTATTGAGTGATGGAAAATCCTGAAAAACTGCAGTCTATTTGCAGTAGTCGTCAGAACTCCTATCGGTTTGATCATTAAAAAATATTTAGAATGAAAGATTTCAGTGGCGGTGTGATCGCTTCGTAACCCGCGGCGTTTAGATGTTGCAGGTCCGACCTGAAGAGGCTTCGGTCTGGGCTTCCGTTATTGAGCACCCATTCGCTCAGGTCGACATAGGTGACGGTGCCTTGCTCTTCCGCGAAGCGGCTCACTATCGTGTTCGAATCAACTGCTTCATCCCGTACATGCCATCGCAAAGGTGTGGGCAGAATACCGATGTAGATGATCGGCATACCTGGATACCGTGCCGCGATAGACTCAATGAATGATACCGTTCGATGACCCAATTCCTACCCATCTGCGGAGTTGAAAGAGAAGCCGTGAATGTCGTTGGTCCCGATGTACAGCACAACCATAGAAGGGTCGTAGGGTGAGAGCAGGCGCTCATCATGAAAATCGGCCTGCGCCGAATTCGCGCCACCAAAGCCATGGTTATAGATGGGTATGGGCGCGAGCGTTTCGTCAAGATCTGGCCAGAAAGCCACAGTCGAGCTGCCATAAAAAATGATTGGTCTCTCCAATACTCTGGATGCGGCTTGCTCCTCAAGTTTCTCAACATCGTCTTTGAAAAAATCGATCTCCTGTAACAGGAGTATTGCAACCTGAGAAACGATCACGAGGATGAGCAATAGGGCGCCGAACGTTAGCACCACTTACTTAGTCATGAATGTCCGGATCTTTCACTTTTTCGGTACCTTGGTCTGCTGGCTCGTTATGCACCCCTGTCCTTCGTCAGAATATTCGGTACAACTCGCGGCGTAGCGCTGCGGACTGTGAGCCTCGTCTAGGTTTGATGTTTATGCGGCGAGCCTGCGATGTTGCATGCGCCAATGTCCGCGCCTGCGTTGGACGACCAGGCTTAATTTAGTCGCGCCATGTTGACGATGAAGCTATCCGGCCGATGGACGCGCCAAATCGGCAGCACCTTCGCGCTCGACCGATCGGGCGAATTGGCGCTGATCCGCCACCGAGACCGGGCGGAATGGCATGGCAGCGGCATGTTCCGCTGTTTATGCGTTCAGTGTCCGTCGTCAGATAAATTGAGACACGCAGGTTTCTTTGGCGAGCAAGCATTTCCTTTTAAGTGACGTGGACGATTTAGCGACGGCTCCGCCGGTCGCGCCGGTTGCCCTGCGCGAAGAGTGCGGTTAGGCGGTTGCGATGGCAAGACCCCGGGCAGCAGATTATGACGAGCGGCGAGCCGCCATAATTGCACAGGCTGCTCGGCTGTTTGCTCGCCGCGGCTTCAACGGCACATCGGTGGCGGACATCGCGTCGGGCTGCGACATGTCAAAATCGCTCTTGTATCACTACTACCCTTCCAAGGAGGATTTGCTCTACGAAGTGATGTCTTCGCATGTTGAAATGCTGTTCGAGGAGGCGTCTGCTTGCGAGCGCATAGAGGGTACGGCATCGAACAAGTTGAAGGCCTTGTTGACCACGTTCATGGGGCATTACCACGGTGCGGCTGATGCGCAAAAGGTGCTGCTCAACGAGCTTCATAATCTACCGGCCGAGCGCCGGGCAACGATCGTCTCGCACCAGCGCGAGATCGTTGACTGCGTTCAGCGTTTACTACTCGAAGCGAGGCCAGACTGTTGTGCTACACCCGCTCTGGCGCGGGCGCGCACTATGCTTCTATTCGGAATGCTGAACTGGACCATGAACTGGTACAAGCCTGATGGCCCTGTCGCGACCGAGGCACTCTTGGATATGATGGTCGAGATGGCACTGGGAGAAGGTTCGGGCGCAAGCTAGTCTGGCGCTACCTGTTTCGCCAGACAGCTTCGCGTTTCTCGCGAAAGGCATCGATGCCTTCCTTTTTGTCAGCCGTTGCAAGCAAGTCGATGAAACGTTGCCTTTCGGCACGCATGTGCTGTTCAAGAGGTAGTTCTTGCGCGTCACGAATGCTCGCCTTGGCTGCCACCAAAGCGAGAGGTGCTCGCTGGCTTAGTCTGGATGCCAGATCCAGTGCAGTCGGCAGTGCTTGCCCAGCGGTAACCACTTGTGCCAAGAGGCCCGCTGATTTCGCATCGACCGGGCTTATCGGCTCCCCTGTCAAAACCATTTGCAAAGCCAGCGCCCGTCCAACCAGGCGAGGGAGGATCGCGGTTCCTCCGGCACCGGGGATGATACCGAGGTTTGTTTCTGGAAGACCAATGCGCGCCTTGTCTCCGGCAATCGCGATGTCGGCGCACATCAGCAATTCTGTGCCGGCCCCCAGGCACCAACCTTCGATGGCGGCTATAAGTGGTTTGGCAAACCGCCGTATGTCGCGCCAAGCATTGAACCGTGGACTGTCGATCGGTTCGGTGCCATCGCTGTTATAAAGTTCGTTGATATCCGCGCCCGCCGCAAAAACTTTCTCGCTGCCGGTGATGACCACAACCCGGATGGCCTCGTCGCCTTCGGCGTCCACCAGAACGTCGGCGATTTCACGCAGGAACGGAGTTGCCAGAGCATTTAGTTTCTCTGGTATATTCAGGCGAAGCAATAAAACCGCACCCTCGGCATGCCGCTCGAGTAATAGTCGTTCGGTCTGTTCATGCATCGAAATCGAGCTCGACCTCGTCGCTGACCGGAACGGCTTGGCAGGTGAGAACATAGCCTTGTTCGACCTCTTCCGGGCTCAATCCGTAATTCTGCAGCATCTTCACTTCGCCTTTGCGCACCTTGGCACGGCAGGTCGCGCAAACTCCGGCCTTGCACGCATAGGGAGCTGGAACACCCGCTGCCCGTGCGTTCTCAAGAATGGTCTCTTTGCTTGGATCGAACGTGATTTTGCGTTTGCGTCCGTCGATGGTTAGCACAACCGGCTTGCCTGCGGCCGACTGCTCCAGTTCACGCGCAACCTGGAGCTGCTCTGCGCTCATCTTGCCGACCGTGAATCGTTCGATAAGAATCTTATCTTCCGGTACACCGGCTCCGAGCAATCCGGATTCTGCCGCGTCCATCATGGGGCCAGGACCGCAAATGAAGGCCACATCGATGGACTCGGGTTCGACGATCGAACTCAGTATCTCGCCAATCTTCTCGGCATCTAATCGTCCATTGAAAAGTTCCACGCTGCTTTCCTCATCCTCCAGGAAATGGAAGCACTGGAACCGCCCCATGAAATAATTCTTCAATTCTGCGATTTCCTCAAGGAACATCACACTGTCCGAACTGCGGTTGCCATATAGCAGGACAAATCGGCTATCGGGCTCAGTTGCGAGCGCCGTCTTCACCAAGGACAATATCGGCGTAATGCCGGAACCGCCGGCAAAGGCTGCGTACTGCCGTGATGCGGATGGATCGAATTGCCACGTAAAGCTGCCGTGCGGCACCATAACATCCAGCATCTGGCCAGGAGTCAGTTCGGTGTTGGCCCAAGTGGAAAACTGTCCGCCGGCAACACGCTTGATCGCAACCCGCAGTTCCTTGTCTTGCGGTGCAGTGCAGATGGAATAGTTACGCCGGACGTCTTCTCCGTCTATCGTGGCGCGCAAGGTTATGTGTTGTCCTGGCGTATACCGGAAGGCTTCAGCCAGTTCGTCCGGGACCTGAAAGCGCAACGAGACCGCATCACGGATTTCCCGGCGGACTTCGGCGATTTCGAGAGGGTGAAATCCTGCTGGCATTTTTGTTCCTGGCTAATTCCTGAGAGGATGACTGGTCAGAACGGATCACGCTTAGTGACATTTAAACCTGTCGAACGGTTCGGCGCAGTTGCAACAACGCCAGAGCGCCTTGCACGGGGTTGAACCGAAACGACTGACTTCCTGCGTATCCTTCGATCCGCATCGGGGGCATTGGACGGCAGTGGAATGGCGCACCGACGTAGCCGCAGACCCTTTTGGCGGCGGCGCGATGCCATAATCGCGCAATTTATCGCGACCTTCCTCTGAGATCATATCTGTTGTCCATGCCGGACTGAGTACCGTGTCCAGCTTAACGCCAGACAATCCGGCATTGGCGAGTGCCTCCCGGATCGACTGTTCGATCACGAGTGTCGCTGGGCAACCGGTATAAGTCGGTGTGATCTGCACGACGGCGTTTCCAGTATCGTCCTCGACAATGCCGCGGAAAATCCCGAGATCGACAACTGAGACAACAGGTATTTCAGGGTCCGGCACATTTGCCAGAACCTCCTGAATCCGGTTGCGCAGCTCTTCAGAAATGGATGTTGTCGCAGCCATCGGTTCTTACCAAGTGGCTTCGGGATAGCGGCGAGGCAATACCTGCATTTCGGCGAGCATCGTTGACAGATGCTCGGTGTGATTGCCTTGGCGCCCTCCGGTCTGCGGCCAAGTGCTCGGTTTGACTTCCAGTGTGGCAGACTTGACAACCTGCGTCACTCGCGCGTCGAACGCTTCCCTGGTAACTGCGGGATCTACCGCAATTCCCCGCTCGATCAGCACCCGCTCGACTTCGTCGACCGCGAACATCTCGTCGACGAAGCGCCAGAACCAGTCGAGACCGTCCTGCATCCGTCGGTGGCTCTCTTCGGTGCCGTCTCCCAGCCTGATCACCCAGTCGGAGGCAAGTTCTGCATGATAACGCGTTTCCTTGACCGCCTTGGCCGCAATCTCGGCCAGACGAGTGTCGGACGAACCCACTAGTTCGTCCAGCAACAGTTCCCGATAAATGGAAAATAGGAAGTGGCGCGCCATCGTTTGCGCAAAATCGCCGTTCGGTTGTTCGACGAGCAAGCAATTGCGGTACTCTTCGGCATCTCGGTGATAGGCAAGCCTGTCTTCGTCGCGGCCTTGCCCTTCCACTTCACCGGCATAACCAAGCAATAGCTGAGCTTGGCCGACGAGATCGAGCCCGAGATTTGACAGGCTAAGATCAACTTCAAGCGTTGGCGCGCGCGATGACCACTCGCACAACCGCTGTGCCAAGACCAGGCTGTCGTCACCCAGCCGCAAGAGATATTCGAAAAGAGCCTTGTCCATCACATGTGCTTCACTTCGTCCGGAAGGTCGTAAAAAGTCGGGTGGCGGTAGATCTTGCTCGCCGCCGGTTCAAACATCTCCTCCGCCTCGGACGGGTCGGAGGCGGTTATCTCGTTCGACCGGACAACCCACAGACTTACCCCTTCCTCTCGGCGAGTATAGGTGTCGCGCGCGTGGCGGATTGCTATCCCGGCATCGGGGGCGTGGACCGAACCGACATGACGGTGATCAAGACCCCCACGCGCCCGGACGAATACCTCCCACAAGGGCCAGTCACTGCTCATCGATTATTACTCCGTCAGCTCAGGCAGCAATGCGCGCCGAAGCGTGTTTCGTCTCATAGCTGGCGGCCGCTTCACGAACCCAAGCGCCATCGTCCCACGCCTTCCGTCGCGCCTGCATGCGTTCCTGCGCTACCGGCCCTTCCCCGCGGACCACCGCGTAGAACTCTTCCCAATCGATTGGGCTGAAATCGTAATGGCCTCGCTCCTCGTTCCAGCGCAGATTCGGATCGGGAACGGTCAAGCCCAGCAATTCTGCTTGAGGCACTGTCGCATCGACGAACTTCTGCCGCAGGTCATCGTTCGTATCGCGCTTGATCCGCCAACGCATCGAGCGTTCGGTATTGGGCGACTTGTCATCGGGTGGGCCGAACATCATCAGGCTGGGCCACCAGAAGCGGTTCAATGCATCCTGAGCCATCTCGCGCTGATCCGGGGTGCCGTTCACCATATGCATCATCAACTCGAAGCCCTGCCGCTGGTGAAAGCTCTCTTCCTTGCAGATACGGACCATCGCGCGCGCGTATGGACCATAGCTCGTGCGTTGCAACGGGACCTGATTCATGATCGCAGCGCCGTCGACAAGCCAACCGATCGCGCCGATGTCGGCCCAGTTCAAAGTCGGATAATTGAAGATGGTAGAGTACTTCGCCGAGCCATCGTGAAGGGCATCAATCATCTGTTCACGGCTTACGCCCAGCGTTTCAGCAGCACAATACAGGTATAGCCCGTGCCCTGCCTCGTCCTGGATTTTCGCCAGCAGGATAGCTTTGCGCGAAAGGCTCGGCGCGCGAGTCAGCCAGTTGCCCTCGGGCAGCATGCCCACGATTTCGCTGTGAGCATGCTGTGACATTTGCCTTACCAGTGTCTTCCGGTAAGTTTCGGGCATCCAGTCATTGGGCTCGATAAAATCATCTGCGGCCACGCGCGCTTCGAAGCGGGCAAGCTGCTGCGGATCATCGATGCCGACTTCCACAACCCGGGAATCGGCAGCCTTTTTGTCCAGTTCGGTAGTGTACATAGCTCAACTCCTGGCCTCAAATACTATCAAGGTACTAACATTAACCGACCGGACGGTCAACTATCTTTTCCATAACTTTCAAATGGCCTCGATCGCCATCGCGATGCCTTGGCCAACGCCGATGCACATCGTGCACAAAGCAAGACGCGCCTTCCTGCGGGCAAGTTCTTCGGTGGCTGTCATGACAAGCCTTGCGCCAGACATGCCAAGTGGATGACCGAGCGCGATAGCGCCTCCGTTCGGGTTCACGTGTTCGGAATCGTCTGGAAGCCCTAGGCGGCGCAAGACAGCCAGCCCTTGTGACGCGAAAGCCTCGTTGAGTTCGATCACATCGATGTCGGCAATACTCAAACCGAGACGTTTGAGCAGTTTCTCGCTCGCCGGAGCAGGGCCGATACCCATGATGCGTGGCGGTACACCGGCGGTCGCGGCTCCGAGCACCTTGGCGCGGGGTGTCAGCCCGTACCGCTCGACTGCGGCAGCTCCGGCGATGATGATCGCTGCTGCACCGTCATTCACTCCGCTCGCATTGCCTGCCGTCACAGTTCCGTCCGGACGCGCGATAGGACGCAATTTTGCCAGCTGATCGAAAGTGGTCTCGCGCGGATGCTCATCCTGCGTCACCAGAAGGGGATCGCCTTTGCGTTGTGGAATCTCGACGGGGACAATCTCGGCTGCAAAGCGGCCACTTTTTTGCGCAAGGGCCGCACGGCGCTGGCTCTCAAGCGCGAATTTGTCCTGATCAGCACGCGAAATCCCGAATTCCTGTGCCACGTTCTCGGCCGTTTCGGGCATCGAATCCACGCCGAACCGGTCCTTCATCTGCGGATTGACGAAACGCCACCCGATCGTGGTGTCGTACACCGCGTTTCCGCGCGAGAAGGCTTGGTCCGCTTTGGGCATGACAAATGGGGCGCGGCTCATCGATTCCACGCCGCCAGCGATATACAGGTCCCCATCTCCAGCCTTTATTGATCGCGCGGCGTAGGCAACGGCATCCATGCCCGAACCGCAAAGCCGGTTGAGCGTCGTGCCCGGGACCTGTTCGCCGAGGCCTGCCAGCAGTCCAGCCATGCGCGCCACATTGCGATTGTCCTCGCCTGCCTGATTCGCATCACCTAGGATGATGTCGTCCACATGATCGACTATGGCAGGATAGCGCGCGACCAGCTCTGCAATCGGAATTGCCGCCAGATCGTCCGCACGAACGCCTGACAAGGCTCCGCCATAGCGACCTATGGGAGTGCGAACTGCATCGCATATAAAGGCTTCCGGCATCAGATTTTCCTCAGTTTATCGATTGATCATTTGATCAGTTGGCACGCGACCAGCGCGGTGAAGGGGTGTAGAGAGCGTCAGCCTCGGCCGACGTGATGTTCTGCAGCACGTCTCGAAGCCATTCTCTCCCGACGCGCTCGGCCCATTCCAACGGACCTTCAGGGTGGTTAGCGCCGTATCGCATCGCCTTGTCTATATCAGCGGCGCTAGCGACGTCGTCCTCGACCGCATCTGCTGCACTGTTGGCTAGCTGGGCCAGAGTGCGCAGCACTACCTGTCCAGGTCTGTCGGGAAGCATAATCACTCGCTTCTCCAGCGGGGCTAGCAGCGCTGCTAGAACGCCGGCGACCTCTGGATTTCTTGCTGTGACACCGATTAAACGTGCAGCATCCCAATCACGCGTGTGATCGAAAATGGCATCGACGCCGTCGCGTGAAGCGAGTTTCCTCCCGTCGCTGGCTGCCACAACAAAGCCGTTTACCCTGATGCTGTCGTCGGCGAGGTCGTCCGTTGCTACAAGCGATATCTCCGCCCTCTCAAGGGCTTTGCGCAGAGGTTCCAGAATTCGCAATCGCTTGGCCACTTGGATAGGCGTCGAAATCTCATTCGCCGCTTCGGCAAAATCGGGTTCGGGCCGCTCTGCGGGATAGGTGAAGACGCCTTGACCCGTCTTGCGGCCCAAATTACCGCCGAGCACCAGTTCTTCCTGCTTTACCTGCAAGCGGAAACGCTTCTTATCCGCTCCCGCATCTGCGACATTGCGAGCGGCATTGAAATTTATGTCCTGACCGATGAAATCAGCCAGCGTGAGCGGACCCATGCGGAAATTGCCAGCAGATTCGAGCAAAGAGTCGATCTTGTGCGGCGTTATACCCTCATCCCACGCTCTGAACGCTTCAGCATAGTAGGGCCGGGCCACTCGGTTGACGATAAAGCCGGGCACATCTCGCACAACTGCGGCGACCTTTCCCCATTGCTTCATCAGCTCGCAGCAACTGTCGACAACCTGCGGTGCAGTGTGTGATCCAGGTACGACTTCTACCAATTTCATGAGCGGTACGGGGTTGAAGAAATGCAATCCCAAAAAACGCGTTGCTTCACTCACGCCGGGCGATAGGTCGTCGATGGAAAGTGAGGACGTGTTGCTGGCAAGGATGGCGTCGCTGGCGACGATCTCGGACAGTCTTGCGAAGAGACCGCGCTTTGCCTCGGCGTTCTCGACGATGGCCTCGATCACCAAGCGGGCCTCGGCCGCCTGTTGCAGATCGGTTGACCAGGTAATCCTGGCCAGAACCGATTGTGCGTCAGCTCTCGTTCTCTTCCCCCGGCTGACGAGCTTGTCGAAAGTCGATCCAAGATGGTCTCGGCTACGAACAAGCGTTTCCTCCGAAGTATCGAAGACCATGACCCTGTGACCGGCCTGAGCGGCAACCTGGGCAATGCCGCTGCCCATTGCCCCTGCACCAAAGACGGCCACCGGGTCGAAAGTTGAGATTTGAGCTCTTGTCATGGCCTCCGCATAGCGCCATCGAAACCGCTTGCCAATAATCGACTGACCGTGCAGTCTATTAATTAAGGAGGCTTGGCCATGAGTTTCGAGACCATCATCGTTGAGAAGGAAAACGGCGTCGCTCGTATTACTTTGAATCGTCCCGACCGGCTCAACAGTTTCACAGAGGCAATGCACATAGAGCTGGCGGCCGCGCTGGACGACGCCGATAGTGATGCAGACATCCGCGCGGTCCTGCTAACCGGGGCAGGCCGAGGGTTTTGTGCCGGACAGGACCTTGCCGATCGTGCTGTCTCCCCTGGAGATGATCGGGTGGATCTAGGGCAGACGGTCGAAAAGTTTTGGTCGCCGCTGATCAGCCGCCTGGCAACCCGCGACAAGCCTGTGGTCTGCGCGGTTAATGGCGTTGCGGCGGGCGCAGGGGCGAATGTGGCACTTGCCTGCGATATCGTGCTTGCGGCGCAAAGCGCCAAGTTCATTCAGTCCTTCGCCAATATCGGCCTTATACCTGATTCGGGCGGCACGTGGGTTCTGCCTCGGCTGGTGGGGCAGGCTCGGGCGTTGGGACTGGCCTTGACCGCCGATTCTTTGTCGGCAGCCAAGGCAGAAGAATGGGGCATGATATGGAAATGTGTCGAGGATGACGCATTGCTAACGGAGGCCAAAGCGTTGGCCGAACGCTTGGCGGGCGGCCCGACACGCGGTTTGGCCGCGACCAAACGAGCCATCCGCGGGTCATTGCTGAACGATCTTCAGACGGAGCTCGATTACGAGCGCGACCTCATGCGCGAGCTTGGCCAAAGCGAGGATTATCAGGAAGGCGTGGCCGCCTTCATGGAGAAGCGCGCACCCCAGTTCAAAGGAAAGTAGCCGCACGATAGTGCAAGGCGGCTCCCGAATAAGGATTAGAGATGACCAAGATTTTGAAGAACTACACCCGCGATAGCTGGTTCGAGGCCAGCGCGAATCTGCAAGACATACTGTCGGCGGTAGACAGCTCCATCGTTGCCCAAACAGGGACCGAAGGCCTCGATTTCGCAGGGATGCTCGAACATGCGCGGAAAATCGGCGGCACCAATCTGCGACAAATGACTTTTCATGAGCGTGCCCGTATGATCAAGGGCCTCGCGCTGGCCATCATGGAGCGCAAGGAGGAACTCTACGAGATCTCCGCCAGCACGGGGGCCACACGCCAAGATAGCTGGATCGATATCGAAGGCGGCGCAGGCACGCTCTTTGTCACTTCGTCAAAGGCACGCCGTGAGCTTCCCGATGCGCACATCCTGCCAGACGGCGATTATGAGCCCATAGGTAAGAGCGGCACCTTCATTGGGCAGCACGTCTATACCTCGCTCCATGGCGCAGCGGTCCATATCAACGCGTTCAATTTTCCGGTGTGGGGAATGCTGGAAAAACTTGGCCCCACGCTGGTTGCCGGCGTCCCCGCCATCGTCAAACCAGCTACACAAGGCGCACAGCTGACAGAGGCATGCTTTCGCATCATGTTGGAGTCCGGCCTTTTGCCGGAGGGAGCATTGCAACTGATTGTCGGTTCGGTGGGAGACCTGCTCGACCATCTCACTTGTCAGGACGTCGTTTCCTTTACCGGGTCAGCCGCCACCGCGGCCAAGTTGAAGAACCATCCGGTCATTTCGCGTGAATCGGTGAGATTTGTCGCGGAGCAGGATTCGCTCAATGCATCGGTCCTCGGGCCTGACGCGACCAAGGACAGTCCCGAATTCGATCTATTCGTGAAAGAAGTGGTGCGCGAGATGACCACCAAGGCCGGGCAAAAATGCACGGCCATTCGCCGTACATTCGTTCCGGCAGCACTTATGGACGACGTCGAGGAGGCGATAAAGGCACGATTGCAGAAGATCGTCGTGGGTGACCCGGCACAGGAAGGCGTGCGGATGGGTGCCCTGGCATCACTCAAGCAACTCGAAGACGTTCGTGACAAGGCGCGGCAGATCGCCAGCGAGGCGAAGCTCGTATTCGGTGACCCCAACAAAGTAGAAGCGCTCGGCGTGGAGCAGGGCATCGGTGCCTTTATCTCCCCCCTGCTGTTTCGTGCCGACAACCCCTGGGAGGCAAAGGTCGTTCACGACGTGGAGGCTTTCGGCCCGGTCTCTACGCTGATGCCCTACCGCGATTGCGCGGATGCCATCGCGCTGGCGAATCGCGGGCAGGGCTCACTGGTAATGTCGGTATTTACCCACGATCCTGACATCGCGCGGCAGTTCGTCGAGGGCGCTGGCCCCTATCATGGCCGCATCGTGTTCATCGACCGCGACAGTGCTGGCGAATCCACCGGCCACGGCTCCCCCTTGCCGATGCTAATCCATGGCGGCCCGGGCAGGGCCGGGGGCGGCGAGGAAATGGGCGGCGTACGCGGGGTCAAGCACTACATGCAGCGCAGCGCTCTGCAGGGGTCGCCGCGGACCTTGTCCGGCGCGATCGGCAAGTGGCTACCCGGCGCGCCGCAACCAACCGGGGAGATGCACCCCTTCCGGCTTAATTTTGAAGAGCTGGAGATAGGTTACACACTCACTACCGCGTCGCGCACGATTACTTTGGAGGACATCGAGCATTTCGCCAGTTTCACGGGCGACGAATTCTATGCCCACATGGACGAGGAGGCGGCGGCCGCCAACCCGTTCTTCCCCGGCCGTGTCGCGCATGGCTACCTGATCCTGTCATTCGCGGCCGGCCTGTTCGTCGATGCCGCGCCGGGGCCGGTGCTGGCGAACTACGGCCTCGACAACCTTCGTTTCCTGAAGCCGGTCACTCCGGGCACGCCGATCTCGGTGGCGCTGACGGTCAAGTCGAAGAAGATCCGCAATCCGGGCGAATATGGCGAAGTTGTTTGGGCAGTCACCGTCACCGATGACGAGGGCGAAGTGGCGGCGACCTACGATCTGCTGACCATGAACGCTGTAACCGACGCCATCTAAGCCGTCAGCCGTTCAGGCCGGGGCAGGACGCGTTGAACCCGGCGTGTCCTTCCCTGCCGACGGTGAGGAATCCTTCGACTGGAAGCCGCTCTGTTCCAGCGGCGCGCTGGTGACGGGATAGCCGGCGCCCTCGGGTATCCGCAGCAGCTTCCTGCCCTTCACCTCCTCTATCCACGGGGAAATCGTGGAGATGGCGGTGTTGCGCGCATGTTCGGCTGCAGCCGCAAAACTGTCGAACTGGGCAAGCCTTTCCAGATTGCGAAGGGTGGGAAAGATCATGTGCATCTCGCCGCTGGCGTAGCGCGCAAGCGCATCCCTAGCGGTGAGCCACGTCAACCGCGTCATTTCTCCGAGGTCGGGTTCGAGCTCGACCTGTCCGCTCCCCAGATCGGCCAGATAGAACCGCGTGTCGAAGGCCCGCCCAACCCTTCCGCGCGGCAACCAGCGCGCAAAAGGCACCAGCTGCAAGGGCGCAAGGCTCCACCCGAACCGGGCCAGCACGGGTGCCAGGTCTTCCGAAGTCGCCAGCATGGTACGGGCCTCTTGTGCCTGCTGCGCGGTTAGCTGCTGCTCGACACCTATAACGAGACCCGTTTCCTCCAGGACCTCGCGGATCCCGGCGAGGCGATGTGCGAGGTCGTCTGACCGATCGCTTTGAGCAAGTTGTGCTGCCAGGGCCCGATCCGAGGCATGCAGCTTCCCGCCAGGGAAAACCATTGCCCTCGCGGCAAAGGCCAGTTCGCCCGAGCGCTGCACCATCAGCAGTTCTGGCGCGCGTGTCCTCGCCCGCTGCCGGAACACCAAAACGGTGGCTGCCTCGACCACAGTTTGGGATCGCGCACCCTTGTGCTGCTCGGTTGTCATCGCACTCCCCAGGTCGCCAGTCAGTCGGAACCCAATAGCACAATCGCCAGACGCGTCAGCGCTGGAAAATTGCTGTTCAGGAACTTACTTTGCCGCCCCCGAATGCACTTAGATCGCTGGCGCTGGCGATGATTTGTTCGGACGGTTTCGTTGCCATTTGCGACGAGGCGAGCAGTTCATCCACGTCAAGGATATCAATCGCGCCTTCGTCGGAAATGAACCTCGCAGCGGAGAAGCTCGTCAAGCAAATCGCGCCCGAAGAGCGCCGCGGCAAGACGCCGCTCGATGCAAGATTGCGGCGCTCGAAGACGGCTGCATGCCCAATCTTTTGCAGGACAACGTGGAGGAGGGCAGGCACCTGTTGGCGATCAACTTTCTGCTTTATGCCGATTTCGGCCGCGATGATGGCGAAGAAGCCGAAGAAATGCACTATCGCCATCCCGGCGATGCAGACAAGAGGTGGTGATGCGTAACGCGATGAACCCCCTCACCTGAAAGCCCTATCCGCAGGACAGCCCTATCGGACTGACCCGATGGACCAGGCTGATAAAGAAGGCCGGTTTTGATTATGAGCTCAGCCTGCCTTTTGAACGCTTCCATCGTCAGGTTGATGTCTGGTTCGGTTTCGACTTCGACACGCAAGGCAAGCCGTGTTTGGGCGACCGTGCCGGCCGCCTTCCCCAGCCTTGAAGACCGTGATTACGTGAGGTCGTCGATGGTGGGGGAAACCGAGCCCGGCAAATGCGCCAACTGGACAATCATGTCCGATCGCGGCATCGACAATCAGCTGGCAGATTTCGAGTACGTCCGTAGGGCCTGATGCGGTTTGAGCGAACGAACTTGACGGGCGGAGTTGCTGGATAGATGGCAGCTTCGCGCTATCTTACATTGCTTCGAGGTGGAGACGAATAGATGACACGAGTGTCGCACTATGACGTGGTGATCGTGGGGGGAGGGCACGCCGGCGCCCAAGCTGCAATCGCCCTCCGAGGTGAAGGGTTTGAAGGCACCATCGCGATAGTCTCTAGCGAGCTGGACATACCTTACGAGCGACCGCCCTTGTCCAAGGATTACCTGGCAAGAATCAAACCTTTCGAAAAGCTCCTGTTGCGCCCGCCCGAATACTGGCGCGAGCGCGAGATTACATTCCATCACGGGTGTACAGTGACCACTGTCGATACCAAATCGCATGCGGTCATCTGTACGGGTGGGGAACGGTTCACATACGGCAAGCTGGTCTGGGCCGCCGGTGGAAAGCCACGAAAGTTGGGGATTGAGGGATGCAACCTCGAAGGCATCCACACCATTCGAGAGCGAGCCGACGTCGATTCACTGATGCAGGAAATGGATGCTGCACGGACTGTGGTTGTGATCGGAGGCGGTTATATCGGGCTGGAAGCTGCTGCCATCCTGACCAAGCTGGGCAAGGGCGTTTCGTTAATCGAGACCTTGCCTCGTCTTCTTGCCCGTGTGGCCGGAGAAGACTTGTCGGGGTTCTTTGCGGAGGAGCATCGCCGGCAGGGCGTCAACCTGTTGCTGGACGGTCAGGCTAAGCGTTTTACGGGCGAAACCATGGTGACGGGCGTGGAATTGGCTGACGGTTCAACGATCGAGGCTGATCTTGCCATCGTTGGTGTCGGCATCGAGCCTAACGTGGCGCCGCTCGCTGAAGCTGGAGCGGATTGCGGCAACGGTGTGCTGGTCGATGGCCAATGTCGCACCTCCTTGCCGGATATCTTTGCCATCGGGGACTGCGCTGCCCACGCCAATAGATTTGCTGATGGGGCAGTCCTGCGGCTCGAATCGGTGCAGAATGCAAACGACATGGCAACTACTGCAGCGAAAAACATTTGCGGCAGCGAGACGACCTACACTGCGACACCTTGGTTCTGGTCGGATCAGTATGATGTGAAATTGCAGACCGTCGGCCTGTCGCTAGGTTATGAGCGGTCGGTCATGCGCGGCAACCCTGCCGACCGCAGTTTCTCCGTCGTCTACCTGCGAGACGGCAAGGTGGTGGCGCTCGATTGCGTCAACAACGTTCGTGATTACTCGCATGGTCGCAAACTGGTGGAAATGGGTTTGCGCATCGATCCGGCAGAACTGGCCGATGCCGGAAGGCCGCTGAAGGACTGGGTCAAGTCCGCCGCGAGCGCGGGCTAGGGAGGAAATGATTACCGAACGAGTGGAGGCTCCGACTGATTTTGTGGATCAGCTTGCCGTCGTTACCCGCGCTATCGTTGGCAAGCCGCTGGATGGGCACCTAGTAGAGCAGCTCAATCGTGATTTTCCTGCAGATGAATTGTGGTTCGCGCGGACAAGGGAACTTTGTGAACAAGGTTGCCAAGATGGATGGTTGTGTGCGCGGGAGGCCGGGGGAATACGGTTCGGGCGGCCTGTGAAGCCGTCGTCAGCGACAGCCGGGATGTCGGTGGATGTGGTGGACATGAAAAATGTCGCCGGGCCGAGGCATGCTCATCCGAACGGCGAAATCGATCTGGTTATGCCGCTGGAAGGTCCGGCAGAATTCGATGGCTGTGCGGCTGGCTGGAAGGTCTATGGGCCGAATACCGTGCATGAACCCACGGTTGCTGGTGGACGCGCGCTTGTCCTGTACTTGCTGCCGGACGGTGCGATCGATTTCGCATCGTCAGCGGGCTAAGCAGCGCGTGAGCGATAACTATGCGCTGCCCTCTGGAAGTGCCTTCACCGATGCGGTAATGGCGCCTCTGACCATTCAGAAGGAGTTAGGTCGGCAAAGCCTGCACCTAGATTGCTTTTACCTCCGGAATTGTCGCTGAGAGTCTCGATTATCTTGGCTTGTTCCTAGATACGGTATGCTGCCTCATTGTCCGTCAGTTCGCCAAGGACAGTTCACGCCTAGCGGCCATTTCACAGATCGCCACGGAAACTGCGGCGGCGCGGTCCCGATTGCGGCCATGCACCAGCACTTCCCCCCCCTTCGACTTCAAGACGCCGGGGTACTTCTGAGCCAAGTCCTTCGGCAGTACCGGTCACCAACGCCAGTTTGCCCGTATGGTTTAGTTCTATCACGGATGGCCCTTCACTGCAGCCGAAGAACGCGGATCCGGCCAAAATGTGGAAACGAATAGCAGCAATGTGACGTGCATTTCAAAAAACTTGCGTCACGCGAGGTTACTACAAGTGCACCCGCCATCCAGAATACGTCTCGTCGAACCAGCGCCAGACGTCAGCGGGCGTTTCGACCATCGCGTTATGGCCTGCTCCGGAAAATTGATGTGCAGCCGGATCGAACTGGCGCAATTCGTCGATAGAAACGAGCGAGTCCTCCGATCCACAGGCCAGATGAACCGGCATGCACGCTTCTTGCATCAGTGTCGGCATGTCGGGCGGCTCTACCGCAAAGCACTGCAAGTCCATTGCCGCTCGCCACCCGTCTTTGATCCGGATTATCCCACCTTGCAAAAGGTCGCTATCCGCATCTGGCGCAAGTCCGGCATACCTGGCATGTTGTGCCAGCGCTTCTTGCGGTGTCGCGAAGACCCTGGAATCGCGCACTCTGAGCCGCGCGAAAGTTGCGAGATCTTTATCGCTCCATGTAACCTTGATGCCTACCGCGTGGACAGATTCCGGTGTAAACCCGAAATTACCGCTGGCAAGCAGCAAAGAGAGCGTACCTCCCAGCGAATGCCCCAGCAGCACAATCGCTTCGCCGTGTGCTTCCTCGGCAATTGTCGACGCTAGCGCCGATGCCATTTTCTGGTTGGAATAAGATGGCAGTGTAGGAGAACCCCCATGACCGGGTAAATCGGGTGCAAGCCACCTGCCGGGCCAGGATCGTCCAATATGCTCCAGCACCGGTTGCCAGACGGCACCGGTAGCGCCCAATCCATGCAATAGGACCAGTAAGGGACCGGCTTCACCGCCACTCCGCCGTGCCAAACAGGGGTGTTGCAATTTTCGTTCTTCCCGCGATTTCGACTGTCGGACGCCAGTTTACCAAACCATGACAGTACTTTCACGTCGTCATACAACGCAGCCTTATTCTACGCCGTTTTCCGATCACACACCCCCAGTTCCGACAGTGGCATTATCGTAGAGATTTATCGAGAACGCAGGCAATGGCAATGGTTGAGGCGCTATGGCTTCGCCCGGATTAAGGAGAACGAATGATTGAAATGCTTGCCTTTGTGTGTCGAAATCTGGTCATGGCCATAGTCATGTCCGTTAGAGGTGGGGGAGCGGCCTACTGATGAAGCCGAGCATGGATCAAAGCGAACCACGTGAAGCGAGCCTCTGGCACGAGTTGGCCGCTAACTGGCGCCCGCTTGCCTCCAGCGCCTTGGCCCTGGGCTGTGGAGCGTCACTTTTCGGCCAGTTGTTCAGCATTTTCGTAACGCCGCTGGAGGATTCCTTCGGTTGGACCCTTGCGCAGATTTCGGGCTCGCTATCGATGCTGGTCGTTGCCACCTTGCTCTACCCTTTCATCGGCCGAATGATTGATCGCAAAGGCGTGCGGGCAGTAGCCCCTGTCTCGGCAATGATGCTGGCAGTTGGGTTCGTGTTTGCCAGCCAAGCATCCGATGCCCTGTGGACCTTCTACGTTGCGGTTCTCGTGCTGATGGCCGGCGGCGGCGCAACGACCGCGCTCGGCTATTCGCGCATCATCGGCGATACCTTTATTCATAATCGCGGGTTTGCGCTAGCGGTAATGCTTTCCGGCGCAGCGATAACTTCAATGGTTTTTGCGCCGGTCGTGGCACTTGTGGTCGATGTCTACGACTGGCGTGCGGGTTTCCTGTTATTGGCAGGAATCGCCCTGTTTCTGGGAACCCCGCTGTCCTACCTGGCAAGCGGCCATGCAAGGGAGCAGGCAACCGAAAATGGCGAGATCGTCGGCGGCTTCGAATTGCGCGAGGTAGTGCGCAAGCGGCAATTCTGGATCCTCTTCGCAGCCATCTTCTTCACCGGCCTGCCGGTAATCGGTATCTCCGCTCACGTTTCCGCACCGTTCGAGGGAAGAGGTTTGGCTGCCACCAGCGCAGCGCTGATGGTTTCGGTCCTTTCGATGGGAGTAATAACCGGGCGGTTCCTGACCGGATTTCTGATCGATCGGCTATGGGCTCCCGGCGTGGCGACATTTGTCCTCGTCCTCGCCGCGATAGGGGCGCTGACGATTGCTTTTTCTACAACGAACGTGCTGCTTGCCGGATTCGGTGTCCTTATGCTGGGGATGGCCCAAGGCGCGGAACTCGACCTGATCGCATTTCTCGCGATGCGCTACTTTGGTATGCGCGCTTATAGCGCGATCTATGGGACGCTGATGATCTCCTTTGCTTTTGCGCTGCCGTTCGGTGCCACCATGTTCGGCATCTTGTACGACAGCCGGGGTGACTATTTCGCGGCGCTTCTGATCGGTGCAGGCCTGTTGGTGTTTGCTGCTTTCCTCTTCCGGTTGCTCGGTCCATATCCCGCCCTGGAACGCACTCAAAGTGCGCACGGTCAAACCGCGCGGTAGCCAATCGGTCTGAAGAGATCCTTGGATAACGCCAAACCCGCAGCAATGCGGATCGTGTCTAATAACTAGACGTTTGCGATTGGTGAGCTGAGCACGCTAATGGCAGCGCTCGATAATGACACCAGTAGCCTGACAACTTGCAGCGCACAGCGAAATCAGCACCCTATTGCCGCCGCGACGTCCGAGCTCATCCAGCGCCGTACCGATCAGCATGTCCCCGGTGGCACCCAGCGGGTGCCCCATAGCGATCGCACCGCCGTTCACGTTCATTACTTGTGGGTCGATGCCGTGAGCCTGAAGAAGCCGCAGGACTACCGCGGCGAAGGATTTGTTCAATTCCCACATATCGATGTCCTTTACGGCGAGGCGGGTCCTGGCAAATAGCCGTGTCACCACATGTTCCGGGCCATCCAGCATAAGGCAAAGTTCGGACCCGATTGCAGCCAAAGCGATGATGCGGGCGCGCGGTTTCAGGCCAAGGTTTGCGCCTATCTCCTCGCTGCCAATTAACACCGCACAAGGAAACGTCTGCCAAATGCTTTCTGATCTGAACAAAGTCGAGGCTTCAGCGCTGATTCGGCAGCGCTGGTATCGAAGCAAGAGCCCTCGCGCTGATTGCATGCCTGCGGCTGAGTGGTCGTCTGGCCGCAGGCCCTTCCTCCTAGAACAGAATTTGGGACTTCTCAGGGATGATCGTGATCTTCGCCCGACGCAACAGGCTGTGCAGCCATTCGCCAATGGAACCTTCAAGTGCGCAGATTGCGATTGCTCTTCGCAATATGGATGCGCGCTAATCACTACTCTAGTCCATCAACCGTCCTCATCGCCATAGCTTCATCTCACCGTATGCGATCACCGAATATCGCGACTCGCGAAAGGGAAATGGCACACTCGCGAGGCAAGTAACTTGGTTCTGACGGCATTCTCTTGAACGGATGAAGCCTTGAGGATTTGAGTAGGCTTTTTCATACTCGTTTCATACAACGAGCATCAATCTCTTCTAAGTCATTGAAAAGATGGTGGGCGCGGCAAGGATTGAACTTGCGACCCCACCCGTGTGAAGGGTGTGCTCTACCACTGAGCTACGCGCCCGCCGGGCCTTTCGCTGGTGTCAGCGATTCACGGCAGGGGCGGGCCTTTGCCACGCCCCGCCGCGATTGACAAGACTATGCCTGCCGAGTGCCTAGTCGCGCCAGAGCGCTCGCATGGCCGCAAGCCATCCGGCATCGGCTGCAGGGCGCGCGCTGAGGCGGCTGACGGGCTGGAGCACCGTGCATTCTGCGCATCGCGCCTGAATGCCCTGCGCGCCAAACAGCTGGTCGATATCGCTCGTCACTTGAGCAAACCGTGCCATTTCGCGCTGGGCGAAAAGCGATGCGATGTCACGGCCGCCCTCGGTCTGCCCATTGTCGCTTGCCAGCAATTGCGAGAGAATGGAGCCGTATTGCGGCGCATCGTCGCCGAGATAGACCACGTCGAATTCATCTGCTGTCAGTTCCGCACGCTCGGCTGCCCATGCGATGGCAGCCTCCAGATCGCCGAACTGGTCGACAAGGCCTAGCTGTCGGGCGGATCCCCCGTCCCACACGCGGCCCTGGCCAAGTTCGTCGGCACGCTCGAGCGAAATACCACGCGATTCTGCGACTAGGTTCAGGAAGCGGGAATAGGTCGTCTCGACGCCCGCCTGCAGCACCGTGTCCGCTTCTTCACTGATTCCGCTGAAGATGTCGGGCTGCCCCGATAGGCCGGTGGTGCGCACACCATCGCTATTCACTCCATATTCGGCAAGCAATTCTTCAAAGCTCGGCAGGACGAGGAAAACACCGATGGAGCCGGTGAGCGTTTGCGGTTCGGCAAAGATCCGGTCCGCCGGAGTGGCGACCCAATAGCCGCCACTGGCGGCGTAATTGCCCATCGATACGGCGATCGGGATACCATTGGCCTTGTGCCGCAGTATGGCGCGGCGGATGGTTTCCGAGCCCGTCACCGTGCCGCCCGGCGAATTTACGCGGACCACCAACGCATCGAGATCGTCATCCAGCGCATTGTCGAGCAGATTGGCGATCCGCTCCGCCCCGGCAGAGCCCGGTCCGGCGGTTCCATCGCTGATTGTTCCAGCAATAGTCACAACGCCGACTTTCGCATCGCTGCCAAGATCGATGCCCGAATTCACTTCGGCCAAGAAGGGATCATACTCTGTTGCGGCGAAGGAGCCGGGGTCTTCGCTCCAGCGATCTTCGCCGACCTCCTCCGCAATGCGCTCACCCCATTCGACGCGGGTGCCGATGCGGTCTGCAAGGCCTGCGGCAACGGAGGCCTCGGCGATGTCATTGCCCGACGCGGCAAGCCAGCCTTCGACATCGCTGGTGACCAATTCGATATCGGCATCGGGCCGCGCCTGGCGCACAGTGGCGCGCCATTCTTCCCACAGTGTGGCGAGCAGCTGCGAGAGGTTTTCGCGCGCTTCGGGGGACATGCTGTTTTGCGTGTAGGGCTCGACTGCGCTTTTGTATGTGCCGACGCGGTAGACATTGGCGGTGACGTTGAACCGCTCAAGCGCGTCTGCGTAATAAAGGTTCTCGCCTCCCGGTCCAGAAATGGCGACGCCGCCGAAGGGATCGACCCAGATTTCATCCGAATGCGCTGCGAGCAGCATCGCGGAATCGCCATAGGCGACGGCATGGGTGTAGATCGGTTTGCCCGCTGCCTTGAAGCGTTGCAGCGCCCCGCTAACTTCCTGCAAATTGACGCCCCCACCGCCAAGGAAGCCGGTCAGGTCCAGCGCCAGCGCCTGAATGCGCTCATCGCTCGCAGCCGCATCGATCGTGCGCACGAGATCGCGCGCGGCATATTCACGGGTGGGCACGGTATTGCTGAGTAGCGCGGCAAAAGGATCGACCGGCGCGACTTCTTCAACAACCACGCCGTCGATATCCAGCAGCAACGCGCCATCGCGCACGACGCCGGGATTTGGCCGCGCGCTCAGCACAGCGAACAGCGCCAGGAAGAACAGCAGCAGGAAGATCAAGGCGAGGCCATCCTTGATGGCAACCAGCAGCTTCCAAACCTTGCGCGCGAATACCATGCGAAACCCTTTTGGTGAGATGTGTTGCCTGTCACGTAATGGCGCGCGTTGGTTTGCGCCAGTGCTAAACGGGCGCAGCGCCAATCCCGCTCGACAGAGGGCTTCGCAAAGGAAAGCCATTGCCAGCCTGCGCGCTGCGGCCTAATGGCCATGCTTTAATGACATCGCCGCCAAACACCTCCGCCAGCGCCCGCTTTCCCGCGGGTGGCCGCGCGTTTCCGCATCGTGATCTGATCGCCATCGGCGATCTGGAGCGCCACGAAATCCTCTATTTGCTGGCAGAGGCCGAGCAATATGTCGCGTTCAATCGGCAGGCGAGCAAGCATTCGGACAGGCTGGCAGGCCTCACCATCATCAACGCCTTCTTCGAAAACAGCACGCGAACGCTTTTGAGTTTCGAAATCGCGGGCAAGCGGCTCGGCGCGGACGTGGTGAACATGCATGCCGCGCAATCCAGCGTGAAGAAGGGCGAGACGCTCATCGATACGGCGGTGACGCTGAATGCGATGCGCGCCGATGCGATTGTGATCCGCCATGGCTCTTCGGGCGCGACCGGATTGATCGCTGGCAAGGTCGATTGCCCTGTGCTCAACGCTGGCGATGGCCAGCATGAGCACCCGACGCAGGCCCTTCTCGACGCGCTGGCCCTGCGCACAAAGCTGCGCGAGAACGGGCGCGATGTGGAGGACTTTACCGGCCTCACCGTGACGATTTGCGGCGATATCCTGCACAGCCGGGTTGCGCGATCCAACATCCTGTGTTTGCAGGCGCTGGGTGCTACGGTTCGCGTCTGTGCGCCACCATCGCTCATGCCGCACGGGATCGAGCGGATGGAAGTGGAAGTGCATCACCGCTTTGGCGAGGCGCTGAATGGCGCTGACGTCGTCATGATGCTGCGTCTCCAGAATGAGCGGATGGACGGGCAATTCATTCCGAGCCCACGCGAATATCGCCACCTCTACGGACTGACCACCGATCGGCTCGCTCTGGCTGCAGAAGATGCCATCGTGATGCATCCCGGCCCGATGAACCGCGGCGTTGAGATCGACAGCGATGTGGCCGATCTTGCGGGACGATCGCTCATTACAAGCCAGGTGGAAATGGGCGTCGCGATCCGCATGGCCTGCCTTGATGTGCTGACCCGCAAAGCGCGCGGCATCGCCGGTTGGGGCGAAGGAGAATGGGTATGAGCCAGCAGCAGCCCATCGCCATCACCAATGGTCAGGTCGTCACCGCAGGCGGCCTCGCGGCAAAGGCCGTGCGCTGTGTGGATGGTCAGATTGTCGGGCTTGCAGATGTTCCGCTCGATGGTGACGAGGTGGTTGATGCGGGCGGCAAAATCGTCGCGCCAGGTCTCGTCGATCTCGGTGTATTCGCGATCGATAAGCCGGCGTTTCACTTTGGCGGGATCACCCGCGCTGCGCTGATGCCCGATCAGTCGCCACCGCTCGATCACCCCGCGCGGGTTCGCTTCGCCGCGCAGAGTGGAAAGCCCGATTTCTGGGTGCATCCGCTGGCCGCCGCGAGCGTGGGTCTGGAAGCCGAACAGCTCGCCGAAATTGCGCTGATGCAGGATGCAGGCGCGAAGGCGGTTGCAACCGGGCGGCAGTGGATTGGGGACAGCGGCCTGATGCTGCGTCTGCTCCAATATGCGGCGATGCTCGATCTGGTCGTGGTGACCCATGCAGAGGATGCAGCACTCGTGGGCAAGGCCTGCGCGACAGCGGGCGAAATGGCGACACGCCTTGGGCTGCCTAGCGCGCCCAAGGAAGCCGAGACACTTGCGCTCGCCCGCGATATCGCTCTCGCTGAAGCGAGCGGCGCCCGAATTCATGCACGGCAGGTGACCACGTGCGCCGGGCTCGATCTGGTGCGGCAGGCCAAGGCGCGCGGCGTGCGCATCACCGCGGGAGTCACGCCAGCGCATTTCATGCTATCGGATCTGGCGCTCGCCGATTTCCGCACTTTTGCCAGCCTGTCTCCGCCGCTGCGCAGCGAGGATGACCGGCAGGCTGTGATCGAAGCGATTGGCGATGGCACCATGGATGTCATTTCCAGCGGCCATGATCCGCGCGGGCCGGAGGACAAGCGCCTGCCTTTTGCCGATGCTGCGCCGGGAATGGCGGGCGCCGAAACGCTACTCGCCATGACACTGACGCTGGTCCGCGACGGTATCATCGATATGCCGCGGGCTTTCGATCTGCTCGCGGCCACACCTGCAAAATTGCTGGGCGTGGAAGCGGGCACGATAGCCGAAGGCGCAGAAGCCGACATCGCGATCATAGATCCCGAAGCACCGTGGATCGTGGACTCGCGCGAAATGGAAGCACAGGCTGGTAACACGCCGTTCGATCGGCAGCCAGTGCAGGGGCGGGTTGTCGCTCTGTTCAAGGGAGGACATCGCATTGAACTTTGATTTTGCAGGCAAGACCGCGCTCGTCACAGGCGCCGCGTCGGGCATTGGCGCAGCCACGGCCAGGGCGCTAGCCGATGCCGGGGCTGCAAAGCTTATCCTGGTCGATCTGAATGCCGATGCGCTCGGCGCGCTCGATTTGTCGTGCGACACCGCGATTCATGCAGGCGATGTCGCGGATGAAAGCCTGTGGGATGATATCGAGGCGGAAGGTGGCGTGATCGATCTTGCAGTCCTCAATGCAGGCATATCGGGCGAGGCTGCGCCCATCGCCAAAATGACGATGGACCAATGGCGCAAGGTGATGAGCGTCAATCTGGACGGCGCGTTCCTGTCGCTTCGTGCGGCTATGCGAATGGCCGGCAATGGCGCATCCATGGTGCTCACTTCATCGGTCACCGCTGTAAAGGCGGAGAAAGGCATTGGTCACTATGCCTCGTCAAAGGCGGCCGTCATGCATCTCGCCAAAGTAGCGGCAAAGGAAGGCGCAGAGCGGCAGATCCGCGTGAATGCCATCGCGCCGGGCGGAGTGGACACCGCACTATGGGATGGCGTGCCGTTTTTTGATGATCTGGTCGCTAAGCATCAGGGTGACAGGGCCGGCGCAATCGCCACAATGGCGCAGCAAGTCACCCCCATGGGCCGCTTCGCCTCTTCGGAAGAGATCGCCGGGCAGATCCTGTTCCTGCTGTCCGATATGGGCGGCACAATCACCGGCTCCACGCTTGTCACGGATGGCGGTTTCCGCCTCTGATGAGCAAACAAAAAACCCCTCCCGTAGGGGGAGGGGCTTCAAGTCTTCTCAGCAGCTGAGAAGGGGTTCAATCGTTAGCGACGCGCGAGGCGGATGCCATTGTCGATGGCGCCGGGCAGCGGGCTGCTGGCGGCCCAGCTGATGCATCCATCACCATTGGCGGCATCAACGCGGCTGCACATGGCGCGGCTGGTTGAGCGGTCGAAGCCGCCAGCCGAAACGCGCCAGTAATTGCGGCCACGCACGACCGCCTGCGTGATGACCATTTCACGGTCGGCCAGCTCAGGGTAGCGGCTGACATAGATATTCCATGCCCGCTGCGCGCCTGCTTCGCTGGAGAAGCTGCCGAGCTGAACCAAGTGCGTCGGATCATCTATCGGAGCGGGAGCTGCGGCTACTGCCGGAGCAGCAGCGCGAGGTGCAGCAGCGCGGGGTGCCGGGGCAGCGGCGCGCTCTTCAGCGGCTGGACGCGATGGCACAAGCGCCGGCTGCGCGATCGCAGGAATGCGCGGTGCGGCAGTCGGTGCGGCGGCAGGCGGCGGAGCAAAAGCGCTCGGCGCGGAACCCGGCACGGTCTGCACGACAGCTTCGCTGGCATAGCGTGCATCAGGCTCACGCACCGCGAGCGGCGAGGATGTGCCGCCGAAAGCGCTGGCGAACGATCCGCCCTGCGGCGCAGGCGAGCCGACCGAAGGCAATTCGCTTGTCGTGGCAGGAACGCTCATCGGAGCATCGTCAAGCGCGGCAAGTTCACCCGTTTCGCTGTCCATCGCAGGAGCAGCAGCAGGCGCGGCAGCTTCGAAAGCGAGCTGCGATGCGCTCGGCGAATTGACGAGCGCCAGATGCACCGGCTGGCCATTGTCGCGGGCGTTGGCAGGCACGCCGAGCAGGCTGGCAACACGGGCCGAATAGGCATGCGGGCCCGAAAGCTGCGCCCATTCTTCCATGCGCGCGCCAACTTCATGTGCCGGAACATCCTGCGCGACCATCATACGCGCTTCACGCCAGCGACCGGCGACGGCATAGGCATAGGCGAGGTTCTGACGGCTCTTGACGGTGTTATCACCGCCGCGAATGGCGTTGGTGAGGATATGCACACCGCGCTCCGGCTCTCCAGCCAGCGCGAAAGCAAGGCCGAGATCGGATACCGCGATGGCGGTTTCCCACTCATTCAGCACGCCGGCAGCTTCGCGATAGCGCGCCTGGCCGGTCAGGGCGAGAGCGAGGCTGAGCGCAGCACGCGGGCTGTTTTCGCCGAGAGCCATCGCATCTTCGAAACTGGTCGAGGCCGAGGCGAACCGGCCGGCTTCGAGATATGCATTGCCCAGAGTCATGCGGTAGGCCGCATTGCGCGGATCGGCAGCAACGGCGGCTTCAGCCGACTGGATGGCAGCGGTGGCTTCCCCGTTTGCGATGGCGGCTTGCGCTTGCGCTGCGGAAACATTGGCGCTGGGGGCTGCATTGCCTGCGCAGCCGGTCAGCAAGACGGCAGCCATGGCTGTCGTCAGACCCAAGCCCAGCGTAGAATTGCGCTTATCCGGTGAATACATGATTCAAGTTCCCCTTCAGGCCTTGCTTGTCTTGCCGTGCACCTGCGCGGCGATGGCATCGAGTTCGATGAATTCGCTGAGGAAGCGATCGAGCGCTTCAGTCACCAGCGTCTGTGCGCTCTTGTTCTGCATCGTCGAGGCGAGCTTCAGCTTAAGGTGACGCTCCGCATCGAGACGTAGAGTGAAAGCAGCGCGCTTGCCCTGCGAGACAGCGCTCTGGCGCTGCGGCTGGGACGGTGCCTTCGGCATGATGCGGGGGCGATTGTCGACGACGGGGAAGTCAATCACCTGATTGTCGTCACCCATGTCGTTCCAACCGAGGTCCGACTGGCTGTCAGCCAGCGTGTCGAAATCGTCGCCCAGCTGCGCGGTGCGATCCGACGTTGTCAGCTGCGCGCGCATGGCAGGCTTTGCGGTTCCCTTGCGGGCCAGAAGCATCGGCCCGAGAGAGGCAAATTCCTTTGTTTCGGTAGCTGCCGAGCTAGTCATTACTGTGCCACCCGGCGGCCAAAGCCACCTTGCTGCGAATTGCTGGCCTGCGCGCGCTGGCCGGGAGCGGCAAACACAGTGCGGCGGAAATTCTTTTCGAGGCGGTCAGCGACATAGTGCCACAGCGCGGTGACTTCCTGTGCCGAGCGGCCTTCGGGGTCCACTTCCATCACCGTGCGGCCATCGATCATCGAGGCGGCGAAATCAGTGCGGTGGTGAATCGTAATCGGGGCAACGGTGCCGTGCTGCGACAGGGCGACAGCGGCTTCCGAAGTGATCTTTGCCTTGGGGGTAGCGGCGTTGACCACGAAGATCAGCGGCTTGCCTGCACGCTCACACAGATCGACTGTGGCACCAACGGCGCGTAGATCGTGCGGGCTGGGGCGAGTCGGCACAACCATCAGCTCGGCAACCGAAATCACGCTCTGGATCGCCATGGTGATGGCGGGCGGCGTGTCGATCACGGCAAGCTTGAAGCCCTGCTGACGAAGGATCGCGAGGTCATTCGCAAGGCGCGCAACAGTCGTCTGCGCGAAGGCCGGGAATTCCGCTTCACGCTCATTCCACCAATCGGCGAGTGAACCTTGCGGGTCGATATCGATAAGCACGACGGGCCCAGCGCCTGCACGCTGAGCCTGCACGGCGAGGTGGCCTGAGAGAGTGGTTTTACCCGAACCACCCTTTTGCGATGCCAAAGCTAGAACGCGCAAGGCTGTTCCCCCTAAAGTCTCTACCCGCACCGGGATGGTTTGCGGGCTTTCCGGGGATGGAGATCGCAGGATACCGTTTATTTTGAGTTAATTTGCACAGAACCAAGTTGCCGGCAGGTCAATATTGCAAGCGCCAGTCGCGGCCAGAGCGCAGGCCTATGCGATGTCCGTTCCCTTGTGGGACGCAATAAAAAGGCGGTCATAAACGCTTTGCTAAAGGGGCGTTTACTATGGCAGTCTCCATTAACCGTATTTCCCACCGGAGATCGCCAAAATGTCGCTGAAGATTAAAGCATTTGGAATCGCAGCTGCCGCGCTCGCAATGCTTCCGCTTGCCGCACCTGCCGGGGCGCAGGTGCGTGAAGGTGTCGAGGCCTGGAGCAGGGGAGATTACGCGGCAGCCGTGGCGCAGTGGCAGGCTCCCGCTGAAGCGGGCGATGCGGACGCTTTGTTCAATCTCGCACAGGCTTACAGGCTGGGGCGCGGGGTTCCGCAGGATGAAGCGCGGGCAGAGGCTCTCTACGCCCAAGCTGCGCAGGCGGGCCATGTACAGGCGGCAGATACGTATGGATTGATGCTGTTTCAGGATGGGCGGCGCGAGGAAGCGTTGCCCTATGTCCAAGGTGCCGCCAGCCGCGGGGACCCGCGCGCGCAATATCTGCTCGGTATTGCGCACTTCAACGGCGATATCGTCAGTCGCGATTGGACGCGCGCCTATGCGCTGTTGACGCTGGCGAATGCAGCTGGCCTGCCTCAAGCGAGTAGCGCCATCACGCAGATGGACCAGCATATTCCCATCGATCAGCGCCAAGCAGCCGCCGGCTTGGCACGTCAGCTGGAAGCTGATGCGGAGCGAGCGCGGGCTGTGGAATTGGCAGCTGCTGATCTGGGAGCACAGGCTCCGGTCTCTCCGGCACCTCCACCATCGTCTGCAAGCCCACGCGTACCGCGTCCGATCCCGACAGTGGATGTGTCACCGTCGATTGCCGCTGCGCGCGATGCTGTAAGACAAGCGAGAGAGGCCACGGGCGCAGAAAGCCCCGCCGATGCAGGTGCAAGCTTCGCCAATAGCGAGCCGCGTTCTGCGCCTCCGCCGGCAAGGGTGGCTGACGCGCTTCGTCCTGCAGCGCCTGCACCAGAAATTGCGGCTCCTGCTCGCGATCTGACAAGCGGCCCTTGGCGCGTACAGCTCGGGGCATTCGGAGTGGCCGGAAATGCGCAGCGATTGTGGAATCGCCTTTCTTCGCGACCGGAAATTGCCGGTCGGGAGCGTCTGCTGATCTCGACAGGCCGTGTCACGCGTTTGCAGGCAGGGGGATATGCAACACGCGATGAAGCGCAAAGGGCGTGCAACTCGCTCCGCAGCGCAGGGGTGGACTGCCTCGTGCGCCGCGACTGAGGTCAGCTGGATTTCCCTGCTTCCCTAATCGTGATCCTCAGCTAAGAAGAACGGGGACGAGAATGGGGATCAGTGATGGGATTACAGCCTGAGGCCACGCCGGATGGCGAGCCAGCCGCGATTGCGCCAACAACGCAGGCGGAACGACTTTCAAGCCTCGATCTGATCCGTGGCATTGCCGTGCTTGGGATCCTTGCGGCCAATATCGTCTTCTTCGGGCAGCCGCAGATGGCCTATATGTGGCCCGATGGCTTCGTGACCGACGCGAACGATCCCGATCGCTGGATGTGGATTGCGCAATTCGTCCTGATCGATGGGAAGATGCGCGGCCTCTTCACCTTGTTGTTCGGTGTCGGCATCATCCTGTTCATGGAAAAGGCGTGGGAGCGCGGCGGCGATGAAATGCTGCTGGTCAGGCGCATGGCGGTCCTGCTGGTATTCGGCCTGTTCCATTACTTCTTCATCTGGCGCGGTGACATTCTGACACTCTACGCCATGGCCGGTATGGCCGGGCTGATTTTCCTGCGGATGAAAGGCAAGGGGCTGATCATCCTGGGCGTCCTTGCCTATGTAATCGGCGGATTGGTCTTTGCATTCCTTAATGCTGTCCCGCACCTGATGATGCAGATGGACACCGCAGGTAATCCGATGCTGGCCGATGCCGTGGCCGGAATGAATGCGGAGAAAGAGCGGATCCTCAGCGATGATGCGGCAGAGACCGTCATCCTCACAACCGGCAACTATCTCGACTTCGTCCGCCATAATTTTGCCGAGCACCTGACCGATCCCTTCAGCAATGGTATCTTCCTGCTGATTTTCGAGACAGTGCCGCTGATGCTGATCGGCATGGGCCTCTACAAGGTCGGCCTGTTTGAGGGGAAACTCAATCCGACCAAGACTGCCATCTGGGGCTGGATCGGCGTGATTTCAGGGAGTGTACTGACGCTGCTTATCGCGATTGCAGTGGCGCGTAATGGGATCGGCTTTTGGGAATCGATTGCCGCATTCATGGCCTATTCGATCCACCCGCGACTTCCGGTGGCAATCGGCTTGATGGCTTTGCTCGCGCTGTATGGCGCCAATGCCTCGGGCTGGCTGGCGGAGCGGCTTTCGGCGGCAGGCCGCGCTGCCTTTACCAATTACCTCGGCACATCGGTGCTGATGATGCTGATTTTCCACCCATGGGCGGGCGGGCTGTGGGGCGAGCTTTCGCGGCCTGAACTCTATCTGGTGGTCGCGCTGGGTTGGGCAGTTATGATTGCCTGGTCGAAGCCATGGCTGGAGAAATATCGCTACGGTCCGCTTGAATGGCTGTGGCGCTGCTTGACCTACGGCAAGAGGTTTCCACTGAAACGTTGAGAATAATTCTCATTAGCCTTGCTATTGCAATCGACTCGCATTAACTGTGGTGGCGAACACGGAGATTCGCTGCCCATGTACACCTGCATCTGTAATGCCATCCGCGAATGCGACCTGCGCCAGGCAGCGCGCCAGCATAATGGCAATGCGGAAAGCGTGTATGCAAAGCTTGGTAAAAAGCCCAATTGCGGCAACTGCCTTGAAGAAGCTGAAGATGTGATCCGTGAAGAGCGTGAAGCGCTGATCGATCCGGCCATCGCCGCCTGACTGGCCGGAGCGCCGCTAATCCTGCTACGCATTCTCAATAGCGCGGTTTTCCGCGCTTTTTTGTGTCTCAGACACTCGGTTTCGCTTGCCAAGAGTATGCGACAAGGGGTCTAAGTCCGCCCAAAGACACGCATATGGAGACACCCATGAAGGGCGACGAAAAGGTCATCGAATATCTCAATAAGGCGCTCACCAATGAGCTGACCGCGATCAACCAGTACTGGTTGCACTATCGCGTCCTAGAGGATTGGGGTGTGACCAAACTTGCTGCTTATGAGCGCAAGGAATCGATCGAGGAAATGGAACACGCCGATAAGCTGGCAGAGCGCGTCCTGTTCCTGAATGGCCTGCCAAATTTCCAGGCGATCCATAAGCTGAAGGTCGGCGAGACGGTTGAGGAAATCCTCAAGGCTGATCTCGCGCTGGAGCATGATGCCATCCCGCTGCTGCGTGATGCGATCGAGTATTGCGAAAGCGTGCGCGACTATGTCAGCCGCGACCTGTTTGCCTACATCCTCGACAATGAAGAAGACCATCTCGATTTCCTCGAAACGCAGTTCGACATGATCGAGCGAATGGGCCTTGAAAACTACGTCCAGCTGCAGAGCCAGGCCGCAGGCGAAGGCGAGAAGGGCTGAGCTAGATAATCGTCAGGACGCCGCTCCGAGATCTACTCGGAGTCGCCGTCCTCACGAGCCTTTATCTCACGGCTCAATTTGCGCCGCTCTTTAGCTGTCGATGTCGCGAGCCGTGTCTCGCGGAAAAACAGCAAAAGGGCCGCAGATAGCTGAGCCATCGTAGCGATCCAGAGGATGGCGACGAGCGTGCCGATGCGCGGTTGGATGAAGGCGCTGATAAACAGCAATGCAATGACTACGCAGATCGTCAGCGCGGCGGCCGTCGAAAGATTTACCGCGCGCTGGGCGAATTTCTGACGTTCTCGCAGGGCCGGCAATTCTTCCGCATCGCGCCCGGCCAACCCTTTCTCGCGCCGCCGATCGACGAATTCTATCCGGTCCACCAGCCAAATCAGCCGCGCATTCATGACATTGAGCATTGCGCCGATACCGGCGAGCAGGAAGACGGGCGCAAGGCTCAGTTGCACCATTTCCTGCACGCGCGCGGTGCTCGATGTCCGTTCGATCAAATCCCCGGTAATCGAGAGATACTCGATCACGACTTGGGCCCGCTGAACTTGCCCCCGCCGCCCTGATTGTCATCATAGGGGTTCTTTGGGCTTTTGAGCGACAGTCGCACCGGCACCGCGCCAAAGCCCAGCTGCTTGCGAATGCCGTTGAGAAGATATCGCTCGTAGCTGTTGGGCAGATCGAAAAGCCGCGAGCCGAAAATGACGAAGCGCGGCGGCCGTGTGCCGACCTGTGTGATGTAGCGCAGCTTGATCCGGCGGCCACCGGGCGCAGGCGGCGGATTGGCGCCGAGCGCATCGTCGAACCAGCGGTTGAGCGCAGATGTCGGCACGCGGCGGCTCCAATCATCGCGAAGCTTGAAAGCGGCGCCCAGCATGGTGTCGAGTCCCTTACCGGTCTTGGCCGACACAGCGAACAGCGGCACGCCGCGCAATTGCGACAGGCCTTCTTCCAGCGCGCTGCGGATACCATTGAACAGGGCAGACGGATCATCCGCCACATCCCATTTATTGATCGCGACCATCAACGCGCGGCCTTCCTCGATCACGCGGCTGGCGATCTTGAGATCCTGCACTTCGAGCCCGCGCGTCGCATCGAGCAGCAACACGACAACCTCGGCATAATCCACTGCGCGAAGGCCATCGGAAACGGAGAGCTTCTCCAGCTTCTCGACAACCTTGGCGCGTTTGCGCATTCCGGCGGTGTCGATCAGCTTGATGATGCGAGTCTGGCCGGTCTTGGGATCATCCCACTCCCAGTCGACTGCGATGGAATCGCGCGTGATGCCAGCCTCGGGCCCGGTCAGAAGGCGGTCTTCATCGAGCAGACGATTGATCAGCGTGCTCTTTCCGGCATTGGGACGACCGACGATGGCAAGGCTTAGCGGCGCTTTCGGATCGTGCTCTTCAAGCTCGAATTCTTCGCCCGCAGCGGCGGCAGCTTCAGCGCGTGCAGCAAGCTCGTCTGCGGCGATGGCTTTGGCTTGCTCGGCTTCGAGCTCAAGCTGTTCGGCCTTGTCGGCGATGAGCGGCACTAGCGCGGAGTAGAGATCGGCCACGCCCTCGCCGTGCTCCGCGCTGACGGGCACCGGATCGCCCAAGCCCAGCGAATAGCTTTCCAGAATGCCGCTTTCGCCAGCATTGCCTTCCGCTTTGTTCGCGACCAGCACTACAGGCACTTCCTGCTCGCGCAGCCAGCGGCCGATTTCTTCGTCCAGCGGGGTCAGTCCGGCGCGGCTGTCGATTACGAACAGCGCCGCATCGGCACCTTTCAGCGAAACCTGCGTCTGCACGCGCATGCGCCCGGGGAGCGAGGCATCGTCCTCATCTTCCCAACCGGCGGTATCGACCGCTTCGAATTCGAGGCCAAGCAGGCCTGCCTCACCCATGCGGCGATCACGCGTAACGCCCGGCTGATCGTCGACCAGCGCCAACCGCTTGCCAATCAGACGATTGAACAGCGTCGATTTACCGACATTGGGGCGGCCGATGATAACGACCTGGGGGAGCTTGCGTGCAGGCATGATAGGCCGTCAGGTGGCGTTCTTACAGGCGAAAGGCAAGCGATAGGTGATCCCTGACTTACCAGCTGCCGGTGTTCTTCATGCTCGCCCACGGCTCCTGCGGGTCGAGATAGCCATCCTGCAGCAGCTCAATACTGATGCCATCGGGCGTGCGGACAAAGGCCATATGCCCATCGCGCGGCGGCCTGTTGATGGTGACGCCTGCCGCCATCAGCCTCTGGCAGGTCTCATAGATATTCTCGACCCGGTAGGCGAGATGGCCGAAGTTGCGCCCTCCGCCATATTGCTCTGGCGCGCTGCCATCTTCGGGCGGCCAATTGTATGTGAGTTCGACTTCCGCGACGCCTTCCTGTCCGGGAGCGGCAAGAAAGATCAGCGTAAAGCGGCCCTTTTCATTCTCCATCCGCCGGACTTCATCAAGACCGATGATCTTGAAGAAATCGACAGTGGCGTCAGGATCGGCGACGCGGATCATGCTGTGGAGGTATTTGGTCATTGGGCTTCCCGTTGGCTTTGGCCGCGGCTGTAGCAGGGAAGGTCGGACAAGCGAAAGGGCCCACGCCATTGCCGGCACGGGCCCCCCGGTTCCTCGCGTTATGCAATAGTCGATTAGAAACTCGCTGAAAGTGTCAGCACCACAGAATCGTCCGTAAACGTCCCATCGGGATCGATCAGCACGTCCCCTTCAACGCCGACAAAAGCCGCGCTGACGGACACTACGGAGCCGAGCGCTGCTTCAACCCCGATCGCGTAGTCGAATGCCTCGCTATCCTGCGTAAAAGTCAGGAATCCGTCTGTGTAACCGGCGTGGGCAAAGACGGAAACCGGCGTGCCGGGAAGTCCGGCGCTCAGATCGGTGTAGATGTAGAAATTATCCGTGCCGCCAAGCGAATCCTGTTCCGGAGCGTAAGCAACGCCGAGCGTTGCTTCGACCGGGCCAAGCGCCGCGCCAACCGAGCCATAGACCTCGACATAGTCGAAATCGCCTGCCCCGGCATTCGGGTAAATATACATGATGATACCGACATCGGTGGAGATATTGCCGAATTCAGCGGCCCAGCCGCCGTAAATATCCAGCTCTGTATGGCCGTAGCCGACCGTGTCTTCGTCAATCGAAGAGGCCCAGGTGCCGATGTAAAAGCCTGCGGGCAGGCCGACATCGACGCCGCCTTGAATGGCTATATCGCCGTCGGAGAGGGAGACACCGCGGAATTTGTAATCGCTGGTGATTGCGACATTGGCAGAGATGTCTATGCCGGCACCATCGTCGTCCTCCACCTCCTCGGAAGGATTGACGACCTGTGCGAATACAGGGGTGGCCGTGGCGGCGCAAAGGGCGAAAACCGATGCGGCCGAAAAGCCGCGAATGGACGTAAGCATGGGCAATTCCTTTAAATTGCTGTTTTGAACAATGCTTCGTCCCACCTGCGCTTTGCCCGTCCGGCATCTTTATTGTGCCAGTTTGTGCAAAAGCGAAATCAACATGCAGGCAATTGGTGCATTGCACAAGGAAAATTGCACTCAGTGCTGCACCGCAAAATATCTGTGGCAATTACGCATCACTCTCGCCTATCTAAGAACCTGTGCAATGTCATTAAGGCAGCGCTCATTGGTCTGCTGTCAAGAAGGACTGATCGATCACCTGATTGCGTCCCTGTGCGTAATTCCTATGTGCAGCTAGCAGTTTGACCATGATCCAGTACGTTACAAACATGTTTGGCTCCAAGAAGGCGAAGAAGAGCCTGCCCCGCATTCCCGCCGGGCAGAGGGTCTATGCCGTGGGGGACATACATGGCCGCGCGGATCTGTTCGCCGCTTTGGCCGATGCGATCGATGCCGAAATTGCCGAATGCGATGCCGATGGCATTCAATGCCATATTATTCTGCTCGGCGATCTGGTCGATCGTGGGCCGGACAGTGCGGGGGTCATCGATCAGGCGAAGGCCTGGGGCAAGCGCCGCAGCGTGCGCACGCTGATCGGCAATCATGAGGAAATGTTCCTCGACGCATTCGAAAGCAAGGACGTGCTGCGCCACTTCCTGCGCCATGGCGGACGCGAAACACTGATGAGCTATGGCATTGACCGCAAGGCTTTTTCCAAGCTTTCGGTCTCCGAAATCCAGCAATTGATGGAAGAGGCGGTTCCGGCCAAACACCGCAAATTCCTGCGCAAATGCGAAGATATGGTGCAGTTTGGCGATTACCTGTTCGTTCACGCTGGCATTTCGCCGGGCGTGCCGCTCGATCAGCAGAAGACACGCGCGCTGCGCTGGATCAGGGAGCCGTTCCTGAGCCATACCGGCTCGCACGGTGTGGTGGTCGTCCACGGTCATACGATTACCGATGAGCCGGTGCAGACGGGCAATCGCATCGGCATCGATACCGGCGCCTATGCCAGCGGCCGTTTGACCGCGCTGGTGCTGGAAGATGATGGTCGCCGTTATCTGACCGCGCGTGAAACGAAGAAGGGCAATATCAAGGTCGATGGCGAAAAAGTGCCTGCCTGATAGCTCGCATGCGCGCCATTCAGCTCTAAAGGAAAATGTAAAGTGCCGGGGAGCCTGTAAGCCGGGTTCTGTCCTGCAACCGGTATCCGAAGGACCAGCGCTGCAGGGGCAGCCATTCATCTAGGCGGTGGATTGCTCCACGCGCTCCAGCAACCAACCCGGGTCTCTCGGAGCGAAACGCTCCTGCCAGCAAGTGGCGCGAGACCCCTATGCGGTCTTGCTCCGGGTGGGGTTTGCCATGACGGAGACCGTTACCGGCCCCCCGGTGCGCTTTTACCGCACCCTTTCACCCTTGCCTGTGCCCCGGACTAGGTCCGAAACCATCGGCGGTATACTCTCTGTGGCACTTTCCCTGTGGTTTCCCACGGCGGGCGTTACCCGCCACCCTTGTTTCGCGGAGCCCGGACTTTCCTCGAACCAAAGGCTCGCGGCTGCCCGGCTCCCCGGCCATGCCCAGATAGGTCGCACTTACAGCTTTGCCAAGCAGGCAGGGTCAGAAACGGTCGGCGCGAAGAACTTCCGCACGGGTGATGTAGATGATCCCGGAGTAGTCGACGAAGAAATCATCGGCGATTTGCTGGGCGATTTCGCGGGCATGATCGCCGTCAAGCATCACGAATTCGATCCGCACGATATCGAAGTCTCGAACGATGCTGGGTCGTTCATGCGTGCGGGTGAGGTGATGGCCTTTGCCGCTGCCTTCCACCACGGTGTAGCCCGTAGCGCCCGTTTCATCGAGCATGCGCGTGATCTGGCTCTGCAGCATTCGCTCTGCGATGATGGTGACGGTGGTTGCAGCAACACTCATGACAGGTTCCAGTGACTTGAACTGAGCCTAGGCCGGAAAGACAACTTCGGCCAAAGCGATGAAGAGCGGGATGCACACGGCAATTGCGATGGGTGTGCCAACGCTGGTGGAGGCGGCGATATAAGCGGAGGGATTGGCCGATGGTATGCCGGCGCGAAGTGTCGGCGGGCCGGAGATGTCTGAGTTGGACGCTGCGATGATCGACAGGATGATGACACCGCCCGGACTGAAACCCACAGTGATGTGCGCGATGTACCCGAGGCCGAATGCGATGAGGCCATGCACAATCGGCGCGAGCGCTGCATAGGCGGCGAACCATTGGGCCACCTGGCGAAGTTCGGACAGGCGGGACCATGCCTCCATCCCCATGATGAGCATCAGGATGGAGAGGAACCCGCGGAAAAGCAGCTCGTAAAAGCCTTCATAGAGCTCGACGGGCTGCACCACGAAGCCAATCAGCATGCCGAGCAGGAGCGCCGACAGGGCGGAGCTGCGCAGCGAGTCGACGATGATCTGCTTTGCGGTGAGCTGGTTTTGCTTGCTCCCAGACTTTCCCTTACCCGCCAGCTTTGCGAGCACGATTGCGAGAATCAGCGCGGGGATGTCCATGAATGGGTATAGGGCTGGCGCCCACGCTTCATATGTGATCTCGGCTTCATCAAGCGCCACCATCGCGGCCGCCAGTGTGGATGCACTCACTGCGCCGAAGAGGCCCGATGTAGCGAGTGCGTCTTCCCGCTTCACATTCGGCAACTTGCCCAGTGTGACCAGCCCCAGCAGCACCGCGACGCATCCGATGACAACAGCGAACACGGCTGGAAGCGCGAGCTGAGCCAGGTCGGCATTGCGGATTTCGATGCCGCCATTCAGGCCTACTTTCATGAGTAGCATGAAGATGATGAAGCGATACACCGCATCGGGGATCGCCAATTTGCTGCCGCATGCGGCAAGCAGCATGCCGCCGATCAGGAAAGCGAGGGTCGGCGATTGCAGCTGGTTGGCGAAGCTCGAAAGCAAAGATAGCAGCGCGTCCAAACCGATCGCTCCTTCTACCGGGCTAGGCCGCGGTCGCGATCAAGCAGAAGCTGGAAGAGGATCGCGCGGATTTCTCCGCAGATCTGCCCGTCAATCCGTTCAGGCCGCCACCGGCGCTGGAAGGCTTCGACTGCTTTGTAGCCATCGGTGATGTCGTACCCGAAGCGTTCAAGAGCGAGGTAGAAGCTCGCATCATTGTCGAACACATCGCCCTGTTCCAGCTTTTCAGGGCGCGGCAGGCAGAGCTTGTATTCGGCCAGGCGATCCCACGGGAACAGCTCACCCGGATCGATCTTGCGCGCAGGGGCGACATCGGAATGGCCGACCACATTGGCGCGCGGGATGTCGTGCGCCTTCACGATGCGGTGCAGCAGCGGTACGAGCGCATCGATCTGCGCATCGGCAAAGCCACGATAGCCCAGCGCGTGGCCGGGATGATCGAGCTCGATACCGATGCTGGCCGAGTTCACATCCTTATGCCCGCGCCAATAAGAGACGCCCGCATGCCAGGCGCGCTTTTCCTCCGGCACAAGGCGGACGACTTCGCCTTCTTCAGTGATGCAGTAGTGTGCGCTCACCTGCGCCTCAGGATCGCACATCCGCTCGATTGCGGTCTCGACCGGCTTCATCTCGGTATAGTGCAGCACCACCATCGAAATGGGCAGCGCCCGGTCATTGCAATTGGGCGACAGCTGCTCGCGGTGGACCAGCTCGTCAGGCATCAGCCGATCATCCCTTCGGGATCGGGTAGCACCGCACCCAACACCAGCGCTTCGCCGGTATTGGCATATTGCACACCGCCACCCTGCTCATCGCAGAGCAGCTTGATCATATGAGCGGGAGCTGTGCGGCCCGTGATCTGCGCAGCGTCGAGCTTGCCCGAGAGAGCCTGACCGATGGTATCGTCGAAGGCGACTTTGGGGCCTGAAGCGCGGATGGCGATCTCGGTAGCGCCGCCCTGCCGTTCCGCACCGACAGCCAGCGTGCCGCCGCGCACCAACGACTCAAGGCCCATGGCCGCGAGGTTGAGGAGCACCTTTACTGCCGGTTTGGATAGCGTCGCTTCAGACACCGCCCAATCGAAAGTCAGTCGCTCATTCTCGGCTGTCAGCGCTTCCAGCAGGTCGCGCGGCTCGTCCGAGGGGACTGCTTCGCCGAAACCGCCGGCCGCACCGTATGCAAGGCGGAAGAACTTGAGCTTGCTGGCAGAAGTCCGCGCGCTCTGCTCCAATAGCTCGAGACAACGCTGGCGCATCGCCGGATCGCTCTCATCCGCGAGCAATTCCAAGCCGTTATTGAGCGCGCCGACAGGGCTCAGCATGTCGTGGCAAAGGCGCGAACAAAGCAGGGCGGCAAGATCGGTGGAGGATGTCATGGCTGGGGTTGGCAATGCTCAAAAGGAGAGGGGGTGTGACAGGTGTGACAGTGTCCTAAACCAAAAATCCGGTGCATGCACCCGCCTTGATCGATGCGGGTGATTTCAAGGCTTTGGTGAAGGTCCATGGCGATGCGCTTAGCTGCTCGTCACAGTGTAGGGAAGCGGCAAAAACCCATCCGGCGTATCGCGCCACCACGTCGTCTCACCCGGAGCTACTATCGCCCAGATTTTGTCGTCGCCAGCGGCCATTTGCGCGTCAGTTTGCGAGGGATAGGCGGGGCCATGCGGGTGGGAGTGGTAGTAGCCGATGACCTGCGGGCCACCCTCACGCTCGGCGCGGTGGGCGTTGATAAGAACCTGCGGGTCGATCTCGAAATGCGTTGCGGGGGCGGAATGGACGTTTTTGGCCGGGATAAGGCCGGTGATTTGCGCGCCATGTCCGGTGAGGATGCCGCAGCATTCATTGGGGTGGGCGGTCCGGGCTTCGCGGATGAGGTGATTGTGAACTTCGTCAGAAACTACCACCGGTGGCCCTGAGCTTGTCGAAGGGCTGCTTTTGCTCTTTGCGTAACGCGATATCGCATCCCAGTCCCCACGGATCAGTGCCAACTTCTTGCGGCGTAACCAGCCTTTGATCTGCTTCTCGGCCTCCTTCGCCTCTTCTCGCGTTACAAATTCTTCAGACCAAACCAGTTTGACCGGCAGAAAATTCCGCGTGAAACCGGGGATTTGGCCGGTCTCGTGCTGCCATACACGGCGCTCGAGGTCGTCAGTATGTCCGGTGTAGAGTTTGCCCGCTCGGCAGTGGAGGATATAGGCCCAGAACATTGCTCTGCTCGAGTTAAGTGAAGTGCAGCCCTTCGACAAGCTCAGGGCAATCGGAGTCTAAGCCGCTTGAAACGACCCCAAACCCTTACCGGAATTATCCACACAGCCACGCGGCTGGACAAGGCGCTCGCTGAAGTCACCGATCTCTCCCGTGAGCGGATCAAGGCGTTGATTGCCGAGGGCAAGGTCGAGGTGGACGGTAGACCCGCCACCAGCCCCTCGGCTAAAGCTCAAGTTGACCAGAGCTTTTTGATCCACATTCCGCCCCCAAGCGATCCACAAGCTTTTCCACAGGACATACCGCTCAGCGTAGTGTTCGAAGATGAGCATCTGATTGTTGTCGACAAGTCGGCGGGCATGGTGGTGCATCCCGCTGCGGGTAATCCCGACGGGACGCTGGTGAACGCTTTGCTGCATCATTGCCGCGGCCAGCTTTCCGGTATTGGCGGGGTCGCGCGGCCGGGCATCGTCCATCGGATCGACAAGGATACCTCCGGCCTCCTCGTCGTCGCCAAAAGCGATGCCGCGCATGAGGGGTTGGCGAAACAGTTCGCCGATCATTCGCTGGAGCGGGCCTATTTAGCCCTCTGCGGCGGCCATCCTAATCCTTCCGCTGGGACGGTTTCCGGGCGGCTTGGCCGATCGGACAACAATCGCAAGAAAATGGCGGTGCTGCCGGACGATACGAAACGCGGAAAACACGCGGTCACGCACTACAAGACTGTGCAGCGACTGGACCATGCCGCGCTGATCGAATGTCGCCTCGAAACAGGGCGCACGCACCAGGTCCGGGTTCACCTTGCGTCAATCGGTCATGCGCTATTAGGGGACCCAACATATGGGCGCACGCCATCGCCGCTCCGCCAGACCCTGAAAGCTTTGAATTTTCAGCGGCAGGCGCTGCACGCAGCGACTCTGGGCTTCGATCATCCCGTCAACGGTAACCAATGCCGTTTTACCAGCGAAATACCGTATGACATGCGGGAACTGATCGACGAACTAGGTGGTTCTAATCGATGAATTGCACCCTATATTGGTTCCGTGCGTGATATAACGATAAACGCACTCAATGTGGCCGCAAGGTCGGGTGCCCATCAGGGGCTCGTAAGCAGCGGTCGACGCAAGAAAGGTTTGGGACGAAGTGAGTAATAATCGACCGAGCGTGCCAGCGCTCAGTGGTGAGGGAAGCCTCAACCGCTATCTGGCAGAAATCAAGAAATTCCCGGTACTGACGCCCGAGCAGGAATACATGCTCGCCGTGCGTTACAAGGAACATGAAGATCCCGACGCGGCTGCGCAGCTGGTGACGAGCCACCTGCGCCTCGTGGCGAAGATCGCCATGGGCTATCGCGGCTATGGCCTGCCCGTTTCCGACCTGATTTCGGAAGGCAATGTCGGCCTGATGCAGGGCGTGAAGAAGTTTGAGCCGGAACGCGGTTTCCGCCTCGCGACCTATGCCATGTGGTGGATCAAGGCGAGCATTCAGGAATTCATCCTGCGCTCTTGGAGCCTCGTGAAAATGGGGACGACGGCCGCGCAGAAGAAGCTGTTCTTCAACCTGCGCCGGATGAAAAAGCAGTTGGAGGCTTACGAAGACTCCGATCTGCATCCTGATGATGTGGCGAAGATCGCAACCGATCTCGGCGTGCCCGAGCAGGAAGTGATCAATATGAATCGTCGCATGATGATGGGCGGTGACGGATCGCTCAATACGCCCATGCGTAATGGGGAAGAAGGTGCCGGCGAATGGATGGACTGGCTCACCGACGATCGCCCACTTCAGGACACGGTCGTGGCCGACAATGAAGAGGCAGAGGTGCGCCGCGAAATGCTGATCGAAGCGATGGATGCGCTGAACGATCGCGAAAAGCACATCCTGACCGAACGTCGCCTCACAGAAAACCCGCAAACGCTCGAAGAGCTGTCGCAGGTTTACGACGTGTCGCGCGAGCGTATCCGTCAGATCGAAGTGCGCGCTTTTGAAAAGCTGCAAAAGGCGATGCAGCGGATCGCTGGCGAAAGGCTGATGCCTCAGGCTGCGTGATCGCGCTGATTATCGAACAATAGAAGGCCGGGCGGAAACGTCCGGCCTTTTTCTTTTCAGCGCGCGCACTTAAAGAGACTCCATGGCCCTACGCATCCTCGCCATCATCGCCAAGACGGTTCTTATCTTCGTGCTGTTCAGCGTTGTGCTGACGCTGGTGCTGCGCTTCGTGCCGGTCACTTACACCGCGACCATGCTGATGGACGAACGCTCGGTCACCCGCGATTGGGAGCCGCTCAGCCGCATCGACCGGAACATGGTCGCCGCCGTCATCGCGGCAGAGGACAGCAAGTTTTGCGAGCACGACGGTTTCGATGTCGAGGCAATCGAGCAGGCGTTGGAAGAGCGCGCGCGCGGCGAGCGTCAGCGTGGTGCTTCCACCATCAGCCAGCAGACCGCCAAGAACGTCTTCCTGTGGCAGGGAGGCGGCTGGTTTCGCAAAGGGTTCGAGGCCTATTTCACTTTCCTGATCGAGAATTTGTGGACCAAGCGGCGGATCATGGAAGTGTATCTCAATGTCGCGGAAACGGGGCTCGGCACTTACGGCGTCGAAGCCGGATCGCAGCGCTATTTCGGCCATTCCGCCGCGCGGCTTTCTGCCGATGAGGCAAGCCGGATCGCGGCTGTCCTGCCATCACCCAAAACGCGCGAGGCGGTGAACCCGGGCGGCTTTACTGCGCGCTATGGAAATACGATTGAGGCGCGCATCGGCGTTGTAAGGCGTGACGCGCTCGATGCTTGCGTCTACGAATAGGGCGGATGGGCGCAGCACACTCACATACGCATGGTCACGATCATGGGCATGGTCATTCTCATGGCTTGGGCCATGGGCACAGCCATGCGCCTGCCGATTTCGGGCGGGCTTTCGCCATCGGCATCGTGCTCAACACGTTCTTTGTCATTGTCGAGGCGACCTACGGCTTTCTCTCCGGTTCGATGGCTTTGGTAGCGGATGCGGGGCACAATCTTTCGGATGTTCTCGGCCTGATGATCGCCTGGGGTGCAAGCGTGGCTGCCAAGAAACCCGCAACGACGAAATTCACCTACGGGCTCAAAAGCTCAACCATCCTGGCCGCTTTTGCCAACGGAATATTGCTGCTGATAGCGATCGGGGCGATCCTGTTCGAAACGGTGCATCGCCTGATCGATCCGGTTGAGCCGCAAGGCTGGACGATGATTTGGGTCGCAGGCATCGGCATAGTCATCAATACTGCTACCGCGCTGATGTTCATGCGCGGGCGTAAGCACGATCTCAATATTCGCGGCGCTTTCCTGCACATGGCGGCAGACGCACTGGTGAGCGTCGGCGTGGTGATCGCTGGCGCGGCTATCCTGCTGACGGGCTATGTCGTGATTGATCCGCTGGTCAGCCTTTTGATTGTCGCGGTGATCGCCTGGGGCACCTGGGGCCTGCTGAAAGACAGTATTCGCATGGGCCTGCTCGCCGTGCCGGACAGTATCGATTGCGATGGTGTGCGCACCTATCTGGAAGGGCTGGATGGTGTGACCGAAGTGCACGATTTACACATCTGGCCGATGAGCACGACCGAAACCGCGATGACTGCGCATCTCGTCATGCCCGGCGGCCATCCGGGCGATGCCTTCCTCCGCGACATTGCCGAAGAACTCGCGCATCATCATCGCATCGGTCATGCTACCGTTCAGGTTGAGATTGATAGAGACTGCGCCTCTCTGGGCAAAGAAGGGGACTGCGCGTGAAAATTTATATCGTTGGAATAGTGGCCTCATCGCTCGCCGCTTGCGCTTCGCCAGACCATCGGGTCGATGGGAATGGCGATCTGCTGGCTGAGCCCAATGTTCCTCCCTCGCTCAATGAGCGGATCCTGCATGAAGCGCAGGGCGATGGCTGTCTCGTCGCTGGAAATGCCGGACGCAATCGCGACGGCGGGTTCCTGCGCGGCAACAATGTTTGCGAAAGCCTGCGCGAACTCATCGCTCCGCCAGAGCCGCCGCCGGGTATCGAATTGGCTCCGCCACCCGCACTGATGCCTTCACCGGACGATGACCGCTAGGCGATTGACATAGTGCCGTCGGGCTTGCGAATAGCCAACCGATGGATAAGTCCCCTGCCAAACAAGCTCGCGATGCGCTCAGCGCAGATATCGCCGCACTGGCAGGCGGTGAGCACGATGCGCTGCGACGCATATACGAAGCCACTTCGGCGAAACTTTTCGGAATTTGCCTGCGTATCTTGGGCGATGAAAAAGAAGCCGAAGATGCCCTGCAGGATGTCTATATCGATTTATGGAAGCGCGCCGATCGCTTCGACACCTCGCGCGCGAGCCCGATCAGCTGGCTCGCCACGATGGCGCGCAATCGCGCGGTCGATCGGCTGCGGGCTGGCGGCAAAGTGCGCAGCGGTGCGGTATCTGAAGAAGCAGCCTTCGATGTGCCCGACAAGGACATTGCGGCAGACGAAAAGCTGGTGCTCGACGAACGCGATGCGCGCATCCACCATTGCCTGAGCAAGCTCGAGAAAAGGCAACAGAGCGCCATTCGCCGTGCCTTCCTGGGCGGGGCGACCTACGTCCAGCTTGCCGAAAAAGACGATGTGCCATTGAGTACGATCAAATCGCGGGTCCATCGCGGGCTCGCCAAACTGAAAAAGTGTATAGAGAAACCGTGACGACCGAAGCCGCCCCTGACATGACTCCGCGTGAGTTGCTTGCGACCGAATTTGTCCTCGGCTTGCTCGAGGGCGAAGAGCTGCTGCGTGCGCGGGCCATGCTGGCGCGCGATCCTGAGTTCGCGGAAGAGGTGGCGCGGTGGGAAGATCGCTGCGCACCTTTGCTCGATAGCTTCCCCCCGGCAAATCCGCACGAAGAGGTATGGTCGCGCATTTTCTCGGCAACCTCTGGCGATGTCGAAGACCAGTCGGCGCAGATCGTCTCGCTCGCCAAGGCGCGCGATCGCTGGCGGATGATGACGGGGCTGGCGACGGCTGCTGCTGCCGCTCTTGCGGTAGTCGTCATGGTCGGACCTGGTGCCGAAAAGAGCACGCCCATTGCACCTGTCACGGAAGATCAGCCGCTGCTTGCCGCGAATATTCCGATCGGTGACACGCCGCTTCGTCTCGCGCTCACCTATGTGCCGGGCCGCGATGAATTGAGTGTCTCGTCGGCAGGGCTGACCGCGGACGGCGTACACGATCACGAGCTGTGGCTGGTCGATCGGCAGGGAGACCTGCACTCGCTCGGCGTTATCGTCCCGGGAGAAGAAGCGCGCTTCGCCGTGCCGGATGGCCTCGCCGATGAATTCGTCGACGGATCGCAGCTTGTCCTCACGCGTGAGCCGCTTGGCGGAAAGCCTGCCGATGCGGATGCAGGGCCGGTGGTCGCGCAGGGCCAATTCCAGGCCATCTGACCGTTTCTCAAAATAATTTGCGACTTTCTTCAGCGGGCCTTCGTAGCTTGTGCAGCAAGAATGGACGGGACTTGCACACAAGGAGAATACTTATGTTCAAGAATACCGCACGTTTTGCCGCCGCACTGGCCGCTGCTTCCACCCTCGCGCTGGCTGCACCGGTTACCGCACACAATCACAATCATGACAGCCAGCCGAATATCGTTCAGGCCGCTGCTGCCAATGACGATTTCGAAACGCTGGTAGCCGCCGTTCAGGCTGCTGACCTTGCCGGCACACTGTCGGGCGATGGCCCGTTCACCGTGTTCGCGCCGACCGACACTGCATTCAACGCGCTGCCCGCGGGCACTGTCGACACGCTGCTGCAGCCGGCCAACAGGGGCGCGCTCACCAATGTGCTGACTTACCATGTGGTCGCCGGCCGCGTGACATCTGACGACCTTATCCACCTGATCCGCGATGGCGATGGCCATGCCCGCATCGAGACGCTTTCGGGCGATACGCTGGTCGCGCGCCTCAACAATGGCAACATCGTGCTGACCGACAATGCCGATCGCCAGGTGCTGGTCACCAATGCCGATATCGGCACGTCGAACGGCGTGATCCACGTGCTCGATCGCGTGCTGCTGCCGGGCTGATCACCCCAGATTTGAGTGCCGCGTTCCCCCCTCTGCGCGGCGCCGCGCTGACCCCGTCTGGCTCAGAAGCCGGGCGGGGTTTTGTGTTTCCGGTAAAGGGACGCGGTCGGGAAAGATTACGGCGCGTTGATCACAACGACGCCGACGAACACTGCGAGCACGAGTACCACCGCCATTACCGCAAGAAGCGCGAGTGTGAAAAACGTACCGGCGCCGTCATCGGCCACAAAAACGCTCGCCAGAAAGGCAATCAAGCCGATCGCCATCGCGACGAGCGGACCCAAGGTGAGTGCAGCAATCAGGGCCGAGCCGCAGCCCGCAGACATCCCGATGCTGAAGCGCTTTAGCCGGACTTTGCCGCTGGCAACCATCTGGAGTCAGTCGCCCTTCAGGCGGCCTCTTCCTTCTTGCTGTTCTTGCCTTCGACAACGCGCACAGGCTCTTTCTTGCCGAGTACGACATCGCCATCGACCACGACTTCGGTCACGCCATCCATCGAGGGCAGGTCGAACATCGTGTCGAGCAGGATCGCTTCAACGATCGAACGCAGGCCGCGCGCACCGGTTTTGCGGGCAATCGCCTTCTTGGCGATTTCGCGCAGTGCGTCGTCGGTGAAAGTCAGCTCTACATCTTCGAGTTCGAAGAGCTTGGCATATTGCTTCACCAGCGCGTTCTTCGGTTCTTGCAGAATGGTGACAAGCGCGTCTTCATCCAGATCGTGCAGCGTCGCGATCACCGGCAGGCGGCCGACGAATTCGGGGATCAGGCCGAATTTCAGCAGGTCTTCCGGCTCACACTTTTCTAGAAGCTCGCCGATCTTGCGCTTGTCCGGCTCGGCAACATTTGCGCCAAAACCGATCGAGCGTTTTTGCATCCGGTCGCCAATGATCTTGTCGAGGCCGGCGAATGCACCGCCCACCACGAACAGGATATTGGTGGTGTCTACCTGCAGGAATTCCTGCTGCGGATGCTTGCGACCGCCCTGCGGCGGAACGCTGGCGGTGGTGCCTTCCATCAACTTAAGCAGCGCCTGCTGCACGCCTTCGCCCGACACGTCGCGGGTGATGGAGGGGTTTTCCGCCTTGCGCGTGATCTTGTCGATCTCGTCGATATAGACGATGCCTTGCTGTGCCTTTTCGACATTATAGTCGGAGGACTGGAGCAGTTTCAGGATGATGTTCTCGACGTCCTCACCCACATAACCGGCTTCGGTCAGCGTGGTGGCATCGGCCATGGTGAAAGGCACATCGAACGTCCGCGCCAGCGTCTGGGCGAGCAGCGTCTTGCCGCTGCCGGTCGGGCCGACGAGCAGGATGTTCGACTTTGCAAGTTCGACTTCATCGCCGCCTTTGCCCGAATGGGCGAGGCGTTTGTAATGGTTGTGAACCGCGACCGAGAGCACGCGCTTCGCGCGGTCCTGCCCGATCACATAATCGTTCAGCGTGGCGCAGATTTCATGCGGAGTGGCGATTTCGCCATCCTTCTTGCCGCCGAGGCCGCTTTTCGCTTCTTCACGAATGATGTCGTTGCACAGCTCCACGCATTCATCGCAGATGAATACGGTGGGCCCGGCAATGAGCTTGCGCACTTCATGCTGCGACTTGCCGCAGAAGCTGCAGTAAAGGGTGCTCTTGCTATCGGATCCGCTCAACTTGGTCATAATCCTTCAATCCTGTCCGCCCCGGCCGGGAATCGACGCGTGGCGGGACTCGACTGCCCATCCTAGGGCACCGAGATTCAATATCAATCATTGCAACACTTAACATCCCCGCCTTGCTCCAGACTGAAGAGGCAGGGTTGCCAAAATGCTACAATGTGGTTTCCCCGGTTACCGGGAGGCTGCGAATTACTCGCTATCCTTGGTCGGCGCGCCGCCTGTGCCCTGCACATCGCCCGCTTCATCATCCTTCGGACGGTGAGCGAAAACAGCGTCGACGAGGCCGAATTTCTTTGCTTCGTCAGCTTCAAGGAACGTGTCGCGGTCCATTGCCTTTTCGATGTCTTCAAGGCTCTGGCCAGTGTACTGGACATAAAGGTCGTTCATCCGCGCTTTGATGCGCAGGATTTCCTTCGCCTGAATTTCGATGTCCGACGCCATGCCGCGTGCACCGCCCGACGGCTGGTGGATCATGATGCGGGCATTGGGGAGCGCCACGCGCATGCCGGGCTCACCTGCCGCGAGCAGGAAGGATCCCATTGACGCCGCCTGACCGATGCACACGGTGCGAACCTTCGGCTTGATGTAAGCCATGGTGTCGTGGATCGCCATGCCGGCCGTCACCACGCCGCCGGGCGAGTTGATGTACATGGAGATATCGTTGGAGTTCTCGGACTCGAGGAATAGCAGCTGCGCCACGATCAGCGAGGCCATATTGTCCTCGACCTGGCCAGTGACAAAGACAATGCGTTCGCGCAGCAGGCGGCTGAAAATATCGAAGCTACGCTCGCCCCGGCTGGTCGATTCCACGACAACGGGCACAAGCGCGCCGGTCAGCGGATCGGTGGTGAATTGGTCTTTATTGTCATTGAACAGGTCGAGCATCACTATTCCTTGTCACTTTGATTGACCGCCTATTTCGGTTGCGGTTTGCCAATGTGCAAGGGGGTTAACCCTGGTCTGTCGATAAAGCCTTCAAAAAGCCACAAATCAGGCCGCGCGGACATGCTGCAGGAATTCCGCAACCTGCTGGCGCAGGCGTTCCGACTGCTTGATAAGATGGCCAGAACTGTCGCGCAATTGCGAAGCTGTGCCGCCGGTCGATACCGCCAGCTCGCTCACTTCGCGGAAGGAACTGCTGACGATTTCGGTATTGCGCGCCGCCATATCGATACTCCGAGCCAGATCCTGTCCGGCAACAGCCTGCTGATCCACGGCAGAGGCAATCATGGTGGAGGCCGATTGTAGCTGCATCACTTCGTTCGCGATGGTGGTGAGGGCCGACGCGCTCTTGCCAGTCGAGTCCTGCACAAGCTGGATCAGCGCCTCGGCTTCGGCGGTGGCGCGCGAGGTCTGCGCAGCCAGTTCCTTCACTTCGGCAGCGACAACGGCGAAGCCCCGGCCCGCATCGGAACCACGCGCGGCTTCGATCGAGGCGTTGAGAGCCAACAGGTTGGTGCGTTGGGCAATACCGGCGATCACTTCCACGATCTGGCTGATCTTGCCGGCGGAATCGGTCATATCGCCAATCGTGGAGTCGGCGTCGGTCGCGGCGCTTGCGGCACGCTGGGCGCGGTCCGAGCTGGTGGCGGCCTGCTTGCTGACTTCGGTGATGGAGAGCACGAATTCGTCCGTCGCAGCGGCAGCGCCTGTCATGCCGGACGATACCTCCTGCAGATTGGTGTCCGCAGTCACCACGCGGTCGGACGAATTCTCGACATTCTTTGCCAGCTCGTCTGCCGCATTGTGCAATTGCGCAGAGGCAGCGGCGACTTCGCTCGCCACATCGGCAATGGTCTTTTCGAACTTGTCGGCCAGCGATTGGACGAAGGCGATGCGCTCTTCACGGTCCTGCTCGCGCTGTTCTTCATCGCTGCGCTGTTCTTCCAGCTCGCGCGCCGCTGTCAGCTCGGCTTCCTGTTGCACTGCGCGCAGAACGCCCAGCGCCTTTGCCAGCGAGCCGATTTCATCGGTGCGGTTTTGGCCCGGGATGGTGACTTCAGTGTCTCCGGAGGCAATCTGCTGACTGGTGTCGCTCATGTCCACGATAGGATTGACAATCTGGCGAGCGACAAGGCGCTTTCCGAATATGACCAATGCGATAGCGAAGATGGCAGCAAATCCCAAAGCGTACATCAAGGTCTCAATAACGGTGTGCCCTTCAGCGGAAAATTCTTCGGCACGAATGGCGGCATCGTCATTAATTTGGTTCAGCTCGGCGAGTACTTGATCCATCGCGTCGTAGCGCGGACCAAGATAGGTCTCCTGCGCCACAGTTTCTTGCGGCGTGTTGGCCACCTCTGTCATGATGACCGGGATATTGGCAACACCGCTACGCAGGGCCTCTACCCGTGCAGCAATCTCTGGATCGACAGCCTCAGCGGCATCATGCAATTCGCTATGCAGATCGATCGCAGTCTCACCGTGTTCGATAGCCTCACTGATGAGTTCGCCCTCGTAGCCGCGCGCACGATAAGCTCCCATATCGTCTTTTGCTTGCGTGATTTCCCGCGAGAGCTCGCCGGAAACGAATGCGACGCGCGTTATCGCCGATAGCGTATCTGCGCGCTGATCGAGGCGATAGATAGAAATCAGGGTGAAGGCTGACAGGAGAACTGCGAGCACAGCGAACAGGTTGAAGACATTGCCCACCTGTCGCACCAGCGATCCGCGTTGCAGCCACGCACTGAAGCCATTTGGCTTGCCGCCGGCCACTTGCTGCACTTCACTCACGCCAATTCTCCAAGAATTACTGTTTCTGCGCTCATTGCGCGAAAGTCAGCGTCTGCGATTAAGGCGAACAGGGTTAAATTACCGTTAGCGAACAACGCCTCATCGTAAGGAAATGCGCCGGTCGGGCGGAAAATGTCGCTGGTCGATGAACACGCCAGATCGTCAGCGCTGTGCTTCTAAGAGGCTTCCGATTACAAGTGTGGTTGATGAGGGGAATGGTGTTGAAGCAGCTTTTGTCAGGGGCAGCTGTGCTCGCGATTCTGGCGGTGGCGCAACCTGCCATGGCGCAGGCGGGCAGCGGGGATGTGGTGCTGGAGCCAGCACCCGACCCCATCGAAGCCGCTGACGGAGCGCGCGTTTACACCCCCGCCGATTTCGAGCGCTTCGCACCGCGCAATGCGCTCGATATGCTGAGCCAGGTTCCCGGCTTTACCCTGCGCGGAGAAGACGGGCAGCGCGGCTTCGGGCAGGCAAGCGCAAATGTGCTCATTAATGGCGAGCGGATCACGAACAAGTCCGATGGCGTTTTCACGCAGCTGCAACGCATCGCGACTGACCGGGTGGTCCGCATCGAAATTGTCGAAGGGGCGAGCCTCGGCATTGCCGGCTTGTCCGGGCAGGTGGCCAATGTCATCACCCGGCCAAGCGATATTTCCGGCCGCTTCACCTATCGCGCCAGCGCGCGGCCCCGCTATGCCGAGCCGAGCTTTATCGGGGGCGAGGTATCGCTTAGCGGATCGGGAGATACACTCGACTGGACGGTGGCGCTCGGCAATGGGGTCGGCCGCGGTGGTGCTGGCGGAGGCGAGTCCTTCATTTTCGATCCCGACGGAAATGTGCTCGAGACACGCGACGTGCGCCAGCAATTCGTCGGGGATTTTCCGCGCCTTTCGGGAAACATCACCTGGCGCGCTGGGGGCGACACGGTCGTCAATGCGAATGCCGCCTATGGCCGCGTCTATAGCAGTTTTCGCGACGACCAGTTTCGCGACCTGACAATTGGCGTGGATCGCACGCGCAACTTCATCAATGTCAGCCGCGGGTACAATTACCAGCTCGGCGCCGATGTCGAATTTGACTTGATGGGCGGGCGGCTCAAACTGATCGCGCTCGAGCAATTCTCGGAAAGCCGCAATACGTCTGACAGCGTGCTCGTTTTCATCGACGACAGTCCGGACACGGGCAGCCGTTTCGCGTCTGTCAGCGATAGCGGAGAGCGGATCGGTCGCGCGGAATATAGCTGGTCCATGCTCGGCGGCGATTGGCAATGGGATGTGGAAGCCGCTTTCAATCGGCTCGACAGCACAAGGCAGCTTTTCGGCCTTGAGCCCAGCGGCGAACTTATCGAGATCGCTTTTCCCAATGGCAGCGGCGGCGTCACCGAAGATCGCTATGAAAGCATCCTGACGCAAAGCCGATCGCTGGCCGATAATCTTTCCCTACAAATCGGCGGAGGCGGCGAATATTCGACTATTTCGCAGACCGGCGAGACGGGTCTCACCCGCAGTTTTTTCCGTCCGAAAGGCTCGGTCAATCTGGCGTGGCAGGTCGAAGAAGGCTTCGACATTTCGCTCGAACTCGCGCGGCGTGTCGGGCAACTGAGCTTCGGCGATTTCCTTGCCAGCGTCTCGCTCAATCAGGACCAGCAGAATGCCGGGAATGTCGAACTTGTCCCGCAGCAGAGCTGGGAGCTGGAATTGCAGGCTGCGAAGAGCCTGGGCGAATGGGGCAGTACCGAAATCGAATTTTATATCCGCGAGATCGAGGATTTCATCGAATTGATCCCGGTCGAAGGCGGTCTGGAAACGCGCGGCAATATCGATAGCGCCAGTGTATGGGGCATTCGCTGGAACAGCACTTTCCAGCTCGAACCGATCGGTTTCAACGGCGCGCAGCTTGACCTGACCTTGGATTTTGACCGCACCAGCCTGGTCGATCCGCTGACGGGCGAAGAGCGCCGCTGGAGCGGCAATCGCAATCACGAGATCGAAGCGACGCTGCGTCACGATATTCCCGGATCAAACTTCGCGTGGGGCATGGGCTTCGAATACAACAATGCGCTGCCGAACTATCGGCTGGGCGAAGTGTCGCTGAATTACGAAGGGCCGACTTACACCTTCGCCTTTATCGAGCATAAAGATGTGTTCGGCATGACAGCCAATCTGACGGTGTTCAACCTGACCGATGGCCGCGCAGTGCAGGACCGCCTCGTTTTCGACGGCTATCGTGATCGCTCCCCCCTGCTGTTCCGCGAAACGCAGGATTTGAGCGTGCAGCCGATCTTCAACTTCCGCCTCAGCGGGGAGTTTTAGAGGTATTGTCATAACTGACAGTGGCGCTCAGAAGGAGCGTCATGAAAATTGCCATATCCCTTTTGATCGCTGCGAGTTCGCTTTCGCTTCCCTCCATCGCCGATGCGCAGCAAGCAGATAGGGGAGGCGGCTTCGTCGTTGTGCGCGAAGCTTCTGACGAAATGGGAAATGCCGCCGCGGCCCAATCTCGTCGTATCGAGCAGCTTGATAATGCCGGCCCGGAGCTGAATGCGGTCATCGCTCACCTGCCGCCTGAAGCTGCGCGACAAGTCGCAATTGCGGTGCGCGGCACTGCCCTCGACGGTCGCACTGTGCTGGTGAAAGACAATATCGAGACGCGCGAATTTCCCACGACGGCTGGCTCGCAAGCGCTCGCGGAGAATGATACCGGTCGCGATGCGCCGCTGATCGAGCGCCTGCGCCAGAATGGCGGTGTGGTGCTCGGCAAGACGAATCTGTCCGAATGGGCGAATTTCCGTTCGACCGGCTCAAGCAGCGGCTGGAGCGCGGTGGGCGGTATTACGCGCAATCCGCATGCGATTGATCGCAATTCTTGCGGCTCGTCCTCGGGCAGCGGCGCGGCGGTTGCGGCAGGTCTCAGTTGGGGAGCCATCGGGACGGAGACCAACGGCTCGATCACCTGTCCTGCCAGCATGAATGGCGTGGTGGGACTTAAGCCCACCGTCGGCCTGGTCAGCCAGGCGCATATCGTGCCGATCAGCCACACGCAGGACACCGCCGGGCCGATGACGCGCAGCGTTTATGACGCGGCATTGCTGCTCAGCGCCATCGCCGGGCCGGACTATGGGGAAATCGGCGAGGGCGACCTGCTGTTCGATTTCACTGCCGGGCTGGAGACCGCTTCGCTCGATGGCGTGCGCATCGGCGTCATCCGAAATCGCTCGGGCGGCTTTGCACCGCTGGAGGCGATTTACGAGCAGGCGCTTGCCGATTTGGAGGCGCAGGGCGCTGTGCTGGTCGATATCGATTATGATGCGAACAACGCAATGGGCGGGGCGAGTTTTACCGTGCTGCTTTATGAGTTCCGCGAAGGGATCGATGCCTATCTGCAATCCTCGCCCGCCGATATTCCGGTGCGCAGCCTGGAAGAGCTGATCACTTTCAACGAAGCCAATGCCGATGCTGAAATGCGCTGGTTCGATCAGGACCTGTTCCACATGGCGCTCGGCACCACCGACCGCGCCGAATATGAAGAAGCGCGCGCCACCGCGCTTCGCCTTGCCGGACCGGAAGGTCTCGACCGGATGCTGGCGGAAAACGATGTCGCCTTTGTCGTTGCCCCCACACGCGGACCGGCGTGGGTGACAGACCTTGTAAATGGCGACAACTATCGCGGCAGCGTCGGCGCGGGCTCGCTGGCCGCGATTGCCGGATATCCGCATCTGACCGTCCCGATGGGTCATATCGAAGGCCTGCCCGTCGGCATATCCTTCATGGGCGCGGCGTGGGATGACCATGCGATCCTTCAGGCTGGGGCCGCCTATGAGCGTTCGCGCACAGCGGAATTGGCCGTTCCGGATATGGAGCGCTGGGAACCAAGCCCCTTGCCAAACACTGACTGACCAAGCCATGGCGCGCCCGCGCAACCATTCGCGCGCCTGATAACGATCTGGGAACAGGATTTTCGTGACTTCACGTTTTGCGCACTGCGGATTGCTGGCGCTTGCCACGGCACTCGTCTGTCAGTCGGCACCTGCGTTTGCGCAGGACGGTGGTGAGGCTGCTGAAGAGATCCAGAGCGGCTCCGCTGGCGAAGTTCGTGAGACTTACGCGCCCGAGGACTTCGCCCGTTTTGCTCCGCGCAATGCCCTCGATATCATCGAGCAGTTGCCTGGCTTCAATGTTGATCGCGGTGGAGGCGGTGGAGGTCGCGGCTTTGGCCAGGCTTCGGAAAATCTGCTGATCAATGGCGAGCGGATTTCCAGCAAATCCACCAGCACCTCAGATCAGCTCGCGCGTATTTCTGTCGATCAGGTGGTGCGCATCGAAATTGTCGATGGCGCGACGCTGGATATTCCCGGTCTATCGGGGCGCGTCGCCAATATCATCGTACGGCAGGGCGGGGCGGCCGGACAGTTTCGCTGGCGGCCTGAATGGAATTTCGGCAATGCTCCTGCGCAATGGTTCGAAGGCGAAGTGTCGCTGACCGGCCAACTTGGCGGCGTGGATTATACAATCGCATTGGAAAACCGCGATTTCGCGCGTGGGCGGATTGGCCCGTCCTTCATCACACTCGCCGATGGAACGATAGACGAGCGGCTCAACACATCGACCAATCTGTTCAACCGACCCAATCTCAACGCCTTCCTGTCTTTCGATGTCGCGCCAGATGTGGCGGTCAATCTGAACCTCAGCGGTGGCATCGAGATCTTCGATGCGGATGAGGCGGAAGAGCGGGTCGCCAACACCACGCTCGAGCCTTTCCTGGAGACATTCAACACCGACAGCGACGAATGGTATTACGAGCTGGGCGGTGACATCACTTTCCCGCTTTTCGGCGGCGAGATGAAGCTCATCGCGCTTGAAAGCTTTGATTACCGTGATCGCACGTCGAGCTCGCTGCTCGACACGGCTGGGCTGCCGCTCAGCGGCTCGCAATTCGTCCGCGTGGCAGAAGAGGGCGAGCGGATCGGACGGGCCGAATATAGTTGGAGCTTGCTCGGTGCCGATTGGCAGCTGTCGGGCGAAGCCGCGTTCAATCGGCTCGACCAGGTCGGCGAGCTCTTCGCCTTCGACCCAGTCAGCGCGGAATACGTCGAAGTCGATTTCGACGGGGGCGTGGGCGGCGTGCGGGAAGATCGCTACGAAGCCTTGCTGAGCATCGGTTTCCCGATCACCGACAACCTCACCGTCCAGCTGATCGGGGGCGGTGAATATTCCCAGCTTTCACAAACGGGCGACAATTCGCGCACCCGTTCTTTCCAGCGGCCAAAGGGATCGCTGGCACTGGCATGGACGCCGACCGATGGGCTCGACCTCAATCTTGAGATCGCGCGCCGCGTGGGCCAGCTTGATTTCGGGGATTTCCTCGCCAGCGTCGATCTGTCGGAAGAGCAGGAGAACGCTGGGAATGCCGAACTGCGTCCGCAGCAGAGTTGGGAAATCGAGCTGGAGATTGCCAAGAATTTCGGCGAATGGGGCTCCGCGACGCTAACCCTGTTCGATCAGGAAATCGAGGACCTGCTGATCATCGTGCCTGTTGCGGGCGGCGGTGAAGCACGCGGAAATCTGGAAAGCGCAAGCAGGCGGGGCTTTCGGTTTGTCGGCACATTACAGCTAGCGCCGATCGGACTGGAAGGCGGACAGCTGGACGTCGATGTGCAATGGGAAGAGTCGGAACTGATTGATCCCGTCACCAATACCGCCCGGCGGTTCGACCGTTTTCGTCCCTTCGAAATGCGGGTCGATTTTCGCCACGACATCCCGGGGACAGACTGGGCCTATGGCGGCTCTTTCGAAGAGGTGGACCCCGCACCAAGCTTTCGTGTGACGCAGGAAATCCTTGAATTCGGGCCACTTCGACAGGCCGCAATTTTCGTCGAGTATAAGGACCTGTTCGGGATGACCGCCAATGTGCGGCTGGCAGACTTGCTCGACAATGAAGATTTCCTGCGCCGGACGGTGTTCGACGGACCGCGCAATACAGCCCCGATCCTCTTCACAGAAGAGCGCCGCCGAGATCTGGGACAGCGCATTACGCTTACACTGACGGGCAGCTTCTAAGCAGCCAATGCACGGCAAAGAAAAAGCCCTCTCCAGCGTGAGGCCGGAGAGGGCTTTTTACGTCGTGCTGAGAGCGATTACTTCTTCTTGGCCGGTGCCTTTTTGGCAGCAGGCTTTTTCGCCGGAGCCTTCTTTGCAGCAGGCTTGGCGTCGTCCTTCTTCGCAGCCGCTTTCTTGGCCGGAGCCTTCTTCGCAGCGGGCTTTTTGTCATCGGCCTTCTTGGCTGCGGCTTTCTTCGGAGCTGCTTTCTTTGCAGTTTCCTTCTTGGCCGGAGCCTTTTTCGCCGATGCCTTCTTCTTGGCGGGTGCCTTCTTCTTGGCCGGAGCAGGCGCTGCTTCTTCGGCTTCGATCGCAGCTTCCAGCTCCTCGCGCGTCACTTCGCGCTCGGTGACTTCAGCCTTGTCGAACAGGAAGTCGACGACCTTGTCTTCATACAGCGGAGCGCGCAGCTGGGCCTGGGCCATCGGCTCGTTGCGGACATATTCCATGAAACGCTCACGATCTTCCGGGCGATACTGCTGGGCAGCCTGCTGGATCAGCATCTGCATTTCCTGCTGGCTGATTTCCACGCCATTGGCCTGGCCGATTTCGGAAAGCAGCAGGCCGAGACGCACGCGGCGCTCTGCAATGCGCTTGTAATCGTCCTTTTCGGCTTCCAATTCCTTCATCGCCGCTTCGGTATCGTCTTCCTTGGCAGCTTCCTGGGTCAGCTGATTCCAGATCTGGTCGAACTCGGCTTCCACCATGGTCGGCGGAACATCGAAATCGTGATCGGCTGCGAGCGTATCGAGCAGCTGGCGCTTCATCTGGGTGCGGGTGAGACCGGCGCTTTCCTGCTCGATCTGGCCTTTCACCAGTTCCTTAAGCTTATCGATGCCATCTAGGCCAAGCTGCTTGGCGAAATCATCGTCGACCTTCGTTTCAGCTTCGGTCTTTACCTGCTGAACAGTGATGTCGAATTCGGCTTCCTTGCCGGCGAGGTGCTCTGCCGGATAATCTTCCGGGAAAGTCACGGTGATGGTTTTCTCATCACCCTTCTTGGCGCCTGTCAGCTGCTCTTCGAAACCTGGAATAAACTGGCCCGAACCGATCACCAGCGGCGCGCCTTCGGCCTTGCCACCTTCGAATTCTTCGCCGTCCACGCGGCCGACGAAATCGATGATCAGCTGGTCGCCTTCAGCAGCCTTCTTGGTCTTCGCAGCGTCCTTGTAGCTCTTCTGGCCTTCAGCAATCTTGCCCAGGGCTTCGTCGAGCTGCTCGTCGCTTACCGGGACATTCAGCTTTTCCAGCTTCAGACCTTCGATCGAAGGCGCCTCGATTTCGGGCAGCACTTCGACTTCGACTTTGACTTCGGCATCCTTGCCCTGCTCATAGCCTTCGGTCATCTCGACCTTGGGCTGCAGAGCCGGGCGCAGCTTCTTGTCCTTGATCAGGCCATCGACCGATTCGCGCACCGTGGTGTTCAGCACATCGGCATGCAGCGCTTCGCCGTGCATCTTGCGCACGAGGTTGGCGGGCACTTTACCCGGACGGAAGCCGGGCATGCGCACCTGCGGAGCAACCTTCTTTACCTCGGCATCGATCTTGTCATCGATATCCTTGGCAGTGATGGTGATGGTGTAGGCGCGCTTGAGGCCTTCATTGGTGGTTTCGACGATCTGCATTGTCAGCCTTTACTCAAACTCTCTTTATCCGGTTCACGCCGTGCCATTTACGGCACGGCGAGACTGGTGCGGGCGAAGGGACTCGAACCCCCACATCTTGCGATACTGGTACCTAAAACCAGCGCGTCTACCAGTTCCGCCACGCCCGCGGCCAAGCGAACCGTGCAGGCAAAGGCCTGCGCACGAAGCGCCGCCCTTAGAAGGCCCTGCGGAAAAGGGCAAGACGGGTTTGCGCCTGATCGGCAATTGGATTGCTTTTTGCGCCAATCGGGTTAGGGGCGAGCGCCATGAGTGACGAACAGCAAACCGACCTTCCGCCCGATCACCTCTCGATCGATCCGCGCAGCAAGCACTTCGATGCCGAAAAGCTGCAGCGCGGCGTAGCCATCCGCTTCAAGGGGCGCGTGCGCACCGACATTGAGGAATACTCGATCCCCGAAAGCTGGGTACGCGTGCAGGCGGGCAAGACGGTCGATCGCAAGGGCCGCCCTTTGACGATCAAGCTGAATGGACCGGTTGAAGCATGGTATGAAGATCTGGGCGAAGACGCGCCGGTCAATAAGAAAGACTAAGACGCACACCAGCTACGCAAGCGATGCGAATCAAAAAGGCAGGCCGAGCATTTGCTCCGCCTGCCTTTTTCGTTGGCCCTTTAGCCTCCGGTCATACTACCGGGCTGTTGGGATCGTCCTTCTGCTCGGGATGGGATGTGGTCAGGCGCAATACCGTATAGCCCATGATGGCGGAAATAAGCGAGCCGGTGAGGACGCCGATCTTGGCTTCATCGCGTAGCAAACGTGCAGCTTCGCCAGAGCCCGGGAAGGCCAATTCGCCGATAAACAGGCTCATGGTGAAGCCGATACCGCACAGGATTGAAACACCCCAGACTTCCGTCCAGTTACAGCCCGGCGGCTTCTCGACGATGCCGATTTTGACTGCCGCCCAGACGGTGGAGAAAATTCCCACTTGCTTGCCGATGACAAGACCAGCAGCGATGGCGAGCGGCAGCGGTTCTATCAGGGCTTCCATGCCCAGTCCGGCCATGTTCACACCGGCGTTCGCAAACCCGAAGATGGGCACCACGAGATAGGCGTTCCACGGCACCAGCGCGTGCTCCATATCCTCCAGCATTGTAGACCCGTCCTTGCACTGGAAGGGGATCATCAGCGCAGCGAGCACGCCGGCAATCGTGGCGTGGACACCTGAATACAGTACCAGATACCAAAGCAGCAGCGTCAGCGCGATGAACGGTAACTTCGAGCTGACGCCGCGGCGGTTGAGGAAGAACATGACCGCGAGCACGACAAGCGCGCCGAGCAAGTATGCGACTTTCAGGTTGGCGGTGTAGAAAATGGCGATGATAGTCACCGCGCCGATATCGTCGACGATGGCGACAGTCAGCAGGAAGAGGCGAAGAGCCGAGGGGACTCGCGTGCCCAGGAGGCCGACGACGCCCATTGCAAATGCGATGTCGGTTGCGGCAGGAATGGCCCAACCATTCGCAAGCTCCGCGTCACCGCCGGCGATGGCAAAATACATGGCGGCAGGTGCTGCCATGCCCGCAATGGCTGCAAGGATGGGCAAGTTGCGCGCCTTGGGATCGGAAAGGTTGCCCGCAATGATTTCGCGCTTCACTTCAAGGCCGACCACGAAGAAGAAGATCACCATCAGGCCATCATTCACCCAAAGGTGAATGGTGTTGAGGTAGAATACATCTTTCGACCAAAGATAGCCGTTGAACAGCTCGAAATAGGCATCGGACACGCCGGAATTCGCAACGACCATCGCGACGATCGCCACGATGATAAGCAGGATCCCTGCAAACGCGTCGGCCTTGAACAGCGCGGAAAAATTTCGAACGGCTTTGGAAATGATCGTCGGCATGGACATGCCCCATTTCGGAATTGGGCGGAGAATGCAAGTATCCAAAGGGCGTACGCCACAAAAAGCTCCGCCCCGGCGCGCTAAGCGTTTGCAATTCCAATTGTTGATTGTAGACCCTGCCAAGACAGGGTTTCCAGGGGGCAAGAATGGACCTGGGGGAATGGTCTGTGCTGGAATGGCTGGCGCTGGCCGAATATGAATTGCTGTTGTTTGCAGGGGTCTTTTTCCTGCTGGGTGCGCTGGACGAGATCGCCATGGATTTCGCCTGGGCCTGGCTTCGCCTGCGCGGCAAGATCCGCACCCACAGTGTGTCGCGCGCCGATTTGCGGCATCGCGAATTGAGCGGCCGGATCGCCGTTTTCATTCCGGCCTGGGATGAAGCGCGCGTGATCGGACATATGCTCGGCCACACTCTCCATGCCTGGAAGCAGCGTGACCTGGTGTTTTACGTCGGCTGCTACCGCAATGATCCCGCCACGCTTCAGGCCGCGATCAAGGCCGCGTCGCGCGATAGCCGCGTGCGGTTGGTGGTGCATGACAAGGATGGCCCATCGACCAAGGCAGATTGCCTCAATCGCCTGTACCGCGCGATGCTGCAGGACGAGGAGCGCCGCAACCAGCCGATCAGAAGCGTGCTGTTGCATGATGCGGAAGATCTGGTGGATCCCGCCGCGCTGGCGCTGATCGACCGGACGCTGGACAATGCCGATTTCGTGCAATTGCCTGTCCTGCCGATACCGCAGCCATCCTCTCGCTGGATCGGCAGCCATTATTGCGAGGAATTTGCCGAGGCGCATGGCAAGGCAATGGCCGTGCGCGATGCGCTTGGCACGGGCCTCCCCGCAGCTGGCGTCGGCTGCGCTTTTTCGCGGAACATCCTCGATCTGATGGCGCGGGATAATGACGACAAATCGCCATTCTCCGATCAATCGCTGACCGAAGATTATGAAATGGGCCTGCGCGTCGCGGAATTCGGCGGTCGCTCCCGCTTCATGCGGGTGCGCGGGGAAGACGGCCAGCTGATTGCAACGCGCAGCTATTTCCCTTCCTCCATCGCACGGGCGGTGCGGCAGAAATCGCGCTGGATCCATGGCATTGCGTTCCAGGGTTGGGACAGGCTCGGCTGGGAAAATTCGCTTGCCGAGAATTGGATGAGACTGCGCGATCGGCGTGGGCCATTCTCGGCGCTCGTATTGTTTGCAGGCTATTCGCTGCTGCTCCTGAGCGGCGGACTTGCTTTGCTCGACCTTGCAGGATTTGGAAACGCGTGGGAGCTGTCACCGCTGCTCTATGGCTTGCTGCTCGCCAATATGTTGGCTTTCGCGTGGCGAATTGTGATGCGATTTTCCTTCACAACGCGCGAATATGGCTTCGCCGAAGGGTTTCGCGCGGTTCTGCGCATCCCTGTTTCCAACATTATCGCGATCATGGCGGGCCGACGTGCGCTGATGGCCTATTCGCGCACCTTGCGCGGCCAATCCCCGCAATGGGAAGTGACAGACCACACCTATCATCCGGCGCAGGCGAGCGGCAGTGACGAGCTGGCGGAGCAGGCTTCATGAGCTCTAACGCCGCCCCTGCATACCGCCCGCGCGGCAAGGCGATATTCGCGTTTGTCGGCTTGCTCGCCGCTTGGGCGAGTGTGCGTGTGATCACCTGGGCTCCGCCATTCGATCCCGCGTCGCTCAACGTGATTGCGGATGCACCATCGCTCGGCATTGTGGCGCCAATGCCTGACGAGCCAGATAGTTCTGAACGCGATGATGACGCGCCCGAGCAATTGCCAGGACGCATTATGCCGCCTCAGCCGCGCTGGGTGCCGCAGCCCGTGCCGGAGCGTATCCCTCCGCCGCACCAACCCCAGCCGCGCGCGCTTCAATCGGTCGGCCATTCGACAGGAGCGATGCGCGGCTTTGCCGGTGCAGGCCGCTTGGTTGGTCACATTCTCCTGTTGCAGGCCGGCTATCGTAACAGCGCAGCCGCGCCAGTCGCTGCGTCAAGCCTTTTTGCCGACAGCTCGCTCACACTTCGCGGTGCTCAGTCGGCGACCGATTCGACGGCAAGCGCGACCATGCGCGGCGGCGGCGATTTGCGGCGCTGGTCGCTCGATGCTTGGGCGCTGTGGCGGGACGATACGACGACACCAATCCTCTCCGGTCGACCGAGCTATGGGCGCGGCCAAGCAGGTGCAGTAATTCGATATCATCTCGCCCCGTCGAGCGGACACAATCCGCAGCTGCACCTGCGCGGTGTCCACGCGCTTGAGGGGCAGCGCGAGCGTGAAGCTGCTTTCGGCGCATCGGCGAGGCCTATCCCTGCCATCCCCGTTCGGCTGGCGGCAGAAGCGCGGGTGAGCGAGACCGATCGCGGCACCGAATTGCGCGGCGCAGCCTATGCTGTGAGCGAGTTCCCGCCTGTGAATCTGCCTGCCGGACTGACCGGAGAGGCCTACATCCAAGGCGGCTATGTGACAGGTGACTTCGCCACTGGCTTTGTCGATGGGCAAGCGCGCATTACCCGCCGCGTGGTTGGCACGGAAGATTTCCGGCTTGAAGCAGGTGCCGGCGCTTGGGGCGGGGTGCAGGAAGGCTCCGGGCGATTGGATATCGGGCCGAGCGCTTCTGTCAGCTTCCGTCTTGGCGACGCACGTGGCCGGGTGTCTGCCGATTACCGACTGAGAGTGGCGGGCGAAGCTGAGCCATCTAGTGGCCCTGCGCTCACACTGTCGGCCGGTTTTTAGCTGCCAGCACGCATTCGTCTTCAAACCTTCGCCGCCTTGGGTTAGTCGCAAAGGATGGACGTCTACCTCCCTATTGCCAATCTGTCGGTCAACGGGCTGTGGATCGTCCTGTTGGGCGCACTGACGGGCATTCTTTCAGGCCTTTTCGGCGTAGGTGGAGGCTTCCTGACCACGCCATTGCTGATCTTTTTCGGCATCCAGCCGACCGTTGCAGCCGCTTCGGCCGCCACACAGGTGACAGGGGCAAGCGTTTCGGGCGTTATCGCCCATGGTCGGAACAAAGGTGTCGATTATCACCTTGGCGGGGTGATCGTTGCGGGTGGCATGCTGGGAGCATTGCTCGGTGCCGGATTGTTCAATCTCCTGCGCGCGATCGGGCAGATAGATACCGTCATCAATATTCTTTACGTCCTGCTGCTCGGCACGATCGGGGCGCTCATGCTTCGCGAAGCGCTGCAATCGCTGGGTTATGTCAGCGTGGGCAGCGGCAAACCGCGCGCGGCCAAGCGTCGCCATCACCCCTTGATCGCAGCCATGCCCTATCGTTGGCGCTTCTATCGATCTGGCCTGTATATTTCGCCGATTGCGCCGCTGTTGCTGGGGATTGTCGTCGGCACGCTTACTATGCTGATGGGTGTGGGCGGCGGCTTCATCATGGTCCCGGCGATGCTTTATATCCTTGGCATGAGTGCAAAAGTCGTGGTCGGCACCAGCCTGTTCAACATCCTTTTTATCACCATGCTGGTGACCATGGTGCACGCGTTCACCACACGCGCAGTCGATATCGTATTGGCAGGGTTGCTCCTGCTCGGCTCTGTGATCGGGGCACAATTCGGCACAAAGATTGCGCAATTGGTGAAGCCCGAATTTCTGCGCCTCATCCTCGCCTCCATCGTCGTCGCGATTGCGCTACGCATGTTGTGGGGCCTCGGTGTCCGACCCGACGAAGTGTATACAGTGGTGCCCTTATGATCCGCGCGCTGCTCGCCCTCCTGCTGACGATGATGCTCGCTTCACCCGCTATGGCGCAGACGCGTGATCCCATCCTGGTGCCCGATATTTCCGAGCATGAGATTGTGCTTCGCCAAGGCTTTACCGGTGCGGACCTGCTGCTTTTCGGAGCCATTCTCGATCCGCGCGGTGGCCGGGCGCAAGGGCAATATGATGTCGTGGTGGTCCTTAAAGGCCCAAGCGAGCAAATCCGACTGCGCGAGAAAGAGCGGTGGCTTGGCCTCATCTGGGTTAACGCGGAAAGCAGCGACTTCCGATCCGTGCCGTCATATTACGCCCTCGCCAGTTCGCGCCCGATCGATGATATCGTCGATGAACGCACAGCGCTGATTTTTGAGCTGGGCCTCGATTATCTCCAGCTTTCGCCATCCGGATCGATTGATCCTAACGAGCAAGCGCGTTTTACCGCCGGCCTCGTCGATCTCCGGCAGCGGCAGGGGCTCTTTGCCGAATATGAGACCGGAGTGCAGGTGTCCGAAGGTGTGCTGTATCGCGCGCGCCTGCCGATCCCGTCCAATGTGATCGCGGGCCGCTATGTCGCGGAAACTTTCGCCATTGCCGATGGCCGGGTGATCACCTCTGCGACATCCGAAGTGCAGGTGTTCAAGGAAGGTTTCGAGCGGCGCGTCGAGGAGGAAGCGAACAATAATGCTCTTCTGTATGGCCTCTTAGCCGTCGGCCTCTCAGTGCTAATGGGCTGGGCGGCAGGACGGCTGTTCGCGCTCGTGTGATAGCCTACACGAAGGCGTAATTGACGCGATTTTAACCTCGCTTACGTAGCGCAGGCTCATATTAACAGCCGTGTGAGCCGCCAAATGAACGACATGCAGTCCAATCAGTTTGCCAACGCAACTCCGGTAGATAGTAGCAATTCCCCGCCCGCAGGCGCCGATAGCCAAGATCAGGCACGCGAAGCGCAAAGCGTGCAATGCGCACGGCAACCGATCGGCGTTGTGCTCGAAATCGCCGGCTCTGGCTCTGCTATCGCGCTCGACCTGCAACGCCTCAATGAATGCATGGCCGATGCCGATCCTTCGATTGCGCTTGCCGGCCAGGTCGGCTCGCAGATCAAGATCAAGACCAATGATGGCTGGCTGCTCGCCAGTGTACGCAACCAGCGCCAGGATCGCCGCGGGGACGGCAATTCCATTGTCGCCAATATCGATTTCCTTGGCGAGGGGATGGAAGAAAAGCTCACCGGCAAGATCCACAGCTTCCGCCGCGGTGTGACGCGCTATCCGATTCCAGGCGCGATGATTTTTCCCGCCACCAGCGAGGATCTTCGCCAGATTTATGCCTCGGACGGCCGCAGCGCGATCCAGATCGGCACGGTCTATCCCACCAGCGACATTCGCGCAGGGATGTATATCGACGCGATGCTTGGCAAGCACTTCGCGCTGCTCGGCTCTACAGGTACGGGTAAATCGACCAGCGCTGCGCTGATCCTTCACCGCATTTGTCAGGCTGCGCCGGAAGGTCACATCCTGATGATCGATCCGCACGGTGAGTACTCCGCGGCGTTCCGCAATACCGGCATGATCTTCGACGTGACGAACCTGCAGATGCCGTATTGGCTGATGAATTTCGAAGAGCATTGCGAGGTGCTCCTCAAATCCAGCGGCAACGATCTGCAAAATGACCGCGATATTCTTGCCAAGTGCCTTCTCGCCGCGCGCCAGAAGAACCGCTTGGCCGAGACAATGGGGAAGATCACCGTCGATTCGCCCATTCCCTATCTGCTCAGTGACCTGACCGGCATGATCCAGGATGAAATGGGCAAGCTCGATAAGGCGACCAACACCGCGCCTTACATGCGTATCAAGACCAAGATCGACGAGCTGAAAGCCGATCCGCGCTATCAGTTCATGTTCTCGGGCATGCTGGTTGGCGACACCATGGCGGATTTCATCGGCAAGATTTTCCGCATGCCTTCAGATGGCAAGCCGATCTCCATCATCGACGTGTCGGGTGTCCCGTCAGACATCACCAGCACCGTGGTGGCCGTGCTGAGCCGACTGACCTTCGACTTCGCCATCTGGAGCCGCAGCGAAAGCACTTCGCCGATCCTGCTGGTCTGCGAAGAAGCGCACCGTTACGTTCCCAATGAGCGCAATGCCGATGGCAACTCGGTCGGCACGATCCTCAGCCGCATCGCCAAGGAAGGTCGTAAGTACGGCATCAGCCTCGGCCTCATCACGCAGCGCCCGTCCGACCTTGCCGAAGGCGTCCTGTCGCAGTGCGGTACCATCATCTCGATGCGCCTCAACAACGACCGCGACCAGGACTTCGTCCGCGCGGCGATGCCCGAAGGCGCGCGCGGCTTCCTCGACTCGATCCCCGCGCTGCGCAATCGCGAATGCATCATTTGCGGCGAGGGTGTCTCAATCCCGATCCGCGTAAGCTTCGACAACCTTGAAGAGAGCAAGCGTCCGGCATCCGAAGACCCGAGCTTCGTCGATCTGTGGAACCAGTCCGGCGGCGAGGAAGACAAGGTCTACCGCACCGTGCAGCGCTGGAGATCTCAAGGCAGCTGATGCTGCCTTGATTGCTTGTCTCATGCGGCCACATCCGTGGCCGCGTCCTCGGTGCGATTCGCTCCGGCGGGCTTCGTCCGCCTGCGCGGCACCTGCGGGCTTCGCGGTTGCTCGCTGTCGCTGACCTTCGGTCAGTGATTCTTGCACATTATGCGATGGGTTGCGCGGAGTACGGGCGACCAGCCCGCAAGGCCGAACGGCCGCCCGCAGCGGGCGCAGCTTGCCTGCGCGTCGAGCGAGGACGCACCGACGGATGTCGGTGCGAAAAACCAATCACGTCCCCCTGGTATCGCCATACAGGTGAATATGCAGCCGGTCTGTCATCCTGAAGCCGTGCCTCAAAGCGAGCGGAGCGAGCCATTTCTCGCGCGCTCTTAGCGTTTCGCTGTCGGTCCCTTCGGGCATCAGGTAGACGCGGCTGCGGTCGAAGTCATGGCGCTTTGCCAGTGCCAGCACCTCATCCACATCGCCCGGCTCGGCGATGACGAATTTGAGGAAGGCGCGCGGTTCGCTCGCCCAGTGATCCAGCATGTCGGGTTTGAGCGCGAGGTCCGCCGGATTGCCGCTATGCGCCAGCTTGGGGCTGACATTGTACTGATCGATGCGCACATCGAGCCGTGCGGGCGGCATCACCGTGCCATTGGTCTCGATCTCCACCGCGGTATCGGGGAGATGCTCCAGCATCTCGGCGAGCTTTCCCGCCTGCATCAACGGCTCACCGCCAGTAATGACAAGCCGATCCTGCCCCATGGACGCCACCCGCTCGGCGGCCTCTCCAGGCGACAGCTTCAGCTGATTGGCCGCCCGGTCAAAGGTCTCGCCAGAGCGATGCGGGCGATTGTCGCCATCGAAATTCCACGTATAGGCCGTGTCGCACCACACACAGGCGAGGTTGCAGCGCGAGAGTCGCATGAACGCAACCGGCTTACCCACACTCGGCCCCTCACCCTGCAGTGAAGCGAAGATCTCAGGTCCGCCGCTATCGTCGGTGGCGAGAACGAGTGTCATATCACCCCAATCGCGCCAGCGCGCCTTCGAGCCGCGCGATCTCCGCCGTGTGATGCGCCAAATCCTCGCGCGCCTTTTCGACGGCTTCCGGCTTCGCTCGTTCGACGAAGTTCGCATTGCCGAGGCGGCCTTCGAGGCTCTTTGCTTCCTTTTGCGAGGCAGCGAGGGCCTTTTCCAGACGCGCGCGTTCGGCGTTGATGTCGATCACGCCTTCCAGCGGGATGATGAAGACGTCCCCACCCGCCGTCACCTGCATCGCGGCACCCGCCGGCGCATCGCCAATGGTGACAGGTGTGAGGCGCGCCAGGCGTTCGATGGCGGCAGAGCTGCGGTCGAGCACGCGCTGAGCTACAGCCGAAGGATTGGCGACGAAGGCGGCCAGCTTCTCGCCCGGCGAGATGCCGAGCTCGTTGCGCGCGCCGCGCGTCGCAGTGGTGAGGGCGATGGTCCAGTCGATCGCGTCGGTTGCCTCTTTCGAGACTTCGGCGCGCGGATCAGGCCATTTGGCAAGGATCAGGTCGTAGTCGCGATCACCTTGGGCGTGCCACAGTTCCTCGGTTACGAAGGGCATGAAAGGGTGTAGCATGACCAAAATCTGGTCGAGCGCCCATCCGGCGACTTCGCGACTTTCCACGGCAGCGGGGCTATCCGCATCGCCTTGCAGCACTGGCTTGATCAGTTCCAGATACCAGTCGCAGAAACGGCTCCAGGTGAACTGGTAGATCGTGTTGGCCGCGGCATCGAAGCGCAGGTCCGCCATGGCGGCATCGAGCGCCCCGACCGTCTGCTGCACTTCGCCGATGATCCACTGGTTGGCGGCGAGGCGTGCTTGCGGGGCCTTGATCGTGCTGCTCGCGCCGATGCCGTTCGACTGGCAGAAACGCGTCGCATTCCACAACTTCGTGGCGAAGTTGCGATAACCTTCGACGCGCTTCTCATCCATCTTGATGTCGCGGCCCTGGCTTTCCATCGCTGCCATGAAAAAGCGCAGCGCGTCCGCGCCGTATTGGTCGATCAGGCCGAGCGGATCGACGACATTACCTTTGGACTTGCTCATCTTCGAGCCATCCGCCGCGCGCACGAGGCCGTGGAGATAGAGCCTGTCCCAAGGGCGTTCGCCCATGTTGAAATAGCCCGCCATGAGCATGCGCGCATCCCAAAAGAACAGGATGTCGAAGCCGCTGATCAGCAGGCTGTTGGGATAGTGCTTTTCGAGCATATCGGTCTGGTCCGGCCAGCCGAGGGTGGCGAAGGGCCAGAGCGCAGAGGAGAACCACGTGTCGAGGACGTCCTCGTCGCGTGTGAGTGAAACGCCTTCGCCAGCTTCGGTCTGCGCCTCTTCCTCGGTCATCGCGACGTAAGCGTTGCCGTCAGCGTCGTACCAAGCCGGAATGCGATGCCCCCACCAAAGCTGGCGCGACACACACCACGGCTGGATGTTTTCCATCCAGTTGAAGAAGGTCTTCTCCCATGTCTTGGGTACGATCTCAACTTCGCCGGACTTCACCGCTTCGACCGGCTTCACGGCCAGAGTTTCGGCATCGACATACCATTGGTCGGTCAGCCAGGGTTCGATCGGCACCCCGCCGCGGTCGCCGAAGGGGGTCGGGATGGTGCGCGGCTCAGCGTCGAGCTCCTGCTCCTCACCCTTCTTGGTCTTGGTGATGTAGGGAACGAGATGTCCCGCTTCCTTCATCATTTCGACTACGCGTTTGCGGGCGTCGAAGCGATCCATGCCGATCAGCTCTTCGGGCACCAGCCCGTCGGCCGTCTGGCACACGCGCGCTTCCGCATCGAGCATGTTGAGCATGTCAGCAGGCGCAATCCCGGCGCGCTTGCCCACGTCGAAATCGTTGAAATCGTGGCCCGGCGTGATCTTCACCGCGCCGCTGCCCAGTTCCGGATCGGCGTGCTCATCCGCCACGATGGGTATCTCGCGCCCGGTAATCGGCAGCTTAACCTTCGCACCGCGTGCGAGCAGGTCTTTATAGCGATCATCGTCCGGATGCACCGCCACGGCCATATCGGCGAGCATGGTTTCGGGGCGCGTGGTGGACACGCGGATGTCGCCCGATCCATCGGCGAGCGGATAGATGAAAGTCCAGAAATGGCCCGCGACATTCTCGGTCTCGACTTCGAGATCGGAGATGGCGGTTTTCAGCTTCGGGTCCCAGTTCACCAGCCGCTTGTCGCGGTAGATCAGGCCCTTTTCGTGCAGGTCGACGAAGACTTTGAGCACGGCCTTGGTGAAATGATCGTCCATGGTGAACTGCTCGCGGCTCCAGTCCATCGAGCAGCCGAGGCGGCGCAGCTGTTTGGTGATCTGGCCGCCGCTTGTCGCTTTCCATTCCCACACCTTGTTGATGAAATCTTCGCGAGAATAATTGGTGCGCTTGTCCTGCCGCTCTTCGAGCTGGCGCTCGACCACCATTTGCGTGGCGATCCCGGCGTGGTCCATGCCCACCACCCACAGCGCATCCTTGCCGCGCAGCCGCTCATACCGCACGACGATATCCTGCAGCGTATTGTCGAGCGCGTGGCCGATGTGGAGCGAGCCGGTGACGTTGGGCGGCGGGTTGACCAGCGTGAAGGCTTCTGCATCGGGACGTTCGGGCCGGAAAGCGCCGCTTTCCTCCCAATGGGAATACCATTTCGCCTCAATCGCGGCGGGATCGAAAGTTTTGTCGAGTTCGCGGGTCATAATGATTGGCCACTGCCAGCCTCTTTCAACGAGGGCAACATGGTAAAGTGTTGCGGGCGCATACGTTTACCCGCATAGCGTGCCGAATATGCGCGAATGGGCCGATTTCACTGTGGAAGAGCGGGGTGGCCGGGTGACCGTGGCAATCACCGGTCCGCTGACCGTATCCGGCATCGGGCGGCTCGATCCGGCGCTGCGCGATTTCGCCGATTCGGTGCAAACGATCGATATTTCCGCCGTGGAGCGGATCGACACGGTCGGTGCGTGGATCGTTCACCGCTTCGCCGAGGAGAAGAGCGCGGAGATCAACGGCGCGAGCGAAGCTGCGCTGGTGTTGATCGATGCGGTGGAAGAATGCGCGCATGATGCCGACATCGCGCCGGAACGTGACAGGTCGCTGAAGAATTTCACTGCCGATGTCGGCGAAAAGGTCGTCGATTTCGGCAAAGGCGTCACACACAACATCGGCTTCCTGGGATCGATCATCGCGGCAATTGGCGGTACAATTGCGCATCCGCGCCGCTTGCGGGTCCGCGCGCTGGTGCGGCAGATGGAGCTTGTCGGCGTAACCGCGCTGCCCATCGTCGGGCTGATGAGTTTCCTGATCGGCATCGTCATCGCGCAGCAGGGCGCAGTGCAATTGCAGCAGTTCGGGGCAGAGGCGTTCACCGTCAATCTGGTCGGCCGTATTACCCTTCGAGAGTTGGGTGTGCTGATGACGGCGATCATGGTGGCCGGCAGGTCAGGCTCTGCCTTTGCCGCGCAGATAGGCACCATGCAATTGACCGAGGAAGTCGACGCGATGCGCACCATCGGCGTTTCTCCGATCGAAGCGCTGGTTCTGCCACGTGTACTGGCGGCGGTGCTGATGATGCCGCTGCTTGGCTTCTACGCCTCGGTCGTGGCGATTATCGGGGGCGCCGTGATTGCCGATATGATGCTCGGCATACCGTTCTGGACTTTCCTCGCCCGGGTGCAGGAAGTCGTGCCGACTTACGATTTCTGGATCGGTATGATCAAGGCTCCCGTATTCGGCCTGATTATTGCGCTCGCGGGCTGCTATCAGGGCATGCAGGTGAAAGGGAACGCCGAAGAGGTCGGCCTGCGCACCACCATGGCCGTGGTGCAGGCGATTTTCATGGTGATTGTGCTAGATGCGTTTTTCGCCGTGTTCTTCACAGAGATTGGCTTCGGATGAGCGCGCAGGACCAATCAGATCACATCGCCGAGGCGGCGGAGAATATTCCCGATGTGGAGGATACGGATTATCCGATCCGCATTCGGGGCCTCACCAATGCCTTTGGCAATTTCGTGGTGCACGAACATCTCGATCTGGATGTGCGTAAGGGAGAAATCCTCGGCATCGTCGGTGGGTCGGGCACAGGCAAATCCGTCCTGATGCGCTCGATCATCGGCCTCCAGCGTCCGTCCGAAGGCGCAATCGACGTTTTTGGACGCGACATTGTGGAAGCCGAGCCGGATGAGGAAATCGGGGTCCGCTCGCGCTGGGGCGTGCTCTTCCAAGGCGGCGCGCTGTTTTCCACGCTGACCGTCGCCGAGAATGTGCAGGTGCCGCTCAAGCAATTCTACCCTGAGCTGGACCAGGAATTGCTCGACGAGATCGCGCGTTACAAAGTCGTGCTGACGGGCCTGCCGGAAAATGCCGCAGCCAAGTTTCCCAGCGAGCTATCAGGCGGGATGAAGAAACGCGCCGGCCTCGCCCGGGCGCTTGCGCTCGATCCAGAGTTGCTGTTCCTCGATGAGCCGACGGCGGGCCTTGATCCGGTGGGGGCAGCGAAGTTCGATGAGTTGCTGCGCGAGCTTACCGATACGCTGGGCCTTACCGTGTTCCTGATCACTCACGATCTCGACACGCTCTATGCGATTTGCGACCGGGTCGCGGTGCTGGCAGACAAAAAAGTCATCGCCATCGGGACAATCCCCGAATTGCTGCAAACCGACCATCCGTGGATCCAGGAATATTTCAACGGACCACGCAGCCGGGCCGCGGCAGAATCTCACGATCGCGGGAAAGCATTAGACAAGACAGCGGGCGAAGGTTCATAGGACGAAGCATATGGAAACCAGAGCAAACCATGTCTGGGTCGGCGCAGTCACGCTGGTGCTGCTCGCCGCCGCAGCTTTCTTCTTTATCTGGCTCGCGGGCCTCGATGACCGTAACAACAAGGAATACGACATTTTCTTCGAGCAATCGGTAGGCGGCGTCGCAGAAGGGTCCGTCGTCACCTATTCAGGTGTGCCAGTGGGCCAAGTTCTCGATATCAGCATCTGGGATCGCGATCCCGAATTCGTGAAAGTGCGCCTGCGTATCGACGATGGTACGCCCATCCATGTCGGCACCGAAGCGAGCGTTTCTGCAAGTTTCACCGGCGTCTCCAATATTTCGCTTGCCGGCGGTCGTAGCAATCTGCCGCTGATCAGCTGCGAAACCACCGATTGCCCCGAAGGCGTGCCGGTGATCCCGCCGGCACCGGGCGTAGTGGGGGAAATCCTCGCCAGCGCGCCGCTGCTGCTGGAACGGCTTGCGACCCTGACAGATCGGCTGACCCGCGTCCTTGACGATGACAATCAGGATTCCATTTCCGGCATTCTGCGCAATACCGATGCCATCAGCGGAGAGCTTGCGCGCACGTCGCCCGAAATCGAGCGCACGCTGCAGGAATTGCAGGGCACGCTGAACCAGTCCACAGCGACGCTGGCGGCATTCGAAGACACGCTGTCTTCCGTCGATGCGCTGGTCGAGAACGATGGCGCTCAGCTGACCGAGGATTTGCGCGCAACGTTGGGCTCCGCGCGCGAGGCAGCGGCAGCATTGGAAGCGACACTCGCCAATGTCGAGCCGCTGACCGAGCAGCTTTCGCAAGACACGCTGCCTGCCGCGACGGCTACGATGCGTGATCTGCGTGAGACCAGCGAAAACCTGCGCAGCCTCACTGAACGTATTGAAACCGAAGGCGCCGGTTCGATTTTGAGCGGGCCGTCGCTGCCCGATTACGAACCTTGAGCGGGAGAATGATTGTGACGAATTTTGCCAAACCCGTTCTCGCCACCCTGGCGGCGATCACTCTGCTGGGCGGCTGTGTAAGCATCGGCGGTGCCGATGCGCCTGACCAATTGCTGACCCTGACACCTGCCACCAACGCGCCTGCAGGCAGCGGAACCGAAGGTGAGGCGAGCAACGCGCTCGCGGTGCAGGTACCCAGCGTCAATCAGCGACTTAATGTCAATCGAATCCCTGTGATCACCAGCGACAGCTCGCTCGCCTATCTTGTCGATGCGTGGTGGGTGGAAAAGCCCGCGCGCCTGTTCCGCAATGTACTGGCCGAAACGATCCGCGCGCGCGGTAATCGCCTGGTGGCGAGCGGCCCGGAAATGGAATTTGTTGCGCAGACGCAGCTTTCCGGACAGCTGACCGCGATGGATTACGATGCGCAGACCGGCAGCGTCTTCATTCGCTATGACGCAGTGCTGGAAGCCCCCGGCGCGCAGGTGCGCACACGCCGTTTTGAAGAACGCATTTCGGGCATTCCCGCAGAAGCGACGGCGGTGGGTGCGGCGATGAACGATGCGGCAAACCAGATCGCTGCGGATGTCGCTGACTGGGTCGATTAGGCTCTAGCCGCGCACAGCTTTCGCAAATTGCGCGGCGCTGGCAAAGGCTTCCAGTCGCGCCTTGCGCGCCTGCTCCGCCTGCGCATCCCAGCCCCATAATTCGGCCTGCCAATCCTCTTCGGCGTTGGCGGCGGCAAACATGGCCTCGCTGTCTGCCTCATCATCGATAACCGCCAGCGGCACGACGATGGATGCGGCAAGCGAAGCGAGCGTCATCAGCGCGGCTAGCGTGAAGTCATCTTCCTGCTCCAGCCGCTCGCGCACGCTCTGCATGGTCTTTTCCGGCTGTTGCGCATGAATGATCCCGCTCACACGCTGCACAGAGACATCGTGGCGCTTTTCGAATGCGGTCACCAGCGGCTCCCACATCTGTTCCTGCCGCTGGTACAGAGGCTCATCAGGTTTTGCGCGATAGGTAAGCGTATCGGTGTCGGCATAGCTCAAAAGCTTGGCAATCGTGCCGTCCCGATCGGGCCGAACCATGTCGATGGCGAAATCGGCCATATCGCGGAAAATGAAGCTTTTGGGATCGACCTCGTCGCCCTGCGCGGCCCATTCCTTGGCCAGCATTTGCGCGCAGGCTTGGGTCGGCACCACCTGCTGCCCCCCGCGCTGCGTCTTGATCCCGCGACCGTCAAGCGTCACCTGCCAGCCTGCGTCGGACTGCTGAACCGAAACCTCTTTCCAGAATTTCTTCATTTTACTTTGTTGGTGCTCCAGCGGCGCGAAAGGATGATCGGGAACAGGAAGACATCGAACATGCCGATCCCGATCAGCAGATAGGCAGTCCAATCGGGCCAATCCAATGCACCATTGGCTATGGCAAGGCCGAGCGCGACCAGAATCGCGCCCGATATGCGCAGCATTTGAATGGCCATCCAGCGCTTCTTCGCCAGCGCTTCCTCACCTGCCTTGTCAGCCATTGATAAGCGCCTCCAGCTCTTCCATCGTGGTCGCTACGCCGATAGCGCCCGCGTCGCGCAGCTCGTCCGGCTCATGATAGCCCCAGTCGACCCCGATAGCGCGGCAGCCAGCGGCAGCGGCCATCTGGATATCGAAGACGGTATCGCCAATCATCACCGTATCGCCGCGGTCTGCGAGAACATCCGCCATCGCCGCTTCCAGCATAGCCGGGTGCGGTTTGGAGGGATGCCGGTCTGCCGTGTGCAGGGTGGAGAAAAGGTCAGTCAGGTCATTTGCCGAAAGCGTGCTGGCGAGGCCGCGATCCGACTTGCCGGTGGCAACGCCCAGCATCCAGCCATCGCCATGCAGGCGGCGCAGCAGGTTGGGAATGCCATCATACAGCGGCTCGCGCAGCGAACCGTCCTCGCGCGATTGGCGGAAGGCGGATTTATAGGCCTCGACTGCCGCGAGCAGCTGATCGTCGTCCGCTTCCGGTGCCAGCTGGCGGATGGCTTGCGGCAGGCTCAATCCGACGATCCGCCGCACGAAATGCCTGTCCGGCGTGCCGAGCCCGGCGGCCTCGAACGCGACATCCATCGCATTGCACACGCCCGCCTGTCCGTCGGAAAGCGTACCGTCACAGTCGAATACGGCAAGACGGATAGCGCTCACTTGCGCTTGCCCTGAGGCTTCGGCTTCGCTCCGCGTTTCTTGCCGCCCGGCTGGCCACGACCCTTGCGTTCGCCGCGGCGGTTCTTGCGGTATTGCTTGGCGTGCTGGCGCGCGGCCTGCTTCTTCTCTTCCTTGCTGCGCTCGGGCGGCGGCGTGGCGACAGGGCCCGCATCGCTCAGCGTTTCGTCGAAGCCGAGTTGCTCCATGCTCTGCGCGAAATGTTCGGGCAGGGGAGCGGTCACATCGAGCTGTTCGCCCTTCGGCCCGTCGATAATCAGGCGGCGAGCGTGGAGGTGCATTTTGCGGCTTACACTGCCGGTCAGGAAAGCATCCTGCCCGCCATATTTGCCGTCTCCTACGATCGGATGGCCGATCGCTGCCATATGGACGCGCAGTTGGTGGGTGCGCCCGGTGAAGGGCTGCAGCTCGACCCAGGCGGCGGCATTGCCAGCGCGTTCTACCACGCGGTAGACCGTTCTCGCTGGCTGGCCGCCTTCCATATCGACATGCATCTTCTCGCCGCCGGTGCCGGGCTGCTTGGCGAGCGGCGCCTCGATTGTGCCTTCGTGGATATCGGGCACGCCGACCACCAGCGCCCAGTAAATCTTCTTCGCGGTACGGCCGGAAAAACGCTTGGAATAGAAAGCCGCACTGCCAGATGTGCGCGCCACCAGCAGGACGCCGGATGTATCCTTGTCCAGCCGGTGGACGAGTTTGGGCCGCTGCTCGTCCTCGCTTGCAAAGGCATCGAGCAATCCGTCGACATGCTTGGTGGTCTTGGTGCCGCCCTGTGTGGCGAGGCCCGGAGGCTTGTTGAGGACCAGCGCCGACCGGGTGCGGGTGATCAGCATTTCCTCGGCTTCGGCGATCTCTGTCTCGGTCAGCTCTCGGCGCTGGCGCTTTGTGCGCGCGCCGTCCTCACCGCCCGGCGGAACCCGCAGGACCTGACCTTCGGAAAGGCGATCATCCACTTTCGCGCGGCTGCCATCGACGCGCAGCTGTCCGGTGCGCGCCCAGCGGCTGACGGTGCCGAAGCCGACTTGCGGCAAATGGCGCTTGAACCAGCGGTCCAGCCGCACGCCATCATCATCGGCATCGACGGTGAACTGGCGAACCTGATCTGCGTCTTGCTTGCCCATTATGACAACAGCCGCGTGACCATCAGGCCAAAGACAAAGCCGGTTACGCCGAGCCCGATGGAAAGCATCAGGTAAATCGCCGCCATGCCGATCTGCCCGCGCTCGATCAGCAATGACAGCTCGAGGCTGAATGCGCTGAATGTGGTGAACCCGCCGAGAATGCCGACGCCCAGCAAAAGGCGCAGGCTCTCTGCATTTTCGGGCGCGCTGCGATACAGCCAGCCGGCCAGAAGGCCCATCAGTAGGCTGCCGATCGTGTTGACGGCAAGCGTGGCAAAGGGAAAGACGCTGATGACAGGCGCGCCCAACCATGAGGTCATGAAACGGCCGAGCTGGTATCGCGCGAGCGAACCCAGGCCGCCGCCCAATGCCACATAGGCAGAGGCGAGAAGGGGGGAAGTCGTTTGGGACATGGCGAGCGTCTTAGCCGCTGGCCCTTCACTGCGGAACCCAAAACTTGCTGCAAATGCCGCGAGCGCCTTGCCTTTTGCCGATGATTCGCTTATCTGCCGCCCGAGAAAGCCGGTTCCGGAACGGATTCGGCGCGTTTTTCGTTGATAAATCATACGGTGCACCCCGCGCCTGATCCGCGGGCTCTCATCGGTTTTGAATTAGATAAGGTGGCAAGAGTTTTATGCAGATCATCGTCCGCGATAACAATGTCGAGCAGGCCCTCCGCGCGCTCAAGAAGAAGCTGCAGCGGGAAGGCGTCTATCGCGAGATGAAGCTGCGTCGTCACTACGAAAAGCCGAGCGAAAAGCGCGCCCGTGAAAAGGCCGCTGCCGTGCGCCGCGCCCGCAAGCTGGAGCGCAAGCGTATGGAGCGTGACGGCATCAAGTAAGCCGCTTTCCCCGACTATGGGGCAAGATCGCTTGAAAGCTCATCGCAGCTAAGCCAAAGGGGCGTGGAGAGAATCCGCGCCCTTTTGTTTGCGCGGTGGAAATTGGCAGGATCGTATCGAATGGCTGAAGTAACCCGTGTTCCTCTGCAACCCATCGCCAAGGGTTCGCTGCTGAAGCTGTGGCTCGGCGTGCTCGCCGCAGTCGTGCTCGCCGCAGCCATCGCCTGGGCAGCCATGCCCAAGGGCGTGACCGTGGATACGATTACGGCAGGCGAAGGCGAAAGCCCCACGCTCGAGGATATTGTCTTCGTGCGTTACACGGGCCGCCTGGAAGATGGCACCATTTTCGACCAGTCGACCGATGGCGAGTGGCCCGTGCCGGGCATTCTGCCCGAAGGTGCAGCTCTGCCACTGGCGCAGATGATCCCCGGCTTTCAGGAAGCCGTGCTGCAGATGCAGAAGGGCGGCACGTACGAGGTCTTCATCCCGTCCGATCTGGGGTATGGTGATGAACCGCAAGAAGGCTCTCCCATCCCGCCGGGATCGGACCTGTATTTCGACATGACGCTTGTCGATTTCATGCCTGAGGAAGAAGCGCAGCAGCGCTACATGACCATGATCCAGATGATGCAGCAGATGGAAGCTGAAGGCGCCGGCGCTGAGGGTGCCGAGGGCGGCGAAGCGGCAACTGCCGAGTAAACGCATCGGGTGGGGGATGACATGATGGCCGGTTCTGAAATGGAGCGGGCACTCCCCGTCGAAGAGAATTTTCTGGAAGACTGGCCGCAGCGACCGTGGGTACTGGCGGGGCTGGGCCTGCTTGCTGGCCTCGCGGTCAATCTGATCCTCGAGGCCGATGGCGAAAGCGCGTTCGGCTCAGCCGCCGCGGCATTCTGCTTCTTCGCGTTCATCGCTGCGACTTTCGTCCTGCGCCCCTCACGGTTCAAGGAATCGGCGATCTTTGTCGGCGGGCTTGGGCTTGTCATGGGCGGCATCGCCTTTTTTGCCGCCGACTGGTCCGACACACGGGCAGGCACGGAATTCGCCTTCGCTGCAGGCGTGTTCTTTTCGCTGCTCGCCATCCCCCTGTTTCAGGCCGATTGCCATCGAAAGCGCTGGCAAACCGATTACGCCGAAACGCATTTCCACGTCTGGACCGATGCCGTCAGCGCGGGCGGTGCATTCGCTTTTGTCGGCCTCAGCTGGCTGGTGTTGTGGTTGCTGCAAGCATTGTTCAGCATCGTTGGCATCGAATTTATCGAAGCGCTCATCGATACGGTGGGCTTCCCAGGCGCATTCATGGGCGCAGCATTCGGCGGCGCTATGGGCGTGCTGCGCAATCAGCTCGGCGTGCTCGGCACATTGCAGCGTGTGGTCATGCTGGTGTTTGCTTTGCTGGCCGTACCTTTCGCTTTCGCGCTGGTCATTTTTCTTTTCGTCCTGCTGACCTCGGGCGGGAGCGCGCTTTGGGAAGCGACCGACAGTGCAACGCCAGTGCTGCTCACCTGCGCGGTGTTCGCTTTCATCTTTGCAAATGCGATCATCCGCGATGATGATGAGGCGCGCAGCAGCAATGTCGTCATGCAGGCCGCCGCGCTTGTGCTGGCCTTCTGTATTCTGCCGCTAGCGATTTTCGCTGCGATCAGCACTGGCATCCGGATCGATCAATATGGGCTTTCGCCAGAGCGTATCTGGGCGCTGATCGCCGTCGTGATCACGACAGCTTATGGCATTGCATATTGGGCGGGGCTCATCCGTGGGCGCTTGGCCGCATGGGGCGATTACCTGCGCCGCGCGAACCTGTATCTGGCAGCGGTGACCTGCGTACTGGCGCTGATCCTGTCGCTTCCGATCCTCGACTTCGGAGCGATCTCGACGCGCGACCAGTTGGCGCGGCTGCAAAGCGGCGCGGTCAGTGCGGAGGAGTTCGATTTCACGGCCCTACGCTGGGATTTCGGCATGGCCGGGCGCGAGGCGCTGAACGAATTGGCCGAAGGCGAGGGCGACATTGCCGACCTCGCGCAGGCCGCTCTCCAGCAGGACAGCCGCCCGTATTACCGCACCGAAAGCGAGGGCGCGCTTCTTGCTGCGGACGATCTGCGGGTGATCTCGGATGATCCGCAATTTCGCGCCATCGCGCTTCGCAAGATACGCTCCGAACCATGGCGCTGCGACATGACCTGCGCTGCCGTCGATCTCGGCGAGGAATCGACCGGCATCCGTCGCTTTGCACTGATCGAGGGACGCAATTACGATATCCTTCGGGCATCGACCGAAAATTTGGGCGGCGACGATCCCGCTCTGGAGGCGGTCGCTGCAGAAACGGCGAGGCCCGAATTACCTCCCGAGGTGAGCGCGGATTCCGTTATCGAGGTGCGCCAGGTCACGCGCGATCACCTATTCGTGGATGGCGTGCCATTTCAGATGCCGCTCACACAGGCAGAGGAATTGCCCGGATCGGCGGAAGAGGGCACGCAATAGCTTGAACCGGCCCCTGCGCCTCGCTATCGCGAAGCCATGTCCGTTACCCGAGAAGAAGTGGCGAAAATCGCCCAATTGGCGCGCATCAAGATGGGCGAGGAAGACCTCGACCACCTCGTGCCCGAATTCAACAATATCCTCACCTGGGTGGAGCAGCTGGGCGAAGTCGATACGTCCGGTGTTGAGCCCATGACTGCCGTCATCCCGCAAGCCCTGCGCCTGCGTGACGATGTGATCGACGCCGATCCGAAGACCGGCGGTGGACGGCAGGATGATGTGCTGGCTAATGCTCCGGTGGCAGAACACGGCTTCTACGGCGTGCCGAAGGTGATCGAATAGTGACTGATTTTACCAATTTCGGCGTCCGCGAGATTCGCGATGGCGTGGCTGCGGGCGATTTCTCTGCGCGCGAAGTGGCGGAAAGCTTTAACACCGCCGTCGAGGCGGCGAGCGAGCTCAACGCCTTCATCGTCACCACGCCCGAAAAGGCTCTTGAAGCCGCCGATGCGGTGGACGCTGCACGAGCAAAGGGCGAGGTACTTGGCTCCATGGCGGGCGTGCCGATCGGCATGAAGGACCTGTTCGCGACCGACGGGGTGCAGACCACCGCCGCGAGCCACATACTCGAAGGGTTTATCCCGCGCTACGAAAGCACCGTTTCGGCCAAGCTGTGGGAAGCGGGCTGCGGCATGCTGGGCAAGCTCAATCTCGACCAGTTCGCGATGGGCTCCTCCAACGAGACATCCTATTTCGGCAATGTAGCTTCGCCGTGGCGCAAGGAAGGCACCAATGCCGCTATGAGCCCGGGCGGCTCCTCGGGCGGCTCTTCTGCAGCGGTCGCAGCGCGCATCGCTCCTGCTGCAACAGGCACCGATACTGGCGGCTCGATCCGCCAGCCTGCTGCCTTCACCGGCATTTGCGGGATCAAGCCGACCTATGGCCGATGCTCGCGGTGGGGCGTTGTCGCCTTCGCCAGCTCGCTCGATCAGGCGGGCCCGATGGCGCGTTCTGTTGAGGATTGCGCCATCATGCTCGGCGCAATGGCCGGGTTCGATCCCAAGGATTCGACCAGCCTAGATGCGCCAGTGCCGGACTGGTTCGGCGGCCTGGACGCCGACATGCGCGGCAAGAGAGTCGGCATTCCCAAGGAATACCGGATGGAGGGCACCGATCAGGCGATCCTTGACAGCTGGGACAAGGGTGCCGAGTGGCTGCGCGATGCAGGCGCGGAGATCGTCGAGGTCTCGCTGCCACACACCAAATATGCGCTGCCTGCCTATTACATTGTCGCGCCTGCCGAAGCGTCGAGCAATCTCGCGCGCTATGACGGCGTGCGCTACGGCCTGCGCGACTTGCCCGAGGGCGCTGGCCTGCAGGACATGTACGCCGCCACGCGCGCCGCAGGTTTCGGGGACGAAGTAAAGCGCCGCGTAATGCTCGGCACCTATGTCCTCAGCGCAGGCTTCTATGATGCCTATTACACGCAGGCGATGAAAGTGCGCACGCTGGTGCAGCGCGATTTCGACGCGGCTTTCGAGCAATGCGACGTAATTCTCGCGCCAACCACGCCGACGCCGAGCTTCCCCCTCAATTCGCTCAATGACGATCCGCTGACGATGTACCTGAACGACGTGTTTGCGGTGCCTGCCTCGCTGGCCGGTCTTCCTGCAATGAGCGTTCCAGCTACGGTGACCGAAGACGGCCTGCCGTTGGGCTTGCAGATCGTCGGCCGTGCGATGGACGAACAGGGCGTGCTGAATGCCGGCCTCGCGATCGAACAGCGCGCCGGGTTTACAGCGAAGCCGGAGAAGTGGTGGTGAGCATTCCGGTGATGGAGAGTATCGCTTACATTGCGATGATCCTCGTCGCCTTTGTGATACCTGCCTTCCTCGCTAAGCGTATCGAACATGGAGAGGCGCGCTTCGACACGACCAAGCGCAAGGATGCCGATGAGGATTGATGTCCCTCTCACCGCCTGACGCCTGCCGCATTTGCGGCGCGGCGGAATTCGATGCGCCGGTGCTGGCGCGTGAGATGATGTTCGGGACGCGGGAAGAGTTTGTCTATGCCCGCTGCCAATCCTGTTCGACATTGCAGATTGGGCAAGTTCCTGATGATCTTGGCCGTTTCTATGCGGGCAGCGCATATTACTCGTTCAATGATCGCCGAACCGATCCGGCATGGAAGCGTTGGCTGAAACGTATGGCAACGGCCGGGATGATAGGTCGACCGGAAGCTTATCCAACGGGTAGCGGGCCGGTGGATCGTATTCGCCGCGGCGCAGAGCCTTGGACTGCGCTGATCGGAGGTCTTCGCAAGGACAGCGCCCTACTCGATGTCGGCTGCGGGGAGGGGACGCGGCTGCAGGCGCTTGCGGAGCTTGGCTTTGGCAACCTCACCGGGATCGATCCTTTCCTGCCTGACAACAAGGCAGGCATCGCGCCATCGGGTGTAAAGCTGATTCGTGGGGATCTGCTGACGCATGAAGGGCGCTATGATTGCATCACCATGCACCACTCGCTCGAGCATTTTGCCGACCCGGCAGCAATGCTTCATGCGGCGCGGGGCCTGCTGGTGCCCGGTGGGAAAGTGTTTGTCCGCCTGCCGCTTTTCCAGCCTGCAATCTGGGAGCGGTTTGGCGTGGATTGGGCGCAGCTTGATGCGCCGCGACACCTTTATCTTTTTTCCCCGCAAGGTTTCGCAGATTTTGCCGCAAGCAATGGGTTTGAGTGCGTGGCGAGCGGGTTCGATACGCTGGGCTGGTCACTCGCCTGGAGCGAAGCCTATGCGCAAGGCATCTCGATGCATGACAGGGACGGGCAGCGTAACGCCTTGCCCTTTTCGCCAAGGCAACTCGCCGAATTCGAGGCGGAGGCGCGTGCGTTGAATGCCGATCGCGAGGGCGATCAGGGCTATTTCGTGCTGCAACCCGCCTGATAAGTCATACAAGCGACAAACAGGCCTTTTCAGCACGCGCCGAGGCGATTATCGCATCTGACATGAGCAAATACACAATCCAGGGCGCGACGGGCGAGTGGGAGGTCGTGATCGGCCTCGAGGTCCATGCGCAGGTCACCTCCAACGCCAAGCTGTTTTCGGGCGCGTCGACACAGTTCGGGGCTGAGCCGAATTCGCAGGTCTCCCTCGTCGACGCTGCAATGCCGGGGATGCTGCCTGTGCCCAATCGCGAATGCGTGCGGCAGGCGGTGCGCACCGGCATGGCGATCGAGGCGGAGATCCACAAATGGAGCCGCTTCGATCGCAAGAATTATTTCTACGCCGATCTGCCGCAGGGCTACCAGATCAGCCAGCTTTACCACCCCATCGTGGGCGAAGGCGCGCTGACGATCCTGGCGGATGAGAAGGCGGGCATTCCCGAAGACAAGGTCATCGGGATCGAGCGCATCCACATCGAGCAGGATGCGGGCAAGCTGATGCACGACCAGCACCCGACCATGTCCTATGTCGACCTGAACCGCACCGGCGTCGCACTGATGGAAATTGTCAGCCGCCCTGACATGACTTCGCCCGCGGAGGCCGGCGCCTATGTCCGCAAGCTGCGCAGCATCCTGCGCTATGTCGGATCGTGCGATGGGAACATGGAAGAGGGCTCGATGCGCGCGGACGTTAATGTCTCGGTGCGCAAGGTCGGCTCGACCGAACTCGGCACGCGGACCGAGACGAAGAACGTCAACTCGGTGCGCTTCGTGATGCAGGTGATCGAGTTCGAGGCGAACCGCCAGGTCGATGTGCTCGAAAGCGGCGGCACGGTCGATCAGGAAACGCGCCTGTTCGATCCGGGCACCGGCACAACGCGGACGATGCGGTCCAAAGAGGATGCGCATGATTATCGCTACTTCCCCGATCCCGACCTGCTGCCGCTGGAACTGGACGATGCCTTCCTGGAGGAATGCCGCGCCAGCCTTCCCGAACTGCCCGATGCCAAGCGCCAGCGCTATGAAAACGAGCTGGGACTGACCCCTTACAATGCGCGCGAGCTGACCGCCGAAGTCGAGACCTTCGCACGCTTCGAAACGTTGCTGACTGAGACCGCCAAGGCGCTGGGCAAGCCAGAGGCCGACGTCGCCACGCCGGTTGCAAACTGGGCGCTCTCGGTTGCGCCGGGCGTGATGAAATCACTCGGCGATGAAGGCGATGCGAGCAACGCCACGGCCGCGCGGCAGGCCGCTATCTTAAAGATGCAGGATGCAGGCGAGATTTCGGGCGGCCAAGCGAAGGAAATTTTCGAGATTGTGCTGAAAGATGGCCGCGAACCCGACGAAATCGCCGATACCGAAGGCCTGAAGCAGGTCAGCGATACGGGCGCGATCGAAGCTGCGATCGACGAAATCCTCGCCAATAATCAGGACAAGGTCGAGCAGTATATGGGCGGCAAGGACAAGCTCTTCGGTTTCTTTGTCGGTCAGACGATGAAGGCGATGCAGGGCAAAGCGAACCCCGCAGTCGTCAACCAGATCCTGAAAGACAAGCTCGGCTAGTATCCGCCCCCTTTACGCTGCGTGCAGAAACCGCCACTTTCGCGCGCAGAGAAAAACCGGACGGATTCGCATGCGTGCCGCCGGGATGGTGAAGGGGACTGGCTATGGGTTTGACTGTGTTGTTTATCGTGTTCGTGATCGTCTTGGTGGCGGTCACCGCGTGGCTTTTGCTTGGCTCGTCCTCGAAAGCGCAGCACGACATTGACGGCTTCCGCGAGCGGGAAACCAACGCGCTCGGCGTGTCGGAAGGCCCGCGCGGCGGCCGCACTTCGACAAGCGCAACGAAACCCACTCCAGCACCGGTTGCCACGACAAAGCCGGTACGAGATCCTGCGCCGACATCTGCCGACCCCATTCCGACAGAAAAGCCGGTGGTCGCATCCGCCGTTGCGCCGGTTTCGGACACCACAGCGTCTGCAGCGCCCAATATTGCCCCCGCTGAAGGCGAAAGCGATGACTTGACCAAGATCAATGGCATCGGGCCCAAACTGGCTGGACTGTTGAACGATCTGGGCGTGCGGCGATTCGACCAGATTTCCGACTGGAACGCGCGGGAAGTCGCCGAAGTCGACGCGCATCTCGGCAATTTTCGCGGCCGGATCGATCGTGACAAATGGATCGAGCAGGCCAGCCTCCTTGCGGCTGGCAACCATGCCGAGTGGAAACAGCGCTTCGGTACGAAGCGTAAGTAACCGCACGCTTCATTTGCAGGAAAATTGAAAGCCCATGCTGCTCGCTCTGAAGAATGCTTTTTCACGCCTGGGCGCATCGCAGACATTGCGGCTGCTCGTACTGGAGTTCGTCGTCATTCTGGGCGGCGTGCTGGCGGCGCAGCTGCTTCAGGATCGCTTTGCCCGCAATGCGGAGCGTGAAGCGGCTGAAGCTCAGTTCGAAAGCATCGCCGCCGCCCTGCATAATTCGGCAGAGCTGGCGATCATCCGCCCGCGGATGAACCTGTGCATGCGTGACGCCATTGAGCGGGTGCGCGATGTTCTCGCTGTTCCCGGTGCGGATCGCAGTGAGCTTGGCTGGCTGGAAACGCCCGAACAGATGGTGCTGGACGAAACCGGCATCGATGCCGCGCGACCGCTGCTTGCACGCCATCTGGAAGGCGACTGGATGATGCGGCTGAGCAGCGCGGAATATATGAACGCCTATATGCGGCAAGGTCAGGATGATGAGCTGGAGGCGTGGTCCACGCTCAAACTTCTGCGACCGGAAAATGGCCCCATCGACGAGGCAACGCGCGGCGTATTGTTGCGCGCTTTGGGAGAGGCAGAGAGGGCCAATCGCTTGCTGGTAGAAGTCAGCGGTGTGATGGCATCGCGCGCAAGTGAACTCGATACGCCAACACATGACACCACGATCAATGGGATGGCTTATTCGCCAAAGCTCTGCATGGCGATGGTTGGCTATGAGGATGAAGCGCATGGCGAGGCTGCGCAGCGCGGCGAACTGCCCGATGGCAGGCCAATCCATCCGCGTGTGCTGCAGCAGCTTGCCGAGGACGCCGAGTGGATGGCATCGGCGCGGGCCCGCTGGGAAGCCGAACAGGCCGCGCAAGCATCTCAGGCAGAACAGGCGCAAACTGCTGATTAAATCATGACCTCTATCGTCCTCGTCCATCCGGAGATTCCGGGGAATACCGGCGCGGTGGGGCGAACCTGCGTTGCGCTCGATATGGAGCTCGTGCTGGTGCATCCGCTCGGCTTCGTGCTTTCCGATGCGCGGGTGAAGCGTTCGGGCCTCGATTATTGGCAGCATGTTCGGTTGGCGGAATTTTCCAGCTGGAAAGCGTTTCTGGCTGAGCGAGCCCCGCGCGATAATCAGCTGTTCCTGTTCGAGGATGATGGCGAGCGCAGCTTTTACGAGCCCGACTATCCCAACGATGCCTATCTGGTGTTCGGCTGCGAGACCAAGGGTCTGCCTGCCGCCATCCGCGAGGCGCACAAGGCGCGCGAGTTCTTCCTGCCGATGCGGTCCAACCACATTCGCTCGCTCAACCTCGCCAATACTGTGAGCGCGGTCGCCTATCAGGCGCTGAGAGGTTCGCTCTCGACATAGGGGCGCACCAGTACGCGCACGTCCACTTTTGCTTTCAGCCGAGCGCCGAGCAGGGCTGTACCGCTGATCTTACGCTGGACGAAAAGCGTTTCGACCGGCGGAATGTGCCAAGCGCGCTTGTCGGCGGCGATTTCGAAACCCTCGTCCCGGATGACCGATACGAAAGCCCGGTCGCCGAAGTCGAAGGGGCCATCGCGGTTGAGCTCGGTGATGATGATATCGATGATTGTATCGAGCCGCTCGCCTTGCGATGAGATAACCCCTTCGCTGACGAATCCCGCTTCCAGCGCAGCCTTGCGTACGGCATCACGATCCTGATCGAGCCCCGCCGCGAGCAGCTTGCGATAGCTTGCCGCCACATCCGGATCGACAGCGCGCGTGGCACCGAAATCGAGCAACACTAGCTTGCCGGTATCGGGTTGGTAGCGATAATTGGCAAAGTTCGGATCGGTCTGCATCACACCGAATTCAAACAATTCACGCAGCACCAAGGCGATGATATCGGCGGTTGCTTCGTCGCGTTCTTCCTGTGGAGCGCTTTCCATCTCCTCGATGGGGCGGCCGGGAATGAAGTCCATCGCAAGCACCCGCTCGGTCGAGAATTCTTCGGCAATCGCTGGAACGAGGAAACGGTCGCTGCCTTCCATCCGCTGGCGGTACAGCATCATCTGCTCGCCTTCGCGAATATAGTCGGCTTCCTCGTGCAGCTGGCGCTTTGCCTCGGCGAGCAATGGCTTGATGTCGAGTTCGGGCGGCAAAAGGCCGGAAAGCTTCAGCAGCGATGCGACATTGTCGACATCGGCATCGATGCTTTCCTTAACGCCCGGATATTGCACCTTGATAGCAATCTCGCGGCCATCCTTGGTCACCGCGCGGTGGACCTGCCCGATGCTGGCGGCGGCAATCGGGCGCGGATTGAATTTTGCGAACCGGCCGAGCCAGCCTTTGCCCCATTCCTTGTCCAGGACATCGCGCAGCTGGTTTGGCGGCATGCGGTCCGCCTGTTCGCGCACGCGGGCGAGAATCTGTGCGAGTTCAGGCGGCAGCATGTCGCCTGCATCCATGCTGATCATCTGCCCCATTTTCATCGCGGCACCGCGAAGGTGGGACAGGCGATCGGCCAGCCGCATGGCATTGGCGGGCGTCATCACCGCATCGCGAAGCCGTGGCCGCTCACCCCGAGCAAGTCGCTTCGCACCTTCAGCCAGCACGCCGCCTGCAACGCCTGTCGCCAGCCGCCCGAATGCGCCCATGCGGGCAGCACGGCTGCTCGGCACCTTTCGGCTGCGGTGATTGTCAGTCTTGTCGTCCGGCATGCGATCTCTCAATTGCGCTCGCTGGATAAGCGAAGGGGGCGCCCGGTCGTTCCCGGCTGCCCCCATTGTCGCAGAGAGACCGCAGGTGCGTCAGCGGTCCTTAAGTCTGCCTCAAATCAGGTGCGACGAGTCGCTTTCATCGCCATCTTGCCCATCATCCCTGCATCGATGGAGCCGACCACATTGTCGCCATCCACCACAGCTTCGCAATCCAGCGTCATTGGCAGTGGCATATTCATTTTCATCTGCCAGTTTAGCGTATTGCCGTTGATAGTACCGTTGGCGATGGACATGGCGCCCAGCGTCCCGTTCAGCTCTCCGTCGAAACCGTTGCCATCGGCGGTGGGGGTGACCACCATCGTGCCCGTCTGTTCGCCCATCGGCGTGCTGACGGTGAAATCGTAAGTGCCACCAATATCGCTCATAAATCTACTCCTTGGTATTCCGGTTCGCAGCGCGCGGAGCTTACAGCTCGTCCACGCTCAGATATTCGATTTCCATGCCGAGACGCTCGAGCTGCGGATCGATCACTTCGCGGTCGCCGACCACGACAATGATTAGGTCATTGGGCTGGAGGAATTCGCCAGCAGCAGCATCGATGTCCTGCCGCGTGACGCTCCGCCACAGCTCAGGCAGGCTCGCCTGGTAACGCAGATCGCGGCCCAGCAGCTGGTTGGACAGCAGCGCACCGAGAACCTGTCCGTTGGTTTCGAAACGGTTGGGCAGGTTGCGGATATTGCCATCCGTAACACGCTGGTATTCGACATCATCCACCGGGCGGACCGAAGGGAAGGCAGACATTTGCGCGATGATCACTTCGATTGAGTCCGCAGTGCGATCTGCCTGCACCTGCGTGCCGATCTGCAGGCGGCGGGGGCCTTCGGCGCTGGGGATCGAGGAGCCGATGCCATAGGTCCAGCCGCGGGTTTCGCGCAGGTCGTTATTGAGCCGCGAGAGAAAGCCGCTGCCGATCACTTCATTAGCGAGCTCAACCGCTTCGAAGCCATCGCTATGCCCTTCGAAGGGGGTGATACGGCCGATCGAGAGGAAGCTGGACGGCGAATTGGGCCGGTCCACTACGACGAGGCGCGTGGCGGGTGCCGGAATTTCCGCATCGACGGACTTTTCAGGCGCGGACGTTGCCGGTGCCTGCCAGTCGCCGAAGCTGGCTTCGAGCGCCGAAACCAGCTCATTCATCGACACGTCGCCAACAGCGGTGATGGTGGCGAGATCTGGGCGGAACCATTCGGCATGCTCGGCGGCGAGGTCGCTCGCAGTCAGGCCGGAAACGACATCCGCATCGCCAGCAGATGAAGCGTAAGCGTAAGGGTGATCGTCGCCATAGATCAGCGGCATCAGCGCGCGGCTGGCCATGCCTGCAGGAGAGGCGAGCTGCTGCTGGATCGCGGCGACTCGCTGGCTGCGAACGCGCGCCACGTCTTCTTCCGCAAAGGCCGGATTGCGAACAATATCGGCCATCAGGTCCAGCGAAGGCTGGAGGTTGGCGGACAATGCAGTGAGGGATACGGTACTGCGCTCCACTCCGGCATTTGCGTTGATCGATGCGCCGAGTGTTTCCTGAGCAATGGCGATATCGAGCGTGCTGCGCGTGGTGGTCCCTTCCGTCATCGCGTCGATCATTGTCTCATGGACACCGGCCATGCCAATTGGATCGACCGCACTTCCGGCATCGAACACCATGGCAAGATTGATCTGCGGCACCGCATCGCGGCGCGCAAGGACGACTTCGATGCCATTCGAAAGCGTCGCGCGCTCTACATCGGCAAAGGTTAGTGCGCCCACCGGCTCCGGCTCTGGCAGAACGCGTTCGGGGCCTGTGCGGGTCACTTCGACGTCGCTTCCGGTATCGGGATCGGGCGCGGGAAATTGGTCCTCATCGCCCCAGCCGCCCAGCGTCGCACCGTCCAGTGTGCGTTCGCCCGGCACGACGACCAGCGTGGTTTCAGGGCGTGAAAGCCAGCTCTCCATCGCCGCGCGCACCGTCTCCGGCGTCAGCGTGGCCATTTGCTCCAGCTGGGTCCGGTAGAAACCGGCATCGCCTGTATACATCAGCCCTTCGGCAAGGATCATGCCCTTACCGCCAAAGCCGCCGACGCTCTGCTGCCCGCCGATAAAGCCGGAGGCGAACTGGGTGACCGCGCGATTGATCTCGTCCTGAGTCGGACCTTCGGCAATCATGCGCGCGATTTCAGCTTCGAGGTCGGCCTGCGCTTCGGCATGGTCGACACCGTCGCTGACAGTGACGATGGCCTGCAAGAAGCTTAGCTGCTCATGCTGCTGCGAATACGCGTAAACACTCGTCGCGCTTTCTTCACCGCGCACCAGCGCGTTGTCGAGACGTGAAGAGTTGAGGCCGCCGAGGATCTGCATGCCAACCTGCAACGGAACGGCATCCGTGTGCGTCATGCCCGGCCCCGTCCATGCCTGGTAGATGCGGGTCGAAGGCACCTGGTCGGTGATTTCCTGATAGACCGGCTCTGCCAGAGTTACCGGGCCAGCTTCGAGCTGCTCCACATCGGGGCCTTCCGGAATATCGCCAAACCAGCGCTCCACCATCGGGCGCGCGGTCTCGGCATCGATATCGCCCGTGAGCGCGAGCACCACATTGTTGGGGCCGTAATTGTCGCGGAACCAGTTCTGCACATCGACGAGGCTGGCGGCGGAAAGATCTGCCATCGAACCGATGGTCGAATGGCGATAGGGGTGGCCGATAGGCAGCAGCGCATCATTCAGAACGTAATTGACGAGGCCATAGGGGCTGTTGTCCCCCTGACGCTTTTCGTTCTGCACCACCATACGCTGGTTATCGAGCTTCTCCTGGCTCACCGCGCCGAGCAGATAACCCATGCGGTCGCTTTCCATCATCAGCGCAAGGTCGAGCGCACCGGTGGGCACGGTCTCGACATAATTGGTGCGATCATACCAGGTGGAGCCATTGGTGCTGGTCGAACCTGCGGCTTCCAGCGGAATATCGAAATTCTCGACATTCTCCGATCCGCCGAACATCAGATGCTCGAACAGATGGGCAAAACCCGTGCGGCCGCGCGGTTCATGCTTTGAGCCGACCCGGTAATAGGTGGTGACGCCAACCAGCGGGCTCTTGCGATCAGTATGGACGATCACTTGCAGGCCGTTGTCCAGCGTGAACGTTTCATGCGGGATGTCGATGGAGGCGAGCAGATCGTCCAGCGAGGCAGCCTGCGGCGTACCCACGCTCGCTTCGGCTTCGACATATTCCGCCTGAGTCTCAGCGACGGGCATGGTGTCGGTGGTGGAACAACCCAGTAGCGCCAGAGTGGCGGTTGCAGGGATAAGCGAGCGGAGTGCTGTGCGCAGATTCATGGCGAGCGTGTTAGCATAAAGATCAGCGAGGGGAAGCGTGCGTCTGCTCGTAGCGCAAAAGCCTAGCGCAGAGAGCGCTTCGACAGGTCAGTCAGCATCAGTGCGAGCGCGATTGCGCCCCCGATGAGGCCTCCGACAACCGAACTTTCCCACCCATCTTTCGCCGCATTGATCGTCATGACCCACGGAAACCAATTGGCCTGCGATGAGCCCGTAATGACCACCGCCATTCCCACCAGAGTTCCCGCGATGCCAACAGCCAGGGGGATCACGAAATTGCCGAAGCGCAAGGCGATCCACAATTGGATGGTAGAAAACAGCATGCCGGCCGCGAGCAATCGCAGCGAGCCATTGGCGACTTTGGCAAATGCAGGATCGCCAACTGGCATGCTGCCGATGAGCAGCCCGCCCGTCGAAATGAGAATATAAGAATAAGCGAACAGAAGCGCCGTCATTAGAGCGAGGGATGCTTGCACGACGACCCATTTCGCCGCGAAAATTTGCCAGCGGGAGAAGGGAAGGGCGAGCAAGTGGTCCCACGCCTTCGCACGGTACTCGACCTGCGCGGTAAGAGTCGCAAAAGTGGCTGTCGCCATAGGATAGATGAACATCACCCAAAGCGGCAGGACAAAGCTGCCGAGGATCGTGTTCCAGTTCGAAGCGCTGCCATTCGTAACGATGGCCAGCAGCGCCAACGCCGCCGTGAGTGCCGGAACAGCCAGCATAAAGAGCAGCGCCAAGGAACCGTTTAGCTTGGCGAGTTCGGCTCGAATAAGCGCCATCATGCAGCGTCCTTCCTCAGGCCCGCACCAGCCGACTGGCGATAAAGATCCTCAAGCGTTTGGCGCTGTTCCACGATCTCTCCGACCAGGATTCCTGCATCGACGAGACGCGCGTTGATCGCGGCGGAAAAGGCAAAGAAATCCTCACCCGCCGGACAGGAAAGCGCGATATACTCGCGCCCTGCGGTTCGTGGCTCTAGTCCTGCGATCTTGAGGATGCGGAGCGTATTTTCCGTCTGATCTGTCTTGAGGCGAAGAACGCGTTCGCTGGCGAGCAATTCAGTCAGTGGCCCCTGCATGGCAAGCTGACCGTCGCGCAGCAATCCGGCATAATCCGCCACCTGTTCGACTTCGGCGAGCAAATGGCTGGATACAAAAACGGTTGCACCAATTCTGTCCGGCAAATCACGGATCAGATCGCGCATTTCAGAGATGCCCTCAGGGTCGAGGCCGTTGGTCGGTTCATCGAGCATCAGGAGTTCTGGTGCGCCCAGAAGCGTGCGCGCAAGCGCGGTGCGTTGCTTCATGCCAAGCGAATAATCCCGCACCTTGCGCGCGGCGTGCCGCGTCATACCGACAATATCGAGAACCCGCGCCACCTCAGTCTCTGGCAGGCCGAGCAGGCGGCGGGTTATGTCAAGATTGGCCGTGCCGGACAGGTGATCATACAGCGCCGGGCTTTCGACAAATGCGCCGATGCGCCGCAAAGCGACATGCGGGCGGTCAGCCATGTCATGCCCCAGCAATCTGACCGTTCCGGCATCGGGGCGAAGAATGCCCAGCAGCAGCCGCATCATCGTCGTCTTGCCAGCGCCGTTTGGTCCGATGAAACCGTAGACCTTTCCCCGCGGCACCTTGAGATCGCATCCGCGAATAATGGCGCGGCGACGCAGACGGGTTCCAAGACTTTTGCGCAGCTCACTGGTCTCGATTGCCAAATTCATGCCTCATCCCTCTTGCGCCGCGATTTAACTAACGGTTAAATGCTGAGATGAGAAATTTAAGTCAAGGCTAAATTCGGAGTGCGGAATGGATGATTTGAGGCAAGCGGGTTATCTTGTCGCTATTGCCGGTGGGCTATGCGCCCTGGTGCTTAGCGCCATCGTCGTCATCGATCTGATCGGCGGCGTTTTTTACGGTGCCGAGTTTGGCTATTGGGCGCTCCGGCGCGTCGCCACAGTCAGCTACATCGTCGCGATCATCATGCTTGCTTTTGCCGGCTGGCAAGTGGCGCGCGGGCGAGGCTTTGTTGACGTAATGCCACAGCTCCTTTCTGGAGCAGGAGTATTGCTGGCGGGCGGTGCGGTGTTTGAAATCTTCGGCGTCGCTCTGCTGATGCGCCTCTTTGATATCGGCGAGTTTCGCGGCATCGCCTATTTCGATCCAACCTATGTGACGTTGGGCGCGGTCGGCCTTCTGCTCTGGTTGCTTGGTCGCCTCATGCGCCGAGCCATTTTTATGGCGCGCGAACTGGAGGAGTTTCTCTGATGCCGGTGAGAGTCACTCTCGACCGCTTACTCGATGCACGCGGTATGACAGGTAAGGAACTGGCAACTCGCATCGGCATTAGCGAGACCCAGCTATCGCATTTCCGATCTGGCAAAGTACGGGGATTGCGCTTCGCGACGCTTTCGAAAATGTGCCTCGTGCTCGGCTGCAAGCCCGGTGATTTGCTCGATTATGAGGAAAATGCGGGCGACATGGACGATTGATGCTGGAAGTTCTCGACCAGCATGCGATTATTACCCACAGACGCACTTGTGTGGCGCAAATGCAACACTATCTGTTAGTGGTAATTGGATGAGGGACCAGCAATGAATCTCGATAAATTCACCGATCGCGCGCGCGGCTTCCTGCAAAGCGCGCTGACCATTGCCATTCGCAACGAACACCAGCGGATTTCGCCCGAGCACATTCTGAAGGCGCTTCTGGAAGATGAAGAGGGCATGGCCGCAGGCCTGCTCCAGCGCGCGGGTGCCAGTCCGGGTCGCGCGGTGCAGGAAGTGGATGCGCTTCTGGCTAAGATCCCTGCCGTCAGCGGGGGCGGGGCCCAGCAGCAGCCGGGCCTCGACAATGACAGTGTGCGCCTGCTCGACCAGGCCGAACAGGTCGCGGAGAAAGCGGGCGACAGCTATGTCACCGTCGAGCGGCTACTGCTCGCGATCGCGCTTCAAAAGGATAGCCGTGCGGGCAAGGCGCTCGCCGCAGCGGGGCTCGACCCGCAGGCGCTCAACACCGCGATCAACGAGCTGCGCAAGGGCAAGACGGCGGACAGCGCCAATGCTGAAGCCGCCTATGATGCGATGAAGAAATACGCGCAGGACCTGACGCAGAAGGCGAAGGACGGAAAGCTCGATCCCGTGATCGGGCGTGACGAGGAAATTCGCCGCGTCGTGCAGATCCTTGCCCGTCGCACGAAGAATAACCCGGTCGTGATCGGTGAGCCCGGCACGGGTAAGACCGCAATTGCCGAAGGGCTCGCGCTTCGCATTGCCAATGGGGATGTGCCCGACAGCCTGAGGGACCGCACGCTGATGGCGCTCGACATGGGTAGCCTGATTGCAGGCGCGAAGTATCGCGGCGAATTTGAAGAGCGCCTCAAGACGGTGCTCGATGAGGTGAAGGATGCCGATGGGCAGATCATCCTCTTCATCGATGAAATGCACACGCTGATCGGTGCGGGCGCGAGCGAAGGCAGTATGGATGCGTCGAACCTGCTGAAGCCCGCCCTTGCACGCGGCGAACTGCATTGCATCGGCGCTACGACGCTCGACGAATATCAAAAATACGTCGAGAAGGACGCCGCGCTCCAGCGACGCTTCCAGCCCGTCTTCGTGGATGAGCCGAGCGTGGAGGACACGATCTCCATCCTGCGCGGCATCAAGGAGAAATACGAGCTGCATCACGGCGTGCGCATCACCGATGGTGCGATCGTGGCCGCAGCACAGCTTTCCGAGCGCTATATTTCCGATCGCTTCCTGCCCGACAAGGCCATCGACCTGATGGACGAGGCCGCCAGCCGCATCCGTATGGAAGTGGAGAGCAAGCCCGAAGAGATTGAGAACCTAGACCGGCGCATCATCCAGTTGAAGATTGAAGAGCAGGCTCTCGGCAAGGAGAGCGACTCCGCATCGCAAGACCGGCTCGCGGCTTTGCGCGAGGAGCTCGCCAATCTTGAGCAGCAATCATCCGAGCTGACCACGCGCTGGCAGAACGAGCGCGACAAGATCCACGCCGAAGCGAAGATCAAGGAAGACCTTGATGCGGCGCGGATCGAGCTGGAGCAGGCCCAGCGCAGTGGCGATCTCGCCGCTGCGGGTGAGCTGCAATATGGCACGATCCCCAAGCTGGAGAAGCAGCTCGCCGAGGCCGCTGATCACACCGAGAACGCGCTTCTGAAAGAAGAAGTGACCGAGGATGATATCGCCTCCGTCGTCGCACGCTGGACGGGCATTCCAATGGAGAAGATGCTCGAAGGCGAGCGCGACAAGCTCCTTAAGATGGAGGAAGCGCTGGGCAAGCGTGTGATCGGCCAGGAAAAGGCGATTACCGCCGTTTCAAAGGCTGTGCGCCGTGCACGCGCTGGCCTGCAGGATCCGGGCCGTCCGCTTGGCAGCTTCCTGTTCCTCGGCCCTACCGGCGTTGGCAAGACCGAGCTCACCAAGGCGCTCGCGTCCTTCCTGTTCGATGACGATCAGGCGATGGTGCGCATCGACATGAGCGAATTCATGGAGAAGCATTCGGTCGCACGGCTGATCGGCGCGCCTCCGGGCTATGTCGGCTATGATGAGGGCGGTGTGCTGACCGAAGCGGTGCGGCGCCGGCCCTATCAGGTGGTCCTCTTCGACGAGGTCGAGAAAGCGCATAGCGACGTGTTCAACGTGCTGCTGCAGGTGCTCGACGATGGCCGCCTGACAGACGGGCAGGGCCGCCAGGTCGATTTCAGCAACACACTGATCATCCTGACATCGAACTTGGGCAGCCAATTCCTTTCGAATCTGGGCGATGACCAGAAGGTGGAAGATGTCGAGGATCAGGTTATGGATGTGGTGCGCGGACATTTCCGCCCCGAATTCCTTAACCGGCTTGATGAAATCGTCCTGTTCCACCGCCTCGCGATGGAGCACATGGCGCCTATCGTCGATATCCAGGTGGCCCGCGTTCAGAAGCTGCTGAAGGACCGTAAGATCGTGCTCGATCTCTCCGAGGGCGCGCGCAAATGGCTCGGCAGGGTCGGATACGATCCGGTTTATGGTGCGCGGCCGCTGAAGCGGGCGGTGCAGCGCTATCTGCAGGATCCGCTGGCTGAGAAACTGCTGGGCGGCGAGATCCCCGATGGCTCGACTGTCAACGTGGACGAAGGCGACGGCGAGCTGGAGATGACGGTGCAGTAGGACTGCGCCTTGCCATCCGACAAAAACAAAAAGGGCGGGGAAATCCCCGCCCTTTTCTTAAGGTCGTGTAGCACCCCTTAGAGGCCCGGAATCTGATCCCCGCGCAATGTAATGCCGAGGAAGAACGACGTCCCGTACGGTGAGACCGGGTAGGAGAAGTTCGTCGGATAGGGCTGCTCATCGGTCAGGTTGTTCACGCCCGCATAGATCGTGAAATCATCATTCGCTTCATAGCTGACGCTGATGTCGTGGATCCAATACTCATCGGCGAAGCCAGCCGGTCCTACCTGGGCCTCTGCAGTCTCGATTTCGATACCGGAGAATGCCGTGCTGCCGACATATTGCAGGCCGTAGCGCAGCGAGAATGGTCCGTAGCCGACCGTGAGCGAGCCTACGCCTGCCCATTCCGGGCGCTGCTCTTCACGCAATTCCGGATCGACATTGGTCGGGTCGGTCGGATCGAAGAAACGATCGATGTAATCCACCCAGTTGACCGAAGCCCGCGCGCCGATGTCGAAATCGCCAATGTCGAAGCGATAGGCAATCGTCCCGTCGATACCCGCCGTTTCGATGCGCCCGAAGTTCAACTGCGTCTGGCGAAGGAAGTTGAAACCGAGGAAAGTCGGGCTTGTGGGATCGCCATTACGATCGAATTGGCCACAGAACTGGTTCGGGAAGGCTGTCGAATCGTAACACGTATCGACGATATCCTGCGAGCCGACTGCGGCAATCGCGTCCTCGATCTCGATATTGTAATAGTCGACCGAGAGCAAAAGGCCCGGGATGAAACGCGGCGTAATGAGCGCGCCGAACGTGTATGTTGTCGCGGTTTCTTCCAGCAGATCGGGATTGCCACCCGTGGTGCCGGAGAAGCGCGCCGTCAGCGGGTCCGAATAGTCATACACGCCGTTTGTCGAGTAGTCGCTGGGCGCGGCGCCCAGCGCCTGGAAGTCGGCGACACAGTTGGCCTGCCGGTTTGCAGCGTCTGCCGCATCGAGGACGGCAATCTGCGAGACATCACACGGGTCGGACGGGCGGAACACTGTGCCCTGTTCCGGATCGAACAGTTCGGAAATATTCGGCGCACGCACAGCGCGCGAATAGGTGCCGCGGAAGCGAACATCTTCAATCGGCGCCCAAATGCCGCTGACGCTCCAAGTGAATGTGCCGCCGACAGTCGAGTAGTCCGAGTAGCGCGCTGCACCCGTCAGTTCGAGCACATCGAAGAAGGGTACCGCCTCCAGGATGGGGATGTTCACCTCGGCGAAAATCTCCGCCACGTCGAACTGGCCGCCAGTGTTGAAGCTGCGCGTCTGCGCATCGAACACCAACTGTTGGTTGGCAGAGACATCGCCGATAAACTGACCGGCACTGATATCGGGCGTGTCGATTGGCGCGATGCCCAATACCAGCGGATCGAATTCGAAGCTGCTCTTCTCCTCGCGGTATTCGGCACCGACTGCGAAACGGACCGGGCCACCGGGGAGTTCGAAGAAGCTGCTGGTGTCACCGCCAAGGCTTGCGCTCAGCACGAATTGTTCGAGCACCGCTTCATTGACTGTCGTCACCGAGATGAAGTCGACAGCTTCCTGAGACACCGACTGCTCGCCATTGAAAAGCGAGGCAGGACGGCAGCTGCCATCGCCCGGATTGAAAGTGAAGAAACCGGGTTCGATTACCGGGAAGAACTGGCTGCCGGGGTGGCGCGCATCAGGATCGAGATCCGAACGGCAAACAATGTTGCCATTTGGCGTGCCATTGAGGAACTGACCTTCATCCACCGCGTCGATCGCTGCGAACAAACGGTCCGGCAGGACGGTATTCTCATTCTCGATTTCTGATTCGAAACGGCCATAATTCGCGCTGAGCTGCCAGCTGAATTCGCTGCCACTGCCAAATTCACCGCGCAGGCCGCTCACGATGCGATAGGTCTCACGGCTGGCAAGCTGGCGTGCAAGGCCAAGGTCGGTAAAGTCCCGACTGACCCGCAGGCCGCCCGCATCATCCGCATCCGCCTGCAGCACATCCGGGATGAAAGGGTTGTCGGCATAGATCAGCAAGGAATCGTAGAACGTGTTGTAGGGGTTCTGCGACTCCGTGTAGGAATTCACATATTTCGCATCGACGAAAAGATTGATCCCGTCCGTCACATCATAATTGGCGAGCAGGGCAGCGTAGACCCGCTCATTACCCGGGACGAGAGTAGCGCCGCTGACGCGCTCCGGCGCGCCGTCACCGCCGAATTGGTTGCTGGAACTGGCGACGATGCCGTCTTCGAAAATCTTTACCCCGCCACCCGGCGTGGACACGTAGCAGCCGCCACCGCCAAAGCCCGTCAGGCCGATGAAGCTCTCTTGGCAGTCATTGATCCCGTTATTGTTGATATCGGCATCGAAAAAACCGAAATCGCGGCGGAAAATCAGCCCGGCGCCCGATGAAATCGCGAAGCGCGGATCGGACTGATAGGCAAGCGCAGGAGCGCCCAGCGCTTGGTCGATCAGGGCCTGCTCGGCAGCGGTGGGCGTGGTGCCGCCGCTAAAGATCGCGTCATATTCGGGCGTCCCCGGAAGCGGGATGCGGAAACCGATCGGGAATGAGAAATTCGCGATGCTGTAGAAATCCTGGAAGTTCGGCGTCGCATCGCTGATATCTCCGCGCTGGAACCGCAGCAGTGGACTGGGGTAGGTCGTCCCGGTATTGAAACGGCCATTATTGGCGAAGAAATCACGATCGCCCTGCAGCAGCTGCTCTGTGTAAGAATATCCGGCTGCAAGAGTGACATTGCCACGCCCGTTGGGGGCATTGAAGCCGACCGCGCCGTCAATGGCGCCGATCCAGCCATCGCCCTCGGCCGAAACGCCGCCCGTGGCATCGATCTCGAAGCCGTCGAAATCTTCGCGCAGCACATAGTTCACGACGCCCGTCACAGCGTCCGCACCGTAAACGGCCGATGCACCGCCGGTCAGCACGTCAACGCGTTCGATCAGGCCGGTGGGAATGCTCGAAACATCAACGATCTGGCTGCCCGCGACACCCGATACGTGGCGCTGGCCGTTGACGAGCACAAGGGTACGGACCGAGCCCAGGCCGCGAAGGTTCAGCGTCGCTTGGCCGATGCCGCCCGCGCCGTTCTGCAGCGAATCGGAAATGGTGCCCGAATTGGACAAAGCGGGGATCTCGCGAAGAGCCTCCGTCGCGTCGATCACCCCGGTTTCGCGGATGTCGTCGATAGATATAGTCGAAACAGGAGAAGGCGCAGCCTCATTCGGATCACGCTGGATGCGTGAACCAAGCACCACGATACTGCCTTCCTGCTCCTCGGCGCTCGGCTCATCATCCGCATCTTGCGCCAACGCAGGATTCGCGAGGCAAGCGATGGAAAGGGCGATCGGGGCGGAAGCGGAACGTAGTGCGGTGCGAAGTTTCATTTGCGTATTGATCCCTGTTGCATTCCAGAAAGTACGGAAAGTTGGCGAACATTGCGCCAGAACGCCGCTAGACGCAATGTTGATACGATATTTCGGAAAAGCACAGCCAATCATGTTGCAGTGCAACAACACCGCGATCTGCCGTGCGCAAGCCGAACGAGTATCAAAAACGCTGGAGAATCATGGGTTTTGTGCAGGGGCGAACAGGCAATCCTGAGGCCGCTTTGTGACGACGAAATGAAAGTCTGGTGCGCCGAAGTGTGTGTTTTTGGTAACAGGGGCTGTCAAAACTGGGCGTTTCCAGTGCTTGCCGCGCATGTCGTTTTGACAAGGGCCCAACGCTATTGCAGTCATTCACCCGCAGCGTATTGGAATTCGCAGCTTACCCTGCAAGCCGTCACGCCAAAAGAGGCAGCATAACTGCCCGGTCTGGAATGAATGGCTTGTGAATTTCGAAATTGAAGTGGACGCGACAAACATGAAAAAGTTTCAGAAGAATACCCTGACAGGGTTGGCGCTTACGGTTTCGGCCGCAGCGCTTCTGGCAGGTGCTCCGGTTTATGCACAGGATCAGGATGAAACCGATCCCGATGGCATTATCGATAACGATCCCGATGACGACGTCCTCGATGAGGACGAAGTTGCCAGCGAAGAGCGTATCGTCGTCACCGGCTCGCGTGTCCGCACGGACACCTACACCAGCATTTCGCCTCTCCAGACTCTTAGCACCGAAGTCGAGCGTGACGTCGGAAACTTCGATGCCGCGCAGATCCTGCAACGCTCGGAAGCTGCCGCCGGTATCCAGATCGACGCGACCTTCCAAGGCTTCGTGCTCGATAACGGTCCGGGTTCGCAGACGCTGAACCTTCGCGGTCTGGGTGCAGAGCGTACCCTGCTTCTCATCAATGGTCGCCGCCTCGCACCTGCAGGTGTGGAAGGCGCGCCGACCAGCCCGTCGATCAACTTGCTGCCTGCATCGCTGATCGACCGCTACGACCTGCTGCTTGACGGCGCATCGTCGGTTTATGGTTCGGACGCTGTGGCCGGTGTGGGTAACATCGTCCTGCGCAACGACATTGACGGGTTCGAAGTCTTCCTTTCGGGTAACTACAACCCCGAGGGTGGCGGCGACGATTACACCGTCAGCGGCGCATGGGGTCAGCAGTTCAGCAACGGCTTTATTGGTATTGGTGCGGAATATTCTGTCCGTGACGAAGTCCGTCTGCGTGACCGCCCCTTCCTGCGCGGTTGTGACACCCACTACGAGATCACCGACACCGGTGAAATTCGTACCGTTGGCCTGCGCGACAATGCGATCGTGCAGCGTGATTCGGGCGGTGCCGTTTCGGTTTCCGAGAGCGAATGTAAGATCGGCGGTATCTCCGGCCGTATTTTCAATCCGTTCAACTTTTCTGGCTCGATTTACTTCCAGGCAGACGGCCAGGGCAACTTCCCGGGCTTCCCGGACTTCCCCTATGCGGACTCGACCAACGCGTTCGGTGAGCAGCTGGATCGTGATGGCGACGGCATCCGTGACGTCGACTTCCAGGATGTGAACACCAATGCGGCGAACATCGATCAGGTGTTCATCTCGCGTCAGGAACTGTACAACGTCATGGCTTACGGCGAGTACACCCTTGACGGCGACATGAACCTGACGCCCTTCTTTGAACTGCTGTACAGCCGTGCGGAAATCAGTGCGGACAATACCGGCGTGCCGCAGATCTTCCCGTCCGTACCGGATATCAACCCGTTCAACCCGTGTAATATCAACACCAATCCTGATGGTGTCGACTGTCGTCTGATCGACAACGCGCAGAACAACGGCTTCCCGCTTTATGGCCCGAACGGCCAGTTCGGCCCTGCAGGCTTCAGCCTTCCGGTCGTGCCGATCAGCGGCATCCGCGGGGACCGTAATAACACCGATATCACGCAGGAACAGTATCGCGCTGTGCTTGGTGTTCGCGGTGACCTGCCTTTCATCGATGACAGCTGGACTTTCGAAGTCTCCGGTGTCTACTCGCGTTCGGAAGGTCTCTCGGTCCGTAACGGTATCCGTGAAGACCGCTTGGCGCTCTCGCTCGGTATCGATCCGACGCAGGATTTCGACGGTGACGGTGTAGCCGACGATAGCGGCGACGGCATTGCTGATGATTACGACAACGGCCTCGACATCTTCGGTGCGTTCGGCGATCCGCAGTATATTGGTCCTTGCGGCACGCTGGCCAATCCGGATCTGGCTGCGCCTGATCTTGTTCAGGGCTGTGTGCCGGTGAACCTGTTTGCCCCGAGCGTGCTGACGGGCGCCATCGGCGATTTCGCAACCCAGGCAGAGCGTGATTATCTGTTCGACCAGCGTATTGTCGATACGACTTACGAACAGATCGTTCTCTCGGCCTACGCCACGGGTGACCTTGCGCAGCTTCCTGCTGGTCCGCTTGCCCTCGTTGTCGGTACCGAATTCCGCAATGACAGCATCGAGACGAACCCGAACTTCCAGGCATCCAATGGTCTGTTCTTCGGATTCTTCCGTGACCTCGGCACGAACGGTGAAAAGTACATCATCGAAGCGTTCGCCGAGCTTGATGTTCCGGTGTTCGACACGCCCGAGCTGGGCACGCTGGATGTCAACCTTTCCGGTCGTCTGACCGAAGAGGAATTCTACGGCACGGCTGGCACATACTCGATCAAGGCGGGTTGGGCTCCGGTCCCCGAAGTGCTCCTGAAGGCAAGCTACGGTACTTCGTTCCGTGCGCCGAACCTTCGCGAGAACTTCCTTGGTGGTATCACCGGCTTCGCAACAATCTTTGACCCGTGTGCGGTTCCGGATGCGGCATTTGACGCTCTCAACGGCGGCTATCAGCCTGGCGATGACACGCGTGATCCCGACGTCATTCAGAACTGTCAGACGCAAGGACGCGATCCGTTCACGGTCGGTATCAACGACTCGGGTTCAAACACAATCGCAACATCGAGCATCGAGGTTGCAAACCAGGGTAGTCTCGATCTCGATCCGGAAACTTCGACTTCGTTCACCACGGGTGTTGCCGTCGGCGACAGCTGGGGCGATTTCGACTTCTCGTTCAACTTCAACTACTACGCCATTGTTGTGGAAGACTCGATCGCATCGTTGAGCGCTCAGTTTGCAATTAACGAATGCTTCTTCAACGACCAGCCGCAGACGCCGAGCATCTTTTGTGACCAGCTCGAATACGATACAGTCGGCCGTAACCTGATCAACCAGGCCTTCCCGCAGTTCCTTAACCAGGACGAAGAGAAGGTGCGCGGCATCGATCTGAACGCAACGCTCGGTTATGATGTGACGCTTGGAGGTGAAGTTCTGAGCCTCGGCTTGAACCTTCGTGCGAACCACCTGCTTGAGCGGAGCACCTTGTTCGTCAATGATGATGGCGAGCAGGACTTCGATGAAGATCAGGGCGAATTCGGCTTCCCGCTTTGGACCGGCCGTGCGACCTTCTCCGCCCAGTACAGCGATTTTGCCTTCACTTGGCAGACCCGCTGGATCGGCGAAACCGAGCAGCAGGCAACGGGTATCGACCCGCTGGATGACGCCTTCGGAAATCTCGGAACCGGTTTCTTCGGTGACACCTGTACCGGTGACGGCGCTGGTGTTGTTGAGGGTGACGGCGTCTTCTGTCGCGACATCGGGTTTGCGGATGACTACTTCGTCCACACCGCTTCGATCCGCTACACCTTCGACGACTGGATTACCCTGCGTCTTGGTGTGTCGAACATCTTCGACGAAGCTCCGCCGCTGATCGATTGTAACGAGCCGATCACCTGTATTTCGAACACTCCGCTCGGCAATGGTTACGACCTTGACGGCCGTGAGTTCTTCGGAACGCTTTCGGTTCGCTTCTAATCCGATCAGGATTGACTAAGCCAAAGAAAGGGCTCCGCAGCTTCGGTTGCGGGGCCTTTTTCTTTGCTCGTTTCACGGCTGAGAAATGGTTGATGACTGGCGCGCCTTGACCCGTGCTGCGCGCGCTCTAGGACCCATCTGCACAGAATGCGGCTTCGGCCCACGCCAATATTGAGGAACTGCCATGAAGATCGACAATTCAATTGCTGCAATCGTGACCGGAGCGGCATCTGGCCTTGGCGAGGCCACGGCGCGCGCTCTGGCTGCCAAGGGAGCCAAGGTCGCGATCTTCGACATGAATGCAGAGCGCGGTGAAGAGGTAGCGCAAGAACTTGGCGGGGCGTTCTGCCACGCCGATGTCACCGACGAAGCCTCGGTCGACGCAGCTTTTGCAAAAGCCCGGGAAACGCATGGCCAAGAGCGTATCCTCGTCAACTGCGCAGGCATCGCGCCAGTCGGCAAGATCGTAAAGCGAGACCGCGAAACGGGTGCATTGAGCCACTTGCCACTCGGCAAATTCGCAGGTGCGATCAATATCAATCTTGTCGGCACGTTTCTATGCTGCGCCAAATCGGCCGAGGGCATGATGGCGCTCGATCCGCTGGACGAGCACGGCGAACGCGGCTGCATCGTAAACACGGCTTCCGTGGCTGCTGAAGACGGGCAGATCGGCCAGATTGCCTACGCCGCATCGAAAGCTGGCGTGAAGGGCATGACCCTGCCCATGGCGCGAGATTTGATGGGCGAGGGCATTCGCGTGAATGCCATCCTGCCTGGCATTTTCGGCACGCCGATGCTGGCAGGCCTGCCGGAAAAAGCGCAGGCGGCGCTCGCCGAAGCGGTGCCTTTCCCGAAGCGTTTGGGTGATCCGGCCGAGTATGCCTCGCTCGTCTGCTTCATCGCAGAAACAGGTTATTTCAATGGCGAATGTGTCCGTCTGGATGGAGCGATCAGGATGCCGCCCAAATAAGTCGGTCAGGTAATTTCAGGAGAGCGAAGCATGGCCGATTGGCATATCGGAGTGATCGGAGGTTCGGGCCTTTACGAGCCCGGCGCGCTTGAAGATGCGCAAGAAATCGCCGTCAATTCCGCGTTCGGGGATCCATCCGGCCCTGTTGTGACGGGTAAGATTGGCGGTGTGCAATTTTCCTTCATCGCGCGGCACGGAGCGGGGCATCGCCTGTCTCCCAGCCATGTGAATTACCGCGCCAATATCGACACGCTGAAGCGCTGCGGCGTGACCGATCTTCTCGCCATTTCGGCGATTGGCAGCCTGAAGGAAGAGTTTGCGCCGGGAGATTTCGTCGTGGTGGACCAATTGCTTGATCGCACGGTGCAGCGTGAGCGAAGTTTCTTTGGTGACGGCATCGTCGCCCATGTGCCGCTGGCCGATCCGGTCTGTCCGCGCATGTCCAAAATGGCCGCCTCAGCTGCCGACAGGGCAGGGGCTAAGGTGCATGAAGGCGGCACTTATGTGGCGATCGAGGGCCCGCAATTCTCGACGCGCGCGGAAAGCCATGTTTTCCGTGACTGGGGCGCGAATGTGATTGGCATGACCGCCATGCCGGAAGCGCGCCTCGCCCGCGAAGCAGAACTTCCTTATGCGCTGGTCGGTATGGTCACCGATTACGATTGCTGGCGAGAGCCAGACGGCGATGTGGATGTCGCAGATATTGTTGCGCTCATGTCGACCAATGCGGAAAATGCGCGTGCCATGCTCGCCGAATTCGCTGCCGCTTTGCCGAAGACTCGCAAGGCCAGCCCGATTGATACCGTGCTCGACACGGCGATCGTCACTCCTCGCGATGTTTGGGATGTGGGCGCTGCTGCGCGCCTCGATGCGGTGGCAGGCCGGCTGATGAGCTTTTTCGCTGAGCCGCAGGAATAGCAAGGCGCTTTCGCTTTTGCCGCCGCGCATCTTGCCAAGCGCGTGAGATCACTTAGAAGTAGTTGCTTATGCAACCAGCCAGTCTTCTTTCGCGCTTCCTCCCCTATCAATTGTCACTGGCGTCCAATGCCGTCAGCGGCCGGATCGCGATGGAATATCGCCAGCGCTGGGGCCTGAGCATTCCGGAATGGCGGGTGATGGCGGTGTTAGGCGATGCCGGCGCGATGACCCAGCGCGACCTCACCAAGCGGACGTTGATGGACAAGGTCGCGGTCAATCGCGCATGCAAAGTGCTCGAAGAGCGTGAGCTCGCACAGCGTGCCCCAAATGAGCAGGACGGCCGTTCCCACCTGCTTGAACTGACCGAAAACGGAAAAGCGATGCATGCGGAAATCATGCCGCTTGCGCTGGAGATGGAAGCCAAGCTTTTCGAAGGATTCTCTCACGACGAGCTTGAGCTGTTTCGTGCCCTGCTCGAGCGGGCGCGCAGCATGGCCGAGGAAATGTCTGGTGAGGATCTTTCCAAAGGCAATTACGGCCTCAAGTAAGGCTAAAGTCAGCGCCGAAACTGAAAGCGCGCATGAAAAACCCAGCGCGGCTCGCACCGGCGGGGTTTATCTTGCCCACTGCCCACGCGGGGCGGTGAAAGTTTAGTTACTTCCCGGCCCATCGCCGGAGAAGGCATCGCCGATGGAACAGGCGGCCGGACCCAGGATCACGATGAACAGCACCGGCAGGATGAACAGGATCAGCGGCACTGTCATGATCGCAGGCAAACGCGCGGCCTTTTCCTCAGCACGCATCATCCGCTCGTTACGGAATTCAGCCGAAAGCACGCGCAAAGCGGAGGCTAGCGGCGTACCGTAGCGTTCGGTCTGGATCATCGTCGTCACCACGCCGCGCACAGCGTCGAGATCCACGCGGTAAGCGAGGTTTTCGAATGCCTGACGGCGTTCTGTCAGGAAGGACAGCTCGATCGCGGTAAGGGCAAATTCGTCGCCCAGTTCCGGATAGGCCCGGCCCAGTTCGCGCGCCACGCGGTTGAAGGCTGCATCCACCGTCAGGCCCGCCTCTGCACAGATCACCAGCAGATCAAGCGCGTCCGGCAGGCCTTTCTGGATTTCTTTCGTCCGCTTCGTCGCGACATTTTTCAGGTAGGTTTCCGGCCCCTTATAGCCAGCAATGACAAGGCCAGCAAAAGCGAGGAACCGCTTCGTGCTGCCCCAATCGGGAAAGGTGTCGGTCCAGTAGAACAAGACAATGCCGAGAAGGCCGAGAACAACCGGCAAGACCATGCGCGCAAAGATAATGACAACGGCCATTTCCTTGTTTCGGAAGCCTGCCTGCGCCAGCTTTTGCTGGACATCCTTGACCTGCTCTTCCTGCAGGACTTTCATGCCCTGCAACGTGTCTTTCATCTTCTCGGTCGTGTCGGTCTTGCGCACCAGGCTCTGCCGCTTTTTGGCAGTGTTGGTGAGCATACCGGTTTTGAGTTCCGCACGGCGATCGTTCAGCGCTTTGACGCGCTTTGCCATCGGATCCTTCACGGTCACCGCAGCATAGATCGCCATCATGACGGCAATTGCCGTGATCCCGACCAGGATCGACCCGACGAGGATCACATCCACTCCCAGAAGGGTGGGGCCGCTTGCAGGGGCGAGGCTCAATATATTCATCATTTCCCTCCTCCCTTAGATCTCGAAGCTGACCATCTTGGCCATGATGAAGGCACCGATGCCCATCCAAACGAGGCCGAACAGGCCGGTGACAATCAGGCGTTCATCTTCGAAGAAGCCGCCAATATAGGTGGGGTTGATCCAGTAGATCATGCCGAACACGATGAAGGGCAGAGCACCCACGATATAGGCTGAGGCCTTGGATTCGGAGCTCATCGCCCTGATCTTCAGCTTCATCTGCGCGCGCTTGCGCAGCACGTCGGCAAGGTTCGACAGCGTCTCTGCCAAGTTGCCACCCGTCTCGCGCTGAATGGCGAGGGTGATGACGAAGAATTGAAACTCTGCCGTGCCGAGCTTGTCCGAGGCTTCCTGCAAGGATTCCTCCATGGTGCGGCCAATCTTGATCCGCTCCACCACCTGGCGGAATTCGACACCCACCGGGCCGGGAATTTCCTGACCTACGACGGACAGCGTTTCCGCAACGGGAAGGCCGGAGCGCAGGCCGCGCACCAACAGCTCGATGGCATCCGGAAACTTGGCGTTAAACTGATTGGTCCGGCGCTTGATGAAATGGCCGACAATCAGGTGCGGCAAGCCCGCACCGATGACCAGCCCGATGCCGAGCGAAATTGGCGCTGCGCCCGTGCGCAGATAGGCAAGCGCGGTCACTACGACAGCCAGGCCCAGCGATACGTACAGATATTGCTGCAGCGTCCAGCCCATGCCTGTACGGTTCAGACGGACTTCAAGTGCCTCGACGCGAGAACCGGAACCTGCAGCTTTGAACTGCTTCGGCTTGCGCGCGGCGATGGCTTTCTTCAGCTGCCCTTCAACCTTGTCTGTGGTGCTTTCAGAATGGCGATAACGCACCGCCTCGAGGCGACGCTGGCTTTCCTTGCCCGGTGATTTCCCGTTCAACAGGACATAGCCAAGGATCATCAATCCCATCAGGCCACCGGCCACAAGCACGAGCTGGATGATGTTCATTGTCCGCCTTCTCTTTACGTAAATTCAGTTGGCGAGCATGGCGGAGCGGGCCTTGAAGACCCGCTCCGTCACGATCATTCGGCTGCTTCGACGGCTTCTGCGCCCTTGTCCTTCTTGGACATGCCGCCCAAGAAAGATTTCAGGTCGAATTTGCCGAGGCCACCGCCCTTTTTGCCGCTTTCTTCCAGGCTGGCGCCGTCATCATCGGCTACGCCGATAATGGTGTTGCCGATATCGCGCATCGGGCCGACCGTTTTGGAAGATTTGTTGGCTTCGATAAACGTCTGGCCGAGCTTCGCAGCATTGGCAGCCGCCTTCTGGTCCATCGCAATCTGGAAGTTGATTTTCCGTTCGATCGAAGCCTCGAAGTCAGCCTTGCTGATTTCAGCTGCGCCGCCCTGCATCTTGTTGCAGACGATCATCGGATGTGCACCCGGAGCATTCTGCTTCAACCACGACAGAATACGAATCGTATCGCGGGCAGAGGCGAGCGTCAGCTCGGTCATCAGCGTCACAACATTCACATCTGTCAGCAGATGCGGGAAGTTAATCAGCATGTTGCGCGGCAGATCGATCACCGTCATGTCGAAGGCTTGGCTGAATTCTTCCTCCAGTTGGAGGAAAGCCGTGCCGTCGGTCATCAGCGGCGAATTGATCGGCGCTTCGGCAGACATGATGGCGAGATTGTCATTCGCGCGGATCATCGCACGCTCAATGAACAGGCCATCGATACGGCTCGGGTTTTCGATCGCATCGGTCAGGCCGCGGCCCGGCTCCAGATCCAGCGAAAGCGCGCCGGTGCCGAAATGCACATCGAGATCGAGCAGCGCAGTCGAACGCTCATGTTCGACCGAGAACAGCCAAGCGAGCGAGGTGGCGAGAGTGGAGGCACCAACGCCGCCACGCGTGCCGACCACAGCGGTCGAGATATGGGTGTGCTCCTGCTCACCATCGCCGCCGCGCGGCGAAGAGAACACCGCCTGGGCCTGCGTGAGCGAATCGCGCAGCTGGCTCGCCGAAAGCGGCTTCAGCAGGTAATCGTGAATGCCGCTTGCCAGCAGATCGCGATACAAGCGAACATCGTTCACCTGGCCCACTGCGATCACCACCGTGCCCGGTTCGCAAACCTCGGCAAGAGCGTTGATATCATTCAGCGGATCGCCGCTTTCCGACAGATCGACCATCAAGATGGCCGGGCTTGCGGAGATGGAGAGGGACTGGATCGCGTTACGCAGACCGCCCTTGTTGCACTTCTCCGGCTGCCAGCCCATTTCGATCACTACGGGGCGCAGTGCATCCAGTGCACCATCGTCGCAGATGAAGGCAGAGAACGGCTCGCGATTGCCGAGCGGTCCGGGTTTCCAACTTGAACTCATTAGATTAGCCCCCTTCCGAAGAAACACGCGGCAGCGAGGTGCCGCCATTGCCTGACGGTTCCGCTTCACGATATGCATCGATGGCGCGGTTGGACCGCATGATTACAGTGTCACCAGTGCCGCTTTCCCCTTCGAGCAGATGCTCAGGATTGGCGACCATGGCGGCGATGTTGCTGTTGACCGCGCAGCCGAAGCCGGGCGAAGTCTGGTTGCCCTGCTCGATGCCGTATTGGTCACGCCAGATCGGGCAGCCGGGAACGCTGGCCATGGAGCGGGTGACGACAATGCGGACATTGCCCGGATCGACGAAGCCATTGGTGACAGGCGCATCTGGGCTGACCAGCAGGCCGAAGCGGCTTGCGACTGCTGCGACATCTTCCAGCACAGCGGGGCTGGCCGTCGGATCATCCACGGCGATGCGATCGCCATAGCCAAGGTCGAGCGTTTCGAACCAGTCTGCAAGGCGCGCCTGTTCGGGAACCGAGAGACCGCTGCCGCCGCTGGCGACATCCAGAGTGTAGTTCTGGCGTTCGACGATCGGCTGATTCACGCTGTCGAGCGAGAAATTCTGCGGGCCTTCGTTCAGCGTTCCGCAGGCGGAAAGACCGACACCGAGCGAGAGTGCCACGGCTGTCGCGGCAAAGCGTTTGTTACGATTGGTCATGGTGATCACTCTCCATCGTCGAAGCTGAAGCCGGGCACAGCTGCCGCGGCGGACTGGGGCGCAGCTGCGCCGGGGGTTTCCCCGCCAGCAACAGCGGTGCCATTCTGTTCGATCAGGCTAAGGTCCGGACCGGTCGGCGAAGGGTTCGCCGGGCGCGGCATCGGACGTATCCGGCCAGTGGTTCCGTCGGTTTCCTGAGCCATCATGACCTGCGCAGCTGCATCGGGGACGGCGAAGCCGTCGGTCGGCAAGCGGATGTCACGATCATTGACCGGCTCGACCAAATAAGGCGTCACAACGATCACCAGCTCGGTTTCACCGCGGCGGAATTCCGTCGAGCGGAACAAATTGCCGATGATGGGCATGTCACCCACGCCCGGGATCTGGTCGACAGTGTTCTGCGCGTTGTTCTGCATCAGGCCGGCGATCATGAAGCTTTCGCCCGATCCCAGCTCGATCGACGTTTCCGCGCGGCGGATCGTCAGAGCAGGGATCTGGAAGCCGTTAAGAACGACCGAACCTTGCGTCGACAGCTCGGATACTTCCGGGCGGACGCGCATCGAAATGCGGCCGTTGGAAAGGACCGTCGGCGTGTAAGACAGGCTGACACCGAAATCGCGATATTGGACGGTGGTGGTGCCAAGGCCCTGGCTCAGCGGGATCGGAAATTCACCGCCAGCAAGGAATTCTGCCGTCTCACCCGAAAGCGCGACCAGGGTCGGTTCGGAAAGGGTGGTCACCAGACCGCGGCGTTCGCCAAGGTCGAGTGCGCCAAGCAGGTCGAGGCCGAGGAACTCGCCCATTCCGGCAATTGTGCCGCCGGGCGAAATCGGATTGATCTGCGTGCCGGTTCCCTCGATGAATTGGCCCGGATTGTTCGGGTCGGGGATCAGGCCGGTCGGCACATTGCCAACGCCCAATGCGTTAAGACCCGTACCGCCCTGGAAAAAGCCCTCGCGGCCCGTACCGACACCGAATTGGAAACCCCCGCCACTATCGACAGACGTCAGGTTAGCGCCGATATTGCGAACCAGCGAACGGCTGACTTCGGCAAAGCGAACGCGCAGCATGACTTGCAGCGGCGTCGCCATACGCAGGCGGGAAATGACATTGGCATCCTCGCCTACGAAAGCCTGTACCAGGCGCTCTGCTTCGGCAGCGTCTTCAGGAGCCGCCACCGTGCCGGTCAGCAGCACAGTGTTGGTTCCCATCGTGGCGACCGAAACATTGGCTTCCGGCATTGCGAGGCCCAGCATCTGATCGATGCTGTCAATGTTGGAGCCCACACGGACATTGGCAGACCAAATGATGTCACCTGCAGCATTGCTGGCGTAAATCGTGGTCTCGCCGCCTGAAAGGCCGAAGATATACAGCTGACGCTGCGACTTCACCTGCACATCGGCGATGGAATTATTGGCAACGAAGATGTCGGCCATATTGCCGGGCACAGTCACCAATTCGCCGCGACCAATTGACAGGACGAGATCCTGTGCCGGTGCAACGGACTGGGCCTGGGCCGGAGCGGCCGGCAGCATCGCCAGCGGCGTGAGCGCGACAGCGGCACTCATGACGGTCTTGAAAAGACGGCTGGTCATAGTCTTGCCTTTCGGAAAATTCCCGCGGGAAATTGAGCGATTAGAATGTTTTGTCTGGGTCATGGCGATCACCGCAGGGTCGACATGCCGACCGGAGCGACCCGGGCACCCTGGCCCATGGCTCCAGCCTGGCGATCAAGCAGAGCGCCTGCGCCGCGGTCGACCGGTTCAACAGTGGTGTTCTGGCCACGGGTCACACGGACCGAGGGGCCCATCTGGACGGCCGGAGCTAGTGCACCGCCAGGTGCCGGTGCAGGCTGGGCATTGTCAGGCTGCGGAGCCGGAGCGCGCGAGGGAACCGTGCTACGCTGGAAGCGAGAGACATCGCCGCCGGTTTGGTAAGAGCTGGCACCTTCACCCGGACGTGCGGAGGCAGAACGAAGCAATGCTTCTTCTTCTTCGGGCGTTGCATCATCGGGCAGGTCGATATCGCCAGAGGCAATAGCGCGCTCAAGCTCGGTCTGGTTGTCGGCGATCGAACGCAGCGCCAGGCTGATCGTACCGATCGTCTGTGCAACCGCGATCTGTTCGGCAATGCGCGGGGTCACTTCCAGCGTCACCGTACGGAATGCGCGAACCACGGTGCGGCCGTCTTCGGTTTGCGTGGTTTCGGTCGACTGGTCGGTCGCCAGGACGCGCAGATTGGTAAGGATGGTTTCAGCCGCCTGCAGAGCTTGCCCTGCACCGCCGCCTTCACCCGTCACGGTCTGGGTCAGCATCATGTCGACGCGGTCACCCGGGAAGACAAAGCCTGCCACACCGGTGCGTGCACTAACCGGAACGGTCACAGCGCGCATGCCCGGGCCGAGCGCAGCGGCAAGGAAGCCGCGATCGCCAGGCGATACGAGCGAACCTTGTGTCACCGGCTCACCTGCCGTCATCGGGTTGCGAACAACCGTACCCAGCAGCTGCTCCATGTCAGCTTCACCGTCGATGAAATAGGCGTCTTGCACCAGTTCCTGCGGCCAGAGCTGGTAGCCCACCGCATCTGCAGTAATGATCGTGCCGACCGGCAGGCTGCGTTTCGCAACCAGCACTTTGGGGCCTTGCGGCTCCGGTTCGGCAGCTTCGACTTCAGGAGCCGCCGCGCCGGCGAACATGCTCCGGGCAGCAAGGGCCGTACCGATCGCAATGACCAGTGCCCCTACCAACAAAATGAGCTTCTTCTTGTCCATGGTGCGTCAAGCCCCCTTATTTGGATCTCGGATTACGTTGCGGTCGGGATAGACCGACAATGGTTAAAATGAGGTTCACCCCGTCACACCGGCGGCTGCCGATGCGGGAAGATAGAATGTGCCGATGGCCCACAGGCCGGCGAGTGCGATGGCCACGCCATATGGAATGGTAAGTGGATTTTTCTCGCTGCTTTTTGAGTGGCGGCGGGACATGACGTTGATCGACCCGAAGACTAAAGTCAGTACGCCGCCGAGTAGCGCCATCATGATAAGCAGCTTTCCGAAAGTTGCTGGAGCGATCCATAACGCGAGCGCGGTCAGGAGCTTTACATCGCCTCCTCCCATCCACCTCAAAGCGAATAAAACGGAAAGCACGGCAAAGGTCACGAGAGCGAGGGCAAGCTGCATCACGACGCTGGTCGGTTCGAACCAGCCATCGCCAGACGGCAGAAAGCTCATGCCCGAAGCAAACCAGAACAGCGGTGCGCCAAGAGCAATCGCCGCATTCAGCTTGTTCGCGATGCGGCGGCTTTTGAGATCGGTGATAGCTGCGATGATCAGCGCAATTGCCAATGCCGCAAGCAGTCCGTACTTGATTGGATCGTCTAGCATAAAGCCCCCAAATATCCCTTGGATGCTCGTGCTAGCGCTTATGGCTTACCAAATAGTAACCAAGGGCAGGAGGTTGAAATTAGCCAAAGCATAAGCGTCATCGCTGCCGCATTCGATCGCAGGGCCATTCCGGCCGATGCGCGAGAGGGCATGTGGCATGCGCCTGACGGGCACCAGATCCGCCATATCGACTGGCCGGACCCGCCCGCCGGCATCGCTCCAAAAGGCGCGATGCTGTTCATGGCAGGGCGCGGCGATGCCTATGAGAAATATATCGAAACCTTCGAGCATTGGCGCCTGCAGGGCTGGCGGGTTTCGGCGGCGGATTGGCGTGGGCAGGGCGGATCGGGTCGTCTCGGCAATGACAAGGCAACGGGCCATATCGACGATTTCGATCTGTGGGTGGCAGACCTCGCCGCCTTCTGGGGGACATGGGCCGCTCGCCATTCCGGCCCGCGCGTGCTGGCAGGCCACTCCATGGGCGGCCACCTGACTTTGCGCGCGGTGATCGACGAGGCGCTATCTCCTGCGCCTGACGCATTGATTCTTTCCGCACCCATGCTCGACACTATGCCCGAGCATCTGCCGCTCCCGGTCAAGCGCGGCTTTGCCAGCATGATGGCGCGCATTGGCGATCCCAAACGTCCCGCATGGAAAATGAGTGAAAAACCCGGTGCCAAGCCCGGCCTGCGCAATACGCTGCTGACCCATGATGAGGATCGCTATGCCGATGAACTGTGGTGGCGCGAGAGTCGCCCCGAGCTGGAGCTTGGCCCCGGCAGCTGGGGCTGGGTGAATGCCGCTTATCACAGCACGGCAAAGATCTTCACGAAGGGCGCGCTCGAAGCGGTGGATCTGCCCGTGTTTGTGATCGCGACCAATGCGGACAGGCTTGTGAGCCCGGCGGCAATCCGAAGCGCCATTGCACGCCTGCCCGATGTCGACCACCTGACTTTCGGATCCGAAGCGCGGCATGAAATCCTTCGCGAAGAAGACTCCGTGCGAAATCGAGCTTTGGAAGCCATCGATGATTTCCTGGAGCGAAAGCTGACGGGATGAGTGAGACGTTCGACTTCGCTGTAATCGGCGCGGGCATGGCCGGGGCGAGTATCGCTGCCGAACTCGCTCCGCATGGCCGCGTGTTGCTGGCCGAGGCAGAGGATCGTCCGGGTTATCACACGACGGGTCGGTCCGCTGCCTTTCGCGAAGAGTGTTACGGCGGCCCCGATATCGTTCCGCTGACGCTGGCTTCGGGCCCGTATCTTCAGGAGGGCGGTTTCCTGACGCCGCGCGGCGGTTTGTATGTCGGGCGCGCGGGGCAGGAAGAGGAAGTCGACAGCTTTCTCGAACGCTTCGCCGATTCTGACGTGACGATCAGGCGATTGGATCGTGCGGGGCTGGAGCAGATGCTGCCCGGCGTGCTGCCGGGATGGGATCACGCTCTCAGCCAGCCCAATTGCGCGGACATCGATGTGGGCGGCCTACATCAGCACTACCTCTCGCTTGCGCGAAAAGGCCGGGTCGAATTGCGAACCCGTCACCGTTTGGCCGCGGCAGCGCGAGACGGGGCGGACTGGCGGCTCGATTTCGGGACCGCCGGAGAAGTGCGTGCGGCTGTGGTGATCAATGCCGCGGGAGCCTGGGCAGACAGTGTCTCGCTATTGTGCGGCGCGCGTCCGATAGGCATCCAGCCGCTACGCCGAACAGTGGCGCAATTGCGCGTCAATCCGTCAGCGCCTGCCGACCTGCCTCTTACGCTCGATCTCTCGGGCGACTTCTATTTCCGCCCGGAAAGCGGGAAGCTTTGGCTCAGTCCGCATGATGAAACGCCATCGGAGCCATGCGATGCCGCGCCTGAAGAGATGGACATCGCGCTCGCGATCGATCGGTTCCAGCACGTGGTCGATTGGGAAATCGAGGCGGTGGAGCACAAATGGGCGGGGCTGCGCAGCTTTTCACCAGATCGCCTGCCGGTTTACGGCTTCGATCCCGAGCTGGATGGCTTGTTCTGGTTCGCCGGCCAGGGCGGCTACGGAATCCAGACCGCGCCTGCCGCTGCGCGCCTCGGCGCACAATTGGCCAGCGGACAGGACCGGGATGCCATGACCGAGGCTCTGGATGTAAATTTATACACGCCAGATCGCTTTGCCCTCCCGGTGGCCTAGCCAAGCGGTGTCAATTTGTTATGCTGCCGCCAATTCAGCTTGAAGATTACAACCACTAGAGGAGAGCATTTCCATGGCGCATCATTTCCAGATTTATAAGGACAAGGCCGGCGAATTTCGTGTCCGCTTCAAATATAATGACGAGATCATGTTTTCGACCGAAGGCTATTCGTCCAAGGCCAGCGCCAAGAATGCTATCGAATCGATCCAGAAGAATGGCCCCGGCGCGAAGATCGTCGACGAGAGCTAAGGCTTTTCAGCAGCGGATTTGAAGAAGGCCGGTCCCGTGCGGGGCTGGCCTTTTTCATGCCCGAGCGAAATTAGCCGCGACTTATCGCGTCAGCCGCATCGCTGGCGAGCTGATCGACACGCTCGTTTTCCGGATGGCCATTGTGGCCCTTCACCCATTGCCAGTTGATCTTATGGGTGGATGCTACCTCAATCAGGTCGTGCCACAGATCGGCATTCTTCACTGGCTTCTTGCTGGCGTTGACCCAGCCGCGCTTTTTCCAGCCGTGGACCCACCTCGTGATGCCATCGATCAGATATTTGCTGTCCGTGTAGAGCGTTACTTCGCACGGCTCGATCAGTGCGCCGAGCGCCTTGATCGCGGCGGTCATTTCCATCCGGTTGTTGGTGGTTTCGGGCTCGGCGCCGACCAGCTCCTTTTCATGCCGCCCCATGCGCAACAATGCGCCCCAGCCGCCCGGTCCGGGATTGCCCTTGCAGGCACCATCGGTGAAAATTTCGACATGTTTCATGCGAAGAGCTCTGCACCATTGCTTTGGTAGAATTGCAAGCGGCGGACGAAATCCATCGGGTCTTTACGGGTGACGAGCGCATCTGTCGGTGTATCGATCCAGTCCTGCGTCCGGCTGGAGATGAATCGCATGCACGCGCCCCGCGCCAAAATGGGCATTGCCGCGCGTTCTGCGACACTCAACGCGCGCACCGATTGATAGCCGCCGATCAAGGCGCTGCCGATATCTGAGCGAAAGCTGCGACCGTCATGGTCAAAACTCCACGCGGCATGCGTAACCGCCAGGTCATAGGCAGTCATATCGTGGCAGGCGAAATAGAAATCGATCAGTCCGCTGACTTCGTCGCCCAGCATCAGCACATTGTCCGGGAACAGGTCCGAATGGATGACTGACCGCGGCAAATCCTTCGGCCAGTCGGCGGCAATCGATCGGGCCATTGGAAGCATTTCAGGCAGTTCTGCGTCGATCCTAGCCAATGCCTCTGCCCCGCACTGTTCGAGCACGTGCAGTGAAGTGTCAGGCCCCAGATCATTCGTCCGCCGTCCCGGATAATCGTCCGCGGCAAGGTGCAGGCGCGCGAGCACCGCGCCGACATTGTGTGCTTGTGAAGGGGTGGGATTGTCGATCGAAACACCCGGCAGGAATTCGATCAGCGCCACTGCCTTGCCATCTATCATGCGCGAGGCGGCCCCCGATGTATCGTGGATCGTGCGCGGAACGGGCAGCCCCTTGGCGGACAGATGATCGAGCAGTCCAAGGAAAAACGGCAGATCGGCAATGTCGATGCGCCGCTCGTACATGGTCAGGATGAACCGGCTGGTCGTAGTTTCCACCAGCCAGTTGGAATTGGAAATGCCCTCGGCAATGCCTTTGGCCGAAACGAGCTCGCCCACGTCGTAATGCGAGATGAGATCGCTCAGCGTTTCTGCAGAAAGCTGCGTGTAGACCGCCACAAAGCGGCCTATTCGGTCAGCTGGCGAGGCAGTTTGAAGATCATTTTCTCTTCGGTCGTCCGGACGGTCTCTTCGGTTACGTCACACATCTCGCCGAGCTTTGCGAGCACTTCGCGCACGAGCACTTCAGGAGCCGAAGCGCCGGCGGTGACGCCGACCGTATCGACATTCTCCAGCCAGGCCGGATCGATTTCGTCCGCCCGCTGTATGAGGTAGGATGTTGCACCCATGCGCTCTGCCACTTCGACCAGCCGCAAAGAGTTGGACGAATTGGGCGCGCCGATCACCAGCACAAGTTGGCATTCACCGGCGATGGCTTTCACAGATGCCTGCCTGTTTGATGTGGCGTAACAGATGTCTTCCGCCTTGGGGGCGATGATCTGCGGATAGCGCGTCTTCAGAGCGCGGATGACATCTGCCGTATCGTCGACCGATAGAGTCGTCTGGGTCAGGAAGGCGAGGTCGTCTTCCTCGGTGAATGACAGCTTCGCAACGTCATCGACAGTTTCGACCAGCGTCATCCGGCCTTCGGGAACTTGACCCATTGTGCCGATCACTTCCGGGTGGCCCTGATGGCCGATGAAGATGATGTGCTGGCCTTTCTCGATCTGCCGTTCGGCCTGGCGGTGCACCTTGCTTACCAGGGGGCAAGTGGCATCGAGATAGATCATCTCACGCCGCTCGGCCTCTGCGGGTACGGATTTGGGCACGCCATGCGCGCTGAATACCACCGGTGCATCGTCCGGCACTTCATCCAATTCCTCGACGAAAATAGCCCCTTTTTCGCGCAGGCCCTCGACCACATAGCGATTATGCACGATTTCGTGCCGCACATAGACCGGCGCGCCATAGCGTTCGATGGAGCGTTCCACGATCTCGATCGCGCGATCCACGCCCGCGCAAAAGCCGCGCGGCGCTGCAATCAAGACCTTGAGCGGCGATTTTTTCTCGCCGGAGCGATTTTCCTGAAAGGGGGCGTTCATACTGTCAGCTCTAGCGGTTGTGGCTGCCCCGCGAAAGGGCTAGGGGCACTTCTTTCGGAAAAGAGATTTCGTTTCTCTCCCTCCGATATTCAAGACAGGCCGATGCCCGGCCGCGCAGGTTTAAGGACGTATATGCAGTTTCGCCCCGCCTTTTTCGCCGCATCCGCATCTGCAATGCTGCTCGCCGCCTGTTCGGGCGAGGGAGAGCTTGTCGTCGATCAGGGCGTCGGGATCACGGCTTTGCGCTCCGTATGTCCGGCAGTGGGTGTGCCGAATTACACCGGCGATGTGACGCTGTTTACAACGCCCGGTGCTCGCACCGCAGACGCGCTGGATGTTACCGCAGCGATCACCAACGTCCAGAGTACGTGCGATGAAACGGGTGCGCAGGTCTACACCAACGCAACCTTTGACGTTGTCGCCCAGCGCCGGAACACCAGCGGCGCGCGTACCGTTGAATTGCCTTTCTTCTCGACCGTGATGCGCGGCGGAAACTCGGTGGTCTCGAAGCGGATTGGCACTGTTACGCTGAATTTTGCAGACGGTCAGGCGCGCGCCCAGACAACCGGCACAGCCGGCGCTTTCGTCGATCGTGCAGCCGCAACGCTCCCGGAAGATATTCGTGAGCGTATTACCCGCCGCCGCCGCGCCGGCGATCTCTCCGCTGCAGTCGATCCGCTGACCGAGCCGGAAGTCCGCGCCGCAGTTGCTCGTGCGACATTCGAGCTGCTCATCGGGTTCCAGCTCGAAGACGAGCAGTTGGAATATAACGCGACCCGCTGATTGATCGCCCCCTCGGGGCACAATCAGAGCCTTCCCCCTGGCATGCAAAAAGGCTAACCGGCCCGGCATGTCTGAAACACACACTCTTTACGCCGCTTTTGCGGAGAAAATCGATGCGGTGCTCGCCGCGCTTGAGGCGGAAGGCACGCTGCCGCCCGATACGCCGCGCCACAATGTCAGCGTAGAGCCGCCGCGCGATTCCTCGCATGGTGATCTCGCCACCAATGCGGCCATGGTGCTGGCCAAGCAGGCGAAGACCAATCCGCGTGCGCTCGCGGAAAAGATCGTCGAACATCTGGACCGCGATGCGCTGATCGAAAGCGCTGAAATCGCAGGCCCCGGCTTTATCAATTTGCGTCTGGCTCCCATCGTATGGCGCGAGGAAATTGCCGCGATAGCTGCGCTTGGCGATGCCTATGGCAAATCGACCATGGGGCAGGGCAAGCGCGTGAATGTCGAATATGTCTCAGCCAACCCCACCGGCCCCATGCATATGGGCCATTGCCGCGGCGCGGTGGTCGGCGATGCACTCGCCAGCCTGCTGGAATATGCAGGACATGAGGTAACGCGCGAATACTATGTGAATGACGCTGGCAGCCAGGTCGATACGCTCGCCCGCTCGGCGCACCTGCGCTACCGCGAAGCATTGGGCGAAGACATCGGCGAGATTCCCGAAGGTTATTACCCCGGTGCCTATCTCGTCTCGGTCGGCGAGGATGCGAAAAGCGAATTCGGCGATCGCTACCAGGCCGCCGATGAGGCGGAGTGGCTGCCCATCTTCCGCGCCTTTGCTGTCGAGCGGATGATGGACATGATCAAGTCCGATCTCGGCAAGCTTGGTATCGAACACGACGTGTTCGCGTCCGAAGCGGCGCTGCAGGCGGCGAAAAAGCCCGAAGCTGCCGAGGCTTGGCTGCGCGAACATGACCTTGTCTATGACGGTGTGCTGGAAGCGCCCAAGGGCAAGGCCCCGCCGGAGGATTGGGAGCCTGTCGAACTGCCGCTGTTCCGCTCCACCAAATATGGCGACGATCAGGACCGCCCGATCAAAAAGTCTGGCGGCAAATGGACCTATTTCGGCGCCGATCTCGCCTATCACATGCAAAAGGCCGAAAAGGCTGACGAGCTGATCGACATCTGGGGTGCGGATCACTCAGGCACGGTGAAGCGCATCAAGGCGGCCGTCGCAGCATTGTCCGAAGGCGACGGCAAGCCCATCCCTTTCGATGTTAAGCTGGTGCAGATGGTGCAGCTGCTGCGCGATGGCGAGCCTGCGAAGATGTCCAAGCGTTCGGGCAATTTCGTGACCATCGCCGACATGGTCGATGAAGTGGGTAAGGACGTCGTTCGCTTCTCCATGCTCACCCGCAAACCCGAAGCGCAGATGGATTTCGACTTTGCCAAAGTGGTCGAAGCCTCGAAAGATAATCCGGTGTTCTACGTGCAATACGCCCATGCGCGGATTTGCTCGATCCTGCGCAAGGCGGATGAGCAGGGTATCGAGCCTTCCGGCTATTCACTGGAATTGCTAGGCGAAGATGATCTGGCACTGGTCAAGCAAGCTGCACAATTCCCGCGCGAGGTCGAAGCTGCTGCCCGCGCGCGCGAACCGCACCGGATCGCTTTCTATCTCTATGACCTCGCAGCCGCCTTCCATGCCTTCTGGAATTTGGGCAATGACGATGCGGAAAAGCGCATTATCGTGGCACAGCAGCCCGATTTGTCCGCCGCGAGACTGTTCTTGTCAGCGCAGATCGGGCAGGTAATTCGTAACGGGCTCGCGCTATTGGGGGTCGAAGCCGTCGAGGAGTTGTAACACATGACCTATCAAGGTGATGAAAACGAGACCGGGGATGAATCCTTGGAGCAGGAGGAGCAGCTGGCTCTTGCTGACGAGGATGAGGATCTCCCATGGCTCGAAGGCGATGATTACGAGGATGAAGGTGGTTTCGACTTCCGCCTGATCGGCATTGCGGTAGTCGGCCTGTTGGTTGTCGCCGCGGCGCTGTTCGGCGTCTGGTGGTTCACGAAAGACACGCCCGATGCTGAACTGATCGCAGACGGCAGCACAATCGAAGCGCCGGAAGGCGCCTACAAACAGCGCCCGGAAGATCCGGGTGGCCGCGACGTTTCGGGCACGGGCGATCAGGCCTTCCAAGTCGCCGAGGGTGAGAGCACGCGCGGCCGGATCGAGGCGAGCGATGGCGGAGATAGCAATGCACGCCCCAGCATAGATCGCAATCAGGATGGTGTATCGGGCTCACGCGGCGAAACGGAAGCTACTGGCGGCGCTTACGTCCAGATCGGTGCGTTCGGTAGCCGTTCCGATGCGCAGACAGCCTGGAGCAGCGCTTCGAACCGTTTCAGCGCGCTGTCAGGGCTGCGCTATCGCATTGTCGAAGCCGAAGTGAATGGCGCGGATGTATTCCGCTTGCAAGCTGTCGCTTCCGATCGTTCTGCAGCCGATAGCGTTTGCCGCTCAATCCGCGCATCGGGCGGGGATTGCTATGTGCGCTAATTGCAGGGCCGACTAGATCCGGCAGTTCCTGTCGTTTTCCCCTATGGGCTATGGTGAATCGCTTGCGCGATTGGCGCTTTTCAGGCGTAAATAGAGCATATGACGCCCGCAATTTTCAGCCTTTCCGGTCCGCAGCTGACCGATGCCGAACGCGCTTTCTTCAAAGAGGCTGACCCGGCGGGCTACATACTGTTCGGTCGCAATGTCGAAACGCGTGAGCAATTGCGTGCGCTGACCGACGATCTACGCAGCATACATGGCCGAGAAAAGCTGCTGATCAGTATCGACCAGGAAGGCGGCCGCGTATCGCGGATGAAGCCGCCCGAATGGACCGCCTACCCACCGCAGGGCGTCTTCGCCCAGCTCTACGAGATTGCACCAGCCAGCGCGATCCAGGCGGTGCGCGCCAATGCGCAATTGCTGGCGATGGATTTGCACGAAGTCGGCATCACCGTCGATTACTTGCCGCTCCTCGATGTGCGAGTGGAGGGCTCTCACGATGTGATCGGAGACCGGGCTCTGGGTGCAGAACCGATGCAAGTCGCTGCACTTGGTCGGGCCGTCCTCGATGGCCTCGCGCGCGGCGGCGTTGCGGGTTGCATCAAGCACATGCCGGGGCATGGGCGCGCCATGGTGGATAGCCACAAGGACTTGCCCGTGGTGGAAGCGAGCGCGGAAGAACTGCAAGTCGACATCGCGCCGTTCCAGAAGCTCGCTGACGCTCCAATCGGCATGAGCGCGCATATCAGATACCCCACATGGGATAGGGACAATCCGGCAACTTTGTCCGAAAAGGTCATCGGCGAAATCATTCGCGGCCGCATAGGATTCGATGGTCTGCTTTTGACCGATGATATCGACATGGAAGCGCTGGAAGGCACTATTCCTGAACGCTCTGCCCGCGCGATCGCGGCGGGGTGTGATGTCGTGCTCAATTGCTGGGGCAAGATGGACGACATGGAAGGCACAATGAAAGCCGTTCCTGCCATGACAGATGCAGCGCATGCTCGGCTAGATCGGGCGCTCGCTGATACTGGCACGCCTGGTGATTCTGCATCTCGTGACAAACTCGTCGCCCAGCGCGATGGGTTGCTTGAAGCGGCGGGAGTGCAGGCATGAGCGCGGCCATCGAAGAAGGCGGGTTGGTCGAACGGACTGACGAGGTCACGGATAGCGGTGAAGAATGGCGGGGCATCGCCGCACCGGGCACGGTCGATGAGAATGCGCTCTATCTGGAGCTCGATGGCTGGGAAGGCCCGCTTGACCTGTTGCTCGATCTCGCGCGCCGGCAAAAGGTCGATCTCAAATCCATTTCCATCCTCGCGCTGGTCGATCAATATATCGATTATATCGAGCGGGCCGAAGCGTTGAAGCTGGAGATCGCGGCAGACTATCTTGTGATGGCCGCTTGGCTCGCTTACCTTAAATCCGCCCTGCTGCTGCCAAAGGAAGAGCAGGAAGACCCTTCGCCTGAAGAACTAGCGCTCAGGCTGCAATTGCGGCTCCAGCGTTTGGGCGCGATGCGGGAAGCGGGCGCTCGCCTTATGACACGGGATAGATTGGGCCGCGATGTATTCGCTCGCGGCGCGCCGGAAGGCCTGAAGATCCTGCGCAAGAACGCGTGGCAATGCGATTGGTATCAGCTCGTGCGCGCTTACGGGCAGGTCAAATTGCGCACGGAGCCTGTCGTGCACATGGTGGCTGAGCGGCCTGTGATGACCCTGGATAGCGCGCTTGATCGCGTTTCTGCCCTGCTCGGCGTCACAGTGGACTGGATGGAAATCCGCGCTTTCCTGCCGGGCGATGCCGAACCGCGCCTCAAGAAAAGCGCGCTTGCATCGAGTTTCGTTGCGGCGCTGGAACTGGCGCGGCTGGGCAAGGCGGAGCTTCGTCAGGACGACACTTTCGGCCCGCTCCATCTGCGGCGGATGCGGGCATGAGCGCGCAACCATCCGATCTCGCACGCGCGGTGGAGGCCTGCCTTTTCGCAGCGGAAGAGCCGATGACGCGCGAGCAGATTTCCGCGCATTTGGGCGATGCCGATGTCAAGGATGCGCTTTCGGAATTGCAGGGACTTTATCAGGATCGCGGCGTGGTGCTGGTGGAGAGAGGCAGGCGCTGGCAATTTCAGACCGCGCCCGATCTTGCACATCTACTACGGCGAGAAAAAGAGCAGGTGCGCCGGCTTTCGCGCGCGGCCACCGAAGTTCTCGCAATCATTGCCTATCACGAGCCTGTCAGCCGTGCGGAGATCGAGGCGATTCGCGGCGTGCAGACCAGTGGCGGGACCTTGGATGTGCTGATGGAAGCAGGCTGGGTGCGCGCCGCAGGGAGGCGTGAAGTGCCCGGTCGGCCGGTGATCTACGCCACGACGCCGGATTTTCTCGGCCATTTCGGATTGGAGACCCGCAAGGACTTGCCGGGCCTTGCCGAATTGAAAGCCGCGGGCCTGCTCGATCCGGTCAACGATGCCTATGATGACATGGTCGCCAAGAAGGAAGAGCAGTTGGCAGCAGAGCAGGCTGCGGAGGCAGAAGATACGGCCGAAGAGGCCGATATGAGTGCAAACATTTCGGATGCAGATAGCGCGGCGAGAATCGCAGCGCTGGAAACTCCGGACGAAAAGGCTTAAGTTAAGCCCTCAATCCCAATCGAGGAAATATCATGCAGCCAGGTATTTGGCAGATTCTGATCGTCGCTATTGTCGTTCTCGTCCTGTTCGGGCGCGGCCGCATTTCTGAAATGATGGGCGATTTCGGCAAGGGGATTAGTAGCTTCAAAAAGGGTATGACTGAGGAAACGCGCGCGTCTTCTGAAAACAGCCCGCAGATCGAAGCCCCGGCCGAGGATGCACCTGCAGCTTCGGAAACCCCCGAAACTCAGTCGCGAAACGACAAGACTGCCGGCTGATCCCGGCCCCGCGCGGCTGGTGAGGGCGCTTTAGATGTTCGATATCGGTGCAGTAGAATTGCTGCTCATCTTTGTGGTGGCGGTGCTCGTCATCGGTAAGGATGACATGCCGGTTGCGCTGCGCATGGTCGGGCGCTGGGTGGGTAAATTGCGCAAGCTTTCTGCCCAGTTTCGCTCCGGCCTCGATACGGTAGTCCGCGATGCTGAACTCGAGGACATGGAGAAGCGCTGGAAAGAGCAGAATGAGCGCATCATGCGTGAGCATCCCGAAGGCGCTCCTGCAGAAATGGAGCCGACAGGCGCTTACCCTGCCAAGCCGGTCGCCGCGGCTCCAACGAAGCCCCAGGAAGCTCCGCGTGACAAGGCAACCGAATTGAAAATCATCGCGGAAAAGCAGCGGGCGGCGGCTGAGGAAGCCGAGCGCGCGGCGCGCGAAGCGGAACTGGAAGCGCAGGCTGCCAAGCAAGCTGATTTGCCGCCGGATACCGACGACAAGGCGCCTGCTGCAGCCCCCGCCGAGAGCAAGGACAGTTAGGCGATGGCTCTCAAAGTCAGCGATCTCGACGAGACACAGGCCCCGCTGCTCGATCATCTGGTCGAGCTGCGCGGTCGCCTGTTCAGGGCCGTCATCGCGATCGGCATCGCTTTCGCGATTTGCTTCTATTTCGCCGATGAGATCTTCGGCTTTCTTGTCCGCCCTCTGACTGCGGCTTTTCCAGAGGGGCAGGGCCAGCTCATTTATACGCGGCTTTACGAGGCGTTCTTTGTCGAGATCAAAGTCGCTTTGTTTGCCGCGATTTTCGTGTCCTTCCCGATCATCGCGAACCAGCTGTGGCGCTTTGTCGCGCCCGGCCTTTACGCCAAGGAAAAGAAGGCTTTTCTTCCCTTCCTGATTGCGACACCGATCTTATTCATCCTGGGCGGCTCGCTCGCTTATTTCGTGGTGATGCCGTTGGCTTTCACCTGGTTCCTTGGTTTCCAAGGCGATGCGGGCGGCCTGAACGCACAGGCGCTTCCTGCCATGGGCGAGTATCTCGATCTCGTGATGCGCTTCATTCTGGCTTTCGGGGTGAGTTTCTTGCTGCCGGTCGTCCTGATGCTGCTGAACGCGGCAGGTCTGGTGACGCGCGAGCAGCTTGTCGCTGGCCGCAAATATGTGATTGTCGCGGTGTTTGCTGCGGCTGCAATCATCACCCCGCCCGATGTCGTGTCGCAGCTTATGCTCGCCGCGCCTTTGATAGTCCTATTCGAAGGCTCGCTCATCCTTATGCGGATTAGCGAAAAAAGGCGGCGCAAGGCGGAAGCGAAAGAAGCTGCCGAGCAGGCTAAAGCCGATGCGAAAGCGAAAGCTGAAATTGCGCCGGCGTCAACAGAAGGCGCAGCTCCGGCTAAGGGCAAAGACTAACGGAAAAGTCAGCTGCGGCGGCGCGGCGATGGTTTGCGAACCCACGCTCGCAATTCGTCCGCGCCACGTCACATCTCAATGGCGCACAAAAAAGGGGGCCGCGGCCCCCTTTTCGTATTCATTCAACTCGGTCCTTACGGGCTGGTCGGCAGAGTTTCGTCCGCGTCGTTTTCGCCAGTGGCAATGATGACACCCAGAACGATTGCAACGACAGCAGCAATGCCGATGAAAATGCCGGCAGGCGGCGTTGCGGAAAGGTCTTCGCCCTGCTCAGCCGGAGCAGGCAGACGGTCAAAAGCGGCATCCTGCGCCATGGCCGGTGTCGCAATCATTGCGCCAGCAACGGCAGCAGTCGTAAAAAATTTCTTCATCATCGAGTTACTCACCCCAATTTTTCGATTCACATGGTTGCATAACGTCTCATCCTGAGAAAGGCGAGACCAAATATGTAACAATTTATTCGCCCGGCCCTTCAATCACCGGCTGTTGCAAGTCCGCATCATACACACGTTGACCGGCAATCCATGTTTCCAAGACCCTGATATCGCGGATTTGTTGCGATCCGACTAACAAGGGGTCCGCCGATAGTAACACGAAATCCGCGCGCTCACCGGGTACAAGCCTGCCAAAGCGGCCCTCGGCAAAACCGGCATAGGCTGCGGCAGCAGTATAGGCGGCAAGCGCCTGTTCACGGCTGATTGCCTCTTCCGCACGCCATCCGCCTTCGGGCGCGCCGTCTGCATTCATCCGTGTCGTGGCAACCGCGAGGCCAGCCATGGGGTCTACAGGCTCCACAGGTGCATCGGTGCCGAATGCCAACGTTCCACCTGCATCGAGGATCGATTTCCAAGCATAGGCACCGCCCAGCCTATTATCGCCCAGCCGTGCTTCTGCCATGAACATGTCGCTTGTCTGGTGGACCGGCTGCATGCTGGCGATAATTCCGTTTCGACCAAAGCGGGGCAGATCTTGCGGCGTCACAATTTGCGCATGCTCAATTCGCCAACGCCGATCGCCGCTGTAATCCTCCGACAATTCCTCGATAGCCGTCAGCGCTTCCTGATTGGCGGCATCTCCGATGGCATGCACCGCGACCTGAAAACTGTCGAGCGCGGCGCGGCTCATCAAATTGCGCAGCTGCGTGCCATTGAGGAGCGGCAGCCCGCGATTGCCGTGATCGTCCTCGTAATCATCGAGCAGCAAGGCTCCGCGTGAGCCGAGCGCGCCATCGAGATAGAGCTTCACGCCATTGAGACGCAGGCGATCATCATAAAGCCAATCTGAAGGGCGCGGTCCGCCGATGAGCAGCATGGAGTCTACCGAATCGGCATAGGCCATCACGCGGATCTGCAGCCATCCGGCATCCCCTGCGCGGCGAATGGTCATCCAGTCCTCGACGGTGGTGCCCATGTCAGCCATCGCGGTGATGCCGTGGCTCAGCAGCAAATTTTGCGCATTGTACAGCGCCAGGTCGCGATCTTCGGGCAAAGGCGGGGGGATTTGTTCGGCGACCATCGGCATGGCTGCATCGACAAGCACGCCTGCCGGAGCGCGCGATCCGGCAAGACGCTCAATGCGTCCGCCATCGGGATCGGCTGTGGAAGCTGTTACCCCGCCCGCTTCCAAGGCAATCGAGTTAGCCCAGCCGGCATGGCCATCCACACGCTCCAGCCAGACAGGGCGATCAGGCACAATAGCATCGAGATCCGCCGCAGTCGGAAAACGGCCAAGGCCCCAAAGCTCCTGATTCCAGCCGCGCCCGATAATCCACGGTCGGTCGGGATAGGCGGCGGCATAGGCTTCGATGCGGCCGAGCGCTTCGCTGAGCGAAGTCGTGCCGGACAGATCGAGCACCAGCGTGCCGAGACCGAGCCCCATGAGATGCGCGTGGCCATCTATAAAGCCGGGCACCATGACGCGGCCTTCGCCATCGACGCGGTATTCTATTTCGCGCGTGGGCCGATCGCCGAAGTCGAGCAATTCGGAAATGCGCCCGTCCTCGTCGATCACCATGCCGGTAAAGCGATCGATAGTGCCATCGCGGCCTATCGAAATACCTTCGACATTGTCGATCCAGGTGTCCGCCAGCGCGGGCGTCGAAAAGGCAGAAAGCGCAGCAAAAGCGGCTGCGATACGAGCGAATTTCACGTTACTTTACCTCCGGCAAATGACGGATAAGAGCGCTGGTATCCTGCCGCGAACCGCCGGCAGTTTGCACCTGCGCATAGAATTGATCGACGAGGGCGGCGACCGGCATGGAGAGGCCATTGGCCTTCGCTTCGCCAAGTGCAATGGCGAGATCTTTGCGCATCCAATCGATTGCGAAGCCGAAGTCGAATTCGCCCTCCACCATGGTCTGCCAGCGATTTTCCATCTGCCAGCTTTGCGCCGCGCCACCTGAAATCGCTTCGAGCACTTTGCCTGTGTCGACGCCCGTCGCCTGCGCCAGCCGGACGCCTTCGGAAAGGCCCGCCAGCACGCCTGCGATGCACACCTGGTTCACCGCCTTGCACGCCTGCCCTGCGCCTGCATCGCCGATATGGACGATGCGCGCGGCGAACGCTTCCATCACAGGCGCGGCCGCCGCCATCGCCGCATCCGATCCGCCGCACATAATCGCGAGCTTGCCATTCTCCGCACCCGCCTGACCGCCAGAAACTGGCGCGTCGACCGCGTGCAGGCCGAGCTGTTCGCATTCTTCTGCAATCCCCCGCGCAAGCGCCGGAGATACCGTCGTGTGATCGATAAAGGTGGCGCCTTGCTTCATCGCCGCGAGCGCGCCGCCCGTGCCAAAAACGACCGATGCGACATCATCATCATTTCCGAGGCAGGCTAGCACCACGTCCTTACCTGCTGCTGCCTCAGCTGGAGTCTCGGCGATAGCAACCTCAACGCCGTCATCCGACAGCGTTCTCTGCCACGCCTGCGCTTTGCTGTGCGTGCGGTTATAGCCTGTCACAATGTGACCGGCGCGCGCGAGATGCGCAGCCATCGGGCCGCCCATCACGCCGAGACCAAGAAACGCAATTTTCAATCCGTCTTTACTCATGGCGGCAGGGATGCCCGTTCCGCCGGCAAGACGCAATCGGGCAAGGCAAACTTTCATGTCGCAAAGCAGCAATCCTATTTCCCTCACGCGCACATTTGGCTAGGCCTCGCGCCCCATGAGTGAGGGAAAACTGACTATCGCCGATGTCCGGGCCGCTGCAAAGCGCATCGATGGCGCTGTAGTGCGCACGCCCACCATGCACTCGCAGACCTTGTCTGCCATTACCGGCGCGGAAATCTGGCTGAAGTTTGAAAACCAGCAGTTCACCGCCGCCTATAAGGAGCGCGGCGCGCTTAATGCCTTGCTGCAGCTGAGCGATGAGCAGCGTTCGCGCGGTGTCATCGCGGCGAGCGCAGGCAATCACTCGCAAGGGCTATCCTATCACGGCAAGCGTTTGGGCGTACCGGTGACTATCGTCATGCCGCGCACAACGCCTGTGGTGAAAGTCATGCAGACCGAGGCGGTCGGCGGGAATGTCGTGCTCGAAGGCGAGACTTTCGATGAAGCGAGCGCTCATGCGCGCAAGCTCGAAAAGGAAATGGGCCTGACCTTCGTGCATCCCTTCGACGATCCAAAGGTCGCCGCAGGCCAGGGCACGGTGGCGCTCGAATTGCTTGAAGACGCTGCCGAACTCGATTGCATCGTCGTGCCGATTGGTGGTGGCGGCTTGATCTCGGGCATGGCGACGGTTGCGAAGGACCACCAGCCGCCGCTCGAAGTGATCGGTGTAGAGGCGCAGCTCTATCCATCATCATACAATGCATACAAAGGCGAGGACCTGCCATCGGGCGGCGATACGTTGGCAGAGGGCATTGCGGTAAAGGAGCCGGGCAAATTCACCCAGACCGTTATCGACCGGCTGGTCGACGATATCGTCCTTGTAGACGAGCCACATTTGGAAGAAGCGGTCAGCCTGCTGCTACAAATCGAGAAGACGGTGGTCGAGGGCGCAGGCGCTGCGGGCCTTGCGGCGATCCTTTCCTATCCGAAGCGATTCAAGGGAAAGAAAATCGGCCTTGTCTTATGCGGTGGCAATATCGACACGCGGCTTCTCGCCAATGTGCTTTTGCGTGACCTTGCTCGCTCTGGCCGTCTGGCGCGTTTGCAGATCACTTTGCAGGATCGCCCGGGCGCGCTTTTCCGCGTGATGCGCGAATTCGATGCGCATAATGTCAATATCATCGAGATCTACCACCAGCGGATTTTCACCAACCTGCCGGCAAAGGGCCTAGTCACCGATATTGAATGCGAAGCGCGCGACAAAGCGCAGCTCAATGCGCTGGTGCAGGCGCTACGCGGCAAGGGCTACGAAGTCAGCTCGGTCGCCGTTAACTAAACGCAGCCGTCAGGCCCTCCACAAAGACTGACCCATTCCGGGCCGCTCCTTCGGGGCGCGAGGCAGCCTGTGGAAATAAATCCTGCAATTTGCGTTTTTTATGGTTAACATGATTCACAAGCGCCACTCCGCGTGATTCAAGGGCGGGGTTGGCGCAGCAGACCTGTTCGTGCCGCGATTGTTGAAGGGATTACTTGTACCCGTGACGGCTCCCGTTCGCTTCCCCCGCTTTTTCGTGACGAGCCCTGCGCCGTGCCCATATCTGCCGGGCAAGACGGAGCGGAAGGTGTTCACGGAGCTGAAGGGTGAGCATGCGGAGCAGCTGAACGATGCGCTGGGGCGGATCGGGTTTCGCCGCAGCCAGACGGTGGCATATCGCCCAAGTTGCGCCGATTGCCGCGCCTGCGTCTCCGTCCGCGTTGCCGCGTTGGACTTCAAACCGTCCAACTCGCAAAAGCGCCTGCTCAAGCGCAATTCTGATCTCGTCACTTCTGAGTGTCGCCCGTGGGCCACGCATGAGCAATTCGAATTGCTGCAGAAATATCTCGCCAATCGGCACCCCGGTGGCGGCATGGCGGCCATGGACGAGGTCGATTATGCCGACATGGTGGAGCACACCAGCGTCTCGAGTTTTGTTGTGGAATATCGGGAACCTGCTACCGACGGAAGCGTAGGGCGTCTGGTGGCGGCCTGCCTGATGGACAGGCAGGGCGACGGGCTTTCGATGATCTACAGCTTTTTCGACCCGGAGCATGAGGGACGCAGCGGGCTTGGTACTTACGTCATTCTTGACCACATTCGCCGCGCAGCGGAAACAGGCCTTCCTTATGTCTATCTCGGCTATTGGGTCGAAGGGTCCGACCGTATGCAATACAAGGTGCGCTTCCGCCCGCTCGAACGGCTCGGCCCCGATGGGTGGCGGCGCATGTCTGACGAGGAACAGCGCGCACTTATCAAGGGGGTCACATCCGGGGGCACGGAACGGACACCAGCGCCTGATGGCGGATCCAAAGATAACACTCCCGGCCTGCAGGCCGAATATAAACTCGCTTGAATTTGCGAACTCGCGCAAGCGTCTGCGTTGGGCAGCGCTGGCGGCGGTCTGCGCGTTCGCGGCTCAACCCGCTTTTGCGCAGGATGCGCCTGACAATCGCAGCCTCGATGAGCTGATTCCACCCGAAGCAGTCGAAAATCCGGAAAGTTGGGCTGATCAGGGCATTCCGCAAGGCGACACCACGACCCCAGAAGATGAGGATTTCCGCCTCGATAGCGATGATCCGCTTTCGGAAATGCCGCTGGTAAGCATACCATGGCCCGATGGCTCCGAGATTCCGACTCTCGATCCACTCGAGCCGGAAGAGCCGATCGAATTCGCCACATTCGACGAGGAAATTCCGCCACTGGTCGCAGGAAGTGAAGAGCGGATTTCGGATGAGCTCGTGCTCGTCTTCCCGACCGATAATTCCCTCTTCCCCGAGCGTGAGGAATTTCTCGATCGCTTCAATGCGCTGTCCACCATCGAAGAGCTGGACGATGACGGCAATGTCGCTCGACTTGCCGTGCAAGCGCGCAATGATGAGGAGCTGCTGGCCCGACTTCTGCGCGTCTACGGCTATTTTGACGGGACCATCACCCGCAGCATTGGCCGCGTCGATGACAGCGTGGATGCAGAACTCGAGGTTCCTGCGGCGCGTTTCGATATCCTGCCGGGCACGCGCTATCGCTTCGGTGAAATCGACCTTGGCAATCTGGCGGAGGCAGGCGATGCCTACCCGTCGCTGCGCAGCGCTTTTGAAATCCAGTCGGGCGATTTCATTTCGCTCGATGCAATCGAAACCGAGCAGCTCGATCTGGATGTTGCGCTAGGCGAGCAGGGCTTCCCCTTCGCCGCTATCGAAGAACCGGAACTGCTGATCGACCATGCCCGAGAAGAGGGCGATCTGACCATGCCGGTGGAGCCGGGTGGTCAGTATAATTTTGGCGTTGTCACCAGCACGCTGCCCGATTTCCTGTCCGGTCGCCATCTTTCTCGCATTGCTCGCTGGGATCCGGGTGATCTCTACCAGCGAAGCGATGAGGAAGATTTGCGCCGCGCGATCCTTGCAACAGGTCTGGTCGGCTCTGTCTCGCTCACGCCGGTAGTAGTGGAAGAACCCGCCAATGGCGCTCCGGGCCGCGTCAATATCGAAGCCGATATGACGCCCGCACCGCTCCGCACGCTGAGGGGCAATATCGGCTTTGGCACCGAAGAAGGCATCCGGCTCGAAGGATCGTGGGAGCATCGCAATCTCTTCCCGCCCGAAGGCCTGCTGCGGGTCCGCGGGATTGCGGGGACGCGCGAACAATTGGCGGGTGTCACCTTCCAGAAGAGCAACTTCCTCGGCCGTGATCGCATCCTGACGATCGATGCCTTCGCCACCACGATCGATACCGATGCCTTCGACGCCGAAACGGTTTCGCTGGTTGGCCTGTATGAGCGGCGATCGACCTTGCTTTTCCAGAAGGAACTATCTTGGGGCATTGGCTTCGAATTGGTGGCGACGCGCGAAGCCGAAATCACATCGGACGGTCAGGTGAGCGGCGAAACCGACTTCCTCGTCGCCGCCCTGCCGGGCTATGTGCAATATGACACGTCGGATGATCTGCTCGATCCTACCGAAGGCTTCCGCATCAGGGGCGCGGTGTCGCCAGAAATCTCCCGCGTCTTCGAGGAGAACTCGACTTATCTGAACCTCCAATTCGATCTCGCCAATTACCAATCGGTGTCCGACCGGGTCGTGCTGGCCGGTCGCCTTCGTGCCGGGACGATCGTCGGTGCGCCGGTGCAGAATATTGCACCGTCACGCCGCTTCTATGCGGGTGGTGGCGGATCGGTTCGCGGCTATGGCTTCAACGCCATCGGCCCTACCAATACGCTTGGCGAACCGAGCGGTGGGCGCTCGCTGGTCGAGGCATCTTTGGAAGCGCGCGTGCAGACGCCGCTGCTCGATGGTGCGGTTTCGGTCGTCCCATTTGTCGATGCAGGCACGGTCTCGCGCAGCTCGACACCTGACTTCGAGACGATCCGTTTCGGCGCTGGCTTGGGTGTTCGCTATGCCACCACTTTTGGGCCGCTGCGTCTGGATGTCGCATTCCCGCTCAATCCGGGTCCGAATGACAATTGGGTCGCCGTATACGTCGCGCTGGGGCAGGCTTTCTGATGGCGAGTGACGTCGCAGATACCGCGCCTGATGAGGCGACGCAGGACGCATCGGAAAAGCGCACCAGTGCGCTGCACAAGGTGCTGCGCGCGATCGGCCTTGTACTGCTCGGCCTGCTTATCTTGGTGCTGCTGTTCGTCGCCTTCCTGCACACGCCCCCGGGGCGGCAGTTTATCGTCGATCAGATTTCCAAAGTCGCGCCCGCCTCGGGCCTTTCGGTCGAAGTTGGCGAAATCGACGGATCGATCTTGTGGAGCTCGACGCTGAAGGATGTCGAGCTGCGCGATGCGAACGATACGCTGTTTCTCGAAATCCCTGTGGTCGAGCTCAATTGGCGCCCGCATCGCTGGTTCACCAGCGGACTTGATATTCGTTATCTCGTCGCGCGCGATGCCACTCTCTACGCCGCGCCTGAGCTGATCCCGGGCGATCCTGATGCGCCGATTCTGCCCGATTTCGACATTCGCGTGGATCGGCTGCTGATCGAAGATCTGACCGTCGCAGAGGGGCTGTTGGGCGAGGAGCGTGTGATCCAGTTCGCGGCGGAAGCCGACATTCGCGATGGCCGTTTGTTCCTCGATGCAGATGGCGAATTCGGCGGCGGAGATGAATTTGCCGCGCTGATCGATGCAGAGCCTGATGGGGATCAGTTCGATATCGATTTGAACTGGCAGGCTCCCGCAGGCGGTTTCCTCGCCACTATGGTCGGGGCGGAAGAAGACCTTGCCATCACGCTGGAAGGCGATGGCACTTGGACCTCTTGGGAAGGCGACCTGTTGGCGCTGCAAGGCGGGGAGCCGCTGCTCGATTTCGATCTTGTCAATGAAGCCGGAACTTATCGCCTGAGTGGCCGCGCGCGGCCCGGCGATTATCTCGAAGGGCTGCCCGCTCGCGCGGTGGGCGAGACGGTGATGGTAAACCTCACCGGGACGCTCGAAGACAGCGTGGCCGAAGGCGAATTGATGCTGCGCGCACGCGGTTTCAATGCCGAGGGTGAAGGTGTCATCGACCTGGCGAACAATGCATTCGAAGACTTCGCGCTGGATGTGCAATTGCTGGATGAGACGCTGTTTTCGCCCGATATTGCGCTCGAAGGCACCGAGCTCGAGGCGACGCTGGACGGGCCTTTTCGCGATCTTTCCATGGATCATGTGCTGCGCATCGCCGAAGTGGATGCAGGCGGAACCATCCTCAGCAATGTTGTGCAGCGCGGCACGGCAAGCTTCGATGGCACGCGGTTCACCGTACCGCTCGATGCAGACATTGGCCGGGTCAATAGCGGCATCACCTGGGTCGATCCGCGTCTGGTCAACGGTACGCTTGATGGCACGCTGGTCTATGCAGGCGGCGAACTGCTGTCGGATGATCTGGCGATAGATTTCCGCGGATTGCAGGCGAGGCTTGGCCTCAACGCCAATCTTGAAAGCGGCATTACGCAGGTCAACGGTCCGGTGAACATTGCCGATCTGTCATTCGACGGGATCGGTTTAATCGATGCCGCTGCGCAGATCGACGTGACATTGGGTGGAGGCAATCCGTGGCGCGTGAATGCCGATGTGCGCGGCCGCGCCGAACGATTGACGAATTCGACCATCGCCAATCTTGCCGGAGAGGATTTGCGGTTCGCAGGCGGCGTGACCCTGGGCGGGAATTCGCCCATCGACTTCCGCAACTTCAACGTCAATGGCAGCAAGCTGACCTTGACGCTCGATGGCCGGGTCCAGGATGGCGAGACGACGCTTGCCGGCACCGGCAGGCAGGCGGATTACGGACCTTTCACTGTCGAGGCGACGCTAGCGGAAGATGGTCCGCGCGCGGAACTGGTCTTCGCCGATCCGCTTCCCGCCGCCGGACTTCGCGATGTGCGTGTCGCCATTTCTCCCTCGGCAGACGGCTTTGCGATCGAGACCGAGGGGCAATCGCTGCTTGGCGAATTTGCGGGCAATCTTGACCTCACTATTCCTGAAGACGGTGCGACCGTCATCGATATTGCGCAGCTCGATGTTGCGTCGACCCGCATCGCCGGTCAGCTGCAGCTTGCAGATGGCGGCGCGGTGGGCGATCTTTCGCTTTCACGCGGCGGGGTGGATGGAACCATCGCCCTGTCCATGCCCAACGGAGTGCAGGCCTTCGATGTCGATCTTACGCTCCGCAATGCGCGGTTCGGCGGAGAGAACGCGCTTTCGATTGCTCGCGGAGAGATCGATGCGAGCGGCAGGCTGGATGAAGGCAACACCACTATCCGCGGCAGCGCGAGCGCGCAGGGGCTTTCATATGGCGGCATTTTCATCGGACGCCTGGCGGCCAACGCCAGCGTGGTGAATGGCAATGGCGAATTCGATGCTGCGATTGCGGGGCGGCGGGGCAGCCAGTTCGAACTTCTGATCAATGGCCGCACGACTTCCGATCGGATCGCCGTCGCGGTAGATGGCTCTTATGAAGAGCGCGAGATTTCGATGCCGCGCCGTGCGGTTCTGAACCGCCTCGAAGATGGCGGATGGGAGCTGGAGCGCTCGCAGATATCTTTCGGTGATGGCTTCGTGATCGCCAGCGGCAGGTTCGGCGGAGATACCGCACCGCAAGGCCGCCTCGCCCTCACCAACATGCCGCTCCAAGTCTCCGACGTTTTCCTGGGTGAACAGGGCGTCGGCGGCGCGGTCTCGGGTGTGATCGAATTTGCAGCGGGTGCCAATGGCCTGCCGACCGGCGAAGCGCGGCTGATGATTTCCGACCTGACGCGGGCCAGCACGCTTATCATTTCCAATCCACTGGATATCGCGCTGGTCGGCGACCTGTCGGAAAGCCTCGCACAGGTTCGCGCGGTCATTTCCGACGATGGATCCTCCGACGGGCGGCTGCAGGCACGCATCGCCAACCTGCCGCAAAGCGGCCCACTGAATGAGCGGCTTTATGCAGGCGACCTGCTCGGCGAATTCCGTTTCGAGGGTTCCGCTGCCTCGCTGTGGCGGCTCGCGGCAATCGAGCTGCTCGATGTGACGGGCCGGATCGATGTGGCTGCCAATATGCGCGGCACGCTGGGCAATCCGCGCATCGCCGGTTCGCTGGCGGGCGATGACCTGCGCGTTCGCAGCCCCCTCACCGGGACCAATGTCTCCGATGTGACCGCGCGCGGCAGCTTTGACGGTTCGCGCTTCAACCTGACGCGCTTTTCCGGAACGGCGAGCAATGGCGGGACAGTGAGCGGCAGCGGTTTCATCGACCTGTCCGGCATTACGGCGACACGTGGGCCGAGCATGGATATCCGCCTCGCCGCCCAGAATGCCGAGATTCTCGACCTCGCCAATATGGGCGCGACGGTGACGGGGCCGATGCGCATCGTTTCCAACGGGATTGGCGGCACGATCGCAGGCCGTCTCCGCGCCAATGAAGCGCGCTGGCGGCTTGGTGCGACAAGTGAGGCTCTGGCCGAACTTCCGCGGGTCAACATCACCGAGATCAACCAGCCTGCCGATATCGAGCGGGTTGCCCTGGATGCGACACCGTGGCGTTACCTAATCAATGTGACCGCACCGGGCGGCATCATGGTCGATGGCCTAGGCCTCGATAGCGAATGGCGCTCAAGCGGCCTGCGCATTCGCGGGACGACCGATGATCCGCGCGTGGGCGGCGAAGTCAGCATCGTGCCGCGTCAGGGCTTCTATTCCTTTGCAGGTACGCGTTTCGAGATAACCCGCGGCAATATCGACTTTGACGAGAACGTGCCGATCGATCCGCGTATTGACCTCACGGCAGAGACGGAAGTCACCGGCCTGTCTGTCGAGGTGAGCGTGGAAGGCAATGCCAGCCAGCCGCAGATCACCTTCTCCTCCACCCCCGCGCTGCCGGAAGAGGAGCTGCTCGCGCGGCTGCTGTTCGGTGGTTCTGTCACCTCGCTCTCTGCGACTGACGCGCTGCAACTGGGCGCTGCTGTGGCGAGCCTACGCGGCGGGTCGGGTATGGGCCCGATCAACCAGCTGCGCGATGCCATCGGCCTCGATCGCCTGCGCATCGTGCCGGCGGATGCGGCGCTCGATCGCGGAACCTCGATTGCGCTCGGCAAGAACTTCGGTCGGCGCTTCTATGTCGAGATCATCACCGATGGCGCGGGCTATTCCGCCACCAATGCCGAATTTCGCATCACCAACTGGCTGAACCTGCTGGCGACGGTGAGCACCGTCGGCCGGCAGAGCGTGGCGGCGGAGATCAGGCGGGACTACTAGGAAGTAGCGCCCGACCGATAAGTGACGGCCTCATCCGCCGGGCGTGAGGTCTTTCAGCACGGTATCGATGGGAACGACGACGCCATTCGCGCCGAGCATTTCGGAGCCGATTGCGCTGCCTTGTTCGCCGTTTTCGCCCGCGACGGTGACCGTATCACCATCCATCGCAAAAGTGAGCGTGCCGCTGCCCATGGTTGCCATTTCGACAGGCCCGGCATTGGCTTCGATCGCATTGGCGATGTCGTCAGGCGTCAGATAGCCGGGGACCACGTGTTCGCGCAGCACGGCGATCAGCGCGGCCTGCGCCTCTTCTCCCGTGAACTCCTCACCCAAAGAGCCGAGTGCCTCGTCGGTGGGCGCGAACACTGTGTAATGGGGCGCCGCATCGAAAGTGCCGGATAGCCCAGCATCCCGCAGCAATCCATCGACGGAAGACAGCTGGTCGTTCTCAGCGATCATGGCCGCGATTGTCTGTGTTCCAGGCTCTCCCGGCGTGGCGGCACTCTCATCGGCAGTAGTGTCTCCGCAGGCGGCGAGCATCAACGTGCAGCCGAGCACAGCAGCGAGCGAAGTGCGCGATCGTTTGGCGAATGTCATAACTCCGTCCCTCAAATCAGCAGTTCGATAGCCGCAGCGACCAGCCGCGTTTCAGGGTCGACCTGATAGACATAGCCGTCATTGTAGCGATACCAGCGATCCGGCCCGTCGCGATAGCGATCGCGGTAGCCATAGGGCACGTTATAGACATCATATCCGCGTGGCATCGGGCTGCCGACGGTAAATTCGTCGCCGGTGAGCAGCGCCGCGACCGAGGTGATCGCTGCCGTTTCCGGATCGAGGCGATAGGCGACATTGTCGGCAAAGCGATAGCTATCGCCCAGCCCGTAATAGCGCGAGGTGTAACGCGGCACTTCGCGGTAGCCGTAATCGGACGGCCAGACATTGCCCACCGTCAGCGCGCCGCCAAGCAGCGGAATGAAGCCGGACACGCGGTTGCCGTCATAGCGCAGCAGGAAACCATCATCGTAGAAGTAGTTGCTGCCGCCATAGGGCAGGCCCCACCAATTGGGCGAATAGCGAGAATAGCGGTCAAACCGGTTGTTCAGCTGCCGCGCCTGGCCGGGAGGAAGGCAGCCATTGCGTTTGCGCGCAAGGCCGGGAGGGCACCCATTGACGATGCCACTTTCGCGGTACAGCACCCGGTCGATCAGCCCGCCACCGCCGCGCGTATCGAGGCGAATGTCGAGCCCGTCATTGCGGTTGCCCCGGCCATTGCCATTGCCATTGCCGTTGCCATTTCCACGGAAAGCGGACTGCCCGTTGCCGCGACCATTACCGCCGTCCATCACCGGCGGTCCGCCGCGATTGGCATTGCCCGCGCCATTGCTGCGGCCATTCCCGCCGCCGCGATTAGCGTTGCCATTGCCGGGGTTGCCGCGCTGCACGACACGGTCATTTCCGCCGCCGCGATTGCCGCGCTGGGCGTTGCCGCCACCATTGCCGGGATTGCCGCGTTCGACTTGGCCAGGAGGGCCACCGCCGCCGCGATTGCCATTCCCGTTTCCATTGCCCTGGCCCTGGGCGAGCGCCGGTGTGGCCGCCAAAGCGAGAGCTGATACTGCTGCAAGTACAAGCTTCATTCTGAAGTCTCCTGTTCGGCCTTGCAACGGGACTGGCAGCGTGACGGTTCCCGACAGACGCTCGGGTGAGCCCACGCCGCCTTAGCCTCAGCCGCCGCGATACAACGCCGATTCAGCAGCCCGCCTCCGCGCCAAACCTTTAAGGACGCGCCCACCGGCATAGCACCAGCGATCGAATTCGCGCGCGGCCCCGGCATGGTCGCCCGCGCGGTGTTTGCGCGTTAGCGTCGCCTTGCCGATTGCGCCGGTATTGTAGTGAAAGCTGACAAGGGCATCGAACTGCGCCTGCGTAGTCGGAACATCGCCCAGTGCCTGCGCGACCTCCTTGGCATAGCGCGCCAGGTCTTCGTCCAGCCGCGCATCGCATTGCGCCTTCGTCCACACGGTGCCGCGCGCGATGCGTCCACCGTTGAACCGGTCTGCGCCCGTTGCGCCCCAGCCGATCGTCCACGGATCATCCCCTGTGCCGGGATCGGGATACGCCTCGATCAAGCCATCGGCCCGCCGCTTCGCGCAGCCTTCGAACTGCTTGATCAGCGCGATGCCATCCGCGCCGATGGAGGAGGGGGGTGTGACAGGTGTGACAGTGTCCTGAAAACAATCTTTTTCGCCGTCCAGCACGCAATCGATCACGTCGACTTCGCTCTGCCGAAACGGTCTTCCGAGTATACGGCGTATAAGGTCGAATAGCGGTTTGCGTGGGGCGGAATTGGTCATGGGAACGCCTTTCATGGTCCAGAAAGGAGCGGGTGAATAGGTTACCCGAAATTCTGTAGGAAAGGCATTTATCGGGCACACCAGCCTGCTATTCGACTGATATGAACACGACATTCAGAGCCTTTCTTGCCCCGGCCGTCGCCGCATCGCTCATCGCCTGCAGCGCGCCTGTCGCCACCGCGCAAGAGTCCGCGTTCGAAGAAATCACTCTACCCGCAGCGCCCGATCCAGATGAGCCGAGGCAGGGGCGCGTGCCGCAGATCTATGAGCTGCTTTATGAGCGCGCCGCAGAGGATGCCCGTGCCATGGGAGACGAAGAGCCGATCCCTTATGCGATGCAGGTCGGCTATCAGGCGGAAAGTTATCTCGTCGGTGCAATCAGTCCGGGAGGAGGGGTATTTTATGTCGCCCCGTTTCTGGGGCCATACCCCTCCGGAAATATCGATCCGTGGGAACGCGCGATCGTGGAGGACGGGCAAGTCCGCTTCGATGCATGCCGGTTTGAAATCATTCCTGACAGCCTGCCGGGTAACAGGCGCTTTGCCAAAGTCGGTGAGATCACCTCGCTTTGGCCTGATCCGCTGACATGCGAGCTGCAGGAGGAGGCTGGCGAACCGGCAGACTTGCCGGAAAACGCGCAGCCTTACGATGATGGATATGAAATGCGCGCGGAAACGGGCGAACCGGACGGGGCGCGCGCCGCGATTGTCGTCCATCCCGGAAACGTCCATTCGCGCTTCAATGCCGATGCAGCTCTCGATCTGTATCTCGATGGGCGCGAGGTTGCATGGTCCATGGCGCTGCCGATTGCGCGATGGACATCTGCGGTGGCAGAATTGACCGATGGCACGCGAATTTACCTTGCCAATCCGTCGCAGGAATTGGCGCGCATTTGCATTTTCGAAGGTGTGGACTGGGCCACTTTCCGCAGCTTTGCCGGCGGCGCCGATCATCCTTTGCGCAGTTGGTGCGATGCCGGGCTGTCCGAACACCGCGCGGAATATATGCAGCGCCTGATGGAAGACCCGCCGCCACGCATCGTCGCCGAACCCTTGCGCTGAGGCAGCACCAAGCTGAGCTCACGCGCTTGTAAAGAGCTCTTGACTGTAAAGACCTCTTGTCAGTAAAGAGCTCTTTACAGGCATAAGAGGTGATTCGGTGTACAACCGCGTGAAGCATTATCGGGAAGCGCAGGGCTGGAGCCAGGGTGAGCTGGCAAGGCGGCTTGGCGTCTCTCGGCAAACGGTGAATGCGGTCGAAACCGATAAATACGATCCCTCCCTGCCGCTGGCGCTGCGCATGGCGAAGCTTTTCGCCGTGAACGTGCCGGACATATTCATCGACGATTGGGAACCGGACAATGACTGAGACTGACATGGAAACTGCAGACAAGAAGCGCAGGCGCAACAAGACATTTTTCGCCGTGGGGCTGGGCGCAATCGCCGGCTTTCTTGGTGCGATGGGCGGCCTTCGCCTTGCCGATAGCGGCTTGCTGGGCGTGCTCGGCGCGTCGCGTGAAGTCGCGATGCTCATCGGCCTGATTTACTTGCTGACTGCGCTCGCCGTGCTTTTCGGGCTAGCCATGCCCAAGGCCGGGGCGACATTCCTGAACGTCGAAGATGCAGATGAGCTGCGCGAACAAAAAGCCATGTTAAGCTGGAGCGGCGCGGGGATGATCGCCCTCGCGCTTGCCCTGATCATGGCTGCATTGGCGGAGCCTGCGGGCATTATCGGTCGGGAAATTGTCCTCGCCGCGGTGATCGTTTTGGTCGGATTTGCATGGTTCGCCGGACATCGCCAGCGCCGCCATACAGACGAGCTGATGCTCAGCGTGTCGAGAGAAGCAACCGCGCTTTGTTTCTACCTACTATTCCTGTTCGGCGGCGGCTGGTCACTCCTCGCGCATCTGAACTACGCGACCGCACCCGCACCGCTAGACTGGCTGTCGATGTTCGCAGGCCTGTTGCTGCTCGGAGTGTTTGTCGCCAGCGGTAAGCGCGGAATGCTGGCGATGCGTTGATCGGCAAAGCATTTTTTGCGGACGCGGGATTACTGTGATAATTTCTTCACCTAACCCAGTCGGGTGGAGGAGATGAACATGAAGGTGCTTTCCGTCGCAGCAATCGGCGCTCTGCTTACCGGCCCCGCAGCGCAGGCGCAGGACAGCGCTTGGTTTGACGCGATCGAGGGCATGAGCGCATCTGAAATGGGCACAGTGATGCTGGAAGGGCAGGAGCACGGCGCGATCGTCAGGATCGAAGACCGGACGCAGGACATGACCCCGCCGGGCTTTCGCGACTACACGCTGCTCGAACGGCCCGAGAGGGTGGGGGACGCCTGCACGCGGATTTCATGGTACGTGACCTTGAACACGATGGACGGCGGGGTATCGACGCACAGCGCACGGCCCTTTAGGCAAGTGGCCTTGTCTCGCGAAGACCCGTGCGAGTTTGCCGATTTCGCTACGCTGGCCGAGGAAGTTTCTACAGATGAAGCGGTCGCCATGTTGCAATTGGCGGCGGACTTCGAAGCGTTGGATCGCCCGATTTCATGCCGCGACGAAACCGATTCCGGGCTCTGCCGGTCGGACAACTATACGCGCATGAACGTCGGCTACCTCAAGCTCAACCGCATCGCGCATCTGGACGAGGGCGGCTATCGGCTGTGGATGGGCCAGCCCTTCACCCAGCTGGAAGTTCCGGCAGAGGAAGACGCTCCTATCGTAATCCATCGTCGCATTCCGGCCCCTTTCTGAAGCGCAAATTATTGCAACGAAAAAGGCCGCCCGGATCGCTCCGGACGGCCTTTCTATTGCCCTACCGCTTCGCTGCTTGAGGGCAGCGGACGGTGGTCGTATTTACGACGAGTAATACATGTCGAATTCGACCGGGCTCGGCGTCGTTTCGAAGCGCAGCACGTCTTCCCACTTCAGGTCCATGTAGGCGTCGATCTGGTCCTTCGTGAACACGTCGCCCTTCAGCAGGAATTCGTGGTCGTCGCGCAGGGCGAGCAGCGCTTCGCGCAAGCTGCCGCAGACCGTCGGAACATCGGCGAGCTCTGCCGGGGGCAGGTCGTAGAGGTTCTTGTCCATCGCATCGCCCGGGTGGATCTTGTTTTCGATCCCGTCGAGGCCAGCCATCAGCAGCGCGCTGAAGGCAAGATAGGGGTTGGCCATCGGATCGGGGAAGCGGAATTCCACGCGCTTGGCTTTCTCGCCCGAGCCGTACGGAATACGGCAGGAGGCCGAGCGATTGCGCGCCGAATAGGCGAGCAGAACCGGCGCTTCAAAGCCCGGTACCAGGCGCTTGTAGCTGTTGGTGCTGGGGTTGGTGAAAGCGTTCAGCGCCTTCGCATGCTTAATCACACCGCCAATGTAGTGGAGGCAGGTTTCCGACAGGCCGGCATATTCATTGCCCGCGAAAGTCGGCTTGCCATCCTTCCAGATCGACATGTGGGTGTGCATGCCGCTGCCGTTATCGTCCTTGATCGGCTTGGGCATGAAGGTCGCAGTCTTGCCATAGGCGTGAGCGACCTGGTGCACGACATACTTGTAAATCTGCACCTGGTCGGCCGTCTTGGTCAGCGTGCTGAAGGTAATGCCAAGTTCGTGCTGGGCAGCGGCCACTTCGTGGTGGTGCTTATCCATCGGAAGGCCCATTTCCATCATGGTCGAAACCATTTCGGCGCGAATATCCATGGCGCTGTCGACCGGAGCGACGGGGAAATAGCCGCCCTTGGCGCGCGGGCGGTGACCCATATTGCCGCCTTCGATTTCGGTGGCGCCATTGGTCGGCAGCTCGATATCGTCGATCTGGTAGCCCGATCCGGCATAACCGTCTTCGAAGCGGACATCGTCGAACATGAAGAATTCGGGTTCGGGGCCGACATAGATCGTGTCACCGATGCCGGTGGACTTGAGATAGGATTCGGCGCGCTTGGCGGTCGAGCGCGGGTCACGCGAATAAAGCTCGCCATTGCTCGGCTCCACAATGTCGCAGAAAATCACCATCATTGGCGTCGCGCTGAACGGATCGACATAGACGCTGTCCAGATCCGGCTTCAGGATCATGTCGCTTTCATTGATCGTCTTCCAGCCTTCTATGGAAGACCCGTCGAACATCATGCCTTCTTCAAGCATGTCTTCATCGACGACGCTGCCGCACATGGACAGGTGCTGCCACTTGCCCTTGGGATCGGTGAAGCGGACATCCACCCACTCGATTTCCTCGTCAGAGATCTGCTTCACGATATCAGCTGCACTTGCCATTATTCTATGTCCTCCAAGACGTAGTATTGTTCGTATTGTTGCGGGATTGGTTGAGCGTCAGAGCGCGGTGTCATCCTGTTCGCCGGTGCGGATGCGGATGGCGGTGGCGATGTCGGAGACAAAGATCTTACCATCGCCGATGCGGCCTGTCTGTGCGGCCCCGGCAATCGCTTCGACCACCTGATCGGCCAGCGTGTCCGGCACGACGATCTCCAGTTTCACCTTGGGCAGGAAGTCGACCACATATTCGGCGCCTCGGTAGAGCTCCGTATGGCCCTTCTGGCGGCCGAAACCCTTGGCCTCTGTCACGGTGATGCCCGATACGCCGACTTCGTGCAGCGCATCTTTCACCTCGTCGAGCTTGAAGGGTTTGATGATGGCTTCGATCTTCTTCACGCAGCGCCCCTGTGCTCTGGCCCAATATTATCCTTGTTAAGCGGATAAGTGCCGGGCGTGTTCCCGCCTGACATTACCCGCTCGAAAGAGTTCAAGAATCGTGCCAGACTTACTGCGTGAGAGCGTAACCAATCGCCTCCTCGGGCGAAAGGGTGCAAAGGTCTTACACCCTCCATCGAGACGAGCCCGATTGGTGAATTTTGAGGCATGACTGCCCAAAAGCTGGGCAGCTTAAATGCGCAGGCCCGCAAGCTCGTCCGCGCCCGACATCAGGTTGAGCGATTGCACCGCCGCGCCCGCCGCGCCTTTGCCCAGATTATCAAGCCGCGCGATCAGCCGGACTGCTTCGCCTTCCTTGTCGGCGAAGACCCACAGATCGATCCGGTCGGACGGCTCCTGCTCTTGGCGCAAGATCAGCTCATCTGGATTATCCTGATGTACGGTAATCAGCGCTGCTTCGGCGTAGTAGCGCGTCAATTCGTCACGCAGCTTTTCCGGCGTTGCGGCAGAGCGCATGGCTGCCACATGCAGCGGCACTTCCACCAGCATGCCGCGGAAGGCCGGCACGACGGCTGGCGAGAATACCGGCTCATGCTCCAAACCCGCCTTGCTTTTCATCTCCGCCAAATGCTTGTGACCGAGCGCCAGCCCGTAGGCGCGATAAGCAATGTCTGCCTCGTCCTCGAACCGGGCGATCAGGCTCTTCCCACCGCCGGAAAAGCCGGAAATGCCATTCACCGTGTAGGGCCAGTCGCGCGGCAGCAGCTTCGCCCTGATCAACGGCGCGATCAGCGAGAGGAAGCCAGTGGGATAGCAGCCCGGATTGGCCACGCGCTTCGCATTCACAATGGCATTCGTCCCGACCAGTTCGGGGAAGCCGTAAATCCAGCCCGGCGCGCCGCGATGGGCGCTGGAGGCGTCGATCAGCCGCGTTTCGCTATTTTCATCCAGCATGGAAACAGCTTCGATCGAAGCGTCATCCGGCAGGCAAAGGATCGCAAAATCGGCGTAATTAAGCGCGGTACGGCGGCAGTCCGGGTCTTTGCGCTCTGCTTCGCTGAGCCGGACCAGATCGAATTCCTCGCGGCCTTCGAGCCGGTCAGCAATTTCAAGGCCGGTAGTGCCCGCTGCGCCATCGATGAAGACCGTTTGCGGCATTACTCGACTGCCTCGAGCAGGTCGGCGCGGATATAGCCCACCGGGCCTTCGACCGAGAGGCAGCCCCAGGCCCATTGCCCCGCCACATCGAGCACTTCGAAGCTTTCGCCTTCCATCACGACGCAGATTTCTTCGGCCGTATCGTCAGCCGCCGCGCGCAGAGGCGCACCTCCGGGCATTACAGTGCGCGGCTGGGGCACGGCGTAGTGCGGTACAAAGTGTTTTCCAGCGAGCGCGATATGCGCAATGTCACCGCGCAACGGCACGGTGCGCGGATCGGGGCGCTCGATAGGCCCTGCAAGGATGAAGGGACCTTTTCCCTGGCTGATGCCGGTGGATGCGTCGTTCTGGCTCAATGCCGTTCCTGCTTCGCTATGCAATTCGAGAAAGCGCGCTTAGCCGCGCATGACTTTCGGCACAAGGGAGCCCCTTAACCGTAGCGTCCGCGCAGCATGTGGAAGCTCGCGCGAAGCCCCAGTGCAGCGCCGCCTTTCGCGCGGCCCGGCTTGGCTGCGGGTCGCCAAGCGAATGTATCGAAATGCGCCCATTCCACGCCGTCTTCGACAAATTTGTCGAGAAAGCTTGCTGCAACGCTTGCACCCGCAAAGCCATTGCTGTGGGAATTGTCCGTGTCGGCGATCTGGGATTTCAGATAATCCGCGTATGGGTCCCACAGTGGCAGGCGCCACGGCTCATCATCATGATCGCGGCCTGCGGCGATCAGCTGGTCTGCCGTCTGGTCGCGCCGGGTGAACAGGGCGGGCAGGTCAGGACCCACGGCCACCCGTGCTGCGCCAGTCAGTGTCGCGAAATCGATAATCAGCTCCGGCTCCTGCTCGCTGGCGAGCGTCAGTGCATCGCCAAGGATTAAGCGCCCTTCGGCATCGGTATTGCTGATCTCGACCGTCAGGCCCTTGCGGCTATTGAGCACGTCGCCGGGGCGGAAAGCATTGCCAGCTACGGCATTCTCTACCGCAGGCACGATGCAATGCAGCCGCACTTTGAGGCCTGCTTTCATGATGAGTTCGGCCAATGCGAGCGCATGTGCACTGCCACCCATATCCTTTTTCATCAGCAACATGCCGCGCGGGGATTTCATGGAAAGGCCGCCTGAATCGAAACACACGCCTTTGCCGACAATCGCGATGGTCGGATCGCTATTATCGCCCCAGGTGAAATGGATAAGACGCGGCGCATGGCTGCGAGCGGCGGCGCGCCCAACGGCATGAACCATCGGATAGCCTGTTTCGAGAGCATCGCCGCGGACGACGTTCATCTCAGCCTTGTGCTCTGTCGCGATCCGTTCGGCTTCGGCCTCCAGCGCGGCCGGGCCCATATCTTCGGCGGGGGTATTCACCATATCGGCCACCAATGCGCTCGCCTGCGCTTCGGCGACGCAGAGATCGATCTTGGCGACATCTTCGGTCAGCAGGATGCGCGGCCCTTCGGCCTCGTCAGGTTTATGATAGCGGGTGAATTCATATTGCGCGGTTTGCCAGCCGAACATGGCTGGGCCGGGCTGGCGGCCTGCGACTCGATAAGTGCCAGCTGGCAGGGTTTCTGCAAGCTTGGCAAGGCACCAGCTGGAAAGTTCTGCCGGATCGGCCACGCCGCCCACGGCAAACCAGCTTTCTCCATCCGGGACGATAGCGACATCATATCCGCCGCCTTTGAACTTTTGCGCGGCCAGCGCAGCGCGCTGTGGGCCGGATAATCCCTGGGCGAATTCTTGAAAGCTATCAGTGTTCACGAGATGGATCGCGGTGGCATCCTGCCCGCGATCCGGCTGGATCAGGTCTGTCGCTATAGTCATACAATATCGCTTGCCGTTTTCGTGGTGGTTTGGAAAGAGGCGTTTGTGATCATGCAAAGAATCACGTGGCTGCTTGTTCCTGCCCTGCTGTTGGCGGGATGCGATGCGCTATCCGGGCGAGGCGAAACTGCGCCGCCCGACGCACCTGCGCGATCGGATAGCGGCGCTGCGCCAAATCCCTCTCTGCCCGTGCCCGTGGGCGGCGCGCGCGAGGTCTCCGAGCAAACCGACACATTCCTGTTCGATTATTCCTATCCGCAGGAGGCGGGCGAAATACCCGCGCTCGCACTGTGGCTCGATGGACGGATGGATGAAAAGCGCCAGCGGCTTGCCACGGAAGCGGCTAGAGGCAGCGCAAGGGCGCGCAGCAATGGCTTCCCGTTCAATTCCTATTCCAGCGAGACCGCGTGGGAAGTTGTATCGAATTTGCCCGACTGGCTGAGCATGTCGGCAACGCTCAGTTCCTATGAAGGCGGCGCGCATCCCAATTACGGCTTCGACACCATGGTCTGGGACAAGCAGGGCGATGCGCCGATAGAACCGATCGCCTTTTTCACCTCACCCGAAGCTTTGGATGAAGCCTTGGGCGAACGGCTGTGCGAGGCCTTGAATATGGAGCGCGAGCAGCGGCGCGGCATCCCTGTCGACCCGCAATCGGACGATATTTTCGATACCTGCGTTATGCCGGATGAGACGAACTTGCTGCTCGGCTCCACCAATGGCGAATTTTTTGATCGCATCGGAATTCAGATCGCTCCCTATCTGGCGGGCCCCTATTCGGAAGGCTCCTACGAATTCACTTTCGAAGTGGATGACCAGATCCGCGACATCGTGCGGCCCGAATATGCCGCCGCCTTCCAGCCACCGGAATAGGTCTGGCTCGCAATTGCGGCTGAGATCGCTTAGGTAGCGATCCATGACGCAATATCAGCACGTAACCGAAGACATGTCCGTCTACCGCGACGGCACGATCAAACTGCATGGCCCCGAAGGTTTCGAAGGCATGCGCAAGGCAGGTCGCCTTGCGGCTGAAGTGCTCGACGAACTGACGGCGCGGGTAGAGCCCGGCGTCACCACCGATGAGCTGGACCGCGTGGCGCGTGAAATGATGCTGGATGCCGGCGCAGTTCCGGCAACGCTTGGATATCGCGGCTATACGCACAGCTGCTGTATCTCGATCAACCACGTGGTGTGCCACGGCATTCCGTCGGACAAGCGGCTAAAGGATGGCGATATCGTCAATATCGATGTCACCCCGCTGCTCGATGGTTGGCACGGCGATACAAGCCGCATGTTCTTCGTCGGTGAGCCTGCGCTGAAAGCGAAGAAGCTGGTCGATGTGACATATGAATGCCTGATGGAAGGCATCGCGCAAGTGCGCCCCGGCGCGCGGCTGGGCGATATCGGCGCAGCAATCCAGAAAATGGCAGAGCGCCATCGATATGGTGTGGTGCGCGATTTTTGCGGCCACGGCCTTGGCCGCCTGTTCCACGATGCGCCCGAAGTGGTCCATGCCGCACGTGCCGGCACGGGGCCGGAACTGAAAGCAGGTATGTTCATGACGATCGAACCGATGATCAATCTCGGCCGCCCGCATGTGAAACTGCTCAATGACGGCTGGACCGCGGTGACGCGCGACAAGTCACTCTCTGCGCAGTTCGAGCATTCGATCGGCATTACCGAAGACGGCGCAGAGATCTTCACAACTTCGCCCAAGGGTCTGCACAAGCCGCCTTATTGATCTGGCGCAAAGACTGCCGACCCGTCAGCCGCGATATTGAAAACGATTGGGAGGGTCGGATTATGAAAGCTTCGCATTTTCTAGTGGCCTCGGCAGCGATTGCGCTTGCCGCGTGTCAGCCATCAAGCGGGCAGGAAACTGCTGAGGCAGGCGCGCAGCCGATGCATTCAGAGGGGTACGCCCTAGCTCAGGCAGCCTGTGCCGGATGCCATTCGATCGAGCCGATGGGCCTGTCTCCGAATCCGCAAGCGCCCGAATTTCCGGTGATTGCCAATACGCCGGGTCTTACGCGCGAAACGCTCACAAATTGGCTGATAGAAGCGCATAATTACCCCGAGCAAATGGACTTCTATCTTGAGCAAGATGAAGCCGAAATGCTCGTCGTTTATATGCTCACGCTGCAATCGGAAGATTTTCATCCACCCTATTGACGTCCAGTTCAGCTGAACGCCTCTGCATTGGCCGGGTCGAGAGGATCGGGGCCGAAGCGGTTTTGGCCCTGGTTTCCCGGCAGCACCATCAGGATGAACCAGACGATTATCGTCAGGAAATTCACGATGGGGATTATCGATCCGATGATTAGGCCGATGAGCCACGTTCCCGACAGGCCGCTATCGTGCAGGCGCCGCACGGTGACTGCAAAGCTCGGTATCAGGACGCCGAGCCATGCGAGCGCTATGATACCGAAACTGCCTTCGCCGATGATCCCGCCAGCCACAACCACAAGCCCGAACATCGCCACGATCACGGCGAGCTGAAACCACCAATATTCGCTGCGGCTCGAACGGCCATGGAACTCGGCATAACGTTTAAGCGGCATCACCATGTAATCGACAGGTGAGGGCTCGCTCGCCCCGCCGCGATAATTTGGGCGAGAGGAGTTGCGGTTGATCGCTCCCCCGGCCTCCGCGCGTTCGAACAATGTCCGGTCGCTCGCCGGTGGCTGGCTGCGCTGGATCGGCGCGGTGGCGAGGGAGGGCGCAGGGTCGCTTTCGGCATTCACTGGCGCACTCCGGTGTGGCTGCTCGTCTTGCTGCGTCACTTCCGGCGCGGGCTGTTGCGGAGCAGGCTTTGCGCCAAGCATCTCGTCGAAGAGTCCGGCGAGTTCGGGCACGTTTTCCGCCACCATCACCTGCTTTTCGGCACCCGGGCGCTCGACACTGATTTCGCTCTTGCGATCAAGCTCGCCTTTGGCAATCGCGGCGCGCAATTGCTTCTCGGTCGCGAGCCGGCGATGCCTGCCGCCGACGCGAGCGGTGACGGTCAAGTTGTTTTCGACCTGTGCCATTATAAAATTCTCATCCTCACGGGGGCTTTCCGAATCATTGATTTACGTTAACAGTAGAGCCATTGATTATCGCGACAAGTGTCGGGGGGAATATTGGCGAGACGGGCTGAAAAGGGTTTTGACTGGCGCATCGCGGCAGTCGCAGGGGGAATTGTGGTGCTGTTTGTGGGGGCGATCATCGCCTACCGCATTTTCACGAAAGAACCGGAAGTCTCGCTCGACAATGTCGCCACATGCCTGCCAGCGCCGGTGGAAAACTATCGGGCAGCGTCTTCCGCCATTCGCCGTAATCCGGGCGATGTGGATCTCTATTTCGACGTGTCGGGCGGCATGGCGGGTTATGTTGCAAACAGCCCCAACGCCATCGGCAATCTCGCATCGCTAACGCGTAATTTCACCCGCAGCAGCCTCTACAGCGCCGGCGGTGGCGAAGTCGACTATTACAAATTTGGCGAATATCGCTTCAATCGCGCAGAGCCTGAAGCGCCCGAACAGTTCGAGGATCCCGCTGCCTTCGCCCGCCCCGCCATATATACGGACAGCGAGACGCGTATTGCCGACCTGCTCGAATGGGTCTTGCATTCGCGCGAGAGTGAAGGTTCGGGCGCGCTGTCTGTCATCGTCACCGATCTAATGCTCGATGACCGCGAGGCTATCGACGCATTCGAGGCATCGGTCGGCGGCAGCCTGCGCACGATGATCGTCGAAGAGGGCCTGTCGGTCGGCATTCTTGCCGTGCGCGTGCCTTTCAACGGCCGGATTTTTGTCGGCACCGAAGCGGTTTCTGCTTCCATATCCGATCGTCCGCTGGTGATCCTGCTGATCGGTACGCCTTATCAGGTGCGGACTTATTTCGAATATCTCGACACTGCCGAAATCACGCCTTTCAGCGCGGACACGGCCGTTTCGGACCGCTCCTTTGCACTGTTCGGGCTTGAAGCAGGTTCCATTGTGCTCGGCGAGCCTGCGCTGTCGGGCGTTTCGACCGGCTTTATCGCGCGCCCGATCCAGACCCGCATTCCGGGGGCCGAAGGCATCCAATCCTACGTGTTCGATGCCGAGCGCGCCGATGCCGCCGATGAAGGCGGTCTGTTACTGAGTGTCGAGGCCGATGCAGGCGTTGCCGATTTTGAAGTAATTGGGAACCAGCCGTTGTGGGAAGGCTGGGTCTGGCGGCTCGATCCAACCATGCTCGATGCCGAAGGCTGTGAGAGCGGTGCGGCGTGGACCAGCGTTGGGGCGCTGCCTCCCGGCGGTGGCTCGGTTAGCGGACAAACGGTCAATTACACGCTGACGCAGGATGTGCTCAATCAGCTGGGAGCGGACCGTGAAGGCACCTATCTGGTGCAGGTGGTTGCCGGCCAGCGCGGTATCGTGAACGATCATCCGGCGGCTGCTTGGATGACCGAATGGTCCATGGACAATTCTCAGTTGCTGCAGCGTCTGCGCGCATCGTCGGGCGCTCAGCGCACCGGTGTTCCCGGCCTTGAGCCGCTCCGCCGCATATTGCTGGCAGAGCTGATGATACCGGGCCGCGAAGAAATCGAACGATCAGCCACACAGGTGATCATTCAAAGCGAATAGTTGAAACGCCGCGTCGCATCTCGGCGCGAACAAGGGGGAAGTAACGCTAATGGCGCAATCAATGTTCAAATTTGCAGGGCTCTGGCTGGCTGTGATGCTGGTGTTTGGCGCGATCCTGTTTTTCGTGAACGGGTCCACCGATGCGCTCGATCCCACACTAGAGACGGAGCGCCTCGCCAATTGCGAAGGCGCTGGCGGCGGCTTTTCGGGCAACCAGGCGCAGGAATGTTTGACGCAGGTGCAGCGTTCGCTGGAATCGCTTGTCGATGACACGCAGGGCGATATCGCTTTCTGGCATGCGCTGACCGGGCTTGCCGTGCTGGTGATCGGCCTTGTGTTCGTGTTCCAGATCGTGGCGCGCGGAGAGAAGGTGGGCGACCCTGCGGGTTTCCGCTCCATGCGCGGTGCGTGGTTCGGCCATGCTCTCACCATCGTGATCGTGACTATCGGCTTTGCGGTGCTCGCGCATTTTTCCAGCTATTTCGGCAATTGGGGCCAGGTATTGGCACCGGCGCGCGGCTGGGGATTCCCGGCAATGATGGTCGTTGTGTGGCTGATCACCTTCTGGCTCGGCACGCGCATTTCCACGCCTGAGAAAATGAAGCCGTCCATCCCCGGCGGCTGAATTTTTGGCTGAGCTGCGCGGCGCAAGCCCCGCGCGCATGACATCCTTCTGAAGGACGAGAGAATATGAATATCATCATTGGCGTTGGCGGTACCGGCGCAAAGGTCGTGGAAGCGGTGATCAATCTCGCCGCCATGGGCGTCGGGCCCAATGAGATGAAAGTCGGCTTTGTCGATCAGGACGAAAGCAACGGCAACCTCAACCGTGCACGCACCGTGTTTGAAGCCTATCGCCGTGCGCGCAATTCCTGGCGGGGCGGCTCCGCGCACACGATTGACGGTACTGACGAATGCCCACTGTTCAAGACAGCGATCGAACCGCTCGATGGTGATGATGGTCTGTGGATCCCGGACGAGAAAGCAGGTGCAACGCTCGCCGGTGTGTTCGGCCCGATGAATGAAGACAAGCACCTTTTCGATGCGCTGTTTGAAACCGGCGGGGATGAGGAAAGCGAGGAGCAAAACCTCGATCTGGGGCAGGGCTATCGCGGTCGCCCGCATATCGGTGCAGCGGCGATGACTCTGCGCGCTGAAGAGCGCAATCCTTTCTGGGACGCCATCACAGAGGCAATTAAAAGCGCAGGCATGCAGGGCAATTGCCGCATCATGCTTGCCGGATCCGTGTTCGGCGGGACCGGCGCAGCTGGCTTCCCCACTATCGCGCGCATTATCCGCGATCGCCTCCGCGAGGAAGGCATCACCCGCAATGTCGATATTGGCGGCATATTGATGCTCCCCTATTTCGGATTTCCCGATCCCGATGAAGACCAGGACCAGAATGTCGCCCGCGCGCATGAGCAGCAGGTGCAGGCCCGCGGGGCGCTGCGCCACTACCAGCACATGCTGGGTGATAAGGGTCAGGCCGAAGATGGCGAGCACATTTTCGACCAGCTCTACCTTATCGGTTGGAACCCGTTTTTCTCTATCGACGTCCACTCAAAGGGTTCGGGTACGCAGCGTAATCCGGCCCTGCTGCCGGAATTCCTCGCCGCATCGGCCGGCTATCGCTTCTTCGAAACGCAGCGCTTGCCGGACGAAGAGGTGACCCAGAACATCACCGTGTCCGCGCGCGGCGATTATCACCGTATCGATTGGGACGATATCCCAGCGATTTCCGGCAATGATGAAGACCGCAAGCGGCTGCACGAAATCGTGTCCAACTTCCTGCGGTTTGCTGTCGCATTCAAGTTCTGGAAGCCGCAGATCGATGATCCGTCCAAGCGCAAAGAAGTGCGCCGCGATCAGTGGTATAAAACGCAGCAGCTTGATCGCATCAATTGGGATGAGAACAGCCCTTCGCAGGCGCTCAACAATTTTGAGGATGCGCTTGACCACGCTGTTGGCTGGTGCGCGTCGATCGACGCCTATTCACGCCGCGACGCGGACAATTCTTTCGAACTGTGGCGCGTCGGCTATCCGCTGGTCGAAGAAATAGACTATCGCCGACTGGACCTCGATCCGCATGTCCGACCGGGCTTGAATTACCCGGAGTACGAGCAGCTTTACACGTCGGTCGCAACGAAATTCGATGACGAAAAGGATGCAGACATGCCCAATGTCGTCGACCTCTCGGACAATTTGACCCAGCTGGAAGTGGAAGGCGACCACAAGAATATGGGCCGCTTCATCGCTGCGCTATACGAATTCAGCGACATCCGCCCGATCATGGCGAGCGAAGGATAAGGGGAACAGAACATGGCGCATTATTACAACCTCCCCAAACTCAATTTCGAGGATTATCCGCCCGCAACGGCTTCCGGCGTGTGGATGAAATCGGGTGCCCTGAATGACATGGCGAGCTCGCTCGAACTGTCGAATGACGATGTCGAGATCGATGGCCTTAAGTCGCTGCCCGATCCATGGGCGCGCCCGCTGCTGTTCAACCAGGCGCTGACCACCAAGGGCCATATCGCGAAAGCCGATGCGCGCGATCAGTGGCGCGGCCTGCTTGCGCTGCTGGCGCTGCGGCATTTCTACACCAACACTTTCATCCTGCGCGTGCAGACGATCGATCTCGACCAGACGGGCGTTGGCAATGCGAAGTTCCGCAGCGTGCTGCGGCGGCTTGCCCCGAAGGACACGCTGAACCAGAACCTCGATTGGACGCGCACCGGCGTCATTACGATCCGGACGACGGGTGAAGATGAATTCGATGTGGGCGAGACCAATGCCATCGGCCTGATGGTCCCCAATTGCCTCGTGGCGCCTGCTCGCGGTGCACGCAATCTGCAGATGGAAGGCGTGCCGTGGCTGCGCGATGGCCTTCGCGATCCGTGCAATTACAATGATATTCCGCAGGAACAGTGGGTCGCGCTATACGCCTATCTGATCAATATTTTCAAAGCCCTCGATGGCCCGAATATCTCGCACAAGGCGCATGAAATTCGCACGGAGATCGGCGATTTCGGCAAGGCCTGCAAAGAAAAGATCGATGGCTCTGCGCGCGCTTTTGCAGGCAATTACGAAGGCTTCTCCGAAGACCTGCCTTATCCATTTTACGAAGTGCTCGGCAGCGCGCCCGCACCGGGCGACGAGGTCGAAGGTGCGATTTCGGAATGCGAGCTCAAAGTCCTGCCGGACAATGGCGTTTTCGCGCGGAGCGATGATGAGCAAGGCAAACTGCGCGGCCTGATCCTGATCGATCCCGATATCGCCAAGAAAACTTTGCAGAAGGCGCCGCAGGACGTGCGGCTCTATAGCAAATACATGCTCGGCACCGTCGATCAGGGCGGCAATCGCGACGCGCTGCAGCGCGATGCTGAACGCGACGGCTATATGGTCATCACGCCCGATCAGCTGTTTACTGAAAAGCTGGTGAAGCTCGCTAATGATGGCCCGGTGGAAGAGCACGGGCCCCGCTGGGAGAACTTCACCCTGCCGATCAGCCCGCTGGTGCTGTTCCTGATTTCGCGCGATCGGATCAGCCACCAGCTATCGATCGATGATCGCGGCGATGCCTTTGAAGTGCGCTTGACACTCGATCTGATACCGTCCGATTCATCATCGCGCGCGCCGATCCACACGATTTCCAAGCTTTATGACAAGCAGACCATGGTGGCAGAGGAAAGCGTGCCGGATGATATCATCCTGTGGCCCGACGTCGGCATGAAGAACTGGCCGTGGAATTTCATGCGCTACAGCTTCAATTCCGATTATGAAATGGCGCCGCGCTTTGCTGCATCCATGCAGAGCCTTGCCGATACGGTCGCACTTCGGTCCAAGAACCGCCGGACAGAGGCAATGGCGCTGCTCATGTCGCTGGGATCGAATGACGATCTGGTGTTCGAGCGGATGGAGCAATTCTTCCAAGGCAATTCAGGGGAACTGAAAGGTCAGGACGGCAAGCTTATCGCCCACCGTTTCCGTTTCACCGATATCGAGGATGCGATTGGCGAACAGCACATCCTTGGCCAGGGCGCGGATTACCTGTTCTTCGGCATGAAGCCTGACGATGGCGGCGACATCATGCCCGCCGGCTGCATACTGCTGCCCGAACGGCGCAGCGCGCAAGGGCCGGGAACGATGGATATTGCGGTCGATTTCGGCACGACGAATACGGTTGTCTATTTCAAGTCAGGCTCGAAGACGGAGCGGATGGTATTCAAACCGCGCGTGTCGCGGCCCATCCACAGCCGCTTGGCGGATGAGGACCAGTTTCACTACGACTGCGTTCCGTTTTTCCCGGCAACAGAAGTCATCTCGCCTTTCCCGACAGTCATGTATCGCCGCAGCTTCGACCTTCGCGGCGGCAATTCCAGCGGGGATGTGGGCAATTCCAATTATCACGGTATCACAGACAATATCTTCTTCATGCCGGAAGTGGCGGACAAGTTCAGCTATGCCGTCGAGCGGGAGGAGAAGAAGGAGCTCGCTTTCGACCTGAAGTGGAGCAAGGATCCTGAGATCAAATGGATGGTTCGGCGCTTCATCCGCCAGATCATCATGATGAGCACGGTCGAGGCCATGGCGCGCGAAGTCATGCCGGAAAAGATCAAGTGGCATTTTTCTTATCCGCAGGCCTGGAGTTCCAGGGACGCCAACGTGTTTCAGGAGGCGGTAAAGCTCGCATGGACCGGCATTATGGAGCCAGTCATCGGGAAGAAGCCGAATATCAAAGACTATGTCGATTTCGAGACCGAAGGGGCTGCAGCATTGCGCTTCTTCGTCGATGGGCCGGAGCATGTCGGCAAAGCCGGCAGGCTAATCACCATGTTCGATATCGGCGGCGGCACGACGGAAATCGCGATCTATCATCGCGAAGAGACAATCTGGCGCAGCTCCTTTAAAATCGCGGGCGGAGATTTCTTCACCCAATTCCTGTCGCAGAACATCGCTGTATTCGATGAATTCCGCAGCTCCGCATCATCGATGCGCGACGTGCTCGAACGCTTCGGCCAGAACGCTTCGCTGAAACATTTTGTCGAGCTTTACATCAGCCAGCCGGACTTCAACGATACATTTGCGGACAGTTATCCGATGTTCAGCGATGAGCCGCAGGGTGTGGGCCTCACCAACACCGCGACGCTCGCTCTGGCAGGGCTGTTTTACTACACCGGACTGGTGCTGCGAAGCCTGAAGAGCAAGGGGCTGCTGAACGATAGCGATATCAATTCGCTGACATTGGCATTCGCCGGACGCGGGTCGAGCTTCTTCAGTCATTTCGGGCGCGCGGAAGACGAATACAGCCTGCTCGGCCAGCTGGCACGGATGATCACCGATGTTGTCCATGCAGAGCCTGCGGAGGGCGAGGAAAATGCTCGCATCACCGAGCCGAGTGACCCGCGCGTGGGCGATCTTTTCTCCACCCATCCCAAGCACGAAGTGGCGCATGGCATGCTTTGCGGCACGCGCGCAGACCGTAAACGCCATGCGCGCAACACCGCCACGCCTCTGGGTGAGGCAGTCATTCTCTCCAATGGCGAGCAGAAGACTTTCGGCAGCGATTTTGCGGTGGAAGACCTTCCCGAAGGCCTGCGGCTGGATGATGTCACCGATCACGAATTCGATCGCTTCCTTGACCTTCTCGCGAAGCGGACGGGCCTGAAGATCAAGATCGATTCTAAAAATGGCGCGGCGCGGAACGACATCCGCAACAGCGTGGACCGGGAATTCTCCCGCGCACTCGCGGCGCTGGAACAATCGGGCGATGACGAGACCGGCGAAACGCAGGAAATCGAACCACCCTTCATCTCCAAATTGCGGATGCTGGTGCATATGCTGGCGCGCAATGTTGATGAACGGCAGAACCTGTTGACGGTGCAGAATGAGGACCCGAAATGGTGAGGGCGCAGGCGTTGCTTCGCGGCTTTCGCGCCATCGGCCTTGCTTCGATCGCTGCAGCGGGTTTCGCACTTTCACCTGCCGCGGCGCAGGATACTTCGACCGGGACCGTCACCGCGCCCGAGGCGGCTCCTCAGCCGGAGATTGAGGCTGCACCCGCAGAGGTGAGCAGTCCGAATGCAAATGCGCCCGGATCGCCGCAACAGCCGGGCGAACCTGCTTTGCCTGTGACTGCAGAGCCGCCTGCCGGAGACGAAACCTTTACGCCGGAAATGCTTGAGACTGATCCTGCGTCCGAAGATACGTCAGCCATGGCGATGGTCCGCGAGCATGTGGAATTGCTCATCCTCGCGCTCGCCATCTTGGCGGCCATCCCGATCATTTTCTGGCTGCGCCGAAAATTTGCCAGCGACGATGGACGGGGCGCACGCAAGAATTCGCCGGTCAAGATAAAGGGGAACGAGCCAATGCCTCCCTATGGAAAAGTGCAGGATCCGAGCGAAGTGCTCGCCGATTATCAACGACAGATTGAAGATCTGCGCAAAGAGCGCGATGCGCTGCGAAAGCGCGTCCAGGAGCTGGAAGCGGGAGGCCACAGCGCTGCCAATACCCCTGCCTCCTCAACCTCCGCTGCGGCAGCTTCGAGCAATGTATACGACCGCAAGAATGATCGTGTGCAGGACCCGGAAGACCCGCATCGCGGCGCGCCGCCACCGCCGGAGAGACCCGCTCCTCAGCCTGAGAGCCGCCCAGCAGAACCGGCCGCAAGGGCGCCAACTGCGGCGAGCGCGCACAATGCAGACGATCTGGTGAACAAATTCAATTCCACCACCAAGCCGGGCGATTTCACCCGGCTCGCGGAAAGTGTGAAGGCGCAATATTACACCAATGAGCGCAGCACCGATATTACCACGCTGATCAAAAGCGATATCGATCGATTCTGGGTCGTTCCCGATCCGAATAACAGCAATGAGGCGCTGCTTCTTCCGGGCTTCAACCTGAAAAAATCGTGGCAGAAATATCGGCAGGAGGCATCGGACCATCCGCTGGCGCACCATTTCGACATGCAGCGGGGGGACAAGCTGTCCGTTATTCGCCCCGCCGTATTGCAGCGTGATTCGAACAATGAGTGGAAGCTCAAGACCAAAGGCGCGATCAGCGGCTTGTCCTGAAAGCTGAGCGAGTAAACCGTGGCAGGTCCCAATCCCAAGATTACCGCCCAGATTGGCGGACGCATGCGGAGGCTTTCGACGCCGAAGCAATGGCGCGCGGCCATCACAAATGGCGAATTGGAGCGTGACACGCCTGTAACTTACGAGGCGCCCGGCAAGGGCCCGGTCGAAACGGTGGCCGGAGATTGCCCCGAGCTCGCGCCGCTTTTCGATAGCATCGTCGGCCCTGCGGCTGCGCCTGTGGCCAAACCAGCGGCCGAATCCCCAAAGACCACGCCAGCGCAGCCTAAGCCTGTCCCGGCGACACCGGCGGCTCGATCGGAGAGTAAGGCTGAAAAAGCGGCGCCAGGCGCGGCTGCTGCTGCCGCTCCGGTCGCTTCTTCTGCAGCGTCTGGCCCAACGAGCTATCAGCCAATTGTTGCTGAAGAGCCAAAGTCATCCCGCGCCGCCATCTTGTGGATTGGGGGGGCGATCGCAATTGTCGCGATAGGCGCTCTGTCCATGGGCGGCGGTGACGATACCGAGCCGAATTTCAGCCAATATGACGACGGTCTGATGGCGGACGCCGATGCTGCACTCGAAGAAATTCCGGATGAAGTGGAAGAGGATGCGGCGGTAGAATTGCCCGCCGAAGAGATCGCGCCTACGCCAACGCCCTCTGCTAGCGCCAGTGACGATGCCGCTCGCGAAAGGCGTGCTACGCCCAGTCCGACGCCGACACCTACGCCCACACTCGCGTCTAGTGTTGCTCCGGCCCCTGACAAGACAGGCGCGCCCGCGCGGTCGCTCGCCCGGCCGGCCCAGCCTGACAATCAGGGACGCTGGGCGCGGCAGATTGCCAACAATTATCCGTCTCGCGCCCTTCGGGCAGGTGAAGAAGGATCCGTCGGCGTCAGCGTCGTTATCGGGAGCAATGGCCGCGTGGCGACCTGTTCGGTCACCTCTTCCAGCGGGTCCAGCACTTTGGACGATGCGGCTTGCGACGGTATGCGGCGCTATGCCCGTTTCAACCCCGCGCTCAATGCAGATGGCTCCCCCACACGCGGGACATACGCCACAGCCATCACCTACCGGATGAATTGACGCAGGCCGTCATCTCCAGGCAAACCGTGCGGACAGGCAGGATGTGAACAAGTGGCAGACGATTTTTCCAGCGCCAAGATTATCGCGACGACCGGTGGTCGCAAACGGCGGCTATCGACCGAAAAGCAGTGGCGCGCCGCCATTGAGCGGCAGGATATCACCCGCGATACAATCATCGATTATGAAGCAGGTCCCGGCCGGAAGGCCACGATGCCGGCTGGCGAATGCCCGCCTCTGATTGGTTTGTTCGATGAGATTATCGGCCCCGCGCCAGAGCCTGCAGCACCGCCTCCTCCGCCTCCACCGCCTCCGTCTGCACCCACTTCGACGCCCGCTTCGCCGCCAGTAGAACCCGAAACTGCCAGACGGCCAGTTGAGGAAGTTCCACCCTTCATGGGACAAGATCATGACGCGCCTGAAGAGGTGGTGCGGGAAGACAGGCATGAGCCGTCGCGCGTACAGCCTGAAGAGCCCATCCATGCGCCGCCGCCGAAAAACAAGGGGCGCTGGGTCCCCGTCGGGATCGCTGTCGCCATCGTGGGAATCGGGTTTTTCGCGATGTCGCAAATGGGCGATGACGAAGGCGGCGGGTTCGTGCCGCAGGACGATGCGTTTGGTGGCCTGACCAACAATCACGACGCGGCTCAAGAGGTCGCGGCAGAAAGCGGCGATCCTTCCTTCGCGCGGCGGAATGTCGCTCTCTTCGATTCTCCAAGCGACGGCGCGGGAGAGATCGGCGCCTTATCCAGAGGCGATTATGTTGAGGTGGTGTCGGTCGATGGCGCACCCGATTGGGCCCGGATTGCCGGACGGCAGGCCTACGTCCAGCGCAGTGCGCTCGCGCAGGACAACCTGCCATCGCTCGATAGCTCGACAGCGGATGACTATTTCACGCTTGAGCCCGCCACCGTTCACTCTGCACCCGATTATGGCAGCGCCGTCACCGACACGATCCCGGTCAGCACGCTCACCACCGTATCGGGCACGGTCGGCGGAGATTTCGCGGAGGTTCCGCTTGATGATGGCGGGGTGGGATATGTGCCGTGGATCCATTTCGGCGGCGTTGGCGGGGAAGGTCGCCGTGCTGAATTGCGGGTGGTCAATCGCTGTAATGTCACGAAGAATATCGCCTTCAGTCTCGTGGTGAATGGGCAGCGAATGAACGGGAACGGGGCTTGGACCTTTGCTCCCGGACATGACAATGCCATCGCGTTCTCGGACCGCCGCGATGCGATCATCGTCAATGGATCGGAGCTGTATTACGCGGATATTGGTGACAATTGGCACCGTGGACCCGAACGCCCGGTGCGCGGCGTGGGTGTGGACCAAGTGCGCGTCGGCGATGATTTGCGCGAAATGAGCCGCGTGGTCCCGCAGATCGATTCCAGCGGCAATTACCGCATCAGCTTCTGCGACTAACTTTGGGTTTTGCCGCGTGGCTAGCTCTCGCGGCTCGCGCGGATGGCGGCTCCGCCTGCGAAAGGCGCCATTGCCACGAGCGCGAGACTGATGGCGCCGGTGAGGGCCAATCCGCCTTCGCCGCCGCTGGATAGCGAGCCTGCGCCGAAGATCAGCAAGGGCACGGCGAGGGGGATCACGAGCAGGCCGGATAGCGCTGCATTGCCTTTGATGCCGACCGTGACGCTCGCGATGATGATGCCGATAGCGGCGAGGCCAGGCGTTCCGGCCAGCAGGCCAAGGAGCACCGTATGGAGAGTCGCATTGTCGATCCCGACGAGGGCGCTCGCGGGCAGGGCGGCGAGCATGATGAAGGGGCCGAAACTCAGCCAATGGGCCAGCAGGCGCACGGCGACGATGACTTCCTCGGCGATACCCCGCAGAGCCCATTGGTCGAAGAAGCCGCTCTCGACATCGGGCGCGAGCAGCCGGTCGAGCGGCAGGATCGCAGCGAGGAGGGCCGCGACCCAGATCACCCCGCCACCTGTCGCTCCAAGCAAGGCAGCATCGGGGCCTACAGCGAACGGGTAGAGCATCGCCACGGCGAGGAAGAACAGCAGCGGCAGCAGCGAATTGCCCTTGGCCGAGCCAGGTAGCAGCGCCGCGAGGTCACGCTTCAGCAAGGTGGCAATCGTACTCACGCGAGTTCAGGTTCGAAATCGGGGAGGGCGAGTGTTCGCATTCCCGGAACGGCAATAGCCTGATGGCTGGCAATGAGCGCGATGCCGCCTGCCGCCACATGCTCGGCGACCAATTGCTCCACGAGTGCCACGGCCTGCGTATCGAGGCCGTTCAGTGGCTCATCGAGCAACCAGATTGGCGCATTCTGGCCGAGAAGCCGGGCGATGGCTGCCCGCTTGCGCTGCCCGGTGGACAGGTAACGCACCGGTACTTCGAGCAGCTCCGCCAGACCAAGGCGCGCCAGATCACGATCCGCAGCCCCATCTAATGCACGCCAGAAAGCCAGCGACTTTCCCAGCGGCAGATGCTCATCGAGCGCGAGTGACTGATCGAGTAGCGCCATGCTACCCGTGTTTTCCACCGTGCCCACGAAGGGTCGAAGAAGCCCGGCGAGGATGCGGATCAGGCTCGACTTACCCGTGCCATTCGGTCCCGTCACGTGGCATGCCTCGCCGCCCGCCAGCTCCAGCGAAAGGCCGGTAAACAGCAACCGCTCGCCGCGGCGGCACGCCAGATGATTTGCGGCTAGTCGGCACGTTTCCATCGCCCCATGCGTTAGGGCAAGAGATGCGAAACGCGCAAGAAAAGGAATGACGATGTCTGTTGCCAAATTGACCGAAGCCGAGGCCAATGTCGCTGTAGAGAGCCTCAATGGCTGGGAATTCGACCGCGAAGGCGGCGCGATCAAACGCACCTTCGAATTCGGTGATTTCGTGGAAGCCTGGGGCTTCATGAGCCGCGTCGCGATCCTCGCCGAAAAGCAGGATCACCATCCCGAATGGTTCAACGTCTATAATAAGGTCGAAATCACGCTGACCACACATGATGCGGATGGATTGAGCGAACGTGATGTGAAGCTGGCCGGGGACATCGACGCGCTGGTGGGATGACCGGTATCGACCCGATTGCGGACGTTGGCCAATCGGACCTATCTTGCTACAAGAAGAGATGCTCCGAAAACGTATAAGCCGAACGAGAGTGCTTCTGCTAGGAATTCTCTTCGCAATCTTGATTATCTACGCTGCACGGATGGCTGCGACGCAGTTATGGGTAACGGGACATCTCGACGCATCAGGCCCTAAAGATTTCGCTTTAGAGGTTTACGGCGAACCCGGTGGCATTGTGTTCGAAGAAGGTTCAAATCCATCCCTTCCATTGTTTGAACCTGAAACTGGCCAATGGAACCTAGGAGGAGATCGTATTGATGATTTTGCTCCGCTGGTTCAGGGCCTTGAAGTCGGTCCACATGGGAGCAGCCCCTTTGTGATCGTTGACCTACCAGAGAGTGCGACAGTGGGTGTCTACCGAAAGGCAATCGCCTCGCTTGCTAGCCATGGTATCTGCCGAGTAGGAATATTCTCTCCTGCTCCAGCAGAAAACTTGCTGCCAACTTACGGAAATCCCGACTGGCCCCCCGAGGGGTTTGTCGCAGTTTTTCGAGTACTGAGCGTGAAGTTCGATACCGGCACTAGCCATGAATGTATCGACCGGTTCCCGGCTTGGGCACCATGGGCGACGTATCGGGAATGACAGCTTTCCACCCCATCTACTGCCATTCGAATACTTGGGCGGCTACTGAGCGCTAACTCTCCGCCGGGCGGCCTTCGCTTTCCTCATGCGCCTGCGCAAGCGTCTTGGCGCGCTTGCGTAGTGTGCCGGGGAACCACTTGCCGACAAAGCCCATCTTGCGCGCGGTCTTGCCGACGAGGGTGTGAACCTTGTCGCCATGCACCGCGTCCCAGGCTTCCTGTGCGACTTGCTCTACCGGCGTGAATTCCAGACCTGCTTTCATCACGCTGTCGCGGATCGGCGTGTTGCGGCTGCGGTTGGGCGGGTTTTGCAGCAGCGGTGTATCGATGAAGCTGGGCATGATCGAGCGCGACTTGATCCCCAGATGCGCCCATTCGGCATCGAGGCTTTCGGTCATACTGCGCACGCCAGCCTTGGTCGCGCCGTAAACGCTCTGGTTCGCCATGCCGTAAATCGCGGCCGCGCTGGCGGTATTGAGCAGGCATGATCCGGGTGCTGCAGCCTTGAGGTAAGGGAAGGCGGCCTTCGCGCCGTAGAACACCGCGCGCAGGTTTACGTCGAGCAGCAGGTCGAGCTCCTCATGCGTGACTTCAGTCAGCGGGCCGCCCGATGGCAGGCCGGCATTGTTGGCGAGGACATCAAGCCGCCCGCCGGTGTGCTTGGTGAATGCGGACAGCGCCTCGTCCCATGCAGCGCGGTCTGTCACATCGAATTTATAGGTGTGGCATTGACCGTCCGGCAGCAGCGCCTTGGTCTCATCCATGCCCTGCTGGTTGCGGTCGGAAATGCCGACGAGCCAGCCTTGCGCTGCGAAATGCTGCGCCATCGCGCGGCCGATCCCGCTGCCGCCGCCGGTGATGAAAATGCTTTTTTGTGTGGCCATTTCCGCCTCTCCCTTGCCCTTCGCTATCATGCGATTGGAAGGGCTGGTCAACCCATGGGTTTGAGACCCTTGAGCGCCAGTTCGCGCGATTTGTTGCGGATGTAGGAGGGCATCCAGCGCGCCGCGGTGGCGATCTTCTTGGCAGTTGCGCCGATCGGATTGTGCAGCTTGTCGCCATGCACCGCGCGCCAGAAGGTCTCGGCAACATCCTCCACTGGCGTGAACTCGAGGCCCGCTGCCTGCACGCGGTCGCGGATCGGGGTGTTGTCGCCATGATGGCTCGATTGCGCGAGAAGGGGCGTGTCGATGAAGCTGGGCATCACATCAGTCACGCGGATGCCGTCGGCCGCCCATTCCACATCGAGGCTTTCGGTAATCGCGCGCACGCCGAATTTGCTGGCGCAATAGACGGTCATGCCCGCCTGCCCGTAAAGGCCCGCGGCACTGCAAGTGCTCACCAGGCAGGAGCCGGGTGCAGCCTCTTTGAGATAGGGATAGGCGGCACGCGCGCCGTAGATGACGCCGTTGAGATTGATCGCGAGCGTGCGGTCGATCTCCTCGGTCGTCAGATCCGCCAGATCGCCGCCCAGCGGTACGCCCGCATTGTTGGCAAGGCAATCGATCCGCCCACCGCAAGCCTCATGAAACTCCTTTAGGACGCGCTCCCACTGTTCGGGATCGCGCACGTCGAGCGTGTGAGATGACCACGTGCCTTCGGGGAGCAGTGCGCCTGTCTCCGCCATGCCGTCTTCGCTGATATCGGCCAGGCCGACAAACCATCCCCCGCGCGAAAAACGTTGCGCAATTGCGCGCCCGATGCCCGATCCGCCGCCGGTGATGAGGATGCTTTTATAGTCAGTCATATTGCCTCTCGCTTTCGCTAAGGGCGATATCACTACTGACATGGCTGTCAACTACAGCCCCACATGCTCCTTGCCGGTGCGGATTTCGGCGGTTGAGGCTTCCAGCACATCGCCCACCGGCTCGGCGCGGCCACCCAGCACTTCGGCGAGGAAATTCTCCGCAATCGCATTGAAAGCGATGTTGTTTTCGGGCCGGGCGAAGCCGTGGCCTTCATCGGGGAAGAGCACATAGGTGACAGGAACACCGTCGCGCTCCATGGCGTCCACGATCTGATCGCTTTCGGCCTGCTTCACGCGCGGATCGTTCGCGCCCTGGCCGATCAGCAGCGGCTTGATGATTTCGTTCGCCTTGTAGAGCGGGGAAATAGACTTCAGGAACTCGACGCCTTCGGCCGTGGTTGGGTCGCCCATCCGCTCATGGAATTGCTTCACCATCGGCTCCCAATAGGGCGGGATGGTTTCCAGCAGCGTTTCGAGGTTGGACGGGCCTACGATATCGACACCGCAGGCAAAAACATCGGGCGTAAACGTCAGGCCAACCAGCGTGGCGTAGCCGCCATAGGATCCGCCCATGATCGCCACCTTGTCGCGCTCGGCAATGCCCTGTTCAATCGCCCATTCGACCGCGTCGATCAAATCGTCATGCATCTTGCCGGACCATTCCTTGTCGCCGGCGGAGATGAAGCTTTTGCCGAAGCCTGTAGAGCCACGGAAGTTGACGCTCAGCACCGCATAGCCGCGATTGGCGAGCCACTGGTGCGCGCGGTTATAGCCATAGCCATCGCGCGCCCACGGGCCGCCATGGACCAGCAACACCATCGGCACCGGCGCTTGCGGAATGCCGGTGGCTTCCGCATCCGACTGCGGGGGCAGGGTGAGGTAGCTCGGCAGGGTCAGCCCGTCACGGGCTTTGATTTCACGCGCGTGCATGGTCTGGAGCGGTGCGCCTTCGAGTTCCGGCTTGGTGACGTAAAATTGCGTCAGCGTTTCGGTGTCGCGATCGAACAGATAGCTTGCGATCGGGCCAGTTAGCGGGTCGTTCCATACCAGCCAGCGGCGATCATCATCGGTACGCGATTGCACGCCGAAATCGCCGTCCAAGCGCTCACGCAGCCAGGCAAAGGCCGCACCGATGTCCGGATCGATCGCGTGATGTTCGGTGCGAAGGTAAGTGACGTTGTAAGCCTGCACTACGCCGGTCTTGGCATGGCGCATGGTGCCGCCGATGTCGGCCTTGTCGTGTTCGGCGATCAGCGTGCGCTCGCCTGTCGCGGTATCTTCGGCAAAGAGCGCGGCCGTGTCGCGACCACGGCTGTCGAGCCAATACAAGATGCTGCCATCGGTGGTGTAGCCAGCCATGCCGGTGGTCAGCGCATCGTCCAGCCCCGTGGTCTCGCGCGGTTCGTCCGCCACCACGCCATCGGTGATCTCGTGCATGTCGGTGCCGCCCGCGGCATTCTGCCGCACTGCCCAGCGCAGGGTGAGGCTGTCATCCGCTTCGAAGCCGGCCCATTCGTTGTTCTCGAACACCAGCTCCAGCTCGCCGGTGTTCAGATCGAGCAGGTGGACATCGTGAAAGCGCGGATCGCGATTGTTGAGGCCGATCAGGATCTTGTCGCGAATGGTCTCGGACCCGCCGACGACCTGCACGCGTGTGTCCTCGAAGGGAGTGAGGCATTTCTCCTCAGCACCTTCCTCCGCCGTGACGGGAACGGTGTAGAGCAGGAAGTTCTCATCGCCTTCCTTGTCGCGGATGTAGAGCAGGCTCTGGCTGTCGGGTGCCCAAAAATATTGCGGGATCGGGCGGTCCTTGGCGCTCGTCATGCGGCGCGGATTGTCAGGATCGTCTGCCGGAGCCATGAAAACGTTCATCACGCGTTCCCACGGCGCCATCCAGCTGACCCATTTGCCATCGGGGCTGATCTTTCCCCCGGAGCGGGTGGGATTTCCAAACAGGTCATCACGGCTGATGAGCTTCGTGGAAGATACGCGGTCAGCGGCGGTGGTGCTCATATTGTCTCCCTTGGATAAGGGTGACAGCTAGGAACGCGGCGGCGTGTTGCCAAGCTAAAGCGCCGGATTGTTGTAGCAGTGCCACGTGAAAATCGCCGTTGCGCCGCGATGGGGTCGCCAGGGTTCGGCGAGGGCGCGGGTGGTTTTTTCGTCAGGGCGCTCTTCCATTCGGAGGATTTTGCCGATGCCTGCCATCACCGCTAGGTCTCCGGCGGGCCAGATGTCGGGGCGACCCTCTGCGAACAGCAGGTAGATCTCTGCCGACCAGCGGCCAATGCCCTTGATCTTGGTGAGCTCGGCGATCGCCTCCTCATCGTCTGCGGGAAGATTGTCGAAATTGACCTCGCCCGCGCTGACGAGTTCGCAGAGCGACCGGGCATAGCCCTGCTTCTGCCGCGAAAGCCCGCAGGCGCGCAGGGTGTCGAAATCGCGGGATAGCAGGTCTTCGCAGCCGAAGTCTTCGCCCAGCTCGGCTTCCAGCTTGTTCCACATGCTAGTGGCGGCAGCGACGCTTACCTGCTGGCCGACGATGGTGCGCAGCAGCGTCTTGTAGCCAGTCTCCCGGATGCGCGGTTCGGGGTATCCCGCCTTCGCCAGCGCATCGGCAATCGCCGGCTCGCGGTGTGCTACTTCGTCCAGCGCGGTTTTGATCTGAGCGGCGGTCAGCCCCATCCTTTGTCCATCCTTGCCAAGCTTGGCGCAATTGCCTAGCTCCGCCTCGCCCCAAGAGAGAGGAATTGCAAGCCCATGCCCAAGCTTACCGTCGTCAACCGCGCAGGCGAAGAATCCACAATCGAGGTCGATGACGGCCTGACGGTGATGGAAGCGATCCGCGACAATGGTTTTGACGAGCTGCTGGCGCTGTGTGGCGGCTGCTGCTCCTGCGCGACTTGCCACGTGCATGTCGACCCGGCCTTTAAGGACAAGCTGCCGGACATGAGCGAGGACGAGGACGATCTTCTTGATTCCAGCGATCACCGCGATGACAACTCGCGCCTGTCTTGCCAGATCCCGTTCACAGGTGAGCTGGATGGTTTGAAAGTGACGATCGCCGAAGAGGATTAAGTTTAGCCACCTCAAGAACCAATCGCGTTGCGCATTGGCGGCGTGAAGCCTAACTCATCTGCCATGATGAACGCACCCGTCCGTACCGATACTCTCAACCTCATCGGCAATACGCCGCTTGTCCTGCTTTCCGGCCCGAGCGAGGCTGCGGGATGCGAAATCTGGGGCAAGTGCGAATTCGCCAATCCGGGCGCATCGGTGAAAGATCGCGCGGCACTCTGGATCGTGCGCGATGCCGAGGCGCGCGGGGAGTTGAAGCCGGGCGGCACCGTCGTCGAAGGCACGGCGGGCAACACCGGCATCGGCATTGCGCTTGTCGCCAATGCGCTCGGCTACAAGACGATCATCGTCATGCCGGACAATCAGTCGCGGGAGAAAATGGACACGCTGCGAGCGCTCGGCGCAGAGCTGGTTACCGTGCCGCCGACCAAATTTGCAGACCCCAATCACTTTGTGCACACCAGCCGCCGCATCGCAGAGGATATGGACAATGCCATCTGGGCCAACCAGTTCGACAATGTCGCCAATCGCCGCGCCCATATCGAAACCACCGCGCCTGAAATCTGGGATCAGCTGGTAGGGCGCGTCGATGGCTTCACATGCGCTGTGGGCACGGGCGGGACGCTTGCGGGCGTGGGTTTGGCGCTGAAGGAAAAGGACGAGAATATCCGCATCGCGCTGACCGATCCGCATGGCGCGGCGCTGTATAATTACTACGCGGAAGGCGAGCTGAAATCCGAAGGTTCGTCGGTCGCAGAGGGCATCGGCCAAGGGCGCATTACCGCCAATCTGGAAGACGCGCCGATCGATACGCAATTCCGCATCTCGGATGAGGAAGGGCTCGACTGGGTCGCTCGGCTGCTACGCGAAGAGGGGCTGTGCCTCGGCCTATCGAGCGGCATCAATGTGGCAGGTGCAGTTGCGCTCGGTCGCCAGCTGGTTTCGGAGGGGCGCGAAACACCGCGGATCGCCACCATCTTGTGCGATAGCGGCTTTCGTTATCTTTCAACGCTCTATAACGCCGACTGGCTGCGTCAGAAGGACTTGCCAGTTTTCGACTGGCTAGGTTCATCTTGACGGGCTAAACTTGGCCCATGGCTTTCGATCCCTACAAAATGATGCGGCAGAGAGAGGCGGATAACGCGCCTTATGTGCCGCTCGGCGGGACGCGTGCAGAGCGCATACAACGGTTGCAAATCGGGCTATTCGGTATTGTCGCCATGGTGCTTCTGATCGGGCTGGCCGATATCGTCATCAGCCGCGCGCAGCAGACCGAGGCGATCACCGTGCCCGACGCTGCGCCCACAGTCGAGCCGACCGAAACGGCCGCGCCGCGCGATCCGCTGTCTGACGCAGGCGTGGTTCCGGAGCTTCCCGCTGAGCCGACGCCGACGAACAGCGCCTCACCATCGCCTCCGCCGACTGAAGATTTGCCGCCTTCCAATGCGCCGCTGCAGTAAACTGCTCGCGTCGCTTGCGCTGGTGCTCAGCGCACCTGCCGCCGCTCAGGAGCCGGTGATGACGCATGTGGATCCTCCGCGTCCCCAGCTTGGCCTGATGGGCACTATCCCGATCTATTGGGGCGAAGCCGATGGCATGGGCGATCTGATACGCGGAGAGGCGCATACGCATTGGGCACGCGATTTGATCGAAGAGCATGCTGAACCGATCCCCCTCGATTATTTGACGCCGGAAGCGCTCGCGCCATTGAATATGCTGCTGATGGCCCAGCCGCGTGGACTGACGGGCGAGGAAAATGTCGCGCTGGACGCATGGGTGCGCGGGGGAGGGCGTTTGCTGCTCTTTGCCGATCCGGTGATGACAGGCCCCAGTCGCTTCCACATCGGCGACAGGCGGCGGCCACAGGATACGATCCTTCTTTCTCCAATTCTTACGCATTGGGGGCTGCGGCTCACTTTGCACGATGGAGACGCAGCCACCCACCACGATCACAGCGCTGAAAATCTGGAGCTGGCAGAGCTCAACGGGCAGCAATTGCCATTCAACGAGCCAGGCGAATTTGCTTTGGTTGAGGATACTGACGACTGCACCCTGCTTTCGGCAGGATTGCTGGCGCGATGTGCGATTGGGGAGGGGGAGGTGCTTGTGATGGCCGATGCGGCGATCATTGATATCGCAGGGCCATATCCAAAGGCGGAAGCTGGTTTTGGCATGCTGCTCCAGACGATTTTTCCCGAATTTGGGGACGGTGCGGGAAATCACGGTGAAAATGCCGAAGGACTGGCGGATTCGCCGGAATTTTCCAGCAATTCCAATTGCCACGCTGATGACGCTAACCATGAATGCGCGTAAATAGACGAGGAAGATTCGTCGTAAAATCAGGTATTTGCGCTGTTCTCCCACAATTTCCCGTAATTTCCCCTTCCATCCCGCGTTAACCCGCGTTATTCCGTGATTCTATCGGACAACAAACCCGTAATGCGCCTCATTCGGAGGCCGTTCGGTCGTGCTTGCGCGCGGCTGGATGCGGGGAAGATTTGTCCGATGGGGAATGAAATTTCGGGGAATGGGACGTGTCGCAGCAGACGGCGGGATATAGAGGAGAGGGCTTTTCGCTTCGCGGCGAAAAGGATCGCTTCGTCCTGCCTCCCATGTTCCGCAAGACATTCGAGGCACTGGGTGATGACCGCGTTCTCTGCGTCACCACGCATCACAAATATCCCTGCCTGACCGCTTTCGGCCATTCGAGCATCGACAAGTTCGAAGACATCCTCAATCGCGAGGAAGATAATGCCGTGCGCCGCGATCTCGATTTTGATCGGGATGAGCGCGAGATGCAGCTTTATTCGCACCACGAAGTGCCCTTCGATGGCAGTGGCCGTTTCATTCTGCCGCCACGCTACTGCAAGGTCGGCGGGATTTCGCACAATATCTGTTTCATCGGCGGCGGCACCTTCATCACTCTGTGGGATCTTGACCGGCTGGGCCAGATGGGCGGCAGCTGGGCGCTGCGGCACGAGCTGTTCGTGGCAGAGGCCGAAGATGCACGCGCCAAGGCCGCGGCAAAGGCGGCGCGCAAATGAGCCAGTCCGCGCCCCATGTCCCCGTCCTGCTCGATGAAGTGATTAAAGCGCTCGACCCGCAGCCCGGCGATGTCATCATCGACGCGACCTTCGGCGCCGGAGGTTACACCCGCGCGATCCTCGAACGCGGTGCGACTGTCCATGCCTTCGATCGCGATCCCGATGCGATCGCTGCTGGGCAAAAATGGCCGGAGACCGAAGGCGATTCCCCCCGCCTGGTCCTGCACCCACGCCGTTTTTCCGAAATGGTCGAAAGCATGGCAGAGGCCGGCATTGCCGAGGTCGATGGCATCGCGATGGATATCGGCGTGTCGTCCATGCAGCTTGACCAGGCCGAGCGCGGCTTTGCCTTCAGCAGCAACGGCCCGCTCGACATGACGATGAGCCAGTCCGGCCCGAATGCTGCCGATTTCGTCAATGAAGCGGATGAGAAAGACATCGCCGACGTGCTCTATCGCTACGGCGAAGAGCGTCAGTCGCGCCGGGTTGCCCGCGCCATTGTGGCAGCGCGTCCACTCACCACCACCGGTGAACTGGCCGAAGTCGTGCGCAAGGCGCTGCGCTATCGCGCCGGCGACAAGAAAGACCCAGCGACCCGCAGTTTCCAGGCCATCCGCATCCATGTGAATGGCGAGCTGGACGAGCTTGAGCAGGGGTTGAGCGCCGCTGAAACGCTGCTGAAAGAAGGCGGTCGGCTCGCAGTCGTCTCTTTTCACTCGCTTGAAGACCGTATCGTGAAGAGCTTCTTCCGCGATGCCGCGAATATGAACCCCCGCGGCTCGCGCCACCTGCCCGAAGCGCGAACAACACCCCTCCCGCGCTTCGGGCAACTGACAAAGGCTATCCGCCCGTCCGCCGCCGAAATCGACCGCAATCCGCGCGCCCGATCCTCCACTTTGCGCGCGGGCACACGCACTGCCGCACCAGCAAGGGAGCACGCCGCATGACCGCACCAAGTCGTATTCGCCGCATTGGCTGGTTTGCTGCGTTGGGGATTTGCCTGGCGCTTTATGCCATGCTGCATATCAAGGTCACGTCCGTCCACGCCGATGTCGTGCGCGCCGAGCAACAGATTGTTCAATTGGAAGAGCAGAAGCTGCTTCTCGAGACCGAATTGCTCACGCGCGCCAATCAGGTGCAATTGGCCGCTTGGAACCGGGTGGACTTCGGCTTTCAGGCACCCGCCGCCGACCAGTTTATCGAGGGGCCGCGCCAGCTCGCATCCTATGGTGCTCCGCCCAGCGTCGATGCGCCTGCGCCCATTCGCCTTGCCGGCATGCGCTCCGTCGAGGATGTGCCCGAATTTCCACAAATCGTCTCCCGGCTCACAGGCCGCCCGATCGATGCGAACCTTCTCGAGGAAGAGGCTGAAGATGATGGCCGTCTTGCCGTTACCGTCGCGCCCGGGCCGCTGCGCATGCCGATCGCGGGTGTGAGCGGCGCAGTTGCGGAGGCGACCATCCGGTGACCAGCTTTGCCGCACCGCACACAATCATTCCTCGTCCTGCGGGGCAGATCGATCACCGCCGCCGCTCTCTGCTGATCGCACGACTGCGCATCCTGCTGGTGGTCGTGGTGTTCGTGCTGGTGGCTGCTGTCGCGCTGCTCAAGCTAGCCTATATCGGCGTTGCTGAGCCCGGCTCGGCGCGGCAGAGCATGGCAGACCAGCTGCTGCCTCCGCGTGGAGAGATCACCGATCGCAACGGTGTGCCGCTGGCGCGCGCTTTCCCGGCGTACGCGCTGTGGTTCAATCCTGACGCGATGAGCGAGGGCGGCGATGGCGGGCCGCCTCTGATCGGCGAACCTGGTGAAATCGCACAGCAACTGCGCGATATATTCCCTGATCTTGATGTGCAGGAAGTCACCGAAATGCTCGCCTCCGGTGAGCGCGGGTACATCCGTCGGCGCATCCTGCCCGAAGATGCCAACCGCGTCCGCGCTCTGGGTGAATTGGCGCTGGAATTGCCGCAGGAAGAAGATCGTCACTATCCACAAGGATCGATGGCGGCGCATGTTCTGGGCTACGTCGGCGCGGATGGCCATGGCCGCGTGGGCATGGAAGAGGTGCTGGACGAACAATTGCTCGATCCCGCTCGCCGCGATCAGTCGGTGGCGCTCAGCATCGATATGCGCGCGCAAGGTGCGCTCGAAGACGAACTCCGCCGTGGCATGCTTTCGGTGAACGCGGTGGGCGCCGCCGGCATCGTGCTGGATGTCGACACGGGCGAGGTGCTCGCGCTTGCGTCGCTGCCCGAATTCGATCCCAATGACGTGCAGTCATCCGATGTGCGAGTGACACAGGAACAACACGATCGCGGCATCACCGCGCCGGCTTTCAACCGCGTCACCAACCAGGTTTACGAGCTTGGTTCGACATTCAAGCCGCTGACCGTGGCTGCAGCAATCGACAGCGGCTCAATAACCAATATTGGTCGCCGCTACAGCGCTACGCCCTATCAGGTGCAGGGTGCAACGATCCGGGATCTCAGCAATTACGGCACCACTCTCAATGCGCCGGAAATGCTGATCCATTCCTCCAACGTTGTGACCGGCCATATCGTTGATGAAATGGGGGCCGACACGCTGCGCCAGTATATGGTGGAGCTCGGCATGAATGAGCGGCCTTACATCGAGCTGCCTGCACGCGGTTTCCCGCTCTGGCAGTCGGGCGAATGGTCTCGCATTCGCGGCGTCACGGTCGGCTACGGTCACGGTATCGCGGTGACCCCGCTGCACCTCGCAAGCGCCTATGCTGCCATGGTGAATGGCGGTATCTGGCGTCCGGCGACGCTCCACCGTCTCGGCCCGGGTGAAGCGCCACGCGGTCGCCGCGTATTCAAGGCCAGCACCAGCGCGCGCATGAACCAGCTGCTGCGGATGATTGCGGTCTATGGCACAGGGCGCAACGCCGATGCTCCGGGCTTCCGCGTGGGCGGCAAGACGGGCAGTGCGGAAAAGCCGGGCGCAGGCGGCTATCGCCAGACCACGCTGGTTTCGACTTTCGCCGCTGCATTCCCGATGGACGATCCGCGCTATGTCGTGATCGTGATGCTGGATGAGCCGCAGGGCACAGTTGCCAGCTCCTATCAGCGTACCGCCGCTTGGAACGCTGCACCGATTGTGGGCCGCTTGGTCCCGCGCATCGGTCCGCAATTGGGCGTCTATCCCGATGCTGATCGCGACATCGACCTGTCCGACCTGCGCCCTCTCGTAGGAGATACCGACTGATGCGTCTTTCCGATCTCGCCAGCGCCGCAGGAACGGACGCAGCCGAAGCCGGTGATACAGCTATCACCGGCTTTGCCATTGATAACCGCAAGGTCGCGCCCGGCAATGTGTTTGGCGCATTTCAGGGCAGCGTAGTAAATGGTGAGGACTTCATTCCCGCCGCGATTTCTGCGGGCGCTATTGCTGTGGTCGCCCGTCCCGAAGCTACGGTCGAGGGCGCGCTGCACATCGCCAGCGACACACCACGCAAGCTTTTCGCAGATCTTGCAGCGCTATATTTCCGCCCCACGCCCGCAACGGTCGTCGCGGTAACCGGCACAAATGGAAAAACGTCTTGCGTCGAAATGACGCGGCAGATCTGGCGCATGTGCGGGGAACGCGCGGCCAGCATCGGGACGCTGGGTGTAACGACGCCGGACGAGAGCGTCTCCACCGGCCTCACCACGCCTGACATCGTAACTTTCCTTGGCAACAATACCGGGCTTGCGCGCGAAGGCGTGACCCATGTCGCCTATGAAGCCTCCAGCCACGGCCTCAGCCAGTATCGCAATGAAGGCCTGCCCGTAAAAGCTGGCGCGTTCACCAATCTCAGCCGTGACCACCTCGATTACCACAAGGACATGGAAGACTACTTCGCGGCCAAGATGAGGCTGTTCACCGAAGTGGTCGATGCAGACGGCGCAGCGGTGATCTGGGCGGACGACGAATGGTCCGAGCGCGCGATTGCCGTCGCAAAGGAGCGCGGTCTGCGAATCTTCACCGTTGGTGAGAAGGGCAAGGATATTCGCCTGACCTCGCGCAGCGCAACGCCGCTGGGACAGGAACTGACGCTCGAGCACGATGGGCAGGAACGGACGTTCCGCCTACCGCTGATTGGGGCCTATCAAGTCGCCAATGCGCTGACCTCTGCGGGCCTTGCCCTCGTGACCGGCAGCGATCCGGCACAGGTCTTCGATGCCGTGTCGCGCCTCCAACCCGTTCGCGGACGGCTGGAGCGCGCCGTCATCAGCCAGAGTGGCGCGCCCGTCTATATCGATTATGCCCACACGCCGGATGCGCTGAGCGCCGCGATTGCTGCGCTCCGTCCGCATGTTACCGGGCGGCTCATCACCGTATTCGGTGCGGGCGGGGACCGGGACCAGGGCAAACGCGCGCCGATGGGTGCTGCTGCTGTGGAAGGTTCGGACCTGGTGATCGTCACCGACGACAATCCGCGCGGAGAGGACCCGGAAACGATAAGGGCCGAGGTCCTCAGCGGAGCAAAGGGTGCACGCGATGTCGCGGGAAGGCGCGCTGCCATCGCGGAAGCTATCGCCGAGGCGGGCCAGGACGATATCGTGCTGGTCGCAGGCAAGGGACACGAACAGGGACAGATCGTGGGATCGGGAGAGAATATGCGGGTTTTGCCGTTCGATGATGTGACCGTCGCGCGCGAATGCGCTGCGGCTATGGCAGCCGGGGGTGATCAGTGAGCGCGCTCGCCAAGACTCTACGCTGGCCGCGCCCTGCGCGCGACGAGCTGCGCCTTGCCCTGTGGACTTCTGCCGAAATCGCCGACGCTACAGGCGGGACCGCTTATGGTGAATTTCAGGTTAGCGGCGTCGAGATGGATAGCCGCGATGTGCAATCGGGGGACCTTTTCATCGCGCTGAAAGGCGAGGCGATGGACGGCCACCGCTTTCTCGATGCGGCATTCACTAACGGAGCGGCTGCGGCCATCGTCGATCGTCCGGTCGATTATCCGCATGTGCTGGTGGAGGACACCACCGGCGCGCTGCACGCTCTCGCGGCAGCAGCGCGCAACCGTGCGAAAGCGCGCATCATCGGGGTGACCGGCTCGGTCGGCAAGACTGGTGTGAAGGAAGCGATTTTCACCGCGCTAGAGCGCACAAGCCGCGGGGCGGCGCATCGGTCGGTGCGCAGCTACAACAATCATGTCGGCGTGCCGCTCAGCCTGTCGCGCATGCCTTCGCGCAGCAAATATGGCGTGTTTGAAATGGGCATGAACCATGCCGAAGAAATTCGCGGACTTACCACGCAGGTGCGCCCGCATGTCGCCGTCATCACTACCATCGCGCCCGCGCATATCGAGAACCTCGGCAGCATGGAGGCGATTGCCGATGCCAAGGCGGAGATCTTCGACGGCCTGGTAGAAGGCGGCACGGCAGTGATCCCGGCAGACAGCCCTCATTTCCAGCAGCTGCGCGATGCGGCGGCCAAGCAGGGCGCAAAAGTCCTTTCTTTCGGTCGCGGTACCAATGCCGACATGCGCCTCCTCGACCACGTGCCGGACGAGGCGACTGGCGGCGCGCTGGTAACGGCAGCGATGGGCAATATCCGCCTATGCTTTACCGTGGCGGAGCCGGGCGAACACTGGATCGACAACTCGCTCTGCGTGATGGCAGCGGTCTATGCGGCAGGCGGCGATCTGGGCGCAGCGGGTCTTGCCCTCGCTGAAATGGGCGGACTGAAGGGCCGGGGAGCGCGCCAGCGGGTGCCGGTTCCCGGCGGCCACGCGCTCATCATCGATGAAAGCTACAACGCCAACCCTGCGAGCATGCGCGCCACGCTGGCGCAGCTTGGGCAAACGCCCGCTTCGCGCCGGATTGCGGTACTCGGCAGCATGAAGGAACTGGGCGATTTCGGCCCGCAATTCCACGCCAATCTTGCCGAGCCGCTTGCAGATGCGAATGTCGATTACGCAATTCTCGTTGGCGCCGAGATGGCGGCCCTCGCACGGGAAATGGGGAAACTGCCCCGCGATACGCTTGGCAATCCCTTCCGCTTTGCCCATTGCGAAAATGCGGGCGAAGCTATCGCGGCGCTACAGGAATTCGGCCTTGCCGGCGGGGACGCCGTCCTGGTCAAGGGATCGAACTCTGTAGGGTTATCGCGCGTGGTCGATCATTTTGCCGCGAGGAAAGGCTGACGCCCGTAACCTATGTTCTATTTTCTGGCCGAACTTCTGAATTTTGAGGGCGCGCTGAACCTCGTTCGTTACCAGACCTTCCGCGCTGGTGCGGCGATGATGACGGCGCTTATCATCGGCCTGATTATCGGGCCCAAATTCATCAACATGCTGCGCGTGCGGCAGGGCAAGGGCCAGCCGATCCGCAGCGATGGGCCGCAGTCGCATCTCGCCAAGGTGGGCACGCCGACCATGGGCGGCCTGATGATCCTGATCGCCCTGACGATCGCGATGCTGCTGTGGATGGACCTTTCCAGCCCCTTCGTATGGGCTTGCCTCGCGGTGACGATAGGTTTCGGCCTGATCGGCTTCCTCGACGATTACGACAAGGTGACCAAGCGCAGCCACAAAGGCGTTTCGGGTAAGGTCCGGCTGTTTGCTGAATTTATCGTCGCCGGCATCGCCAGCTATTTGATCGTCAGCCAGATCAGCACCGATCTCTACATTCCTTTTTTCTCTGAAGTGCAGATACCGCTCGGCCCGTTCTATTACGTGTTCGCCGCCGTGGTAATCGTGGGCGCAGGCAATGCGGTAAATTTGACCGACGGGCTGGACGGTCTTGCCACCATGCCGGTGGTGATTGCAGCGGGTGCTTTCCTCATCATCTGCTACCTCGTAGGCCGCGTCGACTTTTCGGAATATCTGGGCATTCCGCATGTGCCGGGCGCGGGTGAGTTGGCGATTTTGTGCGCTGCCATCATGGGAGCAGGGCTTGCCTTTCTGTGGTTCAATGCACCCCCAGCCGCGGTCTTCATGGGCGATACCGGATCGCTTGCCCTGGGCGGCGCGCTGGGCGCGATTGCCGTTGCCAGCCATCATGAGATCGTACTCGCCATTATCGGCGGTCTTTTCGTCCTCGAAGCGGTGAGCGTGATCGTGCAGGTCTTTTGGTTCAAGCGGACCGGCAAGCGCATTTTCCGCATGGCCCCCATCCACCACCATTTCGAACAGCTCGGCTGGAGCGAAAGCAAGGTCGTGATCCGGTTCTGGATTATCGCCATCGTGCTCGCCGTGATCGGGCTCGCGACATTGAAGGTGCGATGATCACTGCAGAAGCCTTTCGCGGCAAACGCTATCACGTGCTGGGACTGGCGCGATCGGGCATGGCCACGGTCGAAAGCCTGCTGGCGAGCGGCGCCGACGTCACCGTTTGGGATCGCCGCGCGGAGCCGAAGCGGCAGTTGGAAGGCCGCGCGAAAATCGGCGATCCGCTTGAGATCGATCTCACTGGCTTTGATGCAATCGTGGTTTCACCAGGTGTGCCGCTCAATACCCACCCGCTTCGTGAGCGGGCGAAAGCTGCGGGTGTGCCGATCATCGGCGATATCGAGCTCTTCGCGCTCGCCCGGTCCGAACTGCCGCCGCACAAGGTCGTCGGCATCACCGGCACCAATGGCAAATCGACCACGACTGCGCTGGTCCACCACATCCTCAAGACTGCGGGCGTCCCAACAACGATGGGCGGCAATATCGGCTTGCCGATTCTCACCCAGGAGCCTTTGCCCGAAGGCGGCGTCTATGTGCTGGAGCTGTCGAGCTACCAGATCGATTTGACCCGCTCGCTCGCCTGTGAAGCGGCTGCGCTGCTCAATATTACGCCTGATCATCTCGACCGCTATGATGGCTTTGCCGATTATGCTTTCGCCAAGGGGCGGCTGTTCACGATGCAGGGCAGCGGCCAATTCGCGGTGTTCGGCTGTGCCGATGCGCCGACGCGGGCGATCCAGTCTGCCGAAGCCGAGCGGCGACTCGAAGGCCAGGCGCGCTGCGTCGACCCGTCGCGCTGGGCCGATCAGCAAGATAACTGGCCGAGCCTTCAGGGCCCGCACAATCTGCAGAACGCGGCAATTGCTGCACAATTATGCACCACGATGGGCTTGAATTCAGAGCAGATTGAAGAGGGCCTTCGCAGCTTCCCCGGTCTGCCCCACCGTATGGAACGGGTCGCGATTTGCGACGAAGTTCTGTTCGTGAACGATTCCAAGGCGACCAATCCTGCGTCCACCGCGCCCGCGCTTGCGGCCTTTCCGCCGGAGGGCGAGCAAAAGCGCATCCACTGGATCTGCGGTGGTCTCGCGAAGGAAGACAATCTCGATGATTGCGCGCCTTTCTTCAGCCATGTCGCCCGGGCTTACACCATCGGTGAAGCGGGCCCGATGTTCGCCGATCTGCTGGAAGGCCAGATGCCGGTCCACCGCTGCGAAATGCTGCCGGAGGCGGTACGCCGCGCGGTCGAGAACGCGCGCGCCAATGATGTGGTGATGCTGAGCCCTGCCTGTGCGAGCTTCGACCAGTTCCGCGATTACGAAGTGCGCGGCGAAATGTTCAAAGAAGCCGTTGCCGAAATCGCTTGCGGGGGCGACCGCGAAGCCTGCGGGCTGGAAGGAGGATCGGTCGCATGACGACACGCCCCATCTTTATTCCCCGCCCGGGTGAGCGTCGGCCGAGCCTCTCTGGCCAGCCGCGCATGAAGACCGATTGGAAGCGCGAGCTTCGCATCTGGTGGCGCGAGGTCGATCGCTGGCTGCTGTTTTTTGTTGCATTGCTGATGCTGGTCGGCACGCTCGCGGTCGCTGCGGCCTCTCCGGCAAGTGCAAATCGCCTTTCCACGGCAGAAACGCAGCTGCCCGATCTTTATTTCTTCTGGGCACATATCCGCATGCAAGTGCTTGGCCTGTGCGTGCTGATCGGAACCTCGCTCATGCCCCTCAAATTGCTGCGGCGCGGCGCAATCGCGCTCGGCTGCGCAATGCTGTTTGCCATGGTGCTGGTTCCCTTCGTGGGCACGGAAATCAACGGCGCGCGGCGCTGGCTGAATGTCGGGATGAGCCTGCAGCCGAGCGAATTCCTAAAGCCCGCCTTTGCCATCATGCTCGCGTGGATCCTCAGCTGGAAGCTTCGCGACGACAAGCTTCCCGTCATCGGCGTCTCGGGCGCTCTGGTGGGATTGATCGTCGTCCTTCTGATGGCGCAGCCCAACCTAGGCGGCGCGATACTGTTTGTCGGCACATGGTTTGTCATGGTGATGCTGGCGGGCCTTCCGCTCCAGCGGATCGGCATGCTGACCGCAGCAGGCGTTGCCGGGATGATCGCGGCCTATCTGTTCTACGACAATGCGCGCCACCGCATCGACGCCTTCCTTGGCGGGCCGACGGCGTTCGACCACGTGGACCTCGCCAGCCGCACGCTCAACTCTGGCGGGTGGACCGGCAGTGGCTTCTGGCTGGGCGATAATAAAATGCGTCTGCCCGAAGCGCATACGGACTATATCTTTTCCGTCATTGGCGAGGAGTTCGGACTGATCGTCTGCGGTATCGTCGTGCTGCTGTACCTCGCCATTGTGCTGCGCGTGCTGATCCGCATGGTCGAAGAAGACCGGCTGTTCATCATTCTTGCCGCGAGCGGCCTGACGGCGATGTTCGGCGGACAGGCGTTCATCAATATCCTCGTCAATCTGCAGCTCTTTCCCTCCAAGGGCATGACGCTGCCGCTGATCAGCTATGGCGGGTCATCGACGCTCGCAATCTGCTTCACCGTGGGACTGCTGCTGGCGGTGACTCGCCGCAATCCCTATCTCGCGCGAGAACCCTTCGACTGGAAGGGTTCGATTGAGAAAGAGGGTGACACATGACGGCATCATCGCGTCATTTCGTATTGGCAGCAGGCGGCACTGGCGGGCATCTGACGCCCGCTTTCGCGCTGGCGCATAAGCTGGAGCGGCGTGGTCACCATGTTGCGCTGATCACTGATGAGCGCGGCGCGGCAATTCCCGGCAAGCCCGATTTTCTGACCGCCCATGTTCTGCCCGCGGGCCGCTTCGGCAAAAATCCGCTGCGCTGGCCCAAGGCGATCGCGGCCGTGCAAAAGGGCAAGGCGATGTCCCGTCGCCTGTTCGAAAGCTTCGGCCCCAGCGCGGTGATCGGCTTTGGCGGATATCCCGCCATGCCTGCCCTGTTCGGGGCGCAGGCGATGAACATTCCCACGGTTATTCACGAGCAGAACGCCGTGCTTGGCCGCGTCAATCGCCTGATGGCGGGCCGGGTGGATGCCATTGCAACCGCCTATCCAGAAGTTGACCGGTTGAAAGACAAGCACGCAGACAAGGTCCACCTTGTCGGCAATCCGGTACGTCCGGGCGTGCTTTCTCTGCGCGAAGAGCCGTTTCCCGCCTTTACCGAAGACGGCCTATTCCGCGTGCTGGTCACCGGCGGCAGCCAGGGTGCGCGGGTGCTTTCCGAAGTTGTGCCCGATGGCCTATCCATGCTCCCCACCGCGCTTCGCAGCCGATTGCAGGTGACGCAACAATGCCGTCCTGAAGATCTGGAGGCCGTGCGCGAGCGCTATGCCAATCACGGCATTCCGGCAGAGCTTGCGACCTATTTCGAGGACATGGCAGCGACGCTGGCAGATGCGCATCTCTTCATCGGCCGCGCGGGGGCATCGACCATTGCCGAACTCACCGCAGTCGGTCGGCCCGCAATACTGGTCCCGTTGCCCATCGCGACAGACGATCACCAGGCCGCCAACACGCGCGAAATCGTGAGGGCGGGCGGTGCACGCTCAATTCGTCAGACTAAGTTCGAAGCGAAAGAACTCGCCAAGCAGATCCAAGCCATGGCGCAGCGGCCAGATACGCTCGCAACAGCAGCCCATGCCGCGTGGAATTGCGGCAGGCCCAAGGCTGCCAGCGATTTGGCCGATCTCGTCGAAGGCTTCGGCGGCGCAGACATGATGGATGTGATCCGCGTGGGTGAAAACAATGCGCGCGGCGCATCGCAGGGTGTCGAAGCTGGTCAAGGTGCGGCACGGGAGCGCCCTGAATGAAAGCAGTCAGCACCGATATCGGGACTATCCACTTCGTCGGCATCGGCGGCATCGGCATGTCCGGCATTGCCGAAGTGATGCACAATCTTGGTTACACAGTGCAGGGCAGTGATCTCAATGAAAGCCCGCGGGTCGAGGCCCTCCGCGAGGCCGGTATCATGGTTCATATCGGGCACGATGCGTCGAACTTAGGTGACGCTGCCGTGGTGGTGACCTCTACCGCCGTAAAGCGTACCAATCCCGAAGTTGCCGCTGCGCTCGAAAACCGCGTCCCCGTCGTGCGCCGCGCAGAAATGCTTGCAGAGCTGATGCGCCTTAAACAGACGGTCGCGGTCGCCGGGACGCATGGCAAGACGACCACGACAAGCATGGTCGCGGCCTTGCTCGATGCAGGCGGCGTCGACCCGACCGTCATCAACGGCGGCATCATCGAAAGCTACGGTTCCAACGCGCGGCTGGGTGATAGCGACTGGATGGTCGTCGAAGCCGACGAAAGCGATGGCAGCTTCCTGCGCCTCGATGGCACAATCGCTGTCGTCACCAATATCGATCCCGAGCATCTCGATCATTACGGCAGTTTCGATGCGGTGAAGGATGCTTTCGTCCAGTTCATCGAGAATGTGCCGTTCTACGGGGCTGCAGTGCTGTGCCTCGATCACGATGAAGTGCGCAATGTCATCGCCAAGGTCCGTGACAGGCGGGTGATTACATACGGTTTCTCCGCCCATGCCGATGTCCGGGCGGAAAATGTCCAGCCCGATGGCGGCGTAACGCGCTTCGATGTCGTGCAGACCGATCGAGATGGCGGTGAAACCCGCATTGAGAATATTGAACTTCCCATGCCCGGCCGCCACAACGTACAGAATGCCTGTGCGGCAATCGCGGTGGCGCTGGAAATGGGCTGCGCGCCCGATGCCATCCGTGATGGCTTTTCTCGCTTCGGCGGGGTGAAGCGCCGCTTCAGCCATGTCGGCGATATCGCGCTAGAGGGCGGCAGAACCGCTCGCGTGATTGACGATTATGCGCATCACCCGGTGGAAATCCGCGCAGTGCTTTCCGCAGCCAAGGATGCTGCAACGGGCCGCGTGATCGCAGTCGCCCAGCCGCATCGCTACACGCGCCTGCGCGATTTGCTGGAGGATTTCCAAGGCGCCTTCGCCGATGCAGACCTGATTTACGCAGCGCCCGTCTACCCGGCAGGCGAAGAGCCTATTCCCGGCGTTGACGAACACATGCTCGTTTCCGGCCTCAAAGCGCGGGGCCATCGCCATGCGGAAGCTGTGGATGGCCCTACCGATCTTGCGGAAAAACTGAATGCGGTGCTTGCGCCCGGCGACATGGTGGTGTGCCTCGGTGCAGGCGACATCACCAAATGGGCAGCAGGCCTTGCCACCGCTGTCGCCAATTTCCGGGCCGGAGGAGACGGCGAATGAGCAATGGGTTGCAGATGGGTGAGAACCGCTGGGTCGGCGGCGCGCCGGGTGGAGCGGAGGAGCCGGGCGGTAGCGGCATCGTGCCCAACCAAGTTCTGGGCGATCTGAAGAAAAATGCGCCGCTCGCCAAGCTCGTCTGGTTCAAGAGCGGCGGCACGGCTGACTGGCTGTTCGAACCTGCCAATCTTGAAGACCTCACCAATTTTCTCTCCGCGCTGGAGCCCGGCACGCCGGTGATGGCGCTGGGCCTGGGGTCCAATCTTATCATTCGCGATGGCGGAGTGCCGGGTGTGGTCGTGCGGTTGGGCAAGCCGTTTTCGACCGTCGAGGTAAAGCGCGACAATGTGATCGAATGCGGCGGCGGTGCGCCGGGCATTCTGGTTGCCTCTGCCGCGCGCGATGCAGGGATTGCAGGGCTGGAATTCCTGCGCGGTATTCCCGGCACTGTCGGTGGTTTCGTGCGCATGAACGGCGGAGCATATGGGCGCGAAGTGGCCGATATCCTTGTCGATTGCGATGTGGTCATGCCCAATGGCGCTTTCCTGACCTTGCCCGTCGGCGATCTCGAATACAGCTATCGCCACTCGCGCCTGACCGATGGCACGATCGTAGTGGCTGCGCGCTTCAAAGGCGAACCCGGCGACCCTGAGGTAATCGGCGCGGAAATGGACCGCATCGCCGAAGAGCGCGAGAATTCGCAGCCGCTGCGCACCAAGACCGGTGGATCGACTTTTAAGAACCCTCCGGGCACCAGTGCATGGAAGCTCGTAGACGAAGCCGGATGCCGCGGTCTCAAAATGGGCGGAGCACAGGTGAGCGAGAAACACACCAATTTCCTGATCAATACCGGCGATGCGACAAGCTCTGAAATTGAAGGGCTCGGCGAAGAAGTCCGCCGCCGTGTGAGCGAGAAAACGGGCGTGGCGCTCGAATGGGAAATCAAGCGGGTGGGGCGGCCGTGAGCTTGCTTTCCCCCCTCCACATCCTCGTCCTGATGGGCGGCTGGGCGAATGAGCGCGAGGTTTCGCTCATGTCCGGCAATGGTGTGGCCGATGCGCTGGAGAGCGCAGGGCACCGCGTCACCCGGCTGGACATGGACCGCGATGTTGCCGCGAAGATCCGCGAAGCTGCGCCCGATGCGGTTTTCAACGCGCTACATGGCGTCCCGGGAGAGGACGGCACGGTGCAGGGCATGCTCGATCTGATGGGTATTCCTTATACCCATTCAGGCCTCGCGACCTCGGTTGTCGCAATCGACAAGGAATTGACGAAGCAGGCGCTTGTTCCACACGGCATTCCGATGCCCGGCGGGCGGATCGTCCAATCGGATGACCTGTATGAAAGCGATCCTATCGCGCGGCCCTATGTCCTGAAGCCGGTGAATGAGGGCTCGTCAGTCGGCGTCGCTATCGTCACAGAGGATAGTCCTTACGGCAATCCGATTGCGCGCGATGCGAAGGGGCCGTGGCAGGATTTCGAAAGCCTGCTGGCAGAGCCATACATTCGCGGGCGCGAGCTGACGACGGCTGTGATCGATACGGCGGACGGTGTGCAATCACTCGGCGTGACCGAGCTGATCATCGATACTGGCTTTTATGATTTCGAGCATAAATATACCGACGGAAAGACGACTCACGTTTTCCCCGCCGACATTCCGGACAACATCGCCGCCCTGTGCCGCCGCTATGCCGAACGCGCGCATAAGGTGCTTGGATGCCACGGCACCAGCCGCACCGATTTCCGCTGGGATGATAGCCAAGGCGAGGACGGTTTGTTCGTGCTGGAAACCAACACCCAGCCGGGCATGACCCCGCTCAGCCTCGTGCCGGAGCAGGCCTCGCATTGTGACATAGACTATCCGACCTTGTGCGAGATGATCGTCGAGGACGCGCTGCGGCGTGCCGGGAAGCTTTCCTGATGGCACGCACGGTCACCCGGAAAGCGAAAGGCGTCAGGCGGCAGGCGCGCGCGCAGGGCACCAGCCGCAAGGTCCGCTCGGCACGCAGCAAGGGCCAGTCGATTATCGGCCGCGCGCTTTCCATGCTGCCGTTTACCGAAGAGCAGCTCCACAAGGCTTTCACCGTGATGATCCTCGGCGGCGCGCTCGCCGCAGCGATTTTCATCGCGAATATTTCCGGGGCCACTGCTGTCGCGTCGGACCGTATCGCGCATATTGCGTCGAACGCCGGCTATGAAGTGCAGCATATCCAACCCAACGGTATCGAGCGGATGAATGTGCAGACAGTGTATGAGCGCGCTCTCAGCCAGCAGAACCTCGCCATGACACGTGTTGATCTCGCCGGTCTTCGCGAGGACCTGGTCGAGCTGCCTTGGGTGCGCGATGCCCGCGTCTCGCGCCAATTGCCCGATACTCTGGTGATCGACATCATCGAGAGGGAGCCGCATGCCGTCCTCCAGCGGCCCGACCGGCTGATGCTGATTGACGATACGGGTGTCGAGCTGGAGCCGATCGGCCGCTCCGCCGCTTCGGAATATCTTCTTATCGCAGGACCCGGCGCGCAGGACCGTGTGGAAGACCTGACCGCACTTCTCGATTCCGCGCCCGCGCTGCAAAGCCAGATCAAAGCCGCCGAATGGATCGGCAATCGCCGCTGGGACCTGACTTTCGTCACCGATCAGGAACTGGCTCTACCCGAAGGTGAAGACCGCGCGGCAGCGGCCTTGATCAGTTTTGCTCAGGCCGACGGCGTGCACCGCCTGATCGGCGGGCAGGCAGCAAGTTTCGACATGCGCAATGCGCCGCGCATGTACATGAATATACCGGGGCGTTCGGAGCAGCAGGAATTGGCCATGGAGGGGGATAGCTGATGGCAGGGCAGCAGCACGTCGCGCGGATAATCGGTGCGATCAACATCGGCAGTTTCCGCATTTCCGCGATCATCGCGGCGATTACCGAGAATGGAGAGATGCAGGTGTTGGGCAGCGGCCACCGCGCCAGCCAGGGCATCAACCGCGGCTATGTTGTCGATATGGCGGCAGCAACCTATGCCGTGCGCGATGCGCTGGAGCGAGCAGAGAAACTCGCCGGGACGAGCGTCGATGCAGTGTGGATCGGCTGCTCGGGTGCAGGCCTGCAAAGCGAAATCCGCCCGATAGAACTCGGCATTGGCGGCCGCCGGATCGAGGAAGAAGATATCGAGGCGCTGCTGATGGCCGCGCGCGACACAATCCAGCCCGATGGCCGCAGCGTCCTCCATGCGCAGCCTGCCTGTTATTTCCTCGATGGCGCACATGGCGTCGCCAATCCGAAAGATTTGCATGCAGAGCGGCTGGGGGTCGATGTCCATGTGATGCTCGCCGATGGCGCGCCCATTCGCAATGTCAGGGAGGCGGTCCAGAACGCGCATCTCGATGTGGAAGGGATCGTCGCGTCTCCGCTCGCCACGGGATATGCATGTCTCACCGCTGAGGAGCGTGACTTAGGTGTCGCCATGGTCGAATTCGGCGGCGAAGTGACGAATGTCTCTGTCTACGCAGGCGGCATGCTGGTTGGCCTTGCCGCCATTCCGCGCGGTTCGAACGATATCACCGATGCCATCGCAAGTGCCTTCTCGATCCGCCGCTTCCAGGCCGAGCGCCTCAAATGCGTGAACGGATCGGCTATTGCCAGCCCGCATGATCACCGCGAAATGATTTCGGTCACCGCTCCGGGCGAAGAAGGGCGCGGCCCTGTCGCGCGCGGCGCAGATGATCGCAATCAGGTACCGCGGGCAGAACTTATCGCCGTCATCACTGGCGAGCTTGACCAGTTGATGCGTGAAGTCGGCAATGCGCTCGATTCCATGGGCTTTACTGGCGGCAAGAGCGGATCGAGCGCGCGGCAGGTGGTCCTGACCGGCGGCGGCGCCGAACTTGCTGGCCTCGCCGACTATGCACAAAGCGTGCTCGGCGTGCCCGCCCGGATCGGAAAGCCCGTTGCCCTGCGCGGTTTGCCAGAGGCGCATTCCGCGCCCGGTTTTGCAACGCTTGCAGGCCTTGTGCTCTATGCGGCGGAGGATCCGGTAGACATTCGCTCCATCGGTTCACGCTTCACCCAAACCAGCTCTTTCGGCCCCGTGGCAACGCTGATGCGTGTATGGGGCGCGATGAAAGAGTATTTTTGATACTATGCACAGCTGTGGAAACAATTCAGTGCCTTCTCTGCCTGAGAATCGCTTTGTGGCAAGGTCGCATCCAAAGGAAATCAAACCTCTCCCTGGGGGAATTTTAAGATGAGCATTAATATCGGCCCGCCTTCTGTAGAAGAACTGCGCCCGCGCATTACCGTAATCGGTGTGGGCGGTGCGGGCGGCAACGCCATCGCCAACATGATCGAGTCTGAAATCGAAGGCGTCGATTTCATCGTTGCGAACACCGATGCGCAGGCGCTCAATACAGCGACGGCAGAACATCGGATCCAGCTTGGCCCGGACATCACGCAGGGCCTTGGCGCTGGTTCACGCCCGGAAGTCGGCCGTGCCGCGGCTGAGGAAACGACCGAAGAAATCGAGCGTGCACTCGATGGCGTCAACATGGTCTTCATCGCAGCCGGCATGGGCGGCGGCACCGGTACGGGTGCAGCGCCCGTCATCGCCCAGGTGGCGCGTGACAAGGGCATCCTTACCGTCGGCGTGGTGACCAAGCCTTTCCTCTTCGAAGGCACGCGCCGCATGCGCAGTGCCGAAAGCGGGATCGAGGAACTGCAGAAGAATGTCGACACGCTGATCGTCATTCCGAACCAGAACCTGTTCCTCGTTGCCAAGGCGGAAACGACCTTCAAGGAAGCTTTCCTGCTGGCCGACGAAGTGCTGCAGCAGGGCGTGCGCTCCATCACTGATCTGATGGTGATGCCGGGTCTCATCAATCTCGACTTTGCCGATGTCCGCTCCGTCATGGGCGAAATGGGCAAGGCGATGATGGGCACGGGCGAAGGCGAGGGCGACAATCGCGCTCTCGAAGCTGCCGAACGCGCCATTGCCAATCCGCTGCTCGACGGTGTGTCGATGCAGGGCGCGAAGGGCGTCATCATTTCCATCATCGGCGGCGAGGACATGAAGCTGCTCGAAGTGGATGAGGCTGCAAACCACATTCGCGAGCTTGTCGATCCCGAAGCCAACATCATCTGGGGCAGCGCCTTCAATCCGGAGCTGGACGGCAAGATCCGCGTCTCGGTGGTGGCAACGGGAATTGAGCAGAGCGCCGATGGTGCTATGGAGCCTTCACGGTCCGTCGATCTTTCTGCTTCGCGCGGCCCTGGGCGCCCGGCGATCCCCATTCCCTCCGACACGTCAATGGACGAGGAAGAGGACGATACGCTCGATCTCGGTGCGATGGATGAGCCGGAAGAGGAGCCTGCCGCGCCTGAACCTGCTTCTATCCCCACTCCCGCGGATGACACCAATTTCGGAGCCTCGGAGCCGGAAGGGTTCGGAGCCGACGAGGATAAAGGCGACGATATGCTCGACCTGACGGCTGACTCCGAAGAACCCGCCGAGCCGGATATGCCGACCGGGATGGGTGAGGGCGACGCGGCCGGAGATGGTGATGATGCCGGTGAAACGGGCGAAAACAGCGACGATGGCGAAGGCGACGAACTTCTCCTCGATGCGACGCGCCTCGCCGAGGCGGATGAAGACATCGACCCTGCGCCGACGGGCGGCCGCCGCGCGCGCATGCTGGGCGGTGGTGCTGCGCAGGGCGAAGGCGAAGGCGGCGTAAGATCTGACGATGCTGGCGATGCTTCTACCGACGGCGCTCCCGCTCCGGCAGCAGACAATCCGCCGCCTTCTGGCGGAGGCAGTACGCTGTTCGAACGCATGGCCAACTTGTCGCGTCAGGGCTCATCGAGCGAAGATGAGGAAGATGACGACGAGGATGACGATAGCGGCAGCGCCATGCGCATCCCGCGCTTCCTCGGCCGGCAGAACAATCAGTAAACTCGCCCTTGGATCGGCCCGATATCGGCACGGATGATCGTACCGACGGCTCGACACACGCACTTCGGGCTTTTCGCGAAGTGTCAAATATGGTTAGGGCGCGGTCGATGATCCGATCGTGCCTTTTCCTTTGCCAGCTTTCCGTTTCCGCTTTTATCGCGGGTTTTCCGTTGCTTGCAGCGACTCAGGTTCATGCGCAGGAAGTCGTGCAAAGCTTGCCCGCTCAAGCACAGGCAGAGCTTTCGGATGCGATGCAAAGGCTCGGTCGAAATCCGGAAAACATGCGCGCCCTGCTCGATGCAGGGAACGCGTCTCTGCAACTTGGCGATTTCTCCTCGGCGCTGCGTTTTTACAATCGCGCGCAGCGGGTCGATCCCGATGACGGAGAAATGCTGGCGGGGCTGGGGCAAGTCGCTGTAAGCAGAGGCGAAGGCGCAATTGCGGTGCAATTGTTTTCGAATGCCGAGGCGGCCGGTGAGAATATGCGCCGTCACGCGGCTGCACGCGGGCTTGCCTATGATCTGGTCGGCAATAATGGCCGCGCGCAGCGTTTCTATCGTCAGGCCCTTTCGCGCGATGAAAGCAATGACGTTCTCCGCCGCCTAGCGCTCAGCTATGCGATTGCAGGCGATGCGGAGGCGTCCGAGACGACCCTGCTGCCGCTTCTCCAGCGCCAGGACAGGGCGGCCTTTCGCACCCGCGCCTTTGCCCTTGCTATTTTGGGTCGGCATGAAGAAGCGGTTTCGATTGCCGAAACGATGTTGCCGCCGCGCCTGTCAGGTCGCCTCGCGCCGTATCTTCGCTACATGCCAACGCTCACTCGCGCTCAGCAAGCGGCTGCAGCCAATCTCGGGCGCTTCCCCAATGTTGCGGATATTGGGCGTGACGCTCCGCAAGTCGCTGCGTTGGCGCAGCGCGCCGAAGTGGCTCCGCCTCCCCCTTCGAGTAATGATCGCCTGACGCCTGCCGGTGAGCCACTAGGGCCATCTGCTGCGCCTGAACTCGATGCGAATGGCGAACTCCCCGCGCTTGCGGAAGCCGAGATGCCGCCGAGCTCCGTGGCTGGCGCCGCGCCGCCCGTCGTCGCTGTATCGGATGAGCCGGAACAGCTTCCTGCCGAAATGGTATCGACCACCGATGCGCGCCCTTCCTTCACGATCTCTGAAAGCCCCGCACCCGCGGCGGCTCCAGCCTCCACCGGCAACGCTGCGGTTGAGCAGGTGATCGCCGACACAGAAGAGCGCAGTGCAGAGCAATTGGGCCTGGAAGAGGCGTTTGCCGACTTTGTCCTGCCGGAGACAAATGCAGTTGCGCCCCGCAGCGGCGCGGTCGATATCACCGCGATAGAGCCAGCGCGCGAGGAAGTGGAAGAGGCGCCGCCTCCTCCGCCTGCCAATCCCAGCCGCCATTGGGTGCAAGTCGCCACCGGCCAAGACACCTCCGCCTTCCGTTTCGACTGGCGGCGCATCGTGCGCAATGCCGATGGCTTGCTGGATGATCGAGAGGCCTTCACCGCGCCGTGGAACGCCACAAATCGGCTGGTAACGGGGCCTTTCGATTCGGTGCGCGATGCGCAGGAATTCGTGACCGAACTGGGCGAAGCGGGCGTCGACGCGTTCCGGTTCACCAGTGCTGATGGCGAAGAAGTGCGTCCGCTCGATTGATCGACCGATCGGGCCGCTCCCTCGGGCGGGGCCGATTTGTGCACATCTTGTGAACAAGCCAAACGAGTTTTGCCCGACCGTTTTGGCCGCTTCGATTGCGCCAAATATGGCTTACGACGCATTAAGCTATGCATGATCTTTGGACGCAGAAATCACGCATGAATACCGATCGCGCAACAATGGAACCCGCCGAGGATGCGGCACCGGTCGAAATGCTCGCCGCGCTGTTCGAAGCCCATGGCTGGGCTTTTGAACAGGTCAGCGAGGATGAAGTTACCGTAGAGATTCCAGGTAGTTGGACGACATACCAGCTGCGCGCGATCTGGCGGCGGGAAGACCATGTGCTGCAATTGCTCTGCCTGCCGGAAATCCGCGTCGGCGATGACAAACGCCAGGTCGCATTCGAGCTGTTGGCGCTCATCAACGAACAGCTTTGGCTCGGCCATTTCGATGTGTGGTCGCAAGGCGGGATGCTGCTTTATCGCCATGGCCTGATGCTGGGTGACGAGGGCATGCTGAGCGTGGATATGGCGCAGATGGCAATCGAATCTGCCGTTGCCGAATGTGACCGTTTCTATCCCGCGTTCCAATTCGTGCTGTGGGGCGACAAGGCACCGCGCGCGGCGCTCGATGCCGCACTGGTCGATGCGGCGGGTGAAGCCTGAGCTGCAAGGCTTGAGACTTTTCGCCGACGGCCTACATCCGCTGCAAATGCGGAGACAAACATGAGCAAAACGGCAAACATCCTTCTGATCGGCTGCGGCAATATGACCGGAGCCATGCTGGAAGGCTGGCTGGCTGCCGGCCTGCCCAAGGAAAGCTTTACGGTCGTCACCCCCACGCGCGAAAGCGTGCCAGGCGATGTTGAACTGCTGCGAGAGGTGCCGGAAGACCGTCAATTCGATGCTTTGCTGCTCGGCTTCAAGCCGTATATGCTGGCACACATCGCGCCGACCCTGCAGGGCGTGACTGGCCCCGGCACAATCGTTCTTTCGGTACTCGCTGGCGTCCAGCTCGATACGCTGCGGTCCAATTTCCCCGATGCGCAGGCTGTCGTCCGCGTCATGCCAAACCTTGCCTGCGCCATGGGCAAATCACCCGTCGCTCTCGCCGAAGAGGGGCTGGAAGAAGAAGGGCGGGAGGCAATCTTTGCTTTCCACGAGCCGCTCGGCACGCCTGCATGGGTTGGCGAGGATCGATTTGATCTTGTCACCGCGCTGGCAGGCAGCGGTCCGGCGTTTGTCTATCGCTTTATCGATGCGCTTAGCACAGCGGCGGTCCGGCTCGGCCTGAAAGAAGATCAGGCGCGCGAATTGGCGGTCGCGATGACCGAGGGCGCAGCGGCCTTGGCCCAGCAATCCGAGCATCCACCGGGCAAGCTGGCGGACATGGTCGCGAGCCCCGGCGGGGTGACTCGCAAAGGTATGGATGTGCTCGACGAAGACGAAGCACTCACCCAACTGATGACGAAATGCTTACGCGCCGCGCGTGATCGCAGCGTGGAAATGGCGCGGGAAGCGCGCGAATAGGCGTTTTTCAAGGTTAATACGCAGAGCTGGTGACAGGCTCCGGTTTTCCTTGAAAATCACTCGCAAAATGCCAATATTGTGGCTGATCCGGTTCGCTATGGTGTGGCCGGGCAAAAGGAGTTTTGGAAAACATGGCAAATTGGAACGACAACCAGACCCGTAAGGGTTTCGGAACCGCTCCGGGCCAGACGGGCGATGTTGCCGCCGGCACCACGTTTGATGCTGGCCTGCGCAAGCATATGCTCTCGATTTACAATTACATGGCATCGGGCGTTTTGTTGACCGGTGTGGTCGCGATGCTGTTCGCCCGTGGTGGTGATCAGTCCATGGCCGCACAGGTATTTTACAATGGCGGGATCCTCGCCTGGGTCCTGATCCTGTCACCGCTCGCCATCGTCTTCGCGATGAGCTTCGGGCGTGATCGATTCTCGATCGGCACGCTTCAGGCCATGTTCTGGGGCTTTGCAGTGCTGATGGGCCTCTCGCTGTCCTCGGTATTCCTGCAATATACAGGCGCCTCGATCGCAACGACATTCTTCGCGACGGCCGGTGCTTTCGCCGGACTCAGCCTGTTCGGCTATACTACAAAGAAGGACATTTCGGGCTGGGGCAGCTTCCTGATCATGGGTGTGATCGGCCTGATCGTTGCCTCGCTGCTGAACGCTTTCCTGATCGGTTCGCCCGGTCTGGAACTGGCGATCTCGGCGCTCGGCGTGCTGATCTTCGCCGGCCTGACTGCGTATGACACGCAGCGCTTGAAGCAGGAATATCTGATGATCCAGCAGGCCAAGATGACCAATCCGTCGGTCGCTGCCGCTTACCCGCTGGGCAAGCTGGTTATCATGGGTGCGCTGAACCTGTATCTCGACTTCATCAACATGTTCCTGTTCCTGCTGCGCTTTATGGGTGCAGCTCGCGAATAGGAGACATTTCGGATCGTCGGCGACGAAACACTTTGTCGCACATCTGATTCGCTTGAACGTGCCCGGAGTGCAAATCTGCATTCCGGGCATTTCTTTTGTCCGAGCAGCGGGATAGTCAGCTGAGGGTAATCGACCATAGGGGATGGTCATTTCCGAACAGAGGAATTTGGGCAGATCATGAATACACCACCGCTCAGCATCAAAAAAATTGAGCGCAAAGGAATGACAGCGCGCGCTGCGATCGTTTGCGCAGCTGCGGCTTTGCTCGCCGCTTGTGCGACACCGCCGCCTCCGCCTCCGCCTCCGCCGCCTCCACCGCCGCCGCCTGCGCCTGTCGTGGAGGCCATTCCCTATCGCCCGGTCCCACCCGCGCTTGCGGCCTATCGGATGAATATTCCGCGCAAGGATGCGATGGGAATGCGCACGACGGTCAATTCCAATCTCGGACAGGATAGGGCGATCTGGCATTTCCGCTCCGGCTGGAATGTGGCTGCGCTCAATTGCGCAACAGAGCGTCACCCGGCGATCCTGGATGGATATAGCGCGATGTTGCAGAACGAGTCCCAGCTGCTGTCAGGGGTGAACAATCGGCTGGAGGCGCAGTATCGTCAACAAGCTGGCGGCAATCGGCGGGCGGCCATCCGCCTTCGCGAAACGGAATCGACCGAAGTCTACAATTACTTCACGCTTCCCGCTGCACGGCGCGAATTTTGCAACGTCGCGCAGTCCTTGGCGACCGATTATCTGACGACACAGCCAGAGGATTTTGCGCTTTTCGCTGTCAATGGCCTCACTCAATATGAAGTTGCGTTCGAACGTTTCTACACCGCGTATGAGCAATATGAGCTCGCGTCAGCCGAATGGGATGCCCGCTATGGCTCGCGCTATGGCGCGTCGCAGCCTGGATGGGTCGCCCTGTATGGCACTGCCTCGCAGCAGGCCGCGGCCGGCGTGCAGAATTTCAACACCACTCCTGCTGATCCGGTGGTAGTGCCCGACACGGAGACTGGCGCTGCAATCCCCGTGATCCCGGTCAATGAGGATGGGGCCAGCACGCCCGTGGTGCAGCCGCTTCCCGATGAAAACATCGTCATGCCTGAGGCGGACGAGGACGACGAGGCGAGCTGAAAGACAATCTTGAAAGGTGCATGGGCGGCAAAACTCCTCTAAGGGGCCGCCATGCACTTTCTTGATCAAGCAAAGATTTTCCTGAAGTCCGGTGCGGGCGGCCCCGGGGCTGTCAGCTTTCGGCGCGAAAAATACATTGAATTCGGCGGCCCTGATGGAGGCAATGGCGGCAAAGGCGGCGATGTCGTCCTGGTTGCCGTGCCCGGCCTCAATACCCTCATCGATTTCCGCTATGCACAGCATTTCAAGGCGAAGCGCGGCGGCCATGGCATGGGTAAGGACCGCTATGGCGCGGGGGCAGACGATCTGGTGATTGAAGTGCCGGTGGGCACGCAGGTCCTTTCCGAAGACAAGGAAGAGATCATCGCCGACTTCACGAAGGAGGGGCAGCGCGTCGTCCTGCTGGAAGGCGGCATGGGCGGGCGCGGCAATGCGTCCTACAAAACCTCCACCAACCGCGCACCGCGACAGCACCAGCCGGGTGAGGCGGGCGAAGAAATGTGGGTGTGGCTGCGCCTGAAACTGCTCGCCGATGTCGGGCTGGTGGGCCTGCCAAATGCCGGCAAATCCACTTTCATCAACGCCGTGTCCAACGCGCGTGCGAAAGTCGGCGCATATGCTTTCACTACGCTGATTCCCAAGCTTGGCGTGGTGCGGCACAAGGGGCGCGAATTCGTGCTGGCGGATATTCCCGGCCTGATCGAAGGCGCGGCGGATGGCGCTGGAATCGGCGACCGCTTCCTCGGCCATATCGAACGCTGCCGCGTGCTGATCCACCTCATTGATATTTCAGGGCTCGGCGAAACCGACCCGGTGGAAGCGATGCGGGTGGTCGATGCAGAGCTTGAGGCCTATGGCGCGGGCCTCGATGACAAGGCGACGCTCGTCGCGCTCAACAAGATCGACCTTGCCGATGCGGAGTTGGCGAGCGGGTTCGCCGATGAATTGAAAGCGGCGGGCGCAGACGAGGTATTCCCCGTGTCGGGTGCAACGGGTGAGGGTATCGAGGAACTGCTCGACGCCGTTTTGAGTTACCTACCCAGTCGGACGATGACCGAACAGCCTGGCTCGATTTCCAGTGAGGAGGATGGTTCCAGTGGGGAAGGCGAGGGCGAGAGTTGGTCCCCGATCTGATCGTTCCTATCTTCGCCGTAACGATTTATCTTTTAGCAGACACATAGACGGCCAATACCCATGCCCATCAAAACTCTCCTCGACTTTCGTGACCCCGAAGCGTGCAAACGCATGGTCATCAAAATCGGAAGTGCGTTGCTGGTCGATAATAGCGGGCGTGTCGAAGTCGAATGGCTCCGCACCATCGTCAACGAGATATGGACGGCGCGCGAAATGGGCATCGATGTGGTCGTGGTCAGCTCCGGCTCGATCGCGATTGGCGCCAAGCAATTGGATTTCGAAGAGGGTGGACGGCGCACTCTGGCAGAGGCGCAGGCCTCGGCATCGGTCGGCCAGATCGAGCTTGCGAGCGTGTGGCGGCAGCTTCTCGCCGAACGCGATCTGACGGCCGCGCAAATGCTGCTGACGCTCGACGATTTCGAAAGCCGCCGGCGTTATCTCAACATTTCCGCCACGCTGCGCCGCCTGCTGAAAAGCGGTGTCGTGCCGGTGGTGAATGAGAATGACACCATCGCGACCGGCGAAATCCGCTTCGGCGACAATGACCGGCTGGCTGCGCGTGTGGCGCAGGCTTGTCAGGCCGATGGTGTGATCCTGCTCACCGATGTCGACGGCCTCTATGACAAGCATCCCGACGAGCCCGATGCCGAGCGGCTCGACGAAGTCCACGGCGTCACCGATGAAATTCATGCAATGGCCGACACTGAATCTGGCTCAGGCCTCGGATCGGGCGGGATGACGGCCAAGCTGCTTGCCGCCGAAATCGCCGAGAAAGCTGGCATCGCGCTCGCCATCGTCAATGGCAAGGCGGAAAACCCGCTTGCCCGGGCCATGGCTTCGCAAGCCGCCACGCTGTTCCTGCCGCAGCGCGATGAAAGCGGACGCCGCGCATGGATCGGCGGGCGCATGCGCTTTGCAGGCTCTATCAAGGTTGACGATGGCTGCGTCCGCGCCGTTCGCAATGGCAAAAGTGTACTGGCTGCCGGCGTCATTGGGGCGGACGGCGATTTCGAACGCGGCGATATCATCCCGGTGTTCGACGTCACCGGAAACATGATCGCCAAGGGGCTCGTGGAATATGATGCCAATGATGTGGAAGCGATCATGGGCATGCAGAAAGATGATCAGGAAGCGATCCTTGGCCACGCCCCGCGATCTGCTGTCATGCACCGCGATCATCTGGTGCTGATGTGATCCTTGCCGTCACCGGCGGCACGGGCTTCGTCGGCCAGGCGGTTCTCGATGAAGCCAAACAGCGCGGCATCGCGATTCGCGCATTGACCCGCAGGCCGCAAGACGACGATCAAAACATCACCTGGATTCGCGGCGATCTGTCGAACAGGCTCGCTTTGGCTAAGCTTATGCAAGACGCCGATGCCGTTCTCCATATTGCCGGTGTGGTGAACGCGCCGGATGAGGCAGGCTTCAAAAGCGGCAATGTGGATGGAACGCGCAATGTCTGCGACGCAGCGCGAGAGGCTGGTGTGAAGCGCATTGTCCATGTGTCGTCGCTCGCGGCGAGGGAGCCGGGCCTGTCCATGTACGGCCATTCGAAGCGGATGGCGGAGGAAGTGGTGCAGGTCAGCGGTCTCGACTGGACGATCATCCGCCCGCCCGCCGTTTACGGCCCGCGCGATACGGAGATTTTCGAGCTGTTCAAGGCGGCAAAAATGCGTGTCGTCCCCATGCCGCCGAAGGGGCGCACTTCGATTATCCATGTGACTGATCTGGCGCGACTTTTATTGTCGGTTGCAGAAAGCGCGACAGACCATCTCGGCCGTATTTTTGAGCCTGACGATGGAAAAGAGGGCGGGTGGAGCCACAAGGAGCTTGCGCAAGCCATCGGTGCTGCAATGGGCAAGTCTGTATGGGCTCCGCATGTGCCGCGCAGCCTGCTTTTCGGCGCTGCCAAAGCGGATCGGATGGTTCGCGGCAGCAAGGCCAAGCTCACTCCGGACAGGGCAAGTTACATGGCGCACCCCGATTGGGTGTCCAAGCCTGAACAAGCGGTCCCAGTCGCGGTCTGGCGTGCGGAAATTGCTTCCGGCGAGGGTTTGGCGCAGACCGCAGACTGGTATCGCAAAGCTGGCTGGCTCTGAGGGCAAAGATCAATACACCATATGGGGTCTTGTCTTATTTACGCTGGCGCGTAGTTTAGCGCGCATCAGCTTTCGGTGGGGATACCGAAGGTGAAAGCCGAGGGGGTTATTATGGCAAAAAGGGCGAAGCCCGTATCACGTCGTTCGTTCGTAGGCCTGATTTCAGGTGCTGCAGCAGCGACAATCGTAGCCGGTCCGGCCGTCGCACAGCAGACGGGCCGTACCGACAGCGACCCGAATGACCGTGCAGGCCAAGGCCGCACCGGTTATTCAGACAGCGACCCGAGTGACCGTGCCGGCCATGGCCGTACCGGTCGTACGGACAGCGATCCGAACGATCGCGCAAACTATGGCCGCGGGGGCGGTCGGAGCGGCGGAGGGAGCAGCAGCGGTACTACCGATTCTGACTCCGGTTCGAATTCCGACTGTGGCGGCCGTGGTCGTGGCACCAGCAATGGCAATTCGGACAGCGATCCCAACGATCGCGCCGGCCAGGGCCGCAGCGGTATCACCGACTCGGATGATAGCGATCGCGCAGGCCGCGGTCGTGGTCGCGGCTCCTGCGCATAAACGCAGGCACGCGTACCGAGTAATGCAAGGGGCGGGAGCGGGCTTGGCCTTCTCCCGCCCTTTTCGTAACTGAAAAGGCAAAGACGACACATGCAGGGCCAGTCCACCCGTTCCGCCACGAAGCAAGCACTCGAAATGCTGATCGCGCCGCTCTCTGCGGACGAATTCTTCGCTGAATATTACGAGCGGAAATATTACCACAATCCGGTGATCCATCCTGAGGCAGCCGACCTGCTCAGCATGGATCGCATCGATGAGGTGATTTCGGACAGCGAATTGCCGCCCAGCTCGCTCAGCATGGCGAAGTCGGGCGAAGGGCTCGATCCGGCCGAATACACGTTTGAAAGCGGCGTAATCGATCGCGGCGCGGTGCTCGATAGCTACCGCGACGGCGCGACCATCATCCTGCCGCAGCTCCATCTGGCCGATGGCAAGCTCTACAGCTTCTGCCTCGCGCTGGAGCGAGAATTTGGCGCGCGCACGCAAACCAATGTGTATCTCACCCCGCCCGAAGCGCACGGCTTTGGCATCCATTACGACAATCACGATGTTTTCGTGATCCAGATTGCCGGGGCCAAGCAGTGGGAAATCTATGGTGACCGCGACGGCCTGCCATTCCGCGGCGAAAGCTTCCGCAAGGATCACGATGATCCGGGTGAACTGAAAGAGACCTTCATCCTTCAGCCGGGTGAATGCCTTTATGTCCCGCGCGGCACGGCGCACCGTGCCCCCAATCACGGCGATGAGCCGAGCCTGCACATCACCGTCGGCATCCTGCACCAAACATGGGCCGAATTCATGCTTGAAGCAGTGGGCGAAGCGACCCTTCGGATCCCGGAAATGCGCCATTCGCTGCCGCGCAAACTGTTCTTCGATGATGGGACCGAGCGGGCCGATCACGCGGCGAAGTTTTCCCGCTTGATGAGCGAAATTGCTGAAAAGGCGAGCTTCGATGCGACGCTTGCGGCATTCTCCGGCAATTTCGTAAAGGCTCAGGGGCCGCGCCTTCGCGGGGCGTTAACCGCGCTCAGCAAGGGCATCGACGCGGATGACCGCCTGCGGGTTCGCGAGCATATTCTCTACAGCTTCGAAAGCGCTCCTGCAGAAAGCGGAGGAGCGGCAGAAACACAGATCATACTCTCCGGATCATCCATCCCGCTTTCGGCCGAACTGGCTCCGCAACTGCGCAAAAAAATCGCAGCCGGCAGTTTTGCGAAATCCGAATTCAATGTGTCCGATGCTGAAGAGCTGGATGACGTGATCGGAACGCTGGTGGCTTACGGCCTGCTGCTTCCGGAGTAGTTCCTACAGGAAGGGCTCATAGCCCGGGGGCAGGGCGCTGTTGTCGCTCTCTCCGTCGCCGGACGAATGGATGCCGCATTCGGTCTTGTCCCAGCCGCGCCAGCGACCGGCGCGGGCATCCTCACCGGGCTTGACCGGCGATGTGCAGGGCGCGCAGCCGACCGAGAGGAAGCCTTTGGCTTCGAGCGGGTGACGGGGCAGGTTGCGCGCTTCGAAATAGGCTTCGAGATCTTCTTTTACCCAATCGCCGAGCGGGTTGAGTTTGAGCCTCCCATCTTCCACTTCGAAGCGGGCGATGTTCTGGCGGGTATGGGACTGGAAGGCTTTCCGGCCAGAAATCCAGCTATCAAGCCCTGCCTTGGCGCGGGCCATGGGCTCCACCTTGCGGATCGCGCAGCAGCCATCGGGATCGTAAGACCAGCGAAGCTCACTTTCGTCCTTCTCTGCAAGCACTTCGGGCTTTGGAGTGACGACTTGGCTGTCGGTAAAACCGAAACGCGCAATCAGCTCTTCGCGATAGGCCAGCGTTTCGGGAAACATCTTGAGCGTATCCACGAAAATTACCGGAATGCTGGGATCGGCGCGCGCGACCAAGTCGAGCAGGACGGCGCTTTCGGTGCCGAAACTGGACACGACAGCGACTTCGCCCAGAATGTTTTCTGCGAACAACGTTTGCAGCATCTCCAGCGTGTCCACGCCGTCGAAACGCGCATTCAGCGCGTCGGCATCGGCCAGCGTGAACGCGGGCGCCGTGTCGATTACATCCAGTTTGCGGGCAAGCTCAGCCATGCCGCAGCTTCCAGATCGGGACGGCATTATCGACGGTCGGCTGGTAGACGTGCTCCCAGCGGGAGAATGCCGCCTGCGCGTCCTCTTCGTCCAGCGCTTTATCGGGAGCAAATGCATCGAAACCGCAGCGGCGCATATAAGCGAGCTGGTCCACCAGCACATCGCCTACTGCGCGGAGTTCTCCGGTGTAGCCGTGCTCGCGCAGCAGCCGGGCTACCGAATACCCACGGCCATCGCCGAAAGTCGGGAAGTTCACTTCGACGAGCGAGATACGCGCGAGATGCGGCAGCAATTCGCGTGCGTCGTCGCCCGGCTCGATGCGCACGGCGCTGGCATCGGCTTGCTCGAGGAAAGCGTCCACAGTAACCTGCGCGCGCTCGGTTGCATCGTCATCGCGAAAGCGGAATTGGACGGCATCAAGGCCTGTCCCGAGGTCAGTATCAGGCATACAGCGCCTCCTTGAACGTATCCATGCCGACGCGGCGATAGGTATCGAGGAAGCGTTCGCCATCCACTTTGTTCGCCAGGTAAGTATCGGCCACTTTCTCGACTGCATCCACGATGCCTGCCTCGTCAAAGCCGGGGCCGGTGATTTTCGCGAGCGAGACATCTTCCGCCTCACTGCCGCCGAGCAGTAACTGGTAATTCTCGACGCCTTTCCGGTCGACGCCAAGGATGCCGATGTGGCCCGCATGGTGATGCCCGCAGGCATTGATGCAGCCTGAGATCTTGAGCTTCAATTCGCCCAGCGCATCGCCTTTGCCGGATGTGGCAAACCGCTGCGAAATCTTCTGCGCGATCGGGATCGAACGGGCATTGGCGAGCGAGCAATAATCGAGGCCGGGGCAGGCGATTATATCGTCGATCTGGTCAAGATTGGGCGTGCCGAGGCCAGCAACTTTCAGCTTCTCCCACAACTTATGCAATCGCGCGATTTCGACATGCGGTAGCACGATATTCTGCGTGTGCATGACGCGGCATTCGTCGAACGAAAACTCCTTCGCGAGCTCAGCCATCAGATGCATCTGCTCGGCCGTTGCATCGCCGGGAATGCCGCCGACGGGTTTTAGACTGATAACGGCTGAGACGTAATCAGATTGATGGTGGGGATTGAGGTTGCGCCGTACCCATTTTGCAAACTCGTCATTCCCGCGAAGGCGGGAATCCAGCTTTTCTTCGATCCGCGCTGCAAATGTAGCTTGATCCCCGCCTTCGCGGGGATGACGTAATGGTTCTGGAAGCTCGAAATAGCCCTTGATCCGCTCCAATTCTGCCAATGGCGGTTCTACGCCCTGGTCCAGCAGGTGGGCGAATTCCTCCTCCACCTGTCGCGCATATTCCTCTGCGCCCATTTCATGGACAAGGATCTTGATGCGCGCCTTGTACTTGTTGTCGCGGCGACCGTGGCGATTGTAGACGCGCAGGCAGGCCTCAGCATAGGTGACCATCTGGTCCAGCGGCACGAATTCGCGGATCAGTGGGGCGATCATCGGGGTCCGGCCCATGCCGCCGCCGACATAGAAAGCCGCACCGAGCTCACCCGTATCATTGCGCACGATGTTGATCCCGATATCGTGCAGCCGCATCGCCGCGCGATCCTTTTCCGACGCGATTACGGCGATCTTGAACTTGCGCGGCAGGTACGAAAATTCCGGATGGAAGCTCGACCACTGTCTCAGCAATTCGGCATAAGGCCTTGGATCCACGACTTCATCCGCCGCAGCGCCAGCGAAATGGTCTGACGAGATATTGCGAATGCAATTCCCGCTCGTCTGGATGGCGTGCATTTCGACCTTGGCGAGGTCCGCCAGAATGTCGCCCGCATCTTCCAGCTTGATCCAATTGTACTGGATGTTCTGCCGCGTAGTGAAGTGGCCGTAGCCCTTGTCATACTTGTCCGCGATGTCGGCCAGCGCATGCATCTGGCGGCTGTTGAGCGTGCCATAGGGAATGGCGACGCGCAGCATATAGGCGTGAAGCTGCAGATAAAGCCCGTTCATCAGCCGGAGCGGCTTGAACTGGTCTTCGCTGAGCGAGCCCTCAAGGCGGCGTCTGCATTGGTCGCGGAATTCCTCAACGCGGGTGTCCACCATCGCCTGATCGTATTTGTCGTATTGATACATGTCAGATAACCCAGTCCCAGCCGCGCTGCTCGGCGGCTTTGTATCCAAGGTCTTGCCGCACGGTCGGGCCGAGCGCGCGGACGCGGTCCTTGATGTGTGCGGGGCGGGGGCCGTCTTCGGTTTGCTCGGCGGCTATGGCATAGGGCGCATTCACGCGGCGGGCGGATTCCTCACGCGCCATGATGGCCTCTCCCTCGTCCCCAGCATCGGCGGCGTCGGCGATATGCAGCGACCAATTCTGGCCGTCCCACCATACGACGGCACCTGATTTGAGATCGTTTCCGGTGAGAATTTTCATGCGGCACACTCCTGCAGGGCGGCCGCGATGGCGGCATTGGGCCGCGCGGTGACCTCACCAATGATGATAAGTGCAGGGCTCTGGACGGCTTCAGCCTCGACCAGATCGGGAAGAGCGGCGAGCGGGCCGCGCAGCACACGCATTTCCGGGCGGCAGGCATTCTCGACCACGGCCAGCGGCATGTCGGGCGCAAGGCCATCGGCCATCAATTTCTCGGCGATCAGCGGTGCGGTTTTGACGCCCATATAGATCACGAGTGTGCGGCCGACACCCGCAAGGCCCGACCAGTCCTGATCGGAGAGCCCTTTGCACTGGCCCGCCACGAAACTGACAATACTCGCGCTGTCACGGTGCGTAAGCGGGATGCCCGATGCGGCTGCCGCGCCGTTGGCAGCGGATATGCCGGGGACCGTTTCCACGCGCACACCGGCGGCATGGGCATCTTCCATTTCTTCGCCACCGCGCCCGAAGACGAAAGGATCGCCGCCTTTTAGGCGCACCACGTCACGTCCGGCCTTCGCTTCGCTGATCAGCAGGGCGTTGATCTCATCCTGCGGCAGAGTGTGCTTCGATCGCTTTTTGGCGACCGAGATAAGCTGCGCATCGCTCCTCGCCATGGCGAGTATCGCCGGATCGACGAGCCCGTCATGGACGATCAGCGGAGCGTTTTTGATCAGCCGCGCCGCGCGCAAGGTCAGAAGATCAGGATCGCCGGGCCCAGCGCCGACAAGAAATATTGTGCCGTTTTGCATGCATCCCAGATGCGCGCATCACCCATGCTGCACCAGCGAGAATGGATTGGGAGGGATGTAGGTGAGCTTTAGCGGGCCTGCTCAGACACTTTCCGCTTACTTCTCCATACGCTGCGCAATCGCCTCGACCAATTGCTGGAACTGGTCGTTCGTGCGCAGGTTCAGATCGCGCTGCGGGAACGGGATTTCGATGTCGTTTTCTTTGAACAGCTGCCAGATCCGCCGGTAAACATCGGATCGGATATTGGTCATGCCTTCCTCCGGATCCTGAATCCAGAAGCGCACATCGAAATCGACCGAACTATCGCCAAACCCCATCAGGTTGACCCGCGGCTTGGGCGATTTGAGCACGCGCGGCACATCGTCGACGGCCTTGTAAAGCAATTCCGTCACCAGGTCGATGTCGCTGCCATAAGACACACCGACCGGCGCCTTCACCCGCACATCGCGAGAACTGTAGGACCAGTTCACCACCTGATTGATCATCAGGTTTTCGTTCGGGATGAGATATTCGGTCTGGTCGCGCGTCACCACGGAAATGGCACGAATGCCGATTTTGCGGATCTGGCCGAAGCTTTCCGTCCCGGCATTGTCGGTGACGGAAATCACGTCCCCCGGCTTGATGGACTTATCCATCAGCAGGATGATGCCGGAGATGAGGTTACCGAATGTCTTCTGCAGGCCGAAACCGATGGCGAGACCGAATGCGCCGGAGAAAACCGCCAGCGCTGTTAAATCGATGCCCAGCAGGTCGATACCGATCAGGAAGGCTGCCACCCAGATGATGATGGTGGCGATTTTCTCAGCCAGGACACGCTGCGATTCGTCCAGCTTGGTGACGCGTTTCAACACGCCGCGCATGCCCTTTGTGATCATCCACGCGATTGTCAGGACAACCGCGATGACGAGGATCACGACGAAGACATCCCAAAGCGAGACGCGCATAGAGCCCACTTCGAGGGCCATGCCCTGCATGGAATCGACCATACCGCCGAATGTTTCGCTTTGCTCGCTCACCGCTTCGCCCAGATCGGTGGCAGTCGATATCGCTTCGGTGGGCTCGGGCTCCGGCGCATCGACCGATTGATCGGGCAGGGCCATAAGCGGCTCGCCGGTTTCCGGATCGATCATCGGTTCGCCAGTTTCCGGATCGAGCATCGGGATCGGCTCCTGCGATGGCACGCCCATCAATTGCTCACCTGTTTCGGGATCAAGCAAAGGCTCACCGGTCTCCGGGTCCAGCAGAGGCACGGCTTCTGGGGCCACATCATTCGCCGTGGCAGTCGCGGTGGGTGCAGGCGTGGTAATCGCGCTCATTTGGTCTCCATGGCGGCGAACCCGTCTTCAAGGTCGCGGATCAGATCGGAAGGATCTTCTAGACCGATGGCGAGGCGAACGCCAAGCCCGCTGCCATGATCAATACTCTGCGGCCATGTATGGTGGTCGCGAATGCGCTCCGGATCCGCGGGGATGATCAGGCTTTCATAGCCGCCCCAGCTAAAGCCGATCCCGAACAGGTCGAGCGAGTCGATGAACCGACCGCGCGCGGCTTTGTCGGCCTCGGCAAAGATAAAGCTGAACAGGCCGCATCCCCCGGTAAAATCGCGCCGCCAGAGGTCGTGGCCAGGCGCACCGGGGAGCATGGGACAAAGCACGGCGGCGACTTCACTGCGCGATTCCAGCCACTTTGCAATCTCAAGCGCGCTTGAGGTCGTCCTTTTGAGACGCACGCCCATGGTGCGCAAGCCGCGCAAAGCCAATGCTGCATCATCGGGCGAGACGACTTGCCCCATATATTGCGCCTGCAAGCGGATGCGCTCGATCACCGGCGCGGCGGCAGAGGCGCTGCCCATCATCAGGTCCGAATGGCCGCCGACATGCTTGGTCAGGCTCATGATCGACACATCGCAGCCATGCGCAAGCGGGCTGAAACCCAAGGGCGATGCCCAGGTATTGTCGATCACGCTCAGCACGCCGTGCTCACGCGCGATAGCGGTAAGGGAGGGGACATCGCACACTTCCATCGTCAGGCTGCCAGGGCTTTCCAGCATTACGACTTTGCATTTGTCAGTGATCTCTTCGGCCAGTGTCTCCGGCTGCATCGGATCGAATGTCCTGGTGGTGATCCCCATACGCTTCAGCATCCCGAACGCGATGGTGCGAGTGGGTTCGTAAGCGTTATCGGTCAGCAGCAATTCGTCGCCGGGTTTGAGCAGAGCGAGCAGCGTGGCTGCAATCGCTGCGACTCCGCTTGGGAAGAGTTCAGTGCCGTCTGCGCCCTCTTCAAGGCCGGTCAGCGCATCGCAAAGCGCCCATTGCGTAGGTCCGCCGCGCCGCCCGTAATAAAAGTGCCCGTCCGCATTGGGGCGCCCTTTCGCAAGGTCTGCGACATTCTCATAAAGATGCGTGCTGCTGCGCCAGACAGGCGGATTGACCACGCCGCCGGGTTTCCCGGGAGCAGTAGTCCATTCCTTGCGCCGACCGGCCTCGACAAGGCGGGTGGCGGGCTTGTGCTCTTTTTCGCTCATCGCGCAGGTCCTGTTTCGACTGGCATCTTCGGATCGCTGCCCCAATCGCTCCAGCTACCGTCGTAGAGCGCCGCGTCCACGCCGATCAAATGCAGCGCGAAAAGCAGGACGGACGCGGTGATGCCGCTGCCGCATGTGGTTGTGATGGGTTTATCGAGATCGACACCCGCCTCTGCAAATGCCGCCCGAATACCTGCCGCGTCCTTGAAAGTGCCATCCGCATTAAGCACCGCGCCGAAAGGCAAATTGCGCGAACCCGGAATATGGCCGCTGGCAACGCCAGACCTGAAATCGCCTTCCTCGCCGGTAAAACGCGAGGCTCCGCGAGCATCCACCACCTGCTCTGCCTTACTGTCGATATTGGCGAGCATGTCTGATTTCATGCGGATGGTCCCTTCGCCGTCGATGCTTTCGAAAGTCGTCGCACCAGGCTCGCTGGTGCCGCTCTCGATGGGTCGTCCCTCAGCGATCCATTTCGCCAAGCCGCCATCCAGAATAGCGATGTCGGTGAGACCGAATAGACGAAGCAGAAACCAAGCCCGCGCGGCGCTGCGCAGGTCGCTATCGTCGCAAAGCACGATCCGCTTGTCCGCCGTCACACCCAAATCCGACATGTGCGCATCGAATTGCGGACGGGTGGGCGGGGCGGACGGCACCGGGTCATCGGGATTAGTCAGGGCCTTCAGCGCGAGAAAACGCGCGCCCGGTATATGCGCCTTGGCGAATTCTGCTGCGGCATCGCGCCCCGCCGAAGGCAAATGCGCCGACGCATCAAGCACCAGCAGGCCTGACGCGCCAAGCTCATCGGCGAGCCATTCGGTGGAAACGAGCGATTGCATCTGCTTGGGCGTAGAGGCTCGCATGCCGGACGTAAACGCTATGCGAGCTGGCTGGCGACCAGATTGGCGAAAATCTGCATCCGGTCATCGAATAGCAATGGCTCTGGCATGGTAGCGTCAGCTTCTGCGGTGCCGATCGCAAATGCGACATAGAGCGGTTCGATCCCCGCACCGACCAGGCGGAACCGGCCCAACGGCAAAACGCGCGGTTTGCTGACATCGCGCACGGATCCGTATTTCACCAAATGCGCGTCGTCCCGCGGCATCTGCCATTCGCCGAGGCACTCATCTTCGCCGCCCGGTGCAATCATCGCCGACCTGCGCAAGTGAGCTCGGCGCATATCGGGCCTACCGGCTTCCTCTGCCGAAAGCTTGCTACGCCGGGCGGTGGTCATATCGCTCCAGATGCGCAGACCCACGATATGGACATCGCCATCATTGCGCAGGTGAAGCCGCCAATTGAGAACAAGCTTTGTAGCGCTAAGCGTCAGCCGCTGCGGGACGAGGCGCAGCGACAAAGATGCCGGGGCATGGCCCTCAGCCTCATTATCGACATCATCGTCCGCCGGCTGTTCACTGCTCCCATTGCTGATGGCCCCATCACTCATGGCAAAGGATAGTAGGCCCGGCATCTCTGCTTGCAAAGCATGCTTGTGCCAAGCGCCGCTTCGCGTCATTGGGGCGGGCATGACTGATACATCAGATGCAAACCCGTCAGGTCAGCCCAAATTTCTTGGCCAGCAGAGCGCGCTTCCGGCAAGCCCCGATGAAGCGAAGCTCGATTACGTGCCCAATCCGCGTGCTGGAGAGCTTTTTCTGGTTCGCTTCGCCGCGCCTGAATTTACCTCCCTATGCCCGGTCACCAGCGCGCCCGATTTCGCTCACTTGGTGATCGATTATGCACCGGGCGAAACGATCGTGGAATCCAAAAGCCTGAAGCTCTTCCTCGGATCATTCCGCAATCACAATGGCTTTCACGAAGATGTAACGGTTGGCATCGGCAAGCGGCTTTTCACCGAGATGCAACCCAAATGGCTGCGCATAGGCGGTTATTGGTATCCGCGCGGCGGCATTCCGATCGACGTGTTCTGGCAATCTGGCGCGCCGCCGGAAGGGCTTTGGCTGCCGGATCAAGGCGTTGCACCCTATCGTGGCCGCGGCTGAGTTTCAGGCCGTCGCAGAGCGCTGCCTTGCCTTAATCCGCTTGCGTGGATAGGGAGGCGCGCAAATGGCAGGCCCATCAATCCGGGCCGGTAATTTTCGAAAAGACAAGGATTTCGCATGCGTATCGTGATGATTGGCACTGGCTATGTCGGCCTGGTTTCTGGCGCGTGTTTTGCCGATTTCGGCCACACGGTGACCTGTGTCGATAAAGATCAGTCCAAGATCGACGCATTGCTTAATGGCGAAATCCCAATTTTCGAGCCGGGGCTTGATGAGTTGGTCGCCAATAATGTCGCCGCAGGCCGGCTGTCCTTCACTCTCGACATAGCCGAAGTACTGCCGGAAGCGGATGCGGTCTTCATCGCAGTGGGCACACCAACGCGCCGCGGCGATGGCCATGCGGACCTGTCTTATGTCTACGCCGCTGCTGAAGAAATGGCTCCGCTGCTGCGCGATGGCGCGGTGGTGGTCGATAAATCGACCGTGCCGGTGGGAACAGGCGATGAAGTCGAAAAGATCATCGCCAAGACCGCGCCGGACCTTAAGTTCTCGGTCGCATCGAACCCTGAATTCCTGCGCGAAGGTGCAGCGATTGACGATTTCGCCAAGCCCGATCGCATCGTTGTCGGCGTGAACGATGACCATGCGAAAGAGGTGATGGAAGCGATCTACCGCCCGCTCACCAGCAATGGCGCTTTGCTGATTGTCATGAACCGCCGCGCGGCTGAGCTCACCAAATATGCCGCCAATGCTTTTCTCGCTACCAAGATCAGCTTCATCAACGAAATGGCCGATCTGTGCGAGAAAGTGGGCGCGGATGTGCGCGATGTTGCGCACGGAATCGGCACCGACAGCCGCATTGGCAGTCGCTTCCTGATGCCGGGTCCCGGCTATGGCGGATCGTGCTTCCCCAAGGATACGCTCGCGCTGCTGAAGACGGCCGAACAATTCGACGCTCAGCAGGCGATCGTCGAAGCGGTCGTCAAATCCAACGATGATCGCAAGGCCGCGATGGGCGGCAAAGTGATCGATGCGCTTTCAGGCGATGCGGCTGGCAAGACCGTCGCCGTGCTCGGCCTGACGTTCAAGGCGGACACTGACGACATGCGCGATTCGCCTTCAATCGACATCGTCCGCGCGCTCACTGCCGCGGGCGCAACCGTGCGCGCATACGATCCGGAAGGCATGGAGCAGGCGCAGAAGATTGACGGGCTCGGCGCTGATGCCATCACCTATTGCGAGGACGCCTATTCCGCCATGGAAGGCGCCGATGGGCTGGTGATCATTACCGAGTGGAAGCCATTCCGCGCGCTCGATCTTGCCAAGGTGAAGGATCTGATGGCAGCGCCTGTGATGGTCGATTTGCGCAATCTCTACAGCCGCAAGGATGTCGAGGCGAATGGCTTCACCTATGTGGCGGTTGGTCGATAAGCGACCGGTCCACCCACGTCTTCTTCCAAAAGCTCGGCTATTCGCTTGCCTTCATAGCGTGCGGCGGCATAGTCGCGCCTAGGGATTAAGCGGGGTTTTCGATGAAAAAGCTATTGGCACTCATAGGTATAGCGCTTTTGAGCATGGCCCAGCCAGCTTTGGCGCAAACGACTGAAGGCTCGGTCACTGCCTCCAACGGCGTCATGCTGAATGTCCACAATGACAAGGCGCAGGGCATGGTCGAATATGCCGCGCCCGAAGTCAGCTTTGCCATCGACGGGTCCACTATTGAGAGTAGCGCAATCGTCACCCGCTGGGGTCTGCGCAGCGATCCTGGCGATGCTTTTGTAAGCTTCATCGTGGCTTATAGTGGCAATTACATCGGCTTTGACCGCGCGACGACGGCTGGTGGCGAAGAGTTGCAGACCATTGTCATCCTACAGGATGATTCGGGCTGCCAGCGCGCCGGGTCTGCCGATTGCATTTTCATGGAAGTCTTCCGGGTCCTGCCGACGCCGGAACAGGTGAGCGAAGCCGCGCGCGATGGTATGTTTCCGATCCGCATTGTCGGCAGTCGTGGCGGGCCTTTCACGGTAGAGGTTCCGCTCAGCTATTTCGAAGCGGTCAACAGCCGCTAATCAGTTCGATGGAGGGTGGTGCCGGCTAGAGGAGTCGAACCCCTGACCTGATGATTACAAATCAACTGCTCTACCAACTGAGCTAAGCCGGCACACTTTGTCTGCCCTACCGCTCCGCTGCTTTAGGGCTTTTCTGTCTGCCCTACTGCTTCGCTACTTAAGGGCGAGAAAATCTCATGTCCTCAAGCAGCGAAGCGGTAGGGCAATCAAGAATGCGCGCCTTTGCCTCAAGCGACGCCGAAGGTCCACCCCTCAGTTTTAGCAATTTGCGGTGTCAGCGCTTGTGGTGACCAAAGCGCGTCATCCCGGGCCGCATTGCGGAGCCACGCGGCGGTGACAATCGCATCGCTTGAATGATCGTCGACTGGCCCGGTTTTACGCAAAGTCTCGCTGCCAAGATTGCCCAGCGCCTCGTCCAATTCCTCGTAAGTGCGTATCTTGCTGCGTGAGGCCGAGCGTCCGGCGGCCATGGATGCGAGTGCGGTGTAGATCTCGACGGCAACCGATCCGTTGTGGGGAAGCGGATCGATGGGCCAGACCCGCAATTTGCCGCGCAAGGCGTGAAGCACGCGCATGCCGGTGAGGCTCGATTTTCCAACCTGTGCCGCGCCCACAAGGTTGAAGTTGGAGTAGGGTTTGCATCCCATCTCTTCCTGCGCGCGCTCAGTGATGCGCAAACGACCCCGGCCGCCCGTTGCCCCGCCAGCACCGAAGCGCGATCCTTCGCGTCCTCCGTGGCGGCGGAAATAGTGCGAGGCTTCCGCGTGATCGACAAAGCTTCCGACGGAAAGATGCTCGTCGCCCACGCAGATGGCTTCGATTAGCGCCCAAAGCGTTTTCGCATCGGGTGGTGACCGGTCCCAGCCGGGGAAATAAGCGCCTTCATCCGCGAAGGGGAGGGCAATGCCGAGGTCGAGGCCGACAAGCGAGTTGTCCGGCAAGCTTTCCGCCAGCACATCGCGCACCTCGCCTCTGGTCCAGCCGGCATCGCGCTCCACCAGCACTGGCGGCCCGCCGCCGGCATGCGCTACAGCCATCGTGATCGCCTTGTGCCGCGCGCCTTTCGCGCCGGACCAATCCACGGCGATGAAATGCTCGAACTGCCTAACCGCCACGCTCGCCTCTCAGCTTCGCCCAATAGTCGAGCCGCTCCTGCACCTTACGCTCGAACCCGCGCTGGACGGGTTGGTAGAACTCCTGCGGCTCCATCTCATCCGGCCAGTAATTGTCCCCGGAAAAGCCTTCATCCGCATCGTGATCGTAGGAATAGCCCTTGCCGTATCCGGCATCCTTCATCAGTTTGGTCGGCGCGTTGACGATATTCATCGGGGGCATCAGGCTGCCGGTTTCCTTCGCGCTCCGCCACGCCGCTTTCTGAGCCTTGTAGACTGCATTCGATTTGGGCGCGGTGGCGAGGTAGAGGCAGGCCTGAACGAGTGCCAGCTCACCTTCCGGCGAGCCGAGAAACTGATAGGCATCGCGCGCAGCGACACACTGGGGGAGGGCGGCAGGATCGGCCATGCCGATATCTTCCACCGCCATGCGGATCAGCCGCCGCGCGAGGAACAGTGGCTCCTCCCCCGCCACCAGCATCCGCGCCATGTAATAGAGCGATGCCTGCGGATCAGACCCGCGCACCGCTTTGTGCAGGGCAGAGATCAGGTTGTAGTGCCCTTCCCGATCCTTGTCGTAAACAGCGACACGGCGCTGCAGGAACTGGCCGAGTGCAGCGGGATTGAGCGGCTGGTCGATCGCTGCATTGTAAAGTGTTTCGGCCTGGTTGAGCAGGAAGCGGCCGTCCCCATCGGCGCTCGCAACCAATGCGTCGCGCGCCTCATCCGTCAGTGGGAGGGGGCCTTCCAACTCCTCCGCCCGATCCAGCAATTTGCCCAAAGCCTCCGCATCGAGGCGATGCAGGATCAGGACCTGCGCGCGGCTGAGCAGAGCGGCGTTGAGTTCGAAACTGGGGTTCTCAGTCGTCGCGCCGACCAGTGTTACGACGCCCCGCTCGACGAAGGGCAAAAAGCCATCTTGCTGCGCGCGATTGAACCGGTGGATTTCGTCCACGAACAGCAGCGTGCGCTGGCCTGCTTTCTTGGCTTTCTCGGCTGCTGCAAAGGCTTTCTTGAGATCGGCAACGCCGGAGAAAACCGCGCTCACCGCCTCGTATCGCATGCCAACCTCCGCAGCGAGAAGCCGGGCTATGCTGGTCTTGCCTGTCCCCGGCGGCCCCCACAGGATCAGGCTGGACAGGCGGCCTGCGGCAATCATCCGGCCGATTGCACCTTCGGGGCCGGTAACATGATCTTGCCCGATGACTTCTGCCAGCGAGCGTGGACGCAGCCGATCGGCGAGCGGCGCATCTTCTGCCGCTTCGTCTGGTGTATCACCTGGGGGAGCGTCATCGCCAAACAGGTCAGCCATGGCTTCTCTCTGCCTCAGGCCGCGGCGGATGGACAGCAGCTTGAAAAAATTTTGCCCAATTGATGCGAAAGCCTCTTGTTACGATAGCTCTAAGATATATCTTAAGGCTGGGACGAGAAATGGAGTTCTGGCCATGGCCAAGAAGAAAGAGGCGGCTGGCAGGCCGCGTAAACCACGCAAGGCGACGGTAAATCGCAAGGCGACCACACGCCGCACCACAAAGCCTAAAGAGGAAGTTATCGAGGAAGAAGATCTCGAGCCGGTAGAAGGCGAAACCCCGCCCGAAGGTGCGGATTTTGACGTGCATGTCGAAGTCGAAATCGAAGATCATCCGGAAGGTGAGGACTTCGATGTCGACGTTGATGTCGATATCGAAGATGAGGAATACACGACCCGCGCCGGACGACGCAACAGGAACCGCGCCGAGTTCAAGCGCCAGTTCAAACGGGAATTCAAACGCGAGTTCAACACGGAAGACATCTTCGGCCCGGACGGTGTCTTTGGCCGCAATGGCCCGTTCGGCGATAATGGCCCCTTCAGCGCGAGCGGGATTTTCGGACCCGGTGGCCTGTTTGCCATGAACAACAATCGCAACCGTGGCCGGGGGCCGCGCCGTGGTGGATCGCCGCGCAAGCGTGAGCGCATGTTCGGCCCCGGAGAATTGCGGCTGGTGTTGCTGGCCATGCTCGCCGAAGAGCCGCGTCACGGATATGAGTTGATCAAGTCGCTGGAAGAAATGACCGGCGGTGCCTATTCGCCAAGCCCCGGCACGATCTATCCGACGCTGCAGATGCTCAGCGATGAAGGCATGATCGAAGAGCAGGAAAGCGAAGATTCGCGCAAGCTCTATCAAGCGACTGCATCCGGCATCGATGAGTTGCAAGATCGCGGTGATGAAGTCGATGAACTGTGGGAACGCCTCGGTCGCAAGGCAGAGCGTGCGAAGCCCGCAGCGGGATCATCAGACGTGTTCCGTTCGCTCGGCAATCTCGCCACTGTGCTGACCAACAAGGCAGCGCGGGGCGATTTGAAGGATGTGCAGAAAGAGCAGGTCATCGATCTGATTGATGCTTTGGCGCGCAAGATTGAACGGCTCTAGCGCCCCGGCGATTTTGCCAAACGACTAATTGCTGATAACCCTCCTCCGGGATTTCTCGGGGGAGGGTTTTTTCATGTCGATTGAACGTGCAGCCACGCCTTGGCACCTTTGGGTCGTGGGAATCGTCACGCTGCTTTGGCATTCAGGCGGGGCGGTGGATTACACGATGACGCAGCTGCGCCATGAAGAATATCTGCAGGCTGCAGCCGATCAGGCAGGTGTCTCGCTACAGGTCATTCTCGATTATTTCACGACGTTTCCGGCTTGGGCTGATGCCGCCTGGGCATTTGGTGTCTGGGGCGGATTTTTCGGGTCTTTGCTGCTTCTGTTTCGCAGCCGGTTTGCGTTGCATGCCTTCGCCATTTCCTTGGCGGGGCTCGCAGTGTCGACCATCTACCAAAGTACGGCGGACATGCCGGCAGAGCTCAACACCGCGTTCACGTGGATCTTTACCGCTATCATCTGCGCGGTGCTCATTTTACTGATTATCTATTCGCGCGCGATGGCGGCGAAAGGCGTGTTAAGCTGACACCGCCTGTTTCGCTCCGCCATGCTCTGAAACAAGGCGGAGATAGGCGTCGGCAACCGCCGAATTGATCGCATCCCATGAATACTCGCGGCTGCGCATTTCGCCCGCGCGCCCGTGAGCTTCGCGCAGGGCAGCATCGCGAATGTAAGCCTCGACAGCATCGGCAAACAGCTCGGCCTTTCCTGGCTCAACAAGCCGCCCGGTCACGCCATCCTTGACGAGGCTGGTGCTGCCCGTCGCGCGCGCGGCAACTACAGGGATGCCGCTCGCCATGGCTTCCAGCGTCACATTGCCGAATGTCTCCGTGATCGACGGATTGAGCAGCATATCCATGCTGGCGACGGCGCGGCCAAGGTCCGCTCCCTTCTGAAAACCGACGAAAGCTGCATCGGGGCAGTGTTCCGCAAAGAATCCCTTTGCCGGGCCTTCACCCACCACCAGCACTTTGTGCGGTACGCCGCGCGCCTTCAGCAGGTCCGTCGTTTCGGTGAAAACGTCGAGGCCTTTTTCCAGCACCAGCCGTCCAAGGAAGCCGATCGCAACATCCTCATCACCAATGCCCTCAGCGCGGCGCCATTCCATATCGCGGCGCGACGGATCGAAAATGTCGCGGTCCACCCCGCGCGCCCAGATCGAGATGTCATCGCCCATGCCCTGTTCTTCGAGCACATCCGCCATGCTTTGCGATGGCGCGACCAGCGCATCGCAGCGATTATAAAAACGCTTCAGAATAGAAACCGCTAAAGGCTCGAGGAAAGCGAGACCGTAATAGCGCGGATAAGTCTCGAACCGGGTGTGGACGCTGGCGAGGATGGGCAGCCCGCGAGACTTCGCCCAGCGCACGGCGGCATGCCCGGTGAAGTCTGGCGAGGAGACGTGCACGATATTTGGGCGGAACTCGGCGAGATCCCGCTTCACATCGGCGTTGAAGCCCAAAGGTATGCGATACTCACCGCGCCCGGGAATGGGGACATTGGGAACGCCCACCAGATCGCCTGCGGGCTCGAATGCGGGCTCATCGACCTTGGGTGAATAGATGCGCACCGATGCCCCCTGGCGCAGGAGGTAATCGGTCAGACGATTGAGCGCCTGGTTCGCCCCATCGCGGACATAATTGTAATTGCCGCTGAACAGCGCAACGCGAAGATCGGTTGTGTCCATTGCAGCTGGCTTTAGGCGAGTGCCGGGCAGAATACGAGGGGGCGAACACCGCGCTCGCAAAAAAGCCGGGCGACAGAATTTTTTGCGCAACACGTAACCGTCTGTCTCGGCGCGGCGAAGGGCATGGCACTGCACTTCCCTTTGAAAGGTTTTTCATCGTGTCCAAATTCAAAACCCTGTTTCTTGCCATCGCCGCGCTGTTCGCCGCGATCCCGGTCGCCGCTTCTGCGCAGGCCAGCCTGGTCGAATACTCAGCCAGCAGCTTCCGCGCTGCGCAAGAAGAGGGCCGTATCATCATCGTCGACGTTCATGCCGAATGGTGCCCGACATGCCGAGCCCAGCAACCTATCCTGAATGAGCTGCGCAATGATCCGCGACTTGCCGATGCTCTATTCGTCCGCGTCGATTACGATAGCGATCGCGCATTTCTTCGCGCGCACCGCATTCCGCGCCAGTCCACCATTCTGATTTTCAACGGCCGCGAAGAAGCTGCGCGTTCGATTGCCGAAACCAATCGCAATCGCCTGCGCTCCTTCGTGCTCGGCAATATCTGACGCGCTCACGCAAGCGTTCAAACGGAGCTCAGCACCATGATCAGCAGCATCGCCCTCGCATTCCTCGCGGGTCTGATGACGATCCTCAATCCGTGCGTCCTCCCGCTCGTGCCGATCATCATCGCCACGGCTTTGGGCAAAAGCAAAATGGGGCCGTTGGCACTGGCCGCTGGCTTGGTGCTGAGCTTTTCTGTATTCGGCCTGCTTGTCCTCGCTTTCGGCTTTTCGGTCGGTATTGATGAGCGGATCATTCGCACGGTTGCTGGCTGGCTGCTGATCGTGGCGGGCGGGGTGATGCTCATGCCACGCGCGCAAATGGCGCTCGCTGCTGCGGCAGCACCCGTCACGAATGCAGGCCAGCATATGCTCGGCCGAACCAGCGGCGAAGGCGCTGTCGGCCAATTCGTGGTCGGCGGTCTGCTCGGCCTCGTCTGGGCCCCGTGCGTCGGGCCCACATTGGGGATCGCCATTGCCGCTGCGGCGCAGGGCGAAAACCTACTCAACGCATTCGGCATTTTCCTCGTCTTCGGCCTTGGCGTGGCGACCTCAATTCTCGCCTTCGCCTACGGATCGCGCAAAGCGCTCGGACAGCGCAGCAAATCACTGCAATCGCTCGCCAAATATTCAAAGCCCATATTCGGCGGCGCAGTCCTGGCTGTCGGCGTCATGGTGCTGACAGGCGTCGACAAAATGATCGAAATCTGGGCGCTCAACCACATGCCACAATCGCTGGTGGAGTTCACCACGCGGTTCTGACGCGAAGAGGCTGAAGCCCCCTTCGCGTCAGCTAGCTTCGCTAGGTTCAATTAGTCCGCAGCGGCCCGCTTGGCGCGCTTGCGTTCGTGCGGGTCAAGGTGGAGCTTGCGCAGGCGGATATTTTCCGGCGTTACTTCCACGATCTCGTCATCACCGATGTAAGCGATCGCCTGTTCCAGCGTCATCTTGCGCGGCGGGGTGAGGCGGATGCCTTCATCCTTGCCGCTGGCGCGGAAGTTGGTGAGCTGCTTCGACTTGAGCGGGTTGACCTCAAGGTCATCTGTCTTGGCATTCTCGCCGATGATCATGCCCTGATAGAGCTTCTCACCCGGTGAAACGAACAGCACACCGCGCTCTTCAATCGTATTTAGCGCATAGGCCATAGCCTCGCCTTGTTCCATGCTGATCAGCACGCCATTCTGGCGACCTTCGATCTTTCCCTTGTAAGGGCCATAGCTGTCGAAGAGGCGGTTCATGATGCCTGTGCCGCGCGTGTCGGACAGGAATTCGCCGTGATAGCCGATCAGGCCGCGTGACGGCGCGACGAAGGTAAGGCGCGTCTTGCCGCCGCCGCTGGGGCGCATTTCAGTCATTTCGGCCTTACGCTTCGCCATCTTCTCAACCACGGTGCCGGAGAATTCATCGTCCACATCGACGACAACGGTTTCATATGGCTCCATCCGCTCGCCATTTTCCTCGCGATAGAGAACGCGAGGGCGACTGATCGAGAGTTCGAAGCCTTCGCGGCGCATGGTCTCGATGAGGACGCCGAGCTGCAATTCGCCGCGGCCTGCGACTTCGAACGCATCCTTGCCGGCGCTTTCGGTAATGCGGATGGCGACATTGCCTTCGGCTTCACGCTCCAGGCGGTCACGGATCACGCGGCTCTGCACCTTGTCGCCTTCGCGGCCCGCATAGGGGCTATCGTTGACGGCGAAGGTCATGCTGAGCGTTGGCGGATCGATTTCCTGCGCGTGGATCGGAACCGAGACGCTTGGGCTGGCGAGCGTGTTCGACACGGTGGCATCGGTGAGGCCTGCAATGGCGACGATATCGCCCGCCTTGGCGTGCAGGACAGGCTCACGCTCCAAACCGTTATACGCGAACACCTTCGTAGCGCGGCCCACTTCGACGACTTTGCCATTCACGTCGAGCGCGTGGATCGGCATGCCGGTTTCCAGGCGCCCGCTTTCGATGCGGCCAGTCAGAATACGGCCGAGGAAGGCATCGCGATCGAGCAGCGTCGCCAGCATGGCGAACTCGCCATCGGGATCGAGATCGGGCTCGGGCACGTGGCTCACGATGAGATTGAAGAGCGGCAGCAGGTCGCCTTCGCGTGCTTCAGGGTCTTCGCTGGCATAGCCATTGCGACCCGACGCGTAGAGCACGGGGAAATCGAGCTGCTCGTCATTCGCATCGAGATTGACGAAGAGGTCGAAGACTTCGTCGAGAACTTCGCTGGCGCGCGCATCCTGACGGTCGATCTTGTTAACGACCACGATAGGCTTCAGGCCAAGGCCCAGCGCCTTGCCGGTCACGAACTTGGTCTGCGGCATTGGGCCCTCGGCAGCGTCCACCAGCAAGATCACGCCGTCGACCATGCTCAAGATACGCTCCACCTCGGCGCCGAAATCGGCGTGGCCCGGCGTGTCGACGATGTTGATGCGATAGGAATGCTGGCCGCCCTCCGGCTTCCATTCGACACTGGTCGGCTTAGCGAGAATAGTGATTCCGCGTTCCTGTTCCAGCTCATTGCTGTCCATCGCCCGTTCTTCCACGCGCTGGTTTTCGCGGAAAGTGCCGGACTGGCGGAAGAGCTGATCGACAAGGGTGGTCTTGCCGTGGTCGACGTGGGCGATGATCGCCACGTTGCGTAGGGGCGCGGACATTGTGCAATTTTCCTGTGTACGGGCAGGCGGCGAACAATGCTGCACCTGCGAATTGGCGCGCCTCTAGCCTATGCTGGCGCAGGGGGCAAGTTGCATGGGTTCTATCCGTATTTACGCATGCGTATGCAAGGGAGAGCGGGTGTAGCACGCGCTTGCCTTACCAATAGGTCAGATATTTCCCTGTTGCGCCAATGTTACAGGTGTGATGACATATCGGGGATGATGCGCGAAGTGGAATTGTCGGAAACAATTGCGCCGAGTATCAACAATCGACTAATTCAGGTCGCTGAAGGACAGGGTTCTATCGCTCAAAAAAGGCGGAGACCCCCATCCTGAGGGAGAGATGGAGAATTCAATGAAAACTACGTTTGCTGGCATTGCCGGCTTTTCGCGTAACCTGCTCTGCGGCGCAGCTGCCGTTGCGCTGGTTGCTCCGGGCGTTGCTTTGGCTCAGGACGCAGAAGATCCTGAAGCGGCCGAAGAGGCTGATGAAGCACTTGGCAACACCATTCTGGTGACCGCCACCAAGCGTGAAACCACGCTGCAGGAAATCCCCGTCGCCGTGTCGGTGACCGGTGCGGAAACCCTTGAACGGGACGTCATCCGCGACATTCGCGATCTGCAAACCGTGGTCCCGTCACTCACGGTCGGCCAGCGCCAGTCCTCGGCCAATACCGGCTTCTTCATTCGCGGCTTCGGTAATGGCGCGAACAATGCGGGTATCGAGCCTTCTGTGGGTGTATTCATCGACGGCGTCTATCGCAGCCGTACCGCATCATCCATTTCCGATCTGCCGAATGTGCAGCGTGTCGAGGTCCTTCGCGGCCCGCAGTCGACCCTGTTCGGCAAGAACGCTTCGGCCGGTGTCATCTCTGTCGTCACGGAAGAGCCGCAATTCGATTTCGGTGGCAATGCCGAACTGACCTACGGCAATTTCGATCAGGTCGTGGCCCGCGGCTATGTCACCGGCCCGCTGGCTGACTCGGTCGCATTCAGTGTCGGTGCTGGCCTCAACAGCCGCGACGGTTTCTTCGAAGACCTCGGTACCGGCGATGCGGCCAACAATCGCGATCGCTGGTATGCGCGCGGCCAATTGTTGGTCGACAATGGTGAAAACCTTCGCATCCGCGTCATCGGTGACTATGACAGCATCGATGAAATCTGCTGCGGCGTCGTCAACGCGCAGAGCGGCCCTGCAACGGCGGCAGTTCTTGCAGTCGGCGGCCAGGTCACCGATCCGAACAACCCGTTCGCCGATGTGATCTTCAACAATTTCAACTCGGTCAACGACATTACCAATCACGGTATTTCGGCGCAGATCGATTACGATATCGGCGACTTCACGCTGACGTCGATCACCGCAAGCCGGACGACCGAGGCGATTACGGCTCAGGATTCCGACTTTACGACGGCTGACCTGATCTTCCCGAACTCGCAGGATCTGCGGATCGATACCTTCACGCAGGAATTCCGGATCGCCGGAACGATCGGCGATCGCATCGACCTGCTGCTGGGCCTTTTCTACATCAATGAAGATGTCGATCAGGAAAACCAGCTGCTCTACGGCGCGGACTTCCGCAATTACGCCAATGTGCTTACTCTTGGCGGTTCGGGCGGTGCATTCAGTCTGTTCCAGGATCCAAACAATCCCGGTGCTGTTCCGCTCGACCTGGCCTTCAGCCAGGCGTTCGGCCAAAACTTCGTAAACCAGTTCTTCCTTCAGGGGCAGGGCTTTACCGAAGCTTACACGCTGGATTCGGAAGCCTATTCCTTCTTTGGTCAGGTCGACTTCGAAATCATCGATGGTCTCGTCCTGACGCTGGGTGGCAATTACACGAACGACAGTAAGACCTTTACGCAAAACGCCGTTTCGACCGACGTGTTCTCGTCGATCGATTTTGACGCGCCGCAGCTTGCTCCGTTCCGCCAGCAGGTCCTCTTCGGCGGTGCTTTGGCACAGGGTGTGGGCGACGTACTTATGTTGGGTCGCCCGGCAACACAGGCTGAGATCATGACATTCGCGGGTGCGAATCCCGCAGTTTTCGGTCAGATCCAGGCCGGTGCGCAGGCTTTTGCCGGTGCGAATGTGAACAATCCGAATGCGAACCCGCTCGGTCCGCTGCGCTCGCTGCAGTTCCTGCCGCCGTTCCTTAACGTCCCCAACGCAGTTGAGGACGGTGAGGTGAGCGACGACAATTTCAGCTACACCGTTCGGCTGGCCTATGATGTCACGCCGGATGTGAACATCTATGCAAGCTATGCCACAGGCTTCAAAGCCAGCTCTGTCAACCTGACGCGTGACGCACGTCCGGCTCTGTCGGATCGGCAGGCCATCATCAATGCCGGGCTCGATTTGCCGAACCTGACTTTCGGTTCACGCTTTGCCGGCCCGGAAGAATCCACCGTGATGGAACTCGGCGTAAAGACCAATTTCGATTGGGGCGCGGTCAACGTGACGGTGTTCGACCAGGAGATCGAGGGCTTCCAGTCCAACATCTTTACCGGTTCCGGTTTCGTGCTTGCAAACGCAGGTAGCCAGTCGACCTGGGGCGTCGAGTATGAAGGTACGTTCTTCCCGGTCGATGGCCTGAGCATCAACACGGCTGTTACGTACCTCAACCCGGAATTCGACAGCTTCGTGCAGTCGGCACAGGGTGACATTTCCGGAACCACCCCGTCGGGCATTCCTGAATTCACTGTGATCGTCGGCGCTTCGTATGAAGCCGATCTGGGTAACGCGACGCTGACCCCGCGCGTGAACTACCTCTGGTCTTCGGAATACCAGCTGGTTGAAGGTCTACCGAACTTCGCAGTTCGCAATCCGGATGGCACGATTGCCGACGGTGGTCCGGCGATTGCTGCTGGCCTGCCGTTCACCGCTCGCCAGAACAACCTCACAGCATCGCTTACTTTTGCGCATGACAGTGGGTTTGAACTGCAGGTGTGGGGCCGCAACATCCTCGATGATCGTTACTTCGGCACCGTCTTCGATAGCCCGGCCCAGCCTGGCAGCGTTTCGGGCTATCCGAACGATCCGACGACTTATGGCGTCACCGGTCGCTTCCGCTTCTGAGCGCAGCGGCACAGATATCCTCTACGGAGGGAGGGGAAGGGGGCCTGCGGGTCCCCTTTTTCTTTGGTCACCAAGAGTGTGGCACTTGCAACAGCATGCGTTCTGTGATGCGATGTTGTGTCTGGTTTCAAAGAGGGGATTTTTTAATGGAATATGCAGGTTTCTGGATCCGCGTCGGGGCTTATATTATTGACTCAATTGTTGTCAGCATCGGAGCGGGCCTGATCGGCGGCATTGTTGGGGGTGTGATCGGTGCGGGCGTCGCCACCACGGGTGGTGACATCGGTGCGATGGAAAGCAGCCTCAACCTGACAGGCGGGTTCATCGGATTGGTGATCGGCATCGCCTATTACGCGGGGCTCGAAAGCTCGTCATGGCAGGCAACACTGGGAAAGAAAGCCGTGGGCATCATTGTGACCGACACGAATGGCAATCGCATCAGCTTCCTGAATGCGATCGGGCGTTACTTCGCAAAGATCTTGTCGGCGATCATTCTTCTGATTGGCTATATTATGGTCGCCTTCACGGAGAAAAAGCAGGGCCTGCATGACATGCTAGCAAGCACACTGGTCGTGAAAGGCCAGCCTGGCGATCACGGCGCCGCTGGCGTGTTCGACTAAGCCGTAGTTCTATTCGACGAGAAGATAACGGGCGGTTCTGCAGGGCCGCCCGTTTTCTTTTGTCATAGCGACCGCAGCGTTTGCGCGGGGCGAGCTCTGAGCAGAGGCAGCGATGCGCCGAGAGCGAAGGCGAAAACAAGCAGCAGCCCCCCGCCCAGAACGGCGAGAATTTCCGTCCAATCGGGCAGCCAATCGAACTCGAACAATTGCACCACGATCAGCCACGCAATCCCAGTGCCAAGAGCAAGCGCCACCCCCGCAAGTACGGCTGCGAGCAGGCCGAACTCGGCGAATTGCAGTGCGAGCAACTGTTTACGGCTGGCGCCCAGCACGCGCAGGATTACCGTGTCGTAAATCCGCGCAGCCCGCGCCGCAGCGATTGCTCCCAGAAGCACCGCGATCCCGGCTAGCACCGCCACCGATGCCGCGGCCAGAATGGCAATCGAGACTTGATCGAGGATGGCGCGTGCTTCGGTTAGGATCGGGCCGACTTCAATCACGCTGGCCGCAGGGAAGGCCTGCACCAGCTGTCGCAGCAATCCGCCAGCCTCAGTGCCCTCAGGCAGATCGACCGTTGCAGCCAGATTGTGCGGGGTGTCCTCCAGCGTGTTGGGCGAGAAGATATAGACATTGTTGAAGCCGAGGCTTTCCCAGTCGATGCGGCGGATGCTTGCCACCCGCGCAGTCCGCTCAACGCCCAGAACGGAGACGGTGATTATGTGCCCAACTTCGATCCCCGCAGCCTGCGCCAGATCGGCATCGATCGATACAAGGTTGTCGCCGCTATGATCAGCGTTCCACCACTCGCCTTCGACCACCGCATTGCCCTCCGGCAGCGTGCTGGAATAGGTGAGGCCGCGTTCCCCGCTAAGGCCCCATGCGCCTTCGGGTAGCTCTTCAAGCTCTGCGACCACGGTGGGATTGTCCGCAGGCCCGTAGGATACGATGAAGCCGCGCAGCGTCGGGACCGCTTCGATCACCGCATCTTCGGACACACCACCGATAATCGCTCCGAATTCTTCGAGGCCATCCTTGGGGATATCGAGGACGAAATAGTCTGGCGCGCGATCGGGCACGGAGCGCTGGATATTGCCGTCGAGGCTCGACTGGACGCCTGCGAGCAGGACGAAGGCGGAGAGACCAAAGCCGAGTGCGGTCACGAGCGAACCGGTCGCCGCGCCGGGACGGTGGAGATTGGCAATAGCTGCGCGCACAATCGGATTGCTCGCACGCGGTGCCTTGGCCGCAGCCTTGCGGATCGCGATGCCCAGCAATGCGAGTAGCCCAAGGATCAGTGCAGCACCGACAAGGAAGCCTGCCGAAAGAAGCGGCTGCGCAGAGAAGGCAATGGCGAGAATAGCGATCCCTGCAAGTCCAATTCCGACGGGAAGAGCAGCGGCTTTCCACTGCCGGGCCAGCGGCGAAACGCGCGCCCTCATCAGGGCCATTGCTGGGAAAGTCTTGGCGCGCGCCAGCGGAGGCGCGGCAAACACCATTGCCACAAGCAGACCGAATAGCATGGCGCGGACCAGCGCCCACCAGTCTAGCGTCAGCGATGTATTGACCGGCAATAGCGCACCCAGTGCATTGGCAAGTAACGGAGTGACCAGCACACCTGCAACAAGCCCGGCAAGCGAACCAACGAGAGCGGCTGCTCCCACTTCTAGCGCGTAGATGCGCGAGATGTCTCGCGATGTGGCGCCGAGGATCTTGAGGGTCGCGATCGAGTTACGCCGCGCCTCCAAATAGGAATTCACACCGCCGCCAATGCCGATTCCCGCGATGACGAGCGCGGCAAGACCCACCAGCGTCAGGAATTCGCCCATGCGGCTGACGAAGCGCTCTGCGCCCGGCGATGCACGGTCAGCCGTGCGTGTATCGAATGGGACGCCCGGGAAAGCTTCGAACAGCGCTTCCTCGACTTCCTCGGCGTCGTAATTGCCATCGAAAGCGAGGCGAGTTTTCGTCTCGTAAAGCGCGCCTGGGAGCGTCAGACCGGCTGCCGCAGGGAAGTCTTGCGCCACAATGATCGTCTGACCCAAGGCAAAACCTTCGCTCAGGCGATCGGGCTCTTCCTCGATGATGCCGGCGACCACCAATTGCTTTGAGCCGACTGTAAAGCTTTCCCCTTGTGCGACACCCAAACGCTCCGCTGCGCCGGGTGCGAGGAAGGCTTCATTGCCTTCAGGAGCGGCAGACGCGCCAGCGTCTTCGATCAGCAGCTCGCCATACATCGGATAGTTTGGCGCAACTGCTTTCAGCTCGATCGGGACAGCAACATCCTCGGTCGTCGCCATGGCCTGCATGCGATAGCCCGCCGAAAGCTCGCCATATTGTTCGAGGAATTGCGCTTCCTCCTCGCTCAGCATGCGCTGCCAGAGTTCGATTTCCAGGTCGCCGCCGAGAATGGCCTGACCTTGGGAATCAAGTTCGGTCTGAATGGCGGAGGTCAGGCTGCCGATTGCCGCTAGCGCACCAACGCCAAGAAACAGGCAGATGAGCAACAGGCGCAGGCCGCGAAATCCGCTGGAAAGATCACGCCGCGCGATCGTCCAAGCGCGGCCCCAGCTCATGCTGCTTTGTGCCACCGGCTCAACCTCTAGCCGTATCGCTGGCGATCACGCCGTCACCAAGGGTGACAATGCGGTCGCAGCGCTCGGCCAGTTTGCGATCATGGGTGATAATTACCAGCGTCGCGCCGGTCTCCTCGCGGCGCCGGAAGAGCACATCCTCCACGCTGGTGCCGGTTGATGTGTCGAGATTGCCGGTGGGCTCGTCGGCGAAGATCAGCGGCGGGCGCGACGCAATGGCGCGGGCGATGGCGACGCGTTGCTGCTCCCCGCCGGAAAGCTGGGCCGGATAGTGGGTCAGGCGATGGCCGAGGCCCACCGCTTCCAATTCGGCAGCGGCTTTTTCCGACGCGCCATCGTCACCCGCTAATTCGAGCGGCGTGGCGACGTTTTCAACTGCCGTCATGGTCGGTAGCAGGTGAAAAGCCTGCAGCACGATGCCGATACGCCCACGCCGCGCGAAAGCCAGCGCGTCTTCATCGAGTGCGGTGAAATCCTCGCCAGCAACGGTCAGCTTACCAGAGGTGGCGCGTTCCAACCCTGTCAGAACCGCCATCAACGAGCTCTTGCCGCTGCCAGACGGGCCGAGCAGCGCAAGCGTTTCTCCCGGCATCACGTCGAAATCGATGCCGCGCAGGATTTCAACTGCGGCATCGCCCTCACCAAGGGTCAAACGGAGATCGCGTGCGGAAATGACCGGATGCGTGGAAGCGGATTGATCGGAAGTACTTGTCACCAGCGCGCGATGGCATAGCTAGGGGACATGAACAAGCCATCACAAAGCCCGTGGCGGAAGTCTATCGCCGCTTCGTCGATTGCCTTTGCGCTGACCCTCTCCGCCTGTGAGAGCGAGGCGCCGGTTGCGGAGCCTGAGGCGGTCGCGGACGAGCCTGTTGAAGATGTGCTGCCAGTTATGGGGCCGGAGCGCGTCATTCTCGGCTTTGGTGATAGCTTGATGGCGGGCTACCAGCTGCCGGAAGATCAAGGCTATCCCGAGCGGCTGGAAGATGTGATGCGCGCTCGCGGCATTAACGCACGCGTGATCGATGCGGGCGTGTCAGGCGACACTACTGCGGCGGGTCTCCAGCGGATCGGCTTTGTGCTCGATAATCTAGAAGAAACGCCCGATCTCGCCATTGTCGAGCTCGGCGGGAATGATCTGCTGCGCGGCTTCACGCCCGACCAAACGCGCGAAAACCTGTCAGGCATTCTCGACGCGCTGGCCGCGCGCGATATTCCGGTGATCCTGATGGGCATGCGCGCGCCGCCTAATTACGGGGCTGAATATCAGGCCAGCTTCGATGGCCTTTATCCGGAACTGGCAGAGCAATATGATGCGGCGCTAGTGCCCTTCTTCATGGCTCCGCTGGTGGAAAACCCGAACCTGCTGATGGGAGACCGCATCCATCCGACTGCAGAAGGGGTGGAAGAAATGGTCGCCGCCACGGTGGATGATGTGATTGCGGCTCTGCCCGAAGAGGATAGATAAAGGCCTGCTTCAGACGGCCACCGCGCAGCCGCTGTCGATCTGCCAGACTTTCGCTTCGCCCGCGATCTCATCGAAAGGCGCGGCCTCGGTCCCTGTGATCCACGCCTGCGTCCCGCTATCTTTCAGGCGCTCAAACAAGGCTGCACGTCGCACCGGATCAAGATGAGCGGCAACTTCATCCAGCAACAGCACGCTTGGCCGACCCTTCGCCGATAGTGCAGCGTGAGCGAGCGTTATCGCGATCAGCATCGCCTTTTGCTCACCGGTCGAACATTCGGCGGCAGGCATGGCCTTGCCTTCCATCACCACCTTTAATTCGTCACGATGCGGCCCAACCAAAGTGCGCTGAGCGGCGCGATCGCGTGGGCGGTTGGCGGCGAGCTGATCGGCGAATTCGACCTCTTTGATGGAGCCGCCGGGAACATGGGTGAGGGCGGGGCGCGCGAAGGGCTCGGTCGGGTAAGCGGCAAGCTCGGCGGAAAGGGCCTCTACCAATCGAGCGCGTCCCTGCGCTAGAGAGCTTCCCGCCTCGGCCATCTGGCTTTCGATACTATCGAGCCAGGTCGGATCGGGCGCCTGCTCGTCTGACAAAAGCCGGTTGCGTTCGCGCAGGGCGTTCTCATAGCGGCTCGCGTGGCGCGCATGGGACGGCTCAATCGCGACGGCCAGCCTGTCCATATAACGCCGCCGCGCGCCGGCGCTGTCCATGAACAGGCGGTCCATCGCCGGAGTGAGCCACCCGATGGCCAGCCATTCCCCCAGCGAGATCGCGGTTGCATCGGCGCCATTCACCTGCACCACTCGCCTTCCGGGGCGCTCTGCGAGAACTCCCGTGCCCAGTTTGACCGGCTCTGCCCCATCCAGCGTATCGAGCAGCGCGCTAACGGCGAAACCGCCGCGCCCTGATTGCGATGCCATGTCTGCAAGAGCCGCACGCCGCAGTCCCCTGCCGGGCGCGAGCAGCGATATCGCCTCGAGCACATTCGTCTTGCCCGCGCCATTTTCTCCCAACAACAAATTGACCTGACGCGCGCCGTCGAGCCGCGTTTCAGCGTGGTTGCGAAAGGTGGACAGGGTGATGCGATCGAGCGCCATGGGATGCGTTTCAGCCCTAAGCGAGGCGGCGATGCGAAACCATAGGAAATCGCGCCACCAATAGTTGGGAAATCTTCCCAACATGTGGATCTCTCCAATTCGCAACATGTACGGCGAATGAACGAGAACGGCGGAATTCTGCGGTTTTTTCAGTTTGGCACGCCCCCTGCAATGTTGGGGGCATGGAGCAAAACAACTCGCTCCAAACCAACATGAGGAGAAATGAAATGACCATGACCAACGAATTCACCGGCAAGATCTTCGCTGCTTTCGGCGCATTTGCCATCACCATGACGCTGCTGGTTTCCAGCTTCGCCAACCCCAACGCGACCACTGTAGCAACTCTGCTTGCCTAACTGACCACAACTCAAAGGAAGGATATTACAATGACCAACAACACTGATCTTCTCGGCCGCGTCTTCGCCGCTTTCGGCGCCGTCGCCATGACCATGACGCTGCTCGTGAGCAGCTTCGCTCCGCCTGCCACCACCGTTTCGGGAATGCTGGTGTGAGCAACATTCAGAACAAAAACACCAATTCGCCGAACAAATTCCGCCTCGACCGGGTGGATGGCAAGATCGGCGGCGTATGCGGCGGTATCGCCAATTACATGAATGTTGATCCGCTGATCGTTCGGCTGATCTTCGCGGTGGGTGCAATTGCCGGCTTCGGCAGTTTCATCCTACTCTACCTCGCGATCTGGTTGCTGGCCAAGTAATCGAGCATGATTACAGGCCGGCAGCCAAACCCCTCAGGCTCCTTGATCGCGAGAGCCAAAGGGTGAGAAGTCGGTATCGGTGTCGAACACCTCCACCCCTTCACGCCGCTTGAGAAAATTGATGACCGCATAAGTGACCGGCGTGAGGAGAGCTTCCCACGCCGTCTTGATAAGCCACTGCGAGACGATTGCCTGCAGCACCAGTTCCATTGGCCATCCGGCCAGCCCGTAAAAGGCGATGGGATAAAAGATCAGGCTGTCGATGCCTTGCCCGACCACTGTCGAACCGATCGTCCGGCTCCAGAGCATCTTCCCTTTCGTCCAGACTTTCATGCGCGCCATGACGACAGCATTGGCGAATTCGCCCGCCCAGAAAGCGACGATGCTGGCGAGCACGATGCGCCAGGTATTTCCGAATACGAATTCATAAGCCTCTTGTCCCGGCCAGCCTTCTGCAGGCGGCAGGGATACCACCACCCACGCCATAAACGCCATGAAGATAAGCGCGGCAAAGCCCGTCCAGATCACGCGCCGCGCATTGGCATAGCCATACACTTCGGTAAGGATGTCACCGATGATGTAGCTCACCGGAAAGAACATCACCCCGGCGCCAAAAGCCCAGGTCGCGCCATTGGGCAAAGTAACCGCGCTCAATTTTGACGCGCCGATCACATTGCTGAGCAGCAGGATCGCGACAAAGGCCGCCATCACATAGGGAAAATAGCGGAAATTCGTGTGCGCGATGGCGCTACTGTCTACTTTTTCGGGGTCAGCACTCATGCGCCGCGTCTAACCACATTTGCGCCGCACGCAAACATCGCTATTGGCCCTATCGACGCGCCCATAGCTCAGCTGGATAGAGCACGGGTCTTCTAAACCTGAGGCCGCAGGTTCGAATCCTGCTGGGCGCGCCAAAAAGGGGAAAGCATGCCAAAGGCGTGCTTTCCCCTTTTTCGTGGGTCGGTGCGGAGGTGCCTCTATGAAGGAGAGCCGACGAAAATGCTTTTCGCGTTGGTAAACTCCTTCACCCCAAGACCGCCATGTTCACGGCCGTAGCCGGAGTCTTTCACTCCGCCGAACGGCATGCTCGGATCGGCGACGCCGTACACATTTACGAACACCATGCCGGTGTCGAAGTGCTTTTTCGCAAGCTCGACTGCTCGCTCGGTGTCGCTCGAGAGGATGCCACCACCAAGGCCATAGCGGCTGTCATTGGCAAGGCGCATCGCGTCCTCATCATCCTTCGCCTTGATGACCGAGGCCACCGGACCGAAAAGCTCGTCGTCATATGCCGGCTGGCCCTTGTTGACGTTGGAGAGGACGGTGGCAGGATAGTATGCGCCATCGCCATCCGGGATCGCGCCGCCGCATTCGATCTTTGCGCCTTTCTCGACGGATTCGTCGACCTGCTCCTGCAGCGTGTCGCGAAGATCGCTGCGCGCCATTGGCCCCATGTCGCTGTCATCTGCGTTCGGGTCACCCGTCTTGATGGCTTCGAAGCGCGAGACAAATCGTTCGAGGAAGTCGTCATAGATCTTCTCGGTAACGATGAAGCGCTTGCCGTTGATGCAGGTCTGACCGTTGTTGTAGAGCCGCGCCTGCGCGCAGACTTCTGCCGCCATATCGAGGTCAGCATCTTCGAGCACCAGATACGCGTCGTTCGATCCAAGTTCGAGCACGGTCGGCTTGAGCAGCTTCCCGGCTTTTTCGGCGACATGCTTTCCGGCCTTGTCCGACCCTGTCAGCGTGACACCGCGCACCTTTTCATGCGCGATGATGTCATCCGAGAGATCATGGTCGAGAAGCAGGACGGTGAAGAGATTTTCCGGCAGGCCGCCTTCGCGAAAGATTTCTTCCAGCTTCAGGCCGCTGCCGGTGCAGTTTGAGGCATGCTTGAGCAGTACGCCATTGCCCGCCATGAGATTGGCGATGGCATAGCGAACGACCTGATATGCCGGGAAATTCCAAGGTTGGATGCCATAAACTACGCCGATCGGGGAGTATGTGACGATGCCGTGATCGGCATTGTCGGGATTGCGTTTTTCGTCGGCCAGCTCGTCAGGCCCGGTCTTTGCGGTGTAATCGCAAATCGATGCGCAGAGTTCCACTTCATCGCGGCTGTCGCCGATCAGCTTGCCAACCTCGTCCGTCATCAGCTGTGCCAGCTCTTCTTTGTTGTCGCGCAGAGCTTTCCCGATGGCGCTGATGATGTCGGCACGTTCCTGCAGTGACTTCAGCTTCCAGGCGAGAAACGCCTCATGACAAGCGTCCACTTTGCCAAGGGCGGTTTCTTTGTCGTGCTCTTCGTAAGTTTCGAGCTCCGACCCGTTTGCCGGATTGATCGTCGTTATCGTGCCCATGGCCGTGTCCTTTTTGAATAAGTATCGGGTTTGATACAGAAACGCTTCAAGCGGCATGCGGGTCCTTAGCTAGGGCAGGAAGGGCAGACGCAGCGATGAAAAGAAATCTGCAAAGCTGATGGCGATAGAGTCGGGAAAATTTACACACCGCACCCGCATTAAATTTTCGCAAACCATCGTCTTGCGCGGGAAACCGCCATTGCGCAAAACTGGCACGGCCCATGCAATGTTACAGGCGTACCCAAGTTCTTCGAACGAGGCGGGGCCGATTTCCAAATGGTCCCCAACCAGTCTCCCGGCTCCGCCTCCCCGAAGACCTCTTCCGAGAAATCGATGAGACCTACCGGCGACCGGCCCAGGGCGTATTGCTGCGTTCGACCACCATTGGTCCGGCGAATGGCTGGCACAGATCCCACGCGTCGGATGGCTCGGCCTTGAGCCAGGCCTGCCAATCATTTTGCGCGATGATCACCGGCATCCGGTCATGCACTGGTCGCACCGTGTCGTTCGCATCGGTCATCACCATTGTGTAGGCGCGGTCCCACTCGCTGGTATCGCGCCAGAAACCGGCGATGGCGAATAGCGGCGCGCCCTCTGGGCTGAACCATGTGCGGGTCTTCGCGCCCTTCGCGCCCTCGGCTTCGGCGAAAGCGGATACGGGGATCAGGCAGCGGCGGTTTTCAAAGCTTAATCGCCAGAACGGGCTCTTCAGCTTGTCCTTGCGCGCATTGTTGACGGGCTTGGGCTTGAGCGGCTGGCCCTTTGCGCCTTTGCGTTGCAGCGGGAAGCCCCAGACCATCTGCTGCAATTTACCCTCAGCCAGCACCATTCCCGGATAGCCGGGATAGATTTCTTCAGGCGCATTGCCGCCGGGCGCGACGCTCATATCCTGCGCGATGGCATCGAAGAAGTGCGCGACCTCATCCTGCGACTTCGACATTTTGTAGAGGTTGCACATGACGCCGCTCGCCTATTCGCCGAGAAGATAGCCCGCTTCGGCTGCAGGGACAGGCTCTGCGATCGCGCCGCCGGCCATCGGCCAGATGATGTCTCCGGTCACCACGCCCATGCTGATCGGCAGCAGGCTTGAGAGGAAGATATGCACGGGCGTGGGGGCGGGCCCGTCGAATTCGGTGACATAGACACTCATCGCCAATTCGGGGTTGGAAGCATCCCAAGTAACGGTCTCGCAGGTATCGGTGACGAGTTCGGGCTCTCCCGAAAGGCCGAATGCATCGAATCCCACGCGGAAATGTTTGCCGAGCGGGATTGCGCCTTCTTCAATCGGGCCATTGAGGACATAGGCATCGAAGCTTCCGTCCTCGCGTGGAGGCAGCACGATGGTGGCGAAGGTGACGCCGCTAGCAGAGCCTTCGGCCTGATCGGTGCAGAATGTGTTGTTGCCTGCTGCCAGCACCGCGCGCGGAGCGAAACCGCGTGCCTCTGCCATCGCGGCGAAAGCGCCATCGATCTGTGGGGCATTTCCCGGCAAATGAATGGTTTCTGCAATAATGCGACCATCGGAGACCTGATACTCCGCGAGCGCGATCAATGCAGCATTATCGCCTTCGCCCCTGCTGCCGATTACAACGGTATCCCACACGCCAGCCTGCGCGGCGGGCATGGCGACGGCGCCCTGATAACTTGCATCCGGCTGGCTGGTCGTCATCCCGGCATACTGCATCTGCGCGAGCGCTACGGCCTGTTGCACCTCGGCCATCAGCTGCGCGGTCTGCTCGGCATTGCGAGCCAATGCGACGCGCTCCTGCTGGCTTGGCATGTCTTGCGCAAACACGGAAGTAGTCAAGGAGCAGATAAGGGCGACGGCGAGAAGAGTGCGGATCATGGAAACTCCAGTCGGATAAGGCGAATGCCTATCGCAATTCGAAGCTGAACGAAAACGGACCGCAAAAGCGGCCCGTCATCATAAAACAGATTGTCAGTGCAGCGAGGTGCATCAGCTCTCGGTCTTGGCGACCTGCTTTTCGTCCATCAGTGTCTGCAATTCGCCCGCTTCGAACATTTCCATCATAATGTCGCTACCGCCGACGAATTCGCCCTTCACATAAAGCTGCGGGATCGTTGGCCAATCCGAATAGGCCTTGATACCCTGTCGAATTTCCATGTCCTGCAGCACGTCCACGCTTTCAAATGCGACATTGCAGTGATCGAGGATGGCCACGGCGCGGTTAGAAAAGCCGCACTGCGGGAACAGCGGTGTGCCCTTCATGAAAAGGACAACGTCATTGTCGCCCACGATCTTGCCAATGCGCTCGGATGTTTCGGTGTTGGTATCGGTCATCTGTCCCACCAGGTAATGAATTTATCTGACCCGTCAGTTGGGGACGGAGGTATGCAGTTGCAAGGCGTGCAGTTCCCCGCCCATGCGCCCGCCGAGCGCGGCAAAGACCATCTTGTGCTGCTGCACCCGGCTTTTGCCTGCAAATTCGGAGGAGGTGACGCGGGCGAGCCAGTGATCATTGTCATCGGCAAGCGCCTGCATCTCCACCTCTGCGTCGGGCAGGGCTTCCTTGATCAGCCTGGCGATGTCTTCAGCGGGCATGGGCATGGGGGCCGCTCCTCAGCTCTCGCTCATATATTGGCGCTTGGCCTCGATCCCGCACTCAAGCAGGCGCGCGCGCACATCGGATTCGCTGACATCGCAGCCGGCCTGCGTGAGATCGCCGAGCAGCTTGCGCACGACATCCTCGTCACCCGCTTCCTCGAAATCGGCCTGCACGACAGCCTTCTTGTAGGCTGCGGTTTCTTCAGGCGTCAGATCCATCAGGCCAGCTGCCCATTCGCCGAGCAGGCGATTGCGGCGTGCGGCGACCTTGAAAGCGGTTTCTTCGTCCATCGCAAACTTGGCTTCTTCGCCGCGCTTGCGGTCATTAAAATCGGTCATGTGGGTTCCTCCGGAATGTGGTAATTTGTCTAGCGCGATGAGGGGTCAGGCGGCAATGCCTGTTCCGCGCGCCAGCCAAGGTTTTTGGTTGCGAATGCCGGTTTCAAAGTCGGAAATCGCGCCATCGCGACTGAGCGTCAGGCCAACTTCGTCCAAGCCTTCCATCAGGCAGTCTTTGCGGAAAGCGTCGATTTCAAAAGCGAAGCGATCCTGGAACGGCGTTGTAACGCTCTGCGCATCGAGATCGATGGAGATTTGATCGGCTTGAGCGACTTCGAGCAGGCGATCGATCGCGGTTTGCGGAAGCTCCACGGTCAGAATACCGTTCTTGAAAGCATTGCCTGCAAAAATGTCTGAAAAGCTGGGAGCGATGACGGCGCGGATGCCGAGATCGAGTAGCGCCCAAGCGGCATGTTCGCGGCTGGACCCGCAGCCAAAATTATCGCCTGCGATCAAAATTGGCGCGCCAGCAAATTCTTCGCTGTCAAAGGGATTGTCCGGTTCATTCGCGCGGACAGTTTCGAAGGCGCCTTCGCCAAGCCCCTCACGGCTGATCGTTTTCAGCCAGCGAGCGGGGATGATGACGTCGGTATCGATATTCTTGCGGCCGAAGGGGATGGCACGCCCTTCCACTTCGCGCAGCTTGTCCATCAATCGGTCTCCGGCTTCTCACCACTGGGAATGGGGCCGGGCTGGGTCGGCTCATTAATCTTGCGCTTCTTGTTCACATAGAGAAGCGCTGCCGCCACAGCGGCGGATCCGATGGCGCCTGCTGCAATAGCGGCCTTACCTTTGATGTTCTTTGTCATGCTCTTTTAATGCGCCTCGACGCGCGATGTTTCAAGAAAATCAGGTTAGCTCTCTCACATCGGTCAGCCTGCCGGTCACGGCTGCGGCGGCCGCCATCGCGGGGCTGACGAGGTGAGTGCGGCTGCCGGGACCTTGGCGGCCGACGAAATTGCGGTTGCTCGTGGAAGCGCAGCGTTCGCCTGCGGGCACTTTGTCCGGGTTCATGCCGAGGCAGGCGGAGCAACCCGGCTCGCGCCATTCGAGGCCGGCTTCGGTGAAGACCGTGTCCAGCCCCTCAGCCTCGGCCTGCTCTTTCACAAGCCCTGAGCCGGGCACGACGATCGCCCATTTCACATTGTCTGCCTTCTTGCGGCCACGCAGCACGTCGGCGGCAGCGCGCAAGTCTTCGATGCGGCTGTTGGTGCAACTCCCGATGAAGATGTTCTGCACCTCCACCTCTCGCATCGGCGTGCCGGGGGTCAGGCCCATATAGTCGAGGCTGGCCCGCGCCGCGGCCTGCTTCGACGGATCGGCAAAGCTTGAGGGATCGGGAATGCTGCCGGTGATCGCGACCGTATCTTCCGGGCTGGTGCCCCAGGTGACGGTCGGCGCGATATCGGCGGCGTTGATGGCAACACTTTTGTCGAACTGCGCGCCTTCATCGGTGCGAAGAGTTCGCCAGTATTCGACTGCGGCATCCCAGTCCGCACCTTGCGGAGCAAACTGGCGGCCTTTGAGATAAGCGAAGGTCTTTTCGTCGGACGCAATCAGGCCAGCGCGCGCACCGCCTTCGATGCTCATGTTCGAGACGGTGAGGCGGCCCTCGACGCTCATTTCCTCGAACACCTGTCCGCGGTATTCGATCACGTGGCCGGTGCCGCCTGCCGTGCCGATTACGCCGATGATGTGAAGGATCAGGTCCTTGGGCGTAACGCCCGCAGACATTGCGCCTTCAAGACGCACTTCCATCGTCTTGCTCGGCTTCAGCAGCAGGGTCTGCGTGGCGAGTACGTGTTCGACCTCGCTGGTGCCGATACCGAAGGCGAGGGCGCCTATCCCGCCGTGGCAGGCCGTGTGGCTGTCTCCGCAAACGATCGTGGTGCCGGGAAGCGAGAAGCCTTGCTCCGGGCCGACGACGTGGACAATGCCTTGCTCCCGCGCGGTCGCGCCGAAGTAGCGGATGCCGAATTCCTCGACATTCTTTTCCAGCGCGGCGAGCTGCTGCGCGCTCTGCGGGTCTTCGATCGGGATGCGCGTGCCATCTTCCGATAAGCGCGGGGTGGTGGGCACGTTGTGGTCGGGCACGGCCAGGGTGAGCTCGGGACGGCGCACTTTGCGGCCTGCAAGTCGCAGTGCTTCGAATGCCTGCGGGCTCGTCACCTCATGCACCAGATGGCGATCGATGAAGACAAGGCAGGTGCCATCATCACGCCTTTCGATGACATGATCGTCCCAGATTTTTTCGTACAAAGTGCGCGCTGTCATGGCTTGCCATTAGCCTTTGCGATGAATGGAGCCAAGTTTATGCAAAAAAGCGTTTTTGCTGACTTGGAAACTTAACCTTTCCCGCCTAACTTTCAGGTATGTCAGCCAAAAGCTTCTCCATCCCGATCCGCATCTTGCCCGAAGATATCGATTTCATGGGGCATGTGAACAATTCGCGATACCTCAATTGGGTGCAGGATGTGGTGCTGCAGCATTGGCAGAAACTGGCTCCGGCTGAGGAAGTGGCGAGCAAGGCATGGGTCGCGCTCAAGCATGAGATCACATACCGCAAGCCCGCTTTCCTAGACGATGATGTTATTGCCGAAACCGTGCTGGAGAAAATCGCCGGTGCGCGCAGTTTTTACAATACTGTCATCAAGCGCGGCGAAGACGTGCTGGCAGAAGTGCAGAGCATGTGGTGCTGCATCGATAGCGAAACACTGCGGCCCGCACGGATCGACCGCGATGTGGCGGAAAAGCACTTCGGCATTGCGCGCAAGCAAACGCCGCACACTGGCGACTAACGTCTGCCTTTGCGCTTGGCCCTGGCAGCGCCTATAATGCCGATCATGGACATCATCGTTCCCATCCTTGTTGTGATCGCTACCATTCTTGCGATGGAAGTGGTCGCGTGGTCGAGCCACAAATACATCATGCATGGCTGGGGTTGGGGCTGGCACCGCGATCACCATGAACCGCATAATAACCTCCTCGAAAAGAACGATCTTTACGGCATTGTCGGTGCGGTGATGAGCATTTCCATGTTCATGTGGGGATGGCCCGTGGTGGCCGGCGAATATACCTGGCCGATGGCGAGCTGGATTGGTGTCGGCATCCTTGGCTACGGCATCATTTACACGCTCATCCACGATGGGCTGGTGCATCAGCGCTATTTCAAATTCGTGCCCAAGAAAGGCTATGCCAAGCGGCTGGTGCAGGCGCACAAGCTGCATCATGCGACTGTTGGCAAGGAAGGCGGGGTCAGTTTCGGCTTCCTCTTCGCGCAGGACCCGGCCAAGCTGAAAGCCGAATTGCGCCGCCAGCGCGAAACTGGGACCGCCGAATTGCGCGAAAGTGCTGGCATTTAATCTAGTTTCTGGGGGGAAAAATGTCGGAAAGAGCGGAGATACGCGGACTTTGGAATGGCAGCTTCCAATATTCCTCATCTGCCGATGTCGGTGACTTTCCGTTCAAAGCCAAGATCGTCGAGAAGGACGGCGACGTGTCCGGCCTGATCATCGAAGATTCGCTTTCCGGCGGGACGGTGAAAGCCGAAATCAAGGGGCGGCTGGATGGCCGCGCGATTTCCTTCACGAAAACGTACCTCACCGAAAAAGATCACTACGCGCACGCCGTTCAATATGAAGGCCAGATCAGCGCCGATGGCACTGCGATCTCGGGTACATGGCGGCTGCCGCATGATGGCGGAACTTTCAGCATGATCCGCTCGGACTAGGCATTGCCGGGCAAAGATGATCTTTCAGGCCAGTGGGATGGGCATTTCGATTATCCTGCTGGCGCTGGTCCCAGCACCGCATTTCTCGCAAACATCCAACACAAAGGCGGCCGCATAACCGGAACAATCATCGAGCCCGATCTCTACAGCGGCGCGGCTCCTGCAGAAGCGCGGATCGTTGGCGTGGCAGCAGGCCAAAATATCGACTTTACCAAGACCTACACCCGCGCCAGCCGCGGCTATGAAAATCCTGTCGATTATGTCGGGCAATTGAGTGGAGATGGAAATCGCATCACCGGCATGTGGAGCATTTACGAAATGAACGGCACCTTCGAGATGACCCGGCAAATCGACATCGAGGAAAGCGTCGAGCGCAAAGAAACCGTCGAAATCGAGCAATAAAAAGGGCCCGCCGATAGAACCGGCGAGCCCTCAATACGCGTGTGGCAGATTTACCCTAGCGCGCGTAATTCACATAAAGACCATGGATCAAACCCGGAATAAAGCCGAGCAACGTCAACACGAGGTTGATCAGCGTTGTGCTGCCTATGCCATGCTTCATTGCCACACCAAGCGGCGGAAGAAGGATTGTCGCGATCAGAACCAGAATTGCCATTGTTTCATTCCTCAAATTGGAGAATATCTCCCATCGTATGGAAAATTAACGGCTTTTCAGCCAAGTGGTTCCGACTAATCTTCGCCGGAGCCAAGCAGTCGCCGTTTGGCGATGCGGACACCGATGAACATTGTCAGCACAGTCGGGACGACCAGGAGCGCGACCGTGTCCGTCGCATCGACACCGTCCCACCCTTCGAGACCCCATGTGACGAGTCCGAGCAGGTAATAGCTGAGCGCGACTACCGAGAGGCCTTCGACGAGTTGCTGCAAGCGCAATTGCAATTTGCTCGATCGATCCATGCTGCGCATCAGTTCTGCATTCTGGTTTTCGATCCGCGTATCGATCCGCGCGCGCAGCAGGCTGGCGAGCCTTTCAGCGCGCTGGGACAATTGCTCTTCACGCACCACCAGCGCCTCGCAAAAGCGCGCGGCTGGCAGGAAGCGCCGCTTGGTGAAAGTGTTGAGTGAGGCGAAGCCATCAATCGGCTTCACCTGCAATTCCTCCAGCCGTTCCTGCACCAGCTGCGCATAGGCGCGCGTGGCGCTCATTCTATAGCCCGTCATTGTCGCGACAGTCGTCAGTTCGAGCGACAGCGATGAAAGCTCCGCCATCAGATCATCGTCGCGGCCATTATTGGCGCAAAGCCTGTCCGCCAGCTTGGCAAGTTCGGTCTCGATCGCGTCGAGCCGCGGCCAGTGCTCCTGCGCTTCGGGCAAGCCGAGAAGCGCCTTGTTGCGATAATTGCCGAGGTCCTGCAGCCGCTGGACGGTGCGTGAAAAGTCGCGGTCATCAAGGCCATTTGCAGCGACGAGAATGTGCCCGAAGCCGTCCCCCTGTAGCCGGAAATCGGCCCAGATCCGCGCCTTGCCGCCGATATAGCAGGACACGATCTCGTGAGGATCGAAATTCATTTTAGGCAGCAGGCGTTTTGCCGCGCGGTCATCCTTGACCAGCGTCATATTGGTGGCGCGCACGATCTGGCCGGGTAGGCCGCGCGCCCACTCCAATGCATCGGCAAGGTCGGGATCGGTGCCTTTGGCGAACAGGGCAAGGCTACTGCCTTCGCTATGCCTCTCCCACGCGACAGCGATGCCGGGCGAAAAATCGCCCGAGCGATGAGGTGCGTTGGGCTTGTCTGCGGGGGCGGGCAGAATGGGATCGAGATGCGCAAGCTCGGCTTCGCGATCCTCGCGATCGGTCATCAAAACCCATTGGATGACTTTGCCGGGAACGTGCAATTGCGGCCAGCGCCGCAGATGCATTTCGGATACAACCTGGCGGCGTAATTCGTGTTCGCGCATGCCTACTCCCCTCAGGTCAATACCCCTTTGAAAGGGGGATCATGCCCGATAGGTTCCCCTTTGACGAGAGACCTGTGCGGATTTATCAGGCAGCAGCGATCCGCCCTGCATGCTCTTTAACGAGCGAAATCATGTTGGGGACGCCCTGTGTCCGGTTGGAACTGAGCTGGTTCTTGAGGTCGAATGGGGCGAGTGCGCCGGCAACGTCCATCTTTGCGACTTCGCTTGCGGGTTTGTCCTGCACGGCGGCGATCACCAGCGCGACGATGCCCTTGGTAATCGCGGCATTGCTGTCTGCGAGAAAATGCAATGTCTTGCCATCTGCCGTGGGGTAGACCCAAACTTGCGCTGAGCATCCGCGAACCAGCGTGGCATCGGTCTTGAGCGCGGCGGGCATGGCCTCCAACTCGCGGCCCAGCTCGATCAGCAGGCGATAGCGTTCGTCGCCGTCGAGAAAATCATATTCTTCGTGAATGTCTTCGAGTGTGCGCATGCGGGGCGCTTAGCAATCTCGTCATCCCAGCGAAAGCTGGGATCTGGTGAAATTTTGCCAGATCCCAGCTTTCGCTGGGATGACGGGGAACTTACAGGTCCACCCCGCTGGCTATCGCTTCCAGCTTGCGGATGCGTTCTTTGAGGTCTGCAATTTCAATCCGTGCCATGCCTTCGGGTGAGCCGTTCTCCAGCTCGGCGGGCACTTGCCGCATTTCCAGCTCGCGGTTCTTGAGCGCCAGCCAACTCTGCCACCCGGTAAGGGCGCTGGCCGCCATGATCAGCAGGGCGACAAGCGCGGTTCCGGCAATGATCAGATCAACTTCCATCATCATTCTCCCCTCTCGAGGCTTCCCTTCCAAAGGCGACTATTCGTCGCGCAATTTGTCGATTTCTTCGGCGGTGCGGCGGGCGGGATCGGTGGCGATCTTTTCCAGCACTTTTACCCGTTCGCGCAGGTCTTCCAACTCGGCTCGCGCTTCATCGCGCTCCTGTTCAAGCTGCTTGTTCTTCCCGCTTTCGCTGTGTTTGATTCGGTCGTTCCGGTTTTCAGCGCGTTGCATCATCAGCACGCTGATCGCGATGACGATGACGATGGCGACCAGGGCAGTTCCAAAATTCAACGCACTTTCTCCGCATCCATTTTCAATTCACGCAAATCTTCGATCTGGCGCGAGAGGTCTGCTGAGGGATCGGTGACGATCCGCTCGAGCACGCGCAGTCGATCTTCCAGATGCGCATGCGTTTCGCTGGGCTTCCCTGCCTGCGCTGCCTTGGCCTCTTCAATCCTTGCTTCCAGTTCAAGCTTGCGCTCTTCGTGTTCCTGCACACGCTTGTTCACCAGATAGGCGAAGGGCATCACAATCAGCACAATCGCGATGACGAAGCTGAAAATCAGGACGAGATCCCAGTCCATCAATTGGCCTCCGTCTTGCCGGCGCGCAGGCTCTCGATCTCATGCGTCAGCTGGTACCCGCTATCGGTCACGATCCGCTCCACATTGGCGAGGCGATCTTTCATCGAGCCGAGTTCGGCGCGCAGCTGGGCATTTTCTTGCGTGAGCAGCTTCACGCGCTCCTCGTTCTCGGCGCTTTTGGGATAGACTGCCTTGCCCCAGCTGTTTTCCAGCGGGTAGCCATTCTTGATCCGCATCCAGGTGGTCACGACCCAGCCGATGGTAATGGCCGAAACGCCGATCCCGATACCCAAGCCACCAAACCATTCCATCACGCGTTCTCCTTGTTTCCGAGATTGAGGGGGACACCATTGTCGCTGCTCTCGCGCACCGGAGCATCGCGAAGCGCTTCGATTTCTTCGGCTACACGATAGCCCTTGTCAGTCACGATGCGTTCGAGCACGACCATGCGATCCTGCATTTTTTCCATCGTTTCCATGAGCTTGGCGTTCTGGCCAGCAAGGCGAGCTTCCTTGGCGGTGTCCGGCTTCTCAGTCGTGCCGCCCCATTCATCTTCCAGCGGATAGCCATGCTTCGCGCGGATCCAGTTGTTGATGAGCCAGCCCACGTTGCAGGCAAGCGTGATGCCAATGATGAAGAGAGCAATCTCCCAAGTCACTTAACTTTCTCCCGTGTACCAAGATCGAGCTGCACGCCGCGATCGGTGTCTTCGATTGATTTGGTGTCGCGCAGCGCCTCGATCTGAGTGGCGACGTCGTAACCCTTGTCGGTCACAATGCGCTCGAGTACCTGCACCCGGTCTTCCAGAGCCTGCACCTTGCTCGCATATTGCGCGGCTTTTTCAGCACTCTGGCTGGCAGTCGCTTCAATTTGCATCTGCAGCACATCCTTGCGGTGCTTCGCCCAGATGGCGACAATCGGAATGCACACGCCGATGATCGGTATCAGTACGCCAAGCTCACCCACTCTTCTGTCCCCTCATTCTTTTGTTATTTGCGATCAGCGAAGCTTTTCAATTTCGCGGTTCAGGCTGGGGTTGCTGTTGACGTAGAAACTTTCAACAGCGGCCAAGCGGCGATCTACATCCTTCATCTGCGATCGGATCTCGCGGGCGGTGCGCTTCGGGTTCTGGCGCACGCGTTGCCAGTATTTGGTTTCCTGCGGATCGACCGAATAGAGATGCTTCGGTTTCTTGTTCAGCAGGATGCCCATCACGATGTAGATGACCGGCATGAGCGGACCGAGAGCAAAAAAGGTTGCGAGGACGGCACCCAATCGGATCCAGAGGACGTTGACCCCGGTATAGTCCGCGATCCCGGCGCAGACGCCCATGACTTTGCCATTCTGTTTGTCGCGATAAAGCGTGGTGCGCGGGGTATTCATTTGCGGGCTTCCTTCTTTTCGGCGAGCAGTTCCTCAAGCTCGCGTAGCGGCTGGTTGTCGGCTTCCTTGTCGTGCTGGAGGCGCGGGGCGTCGAATTCGACATGGTCGGCGGCGACCAGGCGTTCGACGGTATCCATGCGCTCATCGAGGCGTTTGGCGAGGCTGTAGAGATCTTCCAGCAGCGCTTCGTCATCGGTGGTGATCGTTGCGGCGGTCTTCCACTTGGTTACGTAGTGCAGGATCAGCCACGGCAGGCCGATCACAACGATCGGAATGGCGATGAACTCTTCCATGATTATTCCCCTTTGCCCTTGTCAGCGCTGCTGCCCTTGCCGAGCGCGCGCTTCATTTCCTCCAATTCCTCGTCGATCTTGTCGCTGCCTTCGAGGGCGGCGAATTCATCGGCGAGGCTGTTTCCCGAACCGTCCGCAATTTGCAGCGAGTCTGCTCTGCCCTCGGCGTAATCCACCCGGCGTTCGAGCTGGTCGAAGCGGGTCAGCGCATCATCGACGCGCTCATTGGTCATCAGGCTGCGCAGCTTGACGCGGTTTTCCGCGCTTTCGAGGCGAGCCGCGATCTGGCTCTGCCGGCTGCGGGCTTCGCGCAGGCGGTTCTGCAGCTTGGCAATGTCCTGCTCATAGGCGCGCAGCGCATCGTCGAGCACGGCCATTTCCTGCTTCAGCTGATCGATCATGTCGGTCGCCTTGCGGCGTTCCATGAGCGCGGCACGGGCAAGATCTTCGCGATCCTTGCTCAGCGCCAGCTGCGCCTTGTCCGCCCAATCGGCCTGCAGCCGGTCAAGTTTGGCCGAATGGCGCTGCATTTCCTTCATGTCGGCAATCGTACGCGCGGCGCTCGCTCGCACTTCAACAAGGGTCTCTTCCATTTCGAGGATGATCATGCGGATCATCTTCGCAGGGTCATCTGCCTGATCGAGCAGCTCGTTGAAGTTGGCGGCGATAATGTCGCGTGTACGGGAAAAAATGCCCATCCAGTTTCCTCCGGTGTTCAAAGCGCGTCCAGTGGGGGTGGGGCTGGTGCGCAGGCGGTCGATCTCTTGATCGAGCCGCGTACCTGCGCGCTTCAGTCCGTTGCCCAGGGGCGTCAGGGGGTTTTTATTCTCGTCGCTCACGCCAGTTCAACCGCTGGAGTTGAGGCAATCAGCATATTGCTGGTGGCCAGATCCTGCTGCATCTGCGTGAACACGGCAAATGTGATCATCGCGGCAATGCTTACCAGCGCGGCGTGGCCGAGTTTGCTGGAAAAGAAGCTGTGATCGAACATCGTTACATCCCTTGTTGGGAATTCCTGACTGGAACCCTTTCTGGTCCATGAATAGCAAAGGGTGTGCCAATTCTAATAAAACACTGAAAAAAAGCGAAAAAATGTGAATTGCCGTTTTGCGACATGGTTTCTGTTGCCAAGATATGGGAAATTTCACTATATCTTGGCGCGTGGAGCAGAAAAACCAGTTTATCGGCCAGTCCGGAGCCTTTCTCGACGCGGTGGAGCGGGCCAGCCGCGCAGCGCCCATGGCGCGCCCTGTCCTCGTGATCGGGGAGCGCGGGACGGGCAAGGAATTGATTGCCGAACGTCTCCACCGCCTATCCGATCGCTGGGACAGCCCGCTCGTCGTGATGAACTGCGCGGCGCTGCCCGAAACGCTGATCGAGGCCGAATTGTTCGGCCACGAACAAGGTGCGTTTACAGGTGCTACCAAAGCGCGCGCCGGAAGGTTTGAGGAAGCCGACCAGGGCACGTTATTTCTAGACGAACTGGGCACGCTCTCGATGGGCGCGCAAGAACGGCTGCTGAGGGCCGTCGAATATGGCGAGGTGACGCGCATCGGGGCCAGTCGCCCGACACAGGTCGACGTGCGCATCGTCGCTGCCACCAATGAAGACCTTCCGCGCCGCGCAGAGGAGGGTACCTTCCGCGCCGACCTGCTCGACCGGCTGAGTTTTGAAGTGATCACTCTTCCGCCGCTCCGCGTGCGTGAGGGCGATATCGGAATGCTCGGCGATTACTTCGGGCGGCGGATGGCAGCAGAATTGA
>NZ_JAEANY010000004.1:0-20953 GCF_016019885.1 Aurantiacibacter sediminis | reverse complement strand
ACCTTCCGCGCCGACCTGCTCGACCGGCTGAGTTTTGAAGTGATCACTCTTCCGCCGCTCCGCGTGCGTGAGGGCGATATCGGAATGCTCGGCGATTACTTCGGGCGGCGGATGGCAGCAGAATTGAGTTGGGAGCAATGGCCCGGCTTTGCCGACCATGTGGCAGAGGCGATGGAGAACCACACCTGGCCCGGTAATGTGCGTGAACTCCGCAATGTCGTCGAGCGTGCGGTCTATCGCTGGGACAATTGGGAGCAGCCCATTGGTGAATGCGTGTTCGACCCGTTTGAAAGCCCTTGGAAGCCGCTCAGCATGTCTTCGGCTCCTGTCAGCAACGGCGTGCAAAAACCGGGTGAGGCCGCGCCAGCAGCGTCTGAAAAGCCCCGTTTCGACAATGTCGACGATCTGCGCGCGGCAGTCGATGCTCATGAACGCTCCATCCTGGAGCATGCACTTGGCGCGAACCGCTGGAACCAGCGCCAGACTGCCAAATCGCTCGGCCTCAGCTACGATCAGCTACGCCACGCCATCAAGAAACACGGGCTTGCCGACAGCGATTGAGGTGTACCGCTTCTGCGACGAGCCGCTAGTCTTTGCACCGGTGCGTCACATGATCGAGAGTCGTGACAATTTGCAAACCCTCGGTCGCGCGTTTGCTGGGAGAACCGGTTAACTATCTCCAGCCATCAGTTCGGTGCGGACGGTTCATTCGTCCCTGCGGTGGCAATAGAATTTGTCGGGGCCAATGATCAGAGTGACTTCGTCCCTCGGTGCCAGGGGCTCTATCCAGAGATCGGGCATGCCATCGCGCACCGCGATCACGGGGCTGTCCGCCATAAAGAAAGCTTCCACAAAACCGATCGCATGATCGTGCGCGAGCACGTCACCCTCGCCGAGCAGATCCATATTGCCGCTCCACGCCTGCACATCGAGGCCGTCGGGTCTTTCGCTGGCGGGTCGCTCTGTGAAAGTGCAATTGTCGGAGCTGGTGGGGGTGAGCTGTTGCAGCCAGGATCCTCTGTCCGGAGTGGGGTCCGTGCGTTTGGCAAAAGGCTTGAGTCCGTCTTCGGGTAGCCAGTTTGTCGGCACATCCTCTTCGAGTCTTTCATTCGGGGCGGGCGGTGTGATGGCACCTTCTATCGGCTCTGCCGGCGCGGGTCGTGCAGGCTCATCCTCACAGGCGGAAAGGGAAGCCACCAGCAGTATTCCCAGCATTGATATTCGCATATTGCTTTCCTTACGCCTCTCACCTACATAGCCCCCATCCCGACATCGTCGTGACTTTGAAGGGGCTGGCGCCTGAAGGGGCCGGCACCAAACCGCTTTGGCATGAATTGCCACAAAACTGGAGACCCGATGGCCGATATCGCGCGCCTTACAGAAGTGATCGAACCCGAAGCAAAGGCTTTGGGCTTTGAACTCGTGCGCGTGAAGATGACCGGTTCGGGCGAAGAGCGCGCGCTGCAGATCATGGCGGAGGATCCGGCAACGGGCCAGCTGCTGGTGGAACAGTGCATGCACCTCTCGCGCCGCGTGTCCGACCAGATCGATGCAATCGAAGAGGGCGGCGAAGTGCTGGTTGAAGGCGCTTACAATCTGGAAGTAAGCAGCCCCGGCATCGATCGCCCGCTGACGCGCCGCAAGGATTTTGCCGATTGGGCAGGGCATGAGGCGAAAATCGCACTCAGCGAGAAAGTTCACGGCCACCGCAAGTTGCGCGGAGAGCTGGTGGGTATCGAAGGCGATACCGTCACCATCGCGGACAAGCAGGCTGGCGAGGTTGCCATTCCGTTCAACACCATTCACTCGGCACAGCTTGTTTTCACAGACAAGCTGATGGCCGCAACACAACCGCTCGACATGACAGGTGTCGAGGACGTAGAAGAAACAGACGAAGAAGAGGCTCAGTAAGAGATGGCCAGTCCGATTTCCGCCAATAAGGCAGAACTGCTTGCAATCGCCACCGCGGTTGCTTCGGAAAAGATGATCGAGAAGAGCATCGTTATCGAAGCTCTCGAAGAAGCGATCCAGAAGTCCGCGCGCTCGCGTTTCGGGCAGGAAAACGATATCCGCGCAAAGCTCGACCCGCAGACCGGCGATCTTCGCCTGTGGCGCGTTGTAGAAGTGGTCGAGGAAGTCGACGATTACTTCAAACAGGTCGATCTGGAGCAGGCGCAGAAGCTTGAGCCCGGCAGCAGCGTGGGTGACTTCATCGTCGATCCGCTGCCCGCCATGGACGATCTCGGCCGTATCGACGCGCAGAGCGCGAAGCAGGTGATCTTCCAGAAAGTCCGCGATGCAGAGCGCGAGCGCCAATTCGAAGAATTCAAGGACCGCGCCGGCGAAGTCATCACCGGTGTGATCAAATCGGTCGAATTCGGCCATGTGATCGTCAATCTCGGCCGTGCCGAAGGTGTGATCCGCCGCGACCAGCAGATCCCGCGCGAAGCCGCGCGTGTCGGCGAGCGCGTTCGTGCGCTGATCAGCAAGGTTGAACGCAACAATCGCGGCCCGCAGATTTTTCTCAGCCGCGCTCACCCTGATTTCATGCGCAAGCTGTTCGCGCAGGAAGTGCCCGAAATTTACGACGGCATTATCGAGATCAAGGCCGCCGCCCGCGATCCGGGCAGCCGCGCCAAGATCGGCGTGATCAGCCATGATTCCAGCATCGACCCGGTCGGCGCTTGCGTTGGCATGAAGGGTAGCCGCGTTCAGGCCGTCGTGCAGGAATTGCAGGGCGAAAAGATCGACATTATTCCGTGGTCGGAAGACACTGCCACTTTCGTCGTCAACGCACTCCAGCCCGCCACCGTGGCGCGCGTGGTGCTGGACGAGGAAGAGGGCCGCATCGAAGTTGTCGTTCCTGACGATCAGCTGTCGCTCGCCATCGGTCGCCGTGGCCAGAACGTGCGTCTCGCCAGCCAGCTGACCGGTCACCAGATCGACATCATGACCGAGGAAGAAGCGTCCGAGAAGCGTTCGAAGGAATTCGCCGAGCGTTCGAAGATGTTCGAAGAAGAGCTCGACGTCGACGAAACGCTGTCGCAGCTGCTTGTGGCTGAAGGCTTTGTGGAGCTCGAAGAAGTCGCCTATGTCGAACTGGCCGAACTCGCCAGCATCGAGGGCTTTGACGAAGAGCTCGCCGAAGAGCTGCAGAGCCGCGCGAAGGAAGCGCTTGAGCGTCAGGAAGAGGCCCACCGTGCTGCCCGCCGTGAACTCGGTGTGGAAGACGATCTGGCCGATCTGCCGCACCTGACTGAAGAAATGCTGGTCGTGCTCGGCAAGGCGGGGATCAAGGATCTCGACGATCTGGCCGATCTTGCCACTGACGAGCTGATTGCGAAGAAGCGCGAAGCACCGCGTCGTCGCAACAATGATGGTCCGCCCATGCGTCGTCCGCAGCGCACTGAAGACAAGGGCGGCGTGCTCGGCACCTTCGGCCTGTCTGAAGAGCAGGGCAATGAAATCATCATGGCTGCGCGCGCCCACTGGTTCGAGGACGAAGAGGTAGCTGACACTGCTGCCGATACTTCGGACTCCGAGGCCCAAGCAGAGGAGGCCGCCGATGCGGAATCCTCAACATGACACATTAGGTTCGCCTAAAACCGAGACCGGCGCTTCCCCTGAAAAGGGGAGCGAGCGCCGTTGCGTGCTGACCGGGCAGACCGGATCGCGCGATGCCTTTCTGCGTCTCGCGATCAGCCCGGATGGTCACGTGCTGCCCGATGCGCTGGCAAAGGCGCCGGGACGCGGCGCATGGATCGGAGTTTCCCGCGCCGAGCTGGAGGAGGCGATTTCCGCCGGCAGACTGAAAGGTGCATTGTCGCGCGCGTTTAAATCAGGCGACTTCACAGTGCCTGAAAACCTGGGCGCTCAGATGCAGTCTGCGCTGGAAAAGGCTTTCCTACAAAGGCTTGGCCTCGAAATGCGCAGCGGACGCCTTATCTTGGGGTCTGACCGGATCCGCGATGATGCCCGCATGGGCAAGGTTGCGGCGCTGTTTCACGCCCGCGATGCGAGCGAAGACGGCTGCAAGAAACTGGATCAGGCTTACCGCGTTGGCCTGGATGCAGAAGGTTCGGGGGTGACAGGCACGCGTCTGCCACTGGACCGGGAGGCATTGTCTGTGGCATTGGGCCGCGAGAATGTCGTCCACATGGCGCTTGCCGACACCAGATCGGCAGAGCGGGTCGCCATCCCGCTCGGGCGTTTGCAGACCTTTTTGGTGGCCGCGCCTGCGGCCGGGACTAGCGACGGTGCGGGGGTTATGACCGGCGCCGACGCACACGAATGATTTTTGAAGGATAAGTACGAGCACATGAGCGAAGAAAACGACACCCCGAAGCGCACCCGCAAGCCGCTTGGCCTGAAGCGTTCGGTCGATAATGGAGAGGTCAAGCAGACCTTCAGCCACGGCCGCACGAACAAGGTTGCGGTCGAGGTGAAGCGTCGCCGCAAGCTCGTGAAGCCCGGTGAAGCGCCGCCGCCGCCGCCTCCCCCACCGCCTCCACCTCCGCCGCCTCCTGCGGCCAAGAAGGCTGAGCCTAAGAAGCCTGCCGCACCTGCTGGCGAAACGCCGCAGGAAAAGGTGAAGCGTCTCCAGCGCGAAGCTGAAGAAGAGCGGCTCGCGCGCCAGGCCGAAGATCGCAAGCGTGAGGAACGCGAAGCGCGCGAGCGTGAAGAAGAGGAAAAGAAGCGGAAGCAAGAAAACCGCAAGGCCGAGGAAGAAGCCAAGGCCGCCGCTGAAGCTGACCAGGCCGCAGACGAAGCGCCTACCGATGCCCCCGCAGATGACGGCAAGAAAGCGCCTGCCGCACGCAAATTCACGCCTGTCGCCCGTCCGGAGCCGAAGCGCCCCGAGAAGAAGCGCGAAGAAAAGCCCAAGCGTGGCGGTGCTGGTGGCGGCGCGAGCGACAAGCGTCGCTCCGGCAAGCTCACTGTCAACAAGGCACTAAACGAGGACGAGGGTCGCCGTGCCCGCTCGCTCGCCGCACTCAAGCGTGCGCGGGAGAAGGAACGTCGCGCTCAGGGCGGCGGCTCCAGCCAGCCGCGTGAGAAGCAGGTCCGCGATGTCGTGGTGCCTGAAGCGATCACCGTGGGTGAGCTCGCCAAGCGTATGGGCGAGAAGGGCGCCGACCTGGTGAAGGAGCTCTTCAATCTGGACATGATGGTCACTGTCAACCAGACGATCGACCAAGATACAGCCGAGTTGCTGGTCGAGCAGTTCGGTCACAATATCCAGAAGGTCTCCGAAGCCGATGTCGACATCGCAGCCGAAGAGGATGTCGATCCGGAAGAAACGCTCAAAGGCCGTCCGCCGGTCGTTGCCGTCATGGGCCACGTCGATCATGGCAAGACCAGTCTGCTCGATGCACTGCGCAAGACCAATGTCACGCGTGGTGAAGCAGGCGGCATCACCCAGCACATCGGTGCCTATCAGGTTGTCACGAAAGACAAGCAGACGATTACTTTCCTCGACACACCGGGCCACGCCGCTTTCACCGAGATGCGGCAGCGCGGTGCTAATGTGACCGATATCGTGATCCTGGTGGTTGCGGCTGATGACGGCATCATGCCGCAGACGATTGAGGCGATTAATCACGCGAAGGCAGCCAATGTCCCGCTGATCGTCGCGATCAACAAGATCGACAAGCCGGAAGCTGACGCGAACAACGTGCGCACCCGCCTTCTTGAACATGAAGTGATCGTGGAAGAGATGTCGGGCGACGTTCTCGATGCAGAAGTCTCTGCCAAGACCGGCAAGGGTCTCGACGAGTTGCTCGAAAAGATCGCGCTGCAGGCCGAATTGCTTGAGCTGAAGGCGCGCCCCGATCGCGATGCCGATGCGACCGTGGTCGAAGCGCAGCTGGACAAGGGCCGCGGCCCTGTTGCCACCGTGCTCGTCAACCGCGGCACGCTGAAGCGCGGCGATACTTTTGTCGTCGGCACCGAAAGCGGCCGTGTGCGTGCGCTGGTCAATGATCAGGGCAAGCAGATCAAGGAAGCTGGCCCGTCCATGCCGGTCGAAGTCCTCGGCCTTGGCGGCGTGCCGTCAGCCGGTGACAGGCTGACCGTGGTCGAAAATGAGCAGCGCGCCCGCGAAGTTGCCCAGTATCGCCAGGAAAAGGCGACCGAGAAGCGCACCGCTCTGGCCCCGACCAGCTTCGATACGATGTTCAACTCCGCCAAGGTCATCGAATGGCCGGTGGTGGTGAAGGCAGATGTCCAGGGCTCGGTCGAGGCGATCACCTCGGCACTGCACAATCTCTCGAATGACGACATCAAGGTCCGCGTCCTGCACGCAGGCGTTGGTGCGATCACCGAAAGCGACGTGCAGCTTGCGGCCGGCTCCAAGGCTCCTATCGTTGGCTTCAACGTCCGCCCGAACGCGAAAGCGCGTGAGCTGATCAAGCGTGACGGCGTGCGGATGATGTATCACGATGTGATCTATCACCTGACCGACGAAATCACGAAGGAACTGCTCGGTGAACTCGGCCCGCTCAAGGTCGAAAACGTCATCGGCCGTGCAGAGGTCAAAGAAGTCTTCAAGTCGGGCAAGCGCGACAAGGCTGCTGGTCTGCTGGTGGAAGAAGGCGTCATTCGCAAGGGCGTGCACGCACGTCTCACACGCGAAGATGTCATCGTGTCGGCAACGACCATCGCCAGCCTGCGCCGCTTCAAGGACGATGTGGACGAAGTCCGCGCCGGTCTCGAATGCGGTGTGGTCCTCGAAGACACCAACGACATTCAGCCGGGCGACCAGCTCGAGGTGTTCGAGGTGAAGGAAGAAGAGCGGACGCTTTGACCTGAATTCCCCTCCCGCCTGCGGGAGGGGTAGGGGTGGGCATGGGCCCGCAAGGGCCCACCCCGCTGCGACTACGCCAGCAAGCTGGCAAGTCTCACTGCCCCTCCCGCGAGCGGGAGGGGATTGGAGTTTAAATGACCGAAACACCCCCGATCCCCCAATGGCCCTCGGCCAAACTCTTGGGCGCTGAATTCGTCTCGATGGATGAGGATACCCTCACCGTCGAGATGGCATTCACACCGCCTGAGGGCTTCGCCAATATGCGTGGCTCCGTGCAGGGCGGATTACTCGCCGGCCCGATGGACGAGGCGATGGGGGCTGCGGTTTTCCTTGGCACCAAGGGCAAGCTGCAACTCACGCTCGATATCAATCTGTCGCTGCTGCGTCCTGTTCCAATGGAGCGGATGACGGTGAAGGCGCGCGCGGTGAAAGCCGGGCGGCGCGTCACCTATGTCGAGAGCGAGCTGTTCGATGTGAACGGCAAGCTCTGCGCCCGTGCGACGGCAACGACGATGACGACCGAATGGCCGGGTCAGGAGAAGGGACCGGACGCGTAATGGCTTACGAGGTTGATCCAAAAAGTAGGCTGAAAGCGCTGTCAATCATGTTGGGATTTGTCCTTGCAACGCCTTTCCTTGCGTTCGCCTTGTTCTTACTGATGTTTCCAAGCGGAACATCCTGATGGCCCGCCACTACGCTCCCGAAGACCAATCCGTCCGCCTGCTGAAAGTGGGTGAACGCGTTCGTCATATCCTTTCCGAACTGCTCGCACGCGGCGAAGCGCATGATGAGACATTGCGCGCGCACAATATCGCCGTCACCGAAGTGCGCATGTCGGCCGACCTGCGCAATGCCAAGGTGTATGTGAAACCGCTGCTGGGTGAGGACGAGGACGTGGTCATCAAAGCATTGCGCACCAACACCGCCTTTTTCCAGCGCGAAGTCGCCCAGCGCCTAGGGCTGAAATTCGCGCCCAAGCTGCAATTCCGCGCCGACGAAAGCTTCGATGAAGCGAGCAGGATCGACCAGCTGCTGGACGATCCCAAAGTCCGCCGCGATCTCGACGACGAGTAAATTTTCCCATGTCATCCCAGCGAAAGCTGGGATCTGTTCGCAACTCCGCGCCAGGGGTTGAGCGATTCCAGCTTTCGCTGGAATGACGGTAGCCACCATGGCCAAGCTCTATTTCTACTACGCCAGCATGAACGCGGGCAAATCGACCACGCTGCTGCAGGCGGACTTCAACTATCGCGAGCGGGGCATGAACACCATGCTGTGGACCGCGGCCATCGATACGCGCGCCGATGCCGCGATTGCGAGCCGGATCGGGCTGGAAGCGGATGCACATCGCTACACGCCCGGCACCAATCTGTACCGCGAAGTCACGGCGCAGCATGCGCAAGGCAAGCTCGCTTGCGTGCTGGTGGATGAGGCGCAATTCCTTACCGCCGTGCAGGTGTGGCAACTGGCGCGGCTTGCCGATGAAGTTGGCATCCCGGTGCTCTGCTATGGTCTGCGCACCGATTTTCGCGGGGACCTGTTCCCCGGCTCGGCAGTGCTCCTCGGCGTGGCGGATTCGCTCGTTGAGCTGAAGGCCGTGTGCCATTGCGGCAGGAAGGCGACCATGAACCTGCGCGTTACTGCAAGCGGCGATGCTGTGGGGGAAGGCCAGCAGACCGAGATCGGCGGTAACGAGCGGTATGTTGCGCTTTGCCGGAAGCATTTTGCCGAGCAATTGGAGATGTATCGGTGACCATTACGTCGGCCCGAACTTGATCCGGGCCAAGGCTAAGTGTGGTGCGCCGTACCTGAGAAGAAGGAAGCCCGGGCCCGGATCAAGTCCGGGCCGACGATTTCAAAAAACGCCCATCTCCAGTCCCGCAGCCAGCGTCGCGCCGAGCTCACCAGCTTGCGCCAGCTCCGCCTCCTCAATCTCCTTCTCCTCGAGAATCTCTTCCTTCGTTTGCGCATGCACATTGACGATCTGCGTGTCCGCCACGCGCTTCAGCCGCCAGCCTCTCGCAATCCGCTCCAGCTGTGTTTTCGCGTTTTCACCATCCGACCCGGCGCAAATCAGCGCAGCGTAAGGCCGACCTTCGATCTCTCCGAGTACATCGTAAAAGGTCCGATCAAAGAACGCTTTCATCACGCCCGCTATCGCCGCGAGGTTTTCCGGGCAGGCGAAAACGTAGCCATCAGCCGATAGCAAGTCCTCTGACTGCGCATCCTCGGCTTTGACGAAGCGAACATCGACGCCGCCTGCCTCCACAGCCCCATCGCGCGCGGCTTCTGCAAGCTGGCGCGATCCGCCAGTCCAGCTGTACCAGACGATCAGGAGCGTCTTCACTCCGCCACCGGCAGGCTATCGAGGAACACGCTCACGCCCGGACCCAGCGGCAGGTCGAGCACTACCCAGGTCACCGTAATTGCAAGACCCGCAGCGATGATCCCGAAGAAATACGGCATCATAAGCGCGGTCAGGCTGCCGAGGCCGAACTCCCTGACCCAGCGTTGGCAGAAGATCAGGACCAAGGGGAAATACACCATCAGCGGGGTGATGATATTGGTCGCGCTGTCACCCACGCGGTAAGCCGCAGTGGTCATCTCGGGCGATACGCCGACCAGCATCAGCATTGGCACCAGCACTGGGGCCATCACGCTCCACTTGGCGCTGGCGGAGCCGATCAGCAGGTTGAGCATTGCGCCGAACAGCACGATGGCGACCAGCATTGCCCACATCGGCAATCCGCTGGCTTTCAGCGCATCAGCCCCGGTCACCGCGAGCACGATGCCCATGTTGGACCAAGCGAACATCACCACGAAATGCGCGGCGACGAAGGTGAGCACGAGGTAATAGGCCATGTCCTTCATCGCCTCACTCATCATCGCGATCAGGTCTCGGTGATCGCCTATCGTGCCCGCCGCGCGGCCATAGGCATATCCCGGCAGTAGGAAGACGAGCAGGAAGAAGGGCAGCAGGCTCTCGTAGAACGGTGTCATGCGCCCCTGCGGTGGCGCTTCGGGATCGATCAGCGGCTGGATCGGGCCTAAAGTCAGGAACGCCCACAGCGCGATCAGGGCGAGGAAGACGAGACCCGCATTTCGCAGGCCGCGCTTCTGCTTGGCCGTGACAGCGCCATCGACATCTTCCTCCGGCGCTTCACGCGCCTGCGACTGATCGTAGCGGCCAAGCCGTGGCTCGATCACCCGGTCGGTCACGAACCAGATCACCGGCAGATAGGCAAACGTCATCGCGGCGATGAAATACCAGTTCCCCGCGATATTGACGGTATACTCGCCGAACACGGTCTGCACTGCGGCCTCTGTGATGCCGAGCAGCAGCGCATCGAGCTGGCCTGGGAACAAATTCGCGCTGAAGGCTCCTGATACGCTGGCGAAGCTCACTCCGATGCCCACGAGCGGATGGCGACCCGCGGCGTGATAGATAATGCCTGCCAGCGGGATCATGACGACGAATGCCGCGTCTGCCGCGTGGTTTGCCATCATGCAGGCTAAAGCAACCGAAGGCGTCAGCCAGAAGCGCGAGGCGCGCGCGACACTTGCTTTCATGGCGGTGGCGAACAGGCCGGATCTTTCGGCCACGCCCGCGCCCAGCATCACCGTCAACACCATGCCGAGCGGCGGGAAGTGTGTGAACGTCTCGGGCACCAGCGTGAACAGCCGCCGCAAGTTCGCTTCGGACAACAGGCTTTCGACCGTGACGATTCGATTGGTGCCGGTCTCGGGATCGATCTCTCCCGGATGCGCCGCGCTCCAGCCCACAAGACTGGCGACCATGGAAAGCGCGATCAGGATAAGAATGAACCAGACGAACAGCAGCACCGGATCGGGCAGACGATTTCCGGTCCGCTCGATCCAGCCGAGAAAGCCCGTTTGTCCGGTCGCTGTCGCTGCTGTGCTCATCCCACCCCCTATCGTCTGAGCTGCGAGCTATTACTGCGTCGCTATCGGACCTGCCGCAGCGGCCTCCAGCGTGTAGCCCACCGGCGCGTCAGGCCCCAGCGGGATGCCGAGGTAGAACCACGCGACGATCAGGATCACGCCGGAAATCAGCAGCCAGATCGAATAGGGCACCATCATCGCCGTCAGGCTGCCGAGCCCGAAATCTTTCTGCCAACGCTGCGCGAAGACGAGGATCAGCGGGAAGTACACCATCAGCGGCGTGATGATGTTGGTCGCTGAATCGCCAACGCGGTATGCAGCGGTCGCGCCTTCCGGACTGATTCCCAGCAGCATGAGCATCGGCACGAGGATCGGAGCGAGCAATGCCCACTTGGCTGATGCCGAGCCCACGAACAGGTTCAGCAGGGCAGAAAACAACACCATCAGCCCCAGCACCAGTGGCAGGGGCAGTCCGGTGCTCTCGATCCCGGCTGCACCGTGCACAGCAGTGATGAGACCGAGGTTGGACCAGCCGAACATCGCCACGAAATGCGCGGCGGCGAAAGCAAGGACGAGGTAATAACCCATGTCTTTCATGCTTTCCGCCATCATCTCGACCAGGTCGCGATGGTTTGTGATCGTGCCGGTGGCGCGGCCATAGGCCCAGCCGGTCAGCAGGAAGAGCAGGAAGAATGCCGCAACGAGGCTGCGATACAGCGGACCAAGCTCGGTGTGGATCGAGCAGTCGGACACAGCGGCACCGGTTTCGGTGAGGCAGGCGCTCTCATCGATGAGCGGCGTACCCGGCGCGAAAGTCATCAGCAGCCAGAGTGCGACGACGCCTAGCGCGGCAAGACCTGCGGCTTTAAGGCCTTTGGACGCGCGGTCTCCATCATGCTCGGTCGGGTCGGGGCTGGTTCCTGCGCTGTCCATTCCGGCCTGCGCGCCGCCTGTCCAGGCACCAAGGCGTGGCTCGATGATCTTGTCTGTGACGTACCAGATGATTGGCAGGTAGATTAGCGTCATCACGCTGATGAAATACTAGTTGCCTGCGATATTGGCGGTCCAGCTGGGATCAAGCGCACTGGCGGCTACCGCTTCCTCGGTAATGCCGAACAGCAATGCGTCGAGCTGGCCCGGGGAGATGTTCGCAGAGAAGCCTCCCGACACACCGGCAAATGCCGCAGCGATACCGGCGAGCGGGTGACGACCGGCAGCGGCGAACAGGATACCAGCGAGCGGGATCAGCACGACGTACCCTGCGTCCGCCGCGTGGTTGCCCAGCATCGCGACCAGAGCGACAACCGGCGTCAGGAGCGCGGTCGGCGCAGCTTTCACCGCTTTGGACATGCCAGCGGCGAAAAAGCCCGAACGCTCGGCAACGCCTGCGCCCAGCATCACGACCAGCACGTAACCGAGCGGATGGAAGTGGGTGAAAGTCGTCGGCATTTCTACCCACAGACGCTGAATATTCTCAGGACTGAGAAGGCTCACCGCATTGATCTGCAGCGCGCCGCCGGTCTCACCATCAACTTCGGTAGGATGGAACGCTGAGACGCCCGCCATGGCGCAGATGACCGAGATCGCCACCAACGCAATGATCAGGTAGAAAAAGATGAATACCGGATCGGGTAATCTGTTACCCGTCCGCTCGATCCAGCCAAGAATGCCTTTCTGCGTATCGCTGGCTGTCGCGGTTGCTGTAGTCATGCTTGAAAATCCTGTCCCCGGAATCTGTTCTTGTGCGCGGCCTAACACGGGAAATGCGCAAGGTCTTTACCCTTCGCAGCGCATTCCCCATCTAGGTCGCAATGACCGATACCCTTCTTCTCGCAGCGATCCTGATCCCTTGCTTAATAATCGCCATCGTTTTTCATGAAGTCGCCCACGGCTGGACGGCGCTGATGTTGGGCGATCCGACGGCGAAAGAGCAGAAACGGCTAAGCCTCAACCCCATCCGCCACGTCGATCCGATTGGTACATTGCTCGTGCCCGGAGGTTTGGCGCTTGCAGGTTTGCCGGTTTTCGGCTGGGCCAAGCCGGTGCCTGTGCTGAAGCAGCGTCTCAACAATCCGCGGTTCGGCATGATGGCGGTTGCTGCTGCCGGGCCGGGTACGAATTTCATCCTTGCCGCAATCGGCGCGATAGCTCTGGGTGTGCTCGCCCCGATGCTTGCGGTGGATAGCGGAGGCGAGCCGCACATCCTTATCACCGGGCTCTTCTACTTCATCTCGATCAATATCTTCCTCGCGCTATTTAATCTGCTGCCCATTCCGCCGTTCGACGGCAGCCACATTATCGAAGGCCTGCTGCCACCCTCGGCAGCGCGCGCGTATGAAAAGATCAGGCCGCTCGGTTTTCCGTTGCTTTTCATCCTGCTGGTCGCGGTGCCCTATGTTTTTCCCGAAGCGGGCATTGTCGAGAATGTTGTCCTGCCGCCGGTCGATTGGGCAATGCAGCGATATCTAAGCCTTGCGGAGTTGATCGCCGGTGAGTGACCTTGCGCAACCCCATGGCTGGCTCATCCTCGACAAGCCGCGCGGGCTCGGCTCGACGCAGGCGGTGGGTGCGGTGAAGCGGAATTTGCGCGAAGGCGGCTATCCAAAGACAAAGGTGGGGCATGGCGGCACGCTGGATCCGCTGGCGGAAGGGGTGCTGCCGATTGCTCTTGGCGAGGCGACCAAGCTTTCGGGCCGGATGCTCGATAGTGACAAGACGTATGAGTTCACCATCCAGTTCGGCGAAGAGACCGATACGCTCGACACCGAGGGGGAGGTCATTGCCACCTCGGATCGCCGCCCCCCGCTCGCTGCCATCGCGGCGATTTGCGAGCACTTCACCGGAGAAATCGAGCAGATCCCGCCCAAATACTCGGCGCTCAAGGTGGACGGAAAGCGCGCCTACGATCTGGCGAGGGCGGGGGAGGACGTGGAGCTGGAAACGCGGCGTGTCATGATCCACTCGCTTGAATTTCTCGGGCCTGATCTTAGTCAGGAGGGCGTATCGCCTTTTGACACTACTCTCGGCCGCCCAGACCCCTACGATCCGCAGGCACCACTCGAACTGGCGGATAGCGTTACGCTCGTGGTGCAGGTTTCAAAGGGCACATACATCCGCTCGCTTGCACGGGATATCGCACGCGCCCTTGGAACAGTGGGACACGTTACCTATCTTCGTCGAACGAAGGCTGGCCCTTTCACTGAAGATCAGGCGATTTCGCTGGACAATCTCAACGAAATCGGCAAGGGCGCGCCCATCAAGGACCACCTCCTGTCACTGGAGGCGGGGCTGGACGGTATCCCGGCTCTCGCTCTCGATCAGAACAGTGCGCAGGCGGCCAGACAAGGCCGGGTCGTTTCTGATCTGCCCCACCCCGACGGGCTCTACTTTGCCAAGCTGGAGGAAACTCCGGTGGCATTGGTGGAACTTGACGGGGGCATGATGAAAGTCGTGCGGGGGTTCAATTTTTAAAAGGATGCCGCAGAAGGTAGAAAGACATGTCGGTAAGTGCCGAAAAGAAGACCGAGATTATCAAGGACAACGCCGTAGGCAAGGGCGACACCGGTTCTCCGGAAGTACAGGTTGCCATCCTGACCGAGCGTATCCGCAACCTCACCGATCACTTCAAGGATCACCACAAGGACAACCATTCGCGTCGTGGTCTGCTGAAGATGGTCAACAAGCGTCGCAGCCTGCTGGCCTATCTCAAGCGCAAGGATTTGGAGCGGTACAACGCCCTGATCCAGAAGCTGGGTCTTCGTAAATAAGAGTTTCGTGGAAGGCGACTCCTCGGGGTCGCCTTTCTCGCATTTGGCATCCTTCACAATCCGGTGAGGGGGCCTTGAGGCCAATCTGGGCCTCGCACCGGACCGGGCCGGACTACCCGGACAATGTAGGCCCTGTGGACGCAATGTGGCGCCATGGGTTCAGAAGGATAAATATGTTCGACAAGAAAACCGTATCGATTGAATGGGGCGGAAAAACCCTCACTCTCGAAACCGGTCAGATCGCCCGTCAGGCAGACGGCGCCGTTCTGGCTACCTATGGCGAAACCGTGGTGCTGTGCGCCGTGACCGCCGCCAAGAGCGTCAAGGAAGGGCAGGACTTCTTCCCGCTGACCGTTCACTATCAAGAAAAATTCTCCGCTGCGGGCCGTATCCCGGGCGGCTTCTTCAAGCGCGAAGGCCGCGCGACGGAGAAGGAAACGCTGACTTCCCGTCTGATCGACCGCCCCGTGCGTCCGCTCTTTCCGGAAGGCTTCTACAACGAAATCAACGTGATTTGTCAGGTTCTCAGCTATGATGGCGAGACTGAGCCGGATATCGTTGCGATGATCGCAGCATCGGCTGCTCTCACCATTTCGGGCGTACCTTTCATGGGCCCGATCGGCGCTGCACGCGTCGGCTTCCGTAATGGCGAATACGAACTCAACCCCAGCCTGCAGACCGCACTCGACGAAGAAGGTCGCCTCGACCTCGTCGTTGCCGCAACGCAGGACGCGGTGATGATGGTGGAATCCGAAGCCAAGGAGCTGACCGAAGACGAGATGCTCGGCGCAGTGGCATTCGCTCATGACGAAGCTCGCAAGATTGTCGGTGCGATCATCGATCTGGCTGAACAGGCTGCCAAGACCCCTTGGGAGCTCGATCCGGTCGAAGACAAGACCGCCAAGATGGACAAGCTGCGTAGCGCAATCGGTGCCGATCTTGAGGCAGCCTACAAGCTGACCAACAAGTCGGAACGTCAGGATGCGGTGAACGCAGCCCGCGAAAAGGCACGCGAAGCGTTTGCCGATCTGCAGGAAAGCGATCCTGCCGAATATCTCGGCACGCTGAAGCTTGTGAAGAAGCTGGAAAGCGAAATCGTTCGTGGCTCGATCCTCAAGGACGGAACCCGCATCGACGGTCGTAAGCTTGACGAAGTTCGCCCGATCGAAGCCATGGTCGGCATGCTGCCGCGTACGCACGGTTCGGCGCTGTTCACCCGCGGTGAAACGCAGGCGATCTGCACCACCACACTGGGTACCAAAGATGCCGAGCAGATGATCGATGGTCTGGAGGGTCTCTCCTACAACCATTTCATGCTGCACTATAACTTCCCGCCGTACTCGGTTGGCGAAGTGGGCCGCTTCGGTTTCACCGGTCGTCGTGAGCAGGGCCACGGCAAGCTCGCATGGCGCGCGCTGAACCCTGTCCTGCCTACGCATGAGGACTTCCCGTACACGATCCGCGTTCTGTCCGACATCACCGAGTCTAACGGCTCGAGCTCGATGGCGACTGTTTGCGGTGGCTGTCTGTCGATGATGGATGCCGGTGTTCCGATCGAACGCCCGGTTTCCGGCATCGCGATGGGCCTGATCCTTGAAGGCGAAGACTTCGCTGTCCTGTCCGACATTCTGGGTGACGAAGATCACCTGGGAGACATGGACTTCAAGGTTGCCGGCTCGGAAAACGGCATCACCACCATGCAGATGGACATCAAGGTTGCCGGCATTACGCAGGAAATCATGTCCAAAGCTCTCGAGCAGGCGAAGGCCGGTCGCACGCACATTCTTGGCGAGATGGCCAAGGCACTGGGTTCGGCACGCACGGGTGTGTCCAAGCACGCTCCGCGTATCGAAACGATGCAGATCGACAAGTCGAAGATCCGTGATGTCATCGGCACGGGCGGCAAGGTCATCCGTGAAATCGTTGCGGAAACCGGCGCCAAGGTCGACATCGACGATGAAGGCGTGATCAAGATTTCATCTTCCAACTCTGATGAGATCGAGGCTGCAAAGGCCTGGATCGAGGGCATTGTGGAAGAAGCCGAAGTCGGCAAGATCTACAACGGTAAGGTCGTCAACATCGTGGACTTCGGTGCATTCGTGAATTTTATGGGCGGCAAGGACGGTCTCGTCCACGTGTCCGAAATGAAGAACGAGCGCGTCGAGAAGGTGACCGACGTCGTTTCCGAAGGGGACGAAGTGAAGGTCAAGGTTCTCGAGATCGACGGTCGCGGCAAAGTCCGCCTGTCGATGCGCGTTGTCGATCAGGAAACCGGCGAAGAGCTGGAAGACACCCGCCCACCGCGCGAGCCGCGTGGTGACAAGGGTGGCCGTGGCGGCGGTGATCGCCGTGGTCCGCGTGGTGGCCGTGATCGCAAGAACGATCGTGGTGGCCGTCGCGGCGGTGGCGACAACAATAAGGGCGGCGGTGACGATCACATGCCAGCCTTCCTGAAGGACGACTAAGTCTTTCCATTAGGCTATGAAGAAAGGGCCGCGAGCGATCGCGGCCCTTTCCTTTTGGGAGATCATTGAATGCTGCCACGCGAAGAAATCGCCACTGCCAAAATTCCCGGCGGAGACACGCTGACGCTCATCAGCCATGGGCGCGACCATATCATCATGCTCGGGCGGGACGAGCTGATGGGTACGCGCATGCAATATAGTGAGGAGCAGCTTGCGCGCCTTACGCTTGAACGGTTGGGGACACCTAAGCCGCGCGTGCTGATCGGTGGCTATGGAATGGGCTTCACCTATCGCGCGGCGCTGGAAAAACTGCCCGAGGGTGGCAGCGTGACTGTCGCCGAAGTCGTCCCCGAAATCCTGGAATGGGCGGAGGGGCCGCTAGCGCATCTGACAGCAGAGAGCCTGAAAGACCCGCGCGGAGAGATCGTGCTCGCCGATGTCGCGGCGCTGGTTGACGATGCGGTAGACGGAACCACGCCGCGCTATGACGCAATCCTGATGGATGTCGATAATGGTCCCGATGGCATCGTGCGCGATGGCAATGAACGGCTTTACACCCGCACCGGCATAGCCCGCATGCGCGATGCGTTGAACATCGGCGGCCTCATTGCGATCTGGTCAGCTGCGCCCGACCACAAATTCACCGGCCGACTGAAAGATGCAGGGCTGAAAGTGGACGTAAGGACTGTGCGAGCCCGGCCGAACAATAAGGGTCCGCATCACACGATCTGGTTTGCCCAGCGGGTGCGCTGACTCAATCGCGCATCATGCGGATTTGACCGAGATAATCGCTCTTGCCGATCTTCACGCCCTTCATCCGCAGGATCGCATAGGCGGTTGTCGCATGGAAAAAGAAATTGGGTTGGCTGAAGCTCAGCAGGAAATCCTCTGATTTGAACGGCAAATCGATCCCCCGCTGCTTGAAGACGAAATGCGTTTTCCCGCCGATAAAGCTATCCAACTCTCCCTTTGAGAGCGCGCGCAGCGAGTTTTCTGCCGCGCCAAGATTGAGGCGCATCTTTTCGAGTTCCATAGCCGGCTCGCTCAAATCAGGCGAGAATTGTCCTGCCCGCACGCCTTCGACTGCGCCGAGTGAGTGAGCGATCATGCATTTCACCTGCTCCGCAAATGGCCACATATCGTCCTGCAGACGAGCCGATGCGATTTCTTCCTCAGCCATGTCGCTGGACTTGGCTGCCTCGATCCAATCCTGACCGGCATTCAGCATCTGGATCATCGTGGGAATGACAGCTTCATAGAGCGATAATGCCATTGGATAGTTCCTTATCTCGACAAAAATGCCACCCAGACGCGCACGCTGGCAGGCTCAAGCGCATCAATCAAGCGTGGGAGACTACGAGCCCGCCAATCTCGTTGATAGAGCCGCAAAGCCGTCTTCAGCCGTACAAAAAGGCCCGCCACTCAGTTCGAGTGACGAGCCTTCGGTTGTCTGGTCTGGTCTTGGCCGGGTCAGCGGACGCGCGGACCGCCAAAAGGCAGGGGAGGCGGAGGACGGCGCGCACCGCGGGGCAGCTGTGCCTGATAGGCGCGTCCGCAATGCTCCACACAGTAGGGGAAGCCGGGGTTCACCTTTTCACCGCAGAAATGGAAATCGGGCTCGCCCGGATGCCCCATCGGCCAGCGGCACACACGATCATTCAGATCGAGCAGGCTGGTCTTGTCGGCGATATCGGGACTGGGCTTTGCCGGCACCAGGCGGCGGGGCGGAGCAGGGGGGATCGGCGCCTGCTGATCACCTGGCCCCTGACGTAGAAAGCCGCCGGGTCCGTAAGACACGATCTTGGGCAGATCTTCCTGCTTGTTTGGCAGAGGCTGGCTTGGGTTCGTAGTGCTCGCCGCAGGCTTGGGCTCCGGCTTTGCGGCAGGCTTCGGCGCCGCTTTCGCAGGAGCAGCCTTTTTCGCTGCCGGCTTTGGCGCAGGCGCTGCTACCTTCTTCTTGGGCGCAGGCTTCTTCTTCGCCTTGGCTTTCACCGGGCTCGGGCGTGCTTTCAGGCCCAGCCGGTGCGCCTTGCCGATCACGGCATTGCGCGAGACACCGCCAAGCTCTTCGGCAATCTGGCTTGCCGTGGAGCCGCCTTCCCACATCTTGGTGAGGGTGGCGATGCGTTCTTCAGTCCAACTCATGCAATCGTCTTCCAGTCTTCAATGATGCACGCGCGGTGCATCGAAATTCTTGCCAGTCCGTTCCAGCCCAGATAGGCGCGCCCCTATGGCAGAGCAAGCACAGCAAAGCATTGAGGTGAGCAATACACGCGATTTCCCGCCGAAAGGGGAGCCGCAGATCACCAATTTCAACCGGATCGGCCTGTGGTCTCTCTATATTAAGGAGATACGGCGCTTTCTCAAGGTGCAGACACAGACTGTCTGGGCTCCTGCCGTTACAACGCTGCTGTTTCTTGTCATATTCACGGTCGCCTTGGGCCGCGATGGACGCGAGGTGTTGGGCGTGTCTTTCGGCACTTTCGTTGCGCCGGGCCTCATAATGATGGGCATGATGCAGAACGCTTTTGCCAATTCCAGCTTCAGCCTGCTTGCCGGAAAGATGCAGGGGACGATTATCGACCTGCTGATGCCGCCGCTGTCCAATGCCGAATTGATGTTGGGCATTGTTGCCGCCGCTATCACCCGCGCGGTGATGGTGGGCGGAGCGGTCGCGCTCGCCATGTGGCTATACCCGGGCGTCGAATTGCAGGTTGCGCATTGGTGGGCGGTGATCTGGTTCGGCCTGATGGGCGCAACCATGCTCGCGATCTTCGGCTTTCTCGCCAGCATTTGGGCGGAGAAATTCGATCACAATGCAGCAATCACCAATTTCATTGTGGCCCCGCTCAGCCTGCTGTCAGGGACGTTCTATGTCATCTCGAACCTCGCGCCATTTTTCCAGGCGATCAGCCGGGCAAACCCATTCTTCTATATGATTTCGGGCTTCCGCTACGGCTTCCTGGGTGAAAGCGATATCGGGAATACCGACGAAGCGCTTCTGGGCGCGGCGGTAGGCGTAGGGGCACTGAATATCGTGCTGGGCTTCCTCACCTACCAGGTGCTTAAAAGCGGCTGGAAAATTAAGTCTTAGTGCGTGAGCGAACGGCGCAGCACATATTTACCGCCGCGGAATTCTTCGAACAGCTGGCTCACCTGCGGGTGTTCGATCGGCTCGTCATCGGTGTCGATCAGCAAATTCTGCTGGCTGACATAGGCGACGTATGAGCTTTCCTCATTCTCGGCGAGCAGGTGGTAGAATGGCTGGTCCCGGCGGGGGCGCTGGCCTTCGGGGATCTGCTCATACCATTCCTCCGAATTGGCATAGACCGGATCGATATCGAAGATAACGCCGCGAAAATCGAAATTGCGGTGTTTCACCACGTCGCCGATTGCAAAGCGGGCGCGGGACCGGAGCGGAGCCTCAATCGGCTGTCCAGCCTGAGATAGGGAAATATCCGAGCGAGCCATGTGCCAAATATAGGTGCCTTCGCAGATGCAACAAGTCATGCGAAGGTCCAATCACCGGATTTCATGGATCCAGCGGCAAACAGGGTCTTGGCAAGCGCGCGTAGCTAGGCTAACCGCGCGCTTTCCGTTCGACCCCGGCCCGTCAGGGCTCGCAAAAACGGTCCCTCGCGGAGAGGTGGCAGAGTGGTCGAATGCGCTGCACTCGAAATGCAGTATGCGGGCAACCGTATCGAGGGTTCGAATCCCTCCCTCTCCGCCACCACTTAAGTTTTTTATATGGAATGATAAAAGGGGTCCGCGAAAGCCTGCAGAACTGCGCCATTTCGTGACTATTTCGGTGCCGCGGAGAACACCAATTCGGCATCATTTGGGGCCAATTGGGAGACTTTCTCTCCTAGCCTTTTCGGCAGTACGGGCTGTCCCCCGTCAGCACCTATGGCACAACTCGCGGCGTAGATCAGCGGAGTGTGGGCCTCGTCTCGGATTGATGTTTAGGCGGCGAGCTTGCGGTGTTGCAAGCGCCGATGTTCGAGTGTCTTTCG
>NZ_JAEANY010000003.1 GCF_016019885.1 Aurantiacibacter sediminis | reverse complement strand
GCCATCGCCGCGCAGGCCATCGAGCACGATGCGGATCTTGTCTTCAGCAAAGAAGTGCCGGCGGGTCTTGCGGCGGATGTCCTTTACCACCTGCTCGGCAGGCTTTTTGGAGCTTGAGGATTTGGGCTTTATCTTCGTTCCTTCGTCACTACGACGAAGCCCAAATCCTCCTTAAATCACAACCTCAAATCTGTGCCATAGGTGCTGACGGGGGACAGATCGGGAGCATAGTGATCGGATACCAAACAGTGTCCTGCCAATGCACGCCCTTCTAACTAACCAATGGTAAGCAGAGCCCGTCACGCAGCACCACCCCTCGTGTTTCGCGGAGCGTCCAAACACTCGCAAGCACGACTGTTCTGGCTCTTTCGTTAGACGGTGTGAAATTCTTCCAGCGACTTCCTGATAGAGGGCTCTTGTCTGCCAGAGGGAGATCATGTTGGACGCTACGCGCGTTCTCATTGGTCAAAATAGCTTTATCGCTTGCAAAGCAGCCTTCGCAGATTTGTTTTGTCGGACCTCTTCGCGTCCGCGCGCATTGGTCTTGCAACAAAGGAGATCAATCATGACGACGCTTTACACGATGCCCGGTACCTGTTCGCTCGCTTGCAATATCGCGGTCGCCTGGCTCGATGCACCGGTCGAGATCCACAATCTTGCCTATGGCGATCACAAGAATGAAGAGTATCTTTCTATCAATCCGAAAGGGAAAGTTCCGGCTCTTAAATTCGATGATGGCGATGTTCTGACGGAACTCGCAGCCATCATGGCGTGGCTTGGGGCGGAGCATGGCAGCGAAGGCTATGCGCGCGATAAACAACTCGGCTATCGCGAAGCCGAGGCGCTTGCCTATATGACGAGCGAAATTCACGCCTCATATGGCCCTCATTTCGCTGCCAAGAATTTCGCCGAGAGCGAGGACGCGCAATCCGAGGTGAAAGAGGCAGCCTACAAGACCTTAGCCGGTCATTATGAGCGGTTGGAGGACAATCTGGCCCAGGCTGGCGGCGAATACTATTTGGGTAAGCGCAGCTTTGCCGATGCCTTCCTTTATGTCCTTACCCGGTGGATAGAACAGACGCCGCTTTCGATAGACGAGTACCCGAAGCTGAAGGCGCATCGCGAGCGGATGGAGAGCGATCCCGGCGTTCGTACCGCGCTCGATCGACAGGACATGGAGCTGATCGGCTAGGGTCGATTGCTCTCCATGCCTCGCGAAAGGATTCATAGATGCGCGTACTTATAGTCGGAGCGTCCGGAAATGTCGGGGGCCATACTGTCGATCATGCCCTGAAAGCCGGTCATCATGTTTTTGCCGCAGCGAGGTCTCCCGGCGATGTCGAAGGCGATGACGCGCGGCTCGAAAAGGTGGAAGTGGACGTATTGAAACCTGAAACGTTGGCTGCGGCGGTTCAGGAAATGGATGCCGTCATTCTCACCTTTGGTGCGCCGCTAAATAGCGATACGATACTCCACATTCCCGAGCTTTGCGCAAAAGGCACGCGAAATGTCATCACCGCGATGAGAGGCGCAGGAGTAGAACGCCTGATTTGCATGACCGCGATCGGCGCGGGCGACAGCGAAGGGCACGGTCGATTCATATTTAGGAACGTGATTGAACCGGTGCTGCTGGGGCGCATCATGGAAGATCGCACGCGTCAGGAAGAGATCGTGCGTGCCTCCGATTTGAACGAGTGGGTCATCATACGGCCAACTGAATTGTCAGATCGCGAAGAGCAGCCGATCAGAGTGATCGAGGACGTGGAAGCGGAAGATGATCCCACCACGATTGCACGAGCCGATGTTGGACGTTTCCTCGTCAGCCAACTGGATGATCGTACGTATCATCGGAAGACAATTCTGATCACGAACTGATTTCGATGCGCACAGGAATCGTCAGAAAAAGTCGTTGATGTTCGATGAATCGCCGCGTCGAGAGGCATATTCCCGCATGATGCTATGGGAGGTCGTCACTTCAAATCAGCCCAGGCGAGGTCGAAACGCGCGAGATATTTTCGCAGGCGATCCGCATCGTTGGTCGATTTGCGCCGCCGGCGTGAGGAGACGAACAATTCGCGGCCCGCAGCCGAAAGCGAATTGTTGCGGCGGCAGGTCGCAATGACCTCGCCCAGCTGCGCGCGGTCGAACGGATCGAGCTCTTCAAGCTGGTCTTGGCCGAGAACTTCAGCAAGCAGCCCTATGCCAGCATCGCTCTCACTCGATTTCCATAGCGCGCGCAATCGATCAATCTCCGCCTCGACCGTGGCGGTGTCGATGCGCCCGTCAGGGCTCAGCGTCGCCATTCGGGTGATGCTCGCGGACAGGTCGCGGAAGTTTCCGTTCCATGAAGCATGCGGCGCGGTGGCGAAAGCGAGATAGCTGGCGCGCGCCTCTTTGTTGAACGTGACGCGCGTGTCTTCTGCCAATGCGAAGCGCTCCAGCTCATAGTCTAGGTTCGGCTCGATATCCTCGCGCCGTTCGGCAAGACCGGGAAGACTGAACGTCCACAAATTGAGGCGCGCAAACAGGTCCTCGCGAAATTCGCCTTTGGCCGCCGCATCGACGAGATTGCGATTGGTTCCTGCGATCAGTTGGAAGTCGCTTTCAACTTCGCGATCCGAGCCGACAGGCAGGAAGCGTTTATCCTCGACAGCGCGCAGGATCATCGCCTGCTCATCAAGACCCAACTCCCCGATCTCATCGAGGAACAGCATTCCTCGATGCGCGCTCCGAAGCAGCCCGGCGCGTTCAGTCACGGCTCCGGTAAAAGCACCCTTCGTGTGGCCAAACAGCGCGGCCATCGCATTATCGCCCTTCAGCGTGGCGCAATTGACTTCGACGAACGGTCCAGCCAGCCGGTGCCGCTCTGCCTTCAATTCGTAAATTCTCTTGGCAAGCAGGCTCTTTCCCGCACCTGTCGGCCCCATCAGGAGGAGCGGCGCGGATGAGCGCGTGGCCACCTGCTCAATCTCGTCGATCATGGTGTTGAAAGCGGTGCTGCGCGTATCGATCCCGCCCTTGAGGAAAGAGGTGCTGGCCCGGCTGCCTTCGGCAAAACGCTTGGCGATCCGGTCATATCGCGAAAGGTCGAGATCGATCGCATTCCAGACGCCTGTCGGATCGGGCTTGCCGCGCTGGGGCTGGGTCTGGAGCAGCTTGCCCGGAATGAAACGCGCCTCGGTCAGCAAAAAAAGGCAGATCTGCGCAACGTGCGTGCCAGTTGTGATGTGGACGAGATAATCCTCGGCCTCCGGCTCAAATGTGAAGTCACGCACGAAATCGAGCAGTTCGGCATAGACTTCTTCGAAGTCCCACGCGTCGTCGAAATTGATTAGCACAGGCTCCACCTGCGTTTCAGGCGACACAGACGCGATGTCTTCAGTAATAAACCCGGCCAGGCTTTCGTGCTGGCGACCGTGCAAAAGGATCAGGCGATCTACCCTCAGATCCGGCTGCATGCAGAGGCCGATGGTGGGCCGCCACTTGTTCCAGCGCGACGCATCTCGTTTGCTCGCATCAAGTGTTGAGCCGAGAAAACCGATAACTGTCGTGGGTCGCATATTATCCAATCATATAAACTTTTAGATATATTGATATAACTGGCGTGCTTTGGAGGCAAGCGATATTCGAGCTTTGAATTTTAAAGTACAAGAAAAACAGATATCTATGAAAGTTTAGAGGATGAACGCACCGTTTGGCACGCTTCCCGCATTAGATATGGCGCCGGGTCGGTCGAACGCCCGGTGAGAAGCGGCAGGGGTGGCCGGAATGGGCCGGTCACCCCAGAGCCTGCCAACAGGAACAAAACAATGACGCAGACCGGATACGAATTTCAGGAAGTCGAGGGCGGATCGCCGATCAAGATGTGGACGCGGGGCGTGCCAGTGGATGCAAAGGCGCGCGAGCAGCTTTCCAAAACCGCCAAGATGCCGTTCATCTTCAAGCACGTGGCAGCCATGCCCGATGTCCATGTCGGAATCGGCGCAACCGTGGGTTCCGTCATCCCGACCAAGGGTGCGGTAATCCCGGCTGCCGTGGGCGTGGACATAGGCTGCGGCATGATGGCGGCACGGACTTCGCTCCACGCGAGTGATCTTCCCGACAACCTTGAAGGCATCCGTTCCGCGATCGAAAAGGCTGTGCCGCATGGCCGGTCTTCGGGCCGGGGCGGACGCGACAAGGGTGCCTGGGGCGATCCGCCCGCTGAAACGATCGAGGCATGGGCGACGCTTGTCCACCGCTTCGACCGGATCACGGCGAAATATCCCAAGCTCGAGCGGTCGAACCATCTCTTGCATCTCGGCACGCTTGGAACGGGCAACCACTTCGTCGAACTGTGCCTCGACGAGGATCAGCGCGTGTGGGTGATGCTCCATTCCGGCAGCCGCGGTGTCGGCAATGCGATTGGACGCTATTTCATCGAACTGGCGAAGGAAGACATGCGCAAATGGCATATCAACCTGCCCGATGAGGACCTCGCCTACTTCCCGGAAGGGACCGACCATTTCGACGACTATGTCGAGGCGGTCGAATGGGCGCAGGACTTTGCGCGGCTCAACCGCCAGGTGATGATGACGCACACGATCGCCGCACTCCGCGGGCAGATCGCCAAGCCATTCACGGCCGAATGCGAGGCGGTGAACTGCCATCACAACTATGTGACGCGGGAAAACCACTTCGGCGAAAACGTGCTCGTTACCCGCAAGGGTGCCGTGCGGGCCGCCAAGGGCACTATGGGCATCATCCCCGGCTCGATGGGAGCAAAGAGCTTCATCGTGCGCGGGCTCGGCAATGCGGACAGCTTTGATAGCTGCTCGCATGGCGCAGGCCGCGTGATGAGCCGGACACAGGCCAAGAAGGAGGTATCGCTCGAAGAGCATATCGCCGACACGGCTGGGGTGGAATGCCGGAAGGACGAAGGCGTGATCGATGAAACGCCCAAAGCGTACAAGCCGATCGAAAAGGTCATGGCTGCACAAGCCGACCTCGTCGAAATCGTCCACACCCTAAAGCAAGTGGTGTGCGTGAAGGGTTAGCGCCCTTCACGCCGCCACCAAATTCATTAGAGAGATATCATGATTACTATCGACGGCTCCGAAGGGGAGGGCGGCGGACAGGTGCTGCGCAATGCATGCGCGCTGTCGCTCGTGACCGGAGAGCCATTCACTATCGAAAAGATCCGCGCAAAGCGGGACCAGCCCGGCCTGATGCGCCAGCACCTGACTTCGATCGAAGCTGCGTGCACCATCGGCGGGGCCGAGTGCGAAGGGCTGGAGCTTGGCTCTAGCCGTATAGTCTTCCGGCCCGGCAGCGTGACGCCGGGAGACTATCGCTTTGCTGTCGGCACCGCCGGCTCGACCGCACTCGTGCTGCAGACGGTGCTTATCCCGCTGGCGCTTGCTGACAAGCCTTCCCACCTCGTTATCGAGGGAGGGACGCATGCCGGCATGTCACCCAGCTTCGACTTTATCGAAAAGTGCTTCCTGCCAGTGTTCCAGCGGATGGGCCCGCGCGTTTCAGCGCGCATCAAGCGGCACGGCTTCTTCCCGCGCGGCGGAGGCCGGATCGAGATCGATATCGAGCCTGCGCCGCTGCAGCGGATCGAATGCACTCAACGTGGCGAGCTTCAGGCCCGCTCGGGCATGGTGGTATTTTCCTCGCTTGGGGCAAATAAGATCCCGAGCCGCATTCGGGTGGCGGCGCTGAAAGCCCTGCCTGACTGGACTGAGGACATGATCCCCATCCGTGAGCTTCCCGCAGATCAGGGTCCGGGCATCGCCCTGTCGCTGGAAGCGGCGTATGAAAACGTCACCGAAATCGTCACCGGCTTCGGCAAGATTGGACTATCGGCAGAGCGGATCGGCAAGACGGCGGGCAAGCGCATGGCGGGCTACCAGGCCTCGAATGCCTTTGCCGGGCCGTACCTTCAGGACCAGCTCCTGCTGCCGATGGCGCTCGCTGGGGGCGGAATTTTCACGACAGTGAAGATCAGCCAGCACACCCGAACCGCAGCGGACATCATTGCGATGTTTACAGGTCGGACGACCTATTTCGAGGAAGCGGGCGATCAGGGGCATTGCGTTCGGATCGTCTGATCTCGATCCGAACGCCAGCTGCCTTAAATACCCATTGGATTATTGATCCTCGGTGCGGGCGCGGTGAAGAATTGCGGGCCGTCTTCGGTCATGTAAACGCAGTCTTCCGAGCGAACGCCGAAGCGACCGGGAAGGTAGATGCCCGGCTCATTCGAAAAGCACATGCCCGCCTCCAGCGGGGTCTCGTTTCCGCGGACGACAAACTGGTCTTCGTGCACGTCCATACCGATGCCGTGCCCGGTGCGATGGGTGAGGCCGGGAGGTCCGTAATTGGGGCCCCAGCCTTCCGCGTCGTAATACCTGCGCACGGCATCGTCGATTGCACCAATGGGAGTGCCGAGGCGCGCGGTTTCCATGACGATGTCCTGGCCTCTACAGACGGTGTTCCAGACCCGCAGTTGCTCTGCATTGGGCTCGCCATGCACCCAGGTGCGCGAGATATCGGATTTATAGCCGTGCACGTCGCAGCCGCAATCCATCAGGATGACTGTTCTCTCGCGCAGCGTGTGGATTTCGCGTGAACCGTGCGGATAGGAGCTCGCCTCGCCCACCAGCGCGAGCGTGAAGACAGGGTCTACACCGCGAGCGCGCGTAGCGGCGTTCATCAGTGCGGCGATGTCGCTGCCGGTCATGCCCGTTTCGATTTGCGGATAAGTCTCTCGATAGGCCGCCATGGTGATATCGTTTGCGGCCTGCATCAGCGCGATTTCGCGTGGGCTTTTGATTTGCCGCAAAGGCGATACGACAGGAGTCGCAGAGACGACTTCGCGGCTGGGAACAACCGAGCGCAAGCCGTCAGCGACGAAAAAGCGAGCGGTCCTTTCAAGGCCAATCGCGCCGTCTGCGCCGCGATCATCAAGCACGCCTCCGATCATGGCGAAGGGGCTTTCGTGCTCCTGCCAGGTGCGCACTTCCATTTCCATGACCATCAGCTCGCGCAGCTTGCCCTCTTCGAAGGCAGGCGCGACGACCACAGGATCACCGGATGCCGGCAGGACAAGCGCCGTCAATCGGCTCGATTGTCGCCAGCCGAGACCTGAAAAATACAGCATCGACGTACCGGCTTCGATGACGATCCCGGCAAGGCCTTGCTGCTGCATGAGCGCCTGAGCGCGGGCAATGCGCTCCTCGCGCTCTTCGTTAGAAATCGGGGGTGGGAGCTGGCTTGCATCAGCGCGACCAAGCGACAATGCATTTGCGCTTGCCGCCGTTCCCGGTAATCCAAGCAACGCGCCGCCGGCCAGCGACGACTTCAGAAAATTGCGCCTGGTGGTCACTTTGCGTCCCTCTGTCTTTAGGTGAGCAACTGATTTAAGCCTTTTGAGCGAATTCCAGCTGCTCCCATATGCCTTGATCGGCGGGGCCACGGCACGCCCACAATTCGCGATCTGCGGGATTGCAAACGACGACGGCATTGGTGGTTGCGCCGGAATTGTCTTCGGCGAAGCGATTGATACTCAATCGTCCGTCGGAGCGGTCTGCAAACAACTGCTTCAGAGAGTCCACACTATGATCGGTCGCCTGGCCAAGGAGAGTTTTCATGCGTGAACACCGCTCACGGGTGCTTTCCGAAAGGTCCGTTTCGAGACTGATGTTCTCGTCGAACAGGCAGTGGTTCGATCGCGCCAGTGCTCCGCTTTTGGTTGTCCGATCGAATGCGGCCTGCGGAGTCCGCTCCCATTCCACGCCCTGCTCGGCGTCGCCCATCCAGTAGGAATGGCTGCCTGCCACAGGGGCCTTGCCGACGACCTCGCTCGCTTCAGCCAGGCTACCTTGCTGCAAGGCAAGATGCAGGACGGAGAGATAGGGCACGCCAACCTTTGCGCCGTGCGTTTTCAGATTGGTCGTCCCGACTGTCACGCCATGCGCATTCATTCCCATCAGCGTCTGACAGCCGGCGCAAGTGACTGTCCAAGTCTCCGGCCCGTTATCGGGAATGCGGTGAAGCGCGATGATATGCTCGACATCGGGGCCATTGAGATCCCAGGTCTGTCCCTGAAGAGCGTTGCCGTCGCGGGTGATTTCCGGCGGAAGAAGTGCTGCGGTGCATCCTTCGTCTTCGGTCGGCGGCGATATCTCGGGCAGGATGAGAATATCGCGCACATCGGTCATGTTCGCTGTCGTAAAAAGACGGACAGGATCGATCGCCGCGCCTTCGGCAATGCCGAAATGTTCGCTATAGCCTGCCGGATGAAAGCTCTTCACTTGCTCGAGGCAAGCCGCCCCGGCAGCAAACAGATCGTCCAGCCCGTCGAAACCGCGCTCTGTCAGATATATGCGCACGGCGCTTTCGCGATCCTCGACGAAACGATGGACCTTATCGCGGCACAGGCGACCATATTCGCGGCCCATATCCTGCGGGGAGCCCGTAACTGTAAACATTGGAAGATCGAGGGGCATGGAAACCTTTCGGTGAATGTGTAAAGCGCGCCGATCAGGCGCTTGCATCAGCGACTATTTCGCTTTCTTTTACGCGTCGGTCAAACCAGCGGTTCCACACGAAATAGCCCTCTGCACCACCTTGTCCCCGTGCGGCAATATAGATCGTTCGCACCTGCCTCGGATTTTCGCTTTACTGGAACGTTGCTCGTCCAAGAGGGTCCTATATGGGTGGGGTGGTGGCTTAAATCGCATCACTCAAATCCGCAATTTTCAGGGAACCTATGGCTGACAAAACTTACGATATCATCGTCTATGGAGCAACCAGCTTCGTTGGCCAGATCGTCACCCGCTATATGCATGAGCAATTCGCGGGCAGCGATATAAGCTGGGCCATTGCGGGTCGGTCTCCGGACAAGTTGCAGCAAGTCAGTGATGAAATCGGCCTTCCGGGCGTCGCCATGATTACCGCGGATGCGAAGGATAAGGCCGCGCTGGAGGCCATGTGCGCGCAGGGCAGTACGATCATCTCGACGGTGGGTCCGTATGCGCTCTACGGCGATTTGCTGGTAGAGGCGTGCGCTGAAAGCGGGACGCACTACTGCGATTTGACCGGCGAGCCGCACTGGATTCGCAAGATGCAGGATCGCTATGAGGCGACCGCGAAGGAAAGCGGCGCGCGCATCGTGCATTGCTGCGGCTTTGACTCCATTCCGTCCGATCTGGGCGTGCTTTTCCTGCAGAACCATGCGCAGCAGACCCATGGCGAGGCGTGTGACAGGATCGCGATGCGCGTTGCCAAGGCCAAGGGCGGCGCGTCAGGGGGTACTGTCGCCAGCATGACCAATCTGGTGAAGGAAGCGTCGAGCAATCCCGAATTGCGGCGCCAGCTCAAAAATCCTTACAGCCTGTGCCCGCCCGATCATGACTTTTCCGTGCGCCAGCGCAGCGTCGGCATGGAGTATGATGAGCGTTTCGGCAGCTGGATTGCGCCGTTTATCATGGCAGCGATCAATACCCGCATCGTCCATCGCTCCAATGCGCTCAGCGGAAATGCCTATGGCACGCGGTTCCGCTATGAAGAGGCGATGGCGACGGGGAAGGGCGGCAAAGGAAAGCGGCGCGCTCGCCTTACCAAATGGGGCCTGGGCGCTCTCACCGCGGGTCTCGCCATTCCCCCTGTCCGCTGGCTGATGGAGTCCTTCATCCTCCCCAAACCGGGCGAGGGGCCGAGCGAGAAAGAACAACGCGAAGGGCATTTCAATCTCGTCTTCCTCGGCATGACGCCTTCGGGCGAGAAGCTGCGGTGCCGCGTCACCGGCGATCGCGATCCGGGATATGGCTCGACTGCTAAAATGCTGTCGCAAGCTGCAGCGTGTCTGGCGAAAGATGTGCCTGCTGATACGCCGGGTGGATTTTGGACGCCCGCGACACTGCTGGGCGATAGGCTGATAGAGCGCCTGCAAGACCATGCCGGTCTGACTTTCGGCATGGAGCGGGAATAAGTCCGCAGGCGTCCACTTAACCGATTATCAACCATGAGAGGGCATGCACCACAGCCTAACTTACTGGCTGGGTGCAATGGACGATCTGCTTTCCGAATTTATTGCTGAAACGCACGAGATGCTTGCCGCCGTGCAAGAAGCTCTGGTTGCGTGGGAAGCCGATCCATCCGACCGCGAGAAGTTGGATGTCATTTTCCGCTTCGTCCACACGGTGAAGGGCAATTGCGGCTTCTTTGACCTGCCCCGGCTTGCGCAGCTCAGCCACGTTGCGGAAAGCACGCTGGCCGATCTCCGCTCAGGCGAGCGCCAGCCGGATAAAGCGTTGATCGATGCCATCCTTGCTGTCGTGGACCGCATTGACGAAATGGTCAGCGCGCTGGGCCGCGGCGAAGATCTGCCCGACGGATCGGATGCCGATCTGATCGCTGCGATGCAGGCCGAAAAACCTTCGAAGGCAGATGCGAAGCAAACGAAGGCGGTTGCAAGCGCGCCGCGGGCACAAGCGCCGGACAATGCATCTCCGCCCATGCCCGCAGCCGCTCGCTCCATTCGCCTGCCCGTAACACTGCTCGACCGGGTCATGGCAGAGATTTCCGACGCCGTGCTCATTCGCAATGAGCTGGCGCGGCATGTCCGCGATCAGGATCTCGATCCTGCCATCGCCGCTACGTTCGATCGCCTCAGCAACACGATCAATGAGCTGCGCGAAGATATCTCGCAAATGCGCATGCACCGGCTTGAGCACCTTTATACCACGCTGCCGCGCCTGGTCCGTGATTTGGCGAATGAGCTGGGCAAGAAAGTCACGCTGGAAATGGAAGGTGGCGAGGTTGAGCTGGATCGCGAAATTATTGAGCTGATCCGCGACCCCATCGTCCACATTCTGCGTAACGCGCTCGACCATGGCATCGAAGCACCGGAGGACCGCGTCAAAGCAGGCAAGCCGGAAAACGGCTTTATCACGATTGCAACACGGCAGACGGGCAACCGTGTGCGCATCACGATTGACGATGATGGCAAAGGAATCGACGCGGATCGCCTTGTAGAGCGCGCAATTGGCGCAGGCATCATCGAGAAAAGCGATGTGTCCCGCATGAGCCACGCGGACAAACTGTCGCTCATTTTCGAGCCCGGCATTTCCACAGCCCAGCAAGTCACTTCGGTTTCCGGCCGCGGTGTCGGCATGGATGTGGTGCGCACCAATATTCACCAGCTCGGCGGCACGATCGACCTTACAAGCGATAATGGCGAAGGCGCGTGCATCCACATCTCGCTGCCCGCGACGCTGAGCATCGTCCCATCGCTGACCGTTCGCGTTGGCGATCATCGCTTCGGCGTGCCACGCTCCTATGCGGAAGAGATCGTCAGCGCACGTTCGGATGAGCTCACATTCAGTAAGACAGGCGATTCCACGCTGGTAGAGTTCAGGGGCAAGCGCCTGCGCTGTATTCGCCTTGCCGATGCGCTCGAAATTCCGGGGCATCCGATCGAGCAGAGCGACCTTATGGTCGTAAAGCTGACGGGCGGAGACCTGTGCGCCATCGCAGTCGATAAGGTTTTGGATCATGAAGACCTCGCGGTGAAGCCGCTTGCCGAGGCGATCATGTCGTCCAACCTCTATACCGGCGCATCACTTCTCGATGATGGCAGTCTCGTGCTGATGCTTCACGTGACGGGCATCGCCCTGCAACAGGGCCTGATCAGCGAGACTGTTCGCAGGAAGCGCGTTTATGCTGTGCAGGACAATCAGGAAGCCGAAGCCAAGATTGCCATACCGGCTGTGCTCCTCGGCACTGCAAAAGGAGATCGCCGCCTTGTCCGGATGGATTCGGTCACACGCCTTGCAAAAGTCGAAAGCGAGGCAGTGCGCCTCGGTGGCACCACTGCCCAAGTCGTTCTCGACGGGAAGATCCTGCCTCTCGCCGGAGCGAATGTCGATGAAATCGACGACGAGAAGGCAACGATTCTCATACTTGGCGATGGCGAGCATGAAATCGGCTATCTGATCAGCCGGGTCATCGACACGGTGACGATTACCGATGAGTTGATGCCCTCCGAAGAGCAGGGCGAAGTCGAAGGACTGGTCCTGCTTGAAGGTCGCGCGACCGAAGTGCTCGATTGTCACTGGCTGTTTGCGCGCCATGCGAAATCGGATCTCACGAAGACGGACCGCACCTGCGTCTTGGACCTCGGGGATCAGTGGACCCGCGCCATTCTTCGTCCGCTCGTAGAAAGCGCCGGATACCGCGTGCTCGATGGCGCGGAAAATCACGATGAAGCCGATGTTGCGATCGTGACCGCAGGTTCGCCGGAACCGGAGGTCAGGGCCGGACGTGTAATCAAGCTGTCTTCGGATGGAGGGCAAAGCGACGACGCTGACGGCACAGTCCATAGATATGACCGCGAGGCGTTGCTGGAAGCCCTCGCCAACCGCAAACAGGTGTCCGCATGAGCGAGCCAATTTTTGTAGCGCATCTGGCAGATCGGCGCATCGCATTTGCTGCGCGCCGCCTCGAATCGATCGTGGAAATCAGCAAGATCATGCCGGTCCCGCGTTCCCCCGACCATATCGAGGGCCTTACCACGTTGCGCAGCCAGACACTGACCGTGATCAATTGTCGCCGTGTCCTTGGTGTCGAAGATGCCGAGGTCTCCGGCGACGAGCCGCGCCAGGCTGCCGTCGTGAAGCATGGCATGCACCAATACGCCCTTCTGCTCGACGATGTCGAAGACGTGGTCGAGTGGGACGGTGAGATCAAAGACATTCTGGGCGGCGTAGGTGACGCGTGGGAACGCATGGCAAATGGCGTTGTCGAGACCGAAGGCGGGCCAGCCCTGCTGCTGAATGTCGAGCCCTTTATCGAAGTCGATCTGCAGCCCGTACAGTAACGAATTGCAAGGTATTGCCGCTATGGTGGCAGCACATATCCGGAGTAAACATGTCCAAGACCTGCCTTATTGTCGACGATTCAAAAGTGATCCGAAAAGTATCGCGGCACATCCTTGAATCGCTGGGCTTCGAAGTTTCCGATGCCGAGAATGGCGAGGCCGGGCTCGACTTGCTCGATGATGGCATGACGGATCTCATCCTCCTCGACTGGAACATGCCCGTCATGAACGGGATCGAGTTTCTTCGGGCCTTGCGTTCGCGACCCGACGGCGGTGCTCCCAAAGTCGTTTTCTGCACGACCGAAAACGATGTCGATCATATTCGCGAGGCGATGGAAGCGGGCGCGAACGAATATGTGATGAAACCCTTTGATCACGAAACGCTTGAGCTGAAACTGCAGCTCATCGGGTTCGAGTAAGGCGATGGCCATGTCATTCGAAAACACACGCGATAATTTCGACACCGGGGCCGGAGATGCGAGCGACGGAGCCGTGCGCGTCATGGTCGTCGACGATTCCCTGACGGCGCGCACCGTGCTTGGCAAAGTTATCGAGCGGACGGACGAGCTCTCGCTCGCCGGGACAGCCAGCTCGGCAGAGCAGGCAATCGGCCTGCTCGACACCGTCGTGGTCGATGTCATCCTTCTCGATCTCGAAATGCCCGGAATGGGTGGGCTGGCCGGGTTGCCGCACATCCTTGAAAAATCTGGCGGTGCGAAAGTGCTGGTGGTGTCGTCGCTCACTGCAGAAGGCGCGCAGGAAACCATCACGGCGCTTTCCATGGGCGCGTCCGATGTCGTTCAAAAGCCGGAGCCCGGCCAGTTCAATGCCGAATATCGCGCTGACCTCGCCAAGCGTATTCGCGCACTCGCCGGCGCGACCGCTGCACCAGCTGCGGAAGAAGTGGCGCAGGATACCGCGCCGCAGGTTGAAGAACCGACGCTCCGCAAGGCACCGAACACCTCGGTCGATTGCATCGCGATTGGCGGTTCTACCGGAGGCATCCATTCTCTGGTGCAATTCCTTGGCAAGCTGCCGAAGTCGATCAACACACCGATCGTGGTCACGCAGCATTTGCCCAATGCTTTCATTCCGATTTTCGCAAGCCAGGTCGAAACGGCATCGAACCGCCCTACACGCATCGCTGAAGATGGCATGGAGCTGACCCGCGGAGAGATCCTCGTCGCGCCGGGTGATGGCCATGTTTCCTTTATGCGCAAAGGCGCGCAAGTGGTCGTCAAAATAACGCATGAAGCTGTGCCCAGCGGCTGCTGTCCCTCGGTCGATCCGATGCTGGCTACGCTTGGCGAAGCGCTGGAAGGCCGCGTCATCGGCGTCGTTCTTTCCGGCATGGGCCGCGACGGACAAAATGGCGCGAAGACGCTTGTCGAGCATGGCGGCACCATGGTTGCCGAATGCGAAGAAACAAGCGCTGTCTGGGGCATGCCGCGCGGCATCGCCGAGGCTGGCCTCGCATCGGAAATCGCAGCGCCTGTCGATCTTGCCCACTGGATTACGCGGCGGACTGCGGTAGCTGTATGAGCATGATGTCAGGCTCAGAGAGGATTATTTCCAATCTGCTGGCCACCCGAACCGGGCAGGAACTGAGCGAAACCCGAAGCTGGCGCATTGGCAGTGCACTTTCGGGGATTTTCCGCGAAAAAGGCATTTCCAATATCGATCAGCTTGTCTGCATGCTGGATGAGCCCGATCAGGCGATGCTTTCGCAGCAAGTCGTTGAGGCGCTTCTCAATAATGAGACGTACTTTTTCCGCGATCGCGCGATGTTTGCCCATCTCGCGGATCATATCGTGCCGGAAATAGCAGAGCGCAACGCCGCATCGCGCAGGCTTTCGATACTGTGTGCGGGATGCTCGACAGGCCAGGAAGCGCACTCGCTGGCGATGACGTTTCTGGATCAGAGCGCCCGCTGGCAAGGCTGGGATGTGGAGATCGTCGGTCTCGACGTGTCGCATAGCGCCATCGCAGCAGCGCGTGCTGCGGTTTATTCGCAATTCGAGGTGCAGCGCGGATTGTCGGTCGCGCAGATGCTCACGCATTTCCGGGAGACGCCGCTCGGCTGGGAAGCCAGCGCAGAGCTGCAGCGGATGACACAATTCAGCGTCCACAACCTATTGATGCCGATTCCCGGCGATCCCAAGTTCGATTTGATCCTCTGCCGCAATGTCCTGCTGTATTTCGATCAGGACACCCGCAAGCGCGCTTTGTCTCGCCTGCTCAGGAGCCTCAATCCGAACGGCTGGCTGATGCTGGGCGCCGGGGAAACAATCACGGATCGCGATCTCCCGCTCGAACAGAGCGAAGCGGCGGTGAACCTGTTCCGGCACACCGACTGAGACGCTTCTCGCGCGCTTTTCGCCGCGCATGGAACGCCCAGTGAACCGTCTGAAATTGCGCGCTTTTAGCTTAACCAGCGATTAGGTAGTCTGCGCTAATCTGTCCCTGAAAAGGGACTCTTTAATGCAGCAAGACTTCACACTCTCCAAATGGCGCGCGCAAGGCTTTGTTTTCGCGCCACTTGTGATCTTGAGCCTGATATTCAGCGCCGTGGTTGTGTTGCTTGCCGCCACTGGCGCATTCCAGCTTTCGTTGTCCTCTCCTGTCGTTATTGGCGGCGTTGCCGTCTATGCGATAGCCGTCGCTGTGCTTGCGCAGCTTGGCCTCATGTATGCGCGCCGGCTGGAACGCTGGGGCATGACCGACAGTCTTAGCACCTTGCCCAATCGCCGTGCTCTGCACGCTTTTGCAAAGAATCATCCTGGGAAACAGGACGAAATGGCCGTCGCGATCATCGATCTGGATGGCTTTAAAACGGTGAACGACCACTATGGTCACGCAATCGGCGATCAACTGATCAAGGAATGCGCCATCATCTTGCGCGATCTCTGCAATGAGGAGGCCAACGCGTTCCGACTAGGTGGAGACGAATTTGCAATTTGCATGATCGGCCCGCTTGCCGGGACTATCGTTGAAGGCATCGCCCGATCCTTTATCGATCGCTTCCGCCGTCCTATCGAAATCGAAGGCCGTCGCATCATGATCGGCGCCAGCGCCGGCATCGCATCGAGCAAAGGCGCAGATCGCATCACCTCGGGCGAGGCCATGCGGCGCTCCGACGTTGCCATGTATGCCTCCAAACGCAACGGCAAGATGCGCTCCACCTGGTACAAGCAATCACTCGATGCCAACCGTGAAAGCATGCGCGAACTCGACATGGAAATGCGCGCAGCCTTGGCCAATGACGCCTTTAATCTGGTCTATCAGCCGCTGGTGAATGCAAAGTCGGGCGAGATTGTCGCAGTCGAAACATTGCTGCGTTGGGACTCGCGTGAGGCGGGCCCGGTCGGCCCGCATATTTTCGTGCCGGTTGCCGAGGAGTCCGGACTGATCAGCGAAATCGGCATTTGGGTCCTTCGCGGTGCGTGCCGCGATGCGCTTGAATGGGACGATATCAAGCTGTCGGTGAATATCTCCGCTGTGCAGTTGCGCGATGTGGAGTTTCCGATCCTGCTAGGGCAAATCCTGGAAGAGACGGGTTTCCCGGCAGAGCGTCTGGAACTGGAAATCACCGAAACCTGCCTTGTGAACGATCCAGTCCTTGCAGCGCGCAGCCTCGAACTGATCCGTGGCTTTGGGGTGAACGTCTCGCTCGACGATTTCGGCACCGGCTACGCATCCATCGGTTTCCTACGCCAGTTCCGTTTTGAAAAGCTCAAACTGGATCGTTCGCTGGTCGTCGATGCCGAGGGCGATGAGGGCTCACGCGCCATGATGCTGTCCAGCATCACGATGGCGCAGGCGCTTAAAATGGATGTGACAGCTGAAGGCGTCGAAACAGAAGAGCAGGCAGCTCTCGTGCGCAGCGCAGGTTGTGACCAGATACAGGGCTGGCTCTACTACAAGGCGCTGCCGGCATCCGAGATCGCCGATAAGCTAAATGATGCGAGTGACCTGCTGCCAAAGCAAGCAGTGAACGGTTAAGCTTACCGCGCGTCGGAGCAGGGCAGAGTTGCATCCTTCTCTCGTTGCGAAAGCCGAAGGCTAGCTTCTGCTAATCCTCATCAAATGCTGCTGACAAAAAGAAGCGCGAAGGATTTCTCCTCCGCGCTCTCTTTATTCTGAAATCGACGTCCAAAATCAGTTGAGATAGAACACCTCGAAATTGCCCCAGTATCGGCCGTTGATCCACACGGGCACGAAGATGTTCTTGCCTGCCCGTGCACGATCATCATCCGAGCCGCCAAAGCGGTAGCACGAAGCGGTGAAGGGCATGTCTTTCATATCGATTGCCCGCTGGGTGGTTTCGTCCAGAAGCTTGATACGATTGCGGCAGTATTTCTCGTCATGCTCGACATTGCCGGTACGCTTGAGCGACCGCGTGGACAGGTGCGTCGGCAAATAGCCATCCTGGTTCGATGCGACCGAGGAGATCACTTCGCTGCGCAAGGCCAATTGCTTGTCCAGGACCGGCTGGATGACGCGATCGGCAAAATCATTGAAGCGGTTATGATACTGGACCGGATTGGTACCGGGGATCTGGTCATAATTGCGATCGAACACGTCCGCTTCTGTGATCGAACCATCGGCAAGCGCACTTTCGACAAGGCCGACCATCTCATCACGGCCGGTAATTGCCATTTCGACGAATTCGAGGTCGGCCGCAGCAAATCCGCTGCGCACGAGCTGGTCGAACATCTCCATCGACATCGTTTCAAGCTCGTTGATCCGTTTCTTCGCTGAGACCAGGTTGGCGTTGTTTGCGCGAGCTCCGGAAGCAAACAGCTCCAGTGCTTCGCGTACTTCCTCGACCCGGGAATTGATCGTGCTGGTGTTCTGAGCGATCCCCGAATTCTGTTCCTCGATCTGAGTCACGAAATCGGAAATGCCGTTCACAGTGTCATCGATCTGCGCGAATTTGGTCTGGGCGCTCTTGCCTTGCTCAACGCCCCGGCTGATCTTCTCGACCAATCCTTCGGCTTCTCCGCCAAGGGAGTCCACGGTGCGTGCGATTTCATCGGTCGCGCCGCGCGTATCCTGCGCCAGCTTTTTCACTTCCTGAGCGACGACCGCAAAGGTTGCTCCGGCTTCACCGGCGCGGTGCGCCTCGATCGCGGCATTAAGCGCGAGCATGTTGGTTGTCTCAGCAATCGTATCGATCTTCTCCGACACCCGGCGAACCTGATCCATTGCACCGGCGAAGCTGGTAATGTGTTCGGCCAGCGTTACGATAAGATCGGTCAAATCGACAAATTCGCCGATGGAATCCTTGATGACCGCGGTGCTCTGCCTGAGGTCGCGTTTTGCGCGATCTGACAGGAGGCGCGCCTCATCGGTTGCATCCGTTACGCGGCGCTGGTCCTTCGCCAATTCGGACATCACCGATTGCAGCGCACGGCGCCGGTTTTCCATATCGCCGGCTGTCTCGATGATCTCTTCGACGATACCGCCGACATCAACACAGCCGACGGTTACTTCACCACAAGAGCGGGCAACGGCATCGATCAAGGACGGATCGGCAATTTCGATTTTTTCGTGTTTCACAGCGTTCGGATTCCTGACGAAATGCATGCTTTCGCCAGCGTTACGGGCTTATCCTTTGGGAAAAGTTAACCATAGACGATCTGCTGTGACTTGGGGCGGTGCAGCGCGGGCGCGAAACGCGTCTTTCGCCTCTCTTGCCATGATACGCTCGCGTGCTTCATAGGGCCGCATCACCGCTCAAATTGGGGACCGAATATGACCCGCAAAATTGCCATCGCGCTTGCCGCGTCCGCCTCCATTCTTTCGACTCCCGCTCAGGCGTGGGGGCCAATCGGTCACCGCGTCACGGCAGAGATTGCCGAAGACAATATCAGCGGCCATACACAGGCGCAGATCGCGCAGATCATCGGAGCCGAAGGCCTGCCCGAAGCAAGCACTTGGCCCGATGAACAGCGGTCTAACCCAGCGCCATTCTGGCAGGAAACGGCTTCGCCATTTCATTATGTGACTGTGCCGGAAGGTCGCTCTGCCGAGAATCTTGAGCACCCGCCCGAGGGCGATGCGGCGACGGCTCTGGAACGCTTTACTGCCGTTCTGCGCGATCCTGCAGCTTCACAGGAAGACAAAGCGCTGGCGCTGCGTTTCGTTGTCCATCTGGTGTCTGATCTGCATCAACCGCTGCACGCCGGAAACGGCACTGATCGCGGAGGTAATGATTTCATCGTCGACTGGTTCGACGAGCAGACCAATCTGCACTGGGTGTGGGATGAAGGGATGATCCTTCGCCAGCAATTGTCCTACACCGAATATGCCGATCGCCTTGAGCGCCGCATAACTCCTGTGCGTGTGATCGAATGGTGGGATGTCGATCCCACGATCTGGATCGCTGAAAGCGCCGCACTGCGAGACCAGGTCTATCCCGAAGTGAACGAAGAATACGGCATGGGTACGCAGGAATCGCCCGCGATGCTGCGCTATCGCTATAACTGGCGGTGGACCCCGACTGTTGAAGACAGGTTGGCGCAGTCGGGAATCCGGCTTGCCGCCTATCTCGACTGGGTCTTTGCAGAGCCTGCGTGAAGCTTTCCTCACGGCTTCAACTGGGCTAGGGCACTGCCTATCGATCCCTCATAGAACGGAGAATTTGTGGCGACCAAAGTCGAAGACATTGATGGCATCCTCGATCAGTTGGAGGAGGTCTATAACAGTTCGCGCAGCAACCTGATCGATGCGCTCGCCACATATGCCGAGGATCGGACTCCGCCTGCGGAGAATGCCCGCAAGGAAGGTCGGTTTGCCTATCCAGAGCTGACGCTGCATTATACCGGGAAAGTCGAGCAACCCTATCCGGCACGCGCCTATGCCCGGCTCAATCAGCCAGGGACGTATAGCAATTCTATTGCCGATCCGGGTCTGTTCCGCCCTTATCTGAAAGAGCAGCTGTGCCACCTCGTCACGGACTATGAGATCGCGCTGCAGGTTGGGCGATCCGAGGATGAAATTCCTTACCAATACGTTCTCGATGCATCGTCGCCCGGGCTGCAGGGAGCGAGCAGTGCGGAGCTGACGCGGCATTTCCCGTCTTCCGATCTCATCAAGATCGGGGATGAAGTGACCGACGGAACTTGGATCGGTGAAGAGCACGAAGCGCGCCCGCTTTCACTGTTTGATGCCTTGCGTACCGACTTTAGCCTCGCAAGGCTGCGGCATTATTCGGGCACGCCTGCTGAACATTTCCAGCGCTACGTGCTGTTCACGAACTATATTCGCTACGTTGAGGAATTCATCGATTTCGCGCTCGCCGAGATTGCCGATCCGGAAAGCCGGTTCGAGCGTTTTTCCGCGCCAGGCGCGGTGATTGACAGCAGCAATCTGGAAGGCGCGCGGGAGCGGATTGCTTCGGGCACATGGCGCAAGCACCAGATGCCGGCGTATCACCTGGTCGGCAAAGATAATTCCGGCATCACGCTGGTCAATATCGGTGTCGGACCGTCCAACGCGAAGACGATCTGCGATCATATCGCTGTCCTGCGCCCGGAAGTGTGGCTGATGATCGGCCATTGTGGCGGCCTTCGTCCAAGCCAGACTATCGGCGATTACGTGCTCGCCCATGCGTACCTGCGCGATGACAATGTGCTCGATTCAGCGATCCCGCCGGAGATCCCGATACCGCCAATCGCCGAAGTGCAGACCGCGATGTTCAAGGCCGCGCGCAGTGTCACAGGCGATACTGATGAGCAATTGAAGGCACGCCTGCGCACCGGCACCGTCGTCACGACCGATGATCGCAATTGGGAGTTGCACTACACGCGCTCGGCATTGCGCTTCAACCAGAGCAGGGCTGTCGCCATCGATATGGAATCGGCCACCGTGGCAGCGCAGGGTTACCGCTTCCGCGTTCCTTACGGGACGCTGCTTTGCGTGTCGGACAAGCCGCTTCATGGCGAGATCAAGTTGCCGGGTCAGGCGAACGCTTTTTACGAAAAATCGATCAGCCAGCATTTGCGGATCGGCATCGAAACGCTGTCCCTGCTCAGCAAGGAAGGCGACAGCTTTCACAGCCGCAAGCTGCGCAGTTTCGACGAGCCGCCGCTGCGTTAGGAAGAGGCAGGAGCCACTACAGTCCTGACACGCCCGCAAACCGGAACGCGCACTTCGCCGGTTGCCACATAGGCCTCGATACCATCGATATCGAAGCCGACATTGGCGACTTGTGTGCCATCGCCAAATTGCGAAAATCCATCGCCGCCGCCAGCCAGGAAGCTGTTGGTGACGACGCGGTAAGTGCGCGCTGGATCGAGCGGCTGCTCATCAATGACCGGTGCCAGCACCCGCTCACCCTGCGCACGGCGCCGATCGACCTGATAGGCGGATCCTGCCGAGGGGACGAGCGCCGATCCGCATAGGACCGAGCCGTCCTCCTGGCAGAATTGCTGCTCCAGCAATGCCATGATTTGCCCGCCCGTCATTTCGAGCACGATCAGCGTGTTTCCGAAAGGCGCCATTGCAGCGAGTTCACCGAAAGTGAGCACCCCGTCATCCGCGCCTGAAAGGTCGCTGCGCACCCCGCCTGAATTTACGAAAGCGATATCGGCAGGCGCATCCAGCGCGGCATTTGCGGCAAAAAGATATGCATCGGCGACGAAGTCCTGCGCCGGCCGGTCGGCGCAATCCTCGCCTCTAGCGAGAGGCGCAGCTATAGGGCCGACAGCGCGCTCTGCCACAGGCCGGACGGCTTCGGCATAGCGGCGCACGATTTCGCCTGCTTCGGCATGCGGCGTGTCTGTATCCGTAACCGCGATCGAGCGCGCATCCAGCGAAAGCACCGCATCTGATGCCGGATCGATTACCATGTCGATCGCTGTCACGAACCCGCCGTAACGACCGGCGGATGTCAGCAGCACCGGCTCCCCGCTTTCGCGCGTGATGTTGCAGATATACGCATTGTGCGAGTGACCGGAGACAACGAGCGAAATCGAAGGGTCGAGCGCCTCCACAATGGGCACGATGGGGCCGGAGATATCCGGACATCCATCGAGCACAAAACGGCCGTCGACATAGCCGCCCTCGTGGATCAGCAGGACGACGGCATCCGCGCCTCGATCGCGCAGTTGTGCAGCCAGGCGATTGGCCGTCTCCGCTTCGGGCAAAAAGGTATACCCAGCGGTCGCCTGATCCGCGACGAGGTTGGGAGTGCCCTCCAGCGTCAGTCCAATAAAGCCAACGCGTGCAGCTCCATAATCGCGCATCTCGGTGCCGGGAAATAGCGTCACGCCTGCATCATCGACAACATTGCCCGCAAGATAGGCAAAGTCTGCGCCGATGAAGGGCTCGACCGCGCAGGGTTCGCGCAGAGTGTAGACCTCGCAGCCACCATTCTGGATGCGGCGCAGCTCTTCGATCCCGCGATCGAATTCGTGATTGCCGACTGAGGCAATATCAAGGCCGACAACCGAGAGCGCGCGGATCGTCGGTTCGTCGAGGAAGAGAGAGGATATCAGCGGGCTCGCGCCGATCAGATCGCCTGCTGCGACCGTGACCGTGTGCCCCTCACGAAGCGCGTCCAGAGTAGCGCCCAATTGTGCAGCGCCGCCAATACGACCGCGCCGCTCCACACCGTTCTCGATCCAGGTGCCTTCACGCTCGGATTGTTCGAGGTGCCCATGAAAATCGTTTAACGCGAGGACTTGCAAGTTCACGACGTCTGATGTGGGCGAGACGCTGGAAATCGCTCCCGGCTGTGTAACGCAACCGGCGAGCGCGGCGGAGGCAAAAAGCGAAGCGATGAGCTTAGAAGTCATGAGCCCTCATTGACGTAGCGAGGCGACAAAAGAAAGGCGGCGGCGCTCTTTCGAGTGCCGCCGCCCAACTTTTTACGATTGCTATCCGTTAGAATTCGTAACGAATGCCGAACTGGATGCTCCACAGCGAGGCCGAGGTGTTCCGGCTCAGCGGAACCGGGCGACCGTCGCGGCTCGGATCGGTGAACTCTTCGAAGACATATTGCCCAGCATCGTTGATCGTCGCGCCGACGATCGGAACATTGTACTCGAAGCTCGCATCGCGCAGAATATTCCAGTCGCTGTCGATAAGGTTCAGCGCATTCTGGATATCCATGCGAAGCGTGAAGCGATCACGTGCGAAGAAGCCGGGGATTTCCTGCTGGAAGCTGATGTCCAGATCCCAGTAGTCGCCAGCGTCGAATGCGTTACGCTCCACGATCTGACCGCGGTACTCGTCGAGCCCAGTTGCCGTCAGGTACGAATTAAACGCAGCCAGATCGAAGTCGGCACCATAGACGACCGACGGATCGTTTTCAGCCGGAACATAGAGCAGCACTCGGTCTTCGAAGCAGCGCGAGTCGCCAAACACGTTGATGCCTGCGGCATTCTGGCATGGGAATTGCGAAGTGTCGAAGTTGAAGCTGTACGGCTGGTTCGTGCGATATCGCATGAAGAAAGTGACCTGCGAGGTGGCATCCTCGAAGAAATCTTTCTCCAGGTTGAGGCGAGCAACCGCATTGTGGATGCGCGATGCGTTGGCACGTCCCACGCGTGGATTGTTCACATCGACTTTCGAGAAGTTGCCGAAGTTCGACACCGCACGGCTGGAAGTCAGCGGCTGGATCTCCTCGACATCCTGGTACGCATAACCGAGCGAGAAACTACCACCGAGACCCAGGAAGTTGCCTTCCTGCGGCCAGCTGTCCTGCAACTGTACGCTGAGAACGTGGCTATCCGTGCTGGTGCCATTCGTCAGCAGGTAGTCGCTGGTCGAACGCGTGTCACAGGTCGCGAAGTTGCCCGGGTCCGTCGCGCAATCAGGATCGAGGAAGTCGACCTGACGATAGAGCGGACGACCATCCGGAGCGGTTCCGGTCTGCGCGAGCGTCAGATCCTGAACGAACAGCGGATCGTTCACACGGCTGTAGATGTAATCGAGGATCAGGGTCGGACCGAAGTTGAACTGATGCTCGATCGCAAAGTTCGCGCGGATTGTCTGCGGGATTACGAAGTCAGGGTCGATTGCGTTGACTTCACCGTCACCGACGACTGCGAGATCAATAACGCTCTGCGGTACGCTATCACCGAGGAAGTCGGTGATTCCGGCATTCTGAATTTCGTCAAGCTCGACATCGTCGAGGTTGACGCCATTGTTCGTGTAGCTGTTGGAGAAGATCACGGTCGGATCGCCCCCGGAGAACACGCCCACGCCGCCACGCAGGGTGGTCGATCCGGCAAAGGTTTCACCCAGATCGTACGTCAAACCGAGACGCGGCTGGATAATGTCGAGGTCATCGAAACCTGTGCCGTTGGTGAACCCGTAGCGGGCCACGAACTGGTCCGAAACGGTCGGGTCTTCGCTGCCGTTATAGAAGTCATAGCGGACACCGGCCTGAAGCAGCAGGTCCGGAGTGACTTGCCATTCGTCCTGGGCGTAGATGGTGAAGATTTCGCGCGCGAATTCTGCCACCGCATCGTCAAGCGTTCCGGTCGGTACGCGGACGGTGAAGTCGGAAGGGTTGCCAGCTGCAAGATCGGCAATGCTGTCGAACTCGGCAGTGCCCAGACCGTCCTGCACGAACAGGTTGAAAACGTCGAAACGGTCGTATTCGACACCGACGGTGAAGAAATGATTGCCTGCTGTCAGGAAGCCAGCAACTTTCACCTGGTCAGTCGTATTCTCGAGATCGTTCACCTGACGGAAACGGTCGGGTCCGAGTTGGACTTCACCGCCGTTGGGAAGCACTACGGTGAAGTTCTGGAATTGACTTCCGCTCAACGAGGTCTGGAGGTCAGAGTTGTCGAGGCGCGAGACGCGGATTTCGGTCGAGAAGTTCTCCGACCAGTTGGAAAGCAGCCGCGCCGAATAGGTGTCGATGTTGTTACCCGACTGGTAGACGTTCGACGACAGCCCGATTTCGTTGCCCGCTGCATCAAGATTGACGCCGCTGAAGAAATCTTCCCGCGTGCGGCCATAGCTGAGCGCAAGACGATGGTCGTCAGTGATGTTTGCATCAATACGAGCGAAGAAGCGCTCGGTGCTGCGCGGCTGGCTGGTCAGAATACCACCTGCATCGTAGCCATACTGGTCCTGGACGATCTGGGTAATCTGATTGATCTGGTCGACCGAAACGAACTGCGCTTCGTTGGGTGCGCCCGAGCCAGCGGGGCCATCATCAATGCCGAGAACTGAGTCGACACGGTCGTAGTTCACGAAGAAGAACAGGCGATCCTCGATAATCGGGCCGCCGAGATAGACGCCGTATTGTTCGACTTCGAAATCGCCGCGATTCAGCGGCTCGCCTTCAAGCTCGTCGCCCTGCAAGCCGTCATCGCGGTAGAAGAAGTAACCGCCACCGGAGAATTCGTTCGAACCGGATTTGGTGACGACGTTGATATTACAGCCGGAGAAGAGGCCATACTGAACATCGAACGGCGCGAACTCGACCGAGACAGCTGCGAGCGAGTCGAGCGGGAAAGGCTGAGCCTCGGAAGGGAAGCCGCTTGAGCCGAGACCGAAACCGTCATCGGTGCGGATGCCGTCCACAGTCAGCGAGTTGACGCGCTCGCTAGCTCCGAGACACGAAACGCCTCCAGTGTCATCCGGGAAGCCGGCGTCGAGCGTGACGCGCGGGTCGATCGAAATGATATCGCGAATGTCACGGGTGATCGACGGCTGCTCCTGAACGATTTCCAGATCGAAAGAAGAGCCGGGACCGAGCGCGAGCGGCGCGCTACGGACCGAAGTGGCAGTGACAACGATTTCGTTGCCCAGCGTGGTCTCGCCAGCTGCCAGCTCGAAGCTCAGGCCTACTGTATTGGACAGATTGACCGAAAGGCCTTCTACCGTTTCGCCTACGAAACCCGAAGCATTGACCGTGACGGTGTAGGGGCCACCAACTTCGAGGTTACGGAAGTTGAAGCTGCCCGTGCCGGTGGTTTGAACCGAGCTAGTACGACCGGTCCTGCCATCAACGACGGTAACGGTGGCATCCTGAATGGCATTGCCGTTTTCATCGCTGACCTGGCCAGTGATGCCCGATGTCGTTTCCTGCGCTGCAGCCGGAGTGGCAATGGCCGTCGCCGCAGAAAGGCTGACCACGCTTGCCGCTAGGAGATATTTGATTTTCATGATCCCGAAAGTCCTTCGTCTGGAATGAATCTCTACCTTGGGGAAGGGGCCAAGGCTTGTGCGCGCCCTTACAGGCAGGTTTCATTTCAAACCAATGACACGGCAACGCTGAGCGGTCATATTTTGGACTTTTCTTGTGGAACGGAACGGAATCCAGCAGCACTGTTGCTGCGTTGCAACAAATTCATTTGAGGGATTCCGGCGTTGGTGGGGCGGAGTCCTTCCCGCGACGCGAATCGTCAATCGACTCGCTTGTCAGGCCAGCCCGATTTCACGCAGCCGCTGCTGCAGGAAATCATGCGCGGTGATGGGCGCGGCGGGCGTCTCACCGTCTTCAACGCAATTCGGCAGGGCTTCGATCACGAAATCCGGGCGGAAATGCAGGAAGAATGGCATCGAATAGCGTGAGCGGCGCGATGCCTCCCCACCGGGGTTGACCACGCGGTGCGTTGTAGAACGCAGGCGATTATTGGTGAGGCGTTCCAGCATGTCGCCGACATTGACCGCCAATGCGCCCTTCGGCGGCGAAACCGGTACCCATTCGCCCTGCTTGTTGAGCAGTTCGAGGCCAGCTTCCTCCGCGCCAAGCAGGAGCGTAATCGTATTGATATCCCCATGCGCGGCGGCGCGGATAGCGCCTTCGGGCACATCTTCGCTCAGCGGCGGATAATGCAGCAGGCGCATTACCGAATTGCCGTCCTCGACGGTTGAGACGAAATAGTCTTCTTCGAGGTCGAGGTGAAGCGCGATCGCGCGCAGGATCCGGTCGCCTGTCTTTTCGAACTGCGAATACAGCTCTTCGAACACAGCTTTGAATTCCGGAATTTCAGTCGGCCAGATATTGGGTGCCATCATCTCTGCAAGCGGATGCCCTTCCGGCAGGCTGCGGCCGACATGCCAGAATTCCTTCAGGTCATGGACCGTCGCATCCTTGGCGATCTCCTTGCCGAACGGCGTGTAGCCGCGCGCGCCGCCGCCGCCTTCAATGGCGTAAGCGTTCTTGGCAGCGTCGGGCAGGGCGAAGAACACTTTCGCCAACGCTTCCGCGCGGTCGATCAAAACCTGCGGAATGCCGTGATCGCGGATGATCGCGAAACCATACTCTTCAAAGCTGCGGCCAAGCTCGCTGGAGAAATCCTCCAGCGGGCGCGAAAGCGAAATGGATGCAAGGTCAGACATGGCGGCGCTCTTACAGGGGAAGGACGAGACCTGCCAGAGCCGCGCTCATCAAATTTGCCAGCGAGCCTGCAGCCAGCGCGCGCAGGCCGAGCTTGGCGATCACCGGGCGCTGATTGGGCGCGAGGCCCCCCGTCACCGCCATCTGGATTGCGATCGAACTGAAATTGGCAAAACCGCACAGCGCAAAGGTCACGATGGCCGTTGTGCGAGCGGAGAAAGTTCCTTCCTCCAGCGCGCCCAGTTCGATGAACGCCACGAACTCGTTGAGCACGATCTTGGTGCCGAACAGGCCGCCTGCGATATCGGCCTCTGCCCAGGGCACGCCGATCAGGAACATCACCGGCTGGAAAACATAGCCGATCAGTTGCTGGAAAGTGACATCGGGATAGCCCATCCAGCCACCCACGCCGCCAAGGATACCGTTAGCGAGCGCCACCAGCGCGACGAACACCATCACCATGGCGCCCACGGCGACCGCCAATTTGACGCCCGTCTGCGTGCCTTGCGCTGCTGCTTCGATCACGTTGGCGGGCTTGTGTCCCTCTTCGAATGTCTCGGCCATCTGCACTTCATGCGGCTTGCCTGCAGGATCGAGTGCGGCGGGACCTTCTGCGCTGATGCGCATTTCGGGCAGTTCGATTTCTGCGAGGTCAGCTGCGGAGCGGGCGAGATCGCTTTCATCGTCAGGCATGATGATCTTGGCCATCAGGATACCACCGGGAGCAGACATGAAGGCTGCCGCGAGCAGGAATGGCACGGCTTCCGATCCGATAAAGCTCGCATAGGCTGCAAGTATCGTCCCCGCGACGCCCGCCATGCCCACAGCCATCAGCGTGAATAGGCGGCTGGGCGTTAGGCTGGCGAGATAGGGACGCACCACCAGCGGGCTTTCGGACTGGCCGACAAAGATATTCGCCGCGCTGCCGAGGGCCTCGACTTGCGAGACACCGGTGATCCACCCGATCGCACCGCCGACCCAGCGCACCAGCCGTTGCATGATGCCCCAGTGGTAGAGGATCGAAACGATGGCAGCGAAGAACACGATCACCGGCAGCGCCGCAATTACAAAGGTATTGGTGAAGGGATTGTCATCCATCGATCCAAAGACGGCCTCGATCCCGACTTTCGAATAGTCGAGCAGCGCGATCACGCCATCGGACAGGAACTGGATCGCGGCGACACCCCATGGCGTGCGCAAGACGAGCAGCGCCATCAGGGCCTGCAATGCAAAGGCAGCCAGCACGACGCGCGGCCTTATGCGCGTCTTGCCGGTCGATAGCAGGAAAGCGATGGCGAGGATCGCGGCGATCCCTGCAAGAGATATCAATTGGGGAGGCACGGCGACTCCAGATCAGGTGAACCGTCAGCCTCTCTTGCGCAGTTGCGCGGCAGGTTCAACGGTTTTGCCCCTGTTATTCCCCGATCAGGCTTGCAAAGCGCCGCCTGTGTTGCATAGCCATCGCGCATGACCGACACCGCAGCGACAGCCCGCGCCCTGCCGATGGCGCGATCCCTTTTCGTTATCACGCTCCTTTATGGCGGTATGACCGTGATCGCCGGCGTGCTGGCGTTCAAACAGTTCGCTATTCCTATTTTCGATCTTGGCACAATTAAAGTGGAGAGCGGAATCCTGGCTTTCCTGCTGCTGGTTGTGATGTCGAGTACGGTCTCGCAATTGCACGGCAAGGCAGCGGCAGACCGGCTGGTGTTGTGGGGCTTTCTCCCCCTTGCATTCTCCATCGGACTGATCTGGATCGTGCTCGCACTGCCTGCATCGCCGCAGATGCCGACAGAAAATCTCGACGCCTTCAACACGGTGCATGCGCAAACGCCGCGGATTATGGCGGCAGGGCCGGTGGCTTACGGTGTATCGCTGTTGCTCAATGTGTGGATCTTCAACAAGCTGCGCGGCAAGGGTGAAGGCGGCGGTTTCTGGCTCATGGCGCGCGGGGCGATTGCCTCTGCAATCAGCCAGGCGATCGACACGCTGATTTTCATCACGCTCGCTTTCTACGGTGAATTTCCGATTGGCGACCTGCTGGTCGGCCAGGCCATCGCCAAAATCGTGCTTAGCTTCGCGCTTGTGCCCTTCCTGATTGCAGGTGCGATCGCCATTGCGAAGAAGCTGGATGCACAGCCGGCGGGCGAGGCATCGTGAGCGACCTCCTCGCCAAGGCCAAAGAGGCGCGGCTGCGCGCCCATGCACCCTATTCGGGTTTCATTGTCGGCGCAGCGGTCGAAAGTGTCGATGGCGAAGTGGCGGTGGGCGCGAATATGGAGAACGCGTGCTACCGTCTCGGCGTGTGTGCGGAGCAATCCGCGCTTACCGCAGCCCAGCAGGCGTTTGGGCTGGAAAATGTCGCGCGCGTGCTTGTGATCGGCGGTCCGGCGGATGAGAGCCAGCCTAGCGTCGGCCCGGTGACTCCTTGTGGTGGTTGCCGTCAGGCGATTGCAGAGGCTGCACAGCTATCGGGCCGCAATATTGAGATCCTATGCTGTGACAGGGAAGGGGAAGAGACCCTCACCACCAGCATTGCCGAATTGCTGCCTTCCGCCTTTTCGCTCGACTAGGCGAAGCGGCGAAAGCTCCCGCCATCGTCAATCACTTCGCGCGCGCAATTGTGGCCCGGTGCGCCGGTGACCCCGCCGCCCGGATGCGCGCCCGATCCGCACATGTAGAGCCCCTTTACCGGTCCACGATAGGCACCATGACCGAGAACGGGCCGCGCCGACCAGAGTTGGTCAAGGCTCATATGCCCATGGAAAATATCCCCGCCCACGAGGCCGAACTTGCGCTCCAGACCTTTGGGGCTGAGCACCTGCTTGCCGATGATCGAGGCGCGAAAACCGGGAGCGTGGCGCTCTACTGTGTCGATAATGGTATCGACCGCAGCCGCCTCTTCGTCATCCCAGTCGCGGCGATCGGGCAATTCGGGCGCGAATTGCTGGCAGAACAGGCTGGCGACGTGCTGGCCCGGCGGAGCGAGGCTGTCGTCCACTGTGCTGGGTATCAGCATCTCGACGATCGGCTTGCGTGACCAGCCGTGTTGTTTCGCATCGAGAAACGCGCGGTCCATGTAATCGAGCGTCGGCGCGATGATGATGCCGGATGAATGATGCTCGCCCGGTTCGGGGTGAGCGGTGAAGCGCGGCAATTCGCTCAGCGAGACATTCATTCGGAACGTGCCGCCGCCTGCCTTGAAGCCTTTCATCGCGCGGCGGAATTCTTCTGGCTGATGGCTCGGATCGAGCATTTTGCCGTAGAGCAGCTTGGGCCCGACATTGGCGATAACGCGCTTCGCCGCCACTTCCTCGCCGCTCTCCAGCTTTACGCCCGCCACCGTGTCACCATCGACCAGCACTTCGCTGACCGGCGATTCCAGGCTGATCTCCACACCCGCTTCGCGGCAAGCTTTGGCCATCAGCTGGGTGATCGTGCCCATGCCGCCGACGCAGTGACCCCACGCGCCCTTCTTGCCGTTCACCTCGCCAAACACGTGATGCAGCAGGACATAGGCGCTGCCGGGCGTGTCGGGCGAAGCGTAGTTGCCGACGACCGCGTCAAAGCCGAACGCCGCCTTCACCGGCTCGCTTTCAAACCATTGTCCGAGGAAGCTGGTGGCGGATTTGGTGAACAGGTCGAGCACATTGCGCTTCGCCTGGGTGTCCAGCCGAGACATGCCATAACCCTGCAACGCTGCTGCAATGATACTGCGAAAACCATCGCCCACGTTTGGCGGAGTCTTCAGTGCGAGCGCGCGAAGGACTTCGGCAACACCTTCCAACGCATCGTAATAAGCGGGCAGTGCCTCCGCATCAGCGTTTGAGAACTTGCGAAACTCCGCTTGGGTCCGCTCCAACCCTCCGCCAAGTTTCAGATAGCCGCCATCCTCCTGCGGCAGGAAGTTGAAAATTGGCCGCTCGATCACGCGGTAGCCTTTTTCTACCAGCCGCATATCCGCGATCACCTTGGGCTGCAGAAGGCTGACCGTGTAGCTGGCGACGGAGTTGCGGAATCCAGGATGAAATTCCTCAGTAACCGCCGCGCCGCCCACGACATCGCGCCGCTCCACAATGCGCACCTTAAGGCCGGCCCGCGCAAGGTAGAAGGCGCATACGAGGCCATTGTGCCCCGCGCCGATGATCGCTGCATCAAATTGCTCGCTCATGTCTGCGGTGAACCGCGTTTTCCCGCGCAAGTCCAGCGCATGGGCGCTACTCGCAGTTGAAACATTGTGCCCAGCGTTTGTTAGCGTATGAAGACGCACGGGACTGAAAAACACACACGCAACCAGACAGGAAGCCTATGCTCCGCAACAATTCGCTTTTCGCCGCCAGCCTGCTCGCCATTGCGATTGCCATGCCTGCCCACGCGCAGGTGCAGCCGCCCGCCGAGTCAGATGATCCTCCGGTGGAAAGCGAAGCGACGGAAGATGAGAATACGAGGGTGGCCCCGCCTGCCATTCCCGAATCCGACCAGACGGGTGAAGGCGATGCCGCACCCGCTACGGCTGAGGCCGAAGAAACCGGCTGGGACGTTAACAATCCTCCCGGCGTGCAAATCACGCAGGTGCCGATCCGCACCGATGAGGGCACATGGATGGATGTCGATGTGTCGCCGGACGGCAGGACGATCGCCTTCTCGCTGCTCGGCGATATCTACACCATGCCGATGACTGGCGGCACGCCGACGCGGATTGCCGAGGGGCTTGCCTGGGAAGTGCAACCGCGCTTTTCTCCCGATGGCAGCCGCATCGCTTTCACGTCCGACAGGGGTGGCGGCGACAATATCTGGATCATGAATGCCGATGGCTCGGACGCGCGGCAGCTGACCAATGAAGATTTCCGCCTGATGCACCAGCCGAGCTGGTCGCCTGACGGGCAATTCATCGTCGCCAAGAAGCATTTCACGACCGGCCGCTCGCTCGGCACGGGTGAGGTGTGGATGTATCACATCTCCGGCGGCAGCGGCGTGCAGCTCGTCGCGCGGCCTAACGAACAGCACCAGAAGGAGCTGGGCGAGCCGATCTTCACCGCCGATGGCACCGGGGTATATTACACCCGCAATGTCACTCCGGGCGGCACTTTCGAATATGCGCAGGATTCCAACCAGGGCCTATTCAACATCGAACGCTATGACCTCGCCACTGGCGAAGTGACGACGGCGGTTTCCGGCCTCGGTGGATCGGTGCGGCCAACGCCTTCGCCCGATGGCACGATGATTGCCTTTGTGCGGCGCGAGCAGATCAAGTCGCAGCTCTGGGTGCGCGATCTCGAGACGGGCGAAGAGCGCCGGATCTATGACGATCTCGACCGCGACGTGCAGGAGACATGGGCCATTACCGGGGTCTATCCGAACATGGACTGGACGCCGGACAGCCGCTCCATCGTCTTCTGGGCTGGCGGCAAGATCAATCGCGTCAATGCCGATGGTACGGGCTTGGCCGAAATTCCCTTCGTGGTCGACGATACGCGCGGCGTCTTGCCTGCACCGCATCCGGCGATCCCGGTGGCAGCAGACAATGTCGATGTCACCATGGCGCGCTTCGCTACGGTCTCGCCCGATGGTGATACGGTCGTATTCGAGAGCCTTGGCCGCCTTTACACCATGCCGGCGAGCGGCGGCACACCGCGCCGCCTGACGCGGGACAGTGGCGATGCGATGGAAGCATACCCCGCATGGTCGCGCGACGGATCACAGATCGTCTATGTGCGCTGGACCGATGCTGGGTTGGGAGAAATTCGCACTGTGGGTCCGAACGGGCAGGGCGGCCGCGCAATCACCAGCACCCCGGGCCATTTTTCGCGCCCGCAATTCTCTCCCGACGGCCGCACTATCGTGTTTGAGCGCAACTCGGGCGGTTATCTGACCGCTCCCGAATACAGCGACAATTCGGGCGTGTATCGCATGTCTGTTGGCGGCGGGGAGCAGGTGCTTGTCAGCCGGACGCACCGAACTCCGCATTTCGGTGCGAGCAATAATCGCATCTTCATGACCGGGTCTGACAGCGGCGCGCAGGCGCTGTTCTCCAGCGATCTTAACGGCGAGGACATCCGCACCCATGCGCGCGGCGATCTGGCGACAGGTTTCTATGTCTCGCCAACTGGCCGCCATGTGGCTTTCACCGAGAATTACGACGCCTTCGCCATGCCACTGATGCCGGGCGGGCAGACCGTCACCGTATCGGGCAGCGCGCGCGCACTACCGGTGGTCGAGGTTTCGGATTCGGGCGCGGATTACGTGCATTGGTCCGATGGCGGAGAGCGGCTGAATTGGTCGCTCGGCGCAACGCTCTATTCTGCAGCAGCCGACGAATTCTTCGCTTCGGCCCCTCCGGGGGATGGTGATGAGAGCGGCTATGAGCAACCCGAGAACGGGGTCTCATTGCTGCGCACCGTGCCCGCGGATCGCTATGAGGGTTCGCTCGCCATCACAGGCGCACGTATCATCACCATGGCGGGTGAAGACGGCGGCATCATCGAAGGCGGCACGATCTTGATCAATGGCGATGTCATCGCTGCGATCGGTCCTGCTGGTGAGGTGCCCGTCCCTGCTGGCACGCCCACGATCGATGCGAGCGGTCGCACGATTATTCCAGGGCTGGTCGATGCTCATGCACATGGCCCGGTGGCGACAAACGATCTGGTGCCGCAACAGAATTGGCACCTGCAGCAGGTCCTCGCGCTGGGCACGACGACGATCCACGATCCGTCGAGCGACAGCCCCTTTTTCGTTGCCGAAGACATGCAGCGCACTGGCATGATCCTCGCCCCGCGCATGTTCAGCACCGGCCGGATAATTTACGGCGCGCGCAGCCCCTATGCCTATGCGCAGATCGACAGTCTCGAGGATGCTCTCGACCATGTCCGCCGCCTGCGAGCGGAAGGCGCGCCAAGCGTCAAGAATTACAACCAGCCGCGCCGTGAACAGCGGCAGATGGTGGTCGAGGCTGCGCGGCAGGAAGGCATGATGGTCGTGGCCGAAGGTGGCTCGCTTTACGGCATGGACATGAACCTTGTCGCCGACGGCAATTCGACGCTGGAGCACAACCTGCCGGTCGAATTCATGTATGAAGACGTGCTGCAATTTTTCGAGCACGCAAATACCAATTACACCCCGACAATCGGGGTCGGTTATGGCGGTCTCGCGGGCGATCCCTACTGGCGTCAGGCGACCAACGCTTTTGAGCAGCCCCTGCTGCAGGCACATACGCCTCCGGCCATCCTGCGCGCCGCCACTGCACGCCGTACTACCGCGCCCGAAGGCGATTTCGTGGATGACGATATCGCGCGCGAATCCCTCCGCCTGATGGAGCGGGGCGTAGAAGTTGCAGCAGGCGGCCACGGGCAGCAAAGCGGGATCGACATCCATTGGGAAATCTGGTCATTCCACCGCGGCGGCATGACCCCGCTGCAAGCGCTTGAGACCGCCACCATCATGTCAGCGCGATCGCTTGGGATGGCCAGCGAGATTGGCTCATTGGAAGTCGGCAAGCTGGCCGATCTGGTGATCCTGACAGGCGATCCGCTGGAGAATATCCAGAACACCCAGACGGTTGAAACCGTCGTTCTGGGCGGCCGCGCCTTTAATGCAGCGACGCTGAATGAGGTCGTGACGGGAAACCGCGAGCGCGCGCCTTATTGGTGGGAAGACTGAGGGCGCAGGGCGCTAGTTGAGTTCGACTAGCGTCCGCTCCTGCAATTCGCCGAAGAGCTTGCCGAGTTCGCTGCGGCAAGTTTCTTCGGCGACATCATATTCACCGCACATGGCGTTCACCAACGAGCCGAATTGCTTCTCGTCTTCAAGCAGCTCCCACGCGCGCCTGCCGGTGTCCTTGAGGCTGTAAAACTGGCCATTGACGATGTGCAGCAGAACCAGCTCGTCATCGACGACGGTCTCTACGAAGTTATCGGTCTTTCGGATGGTGGTGTCGTTTGCAATATCCACGATATTTCCAGTCCCTCCCTCAAGGCTTGTAGCCCAGTTCTTCCATCACGTCGCGATGGGCCGTGTAAAGCCTCTCGCGCAGCTCGTCATCAAGCAGGTCCCAGCCGTCGCCGGCGCGGCCCGCGCGAAAGAAGCGCTCTGTCTTCTCAGGCCGCTCACGAAATCCGTGTTCATCCTCTTTCGCGCGTAGCTTTTCAAAGCGGCTCTCTTCCACCGCGCGCGCGATTGCTTGCTTATCATCAGCCTCAGGCAGTTTCAGGAAACGCCCCATCCGTGTGAGGCACGCTGCCGTATCGGCAAGCATGTCCTCATAGCGAATGGTGAGCACGGGGATCTGATCCTGGCGATGCCATGTCAGATAATGTTCGCTCCAGGTCAGCAATTTCTGGCGCAGCTGGCCCTTGCTGCCGCCCGCCATGATATGTGCCGGATTGGCCATGTGATTAATGGTCTTCGCAAAATCCTGATGGCCCTGATGGCTGGCATAGGAAACCGCCACGTCGAAGGGATGTCGCACGAGGTAAATTGCGCCAAGGCTGCAATCTGCCGGAAAAAGCGGCTTTCCCGCGCCGTTGCCGTGATAGGCATCGTGAACTTTGACAAACTGCCGCTCATCTCCGGTCCGTGCGAGCTCGCGATAATAGTCCGGGCGCAGCAAATCGATTTCGTCATCGGTCAGATCGGATGAGGGCAGGCCGCTGACCGCGTCGAGGCCTACCCGATTGGAGGAAATCGAGCCGTGGAGCGGAGCAAAATTGTCGTCGGTAATGTCATCAGGCGCGATCAGATTGGAAAGCAGGATGCGCGTCCAGGTATTGCCCGATTTGGGATAGGAAGCGAGCCAGGTGATTCCGGGCTTGTCTAGCGTATCCGACGCCTCAGTCATTGCTCTTGCCAAAATCACAGATCCAGCCGCGCATGGCTGCCGTGGTTTCAGGAAACGCATGTTTGTTCAGAGGCCTATCGAAAGTCTGCACATGCACGGCCGAAATCAGCTGGGCGAGCGCGCTGTAAAGCTTTTGCCTCCCCATGATCGCCACCCCGAAACGCATGCGATATATGCTATCGCGAAGGCGCTTGATGGCGACCGCTCCGCTAAGCTTTTCGATTTCCACCGGCTGCCGGTCTCGCCGCGCGTTCTCGTTCTTCAGGATCGAAAGGCTGGCAAGATTACCACTTCCTGCGCTTTCTGAGGTGGCGGGTGTGGCGAAGAATTTGTTGAAGCCCGGCTCGTCACGCACCGCGCCCATTTTGCTCGCGCCTGTCAGCGTCAGCGCATCGGCCCATAGTTTCATATCCTTCTGGCCTGCAAAGCAGCGCGCCGCGCCATCGCTTATCTGCGCCGGATCGATGATCAGCACATCGTCCGTGAAGAAATCGAGGCCTCTCTTAGCCAGCGCCGCGGCGAGCGTGGATTTGCCCGCGCCAGATTGTCCCGTGAAGGCGTGCACCTTGCCCTTATGTATTACGGCGCTTGCATGCAGCGGGACAAGCCCGCGCTGGAAACAAAGCGCTCCCCAGGCAGAGCCGAGAAGGAACAGCGCGACGTCGCGGTCCGACGCGCCGTTTCGCCGATAGGTGATGCGCTCGCCCCCTTCGACCAAGTAGGTCGCACCATTAGGCACGTTCAGCAAAAATTGGCTGGAATTTACGCTGAAGTTGGTGCCCATATCGTCGCTTTCGATAGCGTCGGGGACTTCGCCTTCTACGATCGTCACCTCGCCGCCGCTATCCCGCACATAGGGAGCGACCCGCGTGCCGAGATCGAGATCGGCAGTAATCGTAAAAGGCACATCGTTCATCGGTTCCTGCCTTCTACCCAATTAATAAAGCGCTTAATTCCAAACATTCGTCCCATACCGACCATGGCGAGAAGGTAATCCGGATGATCGTTCGCATCGAGCGGAGTCTTGTCCGGCCAGGTGTCGAAGACTCTACGAATACGGGGAATGTCGAAGCGCTCTGCCATGTCTGGATCATGCGCCATAGCTTCGAATTCTTCGCGGTGGCGATCCAAATTCTGGGTGAAGCGCGCATGCCAATCGGCAGACTGCCGCCCGCGCTGTTGAAAATTGACAATTTCTCGCGGCAGGCGGTCTTTCATCAGCCGCCTTACCAGCCAGCGATCGACGCCCGGCGTCATATATTGCTCGTCCGGGATGGCGAAACAGAATTCGGTGATGCGACGACACCCTAGCGGATCGCGGCTCTGCACGCCGCTCGAACTTTGCATGGCAGCGCGCATCAACGCATTTTGCTCACGATTTCCGTTAAAACTCATACGTTTGCGCATTTCCTGCGGGCTGCGCATGGTGCTGAAGCTGTCGTCCCAGCCCATTTCCTGTGCGCGTTCACCCACGCGCATTTCCGCCGCGTAGTCCGGGTTGATCGCAGAATATCCTGAGTAACCCGCCATACTCTGATCGCGGCGAACGCGGCCGATCAGCTTGTTGACTGACGCAGGAAACAGGGGTTGCGCGACGAAGCGATAATAACGCTTGGCAATACCCTGCTCGATATTGAGTGCGCGCAGCATCCGGTGCAATTCTCCCCAGCGCCGTTCCTTGAAAAGCTTGGGAAAGATGTAGCGATTGGAGAAGGAAATGGTGCGATTGCCGCTGCCGCCGCCAAGCAGCACATTGCGTCCGGTTTCTTTCGTCAGCCGCTGGATTTCTGCGCCCCAATGGAGATTGTTCCACCCAAAGGGCGGCATTTCGCTCAACCGGATGACCTCATCCAGCCCATGGTCGAGCGGTAGACCTTCCGAGGCGACGAAGGTCACGTCGAAGTGCGGATACATGGCGGCAAGCGCTTTGACCGGTCCGGACTCGTCACCCAACCGTCCTTTGCCATAGGTGCGGCCATCCCAATCTTTTCCCGGCACATGTGTGAAGCCGATCAGGGGATCGGTCAAACCCGGCACGCCGCGCTCCAAGGCTTCGAGCGCGTAGACCGCAACCGTCGAACTATCGAGACCGGCGCTCACCGTACATGCTGGCGTCTTGAGTGCGCGCATGGAAGTAGCGACGGAGTCCTGCATCAGCGCATCGAGCGCTTCGACATAATCTTCGTCCCGGGCGAAGCGGATCGGCTCCAACCTATCGACATCGTAAAATCCGGTGATCGTGCTCGCGTCGCGCGTCACTTCCATCCAATGGCCGGACGGGAGCGAGAACACGTCTTTGAAGTAAGTCTTCTCCTTGAATTCGAAATTCAGGATAAGCGCGTCGGCAACGCGCTCTTCATCGACCATGCGCGGGATCGTCGGCAGGGCGAAGAGCCCGCGGGGAAAGCTCGAAATGGCGAAGCGATCGCGGCTTTCATGATAGACCAGCGGCGGCGCGTGAAATGGGGATCGGGCTGCTGTCAGGCGCTGGTTTTCCGCATCGATGACGATAAGGCTCCAGCCACCTTCAAGTCGATCGAAACTGTCCGTGCCCCACTTTTCCCACGCTGCCATTGCAAGGCCGCTATCTGCCATTTTTGCGGCTGTGGCTGTTTCCAGTCCGAGCGCGCGAACGAGGTCATCGCGGTAATCGAGCCGGCCGACGAAGAGGAAACTACCTGATGGCAAACTCATCGGCTGGTGATCGAACAGATCTTCGGGGGTGTATGGCGTGCCTTGCGTCCATGCCGCCGCAAAATTGCCGAAGCGCGCATTTTGCTGCTTGCGTTCCCCATGCACGCGAAGCGCGCTCATAATTCGCTCAGCGTCCTGCTTCGACGCTGGTTCACCGCTTCGTTCGAACAGGGCGCCGATCGCTGTCATCGCTGACTGCCTAATCACGGTGCGATGCGCGGCACAAGAGCGTGTTGCAGCACATTCACAAGCTGGGTTAGAGGCCGGTATGAATTCACCGCCCCGTCAACTTTTGGAACTGGCCGATGCGCTGCGGCCTGCCCTGCATCATCCGAACGCGGGGCCGCCCAAGCCGAGCATCGCGCTTGCGCAATTCGCGGTCTGGCGGCATCGAGTGGGAGCGTTGCTTGATCGATCTTGGTCGAATGCTTTGGAGCAAGAGGGCGAGCACACTTCAGAAATCATCGCAGTGCGCGATTATCTCGCGCGCCACCTCGACAAGATGACGCGCCGGGAATTGCGGCAGAAAGCAGCGAGCAAGCGCTTTCGTCCACTTCTGGAGGCTGAGGGCGTAGCGTCAAGGGAAATCAAAGGCTGGCGCCTGGGAGAGGAGCTATATGGCCGCTCCACGCTGCGCGCATCGAAGGATGTCGACCTGCTGGTCTCGCCTGAAAACTTCGAGGCGGCGATCGATCTCGCTGCTGATAATGGCTACCTCGTCGCTGGTGAGCGCGGCCCCGAAGGCGCTCGCAGAGCACGGCGGATTGCCAGGTATCATCGTGAGATCAGTATTTTCGATCGCGACCTGAATACTGAAATTGAACTGCACTCGCGCACTTTGGGTGAGCCTCCCAGTGGTTGGCGGGACCTACGTGTCGAGCATGGCGACCGGAGCGCGCTGGAGGACCCCGATTACATCCTGTACCTGATCATTCACGGCGCTGTAACAGGCTGGAAACGCATGAAATGGCTGTGCGATCTTGCGATGATCGTTGAGAAGACCGACGCGGATATTCGCGCGATAGTTATCGCCAGATCCGATGATCTCGACTTTGCTCCGGCGCTTCTAGCCAGTCTGATGCTGGGTAAGGAGCTTTGGCCAGACTGCCCGATCGAACCATGGGTGGGCGAACTGCGCGTCGACCCTGGTGATGAGCGAGTGCAGGCCCACTTAGGCGCATTTCGGCGACGCTTGGCTCAAACCGAGGCCGAGCCATTGCCAAAGCGTGTCCTGCGGCACGCACAGATCATTCGCGATCCTCCGGTTTTCGGACATCACCCCAGCCGCATTCGCGTGCTTCGCAGCAATGCCATGTTGTGGTTGCTGTGGAAGCTCTGATAGGCGACAAAGCATGACGGTTGTACGATCAATCAAGCGGCGTGTCGTGCGGATGGAGATCTGGCTTAGCCTTGCCTGGGCGCGATTCCTGATCCGCTATGTGCCCTTTCGTAACTGGCGGCATACGCTGGGCCCCATTGATGCGGAACCTGATGCTGGCGCATGGCCTGTGCTGAGCGAGCAGCGCCTTGATCAGGCATCGAACATCGGCCGCTTGGTCAATCGCGTCGCCAATCGCATTCGGCTGTTTCAGGTGGTTTGCCTGCCGCGCGCCATGGCCGGGCGCTGGGTGCTGGCACGCCGGGGCATACCGTCACGCATCATCATCGGATCGAAGCGCGGCGAGGAGGAAGGCAAGAGCCTGCTGTTCCATGCCTGGCTGATGGTAGGTGACCGCGTTCTGACCGGAGCGGACGAGCGCGCAGAATTCCTCGCTTTTCACAATTCGCGCGCCGACCTGGAACGCGGCTGAGCGTGGCCGGAAAGCCATCAGGTGGATTGCGCGCGCTGCTTGGCGCCATTCTCTCATTTGCAGGGCCGCGCCTGCCGGCAACCATTGCTGTGGTGGCGCTTGCCGCCGTCCTCGAAGGTGTCGGTCTGGTCCTGCTGCTCCCGGTCGCCGAAACGGTGTTCTCGCAAGGGTCAGGTAGCGAAGGCGGACTGAGCGGCAATTTGCTGAGCTGGCTGTCCAATGTCGGTGCAGATACGCCACTCGAACAGCTTCTTGTGATGGGTAGCGCGTTCCTGCTCCTGATCATACTGCGCGCGCTCGTGCTGATGAAGCGCGATGTGATGATGATGCAATTGGCACAGGGATTTGTCGATCATATCCGGCGCGGCTTCTTCGATCGGCTCGCCCATGCCGATTGGCCGGTCATCAAGCGTTTTCGCAAATCGCAGCTGCTGAATTCGATCACCACTAATATCGGCAGGCTGGCCGTCACCATGCAATTCCTGTCGAACGGTTTGGTGCTGTCGATGATGTCGCTCGCCTATCTGGTCGCAGCATTTGTCGTCAGCCCGGTACTGGGAGTGGCACTTCTGGGAATGATTGCGCTGGGCCTGGTCTTCGCAGTGATCTGGATGCGGCGCAGCCATCGCCTCGGGCGCAATCTCAATCGTGCGAGCCGGGGCGTGATGCATGAAACTACGCGCTTTCTTGAAGGCATGAAAGCGGCAAAGGCAGCGCGCGCAGAGGCCGAATTGGCCGAGCGTTTTGCGCAGAGCATTGCCGAAACGCGGGCCATCTCCGTGCAATTCGTGATGCAGCAATCGCGCCTTCGCAACGCCGTGCAGGTGATCGCCGCATGTTTCGCGCTCATCGTACTGCTTGTCGGCTTCGGCATCGTAGGCTTAAGCGGAGGTGAGCTGCTTGTCATGGCAGCCATCGTGCTGCGCCTCGCGCCCAATCTGGTCGCGACCTTTGGCGGGCTGCAGTCGATCGCCCACGCGCTGCCAGCATTCGAAAGCATCCGCGCATTGGAAGCGGAACTGGACGAGGCGCATCGCCCTTGGCGCTCATCAGCTCCGTTGGACAACAAGAACGCTGTCTTGCCCGGTGGCCTGCTTCGGCTAAAGGATTGCCGCGTCGAAGTGCAGGATGATCACGGCGATCCGGTAACGCTTGTTCAGTCAGACCAGCTCGAAATCGCACCCGGTTCACTGGTACATATTGGCGGACCATCAGGCGCCGGAAAATCGACTTTGGTCGAAGTCATCGCGGGCCTGCACCTGCCGGCTCGCGGCGATGTCACATGGGGCGACGTTTCGCTGAACACAGAAACACGCCGTGCGTGGCAATCGCAGATCGCATTCGCGCCGCAAGAGCCCTTCATTTTCGACGGCACGGTGCGTGAAAACCTGCTTTGGCCCAATTGTGAAGCCAGCGATGAGCTGATCCGCGAAAAGCTGGCCGAGGCGGAAGCCGATCGGATTGTTTCTGCTCTGCCAGATGGATTGGATGAAGAGCTGCTTGATGGCGGCGCGCGACTTTCGGGTGGAGAACGCCAGCGGCTATGCCTCGCCCGCGCGCTGTTGCGGCCCGCACGAATGTTTATCCTCGACGAAGCAACCTCGGCAATGGACCCGCAGCTCGAGCGGCGGATTATCGGCGGATTGCGAGAAAGGGTAGGCGACCGCATCATCCTGATGGTCTCCCATTCGCTAAATGCCGTTCAATATGCAGACATGCGGATCGCTGTGAGCGACGGGCGTGCGCGCGTGGCTGTGTAAAGTATTTGAAACCTTTCCCCGCGCTCGACCGTATCTCTTATGTACCAATCGGATGTTGGCTCCCCTCGCATCCAGCGGAGAGGGTTTACGCCGGGAAGGAAACAGAGCATGTTAATGACCGTGGAAAATGCAGCATTTGATGACGTCGATCAGCGTGTGATCGATCTGATTGCATCGAACCCGATCGCCTCTGTGGTGAGTGACCCGCGCTTGCCCGATAACCCGATTATTGCCTGCAATGACGCGTTTATGGAGCTGACCGGATATACCGAAGAAGAGATTATCGGTCGCAATTGTCGCTTCCTCTCCGGCCCCGGCACAGAGCCGTGGCTGACCGAAACCATTCGCCAGGGCGTGCGAGAGCGCAAGGCGGTGATGGTCGAAATCCTGAATTACAAGAAGGACGGAACGCCATTTCGCAACGCCGTGGTGGTAGCGCCGATTTTCGATGAAGAGGGCGAACTCGAATATTTTCACGGCTCGCAGGTCGAGCTGGAAGATGGGGCGCAGACCCCTGAAGCAACGCGCCGCGCGCGGGCTGTCGAAAAGATCAAGGACCTGTCAAAGCGTCAGCTGGAAGTGCTGACCATGGTTGCTGCAGGCCTGCGCAACAAACAGATCGCCTGGGAACTGGGCCTGTCGGAAAAGACGATCAAGATGCACCGTGGCCTCGCCATGGAGAAGCTCGGCGCGAAAAGCAGTGCGGACATGATCCGGCTTGCGGTTGAAGCGGGTATTTAGGCACGCAATCGGCAGAAATCCTGCCCCAAAGCCCATGTTTCATTCGGCGGAAGGCAGGTTCAAGAGAAGCTTGCATCGTAGCCGGAAACGCGGGGCTGCATTACCTTCCACCCTCCCGCCTCGCTTCCTCCATCCCACTCTTTCCGGTTGCGATGCACTTCCATTCCAAATGAGCAGTAGAGACTAGGGCTGAGGGGTCTGGCTTCGGTCAATTTCGATCACGACATCAGCGCGTTCGGGCATCTCGTCCAACATGTGCCGCGTCAGGCGCTCATAATGTGAGACGAAGCGAATAAGCGCGTCCTCATCCAGCACGCCAGGACCTAGCGGGTTCATCGCCGCGAGCTTTTCTTCCTGTTTGCGGCGGTTGGCGAGAACTGCATCGAAATGATCGACTTTCAGCATCACCAGCATATCGATGAGCGCGAAAAGGCGGCTGTAATCTTCGCCAAGCCAGTGGTTGACCAGCGTGCGCCAGATGGCATCCGGGTCCTCTTCGGACTCGAGCACATTGATCGGTCTCCTCAGCTTTTCAGGCGGTTGCGCGGCGGCTCCGACACACCAGCCTTCGAACAATAGCACATCGACCGGGCCGGAAACGCGGGTCAATTCGTTGGAGCGATCATCGTAGCTCTTGTCGAATTTGGGTATTTCGAATGCCCGGCCCGCCAGCACATCCTCAATGATCGCAAAGCCCATTGCCACTGCATGAGTGCCCGGGACACCGCGCGTGGCGAACAGCGGGTGCACCTCCGCCGCCAATTGCAGGCGTTCGGCATAGGTCAGGTACAGATCGTCGAGCGAGAGCGTCAGGGCGCGCAGGCCGCGTTGCTTCAGCAGGATTTCGAGCACTTTGCAGACCGTCGTCTTGCCGCTTCCTTGCGCACCATTGATGCCGACGATCAGCGGCTTCCGATCCGCAGCCCGCCGCGCGATTTTCGTGGCGAGCGGCTTCCAATGCTTCTCGACAATCTGCGCATAGTCTTCGGGCAATTCCTCGCGCGCAATCAGCTGCGTGATTGGATCGTTCATGCTACACGGTCCGGCAAATCATGGCCTTTGGCATGGGCGCGGATGTTCTCAAGCGCACGCATTCCCATTGCTTCCCGCGCTTCCCTTGTCGCGCTGCCGAGGTGCGGCAAGAGTACGGCACTGTCCACTTCTAGCAGGTCAGGAGGCACATCTGGCTCGTCAGGGTATACGTCCAGTCCTGCGCCAGCCAGATGGCCAGAATGCAGTGCATCGGCCAGCGCGTTGTGGTCGAGGACGCTGCCTCTCGCCGTGTTGATCAGGTATGCTCCGGGTCGCATCGCGGCGATCGCTTCCGCGTCGATCAGATGTTCGGTCTCCGCGCCGCCGGGCATATGGAGGGACACAATTTCGGAATTCGCGAGCAGGTCATGCAAGTCGTCGAAGTATCTCGCATCCACTTCCTTAGCTTCCGATTTCTCGGAGCTTGAGTGATAAGCGATCCGCATGCCGAATCCGTGTCTGGCTCGCCGCGCCACCGCTTGCCCTATGCGCCCGAAGCCGACGATGCCAAGCACCTTGTCCTGCAACCCTGCGCCGATCAGATGCGTAGGCCGCCAGCCGCTCCAGTCACCGCGCCGCAATTCGCGCTCACCTTCGCTCGCGCGGCGCGTTGCCATAAGCATGAGCGTTATCGTGAGGTCGGCGGTGGCATCGGTAAGCACGCCGGGTGTATTGGAGACTGCAATCCCCGCCGCCTTCGCCTCTGCGCAATCAATATGATCGAAACCGACGCCGTAGTTGGCTATTAGCTTCACCCGATCTCCGCCGCACAGAACTTCCGCATCGATGCAATCGGAGACTGTGGGGCAAAGCACGTCGTATTCGGCCATTGCGCGGGCAAGCTCAGCTTGGGTGAGAGGCGTATCGGACCCGTTCAGTGTAACATCGAATTTATCGGCAAGCACCGCCTCGACAGCCTCCGGCCAGCGCCTTGTCACCAACACCCGCAACATGCGCTCACAGATCGCCGAGCAGATGCGGACCGAGCGCGAGGAGCATGCGCGTATCGATAGCCACATCGCCGCGGCGGAAGTCTTTCAGCACCTGCGGGAATTCGCTCAGCTTCACCCGGTGAACGGCGATGTCTTCGCCGCCTACACCGCCACCCGGACCGGTTTTCCTGAGGCCAGTAGCTTTCAGCAGGGTGAAGCTCTCGCTCACCATTCCGGGGGATGAGAAAAACTCGCCGATCTCTTCCCAATGCTCAGCTTCATAGCCCGTTTCTTCCAGCAGTTCGCGCTTGGCCGCGCTCAGCGGATCGTCATCTTCACCGCCATCATCGTCGCCGATCAGGCCGGCGGGCAATTCGAGCGATTGCTGGCCGAGCGGCACACGGTACTGCTCGACAAGGATAATTTCGCCATTCTCGACGGCGAGGATCACGGCGGCGCGGATATTGTGAGCGCGGCTGCAATATTCCCAGCGCCCTCGCTTTTTGGCGGTGATCCACTCGCCTTGCCAAGTCACTTCTTCGAGAGCGTCAAAATCGGGTGCGGTCATGCCGCGAGCGCTAACCGAGCGTCAGACTTCGATCAAGCGGTCGGGCAATTCATTGTCGTCATCTTCGCCGCGCGGGAAGTGTTCGGAAAGCACTTTGCCCACATCGCGTACGCCTGCCGCAATCCCTTCGGCGACACAGCCCTTGCGGATTTCCACGAGCATATCCGCCATCGCCTCGCCCCAGACCTCTGCGGGCACGAGATCGGTGATGGAATCGTCGGCGACGATTTCCGCGCGATGTTCCTGCATGGAGAGGTACAGCATCACGCCCGTTTTCCCATGCGTGCGCCCTTCCGCGCCGACTTTGAAATGGCGGATCGCGCGCTCATTCACCCGCTGGCGCTTCACCGGGGAGGGGATGAAAATGAAACGCAGGCGATCCCAGCTGAGAAGTGCGAAGACAGCCACAAATTTGACGAGGCCTATGCCGACCGCCCAGGCTATGACTTCGCCATAGGTCCATTCGCTGGTCCAGCCGCCGATCAGGACATCGACCTTGTCGAGAAAGAATTCCGGGAATGCGGCAAACAGGCTCATCGCGGTGAATGCCGCTGCAATCGCCCACCACAGGACGACATCGGTATAGCCGTCAGAGCGATCGGCGATGACCGGCACGATTTCGCCGCTGGTGGTAAGCTCGGCCTCGCGAACGGCGGCCGAGACGATCTCGTGATCTGCTTCAGAAAGATACGCCATTACCAGCCCCCCGAAGCGCCGCCGCCACCAAATGAGCCGCCTCCGCCGGAGAAACCGCCGCCACCGAAGCCGCCGCCTCCGCCAAAACCCCCTCCGCCGCCAAAGCCTCCACCGCCGCCAGATGCACCGCGTGCGATAGCCTTGCCGACTTCCCAAAGGACAATGTCACCGACAGCCCCGGCGACGCCTGCCCGGCGATAGCCGCGAGACGCGCGGCGTCCCCCTCGGATCATTGGTAGTACGAAAAAGAAGAACAGGAAACCGAGCCAGATCAGCGCCCCGATGGGAAAGCCTCCTTCGCTTCGCGCGTCGCCAGCGCTCTGCGCGATGGCTGCGGCTTCCTCGGGCGGCAATTCAAGCTGCGTGATGATCTGGTCTGCTGCCCATGCAATACCGCCCGAATAATCGTCATTGCGGAAAAAGGGCTTCATCCCCTCGATATATTCAAAGGCAAGACCATCGGGGATGACAGCCTCGAGACCATAGCCCGTTTCGATGCGCATCCGCCGTTCATTGGGCGCGACGATCAGGATGATCCCGTCATTTCTCTCCGCGTCGCCCAAGCCCCACTCGCGCCCAAGCTGATAGCCGTAATCCGCAATATCGTAACCCTGCAGGCTATCAAGCGTCACGATCACGAATTGGCGCTGATTGCGCTCTTCAAATTCATCGAGCTGCTGCGTCAGGCGAGCTTCCGTCGCTTCATCGATGATATTCGCCTGATCGAGCACAGGAGCCGTGCCGCGCTCCGGGAACGTCGGCTGGGCGTGTGCACTGCCGACCCAGCCCACTGTCACGAAGACAGCAAGCAGGATCAGCAAATGTCGGATACAATTGGTTTGCACCGCGAGAAACCTCACTCGCTGCGCATATCCAGGTCTTCGGCGACTTCTGCGCCTTCCGTCACGGCTTCATAAGGCACCATCGGCTCTGCGCCGTGGATGATGTTTGCGCCGATCGTATCGGGGAAGGTGCGGATCGTGGTGTTATATTGGCGCACCGCTTCATTGTAATCGCGAATGGCGACGCGGATGCGGCTTTCAATGCCTTCGATCTGTACCATCATGCGGCCGAAATTCGCCTGGCTCTGTAGTTCAGGATATTGTTCCTGCACGACCATGAGGCGCGAGAGTGCGCCGCCGAAAGTATTCTGCGCCTGCTGGTACTGCGCCATGGCTTCAGGATCAGACAGGTCTTCACCGCTCAGCTGGATTTCGGGACGGGTGGCAGATGCGCGCGCTTCAATCACACCTTCAAGCGTCTCGCGCTCCTCTTCAGAACTGGCCATGGTGATTTCCTGCAAATTGCCAAGCAAATTGGCGCGCTGCTGGAAGGCAGCCTCTACATCGGCCCATTTGGCCTTGGCGTTTTCTTCGGCGGCAGGCACCGAATTGATACCGCAGCTTGCGAGCGCAAGACTGCCGAAGACGAGAGCGAGCAATGTGCTCAAGCGCTTGAACATGCGAGTGGTCCTCCAAAATCCCGTGAAAGGTGTATTGCGAATATAGCACGGCGGGGCAGGGAAACAAGGAGAGGTCGGCTCGTTTTCCTGCAATCAGCCGGCCAGCTTCACATGCGTTGTCGGCACCCAGCACCTGTGTGGAGAACCCCGAATGATCACCCAGTTCAAGAAATTCATCGCTCGCGGCAATGTGCTCGATCTGGCGGTCGGCGTCATCATCGGCGCATCCTTCGGCCGGATCGTCACATCGCTCAATGAAAGCATGATCATGCCGGTGATCGGCTGGGTTTTCGGCGATATCGATTTTTCGAACTGGTTCATCCGGCTGGGTGAAATTCCGGCAGATTACGATGGCAGCCTGACCAATTATGCCGAGCTGAAGGAGGCGGGCGTCGCCATGATCGGCTATGGCGACTTCATCACCCAAACGGTGGATTTCTTCATCATCGCGCTGGCGCTGTTTTTCATCATCCGTTCGGTGAACCGTGTGCTGGATGAAATGCAGGAGAAAGCGAAAAACTCGGAAAACTCTTCGACTGAGGAGGATATCCCCACCGATCCGCAACTCGATGTTCTGAAACAGATTTTGGCAGAGATGCGGACGGGCAAGGAGCCTGTGAAATTGTAAAATCACGTCGGTCTGGGGGCGCAAACGGGCCTCGCGCTTGCTGAACGGATAAACATGGTTACACTTCTCTTCCGAACAATCGGGGAGAACGGGACCATGTTTGCAGAGTTCAAGGAATTCATTGCCAAGGGCAATGTCATGGAATTGGCGGTCGCGGTAATTATCGCCGGCGCCTTTGCGGTGATCGTCACTTCGCTCACCAACGACATGATCATGCCGATCGTCGGCGCGATCTTCGGCGATGTCGATTTCAGTGCGAAGTACACGGTGCTGAGCGGTGCCGAGCTGGTAGAGCCGGGTATGTCTCTTGAGGCTGCACGCGAAGCAGGGGCCAACGTGCTGGCATGGGGCGCTTTCGTCACCAGCATCATCAATTTCCTGATCCTGGCTTTCATTATCTTCATGCTCGTCCGCTATGCCAACAAGGTGCAGTCTCGGTTCGAGAAGAAGGAAGAGGAAGCGGCGGAGGAAGCAGGCCCGACTGAAATCGAGCTGCTCCAGGAAATCCGGGACGCTTTGAAAAAGTGATTAGCTTTGCCTCCCCTCCCGCTCGCGGGAGGGGTTGGGGGTGGGCATGGGCCGGAACGGCCCACCCCGCTGCGACTAGGCAGCAAGCTGCCAAGTCTCGCTCCCCTCCCGTAAACGGGAGGGGTTTTCACACATACACTTCACATTAAGCGGGCAGCGCCTATATAGGTCCTGCCCGTTTTTAATGGGCTATGGCGATAAATTGCGCCGTGTAATAGGTACAGCGGACCCGGGGGCAGTACCCGGCGGCTCCACCAAAATTCGCGGATTTCCGCAGATCCTGATGGGGCCGAACCAGGATCGACGTGTGCTGAAAGACGGTGTTTTTGCCCGGGCTGAAAACCCCGTAAAACTGTTCAAAACCTATAAGTGCCAACGATAACGAAGCACTCGCTATTGCAGCGTAATCTGACGTCCTAACGGACTGATCTTACAAAGCTAAAGCGCGGTTGGACCCACCGGGCAACAGAAGCGGATTCCGGGGCCCCGGGGAGAGGCTAGCAACAGAATCTCCCCATCTTATTCTGACGTAAGTGCGACCTCGGTTTGGGCCCAGCGGTCCTCTCCCCGGACAGGACAAGTTGGCGGGTAGCTAGCAACAGAAACCCCCACTCTATTCACCACAGGACAAGCCATTCCGGCCTGCGAATGCACGTTCGCTGCGCTTCCAGTGCTCACGGCCATAAAGGCCGCTGCGCTCCGGTTCTCGCGCGCGCACATTCTCGGCTCGATCTGGCTTCGCCCTAAGGCGAATTGTTTATCTCAGCTGGGAGTTTTGGCAGCCTCGCGCTCGGCCTGTTCGTATCTCAGGCAATCGAGGATTTTTGCGCCGGCCAAAAACACCGCGCCAGTGCAGGCGAGGAAAAGCAATTTGCCGCCCCAACCGGGGTATTGGTCCAGATAGGCAACGCCGCGGCTGGTAGCGCCGAGGGCAAGCGCGTAAATGATCAGATACGCTTCCCAGCGTGTCTTGATCACGAACAATCTGCCTAGCTTGCGAAACATGTGCTGCCTTTCGTTAACACGTCACATAGCAAACGCCGTGCCAAGCGCGGTGTTCCGCCGTTTTCGATGGTTAATGCAGGGGCAGTTGTAAAGCAGACCGACAGGCTTGCAGCTACACTCAGATGAGCTCTGAAAGTTCCAGTGCTTCCAGCAGTCTGGTGCGCGCGGTGCGGACTGTCTCGGCAAGGGACGGATCGCCGATCTGGCCGGTGTCGATCGCCTCGGGCCAGTATTTGCCGATGACCGATTCAATCAGGCCTGCCTTGTCAGCATCGAGCATGAAGCACTGGTCGACCGTTGCAGGATCAGCGACGACGCGCAGGCGCAGGCAGGCGGGGCCGCCCCCATTGGCCATGCTCTGGCGCACATCAACGACTTTCACGTGCCGGATCGGGCCATTGCCTTCGAGCATCGACTGTAGCCAGCTCCACACAGCGCCGTTCTCACGGCATTCCTCCGGCACCACCAGGGTCATTTCGCCATTGGGCGGGCTGAGAAGCTGCGCATTGAACAGATACGAGCTGACGGCATCGGCAAGACTCACCGCGCTGGCAGGCACTTCCACCACCTGTACACCGGGGCATCTGGCGCGGATCTCATCATAAGTGCCTGCCGGATCGGCAAAGGCCTGTTCATGGGTGAACAGCACGTTCTCATTCGCGACCGCGACCACATCATTGTGAAACGCGCCCGCTTCGATTGCTTCGGGGGCCTGCTCGACGAACAGCGTATGTTCGGGATCGAGCCCGTGGCTTCGCGCGATGATGCGGCTCGCCTGCTCGTGCTGGCGCGCGGGGAAGCGGCCACCGGTGCGGCCATAAACGAAGACTTCGAGGCCCTTTTCGCCGTGCGATGGCGTCAGGCGCATATGGTTGGCTGCGCCCTCATCGCCGAAGGTCGGCGGCACAGCTGTGTGGACCGCGAAGTGATCCCGATCGGCGAAAGCGACCTCAAGCTGGCGAAGCGTGTCGGGCCATTCGTGGCTGCGATGGGGCATGGTGACCAAGTTCGCGACCGTCAGGTGGCACTTGCCATCCGCCGTGTCGCTCGCCGGGCTGACGGTGGCGGCATTGGCAGTCCACATGCTGCTGGCAGACCATGCACCAGCCACCAGCGCGGAATTGGTGTCGTCATCCGCCGCCAGCGCGTCCAGCCAGCCGGTATCGGGGCGCGGCAGCGGCAGGAAAAAGCCCTGCGCCAGTCCCATCTTCATATTGTGCCGCATCTTCGCGATACCCTGCAAAGCCGCGGCGCGGGGATAGGACGTTTCGCCCGCATTCTTGGTCGCCGCCAGATTGCCGAGGCTTAAGCCGGCGTAATTATGGCTGGGGCCGACGATGCCATCGAAATTGATTTCTCGGATATTGCTCATCGCGGAATGCTCCAGACATCGTCGCCTTCACCCACGCGAAGCAATTCTGCAGCCTGCGCATCAATCGCCACGCTGTCACCGCGAAGCTCTCGCGCGCCGTAACAACACCGGAAATCGGCAAAGCGACCGGTTGCGATTAGCGCCTTTTCGCCTTTCTCAAGCGTTACACTCTCGACTTGTCCGTGGTGCGCATTGGCGATGGCGCCCACCTTATCCGTTTCGGCGAGCATGGTCGGGCCGCCATCGAAAATATCCACATAGCCTTGATAGGAGAAGCCCTCGTTCTCCAGCATGCGCATCGCCGCGCGGCCGCTGGGGTGGGGCAGGCCGATCACGCTGCGGGCATCTTCACTAAGCATGGCGATGTAGACGGGATGCTTAGGCATCAGGTCCGCAATGAACTGGTTGCCGTGAATTGCGTTGAATTCATCCGCTTCCTGAAAGCTCATGCGGAAGAATTTGCCGCCGATTGCATCCCAGAAGGGGGATCCACCACGTTCATCGATGATACCGCGCAGCTCCGCCAGAATGCGATCACCGAAGCGTTCACGATGGCCGGCGATGAAGAGATAGCGGCTTCGCGCCAGCAACATGCCGAGCCCGCCCGCCCGCTCGCCCGGGTGTAGGAACAGGCCGCCCACTTCGCTGCAACCGCCCAGATCGTTGGTAAGGCTCAGCATCTCGGCTGCCACTGTTCGCTCGAGCTCCTGCGAATGCTGGGTGAGCGTGGTGATGCGGTAGGAGTAAAACGGCCATTCCTGACCTACGGCGGTGAACACCTGGCACGTGCCGCGCACCGCGCCGGTTTCTGTATTCTCCAGAACAAGGACGAACGTCTCGGCGGCGATCTCGTCACCCTCGCGGGCGAAGGCTTCATCGGAACGCTCCAGCTTGCCGGTCAGCGAATTGCGATCGGGTGGCAGATTGGTGAAGCCACCACCGGTGAGCTTGGCCATTTCATACAGCGGTTGCAGGTCGTTCGCGCGCGCTGCACGCATGACGAAACTCATAGGGATGCTCCGGTGGCGAGGCGGTGGAGGACGATAGCCGATAGCTGCGCGCGTTCGGTAAGCGAAGGTACGATCATGAATTCATCGGGCGAATGGATCTTGCCGCCGCGCACGCCCATCGTATCGACGACAGGGACATGATTGGCCGCTATATTATTACCATCGCAAACGCCGCCAGAGGATTGCCAGCCAATCTTTTGCCCCAGCGCGGCGCCCGTGTCTTTGACCAGGTCGAACAGTTTCTGCGCCCGCTTATCGACGGGCTTTGGCGGGCGCGAAATTCCGCCATGCAGGTGGATGGACACTTCATGCTCACGCTCAAGGTCGGCAAGCATGGCTTTCAGATCATGTAGGAATCTGTCCGCGGCCTCGGTCGCCTTGGGCCGAATGTTGAAACGCAAAACCGCGTGATCAGGCACGACATTGTTCGCCGCACCGCCTTCGATCTTGGCCGGGTTGATGGGTAGTTCAGCATGCTGCATCGCTTTGAGGCGGATTGCACAATCGGCGGCGGCGACGATCGCATTGCGACCATCCTCCGGATTGCGACCGGCGTGGGCGGAACGACCGGTAAAGGTCACGGAGAAATTCCCGCTGCCACCGCGTGCATGCGCGAGCGTGCCATCGGGCAGGGCGGAGGGCTCGTAAGTGAGCGCTGCATATTTCCCGCGCGCCAGCTGGTCGATCAGTGCTGCGGAGGATAGCGAGCCGGTCTCTTCATCAGCATTGATCATCACATCATAGCCGATGGCCTGCGCCGCCTCGCTGGTTTCGAGCGCCGTGAGCGCCTCCAGAATGATCGCGAGCCCGGCTTTCATATCAGCGGTGCCCGGACCGTTCAGGACATCATCGTCGAGCCATGTGAGCGTCTGAAACGGATGATCGGCGGGAAAGACGGTATCCATATGGCCGGTCAGCAGGAAGCGTTTTTCCGCATCGGGCCGGACCGAGCAGACGAGGTGCTGGCCATGCGGCTTTTCCACCTCGTGACCGTCGCCATCGATCACGCTGACGCTGGCCGGATCGCGCAGCGTCACTTCGCCCGGAAGCGAGGAAAACGCGTCTGCAAGCATGGCTGCGACTTTGGAGAGGCCATCCAGATTGGACGTGCCGGAATTTACCTCTGCCCAGCGCGTGGTGTGGCCCAGCATGCGCTGTTGACCGATGCCGCCGATCAGTTCTGTTTCTGCAGGGGTGAGTTGTTTCATGTCGAACTCGCCATAGCTTCCAAGCCCTCGCTGTCAAACACAGCTGGCGGGCACTGCGGCGGCAGGCGCCGGTTGGCCGACAAGTTCGCCGCCCCGCGCAATCGGCTTTAACGCGGCCATAAGAAATTCCCGCTAGTGCGCGAACGGTGAGAGATGCCGGAGTTCCCAGATGCTAGCTGGTAGTGAGCAGTCTCGGCTTGAGACACGCCATACTGCGATGCTGCAAGCCAAGATGCGTGACGAGCGCAGCACCAGGCCTGTGCGTGTTGGCGACATCTCGCCCCGGGGGATGAAAGTCGTGACTGACAGGCCTCCCGCTCGCGGCTCGTTCGTCGATATCCTCGTCAGCGGACATCAAGTGGCTGGCCAAGTGCGCTGGGTGAATGGTCGGCAATTCGGAATCCGCACGCATGATCGGATCGACATGAAAGCGATCCTGTCCGGCAAATCGCCCAACACGCGCATCAAAGGAAAAAGGATCGAGCCAGACAACGATCCTGACAAATGGCCACTTGGCAAACTGGTCGCAGCATATAGCTTGCTGGGCGTGACAGCGTTTTCTTCGGCCTATCTGTTGGTAACCTATTTCGTGCTCTGATCGAGCTGGCGCGCGATTCCTACGAATTCTTCCACGCTGACGGTTTCTGCTCGACGGGTTGAGTCGATTTGCAGTTCCTCAACCGCCTCTAAACCACCGTGTAGGCCCTTCAGGCTCTGTCGCAGCATCTTGCGTCTTTGACCGAACGCAGCCTCCGTCACCCGCGCCAAAGTGCTGACGCTGACGCCCTCTGGCGCAGCATCGGGTTCGACGTGGACAATCGCGCTCATCACTTTGGGCGGCGGGGTAAAGGCGCTCCGGTGCACTTTCATCGCCAGCTTGGCGCGCGATCGCCACTGCGCCAGCACAGCAAGGCGTCCATATTCTCCGCTGCCCGGCTTGGCGACGATCCGCTTGGCGACTTCCTGCTGGAACATCAGCGTCAGGCTCTGCCAATGCGGCGGCCATTGCTGCGATGAGAGCCAATTGGTGAATAGTCGCGTGCCGACATTGTAGGGAAGGTTGGCTACGACCGCGAAGGGCTCACCCATCAGCTGCGCATGATCGACTTTCAGCGCGTCAGCCTCGATGACAGTAAGCTGGCCGGGAAATGCCTCCTCAAGTTGCGCCAATGCCGGTAAACAGCGGCTATCCCGCTCTATCGCCGTCACGCGGGCCCCGGCGCGCAGCAAAGCGCGAGTGAGACCACCCGGGCCGGGACCGATTTCGAGAACGGCCTTGTCATGCAAATCGCCAGGGATTGCAGCAATACGATCGAGCAATTGTTCGTCGAACAGGAAATTCTGGCCCAGCGCCTTGGAAGCGGAGAGCCCGTGCGCCTTGATGACTTCGCGCAGGGGCGGCAGATCAGCCATTCGCGCGCCGCTCGGCGATTTCACCCGCCATGCGGATGGCAGCGATCATCGCATCGGGACGGGCGATCCCTTTGCCTGCGATGTCGAATGCCGTGCCGTGATCGGGCGAGGTGCGGACAATGGGCAGGCCAAGCGTCACATTGACGCCTTCATCGAAGTCCAGCGCTTTTAGCGGGACTAGCGCCTGATCGTGATACATGGCGATGGCGACGTCATAGCTGCCACGCTTGTGCGGCGCGAAAAGCGTATCTGCAGGATGGGGGCCGCTCGCATCAATGCCTTCGCCGCGAAGCTGGGCGATGGCTGGGGCGATAATATCGATCTCCTCACGCCCCATGCGCCCGTCTTCACCGGCATGCGGATTGAGGCCGGCGATGGCGATGCGCGGCGCCTCGATACCGAAGTCGGTATGCATGGCGCGCGCGACGATGCGCGTGCGCTCCATGATCAAATCCTGCGAAAGAAGGCCGGGGACTTCGGATAGCGCGCAATGCACCGTCATCGGCACCGTCCGCAAAGACGGCCCGGCAAGCATCATCACCGAAGCATCGTGCGACAGATCGCATGCATCGGCGAAAAACTCGGTCTGGCCAATGAAATCGGGCTGGAGGGCAGCGATGGCGGATTTCGCGATAGGACCGGTCACCAGGCCGCTGCATTCGCCGCTCTGCACCAGCCGCGTCGCCTCTTGTAAAGCATCAAGAGCGATACGCGCCGTATGAGCAGTAGGACTGCCCGCCTGGCATTCCGCGTCTTTTTCACCGATCACACGGAAGGGCGGCAAGCCCAATTCGTTGGCCCGAGCGGAAGCCGCTCCTATAATCTCCGGCCCGACGCCCGCCGGATCGCCAATGGTGACGGCAAGCGGGCGGGGCATGGGATCAGTTATAATCGATTACGGCATCGCGGCGCAGATCGCGCAAGTAACGCTGGGCGCGGCGATTGATACGCTCATCTTCCAGCTGCGCCATGATCTGATCGACGGACGGTCCGCTGGTATCGGTGGGGTCATCACGACCGCACAGCATCAAAACGCGAATGCCTTCCTGCAAGTCACCGAAGGGTGGCGTCGTTTCGCCGACATTCAGCTGGAGCAGTACGGTCTGCAAAGCTTCCGGGAGCGCGCGAACGGCAATCTCGTCATTATTGACGGTAGATGCGCCAACAGCCGAAGCGCGCGCATCGGCATCGCCGCATCCATTCATGCCTTCGACGGCTTCCACGAAAGCGGCTGCCTGCGTCTCGGCCTGCTCCGGCGTAGTGCCGGGGCCGAAGGTGTAGGAAATCTGCTTTAGGCTGAGCACGGCATCGCGGGGATCGGGCATGCCGATTTGCCGCTGGTCGATCAGCAACAGGATGGAATAGCCACCGGGAATTTCCAGCGGACCGACAAGCTGTCCCGGCGTCATCTGTGCCACGGCCGCTTCGAGCGTAGGCTGCTGCAACTGCTCAAGCCGCAGCCAGCCAAGGTCGCCGCCCTGAATGGCGCTGGTCGCTTCGGAAAACTGGCGGGCATAGGCGATAAAGCTGCCGCCTTCGCGCAACTGCTCGATGATCTGGTTGGCATTCGCCTGCACCTGGGCGCGATTCGCCGGGGTAGCAGCGAGATAGATTTCGCCGACGCGATACTCGGTCGTGCCGCGCGATGCTTCAAGCCGCTCCCACAGCTCGGTGACTTCGCCTTCCGACACGTTGACGAATGGGCGGACGTTCCGTTGCAGCAGTCGATCCCATGCAAGCTCACCCTGGATCTGGCGCTTGATGGTACGCGGTGAGGAGCCGATCGAGTAGAGATACTCGTTCATTTGCTCGACACTCATGCCGCGCGCCTGCACGGCGTAGCGTTCATAGCTCTGATCGACGTCAGCCTGGGTGACCGCCATGTCGAGATTGGCGGCTTCCTGCACTTTCAGGGTCTCATCGATGAGATTGCGAAGCACCTGAAGGCGCAGAGCAGGCATTTGCTCCGGCGAAATTTCGGATTCCTGCGCAGCGACGAACAGCGCCACTCGGTGATCAACATCAGTGCCGGTGATGATGCTGCCATTGACCCGCGCCGTCGCGCGACGCTCATTCGGGTTGGAGCGCTCGACGATGAACGAGATATCCTCCGGCAGGTTGAAAGCATCGCTGCCCTGCGTTGCGACTTGCGCCTGCGCGGCGCCTGCCAGCAAAGGCAAGGCCATCGCCATGGCAGCAGCGCTGGATACACACATCTGCATTGTTCTGTTTGCGAACGAAATCACGTCGATAATTTTCCTGTTTGCGGCGCTCAAAGCTCGCGCCTCTCTATGCAGCTTCCACTGACAAGTGCTGCCTTAACCCTAGCTGAGCCGCACGGCCTAGCCAATAGGAGAGGCTCAGCCAAGGCCCGGGGGCCAAGCGCGGTGGATAGCTTTCAAAAGCCGAGATTGCGAAGGTTGAAATAGACCCGAAAACTGCTGCCGCTTTGCGCGTCGGCCAGCTGGATGTAATCGCGCCGCCACGTAAAACCGAATTCGAGGCATTCGTCCGCATAAGCGATGCCGAGCCTTGTGCGCAGCGGCTCAAACCCGTCAGCCGTGAAGCTGGGGTCTTCCTCTCGATCGGTAAGATTGACGACAGCCGATCCGAATACCGACCAGTGATCGGCAAAAGCGACGCGGCCGGCAGCGCGCAATTCCTCGCGGTCCTGCAAATCTTCAAACGACAAGTCGATATCCCGGTCTAGTCGCAGATAGCCGACTTCGATATAGGTCGCGTCCGAGCCGACCGTCGCGTCGATCTCATTGCGGCGGACGGCGAAATTGTCCTTGTCGAGCCGGAAGCGATGAGTGAATTTGACGAAATCGTTATACCGTACCTGCGTGCGGCCAACGAAATCGGACCACTGTTCGTTCAATCCTGTGCCATCGGGAAAAAGCGTCGGCTCGTCAGTCAGACGGTAGGATTGGCCGAGAGTCGTCTCGATCCGCCAGCCGGGGAAAGTGGCCTGCCAATCGAAACCGTAGGTCAGGCGAACGCCATCCTCCACCCGGTCATATCCTGGAAAGCGATTGAGCGCGAACAGGTTCGAGTCTTCCAGATCGATGGCGCGCGCATCCTCATTCGGGATGTCCATATTGCGGATGTCCGGCGCAGCGACGAGTTGAACGCGCGGTGTCAGAATCTGTGTTCCGCCCATGAAGTCGCCCGCAAAGGGCCACGTCACATCCACAGCCGCAATCGCGACACCGCGCGCCTGCCAGCCGCCTTCACCGCGATAACTGGGCGTGATGGTGAGGAAATTGTCATCCGAATGATAGACATCGCCGCGGACGAGCCCGGTGAGCGTGATTTCCTGCCCCATCGGCGTGAGAGTGCGATAATCCCATTGTGCGCGGGCAAATGCTCGCTGCGTGTCCTGACCCTCTGCGCGGGTGATCGCGAGTGTATTCGCCTGCAACTCCACGTTGCCGCCAAGGATCGGATCTTCCAACCGATAGCGCGCATCGATAAGCGGCAGCGCCAGCGGCACCTGCCCTTGATCGGTGCTGACGAGCAGTGCCTGCGTCGCCCAACCCGATATCGAAACGTAGGAATCGTCATCGATCCGCTCGAGCTGGACGGTCGAGCGGAGGCGATCTTCGCGGCTGATGTCATAGCGGCGCAGGAAAGTGCGGTCGCTGGCAAACCGTATCGATCCGCTCGCGGTCCAGTTTTCATCCAGCTGGAAGCGGCCATTCGTCTCGATATAGCCGCGGATGTCCTCTTCGCTGGTAGCTACCGTCGAATTGAGCGGAATGCGCGTGCCATAGGTACCGTAGGCTGTGACCTGAAATGCGCCCCTGTCCGTCAGATGTCGATATTCGGCCGACACCATCGGGGCGGCCTCTGTGAAGACATAGCCGGTGAGAGTCAGATCGCGGTTGTCGGCAAGGCGCCAGTAATAGCTTCCGGAAAGCTCAATCCCGTTGGACGCGGTGATCCCGATATTGGGAACGAAAAATCCGCTCTCGGCGCTGCCATCCGCGCGCAGCGTCAGGCCGGGGAGCGGCAGGATGCGCGCGCCGAACAATTCCAGATAGGCGTCGGAGAAGCGAATCCGCTCGCTCTCGCTGTCATACCACACACGCTCTGCCGTGATCCGCCAGCTGGGGCTCTGCGCGCAGCCCTCTGCATTGGTGACAGGGCAGGCAGAATAGACTGCGCGTTGAAGCTCGATATTGCCTTCCACATCACGTGTTGCCTGCTCGGCCGCAAGCCGTGCACCCTGCCGGAATGCGAACAGCAGATTGGTCATCGCGCCCGCTTCCAGCTCGTCTGTCAGTTCGAGACTGTCGGTGAAAAGCTGGTTGCCGTCTTCATCGACGAAACGGACGTCGCCCGTCGCCATGATCTGGCCTGTCAGGCGATTCCACGTAACGGCATCGGCGCGCACCGACTGATCCCCTGATCGCAACAGCACATTGCCAGACGCGGTGACAGTGTCGGTATCCTGATCGTAATTCAGCTCATCCGCTTCAAACCCGATCTGGCGCTGGCCATCCTCGTTGAATTCTGGGACGAAATCGGGATCGGCCGCGGAAACGGGGACAGTCTCGTCCTGCGCAAGAGCCACAGGCGCGGCCCACAACAGGGCGTTTGCAGCGAGGCCCGTCGCCAAAAAACGGCGCAAGGAATCGCACGGCAGGGGAGATGGGCCAGGGACCATGGCTTGCCTATCGCACCGAGCGCCCCTAACTGCAACGCCAGCTTTGCAAGGCGCGCTGCCTTGCCATTTTACATAGATATAAATTCCGGGGAGCCCCTATGAAAATCCACTTCAGCGACAGCCTGACCGCCGATAGTCCGCGCCTTGTTGCCCGCATTGTTGACCAGGACAAGCTGCCGCAGGACCTGCCCGATAATTTCGTGGAAGCCGCAGAGGCATCGCGCTTTACCGGCAAGACCGGGCAGACTTTCGAGGGTTTCTACAAAAACGACGGCAAGCTGGTGCGGCTTGCTCTTGCAGGGGGTGGCAAGGCAGACGACGATCAGCGCAACGCGGCGCTCGAAAAGGCAGGCGCGGCGCTGGCGGCGAAATATTCTACCAGTGGCGAAACGGCTATCGCTCTTGATGCAGGCTCCAGCGATCTGACCGCCGAAGAAATCGTTGCCGTAATGACGGGCATCAAGCTGCGCAATTGGCGGTGGGACGAATATCGCACCAAGCTGCGCGATGAGCAGAAGAAATCGCTTAAGGAAATTGCCGTCATCGGCGCGCCTGACGGCATCGAGGCGCGTTGGCAAGAAGCCGAAGCGATCGCGACCGGCGTCGATTTCACTCGCGAACTCGTCGCTGAACCTGCCAATACCATCTACCCGTCAAGCTTCGTCGAGCGCTGCCAGAAGCGCTTCGAAGGGACGGGCGCGGAAATCCAGGTGCTCGGCGAAGAGGAAATGGAAAAGCTCGGCATGCACATGCTGCTGGGCGTCGGCCAAGGCTCGCGAAAAGAGAGCAAGCTGCTTGTCATCAAATGGATGGGGGGCAAAGAAGGCGAAGCGCCGCTCGCATTCGTGGGCAAGGGCGTGACGTTCGATACGGGCGGCATCTCGATCAAGCCCGGCCCCAACATGGGTGACATGAAATTCGACATGGGCGGTGCCGGCGCAGTTGCCGGTGCGATGCTTGCGCTTTCACTGCGCAAGGCGAAAGCCAACGTGATTGGTGTTTGCGGGCTGGTAGAGAATATGCCTGACGGCAATGCGCAGCGCCCCGGCGATGTGGTGAAGTCCATGAGCGGCCAGACGGTCGAAATCCTCAACACCGATGCCGAAGGGCGGCTGGTGCTGGGCGACGCACTCACCTGGACGCAGCGTGAGTTCTCGCCATCACGGATTGTCGATCTTGCTACTCTGACAGGCGCGGTCATCATTTCGCTCGGCAATGAGCACGGCGGCCTGTTTTCCAATAATGACAGCCTTGCCGATGATCTGCTGGCCGCTGGCAAGAGCTCCGGCGACAAGCTGTGGCGACTCCCCATCAACTCCGCTTACGACAAACTGATCAACAGCCCGATCGCCGATATGCAGAATATCGGCGGACGCGGCGCTGGTTCGATCACGGCTGCGCAATTCCTCGGTCGCTTTATCGAGAATGACACGCCCTGGGCGCATCTCGATATTGCTGGCATGGTGTGGGCGGACAAGCCCGGTGCGACTTGGGATAAAGGCGCAACCGGCTACGGCGTGCGACTGCTCGACGACTTTGTCCGCGCAACGGCGGAGGGGTAAACGCCTCTATGGGCCGCATGCGCAAGAAATCGGATTTGCCCAGCAAAATCTGTGAGACGTGCGGCCTGCCGTTTACATGGCGCAAAAAGTGGGAGCGGGATTGGGAGAATGTCCGCTACTGCTCCGAACGCTGTCGGCGCAATAAGAGTCAATCCACATCATGAAGATCGACTTCTACCTCCTTTCATCGGACCCGGCGCCCGCAGCCACTGCGCTTCTGGCCCGTAAGGTGCGCGAGCAGGATGAGCGCCTTCTGATCGTCGCCAATGATCTGGAATTGCTCGAGACGATTTCGCAAACGCTCTGGACATGCGCGCCCGAACACTTTCTCGCCAATGGCATAGCTGGTGACGAGCATGACGCGCGCCAGCCCATCCTGTTGTCGAGCGAAGTAGACCCCACCAACAATGCGAGGTTCATCCTCATTGCCGATGGCGATTGGCGCGAGCCACCCGAAAGTATCGAACGCGTATTCTACCTTTTCGATCAGGAAACAATTACGGGTGCGCGTCAGACATGGAAGGCGCTGCAGGATCGCGAAGGAATGGAGTGTCGTTTCTGGAAACAGCAAGGCGGCAAATGGGTGGAGGGGCCGTGATGCGCAAAACGACATTATTCCGCACTATGGCCCCTATTTTGGTGCTCGGCATTTTGGCATCTTGCGGTGACGGCACGGCTTCTTCGGAAGCCGAAGGCGAGGAAGCAGTCGCCATCGCGGACGAGCAAATGCCCGAAGGTTTTTCGCTGCCCGAAGGCACGCAGATCGTGTCGAGCACCAGCGTCGATATCGCAGGCGGAGCGGGCACAGTCCTCTTGCTCGACAGCACGCTTTCCACTGAAGAATTGGAAGAGCACTTCGCCGAAGAAGCGCGCGCGGCTGGCTTCAATCTTACCGAAGGCATTAACGCGACCGGCCAACGGCAAGTGTCCGGCGAGACTCCCGACGGGCTGATGTTCGATTTCGCTGCTGCCAGCACGCCCACGGGTCCCACCCGCGCCAGCATGGCGGTCGGCCGCGAGCGATAGGCGCGCGGCTAGGCGCAAACGCTGTTCAGGCTTGCCCAAACCCGGCAGTGGCGCTAGTGGCGCGCGCAATATTCATTCCCTGACTATTGTGAAGGAATTCCCCCATGGCGGTCACCCGCACGTTTTCGATTATCAAGCCCGATGCCACCAAGCGCAACCTTACGGGCGCTGTCACCAAGATGCTGGAAGATGCCGGCCTGCGCGTCGTCGCCTCCAAGCGTATCCACATGAGCCGCGAGCAGGCCGAAGGCTTTTACGCCGTGCACAAGGATCGCCCTTTCTTCGGTGAACTCGTCGATTTCATGATGAGCGAGCCTGTCGTCGTGCAGGTCCTCGAAGGTGAAGACGCCGTGAAGCGCAACCGCGACATCATGGGTGCTACCAACCCGGCAGAAGCCGACGATGGCACCATTCGCAAAGAATACGCGCTGTCGATCGGTGAAAACACCGTCCACGGTTCGGACAGCGAAGAAAACGCCAAGATCGAAATCGACTACTTCTTCGACGAAGACGAAATCGTCGGCTAAATTTCCGTTTCTGAAATGGGAGAGCGGGCCGGGCGGCATGTATCGCCCGGCCCTTTTTCTTTGTCGAATTGGCTTTCGTGTCTTCAAATGCCCCCTAATCGCAAGATAATGTTATCGTGTGTCTGGATGGGTGGGGTTGACGAGTCGTTTCAGGCCCCTGAATGTGCGGGGGAACGGTATGTTTGGGTACAGGAAGCGCCAGAACATAAAGCAGGTCCGGCGGTATATCGCCGCACTTAACAATCGGGATGCTGACGAAATGATCGGCATGCTTCATGAAGATTGCTGCTTCGTCGACAGCAAGGCATTTTGCGTAGAAGGGCGAGCTGACTGCGCTTCCTCAATTCGCAATTTCATGAGAATGAACATAGGCTTTCGCCTGAACGCACAGTCCTTTTCGGTGCGCGATGGCGATGTACTCATCAAGGGGTACACCGAAGCAGACGATGCTTCTTTTGCGCAGGACACTTTATGGATGGTGCGGATGGCGGCCGGCAAGCTGGCTCACTGGCAAAGCTTTGGCGGCTCAGAAGGCGCATCTGTAGCGCGTGCCGTACTGCCAGCCGCTGCGAAACCGTTCAATCAGCTGCCTTACTGACTTGGTCTGACGAAATGTCTGAAAACTCATCGCGCTGTTTCGCGTGATGGCGATGCGGTGAGGCCGCGGAACGCGCCTGTTCATCGCGCATCGCAGAGGCCGTTACCCCGGTGAATTCGAGATCCAGCACGCCATAGACGCGTCGCATTTCGCCTTCCCAATCCCCTCCCAAGGCATCGAAATCGACATGGGCGCGCGGGCCGGAGGATTCCGCGAGCGCAGCCTCCATGCGATTATCGCGCAGAGCGATCTTGCGGCTGACCTCGTTCTCGATCCACTCCATGTCGACGGCGTCGGACTGCATGGTCATCTGGTTGGCGACCAGCGATGCGGCGCTACTGGCGAGATCATCTTCGCAGCGCTTGGTCACGATGACGCGCGCATCAGGGAATTCGGACAGGATGGCGGGCAGATCCTCGGCAAATTGCGGGACTTTCAAAACGCGCGGCCGGTTTGCATTCTTGTGCCAGGTCGCATCGGTACGCAGGATACGGCCAAATTCGCGGTAGATGGGCGCAGGATTGCGGTCCTCGGAAAAAGCCGTGAAGCTCGGCACGCGCCATTGCGCTTCGTACGCGCAATGATCCAGCGCGCAGGCGAGCCAGCCGAGCTCTTCATCGGGCCGTGTGGTGCCAAAGGGGTGGATCGAATCCAGCCACGGATCCAGTGTGCGGGCGAATAGCAATGTCAGCGCAGACCAGGCAGGCCGCGTATCGGGCCTGCGCGGAACCGGATGCCAGCTATCGCAGAACCGTGTGGCGGCGAATTGCGGGTCGGCGGCGAGAAGGCGATGCACACGTGTTGTACCACTACGCATCTGGCCGACGATTATGATGGGCGGGGCAAGCTCCGCATGGACAAGATCGGGCTGCTCTGACCACAACTCGCCCAATTCAAGCCGCTGCCGGATCACGCGGACGAGCTGGCCATGCGCCATGGTCAGTCCGAGTGCGTTGAGCCGCGCTTCGGATTGCAGCGATTCCGACAACACTTCGAGCCGAAGCCGGAAATCGGCCATCTCTCCTTCACTGCGCGGGCCACGCTCACCTTCGGCAGGTACATCGCGCAGCGCTTTACCCCACAGCACGTCGGTATCGAGGGATGGGACATCGGTAATTCCGCGCGCCCAGCTCTTCTCAAGCCATCCGCACACACGCTCGACATGCGGCGAGCGGGCGAGGGGATGGGGGCGAGGCGGTGGGGGCATGGCCTAGAATTGATCCGCCGCGTCGAGCAGCGTGGTCAGCCGTTTGGGAGCGACCATGCGCCAGCTGCGGGAAAGCCATTCCTCAACCATATCCCAGTCAACGCCGGGCCGGTTGAGAATGATCCCGACCCAGCCCGATGCGCCGTAATAGGCGGGCTTGAAATAGGTCTCCGGCGCGGTTTCGGAGAGGCCTATGACTTCGTCCGGTCCGCTCGTCTTGACCAATACCGCAATATGCTCGCTGCCATGATGCTGGTCGAGGAAATGAGCGAAAAACTTCCCGCTTTTGCCGCCAGTATGCCAGCCGGGCGAGCCGTGGCTTTCGCGCTCCTCTGCCTCAGGCTGGGCGAGCGCAAGCTTGTTCACTTTCCCGAGCAGCCAGTCCGCGCGGTATTGCCGCCCGACATATTCAGCAAAGAGGCGCGGGTAGAGCTGATATTCAGCCAGGATCACGCGCGCGGCGAGGCTGTCTGCCGTGTCGTCGGGAAGGATGGCAACTGGCACCTGACCAAGCAGCGGACCTCCGTCCAGTTCCGGCGTCACGATGTGGATCGAACAGCCGCCAAACTTGTCGCCGGCATCGATCGCGCGCTGATGAGTGTCGAGCCCTTTGTACTTCGGCAGCAGGGAGGGATGGGTGTTGACCATCCGGCCTTCCCAGCCGTTCACGAAGTCTTCCGTCAGGATGCGCATATAGCCGCACAGGGCGAGATATTCCGCACCGCTTTCGCGCAGCGCCGCATCCATGATCTGCTCATGCTCCCGGCGGTCCAGACCCTTGTGATCATGCGCAAAGGTGGCGATGCCTTCCGCTTCGGCAATCTTCAATCCCGGCGCGTCGGGCCGGTTGGAAGCGACGAGCACGATTTCGTAGGGGCATCCCGGCAGGCGGGAATGAAACAGCAGCGCAGACATGGTCGTGCCGTTGCCGGAAAGCAGGCAGGCGACCTTTACCTTGTGCTGCCCGTCACCGCTGCCTGTGTCAGGCATCGTGGCTGGCTTCCCAATCGCTTGTGCCGCTCCACGTGCCATGAGAGCCGCGTACGGTGCAGCCGCGCGTGCCTTCGACGATCTCGCCGATCCGCAGCACGTCTTCGCCAGCTTCGGAAAGCGCATGGATTACGCCGTCGACATTGCCCGGCGCGACCGCCAGCACCATTCCGACGCCGCAATTAAAAGTGCGCGCCATTTCGCCCGGTTCGATATTTCCCTGGGCTTGCAGGAAAGCCATAAGCCGTGGTTGCTCCCAGGCATCGGCATCGACCACGGCCCGCGCGCCCTCAGGCAGCACGCGTGGAAGGTTTTCAAGCAATCCGCCGCCGGTGATGTGCGCCAGTGCATCGATCAATCCGCGCCGCACGACGGGCAGCAGGCTCCTCACGTAAATCCGCGTCGGCTCGATCAGGTGATCGATAAGCAGCTTGTCCTGATCGAACAGGGCGGGGCGATCGAGCTTCCAGCCCTTATCTTCGGCCAGGCGGCGCACCAGCGAATAGCCGTTGGAATGAACACCTGAACTGGGGAGGGCCAGCAGGACATGGCCGGGCGCGACGCGCTCTCCGGTCACCTGCTCACCGCGCTCGACCGCGCCGACACAGAAGCCTGCGAGGTCGTAATCGCCATCGGCATACATTCCGGGCATTTCCGCCGTCTCTCCGCCGATCAGTGCGCATCCGGCCTGTTTGCAGCCTTCCGCGATGCCTGCGATTACGCGTTCAGCCACGCCATTATCCAGTTTTCCGGTGGCAAAGTAATCGAGGAAGAACAGCGGCTCCGCGCCTTGCACAATCAGATCGTTCACGCACATGGCGACAAGGTCTATCCCGACCGTATCGTGCCGGTCATTCTCGATCGCGAGTTTCAGCTTGGTGCCAACGCCATCATTCCCCGCGACGAGCAGCGGGTCCTTATATCCCGCCGCCTTGGGGTCGAAAAAGCCGCCGAACCCGCCGATTTCACCATCCGCACCGGGGCGCATAGTTGCTTTGACGAGGGGGCCAATCGCCTTGACGAGGCGGTTGCCTGCATCGATGGAGACCCCGGCCTGTTCATAGGTATAAGAATTTTTGTCCGCGCTCATGAGACTGCCATAGTCTTTCGGGCTTGGATTTCCACTCGCCTTTGGGCAAAAGGTACGCGATTTCCCCGATGAGCATGCTTTCGATCACTCCTCGCCTTCAGGCACCCCGCTTTCCAGCCCTTTTCGGTCTGGCAGCTGCGGCGTTGCTGTGCCTCGTCGCAGGTGCATCCCTGCTGGCGCAAGTTTCGGGTGATCGCGGGATTTCGCCGGTCGCCAGCAGCACGGATATCGATGTGCGCGGGATCGAGGTCAATGTGACAGGCGATAGCGCGGAAGAGGCACGTGCCAATGGCTGGCGAGAGGCGCAGCGGTTGGCTTGGCAGCAATTGGAAGGTCCACCCATTCCCGATTCGCGGCTCGAATCGCTGGTCGCTGCCATTGTGGTCGAGGAAGAGCAGATTGGGCCGCGTCGCTATATTGCCCGGCTTGGCGTAATTTTCGACCGCCAACGCGCGGGCGGCCTCCTCGGCGCAAGCGGCAATCGCGCTCGTTCTGCACCCATGCTGACGCTGCCGGTGATGGTGAGCGACGGCACACAGACGATGTTCGAAACGCGCAATCCGTGGCAGCGGGCTTGGGCGCAATATCAGTTCGGCAGCAGCGCGATCGACTATGTACGGCCCTCGGGTGCGGGGGGTGAAAGCCTGACTCTGACCTATGGCCAGACAGGTCGGCGCAGCCGCGCGTGGTGGAACAACATTCTCGATCAATTCAGCGCTGCCGATGTGCTGGTGCCGATTGTGAACCTTTCTTGGCAATATCCCGGCGGCCCGGTCGAAGGTCAGTTCACCGCGCGATACGGTCCGGACAATCGGTATCTCGATAGCTTCGCCATGCGTGCAGATAGCGCTGACGAATTGCCTGCCATGCTCAACCGCGCCGTCGCCCGTTTCGATCAGATATTCAGCGAGGCTCTGGCCGACGGGACGCTTCGCCCCGATCCGACGCTGACGCTCGATAATATTGAAATAAGCCCGGAAATCCGCGCCCTGCTCGATGAAGCGCGCCGTGCCGAAGCAGCAGAGGCAGCCGCAGCAGCAGGAGAAGCCGACGATGTCGCATCCGCCGGTCTTCCCGATAGCGATACCGCCACCGCAACGTCGGAACCGGCGGTAGCTGCAGCGACTTATGTGGTGCAGGTGGCAACGCCCGACGGCAACGCTTTCGACAATGCTCTGACACTTCTGCGCGGAACCCCGGGCGTCAGCTCGGTCGCAGTCGGTTCGACCGCCATCGGCGGCGCATCGGTGCTGCGGGTCACTTACAATGGAGAATTGCCCGCCCTTGCCGCAGCATTGCGTTCGCGCGGCTGGGCGGTGAACGAGGGCGAGAACGCACTCGGCATTTCTCGTTAAGCGCATCAGGAGCGCATCCTTGGAGCAAATCGCCTTACCCCTCAAGGCTGGCAAAGGCCCATCGCGCATCACCATCGGTGCAGCGAATGCGCATGTCGCACAGGCACTAAGCGATCCGACGAATTGGCCATTTCGCACCGCTGTGCTCAGCGGTCCGCCGCGTTCGGGAAAATCGCTGTTTGCGAGATGGTTTGCGGAAAGCGGCGCGGGCGATGCGATTGATGACGCGCAATTACTTGAAGAGGACGCTTTATTCCATCGCTGGAACCGCGCGCAGGAAGCGGGCACCCCGCTGCTTATAATTGGCGGAGAACCACCATGGGACATCGACCTGGCCGATCTCAAGTCGCGCCTGGGCGGATCGCTGCAATTGGAAATCGGCCTGCCCGACGATGAGATGGCGCGCGAACTGCTCCTGTCGCTGGCCGAAGAGCGCGGCCTGCCGCTGCGCAGCGATGCTGCGGACTACCTAATCCCAAGGGCCGGGCGCTCACAGGCGGAGTTGGAGCAGCTTGTCGCGACAATCGACCGCTTGTCTCTTGAGCGCAAGGCCCCACCTAACCTTGGAATTTGGCGATCCGCGCTGGAAGCTGTGCACGGCCCGGAAGAGCCGCGCTTGATTTGATCAGGTTTTGATGGAAAACTGATGGCGATGTTTGAAAGGCTAGTCAGCTACCTTGACTCGGTGCGGTCGCGCGATCCGGCACCACGTTCACGCTGGGAAATCCTGTTATATCCGGGAGTTATCGCGCTCGGCCTGCACAAGGTCGCGCATTGGCTGTTTGAGGCGAAGCTGTTTTTCTTTGCCCGCTTGATAAACCATTTCAGCCGTTTCCTCACCGCGATCGATATCCATCCCGGCGCGAAAATCGGGAAGAATTTCTTCATCGATCATGGGTTTACCGTGATTGGCGAAACCGCAGAGATTGGCGACAATGTCACGATCTACCAATGTGTTACGCTTGGTGGCACAAACCCTACCAATGGCGAAGGTGGTAAACGCCACCCGACTTTGCGCGACAATGTAATCGTCGGCTCCGGCGCGCAGGTTATCGGGCCTATCACCGTGGGTGAGCGCTCGCGCATCGGGGCCAATGCAGTTGTCACCGATGACGTTCCCGAAGGCGCGACGATGGTCGGTCTCAAGGCTCGCTCCACACTCGTCCCGGCAGAAGAGTGGATGAAGGAGTTCATTCCGTACGGAACGCCGTGCGACGATCCCTGCGCGGAGGGTGTGAACGGGGATTGCGTTGAGAAATTGCAAAGGGACGTCGCGCGCTTGCAAGAGCAGATCGATGCGTTGAAGAAGCAGGGTGAGGTATCGGTCGGACCCGACCTTTTTTCTGATCGCAAAAGCGGCACCAAAAGCTGATGAAGGCAGCCGCAGGCTCCCCCAATATCATCGCATTTCCCGGCCAGAGGCCACCGTCACAGGTTGGCTTTGACCGGCAGGAATTGGGGCGCATTCTAGACCTTTACGGACGCATGGTCGCGGCAGGTGAATGGCGCGATTACGCGATGGATTTCGATAAGAACTGCGCCACATTTGCGGCTTTCCGCCGCACGGCGGACACACCGCAGATGCGCCTCGAAAAGCGTCCCGCCATGCGCAATCGACAGGGCATGTGGACGCTGTTTGGCGAGCAGGGCCAGGTCCTGAAACGCGGCCATGAACTCGGTAATGTTCTTGCGCCGGTCGAGCGGCGTTTGGTCAAAGCCGTCGACAGCTGAATACTACTCTTGGTCAGGTAGGCTGAGCGAGCGGGCCTACGACCGGCAGGCGCCCCTGCAGATCGTGTGGCAGTGCCAGCACCAGTTTTTCGCGAATGGTGGTCCAAAAAGCCGACAGTGTCAGCAGGGCAGATCCGATAACCAGCGCAGTCAGTGCAAACGTCAATTCGACGGCGCCGAAGCGATCGAACAGGAACGTCAGCGCAATCAGGACGTAGACGAGAGCCGAAACGAGCAGCGCGCGACGATCGATCGCAAGCGCCACCAATCCGAAAACAATGTAGACGGCGAGCACACCGATGGCTGAGCCGACGCCCAGCATATCGTTGTCCATAACGCCGATCAGCGCGAAAATCGGATGTGCAATCATCGGCGCGGCCAGCAAATGCAGCCAGAAGGCGACGTCTGCCCGGCGAGTCTTGCGCTCCCGGTCACTCATGTCCCAGCGCATCGCGAAAGCGAATACGGCGATCCCGGCGACGAACACCAGCGACCAGAGGGTGGTCTCCGCATTGTCAGCAGAGGGATTAATCGCGGCTATGACGAGTGCGATAACCATGCCGGCAAGCGCTGCTGCGCCCGCGGCGATGGTGATCGGCACCCTGAACCGTTTCCAATGAAGGAAGGCCCCAATCGCAGCGAAGAGTCCGCCCAGCGCGGCGACCATCGCGATAAGCGAGTCGGCCGGATCGCCATCAGCCGTAGTCGAAGTAATCGCAATCGCGCCGCCGCCGAAAGCGACGAAGAACAGTCCCCCCACGAATGCGAGCAAAAGTATGATGCTAGGAAGCGCCATGCGCCGCCGCTTCGTAAAAAACTCTCCCAGCACCCATGCAGTCGCTGAAACGAGGACGCCGGAGAGGACGAATGTCAGGAAGATTTGCTGCTCGCGCGCGCGATTATAGGCTACCCAGTCGGCTTCATCGGAAGTCGCCCAATTGAGTTCGGCCGGGCTTATGAAAATCCCTGCAATAGCCTGTCCGATGGCACCCACCGCCAGCAGCATGATGACCACGCCGATAGCGACAAAGATGTCGTTGAAGGAATTTATAAGGCGAAAGTTTTCCTCATCGGTGATCGGCATTTGTCGCATATGCGCGACATGCGCCCGCAATGATTGCGCCGCCTCTTCCGATATCGCTCCGCCAGCGACAGCGTCGCGCAGATCTTGTTCGCTATACATTTTGTGCCCCCTAGGCGTGATACTTGCGGCGAGTATGATGCTAGTGTGTTATCGTGTCAACACACGGACGCTTTTCAGAGTGCGCGGGCCGCATCTACAAAGCCGTGCCAGGCCGCGAAATGGGCGTCGCTGCCGAGATCGCCATGCGCGACATCGGCATAGCCACCGGTAAAGGTGAGCACCGGCACGCTTGCCGCCCGCGCGGCGCGCACGTCGTATGTGGTATCGCCCACCATCAGCGCGCGGCCACCGCCACAATCGGCAATCGCTGCATGGAGCATATCAGGGGCAGGCTTGGCATTTTCCCGGCCGAGCGTATCGCCGCCGTAAATCGCATCGAAGTGTGCGGTCATGGCCAGAGCGTCGAGCAGTTCGCGCGCCGGTTTTTCGGACTTGTTCGTGCACAGGGCGAGCGAAACGCCGCCCTCGCGCAACTGCGCCAACGCGTCCTCGCAGCCGGGATAGGGCACGGTATGGACGGCCAGATTATCCCAGTAAAAATCCAACAGTGTCTGGCTAAGCTCGCAATATTCGTCATCGCCGATCATGCCGCCCGTTGCTTCCAGCGCGCGGGTCAGCATCATGTCCGTACCGCCGCCGATCAGCGTTCGCGAGGTGCCTTCACTAACGGGATCGCGCCCGATCCGGGTCAGCGCGTGGTTCACCGCAGGACACAGGTCGCGGGCGGAATCTACCAGCGTGCCATCGAGGTCGAACAGGACGATATCGAAAGGAAATTTGCTCATGTGCCCTCGCAAATAGAGTGCGATGTGGAAACCGCAATGATTTGGTGGCATGGGCACTAACTATGAGTGGAAACAGACCAATCGCCGCCGTCATTCTTGCTGCGGGCAAGGGGACGCGAATGAAAAGCGCGCGCCACAAAGTGCTGCATGAAGTGGGTGGGCGATCGATGATCGAACACCTGCTTGCCAGCGTCGAGGCACTCGCGCCGCAGCGGCTGGTGACGATCGTTGGCGAATCGCGTGAACAATTGCACGATGCGCTGGGCGAGAGGGTCAGCTTTGCGGTACAGGAACCGCAATTGGGCACGGGCCATGCGGTGCAGCAGGCAAAGGAAGCGCTCGCCGATTTCGATGGTGACGTGCTCGTTCTTTACGGAGACGTGCCCTTCGTCTCGACGGAAACCATGCGTGCTATGATCGCGCGGCTGAATGCGGCTGACACCCCGGCAAGCGTGGTGCTCGGCTTCGAGCCGGAGGACCCGCTTCGCTACGGACGGATCATTTCCCAGCAGGGCCAGATCATCAAAATGGTCGAATGGAAGGATGCCAGCGAGGAAGAGCGCGCCTGCACGCTGTGTAATTCCGGGCTACTCGCCGCGCGTTCGCAAGACCTCTTCGCCCTTCTCGATCGGGTGTCGAACGATAATGCGCAGGCCGAATATTACCTTCCCGACATCGTCAATATCGCCATTGCAGACGGGCATAATTGCGCGGTAGTCTCGACTTCACGCCCCGATGAAGTTGCGGGTATCAATTCGCGCGCAGAACTCGCTGCAGCAGAGGCGCAATGGCAGGATTTGAAGCGCGGAGAAGCGATGGATGCCGGCGTGACGATGCGTGCTCCAGAAACGGTATTCTTCAGCTGGGACACCGATATCGCCGAAGATGTTGTGATCGAACCAAATGTCGTTTTCGGACCGGGCGTGAAAATCGAGAGCGGCGCGCATATCAAGGCGTTCAGTCATCTCGAAGGCGCGCATGTTGGCCCGGACACGGAAGTGGGCCCCTACGCCCGTTTGCGGCCCGGCGCGGTACTCGAAAAGGGCAGCAAGATCGGCAATTTCGTCGAGATCAAAAAGGCGACCTTGGGCGAGGGGGCAAAGGCCAGCCATCTGACCTATCTCGGCGATGCAACCGTAGGCGCAGGCGCGAATATCGGCGCTGGCACGATCACCTGCAATTACGATGGCTATTTCAAACATCAGACCACTATTGGCGAGCGCGCCTTTATCGGGTCCAACAGTGCGCTGGTCGCTCCGCTCAATATCGGCGCCGACGCCATCGTGGCAGCAGGCAGTGCGGTGACGCGCGATGTTGCCGAAGGCGAGCTGCGCATGGTGCGTGCAGAGCAGATGGTAAAACCCGGCTGGGCCGATCGTTTCCACGACGCGATGAAGAAAAAGAAGAAGGCGGAGGGCAAGTGACCGCCCGCTACGAAGGGAAACCCTTCCTGCGCCTTCTCGATTCCTACGTGCTCGACAGCATCGGCGCCTTGGATGAAGCAAACAGCAAATGGTTGACCGAGGCGGAGCCGCATTTCCGCGCAACTTATGGCGAGATAGGCACGTGGCGCGAAATTGTAGAGAAGCGCATGCAGTTCCCGGACGGGATGCCACGCGCCATCCGGGAAGTCTGGACGAAGGGGCAGGATCGCTATCGCGCACAAACGGGTGAGGAACCCGATCCCATTCCCTTCGCTATCTCTTTCGTAGACAAGAATTTTCCGCATTAAGGCGGCAAGGGGCTCAATCTATGTGCGGCATTATCGGAATTGTGGGCAATCGCCCTGTGGCAGACAGGCTTGTCGATGGCCTGAAGCGGATGGAATATCGCGGCTATGACAGCGCCGGTGTCTGCACGCTGCATGATGGCGAACTGGTTCGCCGCCGCGCAGAGGGCAAGCTCAACAATCTGGTCGAGGAACTGGAGCGGGCTGACGCTCCCGGCACCACCGGCATCGCTCACACACGCTGGGCAACGCATGGCGCACCGGTCACGAAAAATGCTCACCCGCATGCGACCCCTGCGGTGGCTTTGGTGCACAACGGCATTATCGAGAATTTCAAGGAATTGCGTGACGAATTGCGCGCCGAAGGCCGTAGTTTTGAAAGCGAGACGGACACCGAGACGGTCGTCCACCTGATAAGTCGTGAAATCGAAAAGGGCAGCTTGCCGCAGGAAGCGGTGAAGAATGTTCTTCCGCGGCTGCGTGGTGCATTTGCGCTCGCGATCGCTTTCCGCGACTATCCTGACATGCTGATCGGCGCGCGGCTTGGTTCGCCGCTCGTGGTGGGGCAGGGCGAGGGTGAGATGTATCTCGGCTCCGATGCTTTGGCACTGGCTCCGCTTACCCAGCAAATCGCCTATCTTGAAGAGGGCGACTGGGTCGTCATCACGAATGACACTGCCATCGTCCGCGATGTCGAAGGCAATGAAGTCGAGCGCGAATTCCGAAATTCGGGCGCGTCTGCCTCCGCAATCGAGAAGGGCAATTATCGCCATTTCATGCAGAAGGAGATCTTCGAGCAGCCGACAGTTGTTGCGCAGACGCTGCGGTCATATTTGCGTCAAGGTGAGCAGCAAGTCGCACTGCCGCAAATGGATTTCGATATTTCCGAGATCGATCGGATAACGCTGGTCGCCTGCGGCACGTCCTATTATGCTGGCTTGGTCGCGAAATACTGGTTCGAGCAATTCGCTCGTGTGCCCGTCGACATCGATTTCGCGTCCGAATTCCGATATCGCGAGCCTGTGCTGCCGAAAGGCGGCCTTGCCCTTTTCATCAGCCAAAGCGGAGAGACCGCAGACACGCTTGCCGCGCTGCGCCATTGTCGCGAACAGGGCCAGGTCATCGCCGCCGTTGTCAATGTGCCTACCAGTTCGATGGCACGCGAGGCAGACTTACTGCTGCCAACACATGCAGGCCCGGAAATCGGCGTTGCATCGACCAAGGCGTTCACCTGCCAGCTGGCTGTTCTGGCGGCGCTGGCTGCGCATTTCGCAGTCAAGAAGGGCCTGCTCACCCGCGAAGAAGAAGCGGAGATTGTCGAACATTTGTTGGAAGCACCCGCGTGCCTCAATGCAGCGCTCGATCATGACGATGATATTGCGGCGATGGCGCACCTGATCGCCCCGGCGCGCGATGTGCTGTATCTTGGGCGCGGTGCAGATTTTCCGCTGGCGCTTGAAGGCGCGCTGAAGCTCAAGGAAATCAGCTATATTCATGCGGAAGGCTATGCTTCCGGAGAGATGAAACACGGGCCTATCGCGCTGATCGATGAAGACGTTCCGGTAATCGTCCTCGCACCATCCGGTCCACTGTTCGAAAAGACCGTATCCAATATGCAGGAAGTGCAGGCGCGCGGGGGCAAGGTCGTCCTGATTTCCGATGCTGAAGGAATTGCCGAGGCGGGCGAGGATTGCATGGCGACGATCCAGATGCCCAAGGTCCATCCGCTGATCGCGCCACTCGTTTACGCCGTTCCTGTGCAATTGCTTGCCTACCATGTGGCCGTGGCGAAGGGGACGGATGTCGATCAGCCGCGCAATCTCGCCAAATCGGTAACCGTCGAATAGCTTCGATCTAGCGGAAAACGCACGGGTTTTACCTCGCAATAACCATTGCCGCGTATGCGGACGGTGTGAGCAAGAACCCGACCGGCTTACCGAAGCTTCCTCTGCAGCTGAATGCGCTGGAAGTGATCGGCCTGCGTGAACCGACCGAGGGGACGTGGGCGCGCTTGCGGGCTCTCCAATACGCTGATTTGCAGAAATTTTCGCGCACGCGCCTTGCTGCGCATGGCATCGCGGGCACGATGGCTGCGGCGCTGTATTTCGGCACTTTGCCACCATGGCTCCTTGCCTTGTGGCTTATCAGCATTGTCGCCGCTGTAGCGAATGTGAGCCGTATCGATCGGCAATTTGCCGATGTCGACAAGCGACACATGACGCAGCAGGAATTTCGCCGGCAGGCTTTTGCGGTCAGCCTCTGTGCGCTGCCATGGATTGCATCGCTTTTGGGCGCGACCACATTTGGCACTTCTTCCCAGCACTTTGGACTCTGGGCCCTCGCAGCGATGCTGATCGCAGGTAGCGCGGCGACAACAACTTATCCGCCCATATCGGTCTTGGTCTTCGACCTGATTGTCGGTGTCTCAGGCGCGGCGTCATTTTTGATCAGCGGAGATTATCCTTTCGCGGTGGCTAGCTTGGCCTTCGTGCTCACAATTGTCGCCGCATCGCTCAATTCCGCGCGAATTTTCCTGTCGGCTCGCATTGCAGAGGCAGGCGTTGCTGAAAAGGACGAGGTCGTGTCCTTGCTGCTGCGCGAGTTCGAGGAGAAAGAATCGGACTGGCTGTGGCAGGTCGACAAGAAGCGCTGCCTGCGATCGGTATCTCCGCGCTTTGCCTTTGCCTTGGGTAAGGAGCCGAAAGAGGTGGAAGGCGAGCTCTTCGTTCGCCTTATCGGAGGCAGCACTTTCGAAACTGGGGAAGTGCCGAGAAGCCTGCATGATCTTGCCGACCGCCTGAAGCGACGTGAGAGTTTTTCGAATCTGCTGGTGCAAGTACAGATCGGCGAGCAGCGCCGATGGTGGGAGCTGTCCGGCACACCGATGCTCGATCAATCCGGAAATTACATCGGATTTCGCGGTGTCGGCTCCGATGTAAGTGAGCAGCGTGAGCGCGATGAGAAGATCGCTTACCTTGCGCGTTACGATACGCTCACCGGACTGCCCAATCGCCTGATGCTGACGGAGGCGCTCGCCGAAGCAATGCGCTTTAGCGAGCAATGGCGTACGCGCTGCGCTTTCCTGATGATCGATCTCGATCGTTTCAAGGCAGTGAACGATTCGCTCGGCCACCTCATCGGTGACAGGCTGCTGGCCAAGGTGTCCGAACGGCTGAACGCGGTTTGCACCGACAACGAGAAATGCGGTCGCTTGGGCGGCGACGAGTTCGCCGTCGTGATCCGCGATGCGAGCGACCAGCTGAGCGTCAGCCGCATTGCCGAAACGATTATCGAGGAGCTCTCGAAGCCGTACGTTGTCGATAATCACACGCTGTTTATCGGGGCGAGCGTCGGCTCTGCGATAGGCCCGCGCGATGGGCAAACGGTCGAAACGCTGATGCGAAACGCAGACTTGGCGCTTTACCGGGCAAAAGACGATGGCGGCGGTGCGCATTGCAATTATGTCCCGTCACTACATGCCACAGCTGAAGAGAGGCGGCGGCTTGAATATTCGCTGCGCCAGGCGATCGAAAAGAACGAGTTGACGCTGAACTACCAACCGGTGGTGAACGCGCATACCGAGAAGGTGGTCAGCTTCGAGGCCCTGCTGCGCTGGAGTAGCGAGGAGCATGGCTTTATCAGCCCAGCCAAATTCATCCCGCTGGCAGAGGACACGCGCTTGATCGTGCCGATCGGGAAATGGGTTCTCTACCAGGCCTGTAGGGAAGCGATGCGCTGGGATGACGACATTAAAGTCGCAGTCAACGTGTCGGGCGAACAATTGCTCGAACCGAATTTCACCGCGACTGTCGTGCAGGCTCTTGCGGAGACGGGGCTTGCTGCCAATCGCCTCGAGGTCGAAGTGACGGAAAGCGTATTCTTGCGCGATGGCAAGACAGCCAACGAAACGCTGGAGGAAATACTCGCGCTCGGATGCTCGGTAGCGCTGGACGACTTTGGCACCGGCTATTCTTCGCTCGGCTATCTGCGCGATCTGCGCTTTTCGACAATTAAGGTCGATCGCAGCTTCGTGCAAGGCGCGTCCGAAGACAGCCCGGAAAGCCTCGCCATCGTGCGTGCCGTTGTGGCGATGGCGCAAAGCCTCGAAATGTCGACCACGGCAGAAGGCGTCGAAACCGCCGAACAGGCTGCTTTGGTGCGCGACTTAGGCTGCACGAAGATCCAGGGCTATTACTTCGGTCGCCCGATGAGCGCTGTGGAAGCGCATTCGCTGGTCGTGAAGCGCAGCCAAGCTGCGGCGTAGGCAGTCAGGCGACAACCGTCAGCACGCTTTCGAAAAGCCGCCTGCCATCGCTGCCGCCATGCGCCGCTTCGATTGCGCGCTCCGGGTGGGGCATCATTCCCAGAACATTGCCCTTCGCATTTAAAATGCCGGCGATGTCGCGCCGCGATCCGTTCACAGCGTCGGCATAGCGAAATGCGACGCGGCCATCGCCTTGCAGTCGGTCAAGCGTTTCCTCATCAGCGAAATAATTGCCGTCGTGGTGCGCAACTGGAATCGCGATGCGCTCGCCAACGGAATAGGCGCTCGTAAAGTGGCTGTTGGCGTTTTCGACAATCAGCTCAGCCGTGCGGCAGATGAAATTCTGCCCCGCATTGCGCATCAGCGCGCCGGGAAGCAGCCGCGCTTCAGTCAACACTTGGAAGCCATTGCATACGCCGAGAACTGGCACGCCGCGCTCTGCTGCCGCAATGATGGAGCGCATGATCGGGCTGTTGGCCGCCATGGCGCCGCTGCGCAGGTAATCGCCGTAGGAAAAGCCTCCGGGCAGGGCGATGAAATCGAGGCCATCGGGAAGATCGGCATCGCCATGCCAGACCTTGACCGGATCGTTACCCGTCACATCGCGGAGCGCCACCCACATGTCGCGGTCGCAATTGGAGCCGGGGAAGGTGACAACCGCGGTCTTCATCAGGCCACCTTTTCGATGCGGTAGTTTTCGATCACCGTATTGGCGAGAAGCTTCTCGCACATTTCAGCAAGCGCTTTATCGCTTGTATCGTCAGCTACATCGAGCTCGACCGTGCGACCAATTCGTACATCGTCAACGCCTTCGAACCCAAGTCCTTCGAGCGCGTGATGCACGGCGCGACCCTGCGGATCGAGCACACCGGGCTTGAGCGAAACGTGGACACGGATTTTCATGAGAAGGGGCCTTTGCACTCTGGTGTCTATGCGCCCGGCCTATGGCGTTTCCGCGCGCGCGGGGCAAGGGGTATGCAAGCGCAATCGCACAGGAAAAAGGGCGGCGTACCGATGTGGTCCGCCGCCCTTCCTAAAAGCCTAAGGTTGATTATTCGCCGTCGCTGGAAGCAACGAGGATGCGCGCATCGGCACGCCGCTCCGGCGTCAAATATTGCTGCGCCATCGCCTGAATTTCTTCAGGTGTGACGCTCATGACCGTTTCCACCGCGGTGCGCACACGATCGAGACGATCGGCCTCGCTTTGCGCGTCGCTGACGATGCCGAGCCAGTAGCCGTTGTTCTCCTGCGCCTGGCGGATATTTTCAATGAACGGCTGCCGAGCACGAAGGAGGAAGTCCTCCGTTACAGGCTCGTCGCGCAATTCGCGTGCGAGGCGATGGATTAGGCCAAGCGTCTCATCCGTCAGGTTCGGATCGATCACCGCGGACATGCTGATCGTGCCGTAATCCTCGAATGTGCTGCTCGTCGAACCACCGACACTCGGGCTGTATGTCGCGGCAAATTCCTCGCGCAGGGTTTCGATGCCTTTCAAGCGAAGCACGCCAACGAGCATTTCGTGAATAGCAACTTGCCTGTAATCATCATCATCGACCGTACGCCAGATGCTTCCGACCAGCGCCTGGTCATCCTGACCGGTGTGAGTGAAATCGGTGATGCCATCCTCCGACAGGTCGTCGAACGCAATCACCCGCTCTTCAGTATAGTCGCTGAATTCGGCTTCACGCTCGGGCAGGGCGCCGAAGCTCTGCGCCACGGCCGCAATCGCTTCATCGGGATCGATGTCACCAACGATGCCGATTTCAATCGCTCCGCTTGCAGCTGCTGCCTGTACCGAAGCAAGCAAGGCTTCGCGGTCCACCGCATCGAGTTGCTCACGGGTCGGGAAGTCCGTGTAAGGGCTATCGGCGATGAGGGCGCCGGAATTGAAGCTGAAAACCGATCCTGGCTGCGCGAGAAGCGAGTTCCAGACCTGCTCGATCACGGCATTGAAGCGCGCATCCGCCTCCGGTCGCAAGCCGAGATCGGTGAGGAAAGCCGCGCTTACTTTCATCTGCATGTCCAGATCGTCCGGCGTGGTCACACCGCCGGTGCTGAACGTGTCGGTCCCGGCGTTTATACCCGTCGAGATCTGGCGGCCTGCAGTCGCCTCCTGCAATTCGTCAGCCGTGTGCGCCTGCGTGCCGCCGACTGCCGATGCGATCTGCAAGTAGATGCCTGCTGCGGTCGCATTGGATGGATCCAGCGCAAAGCTGCCGCCATCCAGATCGACGGAGAAGCGCACGCGGCCCGGCTCGAAATCGGTCTGCTTGATATTGAGGCGAACATTGTTGTCGAACACGACCGTACGAATGCCCAGATCTTCGATCATGGTGTCCGAAACGACGGTGCCCGGCGTGCCCCAATCGTCATAGGCGAAAATCACCGCATCGGTGTCTTCGGGCGGCGCAACGGCGACGGCCGTGCTTTCGTTGAAGACCGCAGCCACGGCTTCTTCGCCGCCAATGTCTTCCTTGGCCGTGACGCGCACCAGCGGAGCGCCGACGCTCCATGCTTCGCGGAATGTCGCATTTACTGCATCGAGTGTGAGTTGCGGACGCATCGCCTCGAACAGCTCAAGTCGCCATTGCGGCGAAGTGATGAAGTCATTCTCCGTCGCGGCATTGACCAGCGCACCTGCGAGCGCCGGATGCGTGCGCGCATCGGCCTGCGCAGCAGCGCGCTCATAGCTGCTGGCGGTCTGCGTCAGCGCGTAGTCGAGCTCCGCCTGGGTGAAGCCATATTCCAGTGCCCGGCGCAGTTCCTGCTCGGCAATGGTCAGGCCCTGCTCCCACTCACCGTCGCGCGTGCTGATGCTGAGCGACGTGTAATCGGCCACACCTTCATCGCTGCCACGGCCATAGCCACCGCCAAGGATCGGGCTATCCGGCTGGTTGGAAATGCGCGAAATGCGGCGATTGAACATGATGCTGGACAGGCTGCGCAGCTGGCCTTCCATGCGCTCCGCCACGGTGTCCACCTGGTCCTCATAGGGACGCAGTTGATAGATCGCCACACCCTCTCCGATGGCCGGATCGACAAAGGTGTCGAATGCAGCCTCGCGGTCGAAATTGGCGTCACCCAGCGGCGGGGTGGAGCCAGCTTCGCCGACCGGCTGCCAATCGCTGAATCGCTCGACAATCTTTGCTTCGATTTCTGCGACGTCGATATCGCCTACCACGATCAGTGTGGAATTTTCCGGTCGATAGAAACGTTGATAGAGATCGCGGAACATTTCAGGCGATGCTGCGCGCACGGTTTCATCGGTGCCGATCGGGAAGCGGCTGACATAACGCGTCTCTGGGATGCGGAAATCGAACAGGTCGCGAAAATTGCGCAGGCCGGCAGTGTCGCGCACACGGCGTTCGCTGACGATAATCTCGCGCTCGCGGTCGACGGCTTCGGGTGTGAACAGCATTTCGCTCGCCGTTTCGCGCATCAGGAACAGTGCGGTGTCGACGCCTTCCTCATTCGCATTGGGAATGTCGAGCATGTACACCGTCTCTTCGAAGCTGGTGTAGGCATTCGTGTCCGCTCCAAAGCTAGCGCCAAGCCGCTCCAGCAGCGGGATCATTTCACCTTCGGGGACATTCGTAGTGCCGTTGAAAGCCATGTGCTCGATAAAGTGAGCGAGGCCCTGCTCAGCCTCGGATTCGGCGAGCGAACCGAAATCGACATGCAGGCGGAAAGATGCCGAGCCATCGGGCGTATCGTTCTGACGGATCGCGTAACGCATGCCGTTTGAGAGAACGCCATAGGTGATCGAGTCATCCTCTTGCACATCGGTCGCTTCAGTGCCCCAAGCCGATTGCGCCTGCGCGGGGGCAGCTATGGAAAGCGTCAGCGCCAAAGCGGCACTCGAAATACTGGCGTTCAATACACGGCGGATGGTCATGGAAAGTCCCTCTCAAAACATGTTGGGTATGGCCCGACGAATGGACGCACGACCCCGGCGCGCCCGAATGATGCGCATACTTATGCAGAGAGGATGAACGCAGCACAACCGGGCATTTGGCCCAGTTTTGCCTTATCTGCTTATTTTCAGGCTATTTCTTCGGCTTGGGCGCTGGCTGGCGCAGGCGGGAGCGGTGCGCATCCATGTCGAGGACTTCGCCTGGCGAATTGTCGTCCTCTTTTTGAAGCAGGCCGAGACGCTTGGCGACTTCCTGATAGGCCTCGGCCTCGCCGCCGAGATCGCGGCGGAAGCGGTCCTTATCGAGCTTTTCACCCGTGTTGAAATCCCACAAGCGGCAATTGTCCGGGCTGATCTCGTCGGCGAGGATCACGCGGCTGAAATCGCCATCGAAAATGCGCCCAAATTCTAGCTTGAAATCGACGAGCCGGATATCGATCGCGGCGAACATGCCGCACATGAAATCATTGATGCGGATCGCCATGGCGGCAATATCCTGCATTTCTTCGTGGCCCGCCCAGTTGAAAGCCGCAATGTGCTCTTCAGATACCAGCGGATCGCCGAGCGCATCATCTTTCAGGTAATATTCGATGATGGTGTGGGGCAGCATTTCGCCTTCTTCTATACCAAGCCGCTTGGCAATCGACCCGGCAGCGACATTACGCACCACGACTTCCAGCGGAATGATTTCCACCTGTCGCACCAGCTGCTCGCGCATGTTGAGGCGGCGGATGAAATGGGTCGGGATGCCGAGATGGGCGAGGCGCGTGAACACATGCTCGCTGATACGGTTGTTGATCACGCCCTTGCCGTTGATCGTCCCGCGCTTTTCGGCGTTGAAAGCCGTTGCGTCATCCTTGAAATACTGGATGATTGTGCCCGGTTCAGGGCCTTCATACAGAATCTTGGCCTTGCCTTCGTAGATCTGGCGACGGCGGGACATGGGCGATACCTTTCCAATGCAAAATGCGAGCGCCCCGGCAGAGCAGAACGGGTCTGCATGGGCCGGGGCGCATTGATCGCTGCGCTATACACCGAAGGCGGGGCGAGAGCAATTGCGCCGCGCACTTGCAACATTGGGCGCGATCGTCACTTATGTGCGCTTAGGCCAACCGGAGTGTCTTATGGAATCGATTGCCGCCGACCTGGAAACAATGCGCCGTGTCCCGCTGGCTGACGAGCATGTCGAAATGATCCGAAATATCGGTTCCGAGCGGACATATGAAGCAGGCGACATGGTCGTGAAAGTCGGCGAGCCGATGGACGAATTCGTCTACGTGCTCGATGGCGAAATCGAAGTCGTCGACCCATGGTCGGACAAGCGCCTGCTTGAGGCATCGCTCGGCCCGACACAGTTTATGGGCGAAATCGCATTCCTGAACAAAGGCAACTGGTTCCTGCCCATGCGCGCGGCGCAGGACACTACGGTCATTGCTGCCCCGCGTGAGGCGATGCTGGAATTGATGAGCCGCGTGCCGGAGCTTTCCGACCACATTATCGGCGTGTTCGCCGCGCGCCGCCGCAAGCAATTCGAACTGCAAAATTCATCGGTCAAGCTGATCGGTGCGGATCAGGATGCAGCCGTGCAGGAAGTCGAGAGTTTCCTGCGCCGTAATCGCATACCGTATGAAAGCTATGACCTCGATGGCAGCGATGATGAGTCAATTCAGGTTTGCGATCTGACGGGCCATTCGCCAGCCGTCATCATTGGACAGAACGAGGTGATGGACGATCCCACGCCGCGCAAAGTCGCGCAGCGGTTTGGTCTCGATCTCGAGATGTGTTCCGAGACCGTTTATGATGTCGTGATCGTAGGCGGCGGGCCGGGCGGGGTTGCAGCCGCTGTCTATGCAGGGGCGGAAGGCCTGTGCGCGCTGCTTGTCGAAGATACCGCCATCGGCGGACAGGCTGGCACTTCCAGCCGGATCGAAAACTACCTTGGCTTCCCGACCGGTATTTCCGGAGCCGACCTCGTTTATCGTGGTGAAATCCAGGCGATGAAATTCGGCACGCGCTTCGCCATGCCACGCCGTGTGGAAGCTCTTTCGCGCCGCGAGGACGGCGTGTTTTGCGTGACTTTGGACGAAGGCACCGAAGTCTGCGCGCGCAGCATTGTCGTGGCGACAGGCGTGCAATATCGGCGCTTGCCACTCGAGGGGCTTCGCGATCTAGAAGGCGCAGGTATCTATTATGCCGCAACAGACATGGAAGCACGCTTTTGCAAGAACAGCGATGCCGTTGTCGTCGGCGGTGGTAATTCAGCCGGGCAGGCAGCGATGTATCTCAGCCGTACGGCGAAACACGTGCATCTCGTGGTGCGCGGAGACAGCCTAGCCAGTTCCATGAGCAGCTATCTCACCAGCCGGCTGGAGCATGATCCGAAAATCACCATTCATTACAACACCGAGGTTAGCGACCTGCATGGCTCTGGCCGCCTGCGCGGGGTGACGCTGGATAAGCCCGATGGCGAGCAGGAGCTGGAATGCGCAGCCATGTTCATCATGATCGGCGCTGCGCCAAATACGGACTGGCTTAGCGGGCATGCCGAACTGGACGGTCGCGGCTTCGTCCTGACCGGAGCGGACAATGGTGGGGCGAGCCAATACGAAACGTCCACACCGGGCATTTTTGCCATCGGCGATGTGCGTTCCGGCTCGGTCAAACGCGTGGCGAGCGCTGTGGGTGAGGGATCGGTTGTGATCAGTGCTGCGTGGCAGCATGTCGCGAAATCGACGGCCTAAGGCTCAAAGAAAAAGGGCGCAGCGATTGCTCGCCGCGCCCTAATATCTGTCGATCAAGTTGAATCAGTCAGCCGGCGGCACGTCGTCCACGGTGGCGTAGAGGCCCTGCTCCACGATACCTTCGCGAACATCCTCAGCGACTTCGGCATTATATTCCGCAACAGTCGAGATGATTTCGCCATCCTTGTCCAGCATCAGCGCAGGCTCGCCGGAGCCGACAGGCGCCATGCGGATGTACACAGGATCGGGATAGAGGTGATTGGAAGCGCCATTGCTGGCGTCGACAACGCCGCCGATGAGACCGCCTGCCAGGATGTTCCCGGCAACGCCGCCACCGGTGCGGCTCTGGATGTACACGGTCACCGGCTCGTAACCGGCAGCGGTGAAGGTCACCATCGAATCGTCGCCGCGACGCATTTCGAATGCGCAGGGCGTCGTGCAGGTCTGGCCTGCAAGTGTTTCGATGACAGCGCCTGCCGGTTCGGATTCGAACTCGACCGGCTGGTTCGTGCCGTTCAGCACAGTTGCGCAGCCAGACAGGCTGATCGACGCGATCGCAATCGCGCTAGCGAACTTCAGATTCATGATTTTACGTCCCCGTCCAAAGAATTTTGGTTCGTTTCGATTGCAACAAAATCCACCGCTGATCAAGCGCGAGGTTCGCGCTCTGCGCAAAATGTCGCTGTGATACAATTTACGCCCAATTTTTGGTGAGTTACGCAAGCGAACTGAGGTCGCTGGACTAGGCGCGGGGATCATCAAGGTCTGCAAATTGGGAGATGGTGCCCGGGGGCGGATTCGAACCACCGACACGACGATTTTCAGTCGTCTGCTCTACCCCTGAGCTACCCAGGCATTCTCAGGCTGCGGGCCGCCACATGGCTTGCTCGCGGTCAAGGGAAGCGCGCCTATGGCGAAGCGCGCGCCGCTTGGCAAGGGGGTAATCTAATCTTCGCGCGCGATATCTTCAGGCGCGGCCGGCTCGCCCGGCACGGCGTAGCCGTCGGTAAACCACTGGGCGAGATCCTTGTCGCGGCAGCGCTCCGAACAGAACGGCGTGAATTGTTGTGTACGCGGCTTTTTGCAGATGGGGCAGGGGCGTGTGCTCATTGCGAAATGATCTGGGCATGCCAGCCAAAGTTCGCAAGTGCCGCGTCCTCTCTCAATTCAATCGGCCGCGCAGTCCGCCTTTGCAATTGAGTGAGCCAGTCCTTTTGCATCGCTTTCAGCACCGAAGGATGTGCCGTTATTTGTGTGACCCCCGGGTCCCGAAGTGCGGCAGCGTGATTCACGGCGTAGCGTGCTGCAGCCCCGGCACGATCAAAGTGAAGGCGGTGCAGAAGCGAAGGTCGCTCCAGCCGTGCGACGATCTGGACGAAGCCAAATCCGTTCATTGCGGTGTGTTCGTGCGGCCAATCAGACAAAGCGCTCTGCAAAGCCTCGTCCACCGCCTTGCGATCCGCCCGATTGGCCAGGGTGGGAAAATCGATCCCGATCGAACCGGCGAGGCCGAGCCATCCCAATGCAGTCGCCAGAGGCTTGACCGCAGCCAAGGCCAATTCTCGAGGAGGGCGGTCACCATCGATATCGATTAGCGTCATTGCCGGCGTGGCATGAAAAACCAATTCGCCGTTCGGGAATTCCCATTTGCCCTCCCACGCCGCGCTCCAGACTTCAGCCCAGTCATCACGATAAAGAGTTCCCAGGACCGTCGCGCCCAACTGCTCCGCCAGCGTTGGTGCTGGACGGACTTCCTGCTGCGTGGGGCGAGCCTGCGCCAATTTGGCGCGCCCGAATTCGCGCATCGCAGATCGGGTAACGCGAAGGCGGATGCGCGCACCTTCGCTGGCGTCACGCGGGAGACGATCCAAAAGCGCCTCTTCACCGCTGTCGAAGCGTGCGCGACCACGCGGTGACCGGCTTCGTCGCTCCAGAAGGACCGCGTCTTCCACCTGCCCGGGCGACAATGTCCCTGGCCAATCGATTTGTGCTGCAAGAATGCGGTGTCCTTCCTTCAGAACCGCCCGGTGTTCACCGATGCCTTCCGTGACGAACCACTCAGCCAAGGGTGAAGCCCGCCGCTTTCAGCAGCGCCCGCGTCTCAAACAGTGGAAGGCCGACGACGCCCGAGTGGCTACCTTGGATCCAAGGGATCAGCGCTTCGGCCATGCCCTGGATGGCATAGCCGCCCGCTTTGCCTTCCCATTCGCCGCTGGCGATGTAAGCGTCGATTTCTTCTGCTGAGAGGCGTTTGAATTTGAGCTGCGTTTCGCTCAGCCGCTCGCGCATACTGCCATCAGGCGCGGCCAGGGCGATAGCGGAGAGTACGCGATGACGACGTCCGGAAAGCAATTCCAGGCAACGGCGCGCTGTCGCCTGATCCTCAGCCTTAGGCAGGATTCGGCGACCGCAAGCAACCACGGTGTCCCCCGCCAACACGTGAGCATTACCGCCATCCACCGCAGCCGCCTTTTCGCGAGCCATGCGTGTCGCATAGTTGCGGGGAAGCTCGCCCTTACGCGGACTCTCGTCGATATCGGCGGGCGCAATCGCGTCGGGCTCGACACCAAGGCGTGCGAGCAGCTCCCGCCTGCGTGGGCTGGCCGATGCGAGAATTAGCGTGGGTGCGGGCGTGCTCATGCCCGGCAGCTTAGGACGGGTTATAGCCCGGCGGGCCACCGCGGCCCGGCATAAAGCGGTAGGTGATGCGCGCCTTCGTCAAATCGTAAGGCGTCAATTCGCACAGCACTTCGTCGCCCACCAGCACGCGGATGCGGTTCTTGCGCATGCGTCCGGCGGTGTGACCCAGCACTTCGTGGCCGTTTTCGAGCTCTACCCGGAACATCGCGTTGGGCAGCAGCTCTACTACCTTGCCGCGCATTTCGAGGAGTTCTTCTTTTGCCATTCAGTCCTGTATCCTTGCGTGAGGTGTAGAAAAATCTGTCGGGCGCGCATAGCGGCCTCCCTGCGAAAAGGAAAGGGCGGTGATGCGCGGGAACGCCGGATCGGTTTCAAGCCTTGTTCATTTAGTGCAAAATACCAGCTTGTAACATTTCGGGGTCACGACCATTCCCGCAACCGGCGGAATTGGATTGCGCTCAAAATCAGGGAGTGACCGTGCGTTCGAGATTTACTGTCAGTACGCTCGCAGTTGCAGCGGCTCTTATCTGCCAGCCATACGGCATCGCGCTTGCCCAGGACGCCCCGCCGGAACCTGAGCAGGACGGCGATGATAGCGCAGTGGAGCCGCCTGAGACGGACGACGATCTCGACACCATTGTCGTGATCGGGACGAGCCTTGCGGGGCGTGTCGATGCTGCAGAGCCCCCCATCCTCTCGCTCGATGAAGATGAGATTGCCGCCTATGGCGCAGGCTCAATCGCCGAGCTCGTGCAATCTCTCGGCCCCGAAATTTCGAGTGGGCGCGGCAGCGGACCGCCGGTGTTCCTCGTCAATGGCGTGCGTATCTCGTCATTTCGCGAATTGCGTAGCTACCCGCCCGAAGTGATCGAACGCACCGAAGTGCTGAGCGAGGAAGTCGCGCAGCAATATGGTTATTCGGCTGACCAGCGGGTGGTGAACTTTATCCTCAAGGATAATTTCCAAACCCTCGCGGTCGAGCTGGAATATAATCAGCTTTTCGATGGCGGACTTTCCGGCAATGAAGTCGAGGCGACGTATCTGCGGATCGACGGGCCAAACCGCATCAATCTCAACGTAGAAGCGGAAGACGTTTCGACGCTGACAGAAGGCGAGCGCGGCATCATCCAGTCAACCGGTGGCGCGCCAATACTCGCCAGCGATCCGGACCCTGCCAATTTCCGTACCCTGGTCTCCGATACGTCCAGCTATCAGGCCGACGTAAACTGGACGACAGGCCTTGGTGAAGGGGGCGATTCGCTGTCTCTGAATGGCAGTTATGAACGCAACAACAGCCTCAGCCTGCAGGGCCTCGATAGCGTGGTGCTGACCGATCCGAATGGCGACACGCTGCTGCGGACATTCAATTCACTGAACCCGCTGGCTGTGGATCGTACGAGTGACAGCTATTCGCTGGGCGGTGGTATCGCGACCCGGGTTGGCCTGTGGGAGCTGAACCTCACCGCCGACGCCAATCTCACCGATACCCTGACGCGCATCCAGCAACGCATAGACACGTCCGACCTCGTGACATCGGCAGCCAACGGGACACTCGCCCTTGATGCGGAGCTTGGGCCATTCGGTGAAGCCGGTTTCGATGAAGCGGAAAGTTCGACCTACCGGGTCGCCAGCCTGGCCACTGCACGCGGCATCCTGCTTGCGTTGCCAGCCGGCGATGTGAACGCCACGCTGTCGGCCAATTTCGTCGCCAATGGCATCGAAAGCACTGATACGCGCAATCCCGGCATCGTGACCGACCTCGATCGCCAGCGCTTGGGCGGAGCGGCTAATCTGGCGATCCCACTGACGAGCCGCGATGAAGATTTCGGCGGCGCGGTGGGCGATTTCACGCTCAATTTGAATGCGAGCCTGAGCGACGTATCCGATTTCGGCACTTTGTACAGCCTGTCGGCAGGGCTCACCTGGGGCATTACCGACACACTGACGCTGGGCTACAATCGCGAGCTTTCGGAGGAAGCGCCATCGCTCACCCAGCTGGGCTCGCCGCAAATCGCAACTCCCAACGTGCCAGTATTCGATATCGTCAACAACGAAACGGTGCTCGCAACGGTTATTTCCGGCGGTAACGATGCGCTGCCCGCACGCTCGCAGGATGATTGGCGCGTCAGCCTGAACTGGCAGATGCCCATTTTAGACCGCGCCTCCATGCGCCTGGAATATTTCAACAATTCCTCCGAGGATGTGACCGAAGGATTTCCGCTGCTTACACCGGAAATTGAGGCAGCTTTTCCTGACCGGATTACGCGTGACAGTGCGGACCAGTTGATTACGCTCGACAATCGCTTCGTGACCTTTGCCGAGCGCGATGTGGAGCGCGTGCGACTCGGGCTATTTCTGGGCGGCGAAATCAATCCGCGAGGATCGGATGAGAATGAGGGCGATGCGCCGCCGGGCGAAGGCAGGCGCGGTCCGCCTCCGGGTGCAGGTGGCCCCGGCGGTGGAGGCCGCGCAGCGCAATTCGCTGCCATGCGCGAACGTTTCTGCTCGACCGAGCCTGATGTCCTGATCGATCTCTTCAACCGCGCACTCGCCGCGCAGGCTGCCGGTGAAGACCCGCCGCTCGATGAGAACGGCGAGCCCATTTATATTCCGCCGCAGATGTTGCAGAGACTGGCTGGCGAAGACGGTCAGATCGATCCCGAACGCTTCGCCAGCGTGCGCGAGCGGATCTGCGGCAGCGAAGGTCGCCCGCAGGCCGGGCAAGGCGGCGGCGGTGGCAACCGTGGCGGTCGGCGCGGCGGCCGCGGATTCAGAGGTGGATTTGGTGGCGGCGACGGACCGCCGGTAATCCGCTGGTTCGCCAATCTGACCTATTCGCTGGAGCTGGAAGACAGCGTTCTGATCGCTCCGGGTCTCGCGCGCCTAGACCTCCTCGATGGAGATGCCCTCTCGGGCGGCGGCACAGCGCGCAATTCCGTGAACTTTCGCAGTGGCGCGTTTTACGATGGCTGGGGCACGTTGCTCTTCGCCGATTATCAGGGATCATCGCGCATTAATGGGTCCGGGCTCCAAGGGAGCACAGACCTGTTCTTCAGCGATAATTTGACCGTGAATTGGCGCGGCTTCGTCGATCTTTCGGAGCGTACTTCGCTAATCGAATCTGCGCCCTTCCTCGACAATGTGCGCATTTCGGTTCGGGTTGATAATCTTTTCGATTCTCGCCAGAGCGTGGTGGACAGCAATGGCGAAACCCCGCTGCGTTACCAGCCCTTCCTCATCGACCCGCGCGGGCGCAGCTTCGGGGTAGAGGTCCGTAAGTTGTTTTAGAGAGCCTGGGCAGCAGCATAGCCGCTCGCCCAGGCCCATTGGAAGTTATATCCGCCGAGCCATCCGGTGACGTCTACCGCTTCGCCGATGGCGTAGAGGCCGGCCACTTTCTTCGCTTCCATGGTCTTGGACGATAGCTCTGCCGTCGAAATCCCGCCTGCGGTTACTTCGGCTTTGGCGAACCCTTCGCTGCCATTCGGGTTAAAGCGCCAGTTTGCAAGGCGATCCTCTGCTGCGCGCAGCTTCTTGTCCGGTACATTTCCAAGGTCGCCGTCGATCCCGATCTGATCGGCGAGCACATCGGCTAGACGATCTGGCAATTCCTCCCTCAGGATCGAACGGAACCGCGCGGATGGCGACTCGCGCTTGGCATCGAGCAGCCACCCTTGCGGCTTGTCTGGCAGGAAACGGATCGCGACAGGATCGCCGTGCTTCCAATAGCTGGAGACTTGCAAGATGGAGGGGCCTGACAGACCGCGATGGGTGAACAGCGCAGCTTCACGAAATTTGGTTTTGCCTGCCTCCGCCTCGACTTCTGCCGAGACGCCTGACAGCTCGCGAAACAGCACCTCCTCGCCGCCTAGTGTCAGCGGTACGAGGGCAGGGCGCGGCTCGACGATTTTGAGGCCGAATTGGCGCGCCAGACCGTAGGCGAAATCGCTCGCACCCATTTTTGGAATACTCGGCCCGCCGGTGGCGATGACGAGAGCAGGCGCGGTGAATGAGCCATATTGCGTGGTGACGCGATAGGTCTCGCCATCGCGCGACCACTCGGACACTTCTTCATTGCAGCGGATCGTCACATTGCCGGGACCGGCGTTGCACTCCTCCAGCAGCATGTCGACAATTTGGCGCGACGAGCCGTCGCAGAACAGCTGGCCCAGAGTTTTCTCATGCCACGCGATGTCGTGCTTCTCGACCAGATCGAGGAAATCGCGCGCTGTATAGCGGCTGAGCGCGCTCTTCGCGAAATGCGGATTGGCGCTCAGATAATTGGCCGGACCAGCGCCAATATTGGTGAAATTGCAGCGCCCGCCGCCCGAAATCAGGATTTTCTTGCCGACCTTCTCGCTCTTTTCGAGCACCAGCACATTGCGCCCGCGCTGCCCCGCCATTGCTGCGCAGAACAGGCCGGCTGCCCCGCCGCCGAGGATGATGGCATCGAAGGTGTCGCTCATGAAATCAGCTTGCGGTTTGCGCCGTTTCTCCATCGCTGCCGCGTCGGGCTATGAAATAGAGCGCCGTGCCAGCGACAAGCAACACGCCGAACATCTGCCACGCCTCCATATTGGCATGGCTGGCAATCCACGCTGCGGCGATGAATGCCAGCACGGCGACTACGGCATGGAGAGCGTTAAGCGCGCCTTCGCGCTTCTCAATCACCGGCAGGGCGGCGGCAGTGATGGCATAGGTGAGCAGGCGGCACAGCGTGCTCGCGGCGGCAAGGGCGATGAACCCATCCCACACGGCGAAGGCAGCGGAGAAAATGCCGTAAAACACGATGGAGTTGGCAGGAGTCTTGTGCCGGTCGCTGATTTTGGCGAACCAGGCGGGCAGCATGTTCTGCTGCGCCATGCCGTAAGCCATACGTGGCACGATGATCAGTCCGCCGAAGCTGTTCGCCGCGATTGAGAAGCCTGCGCACAAAACGATCATCAGCGCGCCCCATTCGCCCAGTGCCACATCCGCCGCACCAGCCAGCGCGCTGACATCGGCATCGGGTGCGGGAGCGATGGTCTGATACGCCCAGATGATAATCGCATAAAGGATCGTCACCCCTGCCAGTACCGTCACCAGCACGCGCGGGATATCGCGCTTCGGGTCGCGCACTTCGCCCGCCGGGACGGTCACGCCTTCAAAGCCGATAAAGGCGTAGAATAGCAGCAGGACGATGGATTCGACCTCGCTAAACTGCGGCAACACGATCGCTGGCGATGTGAAATTGCCGAATACTGCAGCAAGGACCAGCACGCCCAGCGGCACCAGCTTGAGCGCCGTCAACCCGCCGAGCGTATTCACCGATTGGCGCATGGAGAACAAATTGATCGCGGTGAAAACCAGAATGGTGATCACAACCACGATTGTGGCGACGGTCACGTCCTCCAGCGCCGGAAAGATCGCCGCGAAATAGGCGACCATCACGTGCGTATTGGCCGCCATCGCAACCATGCCGGACGCGTAACGCCCCCAGCCTGCCTGAAAGCCTACGAAACTGCCAAATGCAGTCTTGCCGTAAAGGATCGGTCCGCCCGTCTCGTCAAACCGGGCAGAAAGCCATGCGAAAACGAGGATCAACGGCAGGAAGATGATCCCGCCGATCAGAATCATAACGGGTGCGAAACTGCCGACAGCGGCAAACAGAACCGCAGGCAGCGCAAAAATTCCGCTGCCAATCATTCCGTTCAGCTGGAAAAGGGATGAACCCCAGAAGCCGACGGTGCGCGGCGGTGCCGAGGTGGTGCTGGGTTCAATGCCTGCCATGGCGAAAACTCGTGCCTGCAAAGCCGCGTTGACGCAAGCAATTGAGAATTGCGCATCCCCCGCCTATCTCCCTTGCATGAGCCGCAGTGACGCCGGATCCCCGCCCAATCCCCATGGTGCCGAACGCTTCAACGAGGAGCGCGCGGCCTATACCGTGAAAGGCAGCGGCAAAGCAGGGGCCCAACCCGATCTGGAAGCGGGTGTGGGTGCGATCAGGGAAGTTGTGGCGACGCTCAAGCCCAAGCCCGGCGTATATCGCATGCTCGATGCTCGGGGCGATGTGCTTTATGTCGGCAAGGCGCGCAGCCTGAAGGCGCGCGTGGCGAATTATACGCAGATCAATGGGCTGACGAACCGCCTTCAGCGCATGGTCAGCCAGACGCGCGGCATGGAAATCGTCACAACCAATTCAGAGGCCGAGGCGCTGCTGCTTGAGGCGCAGTTCATCAAGAGATTTCGCCCGCCTTACAATGTGTTGCTGCGCGATGATAAGAGCTTTCCTTTCATCCTGTTGCGCGAGGGGCATGACTATCCGCGCATCATGAAACACCGCGGCGCGCGCCGGGCGAAGGGAAGCTATTACGGGCCGTTTGCGAGTGCGGGTTCGGTCAACACCACTATCAATGCGCTGCAAAAACTCTTTCTACTGAGAAGCTGCACCGACACTTTCTTTGAACGGCGCGAGCGGCCATGCCTGCTCTACCAGATCAAGCGCTGCTCGGCCCCCTGCGTCGGACGCATCGACCAGCAGGGCTATGACGAGCTGATCCGGCAGGCGAAGGATTTCCTCGGCGGTAAGTCCGGCGCTGTTCAGGCCAAGATCGAGAAGCAGATGGCGGAGGCTGCGGAAGCGCTCGATTTCGAGACCGCGGCTTTGTTGCGTGACCGGCTGCGTGCGGCAACATTCATCCAAGGCTCGCAAGCCATCAATGCGGAGGGTGTAGGCGATGCGGACGTGTTCGCGCTTCACGCAAAGGGCGGCCAGATCGGTATCCAGGCCTTCTTCATGCGGGGCGGGCAAAATTGGGGCCATCGCGCCTTCTTCCCTAAGAACATCAAGGAGACGGAAGAGGTAGAGGTGCTCGCCAACGTGCTGCTGCAATTCTACGAAGAGGTGCCGCCGCCGCCCACCATCCTCGTCGATCGCGAGCTGCCCGAACGCGAATTGCTGGAGGAGGCGTTTTGCGAGCTGGCGGGGCGCAAAGTCAGCATTTCCATTCCCCAGCGCGGCGATCGGCGCAAGTTGATGGCGCAGGCCAAGCGCAATGCTGTCGAAGCGCTGGACCGCCGCCTCGCCGAAAGCGGCACGCAGGCAAAAATCATGCGCGAAATGGCGGAATTCCTTGAGCTTCCCGAAGTGCCAGCGCGGATCGAAGTTTACGACAACTCGCACATTCAAGGCTCGAAAGCGGTCGGCGCAATGGTGGTCGCGGGGCCGGAAGGGTTCATCAAAAACCAGTATCGCAAATTCAACATAAAATCGGCGCAGACCAATGACGATTTCGGCATGATGCGCGAAGTGATGAAACGCCGTTTCAGCCGCGCGATGAAAGAAGATCCGGACCGCGAGAAGGTGGGGGTATGGCCCGATCTGGTGCTGATCGATGGCGGCAAAGGGCAGATGTCATCCGTACGCGATACGCTGGCCGAACTGGGCATCGAAGACGTGCCGCTGATCGCCATTGCTAAGGGACCGCATCACGGGCGCGAGGGTCGTGAGGTCTTTCACTTCCCCGATGGCCGCGAAAAGACGCTGCCGACAAATTCGCCCGTGCTGTTCTACCTCCAGCGCCTCCGCGACGAAGTGCATCGCTTCGCCATCGGCGCACACCGGGCAAAGCGTAGCAAGGCGATCACTGCATCACCGCTGGACGAGATTCCCGGCATCGGCCCGGCCAGAAAACGCGCGCTGCTGCTGCATTTCGGCACGGCGAGCAAAGTCCGCGCTGCTGCGCTGGATGATTTGAAAAGGGTGCCTGGCGTGAGTGAGAGCGTCGCGCAAACCGTTTTTGATTTTTATCACGCGAGTGGCTAGGGCGAGCGTAATGAACATTTCTCGGATAGTTCGCAAAAGTGGTTTTCCTGCTCTGGCGCTCGGAAGTTTGCTTTCAGTTGCCACGCCTTCGACAGCGCAAGAAATCGATGCCGAAATAGGTGATATAGAAACCGAGAAGCCCGAGACACCCGATCTCTCACGGCCCGTGCAACCTGAAAATCAAATTGTATGGGTTCGGAGGACAATGCGCGATTATCCTGCCGAAGCGATCCGCCAGAACCTTGCTGGCAGAGTCGCATTCGAATTGACGATCGATGCGAACGGAAACGTCACTGATTGTGATGTCGTTGGAAGCAGCGGACATCGTATACTTGACCGCGCCGCATGCCGCAGCATGTCACGATACGCGCGTTTTCAGCCGGCATTGGATGAGAACGGCAATCCCGTATCCGCGACGTGGGGCACGTCCATAGTTTACGGCAGGTAGTCTATTCCCTTCCCGCCACCGGCTCTAACCGCAAATCGTGGAAGTCATAGCTGAAATCGGTGAGGCTTGAGATGGCCTGCATCGTCACCAGCGTTACCTCGCCATCTTCAACCGTGAAGTCGACGAAGGCATCTGCTTTCAGCGAGCTGTCCGGCCAGAAGGCAGCGAAGCGGTTGCCATCGTAGTGAGTCAGCGCGCCGTCGAGCACTTCGCTGCGGCCCATGTCGATGTACAGACTCCCATCCTCGGTCTGTGAGATCACGACATCACCATACCACGGATCGCGATAGGTGCCGACATAGTCTGCCAGCGATAGCGCGTGCGGCTGCGCTGTTTCGGGCGCGACGAGCGTATCCGAAATCTGCTCGACCCCGCGCGCTTCGGCGGCGGCAAAGGCTGCCCCCCAATCGGCGATGAAGTCATTCTCCGGCGCACCGACGAGTGCGCTGGCCACGTGGTAATTGAACGCGCTCGCCGCTCCGCGATAATCGTTGGTGGCGGAGAAAATCACCGCGTCATATTCGGGCAGGATCAGGAAGTTGCTCACCACGCCCGGCGCACCGCCGCCATGGCCGACTGCTAGCGTTCCTTCGAAATCGTGAATGCTCCAGCCCAGCGCATACATGGCGAGATTGGTGGAGCCTGCCGCGCGCAATCCGCCGCGCGGACTCTGCGGAGTGACGCCCTGCCACAGTTCGCGTGCCTGGCCTTCGCTGATCAGGCGCACCCCATCGGCGGTCACTCCGCCATCTAGCCAGAATTGGCCCCATTCCATCATTTCGCCGGCTGGGCACCACAATCCGCCAGCTGCTGCCCAGGTGGTCGAGAAGTCGATGCGCGGATCGGTCGGCACGCCATCCTCCGCACCGGCAGCGCGTTCATGCCCGGAAACCACCGGAGCACCCGCAGAGATTAGCGGTTTGTCGGCTGCGCACTGATCCATGCCCACAGGAAGCAGGATTTCCTGCGTGACAAACTCGGTCCAGCTCTGGCCGGAAACGCGCGCCACGATTTCGCCCGCCACGATGTAGAGCAGATTGTCATACGCGTACTCGCTGCGAAAACCGCTGCTGGGGCGAAGGTGTTGGAGCGCGGCAATCACATCATCAGGCTCCGCATTGCCATCGGGCCAGATCAGCAGGTCACCCGCACCCAGCGGCAGACCAGAGCGGTGGGTGAGGGCATCGCGCACGGTGAAGTTCTCGCTCACCCAAGGATCCCACATGGCGAATTCCGGGATGTAAGTGCGGATCGGAGCGTCCCATTCCACCTCGCCGCGATCGACAAGGATGGCGAGGGCCGTGGTGGTGAAAGCCTTGGAGATCGAGGCGATCGGGAAGAGCATGTCTTGCGTAACGGGGCGGTTCGTGCCTTCCTCGGCCAGACCTGCGGCATCCAGATAGACGAGCTGTCCATCCACCTGCACGGCAGCCACCATTCCGGTAGAGTCGTAAGCTTCCATCGTTCGCCGCATGGCGTGATCGAAGTGAGGCGCCGACGAGACCTCATCCGCAGCCACGGCCATCTCTACCGGTGTATCGACGATCGGGCTTTCAGGCGTGTGTGCGCATCCGGTAAGCGTCACCAGGACTGTGAGAGAGATGACTGCGGTTTTGATCATGACACTTTGCTCTATCTCCTGCTTAATCGACGTGACGAAGCATTCCCTCTTGCGAAACGCTGGCAACCAATTTGCCTGAGCGGTCGAACACTTGGCCTCGCGCATAGCCGCGCCCACCGCCGCTCCACGGCGCTTCGGTAACGAAAAGCAGCCACTCATCGACCGCAAGGGGCTCGTGAAACCAGACTGCATGATCGAGGCTGGCGCCTTTTACCTGGCCGCTATGAATGCTCTTGCCATGCGGCTGCAGAGCGGTCGCAAGGATCTGGAAGTCAGAGATATATGCCAGCACAGCCCGGTGCAGCGCGCGATCGCTCGGCAGCGGCGCGACCGTCTTGAACCAGATATGGCTGATTGGCGGACGCTCCTGAGGACGCAGCCAGTCCCGCGGCTCAACCGAGCGGAAATCCACCGGGAAAGGCCGCATCAGGATATTTTTGATCGGGCCTTCTGGAACGACTTTCGCAATCTCGAGGCGGATTTCCGCATCTGGTCGCAAATCCTCGGGGCCAGGCACATCGGGCATTCGCGGATGCTGGTGGCCGGGACCTTCGACTGGTTCCTGAAAAGACGCGACCAGATTGAGGATCGGCTCGCCCTGCTGGCTCGCCACAACGCGGCGGTTGGAAAAGCTGCGTCCATCAAGATCGCGCTTCACCCGGAATTCGATTGGTAAATCATCGCTCCCGGGTCGCAGGAAATAGGCGTGGAGCGAGTGCACTTCGCGGGCGGCATCCACTGTACGGCTCGCCGCGCCCAGCGCCTGTGCAATCGCCTGTCCGCCGAACACGCGGCCCGTCCCGTCAGGCCGCCTGCGGCCGATGAAGACGTCAGCACCCTTGGCTTCCAGTTCGAGCAGGAAGACAAGATCGGCGAGAATGCGTTCGGGAGTCGGGTGATCGGGAGGCATCGTCGTCATTTGCGGCAGCCATGCGCGCGGGCGTTCGCGCCGTCAAGCGATGCCGCGAAACCGGCGCCAAAGGCGCATCGCCCTGGCTTTACCTGAATTGGTAGCGGGCCAGCGCTTGGGAGGCTTGGGGTCGATGCCGAGTTTTCGGATCAGTCCGTTGAATGCCCGGGCATCCGCCTCCGCATAGCTCCATTCGCTGCGCCACGTGAGCGACAGCGAAACCGACACAGCGGAACCGTATTGCACGTGATGTGGTGACATCGCAGGCACATAGACCCCTTCTGCCGGGCCAAGGGCGAAGGGCAAGCCTGCGCGTTCATGATTGCGGTGCCAGGGCAGTTCGCCCGTTCCGCCAAGATGATAATTCTCGTGGCTCTTATCCGAAGCGAAACGCCGATCTCCTGCCGGATAGACCGTTACCGTCTTGCTGCCGCGTAGCTGCATCAAGATGTTGTGCTCTGCATGGAAATGCAGCGGAGTGACGGCGTGGGGGCTGGAGACAACGATAAAGGCCTGCGGATTGAGAAGCGGTCCTGTCCGCTCTTCGATGACCGGCCTCAGCTCCTCCAGCAATTCGTGCAGCAATTCGGCGAAGGGCTTTTTCTGTTCGACATTTTTCAGGACCGCCCAACTGGCGGTCTTTTCAATATTGCGGATCGTCTCACCGATCGAAAGAGACTTGGCGCCCGGCTTGCTGTCGACACCTCGGGATGGATTGCTGCCGTTAAAATCAATACTCGCCGGCGGCAAGGATTCAGCCAGCAGGGCTAATTTGTCGATTTCCAGGAGCGGGTGATCGACCAGATTATGTTCGATTTTCAGCGCACCCTCGGGATAGGAAGTCGCGAGGAAGCTTTGTACGGCCGACGGGAATATTCGCCGCCCACCGAGCGAGCGCCCGTGAAAATTTTTGTATTGCCGCGTCATCAGTTTGCTTTCGTCGCAGCAGCAATGGGGACGCGACGCAGATGCGGATTGGCTGAGATCGCCACCGGATTTGGGCGCGTCTGTGCAATTGCTCCCACCAGGGGCCCTTGCATATTGGCGAAGGCAAAATCCTTACCCAATCCGTACGTTAACCTGTCCAGAGTTGTGACCGACTTGCGACAAGCTCTCTCTAAGGGGCAGAGGAGAAAGATTGCCTAAGGCAAGCGGTAAACAAAACCCTGCCAGGCGCAAACCTGGCAGGGCAGTGTTAACCAATATTGGCTGGTGGGACCAGCCGTTCGCGCCCTAGGCGGCCAGTGCTGCGAGCAGCAGTAGCGCGACGATATTGGTGATCTTGATCATCGGATTAACGGCAGGTCCCGCAGTATCCTTGTAAGGATCGCCAACCGTATCGCCCGTCACCGCGGCCTTATGGGCTTCGGAGCCCTTGCCGCCGTGATTGCCGTCTTCGATATATTTCTTCGCATTGTCCCATGCGCCGCCACCGGCGGTCATGGAAAGCGCGACGAAGATACCGCCGATAATCACGCCCAGCAGCAGAGCGCCGACAGCCGCAAACGCGTTTTCCTGACCTGCAAGCAGCAGGATCGAAAAATAGACGACGATCGGGGCGAGCAGTGGCAGCATCGAGGGAATAATCATTTCCTTGATGGCAGCCTTGGTCACCAGGTCGACCGTCCTAGCGTAGTTGGGCTTGGAGGTACCGGCCATGATGCCCGGATCATTCTTGAACTGATCACGCACATCGACAACCACGTCGCCCGCAGCGCGGCCCACGGCCGTCATGCCCATCGCACCGAACAGGTACGGGAGCAGTGCGCCGAGCAGAAGGCCGACGATGACGTATGGGTTCTCGAGACTGAAATCGACGTCAGCATCGGGGAACAGCTTCGCCAGATCGGTCGTATATGCCGCAAACAGCACCAGCGCGCCGAGGCCCGCCGAACCGATGGCATAGCCCTTGGTCACAGCCTTGGTGGTGTTGCCTACCGCATCGAGAAGGTCGGTCTTTTCACGAACGCTTTCATCGAGGCCGGACATCTCGGCAATACCGCCGGCATTGTCCGTCACCGGACCGTATGCATCGAGCGCGACGACCATGCCAGCGAGAGCCAGCATTGCGGTCGCCGCATAGGCGATGCCCATCAGGCCAGCGAGCTGGAAGGTGGCGATGATACCGGCAACGATCACGATCGTCGGCAGTGCCGTCGATTCAAGGCTGATGGCGAGGCCCTGGATCACATTGGTGCCGTGGCCCGTTTCCGAACTCTTGGCGATCGAGCGGACCGGACGGTAGTTCGTGCCGGTGTAATACTCAGTAATCCAAATGATGAGGCCGGTGATGGCAAGGCCGATGATCGAGCACCAGAACAGGTCCATGCCGGTAAAGCCTGTGACCTGTTCTGCGGTGCCTTCTTCCGCCAGCGGAGCACCCGGGTCCACACCCGCCACAGCCGCACCGATTTCCGTACCCATGCCGCCAAGCGCGTAGCTGATGACGAAATAGATGAGCGGAATGGCGAGCACCGCGGAGACGATGAAGCCCTTATACATCGCTCCCATCACATTCGTGCCGCCCTTGGATAGCTTCACGAAATAGGTGCCGATGATGCTGGTGACGATGCAGGCACCGCCGATCAGCAGTGGCAGGGCCATCATGGGCAACAGCAGATCGCCCAGAACCTCGCTGAAAAGCAGCGCTGTCAGGACCATCGTGACGCCCACGGTCACCACGTAAGTTTCAAACAGGTCGGCGGCCATACCGGCACAATCGCCGACATTGTCGCCCACATTGTCCGCGATCGTGGCAGGGTTACGGGGATCGTCTTCCGGAATACCGGCTTCGACCTTGCCGACAAGGTCCGCGCCAACGTCTGCGGCCTTGGTGAAGATACCGCCGCCAAGACGCGCGAAGATCGAAATGAGCGAGGCACCGAAAGCGAGGCCGACGAGGCCGTAAACGACTTCATCGCTATCCGCCGCATAGCCGCTCGGACCGACAAGGACGTAGAAGAACACGGCAATCGCCAGCAGCGCGAGGCCAGCCACCAGCATGCCGGTGATGGCACCTGCGCGGAAAGCTATGGTGAGGCCCTGCTGCAGGCCTTTCTCAGCCGCAGCAGCGGTCCGCACGTTGGCGCGCACCGAAATATTCATGCCAATATATCCGGCAACACCCGACAGCACGGCACCGATCAGGAAACCGACAGCGGGAATGACGCCGAGAAAAACGCCGACCAGGACGGCCACCACAACACCCACGATACCGATCGTGGTGTACTGGCGGTTCAGATAGGCCTGTGCGCCTTCCTGAATGGCTCCGGCAATTTCCTGCATCTTTTCGTTACCGGCAGATGCGCCAAGCACCTGTCGACTGGTAATAAAGCCGTAAACGACGGCAAGCGCACCAAGCGCAATACTTATGAGAACGAGTTCCATGACCCCGTTATCCCCTCTCTCCAAAATGAAACGACCCGGTTTGCCCGGGTTCGTATGTGAAGCAGGATTAACGAGGTTGCGCGGTTCTACAAGCGTAAATGCGGGGTTATGCCGCCTTTGAGAGCGGTGCCGCTGTTATTCGTGCAAATATCCGAGTCCTTCTGCGTTCACCAGCGGCTCTCCATCCAGAAACAGCGGCGCAAAGCCGCGCGGCTCGACAGCGCCGATGCATGCGGCGGGCACGGGAGGCAGCGTGCCTTCAGGCAGGGTGAAAAGCAGTTCGTAATCATCGCCCCAGCGCAACGCATCCTCGCGTCGCTCGGGGTCGGCTACAGGCACTTTGGTGCTATCGATGGCGAATGTAAGCTCGCTTGCCTCTGCCATGCGGAATGCATCGAGCAGCAGCCCGTCCGAGACATCCATGATGGCATTGGCAAGCGGCGCAAGGTCCATCCCTTCCATCACCCGCGCCATCGGGCGGGCATAGGCCGTGTCATCGCCGCCCGTCCCGTCGCGCAGCGCTTCAAAGCCGAGCATCGCCGCGCCAAGCGTGCCGGTCACAAAGATGGCATCGCCGATCTTTGCGCCTGCGCGTGACGGCACTGGAGTGCGGCTCGCGCGGCCAATCGCGGTTAGGCCGAAGGCGCGTGGTGCATCTCCGGACACGGTATCGCCGCCGAGCAAAGGCACGCCATAGTGCGTAAGCACTTCGTCCAGCCCTTCGACAAAACGCTCATCGTCCCCGCCGAGCATGTGTCCAAGGACTATGCCCAGCGGTTCCGCACCTTTCGCGGCAAGATCGGAGAGATTGGTCGCAACCAGCTTCCAGGCGACATCGGCCATGTCCTGCTGGGGAAGAAAGTGGCGGCCTTCCACGAGCATGTCATGGGTGATGATCAGCGTTTCGGAGCCGACTTCGAGGACAGCCGCGTCGTCTTCCAGACCGCGTGCGCTTTTATGCAACGGAAGCTTTCGCAGCGCCGCGATGAAGTCAGCTTCGTTCACAAGGATGCCCCCCAATTCCGCTCATCCTGAGCCTGTCGAAGGATTGTTTTTCCTTCTGGCGCAGCATTTAAAGTAAGGGCAACCCTTCGACAAGCTCAGGGTACTCGGGAATGACCTAAACCCGAACGTCTTTCGCCACGGCATCGAGAATGCCGTTCACGAATTTCGCCTCACGCTCGTCGAAAAACGCGTGCGCCACATCGACATATTCGGTGATCGCCGTGGCCTTAGGCACATCGGCGCGCGCCATCAGCTCATAGGTGCCGCAGCGCAGGATTTGCAGCATCGTCTTGTCGAGACGGGCGAGCGTCCAGCCCTCGGCCAATTTCTCGGTCAGTTTCCCGTCGATCTCGTCCTGCCGCGCGGCAACGCCGGACACCACATCGTCGAAGAAGTCGACTTCAGCATCTTCATACTGGTCGTCCTCGATTTCCTGACCCAGTCGGTGCTGGTGAAATTCGTCGAGCAGCTTGGCGAGCGCGGTCTTTTCCATGTGCTTCTGGTAAAGCGCCTGCACGGCGGCAAGACGCGCGGCGGAGCGGGCGCGGGAACGGGAGGATGCGGTCATTTCAAACGTACTTTCACACTGGCGGCATGGGCGGGAAGCCCTTCAATATCGGCGAGGATGGCTGCCGCCGGACCGATCGCGGCTAGCGCATCGGCATCGGCTTCGAGGAAACTGGTCCGCTTCATGAAATCGAGCACCGAGAGGCCGCTCGCGAAACGCGCACGGCGACCTGTCGGCAACACGTGGTTCGGCCCGGCAACATAATCGCCGATGGCTTCGGGCGTGTGACGACCGAGGAAAGCGCTTCCGGCATGGCGGATCTTGGTGAAGAAGGTGTCGGGTTCATCGACCATCAGCTCAATGTGCTCGGCAGCCAGCCGATTGGCGAGCGGCGGCGCATCGCGCAGCAGGTCTTCCACCACGATCAACACGCCGTGATCGTCCCAGCTCTTGCGCGCGGTTTCCTTCGTGGAGAGCTGCGCACAAAGGACGTCGACCGCATCTTCCACCATTTCGGCGAACACTGCATCATCGGTAATGAGGATGCTCTGCGATGTCGGATCGTGTTCGGCCTGGCTCAGCAGGTCGGCGGCCACCCAATCGGGATCGGACTTGTTATCCGAAATGACGAGGATTTCGCTGGGCCCCGCGACCATGTCGATGCCGACCACGCCGTACAGCTGACGCTTCGCCTCCGCCACCCAGGCATTGCCCGGCCCGGTGATCACATCGACGGGGCGGAATTTCTCTGTGCCATAGGCCATCGCGCCCACCGCATGGGCGCCGCCAACTCGCCAGATTTCTTCGATCTCGCACAGATGCGCAGCGGCCAGCACCATGTCGTTGACTTCGCCATTGGGTGTCGGTGTGCAGACAACAAGCCGCTCAACGCCTGCAACCTTTGCGGGGATCGCATTCATCAGCAGGCTGGACGGATAGGCCGCGCGGCCACCGGGCACGTAAAGTCCAGCCGCCTCCACCGGAAACCACTTCGCGCCCAGCCTCACATTGGCATCGTCGCGGAAATCGCGGTCTTTGGGCATTTGCCCTCCGTGATAGGCGCGGATGCGCGATGCGGCGAGTTCCAGCGCGCCGCGCGCTTCATCGCTGAGTGCTTCGAATGCGGCGGCGCAGCGGTCCTTCCCGATCGACCATGTTTCGGGGTCATCGGTCAGCGCGTATTTGTCGAACCGCATGGTGAGATTACGCAGGGTGTTGTCGCCATCGCGGCGGACTTCGGCGAGGATTTCCTGCACGTCCCGCGCCACGCCAGCATCGCTTTCGCGCCGGTCGTCCACGATCCGCGCGAACTTTGCTTCGAAATCGTCAGCGGTGGAGTTCAGGCGCTGCATCAGGCGGCATCCTTCATCATCGCAATGCGGAAGCGCTCAACCAGCGCGGCGACGCGCGGGTCTTTCTTCAATGCTGCGCGATTGACGATCAGGCGGCTGGTGACCTGCATGATTTCCTGCTTCTCGACGAGGCCATTCGACTTGAGTGTCTGCCCGGTGGAAACAAGGTCGACGATCCGCCCGGCAAGCCCGCTAAAGGGGGCAAGCTCCATCGCACCGTTCAGCTTGATGCATTCGGCCTGGATGCCTTGTCGTTCAAAATGGCGGCTGGTGATATTGGGATATTTGGTCGCCACGCGCAGATGGCTGGCATTGCCATATTTGTATTCGACCGGCTCCTTCGGCTCAGCGACCGAGAGGCGGCACGCCCCGATGCCGAGATCGACGGGAGCATAGAGTTCCGAATAATCGAATTCCTCGATGACATCGGAACCGACAATGCCTGCCTGCGCTGCACCGAAAGCCACGAATGTGGCGACGTCGAAAGCTCGCACGCGGAAAATGCGCATGTCGCCGCTGGTATCGGCAAAGCTCAGCGATCGGTCTTTCTTGTCGTGAAAGGCTGCCTCGGGCACAACGCCCGCACGTTCCATCAGCGGCACCGCTTCTTCAAGAATGCGGCCCTTGGGAACTGCGAAAATCAGCGGTCCGTGATCGGGTGTGGCACTGGTGTTTGTCATCGCCGCGCGATGTAGGGGCAAGCGGGCGAAAGGGCAATGAATATGGGTGCGGCGGAAAGGCTAGGTCTTCAGAAACGCATCCAGCGAAGCATTGACCGCGTCGGGCGCTTCCCAGGGGATGAAGTGAGCAGCGCCTTCGACACGCTCCACAGTAAGATTTTGCACCCAGTCGTCCAGCCCATCGAGATTGGCCGGAAGCAAAGCTTCATCGTCCGTACCCCACACAACCAGTGTCGGGATGGTGATGGGTGGGAAAGGCGGGTCGATATAGCCTTTCGGCAGGCCGATAGGTTCTTCCATCGGTGGAACGGCAATCCCGCTCGCGCGATACCAGTTCAGCATGGCGAAGGCGTTGTCCGGATTGGCCCATTGCGCGGCCAGCAGAGCCATTTCTTCAGGCGGATATTTCGGGCGGCTCGCCCAGCTTAGAGCCGTTTGCAGAAGACCGATCAGACCGCTCTCGCGAATGGCATCGTCATGCGCCGGATCGCGGAAGGCGCGCATATATTGGCTTGCTGCACGCTGCGCCTCGTCTTCGAACAACAGGCGCTGGAAAACCGCCGGATGCGGCGCATTGGCGATGACCAGGCGCTCCACAATTCCCATGGCTTGGCCGAATGCCGCAACGCCCCAAGCCAGCGCGCCGCCCCAATCGTGGCCGACAATGGTGAATTTTTCGACGCCCAGCTCCTTCGCCAGTGCGAAAATATCGCCGATCAAGGACTGCGCATCGTAATGCTCTGGCCCCCCAGGCTTGGAGGAATTGCCATAGCCGCGCTGGTCTGGCGCGATGCAGCGAAAGCGCTCGCTCAAGTGTGCGATCTGATCCCGCCACGTCCGATGATTTTCTGGAAAACCGTGCAAAAAGATGAGCGCAGGCGCATCTGTCGGCCCGCTATCCCAGACATCGAGCGTAATGCCGCTGGGCAGCTTGACGGGCGTCAGATCGCTCGGGGTCATACACCCTCGCTGGGGATGCCGAGAAGCTCGATCGTAAACAGCAAAGTTGCTCCGCCTGGAATCGGGCCGCGCCCGTCAAGGCCGTAGGCCTGCTCTGCCGGAATGACGATTTCAGCGGTGTCGCCTACGCCCATATAGGGGATCGCGGTCTGCCAGCCGGTGATAAGGCGTGAAAGCGGGAAGGTCGCCGGCTCGCCGCGCTCGACCGAACTGTCGAACACCTCGCCATCGGGGAAAGTGCCGGTGTAATGGATGGTGATTTCGTCAGAGACTTCGGGCGCAGGGCCGGAGCCATCGCCTGCAGTCCGCCGGAACATCACGCCTCCATCGAGCCTGTACCAGCCATCTTCAGCCGAAAGCGAATGCAATGCCTGCTGCTGCGCATTGTGCCACTCGATCGTGCCGGGAGTTCCGGGTTCCGGCGCGGCGGGTGCATCCTGCGCTACAGCGGGGGCGGAGAAAAGTAGGAGGGCGATGGGGAGAAATGCGTTTTTCATGGTTTCCCTTTTTCTTCTCCCTCGACGGGAGAAAGATGCGAAGACTTGCTGACTTGTTAGCTAGTCGAAGTTGGATGTGGGTGAAAGACCTGCACGGCACCCTCTCCCAAGCTTCGCTAGGGCGCTGCGCGACCAAGCTGCGCTATCCCTCTCCCGTCGAGGGAGAGGGGATTACGGATAGCTCACAGTTTTGGGCTGCCCATCGGGCAGCGGAATCCACTCGGCTTCATCACCGGGGACCTTGGCGAAACGGCCTTCGCGCCAGTCTACCTTGGCCTGCTCGATGCGCTCGCGATCGCTGCTAACGAAATTCCACCAGACATGGCGCTTGGTCTGGAAAGCTTCTCCGCCCAGCAGCATCGCGCGCGCTCCGTAGCGGCTCGAAAGCGTCATGGTCTCGCCGGGTTGAAGCACGACGAGATCGTAAAGCTTCAAGGCTTGACCATCGAGTGAGGCTTCGCCGCCGACCAGCATCACTGCCCGTTCGTCGGCCTCCGCATCGATCGGGATGGAGCCGCCTTCCTGCAGCACGATTTCGGCATAGATGGTCTCGGCGTGGCAAGTGGTGGAGGCACGCTCGCCCCACAGCTCACCCATGATCACGCAGGCACGCGCGCCATCGCCATCGATCCACGGCAAATCGCTGACCGACTCAAAGGCCGGGTCGATTTCTTCCTTGCCATCGGGCAGAGCGAGCCAGGTCTGCATGCCGTAGAGCGAAGGACCTTTTTCGCGCTCCACCATCGGGCTCCGCTCGGAATGAACGATGCCCGTTCCTGCGGTCATCAGATTCACCGTGCCAGGCCGAATGGTCGAAAACGTATCAAGGCTGTCACGGTGATCGATCGCGCCATCGAACAGCCATGTCACCGTCGCGAGATTGATATGCGGGTGCGGGCGCACATCCATGCCGCCGCCAAGATCAAGCTGCGCCGGCCCAAACTGGTCGACGAAAACGAAGGGCCCTACCATGCGGCATTCCTTGCTCGGCACGGCACGGCGCACGGTAAAGTCGCCAAGGTCATGCGACGTGGGCGTGACAGTCTTGAGTATGCTCATGCCCAATCAAGCCCCTACTGGTCGTCCAGTTCCTCATAATGGCGGAAGATGCCGTCTTCGTTGAATTCCATTCGCTGCTCGCTGGCAAGGTATTCAGCGAGTCCCTCGATTTCGGGCACTGCGCCCTGCAGCCCTTCGAGATAGGTCCACGTCCCCTGCATTTCCTTCATATAATTGGGGAACATGTAATCGAGCCCCTCCATGATCTGGAACAGGCTGGTGTCGACATGGCTGGGCTGCTGGCCAAGGCTGAAAGGCCCGCCATTGGCGGCGATCGCATTGTCGAAATGGATGAGGTATTTGGGGATGCGCTGGGCGCGGAAATAACCGGCCTTTTCGAAAGCCGAGTCCATCTGGTCAGCGTAATATACTTCGCTGGCGATGGGGTGATGGACGCTGTGCACTTCCTCCACGAAATCGGCGATATCGAGTTGGAGTTGGAGCAATTGCAGGTCGACCTCCATCTCGCCCGAGCCGTGCCCTTCCTTGTCGGAGAGATATTGCAGGATCAGCGGGGTCTGACCGATAGTGACATCGCCATCGACAATATAGGGCGGGGCGAACGGTCGGATGCCCTCAAGCCCGTGCATATGCTCGACAAGTGCGTCGGCATTCTGTTCACGCGCCATATCGGTATAGTCGATCTGGAAGGCCTCGCAGAACAAGCGGATGAATTCGCCGCGACCGGGAATATTCGGCCAATACCACAGCTCTACGCTCATTGCGCGCCTCCCCCTGAGGCCTCACCGGGCGCGTAGCATTTCATCGCAAAGGCGTGGACCCGCTCGCCCGGAATATCGCCCAGCGCGGCAAGCACCATGCGCTGGCGGACGAGGCGGTTCTTGCCTGCAAATTCGGGGCTTTCCACGATGACGGTGAAATGGCTTTCACCGCTGCCGTCATCGCCCGAATGGCCCGCGTGATGCGCGCTATCGTTGATGACTTCGAGCCGTGTGGGCTTGAGAGCATGGGTGAGGAGCTGGGTGATCTCGTTTGCAACTGGTCCGGTCATGCGGACTAAACTGGGGGTTTCCAACAGCGGGTGCAATCCCCATTTGTCGCGGCTCATGCGAAACGAGAAGTTCCACGGCCGGTATGAGAGCGAGGGAAGGGTGTGCGAGCATCCCACCTGCCGCGAACCCGGAGAATTCCGCGCGCCGGGCGGGGCAGGCAATTCCTTCGATGGTCCGGGCGAATGGCGCTGGTTCTGCCTCGAACATGTGCGGGAGTTCAACGCCGGGTACGACTGGTTCGAAGGAATGAGCGCTGACGAGATTTATCGCGCTCAGGCTCCCGGCTCCGGCTGGCAGACCGAGTCTCCGGCGTTCAAGCCGACCGCTGGCGTCGATGGCATGCCGCGCTGGGCGGACTTTGCCGATCCACTCGACGCGATTGGCGCGCGGGCGGGCGATATCAAGCGCGCCGCCGCTGGGCGCAAGCATGAGAATTTCAGCCGTTTCACGCCGCGAGAGCGCGAGGCTTTGCAAGTCATGGGGCTGGGGCCGAAGACGGACAGGCCCGAGCTGCGGCGCCGCTATTCCGCGCTCGTCCGGCGTTACCACCCTGATCGCAATGGCGGAGACCGCGCGCATGAAGCGCGTTTGCAACGCGTGGTAGAGGCCTACCAGCTGCTGCGGCGCGCGGCGGCTTTCGCCTGATCTAGCCGCGCGGTTTTTGCTGGAATGCCCAGCGCATCGTCCCGCCAAGCGCGCCTGTCACAAGCTTTGACGGCAAAGCCGAAAGGCCCGGCGCATCGAGATCGAGCATGGTGCGCGCAAAAGGCGGTAGAAGCGACACGGCAGCGTTCGCCATAAACGGCTGGATGGTTCCCGTTGCGCCTTGCGGTCGATGCTCAAGCACCAGCTCGGCGACTTCGCGCGCTTGCGGCGTCGCGCGCAGGTCAGACCGCAAGGTGCGGAACACCTCTTGTGCCTCTGCCTTCGACTCCGGCACGGGATCGGCGCCAAGCTTGCGCGCGATCAGAGCAAATTGGCGAAAGTATTCGTCCTGTTCGGAAAGCGGCATTTCCGGCCGGACGTGGACAAGCCAAGCTTCGAGAAACATCAGCGCTTCTGTCACATGGACCCAAGCCAGCGTGCGCGGATTGGTCGCTTCGTAGGCGGAGCCATCGGGAAGAGTGCCGCGAACCTTGGAGTGGATGCGATTGACCCGCTCAATTGCAGCCTCCGCATCGTCACGATGGCCGTAGGTCGTCACCGCGATAAAGCGAGCAGTGCGGCGCAACCGGCCGTGCATGTCCGCGCGAAAATTCGAAAAATCGAGCACACCTTGCAGGGCATGTGGGTGCAGCATTTGCAACAGCAGCGCGGACATCCCGCCTATCATCATGCCGACGAGATCGGCATGCACCATGCGGATCGGCGTATTGGCAGCGAAGTATGCTTCATCGGAAGGAGGGATGGGTGCCTCGCCCTTGGACGCATCGTTAAACGCCGCGCGCACCCGCTCGACCAGCTTCAGCCGGGTGAATTCGACCGGATCGGGGAAGGGGCGGCGCGCCATTGGCTTAATCTAGGCGCATTGCTGCCGAATGCGAGTGGTCTTAAGTCTGGCGACGTCCGTATTGCAAAGCTTGCTATTCCGCCTCACTCATTACGATTGGCCGGAAGCCGCCCCACATCATTCGCATGCCGTCGAACGGCATTGCGGAAAATTCTTCCTTCCAGAAAGAATCGTTCTCCATCTTCTCATGCGAGGCATCGTAGGCAGCCTTGTCGCGCCAGATCATCCACGAAAAGACGATCCTTTCACCTTCCTTGGCAAGCGTCGCGCGGCGGAAATCGGTGACGCGGCCGTCGGCTATTTCATCCTCCCACGCCTCCACGATTTGGACGACGCCATATTCGTGAAACTTCGTCGCCGCGCGCTTCGCCATCGCCACATATTCGGCCTTCTTGTCCTCCGGCACGGCGAGCAGAAAACCCTGAATGTACATTCCCCATTCCTCCTCCATACGGCCCCAATACCTTGTTGCAGCATGCGGCGCGCGCGTCTAGGCAGCGCGGCATATGAACGAGATGACAAACAGCAGCGAAACCGGAACCACCGTAATGGCCGCGCCCGACATGGAAGTCGATGTGCGTGAAACCTTTGGCATCGATATCGACATGAAAGTGCCCGCCTTTTCCAAGGCTGATGAGCGCGTGCCCGACACCGATGAAAGCTATGTTTTCGATCCGGACACGACGCTCGCGATCCTGGCCGGCTTTGCCCATAATCGCCGGGTGATGATCCAGGGTTATCACGGCACGGGTAAATCGACTCACATCGAACAGGTTGCCGCGCGTCTCAATTGGCCGACTGTTCGCATCAACCTCGACGCGCATATCAGCCGTATCGACCTGATCGGCCGCGATGCGATCGTGCTGCGTGACGGCTTGCAGGTGACCGAATTCCGCGAAGGCCTGCTGCCCTGGGCTTTGCAGCATCCCGTCGCGCTTGTGTTCGACGAATATGACGCTGGCCGGCCGGACGTGATGTTCGTGATCCAGCGTGTGCTGGAGCAGGCGGGCAAGCTGACTTTGCTCGATCAGAACCGCGTGATCCGCCCGGATCCGCATTTCCGCCTGTTCGCGACGGCCAACACTGTCGGCCTCGGCGATACGAGCGGCCTCTATCATGGGACGCAGGCAATCAATCAGGGCCAGATGGATCGCTGGAATATCGTGGTCGGCCTGAATTACCTGCCTGCCGAAACCGAGCGCGAGATCGTAGGCGCGAAGACCACGCTCGGCGCCGATCTGGTGGCAGACATGATCCGCGTGGCAGACCTCAGCCGTCAGGGCTTCATGAATGGCGATATCTCCACGGTGATGAGCCCGCGTACGGTCATCACTTGGGCGCAGAACACCGAAATTTTCGGTGATCCCGGCTTCTCTTTCCGCCTCAGCTTCCTCAACAAATGCGATGAGGCAGAGCGGATGCTGGTGGCGGAGTATTACCAGCGCGTATTCGGCACAGAATTGCCCGAAAGCGTCGTTTCGAAGGATTGATGCGCGCCCTGCCGTTGCGGCAAGGCTCTTGCACGTCACGCATTAGCGTGTAGCACTCGGCGCTGCTTGAGATTTGCGCTGATGGGCGGGGGAATTTCCATGAGAAAACTGAGTGTTCTTGCCGCTTTGGCTGCGTCCTTCCTGGCGATGCCGGGTTCGGCGCAGCAAGCGATTTCCGACCGGGCTACGTTGGAAGACGACGTCCGCATCCTCGCCGATGACGACATGGAAGGGCGCGAAGCGGGCACGCCCGGCTATGATCGCGCCGCGGAATATGTCGCTGGCCGCTTTGCCGAGGTCGGCCTGCTGCCGGGCGGAGACGATGGCAGCTGGTATCAGAATTTCGAGCTGGTCCGCGTCCGCCAGGCGCGCGACACAAGCGTTTCTATCGTCGATGCCGAGGGCAATTCGCGCAAAGTCGATTACGGCACGGATATCGTCGGCGGAGGCCTGCCGAATGCAGGCAGTGGCAGGTTCGAGGCCGAGATGGTCTTCGTCGGCTACGGCTATGATCGGCCCGATCTTGGTTATGACGATCTTTCCGGCGTCGATCTCGAAGGCAAGATCGCCCTGTGGGTCTATGGCGCGCCCGAAGGGCTCGATCCGCTCGAAACGCGCATCCTGCAGAACCAGGCGACTTCGCGGCTTGCGGAACGGGGCGCTATCGGTGCGATAATGCTGTGGACGCCGGAGCTTTCGGCGCGCATCCCCTTTGCTCGCGGGGCTGCTTTTTTCGCAGGTGGCGGTGGGCTGACCTGGCTCGGCCCGGACGGTGTGCCGGGTCATCCGGTCGACGGCGTGCAGGTCTCGCTTGTGGCATCGGAAGAGCTGTCCCGGAGCTTGCTGCAAGGCGAGCAAATCTCCCTCGATGAAGTGTCGATGGCGCAGGCAAATGGCATGGCCCCGCTTCCCAGCTTCGACATTTCATCGCGCGCCCGGATCAGCTTCGCGAATGAAATCCAGCCGGCACTGGCAACTTCGAATGTCATCGGGATGCTGCCCGGCACCGATCCGGCATTGGCAGACCAATATGTCGTCGTGACAGCGCATCTCGATCACGAAGGCATCTCGCGATATCCGACCGAGGACGGTGATCGCATTTATAACGGCGCGATGGATAATGCGACGGGCGTTGCAGCGCTGATGGAAATGGCCCGGCTTCTTCGCGAGGAGCCGGTACGCCGTCCCACGCTGTTTGTCGCATTGGGAGCAGAGGAATTGGGGCTGATCGGATCATCCTATCACGCGGCCAATCCCGGCCTTGGCGAGGGCGAATTGGTCGCAAACGTGAATGTCGACATGCCTATCCTGACATGGCCCTTCTCCGACATCGTGGCCTTTGGCGCGGATCGCTCCAATCTCGGCCCGGCAGTGGCCACTGCAGTGAGCGAATATGGCCTTGAGCTGGTGCCCGATCCCAACCCGGGCGAAGCTTTCTTTTTCCGGTCCGACCAATACTCCTATGTCGAGCGCGGTATCCCGGCAGTCTATGTAGACCTCGGCTTCGGCAATGGCGGAGAGGCGATCCAGACTGGTTTCCTGGCCACGCATTACCATGAGCCTTCGGATGAAGCCGACCTGATCGAATATGAGCAGCTCGGCCGCTTTACCGATATCGCTTATCTCGTGCTGCGCAATGTTGCCAACATGGATGCGCGCCCCGGTTGGTTGCCGGAAGACTATTTCGGCCGCGCCTTCGGTGGCCATATAGCGGCCAGCGAATAGGCGGTCATCAGCGAGCATTCAGCTTGGGTGGGCGAGAGGTCCGGCTTCGCCATAGAGGCCGCTGCGACCAATGACCAAAATTCGCTCGCAAAGGCTGTATTGCCTTGCTAACACAGCTGGGTAATGGGAATTTTCCGCAAGCTCTTTGTGCGGCGTCAGCCGGACAACCTCTGGTCTGAGCGCGATCTCGCATTGGAGAACGCGCCGTGGAGCCCGTTGCATGGGCTCGACGATGATGATGATCTCCCTGGCCGCTATGACAGCGCCGGTTTCACTCGTCCGCATCCCAAATATTCGCGCGGCTGGCGGCGCATCATTCCCGCGCGCTTGCAGGACAAGAGCTGGCTTTGGTGGATCAGCCGCTGGGCCGCTCTCTTTCTGGCGATAGTCATACTGCTGATCGGCTATCTGGCTGTCACCGCGCCGCTTTCCAAAAGCCTGGAGCCGATCGCCGCGCCGCAAATCACCCTGCTCGCCGCAGACGGCACACCGATTGCTCGCAATGGCGCCGTGGTGGATGAGCCGGTGCAGGCAGCACACCTGCCGGACCATGTGATAGAGCCGTTTCTCGCTATCGAGGACAGGCGCTTCTATTCGCATTGGGGCATCGACCCGCGCGGTGTCGGGCGCGCCGTTTTCACAGGCGTGGGCGGCGGCTCCACGATCACGCAGCAGCTCGCCAAATTCACGTTTCTGACCCCAGAACAGACGCTGACGCGCAAGGCGCGAGAGGCGCTCATTGCACTTTGGCTGGAAGCGTGGCTTACCAAGGATGAGATCCTTGAGCGGTACCTCTCCAACGCCTATTTCGGCGACAATATGTATGGCATCCGTGCCGCAAGCCTGCACTATTTCTACCGCCATCCGGAGAATTTGCGGCCCGAACAGGCGGCGATGCTGGCGGGGCTGCTGCAAGCTCCCAGCCGCCTCGCGCCCACGCGCAATCCCGATCTCGCCGCCGCGCGATATGGGCTGGTGAAAAACGCCATGGTCGCTGCCGGCTACATCACGCAGGAAGAGGCCGCTGCGATGGCGGTGCCAACGCTCGACGTGCGTACGCGCAACGATCTGCCCACAGGAACTTACTTCGCCGATTGGGCGCTGCCAGAAGCGCGCGAAATTGCGGGCATGTCCTATTCGCGCGAGACGCTGACCACGACGCTGGACTCGCGTCTTCAGAACATTGCCCGCCGCGTGGTCGAACGCGCGCCGCTGGGTGAAGCGCAGGTCGCACTGGTGGCCATGCGCACCAATGGCGAAGTTGTGGCGATGATCGGTGGGCGCGATTATTCCGAAAGTGCGTTCAACCGCGCAACGCAGGCGCGCCGACAGCCGGGGTCCACTTTCAAGCTGTTCGTGTATCTCGCCGCCCTGCGTGCAGGGTGGAGCCCGGGCGATACCATCGCGAATACCGAGTTCACGCAAGGCAGCTACCAGCCCGGCAATTACGGCGATCGATATTCGGAAGAAATCACGCTGCGCAATGCCTTTGCGCAAAGCTCCAATGTCGCCGCAGTTCGGCTGTTCAACGAAGTGGGCAGCGAGGCTGTGATCGAGACTGCGCGAGAGCTGGGTATCACGACCGCTCTGCCACAAGGCGACCCCTCACTTGCGCTGGGCACGTCCACCATGAGCCTGCTCGAACTCACCGCTGCCTATGCCGGAGTGGCAGGCAATTCCTTCCCGGTTCGCCCGCGCGCCTTTCCGTTAGAAGAGGAGGGGTGGTTCGAATGGCTCTCCAGCGGCCGGGGCAGCCTGAATGCAAGCGATCACGAGGACATGCAGGACATGCTGCGCGCCGCGATAAACGATGGCACGGGCAGGGCGGCCAGTCTGTCAGTCGCCAATTTCGGCAAGACAGGTACAACGCAGGACAATCGTGATGCACTGTTCGTTGGCTATGCGGGCGATCTGGTGGTCGGCGTGTGGATCGGGAACGATGACAATTCATCGCTAGACGGCGTGACCGGCGGAGGCCTGCCTGCACGCATTTGGCGCGATTTCATGCGCGGCGCTCTGGGCGCGGAAGCCGCGCCCCCGCGCGCCACACCATCGCCCGACCCTAGCGGGCCGGTGGAGCCATTGGACGTTCCCAACCTTGAGGACATCCCCATGGGCGAGCGCAGTCGCCTGACCATTCGCGATGGCGAAGCCGTGCTCAGCACAGATTTCGAAGGCGTGCCGCTGCAGATCGGCGTGCGCGATGGTGAGCTTACGTTAGATGTTGACGAGGACGCTGCTGCACAGGGGTTGGAGGAGACTAACAATCAGCCTGCCGGCCAGCAACGCTAATTTGTCTAGCCTTCGCTAGCCTCGGAAGCAGGCTTAAAGCGGGGCAATAATTCCAGCACGATGACCATTGCAGTCCATACCGCCAATGTCGGCTGCAATTTTGGCGGCACTGCGATCTGGGCCATTTCCAGAAGTTCAGGCAGAGCGGCGACCAGACCGATGGCCATCAGTCCGTAGAACAGTTTGTAGACGCTCGATCCCAAGTAAAGAATGATAACGACTAACGTCGCCGACATCAGCAGCAACAGAGCAAAGTCATAGTTCTCGAGTGAGCGACTGTCTGCCAGCACAAAACCAAGCACGGCACCGAATACAACATTCAAGCCGCGAATATTCGCGTGATACTCAGCTTCCGTTACGGCGAGCGTTATCGGGATGTGATACCACTTAGGTGTCGAAGGCGTTTTAGCCATGCGGCGTCACCAGGTATTTCTCGCCCGTCTTCATTTGCGAATAATCCATGATCGCATCCTTCGTAAGCATCTCTTCCAGCCCGACACGCTCTTTGTAAGAACTTGCGAACGTCGTTTTCAGCCCGTTCGCCACACGTTGGCGGAGGGCCATCATCGTAGGAAGATCGCAGCTTTCAAGGAAGGGCATCAGCAGCCACCCTGAGACAGTCCAGCCGAAACCGTAGCTTGGCGTCAGGATCGTGGGCGAGAGATCGAGGCGGCCGTAGATGTACATCTTCTTGGCCTGATTGGAGCCGTAGCGGCTGTATTCGGTCATCTGCGATGCCGCCACCCGCTCCATGGCGCGCAGGCAGGTGTCGGTGGTCGCGCCGCCGCCGATTGGATCGAAGCCGAGATAGGCACCGCTATCGGAAATTGCCGAGGCGAGATCTTTCTCGAAATCGCCATCGGATGAATTAACGACATGGCTCGCGCCGATGCCTTTCAGCAGCTCGACCTGCTCCTGCTTACGCACGATATTGACGAGCGCGATCTCGTCTTCCTGACAAATGCGATTGAGCATTCGTCCAAGGTTTGACGCGGCAGCGGCATGGATGATCGCATCATGCCCTTCGCGCTTGGCGGTCTCGACAAAACCCAAAGCAGTCAATGGGTTGACGAAGGAACTTGCCCCTTCTTCTGCAGTGTGATCGCCAAGCGGCAGGCACATCATCGCATCGGCGATCGCATATTCGCTGAAGGCATTACCGGGCACGCAGGACACGCGCTGGCCCATCAGCGCCTGCGCCATCTCGCCATCGCCCGCCGCGATGACTGTGCCAGCACCTTCATTGCCCACCGTCTGCGGCTTTCCATGCCGCGCAGCTTGCCCGGCGGCCACTTGCGGATGCACCTTGGCGACTATCTTGCCAGCAGAATATTCCGCATTTCCCAGATCGGCACCCGTCGTCATCAGGAAAAGGTCCGACGGGTTGATTGGCGCTGCCTCCATCTGCACCAGCACCTGATTACCTGTCGGCGCAGGAAATTCTTTTGTCTCGAGCGCCAAGGTCAGCGTTCCGTCGGAAGTGAGCGTCGATACAAGCTGGCGTCCGGTGGTCATGGTTCTCTCCTAATCCTCGTCTGGATAATGCGCGGCGACGAAATAGAGCCCCTCTGGCGGGGCGTTGAGGCCGAGCGCTGCGCGGTCTTTCGCTTCCAACGCCTCGGCTACCTGATGGGTCCGCCACTGCCCCTGGCCGACAAGAGCCAGCGTGCCGACCATTGAGCGGACCTGATGATGCAGGAAACTGCGCGCGGCGGCGCGGATAATCACGGCGTCGCCTTCACGCGACACATCGAGCCTATCCAGAGTCCTTACCGGGCTGGCAGACTGGCAATGCGCGCTGCGAAAAGTCGTAAAGTCGTGGCTTCCAACAAGCAGCTGTGCAGCCTCATGCATGGCGTCGCTGTCGAGATCGCGGGCGATGTGCCAGGCGCGGCCTTTCTCGATTGTCAGCGGCGCACGGCGATTGCGGATGCGATATTCATAAGAACGGCCAATGCAGGAAAAGCGCGCGTGCCAGTCATCGGGTTTCTCCTCGCAACCGATGATGGCGATGGGATCAGGGCGAAGGTTCGCGTTGAGCGCTTCCATCAGCCGGAATGGCGCGATGTCTTTTGCGATATCCATATGGCTGCGCATCGCGAGGGCATGCACGCCGCTATCGGTGCGGCCAGCGCTGTGCAACGTCACCGCTTCTCCCGTTACCGTGTGGGCCGCCTCCTCGATCGCCTGCTGGACAGAGGGCGAGTGCTGCTGGCGCTGGAGGCCGCAAAACGGCCCGCCATCGAATTCGATAGTAAGGGCAAAGCGTGTCACGAAAGCTGCGTTCCCTCGCACACGGGATTTCCGCGCAGGAATTGCTCCCGGCTCATGGTCGGTTTGCCGGCCTTTTGCAGCGTCACAGGCCGGAGAGCTTTCTCTCCGCAAGCAATCGTCATCTCATCGTCGATCAGCGTACCGGGTTCGCCCGAAGCATTGATGATCTCGGCCCGCAGCAATTTGACGCGAACATCGTTTAGCTCGAACCATGCGCCCGGAAATGGCGCGAAGGCGCGGACATTGCGCTCGATATCCTCGGCCGGCTGGGCAAAATCGATATGAGCTTCGGCCTTGTCGATCTTCGGCGCGTAGGTGGCGAGCGTATCGTCCTGCTCCTCCGGCTCCAGCTCCTCCAGCTGCGCCAGCGCCTCCACCATTAGCCGCGCACCCATCTGCGCCAATTCGTCGTGCAATTCGCCGGTCGTCTTGCAAACAATTGGAGTGCTACTCTTCAGCAGCATGGGGCCTGTATCGAGGCCCGCCTCCATCTGCATGATGGTGATGCCGGTTTCCTCATCGCCTGCCTGGATCGCCCGATGGATCGGCGCAGCACCACGCCAGCGCGGCAACAGGGATCCGTGGACGTTTAAGCAGCCATGCTTGGGTGCGTCGAGAACAGCTTGCGGCAAGAGCATTCCATAGGCAGCGACCACCGCAACATCCGCGCCCAGGGCGGCCAAAGCCTCCTGCTCCTCTGCGCTTTTCAAGCTGGTCGGCGTGCGCACTTCGATCCCCAGTTCCTCAGCGCGCGCATGGACCGGGGAAGGGCGCTCTTTCTTGCCGCGGCCCGAACGGCGCGGGGGCTGCGAATAGACTGCCGCCACATGATGATCCGCCTCCACCAGCGCATCGAGCACCGGCACGGCGAAATCGGGCGTTCCCATAAAGATTATGCGCAAACTGCACCTTCCTATCTGCTCCGCATGGCCCTATCTGCGAGGGGATGGCATCGCAAGAGATTGAAAATCTGGCAGCAGCCTTGGCCCGCCTTCCCGGGCTCGGGCCGCGATCCGCGCGGCGGGCGGTGCTGTGGCTGGTCAAGCATCGTGAGACTGCTTTGAAACAGGTTCTGGATGCTCTGGGTGCCGTTCAGGACAAGCTCGTCGAATGCGACTCTTGCGGCAATGTCGACACACAGAACCCCTGCACGATTTGCGCCGATCCGCGCCGCGATGCCAAGAGCATTTGCGTGGTGGAAGATGTTGCCGACCTATGGGCGCTCGACCGGGCGCGGCTGTTCACCGGCAAATACCATGTGCTCGGCGGGAGGCTGTCCGCGCTGGACGGCGTAAGGCCCGAGGACCTGACCATCGACCAGCTGCTGGGCCGCGTGGCAGAAGGCGGAGTAGATGAAGTGGTCCTTGCGATGAATGCGACGCTGGAGGGGCAGACTACCGCGCATTACATCGCCGAAAAGCTCGAAGACCGCCCCGTTCGGATCACCCAGCTCGCCCACGGCTTGCCGGTAGGCGGAGAGCTCGATTACCTCGACGAAGGGACGCTGGCGCAGGCGCTGCGGGCGCGGCGACCACTTGGTTAGCCCACCCCGCTGCGACTAGCTCGCTGCGCTCGACAAGTCTCGCTCCCCTCCCGCAGGCGGCAGGGGTTGGGGGTGGGCCAGCGGCGTTGAATACTTTGTTCAGCGGAACTATATCTCGCCCCATGGCTATCAGAGAAATCCTTGAAGCGCCGGATCCCCGGCTCAAAACCGTGTCCAAGCCCGTCGATACCTTCGACGATGATCTCAAAACGCTCGTCGATGACATGTTCGAGACGATGTATGCAGCGCATGGCATCGGCCTTGCGGCGATCCAGGTGGGCGAACCCATCCGCCTGCTGGTGATCGACCTGCAGGAAGAGGACAAGGACGCAGAGCCTGTCGAATGCGAGCATGACGGCACGAAGCACACCCACCAGCCGGTTATCAATGACCCGCGCGTTTTCGTGAATCCGGAAATCCTCGACCCCAGCGATGACATGGGCACCTATCAGGAAGGCTGCCTTTCGGTCCCCGATATCTATGCCGATGTGGAGCGCCCAGCGCGATGCCGCGTTCGCTATCAGGATCTGGACGGCAACCAGCACGAGGAAGAAATGTCAGGCATGCTGGCGACCTGCATCCAGCATGAAATGGACCATTTGAACGGCATCCTCTTCATCGATCACCTCAGCCGCCTAAAGCGGTCGATGGCTTTGAAGAAGCTGAAGAAGATGCGCGAAGCCGCGTGAACGGGCCGCTGAGCCTGCGCAAGGCTGCGATTGGCGGGTTTCTCTACGCGGTCGCGATGTGCATCTGGCGCTATGTCACCTCTGATGACACGCTGGATGTGCTGAGCGTCAAGTTCGCGGTCTATTTCGCGTTCTTCACGACGGGCTTCTGGATCCTCTACAATCTCTTCGCCACGTGGAAGTCGCGCGGCGACGACTGAAAAGAAAAAGAGCCGCTCCATCGGGGCGGCCCTTTTCGTTCTTTGGTGTCGCAGGTTAGCCAGCGCCGGTAACCTGCGGTCGGACCTTCGGGATGAGAGCGAAGGCTAGCAGGTAGAGCGCACCGACCACAATCAGCAGATTGTTGTAGCCGGTGAACAGCGCCGCATATTCCAGGCATCCGCCAAGGATTGTGCCGAGCAGGTTCACGGCAAAGGCGCTGCGCGTATCGCCGCTTTCGCGGAAACGCTTGGAGAAGGCCACATTCGCGATGAAGATCGGAATGAAGGCCAGCAGCACCGCAGCCACGACGCGCGGCCAGAACGGCATGGCGAGCAGCCATTCTTCGGGGACAAAGAAGGCAGCAAGCAATGATGCGAGCATCGCCGCATAGCACCAGCCAATGGGCGGTGTTTTGAATTTACGGGTATATTCCACCGCTGCCAGCACGACCACCAGCACTCCGCCAAACACCAATGCGTTGACGAACCATGTCGTGCCAAAGAGCAGCGCGTAGGTCGCGATATTCTTTGTTTCCAGCAGCATGAAAGCCGCGCCCATGAAGAACAGGTCTGCATAGGCACGCATTTCCTTCAGCGGGCCGCCGAGCGTGCGGACGGTGATAAGCGATGCCAGCAGGATCAGCCCCAACGTCACGATGTATAGTGGCGGGAAGTTGTCGCCTTTGAAGTAAATGAAAGGCGAATTGTCAGTTGCGGGCTGCATATCCGCTTCTGCGCTGACAGGCTCCCACACGCCTTGGCACGCCTGGTCTGCCGGGGTCAGGCCGATCGTAATCACGGCCTGCGCATCGTCGAACGTGTCGACACAGGGCGCGTGGCCGAACGCCGCTGTAGTGGTGTTAGCTAACCGATCGATCAGCCAGTCCTCGCGATAGTAATTGTACATCGCGAAAGTGCCGCCGGGATTGAGGCGATCGCGAACCGATTGCATGGCTTCTTCGGTGAAGAGGAAGCTTTCCAGGCGGATCTGCGATGCACCGTTTACCAGCGTCAGACTGTCCGGCAGTGCGAAGAGGATGAAATCGTAGGTCTTGTCGGTGCCTTCCAGAAAGGCGCGGCCATCATTGATATGACGGGTGACGCGCGGATCCTGATAGGGGCGGTCGATATTTTGCTCGACACCGACTTCCATGATGCGCGGATCAATATCGACAGCATCGACACTTCGCGCTCCATTATCGAGCGCGATAGCCAGATCGGAGCCGGAACCGGCCCCCACGATCAGAACATCGCCAAGCTCTGCAGACGCCCTGCGCTCGTAAGGAGTGAAATAGATATCATATTGCATCGCCCGGCGAAGCTCGAGCGGAGCCATGATCTGGTGGGGTACGCCATTGGCGCGGATATTGACCACGCCATCGATGGGCGGATCGGAATCGAGAGTCTGGATCTTGTAATAGGGCGACCAGCTGATATTCTCATCGGTGCTTTCGTTGAAAAGTATGACGAGCAGCGGCAAGGTCCATGCCGCCATCGCAAGGCGGCGCTTCTTCTCAGACAGGGCGACATATAGGACGCCGGCGACCAGGCCCCAGATCAGGCTTGGTGCATGCATGAAGCTGAGCATGGAAAAGGCGACGATGCCTGCGAGCGAGCCGATCAAATCCCAGCGATAGGCCTTGAGCGCAGGCAGCTTGGCAAAGCAGCGCCCGACCAGCTCGGCAGGGCCGGCAAGGATTACGGCGACAAGGCAGAAGATTAGCGGAAGCGCGAGCCATGCGGGCGGTCCGCCCAGTTCCAGCGCGGTCCAATAGAGTATCTCTCCGCCCTCATGCTGGATGCTCATCGGGTAACGGATCACGCCGACGGTCAGCAGGGTGAGCAGTGGGAGCGACCACGGCCAGATCGACCAGCTTTTGCGGCTGATCAGAAAGCCTGCGCCGATGCCGAGAAAGCTTCCCAGCAGCACGAAGTTGGAAAAGTAGGAAAGGTGGATCACATTCGATCCGAGCCAGCGGATCAATGCCAGCTCCACAAACAGCATCAGCGTGGCCGACGCGACCAGCCGCGTGGCGACTCTGCCCTCGCTCTCGGCGCGGTGGCCTTCAGCCGATACTTTTTCCGGCGCGTCGGTCAGAGCGGCCGGATTCTTTTCTGCAATGTCCACGTAGACGTCCCCTGTATCTCGATCAGGCCGAGCTACAGGGGACGCGTTAAAAAGGTTTTAACCATAACAGCCGCGCGATGACGCGACTTGGCGCAGGCTCAGATCAGGCGGTCGCTGCGTCGACCATGCCGTCCAGCGCTTTCATGCAATCTTCCATGCATTCGCGGCACATTTTCTCGCAGCGGCGGCAGTGGTCATTATCGTGCTTGGCGCATTCTTCTGCGCAGACCTTGCAGGCGATGATGCAGGCTTCCAGCAGCGACTTGATGACGACAGTATTGCCATGCGTACGCCGAGCGGCAACGGTGCTGACGGCTTGGCAAATGTCGGAGCAATCCGAGCATTTGCGGATGCACTCTGACATATCGCCGGCTTCGGCATTGCACGCATCGACGCAAGAATTGCAGATTGCCGCGCAATACATGGCGTATTTCACTGCCTGAGCGAGCTGCTCGTTGTAATCGTCACCTACATTGGGATGCTCGCTAATCATTTCCTTGATCGACATGGCTTTTCTCCTTGGTTGTCTGGAGAGCGAACGGGGCGGGGGATTGGTTCCAACTGAAGGTTTGACGGTTGGTGCGTTCCGGCTATGTTCACGCCTATGGAAATGACTGCTCTTATCGTGGGACTGGTGGCGCTGGTGATCGGCGCTGGCCTTGGCTGGTTCTTTGGATCGCGCCCCGTCGCCGATTGGAAAGCCCGCCATGCCGAACGCGATGTGGAGGCGAAGGCGCTGGATGAGAAATTCCGCAAGGCCATCGTCGATCTGGAGAACGCGACCGTGCGTGCGGAGCGGGCTGACGGGCTCGAAAAGCGGCTGGATGAAGCGCGTGAGGAGCTGACCGGGCTCAAGGCCCAGGCAGCAGGTTTTGCCGAGCAAAAGCGCCTGCTCGAGGAAAGCCGCGAGAAGCTGTTGAAGGAATTCGAGAATACCGGCGCTGCGGTGCTGGGGAAGGCGCAGGAAGCGTTTCTCGCCCGGGCGAACGAACGCTTCGCCCATTCGGAAAAGGCTAGCGCGGAGAAGCTTTCGACATTGCTGAAGCCGGTCGATGATCGCCTGAAGAAATACGAGGCGCAGGTCGAGCAATTGGAAGCCAAACGCGTCGATGCCTTCGGTCAGCTGACGGGCCTGATCGAGAATATGCGGCGCGGGCAGGAAGAGGTGCGGCGCGAGGCGCAGCGGCTCGGCAATTCGCTCACCAATGCTCCCAAGGCTCGCGGGCGCTGGGGAGAGCGGGCACTGCAGAACGTGCTCGAGCAGTGCGGCCTATCCGAACATACGGATTTCCACCTGGAGCAATCGGTCGATACCGAAGACGGACGGCTGCGGCCCGATGCCATCGTGCATGTCCCGGGGCAGAAGAAACTGGTGATCGATGCCAAGGTCTCGCTCAACGCATATCAGGCTGCATTCGAGGCGGATGACGATGATGAACGCGCGCGTTTAATGGGGCTGCATGCGAAAAGCATGCGCAACCATGTGCAAACGCTGGGTGCTAAAAGCTACCAGAGCCAGTTCGACGATGCGCCTGACTATGTGGTGATGTTCGTTCCGGGTGAGCACTTCGTCGCCGCTGCATTGGAAGCCGATCCCAAGCTGTGGGACTTCGCGTTTGAGAACCGTGTTTTGCTCGCAACACCGACCAATCTGGTCGCCATCGCGCGGACTGTCGCGCAGGTCTGGCGGCAGGACAAGATGGCTGCGGAAGCGCAGGAAATCGGCAAGATGGGCGCGGAGCTCTACGATCGGCTGCGTGTGGCCGCCGAACACATGAAGCGCGTGGGTGGCGGGCTCGAAACGGCAGTCAGCAACTACAACAAATTCGTCGGCAGCTTTGAGCGCAACGTCCTCACATCGGGCAAGCGCATGGCGGAGAAAGGTCTCGAAATCTCCAAGGAAATTGAAGATGTGCCGCTCGTCGAAGGCGCGCCGCGCTATACGGCGGAAGACATTTCGGAAGATGATCCCGCGCTGCTGTTACAGGGTGATGGTGAGAAGAAATAAGCGGCGGCGTTTGCCAAGCTAGCAATCAAGGCTAGCCAGCACCTCATAGCCTAACACCGCCGCTGCCACAGCCGCGTTGAGCGAGTCAGCGCGACCGCGCATCGGCATGGTGACGCGCAAGTCGCAGGAAGTTTCGTACTCTTCTGGCAGGCCTTGGGACTCATTACCCACCATCACGAAGCACGGCGCGGCATAGGGTGCCCCGCGATAGGGCACAGCATCGCGCAAGGATGCGGCCACGAGTTGGCCTTCACCTTCGCGCAGCCAGTCATGAAAGTCGCTCCACGGCGCGCGGGCGATGTTCTGGGTGAAAATCGCGCCCATGCTGGCGCGCACGGCCTCCACGCTGAAGGGATCGGCGCAATCATCGATCAGGATGAGCCCGCCTGCGCCGATGGCATCGCCTGTACGCAGCATTGTGCCGAGATTGCCGGGGTCGCGCAGCGCTTGCGCCACCAGCCAGATATTCGCGTTGGTCCGGTCCAGCGCAGCGAGCGACGTGTCGAATTCGGCAAAGACGCCGGCCACGCTTTGCGGATTGTCCTTACCGGTGATCTTGCCGAGAATCTCCGGGCCGGTGGTGATAACCTCGCCCCCGGCACTATCGACCGCGTTTTCCAGCGCGCTGAGCAGCGGATGGTCATCGCGCTGCTGCGCCATCACCAGCACTTCGGGCACACGGCCACTTTCGCGCGCATCGGTGAGCAATCGCAGACCCTCGGCAAGAAATTTGCCTTCGCGCTTGCGGTGCTTTTTCTCGCGCAGGCTGCGCAGATATTTGACCGTGGGATTGGAAAAGCCGGTGATGTGCTTGCGCATGGCGCTGTCTATTCGCCGCGCAAACGGCGCTCCATTCAGTCTTCGCCGAAGCCGTTTTCCACCAGCATGACAAGCTCGGCCAGCCGCTCCTCGGCGTTGTCGCCCTCAACCGACAGGACGACTGTATCGCCCTTCGCTGCGCCGAGCATCATCAGACCGAGGATCGAGGTGCCAAGCGCATCATTGCCATCCTTGGCAACTTTGACCGTGGTGCCTTCCATCTCCGCCGCCGCAGCGACGAATTTGGCGCTGGCGCGTGCGTGCAGGCCGCGTTTGTTGACGATCAGAACTTCCTTGATGTTGTCGCTCAACCCCAAAAACCCCTTTCAGGCATCCTGGCCGAGAAACTCGGATGCCATCGTAATGTAATTGCGCCCCGCGTCGCGGGCGGCTTCGGCTGCCGCAGCCAAGGCCATTTCCTTGCGCGCACCAGCCAAGCGGATCAGCATCGGCAGATTGATTCCGGCGATCACCTCGGTCTTGCCCGGCTGCAGCAGCGAAATCGCGAGATTGGATGGCGTGCCGCCGAATAGATCGGTCAGCAGGATCGCGCCTTTTCCGGTGTCCACGTCCTTGATTGCCTTGGCAATATCGGCGCGGCGCAGTTCCATGTCGTCATTGGGACCGATGCAGATCGTGGCAACGCCTTCCTGCTGCCCCACCACATGTTCCATGGCGGACACGAACTCATCGGCCAGCTGGCCATGCGTGACGAGGATAATTCCGATCATCGACGAATAAAGCTCTTAGTGGGCGACCAGCTTTTCTGCGGAACCATCACACTCATCACGTTTGCTGCGTGCCTTCTACCAGTTCCGCTGCGCGGGACCCCAGATTGCGATGCAGGACCGTGGGCGAAAAGCCGCCATCGCGCAAGACCTGCGCCATTTTCTCGGCGGTGTAGACGCTGCGATGTCTCCCTCCGGTACAGCCGAAGGCAATGTTCACATAAGCCTTGCCCTGATCGGCATAGCGCGGGAGCAGTTCCAGGAGCAGCGATTTGATCTTGTCGAAAGTGGAGGCGAAAACTGCGCTCTTCTCGATAAAATCGCCGACATCTTTATCGAGCCCTGTCTGCTCTTTCAGCCCCGGCTCCCAATGCGGATTGTCGAGATAGCGCATGTCGAAGACCAGATCGGCCGTCGGCGGCTTGCCTCGCGCAAAGCCGAAGCTGGAAACAGTGACAGTCATATCCTTGGGCGCGGTCTGCGAAAATTGGTCGCGAATCGTCTGTTTCAAATCGTTGACGGTAAAGTCGGTGGTGTCGATCAGAACATCGGCCCAGCGGCGCAGCGGTGCGAGCAGTTCCCGCTCCGCCGCGATGCCGGATGCGACCGGCAAATCCTGCGCCAGAAAATGGCGCCGCCGTGTCTCGTTGAAGCGGCGTTCCAGCTCATTGCCCGCGCAATCGAGGAAAAGCGTGGTGATCGGAATATCGTCTTCTTCAAGCCAGCCTTTGACCTGTTCGATGATATCTTCCGGCTTGAACCCGCGCGTGCGGCAGTCGAAGCCGATGGCGAGCGAGAAAGGCTCATCATCATGGCCGACAAGCCTGTCGAGCAGGCGGATCGGAAAATTATCGATCGACTCCCAGCCCAGGTCCTCCAGCTCGCGCAGGGCGGTGGATTTGCCGGCGCCCAGCATGCCGGTGACCAGCAGGATGCGTTGCGGCTTGGGGCGAGTTGGATCAGCCATACAGTGCGATGTGCGCCTTCATTCTGCAAAAGGGAACACTAAACCTTAGGCGGTATTGGCAATTTGCCCATGGATTTCGAGCGCGGCCTCGGCGCGCAAGGGAAGGGCGGGTGTGTCCGGATAGAGATCGACCTGCGGAACCGGATGGCCGAGCAGCAGCGCTTCATTCGCACCCAATGGCATCCGCTCCGCATCGGGATTGAGATTGATGATGATTGAAATGGGCGCGCTGGTGGTCGGCACTTCCAGCAGGCCGACATTGCGGATCTCGATCAATCCCTCGGTGATGGGCGGCGGTGACGCGACGATCTGCCCGTCCTGTTCGGCCAGTGCGACACCATCATCGCCGACCAACTCAGCCCCGCGATCGAGCAGGGCAAGCGCGAGGCTCGATTTTCCGCTTCCGGGTTCGCCTGTAATCAGCATTCCGCGCCCGCGCATGGAAACGCAGCTTACATTCGCCATCACGTCAGTCATGTTTCTTTGTCACCATCCTTCAGGCAGCCGGCAGTTCCAGCACCAAGCATGCGCCGCCCAATTCTCCACCATCATCATCCACGCTCAGCGACCCGTCATGCGCCTCTGCAATTGTCCGGCCGATGGCGAGGCCCAGGCCGCTATGATCGCCAAAGGTTTCCGCATCGGGCCGGTGGGAGTGGAAACGGCGGAAGACTTTCTCGCGCTCATTTTCGGGGATGCCCGGCCCTTCATCGCACACGCTCGCCTGCACGCGGCCCTCGCTGTGGCGAATCTCTACGAGAATGCGTCCACCATCGGGCGAGAAGGATATGGCGTTATCGAGCAGGTTTTCGGCGATCCGCTCCAGTCGGATGGGCACGCCCATGACGGTCGCCCGCTCGCTTGGACAGCGCACTTCGATCGAGGAGCCGCTCGCTTCGCCGCGATCCTCTTTTCGCGCGACGACATTAGTGAAAAGAGCGCACAGATCGACCGGCTCGAATGTCGCGCGGCTCAGCTCTGCATCGATACGGCTGGCTTCGGAAATTTCGGTGACGAGGCGATCGATCCGGCGCACATCATGCGCCGCGACATCGACCAGCTGCGCGCGTAGGTCCGGATCCTCGACCTTGGGCAGGCTTTCGGTCGCACTGCGAAGGCTAGCAAGCGGATTCTTGATCTCATGCGCGACATCGGCGGCGAAGGTCTCCACCGCGTCGATCCGCTGGCGGAGCGTTGCGGTCATGTCGGACACTGCGCGGGCGAGCAGGCCGATCTCATCGCGCCTCTCCTGCATGCGCGGCACTTCGATATCGCGTTCGCGGCCGAGCCGAACGCGCTGGGTCGATTGCACCAGCCGTCGCAGCGGTTCGATGATCGTATTGGCGAGATAAAGTGAAAGGATTGTCGACACTGCCAGCGCGAGAAGGATAATAGTCATCAAGCTTGTGCGCGCAGAGCGCACGGCCTGGGTGATATCGACAGCGTTGCGCGTCGTCAGCAGGCTCGCACCATTCACGCCGACAGGCGCGGCGGCGTTGATAACGGGTGTGCCATCGGGCGCGCGCCGCAATTCGATTTGCGAGAGGCCCTGTTGCCGAACGCGGGCGAGCTCTGGCCAATTGTCGGCCATGGTATCGGCAGGCTCGACGTAGTCGGGAGGGCTGGGCGCCCCCACCACGATATTGACGGCATTATCGGTCCAGCGCGCCAGATCTTCGACAAGAGGCTCTGCAACCGGGTCATCGAAGGCGAAGCTTGGCTCATCAAGCGTGAAGCTATCTGCGATAAGCGTTCCGGAGGCATCATACATGCGCAACCGCATTCGCTGTTCACGGCCGATCTGGCTGAGCAGGGCCTCTTGCCGCTCAACCGTGGCTCCTGCCAGAGCTTCGGCCGTGATCTGTGCCTCGATACGAGCTAGCTTGAAGCGCTCATCAAGCAATTGGCGGCGATAGGAGTCGAGAAAGAACAGGCTGCCCGCCAACACTAGCAGCGGGATCAGATTCACCATCAGGATGCGCGTAGTGAGCGAAACGCCGAGCGGGAAGGCGAGCCGTTCGAAGCGCGAGGATGCCTGATCGGTGTCAGCCATGATCGGTCTCAACCATCGGCGAAGCTGTAACCGGCGCCGTACAGCGTTTCGATCGCGCCGAATTCAGGGTCTGCCTTGCGGAATTTCCGGCGCAGCCGCTTGATGTGCGAATCCACCGTGCGATCATCAACAAAGATGTCGTCCGGATAGGCGGCATCCATCAGCTGGTTGCGGCTCTTGATAACGCCGGGGCGCTGGGCGAGCGCTTCCAGGATCAGGAATTCGGTGACTGTCAGGCTGACCGGATCGCCTTGCCACGTCACTTGGTGCCGTGCCGGATCCATAACCAATCGGCCGCGCACCATCATGCCGTTATCAGCAGATGCGGGTGCGGCAGAGCCCTCGCTGGCTGGCTCCAGCGGAGCGGCACGGCGCAGGATAGCGCGTATGCGGGCGAGCAGGAGGCGTTGGCTGAAAGGCTTGGCGATGTAATCGTCCGCGCCCATGGCAAGGCCGGCTTCCTCGTCCGCTTCCTGATCTTTGCTGGTCAGGAAGATCACCGGCAGGTCCGACGTCGCCCGCAGTTTCTGCAGCAATTCCATCCCATCCATGCGGGGCATCTTGATGTCGAATACAGCCAGATCGGGCGGGTTGCTTTTCAGCGCATCGAGCGCTGCTTCGCCGTCCGAATACACACGGGTGGCATAACCTTCTGCCTGTAGGGCGATGGAAAGAGTGGTCAGAATATTGCGATCATCATCGACCAAGGCGATGACGCGCTGGCTCGTTTCAGGCACGGCGTCGCCACCTCCTGCGTTCTCGCCTGCAATCGTGGTGTCTGCATTATCCTGATTGGGATGCGTCATTGCGTGCCTCTCTTGCGACGGGCCTAACTTTTCGCTCACAGATAAACAACTTTTGTCGGCCTGCACGCATGGGAAAACCTCGATTTCGTAAATGTGAACGATAACAATACGATTGGGCCGGGAATTGCGCTGCACTGCAAATTGACGCAGGTCATTTCGGCTCCTATGCGGACCTCAAACCGGTCACGCATACGAATGCGTAATGAGCCGGATTCGCCGCATATTGAGGAGCTTAGTCTTGTCCGTTTCGCTTTCCGTGCCGTTGTCCGAACAGGGCATTGCCACCTCCGCCACGATCCATGCCAATCTGGGTACGCCTGCCTTGGTGGAGCACGCAATCGCGAATGGAGAAGGTCGACTCGCAAAGCATGGTCCTCTGGTGGTGGAAACCGGCAAGCACACGGGGCGCAGCGCGAAGGACAAGTTCATTGTGCGCGATGGCGAGACCGAAGACACCGTATGGTGGGACAACAACGCCAGCATGAGCCCCGAGCATTTCGCCAATCTGAAAAAAGATTTCATGGCGGCGCTGGGCGAGAAGGACACGCTCTATGTGGCCGACCTGTTTGGTGGCAGCCAGCCAGAACACCGCGTCAAAGTGCGCGTGATCAATGAATTCGCGTGGCACAACATGTTCATCCGCACGATGCTGTGCCGCCCCACGGCGGAAGAGCTGGATGGGTTCATGCCAGAATACACCGTGATCGACCTGCCGAGCTTCAAAGCCGATGCGGAACGCCACGGCACGCGCAGCGAGACTGTTGTTGCGGTGAACCTGTCCGAAAAGCTGATCCTAATCGGTGGCACGCAATATGCGGGCGAGATGAAGAAGAGCGTCTTCGGCATTCTCAATTATCTGCTGCCGGTGAAAGGCGTGATGCCGATGCATTGCTCGGCCAATACCGGCCCTGACGGCAAGACGGCGGTGTTCTTCGGCCTTTCCGGTACTGGCAAGACGACGCTTTCCGCCGATGCCAGCCGTACGCTGATCGGCGATGATGAGCATGGCTGGAGCGATCAGGCGGTCTTTAATTTCGAAGGCGGCTGCTATGCGAAGATGATCCGCCTGTCCGAAGAGGCAGAGCCGGAAATCTACGCCACCACACGCATGTTCGGCACGGTGCTGGAAAATGTGGTGATGGACCCGGACACGCGCGAGCTCGATTTCGACGACAACTCGCTCGCCGAAAATAGCCGCGGCGCTTACCCGATCGACTTCATCCCGAACACGTCGGAGGAAAACCTCGGGCCGGTCCCGAGCAATGTCATCATGCTGACGGCTGACGCTTTCGGCGTGCTGCCTCCGATCGCGCGGCTGACGCCCGATCAGGCCATGTATCACTTCCTTTCAGGCTATACCGCGAAAGTTGCAGGCACCGAAATCGGCGTGACCGAGCCTGAGGCAACCTTCAGCACCTGCTTCGGCGCGCCTTTCATGCCACGTCACCCGAGCGTTTACGGCAATTTGCTGAAAGAGCGCATTGCCGAGGGCGGGGTGCAGTGCTGGCTGCTCAACACCGGCTGGACCGGCGGCAAGTACGGCGTCGGTAATCGCATGCCCATCAAGGCGACGCGCGCCCTGCTGAATGCGGCGCTCGACGGCAAGATGGACAATGTCGAATACCGCAAGGATGCGAATTTCGGGTTTGAAGTGCCGGTGAGCGTGCCTGCTCTTGAAGAAGCGAGGATCGATCAGGGCATTCTCGATCCGCGCAGTACTTGGTCTGACAAGGACGAATATGATCGCACCGCCGAGAAGCTGGTGCAGCTCTTCGTCGACAATTTCGAACCCTTCGCAGCCCATGTCGATGAGAGCGTCCGTCAGGCCGCTCCGCAACCCGCATAATCGCACCGCGACACGATTTTACAGTTGGAGAGGAAGGCCCCGATCGGTTTATGCCGGACGAGGCCTTTTTCTTGCAACTTTCATCCGCTAGCCTTGTTCTGTCTTCAGATACGCAATTAGCAAGGAGAGAGCACGATGAGCATTTTCGACCAGATCAAGAACATGGCCCATAATCACCCGACGGTGAAGAACATGGCAGACAAGCTGGGCATCGATCAGGAAACCGCAGAAAAGGCGATTGCGGCTCTTACCGAAGGCCATCAGGCCGAGGGCGATACGCTGGACGTTGCCGCTGACAAGAGCGGCATCGACAAGGGCATTTTGGGCCAGGTGATGGAGCATGTCGGCGGCGAGGGTTCGCTTAACGGCTTTATGCAGATGCTGGACAAGGATCACGATGGTAATCCGATGAACGATGTCGCCGATATGGCGGGCAAATTCTTCGGAAAGAAGTAAGTCATGAGCCTTGCACAAATCCTGCAGCAGACCGGCGTCATCGATAGCATGGCGCGCGAGCTCAATATCGATGAGCAGACCGCGCGCGCCGGCGCCGGTGCGCTTTTGCCCGCAATCGTCGCGGGGATGGGGCGCAGCTCGACATCGGGCGGCGGCTCCGATCCGCTTGGTGGATTGGGCGGTCTCGCAGGCGCTGTGCTGGGCGGTTCTGGTGGAGGGGGCGGCCTTGGCGGCGGCCTCCTCGACATGGTGCTGGGTCAGCAGCCTACGCCGACACAGCCGGGTAACGACATTCTCGGCAATATCTTCGGCTCGAAAGATGTGAGTCGGTCTGTGGCAGGCGAAGTCGCTGCGGTGACCGGGCTCGATGAGAACCTGCTGAAGCGCATGCTTCCCATTCTCGCGATGGCGGTCGTCGGATATATGACCCGGCAGGCGAGCGAGGACGCTCCCGGCGCTCAGGGCGGCGGGCTTGGAGGCATACTCGGCTCCATCGTCGGCGGCCTCGCCCGGCGATAACGCTTCATTCGACAGACAGACAAACCATGCGAGGGGGATGGTTATGAAAGACTGGCTGAAAGGTACCTCTGCGCCTGTCGCGCTGTTCGCGGCAGTAGCTATTGGCGGTTGCACTCCGCTAGCGGCACAGACCGATCCGGTCTCCACTTCCCCTGCCGGTGAACAGGAACAGGCAGCGCCAGCCGATCCCGTTGAATGGGGCGTGGAGATTGTCGCGGAGCACCCGCACGATGCCACCGCATTTACGCAAGGCCTTCTGTGGCATGACGGGTATCTGTATGAGAGCACCGGCCGACTGGGCACATCGCAAGTGCGCAAGCTCGATCTGGAAACGGGCGAGGTTCTCGCCGCCAGCGATATTCCTGCCGACCAGTTCGGCGAAGGGCTGGCCATCTGGAACGATCAGCTTATCAGCCTCACCTGGACGCACGGCATCGTGCATCGCTGGAACATCGAAGACCTGTCCCTGATCGAAAGCGTGGATGGCTTTCCTTACGAATTTTGGGGTCTCACCACCTTGGGCGATCAGCTGGTGTTTTCCGATGGCTCCTCCACCCTGCGCTTCGTCAATCCTGAGACTTTCGCGGTCGAACGCGAGATGGATGTCGAATTTTTCGGCGAGCCGCTTGTCGACATCAATGAACTTGAAGTGATGGGCGGGCTGATCTGGGCGAACGTCTGGTTCACGCGCTACATCGTCGGCATCGATCCGGAGACGGGCCGCGTCGTGCAATGGGCGAATTTGCGCACCATCACCGATCGCATAGCCATGTCAGAGGAAGGCGCTGTGCTGAACGGGATCGCCTACGATGCGGAAAACGATCGCCTATTCGTGACCGGCAAACTTTGGCCCAGCCTGTTTGAGATCAGGCTGGTACCACTGATGGAAATTGGCGAGGATATCGCCCAGCAGCAGGACGGCGAAGTCGCGCTCCCGTAAAATGGCGCTAATCGCCTGCGCTCCGTACATAGCGCGCGACATTTGCAGCCAGCACATCGAGCGGCGCGTTGCCGCCCTCGACCACGGCCATGTTGAAATTACGCAGATCATACCGGCGGCCTAGTGAAGTGCGGGCCATTTCGCGCTGGCGCAGGATTTCCAGCTTGCCGACCATGTAACCGGTCGCCTGACCCGGCCAGCTGCAATAGCGGTCGATTTCATTGGTCGTCTCGGCCACACCCACGCCGCTATTGGTATGGAAGTAGTCGATTGCCTGCTGGCGACCCCAACCCTGCGCGTGCAGGCCAGTGTCCACCACCAGCCGGATTGCCCGGTAAGCCGCTGCCTGGTGATAGCCCAGCCGCCATGCCGGATTGTCGCTGTAAGCGCCCAGCTCGTCGCCCAATTGTTCGGCATAAAGCGCCCAGCCTTCGCTGAAGGCATTGAAGGCGAGGATCGCGCGGATCAGCGGTAGCTGGTTCGAATATTCGCCTTCCCACACATGGCCGGGGATGGCTTCATGGTGGGTAAGAGTGACCAGATCATAGGTGCGGTGCAGATCGGTATCGCGCAGATTGATCCAGAACGTGCCGGGGCGCGAACCGTCGACAGCAGGCGCGCCGCCATAGGCTGTGGGCGCTCCCAGCTCCTCATTGGGCGGGATGCGTTTCACCTGCACCGCGGGGTCAACAACGCGGGCAAAGGCGCGTGGCATTTCACCGCGGATCCATTCGATGCGGTCTTCAAGGAAGCTGATGATTTGCGCGCGGCCTTCATCGCCCTCTGCAAATTTGAAGCGGTCATCCTGCGATAGCTGGATCATGCGCTGGCCGGGATTGCCCTCGGTATAGCCAAGATCGCGCAGGATCGGGTCCATTTCGGAATGGATGTCTGCCAGCGTATCCATGCCCAGCTGGTGGATTTCGGCAGGCGACATATTGGTCGTGGTGCTGGATTTGAGGCTCCAGCGATACCATTCGCCGCCCTCCGGCTGCGCATCCATACCCGGCGCGCTGCCCGCCATTCCGCGCTGTAGGCGCAATTCGGCGAGCTGGCGTTCCAGCGCTACAGCGACGTCGGTCGTGACGATGGCATTGGCGCGTTCCTGCCAGCTTCCGGCAATCCCTTCTTCTGCCGTGCGGCGCACGAGGGATTCGACGAGGGAGCCACCCTGCATCGCGTCCGTCAACTGGCGCTGCATCTGATCGAGCGCGCGGTCGAGCAGGAAATCGGGCGGCACAACGCCCATTTCGCGGCCCGCCCGCATCCGCTCGAGTTCGCCTTGGAGCACGCCCGGAATTTCCTCCAGCCGCGCGATATAGGCTTCCGCATCTGCTTCGTCGCGGATCGGATGATCGCTATCGAGCGCGCGGGGAAGGTCGATATAGGCACCGACATTTTGGATGACGGGGTAAGGCGCGGTGCGCCAGCTGCCGACGGGAATGTCGCCATAGGGAAGCGCGAGCCCCTCCAGCGCGGTTTCATAAGCGCTCTCGACCACTTCGAAGCTGGTGCGTGTCGCCGGATCGAGTCCGCCTTTCGGGAAGGCGCGGGCACGTTCCAGATCGGCGGCAAGCGTCGCGGCCTTGGCATCCTGACCAGCCTGAGATGCATCGCCCAACTGGCTGCGCAAATACGCGTATTCGCCCGTATCGACCCCAAGGCTGCTCGCCCGCAGCGGCTCGTGGCGTAGCAGGTTCCATGCGAAATCATCGAGCAGTGCTTGGCCCGCGGCCTCTCCGGCAGCGGGAGTAGTGCTGGCAATCGTCCCAGTGGCACATCCGGGAAGCACGGTGAGGGCAGTGGAAGTGCCCAGCGCCCCGATGAACTGGCGGCGGGAAAGCGAAGCGTCGATGGGATTTTTCATGAACTGATTGGTCGCGCAAGCTAGTGCTTCCGTCAAGGCATAGCAGACGCTAGGAAAAGCCCATGTTCGATATCGTCATGTCCGTCATCGTGCTTGCGGCGGTCGCGCTGGTCGCCGGAGCGATTGCCATGCTGCGCCGGGGCAATCGCAAGCAGGGCATGCTGATGCTGCTGCTCGCTGCCGTCATGGTCGCGAATGTGGCAATCTGGCTTATTCCAACCGAAAGCGGCGACACCCTTGCAGATGCCGCCGCCAGCTCCGATGACTAGGCCTGTCAGTGCGCTCAGCCCAATCACGAAGTCCTGAATAGACCGTTGGAGAGAGCCTATTCAGGGATTTGCCAGGTCACAGTGCCGGTATAGGTGCCGACCACCTGTTCTCCCTGGTTGTTCGTCGCCGGATTGAAGCGCGCACGCTGCGTGATCAGGCGGCAGGTTGAACGGTCGAGCGAGCTGTGGCCGGTGCTGGATGTGATATCGCAGGCATCGACGCGGCCATCGCTGCCGATGACGAGGCGATAGCGCGCAGTACCTTCATTTCCGCGTCGTAAATCGCGCCCTGAATAGTCGTTCGTGGTAATCCAGCTGCCCATGTTATTGCGCGGCACGGGCGGTGCAGGAGTGTAGGATGGCGCAGGAGGCGGTGGCGGCTCCACTGCAATTGGCCCCCTGATCGGCGGATCGACCGGAACGCGCGTGGTGATAGGTGGCAGGGTGAAGTCCGGCTCCGCGACTTGCACCGGGTTATTGGTAGGAATATCGAGCGGCGGCACTGGCGCAGCTGGCGGAGTGACAGGCACCACGGCATCTGTCGGCACTGGCTCGGGCGGTGGCGGCGGCACATCGGGAATGTGGAAGACAGTCGGATTATCCTCGATCGGTGGATCGACGATGTAAGTTGTCACTGCCAAACCGGCGACAAGGCCCGCGCCGAGCAAAGCATGGACTCCGACTACGGTCCCAGCGGCCTTGATACGTTCTGCTGGTGAAATGGTTGCGTTTGCATAAGACATGACGCTCTCCTCTTCCTTCGTCAGGATATACCATAACGTCACAGAATTGCTGGAAAGTCAAATATACGACAATTTCCAACCCTTTGGCGCTTCTCTTGTCTTTGAATACTTCGCCTTCCTCATATAGCAAAACGCGCCCCCGCCGTGGCAGGAGCGCGTTTGTTTCCTTAGCCGCAAAGCGGCGCGGAAATCAGGTGATCGGGCAGCTCGGATCGAGGCGGAAGTCGAGATAATTGTCGACCGACTTCATCAGCTCTTCCTGCTCGTTCTCGAAGAAGTGATTGGCGCGCGGAATTTCATCGTGATGGATCGTGATGTGCTTTTGCGTGCGCAGCTTGTCGACCAGCTTCTGCACGGCCTGCGGCTGTACCACCGTATCCGCCGTACCCTGCACGAAAATGCCCGAAGCGGGGCAGGGCGCAAGGAAGCTGAAATCATACATATTTGCAGGCGGCGCAATCGAGATGAAGCCGCGGATTTCCGGACGGCGCATCAGCAGTTGCATGCCAATCAGCGCGCCAAAGCTCACCCCGGCAACCCATGTCACCTGCGCTTCGGGATGGATCTGCTGCACCCAGTCGAGCGCGCTTGCGGCATCGGATAGTTCGCCAATGCCATTGTCAAAGCTGCCCTGGCTGCGGCCGACACCGCGAAAGTTGAAGCGCAGCGTGGCAAAACCCCGGTTGACGAAAGTCTTGTAAAGCTGCTGGACGATCCGGTCATTCATCGTGCCGCCGCCCTGCGAATGCGGGTGCAGGATCATGGCAACGGGCGCGCGCGGGCGCGGACCGGGAGAGAAACGACCTTCAAGACGGCCTTCGGGGCCGGGAAAAATGACGTGCGGCATGGGCGGGTAGGGCCTTCGCAAGAATGGTTGAAGCGCGCGCACTGGCGCTGCGCAAGTGGGCGGCTATATAGGCATTATGCGCGAATTCGCAATCATTCTCGAAGGGTGCGTCCGTATATGAGCCGCATCTATCTGGACCATGCCGCCACCAGCCCGCTCCGCCCCGAAGCCAAGGCCGCCATGGAGGAAGGTTTCGCCATTTGGGCGAACCCGTCTTCGCCCCATGCAGAAGGGCGCAAGGCCAAGGCTGCACTGGAGGATGCCCGCGAACGGTGTAAGGCCGCACTCGGCTGGGATGGCGAGCTGATTTTTACCAGCGGCGCGAGTGAGGCGGCGGCTCTGGCGCTGAACCATGCGAAGGCGGGCGCGCGGTTGGTCAGCACAGTTGAGCATGATTGCATTCTCGGCACAGCGAAGGATGCCGAGCGGCTGCGCGTGCACAGCGATGGCGCGCTCGATCTGGAAAACTTGCGCGAGGCCGTGCAGCGCGAAAAGCCGCTCGTGGCGGTCCAACATGTGAATTCGGAGACGGGCAACAGGATGGACCTGTCGGCGGTCTATGCGATTACGCAGGACGCAGGCGGACTGTTGCTCGCCGATTGCGCGCAGAGCGCAGCGAAAATGCCGCTGCCGCCCTGCGACATGGCCATCGTTTCTGCACACAAATTCGGCGGTCCGATTGGCGTGGGCGCTTTGCTGGTGCGCGATTATGCCATGTTGGAGCCTGTCGGCGGACATGAGCGTGGCTATCGCCGTGGGACGGAGAATATGCCTGCGGCGCTAGGCATGGCGACCGCGCTTGAGGCGATTGGCGAGCGCTATTGCGCCGCGTCGTTCGCTACTTTGGCTGACACGGTGCGTAACGCGGGAGGAACATGGCTCGGCGATCAATTGTCCGATCCGACACCGTTCGTTGCGTCCATAACGCACCCGTCGATGAGCGGCACGGCGCAGGTCATGCGGCTCGACATGGCGGGTTTTGCTGTTTCGCAGGGCAGTGCTTGTTCCAGCGGCACGATGAAAACCAGCCACGTGCTTGGCGCTATGGGGACCGACGAGGACGTAGCGCGGCGAACGATCCGCGTTTCGCTCGGCTGGAACACGAGTGAGGCAGATGTCGACGCGTTCTGCCGTGCGTGGGAGAACCTCACATGATCTATCTCGACAATCAGGCGACGACGCCTTTGGCGCCCGAAGCGCGCGATGCGATGCTGCAATGGCTCGACGGGCCGGATGGGTCCGGCTTTGGCAATCCCCATTCGCCGCACCGCATGGGACGGCAGGCGGCGGCCGCGATAGAGCTGGCGCGCGAGCACGTGGCGGGCCTGCTGCCACCGGGCGGAAAAGTGCATTTCACCGGCAGCGCGTGCGAGGCGATCAATCTGGCCATGCGCGGTACGCCGGGCGATGGGCCCATTTCCGTCAGCGGCATTGAGCATGCAGCCGTTTGGGATACAGCGAAAGCGCTAGGCAAACGGCATGTCCTGAATGTCGCAGCCAATGGCCAGTGCAACACCAATCAGGATGTGCCGCAGGGCACGAAGCTGGTCTGCGTGATGCAGGTGAACAATGAAATCGGCACAATCCAGCCGACCGTCGAATGGCACCGCAAGGCTAGGTCAGAGAACGCGCTTTTCCTGTGCGATGCAGTGCAAAGCTATGGCAAGATGGAAGTCACCGGCGCTGATATGATCGCCATTTCGGCGCACAAGATCTACGGGCCGAAAGGCATCGGCGCGTTGTGGGTGCGGAACGGGTTGGAGCTTAATCCGCAGATTACCGGTGGGTTGCAGGAAGGCGTGCGTTCCGGAACGCTGTCTACCGCTCTGGTCGCAGGATTCGGGGCAGCGGCTGCAGAGGCGAAAGACCGAATGGACCAGGATGCCGAGCATGCCGAGGGACTTTGGCAGGTGGCGCGCGACATGTTCCACGGCAATTGGGCGCTGAATGGCGACGAAGACACGCGGCTCCACAGCAATCTCAACATCCGGCGCAAGGGGCTCGATGTGAACCGCCTCATGAGCGATTGCCGCAATGTGATGTTTTCTGCCGGTTCCGCCTGCGCCAGCGGATCGGGCAAGCCAAGCCATGTCCTGAAAGCCATCGGCCTGTCCGACGAACAAGCGAAATCCTCTATCCGCATCGGCTGGGGCCGCTATACGACCCGCAGCGATCTGGAGGACGGTGTGCAGCAAATACTCGATGCGGCGAACGCGCAGTGAAAGTGACGTTCATCACCCGCGACGGCGATAAGGTTGAAGCCAGCGCTTCGGCTGGCGATCGCTTGCTTGAGGTCGGGCAGGCGGCGGGCATGCCGCTCGAAGGGACATGCGAGGGCCAGATGGCCTGCTCCACCTGTCATGTGATCGTAACGCGCGAATGGTTTGGCAAATTGCCAGAAGCGGTGGAGGAAGAGGAAGACATGCTTGATCTTGCCTCCGATGTTCAGGCAACGAGCCGCCTCTCATGCCAGATCGTGCTGACGGATGATTTGGACGGGCTGACCGTGCAAATTCCAGACGACAGCGTGAATGCGCAGAGCTTTTAACAATTTTTGAAATAAAGGAGTACGCCGTGCGCGAGGGGGCAAAGCGGCTGGTTTCTTCCAGTTGGTTCGAGAATTTTATTATCACGGTGATCGTGATCAACGCGATTGGGCTGGGGATGGAAACCTCGCCCGCCATTATGAGCCGTTACGGCGATGTCGTTTCCATGCTGGACCGCATTGCGCTCGGCATATTTGTGGTGGAGCTGGCGCTCAAAATGTTCGCCTATCGATTCGCTTTTTTCAAGAACGGCTGGAATGTCTTCGATTTGGCGATCGTAGGCGCAGCGCTGTTCCCGGCGTCGGCTGAACTCAGCGTACTGCGTGCGTTGCGAATCCTGCGTGCGCTACGCCTCGTGTCCGTCGTGCCGAGCATGCGCAAGGTCATCGCCGGCCTGTTCCGCGCGATACCCAGTATCGGCACGGTTATCGTGATGCTGCTGCTGCTGTTCTATATCAGCTCCGTCATGGCGACGAAGCTGTTCGGTGAAGCCTTCCCGGACTGGTTCGGCGATATCGGCCTGTCGCTATATTCGCTGTTCCAGATCATGACGCTGGAAAGCTGGAGCATGGGCATCGTGCGCCCGGTCATGGAAGTCTATCCATACGCGTGGGTTTTCTTCGTGCCCTTTATCCTTCTGACCAGTTTCATTGTCCTCAATCTCTTCATCGGTGTCATCGTCAACGCCATGAGCGAGGCGACCGATGAAGAGGCTCACACCGAGCGCGAGATGATTCTCGGCGAATTGCGCGGCCTTAAAGACGAGATCGCCGGCATGCGCCGCGATCTGGACAGAGGTCTAAGCCCAGGATCCTGAGTTCGGCTGCTGCCGGGTCAGGTCGCCTCGTCCATCCGGACTTCGCGCTCTCGTGAAAGATAGGCGGGGGTGGGTTCGTTGCTTGCCGCAGCGTCCATCCCCGCAATCTTTGCGAGCATGAACTCGCGCAATCGGCACTGCATCGCCCAGCCACGTTTGGGATCCGCCGCGCGTGCCATGAAGCGCACGACCATGGCCTTCGCATCTTGCGAAACCACTTCGACGACGGCGTCTTCCGGGTCTAACACGTCATCATCATTGGCGACGAATTCGCAGAATACCGGGCGTATCGCTTCGATATCGGCGCGATTGTCCAGCCGCACTTCGACATGCACCATCAGGCTCGGGTCCTGCTTGGTCCAGTTTTCGAAACTCTCGCTGGTAAATGCGCTGACAGGGGCGATGACGCGGCGTTCATCCCAAGTGCGCAGGCGCAGATGAGTGAAACCGATTTTTTCGACATAGCACCATTGATTATCGAAATAGACGGCATCACCAATGCGCGCGGTCTGTGCAAAGGCGATCTGGACGCTGGACATGATGTCGCCCAGCACTTTGCGCGCGGCGAAGACGAGGACCAGACCAAGGACGCCTGCCGATGCCATGATCGAAAAGCCGAGCGTGTCGGAAACATTGCTCGCCACCAGGACGAAGCCAGCACCTGCCAAAAGGATTATTGCTGTCACGATCCGGCGGATGGCGCTCATTTTCGTGTAGAAATTGCGATCCGAATTGTTTTCCGGGGCTTCCAGCTCTTCAGTCCTGCGGCTGGTGGCGAAGTCGAACAGCGCTTCGATTACGGAAAGCATGATGCCGATTATCGCCGCGATAATCAGGATGAGCTGCAGCGGGTCGAGGATATCGTGCACCGGGCCGGAAAGGCGGAAGAATGTCGCGCGAACAAGCGCAAATGTGCCGGCAAAAGCGAGCAGCGTTGCAGGCAGATGGACAGCCTCGAGAACGCCGTAAGCCTTGGTGTCCTCATCCAGTTTGGAGCGCCATTTCTCGATAGCCTTGTAGGTCAGGGCCGCTGCGAACGCCCCGATAAGCAAAATCAGCGGCAGGGCGATGACTTCCCACCAGGCCAATGTCCAGAAAGCCTGTTCGCGCAATGCCGGGGGAAGCGATTGCTCAAACTGTGTAGGCCCGTAGGCTTCGTAGAGACCACTGACATTCGCCACGGTCTGGCGGCTGAATACCCAGACGGGCTCTCCGCCGGGAGCCTGCACCCGTGCGATACGGATTGAGTAGGGTCGGCCATCAGTGGCGAGACTGGAAATGGCGATGGAGCGGCGCGGCTCACCAGCCATCGGATTTTCGGCGCTTGATTGGGTGTCAACGGCATCGGGCCTGTCAGACAATCCGGCCCAATCGATCTGCACCGAACGATGCATCAGATCGTAAAGCTGCGCGGTTGTCTCTTCCCGGTCAGCATCGGTCAAATCAGTAAAATCGAGCGCAGCGGCGGCATCATTCCACCGACCCTCTTCGCCCGCTGCCATAAAGCTCTCGATCAGGCCGCGCGGCGTTTCGAGATCGAGCGAAGACGAGCTGCCGCCATTCGCCAATTGTTCGACCTGATAGACATAGGGCTCTGGGCCCTGAGCCACCGAGCGATCTCCCTGTGCCGATGCGGGCGTAAGCGCGGCCATCATGCAAGTCAGAAGTGCGGCCAGGATGACTATCGTGCCGCGGATCAGGTCAGAATTTCGTGAAGCGATCATGTCTTGGCCAATGCGTGAGGCAGGTCAAAGGTCCGCATTCGCGCAAAAAGGCCCCGCCGCAATTCAACGGCGAGGCCTCTAGGATGTCAGGTTTTCAGCGCGATCGCTTATGCGTTTTCAAACTTGCCATGTTCTGCTGCCAGTTGTGATTCAAGCTGTTCGATCAATGCACTGGTGAAAGCCGGAATGTCATCCGGATTGCGGCTGGTGATGATGTTGCCGTCGACAGCAGCTTCCTGGTCGACGACATTGCCGCCCGCATTCTCCAGGTCGGTACGGACGCTCGGCCAACTGGTGACGGTCTTGCCGTCCACCAGGCCTGCTTCAATTAGGAGCCACGGTGCATGGCAAATTGCGGCGATCGGCTTGTTTTCTGCGGCGAAGTCGCGGATCAACTGTACCGCCTTGTCATTCATGCGGAGGCTGTCGGGATTGATTTGGCCACCTGGGAGGACAAGCGCATCGAACGCGTCGGTCGTGGCTTCGTCCACCGTCAAATCGACGGTAACGGGATCGCCCCATTCACCATCGGAAAAACCGCGGATCTGCCCGTCTTCCGGGCTTACGACGACCGCTTCGTAACCGGCTTTTTCAAGACGTGATTTGGGCTCTTCAAGCTCCGACTGTTCGAAACCATCGGTGGCGAGGATCATGATACGTTGGGTCATCAGGCGCGTTCCTTTTGTGTGTTTGCAATTACTCGACTAACGGCTGGGGAAACGCCTGTGTTCCGCGCTGTCCGACGAGGTGAGGCGGTGGTAGGGCGAGTGCCATGTCCGAAACTGACGACACCCCTGATTCTGAAAATGGCATCACGCGCGAACCGTTCGAAAGCGCTCTGTCGGAGCGCTATCTGGTCTATGCGCTGTCCACGATTACCGCGCGTTCGCTGCCCGATCTGCGCGACGGGCTGAAGCCGGTTCACCGCCGCCTGCTCTGGACGATGCGGCAGCTGCGCCTGTCTCCTGACAATGCCTTCAAAAAGAGCGCCCGCGTCGTTGGCGATGTTATCGGAAAATACCACCCGCATGGCGACGTGGCCGTTTACGATGCGATGGTGCGCCTCGCGCAGGACTGGACGCTGCGCTACCCGCTGGTGGAGGGGCAGGGCAACTTCGGCAATATCGATGGCGATAATGCTGCGGCCTATCGTTACACCGAAGCCCGGCTGACGCGCACCGCGATGCAGCTGATGGCGGGACTGGATGAAGGCACCGTCGAGTTCGTCCCGACTTACAACGGCGAAGAGGAAGAGCCCGAGCTGATGCCCGGCCTGTTCCCCAACCTTCTCGCCAACGGCGCGAGCGGGATCGCGGTGGGCATGGCGACCAACATTCCCAGCCACAATGTCGCCGAAGTGCTCGATGCGGCAGAGCTGGTGCTGTTCAACAAGGACGTTACGCACGAAGAGCTTATCGGCGTGTTTCACGGCCCGGATTTTGCCACCGGCGGCCTGATCGTGGACGGACCGGATGCGATTTCCAAGGCTTACGAAACGGGTCGAGGCAGCTTCCGGGTGCGTGGGCGTTTCCATGCAGCTGAAGCCGAAAATGCCGAAGACCGCGATGCCGGGATCGAGCGCCAGAAGGGCGGGGGATACCAGCTCGTCATTTCGGAAATTCCCTATCAGGTGCCCAAGGGCAAGCTGATCGAACAGATCGCGCAGGCGATTGCCGACAAGAAGCTGCCGATCCTCGATGATGTGCGCGACGAAAGCGACGAGAACATCCGCATCGTGCTTGTCCCGCGCAGCCGCAATGTCGATCCGGAGCTGCTGAAGGAAAGCGTCTACAAACTCACCGATTTGGAAACGCGCTTCGGCCTCAACATGAACGTGCTCGATCACACGCGCACGCCGATGGTGATGGGGCTCAAGGAATTCCTGTCGAACTGGATCGTCCACCAGATCGAGATCCTGCAAAAGCGCACGCAGCACCGGCTGGACAAGATTGCCGATCGGCTGGAACTGCTCGAAGGCTATATCATTGCCTTCCTCAATCTCGACCGGGTGATCGAAATCATCCGTTACGAGGATGAACCCAAGGCGGAGCTGATGGCCGAGTTCAAGCTGACCGACCGGCAGGCAGAAGCGATCCTCAATATGCGGCTGCGCAGTCTGCGAAAGCTGGAAGAGATGGCATTGCGGACCGAAAAGGACGAACTGCTGAAGGAACAGGAGGAGCTGCAAAAGCTGCTCGACAGTCCCGCTCGCCAAAAAACGCGCCTCAAAAAGGATATGGCGGCGCTGCGCAAGGAATACGGGCCGGAGACCGCGCTCGGCAAACGCCGCACGACGATCACCGATGAGTCGCCTGCGGTCGAATTCGATCCCAACGCCATGATCGAGAAAGAGCCTGTCACCGTCATCCTCAGCCAGAAGGGTTGGGTGCGCGGCGCGAAAGGCCATGTCGATTTCGGCAAGGATGGCGCGGGCGATTTCAAATATAAGGAAGGCGATGGACCGGCCTTTGCGCTCCATTGCCAGACGACCGACCGCGTGCTGCTCGCCTGCGACGACGGCCGCTTCTTCACACTGGGCGCGGACAAACTGCCCGGTGCGCGCGGCTTTGGCGAGCCGGTGCGCAACACGCTCGATATCGAGGCCTCGGCGAAAATCATCGCGGTTATCGTGCATGAGAAAGACAAGCAGGTCCTGCTCGCCAGCACGCTCGGCAAGGGCTTTGTCGCGGTGACGGACGAACTGCTCGCCGAAACCCGCAAAGGCCGCCAGGTGGTGAATCTCAAAGGCGATGCTGTCCTGACGGTCGCGCGCCCCATCGCGGCCGAGCATGATCATGTTGCCGTGGCGGGAGAGAACCGCAAGCTCGTCGTTTTTGCGCTGGAAGAAATGCCGGTGATGAGCCGCGGGCAGGGCGTCATGCTGCAGCGCTACCGCGATGGCGGCCTATCCGATGCGACGACCTTCGCGCTCGAAGAGGGGCTAAGCTGGGCAATGGGCGGAGACACGGGTCGCACGCGCACTGAGAACGAAATCGGCATGTGGAAAGTGGCGCGCGGTGCAGCTGGCCGATTGCCGCCGCAGGGATTTCCTAAAACGAATAAATTCTAGTTTTGCGAAGCGGCATCCGCCGCTTCGCAAAACAATCCCCTTAAACAAAAACCCGGCAGCTTTCGCCACCGGGTTTTTCGATTAAATAAGCTGAGAAAGCTTAGCCAGCCTGTGCTTCGAGAGCGGCCATGATGTCGGCATGGTTGGCCAGCACGATCAGTGCGCCTTCAGCGTCCAGCGCGAACAGGTTGAGCGGCAGTGCGATGCGCTCTTCACCGTCGGCGAGAAGAACTGCGTCTTCGCCCACTTCTTCGATCACGCCGAGGGCCTGCGCATCTACGGTAGCGACTGCGGTGCCGGGGACCAGAGCGGCAGCAAGGGCAGCTTCCTGCTCGGCCATGATTGCGCCGTAAGCGGTTTCGAGTTCGGCCTTGGTGGTGTTCAGTGTCCACACGCCATCGGTTTCAGCAAAAGCATCTGTGCCCAGCGGAACCTGGTAGGTGCCGGTATTCACGACCACGGTGGTGCCGTCATTCTGCTCGACAGTGCCGATCACGGCTTCGTCATTGCCGACGATGTCGGTGCCAACGTCCTGAGCCATGGCAGGGGTGGAAAAAGCGATTGCTGCAGCAGCTGCAGCGAAAGCGATACGCATATACAAAACTTCCCTTCATTCCGGCGACGCGCGAACGCCGTCCGGCTGTTAAAATTCGTCCGACCGGATTGCTCCGATAAATGCCGGATTGTTCAAGCGGGTGGCACACCCCGATGGGGGTAGATTCTCTGCACGCCAGAAGGCGCGATCCCGTTATCAAAGGTAATAGAGGATACCTTGTGAATGTTCCCTGACCAATTTCGCATCTGATTTCAACCTATATGCCGCAGATGCGAAGAGGAGGGTTTCAACGCGAAAGCTCCTCCTCAAGCAAGATGTCGACACGGTCGGCGGCGGGAAATCCTTCGGCAATCCAGCGCCGTTCGACTGCCTGAAGTATGCGCGCAACTTCCGGCCCCGCGCCCACGCCGCGCGCCACGATCGCGCCGCCTTTGAGAGGGAATTCAGGAACTTCCCAATTGTCTAGCGGGGCCGGGGAAACACTGTTCAGCAGCAGTAGGTCGCGCGCTTGATGGCTCCCCTCCCGATAGGCAAGGGCGCGTATGTCAGCATCGCTCGGTAAGGCGTCGGGCAGTCCATCGGCAAGGCGAGCAAGCGTTTTGCGGTTTGCGTTGGATAGACGCAGCCGTGCGGCGACTTGTTCGGCAAGCTTGCGATCGGGCGGCAAAAGCGCAGCAAGTCGGCGCAATGGATCGGCGGCAGCGCCCTGCGCGATTTCAAAAGCGATCAGGGTTTCGAGGCGGTCGATTTGCTCTGCGCCAGTTTCCGGCAGAACTTCTGCCAGCACTCCGCGCTCATACATTCGGCTCACGGTATCGGACGGGTCAGGCAAAGCCAGCAGGGCAAGCATTTCCATCGCCACCCGTTCGCGGCTGAGGCCTTTCAGCGTCGAAGCAAGCTCGGCGCAGGCCTCTTCCGCTTCCTCATCCAGCGCCGCACCGAAGCGAGCCTGGAATCGGTAATATCGCAGAATGCGCAAGTGATCCTCGCGAATACGCTCGCGCGCATCGCCGATAAAACGCACCCGCCGCTCCGCCAGGTCATCCAACCCGCCGAAGTAATCGGAGATTTCCAGCGTTTCTGGATGGGCGAAAAGGGCGTTGATGGTGAAATCGCGCCGTGCGGCATCGTCTTTCCACTCGCTGGCAAAAGCTACCGTCGCGCGGCGACCATCGGTCGCCACATCCTTGCGCAGTGTGGTGATCTCGACATTGCCTTCGGGAAGCACCGCAGTGACAGTGCCGTGATCGATGCCGGTCGGGATCGGCTTGATCCCTGCCGCTTTGAGCGTTCTCATCACGGCGTCGGGCAATAGCGTGGTCGCGGCATCAACATCGCGCACGTCGCTGCCAAGAAGCGTGTCGCGCACCGCGCCGCCCACCCAGCGCATATTCTCCGCGCCGAGCACGCTGACAAGCCGCGCCAGATCCTCTCGCTGCGTCCAGTCTGCTGCCGGCAGCTTAGTCACCGATCAATTCCTCCCACACCAGCCGATGCGACAAATTCGCGATGATGCCAGCTGTGATGCCCCAGATCCTATGGCCTTCCCAGACGATCTCCGTATAGGGCAATTCCAGCGGGCCGAACTGCCCCATCTTCTGCACATGATTGCGGCGATCGAGCACATAGCGAAGCGGGGCTTCGAACCAGCCATCGACTTCACGCGGGTCGGGAGTAATTTGCAAATCGTGCGGCACAAGGCCCAGCACCGGTGTCAAATTGAACCCCGTGCCCGTCATAAAGTGTTGTGCCGTCCCAACTACGCGCACTGTGGTTTGCGGGATGGCGAGCTCTTCTTCGGCTTCACGCAGCGCAGCGGTGATGGCATCCTCGCCTTCTTCCAGCTTGCCGCCGGGGAAGGACACCTGCCCCGGATGTGCTGCCATCGTCTTTGGGCGATGCGTCAGCAGCAGACCGGGCTCCTTGCGATCTGTGACGGCCATCAGCACCGCTGCATCGCGTGGTTGGCGCGTCACCCAGGCACTATCGTCGCGAATGCCTTCAATGCCGATATGTTCGGTTTCGCCGAACAGCTTGCTCAGGCGATCGAAAAGCGCGCTCATTCCGGACTGAGCGAGAAAGTCTCGCCCTGACTGGTGACATTCGTGCCATCGCCTTGCTGAAGCGCGATTTCCGCAAGCTGGAGCCATGTGGACCGATCAAGCCGCGCTTCGCAGCCGTGTCGGAAAGCCAGATAGATTGCAGGCGTGTCCGCATCTCCGGCCGCGCGCAAGGGATAGTCAGGCCCAGGCATGACATTCTCATCGATGTTGAGCCGGAAGGCGAGAACCTCGTCCTCGATATGCTTGCAGTCGACCGCTATGAAGGCCGCGTCCTCCACCTCTATTTCCTGCTTATAGTGCGGTGTGACGAGGAAATAGCGCTTATCCTCCTCGCGGCGCAGCAGGCTGGCAAAGGCACGGACCATGGCGGGGCGCGTGATCTGTCCGCCATCGTGATACCATTTGCCATCTGCGGCGATGCGCATCTTGCTGTGATCGGTTTCGGGTGGATCCCACTCATCGATCGGCGGCAATTGGCGCGATGCGCTCAGCTCGGCGATTTCGGCGAGAGACAGGCCTGCAAGATCGGGGGGAGGAGTGTAGGGCATCTGGTAAGGAGCGATGCCAGAGAGTGTCAGCCAATCCAAGGGCCAAGCGTGCCGGTGCCGGGCAAAATCGACGGATAGGCCGTTCGGACGAGCAGGCGATGCGGCTCATACGGGCCGGGGACGGACCAATCCTTCGTAGGCGCGGCCGAGAAGCCGAAGCGTCCGTAATATTCGGGATCGCCGATCATCACCTGCGGCAAATTGGCCTCTGAATCCATGGCCTGGGTCATGGCGGCCATCAGCGCGAGGCCAAAGCCTTCGCCTTGCCGATCGGGCACGACAGCGACCGGGCCGACCATCAGCATGGGATGCCTGCGATCTTGCGGATCGCTGAGGGCAACGGGCCATACCTGAATGGTGCCGACGAGCATGTCCTCATCGTCCAGCGCTGCGAAACTAAGCGCGGGAAGCCATTCCACGCCCGCGCGCACTTTGTAGGCTGTCCTGCCATGCCGATCGGCGCCAAAAGCGCGGTCCAGCACTTCCTCGAACATATCGGCAGGGACCGCTTCGAGCGGGATCAGCTTGGCGTTGTCCTTCATGATGGGCGGGGCGATAAAGAGCCGCTACAGCGAGGGCAACCATTTCACGCTGAGAAAAACTATCCCTTTGGCGTCAGCCTCAGCAGCCGTCCATCTTCGCCATCTTCGATCACCCAGATCGCGCCATCCGGCGCGATTGCAATATCCCGCAGGCGATCAGGCATTTCGTAGCGCGCTGCTTCATCGGCGCTGTTGGCGCCTGCATTCACGGTGACGCGGCTGATCGATTGGGTGCGCAGATTGGCAATCAGGAGCTGCCCGTTCCAGTCGGAGAACATCGAGCCTTCGTAAAATTGCATGCCGCCCGGCGCGATGACGGGGTTCCAGTAGATGGCCGGCTTGGCAAAGCCATCACCCGCCGTGTGATCGGGAATCGGATCGCCATTGTAGTTTTCACCATAGGAGCGGGTCGGCCAGCCGTAATTGTTGCCAGCAACGACCAGGTTCAGCTCGTCACCACCGGCGGGGCCATGCTCGAGCTCCCACAAATGGCCTTGGCTGTCGAAATCGAGACCCAGGAGGTTGCGCTGGCCGTATGTCCAGATCTGGTCCTGCGGCGAGCCCTGACCTGCAAAGGGATTACCGGCTGCGGCCGTGCCATCGAGGTTCAGGCGCACGACCGTGCCGAGATTGTTCGACATGTCCTGTGCCGGAGTCTGCTCCTGACGATCCCCGCTTGTCACAAAGAGATACTGGCCATCTGGCGAGAATGCCATGCGGTGGGAATAGTGCCCGCGGCGCTCACCGCCACGGCTCTGCTGCCAGATTTCGGTAAGACCTTCTACGCGGCATTCGGTTTCGCTGTCACAAACCAGCGTGCCGCGACCGACTGCTGCGCCGGTCAGGTCATTGCCCATATCCTTGGCCCAGCTGAGATAGATCATGTTGCTCGTCGCATAATCGGGCGCAAACGCAATCGCGCCAAGTCCGCCTTGGCCGGCATAGACCACATCGGGCATTCCGGTGACATTGCCGGTGGTGCCGGTGGTAGGATTATAGAATTTCATCGTGCCGGGCTGCTCGGTCAGGAAAATCACGCCTGTGCCGGGCTCGAAAGCAAGCGCCCATGGCTCATTGAAAGCGCCGTGGCTCTCCGCCGCGAAGGGCGAAGTGCTTTGCAATTCAATCATTTCGCCGCCAGCCATCGCGCTGGAGGATGAGGCTGATGGAGCGGGAGTTTCCCCCGTTTGCGCGCCCGAGCAACTTGCGAGCAAGATGGCGAGCGGGGATAGGGCGGAGGCGAGGAGATGCTTTGTCATGCTGTCAGGAACGCCTTCTGCCGATTTTTGTGCCCGTCTGGGCAAAAATCCGCTGGTGGCCGGTGTGGACGAGGCGGGACGTGGTCCCTTGGCGGGCCCCGTGGTCGCTGCGGCAGTGGTGCTGTGTGAGCCTGTGCCCGATGGCGTGAACGATTCCAAAAAGCTTTCCGCGAAAGCGCGTGCGGATGCAGAAACGCGTATCCTTAGAAGCTGCGCCTACGGCATCGGCGTGGTCGATGTGGGTTCGATCGACGAGCTCAATATCTTCGGCGCGACCATGCTTGCGATGAGTCTGGCGATGGAGCGATTATGCGAAGCTGTGGGCGAGACCGCGCTCCATACGCTGATCGACGGGAACCTCACGCCCGAAGGCCGCTGCGATCGTTGGCGCTGGCCCGCCACACCTATCGTCGGCGGCGATGGAAAAGAGGCCTGCATCGGCGCTGCGAGTATTATCGCCAAGGAATATCGCGATCGCATCATGGTGGATGCGGCTGAACGCCATCCGCACTATGGCTGGGAGCGCAATAAGGGCTATGGATCCAAGGAACATATGGAGGCTCTGCGCGTCCATGGTCCAACACCTTTTCACCGTCGATCCTTCGCCCCAGTGGCACAAATGGAATTGAGCCTCTAAAAGCGCGCCATGCTCACCCTCATTGCAAGCATCATTGGCGGCCTTGTCGCCCTTTTTGTCGGCGGCGAATTGCTTGTGCGCGGCGCAGTCTCGATTGCAGAGCGGCTCGGTCTTTCGCATCTTGTGACAGGTATCGTGATTGTCGGCGCGGCAACCTCCATGCCGGAAATGGTGGCGAGCATCGAAGCTGCCATGCTCGGCTCCCCCGGCATTGCCTGGGGTAACGTGGTGGGCTCCAATCTCGCCAATTCACTGCTGATCCTAGGCGCGACCGCACTGGTGACGCCCATTGCTATGCACGGCGTGGGCAAGCGCGATGCTATAGTGGCTCTGGCGGCCACCGCGCTGCTTTATGCGATTACCGTTTCGCAGGGTGCAAGCCCGTGGATTGGTGCCGCGCTGCTTGCCCTGCTTGTCGTCTACATCATCTGGCGCGTGAAGCATCCGCCCGAAAGCCTGGAGGACGAGGATAGCCCGCCGCCGCTCGGCCTGCTGCTGGCCGTCGCCTTGTTTGCAGGCGGTGTCGGCATATTGATCGTCGGTGGCCAGCTTTTGGTCGCAGGTTCGATCGAGCTTGCGCAACTGGCCGGCGTGTCAGACGCGGTCATCGGTCTCACCATCGTTGCTATCGGCACATCGCTGCCCGAACTCGCCGCATCTCTCGCTGCCGCGCTGAAGGGGCGGGCGGAAATGGCAGTCGGCAATGTGGTTGGCTCCAACATCTACAATATCCTGCTGATCGGCGGGGCAACGATGAGCATCGCGCCGCTACCAATTTCGGCCGAGCTCATCGATGTTGAAATGCCGGTGCTGCTTGCCTCAGCCGTGCTGATCCTGCTGCTATGCCGTTTCTTCAAACATATCAGCCGCTGGCTTGGCGCTGCGCTGCTCGGCGCATTTGCCCTCAACACCGCGCTTCTTTTCGCATAAGCCGGAACGCTTGAGCCGCGCGGCGCATTGCTGGATTAGAACCTTCCAGCGGAGCACCTCATGGCCGATTTCACTTTTACCGATATTCCCAAACAGTCTCCCAAAACCGCCATCGTGACGGGCGCGAATACGGGGATCGGTTTCGAAATCGCGCGGCATCTGGCGCGGGTGGGGGCAAAGGTCCTGCTAGCCTGCCGCAATGAGGAAAAAGCGCAAGACGCCATTGACCGGATCGGTGCCGAATATCCGATGGCGAAGCTCGATTTCCTGCCGCTCGATCTCAACGATCTGGACAGCATTCATGCTGCTGCCGAGCAGGCCAAGGCTGAGAAGCGGATCGATATCCTCGTGAACAATGCGGGCATCATGGTGCCGCCGCTGGACCACGGCATTGGCGGGGTGGAATCGCAGTTCGCCGTGAACCATCTCGGACACTTTGCCCTGACCGCCCTGCTTTTTGAAAAGCTGGAAGAGAAGGGCGGGCGGGTCGTCGTCCAATCCAGCATCGCCCATAAAAAGGGCCAGATCGATATTTATAATCTCGATGCCTATCGCGGATATGAGCCGTGGCGTTTTTACCAGCAGAGCAAGCTCGCCAACCTGATGTTCGCGCTGGAACTGGACCGCCGCCTGCGCGCCGCCAACTCGCGGGTGGCCGCGATTGCGTGCCATCCGGGCGTCGCCGCATCGGACCTGGCACGCCATATGAAATATGGCAGTGCCATGCAGCCTGTTATGAAAACCGTGCTCAACACCTCTGAGCAGGGCGCGCTTCCCGCTTTGCAAGCCGCGACCGATCCAGCCGCCGAGAGCGGAGATTACTATGGGCCGCGCGGCCTGATGGAAGCGCGCGGCAATAGCTCGGGCCGAGCCTTTATCGCCTATCAGGCAAGGGAAGAGCAGGTGGCCAAGCGCCTGTGGGACAAGTCTGAAGAGCTGACCGGAGTGACCTTTTCCGTTTAGCGCGCGCAGGTGAGTCCTTAGCGCCACACCCCATGATCTCGAGTCCGCGTTAGGGCGGGGGACTCAATATGTTGTGCCGGACTCGTTTCGTTCCTCTCTAGCTCTGGTATGGCGCGGCAAAATTGCCGCTTGACCAGGGACTCCCGCGAACTCTACCCCCTGTGGATAACTCAGGGAGTATGACGTGGGCAGTCTGACGAAAATCCGTGCGCCTAAGGCGAAAACGCGCACGCCAAAGGTCGATCAATCTGCGGTGAGGGCTTCCTTGCCGCTCGGCCAAATCCTGGCGGGCGACTGCGTGGAGGAAATGCGCAAGCTGCCCGATGCGAGTATCGACCTCGTTTTCGCCGATCCGCCCTACAACCTGCAACTTGGCGGCGATCTCAACCGCCCCGATGGCAGCCATGTCGATGCGGTGACGGACGATTGGGACCAGTTCGACAGCTTCCAGATTTATGACAATTTCACAAGGGATTGGCTGACAGAGTGTAGACGCGTTCTGAAGCCCGACGGCGCGCTTTGGGTGATCGGCAGCTATCACAATATCTACCGCGTGGGCGCGATCCTGCAGGACCTCGGATTCTGGATCCTGAACGACATTGTGTGGCGCAAGACCAATCCGATGCCGAACTTCCGCGGCACGCGCTTCACCAATGCGCATGAGACGCTGCTGTGGTGCTCGCAGGGCGAGAAATCGAAATATCACTTCAACTACCGCGCAATGAAGACGCTGAATGACGAGCTGCAAATGCGTTCGGACTGGACCTTTCCGATCTGCTCGGGCGGGGAGCGTTTGAAGGACGAGGCAGGCCACAAGGCGCATCCGACGCAGAAGCCCGAGGCGCTGCTCTACCGCGTGCTGCTGGCAACGACCGAGAAGGGCGACGTGGTGCTCGACCCGTTCTTCGGCACCGGCACCACCGGCGCGATTGCCAAGCGCCTTGGCCGCGAATGGATCGGTTGCGAGCGCGAGGCGGGCTACCGCAAGGTTGCCACCGCGCGCATCGAAAAGGAATTGCCGCTCGACGAAAGCGCGCTCACCACGATGCAAAGCCGCAAGACCCAGCCTCGCGTGGCCTTCGGCGCTGTGGTGGAAGCAGGTCTGCTCAAACCCGGCACCGAGATTTTCGACAAGAAACGCCGCTGGAAAGCGACCGTGCGCGCGGATGGCTCCATCGAATGCGGTAAGGAAACCGGTTCAATCCACGGCGTGGGCAAGACGATCCAGGACGCACCCAGCTGCAACGGCTGGACCTTCTGGCACTATGAGGCTGGCGGCGAAGTGAAGCCGATTGATGCGGCCAGAGGGCTGTATCTGCTGGCGAGCGAGGATTAGTCTGCGCCGCGCAACAAACATTCCACCGTCACCCCGGACTTGATCCGGGGTCAAGCTTCCTTCTCGCAAGGACCAAGCCTGATCCCGGCTCGGGGGCCGGGATGACGTATCGTGTTGGCGCGGCGCTTTCCTACAACTCCCCCGCCATGCTCAATCCGGTGCATGATCTTCTTCACCACCTTGATCGCAGGCCGTTTGCCCGCTTCAAATCAACCAAATTCTGCACCCGACAATTTCTTCGTCAGAACACTGTCACACCTGTCACACCCCCATCGTCACGATGTGGTAAGTCACTGAAAGCAAAGCCATGAGCCAGAGCGTCTACATCCAGCCGATCACCATGGTCTCCGGGCCTCAGGCGGTGGAGGGGGATGCGATTCGGTTGGCGGGCGGCATGGCCTATGCGCGCGAGTTTGCGGTGATCGTGCGCGAGGGCGGGGCGGTGACGTCTCGCCGGATTGCGACCAAGGCGAGCATGGCTCAGGCGCTTGCGGCGCTTCCCGCAGAGCTTGGCGCGGAAGGCGAGATGCAGTGGTCCTACCTCCAGATGGCGCATCCGCCGCTGGAGCTTGGCGGGCGCACTATCCGGCTCGACCAGCCGCAGGTGATGGGCATCCTCAACGTTACGCCCGACAGCTTCAGCGATGGCGGCGAGTTCATGGACGATCCCGACGCGATGAAGGCGCACGCAGCGGCCATGCACGAGGCAGGCGCGGCGATCATCGACATCGGCGGCGAAAGCACCCGGCCGGGCGCAAAAGCGGTGTGGGAAGGCGAGGAGGCCAAGCGCGTCGTCCCCGCGATCGAGCATTGCGTCGGCATGGGCGCGGCGGTGAGTGTCGACACGCGCCGCCCGGCAGTGATGGAAGCGGCGCTGGAAGCAGGCGCGCACATCATCAACGACGTGTCGGCGCTTCGCTACGATCCGCGCAGCCTCGAGCTCGCAGCGGCGAGCGGGAAGCCCGTCATCCTGATGCATGCTCCGGGGACGGGAGAGGATTTGCACGCCGATCCCGACTATACGGCGGTGGCCTTCGATGTGTTCGACTTCCTGAAGGAAGCGCGTGATCGGGCGATTGGGGCAGGCATTGCGGCGGAGCGCATCGTGCTCGATCCCGGCATCGGCTTCGGCAAATCGCTGGCGGACAACCTCACCATCCTCAACCACCTGCCAATGTACCACGCGCTCGGCTGCCCGCTGCTTCTGGGCGCAAGCCGCAAGCGCATGATCGGCGCGCTATCGAACGAGGTCGCGGCGCACCAGCGCGTCGGCGGCTCGCTCACATTGGCGCAGCACGGCATGGATGCAGGCGTGCAATTGCTGCGCGTGCATGACGTGTTCGAAACCGTGCAGGCGCGCAATGTCTGGCGCGGCCTGCGCGATGCGGCGCTGACCGATTTCAGCGGATTAGAGGCTTAGGGCTTTCCTACAGGTAGGCCTTCTACCAATCGCCCTTCGACAAGCTCAGGACGAGCGGAGAAGGGGGAAAGCAGGAGACCAAGCCGGAGGCGAAGGCAAGGCCGAACGGCCGCCCAAGCTTTTGCGAGAAGCCAAGCGCACGGATGTGCGCGCCCGGCGTTTGAGGGCCAGAGTCAGGCGGCGTTGTCGATGCCGAGGTCGCTAAGCTTGCGGTAGAGCGTTGAGCGCCCGATACCGAGCCGCCGCGCGACTTCGGTCATGCGGCCGCGGTAGTGGCCGATGGCGAGGCGGATGACGTCGGCTTCGATGTCCTCGAGCGGGCGCAGGTTACCGTCCTCGCAATAGAGCTGCACCCCGGCGCTCTCACGCATCGGCGTGGTTGGAGCTTCGGTCTCGCCGACGATCTCGCGCAGTTGCGGGAAGTCTTCAGTGGTCAGCGCATCGCCATCGCAGAACACGGCGGCGCGGAAGAGGACGGCTTGTAGCTGGCGGACATTGCCCGGCCAGTCGAAAGCGGAAAGGAGGCGCAGCGCATCGTCGGTAATGCCGAGCGGGCGAAGACCCGGCTGCTCGCCAATGCGGCCAAGGAAGTGCCGGGTGAGGGCAGGAACGTCCTCGCTCCGCTTACGAAGCGGTGGCAGTTCGATGGAGGTGCGGGAAAGCGCGGCCAGCAACTGCTCGCGGAAATGCCCGGTCGCAACAAGGTCTGCGAGCGGCAAATTGGAGGCAGCGATGATGCGGATATCGACCTTGAAAGCATATTGCGCGCCGAGCGGCTTGATCTGTCCGGTCTCTATCACTTCAGCGAGTCGATCCTGCAGATCCATCGACAGGCGATCGATCTCGTCGAGCACCAGCGTGCCGCCATCGCAGTTCTGGATCGCGCCGGTCTGCTGGTCGAAAGCGCCGGGGAATGCACCCTTCTCATGGCCGAACAGGACAGATTCGAGACTGCTCGCCGGGATGCCCGCAATGTTCAGCATGCGAAACTCGGTCTTGGCGCGCGGGGAGGCGGCATGCATGGCGCGCACCAGCATTTCCTTGCCGGTGCCGCTTTCGCCTTCGATCAGCACATGGCCGTGACCGCGCGCCGCCTTGGCCGCCTTTGCCAAAGCATCGCGGAACGGGGTTGCGGTGCCGACCATCGCGTCGAAATCAAGGTCGCCTTCAAACTTCTCGGCGAGCGGTGTCAGCTCATCGCGCGGCGTTTCCCGCGTCGTCGCATTGCGCAGCGCCTGCATCAGGCGATCCGGCGCAACGGGTTTGACGAGGTAGTCGGTGGCCCCGGCGCGCATCGCCTCGACGGCAAGCTGCGGACTGGTGCTTGTGGTGAGCATGAGGATCGGTAGCGCGGGGCGGCGCTCCTTGAGTTCGGCAATCAACTCGCAGGCACGCTCACCCGGAACCCATTGGTCGAGGATAATGGCGGAAAGCTGCATCCCTTGCCGCGTGCCGAGCGTGGCGATAGCTGTTTCGCTGTCCCCTACCACCAGCGTGCGCCAGCCTTCGCGCCCGGCAAGCGCGGAAATGAGCCGGCTTTGCGCCGGTTCATCGTCAATCAGCATCAGCAGGCGCTGTTCAGCCTCGGCCATTCAATTCCACCACTCAGGGGCCCGAAACGGGCGTTGAACAGCCGCGCTACCAGTGAGGGGTAAAAAGGCCATTAAGCGCGTTCGACAAGAAACGGCCGGACTTGAGCGGAGCGGACTTGCCCTTTAGGGACTTCGCCATCTAAAGAATTGGCCAATCGATTTTGGCTCCCAGAAAGGCTGCAGAAAATACAATGAGCAATCCGCACGATATGAAAGCTGCGAAAGGCACGTATTCGAGCTTCATCAGCATGACGAAATGGGCAATCCCGGTGATCGCGATCATCGTGTTCATCGTCGTCCTGCTGATTTCCTGAGCCGGACTGAAGAGCGCGGATGCGGATAGCGGTTCTTAAAGAGCAGGCAGCGGGCGAAACCCGCGTCGCTGCCACACCGGAAACGGTCAAGAAACTGAGCGCGCTGGGCGCGATAGTTGCTGTTGAGGAAGGCGCCGGGATCCGCGCCAATATTACGGACGAAGCTTACCGCGAGGCGGGGGCGGAGCTTGGCTCCGCTGCTGCCGTGGTGAAAGACGCCGACATCGTGATGGGCGTGCAGGCGCCTGATGCAGCTGCGCTTTCGGGCGCCAAAAAAGGCGCGTGGGTCGCGGCCACTTTCGATCCGTTCGGTCAGAAAGACCGCGTCGAAGCGTATGCCATGGCCGGGCTCGAAGCGCTGGCGATGGAATTTATGCCGCGCATCACACGTGCGCAAAGCATGGACGTGCTCTCCAGCCAGTCCAATCTGTCGGGTTACAAAGCAGTGATCGCCGCAGGAAATCTTTACGGGCGCGCCTTCCCGATGATGATGACTGCCGCTGGCACTGTCAGCGCGGCGAAAGTGTTCGTTATGGGTGTCGGCGTTGCCGGCCTGCAGGCCATCGCCACTGCCAAGCGCCTAGGCGCGCAAGTGAGTGCTACCGATGTCCGCTCGGCCACCAAGGAACAGATCCAGTCGCTGGGCGCCAAGCCGATCTTCGTCGAAAATGTCGAAGGGATCGAGGGAGAGGGTAGTGGCGGCTATGCCACCGAAATGAGCGAGGAATACCAGAAGGCGCAGGCCGAACTGGTCAGCAGTCACATCGCCAAGCAGGATATCGTCATCACCACCGCGCTGATCCCGGGCCGTGCTGCGCCGCGGCTGATCAGCGATGCGCAGACCGCGACCATGCGCCAAGGCAGCGTGATTTTCGATCTCGCCGTCGCGCAGGGCGGCAATGTCGAAGGCAGCGTTGCCGACGAAGTGGTCGAGCAGCACGGCGTGAAGATCATGGGCTTTTCCAACACGCCCGCGCATCTGGCAGCCGACGCAAGTGCGCTGTTCAGCCGGAACTTGTTCAATTTTCTCAATGCCTTTTGGAACGAAGAGAAGAAAGCGCCTGAACTCGATGAAGAGATTGGCGACGCTATCCGCCTGACCAAACACGGGGCGATTGTGAATGAAAGGTTGCAGGAGTGAGGGGAGCATTCCTCGCTTTTGCTTTCGCGCTGTTTGCCGCACCTGCCGTGGCGCAAGATGAACGCGAAGCGGAACCGCCGCACCCGATGGAAGGCGAATGGACCGTCGACCTGCGTTTGAACATTGGCGACGAGCCCTATTCGCAGCCGATGGTGCTTCGCTTTTCACATGCAAACCAGGTGACCGGCGAGTTCTATGGATCGCCAATTGAGGCAGGGCAGCTCGGCAGTGGGCAGGGGCGTGACTGCATAGCGTTTCGCACAAGCGACAATTCCGGAGTGTATCAGCATTCAGCGTGCCTGATTGGAGCGGTGCTGGTGGGGCAAAGCTGGTCGGAAGGGCGGGGTTTCGTCCTGCCATGGACCGCAACAAAGGACTGACATGGACTTCATTGCGATCCTCTCGATTTTCGTGCTGGCGTGTTTCGTCGGCTATTATGTGGTCTGGTCGGTAACGCCTGCGCTGCATACGCCGCTGATGGCGGTGACGAATGCGATCTCCTCGGTGATTATCGTTGGAGGGTTGATTGCGGCAGCGGCGGCTGAAGTGGCCTCGGCGAAGTGGCTGGGGCTGGCCGCAGTCGTTTTGGCCAGCGTGAATATCTTCGGCGGCTTTGCCGTCACGGAGCGGATGCTCGCCATGTACAGGAAGAAGGAGAAATGAGCGTGACGTCATTTCTCACGGCCGCCGTCATCGCTCCTCCCCCGCCCGAACCTCCGACGCTCGCCGATTGCACGCCCGAAATGAGCGCGGCGGAATGCAATGAGATGCTGACATGGTATGGCGATGCCAGCGTGCAGATTGCCGACGGCGCTGCCGCGCAAGGTGCGGTAAACCCATGGGTCGCGCTCGCCTATCTCGTGGCCGGGGTTTTCTTCATCCTTGCCTTGCGTGGACTCTCCAGTCCGCAGACAAGCCGAACGGGTAACCGCTTCGGCATGATCGGCATGGGCATTGCGGTCATCACCACGCTGGTGACCCACGATATCGCCAATATCGTGGAGATCGGCATAGCGATCGCAATTGGCGGTATCATCGGCTTCACGATCGCTCGCAAGATCGCCATGACGGCGATGCCCGAACTGGTTGCCGCGTTTCACTCGCTCGTCGGCCTTGCCGCCGTCCTCGTGGGGTGGGCGGCCTATCTCAATCCGGATGCCTTCGGATTGCTGGTGGGCGACAGTATCGGCGCGGTCAGCAAGGTCGAAATGGGCCTCGGCATCGCCATCGGTGCAATCACTTTTTCGGGCTCTGTCATCGCTTTTGCCAAGCTAAGCGGCAAGATGAGCGGATCGCCGATCCTGCTTCCCGCGCGCCACCTGATCAATCTGGGCACGCTGGCAGCAATTGTGGTGCTGACCGCGATGTTCGCGATGGCTACCGGCCCGGAGGAGACATTCCCGCTGATCGTGGCGATTACGGTGCTTGCCTTCGCGATCGGCTTCCTGCTGATCATCCCCATCGGCGGTGCGGATATGCCGGTCGTCGTGTCAATGCTGAACAGCTATTCTGGATGGGCAGCGGCGGCGATGGGCTTTACGCTCGGCAATACCGCGATGATCATCACCGGCGCGCTGGTGGGCGCATCGGGCGCGATCCTCAGCTACATCATGTGCAAGGCGATGAACCGTAGCTTCATCAGCGTGATCGCGGGCGGATTTGGCGCCGAAAGCGGCGGCAGTGACGGCGGTGAGCCGCGCGAACAACGCCCTTACAAACAGGGCAGCGCAGCCGATGCAGCTTTCATGTTGGAGCAGGCGGAAAAAGTCATCATCATCCCGGGATACGGCATGGCGGTGGCGCAGGCACAGCACGCGCTTCGGGAAATGACCGATCTGCTCGAGGAAAAAGGCATCGATGTGAAATTCGCCATCCACCCGGTCGCAGGTCGGATGCCCGGGCATATGAACGTGCTGCTGGCCGAAGCGTCCGTCGATTATGACAAGGTGTTCGAACTGGAAGACATCAATAGCGAATTCGCGCAGGCCGATGTCGCTTTCATCATCGGCGCGAACGATGTGGTGAACCCGGCTGCCAAGTCTGACAAGTCCAGCCCCATTTACGGCATGCCGGTATTCGATGTGGACAAGGCTAAACAGGTCTTCTTCATCAAGCGCAGCATGGGCGGGGTCGGCTATGCCGGTGTCGACAATGACGTGTTCTATATGGATCAGACCATGATGCTGCTCAGCGATGCCAAGAAAATGGTCGAGGAAATCGTCAAAGCTCTCGATTAGCGTTAAACGGCTGGCTTGGCTCCGAAAGTCTCGCTAGGCACGCGTGCAAATTTGAAGAACAGGGGCACGGATTTTGCGCAAGCTGGGCATGATTGGCGGAATGAGCTGGGTCTCCACACACCGCTATTACGAACGCATCAATCGGAAAATCCAGCGCGAGGTCGATCCGCGAGCCTCTGCGCCGCTATTGATCGAAAACCTCGATTTCGCGCAGATCTATTGCCTCGAGACGCCCGAGGATTGGGATCGCGGCGCTCAGGTGCTCACCGATTCCGCAAAGCGTCTCGCCGATGCGGGGGCCGAGCAGCTGATCATCTGCGCCAATTCCATGCACAAGGTCTATCGTGCGGTGCAGGCAGAGGTTGACGTGCCTATCCTGCATATCGCCGAATGCGTGGGCGAGCGGATGGCGGAGGATGGCGTGAAGCAGGCAGCCCTTATCGGCACGCGCAATGTCATGACCGAAAGTTTTTATCGCCGCAGGCTGGTGGCGCATGGTGTGGACCTGTTGCCGCCGGAGATGAGCGATGTCGATCAGCTCAATCGCATCATTTACGAAGAGCTGATGGTCGGGAAAGTGCGCAAGGACTCAGAGCGGACCTTGAAAACCATGTTCTCTCGTCTCGCGAATGATGGCGCAAAGGCCATCGTGCTGGCGAATACGGAGATGGAATTGCTCGTCGATGTCAGTGCCAATGTCCTACCGATCTACGATGGCATGCGCATTCACGCCGATGCCGCAGCGAAGTGGATTATCGGCGGATAAGCGCGGCCAAATGCGCCGGTGATGCGCCAATTCTGCGGCGTTCCCGCCCTGTTCCCGTTGTCAGATAGCGGCCATTTGCTTAGCGAACGTGGCCATGTCACGCGCGCCCTATGCAGCCGATCCCGCGGCCAGTCGCGGGCGCGAATTCGATCAACCCGGACATACCGCGCGCGGTCCGCGCAGCGCTTTCCAGCGTGATCGCGACAGGATCATCCACTCGATTGCTTTCCGCCGCCTGGCGGGGAAAACGCAGGTCTTTATCGCTCCCGATGGCGATCACTATCGCGTCCGACTGACGCATAGCCTGGAGGTCGCGCAGATCGGCCGCGTCGTCGCGCGCAATCTGGGTCTGGATGAGGATCTTACGGAGGCTCTGTGCCTGGCGCATGACCTTGGCCATCCCCCTTTCGGCCATTCGGGGGAGGAGGCGCTGGATGCGGCGCTAAAACCGCGCGGCGGTTTCGATCATAACGGTCATACGCTGCGCACGGTAATGCGGCTCGATAGCCCCTATATCGGGATCGAGGGGCTCAACCTCAGTTGGGAAGTCCTGGAAGGCCTTGCAAAGCACAACGGACCGGTCGACGATCCGCAATGGGCGCTCGCCGAGTTGAATGCCGCCATGCCGCTGGACCTGTCGCTCTGGCCTTCGCTGGAGGCACAGGTCGCCGCGCTGGCGGACGATATCGCCTATGATAATCACGATATCGACGACGGCGTGCGCGCCGGTTTTCTCGATCTCGATGACCTGCTGACGCTCGATTTCCTCGCCGATCTTTGGCGCGAGGTGAAAGGCCGCTTTCCCCATGCGAGCCAGAGCGAACTATTACGCGAATTCACCCGTACGCAGATCGGCGTCATGGTGAATGACTTGCTCGAGACGACCCGCAAAGGCCTCAAAGGTATCGATACGATCGAGCAGGTTCGCGGCGCAGGCGGGCCCATCGCGCGCTTTTCTCCCGGAATGGCGCAGCAAGAACGCCAGCTGAAACGCTTCATGTATGACAGGCTGTACCACCATCCCGAGCAAATGCGCACGGCGGACCGGGCTAAGGATGTGATTGCGCGGCTTTATGCCGCCTATGACCAACAGCCGGACCTTATGAACGCGGAATGGCATGACAAGCTGCCAGAGGAAGAGCCTGCGCGTGGACGCCACATCGCCGACTACATCGCGGGAATGACCGACTATTTTGCCATCCGCCAATATGCGGAGATTTTCGGCAGCGTGCCTGAGGGGCTATCCAATGTCTGATACGGCTTCTGAAAAAAAGCGCGTGCTGCTTGTCGGCGCAACGGGTCTGGTCGGGCGGAGTGTAATCACCCGCTCCATCGACATGTCCCAGTTCGCATTGCAGGGCCTTGCCCGCAGCGAAATGCAGTTTCCTGACGGCGCACGGATGGAGCTGGTGCTCGCCGACAGCGAGGATTGGGGCGAAGTCGTCAAAATGATTGCCCCGGAAGCGGTCATATGCGCGCTGGGTACGACGATCAAAAAGGCGGGCAGCGAGGAGGCGTTTCGCGCTGTGGATCATGATCTGGTGATGGATGTCGCACGCGCCGCCAAAGCAGCGGGGACGACAGGCTTCGTGTATGTCTCATCGGTCGGCGCCGACACGGGCTCGCGCAATTTCTACCTGCGCACGAAGGGCGAGGTCGAGCGCGACCTTAAGGCGCTAAAGTTCCGGCGGCTCGATATCTTGCGGCCGGGCCTTCTGCGCGGACAGCGGCGAGGGGATGCGCGTTTTCTCGAGGGGATCGGGCAAGTCGCAGCTCCGGTCGCGGACCTGTTCCTGCAGGGCTCCTACAGCAAATTTCGCTCGATCCGGGCAAGCGATCTTGCGGCGGCTGCCTTGCAATGCGTGCGGGAAAAACCCGCGGGTCAATTCATCCACGAGCATGAGGGATTGAAGCGCCTGATCGCCAAGCTGGACAAGTCCGAAGGGAGCGGAAAATGAGCTGGGACACTATCTTTCAACTGGCGAATGGCTGGGCGTTCCTGATGTGGATCGTGCTGATCTTCCTTCCGCGCAAACCATTTCCGCTAGCCGTGGTGTTTTACGCCGGTGTGGGACTGCTCTGCCTCGCCTACGCATCTCTGATGGCGCTCTTGCTGACCGGCACTATCGATCCCGTCCCTGTTGCTGACAGCGAAGGGGGCGGCAATTTCACAAGCATTGAAGGGGTGCGCGCTCTGTTCGCCAGTGACGGCGGGATCGTGATCGGCTGGATCCATTACCTTGCCTTCGATCTCTTCGCCGGATTGTGGATCGCTAAGGATGCCGATTCAAAAGGTTTTTCGCGCATCCTGCAGGCGCCGATACTCGCGCTGACATTCGTGGCGGGTCCCGCAGGACTGCTCATCTGGTTCATCATTCGCGAAAGGCGAGCCCGCGCGGCGGCTGGCCTGCGCAAAGTCAATTGAAACGCCACGCGCCAGCGACCGAGCGAAATCGGGATGCGATTGCTGCGATTTTGCGATTGGAATTGCCCGATAGCGGGACCGTTTTGGAAATCGCCAGCGGAAGCGGAGAGCACGCGCTTTATTTTGCTGGCTTGTTTGCGCAATTGCGCTGGGTACCGAGTGACCCAGATCCTGAGGCAGTGACATCGATCGCAGCCTATCGCGATGAAGCTGAATCGACCAATCTTGCCGCGCCGTTGCATTTCGCCACGACTGATAGCGATTGGCCCGTTGAAAGCGCCGATGCGATTTTTTGCGCCAACATGATCCATATCAGCCCATGGAAATCGACTACCGCGATGTTTCACCACGCCCAGTCAATGCTCAGCAAAATCGCGCCCCTGATCCTTTATGGCCCTTTCATAGAGGCGAATATCGAGACCGCCGCATCCAATATCGCTTTCGATCAAAGCCTGAGGATGCGTAACCCGGATTGGGGCATTCGGCATCTTGGTGAGCTTGACGAACTCGCAGACGCCAGCGGTTTTCGCCGCGCCGCGCGCCATGAAATGCCGGCCAATAATCTGGCGATCGTCTACCGGCGCATATAAAAACGCCCGCGAATTGCTTCGCGAGCGCTCTTCTCTCCCCGTAGGAGGTATGTAGAGGGTGAAGGCTTAGATCGCTTCATCCGCATCATCTGCTACATCTTCCAGATCCTGCCCAACGCCGCGCACAGTGTTGCAGGCTGTTGCAGTGAGCATGAAAATGCTGGCGGTGATGGCGATTACAATCTTGCGAGCCATGACGGGTCCTTTCGTCTCCCAAAAGTGGGATGCTGATAGGTCCTATAATCCGATAAGGGGGTGCAGGTTCCCGGTCAGGAGGCCTGTTCGACGAAGCGTTGCTTTCGCAGGACGTTCTCTCGCCACGCAATGGTGACTCCCGCAGCGACCACAAGAGGGGCGCCGAACCACAGGCTGGTGGTGGGCAAGACGGCGAAAATCAGCCATCCGTACAGCGTCGCCCAGATGAGGCTGGAATAATCCATCACGATGACGCTTGATACTTTGCCGAAGCGGAGTGCGACCGTGATCAGCACTTGCCCCCAGGTTCCCGTCAGGCCGACGCCCAGCAATAACAGCCATTGCCGCTGGGAAAGCGGTTCGTGAACGAAGAGGAGCGCCGGCAGCATCATTACGACTGTTGCGAGGCTAAACCAGAAGACGATAACGATCGGCTTGTCGGTCCGCCCCAGATCGCGGATTTGGATCGAAATGAGCGCAATCATGAATGCTGCGCCCAAAGCGACTAGCGCACCTTCCAGCGGGATCGCCCCGCCGCCCGGCTGCGCGATAATCACGATCCCGGCAAAACCCGCCAGAACGGCAGACCATCGCCAGATGCCGACGCTTTCCTTCAGTAGGAGAGCAGACAGTATCACGGCAAATATGGGCGCGGTGAAGCCGATGGTCGTCGCCTCTGCCAAGGGGAGCAGGATCACGGCGCCGAAATTCAGGATCATGCCTGCGATTCCATAGATGGCTCGCACAGCATGGGCCTTTGGGCGTTTGGTGGCGAATTGCGCGAGCCCGCCGGTTACCAACGCAAATCCGACAAGGAGCGGCAGCGAGACGAATTGCCTCCAGAACACGATCTCCAGAATATGGACACCGCTTTCCGAAGCGAGCTTAATCAGCGCCGCCATCAGCGCGAAGCCTGCAATGCCCAGCAGCCTGATCAGCAGGGCCAAAAGCGGCCGGTCATTCGCATTGTCGCTCACGCCCATCGCCATAGGCCAGCGCGCGCGGCGATCAAGCATTGTCGCTAGACAAGGGCGCCGCCATATGGCGCGCGATGCACTGGCCCGACTTAATCATTTTTGCGAGCGATGCGACGCGATATGTGATTGCAGGTGCAATGCTGCTGACGCTTTCGGCAGTTTCAGCGCTCGGCGATCGCAGGCGTTCACGCCGCAAGCATCCCGATGCGGTGGGCATCATGCCGTGGCGCGATATCGGCGCGCTGAGCCTGTTCGCAGGGCTGGCGCTGTGTGCGTTTGGTGTGGTGGGTTGGATACGGGGGTGAGTTTGTCTCATGCGACCACTTCCGTGGTCGCGTCCTCGGCGCTATTCGCTCCGGCGGGGCTGCGTTCCGCCCGCGCGGCACCTGCGGGCTTCGCGGTCGCTTGCTGTCGCTAGCCTGCGACCGGCGAGACTGGCGCTCCATTTGATTGGCGTCACGGAGCACGGGCGACCAGCCCGCAAGGCCGAACGGCCGCCCGCAGCGGGCGCAGCTTGCCTGCGCGTCTAGCGAGGATGAAGCGGCGGATGCCGCTTCGCAGGGAAAACTACAAACACGCCTCGAGATAGGCTTGATCGAAGCCGAACTGGCGCGCTTTTTCCAGCGTGTAGGGGCGCAGGCCCGAAGAGCGGTGCTCGCCGATGATCTTGCCGTCGTCGCTTTCATCGAGATATTCGAAGCTGAACAGCTCCTGCGTCACGATCACATCGCCTTCCATCCCGATTACTTCGGTGATGTTGGTGGTGCGGCGCGAACCGTCGCGAAGGCGCTTCACCTGCACGATCAAATCGACCGATTCAGCGATCTGGCGCGAGATGGCTTCTTTCGGGATCTTGATGTCGCCCATCAGGATCATGTTTTCCATACGGCCCAGGCATTCGCGCGGACTGTTGGCGTGAAGCGTACACATGGAGCCATCGTGGCCGGTGTTCATTGCGGCGAGAAGGTCGAAACACTCCGCGCCACGAATCTCACCCAGGATAATCCGGTCAGGACGCATACGCAGGGCGTTTTTCACCAGGTCACCGATGGTGATGGCGCCTTGGCCTTCGAGGTTAGGCGGACGGGTTTCGAGCGGCAGCCAGTGCGGCTGCTGCAGGCGGAGTTCTGCTGCGTCTTCAATCGTCAGCACACGCTCACCCGGGTCGATCATCTTCGACAGCGAGTTGAGCATCGTGGTTTTACCCGAACCCGTACCGCCCGAGATGACCACGTTCATGCGGCAGGCACCGGCGATTTTTAGCGCGGTACACATCTTGTCGCTCATCGAGCCCCAATCGCGCAAATTATCCAGCGTGATCGGTTTCTCGGAGAACTTACGAATGGAAATCGCGGTGCCGCGCAGCGAGAGTGGGGGCACGATCACGTTCACACGCGAGCCGTCTTTCAGGCGGGCGTCAGCCAGCGGTGTGGTCTGGTCCACGCGGCGGCCGACCTGGTTCACGATGCGCTGGGCGATCTGGAACAGATGGCCTTCGTCGCGGAATTTGATCGGCGCGACAGTCAGTTTGCCGTTCTTTTCAATGTAGGTCTGGTCCGGCCCGTTGACCATGATATCGGACACGTCCGGATCGTTTAGTAGCTCTTCGAGCGGACCAAAGCCGAGCAGCTCGTCAATCAGCACCTTCTCCAGCGCGAATTGCTCGCGGCGGTTCAGCGTGACTTTCAGCTCGGCCAGCACTTCCATGATGATCGGGCGGAATTCTTCGCTCAGCTCTTCCTTGGTGAGCGTCGCAGCAGCTTCCGGATCTACACGTTCGAGCAGGCGCGGCAGCACCTGTTCCTTGATCTTGTGGACGCTCTGTTCGAACCCGCCGATTTCCTGCTGCTCATGAATGGCATTTGCCCGTTCGGACAGGCGGTTCATCGCATCGGCATTCTTGCCGGTTGCCGGATCTACGGGCTCGCCCTCAGCTGGAATAGGCGGGAATTGATCGCCGCCCTCGTCCTTCTCGGCGTCTTTCTCGGCAGAGGAGGGCGCATTTCCGCCACCACGCATGGGCTTGGCAACGCCAAAGCTCGGGCGTGCGCCCTTGCCCATGCCACCAGCTCCGTTCTTGCGTCCGAAAGCGCTCATGCGATGCCTCTCTTCTCATATCATTGGGGAGCCCGAAGAACTCGGCCCCCCGCGTCGCAAACCTCTTTCGCGGAGTTTGGTAAACAATTCGCAAACTTTGTGCGGAAAGCACGGTGCAAATCGCCGTCCAGCTAGTGCGCAAATATGTGATTTGGCGTTACAGATGCAGGCTATGCACGTGCTGATGTTAACCTCGACCCTTCCGCGCTTTCTTGGAGATGCCCAGGCAAACTTCGTCGGCGAACAGGCCGCAGCGTGGAGCGACGCGCGACCAGAAGATGCGATCACAATTCTTGCGCCGCACGATAAAGGCGCTGCACACAAGGAGCACGCCGGGAGGGTCGCGATAGAACGGTTTCGCTATTTTGCGCCGGAAAGCTGGCAGAAGCTCGCATATCCAGCCATCCTGCCCAACATCCGTCGCAATCCGTTCTTGCTGACGCAAATCGCGCCTTTCATGGCTGCCGGGTATCGGGCGGCCTCGCGGATCGTGCGGGAACGCAATATCGATTTTATCTATGCGCATTGGGTAATGCCGCAGGGGTTGATCGCCCACCGGCTGCACAGGAAATTCGACATCCCCTATGTACTGCAAAACCATTCATCCGATCTCGCCGTTTTCGACAAATTGGGCGGAGCGGGGCGCAGGATGGCGCGCGCGATTATCCGCGAAGCGGTGCATTTCTTTTGCGTAAACAGCGATCAGCGCGAGGCTGCTTTGGCGATGGTGATGCCTGAAGAGCGCGAAGCCATTGCCCGCAAGATCACCGTTCTGCCGATGGGGGTTCAGCTACCTCAGCTGGAGGCAAAAGAAGGGCAGACTTACCATGTCGGCTCAATCGGTCGCCTTTCCAAGAAGAAAGGTCTGGATCGCCTAATCGACGCCGCAGAACTGTTGGCAGATAGGGGAATAACTCCGCGCATCGGCATCGCCGGAGATGGTGAGGAGAGCGCGGCTCTGCAGAGACGCCCCGAACAGGCGGACGTCAACTTTCCGGGTTTCGTCGCTGGGCCGGCCAAGGACCAGTTCATGGCGAGCTGTGAGCGCTTCGCGTTCCCGGCCAAGGCGTCACAGGGGGATGTCGAGGGGTTGCCAGTCGCCCTGCTTGAGGCGCTATGTACCGGGCGCCGCGTGCTTGCATCGACCGATACCAATATCCGCCTGCTGACCGAATGGGAGGAGCTGCGCGAGCATGTGGAATTCATCGCCGACCCGGACGATATCGCGGCACTGGCGGATGCGTTGCAGCGCCTGCTGGAACGACCTTCAACCCCCAACCCAGCGCAAGAAGAAATTGTGGCTCGCTATCGCTGGGACAGGCTGATTGAGGAGTACCTTCGACCGATTGAGGCAGTCATGCAGGGGCGGTGATCAACGAGGAGCCAAAGGCCTCCCGGTCGCTTTCACCGTTCATGGCGCGGGCGTTAATGAAGGTCATCTCGTCCAGACGTCCGATCACCTCTTCGACCAATTGCGCTTCGCACGCCCGATAGCTCGGATCGTCTACGATATTCGCGTAGAAGCTGCCGTTCAGATCAGCCGATTCCAGCACCCTATCCCGGGCGAGGGCGAGTTGAGCTTCATCGGCAAGGTCGAGCGTTTCTGTCTCCCCTTCGCGGCGCAGAAATACGAGCTTGGCCAACTGCGCGCTCGTGCCGAAGCGAACATCCATAAGATCTTCGACATGCGCGCGGGTCGCAATCAGGAATTTGCGCCTGCTCAACACATTCAAGGCGAAACGCACTACGTCTTTTGACCGGATCACCATTTCTAGCGGGAGCGGCACTTTCAGGCTCTTGAGATTGTAAGTGAAAAGGTGCAGCGGGCGGGCGAAGGCGTGCACCCTGCCGCTATCCGCCTCTATCATCAGCAAATCATCGCCCATCAGCTCAAACCCCTGCCGCGTCAGCGACAACGCAAGCGTGGTTTTGCCTGTGCCGCCATGCGCGGGGAACACATAGGCCTTGCCTTCCTTGGCAACACCCGCCGCGTGCATGAACAGGATTCCTGCCTCAGCCAACTTTATGTAAATCAGCGGCTCCAGCAATTGTCCCTGGATGAAAGACCCCAGCGCCGTCATCGCGGGCCATTCCAGCCAATGGCGTTCGAAGTGGAGGACAGGCGAGCCGGTCTCCAGACCTTCCACCGCATAGGCGAAGCGGAACAGATTATTGTACACCGTCTCGCGGCGGTTCGGCCTGGTGATGCGGTCGCAGACCTTCAGCGTGACTGACGGACGCTCATCCCGGATCGGGGCTCGGTCCATCCGCGCATATTCGTTGACGAAAAAGCGGCGATAGCGGGCAGGCCCTTCGACATGCAGGTCAATAAGCCCGTTGAGGCAAAAATGCTGGCTGGCTGACATGGCTTATCGCTCTTGCACGGAGGGCTGGATGGGTGCGGTAGGCTTTGGCAAGCCCACGAATGCTAAGGCACAGGCACCGTTTAATATCAATCCCACGAGGCGGTTGAGGCCGGTTGCAAGGAAGGCGGCTCCCGGCGCGATCTGGATCGGCAGAGCGAGCAGCGCGGCGAGACTTTCGCCCACGCCAATGCCGGTCGGTACCACCGCGCTCGCGGTTCCGGCGATAGTGGCGAAGGAAAATACGAACCCAGTCATTGGCGGCACTACCATGCCGATTGCCCAGAAGGCGACGAGCAGGCGCAGAGCGGTGAGCGAAACGCCGAAGATGCGCAAGGCCACGCACCATAGCGCGAAGCCAACACCGCCATGCAGTGCGAGCCAGCCTGCGAGGACTAAGCTGGCACCTGCGAGGGCGAGGGCGGCGATCCATGCTTCGGCGTGATAGGTGGTTAGGGCGAGCGCGCCGGCCGTCCCTGCCAGTGTGACCCACAGCAGCGATGATGCGATCACCAGCTCCCCGCTTTGACGCAGCCCCGTGCCGCGCTGCATGAGCGCCCCCGTACGCACAATCGCGCCGCCGGGTATCGGCAATAGCTCTGCCATTTGAGCGACAGCATTGATGCGTATCCCGTCGAGCAAAGAGAGCTCAACACTCGCACCCTTGGCCAGCACTTTCATGCTGATTGCGCTGTAGATCATGCTCAGAACGGCGAGGGCGAACAGGCTGGAGATGGCGAGCGGGTTGAGGTCGGCAAGGCTGACATCCAGCCTCTGCGCGAAATAGATGATCCCACCAGAAAATAGGGCGAGGCCGACTGCTAAGAACAGCTTGCGGTACGGCTGGAGCGCGCCTTTGACCCGTATGGCAATCGCCATGGCGTGGGATGCAAAGTCAGAAACCGACATAGATCGGTCCTTCCTGCAGCGCATTTTCGGGGACCTGCAGATTGTCACCCCAGACGAGCAAAGCTTCGCCGGCTTCGCCAACCGCGATGGAATACATGCCGCGTGTGATCTCGACTGTTTCGCCCGGCTCAAACTCAATGCCATCTATTGTCATCGCACCGCCGCGAACGGTGTAGGTGCCCGGGACGAGAAATTCATGCTGCACATCAGTGCCCGCAACAAATTTCTGACCTGCAACGTAAATAAATGGCGTAAGCGAAATGTAATTGTCGCGCAATGCGGCGGTGTCTTGCGGCAGAAGAACGGTGTCATCTCCGCGGTCTATAAGGTCCTGCAGGCCATCCCAATTGGCGAGCAACAGCGGAACCGTCCCGCGCTCCATTGCCATGCGATAGGCGGGCTGCCCTGCGTCATGATATTTCTGCAGTCCCCACGGCGTCATAAAGCGATTGGCTTTGGGCCACCCGCCCATCATGTAATTGTGATCGAAATAGGTGACAGGCTGCGGGAAGATCGCGCGCACATCGGCGTCAAGCTGGCGCTGGCGATCGATCGTGCTGCGATCCTCCACCGCGAACACAGTCAGCGTGACTGCGGCGAGGGCGACAGTCAGGATCATCGGCGAGAAACGCTGACGTGCCCACTCAAGCGCAGGAATGCAGCCCAGCGCCACAGGGGCGAGCATGAAGGCGTAAAAATAGGCCGCGCTATTGGTGTAGAAAAACGGCGTGAGCACCGGCAGCCATAGGCCGACCAGCGCCGCCTTCTCAGCCCGCGATCGATCCGAGCGAGCCAGCAAAAAAGGGCTCGCAAGAATGGCGGCGAAGAATACTGGCGCGAGCATGGCCGACTTGACCGCCATTTCCCAATATTGCGGCAGGCCAAGCACAAACATCCAGCTGAGCGAATCCGCAAGCAAGGTAGGCGGCGCGTTCACGGCCTGCGATCCTCCCGTGACGGCGGATGAATGCCACAAGAAGAGGCCAGCGAAAGCGAGTGCAGCCGTAACGCCGCAAAAGGCCAGTCGAATAAATTCGCTGCGTGCCCAATTCGCCTGAATTAACCACATGAGGGCGAGACCCGCGAACGCAGGAAGGTAAAGCACCACTTTGATCGTGATCATGGCGGCGAGGCCCGCGAGCAAGCCGAAGGCTGCGATGGATTTGGCATCGAGCCTGCTGCGCGCCAGCACCGCCAGCGATCCGACCAGCAAAGCGGTAGCCATCGGATCCACGCGGAAGGATGCGCCGTGCTGAAACACATATCCTGCCGAGAGATAGAGCAGCGGTACAAACAGCGCGTTCAACCGGTCCGTAAAGCGTCGCGCAATGGCGTACAGCCCGATCAGCGTTGCCGCCTCGAACAGCATCATCACCAGTCGAGCTACGACGATATGGTCTACGCTGCTGCCAAAGAGGCCGGGCAGCCAGAAAAAGAGGCGCGCATGGAATGTTTGTAGAGGACTTTCCAGCTCGCCGCCCGCAAAGGCCGCGACCTGATTGTAGAAATAGAACTCGTCCCAATTGACCGCGCGCGTGAAGCTGAGGCTGGCCTGAGCCACAAGCAGAAGGCCAAGCGCGGCAAGCGGCCACAGGCGCGCATCTGTCGATGCAGAGGCTTGGCTTTGCGCTGCATCGGGCAGCTGTGCCGCCATCGCGGCGCTGCTCATGAGGCGCGCTTTCGGCTTGCTGGTAATTCATTCACGCGGCTCGCATGCAACTCCGTAATGCGATCTTCGAGCGCGCGTGTGCGGGCGAGGTTTTCTTCAATCAGCTTGCGATTGGCAGCAATGAGATCGGCGACCATGCCAAGGATGGCGACCAGCGCGCCGAGCACGAGCAGCGCTCCGCCGATGACGAGCGACTGGATATGCCCGCTCCCGTCCCCCTGAGCAACGAACCAAAGGAACCTAAGGATGGGCAGCAGGCCGATAAACGCGATCAGCGATCCCGTGCCGACAAAGGCGCGCAGCGGTTTGTGCGCGGTAAAGGCGCGGGCCATTGTGATGCCGGTCTGCATGATAAAGCGCGGGATCGACTTGAATAGGCGGCTGGGGCGCACGGCGGCATGGGTGCGCACCGGCACTGTCAGGATCGCCATCTTCTTGCGACCCGCCTGGATCAGCATGTCGGTGGTGTAGGAAAATTCGGTGGTGATGTTGATGCGCTGCGCAGCCTCCCGGCTGATCGCGCGAAAACCGCTCACTGCGTCGGTCACTTTCGTGCCCGCCAGCGATTGCACCACGCCCGATCCCACACGCTGCATGAGCCGTTTGGCTGGGGAGAAATGCGCATTGTCCGCAACGCCCCGATCCCCGATCACGATGTCCGCGCGGCCCTCGACCACCGGGGTGACAAGCGCCGCAATATCCGCGCCCTCATATTGTCCGTCACCATCCGTATTCACGATGATATCCGCGCCTTCAGACAATGCCTTGTCCAGGCCGGAGCGGAAGGCGGCAGCAAGGCCGCGATTGCGCCGATGGCTCACCACATGATGCGCGCCGAACTGGCGAGCCACCACGGCCGTCCCATCGCTGGAGCCATCGTCCACCACCAGAAATTCGATCACATCCACGCCCGGAATGCGCCGGGGAAGCCGCGCGAGCGTCTCTGGCAGGCTTTCCGCCTCGTTCAGACACGGGATCTGGATGATCAGTTTAACCACGCTGTCTCCACGCAAAAAACGAGCCCCAGCGGGGCCGTGTATAGGTTTCTGTTAAGCATGACCGTTTAAGGCTTCGTAAACTTGGCGAGGCGGGTGCGGGCGGATTTTGCGATTGATGCGCACTGCCAGCAGGCCTAGGGGCCAGCGCAGTCATCGCCGCAAGGTTCTCATCGCATGCAACAATCGGACAAGGCCGGATTGGTCTTCGCGCTGGCGGGCTTCGTCCTGCTGTCGATTGGCGATGCAATTGTGAAAAGCATTGCCGATGAGTGGACACCCACTGCGCTCGCCGCCTTCCGCTATTCGCTAGGCTTCGCCGCGCTTTCGGCTTTGCTGGCGTATAAGGAGGGCGGGGCACCGTTTCGCACAATTTCGAAGCCTGCCATTCAGGCGATGCGCGGGCTGGGCGTGGGGATCGCGACGCTCGCTTTCTTCGGCAGCGTGTGGCTGATGCCGCTGGCGGATGCCGTGGCGATCACTTTCACCCAGCCGATGATCACCGCGCTGCTGGCAAGCGTCTTCCTCGGCGAGCGCCTTCGTGCCTCCACCATCATCGCCACCGTAGTGGCTTTCATCGGTGTGCTGATCATCCTGCGGCCCAATTTCGCGGAGATCGGCTTTGCTGCGCTTCTGCCGGTGCTGTGTGCTTTCGGCATGGCGGTGCTGATGACGGCAAACCGCGCGGCGAGAGGGGCGGGGAGCTCGCTCGCAGCGCAAGTCTATGTCGCGGGCGGGGCGACAGTCGTGTTGGTGACCGCCGCGGTTCTGGGCGAGGTGAGCGGATATGCTGCGGTCGATTTCTACTGGCCGGAATGGCACGTGCTTGCCCGCGCGGCTTGCGTGGCGGTAACGGCGACATGCGCGCACTGGCTGATCTTCATGGGCACACAGCGGGCGGGCGCCGCGACCATCGCCCCGATGACCTATGTGCAGATCCTGGTCGCAACGACGCTTGCCTGGATTTTCTTCAACGAAGCGCCTGACGCAATTGCGATGGGCGGCGCGGCGCTGATTATCGGATCGGGATTGTGGCTCTGGTATTTGGGCAGGCGGCGCGATGTCGCTGCCAAATCGGTCAGTCCCGGCGTATCCAAGCGGTAAGCGTCCGGTCGTGCATTTCGACCGAAAGGCGCTCTTCATAGTCACTGGCAAGGGCAGCTTCGACCAGCGCCGTCGCCTCCTCATTTTGGATGGTCATCGGGCGGCTGGCGGTCACGATCGCGCCGGGGCGGTTTGCCAGAATGCGTGCGACTTCTTCGCTTTGCGAAACCTCCAGCGCATTCACTTCCAGCGCATTGTTCAGATGGTCGGGATAGACAAAGCGCGTGGGCACGCAGCTATTCGTCATCCGGTAGAGCGCGGACGGGCCATCCCAGAGCCACAGGCAATTGTCCTCAGCATCCACATGCGGCGCGATAACGCTGGCGAGCTGCTCAGCCGCGGCGCGTTCTTCCAACGACGTCTGTCTGCGGTCGGGAATCGAAAGCAGCGCAAGAAAAGCCACGGCGATAAGGATGCCGGGCACAGCGCGAAGCGGGCTCTGGCGATCCAGCATTGGAAGGGCAACCAACGCGGCAGGCGCTGCCAACGCCGCATAATAATAGAGATAAACCGTGCCCGGCAGCAGGACGCTGGTGAGGCTCGACACTGCCCAGCCACAAAAGAACAGCCAGTCGCGAAATGGCTCAGGCGCGCGCATGCGGAATGCGCCGTAGATACCGCCGACGACCAGCAGCGCGATGGGAACAACGCCCAGAGCGTGATCGGCGCCCCAGCGGCCCTGCGGTGCGGGCGTCCGATCGAAAAAGGACAGGAAGTTGGCGAACATGAATGCGTCGAATTCGCCCAGAGCGGCGTAGAATACGGCGACAAGCAGGGTCGGCAACAAGCCGATGAGGGCGAATGCAGCACCGAGCCAGATCAGGCGAGAGAAAGCCGCGCCGCGCTTATGCTCCACCCAAAGCGCGTAAAGGCCGAAGAACAGGCACTGCGGGACCACGGTGTATTTGACTTGCAGAGCCAGCCCGCCAAGCAGCATGGCCATCATCGCGCGGCGGGTGAAATGCGGGTGATCGGCGTCTATGAGCAGCGCGACCATACCAAGCATCAGCGGCAGAAAGAAAACTTCGCTCTGCCCGGAATAGCTGGCGTAGGCGCACAGCAGCATCGTCGAAATCGCGGCGGCAAGCCATGCGGACAGGCGTCCGACAAGGCGGCGCGCGAGCATATAAACAAGCGCCGCACCTGCAAACGCGAACAGCGTGGCGACAATCTGATAGGCGAGGGGGCCGGGGCCGAACAGCCAGTGCGCAGCGCCGAAAATGGCAAACAGGCCAACGGGCTTACGATCCCACCAGTCGATGAAAGGCAATTCGCCTTCGGTCATGCGCCAGCCGATGAAACTGTAGAGCTGCTCGTCGAAATCGGCGACCGGATCGCCAAACCAGATGCCGCGCGTCAGCAGCACCAGCGCGCCGAGCAGCACAAGCGCCAGCGCGTCGCCGCGCAGCATCGCCGCAATATTGCCGGTCTTGCCTGCAGGTGTACTGGCTGCCACCACGGTCATCGTGCTGAATCTTTCATCGCATCCGCTTTGGCCAATCATGGTTAAGAAAGCTTTATGACTGCTGCTGAAGACGCGCTTTGCTGGCTATGCGAAAGGCCGCTTGGCAGGCGGGTGCAACAGCATCACGTGGTGCCAAAGTCCAAGAAGGGGCGCGAGACCGTTCCGGTTCATCCCATCTGCCACCGCACCATCCATGCGCATTTCACCAATGCTGAGCTTGTGCGGCTAAATGGTAAGCGTGCGCCGTTGCTTGAAAATGAGGAAGTGGCGAAATTCCTGCGCTGGATAGCTGACAAGCCACCCGATTTTCATGCCCCAACCCGGCGAAAGCGGAGCTGACACAAAACGGGCCGCAATGCGCTGTGCATCGCGGCCCGTTCTTGAAGGCGACATTCAGCCCGCCGGATCAGTCGTCCATCAGCTGCTGCATCAGGTAGACGATCTGCATGGCGCGCAGGCGGGCGCGCTGTTCATTATCGACCCCGCCGGAATGGCCACCGGTCATGTCCTCATAATACAGATACTCATCGCCATTTGCCGCCATGCGCGCAGCAGCCTTGCGGCCGTGGCTCGGATGGGTGCGGTCATCGGCGGTGGAGGTGACATAGAAAACGCGCGGGAAATCCTCGCCTGAATTCAGCGCCTGATAGGGTGAATAGCCTTCGATCCACTCGCGCTGTTCAGGGATGCGCGGATCGCCATATTCGCCGATCCATGACGCGCCGCGACCGATATATTGATAGCGTAGCATGTCGAAGAGTGGGATCTGCACGATGGCAGCATCGAACAGGTCAGGGCGCTGGGTGAACGCTGTGCCCACCAGCAATCCACCCTGGCTGCCGCCCTGAATGCCGAGGTGATCGGGGCTGGTAAAGCCGCGCTCGACCAGGTCTTCGGCCACCGCAATGAAGTCATCCCAGGTGCGCTGCTTGTTTTCACGGATAGCGCTCTGGTGCCATTCCGGGCCGAATTCGCCGCCGCCGCGAAGGTTTGCGAGCACATAGGCGCCGCCGCGCTCAACCCACATGCGGCCCGTGGTGCCGAGATAGCTTGGCACCTGTGAGACCTGGAAACCGCCATAGCCGTAAAGGAGCGTCGGCGTGCTGCCATCGTCTTCCATGCCTTCCGGCCGGACGATGAAGTACGGGATCTGCGTGCCGTCGGCGCTAGTGGCCTCATACTGCTCGATCTGCATGCCCGTCGCATCGAAGCGCTCGGGCGATTCCTTCACCGGTTCTGGCGTTACGCCATCGGCAGCGTAGTAATAGGTTCCGGGCGACAGGAAGTCGGTCGAATAGAACATGATCTGATCGGTCTCGTTCGAAGCCGTCGACACGCCCACACTTGCATTCTCCGGCAGGTCGATACGCTCCGATACCCACTCGCCATCGACATAGTCGAATTTGAGCACCTGACCGCGCACATTGTCGAGCAGTGTGACATAAAGCGAATTCGCCGTGGTGGACGCGCCGCGCTTCGTCTGCCGCTCCTGCGGAGACCAGACGAGGGTGCGATCCGTCGTGTTCGGATCAGCTTTGAAGGCTTCAAGGTCGACAGCGATAATCGAGTCAGCCGGGAAGACCTGTTCACCATCGTTCCACTCGACATCGGTGGAGAACAGCAGGTGGCCATCGACGATGCCATATGGGTTGGCCTTCGCCGGGATTTCCAGCGCAACCCATTCGCCATCGACTTCAAAGTAATAGGCGCGCTCGTGGAAGGAAATTCCGCGATAGGCCATGCGGCCGTGCACCGTGCCGGAAGCATCGCGCAGCAGGTAAGCGCCAGCAGAAACATCGCTCTCCTCGCCTCGGAAAATCTCGGGCGCATCCTCAATCGACGTACCGCGTGTCCAGAGGCGGGTGGTGAACGGATAGAAGCTTTCGGTCAGCGTGCCATCGCCAAAGTCACGACCGACCAGAAGGGTGTTTTCATCGACCCAGCTCGCGCCGCCCTGGCTTTCCGGCAGCTCGAAGCCGCCTTCGACGAAGCTCAGCGTTTCGAGGTCGAATTCGCGCATCACGCCGGCGTCCTGCCCGCCGTCAGAAAGCGAGACCAGGCAGCGTGTGCCGTCAGGCGGCAGGCAGCTCATGCCCTGATAGACCCAGTCGCGCCCCTCCGCCTCGGCGAGCGCATCGACATCGAGGATCGTCTCCCAGGTCGGATTATCGGTCCGCCAGCTATCCAGCGTGGTGCGGCGCACCACTCCCTTGGGATTGTCGGCATCCTGCCAGAAATTGACCATGCCGTAATGCGTGAAGCTGAGGCCGGGAATGCGGTCATCGGCATTATAAATGGCGAGCGCTTCTTCGCGCAGTTCTTCGAAACGCGGATCGGTTTGCAGCGCCGCGATGGTCAATTCGTTCTCGTTCGCGACCCATTCCATGGCGCGATCGCTGCGGGTTTCTTCCAGCCAGATGAAGGGATCGTTCTCGGCTTCGAATTCGGTATTCGCCACTGTGTCGGCATCCTGTGCGTATGCGGGGCCGGCCATTGTCATGCCGGTTGCGAGGGCAAGAGAAAGGGCGATGGCCCTAGTGGAAACGCTTTTCATGATTTTCTCCCGGGAATCAGATTTATGGACTGGACTGTCCCACTCCGGCGCGCAGCGATCAAGGCGTTTTTAGGTCGTATCGGGCGACGCGCTCGCCCGTCGCGGAACATGCTCATCGAAGGCGGGTTGATTGGGCAAACGGAGAAACACGTCATGCTCAAGAAAATTGCCATCGCCGCCGCCGGTATCGGTTTGCTCGTCGGCGGTAGCGCGTTCGCTTATGATCGATACATGGATAGCATCGAAGGCCCAGAATATAGCGTGCTGCAAAGCGATGGGGACGTGGAATTGCGCGAATATGCCCCGATGGTAGTCGCAGAAGTATGGAGCGAAGGGACGCGAGAGCAAGCTTCAAGCCGCGGTTTCCGCCGCCTCGCCGCCTACATCTTCGCCCAGGATCGCGGTGGGGAAGAGATCGCGATGACTTCTCCGGTGCTACAGGATGCAGGCGAGCCAGAGCAGATCGCCATGACGTCACCCGTCATCCAGGATGCAGGGGGCGAGGGCAGGTGGCGCACGCGTTTCGTGATGCCTGCCGAATACACGCTGGAAACGCTGCCACCCGCGCCGGACGATATCACGCTTACCGAAGTTCCCGCTCGCCGCATGGCGGTGGTCCAATTCTCCGGCAATGCCCGAAACGCCGAATTGGCTGAGCGCGAGGAGCAATTACGCGGTTGGATGGCCGATAATGGGCTGGAGGCAGCGGGCGGCGCTGAATATGCGTTCTACGATCCGCCATCAGTGCCCGGCGTCATGCGCCGCAATGAAGTGATGATCCCTATCGAGTAGGGCTCGCACCGTGAGGACACAAAAAAAGGCGCCGCAGAGGGCGCCCTTTTTGTTTCGTATGCGAGCTGCGATCAGGCTTCGACGTGCTCAGCAAGGACCGTCAGGCCTTTATCGCCGACTTCGGCAAAACCGCCCTTGACGACGATGCTTTCAGGCTCTGCGCCTTCGGTTTTGTAAACCTGCACCGCGCCATCGCGAATTGTCGACATGAAAGGCGCGTGGCCTTCCAGCACGCCGAATTCGCCTTCGCTGCCGGGGACCACCACCATGTGGACGTCTTCCGAGCGAACGAGCTTGGACGGAGTTACGAGTTCAAAATGCAGAGCCATTGTCAGTCACTTTCCAATTTGTCAGCGTCTCTAGCGTCATCCGGCTGTGAGTCCAGTCCGAGATAGAGCAACACGGCAATTGCACCGCAAATCGCGTAGCCGAGCGCCGTGAAGAATACTTCCCACAGCGTTTTGTACAACACCAGCTGCCAGGCGAATATCGGCACGATCGCAATAATCGCAGCGGTGACGACGTAGGGTTTGAAGAGCCCCCGGCTACGCCCTCGCGCCATTTGCACCATGCACCCGAAGTTCCAGATGACGGCTGGGAAGGCGATTGCATAGAGCCAGATCGGCTGGCCGGCCTGGCCCCATATGGCATTGGCCGTGTCGGCAAAAGTCTCGTCAAACAGGCGCCATTGCGGATCGAACGAGCGGCGCGTGTAATCGGCGGAAATTAGCAGGAAAACCGCGATTCCTGCCAAGGCAAGGCGGCGAAGGAGGCGCTGCTGCTGCAGTTCCCCCTTCGCCATGATTGCTTAGGCGTCCTCAGCCATCTTCTTGGCCTTCTCGACGGCTTCGTCGATGCCGCCGACCATGTAGAAGGCTGCTTCCGGCAGGTGGTCGTACTCACCGTCGACGACGGCCTTGAAGGACTTCACCGTGTCTTCCAGCTGCACGAACTTGCCCGGGATGTTGGTGAAGACCTCCGCAACGTGGAACGGCTGCGAGAGGAACTTCTGGATCTTGCGGGCACGCGCCACGGTGAGCTTATCTTCTTCCGAAAGCTCATCCATGCCGAGAATGGCGATGATGTCCTGCAGGCTCTTGTACTTCTGCAGGATTTCCTGGACGCGGCGAGCGGTGTCGTAGTGCTCCTGGCCGACAACCCGCGGTTCGAGAACGCGGCTGGTCGAGTCCAGCGGGTCCACGGCCGGGTAGATGCCCAGCTCCGAAATGGCGCGGTTCAGCGTGGTCGTTGCGTCAAGGTGAGCAAACGAGGTTGCAGGTGCCGGGTCGGTCAAGTCATCGGCAGGCACGTAAATGGCCTGCACCGAGGTGATTGAGCCCTTGGTGGTCGAGGTAATGCGTTCCTGTAGGTTACCCATGTCGGTCGACAGGGTCGGCTGGTAGCCCACAGCCGAAGGAATACGGCCGAGCAGTGCCGACACTTCCGAACCCGCCTGGGTGAAGCGGAAGATGTTGTCGACGAAGAACAGCACGTCCTGGCCTTCCTGATCGCGGAAATATTCCGCCATGGTAAGGCCGGAGAGAGCAACGCGGGCACGTGCGCCCGGAGGCTCGTTCATCTGGCCGAAGACGAGTGCCACTTTGGAGCCTTCGGAAATGGCTTCGCCAGCGTCGTTCTTGGCGATAACGCCAGCGTCGAGGAATTCGTGATAAAGGTCGTTACCTTCGCGGGTACGCTCACCCACACCGGCGAACACGGACACACCGCCGTGACCCTTTGCGATGTTGTTGATGAGCTCCTGAATGAGCACGGTCTTGCCCACGCCAGCGCCGCCGAACAGGCCGATCTTACCGCCCTTTGCGTAAGGTGCGAGCAAGTCGATCACCTTGATGCCCGTCACCAGGATGTCGGCTTCGGTCGACTGGTCGACGAAGGCCGGTGCTTCTGCGTGGATCGGCGAAGTCATGTCGGCGCCGATGGGGCCGCGCTCGTCGATCGGCTCACCCACAACGTTCATGATGCGGCCGAGCGTCTTCGGGCCAACCGGAACGGAGATCTGTGCGCCGGTGTTGGTCACTTCTTGACCACGCGTAAGGCCATCCGTGCCGTCCATCGCAATGGTGCGCACGGTGTTCTCACCAAGGTGCTGCGCCACTTCGAGAACGAGCGTCTGGTCGCCATTCTTCGTTTCGAGCGCGGAAAGGATCGGCGGCAGTTCGCCTTCGAATGCGACGTCGACGACGGCGCCGATGACCTGGGCAATCGTGCCGTTGGTCGTCTGGTTCAGTGCGGGTGCGGTGGCCATGTTGGTTTCCTGTGGCGTTCTAAAAAGTTGAAAGTCTTGAAACTTATTGCGGGCAGACGGCGTCGCCCTCGGTGAGCATCCAGGCATCGCCTGCTTCGTTCACTGCGATAGTGGCGGCGTTGCGGAGGTATTCGTCATCGCCCAGACCATATTCGCATACGGCTTCTTCCGCGCCCATGGCGCGGCGGCAAACGGCGGTGTTCACCGGTTCTGCGCCCGGGCACTGCTCTGCCAGCAGACCGGCGAAGAGTTCCTGGTCAGGGGCGGGCAGTTCGACAACTTCCTCGGCTGCAGGCGCAGCTTCAGGGGTGGGCTCCGGAGCAGGCTCTTCACCGCAAGCTGCGAGAGCGAGGATCGGGAGAAGCAGGGGGGCAATTTTCTTCATAGTTTCCTCAGATACCTTACAGCGCTTCCGCACCGGCAATAATTTCGATGAGTTCGGTCGTAATCGCGGCCTGACGGCTGCGGTTGTACTGAATTGTCAGCTTGTCGATGAGCTCGCCGGCGTTACGCGTGGCGTTGTCCATTGCGGTCATCGAAGCACCCTGTTCCGAAGCTTCACGCTCCAGCAGGGCACCGAACAGCTGGGTCTTAACGTAGCGCGGAAGTAGCTCGGCGAGGATTTCTTCCTCATCTGGCTCATATTCGACAGCTGCGTCCGATTCCTCGGCGGTTTCGGGTGAGGGTACGGGCAGCAGTTGGACCGTTGTCGGGTCCTGCGCCAGCGCGCTTTTGAAGATCGGGTATACGAGGTGGGCGATATCGAATTCGCCTTTCTCGAAACGCACAACCAGATCGTCTGCAATCGCTTCGGCTTCTTCGAAACCGATGTTGCGGACGCCCGAAGTGTCGAAGTGATGACCGATACGATCTTCGTAGGTACGCTTGATCGGCGCGCGGCCTTTCTTGCCCACGAGGTAGAAGGTCACGTCCTTGCCAGCAGCAATCAGCGCTTCGGCCTGCTTCTTGGCTTCCTTGACGATATTCGAGTTGAGACCACCGCACAGGCCCTTGTCCGTGTTCACGACGACAAGCAGGTGCTTCTGGTTCGAACCCGTACCGCGCAGCAGCAGCGGGGCGCTGTCGCCGCTCACCTTGCTGGCGAGCGAGCCCATTACATCGGCGAGGCGATTGGCATAAGGGCGCGCAGCTTCCGCCGCAGCCTGCGCCTTGCGCAGCTTTGCCGCGGCGACCATCTGCTTCGCCTTGGTGATCTTCTGGGTCGATTTGACCGACCCGATCCGATCCTTGAGTTCCTTCAAAGAGGCCATGTTGGCTCCCTAACCGTCTCGTTCCTGACTTACGCGAACTGCTTGGCGAACGTGTCGAGCGCGCTCACCACGGCAGCCTTGGTGTCGTCTTCAAACTTGCCGGTGTCGCGGATCGTCTTGAGGACATCTGCATGCTCATTACGCATATAGCTGAGCATGGCGGATTCGTACTCGGTTACGCGGTCAACGGCGACATCGTCGATATAGCCATTGGTACCAGCGAAGATCGACACGACCTGCTCCTCCACAGGCATCGGCGAGAATTGCGGCTGCTTCAGCAGCTCGGTCAGGCGCGCGCCGCGGTTCAGCAGGCGCTGGGTCGAGGCATCGAGGTCCGAACCGAACTGCGCGAAGGCAGCCATTTCACGGTACTGCGCGAGGTCCAGCTTGATCGAGCCGGCGACCTTCTTCATCGCCTTGGTCTGGGCAGCGCCGCCCACACGGCTAACCGACAGACCGACGTTAATGGCCGGACGGATACCCTGATAGAACAGGTCGGTTTCAAGGAAGATCTGGCCGTCGGTGATCGAAATCACGTTTGTCGGGATGTAGGCCGACACGTCGCCAGCCTGCGTTTCGATGATCGGCAGTGCGGTCAGCGAGCCGCCGCCTTCCGACTTATTCATCTTTGCAGCACGCTCAAGCAGGCGTGAGTGCAGGTAGAACACGTCACCCGGATAGGCTTCACGGCCCGGAGGACGACGCAGCAGCAGCGACATCTGGCGGTAAGCCACGGCCTGCTTCGAAAGGTCGTCGTAAACGATCACGGCGTGCATGCCGTTGTCGCGGAAGAATTCACCCATGGCAGCGCCGGTATAGGGGGCGAGATACTGCAGCGGAGCGGGCTCCGAAGCGGTAGCAGCCACGACGATGGAGTATTCCATCGCGCCATTTTCTTCGAGCTGCTTCACGATCTGCGCAACGGTGGAGCGCTTCTGGCCCACGGCGACATAGATGCAGTAAAGCTTCTTGCTTTCATCTTCCCCGGCATTGACGCCCTTCTGGTTGATGAAAGTGTCGATGGCGACAGCCGACTTACCGGTCTGACGGTCACCGATGATCAGCTCGCGCTGGCCACGGCCAACCGGAACGAGCGCGTCGATAGCCTTGAGGCCGGACTGTACAGGCTCGCTTACCGATTCACGCGGGATGATGCCCGGAGCTTTCTGCTCAACGCGCGCCTTGGTGACGTCGGTCAGCGGGCCCTTGCCGTCGATCGGGTTACCGAGAGCATCGACCACGCGGCCGAGCAGGCCCTTGCCGACGGGAACGTCCACAATCGTGCCGGTCCGCTTGACGACGTCGCCTTCCTTGATGTCTTGGTCCGAACCGAAGATCACGACACCGACATTGTCGGCTTCGAGGTTCAGAGCCATGCCTTCAACGCCATTGGCGAACTTGACCATTTCACCGGCCTGCACCTTGTCGAGGCCGTGAATACGGGCAATACCGTCACCGACGGAGAGAACGGAGCCGACTTCGCTGACTTCGGCCTCAGTACCGAAATTGGCGATCTGGTCCTTGATGACCTTGGAGATTTCTGCGGCGCGGATTTCCATTGCAATAAGCCTTCTTGGTGTGTGGCTACTCAGGCGCTCTTCATGGCCTGGGCGAGGGAGTTGAGACGGGTGCGGATCGAGCTGTCGATGCGCTGCGATCCAATGGTGACGACGAGCCCGCCCAGAAGGTCGGGATCGACGCGAGATTTCAATTTTACCGTGCGGCCTTCGCGGGCGCGCAGCTTGCCTTCCAACGTGGCGATCTGCTCATCAGTCAGCGCGTGGGCGCTGGCGACTTCGGCCTGCACTTCGCCGCGCTGGGCGGCAGCGATGGTGGTAAAGGCGCGGATCATGCCGGGCAGGGCGGAGACGCGGCGGTTTTCCGCCAGCACGCCGAGGAAGTGTCTCGTCAGCTCGGTCAGGCCAAGGTGATCGCCGAGACCAGCCATCACGCTGCCGATCTGGTTGCGGCTGATTTCAGGGTTGGTGATCAGCGCCCGCAGCTCTGCCGATTCGCGCAGGGCGCTATCGAGCTTGTCGAGATCGGACTCGACGGCGGTTACCGTGCCAGCTTCACTGGCAAGATCGAAAAGGGCAGCTGCATAACGCCCTGCCAGGCTGGCCTTGATACCGGCGGAAAGCTCCACGCGCGAATATCCTTTTGGGTCCGAGAAACGGAAAAATTCGAATGCCTTGGAATCGGATGCACGAAGCACCCTTCAAAGCTGGCGCGCGCCTAGCATCGGGTGGCAAGGGATGCAAGCCGAACCCCCATGGCTTTTCGTCACTCTTTGGTATGATTGTCAGGATGTCGCCGATGCCCAGCGGGCGCGCTGAGACGCAGGCGCTTGGCCGATCCTATCATTCAACCGCCTCTTCGCTGACTTCGACATTTAGCGTGCAGCTATAGACCAGCCGTTCGTTCGGCATATCGGGCAGGCTCGAAAGGATCGCGTTTTGCGATCCGCCAAGCTGGAGAGCAGCGTCCTGTCCGGCGCCGCAGCTGGGCGCCTGATACTGCGCGCGCGCAGAGCGGGCAGTCGTCATCGGCGCGCGGGACAGCAGATATCGCTCCATTATGAACTCGGCGTCAGCGGGATCGAATTTGTTCACGGACACCACCGCTTCGCTGCCCGGCACGAACACGCGCGTCCATTCGCCATTGTCGAGGCCGTATTGCGTCCTGCCATTGACGCAGCCGTCTTCGCTCCAATCGATGGTGAGGTCTTCTGTAGGATCGCCGACATAGCGGCTCCGCGCCGTTTCGAGCACGCAAGTGTAAGCGCCGGTTGTGGATGCGATCGGAATGGGGCCGGACCCTTCCGTATCGGGCATTCCCTCGCGCAGAGTTTCTTCCACCCGCTCGTCGATTTCGGAGAAGGCGGGGCGCGTGAACCAGGCGATGGCTGCGCCGATCACGGCAACCAAGGCGATCGCGCCGCCAATCGCGCGCATGCGATAATCGTGTGCCCTGTGAGCAAAGGCAGCAATGCCGCCCGCACCTGTGCCAATCAGCAGAAGCAGGAAAGCAAAGGCCAGCTTGTTGGAGCGTTCATCCATGACTTCATAGGTTATATTTCTGCGAAGCTCTGCCGTGCGATTGTCCAGCGCTGCTGCAGCGGCCAGCGCGCGCTCTTCCTCCCGGTTGCGTTCAGCCAATTCGCGCGCGCGCTCCTGCGCGTTCAGATCTTCCATGCTGCGGCATTCGGCAGAATTTATCCGCGGCGTCACACCATTCGCGCGCAGGAAGGGAAGCAGCTCGCGCGTCGAAACGGCGAAGAAAAATTCCGCATCCGAGCCCTGGCTTTCCGCACCGAAGGAATTGACGCCCAGCACGCGTCCGCATTGGTCCACCAACGGCCCGCCGCTATTGCCTGATGCGATGGGAGCTGTGTGAAGCAGCGTATCGAAATCGCGGCTCGGGCGGCGGCCTGACAGGAAGCCGGTGGCCGTAACAGGCGGCTGGGCGCGGAACATGTCGGAGAAAGAAAGGCCCTGCGCTCTGTCCACATTCAGCGGATAGCCAATCGCCGTCACCGGTCCGCTTTGTGCCGGGTTCCCAGCAATCGTCATCGGTGGGAGGCCGAGCGGCTCTGTCGTGGCGAGCAGGGCAAGATCATTGCGCTCGCTGACCGCGATAATGCGCGCATAGACCGCTTCGTCTCCGTCTGCCGGGACGATCCCGATATCCAGCCTATCGTCACGAACCGCATCCGCGACGACGTGGGCATTCGTGACAATCCGCTCCTGATCCACCGAAAAGCCTGTTCCGTGCGATATGGGAAAAAGCTCCGGACCGTCATTCCCGATGATCACCACGCGCACAACGCCCCTGGATGCCGCTTCGATATCGGCGGGATCTGCCGCTGCCGGGGCAGGCTGCAAAACGCTCGCAAACAGCGCGAAAGCAATCAAGGCGAAAAACCGAACCATCGCCGCTATCTCTACCGCCCGTGACATTGACCGCAAGCTCCGGGACGCGCAGCAATGTGAAAAGCGTAGGATGGGCGCCATGACGACACACAGCCTCACCGATAATGATCGCTGGCAGATCGCGCTGGCCAAGGATCGCCGTTTCGACGGCGTGTTCGTCACCGGCGTGCATTCGACCGGCATTTATTGTCGCCCCAGCTGCCCGGCGAGGAAACCGCTGCGCAAGAATGTGCGGTTTTACCCAGGCCCGACCGAGGCAGAGGCGGCGGGCCTGCGCGCCTGCAGGCGGTGCTCGCCCAATACGCAGAGCACGGAGGAAGCCTGCGTCCTTGCCGCAATAGCCGCGATCCGCGCGGATGGGGCGATGACCTTGGACCAGCTGGCCGACCTGACCGGCTATTCGCCCACACATTTCCAGCGCCTGTTCAAACGCACAGTGGGCCTTTCACCCGCCGCCTTCGCTCGCGCGCTTCGTGAAGAGCGGGTGCGGGAGGCTTTGGCGAAAGGCAATAGTGTCACCGACGCGCTCTATTCGGCTGGCTATTCTTCCCCATCACGCTTTTACGAAGAAACGAAAGACAGGCTCGGCATGACGGCAAGCGATTGGACAGATGGCGGCAAGGGCAGGGTAATCCATTGGAGCGTGGTGGAGACCTCGCTCGGCCAAATGCTCGTCGCGGCGACCGATGTGGGCGTGTGCTGCCTCTCCTTCTGCGAAGGCGAGGCCGAATTGCGCGCCCGCTTTCCCAAGGCTGAACTGGTGCAGGGCGGGGAGGCATTTCGCGATCTGCTCGACCAGGTCGTCGCCGCTGTCGAGCAGCCGGGGCAGGACAATTCCACCATTCCGCTCGATGCCAAAGGCACCGCTTTCCAGCAGCGCGTGTGGCAGGAACTGCGCCGCATCCCTGCGGGCGAGACCCGCAGCTATGGAGACCTTGCCGCAGCGCTTGGCAATCCCAACGCCAGCCGCGCAGTGGGCGGGGCGAATGGCGCGAACAATATTGCCGTACTGATCCCGTGCCACCGCGTGGTGCAGGCCGATGGCTCCATCGGCGGCTATGCTTATGGGCCGGAAATCAAGGCTGAATTGCTGAAACGCGAGAAATCGGAGCCATAAAAGAGGAGAGCAAGCGTAGCAATCGTCGCACGCAGTAACTCTTCTCCAGAGACCTATTGCCCTGATTTCTTGCCAATTTGCGCCGCTTCCCTACGGTGTACCGCGCAATGCAGAAGATATCGCGATGATTGGTGGTGCGCTGGTACCACGGCTTGGCTGGCTCAAGCACTATGGCGGCCACAAGGCCGTCAAGGATGTCATTGCCGGGCTAATCCTTGCGATCCTGCTTGTGCCGCAGGCGATGGCCTATGCGCAGCTCGCTGGGCTGCCTCCGCAAACCGGCCTGTTCGCAGCGCTCGTGCCGCCTGTGCTCTACATGGTTTTCGGGACGAGTAATTACGTGTCTATGGGGCCGGTGGCGCTGGTGTCGCTGATTGTGGCTGACGCAGTATCGGGCGGTGATCCGGCGCAGACAGCTCTGATTATCGCGGTGGAAGCGGGAATTTTGCTGGTTGTAATCGGCGCGCTCGGGCTTGGCCGCCTGGTCAATTTCGTCAGCGAGCCTGCTCTGCTTGGCTTCACCGCCGCCGCCGCAATATTGATCGCCTTCAGTCAATTGCCGACGCTTTTGGGGCTGAACGTGGAGAGAGCGGGCGACCTGCCCACGGCCTTTTCCGCCTTGGTGGGTGAGATAGCCAATATCCAGACGCGCACGGCGGTAATCGGCGGAGTTACGGTGTTGGTCCTACTGCTCCTCAATCGCTTCGCTGCGCCCGCCTTGTGGAAGATGGGCCTGCACCCGCCATATCGTCAGGCGGTCGCCAAATCGCTTCCGCTTCTGGTCATCGTTGCAGCGGCGCTGTTTGCGACGGGTGCATCGGGTGTCGAAACGGTCGAGCCCGTGGATGCAGCGCTGCCATCGGTCACGGTGCCCACAATTGACATGGCGCTCTGGATATCGCTTTTGCCGAGCAGCGCGGCCGTCGCCATCATCGTATTCGTCACGGCGACAGCTGTCGCCAAATCGCTTGCCGGAACGGATCGCAGCCATCTCGACACCAGCCGCGAAGCTGTCGGGCTCGGCATGGGCAATATCGCGGCAGCATTCACCGGCGGTTATGCCGTGGGTGCGAGCCTCAGCCGATCAGCATTGGTGGAAGAAAGCGGCGCTGCGTCGCGGGTCGCGTCGGTCGTGGGATCGCTCGTGGTGCTCGCCGTTTTGCTCTTTCTTGCGCCGCTACTCGTCTATCTGCCCAAGACGGCGCTCGCAGCTCTCGTGATCTCTGCGGTCTTCGGCCTGATCAAGCTCGCCGATATCAAGAATGTCTGGTCGCACGATCGGCTGGAAGGTGTCATCATCGCGGTCTGCTTCATCGCTACATTGATGCTCGGCGTACGGCTGGGCCTCGCGGTGGGCGCAGGCGTGAGCATCATGCACTTCCTGTGGTTCTCATCGCTTCCGCGCGTCACGCGCATCGGGACGGACGATGGCGGCAAGTCCTTCCGCTCAGTGTCGCGCAAAGACGTGAAGATGCTGGATGAACCCGTCCTTGTCGTGCGCATCGACCGCTCGCTATTTTTCGCCAACGCTGCATTCGCCGAGGAACAGATCATGGAGCGGGTCAGCAGGCATGACGATATCAATTGCCTCGTGCTCGACATGCGCTCGGTCAATGCCATCGATGCCAGCGGTGCGGCCATGCTGCGGCGGCTTTGCACACGGCTTAACCTCCAAGGCATAAACCTGCATTTTGCCGCCCTGCATGCGCCGGTTGAACAGAGCCTGCAGTCGATCGACACCAGCATAATCGGATTTCACCGTACCGTGGGCCAAGCGATGGATCATTGCTCTGTCGGTCAGGGTGACTCTGAGGAGAGGTAATAGGTCAGGCGCTAGTCAGCTCGCGCCCAGCTGCTGTCTGCGGGCGTCAACGTGTCGAGGAAGCTTTCGGCGCGGTCGAGATAGGCCTGCTTTTTCTCGTCATCCATCCGGTCCCAATTGGAATAGACGCGGCCGATGCGCGGATTGCTGCCGAAGCGGTCGCGGTGGCGATCCATGAAATACCAATAGAGCGAGTTAAAAGGACACGCATTCTCCTCGGTCTTCTTGCTAACCGAGTATTTGCAGTCTTTGCAGTAATTGCTCATCTTGTTGATGTAATTGCCGGAGGCCGAATAAGGCTTGGACGCCAGCTTGCCACCATCGGCGTAGAGGATCATCGCCGCGACATTGGGCAGCTCGACCCATTGATACGCATCGGCGTAGACCACCAGATACCAGTCCTGCACTTCGCGCGGGTTGATGCCGGCGAGCAGGCAGAAATTGCCCAACACCATCAGACGCTGGATGTGATGCGCATGGGCGTTTTCCTTGGTCGAGCGGATTGAGTCCGAAAGGCAGCGCATATCGGTGTCGCCGGTCCAGAAAAATTCGGGCAGGCCGCGCTGCGCATTCAGCTTGTTGTCGCTTTCCAGCCCCGGCATGAAACGCCAGTAGAAGCCGCGCACATATTCACGCCAGCCGATCAGCTGCCGGATGAACCCTTCGACCGAATTGATCGGTGCTGTGCCATCTTCATAGCATTTCTCCGCCCGCTCACAGAGTTCGAGCGGGTCGAGCAGGCCGAGATTGATGCTGGTCGAGAGCATGGAGTGGTAAAGGTCATCCTGACCGTAAACCATCGCGTCCTGATATTTGCCGAACTTCTCGATCCGCTCCTTGAAAAAAGCGTCAGCGGCTTTCTCCGCCTCATCACGCGTCACCGGCCAGCCGAACTTCTCCAGGTCGCCGAAATGGTCGCCGAATTCCTCCTCGACCAGAGCGATGCATTCCTGCGTGATCTCGTCCGGTTCGAATAGCGGGCGATCGGGTGGATCCATCTCCTCCTTGGGCGATGCGCGATTGTCCTCGTCGTAATTCCAGTCGCCGCCCTTCGGCTTGCCGTCCTCGGTCATCAGGATGCCGGTGCGCTTGCGCATCTCGCGGTAGAAATTCTCCATCCGCAGCGTGTCGCGATCATCGGCCCATTCGTTGAAATCGGACAGTGCGCAGATGTAGCGATCGTCCGGCAGAATCTCGACTTCGCAATCGAATTTATCGGGCCATTCCTCTATAGCCTGCTGCACACGCCATTCGCCAGCCTCGACAACATGGATGGCGCGGGGCGAATGCCGCTCCACCGCGCGCGCGACTTCGCCGGTGAAGCTGCCGGCATTGTCGTCATCCGTCAGCTTGACGTAGTCGACTTGCCACCCGGCATCCTCCAGCTCGGCTGCGAAATGGCGCATGGCGGAAAAGATCAGGGCGATCTTTTGCTTGTGGTGTTTGACGTAAGTCGCCTCGTCCCAGACTTCCATCATCAGGATGACGGTATCGTCTTTCGTGCGGCCCCTGATCGAAGCGAGATTGCGAGTCAGCTGGTCTCCCAGGACGGGGACGAGCACGGGGCCGGAATTGTCATTTGCCATAGGCCCAAAATGACTGCGGGCGGCCTGCGGTTCCTGAGAACCACGAGCCGCCCGCATTCGATAGGCTTAGACTGCTGTCTGTCGCTTAGTCGACTTCGCAGCCCAGAGCTTCAGCTTCTTCGCGGAATTCGTCGCGCTGCGCTTCACGCGCATCTTCGTCGAGATACTCGCCCGGGTGGTCCGGACGGATTTCTTCGAGAAGCTTTTCACGATCGCCATTCTCGTACTGCTCGAAATAATGGCGGTAGACGCAGGGACCAATGCCATTGCCGGTGATGTATTCCGCACCCACGACGCGCGCGGCATCATCGCGCTGTTCGAGAAGCAGCATGTGGACCAACGCCCGGCGCACACCGCCATCGAAAGCGGCGTAGGCGAAGGATGTTTCCAGCGCGGCCTTTGCGCCCTCCGGCACTTCATCCACGCTCGGATCGAGCAGGTAGCTGAGATAGTAACCGTAAAGCGGATAGGGATGGTCGTTCTCCATCAGGTTAGCATCGACGAAACGATCACGCGCGACTTCGTATTGCGTCGGATCTTCGAAAGACCGGCGCAGTGCGACGTCAGCGTAATAGTAAGCCGCCGTGGTATTTTCGGAGTCGATTTCGAGAACGCGCTGCGCAAGGCTCTCGGCCTCGTCATAGTTGCGCGCATCGAATTCGGCTTCCAGTGCAGCCAGCAGAACGGCTGTGCTGTTGGGATATTCGGCAACGAGATTACGTGCCACGCCGACAAGGCGCTCAGCCTCGTCTTCGTCGACACCGCGCTTGGAACGGATCATCAGTTCCATCCGCGCTTCTTCGTCGTCGTTGAGCTGGCGAATTTCGACTTCCGGCTCAGCCTGGACAGCATAAGGCACACGGAGGGTGCGCGCGCGACCGGTGCGGAATTCTTCAAGCTCGTCATAGAGAACATCGAGATCGCCGAATGCAATTTCCGCCGCTTCCATGATTGGGCGACCCTCTGCGATCGCCTGCATGTAGCCCGTCATCTGGCCCCGACGTTCAGGGTTTAGATTGAGGTGGCTCGCGATCAGCCAGCCATGCGCATAGGTGCGGCCTGTGGTGTAGCGATCACGTTGTGCAGGCGGATCGAAAGTTGCTTCCAGATCCAACGGAATGGTCGCAAGCGAAGCGCTGCGCCAAGTCGGAACTTCGCCGATAATGAAATAATCTTCTTCGAACTGCAGGTTCGAGAAAAGCTCGGCAAAGCCTTCACTGTACCAAAGCGGATATGGCGCATCGGCATGCTGGAACATGAAATAGTGCACATATTCGTGGAACAGCACAGCCTTCGGCTCAAGCTGCATCGCCGTGTCGAAGTCGCGCTGGCGGCTTCGGCCTGTCCGCGCATTGCGCTGACGCGGCACAAAAGCCACGGCACCGGTGGCACGCGGAATGAAGAACCCGCCGATACCGGCATTGCGATTGCCGACTGCCAGCGCCGCCATGTCGCGCGTCTGGCCGTAACGGAACACCGTTACCTTCGTGGAAGGCGGCAGGCTGCCATCATCGGCGCCCACGCCGGTCATCAGGCGAAGAACCTCATCGAGGCGCTCCAAATCCTGCACGTAATCAATTGTCGCTTCTTCGGAGTCCTCTGAATAAAGGATAAAGTGCGCGCTTTCAGCACGATACCAATCGCGTGCGGCGGCTGTCTGGGCCGTCAGACCCAGCGCCAATAATACAGCGGTAAACCCGCCAAAAATACGTTTGAACATTCCAGTGCCCGTCCCGTTAGCTGTCTGGTGGTAAGATTCGCGAGCTTATTGTGACCTTTGCGGCGTTGCAAGTGGCCCTTTGCCCTAATCCAGATTGGGGCGGAGCCAGCGCTCTGCTTCTGCCAGCGCTATGCCGCGGCGGGTCGCATAATCTTCCAGCTGATCGCTGCCCACGCGCGCCACGCCGAAATACTGGCTTTCGGGATGGCCGAAGTAAAAGCCGCTCACCGCCGCTGTCGGCAGCATGGCAAAGCTTTCGGTCAGCTCCAGCCCGACATTTTCCTGCGCATTCAGCAAATCAAACAGAATGGGCTTGAGCGAATGATCGGGGCAGGCCGGATAGCCGGGTGCCGGCCGAATACCGCGATATTCTTCCTTGATTAGCTGTGCGTTGGTCAGATTCTCGTCGACCGCATAGCCCCACAGATCGGTGCGGGTGTGCTGGTGCAGCCGCTCGGCAAAAGCTTCCGCCAGCCGGTCCGCCAGTGCCTTGAGCAGGATGTCCGAATAATCGTCCTTATCGGCCTGGAAGCGTTCGATATGTGGTTCGATCCCGTGGATGCCCACGGCAAAGCCGCCGATCCAGTCGCCCGCGGGGTCGATGAAATCGGCCAAGCACATATTCGCCCGGTCGCGCGATTTGCGCACCTGCTGGCGCAGGAAGGGTAGCAGCACGTGCTCTTCGTGATCGGCGAGATGGACGGTCACATCATCCCCGTCGCGCGCGCACGGCCAAAAGCCGGCGACGCCCCTCGCGGTCAGCCACTTCTCGCTCACGATCTGGTCGAGCATCGCATTGGCATCGGCGAAAAGCTGGGTCGCGGTCTCGCCCACGACCTCGTCCTTCAGGATCTTGGGATAGGTGCCGTGCAATTCCCACGCGCGGAAGAAGGGCGTCCAGTCTATGCAATCGCGCAAGTCCGCGAGGTCCCAGTCGTCGAACACATGCACGCCCGACTTGGCAGGCGGGGCAGGTTTGTCCGACAGGAAGGCGTCATAGAAATTGGCGCGCGCCTCCTCGATTGAAAGCAGCACACTCGGCGTCTTGCCTTCACGGGCGAGACGGACCTTTTCGTATTCGCCCGAGACTTCGCCGACGAATTCGGGCTTGGCCGTGTCGGAGAGGAGTTTGGAAGCGACACCAACCGCGCGGCTCGCATCGAGGACGTGGATCACTGGACCATCGTAATTCGTGTCGATCTTCAGTGCGGTGTGGACCTTGCTGGTGGTCGCCCCGCCGATGAGCAGCGGAATGTCCATCTCGGCATTCTGCATTTCTTCGGCCACCGTCACCATTTCATCCAGCGAAGGGGTGATCAGGCCCGATAGACCGATGATATCGGCTTTCTCCTGCCGCGCGGTTTCGAGGATATTGCTCCATGGCACCATCACGCCAAGGTCGATGACATCATAGCCATTACACTGCAGCACGACGCCGACGATATTCTTGCCGATATCGTGCACGTCGCCCTTCACGGTCGCCATGATGATCTTGCCCTTGGACTTGCGCTCCTCTTCGGGAAGCAGGTCTTTCTCCGCCTCGATGAAAGGGATGAGGTGGGCGACGGCTTTCTTCATCACGCGCGCGGATTTGACGACCTGCGGCAGAAACATCTTCCCGCTGCCGAAGAGGTCACCGACGACATTCATGCCGTCCATCAGCGGGCCTTCGATGACCTCGATCGGGCGATTTGCGGCCGCTCGTGCCTCTTCCGTGTCCTCCACGATATGCGCGTCAATGCCTTTGACGAGCGCGTGTTCGAGCCGCTTTGTGACGGGCAAAGAGCGCCATTCCTGCGCTGCTTTCTCGTCCTTTTCAGTCGTGCCGCGATAGCTTTCGGCGAGGTCGACCAATCGCTCTGCCGCATCCTCGCGGCGGGCAAGGATCACGTCTTCGCACAGCTCGCGCAATTGCGGGTCGATCGCGTCGTACACGTCAAGCTGGCCGGCATTGACGATCGCCATATCGAGGCCAGCGGGGATCGCGTGATAGAGAAAGACCGAGTGCATCGCGCGGCGCACGGTCTCATTGCCACGAAAACTGAAGCTGAGGTTGGAAAGGCCGCCGCTTGCCTTCGCATGGGGGCAGCGCTGCTTGATCTCGGCCACCGCCTCGATGAAGTCGAGCCCGTAGCGGTCATGTTCGGCAATGCCGGTGGCGACCGCGAAAATGTTGGGGTCGAAAATGATGTCTTCCGGCGGAAAACCGTTGGCGACCAGCAGATCGTAGGCGCGCGAGCAAATTTCGACCTTGCGCTCCTTGGTGTCCGCCTGGCCGACTTCGTCGAAAGCCATCACCACCACGGCAGCGCCGTAATCGCGGCATTTCCCGGCTTGCTCGAGGAATTGCTCCTCACCTTCTTTCATGCTGATGGAATTTACGATGGGTTTGCCCGAAACGCATTTCAGTCCCGCCTCAATCACGTCCCATTTGGAACTGTCGATCATGATCGGCACGCGGGCGATATCCGGCTCTGCAGCGATTAGCTTGAGGAAGGTCGTCATCGCTTTCTCAGCGTCGAGGAGCCCTTCATCCATGTTCACATCGATGATCTGCGCGCCGTTCTCGACCTGCTGGCGCGCGACTTCGACTGCCGTCGCATAATCATCGCCCATGATGAGCTTCTTGAACCGTGCGGAGCCGGTCACATTGGTGCGCTCACCAATATTGATGAAGCGGGCGGTGGAGTTGTCGGTCATTGTGTGTCCGTAGATCAGGCGGCGACGACGAAGGGCTCGAGCCCTGCCAGCCGCATCTTGGTGTCGCGTTCGGGCACTTTGCGCGGGGCAACCCCCTCGACGCGCTTGGCCATCGCGGCGATGTGATCGGGGGTGGAGCCGCAGCAGCCGCCGAGGATGTTCACGCGGCCATTGTCGGCCCAGATGCCGGTGAGTTTCGCGGTGGTCTCCGGCAGCTCGTCATATTCGCCGAGCTCGTTCGGCAGGCCCGCGTTCGGATAGGCGAGCAACAGCGTATCGGCGATGTCGGACAGCACCTGCACATGCGGACGCAGCTGATCTGCGCCGAAGCTGCAATTGAGGCCGATAGTGACAGGGTTGGCATGGCGCACTGCGTTCCAGAACGCCTCGACCGTGTGGCCGGACAAATTGCGGCCCGACAGGTCGGTGAGCGTCATCGACAGCATGATCGGCACATCCCGGCCCAGCTTTTCGGACAATTGCTTCACCGCCATAATCCCGGCCTTGGCGTTGAGCGTGTCGAAAATCGTCTCGATAAGGATGAAATCGACCCCGCCTTCAACCAGCGCCTCTGCCTGGTCGAGATAAACCGAGGTCAGGTAATCGAAGTCGATTTCGCGGTAGCCCGGGTCCTCGACATCGGGGCTGAGCGAAAGGGTCTTGTTGGTCGGCCCGATGGCCCCTGCGACGAAGCGCGGACGGCCGTCCTTTGCGGCATATTCGTCTGCACATTCGCGGGCGATGCGGGCGGAGGCGATATTGATATCACGCACCAGCGCCTCTGCCGCGTAATCGGCCTGGCTGATCGTGTTGGCGGAGAAGGTGTTGGTCGAAACCACATCCGATCCCGCTTCCAGATAGGCGTGGGTTATATCGGCGATCACATCGGGGCGGGTGAGGGCGAGGATGTCGTTATTGCCCTTCTGGTCAGCTTTCAGGCCAAGGTCGCCCGCGTAATCCTCTTCCGACAGCTTGCGCTCTTGGATCTGCGTGCCGAACGCCCCGTCGAAAATAAGGATGCGCTTGGCGGCTTCCGCATTAAGCTGTTCGCGGGCGTTCATGCTGAGACCTCCACCGGACGGCGACCGAGCATATGGCAAATGGCATAGGCAAGGTCGGCACGGTTCAATGTGTAGAAGTGGAACTGACGCACACCTCCTGCATAGAGGCGGCGGCAAAGCTCGGCGGCGACCGTGGCCGCGACAAGCTGGCGCGAGGCGGGGCGTTCATCGAGCCCTTCAAACAGTCCGTCCATCCAGTCCGGGATCACTGCACCGCATTGGCCAGCGAACTTGCGCGCCTGCGCGACATTTGTCACCGGAAGGATGCCCGGCACCATTGGTGCGTCGATCCCATTGGCTTTGCAATTGTCGGAGAAGTCGAAGAATTTCTCCGCCGAGAAGAAGAACTGGGTGATCCCGCGCGATGCGCCTGCATCGATCTTGCGCTTCAGATTGTCGAGGTCGGCCTGCGGGCAGTCGGCATCGGGATGCGTTTCGGGATAGGCGGCGACTGAAATCTCGAAATCGGCGACTTCCTTGAGGCCGCTTACCAGCTCTGCTGCATTGGTATAGCCATCGGGATGCGGCACGAAAGGCGCACCCGGCTCGCCCGCATCGCCGCGCAGGGCGACGATATGGCGCACGCCTGCTTCCCAATATGCTTCGGCGATTTTCTGCGTTTCGGCCTTACTCGCATCGACACAGGTCAGGTGCGCGGCGGCGGGAATGCCCGTTTCTCTGATGATGCGCGCGACAGTGTTATGCGTGCGTTCTCGCGTGGAGCCGCCTGCGCCATAGGTAACGGAAACGAACTCCGGGGCGAGCGGGGCAAGTTCCTGCACCGCATCCCACAATTTCTCTTCCATCTTCTCCGTCTTGGGCGGGAAGAATTCGAAACTCACGTCGATATCGCCCGGCAAGCCGGAGAATAGCGGCGTCTCGCGTGAGCGGCGCTTTTCGCGGGCTTCGTCCAGCGTGGCAGCACCGGGAAACGGCGCGATAGGAGGGGCGGCGCTCATCAGGCGATCTCTCTTTCTTTGGGGGCGGGGTGCGCGATACGGGTCGCGGACCAGATTTTGACAGTCAGTTCGCGGCCCGGCACTTCGACCGGGTCGGCCGGATCGAAACCGGCTTCGGCCAGCAATTTGGCCATGGTGGCATCGGCAAAGCCAAGGCGGGCATGAGCGTGGCGGGTGCGCAGTTCATCGAGCTCGTGGCGCGCCAGATCGACCACGGCGATGCGGCCACCGGGGCGCGTGACGCGCGCAGCCTCTTTCAGCGCAAGCGCGGGATCATGGGCAAAATGCAGAACCTGGTGCAGCAACACGGTATCGAAGCTGGAAGCAGAGAAAGGCAGGTTTGTGAAATCGCCTTGCGCCAGCTCCACCTTGTCCGGCGCGATAGCCTGCAGGCGGGCGCGGGCGACGCGCAGCATGTCGAGGCTTTTGTCGAGCGCGACGATATGGCTCGCATGGGGGGCCAGCAGTTCGGTTATGCGCCCCGTGCCGGTGCCGATATCGAGCAGATGCCCGATCGAAGCCTCGGCGAGGGCGGCAAGCAGGGCCTCCTCGCTCGCCTTCTCCGGCCCGTGGATTTCGCGCAAAGTGTCCCACTCATCGGCATGGCGAGCGAAGTAGCGGTCCGCCTCCTTCTCCCGTGCATCGCGAATGGTGGCGAGGCGGTTGCGATCCGATTTCGACTGCTCGGCAAATTCCGCATCCTCGCGTTCGGCGGTGGCGAGTAACCGGTTCACAGCATCGCTGATCGGGCAGGGCGCAGCTTCGCGCAGGAAGACCGAATTACCTTCCTTGCGCCGCTCCACCAATCCGGCATCCACCAGCCGCGCCACATGCTGAGAAACGCGCGGCTGGCTCTGGCCGAGCACCTGCGCGATTTCACCGACTGCCAGTTCCATCTGCGCAACCAACCGCATCACGCGCAGGCGCGAGCTGTCCGAAAGCGCACGAAGGGCAGGCTCGATCTGCATGGACATAAGCATATAACGAAATTGTTATATGGCGGAAGCGCGAATGTGATTTCTTTTGAAACTTCCCGCAGTTGGTGCGTCAGGCCTAAGCTCCTCTTGGCTCAATCGCGCGTGCAGGAATGCTCAGGGTCACGCTCGTGCCATCGCCGCTGGTTGTCACAGCGATTTCGGCATTCAGGCGCGAGGCAAGATCGCGCACGATCCGCGCGCCCAAATTGCCCTCCTTCGGCCACGATGAGCCTTCCGGCAGGCCGGCACCATCATCGCTGACGACAAGACACACTGTCTTTTCGTCCGATTGCCACAATCGCACTTCCACAATGCCGCGATCTTGCTCATCAAAGGCGTGTTGCAGCGCATTGGTCAGCAATTCGGAAACCAGCAAGCCCACCTGAGAAGACGCGTCCAGCGATGCATCGAGCCGGTCGGTCTGCATGTTGAGGCGAACTTCGCTTTTGCCATCGAGCATATTGAGCGCGCTGCATACGCGCGAAATGTAAGCGCCAAGGGCTATCGTACCGCCTTCAAACTTCCCGGTGCGGGTGAATTCGTCATACAGTAAGTTGAGCGCTTCGACCCGATTCGCGAGCACTTCCAACGCCGATTTGGCATCGCGGGTTTGCTTTGCTTCCATGCGGATGAGCGCCAGCAGCATTGCGAGATGGTTCTTCACCCGGTGCTGCACTTCGCGCAATGACTCATCGAGTTTTGCCGCGCGGGCGGTGGCGCTGCTATCTTCAGGGCAGACCGTCTGAATGCCAAGGAAGTGGGTTACATTGCCATCATCGTCATTGAGCGGAACGATCATCAGCCGATTGATGAATTTCTCACCATCCGAACGGTAATTGACAATGTCTGTGGTGATTTCCTGGCCGTCATCGAGGGCCTGGCGGATTTCCGCACGCGTTTCAGGATCGGTGTCTTCACCCTGAAGAAAACGACAGTTCCTGCCGATGATTGCATCACGGTTGAAGCCCGTCATCCGCTCAAACGCGCTGTTGACGTAAATCAGCGGCTGATCATCCAGCTGCGCATCGGCAATCACCAGTGATACAGGCAGATCCTGCATCGTACGGGCGGATATACCCGCAGGAAGATGCTCAGCAGCATTCTCCGCGCGCGCGACACGTTGCGACTTCTCTGACATTACGATCCCTCATTCGTCCGCCATGAAATCTAGGATGATCGGCTTCGAAACGAAGCATGGTCTTTAGACTATATTAGACAAAGCTGTAAGGGTCGATATCGACCCCCACGCGCACTCCCGGCGGATGATCCACCTGGCGCAGCCAATCGCGGATCACCGCCTGCAAATTCGCCGTACGCCGCGCGTTCAGCAACAGGCGGTAGCGGTAGCGATTGCGCAGCAGCGCGAGCGGCGCGGGGGCGGGCCCAAGGATCATCACATCATCAAGGAAAGGCCGCGTCGTGCCGATGCGATTGGCGGCTTCGCGCGCTTCGGAATCATCCTCGCTCGAGACGATGATAGCGGCCCAGCGACCGAATGGTGGCGCGCCCGCGTGACGGCGGGACTCTGTCTCGGCCTCGTAAAATGCATCGCGATCACCCGCTTCGAGAGCGGCGATGACTGGCGCATCGGGGTGGCGCGTCTGGATCAGGACTTCTCCGGGCTTTGAGCCGCGCCCTGCGCGACCGGCGACCTGCGCTACCTGCTGGTAGGTCCGCTCCGCCGCGCGCAAATCTCCGCCTTCGAGACCCAAATCAGCGTCTATCACGCCTACCAGCGTCAATTCGGGAAAGTGAAATCCCTTCGTGACCAGCTGCGTGCCGACGATAACATCGATGGCCTTTGCCTCGGCCTGGGCGACGAACTCCGCTGCTTTCTCCGGTGAATTGATCGTGTCCGACGTGACAAGTGCCACACGCGCATCGGGCAGGATTTCGGCGACTTCATCCGCAATGCGTTCCACACCGGGGCCGCAAGCGACGAGGCACTCCTCTTCGCCGCATTCGGGGCATCTTTCCGGCGGTTTGGTCTCATGCCCGCAATGATGGCAGGACAGGCGTCGGCTGAGCCGATGCTCGACCAGCCACGCGCTGCAATTGGGGCACTGGAAGCGGAAACCGCAATTGCGGCACAGCGTCAGGGGAGCATAGCCGCGGCGGTTGAGGAAGAGCAGCGATTGCTCGCCTTTCTCCAGCCGGTCCTCCAGCGCCGCGCGCAGGGGTGCAGCGATCCATGCGCCCCGGCCGGGCTGCTCCTCGGTCAAATTGACCAGCTTGATCGTCGGCAGAGTTGCCCCGCCATAGCGGCTGGGGAGCACGAGTTTTTCGTAGGTTCCGCTATCCGCCATATGCAGGCTTTCGAGCGCCGGTGTGGCGCTGGCGAGCACGACCGGGATCCTCTCGAAATGGCTGCGCATCACCGCGACATCACGGGCGTTGTAGCGCACGCCGTCTTCCTGTTTGAAGCTGATCTCATGCGCTTCATCGACCACGATCAGGCCGAGATTGGCGTAGGGCAGGAACAGCGCCGATCGCGCGCCGACAACCACCTGCGCCTCGCCGCTCGCAATCGCCCGCCACGCACGGCGGCGCTCGGTCGATTTCAGGCTGGAGTGCCAGACGATGGGAGCGGTGCCGAAGCGATCCTCGAAGCGGCTGAGGAAAGCTTCGGTCAGCGCGATTTCAGGGAGCAGAACGAGCACCTGCCGGTCCTGTCTCAGCGCCTGCGCCACAGCTTCAAAATAGGTTTCGGTCTTGCCCGATCCGGTCACCCCGTCGAGGAGGAATGGCGCAAACTCCTCGGCCTGCACCGCCTCCACCAGCCGCGCGGCGACGGCCTGCTGATCTTCGCTGAGTTCGACCACGGCATGACCCGGCGCGGCGCGGGGGTAGGGGCGGTCGACATCGACTTCGACCGGCTCCAGCACGCCTTGGTTGACGAGACCGCGCAGCACGCCTTCCGACACGCCTGCAATCCCTGCAAGCTCCCGGATAGTCGCCTGTTCGCCTTCGAGGGCTTCCAGCGCCGCCTCGCGCTGCGGTGTCATCCGCTCTGGCATGCCGCCGGAAAGGCGATATTCCGTCATCGTGGCCGGACCACGCAGCGCGCCGCCGCTGGAAATTACCATTCGCGCGACTGCTGCCATCGGGGCGATGTAATAGTCTGCCGTCCATTCGATCAGCCGTCGCAACTCTGCGCGGATCGGCGGAACGTCGACCAGACCCAGCAGCGGGCGCAGTTTTTCATCTGGCACCGAATGAGCCGGAAGTTTCGCCTCCTCCCATACAATGCCCATGATCTGGCGCGGCCCCAATGGTGCAACGACCACGCTGCCATATTCGACCGACATCCCCTCCGGCACGCGATAATCGAGCGGACCAAGCGCGGCGTTCATCACCAGTAGTCGGGCACGGTTTATGGACATTGGCGTTATATGGGCAACGCCCCCACGTGGCGGCAAGAAGAGGAATGGGATTATGACCGAATTCGACATCGACAATGCGAAAACCAGCCGTCGTCGCTTTATGGCAGGCGCGGGTGCGACTGGCCTGCTGCTGGCGCTGCCCGCATGCCAGGGCTTTGGCGGTTTCAGCCTTGTCGATGCGGTGCGCCGCTTGCTTTATCTCTCCAGCGAGCGCGCTTTCGCTCGCATGCTGCAGCCGGGCGGTTTCTGGGACGAACAGGTCGCTACGATTGGGCTGGAAAATCTGGTCGGATCGCGCGGCGGCGTTGTCGCCAACATACTCACCTCGACCCTTTTCAAGGACCGGCTCGAAGATGCCTTTGCCGATATCGCCATCGAAGGGGCGGAGCGCGCTGCGCCCATCGTCACCGATGCGGTACGGGTGATCGGCATTCAGAACGCCGTGGCGCTCATTAACGGCGGCCCGCGCGCAGCCACCAGCTTCCTGCGGGACGATTTAGGGCTGACACTGGTCGAAGCGATGATCCCGGAGCTCGGCCAGGCCATGCGCATCGCAGAGGATCCGCTGGTTGGCGAATTGCTCGCCGGCATCACCGGTGTCGACGTTCGCGGCGTGGCGCAGAATGTCTCCAACCGCATCGACAATGCGATCTGGAACGAGATCGGCTTTGAAGAAGCTGCCATCCGCGCCAATCCGCGCGAAACGAACGATCCGCTGCTGATTGGCGTGCTGGGCGGCGGCAGCCTGCTCTAAGGTCAGATCAGAAAGAGAATTCGATCCCGATGAGCGGCGCATGGCCGATTTCGTCCGGGCCGTCTTCAAAATCCTGCTGGCGGAGATAGGTGAGGCTCAGCTCCAGATTGTCGCTAACTTCATAGCCGACGCCCACCTGCGTGCGAAGGCCTGTAATGCCGGTATCGCTGGTGGGGCTGTTGCCGCGCAGGGTCCAGAACAGCTCTGCATCCGCGCCTGCGCTCCAGCGACCGTCATCGCTTAGCGGAAACGCCACACCTGCGCGGGGACGAAGGCGGAGGCCCATGCGCCCGTCATTGCCATCGACGAAGCGTTGCTCGAGCCGCAGCCGACCGCGAAATACGCCGTAGCTCGCCGAAAGCTGCTGCATGGTGCGCAATTCATCGCTGCCGCCATCGTTGAAACGCTGCTCGACAGCGCCGGCGAGCGTGAGGTTGTCGTTCAAGTCCTGCTTGATCCAGCCGCGAAAGAAATAAGTGTCGACCCGGCCATTTTCGGAATCGCGGAAACGCTGGGCAGTTTCCAGCTCGAAAGCGGTATCTTCATCGATGCCGACTTCGACCGATGGATTGAGCCACAGCTCAAAGTCCTCGTCCGCTTGGGCATTCGCTGCCGAGGGGAGAGCAATCACCGCTGCTGCGGCCATGAGGTAAGTCTTTTGCACAGTGATATCCTGTTACATGGTACAAGTTAGCCTATGATACAGTCGAGCGTGCGACCAGTTCCCGACTCACACGGACCACTGGCCCCTTGCGCAGCGCGCTGCGTGCTTTAGCTAGCCCCTGCACATGGCCGATGATTCACCACTTGACGATTTCAAGCTCGCCCTGACCGGCGCGGCACGAGCAATCGCGCGCGATGCAGAGGTGGAAGTGGGCTTCACCGCCGATGCCGCGAGCGAGCAGGGCAAGAGTGCGCGGGTCCCCATGCCGGGGCGCAATGTACCAGCCGCCGATGCCGAATTGGCGCGCGGCTATGCCGACAGCTTCGCGCTGCGCTTGCGCCACCACAACGCCGCGCTGCACATGCGATCCCGCCCTGCAGAGCCCGATGCGCGCGCCTGCTACGACGCCATCGAGCGCGCCCGGTTCGAGGCACTTGGCGAGCGGGATTTTGCGGGCATGCGCGATAATCTGGCCGCCATGCAGGATCGCCGCGTTGCCGCCAGCGAGATTTCCCGCGCGCAAAGTTTCGAAGATGTGCCGATGCACACCGCGCTCGGCCTAATGCTGCGTGAGCAGCTGACCGGCCAGCCGGTGCCTGAGGCAGCGAAGGCCGGTGTCGATCTGGTGCGCGAACATATCGAAAGCCGCACGGGCGACGATTTTGAACGCCTGTCCGAACTGCTCGACGATCAGACCGCTTTCCAGAGGCTCGGCCTCGACATGCTGCGCCATCTCGACATGGTGCCGCAGGAAGCCGACCCCGAGGACGGTTTCGACGATGACGAGGGCGACGAAAGCGAAGACGCCGACGAGGACGAAACGCCCGAAGATCAGGATGGCGATAACGACGCCTCCGACCAGCCCGAAACCCGCGCCGAAGGCGCCGATGGCGAAGAAGGCGAGGGCGAGGAGCAGGACGAGGCCACGGGTGACGAAAATCTGGCCGAAGGCGAACCGGGCGATGACGGTGAGGAGTTCATGCTCCCCCAACGCCGCAACGCGCCTTGGCAGGATCTGCCCGAAACCTTTGAATACAAGGCCTTCACCACCGAATTTGACGAAGTGGTTGAAGCCGAAGACCTGTGCGATGTCGAAGAACTGACGCGTCTGCGCGCGTATCTCGACAGCCAGCTCGCCGGATTGCAGTCCGTGGTGACCCGGCTTGCCAACCGCCTCCAGCGCCGCCTGATGGCGCAGCAGAATCGCAGCTGGGATTTCGATCAGGAAGAGGGTTTGCTCGATGCCGCCCGCCTTGCGCGCGTGGTCGTCAGCCCTGGCCATTCGCTCAGCTACAAAATGGAGCAGGAGCAGGATTTCAAGGACACGGTCGTCACCCTGCTGATCGACAATTCCGGCTCCATGCGCGGCCGCCCGATTTCCATCGCCGCGATCAGCGCGGATATCCTCGCGCGCACCCTGGAGCGGTGCGGGGTGAAAGTGGAAATCCTCGGTTTCACCACCCGCGCGTGGAAAGGCGGGCAGGGGCGCGAGAAATGGCTGGCCAATGGTCGCCCACCCAATCCCGGCCGCCTCAACGATTTGCGCCACATCATCTACAAAAAGGCCGACGAGCCGATGCGCCGCGCGCGCCGCAGCCTCGGCCTGATGATGCGCGAAGGCCTGCTGAAAGAGAATATAGACGGCGAGGCGCTGCTCTGGGCCCACGAACGCCTACTCGCCCGCCCGGAGGATCGCCGCATCATGATGGTGATTTCCGACGGCGCGCCGGTGGACGATTCAACGCTCAGCGTGAATACCGCCGGATATCTCGAAAGCCACCTGCGCAAGGTGATCGAATGGATCGAGAAGCAAAGCCCTGTCCAACTCGTCGCCATCGGCATCGGCCATGATGTCACCCGCTATTACAAACGCGCCGTGACGATCATGGACGCCGAGCAGTTAGGCGGCACGATAATCGAGCAGCTGGCGGATTTGTTCGAGGTGGAGTAATGCAGGCCCCGGATATCTCCCACCTTTCGCCGGACCTTGTAACGCAAATTAAGAAATATCGCAGGATGCGTCGAGAGACGAAGAATTCTGATACGCGATGGACCTTACTAATAAAGGAGCTGCGCGCGACCCATGGCTGCAGCATCCTTGAAGCGGAAACCATTGCGTTGTCGTACGACCACCTTCGTCGGTGGGTCGAAAAGTCGATCAACACGCGCCAGAAATGCCGCAAGCAAGCGTTGGCCCACATTAGCCTTAACGGTGATCAATCACTGATTCTGCGCGAAGGCGACAGTTTCGTGTTTCGAATCCCGAAGCCGTGAGTAACACTCTCCGTCATTCCCGCGCAGGCGGGAATCCAGCTTACTCACATATGCGCTCGGCATCGAAGGAAAGCTGGACCCCCGCCTTCGCGGGGGTGACGAAATGAACCGGGATAGGTCCATGAAGACCGGCACCATCTTGCAGACTGTGAATCTAAAACAATGAAAAAACTCCTCCTCCTCATCGCCGTCGTCGGTCTCACATTTCTCGGCTGGTATCTCGCCTCGCCGTGGTGGGCAATGAAATCGCTTGCCGATGCCGCGCAGGCGCAGGACATTGCCGCACTTGAGGAGAAGGTCGATTTTCCGGCCCTTCGCGCTTCGGCCAGTGAGCAGATGAATGAGGAGATTGCTCGCCGCCGTGGGCAGAACGGGGCGCTGGGCGAGTTGGGCGGCGCGCTGGCCGAGCGGATTGGCGATGCAGTGATCGATCGGACGATTACACCAGAGTCTGTCAGCGGCCTCGTCGCATCAGGCTCGCTCGTCGTCGGCGTCTTGCCGCAGCGGCTGCGCGGTCAGGAACTGAGCTGGGACATCGAACGCGAAGGCTTCCAGAACTTCCGGGCGATAGGCACTTTTGAGGACGGCACTGAGGGGCCGACGCTCATCTTCCGGCGTGAACAGCTTGGCTGGGTGGTGACAGGCTTCGACTTGCCTTAAGCCGAAGCGCGCATCCAGCGCTTGGGATCGCCTTTGGCAAGCTTGCTCTGGATCAGCCAGATCGCGACGCCGTAAATCGCTGCGTTGACCGCTGCGAAAGCAATCCAGAACTGCGTCATGGTTTCAAACGGCGATACCACCAGCCAGCGCGGGTTTGTGGCCATCTGGCTGAATCCGGCCATCAGCAGGCCGGCATAGGAATAGGCGAGATGGATCTGGTGTGCGCGCAGCCATTCGATGTCGCGGGTTGAGCGCCATTTCAGGATCGCCCGGATGCCGAAAGCCAGCGAAATAAAGCCGACCAACACGAAAACATGAAAGAAGCCAAAGCGCGTGCCGAAGAATGGCATGACTGTCGCTTCAACCGGCACGACGGAAACAACGGTAATGAACATGGCCGCTATATAGCTGGCGCCAATCGTGCGGTGGAGCTTTGTCCCCTTGCGCATCAGGAAGATCGCAGCGCCTGCCACGATGGCGTAGCAGGCCGTGACGAAGTGGATCAGAACGAGTGGCGACAGATCTGCGAGCATGCGGTCCTCCATGTGTATTAATAACCTAACACAGCGAGCCGAATGGCGCAAATTCTCTTTCCTACACGATGGAGCATCATCCAGTTCGGCCCAATGTCTGCGGCCTGCACCCATCCGGTTGAAAAGCTTCAAAACCTGCAGCAAAATTGGGCCGGCGCTTTTTGCTCTCAGGACACTGTCACACCTGTCACACCCTGTTGGATTACCCAGCCTGGTCGAGGTTCAGTTTGCTTCGCCCGGCCTTGTGTAAATCAGCCATGCCACCACGGCGAACCAGCCTACCATCAGCACGGCGAGGCCGCGTTCATAAAGGCCGTCCCAGCTGGTGGGGATCACGAACAGCAGCGGTCCGGCGATGATCCATACTACGGCGAGGATACGCATGGCGGGCTTGATCCAGTCGCGCCTGTCGGCAAGCCCGTCGGATGTCAGCCAGATGGTCGCAGGGAAGAGCGCCCCGATCGCATAGACCAGATAGCGGTGGATGTCCGGCAGCCCGAAGGGGCGATTATACGCCTCGTAACCGGCGACCAGAGCGATAACGATGGCGAGGGCGAAGAGGGTGAATTGGCCCAGCCGCCAGTCCCATCCATCCGCTTTCCAGCGCCACAGGCCTGCAGCAATCAGGATGGCAGATCCGGCAAAAGCATACAGCCCCGCATCGACCAGCCAGTCATACTCCCCACCGGCGGCGGAATCGCTGATCGTGTCGCGGATCATGCCGACATGGCCGCTCAGCAGCGTGCCCGACAGATCGGCGATGATGACGAGTATGCAGCCGAGCAGGCCGATCAGTCCAAGCCCCTTTGCAAGATCGTCGTCGCGCCTATCGGCTTCGGTCTGCTGCATGTACTATGTCTCCGGTTGAAATGGATGCGGTCATGGCGCAAGAGCGCCTGCATGAGCGACACTGACTTACGCCTGTTCAACTCCCTAACGCGCGAGATCGAGCCTTTTATCCCGGTCCATTCCGGGGAGGCGCGCGTCTATACCTGCGGGCCGACGGTCTACAACTACCCGCATATCGGCAACATGCGCGCCTATGTCTTCGCCGATGTGCTCGGGCGGACGCTAAGCTGGAAAGGCTACAAGCTCACCCATGTGATCAACATCACCGATGTCGGCCACCTGACCGACGATGCCGATGCGGGTGAGGACAAAATGGAGAAGATGGCGGCGGAGAAAGCGCAGTCGATCTGGGACATCGCCAAGCACTACACCGAGGCATATTGGGCCGATGTGAAGGCGCTGAACATCCGGCAGCCTGCCAAGTGGTCGGTCGCGACGGACTACATTGAGGAGATGCTGGGGTTCGCCGAGAGTATCGCCGACAAGCATTGCTACGAGCTAGAAAGCGGCCTCTACTTCGATGTGTCGACGGTCGAGGACTACGGGCGGCTGGCCCGCGCTGTCACGGAAGAGGGTGAGGGCCGGATCGAAACCGTCGAAGGCAAGCGCAATGCTGCCGACTTTGCGATCTGGCGCAAGACGCCTGCGGGCGAAACGCGGCAGATGGAATGGGACTCCCCCTGGGGAAAAGGCGCTCCCGGCTGGCATCTCGAATGCTCGGTGATGGGTGAGAAGCTGCTCGGCTTCCCTTTCGACATCCACACCGGTGGTATCGACCACCGGGAGATCCATCACCCGAACGAGATCGCGCAGAACCAGGCCTTCTGCGGCTGCGGCGGGCTATCCGAAGCGACCAATAGCGGCGCGAAGATGTGGATGCACAACAACTTCCTCGTCGAACGCTCCGGCAAGATGAGCAAGTCCAGCGGCGAGTTCCTCCGCCTCCAGCTGCTGATCGACAAGGGCTACCACTCGCTCGCCTACCGCATGATGTGCCTACAGGCGCACTATCGGAGCGAGCTGGAGTTCAGCTGGGAAGGGCTGGAGGCAGCGCTCGTACGGCTTAAGCGGATCGTTATGGCAGTCGAGCGGCTGTCCGATGCCGAAGCGCAGCCCGAAGCCGAACATCCCAAATTCGCGCCGATGCTCGCCAAGTTCGAGGAAGCCATGGCAGACGACCTCAACACGCCGATCGCGCTTACCGCGCTGGAAGAGGCGCTGGCGGTCAAGAAGGTGGATGCCGGGATCAAGCGCGCTGTGGTGGAAGCCATGGATGCCGTGCTTGGCTTCGACCTGTTTGCGCTCACCCGCGCGGACCTGCGCATCCGCCCCAAGTCAGCAGAGATCACCGAAACGGAGATTGAGGACATGCTCGCCCGCCGCAAGGAAGCGCGCGCGGAGAAGGACTTCGCCACTTCCGACGCGCTGCGCGATGAGCTTGTGGCCAAGGGCGTCGAAGTGATGGATGGCGACCCATTGGGCTGGGAGTGGAAACTAAGCTGATGAGAGAAGGTTGGTAGGCCATGAGTGAGACGTCAAACGCATCGCAAAAAGCCTCCGACCTGTTCATCGAATGCCTGGAGCAGGAAGGCGTGGAGTACATCTTCGGCGTGCCCGGGGAGGAGAATCTCGACTTCCTGCAGAGCTTGTCCAAGAGCGACAGCATCAAGCTGGTGCTCACACGGCATGAGCAGGGCGCAGGCTTTATGGCGGCGACCTATGGTCGGCATACTGGCAAAACCGGCGTCTGCCTCGCAACTCTGGGGCCGGGGGCGACCAATCTGGTAACGGCGGGTGCCTATGCCCAGCTCGGCGGCATGCCCATGCTGATGATCACCGGGCAAAAGCCGATCAAGACGAGCAAGCAGGGCCGCTTCCAGATACTCGACGTGGTCGAGATGATGGGGCCGATCACCAAATACACACAGCAGCTCGCCGCGGGTGACAACATCCCGAGCCGGGTGCGCGAAGCCTTTCGTCTGGCAGAGGAAGAGAAGCCGGGGGCCGTGCATATCGAACTGCCGGAAGACATCGCTGAAGAGCAGTGTTCGGCTCGCCCGATCCCCGCCTCTGTGGCGCGTCGTCCCTCTGCCGAGCACAAGGCTGTGCGGCAAGCGGTCGAAGCGCTCGAAGCGGCGCAGCGTCCGGTGCTGGTTATCGGCGCAGGCGCCAATCGCAAGATGACGAGCCGTATGCTTCGCCAGTTCATCGAGAAGACCGGAATCCCCTTCGTCACAACGCAAATGGGCAAAGGCGTGATCGACGAGCGCCATCCGCTGTTCCTCGGTTGCGCCGCACTCTCCTCAGGAGACTTCGTGCACCGCGCGATCGAGGCGAGCGACTGCATCGTCAACATTGGCCATGACGTGATCGAAAAGCCGCCCTTCTTCATGGAGCGCGGCGGAGCAACAGTCATCCATGTCTCTTACCGCACGGCAGAGGTGGACCCGGTGTACTTCCCGCAGATCGAGGCGATCGGCGACATCGCCAACGCCATTTGGCAGATCAAGGAAGACATCGTCCCGCAGGGCAAATGGGATGCGAAATCGCTGACCCACTATCGCCGCGCGGAGGAAGAACACGCGAACAAGCTGAAAGAGGATGATCGCTTTCCGATCTTCCCGCCGCATCTCGTTCGGCAAGTGCGCGAAGCCATGCCCGAAGACGGTATCATCTGCCTCGACAACGGCATCTACAAAATCTGGTTCGCGCGCAATTACACAGCCTACTTGCCGAATACAGTACTGCTCGACAATGCACTGGCGAGCATGGGTGCAGGGCTGCCGTCAGCAATGATGAGCGCCATGCTCTATCCCGATCGCAAGGTCATGGCGATCTGCGGCGATGGTGGCTTCATGATGAACAGCCAGGAACTGGAAACCGCTGTGCGGCTCGGCCTGAACCTGACCGTGCTGATATTGCGCGATGATGCGTACGGCATGATCCGCTGGAAGCAGGCGAATATGGGTTTTGAAGACTACGGCCTCAACTTCGGTAATCCAGATTTCGTCGACTATGCCAACAGCTACGGCGCGATCGGCCACCGCGTGGAGTCGACAGCGCATCTTGCTGAATTGCTGGCACATTGCTGCGAAACGCCCGGCGTGCACGTGATCGATTGCCCGGTCGACTATTCGGAGAACGACCAGATCCTCAATCACGACATCAAGGAACTCAGCAAGAAGCTGTGACTTGAAGGGGAGAGGAGTTCCCATGCCCCAGCTCAAAGACACTTACCCGCTCTATCTCAACAACAAGGCCGAGCAGCCGAACACCGATCTCGAAGTGATCGACAAATACACTGGCGAAGTCGCATTCCGCGTCGCGCAGGCTGATCCGGAGATCATCGACAAGGCCATTGCCGGCGCGGTCGCTGCGGCAGAACCGATGGCGCGGATGGCGAGCTATGAGCGCAAGGCTGTGCTCGATCACTGCGTAAAGAGGTTCCGTGAGCGGTTTGACGAGCTCGCCTATGCCCTGTGCGTCGAAGCGGGTAAGCCGATCGGCGATAGCGAAGGCGAAGTCACAAGGCTGATTGATACCTTCCAGATTGCTGCCGAGGAATCGACGCGCATGTATGGCGAAGTCATGCCGCTCGACATCAGCGAGCGGGCCAAGGGCTATCAGTCGATCTGGAAACGCTACCCGGTCGGCCCATGCAGTTTCATCTCGCCTTTCAATTTCCCGCTCAATCTCGCCGCGCACAAAGTCGCTCCTGCCATCGCAGTCGGTTGTCCCTTCGTGATGAAGCCGGCGAGCAAAACCCCTCTTGGCGCGCTGATTATTGGCGAAATCCTCGCCGAGACGGATTTGCCCGAAGGCGCATTCAGCATCCTGCCGGCAAGCCGCGATGGCGCAGCCCTGTTTACCGAAGACGTGCGGCTGAAAATGCTCAGTTTCACAGGGTCTCCCGCCGTAGGTTGGGAGCTTAAAACCAAGAGCGGCAAGAAGAAAGTCGTGCTCGAACTCGGCGGCAATGCTGCCGTGGTGGTCGATCATGATGCCGATCTGGAGGACGCGCTTGAGCGGATCGTGTTCGGTGCGTTCTACCAGTCCGGACAAAGCTGTATCGGGGTGCAGCGCATCCTGGTCCATGAAGATGTGTACGAACGGTTCAAGGAGATGCTGGTCGAGAAAACGAAGACGCTGAAATCGGGTGACCCGAAAAACCGTGACACCTTTATCGGCCCGATGATCTCCGAGGGTGAGGCACAGCGCCTGAAGGGCTGGATTGACGAAGCTGTGGCGAATGGCGCGTCACTGCTGTGCGGTGGCGGATGCGAAGGCAATATGCTCGAGGCAACGCTGCTCGAAGGAGTCGATCAACACGCGCAGGCGTTGAACGAGGAAGCCTTCGGCCCGCTCGCGATCCTCCAGCCTTTCGCCACGATGGACGAAGCGCTGGAAGAGGTGAATCGCAGCGAGTTCGGCCTGCAGGCCGGCATCTTTACCCGCGATCTGTTTCACATGTTCGACGCGTGGGACCGGCTCGAAGTCGGCGGGATCGTTATCAACGATGTGCCGAGTTACCGCGTCGACAACATGCCCTATGGCGGCGTGAAGGATTCGGGTCTCGGCCGCGAAGGGATCCGCTTCGCGATGGAAGACATGACCGAGATCAGGAATCTGGTGATCCGGCGGACTTGAGCCTCATTCCTCTCCCCCGCGGGAGAGGAGGGAGCCGCGAAGCGGCGGAAGGAGAGGGGGCGGCTAGGCAACATCCCCCTTTCAACTTTGACTAGGCAGCGAGCTGCCAAGTCTTCGTTTCTCTCCCGCAAGGGGAGAGAAGCCTGTTCATCCGTCCTCCAGCAGCAATATCTCGCACGTCACCACCATGCGCGGCGGATCGAGTACGTGATCGACTTCGGCAATGTCCGCGTCGGCCACCAACTGGCCGGGGATCGCGAATTCGTGTTCGGGCAGGAATGCGATGAAGCACTCACCCGCATCGACGGCCTCTTCACCGACAAACTCCATTTCCACCCGGTGGCGGGCACCGGCGAATGTAATGCTCGCCCAGCTTTTCTCCGAATGGGTGAGGATTGCCCCTTGATCCTTGGCGAGTGCGCACAGCGCAGCGGCCAGTTTCTCGCGCGGACCCTTGCGCGTGCGCGGTGGTTTTGGCGGCTTGCGATCAGTATGCACCTGTGGTCTCCCGATATTCGTTCATGAAATGTTCTACTCGTTTTTCCGTGCGAGAGCGGGGAATGCGCCCGTTGCGCAGATCGAGCACGAAGCGCGGATCGCGCGCGGCGAGGCGGCCGAATTTTGTCGGCGGCATTCGGGTGTGGCGGAGAAAGACTTCGATCTTGCGGATGAGCATGCGTGTGACCCCTCACAGCTGACATTGAACTACTCTGCCAGCGACTCAGCGCCGACTCGATGGATATAAAACAGCGCGTGAAATCCTACTTGTCTAGGAAAAATACATCGTGTAGGAAGAATTTGTTCATCACGATAGGAAATTGCCATGAGTTCACGCGAGAAACTGGCTGCCGCGGCCAAAGCGAAGGGCAGCAGTCTTGCGGCACTTTCCCGCATGATCGGGCGGAATGGTACGTATCTTCAGCAATATATTTCAAAGGGTAGTCCCAAGAAGCTGGAGGAAGAGGACCGGCGCAAGCTGGCTGAATTTCTCGGGATTCCGGAGAGCGAACTGGGGGCTCCCAAGGATAAATCCTATACACCAGCGAATCGCGGCGATTGGGTGGAAGTACCCCGGCTTGAGGTGGATGCATCCGCAGGGCCGGGCGCGGTCGCTTTGCAGGAAGATGCCTTCGACGCCTTCCGCTTCTCGAAGAAATGGCTGGCCGAACAGGGGCTCGACGGCGCACAGCTATCGGCGATCCGCGTAGTGGGGGATTCGATGGAACCTCTGCTGCGCGAAGGCGATGAAGTCCTCGTCGACTGCCGCGAACAGCCGTTTCGAGATGGTGTCCATGTCGTGCGCCTGGATGACAGCCTCCTCGTCAAACGCGTCGCTAACCAGGGGGCAGGGCGCTTCAGCCTGCTCAGCCAGAACCTCGCCTACCCGCCAATCCAGGTGAAGGCAGAGGATTTCGAAGTGATCGGCCGCGTGGTTTGGAAAAGCGGGCGGGTTTAATCAGGCTTCAGCTTAAACCCCGTGTGGCTCGGCTCGAATCCCAGCCGCTCGTAAAACCTGTGCGCGGCTTCGCGTTGGCGATCGCTGGTGAGTTGGACGATGCAGCAGTCGCGCGCTTCGCACTGCGCAATCGCCCAGCGCACCATTTCTTCACCAATGCCCTGGCTGCGAAATTCTGCGGCGACGCGGACGCTTTCGATCTGGCCGCGCCATGCACCGCGGCGCGAGACGCCCGGAATGAAGCTTAGCTGGAAGCTGCCTACACGGCCGCCATTTCGCTCGGCAATCAGTAGTCGATGGTTCGGGTCGGAAGTGATCGCCATAAACCCGTCGCGCATCTGTACTGCGTGATCCTTGCGAAGGGGATCGCGGGCCGCTGTAACCTCATCCGCATCGCCAAGCGCGGCGATGAATTGGAGGTCGTCCAGCGTGGCATCGCGAATGATCAGGGCGCTCATGACGATGCTTCTACGCTTGCAAGCGCGCCGCGTCACCGCCATTTGAACCAGCATGAGTAATCAAGCTGCCATCAATGCCGTTATCGTGCCTGTCACACCGTTTCAGCAGAACTGCTCGCTTGTCTGGTGCACCAAGACCATGCGCGGCGTTCTGGTCGATCCGGGCGGAGAGCTGGAGAAGCTCAAGGCGGCGGTCGCCAAGGCCAGCGTGACGCTCGAGAAGATCATCCTCACCCACGGCCATGCCGATCACTGCGGGCAGGCAGGCATGCTGGCGAAGGAACTGGGGCTGCCTATCGAAGGGCCGCATGAGGCCGATCGCTTCTGGATTAGCCGCCTCAATGAAGATGGCCCGCGCTTCGGCATGCAATGCGAGGTGTTTGAGCCGACGCGCTGGCTTGACGATGGCGACACGGTGAGCTTTGGCGAGGTGATGCTGGAAGTCATCCATTGCCCCGGCCACACGCCCGGCCATGTGGTGTTCTTCCACCGCCCGACAAATTTCGCCTTCGTTGGCGACGTCATCTTCAACGGCAGCATCGGCCGCACCGATTTCCCGATGAGCGATCACCAGAGCCTGCTCGATGCAATCACACAGAAACTTTGGCCGCTGGGCGACGCAGTGACCTTCGTACCCGGCCACGGCCCGACGAGCACCTTTGGCAAAGAGCGGGAGAGCAACCCCTTCGTCGGCGATTCGGCGATGGCCCGTCACTGACTAAGGCGTCTGACAGCAAGCTCCCACCCCTGATCGAAAGGCAATTTGCATTGCGCGAGCTTTTGATCTAGTAATTTCGGACATTACAGAAATTACTAAAGGGGCGGATCATGCGATCACTGAATGCAGCACAGTCAACGACGAGGGACAGGTGTGAGGTGAACTGCATTGCATCCGATGTCGGTGCTGACGCCGTGCAGGGCAGGGTGCGTTGGGATCCCGTGCATTCTTTGTGGAATGGCGGGATGCTGCTTGTCGCTTTGATGTTCGGCCCACAAACGTTCAGCTTGGGCGCCTTTGCCATTTTCGCCCTTCTTTCCGGCGCCTTCATACTACTTGGCCATTCGCTCGGCTTTCACAGGCTGCTCATCCATCAGAGTTTTAGGACGGTTGAGCCATTGCGGTATTTCCTGATTTGGTGCGGTGTGTTGGCAGGGATGAGTGGCCCGCATTGGATCATCAAGACCCATGATCTGCGGGATTGGGCTCAGCGCCAAGCGAAATGCCATCCCTATCTCTCGCACCGCTCACCAATCTGGAAAGACGCCTGGTGGCAATTACACTGTCGGCTCGAACTAGAAAGGCCGCCGCAATTCGATCTCGGCGAAGTCGGCAATAACCGTTTCCTGCGCTTTCTCGAAGCTTCGTGGATGCTCCATCAGCTACCGCTGGCGCTGCTTCTGTTCGCTATTGGCGGCTGGGGCTGGGTCGTTTGGGGAATTTGTGCCCGCGTTGCGATAACTGTCCACGGCCACTGGCTTGTCGGCTATTTCGCTCACCGAAAAGGTCCGCAACGCAACCTGGTGCGCGATGCCGGTGTTCAGGCTCACGATGTCCCGTGGGCGGCTATCCCGACGATGGGGGAGGCTTGGCACAATAACCACCATGCCTATCCGGGATCAGCAAGGATCGGGATTTATCCGGGCCAAAGCGATTGGGGGTATGCGTTGATTGCGTTTCTGCAAAAATGCGGTCTTGTCTGGGATGTGTGCCTCCCCAAGGATATGCCCGACCGGAAGCGCTCGCTCAAAGCCGTGCTCTAAATCAGCTTCACGCCCGCAAGAATTGCCGCGATCGCCAGCCCCAGCGTCGGGATGAGCGTGCATAGCATGCCGATCATCCGCAGCATTCCGGCCTTGTCAGAATTCAAACCGATCGCGTGAAACACGCGTCCGATTAGAAATAGGCCAGCCGCAACGCCGAGCAGCCAGCCCGAATGGGCGGTGATTTCCAGCACGAAGACCAAAAGCAAGAACAGCGGAGTGTATTCGGTGAAATTGCTGTGCGCACGCATGGCTCGCTGCAGGCTCACATCGCCGCCATCGCCGTGCGCGATACTGCCTTTCTGCCGCGCACGCCCGCAGCGCCAGAAATGCCAGAGATTGATCAGCGCTGCGATTCCCGCGCTCAGCAGGGTAATGTGAAGGTCCGGCATTGCGTGCTCCCGATTCGAACTCAATTGCAGCCTTAACGCTGTCCGCAATGCTTGCAACGCTCAGAAAAATCGGTATAGCGCGCGCCTTCGCCGTATCCTGCGAGATTGTTCTCCGCCGCGCTTGCGCGGGTGGAAGCCATCGCCTAGGGCGGCATCCAACAGTTTTAATCAGTTTACAGGAACAGGTGCCGCCATGGCTGTCCCTAAGAGAAAAGTTTCACCGCATCGCCGGGGCAATCGCCGGGCTCACGATTCGCTTAAGGTTGAGGCATTCCACGAATGCTCAAACTGCGGCGAGCTGAAGCGTCCGCACATGCTTTGCAATGCCTGTGGCCATTACAATGGTCGCCAGGTTATTGAGCCCAAAGGTCTTTAAGACTTCGGCATTGGATAGGAGCGTTAGCGCATGAGTCTGCCGCGTATCGCGATTGATGCGATGGGCGGCGATGAAGGCGTGCGCGTAATGGTGCATGGCGCTGCCGAGGCGCGGCGTGACCATGACAAGTTCCGATTCCTGCTGGTGGGTGACGAAGCGCGGATCAAGTCTGCGCTCGATGAGCATCCCGGCATGGCTGCGGCCAGCGAAATCCTGCATTGCGATGAGGTCGTGGAGGGCGATGAAAAGCCCAGCCGCGCCATTCGTCGTGCCAAGACTACAAGCATGGGCTTGGCCATAAATGCCGTAAAAGAGGGCAACTGCGGCGCTGCTGTCAGCGGCGGCAATACCGGCGCGCTGATGGCGATGAGCAAGCTCGCCCTGCGCACCATGCCTGGCATCGATCGCCCCGCGCTTGCTGGCCTGATGCCCACCCTCGGCGAGAATGACGTGGTCATGCTCGATCTGGGTGCGAATACGGATTGCGATGCACGCAACCTCATCCAGTTCGCCATCATGGGCGCTGCCTATTCACGCATCGTGACCGCCAAGGCAGAGCCGCGCGTGCGGCTCCTGAATATCGGAACCGAGAGTATCAAGGGCACCGACGATCTGCGCACCGCCAGCCAATCGCTGCGCGATGCGACGGGCCTCGCGCTTGAATTCGATGGATTTATCGAAGCGGACAAGATCAACCGCGGCGAAGTCGATGTGGTCGTGACCGATGGATTTTCCGGCAATATCGCGCTGAAAGCGATCGAAGGCTCCGCGCGCTTCGTGACCGATTTGCTGAAGACCGCCTTTACCAGCTCGTTGCGCTCAAAGGTCGGCTTCCTCGTCAGTCGCCCGGCGACCGAGCTGCTGCGCCACCATCTCGATCCCAATAATCACAATGGCGGGGTGTTTCTCGGCCTCAATGGCGTGATCGTGAAATCGCATGGCAGCGCCAATGCCAAGGGCGTGGCCAATGCCGTGCATGTCACCGCGCGCCTGCTGGAGGATGACATCACCACCCGCATCGCTGCCGATCTTGCCGAAATGGGCGAAGACGCCTTGCGCGAAACAGGCAATGGCCACAGCTCTGGCGACGAGCCAAAGGCATGATCCGCTCTGTCATTCTCGGGTCCGGTTCGGCGCTGCCCAAGCGCTGCGTCAGCAATGCGGAGCTTGCCGAGCAGGTCGACACGAGTGACGAATGGATCCGCGAGCGGACCGGCATCACCCAGCGTTATATCGCTGGCGAGGACGAAACGACCGGCACGCTGGCGACGGCGGCAGCGCAGGCGGCACTCGATGACGCGGGCGTTTCTATCGGCGATATCGACCTGATTGTGCTCGCCACTGCCACGCCTGATCGCACATTTCCCGCCACCGCCACACAGGTGCAGGCGGCGCTTGGCGGTAAAGGCTTCGCTGCGTTCGATGTTGCGGCTGTCTGTTCGGGTTTCCTATATGCGATGGGCACGGTGGACTCGATGCTGCGCTCCGGCATGGCGAAGTGTGCGATCGTCATAGGCTCGGAGACCTTCAGTAGGATCCTCGACTGGGAAGATCGCACCACTTGCGTTCTTTTCGGAGATGGTGCTGGCGCCATGGTGGTCGAAGCGCAGGACGTTGCGGAAGACGGGCCGGGCCTTCTCGCCACGCGCCTTCACGCAGAGGGTGAGCATTGCGACCTTCTCTATGTCGATGGCGGGCCGTCCACCACGGGTGAAGTCGGCAAGCTGCGCATGAAGGGGCGGGAAGTTTTCCGCCATGCCGTGACCAATCTCTCCAGCGTACTGGTCGAGGTGCTGGAGGATGCAGGACACGTTCCGGGCGACATCGACTGGGTGGTTCCTCATCAGGCAAACCAGCGAATTCTGGACGCCACTGCCAAGAAGCTTGGACTGCCGCTTGAGAAATTGGTGGTGACAGTCGGACAGCATGCGAACACGTCTGCAGCTTCCGTTCCGCTCGCCTATGACGTGGCGCGCCGGGATGGGCGGATCAAGCAAGGCGACCTAGTGATGCTGGAAGCCATGGGCGGCGGCTTCACCTGGGGCGCCAGCCTCTTGCGCGTCTAACCCTGCCGCGAGAGCAGAATTTTTCCCCATCATCACCTGCCTTTACCTTGCTTTCGGGCTGTGACCTGCGCATACGGAACAAGGGTCGCTAGTATTGAGAAGGAAATGTCATGGATACCATGCGCTCCGTTGGCACTTTGACGCGCGCCGATCTGGCTGAGACGATCAACCACAAGCTTGGCTTTTCGCGGGCCGAAAGCCTCGATCTTGTCGAAGCCATTCTCGCCAAAATGTGCGATGCCATGTCGGATGGCGAAAACGTGAAGATTTCCGGTTTCGGAAGCTTCGTTTTGCGTGACAAAAAAGAGCGTATCGGCCGCAACCCCAAAACGGGCGTTGAAGTGCCGATCACACCGCGCCGCGTCATGACGTTCCGTGCCAGCCACAAGTTAAAAGACAGGATCGCTGACGCCGGATGAGCGACAGCGCCTCCTCCGGTCCGCTGTTTGAGGACGGCAAGGCGGAAGGTGCGATGCGCACCATTGGGGAAGTCTCCGCCGCGTTCGGTATCAAACCCCATGTGCTGCGATATTGGGAGCAGCAATTCCCGAGCCTCAATCCCTTGAAACGCAGTGGCGGCCGGCGGCTTTACCGTGCTGAAGATGTGGCCATGGTCGAAACGATCAATCGCTTGGTCAATGAAGAAGGCTACACGCTGAAAGGCGCTAAAAAGGCGATTTCCGCTGCGAAAGCCGGAGCGACAGGCGCAATCCTGGAAACGTCATCTGCGCTGGCTACACCGCCGAAAGATCACGCAGTGAGTGATTTGGAAAAGGCGCAAGATCAGCAGCTGGACGTGAAGCAACAGCTCCGCCAGATCCGTGATCGGCTGGCAGCCGCGCTCGACTGAAATTTTCCGAAAACTCAGCCTGAGACAGCGTCCAGCATCGCCGCGACACTCGGCTGGGCGTGCAGGATTCGGCGATGGCCGAGCCCGTTGAGTGGCCTCAGCGTCACCTGCTCGCCAAGGCTTGCGAATTTCTCCGCCGCATCGAATGCTACCTCGCGATCGTCACGCGAATGCAGGATGGTGAGAGGATTGGGGCAATCCGACAGCAACAAGTTTCCATCCATCGCATCAAGATCGACGCCAAAGGGCTGCACCAATCGCTTCTCGAATTCGGCCTGCGCCTCGCGCGAAAGTCCAATCGCGCGGGAAAACTGTTCGGTCACATCCGCCAATCTGTTGGGAGAAGCGATAAAGAGCAGGCGCGTCTGGTCGGTAAGCCCTTTTGACAGGCCGCCAGCGATCGTCATCGTGGTGACAGGCCCACCGAAACTGTGCGCAATGATCTGGTCGATCGGGCCGTGCCGGTCTGCAACGGCAATCATAGCGAGCACGCAATCCATCAATTCCGCGCGCCGCCCGCTCGACTTGCCATGCGCAGGCATATCGAATGCGACAACATCGTACCCACGCTCGCAAAGGGCGGGGATCGGCGCAGTCATGAAGGCAGAGGCGCTCGTCCAACCATGCACCATCATGACGGTGCCGCGCGGCTTGGGTGTGGCTGCGGCGAACCGATAGCTGGCGATGCGATAGCCGTTGACCCACATGTCGGTCCGCTCCGCTTCAGTCAGTTTTGCCTGCGCCTTCCTCGCCAGCCTTTTCTCCGCCTCTGATCGGATGGCGGTGGGAAGTGGGTGCGTGAAGAGGAAATGCGCAGCCTTGCCGGCGGCGGCGGGGCTCGCCGCCGAGAGCTTTTGAAACAAGGGAGGGAGCTTGGCCTTCATATTGCACTCTGTGATAACAGCGTTATCGCATTGCGCATTCAAGTGTACTCGTCAAGAGCGGAGGCAGAGGTCGGCGAAATGCCGGTTAGGCGAAGGCAGGGAATGGAAAGCCGCAATACACTCATCAAAGCTGCGGCAATCGCGATCGAGGAAATCTCGATCGAAGGACTGACGGTCCGAGAAGTTGCCAAGCGCGCCAAGCAATCGACCATCGGGATTTATCGCAATTTCAACGGAAGGGCGGGATTGCTGGACGCGCTTTTCGTGCAGGGCTTCGAACGGTTGGGGACCGCTGCTCGAGAAGCGGGAAAACGAGAAAGCGATCCGCGAGAGGCCGTTTTGGCCGCAGTCCGCGAATACCTGCTGCTCGCGCGCAAGCAGCCGCAGCATTATCGCCTGATGTTCAATCCGCAAACGACGGGATATGCCCCCTCGTCAGAAGCGCGGACAATCGCGCTCGCCAATTACGAGTTTTTTGTTGCACTCGTGGCAAGGCTCGAAGACATCGGGAATGAAGCGCGCCGCATTGCTGCGGATCTCGTCGCGATGGTTCACGGCCATGTCGTGCTACGCGGCCAGAATTTCGGCCCGGATATGGAGCCGCAGGAATGGTCCGCACAGATCATGCGGCGGGTGGAGCGGCAATTGGACTTGCTGCAGTCGAAGACGGCCTAGCCCTGTGGGCCCAGTTCAGGATCCAGGTCTCGGGGACGGGCGAAATGCACCAGTTTCCCGCAACCGCTCTCGAGCTCCGACCAGTCATCGATGTCGAGCTCAAACACCGCAAAGGCGGCGGTCGGATATTTGCGCATAACCTCTTCGAACAGTTCATCCTCGCCTTCGGTCGGCACGAGTGTCAGCGCAAGTTCCTGCAGACCCGGATTGTGCGCCGCGACCAGCACGGCATCGGCGTCGCCCGCATTCTCGCTTACCAGTGCCATCAGCGTTGCGGCATCGCCCAGATAGGCTTTTTCTTTATAGGTCACGGGCATATCGAGCTCGCTAGCTTCAAGCGTTCGTTTTACGCGTTCAGCAGGGCTAGCAACCATCAGATCCCACTTCGCGCCGTGCTGGCGAATGTGATCGCCCATCAATTTTGCGCCCTTGCGCCCGCGATCGTTTAGCCCGCGGTCAAAGTCGCGCAGGGACAAATCGTCCCAATCGGATTTTGCATGACGCAGCAGGCCCAGGCGTTTCACGCTTGACGTTCCTCTTTCTCGATCCCTGCCTTGCACGAAACACCCGCTGCCACGCGTTGTAAAGCTTCATCTAGCGAAAGCCGGGTGATGGACACACCTACAGGAAAAGCGGTGAGCAGGCGGCTTGGGAAAGCGGGTGAGAGGACGATGAAGTGACCGCGATCATCCCGGCTGCGGATGAGCCGACCGAAAGCCTGTGCAAGCCGTCCGCGCATGATCCTGTCATCATAGGCGGAGCCACCTTGCGCTGCGCGGCGTGCGCGGTGGAGAATGCTGGGCTTGGGCCAGGGCACCTGCTCCATCACGACGCAGCGCAGCGATTCTCCCGGCACGTCGACACCATCGCGCAGGGCATCGGTGCCGAGCAGGCTGGCGCGCGGATCATCGCGAAAAATGTCGACCAGCGTGCCGGTGTCGATAGGATCAACATGCTGGGCGAACAGCGGCAATCCTGCGCGCGCCAGCCGGTCTGCGATGCGACCGTGTACGGCGCGCAGTCTGCGGATGGCGGTGAATAAGCCGAGCACGCCTCCGCCCGACGCTTCGATGATGCGCGCATATGCTCCTGCGAGGCCCGCCAGATCGCCTTTCTTGACATCGGTGACGATCAGCACTTCTGCGTTGCTGGCATAATCGAACGGGCTTTCGGCCTCGGCAACGCGCGGTTGCACTTCGATATGCGGAGCGCCGGAGCGGGCAATCGCGCTTGACCAGTCGCGACCCTCGGCGAGGCGGTCCGTCAATGTGGCGCTGGTGAGCATTACGCCATGAGCGCCTTCCAGCACGGTGTTGGCAAAGGGCTTCATGGGGTCAAGGAAGTGCCGGTAAAGCCCGATATCGAACTCGCGGGCATCGCCGCGTTCGACTGCCAGCCAGTCGACGAATTCAGGATCGGCAGGTCCGCCCAATCGGCCCAGCAAGGATTCCCACGCGGCGAGTGTGTCGATGCGCCAGCTGAGCGAGAAGCGCGCGCCTTCTATCCGCGCCCGTCCTTGTCCGTCGAGCCAATCGGGTGCTTCTTCCAGCATCGCTTCCAAGCGTACGCCCAGTCTGATGAGCGGATGGCGAATTGCGGCGAGAGCTTGCGCGGCGGCCTGTGCCAACTCGACGAAATTGCCTTCGAGCCCCGCGGCCTCTGTCTCGATGCCATATCCTGCATCCGCAGCGCCGCTTTCGTCGCGGGCATAGGTTATCGCGCGCACGGCTGCGAGCAGCGTTTCGATCTCTCCCGATGGCGCGTTTTCAGCGATGCGGCCGAGCCATCCTTCGGAGGGGAGGACGTGAGCGGCTTCGCGCGCCGCTTCGATCGCTTCACCGCCTGCCTCGTCATAGCTTGCCACGTCGGCGAGCCGGGCGGATAGGCCGCGCCGCCGCCCTTTTGAGCCGCGTTCGGGCCCGATGATCCAGCGCCGCAGTTCGATGGCTTCCTGCCCGGTCAGCGCGGCAGAGAAGGTGCTGTCAGCGGCATCGAAAACGTGATGGCCCTCGTCAAAGATGATGCGCGTCGGGCGCTGCGCATGGTCGCGCCCGCGCGCGGCATTGACCATCACCAGCGCATGGTTCGCGATCACAAGATCGGCCTGCGCGCTCGCCCTTGCGGCGCGTTCGATGAAGCATTTGCGGTAATGCGGGCAGCCTGCATACACGCACTCGCCGCGTTGATCGGTCAGGCTCTTGATGGCGCGGTTGCGAAACAGCGTACCCAGCCAGCCGGGCAGATCGCCGCCAATCATGTCGCCATCCTGCGTGAAGGCGGCCCACCTTGCGACCAATTGCGCGAGAATCGCAGCACGGCCGCCAAAGCCGCCTTGCACGGCGTCCTCCAGATTGAGCAGGCAGAGGTAGTTTTCGCGGCCCTTGCGCACGACGACCGGACGCGAGCCATCGGGCCGCTCTTCCGGCCACGCGCGGCGGCTTTCCGCCCGGAGTTGGCGCTGCAAATTCTTGGTGTAGGTGCTGACCCAGACAGTGCCCTGCGCCTCCCGCGACCAGAGAGAGGAGGGGGCGAGATAGCCCAGCGTCTTGCCAATCCCGGTACCCGCTTCTGCCAGCAGAACGTGCGGCCGCGCCTTCTTTTCGCGCGGCGCGAATATGTTGCCCACTGCGCTCGCATAGTCCCGCTGACCGTCTCGCCGCTCCGCAGCAGCGCCCGTAAGCTCCTCCAATTGGCCGAGGATTCGATCCTCGCCTAATGTCAGCTGGGCAGGCTGCGGCCTTTCCGGTGCTTCCTGCCACTCGGGCAATTTGGAAAAGAGCCATTTCTCTGCCGTTTTGGGCTGGCGGATATGCGGCGCGACCACGGGCGCCCATGCCCAGCGCAATTTGGCGAGCGATTGCAACACGCTACATGCCCCCTCGCGCTCTGCCCAGTCTTCGACTTCACAATGCTCAAGCAATTGTGCGGCGGCCAATTGCAGAAATTCGGGGACTTGCGCGCCGTCCTCCGGCTCCTCAAGGTCCAGAGCATGGGCGAGGCCCTTGGGCGTCGGAACGCAGAATTTCGCTGGATGTACAAAGGCGAAGAGCTCAAGCAGGTCGAGACCGGACAAATCCGGATAGCCAAGCCGTGTGGCGATCAGCGGAGCGTTCATGATCAGATGCGGTGTATCGGCAGCAGCCATCACCGCCTGGCCTTTGGACAGTCCTTCGGTTTCGCCATTGGCCGCACGATGCCAGCTGCCTGCGTGGCTGGCGTGCAAAGCGGGAAGGGGAAGCGGCTGTAGCGGCATCGGATCCACTATCGGCGATGAGAACGAATTGTAAACATTGCTCTGCCAGACAATCGGTGAACAGATGTGGCAAGGAGGGATTGGCCATGCGGAAATTCATGATGTCTTTGGGAGCCTTGGCTGTATTTGCTGTGCACACGGCGGCTCCTGCACAAGGGGATCAGCAACGATCACCCGAGCAGGTAATCGCCAGCGCCACGGCGGCCTATCAGGCGCGGGATCGCGCGCGCTTCGTTGCCCACTTTGCCGATGATGCGATTGTCGATGCGAACGGCTTCAGCTTTCAGGGCAGGGCGCAGATTGCCGAAGCCTACGCGCAGAACTTTCGCCCCGATGCACCGACCGTGCGGGTGGTCGATCGCGAAGCTTATGGGAACCGCGTGATCGACACGGTCGAATATACCGAACGCGGGCAAGTCTATTGCTGCACGGTCACCGCCTATTTCGTGGAAGACGGCCAGATCACCTACGCCCGGGTTACGATGTAAAAGCGCCGCCTGTCGCAGCGCAGACGCGATCCATCGCACCTGTGGGCGTCGCCTTCGGCGGATGAATATTCGTTCAGGATATTCTGCGCTCGCTGCGCTATGGCGGTTGCCATGAGTTTGCGACCAATATTCTGGGCCATGATCCTTGCAGTCCTGCCAAACGCGGCGACGGCGCAAGACGCGCCTCTTCCGCAGAGCAGCGCGACGCCTATCACGCCCGCAATTCCGAGCGATTTTCAATTGCCGCCGGGTGAGGGCGAGTCTCAGCAACAGCCTCAGGCAAGGCCGAGCGCAGCAGCAAACCCGATTGTCCAGGAATTGCCCGCCCAGCCGACACCAACGCCGACCGCGGCTCCCGAAGCCGGTAGTCCTGCGCGACAGGAGCCGGTCCAGCAAAGCGCCGATGAACCCGTGACTGCGTCGGAGCCGGTTCAAGTCACGCCGCCAGAGAGCGAGGGCTCCGCGCCGTCACCAGCACTGCCGCCGGAGACACCTGCGCCGACTGCCGACGCAGCTGCAAACCCAGCCACCGCCGAGGCATCCGAAGCGAGTGGCAATTCGCTCTGGTTTGCGCTGATCGGATTGATGGCGGTGTTGGCGCTCGTAGCTTTCGCATTCATGCGGCGACGGAGGACAGATAAACAAGTTCCCGTGAGAGAAGCTGAAGCGCCTTTAACCGAAACCCCAGAGCCTGCTTCCGCCTCTCGCAAGGACGAGCCAGCACCTCCGGTCAGGCGGGAATATGATCCAGCCACTCTGGTATCGATCAAGCCCCGGTCTTCGCAGCCTCCTCAAAGAGCTCCCGCGCCCACGACGAAGCCTACCTCAGATGGCTTGGTCTCCACTAATCTTGCAGCCAAGCTTCGCGAGCAGCGCGCAGCCTTGGAACGGGCGGAGAAAGCGCAGAAGGAGCGAGCAAAGCCCGCGCGCCATACGGTCAATCGGTCAATCTCTTTCGATTGGTAGCGCTCAGCCGGAACTCTTCTCATTGTCGCCCATCTGCTCGATCCGCAGGGGTTCCGGGAACATGTTGGTGACGATGGGGAAGGGGATCCCGATTTCTGCAGCGTCGAGGCTCTTTTTGATCGCCTTGATCGCCTCGCTCTTGGTCTGGCGCAGATCGCGTGCTGCCGATTGCGCATACCACTGGACGAGGAAGTTGATTGAGCTGCCGCCGAATTCCTGCGCGTAAACAATTACCGGGCGATCCTCGACCACGGCATCTACCGTAGCCATCGCATCGTAGATCGCCTGCTGCGCCTTTTCGAGATCGGCGTCGTAAGAAACACCCACCACGACCTCGTTCCGGCGCACCGTGTCATCGGTAAGAATTTCGACCGGGTTCTTGAACAGCATCGAGTTCGGCATCACGGTCAGCTCATTGGAAAGCTGGCGGATATAGGTTTCGCGCAGGGTGATCTTCTCGACCTTACCCGTGACGCCTTCGCATTCGATGAGATCGCCGATGCGCATCTTCTCGCGCAGCATGATCAGCACGCCCGCGAGGAAATTCTCGAAGATGTCCTGAAAAGCGAAGCCGATCGCCAGCGCGCCGATGCCTAGACCTGCGATCAATCCTGCGGGCGTGAAGCCCGGGATTGCGACGATTAGTGCAAGGACAAGGCCGCCAATCCAGATAAGCAACCGCACAAAAGTTTGGATCAGCTGGCGCAGATCTTCGCGAAGCTCTGTCTTGCCGATGATCGCATTGGCGATGCGCAAAGCAAACCGTGCCACGATCCATGTAATCAGCAGGACGACAATCGCGATTGCGAGATTGGGCAACAAGGCGACGGCACCATTCCACATGTCCATCACATTGCTGCGCAGAATTTCGATATAATCCAAAGGAGACCCCATTCATTATCTTGTTTTGCGATCAACGTGATTTTGCGGCGAGGGTTCCGAATCGTTTCGCACTTGCGAAATCGCTTCCTTTGGGCAATGCGCAAAGCATGACTTTCAGTACCGATCTCATCACCGCTGCTCGCAATTCCAAGGCCTGGCCCTTTCAGGAGGCTCAGCGGCTGTTCAAACGGTATCGTGACGGCAAGCCCAGTGGTGAACCGGTACTGTTTGAGACCGGCTATGGCCCATCGGGCCTCCCGCATATCGGCACATTCCAAGAAGTGCTGCGCACCACGCTTGTCCGCAAGGCTTACGAGATCGTCGCCTCTGATGAGGATGGCAATCCTGCGCCCACTCGGCTTGTAGCTTTCAGCGATGATATGGACGGCCTGCGCAAAGTGCCGGACAATGTGCCGAACAAGGCTCTGCTCGAGGGAAACCTCCACAAGCCGCTGAGCCGCATCCCCGACCCGTTCGAGAAGTATGAAAGCTTTGCCGCGCATAACAATGCGATGCTGCGCGAATTCCTTGATCGCTTTGGCTTTGACTATGAATTCATCGCGGCGAGCGACAAGTATAACTCTGGTGCTTTCGATGATGCCCTGCGTGGTGTGCTGCGCAACAATCAGGCGATTCTCGACATCATGCTCCCGACGCTGCGGGCCGAGCGCGCGGCAACCTACTCGCCGATCATGCCGATCAGCCCTGCGACAGGACATGTGTTGCAAGTGCCCGTCGAAGTCGTCGACGCCGATGCGGGCACGATCCGCTTCACCGATGAAGACGGCGCGGTGATCGAGCAGAGCGCGCTCGGCGGCATGGCCAAGCTGCAATGGAAAGTCGATTTCGCAATGCGCTGGGTGGCCCTTGGCGTCGATTACGAAATGTACGGCAAGGACCTGACCGATACCGGCATTCAGTCTGGTAAGATCGCCAAGGTGCTTGGCGGTCGTAAGCCTGAGGGCCTGATTTACGAGCTCTTCCTAGACGAGAAGGGCGAGAAAATTTCCAAGTCGAAGGGCAATGGCCTGACGATCGAAGAATGGCTGACCTACGGCACTGAAGAGAGCCTGGGCTTCTACATCTTCCCCAATCCCAAAAGCGCGAAGCAGCTGCACACCGGCGTGATTCCGCGCGCGGTCGATGACTATTGGCAGTTCCGTGAGCGCATTCCGGATCAGGATATCGACAAGCAGCTCGGCAATCCGGTGTGGAACCTGCTGCGGATCAAGGATCCCACCGGTTCGCAACCTCCGGTCGGGTCGGGCGATACGCTGCCCGTCACCTATGGCCTGCTCCTCAATCTGGTCGGCGTGCTGGGCGCAGAGGCGGACAAGGATCAGGTGTGGTCCTATCTCGGCAATTATGTCGAGAACGCCGATCCCGAAGCGCATCCTGCTCTAGACGTGCTGGTGGACCGTGCGCTCGCCTATAACCGCGATTTCATCGCCCCGACCATGGTCAAGCGCGCTCCGGAAGTCAATGAGGCAGAGGCGCTCAAGGCGCTCGATGCTCGTCTTGCCGATGTGCCCACCGATATGCCTTCCGAGGACTTGCAGACCATCGTTTACGAGATCGGCAAGGATCAGACATTCGGTTTCGACAACCTGCGAGACTGGTTCAAGGCGCAGTACGAGACGCTGCTCGGCTCCTCACAAGGACCACGGATGGGCAGCTTCATCGCGCTTTACGGTGTCGAGAACACGCGCAAACTGATCGCCGAGGCTCTCGCGCGCTAGGGGCGGCCTACGTCCAGGTTTTGGTGCGATACCACTTGGTAATGATGTATTTGCTACCCTGCTGAACGGGGCGGCCCGCATGCATTGTCATCGGATTGGTCGTTCCATCGGGCTTGGCGTTGTTCCATGCGAGCAGCACACCGGGTTTGGGCTCGATCGAGATGCCGATATCGATGAAATCGGTCGTCCCGCCGGCTTCGACATCATTGAGAAAGACCATGGTAGTATAGCTGCGCTGTCCGCCGCGGCTCATTTCGTGTTCCCAATAGCTGGTGTCCGGGTGGAACCAGTCATGATGCGGCTGGAATTCTTGCCCGGGCATATAGCGCTGGCCCTGGATCGTCTCACCGAATTCGGATTCTACGCCGATCAGATCGTCAATCCGGCGGCTGATCTTCTTTACGAAGGGATCGTAGGGATCGACATCGCCGGAATAGCTGGTGCGGTATCCTTCCGAATAGTCGATGTCGAACACGACGCTGGGCCGCGCGGTGGCATCGATCAGCTCCATCATCTTCGCGCATTCGGCAGGCGTCATGAAATCGCCCACGGCGTAAAGCTCAATGTCGTCCGCAGGCACTTTGTAGGCAGCCGGATTGTCCGACAGCCGTTCACGCACGCGCCTGCCGATGCTTTTCAGCCCCGGCTGATCGGCGTTGGGCGCAAATTTGCTTTGCTTCGTTTCGCTCATCTTGCTGACAGCCATTCCATTGCCGCCGTCTGTAGGCAAGCCTCAATTGTGGGATGAACGCGAAACCCCCCGCTGCTTGCGCAACGGGGGGCTCTTGCCGGCCACTCGCTCCGGCAATCAGTTGATAGGCCTTACCAGAAGAAGTCGTGGATCACGTCGACCACTTCACCGGTGTAAATGTCCACCAGCACCACATCGTCATAGTAGCGCACCCAGCGATAGGGGCCGTAGACGTCTGGCAGGCGATAGCTCCACGGATCGTTGATCCAGTAGCGATCACCGAAGAACAGGCGATCGAGGAAGAACCCGACATTCAGTCGGCGATAGCGATACCCGCGATAGGGCGCGTAATACCGGCCGAGGCTGAAGTGGCTGCGATTGTTGTAACGATACCGGTTCCAGTTATAGCGGCGGTTCTGCCGCCAATTATGCCTGTTCCACCGGCGATAATCGCGCCGAGCTTCACGGCGACCCGCACGGTAGCCATCGCGATAATTGTAGCGATCCCGGCGGTAGTCGCGACCATCGCGGCGGTAATCGCGACGATCCCGATAGCGGTCACGGCGGTAGTCTCCGCGCTGATCACGGTAGCGATCGCGGCGGTCCGCGCGCCTGTCACGGCGATAGTCTCCGCGCTGGTCGCGATAACGATCACGACGGTCGGCCCGGCGGTCCCCGCGGTTGTCGCGGTACCGATCACGACGGTCGGCCCGGCGGTCCCCGCGGTTGTCACGATAGCGATCTCGCCGGTCGGCGCGGCGATCCTGGCGAGCATCGCCGCGGTTCGAGCCGACGCTATCACGGACACGTTCGCCAACGGCGCGCGCCGGAGCGACAGCGGCAGGACGCCTCATGTCCGGCTCGGCATTGCGGCGGCGTCCACCACCATTGCTGTCTGCACGGCGCTGGCGGGGCGCAGCGCGTTCGCCGCGATCTCCTCGCCTGTCATTGCGGGCATCGCGATTGCCACGTCGGCCTTCACCGCGCGCACGATCGCGTCGCCTGTCCTGTCGATCAGCGCGATCCCCGCGCTGTTGTTCTGCCGCGCTCTCAGCGCCTAAAGCAGACGCCGCTGTGGCCGGAGCCAGAGGCGCCAGCATCATGACGCCGATCGCAGCAAGGCCGCTTGTTTTCAGTAAGTCAGCGAGTCGCATTGCAACATCTCCTCGTGTTGACCAATGCCGCTGCGAGTGTCGCGGCCCCAGTTCGTTCGTGTTGCTCACCTTTCTACAGGACCGGCCTGACCCGTAACTGAACCGCGCTGTTGGGGCTTTGTTCATGTTTAGGACTAGTTTGCTGAACCGAATGAAGCCTTGCCCTGCGCTCTCACAGCAGGCAGGTGTCGCCGGGTGCAGGAGACATTCGAACAGATCGCCGACGACATAGCCAATCGGCTGGAAGAGGCTGCAAGCAGCCGCCACAGCCCGATGCACACGCCCGTTGTCGCGACAGCGGATGCCGATGCGCGGGTGATGGTGCTGCGCGCTTTCGACCGCGCGACTGACACGCTGCGCTTCCACACCGATGCGCGTTCGCCCAAATGCTCTGTAATCGGCGATGGGGCGCCGGTCGGCGTTCTGCTTTATGACAAGGAGGCGAAGATCCAGCTGCGGTGCCGCGGCACCGGCCGGATCGAACGCGACGGCCCTATCGCCGATGCGGCATGGGAAGCGAGCACCAACTTCGCGCGCCGCTGCTATCTGGGCGATGGCCCGGGCACGCAATCCGATGAGCCATCGAGCGGCCTTCCCGACTGGATCGAAGGCCAGCAACCAACCAACGATCAGGTCGCCCCGGCGCGTGAACACTTTGCTGTGCTGCTGGTAACGCTTGCGGAAGTGGACTGGTTCTTCCTCAGCAATGATGGACACCGCCGGGCAGTCATCAACATGAACAGCGGTGTAGGACGCTGGATCACTCCTTAAGCGTGCCTTATCAACGGTTTGGAGCCAGGGGGTGTGACAGGTGTGACAGTGTCCTGACGGGAAAAATCGGAGCGGCGTGCTGGGAGCAAAATTCAGCTTTGTCGCTGGAGATTTGGGCGAGTGTTCTTTCATGAGGCCCTGCATTGAGTGCAGCAATCCTTCTGTAGGAAAGTGCGGTGTTGCAAATAGACGGGAGTTTCGCTGAGGAGCGGCAGGGGGTAAGCACCGCGCATATGGCAGGCGCTCGCACGACATGATCGATGAGGACGAAGGTGGCGGCTTTGGCCGGAAGGCCGCAGGCATTCTCGCTGCGGCTTTAGTGACGCTCGGCATCCTTTTTGCAGGTGCCTATTTCGTCGATCCGAGCGCAACGCGGGAGCGGCTGGGTCTTATTCCTGAGCTCGACGTGCCCTATGTGTCTTCCCGCCCGCCTACCGTGCAGGCCATGCTGGACATGGCCGATATCGGACCGGACGATTACGTTATCGACCTGGGCACGGGCGATGGGCGCATCCTGCTTGCGGCTGCCGTGGATCGCGGGGCAAGCGGGCTGGGCGTCGATCTCGATCCGGCGCTGGTGGAAGAGGCGCGGAGCCGGGCCGAGAGCCTTGGCGTTGCCGACCGGGTGAAATTCCGTGAGCAGGACCTCTTCGATACGCCGCTCGATCAGGCCGATGTCATCACCATGTTCCTGCTGCCGAGCGTTAATATGGATCTGCGCCCGCGCCTGCTTGAGCTGACGCCCGGCACGCGCATCGTCAGCAATCGCTTCGATATGGGGGACTGGCCTGCGGATGAGGAGCGACGGGTCGTGGGCTATCCGGTTTACTCATGGATTGTGCCCGCCGATGTGGCCGGACGCTGGCTGGTGAAGATCGGCGAGGGTGAGCTTACGCTTAATTTCGAACAGGACTACCAGACCGTGCGTGGCACGGCGCTGCTCAATGGCGAGAATGCCCCGATGACTGCCGAGTTGCGCGGCGATCGGTTGAGCATCCTGGTGAGCACCCCCGACGGTGAAATCTTGCTGGAAGGCCGCGTCGAGGGCGACGCCATATCTTTCATCGGCGGCGCGGATTGGACTGCGAGCCGCCAGCGATAGCCTGCGTCACGGACCCAAAACCTAACCTATGCGTAGAAATTGCAACTGTATAAGGAGGCGATTTTGGCAGCAACTCATCCCTATATTCCGCGCGTCACGCTGATTTTCGATTTCGACAAAACCCTCGCCAGCGACACTATCGATGCCATGTGCGCCGTCTGGGGGATGGAGCGCGAGGAGTGGGAAGAGACATACAACACGCCGCTCGGCGACAATTGGGACGGCATTCTGAAGCGCGGTCAGGCGCTGATCGATTGCGGGCGCGATCGCGGCGAATTGCTGAGCCGCAAATTCTTTGACAAGGCCGCAAACGAGATCGCGCTATATGACGGCGTGCTGGATGTGAAAAAACATCTCTCGGCCGTGGCTAAGGACATCTTGCCGGAAATCGAAGTGGAGCTCGTGATCCTGTCCTCCGGCTATATCGAAATGATCGAGCGGACCGAGGTCAACGACGTGTTCGATCGTAGCTGGGCAGGGAGCTTCTATTTCGATGCGGATGGCAATGCGGTATGCATGAAGCGGATTATCGGCCACCCGGAAAAGGCGCGCTATATCGAAGCGCATGCCAAGGGCCTCGCCCTGGATGTCGCCAATTCGCCGCAAGTCAACGATCCCGATTTCGAAGAGGCGGACATGCACGTGCCGCTCGATCAGGTCGTCTATATCGGAGATGGGTTGAGCGACCTCGACGCCTTCGGTTTCATCACCAATGCAGGCGGTCTGGCGGTAGCAATCAATGAGAGCGCCCGGTTTGATTTTGCGGAAGAGCAATTGCCCGATGAGCGGGTGGATAACCTAGCCGCGCCCGATTTCACCGAGGGATCGGAATTGCTCGAAACCCTGAAACAGGCGACGCGCAGCGCGGCCGCACGGGCGGCGCTCAGGCGATTATCCGAAGGTGAGTGAAGCATCGGCCTCGCGCGGGCCGAGATTTAGAATGCGAAAGGGGAGGCCCGAAAACCTCCCCCATCAGCTTGAAATCAGGCGGCAGCCTTGATCTCGCGCAGGGTCACATCGAAAGTGATGTCTTCACCGGCGAGCGGGTGGTTGCCATCTGCCTTCACCGTTTCCTCGCCAACTTCGAGAATGGTGAGGATCACCGGCTGGCCGTTGGGGCCCTGCGCCTGAAGCTGCATGCCGGGCTGCGGGGCGGGCTCTGCCGGAAGATTGGTGCGCGGCAGGTCGACGATCGCGTCGTCCCGGCGCGGGCCGAAGGCATTGTCGGAAGGGATGGTGACCGTCTGCTCGTCACCCACGCTCATCGAATTGAGAGCTTCTTCGACCTGCGGGAAAATCTGGTTTTCGCCGAGCTTGATGTCCTGCGGACCCGTCTGCTCGGTATTGCCGACGACGGTGCCGTCGGTCTTCTTCACGGTATAGTCGATGGTTACAGTGTCGCCGCTGTTTGGGGTAGTCATGGAATTCCTTCGGATTTGGCGTTCGCGATGCTGAAAAGCACCGACAGATACACGCACCCGCGAACCGGGCGCCTCACCACGCTATGTGGGGACGGGGGCGGGGGGAGTCAAATTTGCCCTGTGATGGAGTAAGTTCGTCTGAAAACCGGAGATTCGCAGCTTCTTGCGGTGAACTCAAAAGCCCATTGACGGGCCGTGCAGACGCGACCTACGTTTCTCATATTGCGTCACGAATGGAAGAACATGGAATTCGATTTTCTACATGCGGCAATCGCCGCTGTCTTGATCGCAGTCGCGGTCTTCTTGATCCGCCGGAATGACGAGCCTGGTGCTCATCGCAAATGGGATTGGCGGATTTTCTTCGCTACACTGGTAATCGTCGCCGTCCTCAACATCATTTGGCCCAATCTTCCGTGACGTGGTTTCTGGCGAAGGGTTTGCGGACAGGAGCGAGTTAGGTGGACGGGATGGTTCAGGCCACAATTACTCTGTTGGCGCTCGTAAATCCGGCCATGTGTCTTGCGCTTTTTATGAAAGGGCGAGACCCGCACAAGTCCGGACGAAATATATCCGAAGCGATTGGTGCCGTGCTGGCAATCGCGCTTATTCTGTGCGTTGCCGCTTTCGCCGGGCGAAACATTCTAGCGCTATTCGGCATCAGCTTGCCGGCATTTAGCGTTGCTGGTGGATTGGTGCTTGCGGCAATAGGCACGCGCATGATGGTGTCCGTTCAGGCGGCACCGGACTCCGAAACAAGCCATGCCGATGCGTCGATCACGCCACTAATCCTGTTCGCGGCCAGTCCGGGTACAATAACGGGCGTCATTACGATAGCGGCATCGAACCAGATCGGCAGTATTTCCTTGGTTACCCTGATTGCCATCGGGATTGTGATGGGCATCTTGCTGGCAGTTTTGCTTGCCGCAGCGAAATTCAGCAAAAACGCGAAGAACGGCGGGCTCGCGAGACAGGTGGTAACAAGTTACATGGGCCTAATCGTAATCGCTATGGGTGTGCAGTTTGCATTGACCGGCTTCAAGGATTTCATGCAAGCCTGACTGCCGCTTGTTCGTGTCAGCAATCGATGAATGCTCTCCCACCGGAAAATTCCAAGCGCGGATTGATGCAAATCTCACGCCTCTGGCCATCCTGCACAGTGAACCCCGTGAGCGGCCCTGCCGACCGGAAATCATAGTCCGGCCCTGTGATGTCGCTGATCGAACAGCGGATCGTGCGCCCTTCGATGACCGGATCGTCACACAACGGCGAGCCGGATACGCGCAGGACATACCCATTGAGCGTGCCCAGCCGACCGGCTGGCGTGCCGCTTCCAAGCTGGACCACGCGATTATCGGAACCGTAAACCGGGGCTTGGTCAGTCGCGCAAGCACTCAGGCCGAATGCGGCGACGACAATGATGCATTTTTTCATGCCGCGAGTATTCGCTGCTCATTTACAAAGATCAAGGCTTCACATTCAGCGAAATGCAATCACATCACAGAAAGGAGAGCCGAACAGGCAAGTCACCTAGTCAGCTTCTTATACTGCACCCGGCTCGGACGATCAGCTGCGTCACCCAGACGGCGCCGCTTGTCTTCCTCGTAAGCCTCGAAGTTGCCCTCGAACCATTCCACGTGTGAATCGCCTTCGAACGCAAGGATGTGCGTCGCGAGGCGATCGAGGAAGAAGCGGTCGTGCGAGATGACCACGGCGCAGCCGGCGAAGTTTTCGATGGCGTCTTCCAGCGCGGATAGCGTTTCTACGTCGAGGTCGTTGGTCGGTTCGTCCAGCAGCAGCACATTGCCGCCTTCTTTCAGCATCTTCGCCATGTGGACGCGGTTGCGTTCACCGCCGGACAGCTTGCCGACGTTCTTCTGCTGGTCGGGGCCCTTGAAGTTGAACGCGCCCACATAGGCACGCGTGCTGGTGTCGTGGCCGTTGACCTGCATGTAATCGAGCCCGTCGGAGATTTCCTCCCACACGTTGTTTTTCGGGTCGAGGTGGTCGCGGCTCTGGTCGACATAGCCGAGGCGCACCGTGTCGCCGATCTCGACCTTGCCTTCGTCAGGCTCTTCCTTGCCAGTGAGGATCTTGAACAGCGTCGATTTACCCGCGCCGTTGGGGCCGATCACACCGACAATGCCACCCGGGGGCAGCATGAAGGACAGGTCTTCGAACAGCAGCTTGTCGCCATAGGCCTTGGTGATGCCCTTGGCTTCGATCACCTTGCCGCCGAGGCGCTCTGGAACCTGGATGACGATCTGCGCCTTGCCCGGCTTGCGGTTGCCCATTTCGTCCTGCAGCTGGTCGAATTTGCGGATACGCGCCTTGCTCTTGGTCTGGCGGGCGGACGGGGTCTGCCGCATCCATTCAAGCTCGCGCTGGAGCGCCTTCTGCTTGCCCGATTCCTCGCGGCTTTCCTGCTCGAGGCGCTTGGCCTTCTTCTCGAGATAGGTCGAGTAATTGCCTTCGTACGGGTAGTAGGAGCCGCGATCCAATTCGAGGATCCATTCCACCACATTGTCGAGGAAGTAGCGATCGTGGGTGATCATCAGCACCGCGCCGGCATATTCCTTGAGGTGGTTTTCAAGCCACTGCACGGATTCGGCATCGAGGTGGTTGGTCGGTTCGTCCAGCAGCAGGATGTCCGGCTTCTGGATCAGCAGGCGGGTGAGGGCGACGCGGCGCTTCTCACCGCCTGAGAGGCTCTGTACGCCCATGTCCGATGGCGGGCAGCGCAGCGCTTCCATCGCAACTTCGAGCTGGTTGTCCAGCGTCCAGCCGTCGACAGCGTCGATCTTGTCCTGCAGCTCGTTCATTTCCTCGCCGAGCTTTTCATAGTCGGCATCAGGCTCGGCCATTTCGGCTGCCACTGCGTTGTAGCGATCGACGAGGTCGGCGGTCTCGCGCGCGCCGTCCTTGACGTTTTCAAGCACGGTTTTGCTTTCGTCGAGCTCGGGCTCCTGCTCGAGATAGCCGACGGTGATGTTTTCGCCCGGCCAGGCTTCGCCACTGATGTCGGTGTCGATACCTGCCATGATCTTGATCAACGTGGACTTACCCGCACCATTCGGCCCGACGATGCCGATCTTCGCGCCGCGATAGAATTGCAGATTGATGTTGGAGAGCACCGGCTTTTGCGCGCCGGGGAAAGTCTTGGTCATGTCCTTCATGACAAATGCGTATTGGGCGGCCATCGGGCGGGTCCTTAATTCGTATAATATGGTGGGATGTGTGTTGCAGCCGCAGATAGGGATAAGCGCGGCGGTGGGCAAGTTTGTTTGGAACGCATTTACAGCGGGGCGGGTTGCCTATGCATGTTCCTTGAAAACAGCACACTCGACCTGATCCTGCGCGGCCTCGTGCTGGGCATGATCGCCCTTGCATTTGTCGTCGTTCAGATCCGTTTTGTCGGCCTGAGATCGCTATCCAAGATGACGAGTTTCGACTTCGTGATGACGGTGGCCCTTGGCTCTCTGATCGCGGGCGCGGCGCAGGCGAGCGAATGGACCGGGTTTGCGCAGGCCATGCTGGCGATGGTCGGAATTTTCGTCTTTCAATTCATCGTCGCGCTGGTCCGCAAGCGCAGTGACACGGTGGAGGATGCGCTGGCCAATGAGCCGAAATTGCTGATGCGCGATGGCGAAGTGCTCCACGAGGTTCTGGCGACTACCCGCGTGACCGAAGAGGACCTCCGCGCCAAGCTGCGCGAGTCCAACGTGCTCGATAAGGGCCAAGTGCGCGCCGTGGTGCTGGAATCGACAGGCGATATCTCCGTGCTGCACGGTGATCATCTGGCCGATGAAATGCTGAAAGATGTGGCTGACCGCGACAATTAACGCTGCGGCGGAACACCCACCGCGCTGCGCGATTGGGTGGGTATGGATATTGCAATTATCGGGGCCGGAATGGCCGGTCTTTCCTGCGGCGCCGCTCTCAAAGAAGCGGGTCATCGCGTTTCGCTCTTCGACAAGGGGCGCGGCCCCGGCGGTCGCATGGCGACGCGGCGAGCTGAAGTGGATGGCAAAACTCTTCGCTTCGATCACGGCGCGCAATATTTCACTGCACGCGATCCACGCTTTGCGGCGCAGGTCGAGCGTTGGCAAAGCCAAGGCGTTGTCGCCCCTTGGTCAGCCGCCAAGGAAGGCGCGTGGGTGGGCACTCCAGGCATGAATGCGCCGATCAAGGCAATGGCCGCCAAGCAGGATGTGACCTTTGGCAAGCGGATCGAGGAGATCCGGCGCGAAGGGAAAGCGCTGTGGCTGCTGGACGAAGAGGGAACGGTGGGCAGCGCATTCGATGCGGTGCTGGTTGCCGTCCCGGCAGAACAGGTCGCCCCGCTACTTTACGCGCATCAGGGTGAATTCGCGCAGCTATCCGAGGACACGGTTTCCAAGCCTAATTGGACGCTGATGGCGACCTTCACCAGCCGCGTCGATCATGGCGATACCTTACATGATGCCGGTGCGATCGGATGGGCCGCGCGCAATTCCGCCAAGCCAGATCGCGCTGGCGAGACCGAATGCTGGGTAATCCAAGCCTCGCCTGAATGGAGCGAAGAGCATCTGGAAGAAGAGAAGGACGACGTGATCGATCAGCTTCTCAAAGCCTTTGCCGAGCAGGTCGGCACGCTGCCAGGCACGCTGCATACCGATGCCCATCGCTGGCGCTATGCGCGCAGCGGCGCATCTGGCGACAAGGCCCTGTGGGATGCCGATAAAAAGATCGGCGTTTGCGGCGATTGGCTGATTGGTCCGCGCGTCGAGAGCGCGTTTATTTCCGGCGTCGAACTGGCTGATCGGATTATCGAGGATGGCTGACGTTACCGTATGGTACGATGGCGCTTGCCCGCTTTGCCGCCGCGAGATTGCTGTCATGCAAAAGCTCGACAAGCGTCATTCCATTGATTTCGTCGATGTCAGCGAAGGTCAGCCTGAGAGCTGCCCGATATCGCAGGACGATTTGCTCGCCCGCTTCCATGTAAAAGAGAACGGCCGCATCTATTCAGGCGCGCAGGGCTTTGCCGCCATGTGGCGCGCGATCCCGATACTCAGGCCCTTTGGCCAGCTTGCCCGGCTACCGGGCCTTCGGCAGATTTTCGAGGTGCTCTACAAAGGCTTCCTGCGTGTCCGTCCGCGCCTGCAGCGACTTGTCAGCGACTAAACTTAAAGGGGAACAAGCATGCGTCATCCCGAACCCGATCCCGTCGGCCCTGGCCAGGAAAGCGTCTGGGATTATCCGCGCCCCGCCATCGCCGAAACGACGAATGCGCACATAGTCATCGAACACAATAACATCACCATTGCCGACACACGCAATGCCGTTCGCGTGCTCGAAACCAGCCATCCACCCAATTACTATATTCCGCCCGATGATATTGCCGAAGACGCGCTCCGCCGTGCAGCCGGTTCGTCATTCTGCGAATGGAAAGGGGCGGCCAAATATTGGGACGTGGTCGCCGGAGACGAAGTGCTGGAAAAAGTCGGCTGGTCTTATCCGAGCCCGACGCCCACATTTCAGATCCTGCGCGATTATCTGGCGTTTTATGCCGCACCATTCGATCAGTGCCTTGTCGACGGCGAGGAGGTGCGACCGCAGCCTGGCGAATTCTACGGCGGCTGGATCACGAGCAAGGTGGCAGGGCCCTTCAAGGGTATTCCCGGCAGCCGGTTCTGGTAGCGAGGCTCGAGCAAAAAATGCTGGTTTCGGCGTGGCTTGCGGGAAGACCTTAGAACCACATTAACCAATGGGCGATAAGGCCCCTTCGCAACGAGGGGGAAAAATGCGCGAACAAATCTTGGGATTGACGACGCCGATAATGGCGTTCGTGTTCGCAGCGCTATTCCTAGCTGTCTGGTGGCGCGCGGGGCTTGGCCGACAAGTGCTCGCTTTCGCAGCCGGATACGCCGCCTTTGCTCTTGGCTTCATTGTCACTCATCTGCTGCCCACCGGCGCGGCAGCGACGTTCTTTGTGACGCAGGCCTTCTATTCGCTCGCCAGCGTGCTGCTGATTTGGGGCGCTTGCCACAGGGCAGGGCGGCCAGCGCATCTTCGCACACTATTCGGCATATATTGCATAGCCGCTGTGTCATTGCTCGCTGCTGTGAGCATTTCTGATGATGCAGGGCCGCGTCTTGTCCTCATCAATGCCGGTTACGCAATGATGTTTCTGGTCGCTTTCGTGTCTCTGGCGGATGCTCCGCGACGCACGCTGGTCGACACAGCGATACTGATTGTTCTCGCGCTGCATACGGTCGATTTCATGGTGCGACCGGTGCTGACGTCCATGGCGGAAGGGGCAATACCCGCCGCCGAATATCGCGAGTCCCTCTACTATACGATCATCAACATGGTGCTGATGCTGAAGACGCTGAACACGGCAATCGTGCTGCTGGGCGCCTGCGTTTACGATGGCATCGTCAAAGTGCGTGAAGGCGCAAATATCGATCCGCTCACAAGCCTGTGCAATCGCCGTGCCTTCGAAGCGGAAGTCGCGCGTACCTTAAGTCAGAGCACACATACTGGCGAGCAGGTTAGCCTGGTGATTGCGGACATCGATCACTTCAAGCAGGTCAATGATCTGTGGGGGCATCAGGCAGGTGACAAGGCGATTGCCGGAATGGGTACGCTCCTTGCCCGGATGAGCCGTCCGCATGATTTGCTTGGGCGTGTTGGCGGAGAGGAATTCTGCATTCTGGTGCGCCATTGCGGGGAAGCCGACGCTGCGCAATTGGCAGACCGCATGCGACTTGCCTTCGCGCGCAGCACCTTTCCCGAGATTGGAGATCATATCAGCCTGACGGCAAGCTTTGGCGTCGCCGAACGCCGGCCGGGTGAAAGCTATGACCGGCTGTTCTCGCGGGCTGACGCGGCGCTTTATGCAGCGAAGAACAATGGCCGAAACCGGATCGAACGCGGCTCTCAGCCCGCTGTTCCTCTGTGTGAAGATGCCTGCAGGGCTGCTGCTTGAATACCCGTCTGGACAGCACGCATCGTGGCGCTTAGCACTTGCGCCCATGAAGAAACCGATCCTCGCGCTTGCTGCGCTTTCGCTCGCCATTCCCGCCACTGCCGCTGCCCAGCGCTACGATCATCGCTACGGGCTGGAGCCCGGCGCGCATGACGAAGTGGCTTGGGATTTCCTCGAAGGCATCACTACAGAAATCGGCCCGCGTCTTGCTGGCACGGAGGATGAAGCACGTGGGCGCGCATGGGCTATGGAATGGCTGATCGAGCGTGGCTTCGTGAATGTCGCGGATGAGCCGTTCATGCACAATACCTGGGTTCGCGGCGAAGAGCGCGCACGGCTGGTCGGGGCAGGGGCGCAGCCGCTGGTCCTCACCGCGCTCGGCTATAGCGGGGCGACTCTTGCCGAAGGTATCACGGCGGAGATCGTCCAGTTCGCCACCGTCAACGATCTGCGCGCAGCCGATCCGGCGGAAGTTGCAGGCAAGATCGTCTATATCGGAAACCCGATGCAAGCGACGCAAGACGGTTCGCATTACGGAATGTTCGGCTCGCCGCGTCGGCAGGGGCCGGGAATTGCCGCGCAAAAGGGTGCTGCGGGCATCATCATACGCTCGATCGGCACCGACAATGATCGCCTGCCGCACACCGGCGCGACAAGCTGGCCCGACGGTGTGGAGCCAATTCCGGCTGCCGCGCTCAGCAATCCCGACGCGGACAATGTCGAGCGCCTGCTCGAACGCGGTGAGACGCTGACGCTTGAACTGGTGCTCACCCCCCAATTCCTCGGTATGACCCAGAGCGGCAATGTCGTTGGCGAGATTATGGGGCGCGATCCTTCACTGCCGCCCGTGCTGCTCGCCTGCCATCTTGATAGCTGGGACAATGGCACAGGCGCGGTGGACGATGCTTCGGGTTGCGCCATTGCCGCCTCTGCCGCGCTGCACGCCGTCGAAGATGGCCAGCCGCTTCGCACTATTCGCGTGCTGTTCGCAGGCGCTGAGGAAACTGGCCTGTGGGGCAGCCGCGCATATTCCGAAGCCCATGCCGACGAAGAAATCGGCGTCGGTCTTGAAAGCGATTTCGGCGCTGGCCTCATCTGGCGGCTGGAGACGAATTTCACCCAAAGCAACCCGGCGCTGTTCCAGCAGCTGGCCGATGCCGTGATCCCCTATGGAGTGCTGCCCGCACCGCAGATTACCGCGACCGGCGGCGCTGATCTCAACATCTTAAGGGATCAGGGCGGCGCGATTATCGATCTGCAGCAGGATGGCCTGCGCTATTTCGACCTGCATCACACAGCGAACGATACGCTGGACAAGGTCGATCCGGGCGAGCTGGCACAGAATGTCGCCGTGTGGACGGCGGTGACACGGGTGCTTGCCAACCATCGCGGCAGCTTCCTCGGAGCGCCGATCATGCTGGAAGAGTAAGATTGCTTGAAGACGCGCGCGGCCCGGTTTAGGGGCGAGCGCGCACGAAGGATTGGTGCGGGCCTGTAGCTCAGTTGGTTAGAGCTGGCCGCTCATAACGGCTAGGTCGCGGGTTCGAGTCCTGCCGGGCCCACCATCCTTCGGGCATTAGCCTAGATACTTCTAGATGCGGCGAGTGCGGGGCAGTCTGCTGCCACCAGCCCCTCATCATCCCAGCGCGCGACGTAATAGGCTTGTCCTGCGGCGAGCTGCGCGCAGGCGATATTCTGCCCATCGGCGTAAACGACACCGAGCGTCCGGCCATACCGATCTTCTCCCAGCCGCACGATTGTTAGCGCGGTATTGGCGACGGTGGCCTCCATCGCGCGCGTCGAGGCGCGCCCGTCACCATCAACGCAGCGCCGCCCTGCGCGGCAGGCATGCGTTTCGGGAGCATCGATCCCTGTAATCCGAATCCGCTCATCTCCGCAGCGAATGGTATCGCCATCGGTGACGGTGCAATTCTCCAGCGGGGTGGAGATAAAGGTCAGGGCGGCGAGGACTGTAGAGAGATAAGGCATGGCGGCGGCCTAAAAGGCTTTCGGCATGCTCTACCTGCGTCACCATCTCCGTTTCGGAGACGTAGTAATACGCGAAATTACGCAGATTCTTCGGTGATACGGGTGAAAGGCACGTTTTGCACTTGCGCCGGAGTGGCGCAGAATCTAGGGGCCTCTGCGGTCCGGGGAGTGGCGCAGCCTGGTAGCGCACCTGTTTTGGGTACAGGGGGTCGCAGGTTCAAATCCTGTCTCCCCGACCAGCTTTCGGCCGGAATCACCTGCGTGGTGGTTCCGGCCGTAATTCTTTCCAGCTTAGGTCGCGGTTCGCACGCTGGCGCGCTCGACTAGACGCACCGGTGCGCGGCGGCGTTCACCGCTTTTGGTGAGGCCCAGCGCTGTATCGACCAGCAGTACGCCGGCGCGGGCAAAGTCCGGCTCCACCGTCGTGAGCGGCGGGCTAGAGTGTGCACCGCTGCCAAGCCCATCGAATCCGATCACACCCACATCTCTTGGAACGTCCACGCCGCTTTCGCGCAACACCTCGAGGGCGCCAAACGCCATCGCATCGCAAGAACAGAAGATGCCATCGAAGCCGCGGCCGCTGTCGATCAACGTGCGGGCAGAGCGACGGCCCTGTTGGCCGCGTGTCTCGCCATCTTCGAAGATGGCCTTTCCGCCATCGATTCCGGCTTCGCGCGTCGCATCGCTGAAGCTTGCAAAACGCTCCCGGAATTGCGGCTGCGTTTGGCGCGTATCGCCGATGAAGACGAGGTCTCGATGTCCGGCGGCGAGCAATCGCTCCACCGCCATGCGAGCGCCCGCGCGATTGTCCGAATCGACGCGGCGATGATCCACATAGGGCGAACCCCAGCTTGCTACATCCTCGCGCTCCAACAGGGCCCTGTGGTGCGCCCAGGCCGCATCATTGGTGCTGGTTCCGATTAGGATGACACCGTCGGCCTGCCGCGTCTCGACGAAGTCGCCGTAGAACTGTTCTTCAACCGACTGGAACGAAACCAGCGATTGATACCCTTTTTCAGAAGCTGCCGCGCAGACGCTGCCGAGCAGATTGTAATGAAAGGGATTGATCTGGGTGGCTTCGATATCGGGCTTGGTAATGACGACGATGGCGAGAGTGCGGGTCTTGCCGCTCCGCAGCCGCGCAGCGCGGGCATCGACACGGTATCCCAGCTCATCCGCCGCGCGGCGCACCTTTTCGCGCGTTGCATCGGTGATCGAACTATCGCCCGATAGCGCACGCGATACGGTGGACTGGTTGACCCCGGCTCGCTCGGCAACTTCGAAAGACGTCACCCGGTGGCTGGGCGTGTTCTGGTTCGGCATCCCTGATCCTGCATTGCTGTTTTCAGCTTCTGTCCGACTGCATAAGCCAGCTTGCGGAGCGAAGCGAGAACCTTGTGAAGTGTGGAATTTTAGCGTTCGACCGAATGCATCACATCCTTCACGCAGGACGGCTTCACACCGCGCTGCTTGAGATAGGCGAAGACCCGCCGCCACCAATCGTACAAATCGTCCAGATCCTCTTCGGTGCGGACGTAGGGCGTGTCGCCCGGTCGTAGCGAGGGACTGTGAAAGGAGAAGACGAGCATGGGCGCGCCTTCATCGAGTGCCATATCGATGCCGCGTATCGCCTCCTCCACAGTGACGCCTTCAGGCGTCAGCGGCACGCGTTCCAGCATGTTGAGGCGCGAAAGGACGCCGCGCATGGATGGCGCGCGCCAGAGCCGCGGATAGATGTATTCGCCTTGCTTGCGCAGCATGCCCCAGAATGTCGTCGTGAGAGGCAGTTCGAGCAGGGTGCGCTCGTCATCCAGCCAGTAAGGAGCAATCGGAAAAGTTCGGAAATTGGGCCCGCCAACCGATGAATAATCGAATTGCGGGCGCGCCGACGTGTCGATTGCGATGCCGTGCTCGGCCAAGATGCGAGCGGTGTTCTCGCCAACGCCATAGCGACCGGCGCGATAGATGAGCGGTGTCACACCGAACTTCGCCTCGATGCAATCGCGCAATTTGACGAACTTGGCTTCCTCCAAGTCGCGCGGCAGGTTCCCGGCAAAGGAGTTGTGCTGCGTGACATCTTCAGCAAAAGGCGGGTTCACCCAAGGGTGCAATTGCACACCGATTTCAGCGCGCCCGGCGGCAAGCGGTTCGCGCAATATTTCCGCGGCAAGACGAGAATTGGCGATGGGCCAGTCCACCAGATAGACCGGCACCACTTTCTGGTGTTCGCAAAATTCCTGGAACTTGGACAGCCGCCGCACATGATCGGTGCCGTGCGTTTCGCGGGTGAGCGGCTTCTCCCAGTCAAATTCCTCTTCGGTATCGACTGTCAAAATGAAACGCGGAATGCGGTCGCGAAAGCGGGCGCGACTGTCTTCCGGAGGCTGATCGAGCAGACTCCGCATTACACCGGTATCTCCAACTTCAAGCGGGCTGTTACCCGTTCGCGCGTCCCTGTTCCGGGCTATGATCGACATTCTTGGCGGTCAAGGCCGGAAGAACCAACGTTACCCGGTCTTGTTTACATTTTAGATAACCGCCTGCCGCTTCTGCCTCTGCCTGCGCCAGTTTGAACGAGAATTTTGGGCCGAACATTCCCGCACTAATCGCCTTTTCACGCTGTTGATCGGCGGGGGCGGCGAGATTTTTGGCTGTGCCATCGATTAGTGAGGGCGGGATCTTCATGCGCAGCCGCACCCGCTTTTCATTGCCCGCAAGACGCAGCGCAATCGTTTCGCCTGGCCCCATGGCGCCAGCCGCCGTGGCGAGAAGCCGCCAGCACAGCGCCATCGCTTCCGGCCGCGCCAGCCCGACATGGAAAGGCGAGCCCTTTACGCGCAAGTCGAAAGCGGCGTTGCGCGGGCGAAGAAACGCCTGCAAGCGCTGGACGGTGTCGGAAACCACGAGGCGCAGATCGCTTTCGCCTTCCTCCGGCTTCAAATCGCCGGAGTCGAGTTTGACCAGCCGGTCGACTTCATCGAACCCGGCAAGCAGCTTGGCGGCATCCACCGATATCCCGGCGGCATGCGCGCGGTATTCATGCGGGGCGGGGCCGAATAGCTGCTGCTGGATGATTTCGGCGAAACCCTGGATCGCGTTCACCGGAGTACGCAATTCATGCAGCACCTGCCGCATCGCATCGCCTTCGCTGTCATCATTGGCGGCATCTTCTGCAGAAACGATCGGACGCCGCAGGCAGCCGCGATAGCCGGTGAAGCGACCGTCCTTTGCATCGAAGAGTGGGGCTGCATCCATGCGCCATTCACCGCTGATGTCGGGCGCGGCAGCCAGATTGATGGGCGCGGTGGTGATCGGTTGATGCGCGGCCAGGCGAGCGGCAATCCGCTTGTCCACATCGATCAAAACGCCGGGCATTGGGGAGGTCAGGCGAAGGCCCACGGCCAGCGTTGCGATCGGGCCGCTCGCCCAGGTGACAGTGCCTGCCGTATCGGTGGCGAATTCGAAGCCGAGCAGGGGGCTTGCGGAAAGTTCCTCCTCTTCCAGCGGAAGGCGGGGGGCAACAGGCTTACCCTGGCGCTCTTCGCGAAATGCCTCGATACGGCGTAGGAGCGCGCCGATGCCTTCGGTCGTGTCGCTTGTTGGGCTCGCTGGAGATACGGGCGCCACTGCGGGAGTGGGGCTGGGTGGTACAGCTGCGGCGGAGCGATTGATCCCCGCATCAGGCAGGACGAGATCCTGCACGCCGAGGCGCGCCAGCAAATCCTTCACATCAGAGGACAGATCGCGTCTGTGCCTCAAAAAGCCGCGCGCATTCATCGGCAGTTCCGGGATTAGCGCGAGCCATTGCGCATCGCTAAGCCGTGCGGTCGCCATGGCGGAAGCGGCCGGTTTGGACTCGCCCCCGGCAAGATATGCGACGAGCTCTGGATTGCGCAGGCGCACGCCCGGTTCGCGCAGGATCGCAGCCTGCTCCTCTTGCGGAAGATGCGTCATCAGCTCCGAAAGCCGCGCATAGGCAGGCCTGAGCAATTCGCTCTCGGCAGTTTCGGGCAGTGTGCCCAAGAGGTCGATAAGCTGCCTGAATTGTGTTCGACGTACGCCATCACTGTCTACGCGCATACGCAGCACGGTGGTGAGGCGATCGTCGATTTGCATGCAGGCTCCGGCGAGAAAGGTTAAGAATTTCCAAAAATTCCAATAGCGAGGAGCAGCGCTGCGCACATGTGCGCTTCTGCGTGCGTTGCAAAAAGGGACAATTGCGTGCATATGGAACAATCAATCGGCCAGCTGTTAGAAAGCGTGCCGGATGTTGCCTGCTTGCGTAAGCAGGTTGCTCGAAACCATTGCAGGGGCACCGGTGATGTCGACGCTCGACTCAATTGATCGTAAATTGCTGGCCGAATTGCAGGCCGAAGGCCGGGTGACCAATGTCGACCTGGCGCGCCGCGTCGGCCTCACCGCGCCGCCATGCCTGCGCCGCGTGCGCGCACTGGAGGAAGAAGGCGTTATTCGCGGCTATCATGCCGATCTAAACGCTTCAAAGCTTGGTTTTGCGATTACCGTCTTCGCCATGGTCAGCCTCCGCAGCCAGGCAGAAGAAGACCTGAAAGCGTTCGAAGAGCATATCAACATGCTGCCCGAAGTGCGTGAGTGTCACATGCTGAACGGCGAAATCGACTTTATTCTCAAGATAGTCAGCCGCGATTTGCAGAGCTTCCAGGAATTCCTGACCAGCAAACTGACCCCCGCTCCCAATGTGGCGAGTGTCAAAACCTCGCTGACGATCCGCACGGCCAAGCACGAGCCGGGCGTTCCGCTGGGCTGAGACCCCTTCTTAGCGCCGGATTCACCCTGTCTGCTTCGCTACCAGTAACCATTCGCCGCAATATGCGCTCACTCGATCCGTAAACCGGGAACGGGTGTGCGAAATGTTCATCTGCGAGACAGTCATTCATGTAATGGCGCGGGGGCAATCCGCGGGCCGGTGGATTTTCGCATTCGGCTCATGGGACTGGATGGATAGCTTGGGGTCACGGTTTCTTTTCGAAGCCACGCCGCCTTTCGGAGGCAGCAGGCACCAAGCGAATGAAGGAGTGAGAACATGAATTTGGCGCGTAAATATTCCGCAGCTCTGGCGCTTGGTGCCGCAATGGTCCTGCCGTTTGGCGGCAGCGTATCGGCGCAGGAATTGCCGGCGGAGACCACGTCGCAGAACATCAACGTCTATGGCAATCTGCCTGCCAGTCTCGATGGCCTTGCGGAAGGCCCTGAGATCGACGGCTTTATCTCGGCCCGCACCGGCAGTGAAATCACCGTGACCGAAGCCAATGGCGCGACCACATCCGTCGCCGTAGGTGAGATCACCGATATTCGCGCGCGCGGAGGCTTTCTCGGCCTTGGCCGCACGGAGCTCAGCACCGCCTCGCTCCTCAACGGCATCCCGGTCACAGTGGAGACCGTGCGTTGGGAAGATGGCCTGCTTGCCAGCCGCATTCGCTTCTCGGCGGACGACCTCGAAACCGCGGAAATGATCCGCACCGGCACCGAACAGCGCTTCGCCCTGAATGAAGAGGCGATCGAAGAGAATGCCGCTGCGGCAGAGGCCTTGCGCGGCCGCGTAGCCAACATCGACCAATATAACGTGACGGGCGTCACCAATGTCTATTTCGACACCGGGCGCCATAACATCTCGCCTGTCGCTCAGCGTGAACTGTGCGACTTCGCAACTCAGGCAAGCGCCACCGACGGCGCGCAGCTGCTGGTTGTCGGATACACTGACTCCGTCGGCAATCAGGATTACAACCAGGTGCTGAGCGAACGCCGCGCGAGCGGTGTCGTGAACTATCTGCAGCAGCAGTGTGGCTGGGCGCCGTGGCGTATGATGACGCCGACCGGCATGGCCGAAGCTGATCCTGCGGCTGACAACACGACGGAAGCTGGCCGTGCGCAGAACCGCCGCGTGTCGGTCAACATCCTCGTCAGCAAAGCGTTGGATGAAGGTATGGGCGGCTAAACCGCTTCACTCCGCCAAAAGTGTGTGAGGGGCGAGCCAACGCGGTTCGCCCCTTTTTTGCCTATTCGGCTTCGGCATCGCGATCGGCAAGCCATTCTTCCAGCCATTTGATCGTGTAATCGCCGCTGATCACATCGGGCTGGCGGATCAGTTCCCGGTGCAGCGGTATCGAGGTCTTAACGCCTTCCACCACCATTTCCTCCAGCGCGCGGCGTAGGCGCATCAGGCAGCCTTCGCGATTGCGACCGTAAACGATCAGCTTGGCGATCATGGAGTCGTAATAGGGCGGGATCGAATAGCCGGCGTAAAGCCCGCTATCCACGCGCACATGCATGCCGCCTGCCGGGTGGTAATAGGTGATCTTGCCGGGGCTTGGGGCGAAAGTGAACGGGTCTTCCGCATTGATGCGGCACTCGATCGCATGGCCGGTGAAGCGGAGGTCTTCCTGCGCTACCGACAGCGCTTTGCCATCGGCGACACGGATCTGCTCGCGCACCAGATCGACACCGGTAATCGCTTCGGTAACCGGATGCTCGACCTGCAGGCGCGTGTTCATCTCGATGAAGTAGAACTCGCCATCTTCCCACAGGAATTCGATGGTGCCCGCACCGCGATAGCCCATTTCGGCCATGGCCTTGGCCACGATGCCGCCCATCCGGTCCCGCTCTTCAGCGGTAATCACGGGCGAGGGGGCTTCTTCGAACACTTTCTGGTGGCGGCGCTGGAGCGAACAGTCGCGTTCGCCCAGATGGATGGCGTTGCCCTCGCCATCGCCGAAGACCTGGAACTCGATATGGCGCGGATTGCCGAGGTACTTTTCCAGATACATCGTGTCATCGCCGAACGCGGCTTTCGCCTCGCTCATGGCGCGCTTGACCAGCGGCTCCATCGATTCCGCATCGGGAATGACCTGCATGCCGCGGCCACCGCCGCCCGCTGCAGCCTTCGCGATCACCGGATAGCCGATCTCGTCCGCAATGCGGCGCATCTCGTCATAGTCGGAGATGGCGCCGTCCGAACCCGGCACCAGCGGAAGGCCAAGCTTGCCCGCCGTCTGCTTGGCGGCGACCTTGTCCCCCATGGTGCGAATGTGTTCGGGCTTGGGGCCGATCCACTTGATGCCATGCGATTCGACGATTTCGGCGAACTTCGCATTTTCGGAGAGGAAGCCGTAACCGGGGTGGATCGCATCCGCATCGCTGATTTCAGCAGCTGAAATGATCGCCGCGACATTCAGATAGCTCTCCGACGCTGCTGGCGGACCGATGCAGACTGCGTGATCCGCCAGTCGCACATGCATGGCCTCGGCATCAGCGGTGGAGTGCACCGCAACCGTCTCAATGCCCATTTCGTGCGCTGCACGGTGGATGCGCAGAGCGATCTCTCCGCGATTGGCGATCAGTATGCGTGAAATGCCCATGCTGTCAGCGCGGCTTTACGAGATGACAACGAGTGGTTGGTCGAACTCGACCGGCGAACCGTTCTCGACCAGCATCTGCTTCACCATTCCATCGGCAGGCGCGGTGATCGGGTTCATCACCTTCATGGCTTCGACGATCAGCAGCGTGTCGCCCTTCTTCACCGTGTCGCCGACGGAGACGAAGTCCGGTGCATCCGGTTCCGGCGCGAGATAGACAGTGCCTACCATCGGCGATTTGACGGCGTTCGCTACGTCTTCCGTGGCTGCGCTTTCGCCCGGAGCGTCTGCAGCAGACGGCGTGGCAGGAGCGGTAGAGGGAGCTGGAGCCGGCGTAGGTGTGGGCGCCATCATTGCAGCAGGCGGCGGAGCGGCAGTCATGTTGCGCGCAACGCGGATCCGCTTATTGCCTTCTTCGACCTCGATTTCAGTCAGGCCGGTTTCGCCGAGCATTTCGGCCAGTTCGCGAACCAGATTGGGATCAACGGTCATGCCGCTTTTGCTGGCGGCGGAGGTCTTCTTGTCAGACATGCATTCCCCGATGCAGTGGTAAAGGATGGCTTGGGGGCTAGAACCAGTCCGCCCCCAAAGCAAGGGTTAGCAATCGCTTTGGCGGAATGCGGCTTTACAGCTTCGCTGCGGCTTCCAGCGCCAATTCATAGCCATATCCGCCGAAACCGGAGATGGTGCCGAGAGCGCCCATCGCGACATAGCTCTTATGGCGATAGGCTTCACGTGCGGCGGGGTTGGAGATATGCACTTCGATCACCGGCGTGCGGATCGCGCGGATCGCATCATATAGCGCTAGACTGGTGTGGGTGAGGGCACCTGCATTCAGGATGACAGCTTTCGCGCCATCGGCCTGCGCTTCATGCAGCCAGTCGCACAGATGGCCTTCATGGTTGGACTGGCGCATGTCGACTTCGAGGCCAAGCTCCTTCGCCTTAGCCTCGCACCGGGTGGCGAGATCATCCAGCGTGTCTGCGCCATAAATCTCAGGCTCGCGCACGCCGAGCAGGTTCAGATTGGGTCCGTTCAATACGAATACTGTGTCAGTCATGCGCGTGCCTTTAGCGGCAATCGGGGGCTGCCGCCAAGGGCAAAGGCACAGGTTTCGGTCAGGCTTTCTAGGCAGGGGTGTGACAGGTGTGACAGTGTCCTGGCGCTTATTTGTCCACGCCCTTCACCTTGCCCCACTGACGCGCGGCGGTATAGCCGAGATAGCCTGTGCCAAACAGCGCATAGAGCGGCTCGGGCAGCCCGCCGAGATAGGCGTTCATTCCTGCGCCGATATCGCGCGCGACCGTGGGATTGAACGCCGCAAGGACACCCATAGGCAAAGCGCACAGGATCATCGCATACATGACGTAAAGAAAGCTCGGCCGCGCGCGGCTGGTCCACGGATCGGTGCTTTCGGCTTCTGCAATGATGGCGGAAAGCCGTGCCTCGATCTGCGCCATGTCCTGCGTGCCTTCGAGCGCGATCAACTCCAGCTTCGCCCGCTCGCGCGCTTCCTTGTCCGGAATGATCTTGTCGATGATGGAAGCGATAGGACCGATAAGGGATTCGAGAATTGCCATGGGGGGATGCTCCGTTGCGGTTGGATTCGCAGACGGGCGTGGCGGAGAGGCAAAGCTGTAGGAAAGCATTTGCTTGGGCCTCACAAAGTGACCCGAGTGTAAAGTGATGCTTGACTAAATTGTAAAGCATGACTATACATTGCGCGTGGAAATCGAGAATGTCCTGCACAAGCACCTTCGCAAGTTTCTCGAAACGGGCAAGGCGAAGGGCGTGATCGAGCCCGAGCGTATCACGGATATGATCGCCTTTATTGCCAGTGCGCAAGCGTTCGACGAGCTTTCGGTGCCGCCCAACTTCGGCTTTCATGCCCTGACCGGCAATCGGAGGGGGACGTTTGCGATGACCGTCACCAGAAACTGGCGACTTACGTTTACTAAGGTCGACGATGCGACAATCGCCGACCTCAACCTTGAGGACTATCACTGATGGTTATCAAACTGCATGACAGCTTCGCGGTCCATCCGGGGCCATGGCTGAGGCGGAATTTTGTCTCTGCGTACAGGCTTAGCGTGAGTGCCACTGCCGAGCATCTGAAGGTATCGCGTGTTGGATTGAGCAATCTGCTCAACGGCAAGGCAGCGCTTTCTCCGGAAATGGCTATCCGGTTCGAAAAGGCTTTTGGCGTCGATGCCGGGACCCTGCTGCGGATGCAATCCGCGCATGATCTGGTTGTCGCGAAGAAAGCGGCAAAGTCGCTGAAGGTTGATCGACTCGCCGAACCTGCTTGAAGGTCCACTGGTCGGGAAGACAGGATTCGAACCTGCGACCCCCACACCCCCAGTGTGATGCGCTACCAGGCTGCGCTACTTCCCGAGACCAGTGGAAGCGCGCCTATAGAAAGGGTGGGGCGCGATAGCAAGCGCATAGCGGGGCAGAATTTCACGCGCGGCTGGTATGCGGATCTATTGCAAAACGGACCTCAATTGCCACCTCTCCGCAATGCTGCTACGCGCAGCGCCCATATGTCGGGGAGGAGGCTGGTGAATCGCGGTTTGCGCCGCGGGTTTGCCGGGTATTTTCTGACACATTCGGTTTTTTGACTCACCGCTCCTGAATGGAACGAACACATGCTTGATTTTCTCGCCCTGGCAGTCGGCCAGGCTCCCCCTCCAGGATGGGTGCAATTCCTGCCGATCATCGGCATGATCGCCATCTTCTGGTTCCTGCTTTTCCGCCCGCAGATGAAGCGGCACAAGGAACACCAGGCCAAGATCGCCAGCGTGAAAAAGAACGACAAGGTCGTGACTGCGGGCGGTGTCATCGGCAAGGTGATCAAGGTCGACGATGACTATGCCGAAATCGAGATCGCACAGGGCACGCGTATCAAGGTGGTGAAAAACACCATCGGCGATATCCTGCCGCCCGGCGGCAAGCCCGCGAACGACTGACACAGATAGGCAGCAGGTCACACCGCCATGCTCGATTTCCCGCTCTGGAAGCGCATTTCGCTTTGGGCAGTAACGCTCGCACTGGCCGTTCTGGCCATTCCTTCGATCCTGTCAATGACGGGCGTCGATGCGCCGGACTTCGTTGAGGAAGCGCCGCAGATCAATCTGGGGCTGGACCTTGCCGGCGGCAGTCACATCCTGCTCGAAGCGGATCCGGCGCAAGTGGCCGAACAGCGGCTGGAAACGATGGAGGAATCGGTCATCCAGCTGCTGGGTGATGCCGATCCGGAAATCGAATTTGGCGAGCTCAATACGCTCGACGGGCAAGTGTCCTTCATGCTCGAAAATGCGAGCGATATCGATCGTGCGCGTGAAGAGCTGCTGCCAGTTATCAACGGCACGGGCCTTGTTGCCGAATGGCAGCTGGAAGTGGTCGATGGCCGGCGCATCGTCCTGACCCAGACCGAGCAGGGTATCGACAATGCTGTCGACGATGCAATGGAAAGCGCGACCGAAGTCGTGCGCCGCCGTATCGATGCGCTGGGCACGCGCGAGCCTACCATCATCCGCCAGGGTCCCAATCGCATTGTGGTGCAGGTGCCGGGTCTCGAAGATCCCGAAGCGCTGAAGGCTTTGCTGGGTGAAACCGCGAACCTCGAATTCAAGCTGGTCGCCCCGCGCCGCCAGAATGAGATGACGGAAGAAGCCGCGCGCGCCGATCCGATCCCGGGCACGGAAATCGTGCCTTACGCTGAAGACAGCCCTTTTGCGGGCTCTGTGCTGGTCGTGAACCGGCTTGGCGGCATTAGCGGCGAAAGCCTTACCGGCGCGCAGCAGGGGTTCAGCCCCGATACCAATGAGCCGGTGGTGAATATCCAGTTCGATCCGCAGGGCGGCGCGACCTTTGCGCGCCTCTCGACCGAAAATGTAAATCGCCGCTTCGCTATCATCCTTGATGACGAAGTGATCTCCGCTCCCAATTTCAACGAGCCGATCCTTGGCGGTTCGGCACAGATTTCCGGCAGCTTTACGGTCGAAAGCGCAAACAACCTTGCAATCCAGCTGCGATCGGGTGCGCTGCCTGTCGACCTGACTGTGATTGAGGAGCGCACGGTTGGGCCAGACCTCGGTCGCGATTCCATCATCAAGGGTGGCATCGCGATGGGCATCGGCTCCCTGCTCGTCATCCTGCTGATGATGGCGACTTATGGCCGCTTCGGCATCTATTCGACCGGCGCGCTGATCCTGAACGTGCTGATGGTTCTCGGCATCATGGCCTTTATGAACACTACGCTTACCCTGCCGGGTATTGCGGGCTTTGTGCTGACTGTCGGCGCGGCGGTGGACGCCAACGTCCTGATCAATGAGCGCATTCGTGAAGAGCGAAGGCGAGGGCGGCGCGTGATCGCCGCGGTTGAGACGGGCTATAAAGAGGCCAGTCGCGCAATTTACGATGCCAACGTGACCAACTTCATCGCTGGCGTGCTCTTGTTCATGTTCGGCTCCGGTCCGGTTCGCGGCTTTGCCGTCGTCCTGATCATCGGCCTGTTCACCAGCGTGTTCACCGCTGTCATTCTCACCCGCATGTGGGTCGCCGGTTGGCTGAAAGCCAAACGCCCCAGCGACATCGCAATTTGAGCGGGAGGACAAACATATGAAACTTCTCAAGCTCGTTCCCGAAACGACAAATATCAAATTCCTGAAGCTGCGAATGCCGTTTTACGTCATCAGCATCCTGCTGATCGCGGCAAGCTGGGCGCTGGTGGCAACGAAGGGCCTTAATTACGGCGTCGACTTTGCCGGGGGTCAGGAAGTGCGCGTGACCTTTGTTGAGCGTGAGGAAGCCCCGATTGTGGAGCTGCGCGCTCAGCTTGGCGAATTGGGCTATGGCGAGCCGACGATCCAGCGTTTCGGCGATCCCAACTCGGTCTCGATCCGCGTGCGCCTGCCTGAAGGCGTGGAGGACCAGCCCGGTGCTGCCACGGCTATTGGCGAAGAAGTCGTCAGCACGATCCAGAGTGAATTCGAGAACGTCCGACAGGACGCCAACGAGACTGTGTCGGGAAAGGTCGCAGGCGAATTTCGTGAGAGATCGGTCTATGCGCTCATCTTCGCTATGCTGGCGATCAGCGTCTACATCTGGATCCGCTTTGAATGGCAATTCGGTGTGGGCGCGCTGTTTGCGCTGTTTCACGACGTCTCGCTGACGCTGGGCATGTTCGCGCTGTTCCAGCTCGAATTCAGCCTGCAGATCATCGCCGCGATCCTTGCCATCATCGGTTACTCGCTGAACGATACGATCGTGGTGTATGATCGCATCCGCGAGAACCTGAAGAAATTCCGCAAGATGCCGCTGCCCCAATTGCTGGACTTGTCGGTGAACGAGACGCTCGCGCGGACGGTGATGACCAGCCTGACGCTGTTTGTCGCGCTGATGCCGCTGCTGTTCTTTGGCCCAGCAAGCCTGTTCGGCCTTGTCGCGGCCATCGTGCTCGGCGTGTTCGTGGGTACTTACAGCTCGGTCTACATGGCCGCGCCGATCCTGATCTGGCTGGGCGTAACATCTGACAGCTTCGTGCCTGAAGAGACCCTGGCCGACCGTCAGGAAAAGAAAGCGCGCGGCGAAATCTAGCCGCCGATCAGGCCGCGATAGTAATCGGCCAGCGCCGCCGCATTCGCTTCCCAGCTGAAATGCGCGGCGTTGGCGGCGACATCGTATTGCGAATAATCGGCATAGAGCACTTCGCGGATTGCTCGGGCAAAAACGCTCGGCTCGTTATCCGGGTCATAGTCCACAATCCGGCCGGCGCTGTCGCTTTTCACCAGCTCGCGCGCGCCGCCGACATCGGTGATGACTATAGGCGTGCCGCAAGCGAGCGCTTCCACCCACGCATTCGCCAGGCCTTCGCTCGCGGAATTGAGCGCCATGGCATTGCTTGCCGACAGGACGATGGGAAGCTCTGTATGATCGAGGCTGCCGAGCATATGCACGCGTCTAGCAACGCCCAGCCGCCGCGCTTCCGAAGCGAGCGCCGTGCGATCATCCCCGCGGCCCACCAGCGCAAGGTGCACATCGGGCAATTCGACCAGCGCCTGAATGAGCAACGTCTGCCCTTTGCGCGGAATAAGCGCGCCGACGGACGTCACCAGCTTCTCATTTTCCGCGAGCTGCATGGCGTGGTTCTCCGCCATCCATTCGCGGCATTCCGCGCGGTTGAGCGGTTTGAAAAGCGTGTGATCGAGGCCCGTGTAATGCACGGTAATTGTCTCGACCGGCATGCCGAGATCGCCCATATCGAGCCGCAATGCCTCGCTCACTGCGAGCAGGCCGTAAGCCGAAGTGGCAGCCTCCAGCATCGCGTTTCGGGCATAGGGAACCGCGCCCCAGTGGGAGATGTCCGCCCCCCGGGCCTTGATGCTGAATGGCAATTGTAGCGCATCGGCAATCTGCGCAATCGCCGGTCCGTCGGGATAGAAGAATTGCGCATCGAGCAGGTCGAAGGGCTGATCTGCATGAAGTTTTCGCGCCAGGGGAAGCGCCGCACGCGCAATCATTGCCGGGTTAAAGCGCCCGCCGAATTTGGGAAACAGGGTGAAGCGCGGACGATAGACCTGCACGCCGCCTTCCACGCCATCCACAGCTGCCTTGGCAATCGGCTTGTACCGGCCCGCAGCTATCGGCGGCACTCCAACGGGGTTGATCAAGGTGACATCCCAATCGGGCGTCGCGGCAAGCGTTTCCATCTGCCGCGCGACGAAGGTGCCGAAGCGCGGCGTATGCGCATTGGGGAACAGGGTCGATAGCGATAGGATGCGGGGCATAAGCGGCAAGAAGGCTTTACAGTTTGCGGACCAGCATTTCGGCAACGGCCAGCCAGGCCGGGCTGTCGATTACGATCTGCCGCTTCCCGACTCCGGGCGGGAGCAGGCCGACAAGGCTCCCCTGCCGATCTATCAACCGGCCAAATGCGAAGCGCCCACCCGATCGCGGGGCGAGAACATCACGATTGATCAGATTTCCGGCATCCTCAGGCGCGACTTGCCGCATCCAGAGCTGGTCTCCGCCGCGATATTCACCTTGGCCCGTTTCGATCTCGAGGCACACGAGCGATCCCCCTTCGAGCAATTCGGTCGGCAGGATTGCATCGCGCGGGGAGGGCAGGCTTTCCGCTCCGGCATCGGTCAGCCGTGCGATGACTTGCGGCTGGCTCTCGCTCTCCGCTTTCACCAGCGTTTCCGGGTCGACACCCAGTGCAGCCCCGATGCGGTTCATCCAGACGAGCGAGAGATTGCGCATGCCGGTTTCCAACCGGCCAATCGTCTGCGCGGTGGTGGGCGGCTCACATGCGGCGGCCACCTCAGCCAGCGTCAGACCCTTTTGCCGACGAATATCGCGAATGCGATTAATCATCCTTCATCCCTCAATTAACCGAATTGGTTGCAAAAATAGCTTTCCTACAACCGATTCGATTTTGCAAGGGCTGCGCGTCGCCAGAAGGGAAAAAGCATGCAGCATCGCAAACTTGTCGAACGGGAACTGACAGCCGAAGGGCCTCGTCGCAAAGGCAGTGCCGGCCGCAGGGGGCGAAGCGCCACAGTCAATGTCGCAGAGAGCCCGCTAGGCTGGTTGCACGCGCACGGCCATCTTGATGATCGGCTTTTCGATGCCGGTGAACGCCTGCGCGCCGATTACGAACGCGCGAGCCTTGGCGCGAATGTAACGATGCGGTGGGACCCGGTGCGGATCAAGGGTTCGGGCGGCGATGGCCTTTCCCCCACGGAACGTCAGATCGCCGCGAAAGCCCGTTTCGATGGCGCGCTGCAACAGGCGGGTCGGGGGCTGGAAGACATCCTCTGGCGCGTGGTGTGTGCAGGCGAAACCCTGCCCGTGGCGGAAAAGACGCTACGCTGGCCCGCGCGCAGCGGTAAGCTGGTGCTGAAACTTGCGCTCGACCGGGTGGCGGATTTTTATCGGATCAGCTGATCAACCAAACAGACCGCGCAGCCAGTTCCAGAAGCGCAGGACCACTGAATTGCTTGCCCGGCTTTGGCGGGCGGCCTTTTCGGCGGCTTCACGCTCCGCATCGCGCAGCAGCTTCGCGCGAAGGGCACTCTGGCGACCTTGCGGAGTGGCAGTAACGGCAGAGCGGCGCGAGCGCGGATCACGCATAAAGGCATAGCCGTCCGTCTGATCGTCATCCGTCAGCGTGTAGCTTTCATCCGATATGTCTGCGGTGGCTGCGTTGTCCCCAGCAACTTCGGTGGACTCCGGCGAGATGTGATCGGCTGATTCCGCCATCGGCGCGGCAGGCTTCGCCTCTTCCCAACGATCCTTATCGCTTGCGACCGGCGTGGGCACGGCTGGCTTGGGCTGAGGTTCTGGCTCCGACTCAGCGTTCTGCGCTGGCGGCTGCATCTGTACCGGAGGCGGCGGCGCGAAATCGCTCGATTGCTTTGGTTCAGGCCTGGCAGGTGCGGGGCGCGGCTCCATTGGCTCAGGCGCAGTAGCGCGCGGCTTATCGGTCTCTCGCGCATCCACACGATTTTCCGACGATGCTGGTTTGTCATTCTGCCAGTTTTCGTCAGCCCATGCCTGCAATTCGCGCTTTTCGACATCGTCGCGGTCCAGCTCGAACCAGTCCTTGCTGTGGCGTTGCCGCAGCTCCTCGACATCCTCGCGCGACGGCGCAAAGTGACTGGCCCGGCTATTTGGCTTTTCTATCGCCCCGGGCTCGGTCGTTTCGAAATCATGCGATTGGTTTTCCGCGTCGCGTTTGGCCAAACGGGCCTGCAGGCTTTCGAGCGACGAGGTTTGTTGCGGTATTTCTTCCGCAATTTTCGGTTCGGCCGATGCCGACATTTCGGGCTCGGCAGGGACAACAGGCTGTGCGGGCGGCGTTTGTGCAGCTTCCGCTTCGGCAGGCTCGCTCTCGGTTTCGGCCAATTCCGGCTGGACCGGAAGCGAGGGGAAGATGCGATTTTCCAGATCGATATCGTCTTCGATGGGGCCATCGGGATCGGCGTAGCCGCCAAAATCATCGTCGCCGCTGATTGGATCGGTTCCGCTGGCCGCGATCTGGTCCGCGTCGGGCGTTTGCATGCGAAGGTCATTGGCAATCGCATCATCAAGGCCGTGATCCAGCACAGGCGCAGATTTGCGACGCGTAAGGCTAAGCACGTCCTCAGCATTGGGAACGGCGTCATCGTCTTCGGCATCGGGCTCGTCCGACTGACCCATTTCCTCAAGATCGTCATCTTCCATCGGCGCGAGGCCGAGGATTGTCGCCGGGCGCTGCGGACGCTCGACCTCTTCGCCCATCAGCTCTGCCGAGGCATCCTGGAACATGGCATGCGCCTGCGCGAGCTCGTCCGGATCCAGCACGAGCACAGGCTTTTTCTTTGGCTTCGGACGGGCGCCAAGCGTTTCGAGACTGCCATAAGCAGGCCCGTTGCCGGCGTTCTCGTCACGCAATGCAGATGAGGAGGCAATGCCCATGCCAAGGGGTTTGCCCGGCTTTGGTGCAAACGAAGTGAGGAAACGTGGTTAACGCGCCGCTAACGTTTGGCGCGCCGTTTTTACAGGGATTTAGCTCTCGGCTCGCTCTGCAAGATCCAGCCAGCGTTCTTCTGCCGCGTCCTTTTCGTCGCGCGCCAGTTCAAGCGATTTGCTGATCCGCGCGAATTTGTCCGGGTCTTTGCTGTACAGCTCTGGATCGGCGAGCGCGCTTTCGCCTTTGCCGATAAGGGTTTCCAACTCCTCGATCCGCTTCGGCAATTGCTCGTAATCGCGCTGGTCCTTGTAGGACAGTTTGCTCGATTTCGGCGGCGGGGGAGGGGGCGGCGCAGATTTTTCGTCGGTTGGTTTGTCTGTCCTGGCTTTCTTCGGGGTGCGCTGTTTGCGCTTCGCTTGCCAATCCTCGTAGCCGCCTGCGACGATATCGACCGTGCCGCTGCCGTCGAGGCCGAGTGTCACCGTCACCGTGCGATCGAGAAAGTCGCGATCGTGGCTGACGATCAGGACGGTGCCTTCATAGTCGGCGATAACTTCCTGCAGCAGGTCAAGCGTTTCGAGGTCGAGATCGTTGGTTGGCTCATCCAGCACCAGCAGATTGGAGGTGCGGGAAAACTCGCGCGCCAGCAGCAGTCGTGATTGCTCGCCGCCGGAGAATGTGCCGATCTTCGCATCGATAAGGCTGGGGTCGAAGAGGAAGTCCTTCAGATAGGCCTGAACGTGCTTGCGGCTGCCGCGCACATCCAGCCAGTCGCCGCCTTCCGCCAGCACCTGCCGCACGGTAAGTTCGGGCTGCAATAGCGCGCGTTGCTGATCGATGGAGACGCCAGAGAGAGTCTTGGCATGGGTCACGGTGCCCGTGTCCGGCTCGATCTCCTTGGTCAGCATTTTAAGAAGCGTCGTCTTGCCCGCGCCATTGGCGCCGACAATACCGATCCTGTCACCGCGCTGGATGCGCAAGGAAAAGGGCTTGATGACCTGCCGATCGCCATAGGTCTTGGAGATATCCTCCGCGACGATGACGGACTTGCTTTTAAAATCCTCATCGCTCGCCAGTTTGAGCTTGGCTGTGCCGCCGGGCGTGATCATCGCAGCGCGTGCGGCGCGCATTTCGAAGAGCTTTTCCAAACGGCCCATATTGCGCTTGCGCCGCGCAGTGACGCCGCGCTCAAGCCAATGCGCCTCGATCTTCAGCTTCGCATCGAGCTTTTCTGCCGCGCGCGCCTCTTCGGCATAGACCTGCTCTTCCCACGCCTCATAGCCGCCAAAGCCAACTTCCTTGCGCCGCATACTGCCGCGGTCCAGCCAAAGTGTGGCCCGGGTCAGGCGTTTCAGGAAGGTGCGGTCGTGGCTGATGACAATGAACGCGCCTTTGAACCGCTCAAGCCACGTTTCCAGCCAGTCGATGGCAGCAAGATCGAGGTGGTTTGTCGGCTCATCGAGCAGCAACAGGTCGGGCTCCTGCGCCAGCGCGCGGGCGATTGCGGCGCGGCGCTTCTCGCCGCCGCTGGCGGTCGCTGCCTCTGTCGTCATGTCGATGCCCAGCTGGCCGGCAATGGCCTCTACGCCGTGTTCAGGCGGCGCGTCATCGCCGGCAAGGGCGAAGTCCATCAGCGTCTTATGGGCGGAAAAATCCGGCTCCTGCTCCAGCCAGACGATATTGGCATGCGCTTTTACCTTGCGCACGCCGCGATCCGGCTCGATTTCATCCGTGATGAGGCGAAGCAGCGTCGTTTTGCCAACGCCATTGCGACCGATCAGTGCCAGCCTGTCGCGCGGGCCGATATGCAGGTCCAGCCCCTCGCCATCACCTGATGACGGATCACCGAACAGCCAGCGCCCACCTTGTTGCAAGCCGATGCCTTCGAGGCTGAGAATGGGAGGTTCTGCCATGCGCGCTGCCAATTAGGGGGGAGGGCGGTGTGTGGCAAGCAGTCCGCGAAGGAACAGCCAATAAAGCTGAACGCATGGATGGTGGCAAATTCACTTCTTGTTCAACGGCGTATCTTTAGGCAAACCACCATCATGTTGAAGCCGATCGCCATCTTTGCTGCTGCTGCCTGCGCCCTTTCGGCGTGGAGCACGCCTGCGTCTGCGCAATCTTTTGACCGTGAACGCGGTGACCAGAACTCTGCGCGTGCGGAAATGCAGGCTGGCCGCAACATGCCTATTCGTGAAATCGAACGCCGCATCATCCCGCAAATGCGCGAGGATGATGAGTATATCGGTTTCGAATATGATCCCATCGCGCAGGTCTATCGCCTTAAATTCATTCGCAATGGCCGGATGATCTGGGTCGACGTGGATGCGCAGACAGCACGCGTCCTGCGCGTATCGCGCTGAATATCTCCCCATTGGAAACTCGCTGCTTGCTTGACGCGTTCATGTTGTAGGCGCAACCACTCAGCGCGACACAGTACAGGGAATATTCGATGCGCATTCTGATTGTTGAGGACGAGCCTACTCTCGGCCAGCAACTCAAATCGACACTGGAACAGAACGGCTATGCGGTGGACCTTTCCACTGATGGCGAGGACGGCCATTTCCTCGGCAGCACGGAAGAATATGACGCTGCCGTGCTCGATCTGGGCCTGCCCGAAATCGACGGCCTGACGGTTCTGGGCATGTGGCGCAAGGAAGGGAGGAAATTCCCCGTGCTGGTGCTGACAGCGCGCGATAGCTGGAGCGACAAGGTCGCAGGGCTGGATGCAGGGGCAGACGATTACCTTGCAAAACCTTTCCAGACCGAAGAGCTGATAGCTCGCCTGCGCGCCCTGATCCGCCGTGCATCGGGTAATGCCTCTTCCGAGCTGACGGCAGGCGATGTCCGGCTGGATACACGCTCAGGCCGCGTCACGCTGAATGGTGAGCCGGTGAAGCTGACCGCGCAGGAATATAAGCTGCTCAGTTACCTGATGCACCACAAGGGCAAGGTGGTGAGCCGGACGGAGCTTATCGAACATATTTACGACCAGGATTTCGACCGTGACAGCAACACGATCGAAGTCTTCGTCACCCGCATCCGCAAGAAACTTGGCGCAGACGTTATAACCACCATCCGTGGCCTCGGTTACAGCCTCGACGACCCCGCAGACGCACCCCGCGAATAGCGGCAGCGATGATGGCGATGTCCCTGCGCCAGGCGCGGAAACGCTTCCGGGTGGAGCGGAGCACGAGCACGCCTATCATTACGAGGAAGAGCAGGGCGCCACGGTAACGCATACCGGCAGCCTGTCCCGCCGCATGATGATGATCGCGGCGGGATGGATTGTCATCTTGCTTTCGGTGGGCGGGTTCGCGCTCGACCGGGTTCTAACTAACCAATTGGAGCAAGAATTCGACAACCGCCTGCTGATCCCGCTCAATGCGATGCTGCGGTCGGCAGAAGTCGACCCTATCTGGGGTGTCCGTTTCAATTCGATCCTGGGTAACCAGTCCTATCTCGAACCGGGCAGCGGATCCTACTGGCAGATCAGCGGTGACGGTTACGATCCCTTCCCTTCCAATTCGCTCTGGGACGACCGGCTGGTAGTGCGTGAAGGCGAGTTCCTGGAGCCGGTATTTTACGATTCAGTTCAGTTTCGTGACGAGGCCTTGCGTATCGTCCAGCGCACCGTTCAGTTGCCCGGCAGCGATGTGCAATGGCAATTCGTGGTGGCGCAGAACCGTGAGGAGATCGACAACCAGATCGCGCAGGTCCGCCTGACGCTCATCTGGTCCTTCGCCATTCTCGGCATTGGCCTATTCCTAATGGCGATGGCGCAGACATGGTATGGCCTCGGCCCGTTACGCCGTGTGCGCCAGGCGATTGCTCGCATACGCACCACCGGAACCAACCGGGTGACAGAGCCGCTCCCGCTCGAAGTGCAACCGATGGTGGAAGAGCTCAACGCGCTGCTTGAACATTCGGAAAAGCAGGCGGAGGAAGCGCGCACCCATGCCGGCAACCTCGCCCATGCGCTGAAAACTCCGCTCACCGTCCTCAACAATGCCGCGCATGCGCAATCCCCCGATCTACCGGAAGCCGTGCTGCGCGAAGCCGATGTGATGCAGCGCCATGTCGACCACCACCTTGCCCGAGCAAGAGCCGTTGGTCGCCGCGCTACGGGTTTGTCGCGCGCGAGCGCAATGGAGAGCGCACAAGGCGTCGAGCGCGCGGTCTCACGCCTTTACCAGCACGTCCGCTTCGATATCGCGGGCAGGGATACGGATGTCGCGATGGAGCGGCAGGACCTTGATGAGCTGCTCGGCAATCTCATCGAAAACGCCGCGAAATATGGCGGCGGCAGTGTCTTCATCACCATCGATGCAGAGCCTGATGCAAAGCGCTGCGTCATCTGGATCGAGGATGATGGCATGGGTATTCCGGAGAAAGAGCGCGATGCCATTTTCGGCCGCGGCGCGCGGCTGGACATGAGCAAGCCCGGCACCGGCCTCGGCCTCGCCATCGTCCGCGATGTGGCGCAGATTTACGGCGGCACGGTGTCTCTGCACGAAAGCGAGGATCTTGGCGGATTGCTGGTAAAGCTGAAATTGCCGCGCGCAGGCTGAGCCGCCCACGCAAAGCTTTCTATCTCACAACGAGGCTGTTCAGATTTGATGCACAGCTCATCCTTCATAAAGCACGGGTTGAAGGATTTTGTGGGAGATCACCTATGTCCCCCCGCATTTTAGGGGCAATCGCCATCGCGGCGTCATCATTGGGCCTTGGGGCCTGCTCTACATATTACGACGATTATGGATATGGCCAATCCGGCGTCAGCGTCGGCGTGTCCGTCGGCTCATACCCGTATTACGGCTGGTATGACGACTATTATTATCCGGGCGTCGGCTATTACGTTTACGATCGCTGGGGCCGCGAATATCGCTGGTCTCGCCGCCATCGCGACTATTGGTATGGTCGCCGCCAGGGACACCGTGAATTCCGCCCGCACTGGCGTGAATATGGCTATGAAATTCCGCACCGCTATCGTGACCAGCGCCGCTGGCGAGACCGTGACCACCGCGACTATCGCGATGATCGCCGTTACCGGGACCGCGATGGGCGTCGCTATCGTGATAGAGATGGCCGCCGTTACCGCGATGACGATGATCGCCGGCGCGACCGCGCACGTGATCGTCGCCGCTATGGCGGGGATCGGTTTGAAAACACCGGGCGTGACGGGCGTATCGACCGCTCCGCTCCGGACCATGCAGGCGAAGTTAACAGGCGAGACAGGGCAGACCGCGATCGGCGCGGTGGCCGGGTAGACCGCAACCGTGATCAGCGACCCCGTGCCGAGCGGCCGCGTCGCAATGACCGCGCAGATCGGCCACGGCGTAATGATCGGGCAGATCGCCCGCAGCGGCCCCCGCGCGCAGAGCGACCGCAGCGTCCGCCGCGCGCCGAGCGTCCGCGTCGGGATGATCGGGTAGATCGTCCGCGCCGCAATGACCGAGCGGATCGGCCGCAACGTCCGCCACGGGCCGAGCGGCCTCGCCGAAATGATCGGGCAGAGCGCCCACAGCAGCCACCGCGCGCAGAGAGGCCCAATCGTCGGCAGAATGCGGATAGGCCACAGCGCCCAAGTCCGCAGGCCGAGCGTCCGCAGCGCCGCGAACGTGCCGAAAGGCCACGGCGCAGCGATCCGCAGCGGCCAGCGCGCAGCAGGCGCGACCGGGCCGATCCGGAACGTCGCGGTCCGGATTGATCGGCAAGTCAGACTTTCCCTTGGACGGGACAGGAAGCGCGCGGGTGGCTAGTCCCCGCGCGCTTTTCTGTGGTGGCGGATCACTTCATCGATGATGAAACGCAGCAGCTTCTCGCTGAATTCAGGATCGAGATCGGCTTCGACCGCCAGCGCACGCAGCCGTGCGATCTGTTTGGTCTCTCGCGCGGGGTCGGCTGGGGGCAGGGCGCTCTTCGCCTTATATTCACCAACAGCCTGCGTAATGCGAAAACGCTCCGCCAAGATGTGAATGAGCGCCGCATCGATATTGTCGATGCTTTTGCGAAAGGTGGCGAGCTGCGGATCGGTCGATTCAGTCATTGCGCAATGCTTAGCTGTCCTGAAACTATATTGCACGTGCGAATGCGGCTGAAATGCCGCCTTGCCAAGGCGAGCGCTTGCCCCCATTGAGAGCCGCATGAGCGACAACGTCGTCCCCCTGAAGCGCACGAATGGCGGAGAACAGCCTAGTCTTTCTCCCATCCTGTCGCTGACAGCCACGCCCATGAACCAGGTCAATTCGATCATTCTCGATCGGATGCAGAGCGAAATTCCGCTGATCCCTGCGCTTGCCGGTCATCTGATCGCGGGCGGCGGCAAGCGGATGCGGCCTATGCTGACGCTCGCCGGGGCGGAAGTCGTCGGCTATCAGGGCACGCGCCACCACAAGCTCGCCGCTGCGGTGGAATTCATCCACACAGCCACCTTGTTGCATGACGATGTCGTCGACGGCAGCGAGATGCGGCGCGGCAAGGAAGCGGCGAACATCGTCTATGGCAATCCCGCCACCGTCCTGGTGGGCGACTTCCTGTTCAGCCGCGCTTTCGAGCTGATGGTGGAAGACGGCAGCCTGAAGGTCCTGAAGATCCTCTCGAGCGCAAGCGCGATTATCGCACAGGGCGAAGTCGACCAGCTTGTTTCGCAGCGAAAGATCGAAACCTCGGAAGAGCGTTACCTGCATATTATCGGCGCGAAGACTGCTGCACTTTTTGCAGCGGCTAGCCGGATCTCCGCCGTGGTGGCCGAATGCGGTGAGGAGGAAGAGGAAGCGCTCGACAGCTACGGCCGCAATCTCGGCATAGCTTTCCAGCTGGTGGACGATGCCATCGATTACGATTCCGAAGCTTCCGAAATGGGCAAGGATCGGGGCGATGATTTCCGCGAAGGCAAAATGACGCTGCCGGTGATCCTTGCCTATCAGCGCGGCAATGATGAGGAACGCCGCTTCTGGCAGGATGCCATCGCCGGTTTCACGACCGAGGATGAGGACTTGGCTCATGCGGTCGACCTGATCCGCAAGCATGATTGCGTATCGGCCACGCGAGAACGCGCGCGCCATTTCGCCCAGCGCGCCTGCGATGCGCTCAACATATTCCCCGATTCCGCCGCGCGCCGCGCCATGGTGCAGGCCGCGCAATTTGCCGTCGCTCGGGGGTATTGAGGGCGGTCAAGGTGGCCGCAGAACTCCCCATCCATGCCGTATTGCCGGACCTGCTCGCTGCCTTGCGTGCGGGCAATTCCGCCGTCCTGGTCGCTCCGCCCGGAGCGGGGAAGACCACGGCGGTGGCTCCCGCTTTGCTCGATCAGGAATGGTGCAGCGGCCAGATCATCATCACATCACCCCGCCGTGTCGCAGCGCGCGCTGCGGCGGAGCGGATGGCGCAATTGCTCGGCGAGAAAGTGGGCGAGCGGGTCGGCTATCTGACCCGGCTCGACAGTCGCAAGGGCAGCCGCATCAATGTCGTGACCGAGGCGATATTGGTCAATCGGCTGCTCGAAGATCAGGAATTGGACGGCGTGTCAGCCCTGCTGTTCGATGAAGCGCATGAGCGCTCGCTCGATAGCGACCTCGGCCTCGCGCTCGCGCTCGAAACGCAAGGGATCCTCCGCGAGGACCTGCGCGTGTGCGTCATGTCCGCAACCATCGACGGCGCACGGTTTGCGCGGCTGATGGGCGATGCAACGCCGGTGATCGAGAGTGAAGGCAAAGCCTATCCGCTCGATATTAAATGGCTCGGCGCGTCGCCGGAAAAGCGGCTGAAGGATGCGATGACCTCGGCGATCCTGACGGCGTGGCGTGAGGAAGAGGGTGACATCCTCGCCTTCCTTCCGGGTGTTGGTGAGATCAGCCGGGTACAGGAGCGGCTGGAAGCGAAGCTGCCGAACACCCCCGTGCTGCCACTGCATGGCCAGGTGCAGCCCGCTGACCAGCGCGTTGCGATCCGTCGTGATCCTGATGGCAGGCGGCGCATTGTCCTTGCCACCAGCATCGCCGAGACTTCGCTAACGCTCGATGGCGTTTCGGTGGTCGTGGACAGCGGGCTTGCCCGCCGGGCCGAATTCGATCGCGCGGCGGGAACCACCCATCTGGTCACGACGCGCGCCAGCCAGGCCGCAGCAGCGCAGCGGGCGGGCCGAGCGGCGCGTCAATCGCCGGGTGTTGCTTATCGCCTGTGGGAAGAGGCCGGGCATGCGGGCAGGCCCGCCTATGACACGCCGGAAATGCTCTCCAGCGATCTGGCGCCGCTGGTGCTGGGGCTGGCGAAGTGGGGCGTTGGCGATCCGCTGAGCCTGCAATGGCTCGACCCGCCGCCAGAAGGGTCGCTCGCCAGTGCACGCTTGCGGCTGGAGAAGCTCGGCGCGGTCGACGCGGAGGGACGTATCACCCCGCGCGGCGAGCAGATCGCCAGCCTGCCGATGGACCCCGTTGCGGGCGCTGCTGTTCTGCTTGGCGCAGAGGCCGGTCAGGCGCTCGACGCCGCGAAGCTGGTCGCGCTCTCGCAGGAGCGAGGTCTCGGCGGGCGCGGTGAAGATCTGATGCAGCGCCTGTCCCGGTGGCATGGCGATCGCGGCAAGCGGGCCGACGGCGCGCGAAAGCTGGCAGAGCGATGGGCAAAGGCGGCTGAGCGGCTTGTTTCACCCCACGAAACCTCATCGCGCAATGCGGCTCTGTTCCTCGCGCTCGCGCAGCCGGACACTATCGCCCGCCGCCGTGATCCATCGGGTGAGAACTGGGCATCCGCCGGTGGGCGCGGCTTCACTCTTGATCCTGCGTCACCTCTGGCGCGCGCCGAGTGGCTGGTGATCGCCGATGCGCAGGGACAGGCCAAAGGGGCTCGCATCACAGCCGCAGCAGAACTGACAGCGCAGGAGATTGAGCAGTATTGTGCCAAACTGATTGAGACCCGCACTGTCGCGCGCTGGAATTCCGGCGAGAACCGTGTTGAGGCGAGGCGCGAGAAGCGGCTTGGCGCGATAACGCTTGCGAGCGGGCCGGACCCCGATCCTGATCGTCAAGCTTTTGTTGATATCCTTGTGGAGAAAGCTGTTGAGCGGCTGGGGAAATTGCTGCCGGCAGGGTTTCTCGCCCGCGCACATTTCGCCGGGATCGAAGCACTGAGTGAAGAGCAGTTGGGCGCGCGGGCTGAGGAATGGCTCGCCCCGCTGCTGTCCGGCAGGCGCGACCTCGACCTGCCACCGGGGCGCTATGCCGAGGCCGCGCTGCACCTCCTGTCGTGGGACGAACGCCAGCAGTTGGATCAGCGTGCCCCCCGACAATTCACCAGTCCCGCGGGTACCAGCCACGCTATCGATTATGCGAGTGAACATGCGCCGAGTGTCGAGGTGCGCGTGCAGGCGCTGTTCGGGCTAGACCGCCACCCGATGATCGGCACAACGCCGTTGCTCATACACCTCACCAATCCGGCCGGGCGACCTATCCAAGCGACCCGCGATCTCCCCGGTTTCTGGCGCGGCAGCTGGGCGGATGTGCAAAAGGATATGAAAGGCCGCTACCCCAAGCATCGCTGGCCGGATGAGCCTTGGACGGAAAAACCGAGCTTAAAGACCAAGAATGCTTTCAACCGGTAACTCCCCTCCCGCTAGCGAGAGGGGATTGAGCGTTGCGCAAATCGGCTTTAAGGGCTCTCCTATGGCAGACGCACGTATCTACAAGCGCCCGCAAAGCGCGATGCAATCCGGCAAGGCTCTCACCGATCAGTGGGTGCTCGATTTCGTTCCGGCAGAGGCGAAGAAGCCCGACCCGCTGATGGGATGGTCCGGCAGCGGCGATACGCGTCAGCAGGTGCAGCTGAAATTCCCCAGCTGCGAGGCAGCGCAGGCCTATGCCGAGAAATACGGCATCGCGGCCCGCGTGCATTCTGTCCCGCCCAAGAAGCTGAAGCTTCAGGCCTATGCGGACAATTTTCGGTAATCTAGTTTTGCGAAGCGGCATCCGCCGCTTCGTCCTCGCTAGATGCGCAGGCAAGCTGCGCCCGCTGCGGGCGGCCGTTCGGCCTTGCGGTTTCTGCGAAACCGATTTGTAGCGTTGCAATCGCGCTTGAATTTGTCGCCGACCGCGGCCATATGCGCCGCGGGAGTCGGGTGGACGTTCGCGTTTGCTCACCGGGTCAGGTCCGGAAGGAAGCAGCCCAGGTAAATGGCAGCGGGTCGCTCGGCTCCTTTTCACAACATCATCCGGCAAGCGCGATGACATTCGCGTGGTGAGCGCCTAGTCTTGCGCGCATGAGTGATTCCCCCGAGAATTCTGACACGCCGCCATGGATCGACAATGGCAATGATGCGCCCGCGCAGGAGGAGGAAAACAAGCCTTCCGCTGCGGAGCTTGAGGCTGCGGGGCAGAATTCCATGTTCGGCGAGGAGCCGTCCGAGGCAGCGCCGGAGCCAACGGCTGAGCAGGCGCCCGTTCCGGCCACTCCGGCTCCCGAAGAACCCTCTGCTATTGAAGCAGGCTCGACGGCCCCGCTGCCATCGGCCACCGATCCCGCGCAGCCATACCGGGTGCTGGCGCGAAAATACCGTCCGCAGACATTTTCTGAACTGATCGGGCAGGAGCCGATGGTTCGCACTCTGGGCAATGCCATAGAACGGGACCGGCTGGCGCATGCCTTCCTGATGACCGGCGTTCGCGGAGTCGGCAAAACCTCGACCGCGCGCCTCATCGCCAAAGCATTGAATTGTGTGGGGCCGGATGGGCAAGGCGGACCGACCATCGATCCATGCGGCCAGTGCGAGCCATGCCTCGCCATCGCAGAGGGGCGGCATATCGACGTCATCGAGATGGATGCGGCGTCTCACACAGGCGTGGACGATGTGCGCGAAATTATCGAGGCGGTGCGCTATGCGGCCGTGTCGGCGCGCTACAAGATCTACATTATCGACGAAGTTCACATGCTTTCGCGCAACGCATTCAATGCTTTGCTCAAGACCCTTGAGGAGCCGCCTGCGCATGTGAAATTCCTCTTCGCCACCACCGAAGTCGACAAACTTCCGGTCACCGTCCTCAGCCGCACGCAGCGTTTCGACCTGCGCCGCATCCCGTCCGATCTGCTCCACAAGCACTTCGCCTGGGTCTGCGAGCAGGAGGGCGTGGGCGCGGATGATGAGGCGCTGGCGATGATCGCGTCGGCTGCCGAGGGTTCGGTGCGAGATGGGCTTTCGATCCTCGATCAGGCGATTGCTCATGCCGATATGGAATCGGGCGATGGCTCCACCAAGGTCAGCGTGGACCAGGTCCGCGATATGCTCGGCCTGGCCGATCGCGGGGCGCAGCGGCGGCTTTTTCAGCATGTGCTCGAAGGTGAGCCGCAGAAACTTCTCGCCGCGATTGCAGATCAATATTCGCTGGGTGTGGAGCCGCTTTCGCTGATGCGCGCGCTGATGGAATTCACGCATCGCGTCGCCGTCGGCCAGATTGGCGAGCCTGACGCGCCGACGGAGGAAGAGCGCGCGGCAATCAGTGAATGGGCGCAGCGCTTGTCCGCCGGGCAAGTCCATCGCCTGTGGCAACTGCTTTTGAAGGGCCATGATGAAGTGCGCACCGCGCCCGATCCGCTGGTGGCAGCGCAAATGGCTCTGCTGCGCGCGATGCATGCGGCTGACATGCCGGACCCGGGCAAGCTCGCCAAACAGCTGAAGGATTTCGCTTTGACCGGCGGCGCGACCGGCACGCCATCCGAGGGCGGGGCACCTGCGGTAGGTGGCGGAAACCCGGCAGCGCATTGGCGCGATCTGGTCGAGCAGATCGAGAATTCAGGGATCGAAGGTGCGTGGACGATGGGCAGCCTGCTGAAAGGGCAGGTGCGGGTCATTTCGCTCGCGCCCGGTCGCTTGGAATACACGCAGCCATCCGGTTTCGACGATAACATCACGCCGCAGATCAGGCAGGCTTTCCAGAACGCCTTTGGCTCGAAATGGGAAATTATCCGGGGCGAAGGCGAGGGCGCTCCGACGTTGAGCGAGCAGGACGAAGCCGCGCGGCAGGCAGAGGCGGACAGGGTGCGCAACCATCCGCTGGTGCAGGCCGCCTTTGCTGCTTTCCCCGATGCAAAGGTGGTCGAAGAACAGAAGCCAGCCCGCCGCAGCGAGGATTGGAGCCGCCGCGCCTGACGCGCAACTGTGCTATCATACTTGAATAGCTGGCGATGATCCCAAGCTAGAATAGACAAGCCAATTACCGACTGATCAGCCGAGGAGCCCCCAGATGCAGAACATGGAAGAAATGATGAAAGCCGCGCAGGAAGCTGCCGGGAAGATCCAGCAGCAGATGCAGGATGCGCAGGTAAAGCTCGACACGATTGAAGTCGAAGGGACTGCAGGCGGCGGCCTCGTCAAAGTGCGGGCCAGCGCGCGCGGCCGGATGATCGGCGTGGAAATCGATGAAAGCCTCATCAAAACTGAAGAAAAGCAGATCCTCGAAGACCTTGTCACCGCCGCTTTCAATGATGCGCGCGACAAGGCCGACCGCAAGGCCGGCGAGCATATGGCCGAAATGCAGCAGGGCCTCGGCCTGCCGCCGGGCTTCAATTTGCCTGGCATGGGGTGAAATCTTGCTGGCATGGGGTCTTGATCCCAACTATATTGCCCCCCTGATCGTGATCAGAGGGTCTCACTGATGAAATTCATTTCGAAACAATCCCTCGCGGCAGCCGCTGCGATGTGCGTCGTGATGCCTGCCGGCGGGGCGCAGGCGCAGGATGACACACGGACGCTGGCCGCAAGCAGCCCATGGGTACTCGATTTGGCTGAGGACAGCTGTGCCTTGCGGCGGCAGTTTTCCGATGGGACCGACACCGCTTTCATGGAAATGCGGCAGTTTTCGCCTAACGGCGCTCTGCAATTCATAGTCTATAGCGATACGATGGAGACGCGCAGCCGGCGCTTCCGCTATCAGGTGATGCCGGACACCGAAGAACGCGAAAACCCGAACGCTTTCCGGATTAGCCTGAATGATGGCGGAACAGGCATGATGTTCAATGGCTCGCTTTCAACAGCAGCCATGGCCGAAGCCGCCAGCGATGGTGACATCGAAATCACGGACGAACAACGCCGTCAGCGTGAAGCGGAAGTTACGGGCATTCATTTCTCTAACTCATTTGAGCACCCACTGGTGCTCGAAACCGGCTCGATGGCGGATCCGATGGGAGCCATGCGCGGTTGCATGGACAATTTGCTTACCTTTTGGGGCATCGACGTCGACGCGCATCAAAGCCTCACTCGCGAAGTGCAGCCATTGCGCATGCGCCAATGGGTCCATCGATTTGTTCGTGAGTACCCTTCCGGTGCCCTTAGGGAGGGCGAACAGGCTTCACTGAATTTGCGGCTGATTATCAACACCGAAGGTGAAGTGGAAGAGTGCCACGTCCAATCTGCCGTCGGCCTTGAGGTATTTCATGATACGGCCTGCGACGGCTTGAGGCGGCACGCCCGGTTTGAGCCGGCATTGGATGCGGCTGGAAACGCGATCCGGAGCTACTGGACTACCTCGGTCCTGTATCAAATTGGCTAAGCGCCTCATCCACACTTACTCATCCGCACCGGTTGCGATGCGGCGGGGGTGGCCCCATATCTGATGCCAAGTGATTGTGGGCGCGTGAGCGCTCGCCAGACCAACGGATATTGATATGAACGCCTACCCCCTTCTTCCCCTGCGCGACATCGTCGTTTTTCCCGGCATGGTCGTCCCGCTGTTTGTCGGACGTGACAAGTCGGTGGCGGCGCTGGAGGCCGCGATGGAAGCCGATCGCGACATCTTCCTAGTCGCACAGCTCGACCCTGCAACGGATGATCCGGAGCGCGGTGATCTCTACGACATCGGCACTGTCGCGCAGGTCCAACAGATGCTGAAACTGCCGGACGGAACGGTACGCGTGCTCGTCGAAGGCAAGGTCCGCGCAAAAATGAGCGAGATGCGCGCCGACGGCGAGTCCGTCCTCGCGCAGACGGCAGCTCTGGATGAGACCAGCGCCAGCGGCACCGAGGTGGCCGCGATGATGCGCAGCGCTCTCGAGCAATTCGCCGACTACGCCCGCACCAATAAAAAGCTGCCCGAAGATATCGAAGCTGAACTGGCAGATATCGACGATGCCGGCCGCCTGGCCGATGCCATCGCTGCGGCGCTTTCCGCCAAGGTCGATACCAAGCAGCAATTGCTGGCTGAGACCGATGCGTTGAAGCGGCTGGAAATGGTCTTCTCCGTCATGGAAGGCGAGATTTCCGTCCAGCAGGTGGAGCGCAAGATCCGTGGCCGTGTGAAGCGGCAGATGGAGAAAACCCAGCGCGAATATTACCTCAACGAGCAGATGAAGGCGATCCAGAGCGAGCTGGGTGGCGGCGACGGTGAGGATGGCGATGAGCTTGCCGAATTGCAGAAGAAAATCGAGGAAACCAAGCTTTCGAAGGAAGCCAAGACCAAGGCTGAGAGCGAGCTGAAAAAGCTGAAAAGCATGCAGCCGATGAGCGCCGAGGCGACCGTTGTGCGCAATTATCTCGACATCCTGCTCGGCCTGCCATGGGGCAAGAAGAGCAAGCTGAAGAAAGATATTGCGAAAGCGCAGGACGTGCTCGATGCCGATCACTATGCGCTCGACAAGGTCAAAGACCGGATCATCGAATATCTCGCCGTGCAGGCGCGCACCAACAAACTGAAGGGGCCGATCCTGTGCCTCGTCGGCCCTCCGGGCGTCGGCAAGACCAGCCTTGGCAAGAGCATCGCCAAGGCGACCGGTCGCGAGTTCATCCGGCAGTCGCTGGGAGGCGTGCGCGATGAAGCCGAAATCCGCGGCCACCGCCGCACCTATATCGGCTCACTGCCGGGCAAGATCGTGTCGAACCTCAAGAAGGCCGGGACCAGCAATCCGCTGTTCCTGCTCGATGAAATCGACAAGCTTGGCCAGGACTTCCGGGGGGATCCCGCTTCAGCCTTGCTCGAAGTGCTCGACCCCGAGCAGAACAACAAGTTCCAGGATCACTATCTCGAGCTCGATATCGACCTCAGTGACATCATGTTTGTCACCACGGCAAACAGCCTCAACCTCCCGCAGCCGCTGCTGGACCGGATGGAGATCATCCGGCTGGAAGGCTACACAGAGGATGAAAAGGTCGAAATCGCCCAGCGCCACCTTATCGCCAAGCAGGTCGAAGATCACGGCCTGAAGGATGGAGAGTTTACGCTCACCGAAGAGGGGCTGCGCGACCTGATCCGCTATTACACTCGTGAAGCCGGCGTGCGTACGCTGGAGCGCGAGATCGCCAATCTGGCGCGTAAGAGCCTGCGCAAGATTCTTGAGAAAGAAGTCGAAAGCGTCACGATTACGGCGGATAATCTCGGCGACTTTGCCGGGGTGCGCAAATTCAAGCACGGCATGGGTGAAGAAGATGCGCAGGTCGGCGCGGTCACCGGTCTTGCGTGGACGTCGGTCGGAGGCGAATTGCTCACCATCGAAAGCGTTACCACGCCGGGCAAAGGCGAGGTGAAAACCACCGGTAAGCTGGGCGAAGTGATGAACGAGTCCATTGCCGCAGCATTCAGCTTCGTAAAGGCGCGGGCGCCTGCCTACGGCATCAAGCCGAGCATCTTCCAGCGCAAGAATGTGCACATCCACCTGCCCGAAGGCGCAGTGCCCAAAGACGGGCCGAGTGCAGGCATCGGCATGGTCACTTCGATCGTTTCGACGCTGACGGGCGTTTCCGTCCGGCCTGATGTTGCGATGACGGGCGAAGTTACTTTGCGTGGCCGCGTCCTCGCTATTGGCGGACTCAAGGAGAAATTGCTTGCGGCGCTTCGCGGCGGGATCAAGAAGGTTCTGATCCCCGAAGAAAACGAAAAAGACCTCGCAGAGATTCCGGACAATGTGAAAGAAGGCTTGGAAATCGTACCGGTTAGCCATGTTGATCAGGTGCTGGAGCACGCGTTGACCGCCATTCCCGCGCCCATCGAATGGACCGAAGCGGATGATCTCGCCAGCCAGCCGCAGGGCCAGGCGGGCGGCACGCCGCCCGCAACCACTGCGCATTGATTCGCTCTCGTAGCGATTAGCTACCGAAATTCGCCCGCGGCGGCCCTCACGTAATTTCCGTGATGGGCCGCTGCGGGCAATTTTTTGCCAGTGGAAAGGCCGATTGCTTCACACCCTCTTAAAAAAGAGCCATTTTTGCGATGAATGCCTTTGACAGCGGGGGAGAAAGTCGCTCAATTCGCCGCTTCGGCTGCCCGTGCAGCTTCACAAAATCCGACAAATTCCAGTGAGGGGGTTTTCCAGACAATGAACAAGAACGAAATGATCGGCGCAGTAGCAGACGCAAGCGGACTGTCGCGCAATGATGCGACCAAGGCTGTCGAGGCTGTGTTCGACACAATCACCAGCACGCTGTCCAAGGGTGATGAGGTGCGACTGGTTGGTTTCGGTACGTTCTCCGTCGCCAAGCGCAAGGCCAGCATGGGCCGTAACCCGCGCACTGGCGAACCGATGCAGATCAAGGCATCGACCCAGCCCAAGTTCAAAGCTGGCAAAGGTCTTAAGGACGCGGTCAACTGATCGCGAGAGAGGGGGCTTCAGGCAGCTTTTACGCTGCGTGAAGCGAGGAGGGCCACCCCGGGGGGTGGCCCTTTCCGTACCTGCTGAAGAAAAGCGTGGCGCTCAGCCGCGCGTCGCGATGGCGTATAGAGCGATGGCTCCGGCGTTGGAGACATTCAGGCTTTCCATCTCCTCACTGATCGGCAGTTTGGCGAGCGCATCGCAGTGCTGGCCAACATTGTGCCGCATGCCTTCGCCCTCTGCGCCGAGCACGATTGCGACTGGGCCGGCTGGGAGAGCTTCGGCAAGCGTCGCTTCTGCTTCGCCTGCGAGGCCAATCCGCCAGTATCCGGCATCCGCCATTTCTTCGAGCGCGCGCGCCAGATTGACGACGCGTACCCAAGGAACTGTCTCTAGTGCACCTGAGGCGCTCTTACCGATCACGCCGCCCTCAGGCGGGGCGTGGCGATCCTGAGTGACAATTGCAGCAGCATTGAACGCGGCAGCAGAGCGCAGGATAGCGCCAACATTGTGCGGATCGGTAACCTGATCGAGCACGATAATCGGCCGCGCAGCGTCAGCATCCATCACATCTGACAGGTGCAGATCATCCAGCGGCATGCATTCGAGCACCAGGCCCTGATGCGGCGCATCCTTGGCGACGAGCCGCGCAAGGTCGGCGACTTCGGCCCGCTCCAGCGGGAAATCGGGCGGCAATTCACCATCCAGCGAGTCGATCCCTTCCAGCGTCGCCCACAGCTTGATGTGCTGACGGCGCGGGTTTTTCAGCGCGGCTTCCACCGCATGGCGACCCCACAGGCGGACGTTGCCCTTCCCCGCGCGGCCAGAACCGCGCCCGCCCTGCATCCGGCCGGCGCGCCCGCGCAGACCCTTTTTACCTTTGCCTTTGGCCATAAATTCTCGCCTGCCGATCAGTTTCTGCGTGCCTCCTGCCAGCAGGCCTGTTGACAGGCAAGCGGTGCTTCGCCAAAGGGGCGCCTCTCGGCAGGAAAGTGCTCGTGACCAGGCGCTTCATCCTAGTGAGCCAAGGCTCACATCCGGCACTGTGTGGACAGGTGGCCGAGTGGTTAAAGGCAGCAGACTGTAAATCTGCCCGCGCAAGCGTACGCTGGTTCGAATCCAGCCCTGTCCACCACCCGCCATCTCTTGCTTCAGCGCTCCCTCAGCAAGTCTCGCAACGTAAGTCGCGAACCAGCGTTTCGTGCGCAACACGGACACGCTGGGGCGGAACGGAGCGAAGCAGAGACGGCCAGAGCGAAGCGGCGGCCAATCCAGCCCTGTCCACCACCGCCGCTCCGCAAATCATTTCAGCCGGCGCGCAAAACGTCAGGCAGCGCAGGCCGCCTTGGCTCGTGCGCGGGCGCGGTGAAGGACGGGTTCGGTGTAGCCGGATGGCTGCTGCGCGCCTGTAATGATCAACTCGCGTGCAGCGGCAACTGCTATGCTCGTGCGCATGTTGGGAGCCATTGGTGTGTAGGCGGGATCGGCTGCATTCTGGCCGTCGACCTTGGCCGCCATTTCGTGAAGCGCCTCATCGATCATTAGGCGATCGACAATGCCGTGCTCAAGCCAATTGGCGATGTGCTGGCTGGAGATACGCAGGGTCGCACGGTCTTCCATCAGTCCGACATCGTGAATGTCCGGAACTTTGGAGCAGCCGACGCCCTGATCGATCCAGCGCACCATATAGCCGAGGATGCCCTGCACGTTGTTGCGCAATTCTTCGGCGATGTCCTCGTCAGACCAATTCGTATCTTCGGCGAGTGGCACGGTCAGCAGCTTGCCGAGCGGTACCACGGTTTCATCCGCGCGCTTACGCTGGCGTTCTGAGACATCGCAAGCGTGATAATGCGTTGCGTGAAGCACGGCCGCCGTGGGTGAGGGGACCCAGGCAGTGCTGGCTCCGCTCGCAGGGTGGCCCGACTTTTCGTTGAGCATTTGCTGCATCCGGTCAGGTGCGGCCCACATGCCTTTGCCGATCTGCGCCCGCCCGGCAAAACCGCAGGCAAGGCCGATCTGCACATTGCGATCTTCATAGGCCGCGATCCATTCGGCCTGTTTGATCTCCGCCTTGCGCGCCATCGGGCCGGCCAGCATCGAAGTGTGGATCTCATCGCCCGTGCGATCGAGGAAGCCCGTATTAATGAAGAAGATGCGATCCTTCACCGCGTGGATGCAGGCGGCGAGATTGGCACTGGTGCGGCGTTCCTCATCCATGACGCCAACTTTTACGGTGTTGCGCGCAAGGCCGAGCATGTCTTCGACCGCGTCGAACAGGTCATTTGTGAAGGCGCATTCCTCAGGCCCGTGCATCTTGGGTTTGACCACATAGATGCTGCCCGCAGCGGAGCTTTGCAGCGGACCGAGCGCTTTTAGATCGTGCAGGCCGATTAGCGTTGTGATGGCCGCATCGAGAATGCCTTCGGGGATTTCGGATCCATCGGCAAGCAACACCGCTGGTGTGGTCATCAGATGTCCGACATTGCGGACAAGCAAAAGACTACGCGTCCGAAGGTCCCGAGCGTTGCCCTCCATATCGGTGTAGCTGCGATCCGCGGCCGGTTTGCGCAGCACCGTCTCACCGCCTTTGGTAAAGCGTGCGCGCAGATTACCAGTCATCGCACCGAGCCAGTTGCGATACGCTGCGACCTTGTCCTCCGCATCGACAGCTGCGACCGAATCTTCAAGATCGACGATGGTGGACAGCGCGGCTTCGAGGCGAATGTCGGCGATGCCAGCCTGGTCTGTTTTGCCGATGGGGTGTTCTGTGTCGATCACCACTTCGATATGCAGGCCATTGTTGCGCAGAATCAGATTATCCCCTGCCGTCCCGCGCAGTTGGTCTGGATTGGCGAGGGTGGGCACGCCGCCCGTCCACTCGGCCCAGGATCCCTCGGCCAGCGGCACTGAGTCATCGAGAAAAGCCTTGGCCCGCGCGATAACCTGCGCGCCGCGATCGGTGTCGTATTGACCCGCCGGAGGCGTGGAGCCGTCCAGCGCATCCGTGCCGTAAAAAGCGTCATACAGACTGCCCCAGCGCGCATTGATCGCATTCAGCAGAAAGCGGGCATTGAGCACTGGCACCACCAATTGTGGGCCTGCGATGGTCGCGATTTCTGCGTCCACATTGCTGGTGCCGATCGTGAATGGCTCCGGCTCGGGCACCAGATAGCCAATCTCGCTCAGGAAGCTTTCGGGCGCACCGCGATCCGCTTTGGGATTGTCGCGATGCCAAACGTTTACTGCGTCCTGCAGCCGCGCACGGGTGAGCAAAAGCTCGCGATTGCGCGGTGCATATTCCGCTGCGATGGCAGCAAGGCCCTGCCAGAATGCTTCGGTGTCGACACCAGTGCCGGGCAGCACTTCGTCTTCGACAAATACCGCGAGCTCCTCTGCAACCCTGAGGTCAGCGCGAAGGGTGTACCCCTCCGCGCTGTCTTCGGAGTGCTCGGGCCGATCCATTTCTGCCAGGGCCTCATTGCTCATCGTGCGAAACGTCCCAGCCGGTGGTGCAGGTTCACAAGCTTGCGTGTCTCTGCATTGTCTTCACCATTTCGAATGGCGACGGCGAGAGCGTTACGGATCAGTCCGAAATCCTCGGTGGAGAATACGGGGCGGGCCATTGTCGGTTGTGCCATCTTTCAGTCTCCTCAAAATCGATTGCACTATTGGGGGGTCGTTCGCGGCGCGGATTTACGCCGCGAACTGGTTTGCCGCAGCGACTAGGCTGCAAATTGGTTCATGGTGTTGTCCTTACCGCCTGCTTTCAGGGCAGCTTCGCCGGCGAAGGCTTCCTTGTGGTCATCGCCGATGTCCGATCCGGCCATGTTCTGATGCTTCACGCAGGCGATGCCCTGGCGGATTTCCTCGCGCTGGACCTGCTTCACGTAGCCGAGCATGCCTTCTTCGCCGAAGTAGCGCTTCGCGAGGTTGTCCGTGCTCAGCGCGGCCGTGTGATAGGTCGGCAGCGTGATCAGGTGGTGGAAGATGCCAGCTTCACGAGCCGCATCGGCCTGGAAAGTGCGAATGCGTTCGTCGGCTTCCTTCGCCAGTTCGCTGTCGTCATAGTGCTGGCTCATCAGGCTGGTGCGATCGAAATCGGTCAGGTCGCGGCCTTCTTCTTCCCACTTGTCATAGACTTGCTGGCGGAAGTTGAGCGTCCAGTTGAAGCTGGGCGAATTGTTGTAGACGAGCTTGGCATTCGGAATAACCTCGCGAATGCGGCTCACCATTCCGCCGATCTGGCCGATATGCGGCTTCTCGGTTTCGATCCACAGCAGGTCAGCTCCGTTCTGCAGCGCAGTGATGCAGTCGAGCACGCAGCGGTCCTCGCCGGTGCCGGCGCGGAACTGGTAAAGGTTGGAGGGCAAGCGCTTCGGGCGGAGGAGCTTGCCCTCGCGGCTGATCAGTACCTCTCCATTGCCGATCGCCGCAATGTCGACCTCTTCGCAATCGAGAAAGGCGTTGTATTGGTCGCCAAGGTCACCCGGCTCCTTCGTATAGGCGATCTGCTTCGTCAGGCCTGCACCGAGCGAGTCGGTACGGGCCACGATGATACCATCGGGAACGCCGAGTTCGAGGAAGGCGTAACGGATCGCGCGGATCTTCTGCAAGAAGTCCTCATGCGGAACGGTGACCTTGCCGTCCTGATGGCCACACTGCTTTTCGTCCGAAACCTGGTTCTCGATTTGGAGGGCGCATGCGCCCGCTTCGATCATCTTCTTGGCGAGCAGGTATGTCGCCTCGGCATTGCCGAAACCGGCATCGATATCTGCGATGATCGGCACGACATGCGTCTGGTGGTTGTCGATCGCCTGCTGGGCGCGGGCGGCGGCTTCTTCGTCACCAGCTTCGCGCGCTGCATCCAGATCGCGGAACAGGCCGCCCAGCTCACGGGCATCGGCCTGGCGCAGGAAAGTGTAAAGCTCTTCGATCAGCGCGGGAACGCTGGTCTTTTCGTGCATGGACTGATCGGGCAGGGGGCCGAATTCGCTGCGGAGAGCGGCCACCATCCAGCCCGACAGATACAGGTACTTGCCCTTCGTCGTGCCGAAATGCTTCTTGATGCTGATCATTTTCTGCTGGCCGATGAAACCATGCCAGCAGCCGAGCGACTGGGTGTAAGCCGCCGGATCATTGTCATAGGCTTCCATGTCTTCGCGCATGATCTTTGCTGTGTATCGAGAAATGTCGAGGCCGCTCTGGAAGCGGTTCTGGACACGCAGGCGAGCGGCGAATTCAGGATCGATAGCTTCCCAGTTCTGGCCGCTCTTTTGCTTGATGCCGGATTGGCGGTGAATTTCTGCAAAGTAAGTCATGTTGGCTCCATCCAAAGCGCGTGTTCGTGATGAAGCGGGTTTCGCAGGTGCGGATGGGTAAGTCGCGCCATTCGGTGTAACGTTGTCAAACTTTACAAGAAATGCTTGTAAGGCTGTAAAGGTGAGTAGGTTACGGAGGAAACCATGGCAGGCAAGGCGCTGTATCTGGGGCCACGATTGAAGAAGCTGCGGCGTGATCTCGGCCTGACGCAGGCGATCATGGCGACCGATCTGGATATTTCGCCAAGTTATATCGCTCTGATGGAGCGCAACCAGCGCCCCGTCACCGCCGAAATGCTGCTCAAGCTTGCCACTACTTATCGTATCGATGTGGGTGAGCTGGCGGATGAGGATGCGGATGAGACCGCCAAGCGCTTGCAGGGCGTTTTGAAAGATCCGATCTTCGCCGACATTGCAATCGAGCCGCTCGACATCGAGGATATCGCGACAAGCTATCCGGGCATGGCAGAGGCACTGCTGCGCCTGCATACCGCTTTTGGTGAAGAACAGCTCGCACTGGCGGAGCGGCAGGAAGGCAGCGCGGGGGCGACCAACGAAAGTAGCGATGCACCAAGCCGCACCGATCCCGTGGGGGAGGCGCGCGCGTTTCTGGCGGCGCGGCGCAATTGCTTCCCCGAACTGGATGACACAGCTGCACAGGCTGCGCGCGCGCTCGATTCCTACGAGGCGATGCGCGATCACCTCGCGCAGCAGCATGGGCTTGAGTTGCGGCTGACCGATGATGGCCTGTTGCGAGGCGCGTTGCGCTGGCACGATTACCACCGCCGCCGCGTTTACATTGCCGAGCGGCTCGATCACACGGCGCGGCGCTTTCAGGCGGCCCTGCAGATCGCCATCCTTGAACAGGAAGCGCCGATTACGGAGCTGGTGGCGGATAGTCGCCTCGCCAGCGATGACGGGAAGCGGCTGGTGCGTCGCGCGCTGCAATCCTATTGGGCGGCGGCTCTGCTGATGCCATATCGCGTCTTCAAACGCGCCGCTGAAGATCTTCGCTATGATGTAGAGGCGCTCGGCTCGCGCTTCACCGTCAGTTTCGAGCAGGTTGCGCATCGGCTTACGACTTTGCAGCGGCCCGGCGATGAAGGCGTGCCGTTCTTCTTTCTGCGCGTGGACCGGGCGGGCAATGTCTCCAAACGGCTGGACGGGGCGGGGTTCCCTTTCGCGCGGCATGGCGGAGGTTGCCCCCTGTGGAATGTCCACCGCGTGTTTGACCGTCCCGCAGAAGTAGACGCGCAGCTGATCGAATTGCCCGACGGCGAACGCTACGTCTCGATTGCTCGCATGGTGCGGGGTGGGGGCGGCAGCTTTGGCGCTAGCAGCGTCAATCGCGCCGTCGCGATCACCTGTTCGGCCAATCATCTCGGTAAGCTCGTCTATAGCGACGCGCTGCACGATGCGGAGCCGACCCCGATCGGCGTTGCCTGCCGCATGTGTCATCGCCCGCACTGTGTCGCGCGTTCTGCGCCGCCAATGGGCCGGGAAATCGTGCCCTCGCGCTTTCGCGAAAGCGGCGTTCCCTTCGATTTCTCGGTAGACTAAGCGTGGCGGCCTAATCCACGGCAGCGAGATGTATCGGGTTGTGAGGCCCTGCGCTTGCCCCTAGAATGCAGCGCATGGCTGGTGAATTGAAAGACAATCGCGGTCGCGGTGAGGCGGAATGGGGCCTACCTGCGATCCACCCCGAAGGGCGCAAATATGGCGTCATTGCGGTCGGCATCTCGCTGATCTTCCTGTTCCTTCTCGACTGGGAAATCATTGGTTGGCCACTGCTCTTGCTCTCGGCTGGCGTATTCGCGTTTTTTCGCGATCCCGAACGCGTTGTGCCGCAAGATGATAAGGGCATCATTTCCCCGGCAGACGGGCTTGTGACGCTTATTGCGCAAGTGCCACCGCCCAAGGAACTGCAAGGCAGCGATAGCGACGGCGCGGAAGGGTTGGGCGCGGAATCGGTTACCCGCATCTCCATCTTCATGTCGGTGTTCGACGTGCACATCAATCGCGCGCCGATTGCGGGCACGATCCGGCGTATTGTTTACGTGCCCGGCACTTTTATGAATGCCGATCTCGACAAGGCGAGCGAGGATAATGAGCGCCAGCACATGCTGATCGAGCAGGCTGACGGTACGCGCATCGGTTTTACGCAGATTGCAGGCCTGATTGCGCGCCGGATCGTGCCCTTCGTAAAGCCGGGTGACATTGTCGCTGCCGGCCAGCGTATCGGCCTTATCCGCTTTGGCAGCCGTGTGGATGTTTACCTGCCGGCGGGCACCGATCCAAAGGTGCTGCTTGGTCAGCGCGTGGTGGCGGGCGAAACTATCCTTGCAGAAATCGGGACCCAAGCTCTGCTGGAAGGCGTTAGCCAGTAATGGATACCCCAAAAAACGATTACGAAGAAGACGATACCGCGCCTCCGGGCCCTGCGTGGCTGGGCCCCAAAGCGAGCGAGCATGAGCATGTGACCCGGTCGCGAGGCGGCAAGGGCCTTTCCATGCGCGCAGTGCTGCCCAATGCAATTACGGCCGCTGCGCTGTGCTCGGGCCTCACGAGCATCCTGTTCGCTGTTGGTGGCCAGTGGGACCGCGCGGTTTTCGCCATGATCATCGCCGGTATTCTCGATATGATGGATGGCCGCGTGGCGCGCCTGTTGAAAGCGCAATCACGCTTCGGCGCAGAGCTGGACAGCCTTTCCGATTCGGCGAGCTTTGGCATTGCGCCCGCGCTAGTGCTCTATCTCTGGTCCTTAGTTGAAATGCCGCGCTTTGGCTGGCTGGCGGCGCTCGCCTACGCGATTTGCTGCGCCCTGCGCCTGGCGCGCTTCAATGCGCAGATCGATGTGGATGACCAGCCGCACAAATCGGCGGGCTTCCTTACCGGTGTTCCTGCACCGATGGGCGCGGGCTTTGCTTTTATGCCGATCTATCTCTGGCTGGCGACCGACGAGCCGATCTACCGCGATCCGCTGCTGGTCGGTCCGTGGCTCATGTTTGTCGCGCTGATGATGGTGTCCAATGTCGCGACGCCGAGCTGGAAGTCGCTGCGCCCCTCGGGCAGCATGAAACTCGCGGTCATCGCGCTTGCCGGTCTGCTGGTTGGGGCCTTGTTGATCGAGACGTGGTGGACGCTGGTTGCAATCGGCGTTGTCTATCTCGCGCTCATCGCCTGGGCGATCATGGCCTATGGCAAGGTAAAGCGCGCACGCCGTGCAAAATCGGCGCCTAGGCCGGACACGCCAGCGCCCGAGCGAAAGCCTCTTGCGGTTGACGAAGTGGAACGGTCACTGTCTGCGGAGCGCGATCAATCGTAGCAAGCTCTGCGCGGATCATCCGAAACTGACGCAGGGCAGCGCGAATGGAGGCATGACACGACGCAAGCGACACTGCGGCCACCAGGCCGAAGAAAAGCGAAATTGCGATTGCGAGTGTCATATCCGTAATTCCTCGTAGTGCTGCCAAAGCGCCAAAATGGGACATTTGTTCCCGTTTCCCGCTTTGATGCAGCATTTGTTCCACCTCTGTTCCGCCCCGTCAAGCATTTTGTTCCGCTTGTGTTCTCATTGTGCGCGGCGCACAAGATTTGGTGGCTCGCAGGGCAGATAGTGCTGGATTTTGCGCCAAGGCATCGCTAAATGCGCGCCCGTCGATGCGGAAACCGGCGAATCAACGCGTGGTGTTCCAAATCGGCAAATTCACATGGAAGGCATACATACCGGTGCCATCCGCGGCTGACTGAAGCCGAGGACGGTTCCCCGCTTTCCAGAGGAACAACCGGAAAGGAATTTACCTATGGCGGCTCCTACCGTCACCATGCAGCAATTGATCGAGGCCGGCGCACATTTCGGCCACCAGACCCACCGCTGGAACCCGCGGATGAAGCCGTATATCTTCGGCGACCGCAACGGCGTTCACATCATTGACCTGTCGCAGACCGTGCCGATGTTTGCGCGCGCTCTCGATTTCGTGCAGCAGACGGCCCGCGCAGGCGGCAAGGTCCTGTTCGTCGGCACCAAGCGCCAGGCGCAGGAGCCGATCGCTCAGGCAGCGCGTTCGTGCGGCCAGCACTTCGTTAACCACCGCTGGCTGGGCGGCATGCTCACCAACTGGAAGACGATCTCGGGCTCGATCCGCGAACTCAAGTCGCTGGAAGAAACGCTTTCGGGCGACACCAGCCTTCTCACCAAGAAGGAAGTCCTGCAGCTGACCCGCAAGAAGGACAAGCTGGAGCTTTCGCTCGGCGGCATCCGCGACATGGGCGGCGTTCCGGACGTGATGTTCGTGATTGACGCCAATAAGGAAGATCTCGCGATCAAGGAAGCCAACGTGCTTGGCATCCCTGTCGTCGCCGTGCTGGACACCAATGTCGATCCGGAAGGCATCGCTTTCCCGATCCCCGGCAATGACGATGCTTCGCGCGCTGTCCGCCTGTATTGCGATGCGATCGCTCAGGCTGCGATGAGCGGCAAGGGCGAAGGCGTTGTGGACTCGGGTGCCGATATCGGTGCCATGGACACGCCGCCGGCAGAAGCCGCTGCTGAAGAAGCGCCGAAGGCAGACGCCTGATCGCGTGAGCGGCACCGTCGCTCATACGTCAAAATTTGCGATTACGGCGCCGTCCCACGCTGCTCTTTCAGCATCGGGACGGCGCCCTTAATTCCATAAGAAGGATCAAAACCATGGCTGCATTTTCCGCATCCGACGTGAAAGCCCTGCGCGAGAAGACCGGCGCGGGCATGATGGACGCCAAGAAGGCGCTTGAAGAAGCAAACGGCGACATCGAAGCCGCAGTTGACGCACTGCGCGCCAAGGGCCTCGCCACCGCTCAGAAGAAGTCGAGCCGGACCGCTGCAGAAGGCCTCGTCGGCGTTGCCGTTGAAGGCACCAAGGGCGTTGCCGTCGAAGTGAACTCGGAAACCGATTTCGTCGCCAAGAACGACAAGTTTCAGGATTTCGTCCGCAAGACCACCGAAGCGGCGCTCAACGTGGACGGTGACGATGTCGAAGCGCTGAAGGCTGCTTCGTACCCCGATGGCGGTACGGTTGCTGACAAGCTGACCGACAATGTCGCGACCATCGGTGAGAACCAGCAGGTCCGCCGCATGAAGACCGTTTCGGTCGAGAACGGCGTCGTCGTGCCCTATATGCACAATGCTGCCGCTCCGAACCTCGGTAAGATCGGCGTACTTGTTGCGCTGGAATCGACTGCTGACGCAGCCGTTCTCGAAGGCCTTGGCAAGCAGCTCGCCATGCACATCGCAGCTGCTTTCCCGGAAGCCCTGACCGCAGACGGTCTCGACGCCGCCACGATCGAGCGCGAGCGCAAGATCGCTGCGGAAAAGGCTGCCGAAAGCGGCAAGCCTGCCGAAGTGCAGGAAAAGATGGTTGAAGGCGCGGTGAAGAAATTCGCCAAGGAGAAAGCGCTGCTCAGCCAGGTGTTCGTGATGGACAACAAGACGCCCATCGCAGACGTCGTTGCCAAGGCTGGCAAGGACGCCGGCACCGAAATCGTGCTGAAGGACTATGTCCGCTACCAGCTCGGCGAAGGCATCGAAAAGGAAGAAAGCGATTTCGCCGCAGAAGTGGCCGCTGCCGTCGGCAACTGATCGCTTACTCGAACAGATCGTAAGGGCCGCCGGGGTTTGCGCTCCGGCGGCCTTTTTTATTGGCCGGACAATTCAATCAGCCAAACCTCCGGCTTCGTGCCGAAACGGATCGGCAGTAGGCTCGTCCCCAGTCCGGCGCCGACGATTACGGTCCGCCCGCCTTCGATAGTCTCACCGCAAGCGTAGCGATCGCCATATTCGGAGAGGTAGGAGACCGGCCCCACGATCGGCAGGCTGATCTGGCCGCAATGGGTGTGACCGGCAAGAACGAGCGAAATGTTGGCCGGCACCTGCGGCGATACGTCGGGGCTGTGCGTCAGGATGAGCCGACCGCCGCGCAGACCTTCCATCTGCTGGAGCACGGCAGAAAGATCGTCCCGCCGCGTATAGGCGTCATCCACGCCGCCGATTGTCAGCGGGCCGACTTGCGCAGCTTCGTTCTGCAAAATGTGAATGCCGTGGCGGGAGAGGGCGGATTGCAGTCCCTCCCAATCGAACCAGTGATCGTGATTGCCGGGCACGACGACCACTCCCAACGGCGCGGTCAATGCGCCGAGCGGGGCGACGATTTCCTCTGCCGTGTAGATGTGCGTCGCGATCCGCTTCTCGCTTACCAGATCGCCGGCGATTAGCACGATGTCGGGGTTGAGCGCGTTGATCTGCGCGACGATGCGAGCAAGTCGTTCTGGCGGCATATCGGGCCCGGCGACGTGGATGTCCGAGAGCAGGGCGACAGTGATCGGGGGGGACTCGATTGGATATCCAGTCAACGATACTTCCGTCCGCAAGACATCTGGATCGGCCATTGTATCGCTCCACGCCTTTACTCCGAGTGCGATTGCAATCACGACAAGGGCGAGCAGGATCACTTTCCAGCGGCAGAGCAGGGCTGAGAGCAGCTTTGACATTGGCGGATGCTGGCGCGGCAGTGCCTGGCGCACAAGTGCACAAGGCAAAACCATCGTGGAACACTTGGCTTCGCCGCGCACTCACTCTAAAGCCGCGCAAACGCCCGATTGAGAGGACATTCCGAAACATGCTGCTACCCGACACCAAGCGCATCCTGCTGAAGCTTTCGGGTGAGGTGTTGATGGGGGAGCAGGAGTTCGGGATCGATCCCTCTTACGTCATGCGTCTTGCTGAAGAGGTGAAGGCGGCGAAGGAGACGGGTCTCCAAATCTGCCTTGTTATCGGTGGCGGCAATATTTTCCGCGGAATGGCGGGTGCAGCGCAGGGCATGGACCGTGCGCAGGCCGACTACATGGGCATGCTCGCCACAGTGATGAACGCGCTGGCGATGCAGAGCGCGCTTGAGCAGCTCGGCGTCGATACGCGTGTGCAGAGCGCCATCCAGATGGACCAGGTGTGCGAGCCGGTGATCCGTCGCCGGGCAGAGCGTCACCTCGAAAAGGGCCGCATCGTGATTTTTGCCGCCGGTGTTGGCGCTCCCTATTTCACGACTGATTCCGGCGCTGCCCTCCGCGCGGCGGAAATGCGCTGCGATGCGCTGCTGAAGGGAACTAGCGTGGACGGGATCTATGACAGCGATCCCAAGCGCAACCCCGATGCGACCCGTTTCGATACCGTCAGCTATGATCAGGTGCTGGCGAGCAATCTTAAAGTTATGGATGCCTCCGCTGTGGCATTGTGCCGCGACAACAATATCCCCATCGTGGTCTTCTCGATCCGCGAGCGGGGCAATGTTGCGCGCGTGCTGGCGGGTGAAGGCGTGCAGACCATTGTGAAAGAGGATCAGTAAGCGATGAAATACGACAAGAGCGACATTGAGCGCCGCATGGATGGCGCCGTCGAGAGCCTAAAGGGTGATCTTTCGGGCCTGCGCACCGGCCGCGCGAACACCGCGCTGCTCGATCCGGTCGTGGCCGAAGTGTACGGCGCAATGATGCCGCTGAGCCAGATCGCCACCGTCTCCGCCCCGGAGCCGCGCATGCTCAGCGTGCAGGTGTGGGACAAGTCGAATGTCAGCGCGGTAGAAAAGGGTATTTCCAAAGCCAATCTCGGCCTCAACCCGATGACCGATGGGCAGACTATCCGCCTCCCCATGCCGGACCTCAATGAAGAGCGCCGCAAGGAATTAGCCAAGCTCGCAGGCGAATATGGCGAGAAAGCCAAAGTCGCCATTCGCAATGTCCGCCGTGACGGCATGGAGGCGCTGAAGGAAGACGAGAAGAAGAAAGAAATCTCGGAAGACGACCGCAAGCGGATGGAAGACGAGGTTCAGAAAGCTACCGATGCTCACGTCTCGGAAGTGGATACCGCCGTCGAGAAAAAGGTTCAGGAAATCTTGACGCAATAAGCGCCGGAACCTGTCACCCGTGCCCAAAGAAAACTACCCCCGCCATGTCGCCATCATCATGGACGGCAATGGCCGATGGGCGAAGAAGCGCGGCCTGCCGCGTGCGCTCGGCCACAAGGCGGGCGGTGATGCGGTCAAGCGGGCCGTGCAGGCGGCTGAAACGCTGGGGCTGGAATGCTTGACGCTTTACGCGTTCTCATCCGAGAACTGGAAGCGTGAGGAAGAGGAAATCTCTGACCTGATGAACCTGATGCGCAGGTTTATCGAAGCCAACCTCAAGGACATGATTGAGCGCCGTGTACGGCTGAAGATCATTGGCGATTACAAGGCTTTCGCGCCCGATATTGTCGCCAAGCTTGAAGACGCGCTGGAGCGGACGAAGGACGGCGACCGGACACTCGCAGTGGCGCTGAATTATGGCGCACAGCAGGAAATCGCCCGCGCAGCGCGGCTGGCTGCTGAAGAGGGCTCAATCGACCCTGAAAGCATTTCAAAGCATCTCTACACCGCCGATTTGCCGCCTCTCGACCTGCTGATCCGCACCAGTGGTGAAGTTCGCCTGTCCAATTTCCTGCTGTGGCAATCAGCCTATGCGGAAATGCTGTTCATGGACCTGCTCTGGCCCGATTTCGACGAGGACTGTCTGCGCGATGCCTGCGAGACTTTTGCGACACGGGAGCGCCGCTATGGAGGGCGATAAGCTGACACCCCCTGAGCGCAAACGCGACCGGGTGAAACGTTACGCCAAAAAAGTCATGGCCGTGCCGTTTGCGGTTCGGACAGGCGATCTACCCAAACGCGCGGCGAGCGCGCTGGTCATGGTAGCGATTGCGGGCACAGCGTTGTGGCTGGGCGGTATCTGGTGGAGCACTTTTTGCGGCGCGGTTGCGGTTATCGGCATTTGGGAATTGCTGCGCATTTCCCGGCGCCTTAAAATCGACGGCTGGAAACAGGGCGCGATCTTCCTGATCGGCACTTTCTACATTGCGGCCGCCGGCTATTGCCTGGCCAATTTGCCTTATGAAGTGGTGCTGGGCGTCGTTGCGATTGTGATCGCGACCGATACCGGCGCCTATTTCTCTGGCCGGGCCATCGGTGGCCCCAAGATTGCCCCGCGCATTAGCCCATCGAAAACATGGGCGGGCCTCGCTGGCGGAGCCACTGCGGCGGCGCTGGTCTCTTTCGGCTTTTTCTATAGCAACGTCGGAGAGCGAGCCTTCTCGCTGATTGGCTTGGCTGCGCTTGGGATTGGTGCGGGGCTCGCTGTCGTCGCGCAGGCGGGCGACTTTCTGGAAAGCGGAATGAAGCGCAAGGCGGCAGTAAAGGATTCGTCCAACCTTATTCCGGGACATGGCGGCGTGCTCGATCGTGTGGACGGCCTGCTGCCGGTTGCCATTGTCGCGGCACTTTTGTGGTATAATGTGCATCCGTCATGACCCGCAGCATTTCCATTTTCGGGGCGACCGGCTCCATCGGCGATTCCACTCTCGACCTGATCCGCGGTGACCGGGACAATTGGAATGTCGTCGCGCTGAGCGCCAATTGCTCGGCAGAAAAGCTGGCGAAGCTGGCGATGGAATTCGACGCTGAGATCGCGGTTGTCGGCGACGAAAGCTGCCTTGGCGAACTGCGCGAGCACCTGTCCGGCACCTCCGTCGAAACTGCTGGCGGCACGCAGGCGCTGGTCGAAGCCGCGCGCCGTCCGGCGGACCTGACAGTCGCGGCGATTGTCGGCTGCGCAGGCCTCGCGCCTACCATGGCCAGCATCGAGCAGGGCAACACCGTCGCGCTCGCCAACAAGGAAGCGCTCGTCTCGGCGGGTGATGTCATGACGGCCAAGGTCGCCGAGCACGGCACAACGCTGCTGCCCGTCGACTCCGAGCACAATGCGATTTTCCAATGCCTGCAGGGCAATGACATTAAAGACGTGCGCTGGATCACGTTGACCGCGAGTGGCGGCCCTCTGCGCACCAAAAGCCTCGCAGAACTGGACGCTGTGACCCCCGCGCAGGCCATCGCGCACCCCAATTGGGACATGGGCGCGAAGATCAGCGTCGACAGTGCGACAATGTTCAACAAGGGGCTCGAATTCATCGAGGCGCATCACTTGTTTCCCGTCGGTCTCGACCGGCTGCGTATCATCGTCCACCCGCAGAGCGTCATCCACTCCATGGTCGAATACCGCGACGGCTCGACTCTCGCGCAACTCGGGCCGAGCGACATGCGGGTGCCAATCGCATCAGCCCTCGCGCATCCAAAGCGGATGGACACACAGTGCAAGCCGCTCGACCTGGCGGCCGTTGGCGAGCTGACCTTCTTTGCGCCCGATGAAGAGCGTTTTCCTTCGACCAAACTTGCACGCGAAGCGGTCTATGCAGGGGGCGGGGCGCCCGCTGTCCTGAATGCGGCGAATGAAGTCGCGGTGGCGGCTTTCCTTGACGGTCAGATCAGGTTCACCCAAATTTCGGCAATAGTGGCCAGAACTCTCGAAATGTACGCGCCCGAAGCGCCGAAGGATCTCGATGCCGTTCTGGCTGTCGATGCCGAAGCGCGGATGCGTGCGAAAGACGTGATGGAGCTAGCCTGAGTTGGAAATTACCTCGTTGCCATGGTGGATGTATGCTGTCGGCTTCCTGCTGATGCTGGGGCCATTGGTGGTGGTGCATGAGCTGGGCCACTATCTTGTCGGCCGCTATTTCGGTGTAGGGGCAGATGCATTTTCGGTCGGGTTCGGCAAGGAACTGGCGGGCTATACCGATAGGCGCGGCACGCGCTGGAAGCTGTCCGCCCTGCCATTCGGTGGCTATGTGCAATTTCGCGGCGACATGAATCCGGCGAGCATTCCCGATCCGGATAATCCGCCGCCATCCGATGCGTTTCAGACCAAGCCGCTGTGGCAGAAATCGCTGATCGTAGCGGCTGGCCCGGTGACCAATATCCTCGTCGCCATCGCCATTTTTGCAGCTTTCTTCATGGCCTTCGGTAAGCCGCTTGCCGCCGATCCGTCTCAGGAAAACTACATCGCTGCGATCTCTGAAGATTCGGGCGCCGAGGCTGCCGGGCTGGAAGTGGGCGATCGCATAATCGCGATCGATGGCGAAGAGTTAGCTGATTTTCGCGATCTGCAGCGCACCGTTATGCTCTATCCCAGCCGCACATGGGATATCACCATCGAGCGCGATGGCGGTGAGGTTATTCTGCCCGTCACCTCCCAGCCGTTCGAAATCACGGACGAGTTCGGCAACACCTCGATAATAGGGCGGTTGGGCGTGGAAACGCGGCCAACCGAGCGGACTTTCGAGGATGTCGGCATCATCCAATCCGTCGGTCTCGCCACCGCTGAGACCTGGGATATGTTCGAGCTCATCATCCTTGGTATCAAGCAGATTATCGTTGGTGATCGCTCGGTGGATGAGCTTGGCGGACCGATCACGATTGCCAAGGTTTCGGGAGAACGTCTCAGCCTTGGATGGCTGGAATTCGTCAGCTTCGCCGCCCTGATCTCAATTAACTTGGCATTCATTAACCTCCTGCCAATCCCCGCACTCGACGGTGGGCATCTGGCGTTTTACGCGGTCGAGGCAATCCGCCGTCGTCCAGCCAGTGCCCGCAGTCAGGAGCTAGCGTTTCGCGCCGGTGTCGCCGTTGTTCTGGCGCTGATGGTGTTTGTGACGTTGTTAGATGTCGCCAAATTGCCGCTCTTCGGCAGCTAGGCGGGGAAAGGGTGACAGTTTCAGCTTGAAATCCCGGATGGTCGCTTGATTGCCAAGCTGGCATGGGGCAAGGGCGCACTTCGCGCTATTGACCCTAGAGAGACGACCGGGTTTTGGCCCACATGGGGGTTGGGCTGTAAGGGCTGATCTTCAGGGCGCTGTTGTCGATTAGAGTGGACGGATAATGGGTTCCAAAACACGGACAATTACTGCATCGCATTATGCAACGGCTCTGCTGGGCTGCACCATGCTTGCCGGGCTGCCGATGGCCGCCGCCGCACAGGACACTGAGGTGCCTCAGCAGGACGCGGCGCAGCAGGAGCAGGATGCGGAAGCGCAGCCTACTCCCGCACCCGCTCCGCAGGCCCAGGCACAGATCATCCGGCAGATTTCGGTATCGGGCGCCCAGCGTCTCGAGCCGGAAACGATTGTCAGCTATATTCAGCTGCGCCCCGGCAGCGAGTATACGGCTGCTGCTGCTGACCAGGCGCTGATCAGCCTGGCCGAGACAGAACTGTTTGCCGATTACGCCATCGATTTTAATCCCTCCACCGGAGTGATGGTGATCAACGTGGTCGAGAACCCGATCATCAACCGGATCATCCTGGAAGGGAACAACCGCGTCGATGCAGAAGAAATTCTGCCTGAAATCAATCTTTCGCCGCGCCAGATCTTTACCCGCAGCCGAGTGCGCGCAGACGTTGCCCGCATTATCGAGCTGTATAAGCGCCAAGGCCGCTTTGCCGCGACCGTAGAGCCGCAAATGGTCATGCTCGACCAGAACCGCGTAGACGTGATTTTCGAGATTTCCGAAGGTCCGCGTTCGAAGGTTCGCCAGATCAACATTATTGGCAACGAGGTTTTCTCCGACGGAGAGCTGCGCGGTGCCATGGTGACGCGGGAAGACAGCCTGCTGGCCTTCCTCAGCTCCAATACCAGCTACGATCCCGATCGTATGGCGTATGACCAGCAGCTGCTGCGCGAATTCTACCTGACCGAAGGTTATCCCGATTTCCGCATCGTGTCGGCCGTTGCCGAGCTGACGCCGGATCGCCGTGACTTCATCATCACCTATGTCGTGGAAGAGGGTGAGCGGTTCCGTTGGGGCGACGTCGAGGTTGTCAGCCAGCTGCGCGATTTCTCCAGCGAAGCGCTAACGTCGCAGCTGACCATCGAATCGGGCGATTGGTTCAATTCGAGCCAGATCGAAGATGTCGAGGAAGGTCTTTCGGAAACGGCCGGTGCCTTTGGCTATGCCTTTGCCAATGTCGACGCGCGCGTGGTCCGCAATGCGGAAGATCGCACAATGGATGTGACGTTCACCGTGGCCGATGCGCCGCGCGTTTACATCGAAGCGGTCGAAATCAACGGTAATACGCTCACGCAGGACAAGGTAATCCGCCGCGAATTCCGTATTGCGGAAGGCGACGTTTTCAGCAGCTTGCAGGTGCGCCGTTCCACCGCGCGCATCAACTCGTTGGGCTATTTTCAGGAAAACTTCGAAGTCGAACAGGTTGAAGGCTCTTCGCCCGATCGCATCATCCTGCAGGCAAACGTGCAGGAAGAGCCGACGGGTGAGCTTTCACTTTCAGCCGGCTTCTCCAGCCTCGAAAGCTTTATCTTTAGCGGCTCGATCCGCCAGAACAACTTCCGCGGTCGCGGCCAGTCGGTCGGCCTGTCGGTCAATTATTCGCGCTTCTCGCAAAGTGCCAATATCAGTTTCACCGAACCCAAAGTGTTCGATCGCGACATCGCGCTCGGCTTCGATATCTACCGCCAGGATTTCAACAACGGCTTCTTCGACCGTGACCAGGCAACCTATGAGCAGACGACGACGGGCTTTGGCCTTCGTGTCGGCGTGCCGCTGACCGAATATATCAGCCTGCTTGGCCGCTACACGCTGAATTATCAGGAAATCACGTTGGATGAACGGCAGTTCTTCCGCGATTTCGATGGCGATGGCGTTGCCCAGTGTGAGCCGTTGGTGGCGGGCCGCTATCTTTGCGACGCGCTGGGTGATCGCCTGCAGTCGATCCTTGGTGTCTCTTTCAATTATAACACACTGAACAGCCGCCTGCGCCCGACGCGTGGCACCAACGCCAGTCTCTCGCTCGATTTTGCAGGGCTGGGCGGCGATACGCAATATGCCCGCGCCCGTGTGAACGCAGCACGATATTGGAACCTTGGCAGCGGGTTTATCGGTTCGCTGTCGCTCGAAGGTGGTTACATCTATGGTTGGGGTGATGAAGGCGTCCTGCTGAATGAGCGCTTTTTCCTTGGCGAAGGGCAGATCCGCGGCTTCGACATTCGCGGTGTAGGGCCGCGCGTCGTGCGTCGTTTCTTCAGTCAGGATGAAGACGGCAATCTCGTTCCAAATCCGATCGATGATGAGCGCAACCAGGACGATGCGCTGGGTGGCAATGCCTATTACCTTGCTCGCGCGGAAATCGAAATTCCGCTTGGTTCGGGCGCGCGGGAGCTCGGCCTGCGACCCTCCGTCTTCATCGATGTCGGCTCGGTGTTCGATGTCGAAACACCGCAATTGACGCAAAGCCCCGCACCCAACGGGCTGTTCATCCCGCAATTGCAAGATGGCCTGCCGACCTTCGCGCAGGCTCAGCGTGATGCTGCGGGTAATCCGCTGCTCAATGATGCCGGCCAGCCGCTGCCGCCGCTGGTAGTCACGTCGCCCATCGCTCCGGATGGCTCGCAAAACGCGCCGATCGGCACGCAATTGCCGCCATTCATCGAAGAATTCGTCGGTAACTCGGCGACCCCGCGTATTTCCGTGGGTGTGGGCGTTAACTGGAATTCGCCCTTCGGCCCGTTCCGGGTCGACCTCGCCACGACGCTGCTCGATCAGCGAGGCGATGAAACCAAACTCTTTACGTTCAATGTAGGAACACAATTCTGATGAAAACTCTTTTCAAGCGCGCGCTCGGCGCCGCTCTTCTCGCCGGTGCCGTGGCTGCACCGCATACCGCCGCTGCACAGGTCAACGGCATCGCAACTGTCGATCTGGCAGGCGCGGTAACGAGCTCGCAGGCCCTGCAGAATGGCTATCAGCAGATCGCCACGCAGTATGAAACGCAGCGCACCACGATCCAGCAGCGCCAGCAGCAGCGCCAGCAGCTGATCCTGACATTCGACACGAACGGCAACGGCCAGCTAGACGAAGCCGAAGCTCCTGCAACGCAGGATCCGAACAATGCGACTGTGCAGCAGATCCAGGCGATCGATCAGGAAGTTGCTACGCTGCAGCGCCCGATCAACCTGGCCCGCGTTTTCGTGGTGCAGCAGGTCGCCCAGCAATATGCCGCGTCGGTTCAGCAGGTTATGTCCGAACGCAACATCCAATTGGTTCTCGAACCGGCTGCAGTGGCTTTTGGTGACGCAGATGTGACCTCTGCCGTTGTGGAAGCGCTGAATGCGCGTGTTCCGGCTGTGAACATCATTCCGCCTGCCGATTACCAGCCGAGCGATGCGGCAGTGCAGCTGTTCCAGCAGGTTCAGCAATTGCTGACGCTCGCGATCCTGCAGCAGCAGCAGGCCGCCGCGCAGCAGACCCCTGCTCCGGCAGCTGAAAGCGGTCGCTAAAACAGGATACGGGGCAGGGCCATGAGCGAAACATACGACATTACGCGCGTGCTCAAGGCTCTGCCTCACCGCTATCCCATGCTTCTCGTCGACCGGGTCGAGGAGATCGTGAAGGGAGAGCGGATCAGCGCCATCAAGGCGGTGAGTTTCAACGAGGATTTCTTCCAGGGTCACTTTCCGGGGCGGCCGATCATGCCGGGCGTGCTGCAGATCGAGGCGTTGGCGCAGGCCGCGGGCATCCTCGGCATCGAGACCATGGACCTCGCCGATAGCGGCAAGCTCGTCTATTTCATGGCGATCGAGAACGCGAAGTTTCGCGCGCCCGTAGAGCCGGGATGCCTGCTCAAGCTCGACGTGGCCTTCACCCAGCAGCGCAGCAAGATCTGCAAATTCGAAGGCAAGGCAAGCGTCGACGGCAAAGTGACGTGTGAAGTCAACTTCACCGCGATGATCGCCGATCCGCCTAATTGATTGTTACGCTCGCCCATCCGGGCGAGCATCCTCGGTGCTATTCGCTCCGGCGGGACTGCGTTCCGCCTGCGCGGCATCTGTGGGCTTCGCGGTTGCTCGCTTTAGCTGACCTTTGGCCAGCGAGCCCAGCACTTCAATCAATTGGCGTTGCGGAGCACGGGCGACTAGCCCGCAAGGCCGAACGGCCGCCCGCAGCGGGCGCAGCTTGTCTGCGCATCTAGCGAGGACGAACCCGCGGAGGCGGGTTCGCAAAAGAGGGATTGCAAAATCCTCGCTACCACTCTATCCGCGCGCTTTCTCCGAACATTGCACGACCGGTCGGAACCGGTTTCACGCACAAAAGGATTTTGCCATGAAGGCCGATACGCATCCCGACTACCACATGATCAACGTCAAAATGACGGATGGCACCGAATTCCAGACCCGCAGCACGTGGGGCAAGGAAGGCGACACCATGAACCTCGAAATCGATCCGACCAGCCACCCGGCATGGACGGGCGGTCCGCAGCGCATTCAGGACGGTGGCCGTGTTGCCAAGTTCAACCAGCGTTTCGGCGGCATCAAGCTGGGCGGCAAGAAAGCCGACTAAGCCCGCGCTCTTCGCGACATTCAAAGGGGCGGTCCTGCTGGACCGCCCTTTTTGATTCAACTTTCGATGTGTTTCAGCGTCAGCACGCCGATATACTCATACTGACCGGTATCGGCAGGATGGTTCTGCCCGTCGAAAACTGGAACCTCCGGTAGCTCGTAAATCGAAACATCATCGATACAGGCATAGCTGACCGCGACGTTCTCAGGCTCGGAGCGCAGCTCCTGCAGAACATGGATGCCGCATTGCGAACAGAAGTGGTGCTTCGCCACGCCCGATCCGAAGGTGTAGGTGGATAACGCGTCTTCGCCCTGCGTCACTTCAACATCTCTTTTGGGCACGTCGAGCATCACAATGCCCTTCATCGCGCAGATCGAGCAATTGCAGCGGCGGATCAGCGGCTCATCCGGCATTGCGAAGGCAAACCGCACCGCTCCGCAATGGCAGCCGCCTGTCGTCCGCTTACTCATTCCCAGGCCCTCTCGCGATACCATTTGGTGATCACATATTTCACGCCTTTGCGCACTTTCATGCCGTGGTGGAGTGTGGCGGGATTGAGTGAGCCGTCTTCGCGGTGATTGTCCCAGCACACCAGCTTGCCGATTTCTGGCTGGAACATCTTTTTCAGCACTTTGAACCGCGTCGCGCCGCCAGCTTCCACATCATTGAGATAGATCATGAATGTCCACGTGCGATTGCCTGCGACCGAGCAAAAACGTTCGAAGTCAGCGCCGTTGGGCTCGAAGAAATCCGTATGCGCCTTGAATTCCTGCCCCACATCGTATCGCTGGCCCTGAACCGGCTCGCCATGCGCCGGATCAATGCCGTTAAGCTTGAAAAGCCGCGCTTCGAGATCCCGCACGGCTGGCTCGCTCGCTTCGAGATCGCAGGTTTCGCTCGTGCGGAAGTAATTATCGCCATTGGCATCGGCGATGGTAGAGGGGCGGCGATCCTTGTCGATCAGGCGGACAAGTTCCGCGCACAGGTCCGGCGGTAATAAATTCGGGCAGTGCAGCACGATCGCGCGCGGCGATGGTACACGGCGCACGCCCTTGTGCTGCAAGAGGTATTCGGGGCTGGTTGCGCCCGGATTCGCGGCGAGACTCGACATGGCTCCGGCATAGAGCGAGAGGCGCTCAGCGAAAAGGCCCACGAAATAATCTTGCGTGTCTGGCCCCGATGCACACTTTTTGCTTTGCATGAAAAGCAAGTTGTGCAATTGGCTCGCCCCCGCGTTGATAGCCGCTTGACCGGCCAGCGCAGGCCCGTAAAGCGCCAAGCCTTGGCATGCGCTTGCGTATAGTGTGGCGATCGTAGCTCAGTTGGTTAGAGCGCCGGTTTGTGGTACCGGAGGTCGGGGGTTCGAGACCCCTCGATCGCCCCATTTTCTCCCTGCTTCGCTGCCGATCATACGGGTGATGAGGGGCGCGACATGCCAGCATTGTGGAACGAAGCCGACTGGGACGAACACGAACGCGTCGAGGTCGTGCATGATCGCGCCAGTGGCCTGACCGCAATTATCGCGCTCCATTCCACCCATCTTGGCCCCGGCGCTGGCGGAACCCGCTTCTGGCATTATGCCGAGCCCGAAATGGCCATGCGCGATGCGCTGCGCCTGTCACGCGGCATGAGCTTCAAGAATGCGATGGCGGGCCTGCCCATGGGGGGCGGCAAGGCTGTCGTGGTGCTCGACAAGGACGGCACCAAGACGACCGAGATGCTCCACGCTTTCGGCGATGCGGTCGAGGCGCTGGGCGGCAATTATGTCACCGCAGAAGATGTCGGAGCAAGCGAAGCCGACATGGTCGAAATTTCAAAGCGCACCGCGCATGTTTGCGGACTTCCCGCCGATGAAGGCGATGCGGGCGGCGATCCCGGGCCGTTTACGGCGCACGGCATCTATCTCGGTATCAAGGCTGCTGTCGCCCACAAAATGGGCAGGGACAGCATGGACGGTGTGCGCGTTGCGGTGCAGGGCTGCGGTTCTGTGGGCGGCGGAGTGGCCCGATTGCTCGCCAAGGACGGCGCGCAGCTGATCCTGGCGGATATCCATGCTGAAAGCGCGCAGGATCTGGCGCAAGAGACAGGCGGCGAAGTGGTGGACGTGAATACCATCATGTCGACGCCGTGCGATGTGCTCAGCCCGAATGCGCTCGGTGCGGTCTTGCATGAAGACAGTATCGCAGCGCTCGATTGCGCCATCGTTGCAGGGGGAGCAAACAACCAGCTCGCACGGCCTGAACATGGCAAGCTGCTGCATGCGCGCGGCATCCTTTATGCGCCGGATTACGTCATTAATGCCGGCGGCATCATCAATGTCAGCTGGGAATATCTCTGTCGTCAGGCAGGCAAGAAATGCACGATTGAACAGGTGCATGAACGCATCGCGCAGATCCCGGGCCGCCTGCAGTCGATCTGGGAAAAGAGCGAGGCCGAAGGCCGCCCGTCCAACGAAGTGGCCGACGCGATGGCGCGCGAGCTGATCGGACGCGGGTGATTGTCCAGCCGTCTGGGCACTTGGACGGTAAAATTCCTCGGAGACGGTCTTTGGTTTGGCTTGCCGCCGCGCGTTGCAAGTGCCATTGATGCAGGCAACGGATCGTAACTGACGACACATGCATCTCTACGCCAATCCAGCCCGCTTTTTGCGGATCGCCAAGTGGCTGACGCCGCTGCTGCTCGTGTCCGGGCTCTTGGTCACCGGCGTCGCCCTTCTATGGGGCTTTTACAACGTCCCGCCCGATCGTCTGATGGGCGATACCGTGCGCATCCTGTTCGTGCACGTGCCCGCTGCATGGCTCGGCATGGGTGGATGGACGGCGATTGCGATTGCCAGCCTTGTAGAGCTTGTATGGCGGCATCCGCTGGCGGCGATTGCAGCGCGCGCGGCGGCTGTGCCGGGCGCAGTCTTCACTTTCATCTGCCTTGTCACCGGGTCCATCTGGGGCCGCCCCACATGGGGCACCTGGTGGGTGTGGGACGGTCGGCTTACTTCCATGCTCGTCCTGCTGTTTCTGTATTTCGGCTATATCGCGCTCTCCGGCTCGCTGGCGCGGGAAGGGCAGTCCAGCCGTATCGCTGCGATCTTCGGCCTGGTGGGCGCGATTAATGTGCCGATCATCAATCGCTCGGTGGTGTGGTGGAACTCGCTGCACCAGCCGCCTAGCATCACGACTGGCGGTAGTTCGATTGACGGGGTGTTTCTTACGCCTCTGCTGATCGCCGTTCTGGGCTTTTCACTGCTGTTCGGCGGTGTTGTCCTCGCCCGGATGCGCACTATTTTGGCCGAGGTACAGGCGGAGGCCCGCTTGCGGCGCAAGGCTCAGAAGGCGGAGTTTACCACCGAAGGAGCAACGGCGTGAGAGAATCGCTCGACCAGATGCTATTCGTTTACGCTGCGTTTGCGGTCACCATCATCGCGACGCTGCTGCTGGTCGGCCAGAGCTGGCTCACGATGCGCAAGGCTGAAGCGCGCAGGGACAAGGTAAAAGGCAAATGAGTGCTGACGGCGCCAGAGGCGGTCTGAAACCCAAGCATCAGCGACTTGTGCTGATTGTTCTCGCTGTCGCCGCGCTGATCGGCGCGACGCTCCTTGCGATGGTCGCGCTGCGCGATCAGGCGAATTATTTCTACATGCCCGCCGATATCGCCGCCAATCCGCCCGAGCCGGGGCAGGCAATTCGGCTTGGCGGCATGGTGGAGCAGGGCTCCATGCAGATGCAGGAAGACGGGGTCACCGTCGAATTCGTCGTCGCCGGCGATGGCGAGCGGGTGCAGGCGGTCTATACTGGGATCAAGCCCGATCTCTTCGTCGAAGGGTCCGGCGTGGTGGCGGATGGCCGGTTGAATACAGACGGCGTTTTCGTGGCCGATACGCTGCTCGCCAAGCATGATGAGAATTACATGCCGCGCGAGCTTGAAGGCATGAGCAGCGAGGAAATGCGCGCCGAATTGCAGGACAGCGTGGCGGGCACCGGTCAGTGATACCTGAAATCGGCCTTGCAGCCCTCTGGCTGGCAGCTGCCCTGGCTTTGCTGCAATTGTTCGCAGGTCTCGTGGGATCGCGAACCGAAACTGCAGAAATTGCCGCGCTCGCTCGGCCAGCGGCTGCATTGCAGGCGTTTCTCTGCACCGTAGCCTTCGGCGCATTGCTCTACGCTTTTGCGGTTACCGACCTCTCGGTGAAGCTGGTTGCGACCAATTCGCATTCGATGAAGCCGATGATTTTCAAGCTGTCGGGCGCCTGGGGCAATCATGAAGGTTCCATGTTGCTGTGGATCACCGTCATGGCGCTGGCTGGCGGTGCGATTGCGCTGATCGAGCGGCGCCTGCCCGAAAAGACGATGATGGCGACGCTGGCTGCGCAGGCCTTCGTCGGTTTGGGATTCTATGCCTTCCTGCTGCTCAGCTCCAACCCGTTTGAGCGGCTGGTGGAGATCCCGCCGGAAGGCAATGGCCTTAACCCGCTGCTGCAGGATGTCGGCCTGGCCTTCCATCCGCCCACGCTTTACATCGGCTATGTCGGCCTTTCGATTGCTTTCAGCTTCGCGCTTGCGGCTCTGTTGACGCGCAATGTGACTCCAGATTTCGCCCGCGTAATGCGGCCTTGGGTGCTGGCAGCGTGGATTTTCCTCACCGTCGGCATCACCGCAGGTTCCTACTGGGCGTATTACGAGCTCGGCTGGGGCGGCTGGTGGTTCTGGGATCCGGTGGAGAATGCTTCGCTTATGCCATGGCTGGCTGCGACCGCTCTGCTGCATTCGGCAAGCGTGCTCGCGGCGCGTGATGCTTTGCGCACATGGACCATCATGCTCGGCGTGATTGCTTTCTCCATGAGCATGGTGGGTACATTCCTTGTGCGATCGGGCATTTTGACGAGCGTCCACGCCTTCGCTGTGGACCCTCAGCGCGGCAGCTTCATCCTTGCACTTCTGGTGCTCTATATCGGCGGAGCACTGGTGCTCTTTGCCCTGCGCGCCAACACGATTGCGGAAGGCGAACGGTTTAGCGCGCTCAGCCGTGAAGGCGCTCTGGTGGTCAACAATATCGGCCTCACAGCGATCCTCGGCGTCGTGCTGATCGGCACGCTCTATCCGCTTTTTACAGAAGCGTTCGATGTCCGCGTCTCGGTCGGCCCGCCTTATTTCAATCCGGTGAGCGCGATTTTCTTCCTGCCGATGATGCTGGTGCTGATGGTCGGCCCGCTTCTGCGCTGGCGCAATGACAGGGCGGGGCGACTCACAAAACCGCTTGCGATCGTCGGCGTGGTCATGGTGGCGGTGCTCGCCTGTTCGCTTTTCTTCGACAATATCGGCCTGCTTCCATTCCTTGGCCTCGTGCTGGCCGCCGGTCTTGCGGTGGCAAGCTTTGCGCCGCTCTTTGGCCGCGCGCTGGGCCGTACGCCGCTTACCATCTGGGGCATGTGCATCGCCCATTTCGGCATCGCGGTCGCCATTTTCGGAATGTCGGCGGACACCGCTTTCCAGGAAGAACGGCTGGTCGCTGCGAATATCGGCGATGTCATCGAAGTCGGCCCTTGGACCGGCCAGTTGCAGACCGTGAACGCGGTCGCCGGGCCCAATTGGACGGCGATGCAGGCCAATTTACTGATGTCCTACGAAGGCGGCGCCGCGCAGGAGGCGCGCCCGCAATCGCGTAATTTCTGGACTCCCACGATGCAGACGAGCGAAGTCGCTCTGCTGACGCGCTGGAATGGCCAGCTCTATGTCGCTGTGGGCAATCAGGGCGATGATGGCCGCTGGCAGCTGCGCCTCTGGTGGAAGCCATTTGTGACATTCATCTGGTATGGCGGATTGCTGATTGCTCTGGGCGGGACCCTGTCGCTTGTCGGCCGCGTGGTGGGCGATGTTCGCCGTCGCCGGCAACAGGCATCCGGTGAAAAGGTGGACGAGGAATTGCCCGAAGGGGCGCTCGCATGAAGCAGCTGCGCATCACGCTCTGGATCATCGTCGCCATCGCCGGGTCGCTGTTCGCGCTGTTCGCGTATCAATTGTCCCAGCCCAAGGATGAATTTGTGCGCAGCGCCATGGTGGGCGAGCAGATCCCCGAATTCGACCTCGAGCCGGCTTTCGCAGATCGACCGGGCCTTTCCTCCGCCGATTTCGCCAATGGAGAGCCTGCGCTGCTCAACCTCTTCGGTAGTTGGTGCATCCCGTGCCGGGTAGAAGCGCCGCAGCTCGAAGCGCTTGAGCGGCAAGGAGCAACTATCCATGCGATTGCCCTGCGGGACAGAGAGGAAGACGTCGCGCGTTTCCTGAGCGCTTACGGCAATCCTTTCACCCGCATCGGGCGCGATGACATTTCCGAAATTCAGTTCGCGCTTGGCGCATCAGGCGTGCCCGAAACCTTTGTCGTCGATGGCAGCGGTCGCATTACTTACCAGCATATCGGCATAGTCGCCGAGGGTGACATCCCAGTACTGATGGAAGAATTACGCAAAGCGGGGAGCGGATCGTGAAACGCATTGCGCAGCTATTCGCATTCGTAATCTTGACTCTCTCTGGCATGGCCTCACCACTCGCCGCGCAGTCCAACATGCCGCCTGCGCCCTATGCCTATACCCAGCTCGATGATCCCGAACTGGAGGAGACCGCGCGCGAGTTGATGTATACGCTGCGCTGCCTGCAGTGCCAGAGCCAGTCCATCGCCGATAGCGATGCGCCCGTGGCAGGCGATATGCGACACCAGGTCCGCACGCGCCTTGCCGGCGGAGAAAGCCCGGAGGAAGTCCGCGCCTATCTGATTTCGCGCTATGGCGATTATATCAGTTATGAGCCGGAAATTAGCGCCACGACTTGGCCGTTATTCGTCCTGCCGGGCCTACTCGTCCTCATCGCCATTGCGGTACTCGTGCGCCGGGTCGGGAAGGCGCGCGCATGACCTGGGTCACTGCGATCGCGCTCGCTGTCATTTGCTTTGCTTTGGCGGTTCTGATTTTTCGCCCTGGCAGGTCGGTCTGGGCAAGCCTTGCCGCAGCGCTCACTTTCGGTCTGGTCGGCTATGCTGTTCAAGCGAGCCCCGACATGGCTTCAGCACCGAAAGAGGCCGCTGCGGGGCCGGATGCGGGGCAATATGATATTGTCGGCGCGCGCCGCGAATTTATCGGCGATAATGAGCGCAGCCGGGCCGATGCCATGTACCAGGCAGACGCTTATGCGGCGCGCGGACGCTATAGCGAGGCAGCGACAATCCTTTCCGGCATCACCAGCGCCAATGCCGGTGATTTCGAAGCGTGGATTGCACTGGGGAATGCGCTGGCCGAGCATGCCGATGGCGTGCTGACCGCCCCTGCGCTCTACGCTTACAACCAGGCTCGCATGGTGAAGCCCGACCATGTCGCGCCCAGCTATTTCCTTGGTGTGTCACTGGTTCGGCAGGGACGTTTGGCAGAAGCACAGCAAATCTGGCGCGGTGCTTATGATGCTGCGCCGGAAGGTGCGCCCGGCCGCGCGGCTCTGGGTGAGCGGCTTGAACGCATTGACGGCATGCTCGGCGCGATGGGCGGATTGCCCGCGCAGCATTCTGCGCCGCCGACGGAATAGGGACATATATGCGCCGCAGCATTGCCGCGCTCGCCACACGCTGCTAGTGGGCGCGCTTCGCCGGACGGGGGCGAAAAGTCACATTGGGCAAAAGCCGTTGATCAGGCCTGAATCCATATGAGCCAAACCGAGAATAAAACCGATTCCGCCAAGCTGAAGCTTGCTGCCGGCGCGATCGGTATCGTTTTCGGCGATATCGGCACCAGCCCGCTTTACGCCTTTCGCGAGACGTTCCGCGGCGCGCACACGCTGCCGATTGACGATCTGCACATTCTTGGCGTTGTCAGCCTAATCTTCTGGTCCATGACGCTGGTGGTGGCGATCCAATATGTCTCCATCCTGATGCGCGCCGATAATAACGGGCAGGGCGGCAGCCTTGCGCTGGTGGCACTGCTTTCCCGCAATATCGGCAAGACCAAATATGGCTGGCTGATTGTGTTGCTTGGCGTTTTCGCGACGGCGCTTTTCTACGGCGACAGCATGATTACGCCCGCCATTTCGGTGCTGTCTGCGGTGGAAGGGCTGACGGTGGTGGACCAGGGCCTGCAGCCGTATGTCATTCCCATCGCGCTTGTTCTGCTCGTCTGCCTGTTCGTGTTGCAGCAGCGCGGCACGGCAAAGGTGGGCGCGCTGTTCGCGCCTGTGATGATTATCTATTTCACAGTGATTGCGGTGCTGGGCATCGGCCAGATTTTCAACACTCCGGAAATCCTCTGGGCGCTGAACCCGTGGTACGCGATCCAGTTTTTCATCACCGACAAATGGTTTGCTTTCCTCGCGCTCGGCTCGGTCGTGCTGGCGGTGACGGGCGCCGAGGCGCTGTATTCAGATATGGGTCATTTCGGTCGCGGCCCGATGAAGCTGAGCTGGTTCGGCTTTGTCATGCCGTGCCTGCTGCTGAACTATTTCGGCCAGGGCGCGATGATCATGGGCCTGCCGACCGAAGCGGCCGAGCAGGCGATCATGAACCCGTTCTTCTTCCTGGCGGATGAGGCTTATCGCCTGCCGCTGGTGATCCTCGCCACCTGCGCGACCTTTATCGCCAGCCAGGCGGTTATTTCCGGCGCGTTCAGCATTACGCACCAGGCGATCCAGCTGGGCTTCGTGCCGCGCCTTTCCATCCGCCACACTTCGGACGAGCATTCCGGCCAGATCTATATCCCGGTGATCAATTGGGCGCTGATGGTTGCGGTCATCATCCTTGTCCTGACGTTCCAGAACTCGTCCAACCTCGCCAGCGCCTATGGGATCGCGGTGACGGGCGCAGTCACCATTGACACTTTGCTGATGGCGGTGCTCTTTATCGGCGTTTGGAAATGGCCAAAGTGGATCGCTATCCCGGTGGTGCTGGTCTTCCTGATTGTCGACGGCGCCTATTTCGCGGCCAACCTCACCAAGGTGCCCGATGGCGGCTGGTTCCCGCTACTGGTGGGCGCGATTGCCTTCACCATTCTCACCACATGGGCGAAAGGCCGCAAGCTCATGCGCGAACGCATGACGGAAATGAGCTTGCCGCTCGATATCTTTGCCAAATCCGCGCGGTCCAGCAGTGCGCGGGTCGAAGGCACGGCGATCTTTATGAATTCGGGCAGCAGTGGCACACCCTCTGCGCTGCTTCACAATATCAAGCACAATAAGGTGCTGCATGAACGCATAGTGGTGCTGACAGTCGATATCGCGGACGTTCCCTATGTCGACCCGTCGGAGCGATGCGAGATCATGGAACTCGGCGATGGCTTCTTCCGCGTCATCCTGCATTATGGCTTCATGGAAGAGACCGACGTGCCCAAAGCGCTCGCCAGCCGAGAGATGTGCGGCGGTCCGTTCAATATGATGAAGACCAGCTTTTTCCTCAGCCGCCAGACACTGCTGACTGCAGACAAGCCCGGCATGGCCGTGTGGCGAGAGAAGCTGTTCGCATGGATGATGCGCAACGCAGCCACGCCGATGGAATTCTTCCGGCTCCCCACCAACCGTGTGGTCGAGCTGGGGAGCCAGGTGGAGATTTAGGCGTAAGCGCTAATTTGCGTTGGCCTCGCTGTTGTCGATGAATTCGGCCATTTGCCTGTGCGCCTCATCGAGCATCTCATTTCTGGCGTCGATTCGGCTCCTGAATCGATCGCGTTGTTCTATCAGACGCGCCTTCATGTCGGCTGTGCCGGACTGAGCCCTCCGATACTCCAGCTTCTCAAGCCGATCTTCGCAATCCCTCAGCCTGTCTCGGACTGCCTTGCGCTCTATGAGGCGCCAGTCATCGACCACTCGATGTAAAAGCTTGCGGACGTCGCCGATATGTATTCCCGATTGGCTCATAACCAACTCCTGACTGAAAGATGCAGACGACACAGCGCGACGAGCGCAGAATGACTACTGGCTCGCTTGGATGCTGCTGTGATTGTGAATCAACACAGCGAGGGAGCAGAGGTGCTGAAACCGTCGCTCTCTCGCCGTGTTGATGCTCTAATACACCATTGGTGCAATTCGTCAAATTCAGCCCGGTGGAGGCGTGTCGTCGCACGGGTCGTTCTCTTCCACATTCAAACCATGCTTCATCAGCATCGGCACCTGCGTGAAGGTGAAGACGAATGTCAGCGGCAGGAATAGCCACAACTTCATGCCGAGCCACGTTTCGAAGCTCACTGCGAAAATAAGCACCGTATTCAGCGCGCCCAGCACTATGAAAAAAAAGCCCCAATTGCGAGAAAGCTTGAGCCATCCTTCATCGTTCAAGCCTTCGAAGGCGGCTTCCAGCAAGATCTTCAGCAGCGATTTGCCATTGGCATAACCAACCAGCAGCACGACGGCGAAAATCCCGTAGATGATCGTCGGCTTCCACTGGATGAAGCGTTCGTCCTGGAAATAGATCGTCAGCGCGCCGAAGCCCACGATCATGGCTGTCGATAGCCACAACATCGGGCTGACTTTGCCGAGCCGCCATTTGCTCACTGCAAGCGCGATGACGGCAGCGACGATAAATGCGCCGGTGCCGCGAATGACGGCGAAGATTTCGGCTGCCGTGTCCGTGCCGTCTTCGGGCGAATAGAATTTGTAAGTCAGGAAAAATACGAGCAGCGGCCCGTAATCGACTGCGACATTGAGCCAGCCGCTTTTCGGCTTTTCGCTTGCGACGGCTTGCTGCGGGGTTTCTGCTGTCATCAGGCCACTCCTGCAATCACGCGCGCCACAAGGTCTGGATCGAAAGGCCGCAAATCGTCGAGCGTTTCGCCAACGCCGATGGCGTGGATCGGCAGGCCATATTGCTCGGCCGCCGCGACCAGCACGCCGCCGCGCGCTGTGCCGTCGAGCTTCGTCATGATGAGGCCGGTAACGCCTGCGACTTCCTTGAAAATCTCGATCTGGCTGAGTGCGTTCTGGCCGTTCGTCGCATCGAGCACGAGCAGCACGTCGTGCGGAGCCTCCGGGTTCAGCCGGCCGAGCACTTTGCGGATCTTCGCCAGCTCATCCATCAGCTCGCGTTTGTTCTGAAGGCGGCCTGCCGTGTCGACAATTAGCGCATCGGTACCGATTTCGGTCGCGCGCTTTACTGCGTCGAATACGATGGCGGAGGGATCGCCGCCCTCCGGCCCGGTCATGATCGGCGCACCGATACGCTCTGCCCAGATTTTGAGCTGGCCGATGGCTGCCGCGCGGAAAGTGTCGCCCGCTGCCAGCATCACCTCGTAATCGTCTTCCATCAGCCAATGGCCGAGTTTCGCGATGGTGGTGGTCTTGCCGCTGCCATTCACGCCGATGACCAGGATGACCTGCGGGCGGGGGAAGGCAGTGATATCGAGCGGCTTGGCGACGGGCCGCAGGATCGCGGCGATTTCGTCGGCAACGGCCTCTTTCAGTTCGCGCTCCGTAATGACCGAGCCAAAGCGCTTCTCCGCGAGCTTGTCGCGAATGCGCGCTGCGGCGGACGGGCCGAGGTCCGAAATAATTAGCGCATCTTCGATCTCGTCGAGCGTTGTATCGTCGAGCCGGGTGGAACGGATCGTCGTTGCGACCTTTGAAACGATCGAAGCGGGCTCTGCGGAAGCTGCCGGCGTGGGTTCAGGCTGAGGAGCAGGTGCTGAGGCAGGTTCGGGCGAGACCTCCGGCTCAGCTTCATGCAGTGGATCGGGCTCTGGCGTTGGTTCGGGTTCCGGTTCCGGCTCAAGGTCAGTGTCCGGCTCCTCCTCGACCTCCTCATCCTCGACAACAGGTTCGGCGGACTCGACGGCGGCTGACAAATTCTCCGATAAGCGGTCTGATGTCTTGCGGAAACCGCCAAACAGTTTTTCCGTCCAGCTTTTGCTCACGTGAGAATGCCTTCCTCGATTGATTGCGGAGTGATGGTCGCGATTGTGCCCGCTTCGGTGCTCGCGGGCAAAGCGACGCGGGCGAAGTTTTCGGCATAGCCGCAGCCGTCGCGTTCGGCGAGGACGCTGAGCGGAGTGCCTACAAGGCTTTCCAGAAACTCATTGCGAACTGCGCCAACAGCCGCGCGCAGTTCGGCCGCACGCTCCTTGATCAGGCCCTTGTCCAGCTGCGGCATGCGCGCCGCAGGCGTGTTGGGACGCGGTGAATATGGGAAGATATGGCCGTGCACAATCCGCAGCTCGCGGATGATGCTGAGATTATCGGCGTGATGCGCTTCCGATTCAGTCGGGAAGCCGGCGATGATATCGGCCCCCATGACCAGTTCGGGGCGGCGCTCCCGCAAGCCGCTGACAAGCACCAGAGCATCGGCGCGTGAATGGCGGCGCTTCATGCGTTTGAGAATGAGATCGGCACCATGCTGTAGCGAGAGATGCAGATGCGGCATCACGCGCGGCTCGCTCGCGAAGAGATGGAACAGCCTGGAATCGACTTCGGCCCCGTCGATCGAGGACATGCGCAGGCGTCGCAAATCCGGGAATGCGTCCAGCACGGCGGCAACCAGATCGCCGAGCGGCGGCGTGCCGGGGAGGTCATGGCCCCATGACGTCACATCGACACCCGTCAGCACGATTTCGGGCGCGCCCTGTTCGAGATGCCGCTCCACTTCGCGCAGCACGGCGGGGATGGTCATGGAGCGGCTTGCACCACGGCCCTGCGGGATTACGCAGAAGGTGCAGGCATGATCGCAGCCATTCTGCACCGCAATAAAGGCGCGGGTGCGCTGTTTGGGTGCAGGCTCGGCGCGTTCGGGCACGTTCCATGCGCGTGCATCGAGCTTTTGGGTGTTCGGCACCAGCCCATCGACTTCGGGCATGGCGGCCAGCTGCTCGCGCTCGATATCGGCGGCGCAGCCTGTCACCAGCAGCCGCGCATCGGGCCGAGCCTTGCGCGCGCGGCGAATGGCCTGCCGGGTCTGGCGGACAGCCTCCATGGTCACCGCGCAGCTATTGACGACGACGACATCGTCTTCGCCCGACATCATGTCGCGAATACGCTCGCTCTCGGCGATATTGAGGCGGCAGCCCAGCGAAATGACCTCGGCGCTCATCCGGCGTAATCGTCCCATGCGAAAGTGCCGCGGAAGGCCTCCGTCGCGCCGCCGGTCATGATGATGCGATCGTCGTCGCCCCAAGCTATGATGAGAGGGCCGCCGGGCAGGTGGACGGTCACTTCGCGATCCACCAAGCCACGCCGCATCGCCGCAACTGCACTGGCACAGGCTCCGGTCCCACAAGCGCGGGTCAGGCCAGCACCGCGTTCCCATACACGCAGGCGCATGCTTGCGCGCTCGACGACCTCGGCGACATTCACATTAATCCGCTCTGGAAAGACGCTGTCCATCTCGATCTGCGGTCCGAGCGCTTCCAGCGGTACTGCATCCGCATCATCGACAAAAAATACCACGTGTGGATTGCCGACATTGATCGCTAACGGAGCCTCGAGCGTGCCCCAGCCCAGCGGCAGGCGCTCCGTATCCATTGGATAGGCGAGGGGGATGGCATCCCACTCGAAACGCGGCACGCCCATATCGACAGAAATACCGCTCGCATCTGGCCGGGTGGCGATCATGCCTCCAGCCGTGGCGATCGTCGCTTCTTCACCAAGCAGCATACCGGCCGCACGCGCACCATTGCCGCAGGCCTCAACTTCGGCGCCATCGGAATTGTAAATGCGCATGCGGATCGTCGCAGTGTCATCGGGCTCCATTAAGATCAGTTGGTCGCAGCCAATTCCTTCGCGCCGGTCTGCCAATGCCTTGACCGTGGCGTTCTCAAGCGGGCCGGGCAGCGGCGTTTCACGCGCATCGAGCATGATGAAATCATTGCCCAGGCCATGCATCTTGATGAAGGGGACGCGCATATCCGCCACCTAGGGGGCAGGGCGGTGTTGCGCAATGGGTAGGAACCCGAACTCTACTAGCTTGCCAGGCGCTTATCGACCTGATCGGTGCTCACCGTGCTGGAAGTTGAAGGAAGTTGCGCCACTTCATTGTCCCGAGCTAGCAAGCCCAACTTGGCGAGGCGGTTGCGGGTCGTTCCCGCATCTTCCGGGCGACCAAAAAGATAGCCCTGACCCTTTATCCCGCCGAGGCCCTTCAGCGCGTCCTGAACCCGGCCGTTTTCAATGCCCTCTGCCGTGACGGGAAGTGACAGCCCTTTGCCGAGCGAAACGATAGCGCGGACAAGCTCGCTGCTCACATCTTCCTGCGCGATTTCGGTCACGAAACTGCGATCGATCTTCAGCCGGTCGAATGGCAGCGAGCGCAGCTGTGACAAGCTCGAATAGCCGGTGCCAAAATCATCCAGGCTGATACGGATGCCCTGATTTTTCAGGCTGCTGAAAATGGTGCGCACTGCGCCGATATTCTCGTGCAGACAGCTTTCCGTGATTTCGATTTCAAGTCGAGAAGGGGGAAATCCAATCTCGACAAGGATTTGCAGCAGCTTTTGCGCGAACCAAGGATCGCGAAGCTGTATTGGCGAGATATTGACCGAAAGCGAGATATCCGGATGCCATCCGTTCGCGTCGCGCAAAGCCTTTTTGATCAGGGTTTCGGAAAGTTCGCCGATGAGGTCGATCTCCTCCGCAATCGGGATGAACACCTCAGGGGACACGAGGCCAAGCTTCGGAGAACGCCAGCGCGCTAGCATTTCGAAGCCGACAATGTCGCCGGTCTCAAGATCGACCTGTTGCTCATAAAACGGCACAAATTCGCCGTTTTTGAGGCCTTCACGGATGCCGACTTCCAGCTCGTTGCGAAAGCGCAGCTCGTCTTCCATCGGTGGCTCGAACCAGAAGAAGCGATTACGCCCGCGTTTTTTCGCATGATACATGGCGATATCGGCGCGGTGGATCAGCTTGTCGGCCGTCATCACCACGCCATCGCTGCAGTTTGAATGAGCTATGCCGATGGAAACGGTGGCGGACAGCGTCAGTTCGTTATAAGGAATTTCGTCAGAAACGGTCTCGACGAGCGTTTCTGCCAACGCGCTAACTTTGTCGCGCTCATTGGCGGAGAAAGGCACCGCGCAGGCAAATTCATCGCCGCCGATGCGAATGAGGATGCCGCCGATTGGAAGCTTTTCCTCAATGCGCTGCGTGAGTGTCTGCAAGACCGTATCGCCTGCCTGATGGCCGTGCAAATCATTGATCTGCTTGAAATTGTCGAGGTCGATAAGAAGGATCGCGACATGCTGGTCACACTCCAGCGCTTCGGCGCGCAGCCTGTCGATTGCGGGCGGCCCACTCCGCCGATTAAGACTGCCAGTGAGCGGATCGCGCTCTGCCAGTTCGCGCGCGCGCGCTTCTGCCTTCCGGCGCTCCTCGACTTCGCATTGTAGATCCTTGTAGCGGCGCCAGCCAAAGATCAGGAGGGCGATATTGAGCAGCACTGCATTGGTCAGAAGCATGTCGGGCGGGGCGCCCGTGCCCATCCATGATCGGACGATTTGCGGCATGACAATGCCGCCCGTTCCGACGAACAGTATGATGGCGGCAATGGCGATGCCCAGCGTGACGATGTCACGCTGGGCCGGCGCGAGGCTGTTTGCCTCTGCCACTGCGTCCAACTGGCTCTCATCTTTTGCGAACAAGATAAGTCATGCCCCCTAAGCTCGCATCCGGTTATGCCGCATCATCTTCAACGATCGGTTAATTGCGAAATCCGGTTCCAGCGGTTAGGTCTGCGCCGCGCAATCAGGAGGACACTTTGCCCAATTACTGGCTTATAAAATCGGAACCGTTCAAATATTCCTGGGACGATCTCAACCGCGACAAGGAAACCGTGTGGGACGGTGTGCGAAACCATCGCGCCGCGAATAATCTGAAAGCGATGGAGAAGGGCGACCAGTGCTTTTTCTACCATTCCAACAAGGGGCTGGAAATTGTCGGCATCGCAGAGGTAAGCGAAGCAGGACTGATTGATCCGACCGATCCTGAAGGTAAATGGCCGACGGTGAAAGTGAAGCCGGTAAAGCCAGTCGAGAACCCGGTGACGCTAAAGGCCATCAAGGCCAATCCGGATCTTGAAGGCATCGAGCTGGTGCGCCTATCGCGCCTTTCAGTTGCTGAAATCACTGCTGAAGAATGGAAAAAAATTATAGCGATGTCAGAATCCTAAACCGGAACGATCACCACATTGGGCCGTTGAAAAAGTGTGAAGGCGGCGATACCCGCTGCCACCAATTTGCGGAGATCAACCATGGGTGAATTCACCGACAAAGTTAAGGGCAACGTCAACGAAGCCGTAGGCAAAGCCAAGCAGAAGTCCGACGATCCGGAAACCAAGGCAGAAGGCAAGCAGCAGGAAGCCAAGGGCAAGGGCCAGCAGTTAAAGGGCGAAGTCAAAGGCAAAATGGGCAACGACATCTGATCGCTGCTCTTCAACAATGATTACCGAAAAGGGCCGCGCGCAAAGCGTGGCCCTTTTTCGTGGAACCGCGCGCGCGGCAGGCCCGTTGCCCAAGCATATTCCCACATAGGAGATTTGGCATGGGCAGGTTTACAGGCAAACGCATTCTTATCACCGGCGGCACGAGCGGCATGGGCCTCGCTGGCGCAAAGATGATCGTCGATGAAGGCGGCGAAGTGGGCGTGACCGGCACGAGCCAGGATCACCTCGATGAAGCTGGGCGTTCGCTCCCTCCGGAGTCGCTTGTACTGCGGAATGACGCGTCCGACCCTGCCGCGGCTCAGGAACTGGCTGAAAGAGCGAAAGACATGGGCGGCCTCGACGGCCTTTGGCTCAATGCCGGCTTCGGTAAGTTCGAGCCGAATGAGGATGTGACATCCGACACCTTCGATGCGATGAACAATGTCAATGTACGCGGTCCGGTGCTGCAGATGGCGAAGCTGATCCCGCATCTGAATAAAGATGCCTCGGTCGTCGTGACGGCCTCCGTTTCGCCTTATCTCGGACAGGCGCAGGGTGCGGTTTATGCGGCGACCAAGGCTGCTGTCACCGCACTGGTTCGCAGCTGGGCCGCGGCGCTCGCGGAGAAAAATATTCGCGTCAACTCCATCGCGCCGGGGCCGATCGAGACGAATTTCTTCGATGGCATGGATCTCAGTGAAGACGAGATCGAGAACTTCAGCGACATGATCAAGGAGCAGGTCCCGCTCGGCCGGTTCGGCACGGCGGAGGAATCGGCGCAGGTCGCTCTATTTCTGCTCAGCGACCACGCCAGCTACGTGACCGGATCGCAATATATGGTCGATGGCGGGATGACGATGCGCTGAGCCTCAGCGTTCGCGCAAGCCGCTCACTGTCGCTCCTGCCGCGGAAAGCTGCTCGATATCGGTAATGCAATGAATTAGGCGAATGCCCTTGCGGCTCATCGCCTCTTCCAGCGCGGCATCGAACTCGGCGTTGGTTTCCGCCCGCTGGCACCAACCGCCATAGCTCTGCGCCATCAGCGCGAAGTCGGGATTGACGAGGTGCGTTGAAGCCTCGCGCCCCGGATATTCGCGTTCCTGGTGCATCCGGATAGTGCCGTAGGTGCTGTTGTCGAAGACGATCACCAGCACGTCCAGATTGTATTGCGCAGCGGTCGCCAGCTCCTGCGCATTCATCAGGAAATCGCCATCCCCGGCAGCGGCAACGACCGTGCGATCGGGGAAGCGGCGCGCGGCGGCGACAGCTGCGGGCACACCGTATCCCATCGCCCCAGCAGTTGGCGCGAGTTGCGATGGATATCCCGCGTAGGGCCAGTAGCGGTGCCACCAGCCCGCAAAATTGCCAGCGCCGTTGCAGATGATGCTGTCCAGCGGAAGCAGCTCGCGCGCCTTGCGCATGGCAAGTGCCAGATCGAGTGTGAACTGCGCTTCCTCGCGCGGCGTATTCCATTCGAGCCATTCGGCGTGGGCGGTAGGTCCGGCGTCGAATGCAATGATGTCCTCATCTTCCCAAAGAGCTGCGCATTCGGCGAATTCGGGCATATCCGCACAAATCGGCAGGTCCGTGCGATATACGCGGCCAAGCTCGTTAGGGTCTGGATGGATATGCACGAGCGCCTGATCGGGGTGATCGGGCGTGACCAGCGCATAGCCATCGGTCGTCGCCTCACCCATTCGCGCGCCCACGACAATTAGCAGATCGGCGTCTTTTACGCGGCTTGTCAGCTTGGGATTGGGGCCGTAGCCGAGATTGCCGGCATAGACGCTGGAGGAGGGCGATATCGCATCCTGCCGCCGGAAAGCCGTCGCAACCGGAAGGCCGATCCGCTCGGCAAATTCGGTGAAGTAATGGCGCGTGCGCTCATTCCAGCCCGCTCCGCCGACGATGGCGACTGGGGACGCCGCATCGCCGATCATCCGCATCATCGTCGCCATGGCATCGGGGCAGGGCGCCTGTGCGGGCTTGGTGACGGCTGGGCGGACCGGTGCAGTGACATCTTCTTCGTGCAGCATGTCTTCCGGAAGGGCGAGCACCACCGGGCCAGGGCGGCCCGAAATCGCCGTCGACCAGGCGCGAGCGACATATTCGGGAATACGGTCGGCATGGTCGATCTTGGCGGCCCATTTGGCGATTGGGCCGAAGAACGCCGGGAAGTCGACTTCTTGGAAACCTTCGCGGTCCTTCATCCTGCGATCAACATCGCCCACAAACAGGATCATCGGCTGCGAATCCTGCATGGCGACATGCACGCCGATGCTCGCGTTTGTCGCGCCCGGGCCGCGGGTGACGAAAGCCACGCCGGGCCTGCCGGTCATCGCGCCATCTGCGCAGGCCATGAAGGTTACGCCGCCTTCCTGACGGCAAGTCACGGTATCGATTGCATCCGTCTCGGCCAAAGCATCGAGTGCAGGCAGGAAGCTTTCGCCCGGCACGGTGAAAACGCGGTCACAGCCCTGTTCAACAAGGCAATCGATCAGCAGGCGCGATGCGCTGCGAGTGGCGGATGTCGTCATGCCGGATGGTTAGCCCTGACCGGTTGCAGCTGCAACCAGAGACGAGCGGCTTTCGCCAACCCCTTCATCCACAGAAATATCCGGGCAGAACGCGATCCGTCCCGTGTTTGGACAGCTAAATTCGTGCGATACCCAAAATGGTTAGCAAAAGGTTAAGACCGAATGATGAGACGTTCACTGGTCCTTACCGATGAGTCGGCCCGCCACCCTTTCCGGGCCTCGCTTCCACCGCATGTGCTGCACCGCGCCAATGAAGTGGAGCGGATGGTTCCGTGGCGCATGAAGCTCGGCCTGACGCGCAAGGACATGGAAACGGTTGCCGCGACCTACACCGCAGGCTTCGTCGCGACGCTCACTTTCTTCGGTTAATCGTCAAGAGCGATTTCGCCGGTTTCCGCGCGGTAGAGCATCCGCCCGAGCCACGCTGAAATCGCGCACATGCCTGCGCTAAGCAGCAATTGTTCGGCGAGCGGCACGCCCATCGCGCTGAGCGCGAGCGCCAGCAGCGCACCCACCACCATGGCACCTGAATTGATGATGTTGTTCGCAGCGACGGCGCGGCTGGTCTGCGATTTGGGCACTTTTGTTGTGAGGAAGGCGTAAAGCGGCACCACGAACATCCCGCCGAAAATCGCCACCAGCAGCAGGCTGGCCAGCACCGCCCAGGCGAGGGGGTAGGTGAGGAAAGTCGCGATATCCATTAGTGTTTCGTCTTCCACCATCGCGTTCCACGCGCGGCACACGAAGTAGAACGCGGTGACCATGACGCCCATCAGTGTGACGGAAATCGGCGAGTATCGCGCCGACACCCGGCCTTTCAGCAGCATGTTCACCGCCACCGATCCAATCGCTACGCCGATGGAAAAGAAGACGAGGAACAGGCTCGCCACTCGCGCATCGGCATAGAGCACGTTCTTCGCGAGCGGCGGGAACTGGATGAACAGGACCGAGCCTATCGTCCAGAAAAAGCTGATCGCGATGATTGCATAGAAAACCTCGCGGTGCTTCCTGATATGATTGATCATCCGCCAGGATGAAGTGAAAGGATTGAAGTCGATCGCCTCGATCTCGCCCTGCGGCGGAGCAGGCGGCACTTGCCGAGCGACCAGATAGCCGATCAGCGCGAAACCGATGATAGCGAAGGCCGCAATTTCGACGCGTTCCGACAGCACGCCTGCAAGGATCACGCCGCTCATGATCGCGATATATGTTCCGGCTTCGACTAAACCTGTGCCCGCGAGAACCTCGTCACGCTTAAGATGCTGCGGAAGGATTGCGTATTTGATCGGGCCGAAAAACGCCGACTGCACGCCTGTGCCGAACAGCGTCAGCATCAGCAGCGGGATCGCGATCGTGTCGACCGCTATGCCGTACCACGCCATGAACAGGCCAGCGGCGCCAATCAGCATCAATATGACCTCGGCAAATTTGATCCGCCTGATCAGCATCGCCTTGTCGCGCATGTCGGCCAATTGCCCGGCAATGGCGGACAGCAGGAAGAAGGGGAGGATAAAGACACCAGACGCCACGCTGGAGAACATCAGCTCCGCATCGGCAGAATTATAGACCGTGTAGACCACGAAGAAGACCATCGTGGTCTTGTACAGATTGTCATTGAAAGCATTGAGCAGCTGGGTGACGAAAAGCGGCAGGAAACGCCGGACTTTCAGGAGATGTCGTGAATCGTACAAAGTCTCGCCTTTTCCCGGCCCAAGCCACTCCGCAGGGGTTTATAACCGATTGTCTTGAGTGACTATGCTTTTTCGCGAAGCGTTAACAGGCTAGGGAAGGTGAGCATGTGGACCCTGCCGAATATCCTGACGCTATCGCGCATTCTTGCGCTTCCCTTGCTCGCTTACCTCCTGTGGTGGCCGGGATGGGAATTAGGGTATCTGTTCGCCTTCGCGCTGTACTGCGCCATGGGTATAACCGACTATTTCGACGGCCTGCTTGCTCGTTCGAGCGGAGCGGTCAGTAAGCTGGGCATTTTTCTGGATCCCATTGCGGACAAGATCATGGTCGCGACCGTCATACTTGTCCTCACCGCGATGGGCGTGCTGCGCGGCCCCTATGTGGGCGACATGCATGTGCTGGCAGGGCTCATCATTCTCGTGCGGGAAATCGCAGTGTCGGGCCTGCGCGAATTTCTCGGCGGATTGCAGGTGAGCGTCCCCGTCAGCAAGCTCGCCAAGTGGAAGACGACTTTCCAGCTGATTGCGCTTGGTTCGCTGATTCTGGGGCAGGGACTGCCCGACTGGACTGTGATGATCGGCGATATCGATGCAAATGTGCCGCATACCGTCGGCTTGACGACCCTTTGGGGCGCAGCGATTTTGACAGTGATTACCGGATGGGATTACCTGCGCGTCGGGCTCAAACACATGGATTGATTGAAATCGCACCACACCAGGGGGGTAAAATGCGAAAGGGATTTCTGGCACTCACGATCGTTCTGGCGGGATGCAATGAAGCCGCGACGGACGAAGCGCAGCCGCTGATGGGAGAGGGCAGCGCAGATGCCGCGATTGAAGCGGTGCCCGAAATCCCGGAAGGCTCCTACGTAAACGCCTCGGCTTTCATCGAAGAGCTTCGCAGCGGCTCTCAATGGTGCGTCAATTACGAAGCGTCTTCCGGGACATGCACGAGTGTTGCGAGCCTCAATCGCATTACTGAAGATGGCGTGGTTCAGGATTGGATTTCCGGCTTCAATGGCGGGAAAACCACAAGCAGGCAGCGCCTTTTCCTTGAAGATGGACGACTGTGCATTCGCAAGAGCGAAGACACCTATGCGAGCACTATCGACGTCTACGATTCCGATGACAATCTGGCCTCGCTCTCTGCCAATGACCGCTCGATCCGCTATTTCCCCGATGGGAGCGTAAATCCCGGTTTCGCCAACCTGCGATCCGACATTGAAGAGGTCGTCGAAGGCGGACCGGCTGAGACCTGCTGGGAATACTATCGCGCGAATTCACCCGCTCTGGGTCTCGATACCGAAATCCTGATGCGCGTGTATATGGACGGGATCGAGCAACCCGATGATTTCGCCAACAGCCGCGGTGCGTTCTTCGGGCCGGACACACAGCTCCGGCTTCGCCCTTCCAGCTGATATTATCAGCTGTCCGGCAGTGCTCGGTCGAATTGGGCCACCGCGCGGGTGACGGATTGCATCATGTCCATCCGCGCAGGCACGGGGCGGCGGGTTTCGCCGATCATGATGGCGATGGCATAGGTTCGCCCGTCAGGCGACGTGACGAGACCAACGTCGTTATAGCCGGCCTGCCTGCCGTCATAGATTTGTCCGGTGCCTGTCTTATGCGCGACGGTCCAACCATCCGGCGCACCCGCTTTCAGGCGGCGCGGACCGCTTTTCGTGCGCTCCAGCGTGGCGATGAAGCGCTGGGTGGACGCTTCGGAAAGCAGCTCGCCACGCGCGAGTGCCGCGAGGGCCTGAGCAATGGCTAGCGGAGTTGCCCCGTCGACGGGATCATCCAGATAGTTTTGAAAGGCGACCTTTCGGAGAGTATCAGGAATCGCATCGCGCGCTTCGTAAAAACCGTGCCGCGTATAGGCATATTCCTGCTTCCAATTGAGGCCAGCGATGCCGCTTTGCATGGCGCGTTCGCCCGGCCCGAAGCGGATATTGTCCAACCCCTTACTCTCTAGGATTTCCCGCACGCTGTCAGGCCCGCCGACTTGCCACAGAAGAACGTCATTGGCGGTGTTATCGCTTTCGGTAATGGCGCGTTCGATAAGGTCTGCGGCATCGGTAAACTTCACCCCGGCACGCAGCACCTCAGCGCGAAGGGGCTGGTGAAACAGGGTCAGGTCTTCGCGGCGGATGACGATCGTCGAATCGAGATCGAGCTCGCCACGATCGACCATTTCCAGCGCCGCGAGGCTGACCCACAGTTTGCTGACGCTTTGTTGGGGAAGCAGCGCGGTCTCTTCAAAGCCCGTGTTCCATCCGTCCTGCACATCGACCACTGCTATTCCGACGGTGCCGCCAAAATCCTCGGCAATGCTGGTGACCTGCTGGGTCAGCGCATCGCGCGCTTCTGCCACTTGCGGGGCCACTGGTTCAGGCGGCTCGGGCGTTTGCTCGCTCACTTCCGGATCCGCGCTAGCGCTTGCTTCGCTTGGCTCGCCGGTGGGCTGCTCGTCAGGTGAGGAGCATGCGGAGAGGAGAACTACGGCGGCGAGCGGAAGAAGGGCGAGTTTTCTCATTACATCAAGGCAATGAGCGAACGCCCGATTATATCCGAACTTCGCAAGATATGATCGTTGACGCCTCTTTGAGCGGGAGCCGCGGCTTGTCAGCCGCCCTGCAAACTCGCCATGTCGATCACAAAGCGGTAACGTACGTCTGCATTTTCGAGCCGTTCCATTGCATCATTGATGTTCTGGATGTCGATCATTTCGATCTCCGGCGCGACGCCTTTCTCGGCGCAGAAATCGAGCACTTCCTGCGTTTCGGCAATTCCGCCAATCAATGAGCCGGTGATGCGCTTGCCTCCGAAGAGCAGAGGGCCTGTATTTGGCTCATCGAGCATGCCGATCTGGCCAACGATCACCAGCTCTCCGCCGATATCCAGCAGGGGCAAGTATGAATTGATGTCATGCTGCACGGGAACGGTGTCGATGATGACATCGAAGGATGATGCAGCCTCCTCCATCGCCTCTTCATCACTCGAGATGAGAAACTTTTGTGCACCGAGGTCCTGCGCGTCTTTCTGCTTGTCCGGCGTTCGCGAGAGCACGGTGACTTCAGCGCCCATGGCCGCTGCAACCTTGACCGCCATATGCCCAAGGCCGCCAAGACCGACGACCGCCACGCGGCTATCCTTGCCGACGCCAGCGGCTTTCATCGGCGAATAAACGGTAATGCCGGCGCATAGGATCGGTGCAGCCGCCGCAGGGTCGAGCCCTTCGGGCACGTGCAGAACAAAGTTTTCCGACACGACAATATGCTTGGAAAAACCGCCCTGGGTGATGCCGCCGAGATGCTTGTCCTCTGACCCGTAGGTCATGGTCATGCCTTCACGGCAGAACTGCTCGTGATCGGCCTTGCACTGGTCGCATTTCTGACAACTGTCGACCATGCAGCCCACGGCCACCAGGTCGCCGACCTCATGCCCTTCCACTTTGTCGCCAAGCGCTGTGACACGCCCAACGATCTCATGGCCCGGCACGATCGGATAGTTCGTCATCCCCCAATCGTCCCGCGCGAAATGCAGGTCCGAATGGCAGATGCCGCAGAAGAGGATTTCGATGGCAACATCGTCCGGCTGCAAGTCGTCGCGTCGTTCAAATTTATACGCCGATAATGTGCCGCTTGTGTCGCGCGCAGCGTAGCCGATGGTTTCCACGATCATTCCCCCAAATCAGGGCCGCGGGTTTGCAGCCTCAGGAGACGCTTAGACCTTTAGGAAAGGAGTGGGAAGGCGCAGGCCATCAACCCGCGCGCAATTCCTCGGCCAGCAGCTTGAATTCATCCGCACGCGGCGAATTGGCGCGCCAGACGAGCGCGATCTGCCGGCTAGTATTCGTGCCTTTGAGCGGACGCGCGACCACATCAGTCTCGTGCAGGATGCCCGCATCGATCGCCATTTGCGGCAGCATGGTGAGACCGAGGCCGTTATCGACCATCTGCACAAGCGTGTGCAGGCTGGTGCCGATCATCGTCGCACTCGCGCGCATTTCGGGTCGATTACAGGCGGCGAGCGCATGCTCTTTCAGGCAGTGCCCGTCCTCGAGCAGCAGCAGGCGCCCCTCATCGATCATATTGGGCGGGATTTCAGCAGGCGGATCGCGCGGATCATCCTTTGGGAAAGCGACATGCAGCGCATCATCCTGGATGATTTCGCTCTCCACTTCGCCAGTCGCGAAAGGCAAGGCAAGCAGCACGCAATCCGCGCGTCCGTGATGGAGCGATTCGATGGCGTGGTCGGATGTCTCCTCGCGCAGGAAGAGCTTTAGCTGGGGCCGTTCCCTGCGCAGGCGTGGCAGGATGCGCGGCAGGAAAAATGGCGCGATTGTGGGGATCACGCTCATGCGCAATTCGCCCGAGAGCGGCTTTCCGGCGGCCTGAACCAATTCTGCCAGTTCCTCTGTCTCACGCAGCACGCGGTGCGCCTTGTCGACCACGTTTTTGCCCAGCGGCGTAAAGCGCACAACCCGGCGACTGCGCTCCACCAGCGTCACGCCGAGCAGCGATTCCAGTTCGCGGATCCCTGCGGACAGCGTCGATTGCGAAACGAAGCTCGCCTCTGCCGCGCGGCCAAAATGCTGATGCTCATGGAGGGCAACAAGATATTGCAGCTGTTTGATGGTGGGGAGGTAGGTGCTCATGGCCTCTATTGCGCCTCAGCCGCCTCTGCCAATTCGGCTTTCGCGTCATCGAAGCGAGTCATTTTGAGGCGACCGTTCTCCACGGCGAAGCCAAGCTTGCCTTCGACCAGTTCAAGCGCGTCTTTGCCGAAGACTTCAAAGCGCCAGCCTTCGAGGATCTGCAACTTGCGTATACCGGCGGCCAAGGCTTCCAGCTCATCGGCCTTGGTCAGCAGGCGCGAAGCGACTTCGATTTCGCGGGCGCGGATTTTCAGGAGCAGCTTCAGCAGGTCAGCCACCAGCGCACCTTCCTTGCCCAAAGGTGCACCGCGCTTGGCCTTGGTCGGCATTTCCTCGGCTGGCAGGGGCTCTGCATTCTTGAGGACCCGCATCAGGCGCTTGCCGATGTCATTCTCTTTCCACGCCTGCGAAAGGCCGCGCACTTTGGACAGGTCTGCCTGCTTCTTTGGCGGATGGCTGGCGATATCGGCGAGGGTTTCGTCGCGAATAATGCGCCCGCGCGGGATGTCCTTGTCCTGCGCCTCTTTCTCTCGCCACGCGGCCAGATCCTTCAGGCGACCGAGCACCGCCGGATTGCGGCCCGGGGCGCGGATGCGCCGCCATGCATTTTCGACATTGTTCGCGTAATTGCTTGGATCGGCGAGCTTTTCCATCTCCGCATTCAGCCAATGGCCGCGATCGGTCTTGATCAGCTTTTCGAGGATCTTCGGGAAAATCTGCGCCAGATAGGTAACATCGCCAATCGCATATTCGATCTGCCGGTCGGTCAGCGGGCGGCGGCTCCAATCGGTAAAACGCGCGCCTTTGTCGATCGTCTTGTTGAGCCAGCTTTCGACCAGATTGGCGTAACCGATCTGTTCGGACTGGCTGATCGCCATCATCGCGATTTGCGTATCAAAAATGGGGTAGGGGGTCTTGCCGGTAAAATTGAAGACGATTTCCACATCCTGCCCGCCGGCGTGAAAAATCTTCAGCACCTCATCATTGTCGGTCAGCAGATCCCACAGCGGCTGGATGTCGATCCCATCGGCCAGCGGATCGATAGCTGCGGCCTCTTCCTCATTGCCGACCTGCACCAGGCACAGCAGCGGGTAATATGTGTTCTCGCGCATGAACTCTGTGTCCACGCAGATGAAATCGCCCTTCGCCAATCGCTTGCACAGCTCGGCGAGGTCTTTGCTATCGGTAATAAGGGGATGGATTTTCATGTATCTTCATTTCTGTTTGGCCGGTTCACCGTGCCTGCCGCACTCTGCCTGTCGAGATGCGAATCTTGACAAAGCGCCGTGCATACCCTGTTAGCGCGCGCACAAAGCTTTATGCCCGTGGCAGCGCCTGCGCGCGCCCTTAGGTTATAGCCCCCGAAATGGAAAGAGTCCCGATGCACGCCTATCGTACCCACAATTGCGCACAACTCGACAAGTCGAATGTAGGTGACGCTGTCCGCCTGTCCGGCTGGATTCACCGCAAGCGTGACCATGGCGGCGTGCTGTTCGTGGATCTGCGCGATCACTACGGCATCACCCAGATCGTGGCGGATGAGGATTCCCCCGCGCTCGAACTGCTGGACTCGCTGCGGCTGGAAAGTGTCATCACCATCGATGGCGAGGTGAAGGCGCGCGATGCGGAAGCGGTGAACGCGAACCTGCCGACCGGCGACATCGAAGTCTTTGCGCGCTCGGTAACCGTGCAGAGCAAGGCGGACGAACTGCCGCTGATCGTGAATTCTGCCGAAGATTATCCGGAAGAAACGCGCCTGAAGTACCGCTTCGTCGATCTGCGTCGTGAGCGGCTGCACAAGAATATCATGCTGCGCAACCAGGTGATCACTTCGCTGCGCCGCCGCATGACCGATCAGGGTTTCTCCGAATTCCAGACGCCGATCCTCGGTGCCTCATCGCCCGAAGGCGCGCGCGACTACCTTGTGCCGAGCCGCCTGCACCCGGGCACGTTCTACGCGCTGCCGCAGGCTCCGCAGATGTTCAAGCAGCTGCTGATGGTCGCCGGTTTCGACCGTTACTTTCAGATCGCCCCCTGTTTCCGCGATGAAGACCTTCGCGCCGATCGCAGCCCTGAATTCTACCAGCTCGACTTCGAGATGAGCTTCGTCACGCAGGAAGACGTGTTCAATGCCATCGAGCCGGTGCTGGCCGGCGTTTTCGAGGAGTTCTCCGGCGGCAAGTCGGTTACGCCCGCAGGTGAGTTCCCGCGTATTCCTTACGCCGAAACCATGCTGAAATACGGCACGGATAAGCCGGACCTTCGCAACCCGATCATCATCAGCGACGTTTCGCACCATTTCACCCAGTCGGGCTTCGGCATCTTTGAAAAGATCGTTGGCGGCGGCGGCGTGATCCGCGCGATCCCGGCTCCGAACACCAATGAAAAGAGCCGCAAGTTCTTCGACGAGATGAATGATTGGGCGAAGCGCGAAGGCTTTGCAGGTCTCGGCTATGTCACCCGCAAGGGCGGGGAGTTCGGTGGTCCGATCGCCAAGAACCACGGCCCGGAAAACATGGCGAAGCTTTATGAAGAGCTCGGCCTTGGCGGCAATGACGGCCTGTTCTTTGCTGCGGGCAAGGAAAAGGAAGCCGCCAAGCTGGCAGGTGCCGCACGCACCCGCGTTGGCGAAACGCTGGAACTGATCGAGCAGGATTGCTTCAAATTCTGCTGGATCGTCGATTTCCCGATGTTCGAGTACGACGAAGAGCTGAAGAAAGTGGATTTCAGCCACAACCCCTTCTCCATGCCGCAGGGCGAGATGGAGGCGCTGGAAAACACCGATCCGCTTGAGATCAAGGCGTGGCAGTATGACATCGTCTGCAATGGCTACGAGCTGTCATCAGGCGCAATTCGTAATCACAAGCCGGAAATCATGTACAAGGCATTCGAAGTCGCGGGCTATTCCAAGGAAGAGGTCGACGCGAATTTCTCCGGCATGATCGAGGCGTTCAAGCTTGGCGCGCCCCCGCACGGTGGCTCGGCTCCCGGTATCGACCGCATCGTGATGCTGCTGGCTGACGAGCCGAATATCCGCGAAGTGATTGCTTTCCCGCTCAACCAGAAGGCGCAAGACCTGATGATGGGTGCGCCCTCTGTCGTCAGCCCCAAACAGCTGCGCGATGTGCATATCCGTCTGACCGGCGAAGCGCTCGAAATGCAGAAGGCGGCGAGCGTGGCGGAAAAAATCGATATGAACCGCAATTCCACATCGCGCGACGCACCGCCGCAGGAAAGCTGACTTTCGGTCCGCTCAATACAGCCGGTTCACCGTAAACGACGTGCCCGCACATCCGCCCGGATTGCGGCTGCGTGAGTGCGTTCCGTCAAGCTCGTGAAAGCCGCCCTGTACGCGGATCGTCTCGCCGAGACGGAAGCTGGCACCGCCATTTTCTTCGGGGAGCGTGATCCTGCTGCCCTGCAGCCGCGTGCCGAGCGGCATGACCAGATTTGCCGGAGGTGTGCCGGGCTCCGCGCCCTCTCGGTAAATCAACAGGCACTTATCCGATAGTTCCACTCGTCCGCTAACGCCGGCCAGCAGATCGATGCCGGAGTATTCATACGTCGGGAACGGGACTTCGAGATAAGTCGTCGCACAGGCTGTGAGCGGTGCACATAAGGCGACAATCAAAATTCGACGCATCGGGACGCTCCTTTATTCAGCAAATGCTCGACGCACGAAAAAGGGCGCGGCTCCCGAAAGAACCGCGCCTCTTCGTGTTCCTGCGAACGCTAAATGCGTCGTACGTTATCCGTGTTGGCGCTCAATCATGTCGCCGAACTGTTCGCCTTCGCTAATCTCGGCATAGCACTGCTGCACTACTGCGCGCGATTGCGGATCGAGATCATCGTCTTCAAGCGCGTCTTTGAACTTACCCTTTAGGTAATCTTCGCCCTCTTCGACACGTTCGGCGGCTGCTTCGTCACCATTTTCAAATGCATCGCTGATGGACAGGAACGCCTGATGCACTTCGCCGGTCATCGTGCCCTTGGTGACAAGATCGCCGCCTTGGCGCTGAATTTCTGCATTAAGCTGCGAAACGGTCTGTTCGCGCTTTTGCAGACGCTCATTCAGGGCCTTTTTTAGCTGGGGGCTATCGGCCTTTTCGGCGGCTTTGCGGTAACCCTCAACCGAATCAAATGCGGTATCTGTGAGTGACTTGAGTACACTATTGGCAGACATGAAAAATCTCCTTTTTATCAGTTGCTTGTCTAACCAATGGATGGCGGTGAGTATGTTTCCCCCACTGGTCGCTGCCCAGCCTCCCTTCATCGCTAAGGTGGAAATGCGGACACTTCCCGCGTCATCGCCATTGAGGTACTTGCAAAACAACCATCAGACAGAGGTGTTGCAGGCCCTTGCGCTTGTCGCGCCCGTTCATTAGGGCGAAAGGGACATTTGAAACCCCAAGTTTGAGAGGGAATACATGAGCGATACCGCTGACCGCGTGAAGAAGATCGTCGTCGAGCATCTCGGTGTGGAAGAAGACAAGGTGACTCCGGAAGCCAGCTTCATCGACGACCTGGGTGCCGACAGCCTCGACATCGTTGAGCTGGTGATGGCTTTCGAAGAAGAGTTCGGTGTGGAAATTCCGGACGACGCTGCCGAAAAGATCAACACGGTTGGCGACGCCAACAAGTACATTGAGGAACACACTAGCTAAGAGCTGGCTGACCCTTTGAACTCACCCCGCATCGTTAAGACGGCCAAACGGCTGCGATGAACGTGAAGGGGTATGGAAGGCTCAGCCATTATGGCTGGGCCTTTCTTGATTGCGGAGAAGATATATGCGGCGTGTCGTCGTAACTGGCCTTGGCCTTGTCACCCCTTTAGGCGGTGATGTCGCAACCAGTTGGAAAAACCTGATCGCGGGTGAAAGCGGGATCGGCCAGATCACCAAATTCGATCCGGCGGACCAGAAATGCACTATCGCGGGCGAGGTAAAGCCTGCCGATCACCCATGGGGCTTCGATCCGGACAAGCGTGTGGATGGCAAGATTCAACGGCAGGTAGACCCGTTCATCGTATTCGGCATCGACGCGGCCGGGCAGGCACTGGAAGACGCTGGCCTGACCGAACTGACCGATGAGCAGAAACTGCGCGCAGGCTGCTCGATCGGTTCGGGCATCGGCGGGTTGCCGGGTATCGAGCTGGAATCAAACAATCTCGCCAATCGCGGCCCGGGCCGTGTCTCTCCGCACTTCGTGCATGGCCGCCTGATCAATCTGATCTCCGGTCAGGTCAGCATCAAATACGGCCTGATGGGGCCCAACCACGCGGTTGTGACGGCATGCTCCACCGGGGCTCACTCGATCGGAGACGCGGCACGGATGATCCGCGATGACGATGCTGACATCATGCTGGCTGGCGGCGCAGAGGCGACCATTTGCCCCATCGGCATCGCCGGGTTCGCGCAGGCCCGCGCGCTCAACACCGGTTTCAATGACCGCCCGACCGAGGCGAGCCGCCCCTATGACAAGGACCGCGAGGGCTTTGTAATGGGCGAGGGCGCAGGTGTCGTCGTGCTCGAGGAATATGAACACGCCAAGGCACGCGGTGCGACGATTTACGCCGAAGTCGTGGGCTACGGCCTCTCGGGCGATGCCTATCACGTCACCGCACCGCATCCCGAAGGCAAGGGCGCCGAGAACGCGATGCGCATGGCGCTGAAGAAGGCAGGGCTTGAACCAGCAGACATCGATTACGTGAACGCGCATGGCACCAGCACCATGGCCGACACGATCGAGCTTGCCGCGGTGCGCCGCGTACTGGGCGACGATCTGGGCGGTGCGTCCATGAGCAGCACCAAGTCTGCGATCGGCCACTTGCTGGGCGGTGCAGGCGCGGTGGAGAGCATCTTCTGCATCCTCGCCATGCGCGATCAGGTTGTCCCGCCGACGCTGAACCTCCACAATCCGGATGATGGCACCGAAGGCGTCGATCTCGTTCCGCTCACCGCGAAAAAGCGCGAAGTGAAAGCAGTACTTAACAACAGCTTCGGCTTTGGTGGCACCAATGCGTCGCTGGTGATGAAGCGCGTAGAGGACTGACATGAAGAAACTGGGCGGCCTGGTCGCGGCGGGCATATTGGTGTTCGTCGCCGTGCTGGGCTGGTTCGCCTGGGGCTGGTGGGGCACATCCTCGGTCGAGGAAGAAGTCGCCTTCACCGTGCCCTCGGGCGCATCGCTGACGTCAGTCGCAGGACTGCTGGAAGAGGAGGGGCACATTGCCTCCGCCGATGCCTTCCTGCTGCGCGCAAAAGTGTTCGGCGGCGGCGATCCGATAAAGGCGGGCGAGTTTGCACTGCCAGCTGGCGCAAGCCCAGCCTCCATCCTCGACACTTTCCAGCACGGCGAAGCCATCGCCTATCGCGTCACTATCCCCGAAGGCACGCCCAGCGTCATCATCCATGACATGCTGATGGCGGAAGACCTGCTCGTCGGCGAAATCCCTGTGCCCGACGAAGGCTCCGTACTGCCCGACACCTATCAGTTCGAGCGCGGTGAGGAGCGGATCGCCGTGCTTGCACGCATGCAGCGGGCAATGGACGAGGTTCTCGCCGAGCTCTGGCCGCAGCGTGGACCCAATACTGTCGTCAGCAGCCCGGAGGAGGCGGTGATCCTCGCCAGCATCGTTGAGAAGGAAACGGGCGTGCCTGAAGAGCGCGAAATGGTCGCCGGGCTCTATTCCAACCGTATCCGCCAGGGCATCTGGCTGCAGGCTGATCCCACGATTATCTATCCGATCACGCGCGGTCGCCCGCTGGGGCGGCGCATCCGCCAGTCGGAGATCGACGACATCAATGACTACAACACATATCAAATGCCTGGTCTGCCAGCTGGCCCCATCACCAATCCGGGGCGGGAAAGCATTGCCGCCGTGCTGAACCCGGCAGAGACGGACGCGATCTTCATGGTCGCCGATGGAACTGGGGGTCATGATTTCAATTCGACAATCGATGGACATAATGCCGCCGTCGAGCGCTGGTTTGCTCTGCGCCGGGAACGCGGCGAGATGTGATCGCGATTGGCTGAGAATGCTCCCCTGATCGTCACTGCGCAGCTGCCCAAGGACTTGCAGGGCTGGGCCAATCGCCTGCGTCAGGAGCATTTCCCGCCAGAGCGCAATTATCTCGACGCGCACGTCACGCTGTTTCACTCGCTACCGCCGAGCTGCGAGGGCGAAGTGCGCGAATGTCTCATCACGATGGCGCGCGAATATGCGCCCGTTCCGGCGCGATTGGCGGGGATCATGAGCCTTGGCGGCGGCACTGCGCTGAAGCTGGAGAGCGATGCCATGCGCCGCGTGCGAGACGAGATTGCCAATCGCTTTCACGGCATGCTCACCAGCCAGGACCAGCACAGCCCACGCTTGCATGTGACCGTCCAAAACAAGGTGACAAGCAAGGAAGCCAAGGCGCTGCAGGCGGAGCTGGCGCCGCAAGTCATCGAGCGGGATTTCACCTTCCCGGGGCTTGAACTGCACGCCTATCAGGGCGGCCCGTGGGATCACCTCGGCACCTTCACCTTCCGCGGGCGCGCCGACGCCTGACAGAACGGCGCAATAATCGGCAGAGGATTTTGCACAGAGGCCATTTCGCCAGTTGACCGGGCGTGAAAGCCCACCTAAATGCGCCGCCTGCACAGCGCGCCGCGCGTGCATCCCTTTTGGGGCGGAGTAGCTCAGGTGGTTAGAGCAGCGGAATCATAATCCGCGTGTCGGGGGTTCAAGTCCCTCCTCCGCTACCAAATCCCAGCAATAGCGATCATATGCGGCTTTCAATAAGGAAGACCTTCCCCGCGAGCGTCTCGTCATTCACCGCGCGAGCGAGGATTGCTGCGACATCGCCGCGTGCTGCCTTGCCGCTCGGGTCCACGTCGTCGCCCAGATTCATATCGCGCGATCCCTCGTCATCGGTGAGGGCAACGGGACGCACGATGGTGTAGGACAAGCCCGAAGCCATCAGGTGCTCGTCCGCCTCATGCTTGGCTTGCAGATAATGCGCGAGATCGGATTCCGGATCAGGATCAACTGCGCCGACCGAGCTGAGCATCACGAAATGCTTTACCCCGCTGTTTACAGCAATATCGACCAGCTTCTTCGCACCGTCACGGTCGACCTTATCCGTCATTTCTGCGCTGGTATCGCCGCCCGAGCCGGCAGCGAAGACGACGACTTCTGCGCCGTCGCACACATCATTGGAAAGCTCAGTCAGATCGGCTTCTCGCGTCGCAACACCTTTGGGCAATTGTGACGTGTCAGAGGATGCGCGGTGCATCGCGATAGGATTGTGACCAGCCTCGGCGAGTTGCCGGGTAAGGCGAAGGCCGGTTGCTCCGGTGGAGCCGGCAATAAGAACATTCATGGGACTATCCTGCGATTGAAGTGGATGGAATGCTTTTTCGCAAAGCGTTTTCCTATCAACGCAGGACCCCACCGATCGTTGCCGCTTTTAGTCCCTCTGTTTTTTGGCGGAGGGTTTCGGTCCCTTGGGGCCCTTGTGCGGCTTACCCTGCTTGTCACGCTTGCCCGGCTTGAACGAACCTTTGCCTTTGTCCGACTTCTTGAAATTGCGCTTCGCCTTTACCCGCGGTCCGTCGCCATGCGACTTTCCGTGTCCCCGCTTGCGATTGCCGCGAGCAACTTCACGAGGCCCGCTTTCAGAGCGTTCGATCAGCACCGGATCCTCGTCATCGTCACTCTGCGCAGAGCGTGCGGCGGCATCGGCGAATTTGTCGGCAATCTGGCGCGGGATCTGGAAAAAGGTTTCGTCCGGCCCGATGCGGATCGCGCCGATTTCATTGCGGGTGATGTGACCCCGGCGGCAAAGCAGCGGCAGGATCCAGCGCGGATCGGCGTTCTGGCGACGGCCCAGCCCCATGCGGAACCACACCGTGTCTTCAAAGCCTGGGCGATGGCGATCCTTCTGGGCCTCACGCCGCGCTTCGGGCGTATTGGCGATCAAATCTTCGGGTTCGGGCATGCTCGCACGGTGCGCCTGCACCAGCATGGCGGCGATCTCTACCGGAGTGCGTTCTGCCAGCAGGCGCTCAGCGAGTTCCCGATCGCCGTCATCCACCTCAACCGGCGCAAGCAGCTTTTCGAGAAGGCGCTCGCGGTCTTTCGCCTTGATGGCATCGCGATCGGGCGCGTCGGTCCATTCGGCCGTGATCTTGGCGTGGCGCAGCATGGATTCAACGCGCTTGCGCCGCGAAAACGGCACGATCATCACCGCCGTGCCTTTGTTTCCCGCGCGGCCTGTACGGCCGGAACGGTGCTGCAAAGTCTCGGCATCGCGCGGTATCTCGACGTGCACAACAAGGCTCAACGTCGGAAGATCGATGCCGCGCGCCGCCACATCGGTAGCGACACATACGCGGGCACGGCGATCGCGTAGCGCCTGGAGCGCCTGATTGCGTTCCTGCTGCGAATGCTCACCGGAAAGGGCAACGACCGCAAAGCCGCGCTCCTGCAATGTGGCGTGCAGATGGCGTACCTTCTCGCGTGTTGCGCAGAACAGGATCGCCGTTTCGGCCTCATGGAAGCGCAGCAAATTGACGACCGCATTCTCGATTTCGGGCGGCGAGACGGTGACGGCCTGATAGGCGATATCACCATGTCCGCGCCCTTCGCTGATCGTCGCAATCCGCAGGGCATTCTGCTGGTAACGGCGCGCCAGCGCTTCGATCGGGCGCGGCATCGTGGCGGAGAACAACAGCGTGCGGCGGGTATCGGGTGTCGCGTCGAGGATTTCCTCCAGCTCTTCGCGAAAGCCCATGTCGAGCATTTCATCCGCCTCATCGAGAACGACGGCCTTCAATTCCGACAAATCGAGCGCGCCGCGCTCCAGATGATCGCGCAGACGCCCGGGTGTTCCCACCACGATAGTCGCGCCAGAGCGCAGGTTCTTGCGTTCCTGCTGCGGGTTCATGCCGCCGACACAGGTCGCGATGCGGGCGCCCGCCTTGGCGTAGAGCCACGCGAGTTCGCGGCTGACCTGCAAGGCCAGTTCGCGCGTCGGCGCGATGATGAGTGCGGCGGGGCGGATTGCAAAGGAGATTGTGTCTTCACTGCCGAGCAGGTCCTCGGCCATGGCAATACCGAATGCGATGGTCTTGCCCGATCCGGTCTGCGCGGAAACGATAAGATCGCGGCCCGCGGCATCGGGCTGCATCACTTCCGCCTGGACGGGTGTTGCGCTTTCATAGCCGCGCTCGGCAAGGGCAGCCTCAAGACTGGCGGGAAGGGGAGGGAATTTCATCTATCGAACCTAAACTAAAATGACCGCGCCAGTTCAGCGTGAACGGCGCGGGCACGCCGAAAAACGGCGTGCGGAAGCAATCGCAATTGCGTGATTGCGGCCCCCATAGGCGCACCGGAGGCGTTTGGCTCGCAAATTCTTGGCGTGCTGGCCGAATTGCCCTGTTTGACGGATGCCAGCATCGCGTTAGACAGACCCTTCATGGTCTCCAATTCGCTCCCTCCGCCGCCTGCACTCGATACTCTCAATGAAGAGCAATCGATTGCGCTTTTCCTCGATTTCGACGGAACTCTGGTCGACATCGCCGACACTCCGGATAGCATCGAAGTGCCGGGCGATCTTTCGCAGCGCCTCGGCTCGTTGCATGAACGATTGGAGGGCAGACTTGCCGTGGTGAGCGGGCGGGCGCTCGCCGATCTTGAAAAGCATACGGGTGAGCTCTCCGTTGCGCGGGCTGGGTCCCACGGGAGCGATTGCCGGGATGCAGGCGGTGCGGCGATCGGTGCGGAACCGAAGGATTTGGCGAAAGACACGCGCGATAGCATCGCTGAGTTTGCCGAAGCCCACGGCTTTTCCCTGGAGGTGAAGACCCACGGGGCGGCGCTACACTATCGGTCCGACCCGACGCTCGAACATAAAGGGCTGCAATTTGCGCAGGCTCTTGCGGAAGAGCGGGGCATCATCGTGAAGCAAGGCAAATGCGTGATCGAATTCGTGGCCGACGAGGCGAACAAGGCGAGCGCGGTGCGTGCTTTCATGGAAACAACGCTCTTCGCTGGGTCTACGCCTGTCTTCATCGGCGATGACGTCACAGACGAAGACGGCATGCGCGCCGCGAATGAATTGGGCGGGTTCGGCATCGCCGTGGGGGATCGGCCGAGCGAAAACGCGCGATACGGTCTTGCCAGTCCTGCTGCAGTGCACCATTGGTTGCAATTGTGAGTGATACATTAGCGAGCGAGCATCAAAGCAGTCTTGAGCTGTGGCCCATTGGCAATTGTCAGGTCTCCGGCCTGATCGACACGCGCGGAGCGCTCGTCTGGGGCTGTGTCCCACGTGTCGATGGCGATCCGACATTCTGTGCGCTTCTGAACAGTGATCAGCAGGATGCCGGTACCTGGCGCTTCGAGCTGGAAGGACAGGTCGGCGCGCGGCAGGAATATATCCGCAATACGCCGATCCTGCTGACCACGCTTAAGGCGGAAGACGGCAGCGCTGTCGAAATCCTTGATTTCTGTCCGCGATTTGAAGGTAAGGGCCGGATGTATCGCCCGGTCGCCTTCTCCCGCATCGTGCGCCCGGTGTCTGGAAGTCCACGTATTCGGATCATCTTGCGCCCGATGAAGAACCACGGCGCGGCGCTCGCAGAAACCACCAATGGCACCAATCACATTCGCTATCTGCTCGGCGACCAGGCGCTGCGGCTTAGCACCGATGCGCCAGTGGGCTACATCCTCGAAAACCGTACCTTTCGCATCGAAGGCGATACGCATTTCTTCCTTGGTCCGGATGAACCCTTCACGGGCAATCTGCGCGAAGAAATCCGGCGGATGGAGCAGAGCACGCGCAAATACTGGCAGCACTGGTCGCGCGGGCTAGCGACACCCTACGAATGGCAGGATGAGGTGATCCGCTGCGCCATCACGCTGAAGCTCTGCCAGCATGAAGAGACCGGCGCGATTGTGGCGGCGCTCACGACCTCGATCCCTGAAGCGCCCGGCAGCGAGCGAAATTGGGATTACCGCTACTGCTGGATCCGGGACAGCTATTACACCGTGCAGGCCCTGAACCGGCTTGGCGCGCTCGATGTGCTAGAGAAATACCTCGGCTATCTCCGCAATATCGTCGATGGCGCGAAAGGCGGGCAGATCCAGCCGCTCTATTCGGTGATGGGCGAGGGCGAGCTGAATGAAACCACAGCTGCCTATCTCGCTGGTTATCGCGGCATGGGGCCCGTGCGCATCGGCAATGCCGCCTACAAGCAGATCCAGCATGACGCCTATGGCCAGATCGTGCTTCCTACCGCACAGGGTTTCTTCGACCGTCGCCTGCTGCGCATGGCGGATGAGCGCGATTTCGAAAGTCTGGAGGAAGTGGGCGAGGCAGCGTGGAAAATGCACGATCAGCCCGATGCAGGCCTGTGGGAATTCCGCACCCGGCAAGAGGTTCATACCTATTCCGCGGTCATGAGCTGGGCGGCCTGCGATCGCCTGTCCAAGGTTGCCGAACAAATTGGCAAGCCGGACCGCGCCGAATTCTGGCGTGAGAGGGCGAAAGCGATCACCGAGAAGATCGAAGACAAGGCGTGGAAAGAAAACGGGGAAGGCGGACATTACGGCGCCAGCTTCGAAAGCGATTACCTCGATGCGAGCCTGCTCCAGCTGCTCGAACTGCGCTATGTCGAGCCTGACGATCCGCGGTTCGTCGCCACATTCGAGCAGATCGAGCGCGAGCTTCGGCGCGGCGAACACATGCTGCGCTATGCCGCAGAGGATGATTTCGGCGCGCCCGAAACGGCCTTCAACATCTGCACCTTCTGGCTGATCGAAGCACTGGCACTGATGGACCGCAAGGATGAAGCGCGCGAGCTCTTCACCACCATGCTCGGCCACCGCACAAAGTCAGGCCTGCTGAGCGAGGATATGGACTTCGAAACCGGCGAATTGTGGGGCAATTTTCCGCAAACTTACTCGCTCGTCGGAACGATCAACTGCGCTGGCCTGTTATCGAAGAGTTGGAACACGATCCGCTGAACAGGCGGGCTAGGGGAAATTTTGCCAAGACTTGTCGTCATTTCGAACCGCGTCGCCGTACCCAAGGCGCGCGGGGTGGCTGGCGCGCAAGGAGGGCTCGCCGGCGCGCTCAATTCCGCACTGAAAGCCAATGGCGGCATCTGGTTCGGATGGTCGGGGCAGGAGACGGACAAATTCACCGGCAGCGTCAATTACGTCCGCTCGGCCGAAGGCGTCACCACTGCCACAATCGACCTCGAAAAGCAGGACATTGAGGAATATTACAACGGCTACGCCAATTCGACCCTGTGGCCGCTCTTCCACTACCGCATCGACCTCGCTCGCTACGAGCGCGAATTTGCCAAAGGATATGAGAGGGTTAACGAGCGGATCGCAGAAAGCGTCCTGCCGCTGATCGAGCCTGACGATCAGGTGTGGGTGCACGATTATCACATGCTGCCGCTCGCCGAGCGCCTCCGCAGCATGGGCACCGAGAACCGCATCGGCTTCTTCCTCCACACGCCGTGGCCGCCGACCAATCTGTTCGTCTCGCTGCCCTATCACGAGCGACTGGTGCGCGCGATGCTGCATTACGATTTGCTCGGCTTCCAGAACGACACCTGGCTTGAGAGCTTCCTGCATTATTGCGGGAAGGAACTGGGCGCTGAAGTGCATCACGAGACCGGCGCGATTACCTTCGAAGGCCGCACGACCTATGCCCGCGCCTATCCCATCGGCATCGATTTCGATTTCTTTGCGAGCAAGGGCGAAACCGAAGATGCGGCGAAGGCGGAAAAACGCCTGATCACCTCAACCCGCAACCGCACCGCGATGATCGGCGTCGACCGGCTCGACTATTCGAAAGGCCTGCCCGAACGGCTCGACGGAATTTCGCGTTTCTTCGACCGCTATCCAGAGCGTGTTCGCGATCTTGTTTTTATCCAGATTGCGCCGCCCAGCCGCGAAGACATCGGCAGCTATCAGGATATTCGCGCCACGCTCGAGCAGAAGGCGGGTCAGATCAACGGCGCGCGGAGTGAAGTCGACCTCGTGCCGGTTCGCTACGTCAATCGCGGTTACAGTCAGGAAGAGCTGTTCGGTTTCTACCGCGCTTCCAAGATTGGCCTGGTGACGCCGTTGCGTGACGGAATGAATCTCGTTGCGAAGGAATATATCGCTGCGCAGGATCCTGCCGATCCCGGGGTGCTGATCCTCTCGCGCTTTGCGGGGGCCGCCCAGCAGCTCGATTGCGACGGGGAGGGCGCTTTGCTGATCAATCCGCATAGTTCGGATGATTTGGCGCACAATATTGCCAAGGCGCTCGATATGCCGCTGGAGGAGCGCAGGATGCGCCACCAGAACCAGCTGAAAAGCGTGCGCGAAGAGAATATTCAGCGCTGGACGGACAATTTCGTCAGCGATCTTGCCAGTCTGGCGAGCTAAGCTTCAGAGCAGCCGCGAGCTGGATGGCGGCATGACCGGTTCTGGATCTACATCCGCGAAGAGAGCCCGGCCACCGCGCCGGGCACCTGCCTCTCGCGAGCGGAGCACCTGCCTGACGCGGAAGATGAGCATTTTCTCACTGAACGGCTTGCGGATGTAATCCTGTGCGCCGTTGTAATAGGCGACCTGCTCGTCCTTGATACCGTGCACGCCTGTCAGCATGACTACCGGAATGTCGAAGAAACGCGGACTGTTACGCAGGCGGCGCAGCAGCGAGCTCCCATTTTCGCCCGGCATATTCTGATCGAGCAGTATAAGATCGGGCTTGCGGCGGGTAAGCACCTGCAAAGCCGCTTTTGTATCGCTGACCCAGCCACAGGCATGGCCCGAATCGATCAATATCTGTGCGGCGTGTTCGGCAATGATATCGTCATCGTCGACAACGAGTATATAAGCCATGTTTGGTCCTCCTCGGGCCAGCTTGCCACACTAATGCCGCAGGACTGTCGAAGAGGCGTATATGGTTGCCTAGTCAGTAACCCTTACAGGCCAAAGACCGTGAGAATTGCTATTCCCGCAAGGCCGATCAGGGTGATCTGGGAAAGGCTGAAAAGGGCAAAGCGAACGGCGACCTTGTTCCAGGTGGCCTGCACCACTGAATGCGTGACACGCAATGCGACATAGCTCCAGCCCAGCAATGCCACCAGGCCGTTTCCGGCAAGGTCGGTTTCAGGCTGCGTGCTCAGCAAGGCGAGCGTCAGCATGATTGCATAAAACACCGTAGGTGCTTCATGCAGGTGGTTGAAATTATGCGCTTTCCATTGGGTTCTCGGTTCAAGAACCTTTTCGAGCGACATGTCGCGATCCTGCGCAAGACTGTCCGGATCCACCTTGGCGGCGGCCATTGCGGGAAGGCGCGTGGCATACATCCAGAGGCACATCACGAGCGTCCAGACGACGAGCGCCACGACGGGTTGGAGGATGGTCACCATGGTGGGTCTCTCAAATCGTGAGTATCAGGGCGCGCACGGCGAGGAACAATAGGATCACGCTGCCGGCCGTGAAGATCAGCAACCGGACCGGTATCGTGTTTACGAGCGCCTGCCACAGCGAGTGGATGACGCGCAGCACAACATATGCCCACGCTAGCACCAGTTCGAAGGAGCCAGCACCCGCAAGCGCAAGGATGAAGACGACGGCATAAAAGACGGTCGGCTGCTCCATCAGGTGGGTGTAATTGTGCGCCTTCCAGTTCACCTCGTCGGGGATCAGGCCTTCAAGGTCCTGTCCGCGGCCACCGGCCCTGGATTTGCTCACCATGCCGCTGCTGCCCTTGGAGGCGCGCATCTTCTTCATGGCCGGAAAGCGCGTTCCCGCCATCCAGAACAGCATGATCATGGACCAGATCGCGAGCGCCGCTGCCGGCGCGAGAAATGCAGTGTTCATGGGAAAAACTCCTCCCCGTTCATGACGGGCGAAAAGGTGACCGCCTGAAATTAGATTGTCAATTGCAACCTATCTTGTGTCCACCATGGCGGTTCAGCCTTGCAGGACTGCTGCGAAGGATGCTGCATCCACATTGCCGCCGGTTATCATCACTGCCGTCGCATCGTCGACTTCGACCTTGCCGGCAAGGACAGCCGCCAGCGCAGCTGCACCGCCCGGTTCCACCACGATGCGCAGATGGGAAAAGGCGAAGCGCTGGGCATTGCGAATGTCTTCTTCCGAAACGCGCGCCCATTCGCGGCAGTGCTCTTTCATGACGTTGAAATTGATCGGGAAGGTGCGGAATGTCTGGATCGCGTCGCAGGCGGTGGGCGGCGGATTGTCGCCCACGCTCTGGATTTCGCCCGTTTCGAGGCTGCGACAGACATCGTCCCATCCTTCGGGCTCGCACGGGATGACGCTTGCATCGGGGCAGGCGAGGGCAAGCCCCGCTGTCAGGCCGCCGCCTCCGCAGCATGCCAGGATGCGCGACACCGGCCGATTGGTTTGCGCCAGCATCTGGTCGGCGATCTCGATCCCGGCGCCGCCCTGGCCTTCGATGACCCACGGATCGCCATAGGCATGGGCGTAGACCGCGCCTTTCTCTTCCGAAAGCGCCTTCGCGATCTCCTCGCGGTTTTCAGTCATGCGATCGTAGGTGACGACACGTGCGCCGTAGCTGGCCGTGCGCTCCAGTTTCACACGCGGGGCATCCTCCGGCATCACGATGGTGGCTTCGATGCCAAGTTCGCGTGCGGCCCAGGCGATGCCTTGCGCGTGATTGCCGCTGGAAACGGCGACAACCCCGGCAGCTTTCTCTGCATCGCTGAGGTCAGTCAGCCTATGCCACGCGCCGCGTATCTTGAAAGCTCCGATAGGTTGCAGGCAATCGGCCTTGGCGTAGACGGTTCTGCCTTGCGCTTCGAAGGCCAGCAACGGGGTCGGCGGCAGGATCGCGGCGATCTTCTCGGCAGCGCGGATCACGCCTTCGCGGGTTGGCTCTCGTTGGGTGTTTTCCATCGTCACGATGTCTTAGGCCTTTCCTACAAACTGTCACGCAGGTCATTGCGGCGAAATGCTTTCGATCCGGTGTTTTTCCGCAGAATTTCGCGCCTTTGCAGGACCCGCATGCGCGATGGAGTTTTGCCCTCAGGACACTGTCACACCTGTCACACCTTGCCTCTTTCGGCGAAATCGGGAACGGGGAAGTCATATGACCCGTTTTGCGGGCAAACCGGACAGGAGTTTCCCGATTCATGAATGACAAGCCCATCAACGACACCCGCAAAGCTGAACTGCTGAGCACCGAGGTCGAACACATCGACATCACCAGCTTCGACGCGCGTCCCATCGTTGACCAGATGAAGAAGATGAGCTTTACCAGCCGCGATCTCGCCAATGCGACCGGCATCTACAACCAGATGCTGGCCGACAAGGATTGCACCATCTTCCTCGTCATCGCCGGTTCCACCAGCGCGGGCGGCTGCATGGATCTGTATGCGGAGCTGATCCGCAACAACATGGTCGATTGCGTGGTGGCGACGGGCGCAACGATCGTCGACATGGACTTCTTCGAAGGGCTTGGACACAAGCACTACCAAGCACTGGAAGTGCCCGATGATGACACGCTGCGTTCGCTCTATATCGACCGGATTTACGACACCTATATCGACGAAGAGCAGCTGCAGGATTGCGACTTCACGATCAACAAGATCGCCAACGACCTGCCGCCGGGGCCGTATTCCAGCCGCGCGTTCATCCGCGAAATGGGTAAGTACCTTGTCGAGCATGGTAAGAAGGAGAACAGCCTCGTCAAACTCGCCTACGAACATGACGTGCCGATCTTCTGCCCCGCCTTCGTGGACAGCTCCGCCGGGTTTGGCCTGGTGAAGCACCAGGTCGACCAGATGGAGAAGGGCGAGCCTTATCTGATGATCGACGCAGTGGCCGACTTCCGCGAGCTGACCGACATCAAGATCAAAGGCGGCGAAAGCGGCCTGCTGATGGTCGGCGGCGGTGTGCCCAAGAACTTCATCCAGGATACGGTCGTCTGTGCAGAGATCCTCGGCCATGAAGATGTCTCGGTGCACAAATACGCTGTGCAGATCACCGTCGCCGATGTGCGTGACGGCGCCTGCTCATCCTCGACGCTTCAAGAGGCGGCGAGCTGGGGTAAGGTCTCGACCGCGATCGAGCAGATGGTGTTCGCAGAGGCGGGTTCGGTCATGCCGCTGCTTGCCAGCGATGCCTACCACCGCGGCCACTGGAAAACCCGCGACAAGCGCCGTTGGGCCAACCTGTTCAATAAGGACGCCTAAATACCCGTTAGCGGCTCGCGGCTGTTCAGTTCCTTGGCGAGGTCCGAAATGCGCGCGAATTGATCGACGGTGCGCTGGATCAGCCGCCGATCATCGTCGGCATCGATGCTGCCGCTTTCGAACATATTGCCGGTCTTCAGGGTGACGACGAGGCTGCCTTCATGGAAGATGGTGGCAACACCTTCGCCGCGATAGCTGCGTTCGAGAGCGATGAGCCGCTCGACATAGAGCGGATCGATAAGATGCCGCGCCTCGACCTGATCGGTCGTGTAGATATCGAAGCGGTCTTCGAAATCGGGATGAGTCATGTCGGCATAGTCCAATTCCATACCGGCGATCTTGATGCTGTCCCGCTTGCCGCCGAAAAAGGTGCGATGGGCATTGTCGCGGACCAGCAGCGTGGTGCCGTGAAAGCGGCGCTTGTAACCGATGCTCATCACCACGCCTTGAAACACGGTGACCCAGCGGCGGTTCTTGCCAGAGCCCCGTCGCTCCTGCAGCTTCGCTTCTTGCAGCATGAAAGGGATGCCGCCGATGTCGCCGCTCCACTCGTCTTCGAAATGAGAGCGATTATGACGCGGTAATAGCTTGCACGCCTTGGCCAGTTCGACTGGCATGCCCGGTTTGCAGTCATGCGAATATGCGAGACCAAGCGTATCGGCGATCGCATCGTTGATGCCGACCTTTACGTCCTTGATCGCTTTGAAAACCGGCGCCTGCGCCCAGGCAATCCCGATGCCGCCGAGCAGGAATGTCGCCCAGATCATGATCCCGGCATCGGGACGGAAAGTGATCCAGATGAAAACGAGGAAAGGCAAGACGATGGCCAGCGCGATGAAGCGTCTGTTCCACGTTTTCTTCTTGGCCTCTTCGCGAACAGCCTTCTGCTCTTCCAGCCACTGCCCCAACTCGCCCGCCAGCAATGCATCCACATCCGGACGCTCAATCATTTGCCCAATCCCCTTTTCCTTGGCCCGAAGTCATGGCACAGGTCGATTTACAAATGGAAGGGTAGGGTAAACTCATGGAATTCATTTTGCTCGGGATCGCAGTGGTTCTCGTGATACTCGGGATCGGGATCTACAATAAGCTGGTCGCCCTCCGGCAGAATGTAAATCAGGGCGTGGCGGATATCGATGCGCAGCTGCGCCAGCGCCATGATCTTATCCCCAATCTCGTCAGCACGGTGAAAGGCTATGCCGCGCATGAGCAGGAGACGCTGGAAAGCGTGATCGCCGCGCGCAACCATGCCGCCAGCGGATCGATCAATTCCGCCGATGAGCAGACCCTTCGCGTAGCGCTAGACAAGCTCCTCGCGCTTGGGGAAGCCTATCCAGACCTAAAAGCTAGCAGCAATTTTCAGGAACTTCAGCGGGAGCTATCCGATGTAGAGGATAAGCTTGCTGCTGCCCGCAGGGCGCTCAATGCTGCGGTGTCACGCTACAACACCGGGCGTGAGAGTTTTCCGGCGGTTTTGTTCGCCGGAATGCTTGGCTTCGAAGAGGCCGATTTCCACCGGTTGGACGACAGCGAAAAGGGTGTTGTTGACCAAGTGCCGAATGTTCAATTTTCCTGACCGATCTGCGTCTTCGATTTCACTTGCAGTTCAGCGAAAGCGATCTATACGCGCGCTTTCGCTGCCCCATGGGACACCCTCCGCAAGGCAGCCTGCTTTGAGCTTTTTGGTTTAACGCCTTAGGGGGTCCCTTGAATTGCACCAATATTCTGATGCCAAGGCTGTAGTTCGCGCACTCGCGCCGGACGAACCCGTTATCCTCAATCGCCCGCATGCTGCTGCGCGCGCCGCCCGCTTCTTCACCGAGAAGTTTCCGGGCACATCGATGTATGCGGTAAAGGCAAATCCGTCGCCCGATCTTATCCAGATCCTGTGGGACAATGGCGTTACGCATTACGATGTCGCTTCGATTGGTGAAGTGCGTCTCGTACGCGGCCTGCTGCCGGACGCGACGCTGTGCTTTATGCACCCGGTCAAGACCCCGCGCGCGATCAAGGAAGCCTATTTCGATCACGGGGTGAAGACCTACAGCCTCGACACGGTCGAAGAGCTGGAAAAGATCGTCGCCGCGACCACCGATGAGCATGGTAATGCCGCGAGTGATCTGAACCTGCTGGTCCGCCTGCGCGTGTCATCCGAGCATTCGCAGCTTTCGCTCGCGTCCAAATTCGGTGTCGACCTTGCCGATGCCGCGCCGCTGCTGCAAGCGACACGTCAGCATTGCGATGCGCTGGGCGTCTGCTTCCATGTTGGCAGTCAGGCGATGACGCCATTCGCCTATGTGCAGGCGCTGGAACGCGTTCGTGCCGCGATTGCAGAGGCTGCGGTCACTGTGGACATTGTCGATGTCGGCGGCGGCTTTCCCAGTGTCTATCCCGATCTTGAACCGCCCGCGCTGGAAGATTTCTTCGTGATGATCCATCGCCATTTCGAAGCGTTGCCGATTTCCTATTCGGCGGAACTTTGGGCAGAGCCCGGCCGCGCACTTTGCGCCGAATATTCCTCCATCATCGTGCGCGTCGAAAAGCGTCGCGACAATGAGCTTTACATCAACGACGGCTCTTACGGCGCCCTGTTCGATGCAGCCCATGTCGATTGGCGCTTCCCGGTACGTGCACTGGAAGACGATTTGATCAAGCCGTTGACCGAGTTCGCCTTTTATGGCCCGACTTGCGATGATGCCGATTACATGAAGGGTCCCTTCATGCTGCCCGAGGACATTCAGGCTGGTGACTACATCGAAATCGGCATGCTCGGTGCATACGGCGCGGCGATGAAGACGGATTTCAACGGTTTTGGCGCAGTCGAAGCGGCCATCGTTGAAGACGAGCCCATGGCCAGCCTCTATCGCGGCGATCGTCCCGATCCGCGCGCCAGCGACAATGTGGTGAGCCTGCGTTAAGGCCAAGCGAGGGAGCTATGCCCTCGAAACCGTAACCTGCATGAATTGCGGCTGGCTTTTCGGCGCGCCTTCTTCGCCTAGCGAAAGCGGGTAATTGCCGGGCGGCAGCGCGGCGAGCGGCATTCCGGCAGCTGCGAGAGCGTAGGGCGAGATACGGTGACGGGTCACAAGGCCGCCGGCTCCATCGCTGACCAGCGGTGTTTCGAATTCGACAGCGAAAGTCGCGTCTTTCGATCGCGCCACTGTGCATACGACCAGTTGTCCTGCACCCAGATCGAGCACGAGGCCCGTTCCCTTGGGCACGCCGACGAGCCCTTCAATCAGCGAACCGGTCTGCGACAGGTCCTTCATGACGGCATCATAGCGATGATCTTCATGAATTACGCCGATCCGGCGGAAAACGCTGCGGCGTTCCGGGCGGTATGTCTCCGGGCCATTGGGTTCGATTTTGAAACCGCCCGTGGCGATGCCTTCTAGAATCTGATCCTGCGGCAGGGCTTTGGAATAGATCCAGCCCTGAACGTATTGCGCGCCCTTGTCGCAGACGACTTTGAGCTGATCGAAGGCCTCGACACCTTCCACCGTCGTTTCCATTCCGAGCGCCTTGGACAGGCCGATGATAGCTGTGATGATTTTCGAGCTGTTCTCGTTCTTCTGGGTGCAGGTATCGACGAAGCTCTTGTCTACCTTGATCTTGTCGAAGGGGGCCGACCGCAAATAACTAAGCGAGGAATAACCGGTCCCGAAATCATCCAGCGCAAGCCGCACGCCAAGGCCCTTTAGCGTTTTGAAAGTTGCATCGGTCGTTTCGGTATCGCCCATGAAGACGGTTTCGGTCAGTTCCAATTCCAAGCGGTCGGGATCAATGCCGGACTCAGCGATCGCCTGCGTCACGATGGCCGGAAAGCCTTTATTGGCGAATTGCTTGGCCGAAACATTCACCGCGACGCGCGCCTTTTCCGGCCACTGCATTGCGTCCTCGCACGCGCGGCGCAGCGCCCACTGGCCTAGCTGGTTGATGAGGTCCGTTTCTTCGGCTGCGGGAATGAACACGCCGGGGCTGACAAAGCCGCGACCGGGATGCTCCCAGCGCATCAATGCTTCAAATCCGACCACATGATTGTCCGATGTTCGGACGACAGGCTGGTAATGCAGATTGAGCTGGTCCGTGGCGAGCGCCTGGCGCAGATCGTCGAGCAATTCGCTGCGTTCCTGCTCAACGCCTTTTAGATCGGCAGAATAGAAGCGATACGTGCCGCGTCCGCTATTCTTCGCGGCGTACAGCGCCAGGTCGGCATTGTTGAGGATTTCCTCGGCTTCGACGCCATCATAGGGCGCAACCGATATGCCCACCGAAGCGCCGATGATCGCGCGCTTTCCATCGATCTGGTAGGCGGAGGACAGCATCTGGATGATCTTGTCCGACAGATCGCCCAGCGTGCCGCGGTCATCGATGTCAGGCAGGATGAGTTGGAATTCATCGCCGCCAAGTCGACCGATCTCGCCTCTGTCACCGACGATTGCGCGCAAGCGCTCTGCGACCTGCCGCAGCAATTCGTCACCGGCAGGGTGACCCATCGTGTCATTGACCTGCTTGAACTTGTCGAGATCCATCATCATCAATGCGCAAGATCTTTTGGCGCTCTTGTATGCGGCCAGAGTGCTCTCAAGCTTGCGGTTCATGCGATGACGATTGGCAAGGCCAGTAAGCGAATCATATTCTGCAAGGCGCGAGTCCTCGCGTGCGCGCTGATAGGCCTGCGTGATGTCTTTCGCACTGCCGCGATAGCCGAGGAATTTGCCGCTTTTGTCGAATTTGGGATGGCCGGAAAGTGCCCACCAGCGCTCTTTGCCCGCGGCCATACTACGCTCGGCAATCAGGCGTGCAGGCAAATCGGCAATCTTGTTGCGGGCCTTAAGCTGGAAATTGAGCGGTCGGTCCGAGCGGTCTGCATTGTCGGGGTCGATTTCGAACAGTTCGGCCAGCGGATTGTCGAGAAGCTCGTCCAGACCCTCTTTCAAGTGCTCGGCAGCGCTGGGAGAGAAGTAGATCAGGCGATCGTCCTGGTCTGTCGCCCAGATCCACGATAGCCCTGTGCGCTCATAATCATCGAGTATCTCGAGGCGGCGCTGGGCATCTTCGGCAGAAACGACGCGGGCAGCAGGCTTGGAGGCGCTCGATCCGCCAAAGCCTCTCAACAGATTGCCAACAGCCATAATTCGTCCGCGATTATCCTTTGCGCCGGGTTTCCCGGTCTTCTGCATCGATTATGGCGGATTTTGGTTACTATGGATTTAAGATTGGGTGGCGAACACCACCGCGAAACTACGCAGCTTCGCGCAATTCCAGTTCGAGCCGATCCCAGATTTCGACAAGGGCTTCAGTCAGCTCAGCCATCATCGCTTCGGTATGGGCGGGGCCGGGCGTGAAGCGCAGCCGCTCCGTACCGCGCGGCACTGTGGGGAAGTTGATCGGCTGCACATATGCACCGTATTCGGCGAGCAGGATGTCGCTGATCTTTTTCGCCCGCACCGGATCGCCTACCATCAGCGGGACGATATGCGTGGTGCTGTCCATCACCGGCAGTCCGGCATCGCGGAAATGCTTTTTCAGAAGCGCGGCATTGGCCTGCTGTGCCTCGCGCTCTGCGCTGCTTTGCTTGAGGTGGCGAACGGCCGCCAGCACGCCTGCAACAAGCGCGGGGCTGAGTGAGGTGGTGAAGATAAATCCGGGCGCGTAGGAGCGAATGCAGTCGATGACTTTCTGGCTGGAGGCGACATAGCCGCCCATGACGCCGAACGCCTTGCCCAGCGTACCTTCGATCAGGTCGATGCGGTGCGCTGCCTCGTCTCTCTCCGAAATGCCGCCGCCGTGATCGCCATACATGCCGACAGCGTGCACCTCGTCGATATAGGTGAGGGCGTTGTACTTCTCTGCGAGGTCGCAAATCGCGTGGATCGGCGCGACATCGCCATCCATCGAATATACGCTTTCGAATGCAATGACCTTGGGCGTATCGTGATCTTCAGCGGCCAACAGCTCTTCGAGATGGGCGAGGTCATTGTGCCGGAAAACACGCTTTTCGCAGCCTGAATTGCGGATCCCGGCGATCATGCTCGCATGGTTCAACTCATCGGAGAAGATGATGCAGCCCGGCAGCAGCTTCGCGAGCGTCGACAGCGTGGCGTCGTTCGAGACATATCCGCTGGTGAAAAGCAGCGCGGCTTCCTTGCCGTGAAGCTGTGCCAGTTCCTGCTCCAGCTGGACATGGTAATGCGTGTTGCCGCCGATGTTACGCGTGCCGCCGGAGCCTGCGCCAACATCGTGCAGCGCCTCTTCCATCGCGCCGATGACCTTCGGGTGCTGGCCCATTGCCAGGTAATCGTTTGAGCACCACACGGTGATGGGCTTCGGGCCATTATGCCCTGCAAAGCAGCGCGCATTCGGGAATGCGCCCTTGTTACGCAGAATATCGATAAACACACGGTACCGACCTTCGGTGTGAAGGCGGTCAATCGCGGAATCGAAAATCTGATCGTAATTCAAGGTCAGCGTCCAAACGGCGCCGTGCGTAGCGGGCACGGCCATTTGCGAATGCCACTTAGTCAAACATCGCGGGTGTTTGAAGGGCGAAGTTTGCGAGGGATTCTCAACAAATCGCAGCTCCGAGGGGAGGCGCATCCACACCTGCCCGAAAACACGTATCAGAACTGCGTAACGCTGCCGATGCCGTAGGGAGCAAGAGCGGCTGGGAGCGCGTCATCCACCGCGCCGGTCACGACTGCTTTGTCGGCATCGCTTCGCTCAAATGTTTGTCCCTGAGTAAGCGATGCGATGCGCTTCGCAATGCCCTCTGCGCCATCGATGAACTGCACGCCAACTTTCATCTGCGCGGCCAGTTCCGCCTGCACAAGCGGGAAGTGCGTGCAGGCGAGCACCACTGTGTCGATTTCCACTCCATCGGTAGTGGCTTTCATCCCCGCGATGGCGCGCTCGAAGATAGCCACGTCCGGCGTATGGCCGCGCAGCTTGGCTTCGGCAGCCCCGACCAGCTCAGGCGCGGCGTGGCGGATCAGGCGTTTGTCCTGAGCAAACTTCGCTTCAAGGTCGTCGACATATCGCTGACGTATCGTTGCAGCCGTGCCGAGGAGGCCGATCGTGCCTGTCTTGGTAATTGCAGCAGCTGGCTTGATCGCCGGGACGGTGCCGACAATCGGGACATGCAGCACATCCCGCACCATGCCGAGCGCTATGGTCGATGCGGTGTTGCAGGCAATGCAGATCAGGCGCGGGTAAAATCGCTCGCTCATCCGGCCCAGCAGGCCTGCAACCCGCGCTGCGATCTCTGCCTCGCTTTTCTCGCCATAGGGCAAGCCGGCAGTGTCTGCGGCGTAGATTACCGGCGCATCTGGCAGCGTCTTTCGCAGGGCGGACAGCACCGACAGCCCGCCCAGACCGGAATCGAACAGCAGAATGGGAGAGGAAGCGGGAATTTCCATGTGGCTCATGCGCGTAATGGGTTCCTCCGATTTCGACAAGTTTGGGCTTTCCCAAGTGTTTGGCGAAAGGCTAGGGTCCTGCGCATGGATCATGTGCTCGCTTTGCTGCTCGGTTACATCTCGGGCTCGATACCCTTCGGTCTGCTGCTCGCAAAAGCCGCTGGCAAAGGCGATATCCGCTCGATCGGATCGGGCAATATCGGCGCTACCAATGTCCTGCGGACGGGCAGCAAATGGCTCGCAGCGGCGACGCTCCTGCTCGATTTCGCCAAGGGGCTGGTGCCAGTGCTGATTGCTTTAGCAATCTTTGATCAAGGCACTTCGCTGCCAGAAGCATCATGGGGGCCGGTTCCGCTCGCGGCCATCGGAGCTGTTCTGGGTCACTGCTTCCCGGTCTGGCTAGGCTTCAAGGGCGGGAAGGGCGTTGCGACAAATGCAGGCGTCAGCTTTGGCCTCGCCTGGCCCATCGGCCTTGCCTATGCCTTGGTGTGGATTGCCGTGCTGGCCATCTTCCGCATCAGTTCCGTCGCCGGAATGAGCGCGGTTTGCGCCGCTGCTATCGCCGCAGCTGTGCTGGGCTACGAGCATTTCATCACCGTCCTCGCAGCCATTGCCGTCCTCATTATCTGGCTGCACCGCGCCAATATCGGGCGGCTGATGCGCGGTGAGGAACCGAAAGTCGGCAGCAAGACGTGAGCGAAGCGGTGACTACCAATCCGGAGCGGATTTCGCAGGAAGAGGCGTTCGCCCGCATTCGCCTGCTGCGCTCCGCCAATATCGGCCCGGTCACCTATTTCCAGCTTCTCAAACGCTTCGGTAAGGCGGTGCAAGCGCTGGAGGCTTTGCCCGACCTCGCTCAGCGCGGGGCGAAGCGCGACTACAAGCCTGCGCCTCGTGTACGGATCGAAAACGAAGTCAGCGTCGCGCGCGGGGCCGGGGCGCGCTATGTTTTTCATGACAGCCCCGATTATCCGGCTCTGCTTGCAGAAATCGATGGAGCGCCGCCGATCATCACCGTTCGGGGCGATATGGCCTTGGCGGCAAAGCCATGCGTCGCGATGGTCGGTGCACGCAATGCCTCTGCCGCAGCGGTAAAATTGGCGCGCGATTTTTCTCGTGAGTTGGGAGAGGCGGGCTTCACCGTCGTTTCCGGTCTCGCCCGAGGAATCGACGGTGCTTGCCACGAAGGCGCGATGCCGCACACCATCGGGGTGATCGCCAGCGGAATCGACATCGCCTATCCGCCGCAGCACGCCAAATTGCAGGAGCAGATCGCCAGCGATGCCTTGCTCATCGCAGAAGAGGCGCCGGGTACGCAGCCGCGCGGCCAGCACTTCCCGAAGCGCAATCGCATCATCGCAGGGCTCGCCATCGGTACGCTTGTGGTCGAAGCGGCGCCGCGCTCAGGGTCGCTCATCACCGCGAGATTAGCGGGCGAAGCGGGGCGCGAAGTCATGGCAATCCCAGGAAGTCCGCTCGAAGCGCGCAGTCAGGGCTGCAACCACCTGATCCGCGAAGGCGCTGTCCTGGTGCAATCGGCAGAGGATGTGGTGGAGCTGCTTTCCGGCTTCGATGGCGTGCCACGCTCGCGCTTCCGCGAACCCGTTCACACCGCAGATTTTCTCGATTTCGAGGCAGATGAAAGCACCGACAGCGCCGATATCGCCAGCATGCTCACCACCGCTCCCGTCGCCGTGGATGAGCTGATCCGCCAATCCGGCGAAAGCGCCGGCGCTGTGCAAATGGCGCTCCTGGAGCTTGAGATCGCAGGAAAACTCGTCAGACATGCAGCCGGACGCGTCAGCCTTGTCGGCTGAGCGGATTGGTGTGGGTCGGCGAAAATGGCGTTTATCCAGGAAAAGCAGGCGAATGTCGGCGAATTGCTCGGTGGGGCTTTTCGCGCGCTCGGCACAATCAAGCGTGAGCTGGCGATATATTTCCTGATCTTTGCCGCGCTAACCTTGCTGCCCACGAACAGCCTCATTCCTGACTTTCTTTTCATGCTCGCTGTGCTGGCCGGCTATTTCGTCGCGCAATACATGCTGTATCAGGCGATGCTGCGCAAAGCCGGGATGATGCATGACAGCGGCTGGCGGACAGTCGAGTTCGCCGTATTGGCCGTGCTGCTGTCCATCCCCATTTCAATCGGTCTCAACTTCTTCGTCATTCCGGGCCTGATCCTGATCGGCAAATGGATCATGGCGCCGACTTTCCTCGTCGCGCGGCGGCAGAACTTGATCGAGGCTATCGGCGATAGCTGGCGCGCGAGCTACAATAACACCGTTCATCTGACGCTTGCTGCCACGCTGATCTGCACCGTCTGGATTATCGCCTTCGGTGTGCTGACGGCCTTGGCAGAGCTCGCCGGAATTTACTTTACCGACGACCTAATCTGGATATGGGTGCACGTACTGCCGGTGATGCTCGCTGGCCTTTCGATGGCAGCTTACGAGAAGTTAAGTGACGAGACGGCGACGCTGTCCGAAGTCTTCTCTTGATTTTGCAGCGTCTGCGCTTCACCCGCTTGACGAACTCGTGAAACCCGCATCATCCTCGCGCGTACGTACACGTGTAGGGACACCGTCAGGACATCATGCAACTTGTCATCGTAGAATCGCCAGCCAAGGCGAAAACCATCGAGAAATATCTGGGCAAGGACTTTAAGGTTCTCGCTAGCTATGGCCACGTCCGCGATTTGCCGCCCAAGGATGGGAGCGTGCGCCCGGACGAGGAATTTGCGATGGATTGGGAGGTCTATTCCGACCAGCGCAATCGCAAACAGGTAAAAGCCATCGCCGATGCGGCGAAGGACAGTGATCGCCTGATTCTGGCGACCGACCCTGACCGTGAAGGCGAAGCGATCAGCTGGCACGTTCTCGAGCTGCTGAAAAAGCGCAAGGCACTGCCGTCCAATGTCGAGCGGGTAACGTTCAACGCAATCACCAAGCAGGCGGTGACCGAAGCGATGAAATCGCCGCGCGAGCTCGATCAGGACCTGATCGACGCTTACCTTGGTCGCCGCGCGCTGGACTACCTTTTTGGCTTTACGCTCAGCCCGGTGCTGTGGCGCAAGCTGCCTGGTGCGAAATCGGCGGGACGTGTGCAGTCGGTCGCGCTGCGCCTGATCTGTGAGCGCGAACGCGAAATCGAAGTCTTCAAGGCGGACGAGTATTGGTCGGTCACGGCCAAGATGGAGCACGATGGAACGGCATTCGATGGCCGTTTGGTGCGCTATGACGGCAAGAAGCTGGAGCGGCTTTCCATCGGCGACAAGGGCACTGCCGACGCTGCGAAAAAAGCTGTCGAGGACGGCCGCTTCACAGTGGAAGAGGTCGAGACCAAACCGCTCAAGCGCAGCCCCGCGCCGCCATTCACCACGTCGACCTTGCAGCAGGAAGCGGCGCGCAAGCTCGGTTACTCCGCCAGCCACACGATGCGCTGTGCGCAATCTCTGTATGAGGCAGGCGCGATCACCTACATGCGTACCGACGGTGTGCAAATGGACATGAGCGCCATCATGGCTGCGCGCGATGCGATTTCGGAGCGTTTCTCAGAGGAGTATCGTCCGGAAAAGCCGCGCTTCTATCAGTCGAAGGCGAAAAACGCGCAAGAAGCGCACGAAGCGATCCGTCCTACCAATTTCAGCCGCGATCGCGCGGGCTCTGGTGACGAGGCGAAGCTTTACGATCTGATCTACAAGCGCGCGATGGCGAGCCAGATGGCGACCGCCCAGCTTGAGCGCACCACCGTCACCATGCGCGATCCGACTGGCAAGCATGAACTGCGCGCGACCGGGCAGGTGGTGAAATTCCCCGGTTTCCTTGCGGTGTATTCAGAAAGCTTCGACGACAAATCGGACAGCGACGATGACAATCTGCTGCCGGTGATGCGCAAGGGCGATAGCCCGGCGAAGAAAGCGGTCGAAGCGGTCCAGCACTTCACCCAGCCACCGCCGCGCTTCTCCGAAGCTAGCCTCGTCAAACGGCTTGAAGAACTCGGCATCGGGCGGCCTTCGACCTATGCCTCGACAATCCAGACGCTGCGTGATCGCGATTACGTGCGCATGGAGAAAAACCGTTTCTTCGCAGAGGATTCTGGCCGCCTGCTAACAGCATTTCTCGAACGCTTTTTCCCGCGCTATGTCGCCTACGACTTTACGGCGGAGATGGAAGAGGAGCTTGACGATGTCTCCGGCGGCCGCGCTGAATACAAGACATTGCTGAGCAATTTCTGGCGAGACTTCAAACCGAAGAGCGATGAAGTGATGGAGCGTCAGCCTTCGGAAGTGACCGAAGTGCTCGATGAATTCCTGTCCGACTTTCTCTTCCCCGAACGCGAGGATGGCCATGCGCCGCGCTGGTGCCCGCTGTGTGCAGAGCAGGGGCGCGATGGCGGCGAACTCCATCTGCGCGGCGGCCGCTACGGCGCCTTTATCGGCTGCGACAATTATCCGGAATGTACATTCCGCCGGAAATTCGGCCAACCCGGCAAGGATGACGGATCAGACGACGGCGCGATGGGCGAACACCCCGAAACGGGTGAAGTCATCGAACGCAAGTCGGGACGCTTCGGCCCCTATGTGCAGATCGGAGAGGGCAAGGAAGCCAAGCGCGCCTCAATTCCGAAGGACCTCGATGATTTCGATCTCGAATGGGCGGTGAAGCTGCTCGGTCTGCCGCGCATCGTTGGTCAGCACCCGGAAACCGGCAAGGACATCGAAGCGGCTATCGGTCGCTACGGTCCATATCTTCGACATGACGGCAAATATGCGAAACTGTCAGGCACGCGCGATGTCTTCGATGTCGGGATGAATGCAGCCGTCACCATGCTCGCCGAAGCCGCCAGCAAAGGCGGGCGCGGGCGGGGCAGCCGCGAACCGTTAAAAGTGTTCGGAAAGACCGAGGCGGGCGACGACGTGAAGCTGATGGATGGTCGCTATGGTGCGTATGTTACCGACGGCAATGTCAATGCGACGATCCCGAAGGATAAGGACAAGGACAGCCTGACGCTGGATGAGGCGCTCGCCCTGATCGCGGAAAAAGCGGCCAAAGGGCCTGCGAAAAAGAAACGAAAGGCTCCTGCCAAGAAGAAACCTGCCGCGAAGAAAAAGGCACCGGCCAAAAAGAAGGCGGCTGCAAAAAAGTAACCATTTTCGCGCTCGGCTTTCCGGCGTTTGTAAATCCTCAACCCTTGAGCGGTAGGCAGGCCTTTCTCACTGAAGGGCCTGCACCGTGATCGAGATTGAAATTCAGAACGAAACGCACCAGTCGCAGCAGCGACTGCGCTTTGCTTCCGTGCCGCGCATTGGCGAAAGCATTCGCCTGCGCGAAGACACGGGCGTTTACGAAACCTACGACGTGCTCGACGTCTGGTATCAGAAAGCCGAGTTTGGCGATGTCTGGACGCCATATCTCCACGTTCGCGCCGCTTCCGCTGCAACCATGCCAACCGCCGTTGCCGGCGGACGGTTCTGAGTAGGGGAGGCAATGCCATGCAACATTTGATCAAGCGCAGCACCGGTCCCCGCGCCAGCAAGGCCGCTCCTCCGACATTGGCTGAGCGTCTCGCCGCCAACCGCAAGGCTTCGCAGGCAGCCGCAGCTGAAGAGCTGGAAGAGCAGGAGTTCGAGCAGGTTGAGGACGTGCTTGACCTGACCGAAGAGGCTCCGCTCGAGGCGGCCCCGGCCAGTGCGCCTGCAAATGATACCCCAGCCAACGATACCGATGCCATCGTCGAAGCGGCCAAGGCGGCGCGTTCGGGCGGCGCTAAGCCTCAAGCATCGGGCAAAACCTGCCTGGTAGTCGATGACAGCCGGGTGATCCGCAAAGTCGCAAGCAAGATCGCGAGCGATCTGGGCTTCACCGTAATCGAGGCCGAACACGGCGAAGAAGCGCTCCTGCGCTGTAAACAGACCATGCCTGATCTTGTCCTGACAGACTGGGACATGCCCGTCATGGACGGCCCAAGCTTCGTTACCGCGCTGCGCGAAAAGCCGGGTGGGGGAGCGGTAAAAGTCGTATTCTGCACATCAAAAGGTGAGGCGGGCGACATCCACAAGGGCATTGGCGCCGGGGCGGATGATTATATCGTCAAACCGTTCGATGAGGCGGCTATTACGTCGAAACTGCAAAAGCTTGGCGTGATCTGAGGCGGGTAGGGCTGCTCCGGCAATTTTATTTTACCCAGTCGAGTCCCATTTCCTCGTACATTTCGCGGTTCTCTGCCCAGCGTTCATCCACCTTCACATGAAGGAAGAGGTGGACTTTCTGGCCGAGAATGTCGGCAAGTTCCTTGCGCGCCGCTTCACCAATTTCCTTGATACGCCTACCGCCTTTGCCCAGCACGATGGGCTTCTGACTATCTCGCGCAATCACAATCTGCTGCCGGATCTCAACGCTTCCATCCTCGCGCTGTTCGTAGCTTTCTGGGCGCACGGCGGCATCATACGGCAATTCTTCGTGCAGCTGCCGGTAAAGCTGTTCGCGCGTCACTTCCGCAGCGAGCAGGCGTTCAGACGCGTCTGACACCTGATCCTCGGGATAGTGCCAAGGCCCCTCTGGCATCAGCGAAGCGAGATGCTCTTTCAGCTCGGGAACGCCATCGCCGGTCAGCGCGGACACGAAATAAATCTCCGCAAAATCGGCGATCTGGGTCAATTCCTGCGCCAGCTCCAGCAGCGGCTCTTTTTTGCTCACGTCGACCTTGTTGAGCACGAGGATCTTGCGCTCCGGGCGGTCTTTCAGCAATTCCAGCAAGGGCATCAGCTCGTGCCGGCGCTGCTTGACTGGATCGACGACCAGCAACACAGCGTCGGCAGCGGTGGTGCCTTCCCATGCGGCGCTCACCATCGCGCGATCCAGCCTGCGCTTGGGTTCGAAAATTCCCGGTGTATCGACCAGCAGGATCTGTGTGCCCTCATGCAGTGCTATGCCCAGTAGACGCGCGCGGGTCGTTTGCGCCTTGGCGGAAGTGATTGCAACCTTCTGGCCCACCAATTGGTTGACCAGCGTGGACTTGCCCGCGTTGGGAGCACCGATCACGGCAACTAGGCCGCATTTGGTCTCTGGCTGGCTCATCCGAATTTCTCCATAAACAGTTTTGCGGCTTCGGTTTCCGCATCGCGCTTTCCGCTGGCGGTCGCTTCGACTTCACCGACTTTGTAAACGCTCACCTTGACGGTGAAGCGGCGTGCATGGTCGGGGCCTTGCACGTCGGTCACTTCGTATTCGGGCGGCCTGCGCTGATTGCCCGCTGCCCATTCCTGCAGGGCGCTTTTTGGATGCTTGCTCTTGCCGGTTTTTCCGTTGAGCGGGTCTTCCCACAAATCGCAGATAAGCTGCTCTGTGCGGGCAAAGCCGTTCTCAAGAAAGCTGGCACCCAGCAGGGCTTCCATAATGTCGCCAAGCACATTGTCGCTATTCTGTGCGCCGTCCTCGCGGGCTTGCTTGCCCATGATGACATGATCGGAGACACCGATGTCGCGGGCGCGGTCAGCGCAGGTCTGCTTGCTGACGAGTGCGTTCAGGCGCTGCGCCATGCGGCCTTCATCATTCCGGCCAGTCTCATACAGCCGATGCGCGATGGTAAGGCCAAGGACGCGGTCGCCCAGGAATTCGAGCCGCTGGTAGTCGCGCGCTTCGCCGGTGCTGCCATGGGTCAGCGCTTCACGCCACAGGCTCTCGTCATTCACGGCAAAGCCAGCATCCTCCAGCCAGTCACGCGTCGCGCGGTCGAGCTTGCTCAAATGCCGTCCCCGATCCGGCCCCAGCGCGCAGCCGAGAACCACGTCCACGGCAGCAGCCATTCGGCATTCCCATCGGTGGACCAATACATAAAGCTGGCTTCGGCGACGAGGTTTTCTTGCGGCACGAGGCCAATCCCGCGACCCGGCTCTGCGGGAAAGCGGCTGTCGAGCGAGTTGTCCCGATTGTCACCCATCAGAAAAAGCATGCCTTCGGGCACGACCACGGGCGCGGTGTTGTCCTGCGGCAATTCGCCCAGATCCATGATGTTGTAGGAGGCACCGCCCGGCAGCGTCTCGCGGAACTGCGGATAGGCGCAGGCTGGCGCGCCGTCTTCTGTGGTGGTGGCGAAGCGCTGCGCCCTGCACTGGTGGTTGGGCGTTACGGGCAGGACATAATCCTCAATGCGCTCCATCCCGACAGGTGCGCTGTTCAGATGCAATACGCCGTCCACCATCTGCACCGTATCGCCCGGCAGGCCGATGACGCGCTTGATATAGTCGGAGCGATCGATCGGATGCTTGAAAATCACGATGTCGCCGCGATTCGGCTGGCTACCGAAGATCCGCCCGTCGCCCGCGTCGATTCCAAAGGGGAGCGAGGCGCTGGAATAACCGTAGGACCATTTCTGGCTGAACAGGTAATCGCCAACCAGCAGGCGCGGCATCATGCTTTCCGACGGAATATTGAAGCTGGTAAAGAAGAAGGTGCGGAAAATCAGCACCACGATCACCAGCTTGACCAGGAACCAGCCGAAGCTTTTCCAGTCTTCTTTTTCTTCTTTCGCCTCCGGCTTGCTCTTCGCACCGGCGGGCTCGTCGATCTCTCTGATATGCTCTTCAGTCATCGGTTTGGGTCATGTTGCGCAGCGCGGCGAAGGTCAAGCATGCTTCGCATAGCAATTCGCGGTTTTCATTCGGATGCGAAGCGCCTAGCCGTGTGACGAAGCTGCTAGAAAGGATTTGGTTTTGGCCCTGTCGCGCGATGAAGCCTGGGAAAAGGTTGCTCTCCATCCCGATCCGACGCTGGAAGAACTGTTCGCAGACGACTGTGACCGGGTCGACAAGCTGGCAACGCGGCTGGAGCTGGGCGGAGACATGCCGGGCATATTGTTCGACTGGTCGAAGACGCATCTAACCGACGAGATTCTCGCCGATTTCGAAGCTCTGGCCAGGGCGAGCGATTTTGCCGAGATGCGTGCGAAGATGTTCGCTGGCGAGGTCGTGAATCCCACGGAAGGCCGCGCCGCAGAGCACTCCGCGCTGCGCGGGGTCGGCAAAGACAGTTCGGTCGAGGAAGCAGAGGCACTGCGCGAGCGCATGCGGCTCCTCGTCAACGCTTTGCACGAAGGTGCGTTCGGCGAAATCAAGCATTTGATCCATGTCGGCATCGGCGGCAGCGCGCTGGGGCCGGACCTTGCTGTAGACGCGCTCGCGCGGGACCTGCCGCTGGTGGATGTCCATGTCGTGTCCAACATTGACGGTGTAGCGCTGGAAGAAGCGTTCGAAGCCTGCGATCCGCAGACCACATTCGTCGCAGTCGCCTCCAAGACGTTCACCACGATCGAGACGATGACCAACGCGCAGAGCGCGCTCAAATGGCTCGCTGACAATGGCGTTTCCGATGCGAGCGGCCGCGTGATCGCGCTCACTGCTGCGCCGGAGAAAGCCGTGGAATGGGGCGTGGACGAAACGCGCATCCTGCCTTTCGCCGAAAGCGTCGGCGGGCGCTATTCACTGTGGTCATCCATCGGCTTTCCCGTGGCGGTCGCCGTGGGCTGGGAAGATTTTCAAGCCATGCTCGATGGCGCAGCGGCATTCGACCAGCACTTTCGCGACACTGACGGGCGCGACAATCTGCCGCTCCGCGCAGCCTTTGCAGACCTGCTCTATGCCCGGATCAAAGGGGCGCAGACCCGCGCGGTGTTTGCCTATGATGAGCGGCTGCGGCTGCTGCCCGATTACCTCCAGCAGCTCGAAATGGAATCGAACGGCAAGAGCGTGACGGTGGATGGCAAACCCAGCGGCCCAACCGCGCCGATCACCTGGGGCGGAGTGGGGACGGACGCGCAGCATGCCGTCTTCCAGCTTCTCCACCAAGGCACGCATCTGGTGCCGATCGACTTCATCGCCAGCATCGAGCCGGGCGACACGCTGGACGCGGCGCACCACACGATCCTGCTGATGAACTGCTTCGCCCAAGGCGCGGCGCTGATGGCAGGCAAAAGCTCAGACGATCCGCACCGCAACTATCCGGGCAACCGCCCCAGCGCGACAATCCTGTGCGACGATATCGACGCGGCCACCTTCGGTGCGCTGATCGCCTTTCACGAACATCGCACCTTCGCCAACGCGGTGCTGATGGACATCAATCCCTTCGACCAGTTCGGCGTCGAACTCGGCAAGGAAATCGCGAAGAAGATCGAGAAAGGCGGCGAGCGATTTGATGCGAGTACAGAAGCGCTGCTGAAGGCCGCGGGGGTGGGTTGATGCAATGCCAATGACACGCAGAGACTTGTTTGTTGGCGCTGCAGTCGCATCCACCCTTGCTGCAAGCGCTGGAGTTTCGGCTTGTTCGCCAGCTCCAACCGATCACCTGACAGCCCCGGGTCAATTCTTTGCATTGCTCGCCCGAGGCGAATTTGTAGCGGCGAGAGACCTGCTGGCCGAAGGTGCCACGCTTTCGGTCGTCAGTTCAGAGGGCGGTTTTCACTACGAAGAGCCACAAGCAATCGCCGAAGTCCTTGGCCAACTGTTGACGACGGAGGGCTTCAATATGGTCGGAGACGGCGAAGGAGATGCGGTTGGTGGCATGTATTGGGGCCAGCGCGGCCCTTGGCTTTGCAGTGATATGCTGAAAGGAAATGCCATCGAGATGGGCCACTGTGGCAGTGACATGTGGGGCAGCATCTTCAACGTCTACGTCGACGCCTTTACGGTGCAAGATCGATTGAAGACGATCCTGTTACTTCAGGCCCAGGATTTTGTGTTATTAGCGCCTTACGTCCATCGTGACTTCGAAGCGCCGAGCGAATGACCTTCCCCCTCATCTTCGCCATCGCATGGGCGCTCATTCTCGCGGCGGGGGGAGGGCTGCTCACCACGATTGGCGAGTGGTATTACGATCTCAAGAAGCCGAGCTGGCAGCCGCCTGACTGGCTATTCGGCCCGGCATGGACAACGATCTTTGCGTTGGCCGCATGGGCCTTCGTGCGCAGTTGGGACGGGGCCGAGGCGGTGGGTGAGACATCGCTGCTCATCGCGCTTTACGTGATCAATGGCGTCGCCAATTTCGTCTGGTCGCCGATGTTCTTCACACTCAAGCGGCCCGATTGGGCGCTGTATGAAGTACCTATCCTGTGGGCGAGCGTACTCGCGTTGGTGCTGACGCTTGGCCGATACGATGACCTCGCGCCATGGCTGATCGTGCCCTATCTCGCGTGGGTCAGCTTCGCCACCGTGCTCAACTGGAAAATCGTCCAGCTGAACAAGCCGTTCGGCGGCGAAGCCTGAAACCCGCTTAGAACCGCACTCCGGCAAAAATGCCGAATACACGCGGTTCGTTGACCATTGCGGTGAGGTTGTTGAAGTCGATGCCGCTCACGGCGCTTTCATCATCGGTGATGTTGCGTGCGAAGACCGCGACTTCGTATCGGTCGTTCTCCCAGCCGACGCGCAGGCCGCCTTCCAACAGGCTGTCATCCTGGAATTCGACGCTTTCGTAGAGGAAGAAGTTGATCTGCGAGCGGTATGCCCAGTCGGTAAAGATATAGACATCGCCGTCACCCACCGGGAATTCATAGCGCGCCGTCCAGTTTGCAATCCATTTGGGCGCCTGCGGCAGGCTGTTGCCGTCGATGTTCACGATGGCGGCCGCAAAAGGTGCAGCAGGGGTCACGATCGGATCGAGAACTGTACACAGCGAGACATCCGGGAACGTATCGACTCGTGTGCCGCCGCAAGCAGCAGTGGTGAGGTCGCTATCCTGAATCTCGGTGTCGTTGTAGCTGAGCCCAGCGGTGAATGTGAGGCCGTCCGCCGGGGCGAGCTGCGCATCGAGTTCGAAACCATATCCGCGCACATTGTCGGCATTGATCAGGCGGTTCGCATTCACGTTGCCGCCCACAGCCGTTAGCTGCGCATCGTTTAGATCATAGATGAAGCCGCCTAGGTTCACCCGCGCGCGCCCATCCCAGAAGGTCGTCTTGATACCTGCTTCGTAGGAGGTGATTGTTTCGGAATCGCCGATCGTCACACCATCTTCCAGCGGAGTGGCAGTGGCAGGCGGGAAGAGTATGCGGCCCTGAATGCTGGGAGCGCGATAGCCGCGTGCCACGCGGGCGTAGAGGTTCACATCCTCCGATGCCTCATAGGTCGCGCTGAGATCCCAGGTTATATTGTCGTCGCTCACATCGCGCGTGACCGTGCCGAGCGGGCCCTGCAGGAATGTGGGGAATTGCGTATCCTGGCTGCGCACCACGACGAAATCGCGGCTGTCATCATTGTAGCGGATGCCGCCGGTGACGCTCAGCTGGTCGGTCAGATCGTACGTGACCGATCCGAAGACGCCGAATGCTTCGCTTTCCTGACGCTGGCTGACCACGATGTTCACGCCGCCCGGCGCGTTCAGGGGATCGCCCAGTGTCGAGAAATTCGTGCTGACGATATCGAGGGATTCGTCGAAGAAGAAAATGCCGGCCTGATAGCTCAGCGGACCGCTGCCATTGCTGGCGATGCGGATTTCCTGCGTAAACTGGTCGAGGCTGGGGATCGCGTCTTGCGTTTCCGCGGTGAAGGGAATTTCGCCAGGACCATAAAGTTCGGGCGGAAGGAAGTTGGCGCCGAAGCCGCCATCAATATCGCCGACCGATTCCAGCTCCCCATGCCAGTAACTGGTCACCGAGATGATCGAAACAGCGCCGAGATCCAGCGTCAGGCGAGCGGCGAGGTTCTGCGTCTGAACTTCATTGCCGTTCTGGCCGTCGATTGACACCTGATCGCGATCGAAATTGGCGTTAAGGCCTTCCTCACCGCGGGTGAAATTATTGGCGCGGAACAGGCGCGCGGTCGCGTCGAGATCGCGCAGCTGGCCCGTCAGCAAGACTTCGAATGTGTCTGTCGGCTCAAACAGCGCCTGAACGCGAACGGCGAATTCATCGAAGCTGCCAAATGCATCTTCCGTCGTGCCTGAGGGCAGAACATTGTCGACCCAGTCATCCTGCCGCTGGTAAAGGCCGGAAATGCGAAGCGCAGCTGTATCACCAAGTGGGACGTTGACGGCAGCTTCCGCATTCACCGCGTTGAAGCTGCCATAGGATGCCTGCGCATAGCCTCCGAGATTATAGTTCGGCTCGACCGTATCGAATTTCACAATGCCCGCCGGCGTATTGCGACCGAACAGCGTGCCTTGCGGTCCGCGCAGGACTTCGACCTGCTGCATGTCGAAAACCGGGAAGCCTTTCAGGATCGGGTTTTCCAGCACGACGTCGTCGTAAACCAGGCTGACGGGTTGCGAGGCGTTCAGATCGAAATCGGTATTGCCGAGGCCGCGAATGTAAAAGCGCGGGAAAGTCCGCCCGAAAGAGCTTTCAATCGTGAGGCTGGGCACACGGCCCGAAAGCGCGCGAATATCCTGCCCGCTGGAGTTGATTGCGGTCAGCGCTTCTTCACCGATGGCCGTCACCGAAATCGGCACGTCCTGGATGTTTTCCTCGCTGCGGCGAGCGGTGACGATGATTTCGCCGAGGCCGGTCTCCTGTTCAGCTTCCTGCGCATCTTGCGCAGTGGCCGGAGCGGCGATCATCATCGCGGAAATGATGGACGAAGAGGTGAGGAGAGAAATTGCGCGCTTGGTCATCATGAAGCTCTCATTCGGGCCGGGAAAGGCGTTCCGGCAGGCAAAATGACAAGAATCGGCAGAGCCGACGGGACGAAAGGTATTTACGGATAGCCACCGAGGAGTGGCGCGGGTCAATCCTGCACCTGTGGGGAAATGTGAAACCTTGCTTACAATGTTGTGAATTGGTGACACTTGTGTCCGCCGTGCGACCTGTCTTCGAAGTGCGCGACACGCCGGTGCATTGACTTTTTGCACTGCAGCATCCACATGACGCTCATCGAAGAGAGCGCCAGCGTGAAGCGGCGATGGTGAGAAAGCCATCAAGCCCCGGCAGCCCTTCGGTCCTTTTCCTGAGACTTCCCTTTTCACGCGGGTCGTTTTGACACCCGCGCCGCGCCCGGAATCCACCCAGGATTTCGGATAGCGCGCCGCATATATTGCGAGTTTAATACATATTATGACTACCAAATTTTCCGATCTCGGTCTGTCGCAGCCTGTCATGCAGGCACTCGACATGCAGGGATATGACACGCCGACGCCGATCCAGGCGCAGGCCATTCCGCCTGTGCTCGAAGGCCGCGACCTGCTGGGTATTGCGCAGACAGGTACCGGCAAGACGGCTGCCTTTATGCTGCCCAGCATCGACAATCTGCGCGCAGCGGACAACCGCATCCCGTTCAAGTCCTGCCGTATGCTCGTGCTGGCTCCTACGCGTGAGCTGGCAGGTCAGATTGCCCAGAGCGCAAAGGATTACGGCGCGCTCGCTGGCCTGAAGGTCCACTCGATCGTCGGCGGCACCAGCGTCAACAAGGATCGCAACAAGCTGCACCGCGGCACTGACATCCTTGTCGCAACGCCGGGCCGCCTGCTCGATCTGATCGACCAGAAGGCATTCAACCTTTCGGGTCTCGAGATCCTCGTGCTCGACGAAGCTGACCAGATGCTCGATCTCGGCTTCATCCATGCGCTGCGCCGCATTCGTGAGCTTGCCCCCGCGGAGCGCCAGACGCTGTTTTTCAGCGCCACCATGCCAAAGCAGATCAAGGAGCTTGTCTCCGGCTATTGCAAAAACCCGGCACAGGTCAGCGTCACGCCCGAAAGCACGACGGCAGAGCGGATCGACCAGTATCTGTTTATGGTGCAGGCGGATGAGAAGCAGAGCCTGCTCGAACTGATCCTGTCGGGTCGCCACCAAGTGCCCGGCAAGTTCGAGCGCGTTCTCATCTTCGCGCGTACAAAGCATGGCTGTGACCGGATTGTGAAAAAGCTTTCGCAGGTCGGCATCGCTGCCAATGCCATTCACGGCAATAAGAGCCAGCCGCAGCGCCAGCGCGCGCTCGACGAGTTCAAGCGGGCGAAGACGCCGGTGCTGATCGCGACCGACGTTGCCGCACGCGGGATCGACATCCCCGGTGTCAGCCATGTCATCAATTACGAGCTACCCAATGTGCCCGAGCAGTACGTGCACCGCATCGGCCGCACGGCGCGAGCAGGTGCGGACGGGATTGCGATTGCTTTCTGCGCAGAGGACGAGCGTGCCTATCTGAAGGACATCAGCAAGACGACCGATGCCGAATTCGATCGCTTGCCGTTGCCTGAAAACTTCCGTGCTGTTGTCGAAGGTGTCGGTCCCACGAAGCGGGCGCAGCCGACGAAGCAGAAACGCATACACCCCAAGCCGCGCGGCAAGTCCGCAGCGATGCGGGGCGAGGGCGGCGGCGCTGCTGCTCCCAAAAAGAAGCATCCTGCGCGCAAGGGCAAGCCTAATCACGGCCCGCAGGGTGGCGGTCAGGGCGGTCAGTCCCGTGGCGGAAAGCCAGGCGGCAATCGCGGTGGAAGCAACTCTGGCGGTCGCAGCTTCAACAATCGGCGCAGCGGTGGCGGCAATCGCAATCGCGGCGCTGGTGGAAGTCGCGGTCAGGGCAATTCATCGCGCCAAGGCTAAGCCAATCTTAAGCATAGCGGCATAGCGTCGCGCCCATGATCCGGACGAAAACAACACTGGTCGTGGGCGCGGGCGCGTCTTGCGAATTGCAATTTCCTGACGGGCGTGAATTTCTTGCCCGCATATCCGCAGGTTTTGATTTCCAGCGTCTTGGTACGTCGCTTGAGACGCCCGATATCAAGGCGATGGCGGATCATATTGCGGATATCGCTAAGAAAGCGCGGGTGAAGAAGGGAGCGCTGATGGAGGCGGGGCAGACGATCCGCTCCGCCGCGCGCATTTCCAGCTCCATCGATTCCATTCTTGAACAGCATGGCGATAACCCGATGGTGCTGGCCGTCGGCAAACTCGCCATCGCGCATTACACACTGGATGCAGAGGCGCACTCTCCGCTGGGCGAAGAACCGAAAGATCCCGGCGACCTGCCCGTACGCGGGAATGAAAATTGGCTGTTCCAGCTCGCACGCGCCCTCGTCAACGGCGTGCCGCGTTCAGAAGCCGAGCGGTGCTTCGACAATCTCTCGATCATTTGTTTCAACTATGATCGCTCCATCGAGCATTACCTGCCATGGACGCTGCATATGGCGTTTGGGATGACGCTCACCGATGCCCGCGCGCTGGTGGCGGAGAAGTTGAAGATCATCCATCCCTACGGCACGCCCGGCAAGCTCGAGTGGCAATCCGGCAAGATGCCCGTCGCCGATTGGGGGGCGGGTGAGCTTGAAAACCTTCCATCGGTGGTTGAACAGATCCACACGCTTTCCGAACGCAAGGAAGAGCGCGGATTCAGCCGCCAGATGTTCGCCGAAGTGGTGCAGGGCAAGCGGCTCGTCTTCCTCGGCTTCGGCTTCGATCCGATGAATTGTTCGATGCTTTTCGAAGCACCGTTCGAGCATAACCCCGATGTCCTCGTTACCCTGCCGCGCGCCAGCGATACGCAGCGCGCCGCCGTGATGCGGCTGCTGAAAAGCCAGGCAGGCATAAAGGATGAAGGGATGATTACGATAGAGGATTTGCGCGCTTGGGAGCTGATGCGCGACTACGCGCCATTCCTGGAAAGCTAGTAACTCGGAACGGTTGCCCCGCGAACACTGTTGGACCATAGCGCTCCCACGCAACCGGAGAAAATTCCCGCATGTCCGACAGTTACGATTTCGATCTTTTCACCATTGGTGCAGGTTCTGGCGGAGTGCGCGCAAGCCGTGTCTCAGCCGCGCATGGCGCACGCGTCGCAATTGCGGAGGAGCACCGAGTAGGCGGGACTTGCGTCATCCGCGGATGCGTTCCGAAGAAGATGCTCGTCTACGGCGCGCATTTTGCCGAAGATCTCGAGGACTGTCAGAAGTTCGGGTGGACGGTCGAAGGAAAAAGCTTCGACTGGGTAAAGCTTCGCGACAATGTGCTGGACGATGTCTCCCGCATTGAAGACGCTTACACTGATACGCTCGAAAACCACGACGTCACGATATTCAAAGAGCGCGCAGAGATTACCGGTCCTCACGAGATTACCTTGGCAAGCGGCAAGACGGTCACCGCCAAATATATCCTGATTGCGACCGGTGCCCATCCGCATTTGCCCGATTGCGAGGGCACAGAGCACGGGATCACGTCGAACGAGGCGTTTCATCTCGACGAACTGCCCAAGAAAGTAATCATCGCGGGCGGCGGCTATATCGCGAATGAATTTGCCGGAATTTTCAACGAATTCGGAAGCCGCGTCTGCGTCGTCAATCGAGGTGACACTCTGCTTCGCCAGTATGACGAAGCTGTGCGTGACAGGCTGCTGCAGATCTCGATCATGAAAGGCATCGATTTCAAATTCAACACCGTCTTCGAATATATCAAGCCATGTGATGATGGCGGCTATTTCGTGAAGCTTTCCAACTGCGATGAAGAGCGTGTCGATCTCGTCATGTTCGCCACAGGGCGCGTCCCCAATACCAAGGGTCTTGGTCTGAACAAAGCAGGCGTCGAGCTGGGCGATAAGGGCGAGGTTATCGTCGATCGCTTCAGCAAGACCAATGTCGATCACATCTATGCCGTGGGTGATGTGACTGACCGGGTGCAGCTGACCCCGGTCGCAATCCGCGAAGGCCAGGCTTTCGCCGACAGTGTGTTCGGGCCGAGCGATCCGGTCGCGGTCGATCACACCTGCATCCCCAGTGCCGTGTTCAGCCATCCCCCGATTGCCGCCGTCGGCATGACAGAAGGGGAGGCGAAGAACTCGCTCGGCAGCGTTAAAGTCTACCTCTCCGATTTCCGCGCGATGAAGAACGTCGTGGCCGGGCGCAATGAGCGCAGCCTGTTCAAAATGATCTGCGACGGGGACAGCGGGCGAATTGTTGGCATTCACATGATCGCTCCCGAAGCGCCGGAGATGATGCAGGCCGCCGCAATTGCCGTGAAAGCCGGGCTGACCAAGGCCGATTTCGACGCCACCACCGCCATCCACCCGACAATGGCGGAAGAGCTCGTCCTTATGCGATGAGATGATTACTTTACGTAAAACATAAAATATTTATTGCAAATCGCAAATCGTCGCGGCATAGCCCCCTTCAACGAAAATTGGAGGGAAGTCATGAGTGCAATTTGGACAAAACGGTTCGTAAACTTCCTGCTCGTGATCGTCGCGCTCGCGGCGGTCGGCGCGCTGGTGCAAGCGTGGAGCGCCTATAGCGAGGGCAAATTCCACATGGTGAGCTATCCTGCCGAAAGTGATAGATACCAAGTGTATCCCATCGGAAATTGGGACGCATTCTGGCAAGCGAAAGAGGGAAGCGTCCGCGTGGATGATCATGCATGGTTGCGCGCTGCTCGTCTGGCGGGTGAATTAATTGCTATCGGACTGCTTGCGGCAATCTTTTGGCAGCTGCGCGGCTTTCTGGGGAGAGTCGCGGGCGGCGATGTCTTCAGCGACGCGAATATTCTGGCACTGCGCCGCATTGGTAAACTGTTGGTATCGGGAAGCGTGTTAGGCATTTCAATCGCGGTGATGACGCAATTCGCAATCCTTGAGGCACTGCCTGAAACGCTCGACGGAGACCGGATCATCCTCCCTTCGATATCGTTTGGAAGCGATCCAGAAATGCCGAACATCCGGATGCAATACACACCGCCGATCCTCCCCATGCTGATGGCGATGATCGCCTTCATTACTGCAGGCGCATTCAAATCGGGTCAGCAATATCGCGAAGACAGCGAGAGTGTGGTCTGATGGCTATCATTACAAATCTCGACGTCGTGATGGCGCAGCGCAAGGTCAGCTTGAAAGAGCTGGCCGAGCGTGTGGGTATTTCAGCCACGAATCTCTCCCTCCTTAAAACCGGCAAGGTGAACGGGGTGCGCTATCGCACCCTGAATGCCATCTGCCGGGAACTGGATTGCCAACCGGGAGATATCTTCGAGTATCGGCCGGATGATTGACGGCCTGCGAGCCACGGCTATCGTCAGGCTTGATTTGTAAGGGATAGGAGAGTGGCGTTGCGCCCGTCGATTTGGACTATCGGATACGCGCAACAGATCCAGCATAGCCTGATCACGACGTTAAAGGCTGCGCGTATCGAAGTGCTGGCGGATGTCAGGGCCATCGCGAATTCGCGGCGACCCGGTTTCGCCAAAACCTCTCTTCAAACAGCTCTGGAAGCCGCCGACATCGCTTACACCCATATTCCCGAACTCGGCACATCGACCGCCGGACGCGCCGCCGCACGCAGAGGCGACGTGGAAACCCTTCGCGAAATTTATGAAGAGCAACTGCTTTCCATCGAAGCCGCTGCGCGAATGCTGGAATTACAGACGCTGGCTAAACAGCGGCGCGTCTGCCTGCTGTGCTATTGCGAGGACGCGCACAAATGCCATCGGGGCATCCTGGCTGACAAGGCCTTTGCGAAATGGCGGCGCATCGATCTGTGAACAGGCTTTTGGCCCCTTGAATTCGCGCGACGCTTAGCGGAGAAAGCGCGCAAACAATAAAACGGGACTGCCTTATGATACGCCTTTCGCGCATTTTTCTTGCCCTATCCGCTGTCCTCTTGCCCGCCGCTGCCGCAGCGCAGGATGCCGAGCATTCCGAATGGTCGATTGCCATTCATGGCGGGGCAGGGACAATCGAGCGGTCACTAATGACACCGGAGCGGGAGGCAGCCTATAATGCATCTTTGCAAGGCGCTCTTGATGCAGGTGCAATTGTGCTGAGCGACGGCGGCACGGCAGAGGATGCCGTGATCGCGGTCATTACGCTGCTGGAAGACGATCCGCTGTTCAATGCCGGGCGCGGCGCGGTGCTGACGTGGGAAGGTGGCATTTCGCTCGATAGCTCGCTGATGCTGGGCCACGATTTAAGCGCAGGCGCAGCTGCCGGGGTGGACGATGTCCGCCATCCGATCCTGCTCGCACGCGAAGTGATGCGCAACAGCCCGCACGTGCTGCTGAGCGGCGAAGGCGCAAGCGAATTTGCCGCCGAACAGGGCTTGGAATTGATGGACACCGATTGGTTCATCACCGAACGCCGCGCGCGCTCGCTCGAGGCGTTTCGCAATCGGCAGGAAGCCAGCATCGAAGATCGTGAACATGCCTTTGGCACCGTGGGAGCAGTGGCGCGCGATATGCACGGAAATTTGGCTGCGGGGACCTCCACCGGTGGCACGACCGGCAAGCGCTGGGGCCGCATTGGGGACTCGCCGCTGATTGGCGCAGGGACCTATGCCGATAATCGCGCATGCGCTGTGTCAGCGACGGGAACGGGCGAATACTTCATCCGCGCCAGCGTGGCGCGCGCCATTTGCGATCTCATCCGCCTTACCGGCATGGGTCCGCAAGAGGCAGCCGACCAAGCCATGCTCGAAGTCGAGGAGCTGGGCGGCGATGGTGGAGTCATCGTGGTCTCGAACATCGGCGAAACCGCATTCTCGTTCAACACCTCCGGCATGTATCGCGGACGCGCCGACAGCACAGGTGTGAATGAAATTGCGATCTACGGGGAAGACCCGGCTAGCGATTAATGCGCTTGCAATTGCTCGGTGAGGAACGCGGCCACATAATCCAGCGCTACCTCGCGATCGAAAAACGCCTTTCCGATCCCTCGGAGCAGGATGAAAGGCAGCGTGCCAGCGTCCATTTTCTTGTCGTGAAGCATATGGTTGGCCAGAGCCTGACCTGAACAATCGAGACCGAGCGACGCGATTTCGGTCGCCAGGCCGGAGGCGGAGATGGCCGAAGAGATGCGCTGCGCTTCATCTTCGGATAGATAGCCTCTTCGCGCCGAATAGCGCGCCGCCAGCACCATGCCGAGCGCAACCGCCTCGCCGTGCAGCAAGCGATCTGAATATCCCGTCTCGGCCTCCAGAGCGTGGCCGAAAGTGTGGCCAAGGTTGAGCAGGGCACGCGCGCCGCTCGTCTCGCGCTCATCCTCGGCCACGATCCGCGCCTTGGCTTTTACGCTTTGCGTGACGGCGTATTCGATAGCCTCTCGATCATGCGCGATCACTCTAGGGCCATTTGCCTCGCACCAATCGAAAAATGCGACATCGCCAAGGATTCCGTATTTGATGACTTCGGCATAGCCGCAACGCATTTCGCGTTCGGGAAGCGTAGCCAGAACGTCCGTATCCGCGAGGACGAGCGAGGGCTGGTGAAACGCACCGACCAGGTTCTTGCCTGCCGGGACGTTTATCGCGGTCTTCCCGCCAACCGAGCTATCGACTTGCGCTAGCAGGCTGGTCGGCACCTGGATGAAACCGCAGCCGCGCTTCAACATGGAAGCGGCAAAGCCCGTCAGATCGCCGATCACGCCGCCACCCAGCGCTACGATGTGATCGCCGCGCTCGACTTCTTCGCTGAGCAGCCATTCGACAGTACGGGAGAGGCCGTCCCAGCTTTTCGCGCTCTCACCGGGCTCATGGACTAGCCACGCAGCCTGCTTTCCTGCGGCCTCCAGCGCTAGGGCGATAGGCTCACGCCAATGTGAATGGACATTGCTGTCGGTGATGATCGGCACGCGCGGCTTGCGGAGAAGGCTTCCGCATTCTTCGGCGAAATTGCCAGTCAACCCGCTGCCGATATGCACGTCATAGCTGCGGCCCGCCAGATCGACCTTTACGACAGCCATTGGTCGAGCCCTTCGAGGATGCGATTGACGGTGGTCTGATGCGGACCGCTGTCGCTTTTTACGTGAATATGCGCCTCGGCATAGATCGGTTCGCGCTCAGTCTTCATTTTGGTGACCTTGGCGTTGATATCGCCTGTGCGAAGGAGTGGGCGGCGCTTGTTGCGGCTCACCCGCTCGACAAGCGTGTCGATGGCCGCATCGAGCCAGATGGCCACACCTTCCTGCTTAATGAGCGCGCGCGTCTCGTCTTCAAGGAAAGCACCGCCGCCTGTCGCCAGCACGCAGCCAGCGCCGCTTTGATCCATCAGCCGTGCGATCACCCGCCGCTCCCCGTCGCGGAAATACTCCTCGCCAAACTGATCGAATATATCCGCCACGGACATATTGGCCGCCTGGACGATTTCTTCATCCGCGTCGGTAAAGTCCATATTCAGCACATTGGCGAGCCGCCGGCCCACGGTGGATTTGCCCACGCCCATCATGCCGACAAGAACCAGCGGCCTGTCGAGGCGCTGCTTGATGGAGCGCACCATCGCATCATCGGGCAAAGGCTTGGACATGGTCATTGCCGCAAGGCCTATAGATAGGCTAACCGCGCTGGCAAGGCTGCGAGCTGAGTTGCGCGCAGCGATGATGTAAGAAACGGGAAGTGTCGCGAGGTGTCCAAACGCCTGATGATTATTCTTGCGCTGATTGTTATCCTGCTGGTTCTCGCCGTCGCCTGGTTTGACGGTGGGCGTGAGGAACAGCGCCTGATTGTGGAACCCGTTGAATTGCCGGAGAGGGATCTTTGAAACGCGTTGGACTTTGGCTGGCAGGCGCTGGCTTTGCCCTGACATCTACTCTGGCGCTGGCAAGCGGGCCGGAAGACCTGCTGCCGCCCGCATTCCGCGATCCGCCGCCGCAATCGACACCAACGCCGACGCCGACAGCGACACGGACGAGTGCGCCCGCGCAACCAGGTGGCACCTCCGCACCGTCGGTATCTGCACCCGTCGTGCAAGATATTCCGTCACCAAGCAATGCGGCACCAGGGCGGGTTTCCCTGCCGGACGATTTTCCCTCTCTTGCAGAGCTGGAGCGGATGGAATCTTTTGAGGTCAACGAGCTCTTCGGTTTGCGTCCGCGTTTCGACATTCCTGCCGCAGCGCGCCGCGATCTTGCACAGATCGGCGTCATGGACCGTTCGGAAGGCGGCTTTGTCACTGGATCGCTCGCCAACCAGCCCGCCGCCCTGGTGCGCGCTGCGCTTGAGGCCAGCAACGGGCCTGTCGTCTCCCGCTGGGGCCATATTCTCATGCGCCGCGCGCTTGCCAGCAGGCTCGATGCGCCAGACGGCATGGACACAGTCGAATTTGCGGCAATGCGTGCCAATACCCTCAATGCAATGGGGGAGGCGGTGGTGGCGCGCACGCTGTTGCAGGATATCGACACCGGCAATTATGATCGCGCACTGACCGATGCGGCTGTGTCTGCGTATCTCGCTTCGGGTGATATTCTTGGTGCGTGTCCTGTGGCCGTCCTTCGCGGGGATGTACGCGAGGACGGCGAGTGGCAAATGTTGCGCGCAATTTGCGCCGCCTATCTCGGCCAGACACGCAGCAGTGAGCGCGATCTCGACCGTGCACTCGGCACCGGTGCGGCACCTGAGATCGATGTGCGCCTGGCACAGCGTTATGCAGGCGCGGCGGGTGATGGCGGCCGCGCGGTCAATATCGAATGGGACGAGGTCGAAGAGATCACGCCGTGGCGCTTTGCCTTGGCAAGGGCGCTCGGCGTCGAATTGCCTGAAGGACTTCCCTTCACCGGACAAACTCCGGCTGATTATGCGGTTTCCGAAGTGCTCATCCCTGCAACACCGCTGCTCCAGCGTGTGAATTCAGCAGATACGGCGGGTGGCCGGGGCGTATTGTCTTCTGCGGCCATGGTCGACCTTTACTCCCGCCTATGGGCTAGCGATGCCTATGACCAGGCGGAGAAATCCTCAGCTGGCTTGCTGCGCGAGGCTTATGTCGCATCGACCTCGGCAGAGCGTGTCGCGGCCATGCGCGAATTGTGGGAGCAGGAAGGCGATGCGAGGTATGCGCGCCAAGTGGTTACCGCCTATGCCGCGGCGCGCATCCAGCCGAGCGAGGAACTGCTCGAAGATGCGCCCGCGCTCATCGCTTCGATGCTGACGGCCGGGCTTGATCGTAACGCGATGCGCTGGGGCTCGCTGGTGCCTGCTGGCAGTGAAGGCTGGGCTTTGCTGGCTCTCGCGCAACCTGATCGTAATGGCACGGTGAGCGCAGGCGATGTCGATAATTATATCGACGAAGATGGCAGCGCTGACAGCCGCAAATCGGCATTTCTTGTCGCTGGGCTGGCCGGGCTTGAACGGCTGGATGACGATGACTTTGGTGATTTCGCCGGTCGGCTTGGTGTGAACTATACGCGTGAAAGCGCATGGAGCGGCAAGATCGATGCAGCGTCGTCTTTTGGCAATCAGGCGCTTGTGGCTCTACTTGCAGGCCTTGGCATGCAGGGACGCAGCTGGGACCAGATGACCCCGCGTCACCTTTATCACATCGTTCGCGCGCTGAATCGCGTCGGATTGACTGCTGAGGCTCGAATGATCGCAGCAGAGGCTGTCGCGCGCAGCTAGGCCGCGAGCGCCAAAAGGAGAGTAGGCATCCATGTCCGCCGCAATCGACAGCTTTCTGGCGATGATGGCTGCAGAACGCGGTGCCGCGGCAAATACGCTCGCAGCCTATCGGCGCGATCTCGAGGCAAGCGAAGATCTGCTTGGAGAGCTACTTTCAGCATCGCGCGATGATCTGATGAAGCTGAGTGGCAAGTGGGCAAATTTGGCTCCTTCCACAGTCGCTCGCAAAATCTCGGCGCTCCGCCAATTTTTCGGCTTTTGCGTCGACGAAGGTTTGCGGACCGACGACCCTTCCTCTGCACTACCACGCCCGCAAGCACGCAGACCGCTTCCCAAGATCCTGTCGCACCAGGAAGTCGAAGCCATCTTCGCGCAAATCGAAGAAGAGGCGCAAGGCAAGGAGCCAAGGGCGGTTCGACTGCTCGCGCTTTTTGAATTGCTCTATGGTTCAGGATTGAGGGCAACAGAACTCATCTCGCTCCCCGTCAGCGCCGTACCGCGCGATGCGCCGTTCCTGACGGTCACGGGCAAGGGCGGACAGCAGCGCATGGTACCCGTGTCGCGCCGTGCACAGGCAGCTCTGTCGCGATGGCTAGAGGTGCGCGGGTCGGACAGCGCCTATCTCTTTCCATCGCGCGCCAAGCACATCAGCCGCATTCGCCTCTACCAGATGGTGAAAGAACTGGCGGCGCGCGCAGGGATCGATCCGAATAAAGTCAGCCCACATGTGCTGCGTCACGCCTTTGCCACCCACCTGCTGGAGGGCGGGGCGGATTTACGTGTGCTGCAGACGCTGTTGGGTCACGCAGACATAGCGACTACGCAGATTTACACGCATGTCGATTCCGCACGGCTCGTGGCGCTGGTAAACGAGCGACATCCCCTTGCGGCACGTCGCAGAGAGGGCTAGCGGGCAGCTATGGCCACATTCCTCGAATTTGAAAAACCGGTTGCAGAACTGGAAGCCAAAATCGCTGAACTGCGCGAAGCTGCCGGCGATGATGGCGATGTCGATATTTCGAAAGAGCTTACGCGGCTCGAAGCGAAAAGCGCCAAGCTGCTGCAGAGCACGTATGAGGGTCTTTCGCCATGGCAGAAAACCCAGGTCGCTCGCCATTCATCGCGTCCGCATTTCCATGACTATGTCGAGCACGGGTTTGACCATTTCATGCCGCTGGGCGGGGATCGGCTGTACGGCGATGATCAGGCAATTATGGGCGGTCTCGCTACCCTGCGCGGCCGCAAAGTCGTGCTCATCGGTCACGAAAAGGGCAACGACACCGAAAGCCGCATCCGTCACAATTTCGGCATGGGTAAGCCGGAGGGCTATCGCAAAGCCATTCGCCTGATGGAATTGGCGGACCGCTTCGGCCTTCCGGTGGTGACATTGGTCGACACGTCCGGTGCCTTCCCCGGCATCGAAGCCGAGGAGCGCGGTCAGGCAGAAGCGATTGCTCGCTCCACCGAAGCATGTCTCTCGCTCGGCGTTCCGATGGTGTCGGCCATTGTGGGCGAGGGCGGTTCGGGCGGCGCAGTGGCGCTAGCAAGCGCCGAACGTGTGCTGATGTTCGAGCACGCCGTATATTCGGTGATATCACCGGAGGGCTGTGCCTCCATCCTCTGGCGCACGGCTGAAAAGGCGCCGCAAGCTGCTGAAGCGATGAAGCTGACAGCGCAAAACTTGCTGGAATTGGGCGTTATTGATCGGATCGTGCCAGAGCCGGTCGGCGGGGCGCACCGCGATGTAGAGGTCGCAATTGCCAATCTTGTCGACGCGATCGACGAGGAATTGGATGCACTCAGCAGCCATGCACCCGAAGAGTTGAAGCGCCTGCGCGATGAGCGTTTCCTAGCCATCGGCCAGGGTCTTTCCCGCTAATTTCCAGCTTCTTGCGTCCCGTTGGTCGGGAACCATGCCATCCCAGCATGCATTTGCGAATGTAAGCGGTGACAGCCTGTCTGTGCCGCACGCAAAAGCATCAGGAGTTGGGAATGCCGCAGTTCAACACACGCAAGATCAAAGCGCTCGCAGTAGCAGGAGTTGCGTCGTTAGCACTCTCAGCCTGCGCCAGTATTCCTGGGGCCAATGTCGCCCCAGGTTCCCCGATTACCGCCGATGAAGCGCAGGTGGGGGCGCAATATCATGATCAGTTCGTAGCCCAATTTGGCGGTGAGATGACCGGGCCGCAGGCGCGCTATGTGCAGCAAGTTGGACAGAATATCGCCCTCCAATCGGGTCTTGCGACCACTCCGGGCGCATTCGATGTCACGTTGCTGAATTCCAGTGTAAACAATGCCTTCGCCGTCCCCGGCGGCTATGTCTACGCGACGCGGCAGCTGGTGAACCTGATGAACAACGAAGCCGAGCTTGCGGCGGTTCTGGGGCATGAAGTCGGTCACGTCGCGGCCCGTCACTCGGCGCGGCGACAGGCCGCTGCGCAGCGCAACCAGCTTGGCGGTGTTGGTATCGCAATTCTCTCGCAGATCCTGCTGGGCGATAATCCGCTGGGCGAAACGATCGCTCGCGGCGCTTTGGAAGGCTCCCAATATTTGACCTTGAGCTATTCGCGCAATCAGGAGCTTGAAGCAGATGCGCTCGGGATCCAGTATCTAAATAGTGCGGGTTACGATCCGCGGGCCATGGCGACATTGCTGCAAAGCCTCGCTGCGCAAAATCAGCTCGATGCACAGCTACAGGGCCGCGACAACGCCACGATTCCTGAGTGGGCATCGACCCACCCCGATCCCGCGAGCCGCGTGCAAAACGCAGCGCAGCTTGCCGGAAATGCGACTGGCGTAACCAATCGCAACACCTTCCTCAGCCGCATTGACGGGATGATCTATGGTGATGATCCTGAGCAGGGCCTGATCGAAGGGCGGCAATTCATCCACCCGGTGCTGCGCTTCAGCTTCACCGCGCCGCAAGGCTTCTATATGGTCAACAGCCCGCGCGCGGTCTCGATCAATGGCGATGCCGGACGCTCGCAGCTGACGCTCGCGCAATATGACGGCAATCTGGAAACCTATGTGCGCAATGTTTTTCGTGCGCTTGGCGGTGAGCAGCAACAGCTGGCCCCCCAAACGCTGGAGCGCACGACGGTGAATGGCTTGCCAGCCGCTTACGGCACCGCACGCGTTAACAATGGTCAGAGCCAGGTAGATGTAACAGTGTTTGCCTACGATTTCGGCGATGGCCAGGCTTACCATTTCCAGTCGATCACACCGGCTGGGCAGGCAGGTACATTCAATTCACTGTACAATTCGATGCAGCGGATCAGTGCCGCAGAAGCTGGCAGCGTCGTGCCGCGCCGAATCGATATTGTAACTGCCCAACCAAATGACACCGTCGCGCGTATGGCCCGTTTTATGGCCTATGATGACGCACAAGTAGCGCGCTTCCGTGTCTTGAACGGATTGTTTGGTGATGAAGAGGTTGTGGCCGGCCAGCAGTACAAGATTGTCGTACGCACGAATTAAAGCGTTCTGCGGCTCGACCGCGCCAGCTTAATCAAAAGGGCCGCTCACGTAGATGGAGCGGCCCTTTTTGTGTCGGCATCTCGACACTTGATCAGTGCTTAGGCCAAAAAAAAGGGCGACAGGTTTCCCTGCCGCCCCTCTTTAAGCCGTATGGCTAAGACCTTAGTTGTTGGCCTTGTTAGCTTCGTCGAGCTCGGTCTTCACGTTGTTGAACGTGGTGCTGAGTTCGTTACCGAGGCTCTGCATTGCAGTGATAGCAGCAACAGCGATGAGGGCAGCGATCAGGCCATATTCGATGGCGGTTGCACCCTGCTCGTCGCGGATCATGTTCTTGAAGAAGGTCATTACGTAGTCTCCTGGTTTAGTTCTTCGATACCCGGCTCTTTCGGGTTTCCCTGATTGAGCTCGCCCCTAACTACGGGGCAATTCTGAAGAAAATCCTAACTTCGTGCGTTCGAACTTGCAGTCTTCACTTTCGTCTCGACGCCATTCCACATGTTCAAGGTGGAAGTCGCCATGCCCTGCAGTGCGGTGATCATCGCAATCGCGATCAGCGCCAGGATGAGGCCATATTCAATGGCAGTCGCACCCAGCTCATCTTGCAGAAGCTGTTCCAGAAAGTTTGCGTTCGACACAGGATGGTCCCCTAGTAAGGTGCGATGAGAGAAAATTCGCAGCCGGAGGTTAACGCGAAGTGGGCAGGTATCCTTAACGTGGAAAATATCCCGACATGGCTGCCTGTCGTAGCGCTGGCATTACGAGACGGGGCAGGGCGGTTGCTGCTGCAGCAACGCGCCGCCGACAAGCACCATGGCGGCCTGTGGGAATTCCCGGGCGGCAAGGTGGAAGTATCTGAAAAACCAAGACTTGCTCTGGTGCGAGAGATCGATGAGGAGTTGGGCTTGGTGCTTGACCCTGATCGTCTTGAACCCGCCGGTTTCGCTGAGGAGGAGGGCGCGCGTCACATTGTCCTGTTTCTTTACAGCGCGAACTCACCGAATGCAGAACCGGTTGCCATGGATGGCCAGCAATGGGGATGGTTTCAATTGGACGAGGCCTCTCAATTGCCTCTGGCTCCGATGGATCGCGAATTACTGGCAAGACTTTCCCCATAAGCCCTTGCCAAGCGATACAGACCCCCTTATGTGCCCGCCTCTATCGCGCGCCAGTAGCTCAGCTGGATAGAGTACCTGACTACGAATCAGGCGGTCGGAGGTTCGAATCCTTCCTGGCGCGCCAAAAAAGGCCATCCCATAAGGGGTGGCCTTTTTTGTTGGGTCGATATGAAGGTGTGAACCCATTCGGAGTCGAGGCGGAGCCGAGACGAACGAGCCCGCAGGGCGAGGACAATCCTTCCTGGCGCGCCAAAAAAGGCCATCCTTTATGGGGTGGCCCTTTTTGGCTCCACGCGCCTTCCGCGATGCGCCTGCCTCCCGTGCTTTAGTCCATGTCATCGGGAAAGCCGGAACCTTGTCCCGCCAATCGTCGTTGGTTGGGCAAAGGAGAATTACCGTGTCCGAAGACATTTTTGCCCGCCTGAAACAGGATCATGAAGACCACCGCGAACTGCTCGACAAAATTGCCGAGACGAGTGGAGAGAGCGAAGAACGCCGCGAACTGTTCGAGAAATTCACGCTCGATGTAAAGAGCCATGCCGCTGCCGAGGAGCAGGCGCTCTATTCGACTATGCTCCGTAAGCCTAAGGCGACGGATGACACCCGCCACTCGGTCGCCGAGCACCATGAGCTTGATGAATTGATGAACGATCTGGCCGCGACCGACATGTCATCGCCGGCATGGCTGCAGAAATTTAAGCAGCTCGATCACGATTACCGTCACCACATTGACGAGGAAGAGGAAGATCACTTCCCCGATTTCGAGGAATTGCTGAGTGAGGAAGATCGCGAACATATGCGCTCAGTCTTTGATCGGCGGAAGAAGGCCGAAAAGGCAGATGCAGAAATCACCCCGGAAAAGATGGAAGACGCGAAGGAATAATCGCGCGGCCACTTAGACAAGGGCGCGGTGCGGAACGCATCGCGCCCTTTTTGCTGCGCGAGTGACGAACTATCGTAGGCGTGGCAATTTTTCGCGACCGGGCCTATTGGCCCCAGTCACACATGTCATTCATAGTGAAAGCAGGGTTTTCATGAACAGCGAAGAAGGCGCCGGATACACGGCACCCATCACCAAGGCAGAAGTGCCTGACGATGTGCAGGATGCCATCCGCACGTTGATTCGCTGGGCAGGGGACGATCCGGAGCGTGAAGGCCTGCTCGATACGCCAAAGCGCGTGGCGCGCGCGTGGAAAGAATATTGCCAGGGCTATGAGGAGGATCCCTCGCAGCACCTCTCCCGCGTGTTTGAAGAAGTGGGCGGTTATGATGAAATCGTCCTGCTCAAGGATATCCCGTTTCAGAGCCACTGCGAGCACCATATGGCTCCGATCATCGGCAAGGCGGCTATTGCCTATCTCCCGACCGACCACGTCGTGGGGATTTCGAAGCTGGCCCGCGTGCTGCACGGTTACGCGCGGCGTCTTCAAATCCAGGAACGACTAACTGCCGAAGTCGCACAGGCGATCTGGGATGGCCTCAAGCCCCGCGGCGTCGCGGTCGTAATCGAAGCAAGCCACGCCTGTATGACAGCGCGCGGTGTCCGCACACCCGGTGTCAACATGGTGACCAGCAAGCTGATGGGTTGTTTCCTTGACGATGCGCGCAGCCGCAAGGAAGTGCTCGCGCTGATGGGTTACTCATAACGCAGGTCACGCGCGCTCTTGCCACTGCACCAGCGATCTGGAATGGACTTCGCCAAATCAAATCATTGAATGGGTGAGGCAAGCGCTTCGCCCGGCGAAAGGACTTTCATGACCGCATTGTACGTCCGCGGTGGGCAAAAGCTTCAGGGCAAGATCGAACCCTCTGCCAATAAGAACGCTGTTCTTCCTGTGCTTTGCGCGACGCTGCTGAGCGAAGCACCGATCATGCTGCGCAATGTGCCGGAAATCACCGATGTGACGCGCATCCACGCGTTCTTCACCGATCTCGGCAGTACGGTAGAGTGGGATAAAGACGCCCATACGCTTTCGATCGATCACTCGACGATCCCGAGCAGTGCACAGGCGAAGCTCCCGCAGGCTATGCGCGCATCGATCATGATGATTCCCGGCCTCCTCGCACGCTTGGGCGAAGCGCGGCTGGAGCATGAAGTAAAAGGCTGCACACTCGGCGCACGCGAAATCGATCCGCATGTGAAGGTGTTCGAAGCATTCGGCGCGACCGTCTCCTACGAAGGCAAGGACATTGTCTTCAGCAAGAAGGGCAAAGGCGAGGGCACACGCATGTGGCTCGAATACGCCTCTGTGACCACGACCGAGAACTTCATCATCAGCGCACTCACCGCGAAAGGCACCAGCCAAATCGTCAATGCTGCCTGCGAACCGCATGTGCAGGAAATGTGCACATTCCTCGAGCAGATGGGGTGCACCATCCGCGGCAAGGGCACCTCAATGGTGTCGGTCGATGGGTGCGAGAACTTCAAGCCGGTCGATTACACCTTCGTGGAGGACTTCCACGAAATCGCGACCTTTCTTGCCCTTGCGGCGGTGACAGGCGGCGATATTGCGGTACGCAACACGCAGCCTGAAGATTTCATGCTGATCGACCGCACGTTCGAAAAGTTTGGCGCGCATGTGGAGCACAAGGACGGCTGGTCACGCCTCAATGCGCCTGAGAAGCTGGTCGTGCAGCAGAATTTCACCAGTCACATCACCACCAAGGTGGAAGCCGCTCCGTGGCCATATATCCCTGCAGATCTGCTGCCGATCTTCATCGCGCTCGGCGTGCGAGCGGACGGCCCGGCCATGTTCTGGAACAAGGTCTATGAAGGCGGCCTTACCTGGCACACAGAGCTTAGCCTGTTCGGCGCGCATACGCTTCTGTGCGATCCGCATCGCCTGATCACATTCGGCGGCGACAAGCTGCGCCCGGCAACGGTCACCAGCCCCTATATCATCCGCGTCGCGATCGCGATGCTGATGATCGCGGCGAGCATCGACGGCGAATCGACCATTCTCGATGCCGACCCTATCCGCCGTGCTCACCCGAAATTCACCGACAACATCGACATGCTCGGCGCAGATGTGAAATGGGTGGACTAGGTCTGTCCAGGCTGCGACCACGTTATCGCACGAACAGACTATGGGTGCCGCTCAAGTGGCGTGATACCGCAACTCTGGCATTGGTCGACACGGGTGCTTCGGTTTCTGTGTTCCCGCGGAAAATGGTGGTGGGCGAAACCATTATCGAGCACGCCAAAGTCGCCACGCGCTTCGGTATGCGTAGGGAGCCGCTGATCGAGCTCGATGGTGTCGACGTGGATGGACGCCGGTTCGACTGCGTTCGCGCCCTCGCAGTTAAGCGACGAACCAGCTTGGTAGGTCTTCAGCTTCTGATGGCTCACGACACGTTCTGGCTGGGAAGGGAAGGGATTGGCTTCGCTTGCGAAGCACCGCAGGGCGATGTCTTGACCACGGCAGAGGTCAGATTGCTGCGCGACGACCCTGCTTTCGAGCAGCGCGTTACAGGATTGAGCCTTTTGCTCGAGCTCGACGGTCGAATGCGCGAATGCTTCTTCGACACAGGCCGCACGACGCTGCTCGCGGCATCGGCTTTTCTCGAATCAACTGAACAGCAAGGCTCGAGGGGCTTTGATCTGCATTACAATGGACTGGGCGAGTTTGGCCTCGCCCGGTATCACAGGCGATCGGCCCGCATACGGCTTGGGTCGTGGTCAACCGACATCAAATACAGACACCATCACGCCGACAAAACGTTCCGCCAACCGTTCGTCCTTGGTGGCGGAATATTGAAGCACTTCGACGTGCATGTCGCCATTCCGAAGTTGCAAGCGACGTTCTATCCCTCCGGCACCCTTTCCGGGTTGTAAATGAAAACGGGCGCCCCGACGGAGCGCCCGTTCAAATTAGCAGTACCGCCCTCAGAGCTGTCCGATCAGATGGTCCGCGCTTGAGACGTTGAATTCGCCGGGTCCTTCGACATTGACCTGCTGCACCACGCCATCATCGACAATCATTGAATAGCGGTTGGAGCGTGTGCCCATGCCGTAGGCGGAGAAATCGGTGTCGAGGCCAACAGCCTTTGCGAAATCGCCATTGCCGTCTGCCAGCATCGTGATTTCGCCAGCGTCATTGGCATCTTTCCATGCGTTCATGACGAAAGCATCGTTCACGCTGGTGCAGGCGATAACGTCCACGCCCTTTGCCTTCAGCTCGTCTGCCTTTTCGACAAAGCCGGGCAAGTGCTTCGCGCTGCACGTCGGCGTGAAAGCGCCGGGCACAGCGAAAAGGGCAACCTTCTTGCCAGCGAAAAAGTCGCTCGCCTGAACCTGTTCCGGTCCTTCGCTTGTGGCCTTGGTCAGCGTTACGTCGGGAAGCTTTTCGCCTTGGGAAATCGTCATCGTAATATGTCCTCCGATTGCTGGATATTGCTCCAGATAGAGTGGCAATGATCGAGCACCAGTAACGTGCCTGCTTTTCGCAAAAATGTGCAGGGGTTTACGGCCTTCCCTACGCGGCCTATGTGGCGCTGCAACACAGCGTTGCATGGAGCCCCGGCAGCGCGCCATCCGTATTTTTCAGGAGACGTGCCGTGGCTGACGCTGCTTTCAACGACTACATTATTAAAGACATCGCTCTGGCTGATTATGGCCGCGCGGAAATCAACATTGCCGAAACCGAAATGCCGGGCCTGATGGCCACGCGCGAAGAGTTTGGTGACAGCAAGCCGCTGAAGGGCGCGCGCATCACCGGTTCGCTGCACATGACCATTCAAACCGCCGTTCTGATCGAAACGCTGGTAGCGCTGGGCGCAGAAGTACGCTGGGCGACCTGCAACATCTTTTCGACGCAGGATCACGCGGCTGCCGCGATTGCTGCACAGGACATTCCCGTGTTCGCCGTAAAGGGTGAAAGCCTGGCGGAATATTGGGACTATGTCGGTAATATCTTCGACTGGGAAAATGACGGTGACGGCCAGACCGCCAACCTGATCCTCGACGATGGCGGCGATGCTACGATGTTTGCGCTGTCGGGTGCTCGCCTCGAGGCGGGCGAAGAAATGCCCGAGCCCACGAACGACGAAGAAGTGGAAATGCAGCGCTCGCTTAAGGCCTTCATCGCCAAGAAGCCTGGCTATCTGACCGAGACGGTGAAGAACCTGAAGGGTGTTTCGGAAGAGACCACCACGGGCGTCCACCGCCTCTACCACATCGCAAAGCAGGGCAAGCTGCCTTTCCCTGCGATCAACGTTAACGATAGCGTCACCAAGTCGAAGTTCGACAATCTCTATGGCTGCCGCGAATCGCTTGTCGACGCCATTCGCCGTGCGACTGACGTAATGCTGTCGGGCAAGGTCGCATTCGTCGCTGGTTACGGTGACGTGGGCAAGGGCTCCGCGCAGTCGCTGCGTGATGGCGGCGCGCGCGTTCTCGTCAGTGAAATCGATCCGATCTGCGCCCTGCAGGCGGCGATGGAAGGCTTCGAAGTTACGACGCTCGAAGACGCTGTTTCGCGAGCCGACATCTTCGTCACCACCACCGGTAATGAAGACGTGATCACCGCCGATCATATGAAGGCGATGAAGCCGATGGCGATCGTCTGCAACATCGGCCACTTCGACAGTGAAATCCAAATCGGCGCACTCAGCAATTACGATTGGACCGAACTGAAGCCGGGCACGGACCTGGTGAAGTTCCCGGACGGCAAGGAAATCATCGTGCTGGCCAAGGGCCGCCTCGTAAACCTCGCTTGTGCGACCGGTCACCCGAGCTTCGTCATGAGCTGCTCCTTCACCAATCAGGTGATGGCGCAGATGGAGCTGTGGGAGAACCACGACAATTACGACAATGACGTTTATGTCTTGCCAAAGCATCTCGACGAAAAGGTCGCCTCGCTCCACCTCGACAAGCTGGGCGTCAAGCTCACCAAACTGAGCCAGAAGCAGGCCGATTACATCGGTGTGCCGGTGGAAGGCCCGTTCAAGCCGGAGCACTACCGCTACTAAGCGATCTTCTCCCCTCCCGTTTGCGGGAGGGGTCGAGGGTGGGCAGGTCCAACCCATGCCCACCCCACTGCGACTAGACGTGTCTGCGACACGTCAAGTCTCGTTGCCCCTCCCGTAAACGTGAGGGGATAATAGGTGCGCCCCATTGCATCCCGGCGCGCGCTCACATAGCTGCAAAAGCATGGAACTTTCTCCCACCGCGCTTGCTTTGCTCGGCCTGCTTTTGGCGGCTTGGACGGCAACCGCGGTATGGCTGGTCGTGGGCTCGCTCCAGCGCACGCGCGCTACGCGGCAGACCAAGGCGACACTCCGCCGCCTTTCGCGGATGATCGATGATTCTCCGGCGATCCCGCTGCTGGTGAAAGCCGATGGAAAGATTGAAGGGCCAGAGCGGCTCGCCGCGTGGCTCGGCCTCGACGCACTTCCCGATTTCCTCAGTGAACTTTCCGATGCACAGAATGGCCTCTCGGAGGGCGATCTGGAACAATTGCATGAGGCTGTACGGCGGACCCAGAAAACGGCCGCGCCATTTCGCATGATGGTGACGCCGCAGGGCTCAGAAAAAAGCCTCGCGGTGCGGGGCCAATTGGCCAATGCGGCTATCGCCAGCGGTGGGGCAGCGCTGATCTGGTGGTTCGACTTTTCAGAAAGCCAGGGCGAACTCTCACGCCTCCGCTCCGAAACGGCGCGGGCACGCAATGATTTTGCGGCGCTTGTGGGTCTGATCGAAGCTGCTCCGATGCCGATGTGGTTCCGATCTGCCGATATGGAGCTGCGGCTCGTCAATTCGGCCTATGTCGATGCGGTGGAAGCAAAGAATGCCGCCGAAGTCGTCGACCAGCAGATCGAATTAGTGGAGCGCGTCGACGGACTGGATGCCAAGCAGATCGCCAAGCAGGCACAGGATCGCGATACGCCGATCGAGCGTATTGTGCAGGCGACGGTGGGCAATCAGCGGCGCACTTTGCGCGTCAGCGATCTTCCCCTCGGTATCGAAGGCGTCGCGGGCTACGCCATCGATATCGAGGAGTTGGAGGAGCAGGGAAGGGCTTTCCGCGCTTTCCGTGCCGCACAGCGTTCGATGCTCGATCAGCTGTCGGTCGGCGTCGCGCAATTCGATGAAGACCGGCGCATGACATTCGCCAATCAGCCGTTCCAGCGCATTTTCGCCCTACCGACATCCATGCAGGTGGAGCCTGCGCGCTTCGAGCGTTTTCTTGACAGCGCGCGCGACAAATCGCGCCTTCCGGAAGTGCGTGACTTCCCCGAATGGCGGGCCGAGCTGGCGCAGTGGTTCCAGGCCGATGCGCCGGAGGAAGATCAGTGGACGCTGCCAGATGGAACGCACCTGCGGATTGTCGCCCAGCCCATGCCCGATGGCGGGCTCGTCATGGTGGCGGAGGATCGCTCCGAACAGCTCGCCCTTTCGGCGACGCGAGATACTCTTCTGCGTACGCGCACGGCCACTTTCGATTCCTTGTTTGAATCGCTCGGCGTATTCGCTCCCGATGGGCGGATGCAGCTGTGGAACCGCAGCTTTCCAGCCATCTGGGGACTGCCGGAAGAATTTTTCGACGAGCATCCGCATGTCGACAAACTGCTGGATCGCATTTCCAATCGCCTCGCCAGACCGGGCCAGCGAAAGGCGATTGGCGAGACGGTGCGCGCCGCCACCCTCGATCGCAAAGAGAAGGGCGGCCGCGTTGTCTTGTCGGACGGGCGAACGCTTGAATTCGCCGGTGTTCCGCTGCCCGATGGCAACGGCTTGCTCACCGTCATGGATGTCACCGATTCCACAAAGGCCGAGGCCGCACTGCGCGAACGAGCGAAAGCTTTGGAGGAAGCGGATGCGGTGAAGACACGTTTCCTTGCCAACATGTCCTACGAATTTCGCACGCCGCTCACTTCGATCGGTGGCTTTGCCGAATTGCTGCAATCGGGCGTTGCGGGTGACCTTTCCGAACAGGGCCGCGAATATGTCGGCGCGATCCTCGCCTCGGTAGAACGCTTGTCGACGCAGATCGAAAGCGTGCTGGACCTGACGCAGAGCGAGGCAGGTCTGCTCCCGATCGCACGCGAAGATCTCGACGTGCTCAGCTTCATGACGCATCTCGTGCGCAGCCGGGAAGAAGCGCTCGATGCGAAGAACATCACACTCGACCTGCGCGGCGATAAAAGTGCGGGAACGGTGAAAGCGGATCGCCGCCAGCTTGGCCGCGCGCTTGGTAATCTGCTCGACAATGCCATTGCTGCAACGCCCGAGAGTGGCCGGATTCTGGTGGCGCTGACACGGCGCAAATCCGGTGTGAAAATGGTCATTTCCGACAATGGTGAGGGGATGAAGCCGTCCGAACTGGCGCGCGCTCTCGACGGTTATCGCCTTGCGGGAAGCGACGGCAAGGATGGCAAGCGTGGGCTTGGACTGCCACTCGCCCGCCAGCTGATTGAGGCGCACGGCGGCAGGCTGGAAATACAGTCGGAAAAGGGCGCTGGCACTACGGCGACAGTCCTGCTGCCGTGACGTTAAATCTCCCCGATCTCGCCGCAATGGAGGCCTTTGGAGCGCGGATTGCTTCGCGGCTTTTGCCTGGCGATGTGGTGGCGCTTTCCGGCGGCCTGGGCACGGGCAAAACTACGCTCTCACGAGCCATCCTGCGGGCGCTTGGACATGAAGGCGAAGTGCCATCTCCAACTTTCACTATCCTCGAAACTTACGATCATCTCAATCCGCCCGTCGTGCATGCCGATTTCTACCGTCTCGAGGACCCGTCAGAGGTGGAGCAGCTCGGCCTCGATCATTATCGCGATGGCGCAGCGCTGCTGGCCGAATGGCCGGAAAATGCCGGTGGCTTCGACAGTGAGGCGGCGTGCATCTCCATCCATCTGGAAACTGCGAATGAAGGCCGTAAAGCCGTTGTCACGGGGGGGGCGGACTGGCTAGAGCGGATGCCATGATACGCGATTTGCCCGATGGGCTTGATGACTTTCTCAAGAACGCAGGCTGGGACGGGGCAGAAGTGTCTCCCCTGCCGGGTGATGCCAGCTTTCGCCGCTATTTCCGCATCAAGGACGGCGAACGGGACGCCATGCTGATGCACGCTCCTCCGCCGCATGAGGATCCGCGTCCGTTCCTGCACGTGGGCAAATGGCTCGATGAGCAGGGCCTCCGCGCTCCGAAAATCTTTGCGGAGAATTTAGACCGCGGCCTCATTTTGATCGAGGATTTCGGGCACGATCGGATGCGCGACTGGCTGGATGACAATCCGTCCGAAGAAAGACGCGCATATGCGGATGCGATCGACGCTCTGGTCGAACTGCATCAGCGACCGGCAGGGCCGTTCCAGCCCTATTCCCTAGAAGTCTATCTGAAAGAGGCTTCGCTATTTCCCGACTGGTTCTGCCCTGCGGCGGGGATCGAGGTCGACGCGATGGGTTTCATCACGGCTTGGCGCGAGGCGCTTGGCCCGCTGTTGCTTCGCCAGCAACCTGGCGTCACCGTCTTGCGGGACTATCATGCCGAAAACATCATGCTGCTCGGCCCTCGCGGGACCTATTCGGGCGAACAGGGTCTGATCGACTTTCAGGACGCGCTGAACGGACATCCGGGCTACGACCTTGTCTCGCTGTTGCAGGATGCGCGCCGCGATGTATCGCAGGCGCTCGAAGCCGATATGCTCGACCATTACAAATCACGCGCCGCGACGGATGAAGATTTCGATGCCGATTATGCGCGTCTCGGCGCGCAGAGAAACGCCAAGGTCATCGGTATCTTCACCCGGTTGTGGAAGCGCGATGGAAAGCCGCACTATCTCGCGATGATCCCCCGTGTGTGGGAAGCGATGGAGCGCGATCTGGCCCATCCCGCGCTTGAGCCTGTGGCGCGGTGGTTCGATGCGAACGTGCCTGAAGATATCCGCGCAAAACGCGGCGGCGGGCTGGGCGAATGAGCAATCTCGCATCGGATACGGCCATGGTGATGGCCGCCGGCATGGGAAAGCGGATGCGGCCGCTTACGGCTACGCAGCCCAAGCCTATGGTAAGGGTGGCTGGGAAACCCCTGATCGATCACGCTATGGATCGCCTTGCTTCAGCTGGCATCGCGAGAGCCGTAGTGAACGTGCATTACCTCGCAGACAGCTTGGAGGCACATGTGAAGGAACGGGAGGCTCCAAGCGTGGTCATCTCCGACGAGCGCGCTCAATTGCTAGAAACAGGCGGCGGGCTGGTGAAGGCGCAGCACCAGTTGCCCGATACATTCTTCTGCCTGAATTCGGACAATATCTGGCTCGATGGGCCGCGCGATTGTTTTTCCGATCTTTCCGCCATCTGGGATGATGAAAAGATGGACGCGCTGCTGTTGCTCGTGCCGCACAAAGGCGCACATAATTTCAAGGGCAAGGGCGATTTTCATATCGACCCGTTCGGCCGTCTGAGCCGCCGTGCGACGGGGCGGATAGCGCCCTATATCTATTCGGGTATCCAGCTGGTGTCGAAGCGACTGCTGCGTGACGCGCCCGACGGCGCCTTCTCTACCAATCTCCTGTGGTCGCGCGCCATGGAAGAGGGGCGTTTGTTCGGTATTCCGTTCACCGGCCAATGGTTCGAAGTGGGGACGCCTGACGCCATCAAGCCGACCGAAGCCGCGTTGCGGGATGTCTGATCGGCCCGGCCCCAAAGTCTATTCCATCGCCGCCCACCGCGGCTTTGCCGATGCGCTGGTGGCTGGCCTGGTCCCGCGATATTCGGACGCAAATTTCGGTCTCGCCAAGCTAACGCTTCTGCTCCCCTCGGCCCGGGCTGCGCGCACCATGCAGGAGGCGTTTGTCAGGCACAGCGGTGAGACCGGCCAGGCCGGTATGCTGATGCCGCGCATGGTGATGGTCGGCGATCTCGATCTTGATGAGACGTTGGGTCCACTATTCGATTCGCTCGGCGCAGGCGCTGCGATCCCACCCGCTGCCGATCCTACGCGCCGCTGGCTGCGCCTCGCCCAGCTAATCAGTGAGACGCAGGAAAACGCGCCCAAGGGAGCCGCGCTGCTGCGTTTAGCATTTGAAACGGGGCAGGTGATGGATCGTCTGCTGGTGGAGGAGATCGCTCCTGGAGCCCTTCGGCAGGACGAGGTGCTGTCGATCTTCGAAGAGAAGCTGTCGGCACATTGGCAGGATAATCTGCGGGATTTCGCCAAATTGCAGCAATATTGGTTGGCCGACCTGAGCGCGCGCGGAGAGCTGGATGCCGCCGCGCGGCGCAATGCCCTGTTCCGCGAAGCAGCCAAGCGCATGCGCGATAATCCGCCGGAAACACCTCTCGTAGCCGCCGGTGTGACAAGCGCTGCACCCGCTCTCGCGCGATTACTCCGCACGGTCAGCGAATTGCCGCAAGGCGCGGTGATCCTTCCCGATCTCGATCTTTCCATGGGCGACGAGGTATGGGATGAATTGGGCGCTGCGGGAGACACGGGCGCGGAAAGCCCCTTCGGCAGGGACGATGCCGTCACTCATCCGCAATATCATCTGAAGCTGCTGCTGAACCGGATGGGCGTTCGCCGCGATGAGGTCCAGCAATGGCACCGTGCAGGGCTCGGTAAAGGTCCGCCTGAGCGCACGCATGCGATTTCCAGCCTGTTCCTTCCGCCTGAAGCGAGCAAGGCATGGGTCGATCTGCCCGCCAACCGTCGTCGCATGGCAGGCGTGCGGCTGATCGAAAGCGCCAATCCCGAAGAAGAGGCGCAGGCTGTAGCCCTGCTGGTCCGACAGGCTCTGGAAGAGCCGGAGAAACGCGTGGCCGTGGTCACACCCGATCGCGGATTGGCCGGGCGTGTGACGCAGCATTTGCGGCGGTGGAATATCACGGCGGACGATTCAGCCGGTCGACCGCTCGCGCAGACGGCGGCGGGGCGCATTGTGCTGCTGCTGGCGGAAGCCGCCGCAGAAGATGCTGCGCCGGTGCCTCTGCTCGCTCTGCTGCAACATCCTTTGGCGGGAGCAGGCGAGGGCCGCGCCGACTGGCTCGATGCGGCGCGTGCGCTCGAAATGCGATTGCGCGGTCCGCGCACTGCTCCGGGTCTCGCACCCCTGAAAGCGGCGGCTGAAAAGGCGGGTGTTGGCGAATGGTTTTGCGGCATCGCAGAGGCGATTGCACCGCTTCTGGGTCACGCAGAGCCGTTGGGCCTTGCTGCATGGCTCGATCTGCTCGCCAGCGCTGCGGAAAGCCTGTGCGGTGATGCGGTCTGGTCGCGCGAGGATGGGCGGGCACTCTCCAGCTTCATCGAAGAATTGCGGCTCAATGCGCGCGAAGTGCCAGTCCAACTTGACGCTACGGACCTGCCGTCTGCCCTGCGCGATGCGATGGACCGGGTCGCAGTGCGCCCACCCTATGGCGGGCATCCGCGCGTCGCGATTTATGGCTTGCTCGAAGCGCGCATGACCCGCGCCGATCTGGTCATCTGTGCGGGCCTGAATGAAGGCACATGGCCGCCGACACCGTCTACCGATCCTCTGCTGGCGCCCGCAGTGCTGCGCGCGCTCGGCGTTCCGGGTGCGGATTTCCGCATCGGGCTGGCGGCGCACGATCTGGCTGGGGCGCTCGGAGCGCCCGAAGTGGTGCTCAGCCGCGCTGCCCGTGACACCTCCGGCCCGGCCATTCCCTCCCGTTTCCTCTTGCGTGTCCGCGCCTTGCTGGGTGAGGACATGGCCAAGGCAGCGACCGATAATGAACTGCGCGCGCTCGCCGGGGCCATCGACGATCCGCCGCCTGTCCCGCCGCATCCGCAGCCACAGCCGCGGCCTTCGTCTGCACAACGAGAACAGGTTATCAGCGTGACGGCGCTCGACCGGCTGCGCTCCGATCCTTACGAATTCTACGCGAAGAGAATCCTCGCATTGCCGGAGCTGGAAAAACTTGATGCGGTGCCAGGCCCGGCGTGGCAGGGCTCGCTCGCGCACGCCATTCTGGAGGATTGGCATGCGGGCAAGGGCAGTCTCGGCGAATTGGCCGACCAGCATCTGTCCGAACTTTCCGCCCACCCGTTGCTCCGGGCGCTGTGGCAGCCGCGTCTGATGCGCGCGCTCGAATGGATCGAAGCGGAACTTAAGGGGGAGCCCGGCCGCACCCCGCTCAAATGGGAAGCGAAGGGCAAAATCAGCGTGAAGGGCATCACCATTCACGGCGTCGCCGACCGGATCGATCGCATGCCCGATGGTTCGCTCGCCGTGGTGGATTACAAAACCGGCAAGCCACCCAGCGGCACGCAGGTTGAAAACGGCTATGCGTTGCAACTCGGCACGCTCGGCCTGATCCTGCGCGATGGCGACATCGGCGGCGTGTCGGGCGAGGCGAGTTGCTTCGAATATTGGTCCTTCGGCAAGAATGCGGATAGCGACACGGGCTTCGGCTACAAGGTGACGCCGCTGAAAGTGGGCAACAAGCGCAGCGGAATGGAGCCGGATGAATTCCTGCCCAAAACGCAAGCGATGCTCAACGAAGCGCTCGATGAATGGATTTTGGGCGATGAACCTTTCACCGCGCGGCCCAATCCCGATGCGCCCGTATATAACACCTATGATCAGCTGATGCGCCTCGCCGAATGGCAGGGACGTGAGGAGGACGAGGGATGAGCGGCGTCGTCTATCCCCTGCAGGACAATCAGCGCGATGCGGTGGTGCCGGGTGACAGCGTATGGCTCTCCGCCAGCGCGGGCACGGGCAAGACGCAGGTGCTTTCCGCCCGCGTGCTGCGGCTGCTTTTGACCGAAGGCGTGCGGCCCGAACAGATCCTGTGCCTCACATTTACCAAGGCGGGCGCTGCCGAAATGGCCACGCGCGTCAATGAAGTGCTCGCCAATTGGGTGCGCATGCCGGACACCGAACTGGCGCAGCAACTCGATAATATCGGTGCAGGCATGGATTCCGAAACGCAGGCGCGGGCGCGGATGCTGTTTGCCAGCGTGCTCGATTGCCCGGGGGGCGGCCTTCGGATCGACACGATCCACGCCTTCTCGCAATGGTTGCTCAGCGCGTTCCCCAATGAAGCAGGGCTGATCCCCGGGACCAAGGCCATGGAGGACCGCGACCGTGACCTGCTGGCAGACCGCGTGCTGCGTGAATTGCTGGTCGAATGGCAGGCGATCGACCCGCACGCCATCGCCGCGCTGGAGACGCTCTCGGTCAAGCTCGGCCCTGATGGTGTTCAGAAATGGCTGATGCGCTGTGCTGCCACGCGGGACATGTGGTTCGGCAAGGCGGCATGGCAATCGCCGATGGAAGAGCGGGTGAAGCGCTTGCTCGGCGTGCCCGCCGATACCACCGCCGAGAGCGCCAGCGCGGCCTGCGCCGATGGATCGGGCGGTGTGGATGCGGTGCGGCAGGTAATGTGGCTCTACGATGAGTGGGGCACCAAGAATGGACAGAGTTACGCCGCGATTGTCGGTGAATGGCTGCTCGGCTCGCCTGAGCAACGATTTGCCGAAAGTGCCGACCTGCTTGGCAAACTCTACAACGACAAAGGCCTGCTCAAATATCAGGGAAATCTGGAGAAAAAGGTCGATGGCGCTGCGAGCATTGCGGAGACCGCGCGGCTTTGGCTCGAAAGCGTTGCCGAGCAGGCGATCCTGCTAGATCTGGTCGCTCTGCTGTCACCTTCACTCGAAGTTGGGCGCAAATTCGCGCTAGCTTGGGATGAAGCGAAAAAGCGCGAAGGGCTGGTCGATTTCGACGATCTGATCCGGCAGGCTGCGGAATTGCTCAATCGCAAGGACATGTCCGACTGGATCCGCTTTAAGCTGGATCGCACGTTCGACCATGTGCTGGTGGACGAGGCGCAAGACACCAATGAAGCGCAATGGGATATCGTCGACGCGCTGACCGATGACTTCTTTTCTGGAGCCGGGCAACGCGGTGACCGCCAGCGGACGATTTTTGTGGTCGGCGATTACAAACAGGCGATCTTCGGCTTTCAGGGCACGAGCCCGCAGAACTTTGCGCAGGCGCAGGCGCGCTACCGTGAAATCCTGGCCAATCGGCGGGAGACCGCGCAGCAGGCACGCGCCAATATCAGCGTCCGCGATTTGCAGGAGCTTGGCCTTGGCCGATCCTATCGCACATCGCAGCCGATCCTCAGCTTCGTGGACCGCGCCATCGCAGCGATTGGCCATGAGAATCTTGGACTCAACAATGAACCGGAGCCGCATGTCGGCGAGGACCGTGCTGGCCTGATTACGATGTGGAAGCCTGTGCCCGGTCTCGAAGAGGATGCCGAGCAAAGTGACGGAGACGATGGCTCCGAACACCGCGTTTCTCCATCGGAGCGGCGGATGGCGGACAAGATCGCCCGGCAGGTGAAGCGGTGGCTCGATGAGGGCTTCGCGCTCGAAAAGGGCAAGCGGCGCAATGCTACTCCCGGCGACATCATGATCCTTGTGCGCAAACGCGGCGAGCTGGTGAACCCCATCGTTGCCCGCCTGCATGCGCTCGGCGTACCGGTGGCCGGTGTGGACCGCCTGCGCCTTGGCGCGCCGCTCGCCGTGCAGGATCTGATGGCGGCCCTGCGCTTTGCGGCGCAACCGCGCGATGATCTATCGCTCGCCAGCCTGCTGGTGTCTCCCATTTTCGGGTGGTCGCAGGACCAACTGCTCGAGCATGGCTATCGGCCGGACCGCGTGCATTTGTGGGATCACCTACGCAAGTCGGCGCATGCGGACGCGGCCAGTGCAGTCGAACAACTGAAGGGCCTGCTCGCCATTGCCGATTTCGAGCCGCCACAGGCGCTGCTGCACTGGATGCTCGTCGGCCCGTGGCGCGCGCGGGCGAAGCTTGTCGCTCGGCTTGGCCGGGAAGCCAACGATCCGATTGATGAATTGCTCGGTGCCGCTTTGCAGTTCTCCGCTTCGCATACGCCGAGCCTGCAGGGGTTCATTCGCTGGTTCGATATCGGCGATGGCGAGCTGAAGCGCGAGGCAGAGGGCAGCGGCGATCTGGTGCGCGTGATGACGGTCCACGGTTCGAAGGGACTGCAGGCGCCCATCGTGATCCTAGCCGACGCGTGCAGCGATCCCGATGCGTCCCGCGCCGTCACGCTGGAACTCGAGGAGAAGTCGCTGGATGACAAAGACAAGCGCATGGTCCCCCTGCTTCCGCTCAGCAGTGCAGAGCGAGTAGGCCGGATCGCCCAAACCGAGGAAGAGACCAAGGCCGCAGACCGACAGGAACACTGGCGGTTGCTCTATGTCGCCATGACCCGCGCGGAGGAGGCTTTGTTCATCGGCGGCGCGCTCAAGAAGCGTGAGAAAGCGCCCAAGCCAGATAGCTGGTACGCGCGGCTCGAACCCCTGTTTGGCGATGAGTTCGTGGACGATCCGATATGGGGAGCCCGCGCTGAACTGGGGACGCATGCAGCGCCGGTTGCGCGCGAAAAGGCGGAAGACTCGTCTGCGCGTATGTCCATCCCTGCGTGGGCTGCGCAGCCCATCGGCCCCGAGCCGCGTCCTCCGCGTCCGCTGGCACCATCTGCCGGCGCGGATGATGCAGGGGCCGATCCTCCGCTCCCGTCCGAGCAGGCCGCCGCAGCCGCGCGGCGCGGCGTGCTGATCCATGCGCTGCTCGAACGCCTGCCAGCTACGCCCCGCGACATGCGGCAATCGGGTGGCAAAGCGTGGCTGGAGCGCAACGCGCCCGATCTCCCGGAAAGCGCGCGTGCCGAGATGCTCGACCGCGCCCTGTCTGTGCTCGATCACCCTGAGTGGCGTGAGCTTTTCGGCCCCGATGCGCTGGCCGAGGTGCCGCTCGCCGCGACCGTTGGCCCGCGAGTCATTGCAGGCACGGCGGATCGGCTATTGGTAACCGAAAACCGCGTCCTCGTCGCCGATTTCAAGACAGCGCGCCGCCCGCCCCTGTCGCTGGAGCGGGTGCCTGAGACGACGCTCGCGCAGATGGCGGCCTATGTCGCCGCGTTGAAAGTCATTTATCCGGGACGCACGGTGGAGGCAGCGGTACTTTATACCCAAACGCCGCAGCTGATCGCCATTCCCGCCGAACTGCTACCGCGCCACGCGCCGGGCCTGAAAGACCAACCCGGCGGGGGATAAACAAAAGCTATCGTGCGTTAGTTATTGCGATAGCCCATGCGATGCCCAGATAGGGCGCAAGCGAAATTCAGGAGAAGCCAAAATGGCCACAATCAATGTCACCGATGACAGCTTCCAGTCCGATGTGCTGGACGCCGACAAGCCCGTTCTCGTCGATTTCTGGGCGGAATGGTGCGGTCCGTGCAAGATGATTGCGCCCGCGCTGGAAGAACTGTCTGACGAGCTGGCCGACAAGGTCACCATCGCCAAGATGGACATCATGGAAAACCCCGACGTCCCCGGCAAGATGGGCGTCCAGTCGATCCCCTTCCTCGTCGTGTTCAAGAATGGCGAGCCGGTTGCCCAGCAGATGGGCGCCGCGCCGAAGAATGCGCTCAAACAGTGGCTTGAATCGCACGTTTGACGGATTACGCGGGGAGCGCGCTCAACCGCTCTACCATATCATCGTAAAGGCGAGGGCTGGCGGCACCGACCAGCCCTTTTCTTTGCCATTCATCCACGCGGTAGGCTGAGCCGTCGAGCCGCGCAGCCTTGCCGCCTGCCTCGTTGAGCCACAGCACGCCTGCCGCATGGTCCCACGCGAGTGTACGCTCGAAAATCGACACATCGTTTGTGCCGAGCGCTAGGCGCGGATATTGCTCAGCTGCGCAATAGGGTATGTCAGTTAGGCGGTAGTGCGGGCAGATATGCTCTTTCACGGCTTCGCGCTGCGTATCATCCATGAAGATCAGAGAAATCGCGGCGACTGGCGGGGTTTCTCCGGTTGGAACCGCTGAGACCTTATCCTCGCCGACAAAAGCACCCGTGCCCCTGTGTGCAACGCAGAAACGGCCGGACAGGCAATCATAGATCCAGCCCGATTGCGCCTCTCCGCCTGATGCGCGCGCGATCAGGATGCCGAACGGCGGTTCGCCATTGGTGAAATTGCGCGTGCCGTCGATCGGATCGACGATCCAGCAATCGCTTTTCAGATGCTTCAGCACGCTTTCGTCGGCATGAGCCGCTTCTTCTCCGACCACCGGCACGCCCGGTGCGAGTTTGGATAGCGCGTCATGCAGCACTTCTTCGCTTTCACGGTCGGCGATCGTAACAGGGTCGTTCCCGCCCTTGTCCTCGACCTGGTGGTCGGAAAGGTTGCGGAAACGGGGCAGGATGATGTCCTCGCTTACTCGCCGCATAAGCGCGTGGATTTCGCGGTCGAGAACCTCACTCACGAGCGGTAATCCGCATTGATGCTGATGTAGCCATGGGTGAGATCGCAAGTCCAAACGGTGGCGTGGCCGGTGCCGATGCCGAGATCGACGGCGATATCCACTTCATCCCCTTCGAGATGTTTGGCAACCGGACCTTCGTCATAATCCTTCACCGGCAAGCCATTCTTTGCTGCCCAATGCCCACCGAATGCGATGGAGAGCGTATCGCGGTCCGCAGGTTCACCCGCTTTACCGACTGCCATGACAACGCGGCCCCAATTGGCATCGCCGCCCGCAATCGCCGTTTTCACTAGCGGCGAATTGCCTATCGCAAGGCCCACGCGGCGGGCGCTGTCATTGCTCTCGGCACCGGACACCGAAACGCTGATAAACTTGCTGGCCCCTTCGCCATCGCGGACAACAAGTTGGGCGAGCTCGCGGCACACCTCTTCCAGCGCCGCCATAAAGGCATCTGCGCCCGGATCGCCGAAAGAGGTGAGGGTGGCATTACCCGCCTTGCCCGTCGCAAAGGCGAGGACAGTGTCACTGGTCGACGTGTCGCTATCGACCGTAATGCAGCTATAGGTGCGCGTGTTTGCGGCGGAGAGGCATTCCTGCAGAAACGCGGGCTCGACCGCAGCATCGGTGAAAATATAGCCCAGCATCGTCGCCATATCGGGCGCAATCATGCCGCTGCCCTTGATGATGCCGTTGAGCATGACTTTGGTCTCGCCGATCATCGCGGTCGCTGTGGCGCCCTTCGTGAAAGTATCCGTCGTGCCGATAGCCGCTGTTGCTTCTTCCCAGGTGCACGGTTCTGAAGCGAGCGCAGCGCTGACACCTTCGCGGGCCTTGTCCTGCGGCAAGGGCACACCGATCACACCGGTAGAAGAAACGAGCACCTCTTCCGGACTGCAGCCCAATTCCTCCGCCACCTGGCCGGTGATCTGTTCCACCGCTTCGCGCCCGCGATAGCCGGTAAACGCATTCGAATTGCCCGCATTGACGATCAACGCCCGTGCGCGGCCCTTGGCAACGCTCTCGCGCCCCATTTCGACTTCCGTTGAACAGCACACATTGCGCGTGAAAACGCCCGCCAGCGCAGTGTCTTCGGCCAACTCGGCATAGGTCAAGTCCGCCCGGTCCCACTCCTTATATCGCGCCCGTGCCACGCGCAGCGTCACTCCGTCGATCGCGGGCATGTCGGGAAAAGGGCGGGCGAGGGGGGAAATCTCAAGATCCATGGCCAAGTCTTTAGGCGGCACATCCCCGCACGACAACGCAAGCTTTCACCCGCAATTTACCCAATCCGGCGTAGACTCCGCGCACATAATCGCTATCTGGAACCCAAATGCTTCGCCAATTGCTCACCCTGCTCGCCGTTTTCTCGGGTTTCACGCTCGCGGCAGAGCCTGTGCAGGCTGCACAGGGCGCGGTGGTGAGCGTTGCCAGCGCAAGCGAATGCATGGAGGCTCAGCCAGCTGTCTACGCTTCGGTTGAGCATTCTGCGGTTGCGCAGGCATCGGCTGTGGTGGCGGACAAGGGCTGCGAACAGCGCGCTCAGATCCTGCCCGCGCCCAGCATCATGCTTCAGGCAGACCGCGCGCGCGAATAGCGCCCGCATTCCAGACACATCCCCGAATTTATCAGGCTGGCGCCGCTGTGCGCGGCCGCCATTCCCATATTGTAAGACAGGTAATCCGCCATGTGGCAGACAATCGCCAAATCCGTTTTCGGTTCTTCGAATGATCGTTACGTCAAATCGCTCGACAAGATCGTTGCGCGTATAAATGGCCTTGAAGAACAGCTCGCAGACTTCTCCGATGACGAGTTGAAGGCGCAGACGCTCAAATTCCGCAAGAAGCTGGAAGAGGGCCAGACACTCGACGATATACTGCCCGAGGCTTTTGCTACCGTGCGCGAGGCCTCGAAGCGCGTGCTCGGCATGCGGCATTTCGATGTGCAGATGGTCGGCGGCATCGTGCTCCACCGCGGCGAAATCGCCGAAATGAAGACGGGTGAAGGTAAAACACTCGTCGCCACGCTCGCCACCTATCTGAACGCGATTGAGGGCAAGGGCGTGCACGTCGTGACGGTGAACGATTACCTCGCCCGGCGTGACGCGGAATGGATGGGCCGCTTGCACGGCTTTCTTGGCCTGACCACCGGCGTCATTGTGCCGAACCTGCCTGAAGCTGCGCGGCGCGAGGCCTACGCGGCTGACATCACCTACGGCACCAATAACGAATTCGGCTTCGATTACCTGCGCGACAATATGAAGCAGGAACGCCGCCAGATGGTGCAGCGCCCCTTCAATTATTCCATCGTGGACGAGGTCGACTCCATCCTGATCGACGAAGCGCGTACGCCGCTGATCATCTCTGGCCCGACCGAGGACAAGAGCGAGCTCTACATCGCGCTCGACGAGCAGGTGAAGAAGCTGGTCAAGGACCAGGAAGCGATGGAGAAGGAAAACGGTGGCCCCATGCCTGAAGGCGAGGGCTATTACACCAAGGACGAGAAGAGCCGGAACGTCCAGCTGACCGAAGACGGTGTCGAGGAAATGGAGCGTCGCCTGATCGAGGCTGGCCTGCTCGAAACCGACAATCTCTACGATGTCGAGAACACCCAGGTCGTCCACCACATGGATCAGGCGATGAAAGCCGTGGTCATGTTTAAGAAGGACACCGATTACATCGTGAAGGATGACAAGGTCGTCATCATCGATGAATTCACCGGCCGCATGATGGACGGTCGCCGCTGGTCGAACGGCCTGCACCAGGCGGCAGAGGCCAAGGAAGGCGTGGAGATCCAGCCCGAAAACCAGACGATGGCCTCCATCACTTTCCAGAACTACTTCCGCATGTATCCCAAGCTTTCGGGCATGACCGGCACGGCGGCGACCGAAGCGAGCGAGTTCTGGGACATTTACAAACTCAATGTCGTCGAAATCCCGACGAATGTTCCCATCCAACGCGTGGATGAGGAAGATGAGTTCTACAAGAACACGATGGACAAATTCGCGGCCATTGCGAAAGCCATCAAGGAAAAGAGCGACGGCGGTCAGCCGGTTCTGGTCGGCACGGTTTCCATCGAGAAATCAGAGCTTTTGAGCCAATTCCTCGAAAAGGAAAAGGTCAAGCACGCCGTCCTCAACGCGCGTATGCACGAGCAGGAAGCGCATATCGTGGCGCAGGCCGGGCGCATTGGCGCGGTGACCATCGCAACCAATATGGCGGGCCGCGGCACCGATATTCAGCTGGGCGGTAATGTCGAATTCCGCATCGAGGACGAACTGTCCGACATGGAAGACGGCCCCGAAAAGGATGCCGCGATCGAAAAAATCAAGGCCGAAGTCGCCGAGGAAAAGCAGAAAGTGCTCGATGCGGGCGGCCTGTTCGTTCTCGGCACCGAGCGGCACGAAAGCCGCCGGATCGATAACCAGCTGCGCGGCCGTTCGGGCCGTCAGGGTGATCCCGGCCTTTCGCGCTTCTACCTCTGCCTTGAAGACGATCTCCTGCGCATTTTCGGGCCAGATACGCTGTTCGCCAAGATGATGAACGCCAATCTGGAAGATGGCGAGGCGATCGGCTCCAAATGGCTGTCCAAGGCCATCGAGACGGCACAGAAGAAGGTCGAAGCGCGCAACTACGAAATGCGCAAGCAAGTCGTCCAATACGATGACGTGATGAACGACCAGCGCAAGGTCATCTATGAGCAGCGCAGCGAAATCATGGATTCAGAGCGTGTCGACGATGTGGTCGAAGACATGCGCCGTGATGCCATCAACGCCATGGTTGTGAATGCTTGCCCGCCGGGCTCCTACCCGGAGCAGTGGGACACCGATGGCCTCAAGGAAAAGATCGACGAAGTCCTCGGCCTCGACGTGCCGTTGGATGAGTGGATGGAAGAGGACCAGATCGAGCCGGAAATCTTCGAGGAGCGCCTGCAGGAACTCTCCGAGCAGAAGATGACCGACAAGACTGCTGACATCCCCGAGGATGCATGGCGCCGCGTCGAAAAGAGCATCCTGCTCGAACGCCTTGATTACCATTGGAAGGAACACCTCGCGACGCTCGATGCTTTGCGTCAGGTCGTTTTCTTGCGTGCCTATGCGCAGAAGCAGCCGATCAACGAATACAAGCAGGAAGCTTTCGGCCTGTTCGAGCTGATGCTCGACACTCTGCGCGAGGATGTGACGAAGGTCTTGCTAACCTCGCAATTCCGTCCGAATCCCCCTCCGCGCGAATTGCCCGATCTGCCCGATTTCATGACCGGGAAGCTCGATCCGCTGACGGGTGAAGATGTGTCTGACGATGGCGACGGCTCGTCCAAGCAGGCGCCGCTATTCGGCACACTCGCTGGTGCTCCGGTCGCCTCTACGGGCTCCGGCGGGGCGCAGGCTGAGGATCCGTATAAGAATATGAATGTCAGCCGCAATGCGCCGTGCCCGTGCGGTTCGGGCAGCAAATACAAGCATTGCCACGGCGCGCAGGTGTGATTTGGCGCTTCTTTCCTTGCCGATAACTGCTGGTCCGCTAGCAGTGTGGGCAGGGAGAGCATTTATGCGTTTTCACATCACCTGCCTCGCTTTTGGCGCATTGGCACTCGGCGGCTGCACGGCTGTCGATTTGCCTAGCGATTTGACCAATATCCAGCGCGAGGAGGCTCTGCTGGCAGCCGTGGTAAGCCCCGCGCGGCCCGCAGAGCACATTGCGCAGGATGCGCAGCGGCAGCCGCTTGAAACCATGCTATTTGCAGGAGTTGCCGAGGGGCAGCGCATTGCGGAGGTTTCTCCCGGAGACGGGTACTACACGCGGCTGCTCGCGCAGGCCGTGGGCTCGACGGGGCGAATCTATGTTGTGTTGCCGGCGGGTGATGCCGTATCAATAGCTCTCTTCCAACCGCTTGCCGAGCAATATGGCAATATCGAGATTGTTAGTGATCTTTCCGAGCTCTCTTTGCCCGAGGGGCTCGATGTGGTGTGGGATGTTGCGACGGATCACGACACCGATGCGACAGCTTATGCGGCCGCATTGGGCGAAGGCGGCATCCTTTACATCGAGCGCGCGAATGCTGGGAATCCTATCGATGATCAGATCCTGGAATATTTCGCCTTCGACGGCCAACAGGACCGCGCCGATCCACCAATATCCGGCCTGAAATTTCATAGACGTTAACCGCGGGAACCAAATTCGTCGTCGTTATTTTAATCTGTCACAGGCCGCGCTGGCTCCCTGGCTTTTAGGTCAAAGAAGCGCGGCTTTTTGCTTTCTGTCGCCCGGGGCGCGACCTCGACGAAGGCCAGCAATTTCCACGCAGCGATCACCACCGCGGCGGATACGATTCCGTCCCAGGCGTAGTGCCAGGCAAGATGGAATGATCCGATCCAGATCAAAAACGCGTAAGAGCCTGCCACGCGGTGCGCCCAGCGCGCTTTTACACAGTCCTTGACGATCAGCCAGCTCAGCACAGCAAAGCCGACATGCACCGACGGCATGGCGGAAATGCCCGTGCCGAATGCATCTGTCTCGTACATTTCGATTAGGTAATCGGATAGCCGGATCGCCGAAAGCGGAGCGACGTCATTTGCCGTGTAAAGGCGGGCCATCAGCTCGGCATAATAGGCATCCCCGTAGAAATACTCGTAAAAGATCGGCCCGACGCTCGACATGGATACCGCCATCACATTGCCGAGCAAAATCAGCACCACCAGTACACCGATCATCGCGCGAAACTGGAAAGTGCGATCTGCCGATCCTCCGATAAAAATGGCGAGGAAGGGAAAGAGCAGGAACCACAAGACATAGAGCCGATCGAGCGCAATCGTGCCCCAAGTGCCGAAGATAGCATGCGATACGCGCCATGGATCATGGCCGAAAAACAGGATCCTATCCGCATCCACAAAAGGTGGATCGAGATAATACGGCACGTAATCGGCAATGTTCGCCTTGATAAAGGAAAAGCCCGCGCTCGCAAATGTGATCAGGACAATCAGGATTGCCGGGATTAGCAGGGCGATGGGGTCATCTCGCAGGACTTCCAACGCGCCCTTCGGCTCGCCTTCGAGGCGGGCGGAGCGGACCCGTTGCCACAGGACCAGTAACGATGCGGTAAGCGCAATCGTCAAAACGCGCGGAGAGAACGGCGCATACCATAGTCCCGCATGGCCGCCGAAAAAGGCGATGGCTACTACCGTGGGCAGCAGTGATGCCACAATGATGATTGTCGCAGCAAGAGGGCGCGAAAGGGTCAGCATGCAATCCCGAAACGACGGAGAAAACTCACCGTCTTAGTGCCACGTAAACCCTAACATTTTACCTAACGCGCGAATGGGCGCGGGTGCGGGTTATTTCGCGATGTGCTGAAAAGTGGCTCCCCGAGTTGGATTCGAACCAACGACCAAGTGATTAACAGTCACCTACTCTACCGCTGAGCTATCGGGGAGCAGCCCCCAAGCGGTATCTAGGGGGCAGGTGAGCGCCTATATTGGGGCGGATTCGGTTTGGCAAGACCAGTTTTTAACAATCCGCGCATTGGCGCGCGAATGGCGCGGTTCAGGTGATGAATTGCTCTGCGACAATACGCTCGTCCAGCGCGTGCCCGGGATCGAAAAGCAGCGTCATTTCCATGTCTGCAGCGATTTCGACATGTACCTCCGCGATATCGCGGACTTCCTTTTGATCGGCCACTACGGCGACGGGGCGCTTGGAAGGTTCGCGGACGCGGAAAGTCACTTTGCTGGTTTCCGGCAAGATGGCGCCCGGCCAGCGGCGAGGGCGGAACGGGCTGATCGGAGTGAGAGCGAGCATACGCGAGTCGAGCGGGAGGATCGGGCCATTTGCGCTGAGATTATAAGCGGTTGAGCCGACGGGAGTTGCCAGTAGCACGCCATCGCCGGCAAGCTCTCCGATACGGATACGGCCATTCACCAGGATCTCAATCTTGGCGGTCTGGCGAGTTTCACGCAGCAGGCTGACTTCATTGATGGCGCAGCTGCGTTCGGTTCGGCCGTCCTGCGTAACGGCTTCCATCTGCAAGGGGCGAACCGCCATGCGCTTGGCTGCATTTACCCGTTCGAGCAAATCACTCACGCCGTCATGGCGGTTCATCAGGAACCCAACAGTGCCCAAGTTCAGCCCGAAAACAGGGATGATCCGCTCCACCTCCAGCATATCGTGCAGCGTATCGAGCATGGTGCCATCGCCGCCGAGCACGATGACCGCATCAGCCTCTTCGATCGACACGAAATCGAAGCGATCGGTCAGCTCGCGCGCGGCCTTGCGTGCGCGTTTGGACTCCGAATAGACGAGGGCAAGCCGCTCAATATTGGCGCCCGTGTCGGCCGAGGTCTTTTCCGCTCCCATGCGCGCGACCCTATGAAGACGCGTCCCGATTTGCAACGCAGCATTCGTTGTGTGCGACACGAGCGTTTTTCATTGTCACAGGACTGTCATGTCAATTCCCACACAGGTTCATGATCGACGCCGCCGCCAGGATCGCCGCCGAACAGAACCGCATCCGATTACAGAAGACCTTGCAGAGGCAATCACCAACGGCGGGTTGGAGCTGCTGTTCCAGCCTCAATACGCAGCTTCGGATCATTCCCTTGTGGGGGCTGAGGCGCTTGTCCGTTGGGAGCATCCGGATCATGGTAAGTTGGCGGGTGACGCGCTTGTGGCGATTGCCCAAAGCGGCGGAATTGCGCGGCGACTTTCGCGCCATATTACACGCGCTGCGCTGATCGCGGCGCGCGACTGGCCGCCGGAGCAATGCCTCTCGATCAATGTCACCGCGATGGATCTGTTCGATCGCACTTTTGCCGAGGACTTGCTGGCTGTTCTTGCAGAGCTGAAGTTTCCGGCAGAACGACTGGCGCTGGAGATCACAGAGCAGGCCCTGGTTGCGGATCTCGACCGGTCAGCTGCAAAGCTCCGAATGCTGTCCGAGCATGGCCTACGCATCGCGCTCGATGATTTCGGCGCCGGCTTCTGCAATTTTCGCTATTTAAAGGTCTTGCCGCTCGATGCGTTGAAACTTGATCGCTCGATGATCGAGGGCATCGCCCACGATCCGCGCGATTTCGCCGTCTTGCGCGGCATTATCGCGATGGCGCGAGCACTCGATTTAACTGTCATTGCCGAGGGGATCGAGACAGATGCCCAGCGCCGTATCATCGAACAGGAAGGCTGCGCCTTATGGCAAGGCTTCCTCGGCGGAAAGCCCGTTCCCGCCGAGGATTTCGACACAAAGTCTGCCTTTTCATTCTGACCGATTATTCGGCGGAAGGCTCTGCCCCCGCCACATGCTCATCGAACCAGTCGATCATTTCGGCAAGCGTGTGAAGCACGCTTTCGCGCCCGCGATAGCCGTGGCTTTCGTGCGGCAGCATCACCAATCGCGCCGTACCACCTGTTCCGCGAACGGCAGCGAACATGCGTTCGGACTGCTGCGGGAACGTGCCCGAATTGTTGTCATTGTCCCCGTGGATCAGCAGCATCGGCTCATTGATCTGGTCGGCGGCCATGAAAGGCGAGAGCATGTAATACGTCTCCGGCGTCTCCCAGAAAATCCGCCGTTCCGACTGGAAGCCGAACGGCGTCAGCGTCCGGTTGTAGGCGCCAGAGCGGGCAATGCCGGCGCGGAAGATATCGCTTTGGGCGAGCAGGTGCGCAGTCATGAAGGCGCCATAGGAATGGCCGCCCACACCTACGCGCTCGCCATCGCTTATGCCCCGCTCGACTGCAAAATCGACGGCAGCCTGCGCGCTGGAGACGATCTGCTCGATGAAAGTGTCGTTCACCGTTTCAGGATCGTCGCCAATCACCGGCATCGCCGCATTGTCCAGCACGGCATAGCCCTGCGTCAGGAAGAACAGGTGCGAATAGCCGCCGATCCGGGTGAAGCGATACGGGCTATCGCGGTTTTGCGACGCAGTGGCGGCATTGTTGAATTCGCGCGGGTACGCCCAGACGACGAGCGGCAATTGTTCACCCTGGACATAGTCAGGCGGCAGGTAGAGCGTGGCGGTCAGCTCCGTCCCATCGGCGCGCGTGTAGGTCACGAGCTCGCGGCTGATGCCCGTCAGCTCCGGATGCGGATCGGGAAAATCGGTGAGCGCCATGACTTCCCCATCGCTGCGAAGACGGAAATTGCCGGGGTTCAGCGGGCTCTGGAAGAAGGTGATGAAGCGGTCGCCATCATCATCGAGCACATCGACAACGCTTTCCAACTCCTCGCTATCGTTTCGCCAGATTTCTTCGGTCTGGAGCGTGGCGAGATCGAAGCGGCGCAGGAAGGGACGAAGACCATCAGGCGTCGCGCCGCTACCTGAAAGTAGCAGCACACCGTCATCATTGCGCGCGACATTGAATCCGGCGGAGGTGCTGGTGGTGACGGGTGAGCCCGGATCGCCGTACGCGTCCTGAATATTGCGCAGGATCAGCTCACGCGGCGCGTTGTCTCCGGTGACGTCAATTTGGGAAATGCGCAGCTCTCGCGTGTCGCGATCATAGTCGTAAGCGAGCACATCATCGGTATTTTCCATGCCGATGAAGCCGGAGAAACGATCCTCGAACTCGGCAATTCGCATGGGCTCGCCGGTGAATGGTGCAGCAAGGCCGAACATGGCATCGCGCACATCGGTTTCAGTCCGCGGATCGCCGCCGTCTTGCGCCTCTGCCCAGACGACCAGCGCAGGCTCCGTGGGATGCCAGATGATGCTGCGGCGGCCCGTAGGCACGCCCTGCACAGGCAGATTGTCAGCAAGGGGCTGGCGCGCGATTTCGCTCACCATATTGCCGCTCGCGTCAGTGACGACAGAGGTTAGCGGAAAGCGTGAATAAGGCACCTGATAGCTGAAAGGCTGCTCCAGCCATTCCATCAGCATGTATTCACCATTGGGCGATGCAGCGGTATAGGTATACATGCGCGGCTCACCCAGAACCTCGCTCGCGCCGCTCTCAAGGTCGAATGCCACGGGCTGGCTGGTGCCGAGCCATGTGAACAGAGCTTCATCATGCGGATCTTCGAGCAAATCCTGATAGGTGCGCGTCTGCGCCTCTTCGCCGCCACTTGCGTCCTGAATGGCCGGGCCGCGCGGCGTCAGCGATTCCTCGGGCATCGGGCCGCGATCATCGGGAATTTTCATGGCCAGCAGGCGACCATCGGGCAGCCAGCGCGGGCCTTGGAAAATCGGGTTGATGCCGCGTTCCATGACCGTGGTCGTCTCACCCGTGGCGGTGTCGAGAACCATCAGTGCCATGCCGTCAGCATAGGTATTGGTGAAAGCGACATGCGCACCGTCGGGAGACCAGGCCATGTCGGAAATATCGGCATTCGCAGGCAGCGAGATACTGCGCTCCACCGATCCATCGAGATTGCGCAAAGTCATGCCGACATAGGCGCGCGTGCCGTGACGATCATTGATGTCCGCATCGAGCCGCAAGCCTGCGAGCTTTTCCATCGGCCGCGCCAGTTCAGCGACGGGCGGCAGGCTTTCCCGCTCCAGCAGCAGCAACGTTTCACCATCCGGAGATACGGAGACCGCAGGCGAGGGCGGCCGCGTTACGATGTCGGTGATTTCAGCGGGCGGCTCGCGATAACCTTCGGTTTCCTGCGCGAGGGCAGGGGTGGCGAGCGGGGCAGCCAGTGCAGCGGCGATAGCGGTGGTCAGCAGATAACGCATGGGGTGATCTCTCTCCTTTGGCCGCACACTAAATCGCGCGCGACCAGATAAGGCAAGAGGGTCATGGAGTTATCTGCAACTCCCGGCCTAAGCGGCCTCTTTCTTCTTCGCGCGTTTGACAATGCCGGACAGGCCCTTCGTTAGCTGGACCAGGCCGTTGAGGCGGCTTTGCGGATCGCCCCAGGCGCGGTTGATCTGCAGTTTCATGTCGGGACGCAATTTTGCCGAGCCCTCACGGTTACCATTCAGCCGCTCGACATAGGCGAGAAGGCCTGCCGGATCGGGGAAGTGATCCTTGTGGAAAGTGACCAGCGTCGCCCGCCCGCCGACTTCGATCTTCGCGATCTGCGCCGCGATGGCCTGCGCCTTGATTTCGATCAGGCGAATGAGGTTTTTGGTGGGCTGCGGCAGTTCGCCAAAGCGGTCGATCATTTCAGCGGCGAGGCTTTCGATCTCGGCAGAACCCTCGGCCTGGTTGAGGCGGCGATAGAGCGCCATGCGCACCGCCAGATCGGGCACATAGTCCTCGGGGATCATGATCGGCGCATCGACAGTGATCTGCGGGCTGAGACCGGTGGTATCTCCCTCCAGCCCGGCATCGCCTGCCTTGGCCGCCATAATCGCATCTTCCAGAATCGATTGGTACAGCTCGAACCCGACTTCGCGGATGTGGCCTGATTGCTCGTCACCCAGCAGATTGCCTGCCCCGCGAATGTCGAGATCGTGGCTCGCCAGCTGGAAGCCTGCACCCAGGCTGTCGAGATCGCCCAGCACTTTCAGGCGCTTTTCGGCAACTTCGCTAAGCTGCGTATCGGCAGGCGTAGTCAGATAGGCATAGGCGCGGATTTTCGCGCGACCCACACGCCCGCGCAGCTGGTAGAGCTGGGCGAGGCCAAAGCGGTCCGCGCGGTGGATGATCATTGTGTTGGCGCTCGGCAGGTCGAGCCCCGATTCGATGATCGTGGTGGAGAGCAGGACTTCATATTTGCCTTCGTAAAAGGCGCTCATCCGCTCTTCGATTTCGCCCGCGCTCATCTGGCCATGCGCGTCGATGAATTTTACTTCGGGCACGAATTCGCGCAGCCATTCGATCACCCGCTGCATGTCCGAAATCCGCGGCACGACGATAAAGCTCTGCCCGCCGCGATGGTGTTCGCGCAGCAAAGCCTCGCGCACGACCATATCGTCCCATTCCATCACGTAAGTACGCACAGCGAGGCGATCGACCGGCGGGGTTTTGATCGTCGAAAGTTCGCGCAGGCCCGTCATCGCCATCTGCAGTGTGCGCGGAATGGGCGTCGCGGTGAGCGTCAGCACATGCACATCGGCGCGGAGCTGCTTCAGCTTTTCCTTGTGCGTCACGCCAAAGCGCTGTTCCTCATCCACGATCACCAGCCCCAGATCCTTAAAATTGGTGTTCTTGGAGAGGATTGCGTGGGTGCCGATCACGATGTCGATATCGCCCGATGCAAGGCCATCACGTGTGTCGGACATTTCCTTGCTCGGCACGAGGCGCGAAAGGCGACCGATCTTCAGCGGGAAACCGGCGAAGCGGTCGACGAAGTTCTGATAATGTTGGCGCGCGAGCAGGGTGGTGGGCGCAATCATGGCGACTTGCTGACCATTCATCGCCGCAACGAAAGCTGCACGCAGCGCGACTTCGGTCTTGCCGAAACCGACATCGCCGCAGACGAGCCGATCCATCGGGCGGCCGCTCTCCAGATCGCGCAGCACATCGGCGATGGCCGCTTCCTGGTCTTCTGTTTCTTCATATTGAAAGCGGTCGAGGAACTGGTTGTAGCTGGCCTCCTCAGGCTCCAGCACCGGTGCCTTGCGCAAGGCGCGCTTGGCCGCAACCTGCATCAGCTCTCCAGCGATGGCGCGAATGCGCTCTTTCAGCTTAGCGCGGCGTTTCTGCCATGCTTCGCCGCCGAGCTTGTCCAATGCAACGGTCTCTTCCGAAGAGCCATAGCGGCTCAGGACTTCGAGGTTCTCGACCGGAATGTAGAGCTTGTCGCCGCCCTTATACGCCAGCATCACGCAATCGTGCTTGCTTTTGCCGACAGAGATCGGCTCCAGCCCAATATATTTGCCGATGCCATGATCGACATGGACGACGAGATCGCCGCGCGCGAGCGCCTGAAGTTCGGCAAGAAACGCGTCAGAATCTTTCTTCTTCTTGCGACGGCGCACAAGGCGATCACCCAGCAGATCCTGCTCGGTAATCAGCTCGATCTCGTCATTGGCGAACCCGGTATCGAGCGGCAGCACCATCGCGGTGGGCTGCCCTTTGGCGGACGCCCCTAGTGCTTCCTGCCAGCTATCGGCCTTGCCGATCTTTGTCCCGGCTTCCTCGATGATCGAGGTGATGCGGCTGAGCGAGCCTTTGGTGTAGGCGGCGAGAAGGGGGCGCTTGCCGGCCTTGCCGATTGTCGCGAAATGCTTTGCGGCCGCTTCGTAGACGTTAGCGCCCTGTGAGCGCTCCGGCGTGAAATCGCGCGCTGACTTGAAGCCGAAGTCGATGACCTTCTCGCTCTCGGGCTCGTCGAAAATCGTGGTGCGGTGGATCGGCTTTTCCGCCAGCCCATCGGCAAATTCGCCCTGCGTCAAATAGAGCAATTCGGGATCGATAGCGCGATAACTGCCGCGCGACTGGCCGGAGGTCTCGCCGCGCTGCTTGTGGTAATCGGCAATGTCGGCAAGGCGCTCTTCCGCCGCCTGCAGGCCGGAGGAGTCGATTACATATGTCGCATCATCGCCCAGATGATCGAACAGCGTCGCCATGCGATCTTCGAACAGCGGAAGCCAGTGCTCCATACCGGCAAGGCGGCGCCCATCGCTGACAGCTTCGTAGAGCGGATCCTGCGTCGCCTCTGCGCCAAAGGTCTCGCGGTAGCTCTTCCGGAAGCGCTTGATGCTGTCGTCATCGAGCAAAGCCTCGCTCGCCGGTAGCAGCAAGTGGCTGTCGATGACTTCGGTTGTGCGCTGGGTGTTGGGATCGAACAGGCGCAGGCTTTCAAGCTCATCGCCGAAGAAATCGAGCCTCAGTCCGCCTTCGAGGCCGCTTGGATAGATATCGACGATGGAGCCGCGCATTGCGAATTCGCCGGTGTCGACCACCGTATCGACGCGGGTGTAGCCCTGTTTTCGCAGAAGCTTCGCGAGGTTCTCATGGCCGATTTCAAAGCCCGGCTTGAACTCGCGCACAGCTTCCCGAATGCGGTATGGCGTGAGCACGCGCTGCAGCAGCGCATTCACCGTGGTGACGACCAGCTGCTGTCCAGGCTTCGCGCTCTGCATCCGGTGCAGCGCGGCAAGACGCTGCGCGCTCACCGACATGGCCGGGCTTGCGCGATCATAGGGCAGACAGTCCCACGCCGGGAACTCGATCACCTGCAATTCGGGCGCGAAGAAATGCGCGGCATCCACCACCGCGCGCATCGCTGCATCGTCAGGCGCGATGAAGACGGCGCGGCCTTTGGCTGCACGGGCGATATCGGCAAGAACAAGCGGCTGCGCACCACGCGCAACCTGGGCCAGCGTCAGCGGCTGACTGGCGTTCAATATGCGGGAAAGATCGGGCATAGGTGCATCAACTATCGGCAAGCAAAAAAGCCCCCAGCTCAATCGAGATGGGGGTGAATTGCCGCCTAGATGCGCACGTAATCCATTTTGCGCAAGGCAGTCATTTGGTCGCCCTGCATTTCTTCCGGCGGCTCCTGCGTGCCCATGGTCCACGCGAGGACATCGGGGTCTTCATAGGTCAGCAGCTTTTCGAACCACGTGAGTTCTTCTTCGCTCCAACCCTCGTGGAACGTATCGAAGAAGCAGCCAAAGGTGTAATCGGCTTCCCGCGTGCCACGGTGCCAGGCGCGGAATTTGGCCTTGTTGATGCGGGTTGTGCGATCTGTAGAGGTCATGACGGGCCTCCTAACAAGCTCGTCATTCCAGCGAAAGCTGGAATCTCTTTCCACAAGAGAGCGCTTTTCCGACCAGATCCCAGCTTCCGCTGGGATGACGGACTGGTTTAGAGTGGCACAATGCGCCCCGAAATCCTCAACCCCCTGTTTGCCGAGATCGAAACGCTCGATGGCGTCGGGCCGAAGCTGAAAAAGCCGCTGGAACGGCTCGGCCTCGCGCGGGTGAGAGACGTGCTTTACCACCTGCCCGAACGCTTCGTTACGCGGCGCGCGGTGAAGGACCTCGACGAGGCAGGTGTGGGCGATCAGATCGTTGTGCCGCTTACCGTCGTCGAGCATCGCAGTCCGCGCAATCCAGGGCGCGGGCCGTACCGGGTGCTGGCGCAGGACGTGCTCGGCAATATCTGCGCGCTGACCTATTTCGGGCGCGCCTCCTACACGGCGAAGAAGCAGCTGCCGGTCGGCGAGACGCGCTGGGTCGCGGGGCGGCTCGACCAGTTCGACCAGACGCTGCAGATCGTTCACCCCGACCATGTTGCGGAGAAAAGCGCCGATGCGATGGGGAAGATGGTGGAGCCAATCTACCGCCTTGCCGAAGGGCTGACCCAGCCGCGGATCGGTGGATTTGTCGAGCAAGCGATCGCCAAGGCCCCTGAAATGCCCGAATGGATAGAGCCCAACACTTTCGAGCGAGAGGGTTGGCCGAACTGGCACGATGCGATCGCGCTGGCGCACAAGGGGGAAAACGGGAAGGCGCGCGACCGGCTCGCTTATGACGAGCTTTTCGCCAATGCCCTCGCGCTGATGCTGGTGCGCCAGAGCAACCGTGCGCGGCGCGGACAGGCTTTGAAAGGCGACGGCTCTCTGCGAGACAGGCTGGAGCTGCCGTTCCCGCTTACTGGAGCACAGCGCCGCTCGATTGACGAGATTACAGGCGACATGGCGCAGGCCAGCCCGATGCTGCGCCTGCTTCAGGGCGATGTCGGCGCGGGCAAGACCGTGGTGGCACTGGAAGCGATGCTCGCAGCGGTGGAGGCCGGAGCGCAGGCCGCTCTGCTCGCGCCGACCGAATTGCTCGCTCGCCAGCATTTCGAAACCCTGCGCGCGATGGCGAAGCCGACCGGCGTCGAGGTCGCGCTGCTGACGGGCCGCGACAAGGGGAGGGCGCGCGAGAGTATCCTCATGGGCCTGCTCGACGGCAGCATCCAGATTGTCGTGGGCACCCATGCGATTTTTCAGGACACGGTGAGCTACAAGAACCTCGGCCTGGTCGTGATCGATGAGCAGCACCGCTTTGGCGTCTCGCAGCGCCTTATGCTGGCGCAAAAGGGTAAGGTGACACCGCACACGCTCGCCATGACGGCAACGCCTATCCCGCGCACTCTGGTGCTCGCCAATCACGGGGAGATGGAAGTCAGCCGTCTGGATGAGCTTCCGCCCGGCAGGCAGGCCATCGACACGCGCGTTCTGCCGCTCGACAGGATCGAAGAGATCGCTGCCGCCGTGGGGCGCCATGTCGAAAGCGGTCAGCAAGCCTATTGGGTCTGCCCGATGGTCCGCGACAGTGAGACTATGACCGACGATATCGCTGCCGCCGAAGCGCGCTACGCCGCGTTGAAAGAGCGGTTTGGCGAGGATGTCGTGATGGTCCACGGCCAGCTCGCACCTGAATTGAAAGACGCCGGCATGGCGCGCTTTGCCAGCGGCGATGCGAAGATCCTTGTCGCGACCACGGTGATCGAAGTCGGCGTGGACGTGCCGAACGCCACGTTGATGGTGATCGAGCAGGCCGAACGCTTCGGCCTCGCCCAGCTCCACCAGTTGCGCGGCCGGGTGGGGCGGGGCAGCGAGAAATCGACCTGCCTGCTTCTGCGCAGCAATGAACTCAGCGAGACCGGCAAGCAGCGCCTCGCCCTGATGCGCGAGAGCCAGGACGGCTTCCACCTTGCCGAAGAGGATCTGAAACTGCGCGGCGGCGGCGAACTGCTCGGCACCAAGCAGTCCGGCGAAGAAGGCTTCCGCATCGCGAGCCTCGAACAGGTGAGCAAATATATCGACATGGCCAATGCCGATGCAAAATTGCTGGTCGAACAGGAAGGCGGACTTGAAAGCGCACGCGGGCAAGCGGCGCGGCTGGTTCTCTACTTGCTGGAGCGCGATTGGGGTGTGCAAACGCTGCGAGGTGGGTAAACGCCCAATTTTGAGCCTTGCACACGCTGTGGTATCAGAATGCTTTCGGGCATCTGCATTGGGGGGAATGCATGAACGATATCAGGCTATTCGCACCGGATCCGATCGATTTTTCTGATCCTTCGCCTTACAGCTTGCTGGAATATCAGGGTCACATCATTATCGGCGTGATCTGGTTTGTCGCAGCGATTGTGGCCTTCTTCGCGCGCAAGGGAAGCACGCTGCACATTCGTGCAGGGCAGATTTGTATCCTCGGAGTATTCATTGTCGCGATAACCGCGATCATTATGCTCGTGGCGGAGTTTATTCCTCCGCTCGCTCTCAATGCTATCACTTCCAGCTATGCGGTGGCGACTGCCTGGCTCGCGCTGAAACCGGCCAGCGCGCGCGTGCGCGCGGCGGAGTATGCGCTGACGGCGTTGGAAATCGTTGCGGTCGGTATATTCATCCTGGCCGCCCTTCCCAATGTGATTTCGGGGGTCGTTCCGATAATCGGCCCGGGAATAGTGCTGCTCGTGCCGCTCATTCTGCTGGCGGGAGACATTAATTGGTACCTGAAGCCAGACCAGCGCAACCGCCTGCGCATTGCGCGGCATCTGGCGCGCATGGTTTGGGCCTTTGTAATCGTGCTTCGCGCGCCGCTGGTGGAATTCGAGACCGCCGGGTTCTACGATCTGCCCGATCCGTTGCTCGTCGCTGGGCCAGTGCTGCTCGGTGTTGTGATGCTGCTTTACTTCCGCAACAAATACCCGGCACGCGCGCCCACCTGATCGCTTGCGTTCACCGCCCACAAGCCTAGTCTCCCGCGAAATCAATTCTTCGGGAGACTAGACCATGACCCGCAATTTCTTCGTCACCACCGCAATCGCTTTGGCTGTTGCCATGCCGCAGGCTGCTTTCGCTCAGGATGCGGAGGCCGAGTTTGTCGAGCTGCGCGAGGATGTTTGGCAAAATGCACTCGATGGTTCGCCTTGGCTTTCCGAAGGGGTGGGGGATCGGCGCAATGATGGATCTTTGGGCGATCCATCCATAGAAGGCTATGACGAGGGGATCGCGCAGACGCGGGAATTCCAGGCGCGGCTTCAGGCGATCGATGTCGACATGCTGCCGGAAAACCTTCGCATCGACTACGCCTTGCTAGCGCGCAGCTTCAACGATCAGCTTGAAGCGGCCGAGCACGATCACAGCCGTTACATCACTTTCACCAATCGCGGTGGCCCCCAAAGCGCGATTGCGAGCCTGCCATATTCGAGCCCGCTTTTCACCGCCGCCGATTATGATAGCTATCTGACCCGCTTGGAAAGCTTTCCCGAATACATTCAGGCCTTTATCGACAGGAGTGAAGGCGCAATCGAGCGTGGCCTGACACAGCCTTGTGAGCCAATGCAAGGTTACGAAAACTCCATCAGCGGCTTCATCACCGAAACCCCCGAAGACTCAGTGTGGTGGCAGGCTTTCGACGAACGTCCGGCCACAATTTCGGAAACGGACTGGGCCGGTATCGAAGATCGTGGGCGAACCGCTATCACCGAAGGCGCCTTCGCCGGTCTCCAGGCCTTCCGCGACTATTATGTGCAGGATTTCGCTCCGGCATGCCGCGCCGATGAGGCACCGGGTATCGGCGGAACGCCGGGCGGTGAGGCATATTACGCCTATCGCGTGCGCAGTTTCACGACTACCGACATGACGCCACAGCAGGTGCATGATCTGGGTCTTTCCGAAGTCGCGCGCATTCGGGCCGAGATGGAGGCCGTCGCGGCCGAAGCTGGCTTCGACACGCGCGAAGCTTTTATCGAGCATCTGCGCACCGACCCGCAATATTATCCCGAAGATGAAGAGAGCTATCTCGAATATACGCGCGCGCTCGCCAAGGAAATCGATGGGTGGATGCCGCGCCTGTTCGGCCGCCTGCCGCGCCTGCCATATTCGGTCGAGCCGATCCCCGCAGCTGTCGCTCCCGGCAATACCACTGCCTATTACGAGCGTGGATCGATGGCCACGGGGCAGCCGGGCATCTATCGTCTGAATCTGACCGAACTGGACCAGCGCCCGCTGTGGGAATTGCCCGCGCTTGGCGTTCATGAGGCGGTGCCGGGGCATCATCATCAGATCGCGCTGCAGCAGGAACTCGACATGCATCCGCTGCGCGCCAATGGCAGCTTCTTCACCGCGTTTGTGGAAGGATGGGGCCTTTATTCGGAGCGGCTCGGCATCGAGATGGGGCTCTATGACACGCCCGCCAAGGAAATGGGTCGGCTGAGCTATGAAATGTGGCGCGCGACCCGCCTTGTGGTCGACACCGGTATCCATGCGATGGGCTGGACCCGCGACGAAGCGGTTGCCTACATGCTGGACAATACCGCGCTTTCCGAAGGCAATATCAATGCCGAGGTCAATCGCTACATCACCTGGCCGGGGCAGGCGGTTGCTTACAAGATTGGCGAGCTTAAAATTCGCGAATTGCGGACCCGCGCCGAGGAAGCACTCGGGGCCGATTTCGACCTGCGCGACTTCCATGACACGGTGCTGGAAAACGGTGCGGTGCCGCTGAACGTGCTGGAAGCGCATGTCGATGCGTGGATTGCGAGTGAGCTGGCGGAATAGGCTTTCCTACAAAACCACGGATGCAACATGAGGCGGGGATGATTTCCTCGCCTCAACTTTTTATGCAGCGCCAGATATTTAGAGGCCATTCGTGCGCACGGAACTTTATTCTCCTGAACACTGTCACACCTGTCACACCCCCGCTGCTTCAGCGCGCGAGAATCGGGGGTGAACGCGCCTTTTGGGCTTGCGATCACGCTTCATCGCAGCGAAAGGAGGGCGCACCTAGTGCAGCCTTGAACCAATCCGGAAAACCGCTCTCGTGATCCTCACCCCTTTCGAATGGTCCATCGCCAAACGCTACATGCTGCCGGGGCGCAGCGAAGCGGTGATTGCTCTGGTGGCCGGTATCTCGATCACCGTGGTCGCGCTTTCGGTCGCCATGCTGGTGATCGTGATGAGCGTGATGAACGGCTTTCGCGGAGAGCTGATCGACCGCATCACCAATCTGAATGGGCACGCGGTCGTTCAATCATACGGCGGCAGGCTGGAGAATTGGGAAGAGCTGCTGGGCGAGCTTGAAGCGACCGAGGGCGTCACCGACGCTTCTCCCTTGATTGAGCAACCGCTGCTCGCAACCTACAACGGCCGCGCTGAGGCGGTGTTTGTGCGCGGGAATACGCAAGAGGATATCGACCGCTATCAGGACAAGATGGTGGCGGGTGATCTCAGCACGATCACGCCGGACGCGAACAACGTCGCCATCGGTGCGGCGCTGCAGCAGAACCTTGGCATTCGCCTGGGTGACACGATCACGATCATCAATCCCCAGGGACGCACCACGCCGTTCGGCACAGTGCCGCGGCAGGTGGGTTACACCGTGACGGCGGTGTTCTCCGTCGGCCTCATCGACTTTGACGAGCGCTTCGTGGTGATGCCGATCCCGACCGCGCAGACGCTAACTATGACGGGCGAATCCATCAGCATGATCGAAGTGCAGGTGGAAGATCCGGAGCGGGTGAACGAGATACTCGAACCGGTAGCGCGTCAGCTCGATGGCCGCGCCATTGTCACCAGCTGGCAAAGCATGAACGCTTCGCTGTTCGAGGCATTGCAGGTGGAGCGCGTTGCCATGTTCTTCGCGCTGTCCATCATCGTGCTGGTGGCCGCCTTCAACATCCTCTCATCACTCGTCATGCTGGTCCGCAGCAAGACACGCGATATTGCCATCGTCCGTACGATGGGCGCAACGCGGCGGAGCCTGATGAAGATCTTCGTCACCACCGGCTCTGTTGTCGGACTTGTCGGCACGCTCACCGGCCTTGCGCTCGGCTTCATCGTGCTGTTCTTCCGTGGCCCCATTGTCACCGGGCTCAGCACCGCATTCGGCGTCGAGTTGTGGGACCCGCAGGTTCGCTTCCTCACCGAATTGCCATCGCGCACAGATCCGGTGGAAGTGATGGCGATTGCCGGAATGGCGCTGGGCCTCAGCTTTCTCGCGACGCTGTATCCGGCCTATCGAGCCTCCAATACCGATCCAGTCGAGGTCCTGCGCTATGAGTAGTCTGGTCGTCCGCCTTGCAGGCCTCGCTCGCAATTTCGAGCAGGGTGATGTCACCATCGAAGTGCTGCGCGGCGTCGATATGCAGATCGCGCCGGGAGAGATCGTGGCGCTGCTTGGTCCGTCGGGATCGGGCAAATCCACGCTCTTGCAGGCGGTCGGCCTGCTCGAAGGCGGATTTGAAGGCACTATCGAAATCGCCGGACAGGACGCGAGCGCCCTCAACTCTGCCGAGCGCACGACTTTGCGCCGCGATCATCTGGGCTTCGTTTACCAGTTCCATCACTTGCTGCCCGATTTCACCGCGATGGAGAATGTGATCCTGCCGCAGCTCCTGCTCAACGTGTCGCGCGCCGATGCGAAGGTGCGGGCGGAGCATCTGCTTGGCGCGCTTGGCCTCTCGCATCGCCTTGAACACCGGCCGAGCAAGCTGTCGGGCGGTGAGCAGCAGCGTGTGGCTGTGGCCCGCGCGCTTGCCAACAAGCCGCAATTGGTGCTCGCGGATGAGCCCACGGGCAATCTCGATGAGAAGACTTCGGAGCGGGTGCTGGGTGAGTTCCTTGAGCTGGTGCGCGGGCAGGGCAGTGCGGCTCTGGTGGCAACGCATAACGAACGTTTGGCCGCGCGCATGGACCGTGTGGTACGCCTGCATGAGGGACGGATAGAATAGCTTGATGGTGGCATCTGCCGCACCACGCTATGTAACCCTCAGTCGATCGTCGCCGAACTAACTGGTCAGAAGGAGATACTCGCATGATCGAGTCCATATCAGACTGGTTCCTCTCGCTGGGCGAGACCTACGGCGTCAATCCGTGGATCTTCGGCGCGATCTATGTCGGCGCGATTCCGTTCTTCCTCGCTTCCGTAGGGTGGATCGTGAAGAATGCGCGGGCGGGCAAATCGACATTGCTGCCGACCATGCTGGCGGGCTTCTTCTTCGTCTCCGCCTATCTGTATCTGGCGATTGTGGGACAGAACATCCCGGTCTGGGTGTGGGTCTTCCTTGCCGCGCTGGTGATCTACGGCGCGATATCTCAAGTGCGTCAGACACGCCGCAAGATTGCAGAGGCGCAGATGGAAACGACAGGGGAATAACCCACCGGCTTTTCCCCAGCGCGGGCTTTGCGAATCTGCGCGCGATCACCATAGTGAATGCATGGCCTACGCACCCTTTGTTCCGCTCCGTGTGATTTCGAGCTACTCGATGCTCGAAGGAGCGATTGACCCGAAGGCGCTGGCCAAATTGGCGAAGGAACGTGGATTTCCCGCCATCGCAATTTGCGATCGCAATGGGTTGTATGGATCGACCATGTTCTCCGGCTCTTGTGTGGGGGAAGGTGTGCAGCCGATTATCGGGACCCTTCTCGGCGTGCGGCGTGGTGAAGGAGAACCGGTCGACTTCCTGCCGCTCTATGCGCAAGATGAGGATGGCTGGAACAACCTCTGCTATCTCGTCAGCCGCGCGCATCTGGACCGGCCGCTTGAGCTTGAGCCCCATGTCATCTGGGAAGACTTCACAGGCCACACCGATGGGCTGATCGCTCTAACCGGCGCAAGTGGCGGAACGGTCACGCGGCTGCTGGCTGACGGGAAAGAACGCCGCGCCCATGAAGTGGCGGAGCGTCTGTCTGCCCTGTTTCCTAATCGCCTCTATGTCGAGCTGGCGCGGCGCGGAAACCCGATCGAGGAAGCGGCGGAAGAGGGCTTGCTCGATCTCGCCTATGCGCAAGGCCTGCCTCTGGTCGCGACGAATCCGGCCAACTTCGCCGAGCCACACCAGCATAGCGCGCACGACGCCATGCTCTGTATTGCCAATTCATCGCAGATCGACAGCGCGGACCGTCCTACCTCCAATCCGCAAGCCTATGTCAAATCCGCCGCGGCTATGGAGGAGTTGTTCGCCGACCTGCCGGAAGCAACCGCCAACTCCCTCGTGATCGCCCAGCGCACCGCCTTCGCGCCGCCGCGGCGCGCTCCGATCCTGCCCAGCCTTGCAGGCGATCAGGAAGGCGAAGCGCGCATGCTGGAAGAGGATGCCAAGCGCGGTCTCGCCGGACGGCTCGAAGTCTATGACGAGCTCTCCGACGAAGAGCTGAAAGTTTATATGGAGCGACTCGATTATGAGGTTGGCATCATCAAGAATATGGGCTTTCCCGGCTACTTCCTGATCGTTGCCGACTTCATCAAATGGGCAAAGTCGCAGGGGATACCGGTGGGGCCGGGGCGTGGGTCGGGTGCGGGCTCGCTTGTCGCCTGGGCGCTGACCATCACCGATCTCGATCCCATTCGCCTGGGCCTGCTGTTCGAGCGCTTCCTCAACCCGGAACGCGTTTCAATGCCTGACTTCGATATCGACTTCTGCGAAACGCGCCGCGGCGAAGTCATCCGCTACGTGCAGGAGCGATATGGACACGACAAGGTCGCTCAAATCATCACTTTCGGTAAGCTGAAAGCGCGCGCCGTGCTGCGCGATACGGGCCGCATCCTGCAAATGCCCTATGGTCAGGTGGACCGGCTCACCAAAATGGTGCCCAACCACCCGACCGATCCGTGGACGCTACCGCGCGCGCTCAATGGCGTCGCTGAATTCAAGCGCGAGTATGACAATGACAATGAGGTGAAACGCCTCGTCGATCTGGCGATGCAGTTGGAGGGCTTTCCGCGCAACTCCTCTACCCACGCCGCTGGTGTGGTGATTGGCGACAGGCCGCTGAGCCAGCTTGTCCCGCTATTCCGCGATCCGCGCTCGGACATGCCGGTGACGCAGTTCGACATGAAGCATGTCGAGGACACCGGGCTGGTCAAATTCGACTTTCTTGGCCTGAAAACGCTCAGCGTGCTGCGCAAGGCGGTGGATTTGCTGGGGCGGCGCGGCATCACGGTCGATCTCGATACGCTGCCGTGGGACGATGCTGGCGTTTTCGACCTGCTCAAACGCGGTGACACAGTCGGCGTGTTTCAGCTGGAATCCGAAGGGATGCGGCGGACGCTGACAGCGGTGAAGCCGACGAAGTTCGAGGACATTATCGCGCTCGTCTCGCTCTACCGTCCGGGCCCGATGGACAACATTCCGCTGTTCGGTAAGCGCAAGGCGGGTGAGGCGCTGATCGAATACCCGCACGAAAAGCTGAAAGGCATCCTCGAAGAAACCTACGGCATCTTTGTTTATCAGGAGCAGGTGATGCTCGCCGCGCAGATCCTTGCCGGATATTCGCTCGGCGATGCTGACTTGTTGCGCCGCGCCATGGGCAAGAAGAACCAGGCGGAAATGGACAAGCAGCGTGCGCGCTTCTGCGATGGCTGTTTCGAAGTTTCAAGCATCGAGAAAGCCGAGGCAAACGCGTTGTTCGACTTGATCGACAAATTTGCCGGCTACGGTTTCAACAAGTCGCACGCCGCCGCCTATGCATTGCTCAGCTACCAGACGGCTTGGCTGAAAACCCATTATCCGGAAGAGTTCTACGCTGCGTCCATGTGCTTCGACATGCACCAGTCGGAGAAACTGGCGGTGTTTGTCGATGATGCGCGGCGCAATGGCATCGACCTGCTTGGGCCCGATATCAATGCCTCCGAGGCTGAATTCGTGGTCGAGGAGACTGACGAGGGCTGGGCGGTGCGTTACGCACTCGCTGGCATCCGCAATGTCGGTGAGAAAGCGATGGAGCAGGTCTTCGCCGAACGCATTGCGCATGGCCCGTTCGAAAGTCTCGAGGATGTATTCAAGCGTCTGCCCGCAGGGTCAATGAATCGAAAGCAGTTGGAAGGCCTGGCCGGAGCCGGTGCTTTCGATTCGCTGGAACCGAATCGTGCCAAGGTGCTGGCCAATGCTGATATGCTCCTGGCGGTCGCTGATGCGGCGAACCGTGAAAAGGCGAGCGGTCAGGCCGCGCTTTTTGGTGGGGATGATCACGCTGAACCATCACTCAAGCTCGCTGATTCAGAGCCGTGGACCCGCGGTGAGCAAATGGCTGTCGAGCGCGACACTTTTGGCTTTTACTTCGCAGAACACCCGGTCGCCGAATTCAAGATGATCGCCTCCGCCAATGGCGCGCGCAGCTATGCCTCGCTAATAGAAAGTGGAGCTGAGGGTGGTCGCCAGAAGGTGGTGATGGCCGCCATGGTCGAGAGCGTAAACAAGGGTCGAACGAAGCGCGGTGCTGAGTTCATCCGCGCAGACTTCTCCGACAGTTCCGGCCAATTCAGCGCCGCCTGTTTTGAAGAATCACTGGTCGATAGCTTTCAGCAATGGGCGGATGACAGCATGTGCCTGCTCCTCAATGTAGAACTGGATTCGCCAAATCCCGATGATCCGCCGCGCGTCACGGTCCGCGGGGCGCGGCCACTATCCGAAGTGACGAGTTTTGCGCGCATGCAACTGACTGCGGACGTGCATGACGTCGCTGCGATTGCGACGCTTCAGGACGTGCTCGAACTGGGCAAGGCTGGTCATGGCGAGGTGCAGATCACTCTGCATATAGATGGCGATATCGCGCCAATTATCCTGCTGGGGCGTGACTTCGCCCTGTCAGGTGAAGTGGTCGACGCCCTGACCGGCGTTCCCGGACTTTCCAATGTTCAGATGAGCCCAATTCGCGGCGTTGGACATCTTAGGTTGGTGGCTTAAAACGCGGCATGGCAGATGCGCTTGGTGATCTGACGGAGAAGGAAAAGGAGGCGCTGCGCCTGCTTTTGGCTGGTCATGATGCCAAATCCAGCGCTCGCGAACTCGACATCTCGGTCCATACCGTCAACGATCGCCTCCGCAATGCACGCCGCAAATTGGATGTGTCTAGCAGCCGGGAAGCCGCAAGAATTTTGGGGGATGCCGAGGGCGCGATACCACAAAACCCTGCGCGCAACGATTTGGGGATGGGAGACGAGAACGGAGTCGAAGACACTGCAGACCTCAACGAAACAGGCGGTCCATCCCGGATTGTCTGGCTAGCAGGAGGAATGCTTACCATGTCTTTGATTATCGCAATTGCCGCCGTCGCCCTGATCGCAGAGGATACCCCGCCGACCGACACCGTTGCTGGTGACGATTTCACGTCAGAAGCGGATATCGCAGCCACGCAGACTGACGGCGAGTCACGCGAAGCGGCCGAAACCTTTATCGCGCTTGTCGATGCGGGTGATTATCAAGGCAGCTGGGAAGCTGCCGGAAGCTTTTTCCAGTCAAAAACGACCGCCGAGCAATGGGCGTCGCTGGTGGAACCTGTTCGCGAGCCGCTCGGCGCCGTAACCAGCCGCGAGATCGCCAGCGTACAGCGCGCTGATTCGCTCCCCGGTGCTCCCGATGGCGAATACGAAGTCCTGCAATTCGCCACGGTTTTCGAAGGACGGCCGCAGGCCGTAGTCGAAACCGTCATCATGCTGGATAGCGACGAAGGCTGGCAGGTCACCGGCTACTTCGTCCGCTAGGTTTAAAGCGTCGTACTGTGGCCCAATCGGCAAAAGTCGCCACGACTGACCGAGCAGCAACTCGATAGACACAAAAAGAAGGGCCGGGAGATCGCTCTCCCGGCCCATTCTGTTTGCCCTGATGGCGTGGCTTACATGCCCGAGTTCGGACCGTAAGTGATTTCCACACGGCGGTTTTGCAGTTCGCGGACACCGTCGGCAGTCGGAACGCGCAGGTCGTTCTCACCGAAGGCTTCGCTCATGATGCGGCCGCCCGGGATACCACGGCTTGTGAGGTATGCCTGGACCGAGTCGTTACGGCGCTCTGCAAGACCCATATTGTAGGTCTGCGTACCCGACGTATCGGTGTGGCCTGCCAGCATGATGCTGGCGGTGCCGCAATCGCCGTAAGCGGTGACAGCCGAGTTGAGCACGGTGGCTGCTTCCGGCGTGATGTCGCTCTCATCCCAATCGAAGAACACGATGTAGGGACCCGTGTTGCACTCAACGACCGGCGGCGGAGGCGGCGGCGGAGGAGGCGGGGG
>NZ_JAEANY010000002.1 GCF_016019885.1 Aurantiacibacter sediminis | reverse complement strand
TGGAGGAGGCGGCGGAGGCGGCGGCGGGGGCGGCGGAGGAGGCGGCGGTGCCGGCTCATCACCACCGAAGTTCAGGATGAACGAGCCCAGCAGCGAGTGCGAGGCAACGTCGGCATCGAAGGTACGGCCAACCGTATCGGTGTACTCAACGCCCGTTACCTTGTGGAAACGATAGCGCAGGGCAACGTCGATATTGTCGCTCAGCGGCGAATAGATCTGGCCGATCGCCTGCCATGCAAAGTTGACATCGTCGTCATCGAGGAAGCCCGGACCGGTCGAGAAGGTGCGAACGTCGCTGAAAGAAGCATTGGTGATGCCGACGCCGCCGCCGGCGGAAACGCCGATGCCGTCATTGCCACCGAAGTCGAGCAGGGCATTAAACATGCCGCTCCACTGCGAACCGCTGCCTCGCGCAGGGCTCTGGAAGCCGAATGCGAGGTTGGAGTCTGCATCCGAGGGAACACCGACGAGGAAAGCATCGACCGCATCCACATCGTATTCACGATAGGAGCCTTCGACTTCGAAGCGAAGCGGGCCGGCATCGTAGCCGAGCATCAGCGCGCCTTCGAAACCGTGATCCAGTTCAATGATGATCTCATCGAGGCCATTTTCACCGGTATCCAGATCGGTATCTTCCGGCGAGGTAACACCGAAACCGGCGCCGAAGTAGAATTCACCATCCCGCGCCGCAGCAGGCGTTGCAATGCACGCTGTCCCGGCGAGGAGGGCGATGGTAACTTTTTTCATCAGGTATTCCCCCAATTAACACGAATTACGAATCGATGCGCAGAAACTGCCAATCGAACCGGACTGACAATGCCACACACTTGCAAGGGGTGTTAACCCAAAACCGCATGTGAAGCTAATGTTTCACAACAGTTGTAGCTGTCCGTCCACACTTGGACGTCGAAAATTGCCGGTTTCGAGGTAAAAATTCTGTTTTTTCACATTGTTTTTGCGGCAGGCGACCCGGAACCGGGTGCGAAAAAGCTCCGCCCAGACGCCGCTCGGCCTCAAACGGCTGAAGAAGTGCGGGTCATTATCGCGCCCATTGCGGATGGATCGAACGATGCTCATCACCTTGGCCGCGCGATCGGGGAAATGCACATCCAGCCATTCGCGAAAAAGCGGCGCAACTTCATGTGGCAGCCGTAAGGGTATCCAGCCAATGCTGCCCACGCCTGCTGAAGCAGCCTCTTGAATGATCTCCTCCATGAAGCAGTCGGTGATAGCGGGAATGATGGGTGCTATCGAGCAATGCGTCGGAATGCCATTTTCCGCTAGTTGCCCAAGCGCGGCCATTCGCTTGTGGGGAGCGGCGGCGCGGGGTTCAAGCTTGCCCGATAGCGCAGGATCGAGACTGGTCACGGAAATCGCGACGGCGACAAGCTCCTGCTGCGCCATCTCCTTTAGAAGATCGAGATCCTGCAATACGCGATCGGATTTAGTTGTGATGGTCACCGGATGACGACATTCTAAGCAGATTTCCAGCAGTTGCCGCGTGATCCGATATCGCTTCTCTATCGGCTGATAGGGATCGGTGTTGGTCCCCATGGCAATCGGCTTGGGCACATATTTCGGTCGCGCAAGGGTCTCCCGCAACAGACGAGGCGCATCGGGCTTTGCGAATAGCTTTGTCTCGAAGTCCAGGCCAGGTGAGAGATCGTGATAGGCATGGGTGGGGCGCGCAAAGCAATAGACGCAGCCATGTTCGCAGCCACGATAGGCGTTGATTGAGCGATCGAAGAAAATGTCCGGTGATTGATTGAATGACAGGATGGTCTTCGGGTGCTCTTCAGTCACCTGCGTGCGCAATTTGACCGGCGGACCTTCGAGCTGCTCCATCGCATCGCGCCACTCGCCATCGACATTGCGCTGAGCCAGCCCGAAGCGATCGGGCACCACAGCCGACTGAGCTCCACGGCCTTTTATCTTCTCATGCTTGAGCATGGAACAGAAGTAGAACAAGCTCCCGACGGGAGCAAGTCCCTCACTCCGTTTGTGGTAACGTTCTTGGGTGTCGGCTAGCGCTCGTTCAGTCGCGGCATCAATTGCACGAAATTGCATGGCCGATTGCGACTATCGAGCTGCTCGCGCAAAATGCGATCCCAGCCATCTTTCACCGCGCCGTTCGAGCCGGGAAGGGCGAAGATGTAAGTGCTTCCAGCGAGTACAGCACAGGCACGAGACTGAATGGTGGACGTGCCGATCAGATCGAAGCTGATCCAGCGGAAAAGTTCTCCGAAACCCGGGATGTCCTTGTCCTTGACCATGTCGAAAGCCTCAGGAGTTACATCCCGGCCCGTCAGACCCGTTCCGCCTGTGGTTATCACGGCGTCTATATTCGGATCGTCGCTCCATTCGCGCAATTGTGCGGCAATCGCCTCGGCATCATCCTTGACGATCGTCCGCTCAGCAAGGTGATGCCCATCGCCTGCGATCCGTTCTGCTAGTATATCGCCCGATGTATCATTTTCCGGGCTGCGGGTATCGGAAACGGTTATCAGAGCGATCGAAACCGGCACGAATTCGCGCGTTTCATCGATCGCCATCAGCGCTGCCCGCTCGACATGTAAACGCGGCCATCGCTGCTTGTGCCATCAGAAAACATCGGCCAGTCATTCTGCACCAAGGCTCTGCGGGTGGGCGAAGGCGAGTTCGCCTGTCGCTCATACATCCAGTAATTGCGCATCACGATGGAAACGTAGCCGCGCGTCTCCCAATAGGGGATCGACTCCATATAAAGCAGAGGGTCGCCCTGATCGTTCACTTCGGACACCCAGCGCGTGATAGGAGACAGGCCGGCATTATAGGCCGCCATAATCTGCGGCAGCCGCCCTTGTGTCGCCGAGCTGCGCGCAACCATTTGCAAATTGCACTGGCCAAGCGCGAGATTCATGGACGGATCGAAGACGTTGATCGCGCTCGTCGACCGTCCGACGCATCCGGCATGTTGGCGGACAGTGGGCGGAGTGATTTGCATCAGGCCCTGCGCATTTGCCGGGCTGACGGCATCGGCGCGAAAAACCGACTCCTGCAAGGTGATCGCAAAGGCGAGTGCCGGATCGACTTGCCATCCATTGAAGGGAGCGATGCGCGGCGCTGGAAAATGCGATGCGGGATCGGCATCGGCGCCGCTTGGGGCATTGAGTGCCATGTAAATCTGCGTACGCGGAAAGCCGAGGGCGCGGGCCAATCGCGAAATCGGTGCATATTCATCCGGTGAGCCGATGCGTGCCTGATGAAGGAGGACTTGGCTTCCCAGGATATCCCGATCGATCTCAGTGAGTGCGACAGCGATGCGCACATTCTCGATATTGCCGATGGCGCGCCAATCGTCCTGACTGAGATCGGCGCTTTCGACCCGATCAGGCAATTCGCGGCCCAATTGCTCGGCTGCCAACATGCCGTAGAGTACCCGATCGTCGCCGGCCGCGTTGTTGAGCAATTGCGTGCTTAATTCAGGCTGGCGGCATCGCATGGCCGCGCGCGAACCCCAGAAAAGTGCGGCGGCGCGCAAGTTCGGGCTGTCTGCACCGGCAGCAGAGCGCTGGAAATAATCGAGCGCGGTCTGGCAATCACCGAGGCGCCAGGAGGCCAGCCCGGCAACCCAATCGCCCTCCGCAACCCAGGGTCCGGATCCCGCTCCCACAGTCTGCGCTATGGCCAGTGCTTCCGGGTCGCGATTTTCGATGTAATAGCTCCACGCAACGCGCTGGCGCCATTCGGCTCGTGCCGCAGGGCTCAGTGAAGCATCGACACCGTCCAGCAGCAAACGCGCTCCATCGGGATCATCATTGGAGATATGGCTGAGGATGGAGGTGCGAACATCGCCCGGCATTGTGCCGTCATTGATGGAGCGAGGACGGTAACGCCGCGGCATTTCACTGCGCCTGCTGAACGTCCGTACATAGGGCAAATCCGGTTCGCGTGCGAGACCGCGCGTGACGCCAAGTCGGCCCAATTGCTCTGCCTGTGGCAGATGCGCCCCGTCGTCCAGGACTTCGACGATTTCGGAAAGCTCGGCACGCGGGGAGCTCGCATGCAGGATGTATTCCGCACGGGCTACATCATGCAACAGGCCATCGGAGCGTTGATTAAAGAGGCTTTCCACTTCAGCCCACCGCTCGGCATCTATGGCGCGGAATAACTGTCCATAATACTCCCGCTCATCCGCGCTTAATTGCTGCGGCACCTGCGAATCCGCGATGCGCGCGCTGAAATATGTGCGTGTGTCTTGCGCCGCAGCGCCTGAAGCTGAAAGCGCCAACACGCTAGAAAGCGTGGCAAAAGTCGCCAACAAGACTTTGAAGGATTTCATCTTATGAGGTCCAGTAAAGCAGTCGTTTCCAAAGCCGCGTGCTTTGGCGTGGGTGGTCAAGCAATCGCTCGGGGGCGAAGGTGGCGAGAGCGGGGATCCCGCCGCAATCTGTAAATTCTTCCGGCAAAGCGGACGCATCATGGCCGAGCAGCATTGGCAACTTGTTTCCCATTACGAGCACCCGGCGCGGGGAGGCCAATGCGATATGGCGGTGTAGCACCTCGCCAAGCCCCAGCGCGCTGAAACTGTCCCAATCAGGAAGCGGCATATGCGAAGGAAGTGCGCTCGCGAAATAGGCGGCGCTTACATCGATCGAAAGGCTCTTCAAAATATTGCTGAGCAAAGCACCATCGCGGCCGCCGAAAAGCATGTCCGTGTCCTGCGCCTCCGGCATGGTGCTCAAGATCATCAGTTTCGCATTGACAGTCCCGCGTGGAGCAACTCGGGCGCCGCTTGCTGCGGGCAAAGGTGTCTCAGGCGATGTCCACCAGCTTTGAAAGGCTTCGAGATCGCCCGGAATATCAGCCACAGCAATCGCCGGAGCAAGCGGGGAGTCGCGGGTCTCATTTTCAGCGTTGGAAGGCTTCGTGACCTTCGGGCGCTCCGGCTCGGCTTCTGCCAGCCAATTCTGCGGTTCGTCCTCAAAATCACTATCGACCCCGGCATCGCGCCACCAGTCGAGCGCTGCCGCATAATCGTCTGCGAGGGATTTTTCTGCATGATTTTGCATATTCGGGCCAAAGGCGGTCTTGACCTGTGGCAGGGCGTCTATCAAGTCCCCTTGCAACGGAACTTCGGTAAAACGGGATGAAATGATGGTTGAACGGGAATCAATGCCCGTAGACGTGGTAATTGTCGGCGGCGGAGTGGCTGGTTTGGCTGCCGCGATCCGGCTGAAGCGGGTGAATGAAGAGCTTGAAGTCGTGGTCCTTGAAAAGGGCTCCGAAATCGGCGCGCATATCCTGTCTGGCGCGGTAGTCGATCCCAAGTCGCTGGACGAGCTTCTGCCCGAATGGCGGGACATGGACTGCCCGATGGCGGAAACGCCGGTCACAGACAATTGGCACTGGATGCTGTCCAAAGGCGGCAAGATGCCGATCCCGCACCTCGCCATGCCGCCCTTTATGTCGAACGATGGCTGTTATACCGGCTCGCTCGGTAATCTGACGCGCTGGCTGGGTGAACAGGCAGAAGCGCTCGGCGTCATGGTCTTCCCTGGTTTCCCGGCAGCAGAAGTGATCTTCAACGAAGATGGTTCGGTCGGCGGCGTAATCACGCAGGACATGGGCGTGGCCGCTGACGGCAGCCAAAAACCCGATTTCCAGCCCGGCATGGAGATCCAGGCCAAATATACGCTCTTCGCAGAGGGCGCGCGCGGCAATCTGACCAAGCTGATGAAAGAGCGCTTCGACTTGGAGGCAAATTGTCAGCCGCAGGTCTATGGCCTTGGCGTCAAGGAATTGTGGGACATCGATCCCGCCAAGCATGTGCCAGGCCGCGTGATCCACACCCAAGGCTGGCCGCTTAGCGAAAGCGATACGTGGGGCGGTGGGTTCCTCTATCATCAGGCGAACGGGCAGGTCGCAATTGGCTTCGTGACCGCGCTCGATTATAAGAACCCCTACGTCTCGCCATTTCAGGAATTCCAGCGGTGGAAGCACCATCCGGCGATCCAGGAATACCTCGAAGGCGGAACGCGTGTCGCTTATGGTGCGCGCGCCATCAACGAAGGTGGCTGGCAGAGCGTGCCGAAGCTTGCGTTCCCGGGCGGCGCGCTGATTGGTTGTGCGGCAGGCTTCGTGAACGTGCCGCGCATCAAGGGCAGCCATACTGCTATGAAAAGCGGAATGATCGCAGCCGAAAGCGTGGCCGAAGCCATCGCTGCCGAGCGTGAGCATGACGAAGTCGCCGATTACGAGGCCACTCTGCGCGAAAGCTGGATCGCCAAGGAGCTGAAGAAAGTACAGAATGCGCAGCCGATGGTCGCTAAATTCGGCGGCGATGTTGGAACTGTGCTTGCCGGCATTGACATGTGGATGCGCCAGCTCAAAATCGGTGTCGTTCCGGCGATGAAGCATCATCGCGATTACGAGGAACTGCAGCGAGCCGATCTGCACAAGCCGATCGACTATCCAAAGCCGGACGGCAAGATCAGCTTCGATAAGCTTACAAGCGTATCTTACAGCTTCACAAACCACGCTGAGGACCAGCCCAACCATCTGAAAGTGGCGGACTTGGAATTGCAGCGTGAAAGCGAGCTGGAAGTTTTCGGCGGGCCCTCAACGCGCTATTGCCCCGCCGGGGTCTATGAATGGGTGAAGGAAGAGGGCGCAGAACCCAAATTCGTGATCAACTCGCAGAATTGCGTCCACTGCAAGACCTGCGACATCAAGGATCCCAACCAGAACATCAACTGGACCACGCCCGAAGGCGGCGGCGGACCGAATTATCCGAATATGTAACGCCTTGCGGCTCCAAGAAACTGCCTACGCCAAGATCAACCTCGCGCTGCACGTCCGCAAGCGGCGCGAGGATGGCTATCATGAGTTGGAGACGCTGTTCGCCTTTGTCGATGCGGGGGACACGCTGGTGGCGACATCCGCCGAAGCCGACGTTGTTACGACGGTGGGCGAGTTTGGCGGCGTATTGGACAATCCCTTCGATAATATCGTTGCGAAGGCGCTCAACGCTCTGCCGCGTCCCGATGGACTCGCCATTACTCTAGAGAAGAACCTGCCGGTGGCTGCGGGTCTTGGTGGAGGCTCTGCTGATGCTGGGGCTGTCTTTCGCATTATCCGCGAGGCTTACGGCCTCCCCGATGAATGGCATGAGCGGGCAGCAAAGCTTGGCGCAGACGTACCCGCTTGTGTGGAAAGTGTCACCTGCATCGGGCGAGGGACGGGGACTGAACTGGAGCCGATCGATACTGATCTTGGCGGCACTCCGGTGCTGCTCGTCAATCCGCGCGAACCGCTTGCCACAGCACCTGTGTTCGCCGGATGGAATGGCGATGATGATGGTCCATTACCCGAAGGCTCTGCGCGGGACATCATGATGCACGGCACGAACGGCTTGGAACGATCGGCGATCGATTTGTGTTCACCCATAGCAGACGTTCTTGAGCGATTGCGTGCGACGGATCCCATACTGGCGCGCATGTCCGGGTCTGGTGCGACATGTTTTGCGTTGTTCAACTCCCTGGAAGATCGTGACATGACCAGTGATCGCATTGGCCAAACACGCCCCGATTGGTGGCAGATGAAAGGAAAACTTCGATGAGCGATCCCGTGTTCCGCTTTATTGGCGAGGCGACCCGAGGGGGCATCGTCGCAGTATGCGATCACGCATCGAACCGGGTGCCCGACGGGATTGAGCTTGGCGTATCAGCCGGGACGCTGGAAAAGCACATCGCCTACGACATCGGCGCTGCGGGCGTAGCGGAGCGCCTGGCGCGCCGCCATGGCATTGCAGCGATGCTTTCCGATGTCAGCCGCCTCGCGATCGATCACCACCGCGAAGCGGACTCGGACGGGCTGATCCCGACCACCAGCGACGGTATCCTCATCCCTGGCAATATCGGGGCCGACCGCGAAAAGCGCCTCGACGATTATCACCGCCCCTATCACAAGGCGATGGAGACCTGGCTTGAGCAGATCAATCCGGGCTTGATCCTCTCGATCCACAGCTTCACTCCGAAGCTGGAAAGCAAACCTGATGAGGAACGCCCGTGGGAAATCGGGCTGCTTTACAACAATGACGACAGCGCCGCGCTCCACGCGATCCGTCTGTTTGGAGAGCTTGGCGTGACGGTCGGAGACAATGAGCCCTATTCAGGCAAGGAATTGAACGCGACGATGAACCGCCATGCGGAAGCACTGGGTCGGCCCTATTGCGCAATCGAAATTCGCAACGACCTGATTACGCAGGAACGCGGGCAGGCGCGCTGGGCGGCGATCATTGCCGACGTTGCAGGCCGGGTGAAGCTGGCGCTCGAAAGCGCCTAAATCTCGCTTCGCACCCGAAAAGCTTTTCCTCTTGGGGATTGGGCACTGCATCCGTTACGTTAGGGTCTTCGAAGCCCGACGGAGCTAAGACGCCTTATGCCCGCTTACCGATCCCGAACTACGACGCACGGCCGCAACATGGCGGGCGCGCGCGGCCTATGGCGCGCCACGGGAATGAAGGACGGCGACTTCGGCAAGCCGATCATCGCGGTCGTCAATTCCTTTACACAGTTTGTGCCTGGCCATGTGCACCTCAAAGACCTCGGCCAGCTTGTCGCGCGCCAGATCGAGGAAGCGGGCGGGGTAGCGAAAGAATTCAACACGATCGCTGTCGATGACGGAATCGCCATGGGGCATGACGGCATGCTCTATTCGCTGCCGAGCCGCGACCTGATCGCCGATAGTGTCGAATATATGGTCAACGCCCATTGCGCCGATGCGATGGTGTGCATTTCCAATTGCGACAAGATCACGCCCGGCATGCTGATGGCAGCGATGCGCCTGAACGTGCCGTGCGTTTTCGTCAGCGGTGGCCCGATGGAGGCTGGCAAGGTCGTGGTGAAGGGCAAGGAAGTCGCACTCGATCTGGTCGATGCGATGGTCGCCGCAGCGGACGAGAGCTATTCTGATGAGGAAGTGGCGGAGATCGAGCGCTCCGCCTGCCCGACCTGCGGCTCGTGCAGCGGAATGTTTACCGCCAATTCGATGAACTGCCTGACCGAAGCGCTCGGCCTCTCGCTCCCCGGCAATGGTTCGCAGCTGGCGACCCATTCGGACCGGCAGAGCCTGTTTGAGCGCGCCGGCCGCCTCGTCGTCGCTCTGGCCAAACGCTATTACGAAGAGGACGACGCCAGTGTGCTCCCGCGCTCCATCGCTACCTTCGAAGCATTCGAAAATGCGATGAGCCTCGATATCGCCATGGGTGGATCGACCAACACCGTGCTGCATTTGCTGGCGGCCGCGCATGAGGCTGGTGTCGATTTTACCATGCAAGATATCGACCGTCTAAGCCGCACAGTGCCGTGCCTCTCCAAAGTCGCACCGGCCAAGTCCGACGTTCACATGGAGGATGTTCACCGTGCAGGCGGAATCATGGCGATCCTCGGTGAGCTGGACAGGGCGGGCTTGCTGCACACGGCGCTGCCAACTGTGCACTCTCCTACGATGGGGGACGCGCTCGATGATTGGGACATCATCCGCAACGCCAATCCCGTGGTCCACGATTTTTATAAGGCAGCACCGGGCGGCGTGCCGACTCAAACGGCTTTCAGCCAGTCGCGCCGATGGGATGCGCTCGATCTTGACCGCGAGAACGGCGTGATCCGCTCCGCCGATCACGCCTTCAGCAAGGATGGCGGGCTGGCGGTCCTCTACGGCAACATCGCCGGCGATGGCTGTATCGTGAAAACGGCGGGGGTCGATGAGAGCATTCTGACCTTCTCCGGCCCTGCCAAGGTCTACGAAAGCCAGGATGCGGCTGTAGACGCTATCCTTGCAGATGAAGTGGTGGCCGGTGACGTGGTGGTGATCCGCTACGAGGGGCCCAAGGGCGGGCCGGGGATGCAGGAAATGCTCTATCCCACCAGCTATCTAAAATCGAAGGGCCTCGGTGCCGAGTGCGCATTGCTGACCGATGGACGCTTCTCCGGCGGCACATCGGGCTTGTCAATCGGCCACGCTTCGCCAGAGGCAGGCGAGGGGGGAGCTATCGCTCTGGTGGAGCCGGGCGACCGGATAGAAATCGACATTCCCAACCGCACGATCAATCTCGCGATTGGGGACGATGAATTGGCCGTGCGTCGTGAAGCGATGGAGGCGAAGGGCGAAGATGCATGGCAGCCCGCAGAGGAGCGCCCGCGCCGTGTCACGCCGGCTTTACAAGCCTATGCCGCAATGACGACAAGCGCTGCGAAAGGCGCCATTCGCGATGTTTCGCAAGTGACCGGGCGACGTAAATGATCCGCTTCGCTCTCGCCTGCGCTACGTTTCTTCTGGCCGGGTGCTCCGAAACTGAAGACCAGTCCGCAGGGACTCCGGTTGCTTGTGCCATCGGCGGCGCGCCAAATTTCGCTGACGACTGCACAATGGAGCGCGCGGATCGTGAGGGCGAGCGGCTTGTTATCGTGCGCCATCCGGACGGCGTGTTCCGCCGTTTCGAAATCGGTGTGCCAGAACGCGGCTTGATCACAGCAGACGGGGTAGAGCAGGCCGCGGTCGAACGCCGCGATGGCTTTGTCGAGGTGCGTGTTGGTGCCGATCGCTATCGCCTGCCGATTTCGGACTGACTGTGCGCGCGCCTGAGCAAATTCTCACCGCTGAGCAGATGCAGGCCGCTGAACAGCGCCTGATCGATGGCGGGGAGACGGTCGAAAGTCTGATGGAAACGGCCGGAGCAGGGGCGGCTGCGTACGTTTATCGCGCTTGCGGCACCCGTTCTGTCACCGTGCTCTGCGGCCCCGGCAACAATGGCGGGGACGGCTATGTCATTGCGCGCCATCTGCAAGCACGAGGGGTGGAGGTGCAGGTAGTCGCGCCGCTCGATCCAGCGACCGATGTTGCGAAAGCTGCCCGGGTAGCCTGGGGCGGGACTCCCGTCGAGACAGCGAGTGAAGCGGTCTTTGTCGATTGCTTGTTCGGAACGGGTCTGGGTCGCCCGCTAGACGATGATCTCCTCGGCCTTCTACATAAGTTGGCAGAAGCCCATGATTACCGGATCGCCGTCGATCTGCCGAGCGGGGTCGATAGCGACAGCGGCGAATTGTTGAATGACGCTCTGCCCCAGTATGATTGCACCATCGCGCTTGGCGCGTGGAAGTTCTCGCATTGGCTGATGCCAGCGATGGATCTTATGGGAACACGCAAGCTGGTCGATATTGGCGTTGGGCCTGTGTCGTCTGCCGCGCACTTGTCGCGAGCGCCCAAACTGACCGCGCCGCCGCGCGATGCGCATAAATACAGCCGCGGCCTCTTATGCGTGATCGCAGGGGACATGCCCGGCGCATCCGTGCTGGCTGCGAGCGCTGCGCGCCATGGCGGAGCGGGCTATGTCAAAATCCTTGCGGCCGAGGAATCCCAATATTTCACTGCACCCCACGATGTCGTGATCGAGCGGGGATCGCTTTATGACCTCGTCAGCGACCGCCGGATCGATGCCTTTCTTGTCGGACCTGGTCTTGGCCTCAGCGATCAGGCTCGAGCACGCCTCGATTGGGTGCTCGCCTGCGACATCCCGACGGTATGCGATGCCGATGCGCTGACGCTGTTGGAGCCCAGCATGATCGAAGGGCGCGATTGTCCGATCATCGCCACGCCCCACGCGGGCGAGCTTGACCGGCTTGCCAACGCTTTCGAAGCTACCGGCATGGACCGCGTGGAGATGATCAGCGAGCTGGCGGAAGATATCGAAGGCGTGCTCGTGGCCAAGGGGCCGGACACACTGATAGGTTCGGCAGGTTCAGCCCCCGTCATAATGCCGCCCGCGCCAAGTTGGCTCAGCACGGCGGGTACTGGCGATATTCTGGCAGGACTGATTGCCAGCAGATTGGCGACCGGTGCGTCATCGCGAAAGGCGGCTGAGCAGGGATGCTGGCTGCATGGCGAAGCGGCGAGGATAGCAGGGCCAGCTTTCAGCGCAGAGCAGCTTGTTGAAGCGGTTCCTGCTGCTTACAGCGCCTTTCTGTGAGTGAATATCAGACAATCGAGCGCATCGCCGCACTGGGCGATGGCGTAACCGCAGATGGCCTGCACGTCCCGCTGACCGCACCCGGAGACCGTGTCTTCTCCGACGGACGCGTAGAACGCGGCGAGCACTACGTTGAACCAATATGCCGGCATTTTGCTAAATGCGGCGGCTGCCAGCTGCAGCATTGCGATGAAGGTGCGCTCGCGCAATTCGTGGCCGAGCGGGTGACATTCGCCGCCCATTCGCGCGGTCTCGATCCGATGCATGTCGCGTCGCCCGCAATGTCTCCGCCACACAGTCGCCGCCGTGCAAGCTTGCGGGCGATAAACGGCGGCGGGAGGCCGCTGATTGGCTTCAATGAGGCGGGTTCGCACCACGTCATAGACCTGCGCGAATGCCACGTGCTGGAGCCTCGTCTATTCGCTCTGCTTGAACCGCTACGCCGCTATTTCGCGCGTCTGAAAGGCAAATATGCGATCACGATTGAGCTGACGCTGGTCGATCAGGGCGTGGATTGCGGTATCGGGAATTTTACCCCCGAAGGACTGGAGCAGACCGAAGAACTGCTCGATTTCTGCCGCGATCATGGCCTGTCGCGGCTGACGCTGGATCATGGCTATGGTGCCGAAAGCTTTTGGGAGCCGGAACCGGTGACCGTCACACTCGGCGGGCATCCGGTGGCTTTCCCGCCCGGTGCCTTCCTTCAGGCGACCCGGCACGGCGAGGATACGCTGGTGTCAGCTGCGCTGGAATGGTTGGATCCGTGCGAGCATGTGGCTGATCTGTTCTCCGGCCTCGGCACTTTCGCATTGGCGCTTGCTGGAAAGCGAAAGGTGTTGGCGGCGGAGGCTGACAGGGCCGCGACGCTCGCTTGCCGCACAACCGCCAATCTTGCGCGACTCCCTCTAGAATGCGCGCATCGCGATCTTTTCCGCAATCCCTTGCAGGCGACCGAATTAGCACAGTTCGACGGTGTCCTGCTCGATCCGCCGCGTGCAGGCGCGCGCACGCAGATCGAGCAAATCGCAAAAAGCGATGTCTCCCGCGTCGTCTACATTAGCTGCAATCCATCGAGCTGGGCGCGCGATTGCGAGATGCTGAAAGAGGCTGGCTTTACGCTCTCCGAATTGCGCCCTGTTGGCCAATTCCGCTGGTCGACCCATGTCGAACTGGCGAGCCTGTTTACGCGCTAGCCCAGTAGAATTCCGAGTATCTGCTCGTCCAGCCATTCGCGAGCGTGGTCTTCGACATAGGCATGGCTGGCCCCCTCGCAACGTCTGACAGGTGCCTCGTCTTCGGCCCATGCTGAGGCAAAGGCCCGACCGGTCCGATCATTATCCGCTGCCAGGAAGGTATGTGGCACAGCACTGTCTCGCATCGCCCGCTGCATCTGCGTGAGCAATTCGCTGGGACCTTCTGATCGGCTCAAGGCAGCCTTTATCCCCGACTTCAACGACGCGGCATTTACCTTGCCGGTGAACAGACGCAGAACCTGCTTCGGATCGCGGAGACGTTGCGCATAGCGCGCTCTGATCGCATCCGGCGGGGGCGGGGCGGCGTCATCGGCTTCATCCTCGAATATCCAAGGGTTGGATAAGATCAGATGGTCGAAACCTTCTCCGCCCATCAGCATCAATGCACTGGCAGCATCGCAATTGCCGAAAGCGACGATCCGGGTGAGGGAGGGGCACTGTCGGCGAAATTCGCCCTGCGCCGCGCGAATGTCCTCGGCACTGCCGCGAAAGCCAGAGTTTTGGCCTTCACTGTCACCGATACCGCGCCGATCAAATCGCATCACTGCGAAACCAAGCTCGGCCAGTCGCGCTGCCAATGCCGCCTGTCCACCAAAAGCGCCGCTGCGAATTTCATTCCCGCCGCTGACGATCAAAAGTCCGACCGCTGCGTCTTCCCCATCGATCGTCCCGACCAATTGTTCGCCCTGGCATTGGAAAGTGACGTGACGGCGGCTCATGACATGAGGTCTTCGATACGGGCCGCAAGAGCTTTGCTCTGATCAGGATCGTGGTCTGGTTCCGCACGCAGCCACAGCGGGGCACCACCGATCTCCGACTGCGCAATAGTGGTGGAATTAACTTCTGACACAAAGAAACCTTGCATCTGGCGAACCATATCTGCGCTGAGATGGTAGCCGGCGAGAGTGATGCCCTCGTGCTCGGCCTCAGCAAGCAACTCCTCGCGAGACACTTCGCGCTCGGCTTCCCGCTCGCTCAGCACTCGCGCCCGGATCATGCTGCGCAGTTGGCTGGCAGGCGAATGCGGCGCGTAGAGGAGGCACGGCAGGGCGGCGGTGACGCATGCTGCCCCTGCGCGGACGGCCAGAATGTGCGTTGCTGAGAATGCCTTGCAAGATTGTTCTACTGCCCCGATCCAGCCGTGAAGCGTCTGCTCCGGAAGCGGCTCAGGGCTCTCATTCGTCCCCGGCAGATCAATCAAAGCGCTGTCGATCCCGGCAGTATTAAGCGCGCGCATAGTCTCCATTATCATGTGGCGCAGCTTGTTGGCTTCATCGAATAGCGGCGGAACAATCAGCAGGCGTTTGCCGCGATCATTGTCGAAACGCACGAAATAGGCATCTGAGGGCCAGGTGCCCACCAGCATATGGCTTAACTGTCCCGGCTCGCCTGCGCGGCCTTCTCGCTGCGTTTGGCAACGAGAAAATCGAGCAACCCGCCAAATGTGCCGAGCATATCGCCATCGACCTCATCATCTTCGATCAGGATGTCGAGGCGATCTTCCAGCTCGGTCAGGAGGCCAGCCACCGCCATGGAGTCCAGTTCCGGCAGATCCCCGAACAGACCGGAATCCTCGTCCAGCTCGCTCACGCGTTCGTCCGAAAGACCCAGAACGTCCTGCAGCACCTGACGCAGAGCCAGCTCGGTTTCGACCGGGAGTTCGCCAGCTTCATCGGCCGGCATGGGAAGATTGCTCGCCATAGTGATTTCGCCCTAGCCAGCGCTTTTGCGCCTGACAAGCTTGCGGAGGATGGCTTTTGCGATGTGCGGCCAGTTGCGCGGTGAGCTTCGCCGATAACAGGTAAGCCGCCAGCGAAGGCGCTTCTGCTCCATCCAGTCGCGCTTGTAAGGATCGTCGCCCGTGCCGAAATCGACCTGCGTTACGCCATCAACGTCAATTACATGCTGGAAGAGAGCGGTGGTGAGGGTGGTGCCCGGTGACAGTGCCTTCGCGTCCTTCCGGTGTGCCAGTTTGTGAATGTAGGCAGTGCTGCCGTCTACGGTCCAGAACTGCGCCGCGATTGCTTTGCCGTCATGCCGGGCGAGCGCGAAGCGATAGCGACCAGCGACGCTTTCCTGCTCGGCAAAGGCGCGCAATACCTCAGGCGCGCCTTCTTCGGGCTTCCAGCTATCGGCGTAGATGTCTTCATAGGCCTCCCACTCACGCGCGTGGAAGCGGGTGGAGAGCGTGACATCGACTTTCTTGGCTTTGCGTTTCAGCGTTGTGCGTAATTGGCCGGGGCGATCGGCGAGAAACGCCGTGTAGTCACGTCCGCGCAGATCGAGGTAATGGTTCACATCGCACGGCTTTCGAGAAACGAACCATCCGGCTTGGCGGAAGGCCCGGTCACAAGCCGTTGCGTGGCCGGTTTCGTCCGCCAATTTATCGAGCACGATGCGGTCGGTGCGCCGAGAGATTTCGTTTGCTAAGGCTTCGAGCATTGGCTGTGACGGCGGCGTTGAAGTGCTGAGGGGCGCGCACGTGAAGGCGTACCAGTTACTGAGTGTTTGGAGTCCACGGTCCGTTCTGCGAAGCGGCAGGGCCACTGCGTCATCGCCACCCTGAGCCAGAGCAAACAGCGCATTTTCAGCATTGCTTTCAAGCAAGCGAAACCACTCAAGACGTGCAAAAGGGCCATCTGCGAGCCAATCAAACTCTTGCAGATCATTAACCGTGTCGTGATAGCTGACTGCCGTCACCGAAACTGTTTTCCCTTGAGGTCCAATGTCCACCACGCCCGATCCCGTGCCCAAGCCGCTCGATTACCTTACCGAATGCGGTAAGGATGGCGACCCGGCACTGGTCATGCGCGGCGAAACGCTTAGCTGGAAGGACTTAAGAACCCGTGTTGGCCGGATGGCGGCGTGGCTCGCGGAGCAGATTCCGGAAAAGGGCGCGCGGGTCGCGACCTGGGATTCGAAGGGGGAACTGACGTGCCTGATGCCGCTCGCTGCAGCGCGGGCGGGGCTGGTCCACGTGCCGATCAATCCGCTGCTGAAGCGCGCGCAGGTTAAGCATATTCTCGAGGACAGCGGGGCGAGCCTTCTGATCGCGAACAAGGCGCGGTTCGCTTCACTGGAGGATGGCGATGTGCCGGTGGGCTGTCGTATCTTTGAAGAGCGGGCGATGCTCGCTGAGGTTGCGGAGCAGGGCGATGCACTAGCGCTTTCGGAGGCTGATCCTGGTGAACTGACGGCGGTTCTCTACACCAGTGGTTCCACCGGAAGGCCCAAGGGGGTGATGCTGAGCCACGCGAACCTGTGGCTCGGCGCGGTGAGTGTCGCGCATTATCTCGGCATGGCAGCCGATGATGTCACGCTCGCCGTGCTGCCACTCAGCTTCGATTACGGACAGAACCAGCTGTTTTCGACATGGTATGCTGGCGGAAGCGTCGTTCCGCTCGATTATCTGACGCCGCGAGATGTAATCAAAGCGTGCGCCAAGCATTCCATTACGACGCTGGCCGCAGTTCCGCCTTTGTGGGTGCAACTGACTGAGCAGGAGTGGCCTGCCGAAGCCGTTCAACCGATGCGCCGCATGACGAACAGTGGCGGCGCGTTGACGGAAGACCTGGTACGAGAGCTGCGGCAGATTTTCCCCGACGCGCGGCTTTTCCCGATGTATGGGCTGACGGAGGCGTTTCGCTCGACTTACCTCGATCCCGACTTGGTCGATGAGCAACCGACGTCGATGGGGCAGGCCATCCCCTTCGCAGAGATTCTTGTGGTCGATGAGGATGGCGAAATCGCTTCCGAAGGCGAGTTGGTCCATTGCGGCCCGCTTGTGGCGCAAGGATATTGGCAGGATGCCGAACGGACGGCACAGCGCTTCAAGCCTGCTCCGGCGGCTTCGAAATATGGCGGCAAAGCTGTGTGGTCGGGCGACAATGTCCGGCGCGCGGAGGACGGCCTGCTTTATTTCGTTGGCCGCGACGACGCGATGATAAAAAGCCAAGGCAATCGCATCAGTCCGCAGGAAATCGAAGACGCCGCCCGCGCGACCGGTCTCGCTGAGGAAGCCGTCGCTTTTGGCATTGCCGATGAGCGGCAAGGCCATGCCATCCACCTTGTGGTTCGGGGCGAGGGTGATGAGGATGCGTTGCGCGCTGCCCTTCGCCGCGAATTGCCCAATTTCATGCAGCCGGCGGTTGTGCGCTGGGTCGATGCCATGCCACTCAATCCCAATGGCAAAATCGATCGCACAAAATTGAAGAGAGAGGCGGCATGAAGCCGACAGGACCTATTCCGCCCTATTTCGAGGCGAGGGACGGCGAGCTGGCGATCGGCGGGCTGACGGCGAGTGCGCTTGTAAAGAAGGCCGGGGATACACCGCTGTTCGTTTACTCAAAAGATGCGATTGTCGCGCGAATGGGTGAGTTGCGCGAGGCGCTCCCTGAGAAGGTTCGCATTCATTATGCAATGAAAGCAAATCCTTACGGACCACTTCTGGAAATGATGGCAGATCTGGTGGATGGTCTCGATATCGCATCCGGCGGTGAATTGGCGCAGGCGCGGAATGCTGGGTATTTACCGCGCGAAATCAGCTTTGCAGGGCCTGGCAAGCGCGACGATGAATTGCTCACCGCAATCCGGGCTGGTGTCATCATCAATCTCGAATCCGAAAACGAAGCGCGGCGCGCTCTCGACATTGGCCGCACGCTTGACGTCGCACCGCGTCTGGCGATCCGGGTTAACCCGGAATTCGAACTGCGCGGTTCCGGTATGAAAATGGGCGGTGGGGCCAAGCCGTTCGGCGTGGATGCGGATCGGGTTCCGGCGCTTGCTCGCGAATTGGTTGAGAGCGGCGCAAATTGGCGCGGGTTTCACATCTATAGCGGCAGTCAGTCGCTCGATGCCGAAGCTATCGTCGAGAGTCAGGCGAATGTCATTGCCCTGTCGTCGCAGCTGGCGAAGGACGCGGGCGTCGATGTTCCGCATCTCAACATGGGTGGCGGATTCGGCATCCCGTATTTCGACAAGGACAGTCGGCTCGATCTGACAATTATTGGAGATGGGCTGGCGGAGCAGCTTGTCAATCTACCTTCAAACCTAGCCGAAACGGACTTCGCGCTAGAGCTTGGGCGATACCTCGTCGGTGAAGCGGGAGTCTATCTGACTCGCATTGTCGATCGCAAGGTGAGCCACGGCACCACCTATCTCATCACCGATGGCGGCTTGCATCACCAGCTTGCTGCATCAGGAAATTTCGGCACGGTCGTCCGACGTAATTACCCGATAGCCGTCGCGAACCGCTGGGACGAGGACGCAGCCGAGACGGTCAATGTCGTCGGGTGCCTATGCACCCCGCTCGATCGATTGGGCGACCAGGTCCTCCTGCCAATGGCTGAAATCGGCGATTTGATAGCTGTTTTCTGTGCTGGTGCATATGGTGCAAGCGCGAGCCCCGCCGAATTCTTGGGGCAGGGGCCAGCCCTCGAAAGGCTGGTGTAAGCGCACCTTCCGGCATCGTCCCGTTCCGGGACACCACTTCAGAAAACCCACGAAACCTGCGGTTTGGGACCGCAAGGCTAACGTAATGTTCACCCTTTTTCGCGAGAAGGCATCGCGTATGCACAAGGGCGTAATGCGTGCGTTGGCAGTGAAGGCCGCGTCAGCTGATCGTCCGACATTCTCGAAGGACGCATTTGATGCGCACCAAAAATCTGGCTCAAACACTCTTAGCCTCCGCTGGCTTCGCCATCGTGCTTGGAGGCTGCGGCGGCGGCGCGACGGGCCCAAGCCTGGAGCCCGCACGCTTTGTCTCCATGCAAGAAGGCCCGGGCGAGGAATATGTCATCGGCCCGCTCGACAAGCTGACGATCCACGTCTGGCGCAATGACGAGCTAGGCGCCGAAGTGCAGGTGCGGCCCGACGGCCGTATTACCACGCCACTGATTGCTGACATGCCTGCAGTGGGCAAAACGCCCACCATGCTAGCCGAAGACATTCGACTGCAGCTCTCGCAATATATCGAAGAGCCGCTGGTGACCGTGATCGTGAATGAATTTGCCGGTACGTTCAGCCAGCAAGTTCGCATTGTCGGCGCGACGGCGGAGCCGGCCTCCATTCCTTACCGCGCAAATATGACGCTGCTTGATGCGATGATCTCGGTCGGTGGCCTTAGCGAGTACGCTGCGGGTAATCGCGCGCGCTTGATCCGTTTCGACCGTGAAAGCGGCGAGCAGCGCGAATACAATCTGCGTCTGTCCGACCTGCTTCGTCGCGGCGAAAGCGATGCCAATGTCATGCTGATGCCGGGCGATGTGATCATCATTCCCGAAAGCATGTTCTGAGGGGGCGGGGCGGTTGAACCAGCTTCTCGAAGAATTGCGCGCCGGACTCTGGGCAGTCTGGAATCGTCGCTGGCTCGCCTTGGGCATTGCCTGGGGCATCTGCCTGCTCGGGTGGCTGGCGATCGCGCTGATCCCGAATACCTACGAATCCGAAACGCGCATCTTCGTGCAATTGGATGACGTGCTGGCTGAGCAGATCGGCATCGGCGCCAATGCGCGAGAGCGGGACATCGATCGAATCCGCCAGACACTGGTCAGCTCGGTTAACCTGGAGACGGTGGTGCGCTCTACTTCCATCGGCGATACCGTCACCGATGGCACGCAGATGGAAGCCGCCATCGCGCGTTTGGAAGAGGATATCGAAGTCGTCAGCGAAGGCGACAATATCTTTGAAATTTCGGCAGAAAGCGGTCGCAGCGATCTGAGCGATGCGCAGAATGCCGAACTCGCGCAGACCATCGCGCAGCGCATGATCGACATTTTCCGTGAGGAGAACCTGGGCGGTGCGCGTGGCGAGATGGCCAATTCCATCGAATTCCTCAATCAGCAACTGGCAGAGCGCGAACAGGAATTGGCAGCAGCCGAAGAGCGCCGTCTTGCATTCGAGGCCGAATATCCTGACCTCATAGGCGGTGCGCAGGCGATCGCTTCACAGCTCAGCGCTACGCGTGCCGAGCTGCGCAGCGTTGAGGCCGATCTCGCAGCAGCGCAGGCCGCTCTCGCCGGCCTTGAAGGTCAGCTTGCCGGCACGCCGCGCACGATTGTCATGCCGGGATCGAACAGCCCGCAATCCTCACTGGCACAGGCTGAGGCGAACCTTGCTGCGATGCGCGCACGCGGTCTGACCGATGAACATCCCGATGTCGTTGCCGCACAACGCACCGTTGCTGGCCTGCGTGAACAGGCGCAGGCATCCGGCGGCGGTGGCGGCATGCCAAACCCGACTTACACGTCTCTCGTAAGCCAGCGGGTGGAACGTCAGTCGAACGTCATGTCACTGCAATCGCGTGCTGCTGCCCTCCGTGCAGAAATTGCGTCGATCAATGCGAGCCAGGCGCGCGAGCCGGGCGTTGCCGCAGAAGCCCAGCGCATTAGCAGAGATTACGAAGTGCTGCGCACGCAATATGACGAATTGTTGCAGGACCGTGAGGAGCTGCGTCTGCGTGGCCAGGTCGAAAATGAGCGCAGCGCAGTTCAATTCGAAGTCGTCGATCCGCCGACCACGCCGCGCGCGCCTGCTGCGCCGAACCGGCCACTGCTGCTGTTCGGTGTGTTGATCGTGGGCATTGGCGCTGGCGTTGGCACGGCGTTCGCCCTTAGCAAGCTGGGATCGACTTTCGCTACCGCAAGCCAGCTTGAACGGACATTCGGCCTGCCGGTGATCGGCACGATTTCGCACACATTCACCGAAGCCGGGCGCGAATTGCGCCGCAAACGCTTCAAATACTTCGCTGCCGCATCGAGCGGGCTTGGCGTGCTCTTCGTCGTCCTGCTGGGCGTCGAAGTGATTCAGCGCAGCACAATGGCATGAGGATTGAGCGATGACCGAACATAGCAAAATCCCCGAACCACCGAAGTCGCTGTTCGAGCGTGCCGAGAATTTCTTCGGCCTTGGCGGTGATTTCACGCCTGCGCCCGTGCCGAAGAAACTCAAAAAGCCGGTCAATCGCCGGATTGAGAAATCCCGTCCTGAGGCTGCACCGAAAACGGCCCAGCGGCCACCAATGCAGGCTGAGCCCGTGTTTGAGCCGGCAGAGCCGGCACTCGTTGCCGACGAAGTGCCAGAGCCGATCTATGAGGACGTAACATTCTCCGGTGAAATCCACGAAATCGATCGTGAGGCGCTTGCAGCTCATGGACTGATCATACCGGAGGGCCCGGTTACTGCGCTTCTGGAGGAGTTCCGCATCGTCAAGCGGCAGGTCCTGCAATCGGTACGCGATGCTCGGGCCAAGGGATCGACCAAGCGTGCACAGCGCGTGCTCGTTTCCTCGCCCCTGCCAAATGAAGGCAAAAGCTATTGTGCGGCCAATCTTGCCATCGCGCTGGCTGCTGAGAAGGACAGCGAAGTCCTGCTGGTCGATGCCGATTTCGCCAAACCATCCGTTTTGTCGATGTTCGGCCTGCCGCGCGGCCCCGGCTTCATGGATGTGCTGGCGCGCGACGACATGAATGTGGAGGACTGCGTTCTTGCCACAGATATTGACGGACTCATGATCTTGCCTGCGGGCAATCACACCACATCGGACAGCGAATTCTTGTCCAGCGAACGCACCGCTGAAGTGCTTGACCGCCTGACCCGCGCCGCGCCTAAACGAATCATCATTTTCGATAGTCCTCCCGCGCTCGCTGCCTCGCCCGCTGCAGAGCTCGCCGATCATGTGGGGCAGGCCATCATCGTCGCGCGAGCGGACCGTACCGGCCAGACGTCTTTGGAAGACGCACTCACCCTACTGTCAGCCTGTCCGGACCTCAAGCTGATGCTGAACGCAGCCCATTTCAGCCCGAGTGGCCGCCGCTTCGGCGACTATTACGGCAAGGAGCATTTCTGATGCGCACTCTTAACGCGCTGGCCATGTGTCTGGCCACCTTCCCCGTTGCTGCGATGGCGCAGGACCTTGATGAGGGATCCGATGAAGCGCGCTCAACTGAGCGTGGCGTGGAAATCGCGCCATATATCGAGGCTGCTCAAGTGGTCACCGCCGAGCTACAGCCTGGCGACGACTTCGTCACTTTCACCCGCGTTGCGGCGGGCGTCGATGCAGGTTTTGGTGGGCGTTACAGTTCCGGTTCCGTCTCGGTGCGTTATGAACGGCGCTTCGGATGGAGCGATGATGTTTCGGATGCCGATACGATCTCCGGCATAGCGCGAACCTCTTTGGCCGTCGCTGGTCCGAATTTGACGCTGGAGGCAGGCGCGCTTGCCTCGCGCACGCGGCTTGACGGCAATGGAGGGACTTCGATCGGTGCTTTTGGTGCCGACGATGATTTTACGACGCAGGTCTACTCGATTTATGCGGGCCCTGCGGTCCGCACGCAAATCGACCAGGCGGAAGTCACCGGCGCGTATCGCCTCGGCTATACTCGTGCTGAATCGGTCGATGTGCCGCAGCTCACGCCCGATGGCGACACGATTGATGTGTTCGACGAATCCGTCACGCATAATCTCGGTGCGCGCATCGGCTTCGCGCCTGATACGGTGCTTCCCGTCGGGGTAGGTGTAGGCGCCGGGTGGAACCGGCAGGATGTCTCCAATCTCGATCAGCGTATCGATGATGTCTACGTCCGCGGCGACGTGACTGTCCCGGTCTCGCCCAATGTCGCCCTTGTCGGCGGTATCGGATATGAGAATGTCGAAGTCTCAAGCCGTGATGCCTTGCGGGACGCCGATGATAATCCCGTGATCGGACCTGACGGCCGCTTTGTCACCGATACCAGCACGCCGCGCGAAATCGCATATGAGACAGACGGCATCATCTGGGATGTCGGCGTCATGTGGCGCCCAAGCCGCCGTACATCGCTGAGTGCCGGTTTGGGCCGCCGATATGGTTCCATGACCTATTATGGCAACCTCACTTACCAGCCGAATGCGAGCAGCAGCCTGGGCGTGTCGGTCTACGACAATCTCAACAGCTTTGGCGGCCAATTGGTCGGCACGTTGGATGAGCTTGGCACCGAATTCGAAGCATTCCGCAATCCCGTAACGGGCGACCTCGGAGGCTGCGTCATCGGCGTTGAGGGCGATAATTGCGCTCTCGCGCGTCTAGGCTCGCTCCGCTCGGGTGTGTTCCGTAGCCGTGGAGTATCGCTTGGCTATGGCGGTCAGCAGGCGCGTTGGTCTTACAGCATTGGCGCTGGATATGATCGCCGCACTTTCATTGCCGGGGAAGACACAATCCTGGCTGAGACCGATGGCATTGCAGACGAAACATTCTGGATCGCCAGCACGTTAGGACACCGGCTTGATCGCAATTCCGACTTGTCTTTTGGCGCATTCGGCTCGCTGTTCGATAGCGGCGTGGCCGATACCGGGGTCGCCTATGGCTACAGCGTCAATGCTGCTTACAATCGCTCATTCATCGAAGGTCTGACCGGCACCGCCGCCGTCGGCCTTGATGGCATCACTCGTGAAAACCTGCCCGACTTCCAAGGCGCCTCGGCGCTGGTCGGTTTGCGGTATACATTCTGACGAGGTTTAAGGGGAACACTTCAATGTTCGACAATTTTTACGGCCTCACCGGCAAACCTTTCCAGCTGACGCCCGATCCGGAATTTTATTTCCGCTCGATCACGCACCGCAAGGCGCTGTCTTACCTCGGCTATGGCCTGGCGCAGGGTGAAGGTTTTATCGTCATCACTGGTGAAGTGGGCTCAGGTAAATCGACGCTCGTCGCGCATATGCTCGAAAGCCTCGACACCCAGCAGGTGACCGTCGCCCAGATCGTGACAAGCAAGCTGGACGAGGAAGAAATCGTACATGTCGTCGCCGCATCCATGGGCCTCGATATCGAAGGCCATGACAAGGCATCTGCGCTCACTGAAATCGAAGGCTACCTTCACGCAGAGGCGCGCGCAGGTCGTCGCTGTCTCCTGATCGTCGACGAATCGCAGAACCTTTCCGTGCCAGCTCTCGAGGAGCTGCGGATGCTCTCGAACTTCCAGCTCGGCAATCATCCGCTGCTCCAGACCCTGCTTCTCGGTCAGCCAGAGTTCCGCGTTACGCTGCAGAATGATGGCGGGCTCGAGCAGCTGCGCCAGCGTGTCATCGCGGCGCATCACCTCGAACCCATGCAGAAGAGCGAGATCGAACCTTATATCATCCACCGCCTCAAAAAGGTGGGTTGGGATGGTAATCCGGCTTTCGATCAGCGCGTCTATGCCGAATTGTTCGAAGCATCGGGCGGCATACCGCGCCGCGTGAACCAGATCGCCAATCGCCTGCTTTTGCTCGGCGCTGTCGAGGAGCGCTCGCGTATCGATGCGGCCATGCTGCAATCGGTGCTGCAGGAAATGGAGGCGGAGCGCGCCTTCCCCGCCGCCGCGCCTTCTGCGCTGAAGAAGAAAGATCCCGAATTCGAGCCGGTAAAGGCCATGCCCACCACGCCGCGCGTCGATGTGGAGCAATTCGAAGCCGCTCTTGCAGAGCGAGATGCGCAGATTGCGGAATTGCAGCAGGCGATTGTAGAGCTGGCTAATCAGACGGATGAGGCCGCTGCCAATATCCTCAATCCCGAAATCGAAATAATGCGCGAACAGATCGCTCGCATCGAGGCCAAGACTTTCGAGCAGGAACGCTCCATTCGCCAAACGCTGACGATGCTGATCGAATGGATCGAAAGCGAAATGGATTCGAGCAAGGCCGCGTAAGGAGTGCTTCGCGGTGAACGCGATCAATCTCGATACAACGCGCGCTGAAACGGTCATAACCAATGGCCTGTCGGTCGATGTCGAGGATTGGTTCCAGGTCGGCGCGTTCGAGGATGTAATCGAGCGTGATCAGTGGGCGACACTTGACGACCGTGTCGAGCGCAACGTGCACGAAATCCTCGACCTGTTCGATGAAGCGGATGCCAGCGCCACCTTTTTCACGCTGGGCTGGGTGGCCGAACGACAAAAGAGCTTGCTCCGCGAAATCGTGGCGCGTGGTCACGAAATCGCCAGCCATGGCTGGGATCATGAGCGTGTTTTCCGCATGGATCGCAAAACGTTTGCACGCGATATCGAGCGGACCCGCAAGACGATCGAAGATTGCTGCGGTGACCGCGTGATCGGATACCGCGCCCCCAGCTTCTCTATCGATCACCGCACACCCTGGGCTTTCATGGAGCTTGCGGAGCAGGGTTATCTCTATTCGTCCAGCGTCGCCCCTGTTGCGCACGACCATTATGGCTGGGCGGAAGCGCCGCGCTTCGCTTTCAATCCCTTGCCCTGGGATCCGATGGTGGAACTGCCTGTTACAACTGCAGAATTCCGCGGAAAGCGACTGGCAGCAGGTGGCGGAGGGTTCTTCCGTGTGCTGCCCTATGCCTTCAGTCGCTGGGCGATCCGTCAGGTCAATCGCGAGGCGGAAAAGCCGGCGATCTTCTATTTCCACCCGTGGGAAATCGATCCCGGACAGCCGCGTGTTTCAGGTGCACCAATCAAATCGCGGCTTCGCCACTACACCAATCTCCACCGCATGGCGGACAAGCTGCGACAGTTGGTGAAGGAGTTTTCCTGGGGCCGGATCGACGTGATTGCGCACCGCGAGGCCACGCGATTGCAAGCGGAGAGGGCCGCAAAAAGCTCGGTAGCGTTGTGAATGCGCCTTTCGCCATCGATGCGCCCGCGATTCGCGCAGCGGATTTACGTCACCCTGACGAAGTGAAGCGGATTGAAGCGTTCGTTGCGCGGCGAGGAGGCTCGGTCTTCCATCGCCCGCCATGGCTGAGCGCGGTAGAGGCAGGCACTGGCAACCGCGCGCACGGCCTCGTCGCCGAACAGGCGGGTGAGCTGACAGGCTGGTTGCCTCTGACCGAAGTTCATTCACCGATATTCGGCCGCGCTCTTACTTCGAGTGGCTTTGCGGTCGAAGGAGGCATCATCTCCGCCGACCAGCGCGCGATCGTAGCGCTGGGAGGAGCCGCACAGGAACTGGCGGTCCGCCTGAATTGCCCTAGCGTGGAATTGCGCGGCGGAGAGGCCGGCGAAGGCTGGGACATACAGACGGAAAGCCATTGCGGTTTCGTACAGTTGCTCGCCAAGGACGATGAAGCGCAATTGCTGCAAATCCCGCGCAAGCAACGCGCCGAGGTTCGCAAGGGTCTGAGAAACGATCTGAAAGTCACTATCGGCATCGATCGGCGAGACCGCGATGCGCATTATGCAGTCTACGCCGAAAGCGTGCGAAACCTTGGCACACCTGTCTTCCCGCTCTCGCTTTTCGATGCGGTTCTGGACACGCTCGATGCCGATATCCTGACCGTTTGGAGCGACGAGACTCCTGTTGCCAGCGTGCTGTCGCTCTATCACGACGGGGCTGTGCTGCCCTATTGGGGCGGCGGCGTGTGGGCGGCGCGGGCGCTGCGGGCAAATGATCGTATGTATTATGCTCTGATGCTGCACGCGCGCGAACGCGGCTGCGATCGCTTCGATTTTGGGCGCAGCAAGACGAACAGCGGCGCCTATGCGTTCAAGAAAAACTGGGGCTTCGAGCCGGAACCTCTGTCGTACGCGCGCTGGACAGCGCCGGGGTATGAAGCGCGCGATGTCGATCCCAACAGCGCCAGACATCAGTCGCGCATCGCCTTATGGAAGCGACTACCACTTCCCATCGCCAATCGGCTCGGCCCTATTATTGCGAGGGGGCTGGGGTGAGCGGCGACATCCTCTTTCTGGCGCACCGCCTGCCGTTCCCGCCCGATCGCGGTGACAAAATCCGCTCGCATCACATCCTGAAGGCGCTGGCGCAGATCGCGCCCGTGCATGTCGGATGCCTTGCCGAGGATGAGCGTGACTTTGCGCATCAGCATGAATTGATAGAGCTGGCGGCCAGCTTTTGCATGCCGCGCGGATCAAAGTCCCTGCTGCTCGCGGGATGCGAAGCGATTGTGCGACGTGAACCGGTGAGTTTTTCTGCTTTTCGCTCCCCTGACTTGCACGACTGGGTCCGCAAGGCGCTGGAACGCGAAAACATCGGCGCGATCTACGTGTTCTCCGGCCAGATGGCGCAATACGTGCCGGATGATTGGGCGGGCCGCCTGATAGTCGATCTCGTCGATGTCGATTCGGCCAAGTTCGAGGCATACGCGTCCCATGGCCTAGGACCGCGCGCTTTGATCGATGCCCGAGAATGGCGAATGTTGCGGAAGATCGAAGCCGATCTGGCCGCGCGCGCCGATGCCACGTTGCTGGTGAGCGAAGCCGAGGCAGATTTGCTGCGGAGCCGCGTGCCAAGGGGCCGGAACATCCGCGCGCTCTCAAACGGCATCGATTGCAACCACTTCGATCCGGCGAGCGTGACTGCCGAGTCTTTTCTGGCAAGCGACGGCCCGCATTACGTGTTTACCGGTCAGATGGATTACGCGCCCAATATCGATGCGGTCTCGCGCATGACGCAGGCGATCATGCCGCAGATCCGGCGCTTCCTGCCAGACGCCCAATTCCACATTGTGGGCCGCGCGCCGAACCGCGCTGTGCAAGCTCTAAATGGGCAGAACGGCACCAGTGTCGTCGGCGAAGTGCCCGATACCCGTCCTTGGCTGGCAGGCGCTGACGTCGTCGTGGCACCGCTGACTATCGCGCGCGGGGTGCAGAATAAGGTGATCGAAGCCATGGCTATGGCGCGTCCGGTGATTGTCTCGCCCGACGCGGCAACGGGTATCCCGGCGCGCAGCAATCAGCATTTTGTTATTGCCGAGGACGACAGCGCTTTCGTCGCGAAGCTCCTGCGTCTTGCTGAAGAGACTTCCGCAGCCAAGGAACTCGGAACTGCGGCGCGTCAGTTCGTCGTCGATCACATGGGCTGGCCGGCCATGCTCGCCGATTTGCCGAAGCTGATGGGCGTGTCAGCTTCCGAAAAGCAGGCAGAGCGCGATGCCGCTTGATCTTGCCTCTCCGCAGCGTGCCGCGCTGACCGATCGGATTGCGCCGCAATGGCGCGCGCCTCTTGCCTATCTGGCCGTGGCATGGCTCGCCCTCTTCGCCGTCTTTGCGAAAGCATGGTCGGAAATGGCGCTGCAATGGTGGGACAGTTCGACTTACAATCACATCTTGCTGGTGCCGCTCATCCTAGCCTGGCTGGTCTGGCAGCGCGCGCCGGAGCTTGCGAAACTGACGCCACGGCCGTGGTGGCCCGGGCTTGTGGGCTTTGCGGGCGCGCTTTTTATCTGGTTACTTGGCGATATTTCGGGTCTCGCGACAGCGACGCATTTGGGCGCCGTGCTCGCTTTGCAGGCAATCACGGTAGCTCTGATCGGCCCGCGCGTTGCGTGGGCGCTCCTTTTCCCGCTTTGCTACGCCATATTTCTCGTGCCCATTGGGGAGGAACTGGTTCCGGCCCTGCAAATGATCACTGCCGATATCACCATCGCACTGACAGAGGCGAGCGGCATCCCGGCGCGCATCGACGGCGTGTTTATCGATACACCTGCCGGACTGTTCGAAGTCGCGGAAGCGTGCTCAGGCGTGAAATTTCTCATCGCCATGATCGCTCTCGGTACACTCGTGGCGCATGTCTGCTTTGATAGCTGGCTGCGCCGCATCGCCTTTATGGCGGTTGCGATCATCCTGCCGATCATCGCGAATGGAGTGCGGGCATGGGGCACGATTTACATCGCGCAATCGCAGGGCATCAGTTTCGCCGCTGGCTTCGATCACATCTTTTACGGGTGGATTTTCTTCGCTCTGGTGATGGGCGCGCTGCTGGCGATGGGCTGGAAGTTCTTTGATCGCAGCGTGGAAGACCCTTTCATCGACGGATCGGCAATCGCAAACAGCGATGCGTTCAACTGGGTAGAGCAGTTCGTGACCGCGCGGCGCACTGTGGTGGCAGGGGCACTTGCAGTTGCCCTCATTGCATTCGCATGGGCAACGGCAGCGCGCTCGCTAGAAGCGGAGCTTCCCGCTCAGGCGAATTTGGCTGACGTGCCGGGTTGGACGCGTGTGGACACTGCGCAGTCATATCCCTGGCACCCGCGAGCCAGCGGCGCGGATCGCAGGCTGTCTGCCAGCTATACTGACGCTGACGGCCGCGTAGTCGAAGTCGTTCTTGCACTTTATGCAGCGCAGAACGACGGGCGCGAGGCCGGCGGATTTGGAGACGGTGCCTTACCCCCCGATACTGAATGGCGCTGGCTTTCGGCGACCCAATCCGGTGACGGGGTTCAGGGCGACCGCTTGCAGGCGCTCGGCCTGCATCAACGCGTTGCGGAGACGTGGTATCGCAGAGGCGATTGGGTGGGTGGCAGCAAGATTATGCTGAAGCTCAACACCATGCGCGACAAGCTTTTCCTGCAGTCGCGCCCGACCGCGATGTTGATCCTCTCCACCGAGCAGCGCGCTGGCGAGGATGCGGCGCAGACTATCGCGGATTTCCGCTCATCCACCGCTGGCCTCGGCGAATGGATAGACCGCGCAGCGAACGTCGATTAACGACACGCCCATGTGCGGGATCGCTGGACTATTTCACCTCGGAACGATCAAGCCCGTCGACCCGCAGCGGGTTAAACGGATGTGCGATGTGCTCGCTCATCGCGGGCCGGACGGCTCGGGCGTATGGACGGCGCCGGGAGTAGGGCTGGGCCACCGGCGACTCTCGATCATCGATATCGCAGGCTCACCGCAGCCCATGCAATCGGCGGACGAGCGCGCGATGATCGTCTTTAATGGCGAGATCTACAATTTCCGTGCTGTGCGTAAAGAGTTGGAAGAGCGTGGCGCTCAGTTCCGGACAGAGGGCGATACGGAGGTCATCCTCGCGGCGTGGCAGCAATGGGGCGAAGACTGCGTCAAGCATCTGGACGGCATGTTTGCCTTCGCGATTTATGATCGGGCGGACCGGACGCTTTTTCTCGCGCGTGACCGGCTCGGGGTGAAGCCGCTGTTCTTTACCGAACTCTCTGATGGTTCGCTCGCCTTCGCTTCGGAATTGAAAGGCCTTCTCGCGCACCCGCTGCTGCGCCGCGATGTCGATCCGCGCGCGATCGAGGATTACATGACTTGGGGCTATGTGCCCGATCATCGCTCTATCCTTTACGGCGTTCACAAGCTCCCTGCCGGTCACACGCTCCTGCTGAAGCACGATTCACCGCTGCCGAAGCCGCAGCAATATTGGGACGTCAGCTTTGAACGTCGTCACAAGGCCAAACCGCGCGATCTTGAGGCGGAACTGCTCCATCATCTGCAGCAGGCGGTGGAAAGCCGAATGGTCGCCGATGTACCGCTCGGCGCGTTTCTCTCTGGCGGGGTGGACAGCTCAACCGTCGTCGCTTTCATGGCGGAGAGCAGTCGGGGCAAGGTCAAGACTTGCTCAATCGGCTTCGATGTCGAAAGTGCGGATGAGACATCGTATGCCGAACAGGTCGCGCAGCTTTTCAACACCGATCATGCGAGCCGCATGGTCAGCTCCGACCAGTTTGATGCCATCGAGACGATTGCCGGAATGTTCGATGAACCTTTCGCCGATGCGAGCGCTTTGCCGACATGGCGCGTGTGCCAATTGGCGCGGGAGAGCGTGACTGTTGCGCTGTCGGGAGACGGAGCGGACGAGGCCTTTGCCGGCTATCGCAGGCAGGTGTTTCACGCACATGAGGAGCGCATTCGATCATACCTTCCCGATGGCCTGCGGCACCGGGTGCTGAAACCGCTGGGGAACGCTTTTCCCAAGCTCGACTGGGCACCGCGCCCGCTGCGAGCAAAGACCACCCTGCAATCCCTCGCCGGAAACGGGCCGGAGGCCTATGCCCGGGCGCTGTCCGTCACGCCGCCGGAAATTCGCATGCAGGTCTTCAGCGAGGACCAGATCGGACTGATGCGAGGCTATCGTGCGGAGCATCCGTTCATGGATCTGATGGCCAATGCGCCGGTCCGCAGCGGGCTGGATGCGGCGCAATATGCTGATCTCAAATTCTGGTTGCCAGGTGACATTCTCACCAAGGTCGATCGCACCAGTATGGCGGTGAGCCTGGAAGCGCGCGAGCCACTCCTCGATCACCGTCTTGTCGAGTTCGCCGCCGGTCTGCCGGAGGGGCTGCGTGTTCGGGGCGGGCAGGGCAAGTATATGCTCAAGAAGGCGATGGAGCGCTATCTGCCTAAGGACATTCTCTATCGGCCGAAGCAGGGCTTTGTGACGCCCATTGCCGAATGGTTGCGCGGGCCGCTGGCAGGCAAAGCACGGGGGATTGCCAAGAGTGCGATGCTGGCGCGCACGGGCTGGTTCGACAATGAGAAGCTGGCACAGCTTTCCGAAGCGCATATCGCCGGTAAGTCGGACCATTCCCGCTTGCTGTGGCAGCTGATCATGTTGGACCGTTCGCTCGCCCGCCTGGGGATCGTCTAGCCCGCTTTGCCGTGGCCTCGCGCCATGTAGTCAGCGCTCTGCATTTCCTTGAGGCGGCTGACGGTTCGCTCGAATTCGAACGCTCCATCGCCCTTCTGGTAAAGCTCTTCCGGCTTGGCCGCAGCGGTGACGAAGAGCTTCACGCGGTGTTCGTACAGCGCGTCGATCAGTTTGGTGAAGCGGATCGCTTCATTGCGGTTTTCCGGCCCCATGCGCGGGATGCCGACGACGATTACTGTATGGTATTCGCGGGCAATAGCGAGGTAGTCTGACGCGCCGCGATCCTCTTCGCAAAGCCGCTTGAAGCTGAATACGGCGACGCCTTTGAGGCTCTTTGGTACGAAGAGAGTGCGTCCTCCGCCCAGGTCCAATTCACCACTGGGGACATTGGCAGCGTCTTCAGGCTCGTAGTCCGTCAGGCGAAAGAAGGCTTCGCGGACCTGTGCGGTTGCATCATCGCCCATTGGCGCATGCCAGGTGTCGATATCGCCAATCCGATCAAGCCTGTAGTCGGTCGGGCCGTTGAGCGGGACGACATCCAGCTTCTCCTCAACCAGATCGATGAAAGGCAGAAAGAGGGAGCGGTTGAGACCGTCCTTGTAGAGATCCTGCGGCGGGCGGTTGCTGGTAGCGACGACCGTCACGCCTTCATCCTCAATCAGCGCAGTGAAGAGGCGCGCCATGATCGCGGCATCGGCGGTATTGGTCACCACCATCTCGTCAAAGGCGAGGACACGCAGGTCTTTGGCTAATCGCTTGGCAACGCGTCGCACCGGACCTTCGGTCTGCTTCTCACGCTCTTCGCGCAGCAGCGCATCGACTTCGAGCATGAACTCATGGAAGTGGACACGGCGCTTGCGCTCGATACCAAGCGAGGCGTGGAACAGGTCCATCAGCATCGACTTGCCGCGCCCTACGCCGCCCCACATGTAGACGCCGCGCGGCGTCGCCGGCTTGCGACTGAACAGCTGGCCGAGCAGGCCGCCGGGCTGCTCCGCTTCCAGCTCCTTTTGCAGCTGGTTGAGCCGTTCGGCAGCGCGGCGCTGGTCTGGATCGGGCCTCAGCTCGCCAGCAGCAATCAGCTTCTCATAGCGAGCAAGCACCAGACTAGATGGCGCGCTCTGCCTGCATCTTCTTGATCTCGGCAATAGCGCGCGCAGGGCTCAGGCCCTTGGGGCACACATTGGCGCAGTTCATGATCGTGTGGCAGCGATAGAGGCGGAAGGGGTCTTCCAGATCGTCGAGTCGCTCACCGGTCATCTCGTCACGGCTGTCAGCCAGCCAGCGATAGGCCTGGAGCAGGATTGCAGGGCCGAGAAACTTGTCCGAATTCCACCAATAGCTGGGGCACGCCGTCGAGCAGCAGGCGCACAGAATGCACTCATAAAGGCCATCGAGCTGTTCGCGCTGTTCCGGGGTCTGCAGGCGTTCCTTGCCACTCGGCGTATTGGAGACGGTTTGCAGCCACGGGCGAATGCTGGCGTATTGCGCGTAGAAATGGGTGAAATCGGGCACCAAGTCCTTCACCACTTCCATATGCGGCAGCGGCGTGATGGTGACTTTGCCCGGCAGGTCTTCAATCGCAGTGGTGCAGGCAAGGCCGTTCTTGCCGTTCATGTTCATGGAACACGAACCGCAAATGCCTTCGCGGCAGGAACGGCGGAAAGTCAGCGTCGGATCGATCTCGTTCTTGATCTTGAACAGGGCATCCAGCACCATCGGGCCGCAATCGTCCAGATCGACTTCAAACGTGTCGTAGCTTGGGTTCTTCCCGCTGTCAGGATCGTAGCGATAGATCTGGAACGTCTTCGTCCGGCTTGCGCCTTCGGCCTTGTGAACCGCGCCGTTCTTGTTGATCTTGCTGTTCTTGGGAAGAGTGAAGGTTGCCATGCGTCTTTCCGCGTTACGTATCGATATGGGACCCATTTAACCGCTCACACGCTGAGGGCAAGGCAGACCTTCGTCCGAATATGCCGATTTCCGCAGGATTGCGGGTGTTCGCGCGAGAGGTGTGACAGGTGTGACAGTGTTCAGGAGCAAGACTTTTTTCGGGCGGATCACCTCCGGAGAGAAGGCGACACTACCGCAACTGGGCGAGGTTACGCTGGACATGCGGCGCGCGTAGATAAGCGGCCAACTTGTAGGAAAGAGCAATCATGGTGTGGACACGGGCAGCAATCTTCGGCGCAAGCGGCGGCATCGGCGGCGCGATGGCTCTAGCGCTGGCTGAAAAAGGTGTCGAAGTCCTGGCCGGCTCAAGAAGCGGAAACGCGCCCACACATGCGATTGTTACGCCATTCACTTTCGACCTCACCGATGAGCCAAGCATCGCAGACGCTGTGTCTGCCTGGAAAGACAACCCGCCGGACCTTGTCATTGTGGCGAGCGGGGTCTTGACCCTAACCGACGGCACCGGGCCCGAACGCAGTTATGCGCATGTCGAACAGTCGGCGATGGAACAGGTCTTCCGCCTGAACACCATCGGTCCCGCCTTGATTGCGAAGCACGTGCTCAAACTTTTTCCGCGTAGCGAGAAAACGACTTTCGCGGCCTTGTCTGCGCGTGTGGGATCGATCAGCGACAATGGCATTGGCGGTTGGCATTCCTATCGTGCGAGCAAGGCCGCGCTCAACATGCTTATCCGGAACTACGCGATCGAGATGCGCCGCACGCACAAGCAAGCCGTGATCGTGGGCCTGCACCCGGGTACAGTCGACACCGCTCTGTCCGAGCCGTTCCAAAAGAACCTGCCAGATGGCCAACTGACCGCGCGAGACGAAGCTGCGGCGAACCTTATTGCGGTGCTCGAGAATTTGATGCCCGAAGATTCGGGCGATGTCTTCGACTGGAAGGGCGAGCGCGTCCCGGAATGACCCGCAAAATGGCCTCCGGATTCGGCCCTTGCTAGCATCGACGCAGAACGCAAAATAAAAGTTTTGCAACTGCCCCAAAGTGCAGTTGACGTTAATAAAACGCCATCTATCCGGGTGTCCTCACTACTTGGGGGACATACCAAATGAAAAAGCAAATTACCGCCGTACTCGCCAGCGCTGCATTCGTGGCATTGGCTGCTCCTGCAGTCGCGCAGGACATCAACGCAGATCCGCATTTCGGCACTGCCCGTCTGTCGTCAGGCTTCACGCCTGACCCTTATACGGTAAACGTCACTGCGGGTGGGTCGCTTTCGGCTCGTAACATCAGCGGCAACTGCGCCGGTTACATCTCGAATGCGCCAGACGTTCGCCTGCATTTCGACGCCGGCTCGCTTCCGCTGATTATCTCGGCAGCATCGTCATCGGACACCACTCTGGTGATCAACGCGCCGGACGGTTCGTGGTATTGCGACGATGATGGCGGCAATAACGGATTGAATCCGCGCATCCAGATGAATAACCCGATGAGCGGCCGTTACGAAATCTGGATCGGGACATACAGCAACGGTGACATGGCATCCGCTCGCCTCGATATTTCGGAGCTTTACAGCCAGTAAGTCGCTTCGGGGCAGCTGCACTTGATGTGGCTGCTCTAAGCACATTGGTTCTAAGAGCAATCAGATAGTGCTGGCCGATCGCTCCAAGCGGTCGGCCAGTTTGCTTTCAGCCTGCCGCGATAAGACCTTCGCGCCGCCAGCACTCGGCAAGCAATGTTTCCAGCAGATCGGCATGGCTGAAGCCTGCTTCTGCCGCAGCCTTGGCCATGACTTTCTCAGACCAAAGATTGCAGTTCAGATTGATCTCGATGAAATTGATATCGCCCGTCTTCAGGTCAACGCGGAATTCAATACGGCCATAGTCGAAAGGCAGCAGTTCACGCGCATATTTGCGGGCAAATTCCTCGATCATGGGAGCGAGCTCCGCATGGTCGAAGCGCTTGAGCGAAGCTTTCTCGGTGTTCGCGACCAGATCGCGCTTCTCGTAATAGGTCCACAGCTTCTGCGTGTTCTCGCGCTCATACCACAGCATGGGTAGGGCAGTCGGCTCGTTGTTGAGCGTGATGAAGGCGCATTGCACGTCATAGCCATCGAGATAGGGCTCGACGATGGCATCGTGGCCCTGGCCGTGAATATCGGCGATGGCGTTAGTTACTCCATTCCAGTCGAAAGCGTCCGAAATGCCCCAGCTGGCAGATGACGCATTGGGCTTGATCACCCAACGGCCATCGGGAGAGGGCGGCAAATCGCTTTCCTGTACAGGCGCGCCGCGACGATAGCAGAACCACGGCGCAGTCGGCACGCCGGCATGGGTTGCGACCAGTTTGGAGACCGATTTGTCATCGCCCAGGCCGCGCAAGAACGGCATCGCGCCCAGATACGGAATGCGGTGCATGTTGCACATTGTCGGGATGACCATTTCGCTGTTCACGAACCCGCCGCGGTTAAGCAGCGGGAAGACAAAATCGACATCCGGACGTTTGAAAAGCACGTCATAGCTGTTGGCGAATTGCAGGTTTAGCCCAAGGTTCTCGAGCGTTGTGCGGACCTCGTGGTGATAGATGGCGTGATTGCCGTCCTCCGGGTGCATGCCGCCGCCCCACATTGCGTGCTTCGCCATGAAGAGAATGCGGACACGCTCTTTGGCTTCATCGGATATACGCAAGGGGGTGATCGCGGCGCTCATAGGCTGGCCTTTATGCAAGTGGAGTTTTCAGCCGCGCGTTTACGCTGCCGCTATTGCCCGCGCAATGGCTTCACTTCATGTCGGCGGGAATTTCCGGTTTTGGTATGTCCATGCCGAGACGCTGGCCGAGGATCCATTCTGCGATTATGAAGGTGCGTTCATTGTCGACATCGATCGCCAGTGAACCGTCTTCATAGATGACCGGACGGATGTCGAGCCCGAAGCGCTTGCTTATCCGCTGAAGCCCGCGTGGCAGCGAAATCAGCTTAAGGCCCATGAGAATGATGTTGAACAGGCCGAAGGCGCGGATCATTCGGCCCTTATTCGACATGAACTGACCGCCTTCGCGAAAGACTTCGGCCGCGCGCAGACTTTTCTGGCCGTTCAGGCCGAACAGATTGCAGCTGGCGTAGCCCGCATCTTTGAAATCATAAAATCCGCGCTGGCCTTGGGGATGCACGGCCCAAACACGCTCGCGCGTGGTAAGCGTGATGATGCCGTCACTTTGCAGCAGCGTGGTGCGCGCCTGATCAAGGCCTTGCTTAGTCAGCAGTACGTTATCGGCCGTCGTGACGATGAAGGGGCGGTCCTCACCCTGAATGGCGCCAAGTACGCTTTCGACGATATTCGCATCCGAATTGTGCAGGGTGATGGGGATGCCGCGCGGCCGGAATGTCTCCAATGCCGGATCGACGATTTGCTGACCTTCCGGCTCCAGAACAACGCGAATGTCGCTGACGCCGGCCGAACTGGTGAGCACTTCCATCACATGCTCGATCAGCGGCCTGCCGCAGATCGGCACGAGCGCCTTGTGGCTCACTCCCGCGCGCGCAGCGAGGGGGTTGGTGACCCCCGTGCGCTGCGCGGCGAGAACGATGACTGTTACCGGCGTTTGCGACATGTCAGCTCAGCCTGATTGTCGGACGATCAGTTGCCGAAGGTGCGCTGCCACCAGCCGCGGCGCGGTGTGCCGTCATCATTGGTGGCATTGCTGTCGCCCTCGGCCTGCGTGCTGGCGGCTTCATCACTACCAGTGTCGTCCGCTTTGGCGGCGGCTTTGGGCTGAGCCTTCTTGCGGGGAGCACGCTTTGGCTTCGGTTTTTCCTCAGCCTCGGACGCGGCCTCTTCAGCCGGTGCTTCGGTCTCAGCCTTTTTCTTGCGCGGCGCGCGCTTGCGTTTCGGCTTCTCCTCGGCCTCTTCGGCAGGCGTTTCCGCTTCCGCTTCCGGCGCAGGCTCTTCTTTCTTCTTGCGAGGAGCGCGCTTTGCCTTGGGCTTGGCCTTCGGCTTTTCCTCGGCCTGCTCTTCAGCTTCCGGAGCTACGTCTGCGTCGGCGTCCTTCGCTTCGTCGTCAGTCGAATTATCGGAGGCGTCATCAGCAGCCTTGGCCGCACCACCACGTCCCCGGCCACCGCGACGCCGACGCTTGGGCTTCTCGCTTTCGTCAGGCTGGCTCTCGTCGGAATTTTCGGCGTCCTGCTTGTCGTTGTCATCGGGATCGTTGTCATCCGAGCCATTATCGTCATTTTGCTGACGATTCTTGTTCCGGCCACGGCCACCACGGCGACGGCGACGACGCTTTTTCTTGTGCGCGCCATCATCATCGTCGTTCTGATTGTCGTTGTCGCTGTCATCATCGGAAGAGGTGTCATCTTCCTCTTCATCATCGACAATGGGTTCGAACTTAGGCGCTTCGCTGGGCTTCGGCCCCGACGACTGAACACGCATTTTCGCGCCTTCATCCTCGCCTTCGGGCTTCACTTCGACCAACACGCCGTAGCGGCTTTCGATCTCGGCGAGATCGGCGCGCTTGGCATTGAGGAGGTACACCGCCGCTTCGGTCGAAGCGTAAAGCGTGATGGTCGTGCCTTTGCCCTTGGCGGCTTCATCCTCGATGACACGCAGAGCGGAGAGACCAGCGCTGGAGGCGGTGCGGACAAGGCCAGTGCCGTCGCAATGCGGGCACTCACGGGTGGAAGCCTCGAGCACGCCGGTGCGCAGGCGCTGACGGCTCATTTCCATGAGGCCAAAGCCGGAGATACGACCAACCTGGATGCGCGCGCGGTCATTCTTGAGCGCATCCTTCATGGCGCGCTCGACCTTACGGACATTGCCGCTGCGATCCATGTCGATAAAATCGATCACCACAAGGCCTGCCATGTCGCGAAGGCGCAGCTGACGAGCAATTTCCTTGGCGGCTTCGAGATTGGTATGAAGCGCAGTCGCCTCGATCCCGTGTTCCTTGGTGGAGCGACCTGAGTTGATATCAATGCTGACCAAGGCCTCGGTCGGGTTGATGACTAGATAGCCGCCCGATTTCAGTTGCACTTCCGGCGCATACATGGCGGAAAGCTGGTCTTCCGCGCCATAGCGCTGGAACAGCGGAACCGGGTCATTATACGCCTTCACCCGCCGCGCGTGGCTGGGCATCAGCAATTTCATGAAGGCCTTGGCGGATTTGTAGCCCTGCTCGCCCTCGACGATCACTTCTTCGATTTCGCGATTGTAGATGTCGCGGATGGCGCGTTTGATCAGGTCCGAATCCGAATGGATCATCGCCGGCGCGCTCGATGACATCGTGCGTTCGCGGATTTCGTCCCACAGGCGGGCGAGATAGTCGAAGTCGCGCTTGATCTCCGTCTTGGTGCGCGAGAGGCCCGCAGTGCGAACAATCAGGCCCATGGTCTTGGGCAGCGAAAGCTCGTTCACAATCTGCTTCAGGCGCTTGCGGTCAGAGCCGCTGTTGATCTTGCGCGAAATCCCGCCGCCATGGCTGGAATTCGGCATGAGCACGCAATAACGGCCTGCGAGCGAAAGATAGGTGGTGAGGGCAGCGCCCTTATTGCCGCGCTCTTCCTTTACGACCTGGACGAGCAGCACCTGGCGGCGCTGGATAACGTCCTGGATCTTGTAGCGACGACGCAGTGCCTGGCGCTTGGCGCGGGCTTCGTCGATTTCCTTCGCGCGGCTGCCACGGCCACCCTTGCGGCCCTGCTGACGACGACCGCGCTGTTGGCGACCACGGCCACGTCCGCGTCCACGCTTGCCTTTACCGCCATTGTCGTCGTCTTCGGATTCGTCGTCCGTATCGTCGTCATCTTCGTCGTCGGAGTCATCGTCATCTTCATCATCGGTGTCGGAGTCGTCTCCTTCGAGATGACCCTCTTCGATGGTGGCGACGTGTTCCTTGTCGCTCGTGTCGATTTCTTCGAGAGCGACATCGTCCTCAGCCACTTCCTCCTCTTCTGGAGAAGCGGTGCCGTCTTCTTCGTCATCCTCTTCAGCGCGAAGTTTGGCTTCTTCTTCGGCGGCAGCTTGCTCTTCAGCGAGCAGGGCCGCGCGATCTTCCGAAGGGATCTGGTAATAGTCGGGGTGAATTTCGCTGAAAGCGAGGAAACCGTGGCGATTTCCGCCAAAATCCACGAAAGCCGCCTGCAAGGACGGTTCTACGCGGGTAACTTTGGCTAGATAGATATTGCCTTTGATCTGCTTGTGTTCAGCAGATTCGAAATCGAACTCCTCAATCCGGTTTCCCTTGAGCACCGCCACCCGGGTTTCTTCCGAGTGGCGCGCATCGATTAGCATGCGCGTTGCCATTAAATATTCTCCAGGCAATTCGCGATGCAGCGATACGACCGGTTGAAGCCGGATCGCTGGATGAAAATTGCCGATTTGTGTGAGCCCCGGCGCCAGTGCGCACGGGAATGATGATCGCTCCGCCGCCGTTCTTCATGCGTGAAGTCGGGGTGGCGGGCTTGCGAATTGTGTCTGTCGCGATGCGAAGGCGCAGGGATTTGTGCTGCGCATGGCCAGTTGCAGCCACCATGCACCCTTTGGTGCTTGGTGTGGCAAACTGGTGTGTGCTTTGCATTGCGGCATCAACCTGTAAAACATTCCGGAGATCGGCAGGATGCCTTCCCGGTGTGGCCGGAGTGCATTCGCATCCGGCGTAGGATTTCGCTAGCATCCGGGGAAAGGCTCGGCAACCTTGTTGCGTGTCTTGGTAAAAATCCGTTTGCATATTTGCGAAGGTTTGGTCGCTTCGGGCCAAGGGGAAGAAAGGCGGCAATTGGGCAATGGGCTATCGCATCCAGATCGGATTGCTGTTCGCCTTCCCTTTGCTGGTGATTGGGGCGCTATATGTGCTGGGCCAGTCCATACCGGTGCCTGTCCTCGGACGTGCCTATGTCATCAGCTTCGATCTGCCAGAGCCGGGCGAAACCATCGGGCTGCCGGAAATCGAAGGGCCTGATGATCTGACGCGGCCATTGGTCGTCATCGATGCAGGCCATGGCGGCCCTGACCCTGGCACGGTCCATGACGAATTTAATGAGAAAACGATCGTTCTCGGGCTGGCTCGCGCCCTGCGTGACCGACTGATTGATGAAGGCGGCATTCGCGTTGCCCTCACGCGCGATGATGACAGCTTCATCGTTCTTGGAGAGCGGGCAGAAATTGCGCGCGCCTTGGGCGCCGACTTGTTCATTTCGATCCACGCTGATTCGGCGGGCGATCAGGAGGCTGTCGAAGGGGCGAGTATTTACACGCTATCCGAAACTGCATCTTCCGAAGCAGCTGCACGCTTTGCCGAGCGGGAAAACAATGCCGACGTCGTGAACGGCGTCGACCTGTCATCCACCGATGAGGCGGTGAATGCCATACTTGTCGAGCTATCGCAGCGCCGCACGTCCGGGAATTCGGCGGAGTTCGCATCACTGATCGAGCGCGAGGGAGACGGCGTCCTTCGCTTCCATCCGCAAGCACGCCGCGCGGCTGCACTTGCGGTGCTGCGCGCTCCCGATGTTCCCGCAGTTCTTTTCGAAGCGGGTTTCGTGTCCAATCCTGATGAAGCAAGGGCACTCGCTTCGGCTGAAGGACAGGAGCAATTTGCGGAAGTTTTCGCTCGCGCTATCCGGATATATTTCGCCCGCCAATCGAACCGCGAGTGAAGCCGGCCATGTCGTGCAAGTGCGTAAAAATGCGGCGAAACGCATCGCATGCGTCGTATTCATTGTGGCGAAAGCGCAGATCGCCATGCTAAAGCGCGATCATGAGTGACGATTTCGATGCCGATCCCGCGACCGGGACCGCCAGTTTCTCTCGCCGCATTTCGCGAGGCGGGCAGGGCGCATGGGCAAATATCACGCATGCGTGGCGCACGCGCCGATGGCTGCGCCTGCTGTTTTATGCGCTGGGTGGCGGATTGCTGCTGGCGATCATTGCGTACGTCTGGCTTGCCTGGGACTTGCCGGATGCCGAAACGCTCAATGATTACGAGCCCAACTTGCCCAGCGTTGTGCGCGGCATCGATGGCGAAATCGTGCATCGTTACGAGCGGGAACGTCGCATCGAACTAGATTTCCGCGACATGCCGGACCAATTGCTCAACGCCTATATTTCGGCCGAGGACGAGACTTTCTGGTCGCATAACGGCATCGATGCAGGCGGCTTCATCGGTGCCGTAATCGATTACGTATCGAAAATCGGATCGGGGGAGCGCGCGGTCGGCGGTTCCACCATTACGCAGCAGGTCGCCAAGAATATCCTTGTCGGGAATGAATATTCGGTCGTTCGCAAACTGCGCGAAATGATTCTCGCCACGCGCATTGAAGGCGTGCTGGAAAAAGAAGAGATCATCACCCTTTACCTGAATGAAATTCCGCTCGGCCGCCGCAGTTTCGGAGTGCAGGCCGCTTCACTCGCCTATTTCGACAAGGATGTTGACGAGCTTGAGCTGCATGAGATGGCCTATCTCGCCATTCTTCCTCGCGCTCCCGAAGAATATAGCCGCTCGGCCAATTTCGGGATCGCGCGTGATCGGCGCAATCTGGTGCTCAGTCAGATGGAAGATAATGGTTATATCACGGCGGACGAAATGCGCGCCGCTCAGAATATGCCGCTGGGTGTGGTCGAGGGACGACGTCAATCGCGTTCGGCCGATGCGGGCTATTTCCTGGAGGAAGTGCGCCGCCAGCTGATCACTCAGTTTGGCGAGGAGGCAGAAGACGGTCGGAACAGCGTTTACGCTGGCGGCCTCTGGGTCCGCACGTCGCTTGATCCGGATCTGCAGGATGCAGCGCGCAATTCGCTACGCGGAGCACTGCTGCGCTATCACGGTAATCGCGGCTACACCGGGCCGATTGCGACGTTGAATCCGGACAATGGCAGCCTGACATCGCAGCTGGCCAGCTCCTACATCTCGATCAATTACGAAGATTGGCGCATCGGCGTGATTACCGCGACCGATGGCGGCGCGAGGATCGGCTTTGCCAATGGCGATGAGAGCCCGCTATCCGGCGCGCCCAACTCGCTCAGCGTCGGTGACGTCGTCGCAGCCTCGCCTTCGGGCAATGGCTGGCGCTTGCGCGGCGTGCCGGAAGTCTCCGGTGGCTTTCTTGCAATGGAGCCAGACACTGGGCGCATCCTCGCCATGCAGGGCGGTTTTGACAGCCGTCTTGGCGCATTCAACCGCGCTACGCAGGCCAATCGCCAGCCGGGGTCTACAGTGAAACCCTTCGTTTATGCAGCCGGCATCGATGCAGGCATGACGCCGGCCAGCATGATCCCCGATACGCAATATTGCTATTACCAGGGCAGCAATCTGGGTGAGAAGTGCTTCACGAACTTTGGCGGTGGCCGCGGTGGCGGTGAATATCCCATGCGCTATGGCCTAGAGCAGTCCAAGAACCTGATGACGGTGCATATCGCGATGGATGCAGGCATGGACAATGTCATAGAGACGTTCCGCGATGTCGAGCTGGAACCGGAAGAAATCGAATACCAGCCTTTCCCTGCCTACTCGCTCGGTTCGGGTGAAACCACGGTGGAACGCATTACCGCAGCCTATGCTGCGATGGTCAATCATGGCCGCCTGAATGAGCCGACGGTGATCGACTATGTGCAGGACCGAGACGGCAAAGTGATCTGGCGCGCAGATGAACGCGAATGCACGGGCTGCAACATGGATGAGTGGGATGGCGGGGCCATGCCGCGTTTCGGCCGCACCGGGCGGCAGGCGATGGATGCACGCACGGCCTTCCAGACAGTCCATATGCTGACCGGCGTCGTCCAGCGCGGTACCGCGACGCGCCTGCGCGATCTCGACATTCCGATGTTCGGCAAGACCGGAACCAGCACCGGCCCGACCAATGCGTGGTTTGTCGGCGGCAGTCCGGACATCGTTGCCGGGACCTATATCGGCTTCGACACGCCGCGAAACATGGGTGGCTGGATCCAGGGCGGCAACACGGCTGTGCCGATCTTCCGCCAATTCGTGGATGAAACGCCCGATTACTGGACTGCCAGGCCATTCTCTGCGCCGAACGGTGTTCGCATGGTGCGCGTTGACAGGCGGACGGGCAGCCGCGTTTTCGACGCGTGGCCCAGCGATGACCCGATGTCGACTGTGATCTGGGAAGCCTTCCAGCCAGACACCGAACCTCGTCGGAACGCGCGCCAGGATGAAATCGACGCGATGCGAGAAATCATCCTCGCGCAATTGCGGCGGCGGGAGCGTGGACCAAGTCTCGAGAGCAGCCCGACTGAGGAGCCGGAGAACTTTGCCGAGGAGCAAGGCGGCATTTACTGATGTCTCGCATGCTGGCGGTCCGCCGCCCGATTGATCGCAACCACTTTCCCTTCCACGCGAGCTGCGCTAGGCGCGGGCGCTTTCACAGTCGGAGAAAAATGCCATGCGTGCCGAAGGGCAGGCCCATATCGACCGGATCGAAGCGGCGCTTGCGCTGGTCAAGAAGTCTCTCGACTGGGAGCATTCCCTGCGCCGCCTCGACGAGCTTGAGGCGCGTGTGCAGGATCCGGACCTGTGGAATGACCCAAAGCAGGCGCAGGCGATCAGCCGCGAGCACAAGCAGCTGAAGGACGCGGTGGAGACCGTGCAGGAAATCTCCACCGAGATGTCCGACGCGATGGAATTCATCCAAATGGGCGAGGCCGAAGGTGACGATGATATCGTCGCCGACGGCATGAACAGCCTTGCCGCACTCGCCAAGCGGGCGGACCGGGACAAGGTCAATGCGCTGCTTTCGGGCGAGGCGGATGCCTATGACACCTACCTGCAGATCAATGCCGGCGCGGGCGGCACCGAAAGCCAGGACTGGGCCGACATGCTGCTGCGCATGTATGTGCGCTGGGCGGAAAAGCGCGGCTTCAAAGTCGAAACGGTCGAATATCAGGCGGGCGAGCAAGCCGGTATCAAAAGCGCAACGCTGCTGATCAAGGGCGAAAACGCCTATGGCTATGCCAAGACCGAAACGGGTGTTCACCGCCTCGTGCGCATCAGCCCCTATGACAGCTCGGCGCGGCGCCACACCTCTTTCAGCAGCGTGTGGGTCTATCCAGTGATCGATGACGACATCAATATCGAGATTAACGAAGGCGATCTTAAGATCGACACCTATCGTGCATCTGGCGCTGGTGGCCAGCACGTGAACACTACCGATTCCGCAGTCCGCATCACCCACCAACCGACAGGCATCGTCGTTGCCAGCCAGAACGATCGCAGCCAGCACAAGAACCGCGCGACCGCGATGAACATGCTGAAAGCGCGCTTGTTCGAACGCGAAATGGCCGAGCGCGAAGCGGCGGCGGCAGGCGAATATCAGGAGAAGACCGAGATCGGATGGGGCCACCAGATCCGGTCCTACGTGCTCCAGCCATATCAGATGGTGAAAGACCTGCGCACCGGCGTCACCAGCCCGACGCCGGACGATGTGCTCGACGGCGACCTTGACGATTTCATCGCCGCCGCGCTCGCCGTGCGTGTGACGGGTGAGACCGTCGATGTGGAGGACGTTGAGTAGGCTTGTCGTCCACGCGGGTTTGACATAACCTCCTGAGAAACAGGAGGGATTGCGATGCGTTTGGGACTGCTCGCCGCTGCGTGTTTATTGGTGCCGTTTTCGGCAGCACAGGCGCAAGGGACTTGGGACCACCCCTATCTGGAGGATTTGGCCACCCCCGATCTCCAGACTTTCGAGGATGAGCGCGAATTCCGCCGATGGGTGCGCGATCTGCGCCGGGCGCAGCGCTACATTACGGGCGAAAACCGCGCCGAGATCGATCCTGAAATATACGTAGCGTCGCTGCGGGTTGAGCGACAGGACCCGGACTGCAGTCCGCTTTACGAGGACTGCGTTTCAGCGGAGGGAGATGATGCCGGTACCGTCGTGGTGACGGGAACACGCATGCGGCAAAGTTCCCTGTCTTCGCCGATGTCCGTGACGACCGCCGATGCAGAATCGATCACCAACAATCAGTCTGCCGGCGTCGATGAAGGCGACATCGTAAAGCGCATGGGCGATTACCTGCTCGTCCTTCAGGATGGCCGCATCTTCGTCGCCAATTTCCGCACCATGGAGCTGACGGACCGGATCGATGTTTACCGAACGGATGAAGATGGCGATCCCATTGGAGCGGACTGGTATGATGAAATGCTGGTGCAGGGTGATCATATCATCATCGCAGCATATTCATACGAAGATGACGCGAGCGAGCTTTCGGTTTTCCGCCTCAACCGCGACAACGGCACAATCGAGCGGCGCGGGGTCTTCCTGATCAGTAGCGAGGATTATTACGACGTCGACAATTATGCGACCCGCGTGATCGGCGATCAGCTGGTGATCTATACGCCATATGACCCGCAGGATCTCGTCAATCGTCGAAACAGGCCGAGCATTCGGCGTTGGGTACCTTCGGAAGAATTCGATGACGAGGATCGCGGCCGCGCCATTCTGGATGTGCGGGATATTTATCGCCCGGTTTTCGGCACGTTCGATCCCATCGTTCACACCATATCACGCTGCGATCTGGGCGGATTGGACGAAGATAATCTGACCTGCGAGTCGACAGCGTTTATAGCCGGTGAAGCGGCCGAGATGTTTGTCTCGCCTGAGAACATTTTCCTCGCCACCACTGCCGCAAGCTACAACGACACCAGTTCATACCGCGTCTGCCGTGCCCGCGAGGCCGGATTTGAAGCCAATACTGAGGCGCCTCCGGGCGCGGTGTTCCGCATTCCGATGCGCCGTCCTGACGAAGTTGATCTGCTAGCCGTGCGCGGTGTGGTGTTCGACCAGTTTTCGATGGAGCAGCAACGTTCGCGCTTTCGCATGCTCACCAGCTGGCAGGATATCACCTGCACCGATTCCTGGTGGCGAAGCGAGAGGGAGCGCGGTGATATCGAGCTCGTCGATGTTCCGCTCGTCCGGTTTGGTACGCGCTACAGCGAGCCAGACGATGGGCGCTTCACCACGCTGCCAGAGGTAGACGATGGTTTCTTCGAAAACCGCTTCGTCGGCGAGTGGCTGCTGTACGGAAGCCGTACCCGCTATGGCCGCCCGCCTGAGGCAGAGGAGGGCGATGTCTTCGAGAGCTCCGGCCTCATGGCTGTCCCCCTCGGTGAGCCGGATGATGCGCAGCGCGTCCCGCTATCGCACGAAATCACCCGGATCGAGTCACTGGGCGGGGATGCGATTGTCACGGGCTATCGTGACGATACCGGGCTCATCATTTCCTATCTCGATCTGGCAGAAACTGCGCAAGTGGCCGACGCCGCTTTACTGCCGGGCAGATTTGAAAGCGAAAGCCGCAGCCATGCATTCAATGCGACGATTTATGCAGATGGCGATGGGCTGATGGGCCTGCCCACGGTTCGCTCCGAACACGAGTCTGGGCGCTACTATTGGCGATCGGACAATTCCGACATTTCTTTCCTTCGCTTTTCTCCAAGCGGGCAATTGACCGACCTGTCGGATGTTTCGCCTGCGCCACCGGAAGATAAGCGCGAGAGCGAGTATGAGTGCGAAGTGTCCTGTGTGGACTGGTACGGGAATGCACGGCCCATCTTCATCGGCGAAGGCGTCTACGCTCTCATGGGGACCGAGATCGTCGAGGCGCGCGCTCTTGAAGACCGGGTTGAAGTTCTGCGGCGTCTCGATCTGACTGCGGAATAAGCTGAAAAGCCGCTTTGCCTTCGGGAGTGTCACTCGCTAGAGCCGGGGGCATGTCGAGAGGGATCGCCATAAGGATTCTTGCCGGGTTCGGCCTGTGCGCAGCGCTTGCCGCCTGCGACACAGCGGCCGATAATCGTCCGGCCAGTTCGCAGGATTTCCCGCGCGCCTATCGCCCGGTGTCGGAAGTTGGCAGCAACGCATTTTCCACCGAAACCGCGCGCGATGATCGTGGCGAGGCGGAAACAGTGATGGACCAGGCGGCGATTACCGAAGGGATGACCGTCGCCGACATCGGCGCGGGTGAAGGCTATTATACCGTCCGCCTCTCCGCCCGCGTTGGCCCGGAGGGCCGGGTACTGGCGCAGGATATCGACGATGGCGCGCTGCGCCGCCTCGGCGGACGTGTTGAGCGCGAACGGCTCGACAATGTCTCGGTCATTACTGGCGGTATCGACGATCCCAACTTGCCGCCTGACAGTTTCGACCGCATATTCATGGTGCATATGTATCATGAGATTACAGAGCCTTACGCCTTTATCTGGCGCATGCGTCCGGCATTGCGCGAAGGCGGTCAGGTGATCGTAGTGGATGTGGACAGGCCAACCGATCAGCACGGAATTAATCCGCAGTTGCTGTTTTGCGAATTCGAGCGAGTCGGCTATCGACTAGTCGAATTCATCCGAAAGCCTGAAATTGCAGGCTATTACGCGCAATTTGAAGTCGTAGGAGAACGACCCGATCCGCGCGATATCGAGCCATGCGTTCAGCCGGGCGAAGATTTCGACCAAATGACGATAGAGGAGCCAGTGGGCGAAACCGCTTCACAGAGTGTTTCCTCAGGGGAAAATAATGACATTTAAGGGTCTCAAACCCATCATGTATGGCGGCAGGGAAGTCTGGCCGCTGATCGAAGGTGGCAAAGGTGTTTCGGCGACCAACCATATGTCCAGCGGGGCATGGGCCGCAGCTGGCGGCATCGGCACGGTCAGCGCCGTTAATGCCGACAGCTATGATGAAGATGGCAATCCCATTCCACAAGTTTACCCGCAAGCGACCCGCGTCGAACGCTTTGAGCAGCTGGTCCGCTACGCAATCGACGGCGCTACCGAACAGGTAAAGCGCGCGCATGAAATGGCCAATGGCAAAGGCGCGATCAATATCAACGTGCTGTGGGAAATGGGCGGCGCGCAACAGGTGCTCGAAGGCGTCCTGGAAAACTGCAAGGGCATGATAACCGGCGTCACCTGCGGTGCAGGCATGCCCTACAAGCTCGCCGAAATCGCCCAACGCTACAACGTACATTACCTGCCGATTATTTCCTCTGCGCGTGCATTCCGCGCCCTGTGGAAGCGCAGCTATTCCAAGGTGCCCGACCTGATGGCGGCTGTGGTCTACGAAGACCCGTGGCTGGCTGGTGGACACAATGGCCTTTCGAATGCCGAAGACCCGAAGAAGCCCGAGGATCCCTATCCGCGCGTTGCTGCTCTGCGCGAGACAATGCGCAAGGAAGGCGTTTCCGAAGACACGGCGATCGTCATGGCAGGCGGCGTTTGGTATCTGCGCGATTGGGAGGACTGGATCGACAATCCTGAGCTCGGCCAGATTGCCTTCCAGTTCGGCACGCGTCCGCTATTGACCGAGGAAAGCCCGATCCCGCAGGTCTGGAAAGACATGCTGCGCACTGTCGAGCCCGGCGATGTGCTGCTGCACAGTTTCTCACCGACCGGTTTTTATTCCAGCGCCGTGAAGACGCCGTTCCTGTACGATTTGATGCATCGCAGCGAGCGGCAGATCCCCATTTTTAAGCGCGATCAGGAAGAAGGCACTGTGCCGCTAATGGATCATGGAAAGGCTAAGTATTTCTTCGTTCACCCCGGCGATCAGCGGAAAGCACAGTCGTGGATGGCAGAAGGCTTTACCGAACCGCTGAAAACGCCGGACGATACGGTCGTCTTCGTCACGCCCGATAGCGCGAACAAAATTCGCACTGATCAGGCCGAATGCATGGGCTGTCTGTCGCATTGCCAGTTTTCCAGCTGGAAGGACCATGACACGCATACGACCGGCCGCCTCGCCGATCCGCGCAGCTTCTGCATCCAGAAGACCCTGCAGGATATCGCCCATGGCGGCGATCCGGACGATAACCTCGCTTTCGCAGGCCATTCAGCATATCGCTTCAAGACCGATCCGTTCTACTCGAACAACTTCATACCCACGGTGAAGCAGTTGGTCGATCGCATCCTGACAGGCGACTGATGTTGGACCACCGCAGCGCACCTCCACCGCTGCGGCGGACTTTGCGGGAAGGGCTTTCGCTTCCTCGCGTCCTGCTCAATCCCTTGCGCCAGCCTGCGCCCGGTCCCCAAATTGGCAATGGGCGCTACGTGCTCGTTATTCCGGGCCTGACCACCGGCGATATTTCGACAGCCTTGTTTCGCAAAACATTGGCCGCGCGCGGCTTCCGGCCTGAGGGTTGGGGGCAGGGTATCAACCTTGGCGCGGATCCAGTGAAGCTCGCCCGGCTCGAAAAGCGCATCGCGGAAATGCATCGGGAAAGCGGGCAGAAAGTGCTGCTGATCGGCTGGAGTCTCGGTGGCCTCTACGCCCGCGTTCTCGCTAATCGCATGCCGGACGATATAGAAATGGTTGTGACGGTCGCCACGCCTTTTTCCGGCAGCAGACGCGCCAATTCGGCGTGGAAACTTTACGAGGCTTTGAACGATCACAAGGTCGATAACACGCCGTTCGATGTCGATCTCGAGCAGAAACCTCCGGTGCCGACGCTTGCGGTGTGGTCCGGCGTAGATGGGATCGTTTCGCCCGAATGCGCCTGTGGCAAGGAAGGCGAGCGCGATGCGGAGCTTCGCATCGATGCGACGCATTTCAAGATCGGCACATCGCGCAAATGCATCAACCAGATCCTCGCGAAGATGGCAGAAGTCGATCCGGCGAGCGGCTAGATCACTTTCTCTGCAGGGCGCGGATTGGGGCCGTAGCGATTGTCCTCGTTCCGCGCGGGCCACATCAAAAGTATAAGCGCGGCAAGCCAACTGGCTGAATACATCATCTCCAGTCCGACCCGATTATACCACAGATCATTGTCGGGATAGCTGGCGGTGGCGAAGAGCCAGCTGTCGTACACCGCTAATCCTATCAAGATAAATATCGGGAGAGCGAGCCATCCGTTTTTGTCGCTGTCGTGCAGGCGCCTGATAATCGCGGCCGGCATCGGCACTAGAGACGCAAGCATCAATGCGAGGCCAGCCCAGTCCGGAATAACGGCGCCTCTGCCGAAAAGAGAAAGCGCATCCGCCAAAACCCAGATCAGCACTAGCGGGATCACGCAGAGCATCGCCAGTTCTGTCCGCGATGATCGACCGCGCGGGTCCCAGAACAGTTTCCATCCGCGGCTATAGGTCGCAAGGTCGGCAATGCAGCCAGGGCGCATTCTCAGATCGGCTTTGGCCACGGCTTCTCGCTAGTCGAAATGCCAGGCGCGCTCGCCGTGGCTGCTGGCATCAAGGCCTTGCAGTTCCTCGTCCTCGCTCACCCGCATCGGGATGAACAGGCTTACACCCACGGCCAGCACTGCCGTCATGAAGGCGCTGAAGACGCACACTGCCAGGATGCCGATCGCCTGCACGCCCATCGCCAGAGGAATGTCGCCCGCAAAGCTGTATCCCGTCCCGCCGAGCCCTGACCAAATGAATAGGCCAAGCAGCAGCGTTCCGAGCATTCCGCCCGCGCCATGGACGGCAAACACATCGAGGGAGTCGTCGATCCCGAGCCGGTTTTTGACCAGCAGGATCGCCTGATAACAGATGAAAGACCCTGCTGCGCCCATCAGAATTGCCGCGCCGGGGGCAATGTATCCCGCAGCAGGGGTGATGGTGGCAAGGCCGGCAATCGCGCCGGTCGCAAAGCCAATTGTCGTAGGCTTTCCGAATTTTATCTTTTCAATCCCCAGCCAGACCAGCGCTGCGACAGCGGCGGCAAGGTGCGTGTTGATGATCGCTGTCGATGCGTCGTCGGTCGCGGTAAGCGCGCTTCCCCCGTTGAAGCCGAACCAGCCGACCCATAGCAGCATGGCACCGAGCATCGTGAGTCCCGGCGCATGAGGGAGCAATTGCGCGGAGCCGAAACCCTGCCGTTTGCCGAGCAGCAGCACGACGACCAGCGCAGAAACACCTGCCGTCGCATGCACGACGAGGCCGCCGGCAAAATCGATCACTCCCAGCTGCCCCAGCCAGCCACCGCCCCAGATCCAGTGCGCCACCGGGGCATAAACCAACAGGCTCCAGAGAGCTGTGAACGCCAGCACCCAACCAAAGCGCGCACGGTCTACCCAGGCGCCCACCATGAGAGCGGGAGTGATTGCGGCGAACGTCATCTGGAACAGCGCAAATGTACTTTCAGGTAGCAGCAAGCCTTCGCGCAAGATCGTCAGGTCATTCAGCATCCATTTGCTGGTGCCTCCGATCACCGCATTTACGCTGGGCCCGAAGGCGAGCGAATAGCCAATAACGATCCACATGACCGAAGCGAGGCCGGCCACGGCGGCAACCTGCAATGCCACCGAAAGGAAATTCTTCGCCCGCACCAGTCCGCCGTAAAACAGCGCAAGGCCGGGCAATGTCATAAGCAGCACGAGCGCGCTCGACACGAGGATCCATGCCGTATCGCCTGAATCATTCTGTGCGATATTGGTCATCCCGTCCTGCGCCATGGCAGTATGCGGAACGGCAAGCAGCGCCGCCGCCAATCCAATCTTGCGAACCATGATTTCCCCTCGTGATCTGCGCTTCGGCAGGAGACCCTCAATAGCACGCAGTTATGACCAAATATCAAAGAGCCGCAAGAGCGAGAGGTAATGGTTGCCGCGACTCAATGGTGCGCGTTACATACGTGCTATGCGATCCCTTCTGTGCATCATCCTAATGGCAATTTCCGCACCTGCAGCGGCACAGGACGTTGAGCTGCCTTATTGGGCAAGCATCAGCGCGGAAGAGGCCAATATGCGTGCCGGTGCGAGCGAGGTATATCCTATCGAATGGATATATGAACGCCCCGGCTTGCCGGTGAAAGTCATCAGGCTCTACCAAGGCTGGCGATATATCGAGGAGCCTGACGGCACGCGTGGGTGGATGTTCAGCGGATTGCTCAGCACAAAGCGTACGGCGATCGTCACGGGCGATGAGGCCGTGCCCATGCGGGAGGCTGCTTCAGACCAATCGGCGATGCGTTGGAACCTGGAGCCCGGTGTGATTGGTGAACTTGGTGAGTGCAGCGAGAACTGGTGCCTTCTCGACGTAGAGGGTCATCAGGGATGGGTCGCGATGGACCACCTGTGGGGAGCGGGCGAGCCCTAAACGAAAAAGGGCGACCCGAAGGCCGCCCTTGTTTCCGAAATCTTTTTGTGGCGTCTATTCCGAACGCGTCATTGTGGCCGTTTCGCCATCGGGGCTCGTCCATTCGACGTTGCCCTCAGCGTCCGGATCGGTGACCTCATAACAGAGCGGATCGGCGTCTAGTGCGCCTTCCTCGGTAAAGCAGACATTGTCCTCCACTGTCGACCAGGTGCCGGTGCGGACGACTTCCCCATCGATATAATCGGTGAAAATGCCATCTTCGGTCAGCGTCGTCGTCAGTGTCGCACCATCAGTGCCTTCGCTGGTATAGGTACCCGCATAAGTCGCGCCGATAGCTTCACCGGCCGGTTCCAGTTCGGCGATTTCGGCTTCGACCGGCTCATCCACGCCTTCGTCTGCGCATGCGGCGAGGGCGAGGGGAAGGGCGGCGGCTGCAAAGATAAGTTTCTTCATTTAGTCTCTCCGGTATTGATATCGATTAGGCCAATTCGACGGCGACGGCAGTAGCTTCACCGCCGCCAATGCAGAGACTGGCAATGCCGCGCTTCTTGCCCTGTTGCTTCAGCGCATTGACGAGGGTCACGATGATACGCGTACCGCTCGCGCCGATGGGGTGGCCGAGTGCCGTGCCGCCGCCATTGACGTTAATCTTGTCATGATCGATGCCGATGTCCTGCATGGCAAACATGGCTACGCAGGCAAAAGCCTCATTCACTTCCCACAGATCGACATCATCGACGCTCCAGCCGGTCTGTTCGAGCAGCTTCTGGATCGCGCCGACAGGGGCGATGGTGAATTCTTCGGGCAACTGCGCATGGGCCGTCATGCCTACAATAGTGGCGATCGGAGTGTGGCCCTTCTCATCGGCGACGCTCTTGCGCGTCAGGACCAGCGCAGCCGCGCCATCAGAAATGGAGGAGGACGTTGCTGCAGTGATCGTGCCGTCCTTGGCGAAAGCCGGACGCAGCTGCGGTATCTTGTCCGGGCGGCCCTTGCTCGGCGCTTCGTCCGTCTCGACCGTCACATCGCCGCGGCGCGTTGTGAAAGTCACCGGCACGACTTCATCGGCGAATGCGCCGCTATCGATGGCCTTGTTGGCGCGGTCGAGGGAAGCGATCGAATATTCGTCCATCGCCTCGCGCGTGAGCTGATACTTGTCAGCCATGTCTTGCGCGAAAGTGCCCATAGCGCGGCCTTCTTCATAGGCATCTTCCAGCCCGTCGAGGAACATGTGGTCATAGGCCTTGTCATGGCCGATGCGCGCGCCCGAGCGATGCTTTTTGAGAAGATACGGGGCGTTGGTCATGCTTTCCATGCCGCCGGCAATCACCGTGTCGACCGTTCCGCTGGCGAGCGCCTCTGCACCCATGATCACCGTCTGCATGCCGCTGCCGCAAACCTTGTTGACCGTCGTCGCTTGCACGCTTTTTGGCAGATCCGAAAGGATCGCCACCTGCCGGGCAGGGGCCTGGCCAAGGCCGGCGGGAAGCACGCAGCCCATGTAAATCCGGTCCACATCATCGCCTGCAACGCCTGCGCGCTCGACTGCGGCCTTCACCGCGGTGGCGCCAAGATCGGTCGCAGCTACGTCAGCCAGAGCGCCCTGCATCGCTCCCATCGGGGTGCGGGCATAGGAGAGAATGACGATGGGGTCAGATTCGTTGAAAGCGGGCATCTTTTGTAAGCCTTTCGGTCGCGAATGGTTGTTCGATTTCGGGAGCTATTTAGTGTTGCGGTGCAACGAATGCAAACGAGGCGCGTTAGACAAAAGGATGCCTCATTTAGGCGCTTAAGCAATACGAACAGGTGCAATTCATGTCGCAAGACACGCAATCGAAAAACCAGGAAGACACACAATGGCTGAACCAGATGCTGGATCGCCAGCGCAAGGCCTTCAATGCCGCGCGGCCGGAACAGCTTTCTGTCCGTCAGGATCGGCTCGATCGGCTGATTGCACTCCTCGCGGAAAACGACAAAGCGCTGTGTGAGGCCATGAATGAAGATTACGGCAATCGCAGCGAAGTGCAGAGCATGCTTACCGATGTGATGAGCGCCATCAACTTCGCCAAATATTGCAAATCCAACGTGAAAGACTGGTCTGCGCCATCACGCCGCAGCCTGCAATTCCCGCTTGGGCTGATGGGCGCCAAGGGCGAAGTGCGATTCGAGCCCAAAGGCGTGGTCGGGATTATCAGCCCGTGGAATTTCCCGGTAAATCTCGCTTTCGGTCCGCTGGCGCAGGTGCTTGCCGCCGGTAATCGCGCAATGATCAAGCCGAGCGAATTTACGCCTGTTACCAGCAATCTTATCACTGAGCTGGTTGCTCATAACTTTGCGCCGGAAGAGGTGAATGTCGCGACTGGCGGCGTCGAGGTCGCCAAAGCCTTTTCAGCGCTTCCATTCGACCATCTGGTGTTTACCGGTTCGACCGAGACCGGTCGCAAGGTCATGCAGGCTGCTGCGAAAAATCTCGTTCCGGTCACGCTGGAACTTGGCGGCAAGAGCCCCACTATCATCGGCCGAAGTGCCGATCTTGAGCGCGCCGGATCGCGCATCGTCACCGGCAAGACGATGAATGCAGGCCAGATCTGTCTCGCCCCCGATTACCTGCTGGTGCCGGAAGAGATGGAGGACGGCGTAATTGCCGCGCTGGAACTCGGCGTGATGGACCAGTATCCGACCTTGCGCGACAATCCGGATTACGCGAATATTATCAATGACGAGCAATTCGAGCGGCTTCGGAATATGGTCGCCGATGCGCGCGATAAAGGGGCGCAAGTGATCGAGGTGAATCCGGCCGACGAGGATTTTGCCAAGGGCAATCAGCGCAAAATGCCGCTGACAATCATCCGCAACCCCACCGATGGCATGCAGGCGATGCAGCAGGAAATCTTCGGTCCGGTTCTGCCTGTGATTACCTACGGAAAGATCGACGAAGCGATCGACTTCGTGAATGATCGAGACCGTCCACTTGGCCTATATTATTTCGGCGACAATTCGTCAGAGCGAGACAAGGTGCTCGGTAATACAATTTCTGGCGGTGTGACGGTCAACGACGTGATCTTCCATGTGTCTGCCGAAGACATGCCCTTTGGTGGCATCGGGCCGAGCGGAATGGGCTGCTATCACGGCATCGAAGGTTTCAAGGAATTCAGCCATGCGCGCAGCGTCTACACTCAGCCTAAACTAGATGTCGCAGGGCTTGGGGGCCTAAAGCCGCCCTATGGCGAGCGCGCGAGAAAAGTGCTGCACTTCATGGCCCGCAAATAGGGCGCACCCGTAGGATAAGCTGGCGGCGAGGGGTGACAGCGGGGCAGGGCAGGCGGTATCGCTTCGCTAATGCTTCGTTTGACACTACTTCTCGCCGCCGCTTTTTCGACGACTGCCTGCGCCTCGCGCATCGAACTGCCGGGGAGCGTTCTTCCGCCTGAGCAGGAAGCAGCAGCAGCAGTCGAAGGCATGGGAGCGCCGGAGCCTTGGCGATCCGTTGACGCCACGACCGCCCAAATCACTGATGCAGAAGGGCTGGCCCAGCTTGCGGAGGATTTTCCGGACTCCGCATCGGTGAGGCTACGCTTGCTTGGCAATGCCTATCGCGATGACAGGCCCGATGATGTCTTGCAGAACTGGCACTGGCTGATGGATCGCAACTATTGGCTGGAACACCAGACCGTTGTCCAATTGGGTGCGTATCTAGCCAGCAAAGGCGAGCAGTATACAGGGGGTGTCGGCGATGACCTTCGGATCGCACACGAAGCGACGCTCGATTTGCCTCGTGAGAGCAGTGAACTGATAAGTGTAGTTCCCGAAGCTATTCGATTGCCGGAAGCCGTTTTGCGCGATGAGAGCAATGGGCGCACACTCGTGACCAGCATCGTGTGTCGCGGACTATTTTCGCAGGACGATGGAGCGGCATGGCGCGAAGTCGTGATCGATGACGCGGGAAGCCTTGCCGGCATCGCTCTGGACGAACCGCGCGGCCTTATCTGGATCGGCTCCGGTGTCGTCGATCAAACGCCCAATCCGGAAACTGCTTTTCGCGGGATTATCGCGATCGATCGGATCACCTTGGAAGAACGCCGCCGGGTGCCCGCTCCTGATGGTGTCTCCATCTCCGACATCGCCGTGGGGCCGGACGGCACGGTCTACGGCAGCGACCCAGTCGGGGGAGGGGTCTATTCCGCTGCGCTGGGCGATATCGCAATGCAGACATTCATCGCACCGGGCACTTTCCGATCACCGCAGGGCATTGCTGTGCGGCCTGACAACACCGCGCTCTACATCAGCGACTACCGTTACGGCCTCGCCCAAGTGATGATCCGCAGCCGTATTGCCTATCGCATGCGTGCGGCGCAGCCGATGTTGCTCGATGGGGTGGATGGCCTCCGGCTGCGTGGCAATGAACTGATTGCGGTGCAGAACGGCCTCGATCCGCAACGCGTCACGGCATTTGAACTGGGACAGGGCATAGGCGTGATCGCCGCTAATCGCACATTGGAGATCGCCAATCCTGACTGGACGGAACCGCTGGGCGGATCGATTTCAGGAGACTCGTTTTACTATATCGGCACCGGCCAATGGGACATTTACGGAGAAGGTGGCGTGGTCAATGAAGGCGCATCCTCGCGGCCCGCACAGATCCGTCGCCTGCAACTCGTGGAAACTCCCCCCGAATAGGCGGAAATTGGCCTTTCTGCTGCCTTGCATCATAGGCCCTATCGGACTAGACGCGCCCCGGAACCTACAGCGAACGCGAGTCCATCTTGGTCGACCTATCTCAATACCTGCCGATATTGCTGTTTCTGGCAATAGCCTTCGGCTTGTCCGTCCTCTTCGTTTTCCTGCCAATGGGCGTATCGCGCCTGACAGGGGCGCACAATCCCGATGCTGCCAAGCTGACGGAGTACGAATGCGGCTTCCCCGCTTTCGAGGATGCGCGCAGCCAGTTCGACGTGCGCTTCTACCTCGTCGCCATCAGCTTCATCATCTTCGACCTGGAAGCAGCTTTCCTGTTTCCATGGGCAGTGAGCCTGGGTGAAACGGGCTGGGCAGGCTGGCTCGCCATGATGACTTTCCTTGGCATCCTCGCCATCGGCCTCGCATATGAATGGAAGAAGGGAGCTCTGGACTGGGAATGAGCACCGATCCGAACACCGATCCCGCATTTGCCGGGCAAACCTCCGTCAACCCGGCGCTGGATGGCCAGCGTATGCGGGACAGCATCGCTCCGACTGCCAAGGGCGGCGAAATCAAGCAGCCCGATACGGATTTCTACAATTCACTTCAGACCGAAGTGAATGACAAGGGCTTCCTCGTCACCTCGACCGAGGAGCTGTTCCAATGGGCGCGTACCGGCTCGCTGTGGTGGATGACCTTCGGCCTCGCCTGCTGCGCGGTGGAGATGATCCACGTTAACATGCCGCGCTACGATATGGAGCGCTTCGGAATCGCCCCGCGCGCTTCGCCGCGCCAGTCCGATGTGATGATCGTCGCCGGAACGCTGTGCAACAAAATGGCCCCGGCGCTCCGCCGCGTTTACGACCAGATGTCCGATCCGAAATATGTGATTTCGATGGGCAGCTGCGCCAATGGAGGCGGCTACTATCACTACAGCTATTCTGTCGTCCGCGGGTGCGATCGCATCGTGCCGGTCGATATTTACATTCCGGGTTGCCCGCCGACAGCCGAAGCACTGCTCTACGGCGTGATGCAGCTGCAGCGTAAAATCCGCCGCGTCGGGACGATCGAGCGATGAGAAAGATTCTTCGGACAGCAATGGCTGCGTCGCTTTTGACCATCGCGGCTCCCGCAATGGCGCAGGCGGAGACGCCTACAATGACAGCTGACGGCTCTGTTTCGGTAGTGATGCCGTGCCAACAGCCGGAGGATGCGACCAACGACACGGACTTCCTCGAAGGTTGGCTGTGCCTAGACGAAAACGCGATGTTCGTAATGATTGTATCGACCGGTCCGCAAGGTGCGGCCTACCAACCCTTCACGTCTGATTTCGACGCGTTGGTCGCAGATGTTTCCGACGATATCAGCACCGGCAATGTCGATGAAAGCATGGTCGATGGGCGCCGCACGCTGGTAGCAAGCATGAACGAAGGCGGCACGAATGGCAGCATGCGTGCTGTCCAGATCGCTCCCGATCGCGTGGCTTATGCGATTACGATGTCAAATCCTGACGCGCCGGAAGCATTGAAGGCATCTATCCGAGAGCGGGGCATGGCATTTCTGGACTCGATGGAGATACATCAGTGACCACAGTTCTCCACTCCGCCCCGAAATTTGCGTCGAATGACGGCGTGCTGGAAACGCTTTCCACGGCGCTTGGCAGCATGGTCGTCAGCACGCTCGAAGCGCATGGCGAGATCAGCATCATTGTAGAGCGCGACAGCATCGAAGATGCGCTTCGCCTTCTGCGTGATGAGCATTCCTACCAGCAGCTAGTCGAGATTGCGGGTGTCGACTACCCGGGCCGTGCGGAGCGGTTTGAAGTGGTCTACATGCTGCTCAGTCTCACCAAGAACCATCGCGTGATGGTGAAGGTCAGCACGGACGAGGACACGCCGGTGCCAACAGTCACCACGCTTTGGCCGGTCGCCGGTTGGCTCGAGCGTGAAGTGTTCGACATGTATGGTGTGACGTTTGACGGAAATACTGACCTCCGCCGCATCCTGACGGACTATGGCTTCGAAGGGCATCCCTTCCGCAAGGACTTCCCGCTGACGGGCTACACCGAACTGCGCTATTCCGAAGAGGAAGGGCGCGTTGTGTATGAGCCGGTCGAGCTGGCGCAGGATTTCCGGACTTTCGACTTCACCTCGCCGTGGGAAGGCGCAGATTACGTGCTGCCGGGTGACGAAAAGGCCGACGTGCCGCCGATTGACGATCCCAAGGTTACCGAGAGCCCGAAAGATACCGGCGCTGGCGCAAAGGCCGATGACAAGGCTGCGAAAAAGGTGAGCGCAGGCTCTCCGGCGGAAAAGGACACTGGCAAAAAGGCCGCGGGCGCTCCCGAAGCGACCGAAGACGCGCCCGATCGTGCCGCCAGCAAGGGCGATGTCGAAGAGACCAAGGGTGCCACCGTGCCTGAAACGAAATCGGATAAGGAGGACGACAAGTGAGCGGCCTCGTCAAGGAAACATCGCCCACCACGGGCGAATATGAGATCACCAATTACACGATCAATTTCGGTCCGCAGCACCCTGCGGCGCACGGCGTGCTGCGCATGGTCATGGAGCTTGATGGCGAAATCATCGAGCGGATCGACCCACATGTCGGACTGCTGCACCGCGGCACCGAAAAGCTGATCGAATACAAAACCTATCTGCAGGCGCTGCCGTATTTCGACCGGCTCGATTACTGCTCCCCGCTGGCGCAGGAATATTCTTACGTCCTCGCCATCGAGAAGCTGCTGAATGTTAAGGTCCCGGAGCGGGCGCAGTACCTTCGCGTGCTGTTTACCGAGCTGACTCGCATCTGCAACCACATGCTCAATATCGGTGCGCATGTGATGGATGTCGGCGCGATGACGCCCAACCTCTGGGTGTTCGAGCTGCGCGAAGACTGCATGAACTTTTTCGAGCGGGCTTCGGGCGCGCGTATGCATGCTGCATGGTTTCGCCCGGGCGGCGTCCATCAGGACGTGCCGCTGAAGCTGCTCACCGATATCGGCGACTGGGTCGACAACCGCTTGCCCGAGCTATTCGGGGACGCGATGAGCCTGGTGCAGGACAATCGCATCTTCAAGCAGCGCAATGTCGATATCGCCGTCGTCTCGAAAGAGGATGCGGTGAAGTGGGGCTTCTCCGGCCCGATGATCCGCGCCGCTGGCATTCCGTGGGACCTGCGCAAGTCGCAGCCCTACGATGTCTACGACCGGATGGATTTCGAAATCCCGGTCGGCACGAATTCGGATTGTTATGATCGCTTCATGGTCCGCTGCGAAGAAGTCTATCAGTCCGCGCGCATCATCAAGCAGTGCCTCGCAGAAATGCCCGAAGGCCCGATCGCGAGCGACAACAAGAAGGTTTCACCGCCCAAGCGCGGCGAGATGAAGCAGTCGATGGAAGCGCTGATCCATCACTTCAAACTCTACACCGAAGGCTTCCACGTGCCTGCGGGCGAAGTCTATGTCGCGACCGAAAGCCCCAAGGGCGAATTCGGCGTGTACCTGGTGGCAGATGGCACCAACAAGCCTTACCGCTGCAAGATCCGCCCGACCGCATTCTCGCACCTGCAGGCGATGGATTTCATGTCCAAGGGCCACATGCTGCCCGACGCAACCGCCATCCTCGGCGCAATCGACGTGGTTTTCGGGGAGTGTGATCGGTGAGCAGTCGCGATCAGCTTTTCCTAACCGTGATGGCACTTATGCTCGGAGCGCGTTTTTCTGATTGGATGGGGCCGGCTCTGTTCAATTCGCTGATCATTGTCGGGTTTGCTTTTGTGCTTGTTTGGGCGATCATTGATTATCGCAACGGCGAAAAGGTCTTCATTTGGCAGAGCAAAGAGAATAGCCAATGATCCTCCGCGAACTCTTCATCTTTCTCGCCGCATTCGCCGCCTTCGCATCGGCGGTCGCGGCGTATTTGGCGGTCTTCCACGGTGAAGCACCGCTCAAGGAAATCTTTTCGACCGCAGCTGCTGCGGTGATTGGCCTTTATGTTGGCCGCTATTTTGAACGACGGAGGCTGGCCCATGGCGGGTAGGCACATCGCCCCTGATACACCCGAACTGCGCGAGCGCTGGGGTGGCTGGACTTTCACGGACGCCAACCGTGAAAAGGCCGATTGGCACATCAAGAAGTATCCCGAAGGGCGCCAGAAGTCTGCGGTCATGCCGCTGCTGGACCTTGCGCAGCGCCAAGTGGGTGAAGAGACCGATACGCAGGGCTGGCTGCCACTTCCGGTGATCGAATATATCGCCGAATATCTGGACATGCCAGTCATTCGCGTGCTCGAAGTTGCGACCTTCTACATGATGTATAACCTTGTTCCGGTGGGTAAATTTCACGTCCAGGTGTGCGGCACCACGCCGTGCATGCTGCGCGGATCGGACGAGATCATCGCCGCCTGCAAAGCGCGCGGAATGAAATTCGGCGAAGTGTCGGAGGATGGCCTCTGGACGCTGACCGAAGTCGAATGCATGGGCAATTGCGCCACCGCGCCGATGGTCCAGATCAATGACGGCAATTATGAAGACTTGAACGTAGAGCGCCTCCATGCGGTCCTTGACGCGCTCGCCGCAGGTGAGCAGCCGAAGGAAGGCACGCAGGAGCCGGGCCGTCACACATCGGAGCCTTCGGGCGGCCCTACGACGCTGAAGGAAATGGTCGACGCGAACCACGATTATCGGAGCAACTGGTGATGGAGCAATTTCTGCCCATTGTCATTGCGCTGATTCTGATCGTGATCGCGTGGAAGGTGCTGAAAGGCATCGTTAAAACTGTTGCGCTCGTCGCCATCCTGGCGGCTGTCGCAATCTGGGTATTCGGAGTCATGGCATAATGCTGGCTGACAAGGACCGCATCTTTACCAACGTCTACGGCTTCCAGGATTGGGGTCTCAAAGCCGCGCAGGAACGTGGCGATTGGGATAACACCAAGAAGCTGATCGAGATGGGCCAGGATTCCATCATCGAAGAGATAAAGTCCTCCGGCCTGCGCGGTCGTGGTGGCGCTGGCTTCCCAACCGGCATGAAGTGGTCCTTCATGCCAAAAGAAAGCAAGGATGGCCGTCCAAGCTTCCTCGTCATCAATGCCGACGAATCCGAGCCCGGTTCGTGCAAGGACCGTGAGATCATCCGCCACGATCCGCACAAGCTGATCGAAGGCGCACTGGTCGCCGGTTTCGCCATGCGGGCGAGGGCGGCCTACATCTACATCCGCGGCGAATATATCCGCGAAGCCGAAACGCTGCAGAAGGCCATCGATGAGGCGTATGACGCCGGACTGATCGGCAAGAATGCCAGCGGCTCCGGCTACGATTTCGATGTCTTCATGCACCGCGGTGCGGGCGCATACATCTGCGGTGAGGAAACCGCGATGATCGAGAGCCTCGAAGGTAAGAAAGGCCAACCGCGCCTCAAGCCGCCATTCCCTGCAGGCGCAGGCCTCTATGGCTGCCCGACGACGGTGAACAATGTGGAATCGATTGCGGTCGTGCCGACGATCCTGCGCCGTGGCGGCGCGTGGTTTGCCAGTTTCGGTCGCGAGAACAATCACGGCACCAAGCTCTTCCAGATCAGCGGCCATGTCGAAAAGCCATGCGTGGTCGAGGAAAGCATGAGCATCCCGTTTCGCGAGCTCATAGATAAGCATGCTGGCGGCATCCGTGGCGGTTGGGACAATCTCCTCGCTGTGATCCCGGGAGGCTCCTCCGTTCCGCTGGTTCCGGCAGCAGAGATCATGGATGCGCCGATGGATTTCGACGGGCTGAAGGAACTCGGCTCGGGGCTCGGCACGGCGGCGATCATCGTGATGGACAAGTCGACCGATATCGTCCGCGCAATCAGCCGCATCAGCTATTTCTACAAGCATGAAAGCTGCGGCCAATGCACGCCCTGCCGCGAAGGCACGGGCTGGATGTGGCGCGTGATGGAACGCCTGCGCCATGGTGAAAGCTCGCCGGCAGAGATCGACATGCTCTACCAAGTCACCAAGCAGGTGGAAGGCCATACGATTTGCGCACTGGGCGATGCCGCCGCTTGGCCGATCCAGGGCCTGCTCAAGCATTTCCGCCCCGAATTAGAACGCCGCATCGAAGAGCGTGAAGCCGCCCTTCAGGAGGCAGCCGAATAATGCCTAAAGTTACCGTAGACGGTCAGGAAATTGAGGTGCCAAACGGCGCCACCGTGCTGCAGGCGTGTGAGCTTGCGGGCAAGGAAATTCCGCGTTTCTGTTACCATGAACGCCTAAGCATCGCCGGCAATTGCCGCATGTGCCTTGTCGAAGTAAAGCCCGGTCCGCCCAAGCCGCAGGCAAGCTGCGCTTTGCCGGCCACCGAAGGCCAGGAAATCCGCACCGATAGCGAAATGGTGAAGACCGCGCGCGAAGGCGTAATGGAGTTCCTGCTGATCAATCACCCGCTCGATTGCCCGATTTGCGATCAGGGCGGCGAGTGCGACCTGCAGGACCAGGCCATGATGTATGGCCGTGGTGGCTCCCGCTATGAAGAGAACAAGCGCGCGGTGACGTCCAAGAATATGGGCCCGCTGATCAAGACGATCATGACCCGCTGCATCCATTGCACCCGTTGCGTCCGCTTCTCCGAAGAGATCGCCGGTGTCGACGAAATCGGCGCGCTCTATCGCGGCGAGGACATGCAGATCACGACCTATCTGGAGCAGGCGGCCAAGCATGAGCTTTCCGCCAATGTGATCGACCTGTGCCCGGTCGGCGCGCTTACTAGCGGCCCGTATGCTTACGAGAGCCGCCCATGGGAGCTGAAGAAGACGCTCGGTATCGACGTGTCCGATGCGGTTGGCGCGAACATTCGTATCGACAGCCGTGGCCGCGAAGTGCTGCGCGTACTTCCGCGCGACAATGACGAGGTCAATGAAGAGTGGATCTCGGACAAGGCGCGCTACCAGGTCGATGGCCTGACGCGCCGCCGCCTAGATAAGCCCTTCATCCGCAAGCGGGGCAAGCTGCAGGCTGCAAGTTGGGGCGAGGCCTTCAAAGCCATCGCCAAAGCCAAGCCGGGCAAGAGCATCGCTGCGATTGCTGGCGACATGGTCGATTGCGAAACGATGTTTGCCGCGAAGGCGCTACTCGAGGCAGCAGGCAGCAAGCTGATCGAAAGCCGCCAGACGGGCATGGATTACGATGTGTCCAACCTCGCGGCTGTCAATTTCAACAGCAGCTTTGTCGGGATCGAGGACGCTGGTGCGATCCTGATCATCGGCAGCCACATTCGCTGGGAAGCGCCTCTGGTCAACGTCCGCATTCGCAAGGCGGCAAAGCGCGGCGCGAAGGTATTCGTGGTCGGTCCCGAGTGGGACACGACCTATCCGGCGGAATTCCTCGGCAATGATCTGGGCGTGCTGAACAAGCTGCCTGCGAGCGTCACCGATACTTTCAAGGGCGCTGAGAAATCCGCAGTCATCCTTGGCGCTGCAGGCTTCGCAGCCGGTGCGCATGAAGCGGCTCTGGCCGTTACCAGCAAGCTGAAGGCAGAGTTCAACGCCCTCCACACCGCCGCTGCCCGCATGGGCGCGCTGATGCTGGGCTTCGCGCAAAAGGGCGGCATCGCCGATATCGTCAAGGCCAAGCCGAAAGTCGTGCTCGCGCTGGGTGCTGACGAGGTGGACTGGAGCCTGTTCGACGGCTCGCTCAAAGTCTATCTCGGCCACCATGGCGACAAGGGCGCGCATGCGGCGGATGTTATCCTACCTGCCGCCGCCTACACCGAGAAGCCCGGCACATATGTGAATACCGAAGGCCGCGTGCAGATGTCCGACAAGGCGATCTTCGCCCCGGGCGATGCGCGGGAAGACTGGACAATCCTGCGCGCGCTTGCCGATGCGCTCGGCGTGTCGGTCGGCTTCGACAGCTTCGCAGAGCTCCGCGCCGCGATGACGGCAGAGGTGCCAGCGCTTTCCAATGAAGGCGAAATCGCCGATTACGGCGCGCTACCTGCGGCTCCCAAGGCCGCGAAGGCTACGGGCACGATTGACGCCTATCCAATCACGGATTTCTACCTCACAAACCCCATCGCCCGCGCCAGCACGGTGATGCAGGAATGTTCGGCAGAACTGTTGCACGGGGATGAGCTGAAGGAGGCTGCGGAATGACCGAGTTCTTCCAATCCCTCGGCATGAATTACGAATGGGCATGGTTTGTCGCGACCATTTCGGGGATTCTGCTGATCGCGTTGCCGGTGATGCTCGCCGTGGCGCTGGTTATCTATATGGACCGCAAAGTGCTGGGCGCTGTCATGATGCGCCGTGGCCCGAATGTGGTTGGCCCCTTCGGCATCCTGCAGAGTTTCGCGGACGGTTTGAAGGTGTTCCTGCAGGAAACCATCATTCCTTCGGCCGCCAACAAGGGCATTTTCCTGCTCGCGCCGATCATCACCTTTACCGTGGCATTGCTCGCCTGGGCGGTGATCCCGTTCGATGCGGGTGTGGTCTTGGCCGATATCAATGTCGGCTTGCTCTATGTGCTCGCGATCAGTTCGCTGGGCGTTTACGGCATCACCATGGCGGGCTGGGCGAGTAACTCGAAATACCCGTTCTTCTCCGCCATGCGCGCGGCTGCACAGATGATTTCTTATGAAGTTTCGATTGGCTTCATCCTCGTCTGCGTCGTACTCTACGCCAATTCGTTCAACCTGACCGAGATCGTCGAAGGCCAGCGCGGTCACGGCTTCGGCATCGTGAACGGCTATTATTTCAACCTGCTGCTGTTCCCGATGTGGGTGGTGTTCTTCATCAGCTCGCTCGCCGAAACGCAGCGCGCGCCGTTCGACCTGACCGAGGCGGAGTCCGAACTCGTCGCCGGCTACCAGACCGAATACAGCTCGATGAGCTTCGCGCTCTTCTGGCTCGGCGAATATGCCAACATCTTGCTGATGTGCAGCCTCAACACGCTGTTGTTCTTTGGTGGCTGGTTGCCGCCGATCGACTGGGCTCCGCTTTACGCCGTGCCGGGCTTCATCTGGTTCCTGCTGAAGACGATCTTCTTTTTCTTCATGTTCAGCTGGATCTGGGCGACCGTGCCGCGGTATCGCTATGACCAGCTGATGCGCCTTGGCTGGAAAGTCTTCCTGCCGATGAGCCTCCTCTTCGTCGCGCTGACGAGTGGCTGGCTGATGCTTACCCGATATGGAGGTGCGGCATGACCGCCGTCGCTCAATTCGTAAAGTCGTTCACGCTTTGGGAATTCCTGAAGGCGCACGCGCTGACGCTGAAGTATTTCTTCAAGCCGAAGGTGACGAATAACTACCCCTACGAGAAGAACCCGATTTCGCCGCGGTTCCGCGGGGAGCATGCGCTGCGTCGCTATCCCAATGGCGAGGAACGCTGCATCGCTTGCAAGCTGTGCGAGGCTGTATGCCCCGCGCAGGCGATCACGATCGAATCCGAACCGCGCGAAGACGGCAGCCGCCGTACCACGCGGTACGATATCGACATGACCAAGTGCATCTATTGCGGCTTCTGCCAGGAAGCTTGTCCGGTGGATGCCGTGGTCGAGGGGCCGAACTTCGAATACGCGACCGAAACGCGCGAGGAATTGCTTTACGACAAGGCAAAATTGCTGGCGAACGGGGACAAGTGGGAACGCGCGATTGCCGCAAACCTTGAAGCCGACGCTCCGTATCGTTAAGCGCGCCTCAAGAGTCGACGGGGACTTCTTTTGACAGTTTTTGCTTTTTACATGTTTGCCGCATTCGTCATCGCGTCCGGCGCAATGACGATTTTGTCGCGCAACCCGGTGCATTCGGTGCTCTGGCTCATCCTCGCTTTCTTTAACGCGGCGGGCCTGATGGTGCTCGTGGGGGCAGAGTTCCTCGCGATGCTGCTGATCGTCGTCTATGTCGGCGCAGTCGCGGTGCTGTTCCTCTTCGTCGTGATGATGCTCAATATCGATTTTGCCGAAATGCGCGCCGGTTTCATGAAAAACGCGCCGCTGGGCCTAGCTGTGGCGGTCATCCTGCTTGCCGAGCTGGTGCTGGGCATCGGGGCCTATCGCGCAGGCAGACTGGAACTGGGCACGCCGACGGGTGACGCCGCTCCGATAGCTGGCGCGAGCAATATCGAGAATATCGGCGCGCTGCTTTACGGCAAGTACGTCTTCCTTTTCGAGGCCGCTGGCATCATCCTGCTGGTCGCGATGATCGGCGCCATTGTGCTGACCCACCGCGAGCGCCGTGCGACGCGTGGCCATCAGAACATCGCCAAGCAGAACGCTCGTCGCCCGGATGAGGCAACCGTCAATGTGAAACCCGAGTATGGGCAGGGGGTCGAGCTGTGATTGGTATCGAACACTACGTGGTGGTCAGCTCCATCCTGTTCGTGATGGGCGTCTTGGGCATCTTCCTCAATCGCAAGAACATCATCGTCATCCTGATGGCGATCGAGTTGATCCTGCTTGCGGTGAACATTAATCTGGTAGCCTTCAGCGCCTTTCTGGGTGATTTGACCGGACAGGTATTTGCCATGTTCGTGCTCACTGTGGCCGCTGCAGAAGCTGCCATCGGCCTTGCCATCCTTGTCGTCTATTTCCGTAACCGCGGCACCATCGCGGTGGACGATGTCAACCGGATGAAGGGATAAGTTCCTTGAATACCTCCATCCTCATCATCGTTTTCGCGCCGCTGCTGGCTGCGATCATTGCCGGTCTCGGCAATCGCAATCTGGGCAATACGGTTGCCAAATCGATCACCACAGGCGGCCTATTTCTTGCCTGCGCGCTGAGCTGGCCGATCTTCATCGGTTTCTTGACGGGTAGCGAGACGGCAACGGTCGTTCCGGTGCTGAAGTGGGTCGAAAGCGGCGCTTTCAGCTTTGACTGGGCACTGCGTGTCGACACGCTGACCGCAGTCATGCTGGTGGTCATCACCACCGTGTCCGCGCTCGTCCATCTGTATAGCTGGGGCTATATGGAGGAAGACCCGGATCAGCCGCGCTTCTTCGCCTATCTTTCGCTTTTCACCTTTGCCATGCTGATGCTGGTGACGGCCGATAACCTCGTCCAGATGTTCTTCGGTTGGGAAGGCGTGGGTCTCGCAAGTTACCTGCTGATCGGTTTTTGGTTCAAGAAACCCAGCGCCAATGCCGCAGCGATCAAGGCATTCGTCGTCAACCGTGTCGGTGACCTCGGCTTCATGCTCGGCATTTTCGGAACGTTCCTTGTCTTCCAGACGACGAGCATTCCCGAAATCCTCGAAATGGCTCCGGCCATGGAAGGCGCGAGCACCATTGGCTTCATGGGCATGCGCCTCGATACGATGACAATCCTATGCATCCTCTTGTTCATCGGTGCGATGGGCAAATCGGCTCAGTTGGGCCTGCACACCTGGCTGCCGGACGCGATGGAAGGCCCGACGCCTGTGTCGGCGCTGATCCACGCCGCGACCATGGTGACCGCAGGCGTGTTTATGGTCTGCCGCTTGTCTCCGATGTTTGAAGCTGCACCTGCAGCGCTGGCAGTAGTGACGGTGATCGGCGCTGCCACCTGCTTTTTCGCCGCGACCATCGGGACCACCCAGTGGGACATCAAGCGCGTTATCGCCTATTCGACCTGCTCACAGCTCGGCTATATGTTTTTCGCCGCTGGCGTTGGTGCGTATGGCGCAGCGATGTTCCATCTCTTTACGCATGCCTTCTTCAAGGCACTGTTGTTCCTTGGTGCGGGCTCTGTGATCCACGCGATGCATCACGAGCAGGATATGCGCTATTACGGTGGCCTCAGGAAGCACATCCCGTTCACTTTCTGGGCGATGATGGCCGGTACGCTCGCTATTACGGGCGTGGGTGTCTACCACCTCAAGGCCGGTTTTGCAGGCTTCTGGTCGAAAGACGCGATCCTTGAAGTCGCCTATGCGTCTGCCGGTGCCTATTCGGACATGGCCTTCTGGCTCGGCACGATCGCTGCGCTGCTCACCAGCTTCTATAGCTGGCGCCTGATGTTCCTGACCTTCTGGGGCAAGCCGCGCTGGATCGAAAGCGAGCATATCCAGCATGCAGTTCACGCGGGCCATGACGAGCCGGACGAGCACAATCCGCCGCACCAGGAAGACTCCGGTCACGATGTGTCGCACGCCGTGCCGTCGCCAGATCACGCTCCGGGTACGGGGGGATATCATCCGCATGAGAGCCCGTGGACCATGCTGGTGCCACTCGCGATCCTGAGTGTGGGCGCGGTCCTTGCGGGACAGATTTTCTACCACGCATTTCTGGACGAGGCTTCTTTCTGGGCCGGTTCGCTATATTATGAGCCCACTCTTATGGCTGAGCGCAAGGAAGTGCCGTTGTGGGTCAAATATGATGCGACCGTCATGATGATAATCGGACTCGTCGCTGCTTGGTATGCCTATATTCGCAAACCGTCAGTACCCGAAGAAACAGTCAAACAGCTCGGTCCGATCCACACCTTTGTTTATCGCAAGTGGATGTTCGACGAGCTGTATCACTACGTCTTTGTCGTCCCGGCCTTCTGGCTTGGCCGCTTCTTCTGGAAGCGCGGTGACGAAGGCACCATCAACCGCTTCGGCCCTGACGGGGCTGCGTGGGTGGTGATGCAGGGCTCTGCCTTCGCCAAGAAAGTTCAATCCGGTTATCTGACGAGTTACGCTCTGATCATGCTTATCGGCCTTGTCGCCGCTGTCACCTGGGTGCTGTTCTGATGGGCGGTTTCCCCATTCTCTCGGTCATGCTGCTCGTCCCGCTCATCGGAGCGATCGTCTGCCTGTTCCTCGATGCCAAGCCTGCACGTGTGGTCGCTCTTGCCACGACCATGGTCAATCTGGCGCTCGGTATCGTGCTTTGGGCCAATTATGAGATTGGCGGCGAGCAGTGGCAGTTCCAGGAATATCACGCGCTTTTTGCGGGCTTTGCCTACGCGCTAGGCGTCGATGGCATCGCCCTGATGCTGATCATGCTGAGCGTATTCCTCATGCCGATCTGTATCGGCGCGAGTTGGGACGCGATAAACAAGCGCGTCGGCGAATACATGGCCGCATTCCTGTTCATGGAAGTGCTGATGATCGGCGTATTCGCTGCGCAGGACCTTTTCCTGTTTTATATCTTCTTCGAAGCAGGTTTGATCCCGATGTATCTGATCATCGGTATCTGGGGCGGCGATAACCGCATCTACGCCAGCTATAAATTCTTCCTCTACACACTGCTCGGCTCGGTCCTGATGCTGATCGCGATGTTCTGGATGGTGAATGCCTCGGGCACGACATACATCCCGTATCTGATGGAGTATGACTTCGCGGCTGAGGCGCAGACATGGCTCTGGCTCGCATTCTTCGCCAGTTTTGCCGTGAAGATGCCGATGTGGCCGGTCCACACCTGGCTGCCGGATGCGCACGTTCAGGCGCCCACCGCCGGTTCCGTCATTCTGGCCGGTGTGCTGCTGAAGCTCGGGGGTTACGGTTTCATCCGTTTCAGCCTGCCGATGTTTCCCGATGCCAGCGCACAGTTCGTATGGCTGATCTGGGGCCTCAGCATGGTCGCGGTGGTGGTCACCAGCCTGATCGCGCTCGTCCAGCACGATATGAAGAAGCTGATCGCTTACAGCTCGGTCGCCCACATGGGCATCGTGACTGTCGGCCTGTTCGCTTTCAACGTGCAGGGCCTCGAAGGCGCGATGATGATTATGCTCGGGCACGGGCTTGTATCGGGCGCGCTCTTCCTCTGCGTTGGCGTGATCTACGATCGCCTGCATACGCGGGAGATTGCGCGCTACGGCGGGCTCAGCATCAATATGCCTGCTTACGCCGTGCTGTTCCTGCTGTTCACCATGGCCAGCATCGGCCTGCCGGGCACAAGCAACTTCGTGGGCGAATTCCTGGCACTTGCTGGCATTTACCAGATCAACAGCTGGGTTGCCTTCGTCTGCACCACCGGCATCATCCTGGGTGCCGCCTACATGCTTTATCTCTATCGCCGCGTTTGCTTTGGCCAGCAGGTCAATGACGATGCGGCTGCCATGCCGGACCTTTCGATGCGCGAATACCTTCTCCTCGGCCCCATCGCCGCCGCTGTTCTGTGGATGGGCGTTTATCCGGAAAGCTTCCTTGCACCGATGCGCGAAGATATTGCTTGGCTCGACGAGCGCCTGGCTGAAGCGGAGCCGGCTAGCGATGCGAACCTGCAACAGGTTGCCGCAGCGGAAGGGGAGGCGCAGTGATGGATTACGCAGCTTCCTTCGCGCTGATCGCGCCTGAACTCGTACTGACAATTTCCGGCCTGGTTCTGCTGCTGGTTGCGGCATGGGGCGGGGACAAAGCTTCGCGCATGATCAGCATCGCCGCGGCCGTCTCTCTCGGCGGAGCTTTTGCGCTGGCCGCACCTGCCGTGTGCACCGGAGCGACCGGGCTCGATACAATGGCGTTCGGTGATCTTTTCCGCGCAGATGCCTACGCCAACCTTGCCAAGCTGATGATTTTCGCTGCAGCCGGTGCTGTGCTCGTCGTGGCGCCGCGCTTCTTCACCGGCATCGGTGAAATGCGTGCCGAATATCCGATTCTTGTGGTGTTTGCCGCGCTCGGCATGAGCATCATGGTCTCGGCGACCAATTTGCTGACGCTGTATATCGGCCTCGAACTGAACTCGCTTGCCGCCTACGTGCTCGCCGCTTTCCTGCGGGACGATGAGCGTTCTGCCGAAGCGGGCCTCAAATACTTCGTTCTGGGCGCGCTCGCATCCGGCATCCTGCTGTTCGGCATGAGCCTTGTCTACGGCTTTGCCGGTACGACCAATTTCATGGGCATTGCCGAGGCTGTTCAGGGCGATTTGTCGACCGGCATGCTGTTCGGCCTTATCTTCATGCTGGCGGGTCTCGCTTTCAAGATCAGCGCCGCGCCGTTCCATATGTGGACGCCCGACGTTTACGAGGGCGCTCCAACGCCTACGACAATGTTCTTCGCTAGCGCGCCAAAGGTCGCTGCCGTAGCGCTGCTCGCACGCGTGATGATGGAAGGCTTCGGCACGCAGGTCGATGCGTGGCGCCAAGTCGTGATCGCCGCAGCGCTGCTGTCGATCATCATCGGTGCGCTCGGCGCTATCGGACAGACGAATATCAAGCGGCTGCTCGCCTTTTCCTCGATCAACAATGTCGGTTTCATCCTGATCGGCCTTGCCGCTGCAACCGTCACCGGGATCAGCGCGATGCTCGTGTATCTCGCGATCTATGTCGTGATGACGGTCGGCAGCTTCGTCGCCGTGCTCTTGATGCGCGATGCGGAAGGCAATCAGGTTGAGGGGATCTCTGACCTTGCTGGCCTTTCGACCACGCGTCCTGCACTTGCTGCGGTGATGGCGATGCTGATGTTCAGCCTCGCCGGTATCCCGCCGCTGTTCGGTTTCTGGGGCAAGTTTGTGGTCTTCGAGGCGGTTGTTCAGGCAGACATGCTCGCGCTGGCCGCCATCGGTATCGCAGCCTCGGTGATTGGCGCCTTCTATTACATCAAGGTCGTCAAGATCATGTATTTTGACGAGCCTGCAGGCACGATAACCGGTGAAGGCGATACGCCGCACTGGGCACTGCTGTTCATCTGCGCGGCGATTGTCTCTCCGCTTGGCTACCTGCTTACACCGTGGCTGGGTGAACTCGCGGACGGTGCAGCTGCCTCATTGATGCTGCCTGCCTGAGGCAGGGCGAGAGTTGATCGAGATAACTCCCGAAACCGGCAGCACCAATGCTGATCTTTTAGCACGATTGTCTGCTGGAGAAGGCTTGCCTGAGGGGTTCTGGTTGCGCGCAGAGCGGCAGACGGGTGGGCGAGGGCGCTTGGGGCGTCTTTGGGAAAGCCCCGAGGGCAATCTTCATTGCAGCACCGTTGTCAATCTGCGTTCGTCTGATCCAAGCGCCGCCACACTTTCTTTTGTTGCCGGGCTTGCGGTATTTGACTGCGTGAAGCGATGCCTGTTCGATCGCACTCCCATGATGCTGAAGTGGCCAAACGATCTCTTGATCCGCGGCGCAAAGGTTGCAGGAATTCTGCTTGAGCGACACGGCGAAAGTGTTGTTGTGGGGATCGGGGTCAATGTTGGCTATGCCCCGGATATTCCCGAGCGCAAAACGACCAATATCTCTTATGAGAATGGCAAGTTTGCTAACGGACCCCAAAGCGTTCTGGACCTATTGGTGGACAGTTTTGCCAACCGTTTGGACGAATGGCGTGAACAGCCGCTTTCCCATGTGATCCTTGAATGGGCGATCCGCAGTCATCAATACAACGACCGTGTTCGTGTTACAGATGCTGACGGCAGTGTCCTGCGCGGCTTCTATCGTGGTATCACTTCTGACGGTGCCCTGCGCATTGAACCGATTGGTGACCACGAGCGTGTGGTCCATGCAGGTGATGTCTCGCTATTTTGGCACGATGATGAGGAGATGCGCTAATGCTGCTCGCAGCCGATGTCGGCAATACCAATGTCGTCTTCGCCATTTTCGATGGCACAGAGATACGCGCGCGCTGGCGCATTGCCACTGACGGTCGCCGCACGGGCGATGAATACGCAGTATGGCTGCTACAATTGCTGGCGGTCGAGGGGATCGAGCGGAGCGCTATCACACGCATCATTTTCTCGTCAGTCGTCCCGCACGCCGATCACAATCTGACGGTTCTCTCACAAAAATACTTCGGTATTGAACCTCTGTTCGCAGGGCAGGGCGCAGCGGCGTGGAATTTTGAAATCGACGTGGATCAACCGCACACGCTGGGATCGGATCGCGCACTCAATTGCATCGCCGCGCATCAGCTGGTGGGCGGCGACATGATCGTGGTGGACTTTGGTACCGCTACGAAGTTTGAAGCGGTCGATTACAACGGCGCCTACAAGGGCGGCATCATCGCGCCGGGCATCAATCTCTCGCTCGACGCGCTGGTAGGCAAAACGGCCAAGCTTCCGCGCATCGCCATCCGCGCGCCTGAAACCACCAGCGTCATCGGGCGTAATACAGAGGATCAGATGCTGATTGGCGTCTTCTGGGGCTATGTCGCCATGATGGAAGGGCTGATCGATCGGATGAAGACCGAATTCGGTCGCCCGGTAAAGGTTGTAGCGACCGGCGGGCTCGCCATATTGTTCGATGAGAAGACGGATATTTTTGACGTCATAGATGCAGATTTGACGATACGCGGCCTCCAGATCCTGGCTGATCGCGCAGGAGCTTAATGAAAAAAGATTTTACCCCGCAGGATGAACTCCTGTTTTTGGCACTTGGTGGTTCGGGCGAGATTGGCATGAACGTCAATCTCTATGGCTGTCAGGGCAAATGGCTGATGGTAGACCTCGGCATGAGCTTTGGCGCGAGTGAGTATCCGGGCACCGAACTCATGTTTGCTGACCCTGAATTTATCGAAGATCGCCGCAAGGATCTGCTCGGCATCGTCCTGACGCATGGGCACGAGGACCATATCGGGGCGATTCCCTATTTCGCCGACGAGCTGGGCGTGCCGCTTTATGCAACGCCTTTCACTGCCGACCTTATCATGCGCAAGCTGGAAGAGGCAGGGCTCAGCAATGCCATCGAACTGAATGTCATCGATGAGGATCACGGCAGCTTCGATATCGGACCGTTCAACATCACTTACCTGCCGCTCGCGCACTCGATTGCTGAAGGCAACGCGCTACTGATCGAGTCGCCCTATGGCCGGATCTTTCACACAGGCGACTGGAAGCTCGATGAAGAGCCGATCATCGGAGAGCCGACCACTGAAGATGAACTCGCCGAAATAGGCGATGAGGGCGTTCTCGCGCTGGTTTGCGACAGCACCAATGTGTTCAATCCGGTGCCTTCGGGTAGCGAGGGCGCGGTTTATCGCGGGCTTCTCGAAGAAGTGCAGAAGCATGCCGGAAAGCGCGTGCTGGTCACGACCTTCGCCTCGAATGTCGCGCGTTTGCAGACGTTGGGTGAAGTGGCAAAGGAAACGGGACGCCAGCTCTGCGTTGCCGGCCGTTCGCTCGATCGCATGATCAGCGTCGCGCAGGCCAATGGTTATCTGCAGGACTTCCCCGAACCCGTCGATTTCGACCGGGCGATGGATTTGCCGCGCGGTAATCTGATGATCATCGCAACCGGCGGGCAGGGCGAGCCGCGCGCTGCACTTAGCCGGATTGCTGAAGATAACCATCCACTGGCTCTCGATCGCGGAGATGTGATCCTGTTCTCGAGCCGCGTCATTCCCGGCAATGAAATGTCGATTGGGCGGGTCCAGAACCTCCTCGCAGAGCGCGGTATCGTGATGGTCACCGACAGGCAGAGCGAAATCCACGTCTCCGGACATCCGGGGCGACCCGAACTGGAAGCGCTGTATGGCTGGATACGGCCGGAGATCCTCGTGCCAGTCCATGGAGAGGTGCGCCACATGCAGGAACAGGCACGGCTCGGCGCAGCGAACGGAATTCCGCACAACGTCTTCCAGAAGAATGGTGACATCATTCGTCTCGCTCCCGGCAAGCCGGAAAAACTCGCCGAAGTGCGCACCGGACGACTTGTGCTCGATGGCGACCTCATCATCCCGTCGGACGGCGATGCGATCACGATGCGTCGTCGTTTGGCACACAGCGGCATATTGCTCGTCGTGCTGGACGGGCAGGGCGGTGTGATGGTTGAAGGCATCGGTCTGCCGCTGGACGAGGATTACAATGATTTCGTGGAAGAGGCCCAGGCTGATGTCGTCGATGCGCTGGTCAAACTCCGCAAAGGCCGCAGGGACAATCCCGATGCGATCAAGGAAGCGGCGCGTCTGGCGGCTCGCCGGGCGGCGCAGCGCTGGTCCGGCAAGAAACCACAGACGCGCGTTATCATGGTCGATGCGGAATAGGCGTTAGGTATGCAGCTGACATCGATTATCGCAATTTACCTGCTGTTTTGGGTGATGAGCGCGTTCGTACTGCTGCCATTCGGGGTAAGGACGGCCGACGAGGCTGGCGTGGAGAAAGTGCCAGGGCAGGCTGACAGCGCGCCCATCAATTTTCGCCCATGGCGCATTGCCTGGCGCGCGACGATCCTGTCAGCGGTGCTTTGCGCGCTTTACGTCGCCAATTTTATTGAGGGTTGGGTGACGGTAGACGATATCAACATCTTCGGAACGCCGCCCGGATACGAATGATCAGTTGCGCAAGCGGTCAATCGCCTGCGCCAGCGCGACATATAATTTGCCCGTATCGCTGGAGAGCAGCGTCACTGCGATGGCATTACCATCCCGCGTGGCGAGCACTTCGCGCAGCATAGCTTCGAAATCATGGATGAAGCGATTGACCGTCTCGCGAAATTCGCTGTCCTCTCCATAAATCTCTGCGACAGAACGCGCGTCCTGCTTGTCCAGCAGGCGCACCGCCCGACGCGTGAAAATGCCGCGATCACCTTTCAGGTAATTGGCCCATTGCGTGTCAGACACTTCATTGTCGAACGCCTTCGCAATATCGATTGCGGCCGAATTGAGCGCCTCCGTAATGAGCGCCATGCGGCGTGAAAAATCGCTATCGACCTTCTCTTCCGCACGATCACGAGCATAGGTAACACGCTGCTCAAGATTGGTGACGAGTTCATTCAGCTTCGCAAGCTGGTTCCGCAGTCCGACAGCCGTATCGCGGCCATTCTCGGATGCGCGAACGACTGCTGCTTCCAGTTCAGAAATCGTCGATGCCGCATCGGCCTTGATCGCGTCGGAAATCCGTTCGCGGCTCTCGCTGGCAATCTTCGCGGCGATATCGTCGAGCACGCTGCTCTGATCGTCACGCAGGCCTTCGAGGGCCGTGGTGGAGGATGCGGCGAGCAGTTCCAATGCTTCCCGCAGTTCACTCCCAGTCCGCTCCGCCAAGCGCTCGCTTTCCGCTGCGAGAGTGGCCACTTGGCTTTCCATGTCTCTCAGCTGCTCAAGCGTTGCCGATCCGCCGGTGTTTGCCGTCTCGATATGCCCTGCCAGCGTGGCACCACGCTCTTCAGCCTCGCTGATAAGGGTGTGTAGGCGAGCCGCTTCCTCGCCGAATCCGGTCAAGCGAGCCTCCGCTTGCCCTACAGCCTCGGCGAGCGCGCCCTGCGTGTGGTCCGCACTCGATCGGATGATCTCCAAAAGGCGAACGCTGTCATCGGTCAGGCTTGAGATCAGCGTGCCGCTGTCATCGAGCATGCTTCGGCTCTCGGAAATCCGTGCGCCGAGCAATGCGGCAGATTCGCTCAGTTCCTCGCGAGTTATGTCACCCTGAGACGCGATCGCGCCGATCTGCGTATCGATTTCCGCAAGCCGCTGTGACAAGGCTTCCCCGCGTTCGGCAAGGCCGGCGACGTGCGCAAGGTGTTCTTCCTGGCGCTCTGTGATGCGCGCATCAAGCTCTGTCAGCTTCGTCTCCAAAGCAGCAATTTCAGCCGCTTCTCGCTCTTCAAGCTGGGCGCGCCGCCGATCCATATCGGAATCGAAAGCGCTGATGGATTGCGCATTGCGTTCATCGAACCGCTCGGCTTCGGCGGCAAGCTGCGCAAGCCGCGTGCGAGCATTCGCCATCGCGGTTTCGTCAACACGAGTGAGCTCTGCGAACGCCTCTGCCGTTCGGCCTTCAAGCGCACTGATGGCTTCACTCCACGCGCTCGCCGCCTGTTCGCGCCCATCGCCCATCTTCGCAAGCAATGCTTCACCTTCTGCTGTCACGGAGGCAATGCGCTCACGCATATTGCTGAGCGCGTCATCTTCCAGCTCCTGCTGCGCATTCAGCTGGGTGGTAAGTGCGAGCGATAGCTCTTCGGCGCGGCGCTTGATCGTCTCGAATGCAGCATCTTCGGATTCGACAAGATCGGCGCGGAACGTATCGCTGACTTCGCGCAGTTTTCGGAAGCGCGCCTGTGTGACTTCGCCGATCGAGGCCACTTGGCGATCGAATGCGGCAAGCGTGCTGGTGACAGTGTCGTTGACGCGCTGGACATGAAGCTCGCCGGTCTCGCCAAACTGGTTCAGTCGATCGAACGCCTCGACAAGCGTTTCGACCTGCGTTTGCGCAATATTGCCGGCATTGCCGATCTGGTTGGACATGTCGCGCGCAGCGCTGGAGAGCACAGGCAGCTGGTCGCGCACTTTCTCCATATTGCTGACCGCAGTCTCGCCAACCGATTTGATACTATCGAGCTGCGTGGAATTATCGTGGATCAGAGTTTGGAGATGATCGGCATTGGTCGAGAGACGTTCGGTCGCGACGCGGCCGAGCGATTCCAGATCGCGCGTCTGCGAGGCGATGAATTCGCGGGCGAGGCTCAGCTCGCGGTTGACCACGGCAAGGCGCGACTCAAGCAAGGCGGACTCATCGGAAAGCTGTCGGGCGATGCCGCCAAACCGTGCTGCTTCCCGTCCGCTATTGCGCATAGCGAGGAGCCACATGCCGACGATCAGTAGGACAGGCACGCACCATGCGACGATCCAGTCTGCCCATTGCTGCGGCGAAGCACCCGCTAGGATCTCATCCCGGTAAATCCATCCGAAAAAGCCGGTCCAGCCCAGCACTGCAAAAATGGCTAGCGTCGGAACAACCCAGCCAAAGCGGGCGGGGCGATACGCATCTTCGTATCCAGGCTCAGTCAGAAACTGTTCTGGCTCGCCCTCATAGTCGCTTTCATATTCCGTATCCGACGCGGTTTCCGTCTCGGTCTCGGCGTCCGTTGCGAATGCATCGTCATTATCAACAGGCAGAAGGGTGCGGCGGCGTGACATGTTCTATCCCTAACACACCCTTAATCGGTTGAAACCCCGCCTTAACGCGTTGTCCTCTATTGGCAACGCAATGGCGTATTCACATCCCGATTTTGAATTGGCGTTGAGCTCAGTCGCGGGCGACGATATGTCGCTGCGCCTTGAGTTGCGTGAGAGCTTCCTCGAAAGTCTGGCTAACCAGATCGATTTACTGCGCCGCTCGCGTTGCGATGGCAATTGGCGTTTGGCAGCGGAGCGTATCAAGGGCTTGGGCGCCAGCTTTCACGCCGCCCGATTGGTCGCATTGGCCGAGGAAGCGCTCGATGGCGCGCCCGGTGATCCGGCAATCCTTCGTAAACTAAGCCAGTTCACGCAGGATTTTTCGGTAGAGAGCTGATTGTCTCGGTTGGCAGCGTGCCCGAGACTGCCTAGTTTCTGGCGCAGGCGATTCCACCACTGGAGAATTCGAACTTGCGCGCCGCGCTCATTTCCCTGCCACATCCGGGCGAGGCGCCTCAGCCATCGGTTGCGGGCAAGACGCTCGCGCAAAGGCAATTGCTGTTCGCGCGGCAATGCGGCTGCACGCAGGTGGTCGCGCATGGTGGCGGGGCTTCTGAAGATGCCATCGCGCTGCGCCACGCCGCCGAGAAAGCTGGTATGCGATATCAGGTGATATCCAATGCGCATGCCCTGCCGGGAGCGATCAAGGATGCAGATAGCTTGCTGATTTTTCAGCCGGGTCTGCTGCCCGAGTCGCGCCAGGCCCTGGAGCTGATCCAGGCTGAGGGTGATCGCATGCTCGTCTTTTCCGCCGGCCCCGGCACTGCTGCCGGTTTCGAACGCATCGATCTCGATCGCGCATGGGGCGGTGTGATGACCGTGCCGGGCAAGTGGCTTGGTCAGCTGACCAGCCTGCCTGAAGAAGCCGCGCCGCACGCGGCATTGCTGCGGATTGCCCTCCAACACTGCCTGTCCGAAGCGCGTTTGGACGATAGCGTTCTCGATGACGGCAAATGGCAGATCATCCGGGATGCCGATGCTGCGAAGCGGCACGAGGCAGGCTGGATGCAGGCCCACCTTGGCAAAGGATCGCTGGCCGCCCCGTCGTGCTGGGTTGGATCCGCCATTGCGGCTCGAGCGGGCGGTTGGTTGATGCAGAAAGGCTGGGCGAAGCCAGCGGTAATTGCGTTATTCGGGCTCTTGCTCACCGGCAGCGTCGCCGCGGCAGTTTACGAATTGCCCGTGCTTTCATTCGCGCTGGCCGCGACGAGTGTCCCCGTTGTTGAATTTCTTCTCGGTATTACAAGGCTTTCGGTCGCACCCTTCGGAGAGGTTAGACGCTGGCCGATCTTGCGCAAAGCGGTCGACTTGGCGATCCTCGTCAGCGGAGTGCTGGTGATCGATAGCCTATGGTATCGTGCGGCTTTTCCGCCCTTCGTATTGTTTGCCACACTGCTGCTGCTTGACAGAAGCGCGGCCCCTGCGATCAGCGCTTCCCTGAGGGATCGCGCTTTGATCGCAGGCGCTTTGGCGATCCTGTCAGCTATTGTGCCTCCCGAAGTCGCATTCATGCTGATTGCGACGCTTGTTCTGGCGGCGAAGCTCCTGCCTGTGGCGCAAGACAGCAGATAACGCGGAATTAACGCTGTCCCTATATGGCCGCATCTATGAGCGAGCAAAATGCACCTGACAAATCAGCCAGCTCGGTTGAAATCACATTGAAGCGTGAGCTTGCGCATGGCGATGTCATCATCGCCACCGCGCCGCCGATCCTGCGCCATCTGCTCGCAAATGTGGATCAAGCGCTGTTCAGCGATCAGGTTATTGCGACCATCCGCGGCATGATGCTGCATCTCGCCCAACAGATGCTCGCGAACCTCGCCGATGTGAGAGGCATCAGCAATCGCGCGGAATTTATCGAGCAGAGCCTGGACGAGATCGCTTCGGCTTTGCTCGATGAGACGGATTTCCTCTCGCACGCGCATGCGATCACTGTCGAAGCCACTTTGGCGGACAGGCTTAGTCGGCGAAGCGGCATCGATCCGGTGCTTTCCCCCGTTCTTCAGGAGCTGGTATCGTCAACCGAGGATCAGGTCGCAACAGGCGCGATGCATGCCCTCGCTGCCCAGGCCCGCTTCATGCAGCAGCAGGGCCGCATGGCATTGCCGCTCCATGAGCTGCCGCATGATTTGTTTGAGCGCGCGATGCAGATATTCCGTGAACATACTGCCGCAGACGGCGAGGACGCGGCAAAAGCCGAAAAAGCCATGTGCGACGCCTATGATCCCGATCAAAGGCGCGTCGCCAAGTTCATCCGTCTCGTTTCCGGGATGCAGCACCGTGCAAATCGCGCGCTCGCGGTCGACAATGCCGGACTCTCGATTTTCGTCACCGCAGTGAGCATGGCTGCCGATATCAATCGCGATACCGTCATCATGTCCTTGGGGGAGGCGCAATGCGCCAGACTGGCGCTATCCCTACGAGCTGCGGGCCTGAACCAGAGCGCTGTTGAAGAGCAATTCCTCTATTTGCATCCCGAGATAACGCTGCCGGACGGTTTCGATACCATCCGCCCAGATCGTGCCGTGGCCATGCTGAACGACGCGCAAGACGAAGGCGCGCATTGAGGCGATGTCCTCCGCCAGCATCATTTCCGCACGGGCGCGCACCGATGCCGACAATCGTCTGATAGAGGCCGAAGAGCCTTTGGCGAGCTTTCACATGCGCGCAGGCGGCGAGATTCCGGGCGCAATTGTAACGCCTGCCTTGCTCGATCTCGTCTGCAAGGCGCGCCAGACGGGCAAGCGACTGTCGCGCGCAATCCGGGCGCAGGATTCGGTCGAGCAGATTTCGGCATGGGCAGAAGTGGTTCCCGGCAAGGCTGGAACGATCATCACCATCAGCACGTGGGAGGCGGAAGACATTCCCATCACCGCTGCCGATGAAGAGCGCCGCGGGCATCTGGCTTTAGTGCGACACCTTTCAGGACTGACTGCACGCCTGGATGTCGAGCAGAAGCTGTTGACGGTTGACTGGACTGCTGCCGATCTCGATGCCCTGGGCGAAGAAATGATGCTTGGCGTCGGCCAGCCCTGGACGAATTTTGCGAGCCCCGCTGGTTACAGCCATGAACAGCCATTGCACTGGCGTCTCTTGGACGGCGCTCTGGTTTCGGTACCCGATAGCAAGCGTGAATGGGCCGCGCAGCTTGTCCCGAATGGCAGGGCTGAGCCCGGCAGCGAGGGATTCGAGCTCTACCTCGTGCCTGATCGTCCGTTGGAAGAGCGGATTACGAAGCAATCGCGAAAGCCGGAACGCAGCGCAGGCATAGGCCGCGATATTGCGCCGGTCCTCCGCCAGCCCGTCAGTCGAATAATCGCCAATGCGGAGACCATACGCACCCAGCTCGCAGGGCCTCTCGCGGATGAATACAGCAATTACGCTTCCGATATTGCTTCTGCCGGTGAGCATCTGCTCGCGCTGATCGATGATCTGACGACGCTGGAAATGGTTGAGGATGAGGAATTCTCACCTGCGCCAGACAATATCGATCTCGCTGATGTAGCGCGCCGTGCTGTCGGCATTCTGGGTGTTCGCGCCAAGGAGCGCGGCATCCAACTAGATGCGCCCAAGGATGATGAGAGCGTTCCTGCGGTTGGCGAATTTCGGCGCACTTTGCAGGTTCTACTCAATCTCATCGGCAATGCCATCCGGTACTCGCCAGAAGGCGGGCAGATCTGGGTTCGCGTTGAAGAGGAAAACGGCCGCGCCCGGGCCGTAGTGGCGGACCAAGGCGAGGGATTGGATGACGACCAGCAATCCAGGGTCTTCGCTAAATTTGAGCGATTGGGTCGCAAAGGCGATGGCGGATCAGGCCTCGGCCTCTATATCTCGCGCCGTCTCGCCCGCGCGATGAAGGGCGATCTTACTGTAGAAAGCGCCAAGGGGCAGGGCGCGCGTTTTATTTTGGAAATCCCTGCCGATCCGGATGCCGATAGGGCATAAAAAAGCCCCCGCCGAAGCGGAGGCTCTCTTATTCGAAATGCGAAGGCTTAGCGTTCGCTGACCGGCACGTAATCGCGCTGCGTCGGCCCGGTGTAGAGCTGGCGCGGGCGGCCGATAACCTGGCCAGGATCCGAAATCATCTCGTTCCACTGTGCGACCCAGCCCACAGTACGGGCGAGGGCGAACAGTGCGGTGAACATCGTCGTCGGGAAACCAATCGCCGACAGGATGATGCCCGAGTAGAAATCCACATTCGGAAACAGCTTCTTTTCCTGGAAATAGGGATCGTTCAGCGCGATCTCTTCCAGCTGCAGCGCCGTTTCGAACACCGGATCCTTCACGTCGAGCGCATCGAAGACTTCGCGCACCGTCTTCTGCATCACCATCGCGCGCGGGTCGTAATTTTTATACACGCGGTGACCGAAGCCCATCAGGCGGAACGGGTCATTCTTGTCCTTCGCACGCTCGATGTAGTGCGGGATTTTGTCCGGCGTGCCGATTTCGCGGAGCATGTTGAGAGCAGCCTCATTCGCACCGCCATGCGCCGGGCCCCACAGGCAGGCGATGCCGGCGGAAATACAGGCAAATGGGTTCGCGCCCGAAGAACCGGCGAGGCGCACGGTCGAAGTCGAAGCGTTCTGTTCGTGATCGGCGTGGAGGATGAAAATCCGGTCCATCGCCTTTTCGACAGCCGGGATGACCTCATACTCTTCCGCCGGCACGCCGAAAGTCATGCGCAGGAAATTGCCCGTATAGCTGAGCGAGTTCTGCGGCTGCATGAAAGGCTGGCCGACCGCATATTTGTAAGCATTTGCAGCGATCGTCGGCATCTTGGCGATCAGGCGATGGCTCGAAATCTTGCGGTGCTCAGGGTCCGAAATGTCAGTGCTGTCATGATAAAAGGCAGACAGCGCGCCAACTACGCCGCACATGATCGCCATCGGGTGCGCATCGCGGCGGAAACCCTGATAGAACTGCCGCATCTGATCGTGCAGCATCGTATGATAGGTGATGGTATTGGTGAAATCGTCAAGCTCGTCCTGCTTCGGCAATTCGCCGTTGAGCAGAAGATAGCTGACTTCCATAAAGCTGGAATGCTCTGCCAGCTGCCCGATGGGATAGCCGCGGTGCAGCAGCACACCTTCATTACCATCAATAAAGGTCAGCGCGCTTTCGCAGCTTGCCGTGGATTTATAGCCGGGATCGAAAGTGAACTTTCCGGTATTTCCATAGAGCTTGCGAATATCGATGACATCGGGGCCAACGCTTCCCTCAAGAGTGGGAAACTCATGCGTTTCACCGCCTACTGTCAATTCCGCCTGCTTGTCAGCCAAAGGGCTTCTCCTTCAAAATTGTCCTAGCTGGGCAGCCGTTTCAAGCCGCTGCCTGCGCATCAATCCGCGCGAGGCTTTCTTCCCGTCCGAGAAGGACCAGCACATCGAAAATTCCGGGCGAGGTTGTCGTCCCTGTAAGCGCCGCGCGAAGCGGCTGTGCGAGCTTGCCAAGACCAAGTCCCAGCTCCTCCGCATATGCCTTCAGAGTGGCCTCCAGCGCCTCAATTGTCCAGTCCGTTTCTGCCTGCAACCGGCCTGAAATAGACGAAAGTCTCATACGCGCTTCGTCATCAAGCAGGCCAGCTGCCTTTTCGTCCATTTCCAGCGGACGCTCCGTGAACAAGAAAGCTGCTCCTGCCGCCAATTCATTCATGTCACGGGCTCGGGTTTTGAGCACCGGCATCGCTTCTGTCAGCAACTCGACATCGGCTTCCGGGCCAATCCGTTCTGCTGCAATCCTGGCCAGACGCGCATCATCCGCCTGGCGGATGTAATTGCCATTCATGTTCAGCAGCTTCTTCATGTCGAAGCGGCTCGGCCCCTTATTCACCGCGTCGATATCGAAAAGGGCAATCGCTTCTTCCATGCTAAATTCTTCCTGGTCGCCGTGGCCCCAGCCAAGACGCAGCAGGTAATTGAACAGTGCTTCGGGAAGAATGCCCATCTCACGATAGTCACGCACACCCAGCGCGCCGTGTCGCTTCGACAACTTCGCGCCGTCATTCCCGTGGATCAGCGGCACATGGGCATATGTAGGCTCTTCCCAACCATCTTCGACGCCTTGCATCGCGCGGATGACCTGTATCTGGCGGAAGGCGTTGTTGAGGTGATCATCGCCGCGGATGATGTGGGTGCAACCCATGTCCATGTCATCGACCACGACAGCGAGCATATAAGTCGGCGTGCCATCAGCGCGAAGCAGGATGAAATCATCGATCTCGCTGTTCTTGACCGTGACGCGGCCTTGCACGGCATCCTCGATCACGGTCTCGCCGTCCGTCTCTGTTTTGACACGGATGGTGTAAGGCGCACCTTCAGGTGCCTCGGACGGATCGCGGTCGCGCCAGCGGCCATCATAGCGCATCGGCTGCTTGTTGGCGCGCTGCTGATCGCGCATCTCGGCCAGTTCCTCGGGCGTGGCAAAACACTTATAGGCCTTGCCAGCCTCAAGCATCTTGCGAGCGACTTCGGCGTGGCGTTCGACGCGGGAGCTCTGGTAAACCGCCTCCTCATCGAATTCGAGACCGAGCCAGCTCAGACCATCGAAAATCACATCGATAGCTTCCTGCGTGCTGCGCTTCTTGTCTGTGTCTTCGATCCGTAAGAGCGCTTTGCCGCCGAAATGGCGCGCATAGAGCCAGCTGAACAGACCTGTGCGGGCATTGCCGATATGCAGGAAACCGGTGGGGCTGGGCGCAAACCGCGTGACCACGGGCCGATCATTGCCAGCATTTAATCCGGTTGCGCTTGCCATAAGCTACTGTTTCCTGTCCTGTATCGTCCATGGCAACGCGGCAGCCACCGCTGGTTCCGCTGGGGGACGACGAGAGCGATGTTGCGTTGCAGCAGACGCCTTGGCGAAAGCGCGCGTCTTTGTCCAGCTTGGCGGATGGCGCCGAGGCATTTCTTGCGCGCGCTGGCTTCGATCGTGGCCCGTGGATGGCTGTCGCCATGGCCGCAGGGATCGGAGCATGGTTTGCGCTTTCCACATCCGCATGGTGGATCGGAGCCATCGCCGCAGGTCTCATGGTGCCGCTCGCAGGATTGGCGAAGTGGCGGGGACGCGATGATCGCGTGCACATGACCGGCGGTTTGCTCGCCATTGGTTTGCTCTTCGCGTTCGGCATTGCCCTCATCTGGACCCGTTCTGAAATGGTCGGTGCGCAAACATTCGAACGACCGATGTTCGAGGAGGTAGAGGGCCGCATCCTCGAAAGGATTGAGCAGCCTGCGCAGGACCGAGTACGGCTTGTCCTCGCCATTCGTTCACCGGATGATGGAGATCCGGTCAAGATTCGTGTGAATGTGCCTCTAAAAGATGCAGATGCGTTGATGGCGGAGGGCGCGCTGATACGCGCTCAAGTGCGGTTGATGCCGCCGACAGCGCCAATGTTGCCAGGCAGCTATAATTTCGCCCGCGCTGCGTGGTTCCAAGGCCTCGCGGCCACCGGAAGCGTGCAGGGCGACATCACTGTCATCGAGCCAGCAAAAGGCGAAGAAGCACCCATCGCACGGTTGCAACGCGTGCTCTCAAGCCACGTGCGCGGCGAATTGGGCGGATCAGCGGGAAGCATCGCGGCAGCCTTCGCCAGCGGAGATCGTGGCGGCATTTCCGAGGCGGATGAGGATGCGATGAGAGATGCCGGGCTGACGCACCTTTTGTCGATCAGCGGACTGCATGTGAGTGCCGTCATCGCAGCGGGCTATCTGATCTCGACCAAGCTGCTTGCTCTGTGGCCGTGGCTCACTTTGCGCGTGCGGTTGCCCGTCGTCGCAGCCGGGATCGCGGCGCTTGCGGGTGTGGGCTACACGCTTTTGACGGGCGCCGAAGTGCCGACCGTGCGGAGCTGCATTGCTGCTTTGTTGGTGTTAATCGCGCTCGCATTGGGCAGGGAGCCATTATCGCTCAGGATGGTAGCGGTTGCGGCCATGGCAGTGATGCTTGTCTGGCCTGAAAGCCTGGTCGGCCCGAGCTTCCAGATGAGCTTCTCGGCCGTCATTGCGATCATTGCATTGCATAATGCCGAGCCGGTGAAGCGTTTCCTAGCGCCGAGAGAGGAAGGTAGGCTCGCTTGGCTATCGCGGCGGACAATCATGTTGCTGATTACTGGCTTTGTAATCGAAATCGCACTGATGCCCGTGGTGCTTTTCCATTTCCATCGAGCCGGTGTTTATGGAGCGCTCGCGAACGTGATAGCCATTCCGCTCGTCACCTTCATCTCCATGCCGCTGATCGCCATCGCGCTGATCTTCGACATCATCGGAGCTGGCGCGCCCTTCTGGTGGCTGGTCGGGCAGTCGCTCGATCTTTTGATCGGCATCGCGCATTTCACTGCCGATCAGCCGGGAGCCGTGAAACTTATCCCACAAATGACGCTTGGAACTGTGCTGCTGTTCGTCGCCGGGGGTCTGTGGCTTGCGCTTTGGCGGGGGAGGGCGCGCCTGTTTGGCTTCGTGCCCGCCGCTATCGGTTGTCTCATCCTCGCGATCACCCCCATTCCCGATCTGTTGATCTCGGGCGATGGGCGCCATGTCGGTGTCACCGGGGAGGATAACCGGCTGCTGGTTCTTCGCGATACGCGAAGTAGCTTTACGCGTGACAACCTTCTCGAGTTGGCCGGGGTCGAGGGCGAGCCACTACCTTTACCGGACTGGCCAGGCGCTGACTGCAGCCGCGATTTCTGCGTGATCACTCTCAATCGGGGAGGGCGCGACTGGCATATCCTGATGAGCCGAAGCAGGGACATAGTCGCCGAGCGTTCGCTCGCGGCTGCTTGTGAACGCTCGGATATCGTGATTGCGGATCGCTGGTTGCCGCGCAGTTGCAAGCCGCGCTGGTTGAAGGCCGATGGGCGAATGTTGAGCGCCACCGGAGGACTTGCGATCAATCTTGCTGACGAAAGTTATCGTTCCGTAGCCAACAGTGAGGGAGATCATGGCTGGTGGCGTGGTCGCCGGGAGGATAATTGAGCGTCGTTCGCTCTCGTCCACCCGCAGAAAAGAAACGCCGCGCTGCCTTTTCGACTGCGCGGCGTCTCTGGTATTTCCGTAACCTGTCCGTCAGTGGTAGCGGCGCAGCAGGCCAGCCAATTTGCCTTGCACTTCGACCTGGCTGTCAGCATACACCTGCGGATCGTAAGATGCGTTCGCCGGATCGAGCCGAATGCTGCTGCCTTCATGGAAAAGATATTTAAGCGTCGCTTCCTCGCCATTGACGAGTGCAACCACAATGTCTCCATCGCGCGCCGTGTCGCTCTTCTTCACAAGGGCGTAGTCGCCATCGAAAATACCCGCCTCGATCATGGAGTCGCCCGATACTTCCAGAGCGTAATGCTCACCCGAGCCGAGCAGGGCCGCAGGTACGGGAAGCGACTGACTGTCTTCAAGCGCTTCGATCGGCACACCGGCAGCAATGCGGCCATGCAGCGGTATTTCAATAACGTCATTTGCCGGTGCGGGTGCGGATGCCGGCGGCGTGGTGGCCTTGGCGACTGCATCATTTGAAACGTTGTCCGGCATTTTCACGACTTCGAGCGCCCGGGCGCGATTTGGCAATCGGCGGATGAAGCCGCGCTCTTCAAGAGCGGAAATCAGGCGGTGCACACCCGATTTACTCTTGAGATCGAGCGCTTCTTTCATTTCTTCGAAACTGGGCGAAATGCCCGACTCATCGAGACGCCGATTGATGAATAACAGCAATTCATGTTGCTTCGCGGTCAGCATGCGCTTGTCCCTCACTCAAATGTTCCACATCGGGAACGAATAAAGAACAATTATGAAACAGAATCGACTAAGTCAAGCGATACCGCCATTTTGGAGATGAAACACCGAAACAATGTCGCCCGCATGCGCCGGTTGCGCATTGCCGTCTCGTATGATCAGGCCGTTGGCTCGCGATAGGCTGACAAGCGCGCTGCTATCCTGCTCGGCGAACGCGCTGACGCGGTCGCCCAGAATTTCTGCGCGAAGAAATTCTGCGCGCTCTCCAGCTGCTGGTAAGGCGTGTGACAACGGATGACTTCGTTCGACCGGCCATGGCTGGCGATCACCGGCCAATGCCCGAAGTAGCGGGAGCATAAAGAGATAGGCCGTTATATAGCTCGACACCGGATTACCCGGCAGGCCGAGGATAATCTGCGCCCCTTTTCTCGCCACCAGCATGGGCTTGCCCGGTTTCATGGAAACTCGCCAGAAGTCGATGCTTGCCCCCCACTTTTCGAGCGCAGGGCGAATGAGATCATGGTCGCCTACAGATGCTCCACCAGATGTCACGATGACATCGCAATCGGAGGCTCCGTCGAATGCTTTAACCAGATCGTCCAAATGATCGGCTATCGGGCCAATTCGCGTCACCTCTTTACAAAATGGTGACGCCATTGCTGCAAGCATTGGCCCATTGCTCGCAGGTAACTGGTGGATGCTTGCATCTTCAGGACAGCGGACCAGCTCATCGCCGCAATCTAGTATCGCAATCGAGGGTCGCTTTCCCACGATGACACTTGCATGCCCGCCCGACAGCGCCAGTGCGATATGCGCGGGGCTCAACCAAGTGTTGCGGCCGAGCAAATGATCGCCTTGTTGGAAATCAAAGCCTTTGCGACGAATATAACGCGGTGTCGGCTCGCCTTCGCCGCAAAGCGAAAGTTTCTCTCCGTCCCGTACAGCATTCTCCTGTATCAACACCGCCCCTGCGCCATCCGGCATCAGCGCGCCGGTCGAGATGCGGACGGCTTCGCCTTTGGCAATCGGTCGCTCGAACGGATGTCCTGCTGCGCTTTTACCGACAACCCGCCATGGACCATCGCAATCATCGTCGCGCAGCGCGTAGCCATCCATTGACGAAAGGTCGGCAGTCGGCTTCGATCGCTTGGCTGTAAGATTCCCATTGAGGCAACGACCCGCCGCGTGTTCTACAGGGATTGTTTCACTACCCAACGGCTCTGCCAGCGAAACAAGCTGACGCTGCGCCTGCGTGTATAGCAGTGGCGGCTGCTTAATCACTCGGCAGACCAGTCACCGCTTTTGCCACCCGTCTTCGCAATGAGCCGGACATTCTCGATGACCATGCCCTTTTCCAGCGCCTTCGCCATGTCATAAAGTGTGAGGAGGGCGATAGAAGCGGCTGTAAGTGCTTCCATTTCCACGCCAGTTTTCGCGGAAAGGCGCGCTGTCGCGGAGACGGCAATGCCTTCCTGCTGAAACGCAAAGTCCACCGTCACATTATCGAGCGGTAAGGAGTGGCAGAGCGGGATCAGATCGCCGGTTTTCTTCGCCGCCATGATGCCAGCAAGTCGCGCGGTGCTGAGCACATCGCCCTTGGGCGTGTTGCCATCGCGAATGGCAGCGATCGTGCTGGCGGATGCGCGGAGGAAGCCGGCTGCTGTCGCGGTGCGTCCGGTCACGCTCTTGGCGCCGACATCGACCATGCGTGCTGAGCCTTTGTCATCCAGATGGGTCAATTCAGACATGGAGGGCGACCTACCGCAGATCGCCCGCAATGTCAGCCATCAGGATGCAATCAATCCAACAGTGACCGCGGCACTTTGCCGCCCTCTGCAGCGATTTTCGCCATGACTTGGCGGTGCAGCCAGATATTCTCTTCAGCTGTGCCCGAATAATAGTTGTCGCCAAGCTCGGCAGCCAATTCCTTGCGGTTCTCATAGCTCGGATCGATACCGACCAATTTCATAAGATCGACGATCGAGGTGCGCCAGTTCAGTTTGTCCGAGCCGGGCTTGTTGTCCAGCGCTTCTTCAAGGTCCATCGTACTGACGGGTCGCGGTCGGGCCGTCTCGACGGTCTTTGACGCAGGTTTCGCCTCATGTTCCACCTTCTTGTCGTCATCATCGCCGAAAATCGCGTTCTTAATCGAGCTAAAAATACCCATAGTTGCATCCTCTCTATGATTGTGGATCGTCGAGCCAACATAAGCAGGATCAGCCCGGAATGCGAAGGATGAATTGCGAAGCCTAGCGACCCAGCAATTCGCGCGTCGCCGCCTCGACATCCTCCTGCCGCATGAGGCTTTCGCCGACCAGGAAACAGCGCACACCGCTTTCGGCAAGACGCAGGCAGTCTTCATGCGAGTTGATGCCGCTTTCACCCACCAGCAGGCTGCCTTCCGGAGCGAGCGGCGCCAAGCGTTCGGTTGTGCTAAGATCCGTTGTGAACGTCTTCAGATTGCGATTGTTGACGCCGATCAGGCGAGAAGTGAGGTGCGTGGCTGCGCGCTCCAGTTCCTCCTCGTCGTGCACTTCGATCAGGACATCCATCCCGCGCTCGAGAGCGGCGGCCTCGATTTCAGCCATCTGCGCGTCTTCCAGCGCCGCCACGATGATCAGAATAGCATCTGCGCCAAACATACGGCTTTCTGCGATTTGCCAAGGATCGATCATGAAATCCTTGCGCAGCACCGGGAGGTGAGTGGAAGCGCGGGCTTCCGTCATGAAGGACTCGTGGCCCTGAAAATAAGGCGCATCGGTGAGCACCGAGAGGCAGGCAGCGCCGCCTTTTGTGTAGTCGAGCGCATGTTGATGCGGCCGAAAATCTTCGCGGATGAGGCCTTTGGAAGGGCTGGCTTTCTTGATTTCTGCGATAAGACCGAAAGCCTCGATGGAAGCTTCCTCAAGCGCGCGTTTGAACCCGCGTGGCGGCGTGGCTTCTTCCGCGATTCGATCGCAGTCGGACAGCGTCTTCGCCGTCTTGCGGGCGGCGACTTCCTCACGCTTTACGGCGCAAATTTCCTCAAGCTTGTTCATTATTTTGCCGTGTCGATCCAGCACTCGAGCAGCGCCTTGGCGAGACCCCTGTCGATCGCCTCTGCAGCCTCTTCGACGCCGTCCTGCCAGCTTTCGACTTCGCCCGCGACCATCAGTGCGCCTGCGCTGTTGAACAGGACCGCGTCGCGATAAGGGCCGGGCGCGCCCAGCAGGAGCGCCTGCAGCGCCTTGGCATTGTGAACCGCATCATCGCCCCTGATGGCTTCGACAGGTGCATGATTGAGGCCCGCATCGCTCGCATCCACACGGCGCATACGGACTTCGCGGCCGGTCACATCGGCAAGCTCGTTGCCTTCATCGAGGCTCAGCTCGTCCAGTCCTTCGTCGCCGGAGACGATAAAGGTGCGCTCGGTGCCGAGGCGCGCCATCGCATCGGCATAGATCGGCACATAGGCCGGCCGGGCGATACCGATCAGCTGACGCCGAACCTTTGCCGGGTTCGACAGCGGCCCCATCAGGTTGAAGATCGTGCGCTTGCCAAGCTTCTGGCGGATCGGCTGAATGCGGCCCATCGCCGGATGATGGTTTTTGGCAAAGAGGAAGCAGATGCCGATTTCGGCAAGCGTCTTCTCCGCAGTCCGCCCGGCTGCGTCCATATCGAGGCCCAGAGCTTCGAGCGTATCTGCTGCGCCCGATTTCGAGCTCGCCGCGCGGTTGCCATGCTTTGCCACAGGAACGCCGCAGGCCGCGACGACGAGAGAAACAGCGGTCGAGACGTTGAGCGTATGGTGGCCATCGCCGCCCGTTCCGCATACGTCTATCGCATTGTCGGGCGCTTCGATCGGGACGAGCCGTTTTCGCATGGCGCGCGCAGCGCCAGCGATTTCCTCCGCGCGCTCACCGCGATCGGAAAGTCCGCTCAGGAATTCGGCGATTTCTTCTTCGCTCGGCTTTCCGTCAAGCATATCGCCAAAGGCGCGCTCGGCATCGGCTTCGGTCAGCGGGATGTCAGTGGGAGGAAGAACGGTCATACAGGCACCTTCGCTTCGATCCCGCAGATATTGAGGAAGTTGGCGAGCAGCTTGTGCCCATGCTCGGTGGCGATGCTTTCCGGGTGAAATTGCACGCCGTGAATGGGAAGGTCCACATGGCGAAAACCCATCACGCTACTGCCATCGAGGCCGGGAGTCTCGCTGCGCGCATTGACCAGCAGGCAATCGGGTATGTCTTCCACAATCAGCGAGTGATAGCGCGTGGCGATATAGGGCGAGGGGATATCGGTAAAAACGCCTGTCCCATCGTGCTCTACCGGCGAAGTCTTGCCGTGCATCAAACCGCCGCGCGCGACGCGCCCGCCGAAATGCTGACCGATTGCCTGGTGGCCTAGGCATACGCCGAGAAGCGGCAGCCCCTTGTCAGCACAGGCCGCGACCAGATCGAGCGAAATGCCGGCTTCATTCGGCGTGCACGGCCCCGGCGAAATCAGAACGCCTTTTGCGTCGCCCGCCACCGCTTCTGCCGCTGTCATCGCATCATTACGCTCGACCACGACTTCCGCGCCCAGCTCCATCAGATAATGGACGAGGTTGAAGGTGAAGCTGTCGTAATTGTCGATGACGAGGATCATTGCGCCGCCATTGCCTCTGGTGCCTGCACAATCAAGCCTGTTTGCCAGCAAGTCCATCTGTCGCACGAACGAGGCCGTCGATGATACCCGGCTCAAACGCGCTGTGCCCTGCATCGTGGACGATCCGCAGATCGGCATCTGGCCACGCTTTTTTCAACTCCCATGCGGAAACGGGAGGAGTGCAGATATCGTGGCGCCCCTGAACGATGATGCCGGGAATGTCTTTCAGTCTGTCGGCATTCTTCAGCAGTCGCCCTTCTTCAAGGAAGAATTCCTTCAGGAAGAATTTCGCACAAATCCGCGCGAAGGGAACCGCCTTTGCGGGATCGGCAAAGCTATCGAGCAGCTCCTTGTTCGGCAGCAATGTCGCGACGCTGCCTTCCCACAGTGACCATTCCTTGGCGGCGGCGAGGCGGGTTGCTTCATCGTCGCTCGTCAGACGGTCGTAATAGGCTTGAACCAGATTTCCGCGCTCGGCCTCGGGGATAAGACCGCTGAAATTGTCCCACTGTTCCGCCATGACTTCGCTCGCGCCGCGACTGTAGAGCCAATCCTGTTCTTTCTTCCGACCGAGGAAGACACCGCGCAGGACCAGTTCGCTGCATCGCTCAGGATATTTTTGCGCATAGGCGAGGGCGAGTGTTGAGCCCCAGCTGCCGCCGAACACCTGCCATTTGTCAAAGCCGCACATCTCGCGAAGGCGCTCCATATCCTCGACGATGCGCCAGGTATCGTTGTTCTCGATTTCGGCGAAGGGAAGCGATTTGCCGCATCCGCGCTGGTCGAACAGCAGCACGTCGTAAAGTTCCGGATCCCACTGGCCGCGGTGAGTAGGCGAGATGCCTCCACCAGGGCCGCCGTGAAGCATGACCGCAGGCTTTGCGCCTTTCGTGCCAACGCGCTCCCAATAGAGTGAATGGCCTTCGCCCACATCCAGCATGCCGCTGTCGAAAGGCTCTGTGATCGGATAAAGTTCGCGGTAATCGCTCATGAACTCTCTTCTTGCATGGTAACGACAATCAACGGGCCGATAGGCGGTCCGGTTTCCAATCGATCATTGGGGACGTCCCATATCTGCGACACAGTACCATCCAGATAGAGGGCGTTGTCGACATTCAGGACATCGCGGTAATAGCGTGCCAGCTTGCCGAAGCTCACCGGCACTTCGCTCATCACGAAATGTGCGCGGCCAAGCTCATCGACGCCCACTGCGTTCCGAATGCGCAATGAGGTGCCATTGGGCTGGATATCGGGGTGCAATTCCCCATTCACGACCAGCATGGGGCCCGATTGCGTGGCGAAATGCGGGCGCTGGCCGCGGCTTGCGAAGCGCTGCGTATCAAGCACTTGCCATGGGCCTGAGGGACTATCGCCAAAAAACACGCCATTGGGTTTCATATGGAAATTGCCCGGTCCATCGCGTTGATTGAGCACGGTTAGCCGCTGCCCGTCCTCGACATAGTAGCCGATGGGAAAGCCTTCCTCATCAAACATGCCGCCATTCGCCGCGAAGACGATTGGCGGCGCGCCGTCCGGCCGCTCTGCGAAAGAGAGTTCGCGCAGCGAACGATAAGGCGTCTCCTCGCCTTCTGGAACGAGATCGGTAGCGATAGAATGCTGCGTTGGATCGGCGGTACACTGGACCAAAGGCGTGTCTTCGAAAATCACCGGTTCGCAGATCGAGACCAGCGCTTCTTCTGCCTCTTGCTCAAACCGAACGTCGCAGCCGCCAAGTGCTAAGGCGAGCGCTATGAGGGCAGGGCTGAGAAGCCTCACTGGCCAAACTCGGCTTCGCCAGCGACGGCCATCGCTTCCCGCGCTGCTGCGATCAACGCCCCAGCCTTGTGGCGGCATTCGGCAGCTTCGGAAGCGGGATCGCTGTCTGCAACGATGCCGGCACCGGCCTGCACATGCATCGTGCCATCTTTGACAACGGCAGTGCGCAGGACGATGCAGCTATCGACACTGCCATCGGGCGCGAAATAGCCGACACCACCCGCGTAGGCGCCTCGCGTTTCCGGCTCCAGCTCGGCAATAATCTCGCATGCGCGGATTTTCGGCGCGCCGCTGACCGTGCCCGCGGGAAAACCTGCGAACAGTGCATCGAGCGCGTCCTTATCGCCCGCCAGCTCACCCACAACATTGCTGACGATGTGCATCACATGGCTGTAGCGTTCAATTGTGAAGCTGTCGGTCACGGTAACGCTGCCTGCCTCGGCCACGCGGCCAACATCATTCCGCCCGAGGTCGAGCAGCATCAAATGCTCGGCGCATTCCTTCGGATCGGCGAGCAGGCTTTTCTCCTTGGCCTTGTCCTCACTCTCATTTGTGCCGCGCGGACGCGTCCCAGCGATGGGGCGGATCGTCACTTCGCCGTCCCGGACGCGCACCAGGATCTCCGGACTGGAGCCGACGACGGCAAAGCCCGGCATGTCGAGAAAATAGAGGAAGGGTGACGGGTTCACTCTGCGCAGCGCACGATAAAGCGCGATAGGCGGAAGTGGGAAGGGGCAGGTAAAGCGCTGGGCCAGCACGACCTGAAATATATCGCCAGCAGAGATGTACTCTTTCGCGCGCAGCACCATGTCTGCGTAATCCGCTTCGTCCATCACCGGGATCAGCGTGCAATCGGGCAAATCGGCAAGACGCGGCGCGGAAGGCACTTTTTCGCCCAGCCTACGCAAGGCTTCGTTGATCCGCTCTTCCGCCCGCTCGATCTTGCCGTCTGCATCGCTCTCGTCTGCCCACAGCGGCGCGATCACAAAAAGCGCGTCCGTCAGCCTGTCGAACACAAGAACCAGCGCTGGCCGAGCGAAGAGCATGTCGGGCAGAGCCAGCTCGCTCTGCGGCGCCCTCGGCAATTTCTCGACTAGGCCAATCGTTTCATAGCCGAAATAGCCGACAAGGCAGGCGAGGGCCGGAGGCAGTCCCTCGGGCATATCGATCCGGCATGCTTGCACGAGCGAACGCAGCGCAGTCATCGCGTCCTTGCTTACAGGCGCAAACGCGTCGCGGTCATGCCGCCAATTGCGATTGATCTCAGCAGCGTCGCCCGTCGCGCGAAACATCAGATCGGGATCGAGCCCGAGCAGCGAATAGCGACCGCGGATCTCGCCGCCTTCTACCGATTCCAGCAGGAAGTCTCCGCGCCCCTCTTCGATCAGCTTCAGCGCGCCGCCAATCGGGGTCTCTGTGTCGGCGACGACCTTTCGCCAGACGAGCGTATTGAGCCCGCTGGCGAGCGCTTCGCGGGCGGCGTCGACGTTGTTGAGACCCTCGGCCAGCGCGGCCTCCCTTGGCTTTAGCGTGTCGCGCCGGTCAGCTGATTGCGCACCGCATCAATGCCGTCATCATTACGTTCGATCTCAAGCGATGCCTCCGCACCGGCGACGAATTGCGCGACGTATTCTTCACCGAGCTGCCCTGAGAGCTGCGTCACGGTGTTCTCGATCTGCGCGAGCCCCTCTTCGGTTTCGCTCAAGTCCGGTGCCTGGATTTCATTCAATTGCACCACATACCAACTGCCCGTCTCTTCCACTGCGACTCGTTTCGCCGTGCCTTCGGCCATGGAGAAGAACAGGATCGTCGCGCGATTGACCTGGCCGGACTGGGCAAGCTCCTGCCGATTCAGCGTCAACGTCTCGGGGCTTGGCAGATCGACATCTTCCGCGGCAATGGCATTGGCAAGCGACATGCCACCCTCGACGCGTTCCACGATGCGCGCTGCTGCCTCCGACGCAGCAGCCATTCCCCGATCGCGTCGCCATTGCAGAGCAAGCTGATCGCGAATTTCGGAGAGCGGCGCGGCGGCACTGTTGAAAATCTCGCCAACGTCGAAAATCATATAGGCGGTGTCGGGCACGATCGCTGCGATCTGCGGTTCGTTCTCGCCCAGATCGAACGCGAAGCTGACAACGCGGGCCAGTTCTTCGGGCGGCTGACCGGGTTCGCCGTATACCTGACCGTTGGCCAGAAGCTGCGGCGTAGACTGGATTTCAATATCGAGTTCTTCGGCGGCTTCCTCCAGCGATTTACCGCGCGCGAATTCATCTTCGAATCGCTCGGTCAATTCATTCAGCGCTTCCCTGCGGCGTTCGGCTTCGAGCTGTTCGCGAATTTCATCGCTGGCATCGGCGAGCGTGCGCGCAGCGATGACATTCACATCGGTTACCCGCAGCACATACCAACCCAAAGTGCCGCGCACCGGGCCGACCAGATCGCCTTCATCGGCATCGAAAGCGGCCTCAGCCACCGCTGCAGAAGTGGTCGTAGCGAAATCGGACTGCTCGACTTCGGAAACTGTCGTGGTGGAGAGGCCCTTGGATTGGGCCGAAGCTTGCAGGGAGACACCGCCATCCACCTCATCGATCACGGCCTGTGCAGCAGCCTGTGTCGGCACGACGAGCTGGGTAAAGCTGCGCTCCTCGCTGGCTTGGTAAAGCACCGCGTCAGCCTGATAGCGCGCGGCAATTTGCGCCTGAGTCACCGGAGGGAGTGCGCCGAGTGCGGACGCATCGAAGGCCGCGTAGCGAATGATGCGCCGTTCCGGGCGGATATACCGCGCCTCATTCTCTTCATAAAAAGCCTGAAGCTGCGCATCTGTCGGATCGCCTTCGGGCGCGAAAGCGGAAGCGGGCAAGCGCAAGGCATCGCCGACGCGCGTTTCATTGAGCAGCTGCGCATAGGTGCGGGCAAAGCTGCGCGGCATGCGCGTTTGGTAGGAAAGCGGCACAACCGTCTGCCGGGCCAGCAGGCTGAGCGCCAAATCGTCACGCACGGCCGATTCGGTCAGGCTCTGGGCACGAATCGCGGCGCGAAAGGCTTCGGGATCGAACTCACCATCGACACCGCGAAAGGCGGGTTCGTTGGTAATTTCGCTATCGACAAGCCGCTGGCCCGCACGCAGGCCGAGCACTTCGGCAAATTCCGCCAGCGCATTGCGGCTGATCACCTGGTTGAGCACGTCATCAAAGCCGCCCTGCGCTATAAATGCTTCCAGCGAAAGCGTGGGGTTCTGCGCGCGCGCCTGTTGAAACGCATTGTTGACGTTCTGCTGCAGGTCGGATGTGGAAATCGTGCGGTCCCCGACGACTGCCACTCGGTCACCACCGGCAACGCCGCCGAACATGCCGGTATTCGCCACATCGGAGCTGGCAAAGGCGACCGCGATCAGGCCCAGAAAAGCCAAGGTGACGACGATCCCGATCTTGGATTTGAAAAAACCGCGAAAGAGCTGGAGCATAGTAATCAGTTCTGCTGTGGCCGGAGCCGGGAAATGGGGCAGGGCACTAGTGGCCCGACTTATCAGCGGGGAGCTTTATCCCGGCTGCGACCCCGCCGCAACAGCCGCGATGCGCTTTCCCGCATAAGGTGAATGCACCTTTGACAACGAGCGAGGCGGGCGATAGCGGACTTTTTCGAATTTATGGGATTACGGTTTTGCACTCGTTTGCGAACCGACTGAATTATCGGGACATTGATGAGTAATCGGCCTTACATCGTTGGCAATTGGAAGATGCACGGCACGCGCGCCATGCTTGCAGAAGCGCGCGCGATTGACCGTGCAGCAGAGCGTTTGATCAAGGTGGAAGTGGCGCTCGCGCCGCCTTCGACGCTGATCCATGCTTGTCGCAAGGAAGCCAATCTGATCGGAATCGGTGCACAGGATTGTCATCCTGCCGATGGCGGTGCACATACCGGTGATATCTCCGCTGCAATGCTGAAAGATGCAGGCGCTGGTTTTACCATTGTCGGCCATAGCGAACGCCGCGCCGATCACGGCGAGACGAACGTGCTCGTCAAGCAAAAGGCGGAAGCCGCGATCGAAGCCGGTATGGGCGCAATCGTGTGTGTCGGTGAAACTGAAGAAGATCGCGATGCCGGCAAGGCAGAAGCAACTGTCGGTGAGCAGTTGAAAGCATCGCTTCCCGAAGGCGAGGCAGCTGCTGCCAATGTGACAGTGGCTTATGAACCTGTGTGGGCTATCGGCACCGGGCGCACTCCGACTCCTGAAGACATTGCGATCATGCATCGCAATATTCGCGCGCAACTGGTGGAAGTCTACGGCGAAGCAGGGCAGGAAATTCGCATCCTGTATGGCGGCTCGGTGAAGCCTGAAAATGCGGTTGAACTTCTTTCGGCGGACGATGTGGGCGGGGCCCTTGTTGGCGGAGCAAGCCTGACAGCAGAGAGCTTCCTCGGCATCATCATCGCCGCCGCTGGGGATGATGCCGAGTGATCGTGCGCCCGTCCACTCTTGTGCGCTGGGCGAACGCAGCCTAAATGCGCCATTCGGCAGAATGCCGTGTTGAACAGATTGACTGACTGATATGACCCTTTTCGTTTTCCTCACCGTTGTGCAGGCCTTTGTGGCCGCTGGACTCGTGATCCTCGTGCTTATGCAGCGTTCTGAGGGTGGTGGTCTTGGCATTGGCGGCGGCGGAAGCCCGGGCGGCCTGATGTCTGCGCGCGGTGCGGCCGATGTGCTGAGCCGCGCGACCAAATGGTTTGCGATCCTGTTCGTCGCATTGTCGATCGTTCTTGCCGCTGTCGCTGTCGATGCAACAGGCCAGCGCGATTTCGACGATTCGCTCGATCGCTCGACCTCTGCTCAGGATCTGCCGAGCAGTTCTCCTGCCGAAAGTGAAGAACCGGCAACCGCAGACGATCCGCTGGCTGACGTTTCCGAATAATCATTCGTCGTTCGAAGCGCGTGCTCGCGCGATCGCACTAATCCCCCGATACACGCAAAAAAGCGGCGCAATTCGCTTGCACCGAATCCGTGGCTCAGCTTAAGGCTTGCCTCCCATGGCGCGGTACATTTTTATCACCGGCGGCGTGGTCTCCTCGCTTGGCAAAGGTCTCATGGCAGCTTCGCTGGCAGCCCTTTTGCAGGCGCGTGGATACAAGGTCCGCATCCGGAAATTCGATCCCTATCTCAATGTCGATCCGGGCACGATGAGTCCTTATCAGCACGGCGAAGTCTATGTGACGGATGACGGGGCCGAGACCGATCTGGATCTCGGCCATTATGAACGCTTCACAGGCGTTTCTGCGCACCAGAACGACAATATCACCTCTGGCCGTGTCTATCGCGACATCATCGCCAAGGAACGCCGCGGCGATTATCTCGGCGCGACGGTGCAGGTGATCCCGCACGTTACCGATGCGATCAAGGATTTTGCACTCGCCGATCAGGGCGATCATGATTTCATCCTGTGTGAAATCGGCGGCACTGTTGGCGATATCGAAAGCTTGCCGTTTATGGAGGCGATCCGCCAATTGCGGAATGAGCTGGAGCCTGACCAGACAGTCTCCGTCCATGTAACGCTTGTGCCCTACATCGCGGCAGCAGGTGAGCTGAAGACCAAGCCGACGCAGCACTCGGTCCGCGAATTGGCGGCTCTGGGCATCAAGCCCGATGTTCTGCTATGCCGCGCGGAGCATCCGATCCCTGACGGTGAACGCCAGAAAATCGCCAATTTCTGCAACGTGCGCAAAGAATCGGTCATTCCGGCCCTCGATGCGACTAGCATTTATGCCGTCCCGCAGCAGTATCACGAGGAAGGCCTCGACACTGAAGTTCTGCGCCATTTCGGCATGCTCGGCACAAGCAACCCGCCCGACATGGCGCGCTGGGTTGATGTTGTCGACCGCTACGAGAACCCGGAGGGCGAAGTCACGATCGGCGTGGTCGGCAAGTATGTAGGACTGCCGGACGCGTATAAGTCCTTGAACGAGGCGCTTGTTCACGGCGGCATGGCCAATCGCACCAAGGTCAATATCCGCTGGATCGATGCTGAAGTGTTTGAAGGCGATGATGCCGATATCGCCGCTCAGCTCGAACCCCTTCACGGCATCCTCGTGCCGGGAGGCTTTGGTGATCGCGGCAGTGAGGGCAAAATTGCCAGCGTTCGCTTCGCCCGCGAACGTAATGTCCCGTTTCTCGGCATCTGTCTCGGCATGCAGATGGCGTGCATCGAAGGTGCGCGAAATACTGCTGATATTTCAACGGCGTCATCGACGGAGTTCGGAGAGACTGATGAGCCGGTCGTCGGCATTATCACCGAGTGGATGAGCGAAGAGGGCTTGCAGAAACGATCCGAGGAAACCGATCTTGGCGGCACGATGCGCCTTGGCGCCTACGATGCCAAGCTGACAGGGAATAGCCACGTTTCGCAGATCTATGACGGCGCGACCGAGATTTCGGAACGCCATCGCCACCGCTACGAAGTGAACTCTGCCTATATCGACAGGCTGGAGAAGGGCGGACTGGTATTTTCTGGTATGTCGCCCGACGGCCTTCTGCCCGAAATCGTTGAACGTCCGGACCACCCGTGGTTTGTCGGCGTGCAATTCCACCCGGAATATAAAAGCCGGCCATTCGAGCCCCATCCGCTCTTTTCCGGCTTCATCGCAGCGGCGCTGGCGCAGTCGCGCTTGGTATGACGGTGGTTAATGCTGGCAAAAGAGTTTTCATAGAAAACGCTTGCACAAGCAAACCATGAATGCGTAACCGAGGAGTCCGGGAGCTGGGGATGCTTCCTGGGGGCAAAATCCGATGTCATCGGCGTGCTTCACGCGGTTTGACGTCATGTCCTCATGACTCAATCCAGCCCTCGCGATTGCGATTTCTGCGCATGGGCCTGCTGCTACGCGCGCGCCGATGCGGCGATCTTGCTGATGAAATTGACTGTCTTTTGCGACCCGGACAGTCAATTTTTGAAGCTTGTCGGCGTGCAAACGTCGAGGGGGCGGGCTTTAGCGGGCCCGCCCCCAATCATCTTAGTTTCACGTCCGTCGTGCGAAATCAGGCAGCGTCTGCTGCGCCGTCACTCTTCTTGTCGCCATCGACGACTTTCAGCTCGTTACCGCCGATTGCGATCTTCTTGGGCTTCATCGCTTCGGGCACTTCGCGGACCAAATCCACGACGAGCAGGCCGTCCTTCAGATCGGCATTCTCAACGCGGACGTAATCGGCGAGCTCGAAGCGGCGTTCGAAACCGCGGTTGGCAATGCCGACATGCAGCATTTCGCCATCGCTGGCTTCATCGCGCTTGCGCCCCTGCACGGTCAGCAGGTTCTGCTGGGCAGTGATATCGAGATCAGCGGAGGTAAAGCCGGCCACCGCAATCGTAATGCGATACGCGTCTTCATTGCGACGTTCGATGTTAAAAGGGGGGTAATTATCGCCCGTATTCCGCGCATTGTTTTCGAGCAGGTCGAAAAGACGGTCGAAACCGACAGTGGAACGGCGATAGGGTGTGAGATCAAAACGGTTCATTTGCAACAAATCCTCTTTTGAGCAATTTGACATTAAATGCGGACCCGTCAGCGGCATCCGCGCATTGTAAATATGGTGGCTGAAGGCAGTTTCAAGAACTTCGAGCCGATATGAAAGCGAGCACAGCGTGAGCGAAGCGAAGGTCGAGATTTACACGAAGGCATGGTGCGGGTTCTGCACGCGGGCGAAACGGCTGCTGGATCAGAAGGGTGTCGATTACACTGAATATGATATCACCATGGGCGGCGAAAAGCGCACCGAGATGATGCAGCGAAAGCCCGATGCGATGACGGTGCCGCAGATTTTCATCGACGATAAGGCGGTTGGCGGGTCGGACGATCTCGCCGCGCTGGAGCGCGAAGGCAAGCTGGACGCGATGTTGGGTCTCTGATGGCAAAAATTGCACTTCTGCAGATGCAGTCGGGCGTCAATCCCGATGCGAATACCGCCGTCATCGTTGATGCCGCGCGCCAGGCGGGAGCGCAGGGCGCGGAGATACTTTTTACGCCCGAGATGGCTGCTTTGCTGGACCAAAAGCGTTCCCGCGCCTCGCAACATATCGTCAGCGAGGATGAAAGCCCAGTGGTCAGCCGTGTTAGTGAGGCTGCAGCGGAGAACAGCATCTGTATTGCGCTCGGCCTGCCTGTCGCGCGCGAAGACACTGGCAAATGGGCAAACAGGACGCTGCTATTTGATGCGCACGGTAAAGTCGCCGCTCGCTACGACAAGATCCACATGTTCGACATGGAGCTGGACGATGGCGAGAGCTGGCACGAAAGCAAGGCCTATTGCCCGGGCGAACAGGCGGTGTCTGTAACCGATACGCCCGTCGGCCATCTGGGGCTCACCATATGCTACGACTTGCGCTTTCCTGCGCTGTTTGAAGAACTTGGTCGCCGCAAGTGCGATGTCATCGCAACACCTGCGGCCTTTACCAAGCCCACCGGTAAAGTGCATTGGCACATCCTCCAGCGGGCGCGCGCCATCGAAGCCTCCGCTTTCGTCATCGCTACAGGCCAGGTCGGCAAGCATGAGGATGGGCGCGAGACCTATGGGCATTCGCTTGTGGTCGATCCGTGGGGAGACGTCCTGCTCGATATGGGCGGTGAAGAAACCGGCCTCGGTTTCTGCGATATCGATCTTTCGCGCGTCGAAGAAGTGCGCCGCCAGCTTCCAAGCCTAGATAATAAGCGCGATATCCCTAAATCCGCCCCGCAATGATTGTATTCGACCTTTCCTGTGAGCACGGCCACCGTTTCGAGGGCTGGTTCAGCTCGTCCGATGACTATGCCGCGCAAATTGATGAGGACCTGCTGGCCTGCCCGCTGTGCGGATCGGGGAAGGTCGCCAAGGCACCGATGGCTCCATCTGTCGGTAAGAAAGGCAATCAGGAAGCGGCAAGCGCGCCTAAAACTGACCCGGCGCCTGCCGTGCAGGATGAAACGCCGCGTCCGGTTTCCAACGCACCGATGCCGCCCGAGGTTTCCGCCGCGTTAGAGAAACTGGCTGAGGCGCAGAACAAAGCGCTCAAAAACAGCAAATGGGTCGGCAAAAATTTCGCAGAGGAGTCCCGCGCCATGCATTATGGTGAGCGGGATCATGCTCCGATCCATGGTGAAGCAAGCGCGGAAGAAGCGAAGGAATTGCTGGACGAGGGCGTGCCTGTCGCGCCGCTGCCATTTCCCGTCGCTCCGCCAGACGATCTCAACTGATTGCCAGATGCCGCGTCTTTGCTATGGGAGCGCACAGGCGCCCGTAGCTCAGTCGGATAGAGCACCAGATTCCTAATCTGGGGGCCACAGGTTCGAATCCTGTCGGGCGCACCAAAGGGCGGCATCCCGCAAGGGGTGTCGCCCTTTGGTTTGCCCTTTCAGATTGAACCTAGTTCGCAGTCGAAGCGAAGCGGAGACGACGAGGCGCGTAGCGGCGAGACAATCCTGTCGGGCGCACCAAAAAGGGCGAGCCGCGAGGCCCGCCCTTTTCTGTACTCAGCAGCGTGCTTGAATTTTACTCAGCCGGCTCGGTCTCGACCGTCTTCGCGTCTTCAACGCTCAGGACACCGCGCTTCACCTGGTCGCGTTCGATGCTTTCGAACAGCGCCTTGAAGTTGCCTTCGCCGAAACCGTCATCGCCCTTGCGCTGGATGAATTCGAAGAACACAGGACCAACCTGCGCCTCGGCGAAAATCTGCAGCAGCAGGCGAGGGGAGCCGCCTTCGGTCGTGCCGTCGAGCAAAATGCCGCGCATCTTCAGCTCATCGACCGGCTCACCATGGCCCGGAAGGCGCTCGTCGAGCATTTCGTAATAGGTTTCCGGCGGGGCCGTCATGAACGGCACGCCAAGATCCTTCAGCCGGTCCCATGCGGCGACAAGATCGTCGCAGATCAGCGCGATGTGCTGGATGCCTTCGCCGTTGAAGTCGCGCAGGAATTCCTCGATCTGGCCTTTGCCGCCTTCACCCTCTTCGTTGAGCGGGATGCGGATCTTGCCATCGGGGGCGGTCAGCGCCTTCGAGGTGAGACCGGTATATTCGCCCTTGATGTCGAAGAAACGGATTTCGCGGAAGTTGAAGAGCGTCTCGTAATAGTCCGCCCAATATTTCATGCGGCCGGTGTAGACGTTGTGCGTCAGGTGATCGATCACGTTGAAGCCGGCGCCTTCTGGCCATTTTTCGACGCCTTCGCGATATTCGAAATCGATGTCGTAAATCGAAAGGCCTTCACCGTCTTCATCGGCGTAGCGGTCAATCAGGTACACGATCGCGCCGCCGATGCCACGGATGGCGGGGATGTAAAGTTCCATCGGGCCGGTGACCATATCGACCGGCTCTGCGCCGCGTTCGATCAGCTCGTCATAGGCCTTCGCCGCATCCTTGACGCGAAAGCCCATGCCGCAGGCCGACGGCCCATGCTCGCGGGCGAAGTACCAGGCGGCACTGCGCGGCTCGTAATTGAGGATCAAATTGATCTGGCCCTGACGCCAAAGCTGCACGTCCTTCGAGCGGTGGTCGGCCACATGCGTGAAGCCCATTGTTTCGAACACAGGTTCGATGACGCCTTTTTCGGGCGCGCAGAATTCGACAAATTCAAAGCCATCAAGGCCGATCGGGTTTTCAAAGAGGTCAGTCATAGTTTCACTTGTAACCTTTTTGTCCGATTCTCGCAAGCAGCTATCCGTCCCCCGGGCCGTGCATACGTCCGCAAACAGCTTGAAACGCGGGGGCAGGTGTGATTCAAGCGAGACCATGAACGGATTGGTGAATCGAAAAGCGGTTGTACGCGAAAAGGTGATCAATGCCGTTGCCCTGCTGGTACTTGTGTTGATTGGCCTCCTTGCCTTGATCGGTCCGGCCGGCTTTCTCGCCTGGGGTGAGCAGAGCGCACAGCTGGAAGCCCATCAGGAGCGGATCACGGCACTGGAAAAGGAGCGCGAGGTCCTCCGCAATCGCGTTGACCTGCTAGACCCGGACAATGTCGACGAAGACTATGCTGACGAGCTCGTGCGGCGAGATCTGGGCGTTGCACATAAAGACGATGTCGTCGTCGAACTGGGTGACGACAACTAAGGCACCGCGCGCAATCGGTTTCCGCCGAAAACCAATATAACCGCTTTGGCGAAATTCGTATGCGCGACATTGCCAGCGGAACACTTTGCCCCCTATAGGCCTTCATATAAAATGAACGCTTATGGCTCGCGCAAGACGAGCATCCAAAAGGGGAAATGCCTTGGCAAAAGCCTCCACCTCCGGGAAGAAGAAGGCCCCGGCGAAGAAGACCAACACGCCCGCAGCGGTTGACGACAATTTCTCGCTCAGCACGCTTCAGGATGAGCTTGAGAAGAGCAAGCGCTTCAAGGCTGACAAGGATCAACTCCTCCATTTTTACGAGCAGATGCTGCTCATCCGCCGTTTCGAAGAAAAGGCCGGCCAGCTTTACGGCCTCGGCCTGATCGGCGGTTTTTGTCACCTATATATCGGTCAGGAAGCCGTCGCGATCGGCCTGCAGTCGGCGCTCGACAATGACACGGACAGCGTGATCACCGGCTATCGCGATCACGGCCACATGCTCGCCTACGGCATCGATCCGAAAGTGATCATGGCCGAGCTGACGGGCCGCGCTGCCGGCATTTCGAAAGGCAAGGGCGGCTCGATGCATATGTTCAGCACCGAGCACAAATTCTACGGCGGCCACGGCATTGTCGGCGCGCAGGTTGCGCTCGGCGGCGGGCTCGCACTTGCGCACCAGTACAATGAAGATGGGGGGCTCTGCCTTGCCTATTTCGGCGACGGCGCAGCCAACCAGGGCCAGGTTTACGAGACGATGAATATGGCGGCGCTGTGGAAGCTGCCGATCGTGTTCGTGGTCGAGAACAATCAGTACGCGATGGGCACCGCCGTACGCCGCAGCTCGGCTGAAACCGAATTCTATCGCCGTGGAGCGGCTTTCCGTATCCCGGGCATGCATGTAAACGGCATGGACGTTCTCGAGGTGCGCCAGGCCGCCGAAATCGCTTTCAAACATGTGCGCGAAGGCAATGGCCCGGTGCTGATGGAATGCGAGACCTATCGCTATCGCGGTCACTCCATGTCCGACCCGGCGAAATACCGCACGCGTGAAGAGGTTCAGGACCAGCGCGAAAAGAATGATCCAATCGAGCGCGCAAAAGTCGATCTGATGAAGCTGAAAGTCTCCGAAGACGATCTGAAAGCGACCGACAAATCGATCCGCTCGATTGTGTCCGAGGCTGCAGATTTTGCCGAAAGCTCACCCGAGCCGGAGCCGAGCGAACTCTACACAGACGTTCTGGTGGAGGAGTATTGAGCATGTCCATCGAACTCAAAATGCCCGCGCTTTCCCCCACCATGGAAGAAGGCACGCTCGCCAAATGGCTGGTCAAGGAAGGTGACACCGTCTCTGCCGGAGACGTGCTTGCCGAAATCGAGACCGACAAGGCCACGATGGAATTCGAAAGCATCGATGAAGGCACAGTCGGCAAGATTCTTGTCGAAGAGGGCACGGAAGAGGTGAAAGTCGGCACCGTCATCGCCATCCTCGCAGCCGAGGGTGAAGACGCATCCGATATCGACGCGCCTGCCGATGATGCCAGCGAAGACCCGATTCCAGGCGAGGGCAAGGACGTTGGCCGCGATCCGTCAGAAGCGGAAATCACTAAGAAGCCAGATGCCAAGCCGCGCGCTGAGGATCCGGACATTCCCGAAGGCACCAACATGGTCAAGCTGACCGTGCGCGAAGCCTTGCGTGATGGCATGGCTGAGGAAATGCGCCTGGATGACCGGGTGTTCGTGATGGGCGAAGAAGTCGCCGAATACCAGGGAGCCTATAAGGTGACCCAGGGCCTGCTTGACGAATTCGGCCCCAAGCGCGTGATCGATACGCCTATTACCGAATACGGTTTTGCCGGTATCGGTGCCGGTGCAGCCATGGGCGGTCTTCGCCCGATCGTCGAGTTCATGACGTTCAACTTCGCCATGCAGGCGATCGATCACATCATCAACTCAGCCGCCAAGACCAATTATATGTCCGGCGGCCAGATGCGCTGTCCGGTCGTGTTCCGCGGCCCCAACGGAGCGGCGAGCCGCGTGGGCGCACAGCACAGCCAGAACTATGGCCCGTGGTACGCCAGCGTCCCCGGCCTGATCGTGCTCGCGCCCTATGATGCGCAAGATGCCAAGGGACTGATGAAAGCCGCGATCCGCAGCGAAGACCCGGTCGTGTTCCTCGAGAACGAGCTCGTCTACGGCCAGAGTTTCGAAGTCGCGCAATTGGATGACCATGTTCTGCCCATCGGGAAAGCGCGCATTATGCGCGAAGGCTCCGACGTGACGATCGTGTCCTATTCTATCGCGGTGGGTATCGCGCTTGAAGCGGCGGAAGAATTGGCGGGCGAGGGTATCGATGCTGAAGTGATCGATCTTCGTACGCTGCGTCCGCTCGACAAGGAAGCCGTCCTTACGTCACTCGCCAAGACCAACCGCGTCGTGATCGCCGAAGAGGGCTGGCCAACGTGCTCGATCGCTTCGGAAATCGTTGCGATCTGCATGGAAGAGGGCTTCGATCATCTCGATGCACCTGTCACTCGTGTCTGCAATGAGGATGTGCCACTGCCTTACGCCGCTAATCTCGAGAAGCTCGCGCTGATCGATACGGCGCGCGTTGTCGAGGCGGTGAAGAAGGTCTGCTACGTCGACTAGGCGAAAAAGGGCAGGGAGAGTGCCTACGCGCTTTCCCACGCTATTAGGGGATGGCGTAGCCTGATCCGGTAAATTCGTCGCACTCGGCAATGGTATCGGGCGCGCTCGGATCGCGCTGGTAAATGCCGTTCAAATCGCGATCATCGCGTACGGTAAAGCTGGCGATGGCGTTAATTTCGTGGCTGCCGAAGCTGAATGGTTCGCCGACGATTGGCTGATAATCGTAGGCCACTTCCACAAACATGACAGCATCATCTTCGAAGGCGATGACCTCTTCACCGGCAGGTCCCATGCCGGCGATTGTCGTGGAGAGGCCATCGCCTTCTTCGCCATAGGTGCTGGCGTGATTCTTGGTGCCCATGCAGCGCTGCCAATGAATATATTGCTGGTTTTCCGTGCCGTCGACGACCTGCAGGCTGCTTAAGATGACGCGGCCATTTCCGAACAGATCGAGGCCCGCACCGCTCTGCAGGTGTGCGCCGTAGAACAGGTCATTGATGTCATCTTCATAGATTTTTCGATCTTCCAGCACGCTGGTGTCGCCGATGCGAGAGGCATTGTCGGCAATCTGCACCGCAAGCTGCGAAATCTGCATTTGCACGAGCGCCCGATTGGCGGTTTCCAACCCCATCAACCCCGCACCGAGCAGGAAGGGAAGAGTAAGCGCAAATTCTGTCATCGCAACGCCGGATTGATTGCGCGCGAGGTTGCGGAGCCGTGACACCATGCGGATTATCATGCGCAATTCCCCACGGTAACAATGTGCTCCGTCGCATTGAAGGGCTGGTTTCGCAGGACGGTGCGCGCCGTTACCGTGACAGTCTGTTCCCAGCCCAGCAATTCCGGCATCGGGAAGGCGCGGTCATAGGTAGCATCCACCTGATACAACACCGCATCGCGCGCGCCGCTCGCGCTGTCCAATGCGCGGGTGGAATCCCAAACGCCATTGCCGTTGATATCCTCGAACGGTTCATTGTCGGCGCACACGCCATCGCCATTCGTGTCGGTCCATTCCTCCGCCCGGTTCATATCCGAATAGTTCCGATAGCCCGAGCGGGTCATAGTCACGGTGGCTGAGGGAACGATGTTCTGGACAGCCCCGCGGACCTTTGTATCAAGCGCTGCCGGATTGTTGGCAAAGGCTTCGATGGTGGAATCGCGCGCAGCTTTCTGCACGGCGCCCTCGATCATCGTTTCGGCGTAATAATTGTAGGAAAATTCGAACAGCGCCATGATGGTAAGAACGAAGGCAGGCGCAATCAGTGCGAATTCCACAATCGTTGCGCCGCCCTCGTCATGAGCGATCCGTTTAGCGAAAGTACACATCAGCTGGACACTCTCAGCTCGCTCATCGAGCGGGCGATGGCTTCGAACGCGTCGTTCAATTCTTCGGCATTGCTGGCCTGAAAAACCCGGCCCGGACCACCGCATTGCTCCATGATCGGATTGAGCTCTGTGCCGAAAGCAACGACCCATACGATGATATTGCGGTTCTTCACCTGCTGACAGGCGGTCGAGAAGCGCGCCTCTACAGTTTCATCCAAAGACAGGACGGAAGTTTCCGGATTCCAGCGACGACGATCAAGCCCATCCACGCCATATGCGCCATAGGCGATGTCATAGGACTCGGTGGCTCCGTCGGTCAGCCAAATCATGTGGCGTGAGCGTTCCACCCCGTCCCGATCGGCATTGGCCGCTGCGAACAGCCCGGTCGGCGAAAGCAACCGCCCGCCCCAGATCATTCCGATATCGTGATACGTCGCTCCGGCCGGATCCAATGTTCGCAAATAGTTGCGCAGCTCATCCCCTGACATTTCGGCAAGACCGCGGGCTGGGGTAGGGCAGGCAGAGAACCACCAGTCGCCCGTATCGGCGTAATCGCTCGTCGTCGTCCTTCGCTCGGGCGTGATGCTGCCATTGCCATTGTTACCGATGGACCTGACATAGATCGCATCAGGGTTCATCGGGCGCCATTGCGTATCCGTGTCGCCTGGCGTCGGGATCATATCGATATTGAGATCGAGAGCCTGATTGAAATCCACATTGTCATAATCGAGGATTTCGTAGGTCGCGCGTTCTTCGACACAGCCTGCTGTACGATTGCGCCAGTTCGACATGTCGAAGCTGTACTGGTCATAAATCCACGGGCGGCGTGTGCGCCAACGGGGTTCGCGGATTTTTTCATAAGTCTGGACAAAGTTGGTGTCCGTGCTGGTTTCGACGATGCAGGTCTGGCCCTGCCGACGAGTGCTATACCGCGTCCCATTGTGCCATCTGCGCCAAGTCTGAATGCGCCGCTCTCCGTCCGGATTGGTGACGGTTTCGAACCGTTCATCGAGCATCTCGTCAGTCGTTTGCAATGTGCTTTCGGGCTGACCGCCTTCGCAGCGATAATAGCCATCCGTGCCGACATTCTCCTCATCGCCGGTGTCCGCAGCGGCCGGGGTGCCGGGATAGTGTGTAGCACGGTATCGGCGGACTTCGGTCGTCTCGCTGCGCTCGCCCGAAACATATGTCCAATTCGTGTGATCGATGTAATGGGTGTAGACGGTGCGCTCCTGCTCACCACGCTCGCGCGATTGGTAAGACCAGGTCTCCGCGACCCAATCATCCGCGAGAAGATGCCCCACATTCACATTGGTCGAATAAGGTACGAAGCCATATCGCACCTCTGCCTGGGGTGATTTCGCCGCCTCAATCAGCGTATGAAAATCTTGGATCACCTGGCGTACGCTGTCGATCCGATTTTCACTGTCACCCGGATTGGTCAGGCGCATCGATCCCGTCGTATCGATCACCATCATGACATCGAGATCGCTGAAATTGAGATTCGACGTGCAATCGACGGTCACGTCGACTTCATCGAAACCAAATACGCTCATGAGGGTGGTCGGCACTTTGACAGTGGCGACGCCGCTGATGGCGTAATCGTCTTCCAGCGTCATGACGAAAGTGCGGTCCTCAGTCCCATAGGCGCCGTCTTGGAAATTCAGGTTGAAGAAGCGCTGACCGGCGGCCGCGACATCTGTTGGTACTTCACCGCTTACCGCAGCACCGGCTCCCAAGCGTTTGCGCGCTGCCAGCGTCGCGGCATCGCAAGCCTGCTGGAGGCGGCTCTGAGCCAGATAACCGCGGCCCATGTCGATCCCGCCGCCAACAAGGCCGATCAATGGGAACAGCGATGCAGCAAAGATCGCCATGACATTGCCCGAAACATCACGGCTGAGGCGCGTGATGACACCGGCATGTGATTTGTCGCCTAAGCAGATGAATTTCTTCGTCATGCTGCACCCATTACGCAATGGATCTCAGCCAACCATCAATAGAGATGGTTAAAATATTCATGGTTTTTCGAAGAATAGCGGCTCCCTATGGAACGGCCGCAAAAATCAAGCAGTATTATCGAGCAGAAAAATAGGGCGCTCAAAATCGATTGTCGGCCCGTCGATATCGATGAATTCAAGCACGCTGGTAATCCGGTAAGTGACCGTGATGGTCATTTCCGTAGCACCGTCAACGCGCTGTGTAGCAGCTTGCTCGATTGTCATTCCCAAGCGATCGGGATCCATCATGTAAGGTGCGCCCTGCGCGTGGTTGCGGCCCCATGTCCGGATCTGCGATGCAGAAACGGTGTTGCCGGTCTGATATTGCACCATGGCATAGCGCGAAACATCGGCCGAAAGGTTCCGCATCGCATTATAGCTTTGCAGTCCCAAACCGACTTGCAACACGCCGAGCATCATCACGAGGAAGGCAGGGCCGAGCAGAGCGAATTCGATGGCGGCAGCACCCACCGTATCCCGGCGAAGGCGATTGATGAAACTACGCATGGTGATTATCCGATCTGCACAGTACGACTGACATTGAAGTCGAAACCCGCAGTGACACCAAACGTCGTCCAGATGGGGGTATAGGTGTCGCTGATATCGACTTTAATGAATGTGTATTCGACGTCCGCGCCGCAGCTATCGGCAGTCGTCACGTAATCTTCGGCGGTGCCGCAGCGGTAGATTTCCGAAACGGTGACCTGATCATTTTCCAGCCCAGTAGAGGTTGCGAGGATGTTGCGAACCGTCGTGCGCTTCTCTGCAGTATCGGGAATGGTTGCACGAACAACAGCGGCAGCTTCGGCCGCCGCGCTCTGCAATTCGGTCTGCCGCGCTACCATCGAGCTGACTTCGAAACCGCCAAGGGCAAGCACGAGCAGTATCGGCGCGACGAAAGCGGTCTCGATTGCCATCGAGCCGTCATCATTGCGCCTGATTCGCGCGATACGGGCGAGGGCGCGCATCATGCGACCAACCGCACTTTCGCAGCAGTGGAGACCACCGTGGTATCTTCAGATGATTCCGCCGGACAGAATGTCGACATATTGGTCGTGCCGGTAATCGTGATGTTCGCCGCAGCAATCATCAGGCACTGGCTGGTTACGCCGATCGTCCCTGCAAATCGCACCGTGCTGTTCGAAAGGTAAAGTGCGCCGTTCAATACGGTGTTCGCATTCCCATTCATGATGTGATCTTGCCGCGGCGTGGAGCTTCGATCTTCGAAGACCAGCATGCCGGCGAGTTCATTGGCGTCTTCTGCCGAGACACCCACGGCCATCAGGTCGGATGCCTGCATGGCCGTCAGATTGACATCTGCGCCGCCATTTATGTGGATGCGCGCGCCGTTATACAAGACGAACATCACGGCAGAGCCGGTCACCTCGTGCTGGCCATTGATGCGCAATTCGCCGCCGACAAGGTTGTAAACGCCGGGCGCGAATGCGGTGTTACAGGCGATCTGCAGGTCGGTGTAGGTTCCGGGGCGAACGCTTCCGGCTTCTTCGCCGCCCTCGACTTCGACATTCGTGTAGGTCGTGTAGACCGTGGTGGTCTTCTTTTCCCACTTGCGATTTCTGCCGCTGCCACCGAGCGAAGTCCATTCCTCGCTGGAAGATTCGACCGTGCCAGCCTGAGTTCCTGACGGAACCGACTGGTTGACAGTATCGCTCCTGACATCGGAGTCTTCCTTGCCCTGCGAGTTCGACCAGCCGGTCGCATTGCGCGAATTGGATCCCTGGTAATAATCGTAAGTGGTTACCGTACGAACGGAAACATCAGCGGTCGTCGTGGTCGGTTCCGCCTCGCAGCTATATGTCCGCTCGATAGCGGATTCTTCCGGGGTAGGCGGCTCTAGCTCCTCGAAAGGATCATAGAGGCCTTCCATGTTCTCCATAATGATATCGTCGGTATTTTCCTTCAGCCAATCATCGACGCCGCCCGCTGACAGGATCCAGCCCGCATCCACTTCCGGATTGCCGTTGACGGTAATCGATTCGTCACTGGTGGAAAGTGCAGCAAGGCCGCAGCTCGCCGTGAGAACGGAGTTACCGCCGATAGTGATTGCACCGCTATTCTCTTCGTGCAGCGCCACCAGGCAGCTGGTGAAAGTCGCCCCTTCTTCGAAACTTGCTTGCGCGTAAGCGTAGATCGTGGTCGAGCCGCCCGTCAGGAAGCTGGAGAAGGGCAATGTCTTGTTCGCCGTCGCCGAAACAGCGACCGAGTTCAGGGTGCCACCGGCATAATCAGCAAGCTGGATTGAGGGCGCTTCGTTGAAATCATCGGTGACCGAAAGGTTGGCGTTGAATTCCTGAAGCGCGCGGGCGGAGTAAGTACCTTGCGTGTCTTCATCAGCCATGGCCCAGGCACCGGCGACCGCCGACTGGTCTACCGCAAATTGCAGCTCGCGCTTCCACATATACCACTGCGTCATATCCACGCCGAGGCCGGCGCCGCCGATCAAGACCGGCATGCCGAGCGCGACGAGGAGAGTGGCATTCCCGGAAGAACAACCGGCCATTCGGGCAATACTGCGACGGATCTTGGTGATCATAGAGAGGCCTGCTTTTTGCGAATATTATTGTGGCTGTGGTGTGCTGTAGCGAAGGTGTGGTTTATCGGACGTAAAGATGCAGAGTTAACGAGCCGGTAACTGCCGGATCGTGGGCTGTCCGCAGGAGGCGGCTGTCCGATTGTCGGCGAAACTGGGCGGCGAACCGCCGCGGCCGTCACATCTTTGAAAAAACTTATTCCCATAAATCGAGGTAATAGAAGGGCCGCGTCAACGACTCGGTAAGAAATCAGGTAAATTCCTTACTACCAAGCGGCCCCATCGGCCTTCGTCCGGCTTGACGCATGCCACGTCGGTCGGCAGGCGCACGGCCATGCATGACGCGCTGATCGATACCCTTCCGCTGCCTCAACGCCTCGCCCTCAGTTATGCGCCGAAAAAGGTGCGGAGCGGGACCCTTGCGCTGCTCGCCCTGGATGAACGGCTATCAGGGATTCTTCGGCAAAAGGGCGAAACGATCATCGCCCAGATGAAACTGGCCTGGTGGCGCGATCGCTTTGCCGAGACGCCAACCCAATGGCCCGAGGGCGAGCCCTTGCTTGGTTTGCTTCGCGAATTTCCGGGGGATCTTACCCGTTTGGGAAAGGTGGTGGATGGCTGGGAATTGTTGCTATCGGAAAACTTGGACGCTGAGAGTATAGACACCTTCGCGCATGGCCGCGCTCAGGGATGGCTGTCACTGGCGCACTCCCAAGCTGCACAGATCGACGAAATGTCCGTTCTGTTTCCCGCGCGCCAATTCGCGCTCGCTGATCTTTCCATGCACATGGACAAGGGGGATGAGCGCACCGCAGTCGAAGCTTTGCTCACGAAAGAGCGGGCCTTTAAGCTTGGCAAGCCGCCCAGCGCGATACGCACCCTGATGGTCATGCGAGCACTCGCCCTGCGCGCCGTCGACCAGTCGAATGACAGCCTTTTAACAGGGCCAAGTGCCATGGCGCTCGCCATGAGGGTTGGCATTACAGGGCGTTAGCGTAGGATGCGCGGCACTAAGGAGAATGGCCTATGAACCGCGTCCTGCTTGGCGCTTTCGGTGCATTGCTGCTCGCAACTCTTGGCCTTTTCTGGATGCAGGGCAGGGCGCAGGTTGAGCAAGCCGCCCCGCCACCTGATCCCGATGCGGAGGAGGTGAGCGAGGAGCCTGAGGGACTGCCGACTGCAGATGTCGCCGATCTCGAAGGTCCCGCACCGCCGGAAGCGAGCGAGTTGACGCGCGAACAGCGCCGCTTCTTCCGCTATGATCGCAACCGCGACCTCAAGATCACGCGAAACGAAATGCTCTCCACCCGGACAAGCGCATTCCGGCGGCTCGATACCGATGGCAACAATCTGCTGACATTCGAGGAATGGGCCGTCGCCACTTCTTCTCGCTTCGAAGAGATGGATGGCGATGGCGATAACGAGCTGACGCAGGCCGAGTTCGCTACGAGCGCACCCGCACCGCGGCGAAGCTCACGCCCAGGTTGCAACTGCTAGGCAGGCACGCTTTCGAGACCCGCAAGCCATTCGCCGAAATCGGCTTTGCCGCGCTCGGTATAGGCTTCCTTGCGCTGCTTTTTCGGCACTTTCTCAAGCGTCGGGAAAAGGCCGAAATTGACATTCATCGGCTGGTAGGAGCTGGCCTCCGCATCGCCGGTGATATGACTTAGCAGGGCGCCCATGGCCGATGTTGCCGGAGGGCCGTTCCAGACCTCACCGCGCAGCTCGCACGCCGCCATTAATCCGGCGAGCAAACCCACTGCAGAACTTTCGACATAGCCTTCGCATCCGCTGATCTGTCCGGCAAAGCGGATATGCGGCGCGCTTTTCAGGCGCAATTGGCAGTCGAGCAGGATCGGAGAGTTGATGAAGGTATTGCGGTGCATTCCGCCGAGCCGCGCGAATTCGGCATTTTCGAGACCGGGAATAGTGCGGAACAGCTTGACCTGCGCGCCATATTTCATCTTGGTCTGGAAGCCGACCATGTTCCATAGCGTGCCGAGCTTGTTGTCCTGTCGCAGCTGCACAACGGCGTAGGGCCAGCGGCCCTGCGGATGCTCTTCCGTGCGATCATGCGGATTGTCGAGACCGACACCTTTCATCGGGCCATAGCGCAGCGTTTCCACACCGCGCTCGGCCATCACTTCGATCGGCATGCACCCATCGAAATAGGGCGTATCGGCTTCCCAATCCTTGAACTCACCCTTTTCAGCGTCGAGCAGGCCCTGATGGAATGCGAGATACTGCTCTTTCGTCATGGGGCAGTTGATATAATCGCCATCTTCGTTCGAAGCTTCGGTCCGCTTGTTCCAGCGCGACTGGATCCAGCACACGTCCATATCGATGCTCTCGCGATAAACGATGGGCGCGATGGCATCAAAAAAGGCAAGACGATCTTCGCCAGTTGCCTTTACGATGCTTTGCGCGAGTGACGCTGCGGTGAGCGGCCCGGTTGCGACAATCGTCATGCCTTCGCTCGGCAGCTCATCTACCAATTCGCGGACCACTTCGATGTTCGGATGGTTGCCGAGAGCTTTTTCGACTTCATCGCTGAACACATCGCGATCGACGGCCATGGCGCTGCCGGCAGGAACGCGCGCTTTTTCGCCCGCAGCCATGACAAGGCTATCGAGGCGCCGCATTTCGTGATGCAGCAGGCCGACGGCATTCTTTGTATCATCGTCGCTGCGGAAGGAATTCGAGCATACAAGCTCTGCCAGCCCATCGGTCTGGTGGGCATCGGTGTGGCCTTGCCCACTTCCGCGCATCTCCGACAGGCGCACTTTCACGCCGCGCTGGGCCAATTGCCATGCGGCTTCGCTGCCGGCGAGACCGCCGCCGATAATGTGTACCTGATGTGTCATGCCTGATCGTCCATGCGGGCGCAGATAATTATCTTTCCGCGCTGGTGCAATCACGACCTCAAGGCTAGGCCGTCTCCATGCCCCATCGCGCGCTTTCCCAGAAACGGCCTTATCTCGTTCTCAGCGTGGTCGCTGCACTGGTGTTTTTTTACCTGCAAGCGACGGATTTGCCGGGACTGTATCTCATTCCGATCAAGGGAAGCGCGGTCGCTTTCCTGGCCTTGTATGCATTCATGCGGCACGGCAGCCAGGACGCGCGTATGATAGCAGCGGCGCTCGTATTTGCGAGCCTGGGGGATATGGCCATCGAGCTTGACCGGATTGCGGGCGCAGTCGCCTTTATCGGCTTTCACATCATCGCGCTGCTGGTGTTTCTCCGACACAAGCGGGAGGCGCTTGAAGGGCGCGATAGCCTAATTTTCCTCGCGCTGCTGCTGGGAACGCCGCTTGTCGGCTATTTCCTGCCCTACGATCCGGACCTTAAACCGCTTGTAGCGATCTATGCCTTGCCACTCGGCGCGATGGCGGCGGGCGCATGGGCGAGCGATTTTCCAAGGTTGCGCGTGGCAGCGGGCGCGATGCTGTTCATCTTCTCCGACTGGCTGATATTCGCAGAAATGGGACCGCTATCGGGCAGCCCCATTCCGCAATATCTCGTCTGGCCGATCTACTACCTCGGCGTGTTCCTCATCACCATCGGCGTCATCACGACGCTTAGAAAGCGCGATCCGGAATTGCAGCTGGTGCAGGGCGGAACGGACTAGGGGATTGCTGTCGAAAACCGCCTTTCTGAATATCGCCGACCTCCTGGACGGCTCGCCGCTCAAGAACGGTGAGATCCGCCGCATTCCGGGCATGGGCGCGCACTTCGTCGCCCCCGAAGGGACCGTGCTACCGGACGGTCACAAAATTCTGATGCACTTTTCCTTCGACGGGAAGGCACTAGTCTTCGTGCGAAAACTCTGAACTTCGTCGCGCCCGGCGGACATCAGTCCTCTTGCTCGTCTCCGATATTGTCATCCCGGTCCATCGTCGTATCCGGCGTGGTTTCATCACCGCCACCGCGCCGTTCGAGCATTTCCTCGACGACCGCTTCCTCGGCTTCGTTCTCGGGGCTCTCGTCCTCGTCGATCAAAGCTGCGCCGACGATCGTTTCACCCTTGGCCACATTGAAAATGCGGACACCGGAGGAGCTGCGGCCGTAGATGGAGAAGCCCTTATGTTCCTCAAAGCCGCCTTCGACCAGATGGCGGAAGTCGATTGGCAGGCGGATCAGCTTGGCACGGTCCGTCACCAGCATCAGCTGCGAGCCATGTTTGACGGTAAAGCTGGCGACCACCGGCCCGTTGCGATCCTCGTCGCTCGGCGTGCCGATATTCGTCAGGCCTTGGCCGCCGCGCCCGATGGTGCGGTACTCATAGGCTGACGAAATCTTGCCATAGCCATTGGCGGTAAGCGTCAAGATGAACTCCTCACGCTCGGCCATTTCTGCAAGAACATCGCCGTCGAGCGTCGGCTCATTCTCGTTATTCTTCCACGCGGCAGCGCGCAGATAAGCCTCGCGCGTCTCCATATCGGCATCGAGCCTGTCGAGAATGGCGAGCGAGACCACTTTCGCCCCATCTTTCAACGTCATGCCGCGCACACCTATGCCGGTGCGGCTCTTGGTTTCGCGCGCATCGGTGGCGGAGAAGCGGATGGCCTTGCCAGCGTCGGAGGCGAGGAACACTTCCTGGTCTTCGCTGAGCAATTCCACACCGATCAGGCGGTCATTGCTGTCTTCGACAAAGCCCATCGCATATTTGCCGTTGGACGGCACATTGGTAAAGGCATCCATGGAGTTGCGGCGAACCATGCCCTGCTCGGTCGCAAAGATGATGTTGAGGGCTTCCCAATCGGCCTCATCCTCGGGCAGCGAGAGGACATTGGTGATGCGCTCATCATCGCCCAGCGGCAGCAGATTGACCATCGGACGGCCCTTGGTCTGCGGCCCGCCTTCGGGCAGCTTCCAGACTTTGAGGCGATAGACCCGGCCCGTATTGGTGAAGAACAACACAGGGTTATGGGTCGAAGTAACGAACATTTCGACGACGGCATCCTCATCCTTCGTCGCCATGCCGCTGCGCCCCTTGCCGCCACGCGCCTGCGCGCGAAACGTCGCGAGCGGAGTACGCTTGATGTAGCCGCCATGGGTGACGGTCACGACCATTTCCTCACGCTCGATCAGGTCTTCATCTTCGATGCCGTCCCAGGCAGGCGCGATTTCGGACATGCGCGGTGTGGCGAACTGATCGCGCACTTCCTGCAATTCCTCACGCATCACGCCGTATAGCTTCGCCCGGTCGGCAAGCAGGGAGAGATAATATTCGATCTGGTCGGCAAGTTCCTTTAATTCATCGCCAATTTCATCGCGGCCAAGCGCGGTCAGGCGGTGCAGGCGCAGATCGAGGATAGCCTTCACCTGCCGCTCTGACAGACGATAGGTGCCGCCGCTTTCATCGCTGGTCGGCTCGATCGCTTCAACCAGCGCGATATACTGCGCGATGTCGCCGATCGGCCATTCCTTGGTGAGCAGCTTTTCGCGCGCGATCTGCGGATTGGAAGAGCCACGGATCATCGCGACGACTTCATCCAGGTTCGACACCGCGACCACCAGGCCGAGCAACACGTGGGCACGATCACGCGCCTTGTTCAGCTCGAACTTGGTGCGGCGGGTGATGACCTGCTCGCGGAAATTGATGAAAGCCTGGATGAAATCGCGAAGTGCCAGCGTTTCCGGGCGGCCACCGCGAATGGCGAGCATGTTTGCAGGGAAGCTGCTCTGCGCAGGCGTATGCCGCCACAGCTGGTTGAGCACCACGTCAGGCGTCGCATCCCGCTTCAGATCGATGACGACGCGCACACCGGCACGCGAGCTCTCGTCGCGAATGTCGGAAATGCCCTCGATCCGCTTTTCCTTGGCGGCATCGGCAATTTTCTCGACCAGGCCAGCCTTGCCGACTTGGTAGGGAATGGAGGTGAGCACGATGCTTTCGCGGTCACCCTTGCCGACTTCGATTTCATGCCGGCTGCGCATCAGAATGCTGCCGCGGCCCGTCGTATAGGCAGAGCGTGCACCAGATTTGCCGAGAATTAGCGGCGCTGTCGGGAAATCGGGGCCGGGAATGATTTCGTGGAGCTGCTCGGACGTGATGCCCGGATCGTCCATAAAGGCGAAACAGCCGTCAATCACTTCGCCAAGATTATGCGGCGGAATATTGGTCGCCATGCCGACCGCGATGCCGCCAGCACCGTTCACCAGCAGGTTAGGAAAGCGCGCCGGGAGGACCGACGGCTCTTTCTCACTGCCATCGTAATTGTCGACGAAATCGACCGTGTCCTTATCGAGATCGTTCAGCAGCGGCTCTGCGGCGCGCGCAAGCCGGCTTTCGGTGTAACGCATGGCGGCAGGCGGATCGGGATCCATACTGCCAAAATTGCCCTGACCATCGATCAGCGGGACGCGCAGAGACCATGGCTGCACCATGCGGGCGAGGGCATCGTAAATCGCGCTATCGCCATGCGGGTGGTATGAACCCATCACCTCGCCAACGATCTTGGCGGATTTGCGATAGGGACGGCTCGCAGTGTAGCCGCCGACCTGCGCGGCGTAGAGAATGCGGCGGTGGACCGGCTTCAGCCCGTCCCGAACATCTGGCAGGGCGCGGCTGACGATCACGCTCATCGCGTAATCGAGATAGCTAGTCTTCATCTCATCGACGATGTCGATGCGATCGTATTCTTCGGGGGCCGGGGCGGGGTTCAGATTGTCGGTCTCATCACTCACGGAGATGTCGATCCATCGCTATTTCAGTTAGCATGGAAACTAGGGGATCGGGGGGAAGAACGCCAATAAACGGGCAGTGAGAAGCGGGGAGAAAGCTCGCTTTTCCACACAAAAGCGGCAAGTATTCGCTGATCGGTGCGGATCGCAGCAAAACCTTCGTTTACAACCACGTTCAATCATCATTCAGCGCCATTCCTGTAGGACATATTTGCAATCTCGGGCGTAGTATGAATATGCCGCCCGATGAAAGACGCGGTGGCGAAAGGTCACCACAAGAAGTTTTCAGGAGAATACATCAATGGTTCGCGCTTTCCGCTCCACTCGTCGGAAATCCTCGCTCTATGCGCTCGCTCTGGCCCTGTCAGGCGGTGCAGCTTTTGGCATGACCGCTCTCGCTCCGGCAACCGCCGCTGCGCAGGAACAGGAACTGCCTGATCCGTCGTCCGGCTTCGCCGAAGTGTACACCGAAGCTGTTCCGCTCGTGCAGGGTGAAACTGCCGATTTCCAGGCTGCACGCGCAGCCATTCCGAACATGACGGCTGCCATCGAGAACAATCGTGACCGTGATCTTGCCGGCCGCTACATGCTGGCAGTAGGCAGCGAGCTGTCCGACCGTCCGCTGCAGCGCCAGGGCATCGAGCTTCGCCTGCAGGGTGGCCTCGTTCCCGCTGATCAGCTCGGCGTGTTGAACTGGTATGCGGGCAATTTCGCTCTTGAAGTCGACGATTACGAAGCTTCGCGCGCCTTCCTTAATGCCGCACTTGCTGCAGGCTATACCGAGGAAGGCGTGGACATCGTCAACCTTATCGCGCGCACCTATATGGAACAGGGCGATGACCTTGGATCCTACAACTTCCTGACCGGGGCGATTGCAGAGGCCGATGCGGCAGGCAACGCCGTTCCGGAGGCATGGCTGCGCAATTCGCTGCAATACGTCTACGAAGAAGCGATGGTGACCGAAGCGCTCGATATCGTTCTGCGCCTCGTCAATGATTACCCGAGCGAGCGTTCGTGGACCGATGGTCTGCGCATCATGGAGCAGATCCTGCCTGTGTCCGATGATGCTGCTGTCGATCTGTATCGCCTGATGGCCGCACGCGGGGCATTGGTCGATCGTTCGGCAATGGTCCGTTATATTGAGGAAATCGACCCGCGCTTGATGTCGAATGAAGTGCTCGATATTCTCCAGCTTGGCCTGGCCGAAGGTGAGTTCACCGCCGGTGACAGCTATTACACTGAAGTTCAGGGCATCGCCCAGAACCGTGCCTCTGTGGACCGTAACGGTATCGGCACGATCATCTCGGAAGCCCGCAATGGTGACGCGCTCGATGCGATGAATGCCGGCGATGTGCTGTATTCGCTGGATGACTATGCTCAGGCGGAAGAGATGTATGAGCTGGGCCTTGAGCGTGGCTTTGACGCCAATGTCGCCAATATGCGCATCGGCATCAACCAGGCGATGCAGGGCAAGCATGATGAGGCTTTGACCAGCTTTGCCGCAGTCGCGGGTGAGCGTCAGCCTATCGCAGCGCTCTGGGCCGCGCATGTTGAAGCCATGCATGCAGGTGCTGGCACCATGTAAACGGCGCTTTGCCGGAAATTCGAAAAGGGCGGGAGACCACACGGTTTCCCGCCCTTTTTCATGCGCCGTGCACAGGATGGTAAGTGTTGTGTGGCATAGGCCCGGCGCATGAGATCGGTCATTGCCATCACTCTTGGACTTGCGATCCTCTGCTCTACCCCGCTGGCCGCGCAGGAAGCTCTTTCACGTTCTCTTCCGCCTGAGAATGGCACGATCCAAATTCCGGCAGCGCGGGTCTCGCTCGAACTCGGCGACCGATACGATTTTTACGGACCCGAAGACGCGCGCACCATCATCGTAGAACATTGGGATAACAGGCCCGAGCAGGCCGAGGGCGTGCTCGGCGTCATCCTGCCGGCAGGCCTCGACCCGCGTGAGGACGGCTGGGGCGGTATCGTCACTTATGCCGAGACAGGCTGGATATCGAACGACGATGCCCGCAGCGCCGATTACGATATTATCCTCGAAGAAATGCAGGCCAATGCGCGCGCCGAAAACCTCGAGCGCAGCGGCCTAGGCTATCCGGAACTGGAGATTGTCGGCTGGGCGCAGCAGCCGACTTACGATTCGGTCCGCCACGCGCTGATATGGGCGCGCGAATTCGACTTCTCCGATACCGAGAACAACTCGCTGTCATACGATGTCCGGCTGCTGGGCCGCGAGGGCGTGCTGAGCATCAATTTCGTAGCCGACATGGACAAGCTTCCTGCCATCCGGCGTGCGGCGAGCGAAATCACCGACGGAGCGCGTTTCGATCCCGGCGCGCGTTATGAAGATTACGAAGCCGGGTCAGACGAGGCTGCGGGCTATGGCCTGGCAGGGCTCGTCGCGAGCGGAGCGGGCCTCGCCGTGGCCAAGCAGTTCGGCCTCCTCGCCATGCTCGCCAAATTGGCAAAGCCGCTGCTTGTCGGCCTGGGCATCGCGCTCGCGCTGTTTTTCGTTCCGATCCGTCGCTGGCTGCGGCGGCGCAAGAGTGGCGATCGCGATTAAACGTTGAACTTGAAGAGCATGACGTCGCCATCCTGCACGACGTATTCCTTGCCCTCCTGTCGCAATTTACCCGCATCCTTCGCACCGTTCTCTCCGCCAAGGGCGATGTAATCGTCATAGCCGATGGTTTCTGCACGGATGAAGCCGCGTTCGAAATCGGTGTGGATTTCTCCTGCCGCCTGCGGAGCCTTCGCGCCATCGGGGAAGGTCCATGCGCGCGATTCCTTGGGGCCTGCAGTGAAGAAGGTTTTGAGGCCAAGCAGCTGATAACCTGCCCGGATAACGCGGGCGAGGCCGCTTTCCTCAAGGCCGAGATCTGCAAGGAACTCACCGCGATCTTCGGGCTCCATTTGCACCAATTCGGCTTCGATAGCGGCCGATACCACAACAGCCTGTGCGCCTTCGGCAGCCGCTTTTTCGAATACGCGAGCAGAAAGCTCATTGCCCTCGGCAGCGTCTTCCTCTGCGACATTGCAGACATAGAGCACAGGCTTTGCCGTCAGAAGCTGTGACTGGCGGAAAACGCGCGCTTCCTCATCATCATTGGGCTCAACGAGGCGCGCAGGCTTGCCATCGCGCAGCAGCTCCAGCGCCTGGCCAAGCACGCTTGCCGTAATTTTGGCTTCTTTGTCGCCTGCCGTCGCGCGCTTCGCGGCATTGTCGACGCGTTTTTCGAGGCTTTCGAGATCCGCGAGCATCAGCTCGGTTTCGACCACTTCGGCATCGGCGATCGGATCGACTTTGTTCGCGACATGCTGGATGTCATCATCTTCAAAGCAGCGCAGCACGTGGACGATGGCGTCCACTTCGCGGATATTACCAAGGAACTGGTTGCCCAAGCCTTCGCCCGCACTCGCGCCTTTGACGAGGCCAGCAATGTCCACAAAGCTCAGCTGCGTCGGGATCACCTTCGCGCTTTTGGCGATAGCTGCGATTTTTTCGAGCCGCTCGTCCGGAACAGACACCTGCCCGACATTGGGGTCAATCGTGCAGAACGGATAGTTGGCAGCCTCCGCCACCTGTGTTTCCGTCAATGCGTTAAACAGGGTCGATTTGCCGACATTGGGCAGGCCAACGATGCCGCAGCGAAATCCCATGAATATAAACCTTCAAAACGTGTCCAGATACTGCCGCGCGCCTTAGCGGGGCAGGGCGGACAATTCCAGCGCTCGCAGCATGCAATGTCGATAAACCGCTTCTCAACCCAATCTGCCTATGGGCTGAGGCATGAAAATTGCCGGACGATCAACTCTTACCGCCATGCTCGCCCTGTCGCTTGCGGCATGCGGCCTTTCGCCGGAAAAGCGGCTCGACCGCGCCGAAGAGGCCTATGCCGAAAACCGCTTCAATGAAGCGCGCCTCGATCTCGCCAGCGTGCTGCAGGATGACGCGAACAATATCGCCGCGCTGGAATTGCTGGCCCGCACACAGCTGCAGGCGGGCGATGGGGAGGGCGCATATTCCTCACTGCAACGCCTCGATGAGTTGAACGCACGTCCGGGTGATTACGATCGGATGCTGGCAGAGGCACAATTGCTGCGCGGCGATTTCGACGCAGCAATACGCACAGCAGAGGCGCTCGGTTCGGCTGAAGGTGCGCGGATTATTGCCCTGTCGCATATCGGCCTGGGGGAAGGGCGGGAGGCGCAATCCGCTTTCGAAGCAGGCCTCACTGCGCCCGGAGATCGATCGCGACTGCTCGCCGATTACGCTATCTTCATGTTGCAGGCAGGTGATGCGGAGGCGGCCCAGCGACTTGCGACGCAGGCGCTTGAAGCGGCTGAGGACGGTCTCGATCCTCTACTTGCCAATGCGCGCATCGCCATGGCTAGGGGCGATTTGAACCGAGCTCTGCAATTCTTCAGCGCCGCATCAGAGGAATGGCCCGAGAACCGCCTCGCGATCCTCGGCCGTATCGGCGTGCTGGGAGATCTCGGGCGGCTCGATAAGGCGAGGCCTCTGATTGCCGATATGGCCAATCGCCTGCCCGGGGATCCTGATGTGATCTACCTGCAGGCGCGCCTTGCTGCCGAGGACGGCGCGTGGGAGGACGTTCGCAGCATCCTCCAGCGTTTTGAGGGTCGCGATCAGCCTCAGCAGCAATTGCTCTATGCGCGCGCTCTGCTCGAACTGGATTTGCCTGAACAAGCAATGCCAAGGCTCATGTCGCTGCTCCGGTCCGCTCCCGGGAATGCGGAAGCTCGCCGCCTGTTGGCACGCGCCCAGCTGGAATCGGATGAGGCGGATGCAGCTTTTTCGACAATTCGCCCACTCGCCACCAGCGCTTTGGGCACAGCGCAGGACTTGGCGATTTTTGCCACGGCAGCACGGGCCACAGGGCGCTCGGCAGATATCGGCGACGCACTGGCCGCTGCTCCGCCGACAGAGCGACTCGGCACCTTGCTGGCGCAGGGTGACAGCGCCTTGCGACGCGAGAATTGGCGCTCAGCCATCGATGCCTATGAGGAATTGCGCCGCTGGACGGGTGACAGGAACGCGCTAGTCCTCAACAATCTTGCATTTGCACGTGGGCGCACGGGCGAAACGGATGAGGCGATCAGGCTCAGCGAAATGGCGCATGAGCTTGCACCTGATCATCCTTCGATCATGGACACTTTGGGCTGGCTGCTCGTGGAGAGCGGCGAGGACAGGTCTCGCGGCCTGCAATTGCTCGAGCGCGCTGCGAGGCTCGATCCCGACAATCCGACGATCAATCGACATCTGTCGGAGGCGAGGGGCGGCTGACTGATGTAAGAAAGGGCGCCGCATCCTTATGCAGCGCCCTTTCTTACATGTGAGTGTTTGTCAGGCGAAAGCTGGCTGGGCAGGCTGCAACGGCTCGACTTCGCGGCGACGACGCATAAAGCCGAGCGAGAACAGCGCGATGGCCAACAGGCCGAGCATTCCCGGTGCGGGGACGGGCGTTCCGCTGCTCGATGTCTGGCCGCCTGTGGCCGAAGTCACATGCCCAGCGCCCGTGATGCCTTGATAGCGCACGAAAAAATCGTCGAGCGTAATGCTGGCTGCATCGGGATCGAACAGCAGGGAAAGTGTTCCCGTGCCGGTCGTCCCTTCGGAAACGCCGCCACCATTGGAGCAGGAGCCGCTGTTCTGAGCTTTGAAGCACACATCCACTGCGCCGATCTGGTTCGGCAGGCGCGGGTCACTGCCGCGTCCGTCGGTGACGAAAGCGAACTGGTAGGCGCCGTCCACCGTCGCACCAATAATGTCGGGATCGACATTGAAGGCGAAGCTCGAAATGTTCGACGTTAGGCCGGAACTCGTCGTGTTCTGCACTTCGTAAGAGAAATTATATGTATCGCCGGTCACGCTATCGAGCGTGAGGATCAGCGTCGCAGTGAGGCCGTCAATCGTATTTGAGCTGTCACCGGAAAAGCCATCGAAATCGATCGTGAAGCTGTCGCCGATATCGCCTGAGCTCAGGCTGATGGGTTCCGCATAAGCGGGTGTTGCCACCGCCAAAGCAGCCATTGCGGCAAGACCCTTGGCAAGCTTCATCATGATTACACGTCCTCAAAAACTATAGTTCACGCGCATCTAAGCAAAGGGCGTGCCATTCCCGGAATTCCGCCGTCGCTATGGTTAACGCGGCGGCCCAGAATGGTGATGTGTCAAATATTACGACGTTTCACCGTTTCTTTGGGGTTTTCGGCTAAGTACGAGGCGATGAGATTTTCGCACGCCTTTGCGGGTATTTTAAGCTTGCCGTTGGCGGCCTGTTCCCTCCTGCTAGACACACCGTTGGAGGAGGCGCGGGACGCACTGGCGGAGCAGGACTATTTCGCCGCGCAAGAGCATGTGCTTGGCGCTCTGCAAGACAATGCGCGCGATGTGGACGCACTTACCTTGCTGGCACAGATCCAACTGGCCATGGGGCAGGGCGGGGACGCTTTACTTACGCTGGACCGTTTGGAAGAGGCGGGCGCCGAAGGTGAACACCTGACACTAATCCGGGCAGAAGCGATGTTGCAGGGTGGGGAAGCCGAGGAGGCTTTCGCCTTGCTGGATGGGCTCGCAAGCGCTGAAAGCTGGCGTTTGCGCGCACTTGCCGCAGCGATGGAAGGCGATGATGACGAGGCGACCGCGCATTTCATTGCCGGCCGCGAAGCGGAGGGTGACAAACGTAAACTCTTCACAGCTGCTGCCAGCTTCCACCTAAATCGTGGCGATGCGGATGCGGCGCGCTTTGCAGTGGGTCAGGCGCAGCAATTGGCACCCGACGCCATCGAAACGCTTTTCGTGTCCGCGCGTTTGGCGCAGCTCGATGGGCGGCCAGACCTCGCCTCCCGAGCCTATCTCGCCATTTTGGAGCGAACGCCGAATGATCGGCCGGCAATGCTAGGCGCCATTCAAGAGCTCGACAAACTTGGCCGCGTGGATGTGTTCGAACCGCTTATCGAGCGTGGCAGGCAGGCCTATCCCGAAGATATAGAATTCATCTATCTCGACGCCAGTCTGTTGGCGTTCGAAGGCAATTGGACCGCCGCGCGCGATCTGCTGCAGCAATATGAGACCGCAGTTCAAAGCCATGATAATGCGCGTGGCCTCTACGCCCAATCGCTGCTCGCTTTAGGTCAATACGAACAGGCGCGCGCGCTGATGGCTCCGCTCAACCGACGTTTTCCAAATAACGCTGCCTATGCACGGGTTTACGCGCGGATCCTGTTGGAACTGGGCGAGCATTCGCAGGCTGCCTCGGTGATTACACCGATCCTGCGCGGCCCCGATGCGTCCGAAATCGACCGCGACATCGCCGAGCGGGCGCGGCGCGGCTGACGTCAATCCTGCATCCTGAGCGCAACATCGCTCATGAAACGGGCATTATCGCCTTTCGCGAGCCAGTCCGCCTCTGCGCTCACTGCTGCCAGCATATCGGTTAGACCGTCCATTTCCGCCTTGGCGTAATTGCCCAGCACATAGCCATGCACACGGTCCTTGTGCCCGGGATGGCCGATGCCGAGGCGAACGCGGCGGAAATCTGCGCCGCAATGCTGGTCGATGGAGCGAAGGCCGTTGTGCCCCGCGTGCCCACCGCCGACTTTCACCTTCACTTTGAACGGCGCGATATCGAGTTCGTCATGGAAGACGGTGATCGCATCCAGTTCCAGTTTGAAGAACCGCATCGCCTCGCCAACGCTGCGACCGCTTTCATTCATGAAGGTGGCCGGCTTTAATAGCATAATCCGCTCGCCGCCGATCCGCCCTTCCTGCATCCAGCCCTGAAACTTCTTCTGCACCGGGCCGAAACCGTGCATGTCCGCCATGACGTCACACGCCATGAAGCCGACATTGTGCCGGTGCATGGCGTATTTCGGTCCGGGATTTCCTAGGCCAACCCAAAGCTGCATGGCGTTCCTCTAGCGGTGGTGCCCGCAAAAGCAAACGCCGGCCCCTTGCGGGGCCGGCGCTGCTTGTTTCTGGAAATTGGGAAGAACGATTACTCGCTCTTGTCTTCCTGTTCCTGAGCGGCATCCGCATCCGGACCCTGCTCGGTCGCGGCGGTTTCGCCCGGCTCCATGTCCTCGCCGGTCTGGTCTTCGCCTTCGCCGTCTTCGCCTTCCGAACGCTTGAGAGCGGACGGTGCGACGACCGTTGCGATGGTGAAGTCACGCTCGATATTGTTCTCAGCTCCGGCAGGCAGCGAGACTGCGCTGATGTGGATCGAGTCGCCAACTTCGAGGCCGGTGACGTCGATTTCGATTTCGCCGGGGATCTTGTCTGCTTCGCAGGCCAGTTCCAGCTCGTGACGCACAACGTTGAGCACGCCGCCCTTTTTGAGGCCGGGGCTTTCTTCTTCGTTGACGAAGACGACTGGGATGTTGACGACGATCTTCGCGTCCTTGGCAAGGCGGAGGAAGTCGACATGTTCCGGACGGTCGTTCACGGGGTGCAGCGCCACGTCCTTCGGAATCGTGCGGTGAGTGCCGCCGTCGACATCGATCATCACGAGGGAGTTCATGAAGTGGCCGGTGCCCAGCAGCTGGACCAGTGCCTTTTCTTCCACGTGGATCGTGGTGGGTTCTTCCTTGCCGCCGTAAATCACAGCGGGGACGCGGCCTTCGCGACGCAGTGCACGGGAGGCTCCCTTGCCAGCCCGTTCGCGCAGCTCGGCCGACAGTTTAAGAGCGTCGCTCATAATACGTGCCTTTCGATATGCATATGTAATACCCCTTCAACCACGCCTCCAGGGATGACCATGGCAGGGGAGGCGCGCGTTTAGCAGCAATAGGGCGAAATGCAACTACTGGATGCGGCTATTGGATGCGGGTCACGGTGTAGCCCTCTGCTTCTAGCAGGGCGACCACCCCGTCGGGGCCCGGCATATGACCGGCACCCACCGCAAGCAGCACGGCCTCATCGGGATTTAGCTCCTGATACCGCGCGAGCCTTGCAGCAAACCATTCATTGCGCCGCTCCAGCAAATCCAGGCGCAGGTCCGTGTTTCCGCCGAAGCTGCTCTCCAGCTCCTGCATCAGCGCAACTGTATCACCCGTCAACCACAATTCGGTGCGATCGAATGCCCGTTCGCAGTCGCCCGATTGTGCAGCGGTGAGGAGCAATTGGCCCTGCGCTTCTTCTGGAAGATTATCGAATATGTCGAACTGCATGGCGAAGCCTTCCATCGCCTGCACACGCTCGAATTGCGCAATTAGCGCGCGGTCGACGCCATTGCCAGATTGCGTGCATCGCATCGCATTGCCAAGCATGAGCGCCGCGGCCCATGTTTCGGTTCGCGCGAAGTCGCTTTCTTCCATATCCGCGTCATCGATCAGCTTGGCTATCGCCTGACTATATTCAGGCCCGACGCGACGCGGAAGCGGTTCCAATCCGTCCGAGTAGGCGCGGCTTTCGAACTCAATCGCGGCTTGCGTGGACGCATCGAGATCGGCGATTTCGACCATCAGAAGGTCGGCGCTTTCGATCGCCTCATTGAGCGCTCCCGAATTCCATTCCACGCCATCAGGCAGCGCATGAACCGTTCCGAACAGCCAGCCCTTCGCGCCGTCGGGAGAGGTCGCTTCCCACAGCGCAGGGGAGGGCTCCGGCCACTCCCGCTGCGGCTCGGAATCGGCTTGAAACGGCGATGGGGCGCCGCAGCTTGCAAGCCACAGCGCCCCCAGCATAACGGAAAGACAGCGGATCAGTATTGGACGCGTTCCGCTGTAATCCCGCGCTGTTCAAGGAAGTCCTGAACGCTGTATTCACCGGCGAGATGGCCTGCGCCCACCGCGATGAAGACGGTGCCGGGCTGGTCGAGACGCGTGTCGATCCAGTCTGCCCAGGCGTAATTACGCTGGGTGAGCAGGTTGTAATACAGATGCGCGTCCTCGCTCATCGGTTCGTTAATCATGCTCGCTAAACCCACCGGATCGCCTTCGATCCATTCGCCCACCATTTCGCCAAACATCTCTTCCATATCGTCGACGTCATTGCTGTCCGAGACGAGGAAGGCGATTTGCGACTGCAGAGGCAGAGTGTCGAAGAAGGTCATCTGCTGCTCGACAGTTTCGAAAGCGGCGCGGTCCTTGCCTTCGATCAGGTGATCGAGACGACGCTCCACGCCATTGGCTGGATCAAGTCCGGCCTGCATGAATGCGATCTGCGCAATGTTCATCGCAGCAAACCACGGCTCGAAGGCATCGAATGCTGCCACTGGCAAGCCAAGCTCTGTCATCGTTTCTTCGTAGAAGGCGCGCTGCTCGTCATTCAACAGGTCACGAAGCGTGCCGCCAGTGGTCAGCTGCGCCATTTGTGCCTGCATCTGCGCGATTTCCATGATCTCCGGCGGAGGGGGATTGCCCGAGGCCGGATCGAATTCAGGGATCAGGCTGGTATCGATTTCCGAGACAAACTGGTCGGAGCTTTCCAGCGCCGCGGTGATCGTCGGATTCATGAATTCGGTGCCTTCAGGCAGGATGTGAACCGTGCCGAAAAGGTAGATCGTGGTGTCCTCATCGCTCACCGTCCACATGGCGGGAGTGGGATTGCTTGCGTCCTGTGCATGGGCGGCTGCAGGCAGCGCGCCGATCGACAGGGCGATAGCCGAAGCTGATGCGAGAATTTTACGGAACATATTATCGTCTCCTTGGGGGTGGTTGGATTGTTCAATAATTCAGTGAAAAAATCTAGCTTTCTGCGTCATCGAAGATCTCTTCGATCGGCATTTCGAAAAGCCGGGCAATACGGAAAGCGAGCGGTAGCGAAGGGTCATGCTTGCCCGTCTCGATCGCATTGACAGCCTGGCGCGACACGTCGAGCCGGCTCGCCAGCTCAGCCTGGCTCCAGTCGCGCATTGCGCGCAGAACTTTCAGCTTGTTCTTCATGCGGCAGTCCCCCGGATCCGGAAGATGGCGTAACCCATCGCCCAACTCCCGAGCAGGACCGCGATTAGGCGATCAGTGTGGAGACTGCCCATGCCCCATTCTACCATGGGAAGCAGTTCAAAAACGAGGTAGAAAAGCAACGTCACGGTCACTGCGACAACCGCACCAAGCGCGACGGCTTTGTAGGTGAATTCGTCGTTCATCCGCTGGTCGATTTTGCTCAACCAGACCGCCGCGATGCTTAGTATCATGACACCCGCAATCGATAGGAGACCGGCGAACAGTGGCCTGCTGGCGGAAGCCGCACTTTCCGCACTAGCTGCGCTCGTATCGAAAAGCATCGCGACCGTAAGCAGCGCAAGCACGATGAACATGAGGTCCAGGCCGAGGAACGGGCCGAATGATCGTTTGGGGTCAACCAGCATGTCAAAAGGCTCCCGTCAGGCGCTTGATATGAAAGGTGATGAAGAAAGCATAAAGCGAGAAGGTGCTTCCGGCCGCGTACAGCATGTCGAATTGCGGTTCGGCATCGGCTTCGCGGCCTTCATGAGCGGCGCTGTAGCCCTCGACGAAACCGGCCACGGCCGGCGCAATAAATATCCAGAGAACCAGCATGATGAAGGCCGCATTTGCGCCTGAAATCCAGAGTTGCTCCGTATATTCGTCGCTCTTGCGGGTGAAAAACATGGTCGCAAGCGATGCGACGAGGATCAATACAAGCACCACCGGGATGCCTTCGTGCGCGTCCAGCGCGCTCGCTGCGGTAAGACCGATCAGCGATGCGAAGCCCACGATACCCATATTCAGGTTAAGCGAAGCGCGGTTCTTTTTCGGTTTTGGCGAAGTGGCAGCCATGATTATCAAGTCCCGAGTATTTGACGATTATTGCACGATGATCGTTTGCGGAGCGGCTTCGGCGGACAAGTGATTGACCAGCTTCGCGCCGATATTGCCCACACCATATCCGGCGAAGAACAGCAGGGCGATAGCGGCAATGGTTCTAGGGATATGGCGCTTGGTGATTTCGAAAGTCATGTCACAGTCCCGTCTAACGTGTTTGAGGATGGGTCCGCGGGGGACGGCACCGTAAGGCCGGGGGGGAAGCCTTTTGGGGGTGGTGCCATCCCGCTGCGGAGGGTCGTCAGACCTTAATGGCAAATTCCAGCGCGACGTAGTTTTCGGAGCCGGCTTCAGCGATGGCCAGCTCGACCTGCGGTGCGAAGGCATTGTGGAAAGTATTGCGGCAGGCTGCTTCAGCGCGTCGCGATGCGAGATCGCGGCCACCGCTGCGGCATGCACGCTCGATCGAAGTGTCGATGCGGCTTTCGAGGCGATCCTGGCCAGCTACGGTGGTCAGGTCGAGATCGGAGGTTTCGACCGTAATTGTAACGGTGTCGTCGCTAGTCTGGGCTGCAGCGGGGACTGCAATCAGGGTGGCGGCGGTGGCGAATGCAATGAGGGTTTTGCGCATTGTCTGTGTCCTGTTGTCTTAGCGATTTGTCTCGTCAACCTTCCTGTATGTCAGGTTGCCATTACTTTATGTCGTACGATTTTTCCTATGTCAACATGACCTGACAAAAAGAAATGGAGACACGACTATTGGCCGCGAGAATCGCGACTTTTCAGAGCTTTACTGGATTTGGCTGATCGGCGCGTCAGCTGTTTCGAGGCTGGAAACCAGCGAATCGGTTCCCGCCAAATGACCTGCGGTAACCACCATGAAGACCGTTCCGGGCGAATCGAGTCGCGACAGCACCCACTCGCCCCAGCGCGCGCTTCGCGATGTCATCAGACGGTCCCACAGGACCGGTGAGTAGGGACGGCTCCGCATGATTGCATCCAACCGATCCATATCGCCCACGCTCCATGCCTCAACCATGGCGAAGGTAAGCTCGGCTGTGTCGTCCCGAAGGGCGAGGGCGGTGCGCAGTTCCGCAACTTGCTCTTCCATGCTGAGGCCAGAAAAAACGGCATATTGCTCTCCGATGGTCTCGAGAGAGGTAATCGGCAATTCGCGTTCTTCCGCCAACTCGGTGAAGACGGCATCCGGTTGGTTTTCAAAGCGCAATTCGCTGTCTTGGCTGGACAGCCCGCTCACCAGTAGTGACGCGAACCAGGGTTGGAATTGCTCGAAATCCGATAGAACGTAACTGCGTTCCCGCACCCACATTTCGAAATCGCTACGCACATCCTCCGGCAATATTGCGGTAAGCGTCTGGCCGGATGCCAATTCGGTGTGTTCCTGCGCGGCAAGCGCGGCTTCAACAGGGCTTGGAGTGCGCAGTTCCAGGACCAATTCGTCTGCTTTTCGGAATGCTTCGGACACGAGCGGCGTCTGCCAATCCATCCCTTGCGGTAACAAAGCTACCGTACCGAAAATGTAGATCGTCGTGCCTTCATGGCTCACCTCCCAACGTGGCGGCGATGTCGGAGGAATGTCCGCGCTCTCTTGGGAAGCGGCAGGAAACGCGAGAGCCAGCGCTGCGAATGAAAGGCAGGACGCGAAAGCGCGCATCAATTCACGCGTTCATAGTCGATGCCGCGTTCGGCCAGCTTCACCAGCACCGACACATCGCCTTCGAAATGGCCGGCGCCGACAGCGACAAGCGTGGTGCCCGGCTCTTCAAGCCGTTCCTGCAGCCACTGCGCCCATTCCGTATTGCGCCTGTCGAGCAGCATCGCATCGATCGATTGGCCTATCAGCCCGTTTCCGATGCCGATGCTGAACTCTTCCGCGACCTCCCCGCGCGCCCAGGCGTGCTCTGCCGCCCAATATTCGTCGCCAACGCGCTCTTCCCAGTCTGCGGAGTAGAAATAGCCTGTTTCCTTGCCAGACCACTCGACCAGCATGCGCGAGAGATCGGCCATGACCTCCGCATTGTCCAGGCGCAGCAGGCTATACATGACTTCGCCTGAATCCTCGATCGTCTCGATCGGGCGCTGGCGGGAGAGGAATTCGCGCTCCAGCGCCGGCTCCACGCCGAACTCGGTATAGGAAACGCCCCGCTCGTCTGTGTCGCCGGTCGAGCCCAGCGTCAGCAGCGCCAGCATGACGGGCATCGAATCCATCACTTCGAATGGCAGTACCGTGCGGCCGATCAGATCACGCCAATGCGGCCGCGCCTCTGGCGTCAGTTGGGCCGAAGTCGGCCTGCGGCGATCGGTGCGCCCGGTGATTTTCACATCGACATTGAGCGCGTCGGGATTTGGCGCGTATTCGCTGTCTTCCAGCACCAGCACATCCGACTCTTCGATGATCTGGTTGATCAGCGGGCTGCGCCAGCGAAAACCGCGGGGCAGGGCGTGGATGGTGCCGAGCATGTAGATCGTCGTGTCTTCATCGCGGATCGCCCAGATCGCCGGATCGGGCGCATAATCCTGATTGAAGCGATAGTCCTCCGCCAGGTCGCTCGCGCCGACTTGCGCGGACACCGGCTGGGCGGCGAGGAAGGCGAGGGGAGCGAGGAAGGCGGTGCGAAGGATTTTGCCGGTCATGCGGCCTATTTGAGAGGCCAAAAGCTCGCAGTGTCAAGCAGTTCCGATGGCCGACAGCACGGGCGGCATTGACCCCGCGCGAGGGTTGAGCCATTGCGCCTGCGAAATGACCCAAAACACGGCTCGAAATCCGCAAAAATCTTTCCAGGATATGATCCTTGCGCTTCATGATTTCTGGAGCGCCAATGGCTGCCTCATCCTGCAGCCCTATGACATGCGCATGGGCGCTGGCACATTCCACACCGCGACTACGCTGCGCGCGTTGGGGCCGGAGCCGTGGAACGCCGCATTCGTACAGCCCTGCCGCCGCCCGACCGATGGCCGCTATGGCGAGAACCCCAACCGACTGCAGCATTATTACCAGTATCAGGTCATCCTGAAGCCGAGCCCGCCGGACATTCAGGAGCTGTATCTCAGAAGCCTCGAAGTGATCGGTATCGATCCGCTCAAGCACGACATCCGTTTTGTAGAGGACGATTGGGAAAGCCCGACGCTTGGCGCGTGGGGCCTCGGCTGGGAAGTCTGGTGCGACGGGATGGAAGTCACCCAGTTCACCTATTTCCAGCAGATGGGCGGCTTCGACTGCAAACCTGTCGCAGGCGAGCTTACCTACGGGCTGGAGCGCCTCGCCATGTATATCCAGGGCGTCGACAATGTGTTTGACTTGGACTTCAACGGGCAGGGCGTCTCCTACGGCGAAGTCTTCCTCGAAAACGAAAAGCAGATGTCGAAGTGGAACTTCGAAGTCGCCGAGACCGATGCTCTGTTCGACCTGTTCAACAAGGCCGAGGCCGAGTGCCGCAACGCGCTCGACAACGATGTGCCCATCGCCGCTTACGAGCAGGCGGTAGAAGCGAGCCATTTGTTCAACCTGCTGCAGGCGCGCGGCGTCATCAGCGTGCAGGAACGCGCCAGCTACATGGCCCGCGTCCGTGACCTCGCCCGCGGCTCCTGCGAGAAATATGCCGAGCTGATGACCCCGAAATGGCAACAGAAATTCCCGGAGTGGTCGCTATGATTACCACCCAATCCGTCATCCCAGCGAAAGCTGGGATCTCTACCGCGCTAGCGCCAAGCCACGACCAGATCCCAGCTTTCGCTGGGATGACGAGAGGAGTGGCGCATGTCTAATTTCCTCCTCGAACTCCGCTCCGAAGAAATCCCCGCTCGCATGCAGGCCGGTGCCCGCAGCGAACTGGAAAAGCTCTTCCGCCGTGAGATGGATGCCGCTGGCGTGTCCGTGGGTGATCTTACCGTTTGGTCCACTCCGCGCCGCCTCGCTCTGATTGCGCGCGACCTGCCGGAAGCGACCGAAGCCGTCAGCGAAGAGGCCAAGGGCCCGCCCGTCGGCGCACCCGATCAGGCAGTGGACGGCTTCTGCCGCAAGAACGGCGTGACGCGCGACGATCTCGACGTGCGCGACGTAAAGGGCCGCGAGACCTATTTTGCGGTGAAGAATGTCCCGGGCAAAAGGATGGGCGAGCTGCTCGCCGCCGCGATCCCCGCGATCATCCGCGATTTTTCCTGGCCCAAGTCGATGCGCTGGGGCGAGGCTTCACGAACCACAGAAAGCCTGCGCTGGGTGCGCCCGCTGTCTGGCATCGTCGCGCTGCTGGGTGACGAAGTGGTTGAATGCGAAGTGCATGGTGTGACGAGCGGCGCGGTGACGCTGGGCCATCGCTTCCATCATTCAGGCGATATCACCATTGGCAATGCCGACGATTACGCGATGAAACTGCGCGCCGCACACGTGATCGTCGATCACGAAGAGCGTGCGACGCTGATCCGCGACGGTGCGCAGCAGGTCGCTTCCGAAGCAGGCCTGACGCTGGTCGAGGATGAAGGTCTCGTCATCGAAAACGCCGGCCTCACCGAATGGCCCGTGCCGCTGCTCGGCCGGTTCGAGGATGATTTCCTCGAAGTACCTCCCGAAACAATCCAGCTCACCGCGCGCGTGAACCAGAAATATTTTGTGTGCGAGAGCAAGGACGGCAAACTCGCCAACGCCTTCATCTGCACCGCCAATATCGAAGCCGCCGACCCGGCAGTGGTGGTCGATGGCAACCGCAAGGTGCTCGCTGCCCGGCTGAGCGATGCGCGGTTCTTCTGGGATGTGGATCGGAAGAAGACGCTGGAGGAGCACGCCGAGGGTCTGAAGCGGATTACCTTCCACGAAAAGCTCGGCACGGTTGCCGATAAGGTTGAGCGTGTGGCGAAGCTAGCGCGCTGGCTGGTTGAAGAGGGGATTGTCGCTGACCAGCCCTTCCCGCCTGCGGGAGGGGAGCGAGACTTGGCGACGCAGGAGCCTAGCCGCAGCGGGGTGGGCGCTGATGCGCCCATGCCCACCCCCAACCCCTCCCGCGAGCGGGAGGGGAGTTTGGCCGATCTCGCGGAACAGGCCGCGCGTCTCGCCAAGGCCGATCTCGTCACCGAAATGGTCGGCGAATTCCCCGAGTTGCAAGGCCTGATGGGCGGCTATTACGCCCGCGCCGAGGGCCTGCCGGACGAAGTCGCCGACGCGATCCGCGATCACTACAAGCCCGTGGGGCAGGGCGATGATGTGCCGACTGCTCCGGTGACGGTTGCGGTGTCGCTGGCAGATAAGCTGGATACGCTGTTCGGATTTTTCGCGATTGGTGAAAGACCCACCGGATCGAAAGACCCGTTTGCTCTACGCAGAGCGTCCCTGGGAACACTAGCGCTAATCCAAGAGAACAACCTTCGGATTAGGTTGGGCGGATTGATCCAATCCTATTATTTAGATTTGATCGCCAGCTGGGCATCGGAAGATCGATACTCAGCGTTCGTTTTCGGTTGGGAAGACTTTTTATCCGACGATGGCTCGCGCACGAAGTACCTCAATCACTCCCCTGTCTGGGAAGGCGATCCGTTGTCACCACCTCCTGCCTGCAAGAAGTTGTGGCTCATCGATCTCGACGTCCACAGTGAATCCGATGGCTATCTTTGGCTCGACAGTCTGAACCGGGTTCATAGAACAGAGCTAGTTCTATTTAATGATTTCGCATCGACCAGCCTAGACTTCTTCGCCGACCGCCTCAAAGTCCAGCAACGCGAAGCGGGCGTCCGCCACGACCTGATCGACGCCGTATTCGCGCTCGGCGAGGAGGACGATCTCGTTCGCCTGCTCGCCCGTGTGCATGCGCTCCAGGCCTTCGTCGAAACCGACAACGGCACAAACCTACTCGCCGGGTACAAGCGCGCTGCGAATATCCTCAGGAAGGAAAATTACCCCGTCACCCCGGCGCAGGCCGGGGTCCAGTCTGATGGGAGCGCTGATGCGGGTATGGATTCCGGCCTTCGCCGGAATGACGATCTTGCGCTTACCGGCGATGAAGACCCGCTCGAGAATGTCGACGACCCCGAGATGCGCGGGGTCTATGCCGCGCAAGTCTCCGCTCTTTCCTACATGCCCGAGCCTGCCGAAAAGGCGTTGATCGACGCGCTCAAGACGGCGGAACCGCAGGCCGAGATGGCCATCGCCGAGGAAGACTTTGCCGCGGCCATGTCTGCTCTTGCCTCCTTGCGCGCGCCCATCGATGCGTTTTTCGAGGAGGTGACGGTGAATGATGAGGACGAGGTCAAACGAAAGTCTCGCCTCGGGCTGCTTGCGCGTTTCCGTGCTGCAGTGCACAATGTCGCCGACTTCTCGAAGATCGAGAGCTAATTCGCAAAGTCCACGCATTTCCTATGGGTTCTCGCCATATAATGCTGTGACAACAATAATTTGAAGCAGATCGGGCGCATGCTTACAAACCTGATCTGTGTTCCACCAAAGGGACAGGTCATCAATGCAAACGGTCTACACATTCGGCGGCAACGCACCTCACGAAGACGAGAGGCAGAAGGACAAGACCGTAACCGGGGGCAAGGGCGCGAACCTTGCCGAGATGGCGAGCATCGGCCTGCCGGTCCCTCCCGGTTTCACCATCACCACCGAGGAATCGGTGCGCTACCTCAATGAAGGCGAGGACTTCAGCGACACGCTCCGCAGCGATGTGGCCGAGGCACTGACCCATGTCGAACAAACGGTCGGCAAGCGCTTCGGCGATGCAGGTGACCCGCTGCTCGTTTCGGTCCGCTCGGGCGCGCGGGTTTCCATGCCGGGCATGATGGACACCGTCCTCAACCTGGGCCTCAACGATGAGACGGTGCAGGGCCTCGCCGCGACCAGTGGGGACAAGCGTTTCGCCTGGGACAGCTATCGCCGCTTCATCCAGATGTACTCGGACGTTGTGCTCGGCCTCGATCACGGCCTGTTTGAGGAAGCGCTGGAGATCGCCAAGGAAGATCGCGGCTACTTCAGCGATACGGAGCTGGAGGCAGACGATTGGGAAGGGCTCGTCACCGAGTTCAAGGACATTGTCGAGCGCGAGCTGGGCAAGCCGTTCCCGCAGGATGTGAACGAGCAGCTCTGGGGCGCCATCGCGGCTGTGTTTGACAGCTGGGACAGCGACCGGGCGAAGGTCTACCGCCGCCTCAACTCCATTCCCGCCGAATGGGGCACTGCCGTCAATGTTCAGGCCATGGTGTTCGGCAATATGGGCGATAGCAGCGCAACCGGCGTCGCCTTCACCCGCGATCCCTCCACCGGTGAGCGCGCCTATTACGGCGAGTGGCTGGTGAATGCGCAGGGCGAGGACGTGGTCGCCGGCATCCGCACGCCGCAATACCTGACCAAGGCCGCGCGTGAAAACGCCGGCGCCGAAAAGCCGAGCATGGAAGAGGCCATGCCCGATGCCTTTGGCGAACTCGCCCGCGTGTTCGACCTGCTTGAAAGCCATTACAAGGACATGCAGGACATCGAGTTCACCGTGCAGCAGGGCAAGCTGTGGATGCTGCAGACCCGTTCGGGCAAGCGCACTGCCAAGGCCGCTTTGAAGATGGCTGTGGACATGGTGGGCGAGGGCCTGATTGACGAAGAGACTGCGATCCTGCGCGTCGACCCGATGGCGCTCGACCAGCTGCTGCACCCGACACTCGATCCCGATGCGCGGCGCGATGTGCTGACGCGCGGACTTCCGGCGTCTCCCGGCGCGGCTTCGGGCAAGATCGTGCTCGACGCGGATACGGCCGAGGAATGGGCGAAGCGCGAAGAGGCGGTGGTTCTCGTTCGCGTCGAAACCAGCCCGGAAGACATTCACGGCATGCATGCGGCGAAGGGCATCCTGACCGCGCGCGGCGGCATGACGTCACACGCGGCCGTGGTGGCTCGCGGCATGGGCCGGCCCTGCGTCTCCGGTGCCTCGGGCGTTTCGATCAACTTGGCTGAGCGCACCCTGCGCATTGGCGACCGCGAGCTGACCGAGGGCGATGTCATCACCTTGGACGGTGCGTCTGGCGAAGTGATGGCGGGCGAAGTGCCCACGATCGAGCCCGAACTGGCCGGCGACTTCGGCGTGCTGATGGAATGGGCGGACAAGCACCGCCGCATGAATGTGCGCACGAACGCCGAAACGCCTGCCGACTGCAGGACTGCACGCGGCTTTGGTGCGGAAGGCATTGGCCTGTGCCGCACCGAACACATGTTCTTCGATGCTGGCCGGATCAGCGCCGTGCGCGCCATGATCCTGGCCGATGACGAAGCCGGACGCCGCGCCGCCCTTGAACGGCTGTTGCCCGAACAGCGCGGCGACTTTGCCGAGATCTTCCGCACCATGGCCGGCTTGCCATGCACGATCCGCCTGCTCGATCCGCCGCTGCATGAGTTCATGCCGACGCGCGATGAAGAGTTCGAAGCGCTGTCCGACGATCTTGGCGTGGGGGTCGATCACCTCAAGCGCCGCGCGAGCGAGCTGCACGAATTCAACCCGATGCTCGGCCATCGCGGCTGCCGCCTCGGCATCACCTTCCCCGAGATCTACGAGATGCAGGCGCGCGCCATCTTCGAGGCCGCGTGCGAAGTCACGGGCGAGGGCGGGGAGCCCGTCGTGCCAGAAGTGATGATCCCGCTTGTTGCGACCAAGCGCGAGCTGGCGATCCTGCGCGCTCTGGTGGACCGGGTGGCTGAGGAGGTGTTCGCCGAAAAGGGCACAACGCTCGATTACCTCGTCGGAACCATGATCGAACTGCCGCGTGCCGCTTTGATGGCGGGCGAGATTGCCGAGGAAGCGCGCTTCTTCAGCTTCGGCACCAACGATCTGACGCAGACCGCGCTGGGTGTGAGCCGCGATGACGCATCGCGGTTCCTCGGCGAGTATGTCGACAAGGGCATCTACAGCCGCGATCCCTTCGTCAGCCTTGATGTGGACGGCGTGGGGCAGCTGGTAGAACTCGCGGTCGAGCGCGGCCTCTCAACGCGCGGCGACATCAAGCTCGGCATTTGCGGCGAACACGGCGGCGATCCCGAAAGCATCGGCTTCTGCGAGGAAGTCGGGCTCGATTACGTCAGCGCCTCGCCCTACCGCGTGCCCATCGCGAGGCTGGCAGCGGCGCAGGCGGCGCTAAAACGCAGCCATTGACCTTCGCCCGGTTAGCGTGACGATCTCAAACGTCTCGCTCACCTTGCCATCGTCATCCGCCATGGCGGCAAAGGCCTCTGCTGCGCGCTTAGCACCGGCTCGGCTTAAGGGAGGCGGGTTTGAAGCGAGGACACCGGTCATCGCCATACCGCGCAGGTCCTGCACCAGCGTGCGCATGGCGGAATATCGAACGGTGAGCTGGTAGCTGTCGACCACCGGATCGGCCCAACCGGCGCGCGAGAGCAGCTGCGGGCACGAACGCGGATCGATCAGCGGATGCATGCGCGCTGCAGGCTTGTCCGGCTCAGCTGCCAGCATGGCGCGGCGCAGCTTCGGCAAGCTCATCCCGCCGATGAAGCAGGCGACCGCCATGCCGCCGGGCTTCAGAAGCTCACGCATCTGGATCAGAGCGCCGGGCAGGTCATTGACGGTGTCGAGACTGTTGATGCTGGCGACCAGATCGAAAGACCCTGACATCTGGTCGACTGGCTTGTCGAAGTCCTGCCATCCGGTGCGCGCAAAGCTCATCGAACGCTCCCAGCTCGCTTCTTCCAGCAGATGGCTGCCAAAGCCTTCAAGAAGCACCTCAGTCCCTTCAAAGCGGACGAACCCGAGCCGTTCGTGAACGTCCTCCGCCATGTGTTCAAGCAGGAACAGCGCACTCTCGCAGCGCTTCAGCATGATGTCTGCGCGCTTGGTGCGCGCGAATTTGCGGGGCTTGCTGAAGATCTGTGGCGGCACGGTCGACATGCCGCTTGCCTACAGTCGCGCTCCCATGCAGCATAGTCCCAATGTCGCTTTCCCGAACGATCTCCGAAGCTTTCGCGCCATTGGTGGACCTGGTTTATCCACCGCGCTGCCCGCTTTGCGGAGATGGGCTGGGCGAGCAGAGCGGCCTCTGTCTGTCCTGCTGGGAAACCCTCGCTCTTCCGAGAGAGCCAAGCTGCACATCCTGCCAGCGCCCTCTTGGTGACGACACGCATGAGGGAATGACCTGTGCCGCTTGCATGCAAGACCCGCCAAAGCATGACGGCATCGCTACGGGCACGATCTACAACGATACCTCGCGGAAGCTGGTGTTGAGCTTCAAGCACGGTCGCAAAATCGCTCTCGCGCCAATGCTCGCCGGGATGATTCGGGCACGGTTGGCAGGGCTCGAAGGCGAGTGGCTTGCGGTCCCGGTTCCGCTTCACCGGTTACGATTGTGGAGCCGCGGTTTCAATCAGTCTGCTCTGCTGGCCCGCGAATTAGCAAAAGCCGAGAACGTCGAACTGGTGGTCGACGGTCTGGTGCGCACGAAACCCACACCCAGCCTAGGCGGCTTGGGCAAAAGGGAGCGCGCGCGTGCTTTGCAGGGGGCGATATCGCCGCATCCGAAGCGGACGGACCTGCTCAAAGGCGCGAATGTGCTGCTCGTAGACGACGTACTCACCAGCGGAGAAACCACGAATGCGTGTGTATCAGTTTTGAGGCGAGCGGGGGCAAAGCGCGTCAAGATCGCCTGTTTCTCCCGCGTGCTGGATGAAGCGCTGTGACCGTTAAGGCTGCGCAAAAGCAAAACGCCCGGGAGGTTAATCCCGGGCGTTCGCGTGACGATATCGCTGGAACCTCGCACCACCCCCCAGTGAGTGCGGCAGCTCCAAACCCTCATGATTCGACCCGCTTGCGCGGTTCCGAAACCTCCCATCCCTTGACCGGAATGAAAGCCGGCTCGTCCGGCCGGATGACGCGTTCATTTCATTGAAAGGTTCAAAAGCAAACCACGAACTCACAGCGCGATAGATTTCGGCACACAATTGTGATTATCGTGCAACAAACCGGTATATTGATTGCAACCGGTTTTGCAGATGCGAAAGGCCACTAACATTTCTAGCCACAATCATGAGCGCGAGCACGGCACGCGGTTGATGCCCAAGTTCGATCAGTCGGGTCTGATAAGCGCAGTCGTGCAGGATTCGCGGAGCGGCGAAGTGCTGATGGTCGCATTCATGGATGAAGAAGCGCTCGCAGCCACGCGAGAAAGTGGAGAGGCGCATTTCCATTCGCGCAGCCGCGACAAGCTTTGGAAGAAGGGCGAGACATCGGGCAACGTCCTGAAAGTCGAGCAGGTTTTGATCGATTGCGATCAGGACGCGGTGGTGCTGAAAGTGGTCCCCGCTGGCCCAACATGTCACACCGGAGCGCGCAGCTGCTTCTACCGCGAGCTCGATGGCGACACGCTGAAACCCTTGGCGGAGTGAGTCCTATTCGGTCGGCAGGAAGTCCGGCACCGAAAGATAACGCTCACCCGTATCGTAGTTGAAGCCGAGCACGCGGGTGCCTGCATCCAGCTCAGGTAGCTTCTTGGCGATAGCCGCCAGCGTTGCGCCGGAGCTGATGCCGATGAGCATGCCTTCTTCCGCCGCGCAGCGCCTGCCCATTTCCTTTGCCTCTTCGGCATCGACAGCGATTGCCCCATCGATCGACTGGGTGTGGAGATTCCCCGGAATAAAGCCAGCACCGATGCCTTGGATCGGGTGGGGCCCGGGTTGGCCGCCGGAAATCACCGGGGAGAGTTCAGGCTCAACGCCATAAGCGCGGCAATTCGGCCAGACTTTCTTCATCTCCTCCGCGCAGCCTGTCAGATGGCCGCCGGTGCCAACGCCCGTAATCATCACGTCGATCGGCGTGTCCTTGAAGTCATTGATGATTTCCTGTGCGGTCGTACGGGCGTGGATGGCCGGGTTGGAGTCATTTTCGAATTGCTGCGGCATCCACGCGTTCTCGGTTTGCTGGACCAATTCCTGTGCGCGTTCAATCGCGCCTTTCATGCCCTTTTCCTTGGGCGTAAGGTCGAATTCAGCACCATAAGCCAGCATCAGGCGGCGACGCTCAAGGCTCATGCTTTCGGGCATGACGAGGATGAGCTTGTAGCCTTTGACCGCAGCGACCATCGCCAGACCGATGCCGGTATTGCCGCTGGTAGGCTCCACAATGGTCCCACCAGGCTTCAGCGCGCCCGAATTTTCAGCGTCTTCCACCATCGCCAGCGCAATCCGATCCTTGATCGATCCGCCGGGATTGGCGCGCTCACTTTTGATCCAGACTTCGTGATCAGGAAACAGGCGCGAAAGGCGAATATGCGGCGTGTTGCCGATGGAATGCAAAATGCTGTCGAACTTCATGGGTCAGGTCCCTTCTGTGCCGGGCTTGGTGTCTTTTTTCTCTTGGATAAGAGATTGGGTGTGTTCGTGCTCTTGCAACTCTTCAGGCGGCTCGAAGGTCCGTGTCGTCCGCAAAACCGGGAACAAAACGGTCCAGAGGCCGACGGTGATGACTGCGCCCACACCGCCAAGTGCAACTGCCGCGACTGGTCCAATCAGAAACGCGAGACTGCCTGAGAAGAAGTCGCCGAATTCATTGCTCGCGCTGATAGTCAGCTGAGAGACCGACGATACGCGTCCGCGCTTCTCATCAGGCGTGTGGAGCTGGATCAGTGACTGCCGGATATACACGCTGAACATGTCCGCCGCGCCGACGACGAACAGCAGGGCTAAGCTCAGCACCATGGATCGGGAAAACGCAAAGCCGATGGTCGCCAGGCCGAAAACGGCGACGGCGATCAGCATCATCGGGCCGACATTGCTCTTCAATGGCCGGAAGCTGAAGAGCAAAGCAGTGGCCGCTGCGCCGACCGCGGGTGCCATCGCCAGCTGGCTGAGGCCTGTCGCGCCGACTTGCAGAATGTCGCGGGCAAAGACGGGGAAAAGCGCGGTTGCTCCGGCGAGGAAAACGGCGAAGAGATCCAGCGTAATCGTGCTCAGCACCATCTTGTTGTCGCGCACATAAATGAGCCCGTCGCGGATCTGCTTGATGGGCGCCTCTTTTGAACGAGGCTTGCGCGGTGGCAGGTCTTTGATCGCGGTGATCCCGATGAGGGCGACCCCAAACAACGCCGCCGCAACCACATAGGGCAGGGCAGGAGCCACGACGTACAGATACCCACCCATCGCAGGCCCGACGATGCTGCCAGTTTGCCAGGCAATGGAAGACAGCGCGATCGCTTGAGGCAACAGCTTTGGCGGGACGAGATTAGGCGCGAGTGCTGAATAAGCAGGGCCAGCAAAGGCGCGCACGACGCCGAGCACGATCGCGACCCCGAAAAGCAGCGGGAGCGACATTGCGTCCTGCCACGTCGCGGCGGCAAGTACGCCAGCACAGGCGATCTGGCCGAGGAGAGTCAACCGCGCGAGATTGCGCCTGTCGAACAGGTCTGCCGCAAGCCCGGTGAATGGGGTCAGGATGAAAAGCGGAAGGAATTGCAGGAGCCCGACCAGCGCGAGCTGACCCGAGGCCTCGCCCACGCTCATCCCGCCATCGCGCGCGAGATTATATGTTTGCCACCCGATAATCAGCAGCATCGCATACTGCGCCAGCATCTTCGCGAAACGCGAAATCACATAGGCGCGGAAATTGGCGATGTGAAATGGGTGGGTGGGTTCGCTCACACACAGCGCCATGGCAGCGCATGCGGCGCTTGCCAAGCTAGCTTGGATTTAGGTGAGTAAAGCTTATCCGCGCCGACGCAGGGCGGGATTTGGCTGCATTTCTGAAATCATCGATTGGAAATCATCGAGGCGGATAATCCGCTCGAACTGGAAGCCCGCACGGTCATCGGTGATCCAGATGCAATAGGCTTCAATCCGGCCAACAGCGGGTAGGCGGATAATCAGGCGATCTCCGCGCGCGATATTCACGATCTCATCGATCATGAAGCCGTGGGCAGAGATATTGGAAACGTGCAACTTCACGTCACCGTGGAGCAGATGTTCGGCGATAACCGAGTAGTCTACCGGATGCCGCGATGCGCGCCGCATATCGGTGACTGACAATTGTGCACCACCAGCCATAAGCTGCAGCCCTTCCTGTTTATTACGTTAGAAGGACCATCTGCCAGCAAATGGTGGATTTTTTGTAAAATCAGGTTTTGCGAAGTGCAGCGTGCTTTTTCTTGCCCAGGCTGAGACGCGCTTCGTCGCCATCGGCTATTTCGATGAGGAAGCCGGGATCGGAGACGGTCTCTCCGTCAATCTTTACAGCACCTTCGGCGATCTTGCGCTTGGCTTCGCCGTTCGATGCAGTGAAGCCGAGCGCGGTCAATACTGCACCTACGCGCATGCCCTCGGCAGGAATGTCGAGCGTAGGCAGGTCTTCGCCCATGCCGCCGCCGGCAAAAGTTTGCTCCGCCGTGGCGCGAGCCGATTTGGCCGCCTCTTCACCGCGTACAAGCTTGGTCACCTCATCTGCCAATATGGCTTTTGCGGTGTTGATCTCATTGCCCTCGAGCGCTTTCAGTCGCGCGATTTCGTCGAGCGGCAAATCGGTAAACAGCTTCAGGAAGCGGCCGACGTCGCGGTCGTCCGTATTCCGCCAGTACTGCCAGAAATCATAGGCGGGCAGCTGATCTTCGTTGAGCCAGATTGCACCGGATACCGACTTGCCCATCTTTTGCCCGTCCGCACGGGTAATCAGCGGCGCCGTGACACCGAACACTTCCTTGCCATCCATGCGGCGCGTCAGTTCGATGCCGTTGACTATATTGCCCCACTGGTCACTTCCGCCGAGCTGCAGCTGGCAACCATAATCGCGCGAAAGCTTCATGAAGTCATACGCCTGCATGATCATGTAGTTGAATTCGAGAAAAGTCAGTGGCTGTTCGCGATCGAGCCGCAGCTTGACCGAGTCGAATGTGAGCATGCGATTGATGGTGAAATGCGATCCGACATCGCGCAGTAGCTCGATATACCCCAGCTCGCTCAGCCAATCGTCATTATTGATCAGAAGCGCGCCGGTCTCGCTATCATCGAAGCGCAGCATCTTTTCAAAGCTGCTCTTGATCGATGCGATGTTGGCCGACAGCACGTCCTCGGTCAGCATCTGGCGCGTTTCGTCCTTGCCGCTGGGATCACCGACCTTGGCCGTACCACCGCCCATAATCACGATCGGGCGATGCCCGGCTTGCTGGACCCGGCGCAGCAGCATGATCGAGGCAAGATTGCCGATGTGCAGGGAAGGGGCCGTAGGGTCGAAACCCACGTATCCCGTCACGGTTTGTCGCGCGGCGAGGGCATCTAATCCCGCAGAGTCAGTCACCTGATGGACATGTCCGCGCTCATTGAGCAATTGCAGCAGATCGGAATCGTAAGTCGTCATTTCGGGGGATGTGGCGCTTTATATTGTTGGACCGGGGGCGCGTAGCACGGGGAACTCTGCTTGCAAACGCATGAACTGGCTTATCATGCCGCTCACCCACCACTTGCCATTCGCCGCGTCGAGGCGCGGGTATTGTCTCTGACCGACGCGTGGATGCGAGTGCGCTGGCGTATCGACGGGCCGGACAAATTGGTCGTTCCGTCTTTTGCCGGGAAGGGCCGGGCGGACAACCTCTGGCAGACCACTTGTTTTGAGCTTTTCATGATGCCGAAGGACGGAACGCCGGGCTATTCGGAGTTCAATCTCTCGCCATCGGAACGCTGGGCAGCCTATGATTTTGCCGATTATCGCGACGGCATGAGCCAGCGCGAATTCGCGCGAGAGCCAGATTGCACGATGCGCACGGGCCAATCGATCGCGATCTTCGACGCCTCGCTTCCACGCTCTCAAATGCCCGAGGCTCCTTGCGCGATAGGCCTTGCGGCAGTGCTCGAAGAAGAGGGCGGCGTAAAAAGCTACTGGGCGCTCAACCACCCCAAGGCTGAGCCCGATTTTCACGATCCTGCTTGCTTTGCGGCCTGTCTTGCGCGAACCCGCGCTGCATGAAATTCGGAATTGACCGGCTCCTCGCCGAGCCAGAGCTGCAAGAACCGCTAAAGGGCAAGCGCGTCGCGCTTGTCGCGCACCCCGCATCGGTCACGGCCGACCTGACCCACAGTCTCGACGCGCTGATTGCGGCGGGAATCAATGTGACGAGTGCTTTCGGCCCGCAGCACGGGCTGAAAGGCGACAAGCAGGATAACATGGTCGAGACGGCGGATGAGACCGATCCACACTACGGCATCCCCGTTTTTAGCCTCTACGGCGAGGTGCGTCGGCCGACCGAGCATATGATGTCGAGCGCGGATGTTTTCCTGTTCGACCTGCAGGATCTTGGCTGCCGCATCTACACCTTCGTCACCACGCTGCTCTACCTGCTCGAAGAAGCGGCGAAACAAGGCAAAAGCGTGTGGGTGCTCGACCGGCCCAATCCCGCGGGCAGGCCGGTGGAGGGCACGCTGCTGTTACCCGGCCACGAAAGCTTTGTTGGCGCCGCGCCCATGCCGATGCGCCACGGCCTGACGCTGGGCGAGATGGGCCTCTGGTTCATCCGCCACTTTGGCCTCGACGTGGACTACAAAGTCGTCACCATGCACCACTGGCTCCCTGAGGGGCCGGGGCATGGCTGGCCGAATAGCCGCATCTGGATCAATCCCAGCCCAAATGCCGCCAACGTGAACATGGCGCGCGCCTATGCTGGAACGGTGATGCTCGAAGGCGCAACGCTAAGCGAAGGGCGAGGCACCACCCGACCGTTGGAAGTGCTTTTCGGCGCTCCGGATATCGATGCTAAAGCTGTGCTTACTGAAATGCAAAGGATGGCGCCAGACTGGCTGGCCGGTTGCGCCCTGCGCGAATGCTTCTTCGAACCGACGTTCCACAAACACCAAGGCGAGTTGTGCAATGCTTTGATGATCCATGCCGAGGGAGCGCATTACGACCACGACGCGTTTCGTCCCTGGCGCTTGCAGGCGCTCGCCTTCAAGGCGATCCGCTCACTTTATCCCGATTATCCGATCTGGCGCGGCACGGATTTCAAATACGAATACACCGACAATGTCCTCGCCATCGATGTTATCAATGGCGGACCGGGACTTCGCGAATGGGTAGAGGACAGCGCGGCAAACCCCGCAGATCTCGGCGAAATGGCAGCGCGTGATGAAGCGCAATGGCGAGAGGAAATCGCCGAGCTGTTGCTCTATTGAGCGGGATGAAGAAGCGGGCCGGACTCGTCGATTTGCGGCAGCGGGCGTATCTCGCCATCTCTGGTAAGCAAGACATCGCAGCCATCGACATCGTGATGGACTGCCAAAAACAGTATCGCTTCATTCGGCTCAACCGTGTCACGTTCCAGCAATGGCAGATCCCTTTCCGCACGTGCATGGCGGATGGTGTCGCGGCAATTCTGTACGCCGAAAAGATCGAGCGGCGGATCGACAAATATGACCACATCTTCGGGATCGGACTCAGAAGAAAGCTCCGGAACATCCTGATTCGCAATCAGAAACGGCGCAGACACAAGAACGGCAGCTATCGAAACACTGGCTTTCATATCGTCTCTCCTCTTACCCACGACTTACCAAAAATCGGGCGGAAACGAAAGCTGGCGCCTCACCGCAGCGGTTAACCCGTTATTGCCCAAATGCTGCTAATCGATTGGCAATGGAACCCGAGCCCATCCTTACGACGGCAACAAGTGCCGATGTCGCGTGCAATATGTGCGGCTTCACCACGTGCGAGCATCTGTTCACAAAAAAAGACTTCCGGCTCGTTCGCTGCACGAATTGCGGGCTCGCCTATATCGCTAATCCGCCCGATGCGGAGGGGATCAAGGCGATCTACACCGCCAAGTCCAGCTATCACGATCAGCTTCTCGATTCCGGCTCTGACGAGTATCAACGCCAGCGCAAAACGGCGCATCAGCACATGCAGATGTTGCGGCACTTCCGGCCCGATCCTTCGGGCCTTCTGCTGCTGGATATAGGCTGTTCTTCGGGCATCTTCCTGGGCGAAGCGCGCTCTTTCGGGATGGTCTGCATGGGCGCGGAGCTTTCACCTGAGACTGCCGCATTTGCTCGCAAGCATTTCAGTCTGCCAGTGCATCAGGGCGATTGGCGCGATGCAGGTTTCGCCGATGCCAGTTTCGACATCATCACGCTGTTCGATGTGATCGAGCATTTACCCGATCCGCTGGGCGAGCTGAAAGCGCTGCATCGGCTGTTAAAGCCCGGAGGTCTGTTGCTGCTTTCCACGCCGGATATTGACGGGCTTTTCCCGCGCGCCTCCTATCCCCTGGCGAAGAAGCTCGATTATTGGCCGCATCCCGAACCCCCGCATCACCTATTCCAGTTTTCGCAAAAAACCCTGGCCGCAATGGTGGAGAAGGCTGGCTTCACCGTCGAAGGCGCGCGGCATACCTCCATCGATCTCAGCTATAATTTCGGCACGCTGGACAGTTGGAAACAAAGCCCGAAGATGCTGGCATACGCCGCTCTGTTTGCTCCTGTAGCAGTGCTGGGTCAGGCAATCGGCAAAGGCGATTGGCTTTATCTCGGCGCGACCAAACCCTAAAAGTCCGCAGCGAGCGCGACAGCCCGCGCCGAGAGCAGTTCGAATTGCTGCATGTCGACTTCAGCATCGGGATTATTCCAGCCCATGGTAATCGTCCACCACTCGCCAGCCTGATCCTGCAAAAGCCAGCTGAAATTGAGCACACCTGGCTCGGATCCGCCCTTGAATCCGGCATACCGCCAATCATCCTGCGTATTAGAGCTAAGCGAGGGATTGACGGCCATCACCCCCAAAGCGGTTTCCTCTCCGGCATCGCGAATACGCTCGAACAGAGCGGCGATATCGTTGCTGGAAGCGAACCATTCTATATCGATGGCATTTGGTCCGCCCGAGAAAGCGGCCATGATGTCATTTGTGTCGCGGTCCACGTTGGTGAGGGCGTTCAACGCGTCGCGTCGCTCGTCGACGTTCATCGCGCGATAGGCAGCAAGTTCCTCGTCCCCGCCCGATTTCAGCACGAACAATTCGCGCGTCGTCATGAAGGGCGAATTGAGTTCAGGGCGGTCATGGCCTGACGCAGCGACTTCTGCCTCGATGGCTTCGCGGCCTAGGACCTCAATCAGTTGATCGGTCGCCGTGTTGTCGCTGATCGAGATCATCAGAACGGCGAGCGTATGCAGAGTGACGGGAGAGCCGCTCGGCCAATCCTGCATCTGCCCGCTGGGATAGCTGCTCTGGTCGAGCTCGATGACATCGTCCCAAGCAAGATTCCCCGCCGCGATTGCCTGCGTGAGAGCTGAAAGAACGTAGAGCTTGAAAGTCGAGCCTAAGGCCAATTGGCTATTCGCATTATACGCCAGCAGCGGTGTCTCCGCGCCTAGCCGTGTGATGAGTAGGCTTGCCTCACCGGGCAGCGCCTCTAGGTCCGCGAGCAATCCTTCCGGACTGTCATCAAGCGGCTGGAAATCTGTCAGCCGAAAGCCGGTAACCAGGTGAGGAGCTTCAGCCTGGACCGACACCAACCCATTCGCCAGCGCGTCCTCAAATCGGAAAACCAGCTCAGCATTGGTTTCCGAAACCGGTGTGACCGATTCGAGGCCCACCAATTGCCCGAACTGGCTTTCCAGCTGGGTTCGGATGGCAAGGAATTGGTCTTCGGAAATGGAGTTGCGGAAGACGTCAGCGAAAACCTCCTCATATGCGATGTCCGCGCGCATAGCCGGGACGAGGTCTTGCGCGCGGGTCTCAACAGCAGTGGCTGCAGGGTTTCCTAGCGTCGCCTCTTCCTGTGCGCTCGTAGCCGAGGGAATGAGAGCGAGAGCGGCAGCTGCTGCAAGTATTAGGCGTGGCATCGATTTCTCCGCGGTCAGACAGTTTGCGCAGCAATTGTGCGGACAAGTCTCTTCGCGGTCAATGTCGGTGCATGATATCGCTATGTCGCCTCAGACCGACTTTTTGCGCACCGACCAGACGAAGCCGTCATACCAGAAATGTAGCAGCGAGCAGGCGAGGAAAGGCACGAGCGCGAGGCGCGAATCTATCTTGCCGGCAAAATTATAACCGAGGGCGACAAAAGCCGTAAACAGCAGGAACACTGCAAATGCCGCACGGGTAGAAAGGCGCGTGAAAGCGGTAATCCGCTTTCCTTCCTGCACCCAAACGATGACGTAATACTGCACGGCATGGTGAATATTGATCGTCGCAAAAGCGATGAGCGGCGGAAGGAAGCCCCATGCAAGAAAGGTCACCACTCCGGTGCTCGCGATGAGGCCGACTTTCTGCGGAGGAATGCTATAGCCAGCATCTTTGGCGCGGCTGTAATTCACCGTTGCCCAGACAATGCCGATGGCCCAAGTCGACAGCGCGATATTGCGAAGCGGGCCATGTCCTGTCTCCAGATATCCCGGCGCTGTCGCCAGCACGGCGAGCGGAGTTTCCGACAGGCCGGAGAATTGGTTCGCGTGAATTAGGAATGATGCGCCGACAAAAATCGGACCGACATAGAGCAGCCAATTCAGCAGCAGGTCGGTCCGCCGAAGATAGTTCGAACCATTGCCGGCCTTGAAATCGTAAATTCGTGCAATGCCGAAGGTCTGCATTGCGCTGTGATGAACATCCCAGAAAAACGCTACGACCCCGGCGATGATAAACACGGTCGGCGAAATCGCGAGGGCGGTTAACAAAACCACTGGAACCACTGTCAGCCGAAAGCGGTTGGCCGAGAACACATCCTGGTTGAGATAGGCCCGCGGCACCACCGCCACGAGATGGCCATAAGTGATCAGCGTCGCGAAAAAGAATGCGTAAACAGTAACTTCGCTCGAACTGGCGCCGAGTGCGAACTCAGTGCCTTTGAGCCAAACTGCCAAAAGCGCGAGTACCGCGAGGGGCGCTCCCCACAAAAGCAGGGCATCTGCCCAGGGCGAGGCGATTGCACGTTTGGGATCGGACAATTGGGCGAGAGTCGCATTTGCGGAAACCTGATTTTCGGCAGCGTCATCTATTGGCCTTGATGCCATTTTCGATCCCTTCCACGTCTCGACGCAGAGAGGGATAGTCTTTCTTGGTAAACGCTTCGTTTATGAATCGGGTTCTTGCGGGCGAGCGACTACGGCCACCAGCACGAAGGAAATGTACATCAAGAGATACCAAGAGCCGAGCTTGGCGAGCGATACCATCTGCCACCCTTCTTCCTGATCGGGATAGGCCCAGGCATTCGCGAAAGTCGCGATATTTTCCGCGAACCAGATGAAGAGCGCGACCAGCAGCCAACCGATGAGGAGCGGCATCCAGCGGGGCGTTCTCCACGGCGTGAAATAGACACGCGTTCGCCAGAACAGCAGGGTAATCGCGCCGAAAAGGAAATAGCGCACATCCGGCAGGTAATGATGTGCGAAGAAGTTCAGATAGATCGCGATGGCGGTCAGCCAGCTCAGCCATTTGCTGGGATAGTGCGTGTAGCGGAAATCAAAAATCCGCCAGACCCGCGCGATATAGCTGCCGACAGCGGCATACATGAAGCCGGAGAAAAGGGGCACGCCGCCGATCCGCAAAAACGCCTCTTCGGGATAGACCCACGATCCGACAGCGGTCTTGAAGATCTCCATCACCGTACCGACCACGTGAAAGGCAAGAATGACCTTGGCCTCGTCCCAAGTCTCGAGCCGGAACACGAGCATCGCGATCTGGATGGCGAGCGCCGCGAGAGTAAGAAAATCATACCGATGCAGCGCGGCATCGTCAGGATAGAACAGGTGCGTCGCCATCAGCAGCGCGAGCATCAAACCGCCGAACAGGCACGCCCACGCTTGCTTGAAGCCAAACAGAAAGAATTCGTAAAACCAGCTCGTCGGCCCGGCCGAGGGCTCGAACGCTTCGAGCCGGGCGCGAACGGCGGTAAAGCGGGTTTGTCCTGACCTCCGGCCCTGTTCAGCCGTCACGCGTCGATCATCTCGGGATCCACTTCGCCGGCGCGGTTTTGGATGAAATTGAAGCGGTGTTCGGGGTTGCGGCCCATTAACTGGTCGACCAGTTCTTTTACCGCAAAGCGTTGCTCGTGCTGATCGGGCAGGGTGATGCGGATCAGGCTGCGGGTGGCCGGGTCCATCGTCGTTTCGCGAAGTTGGCCGGGGTTCATTTCACCGAGGCCCTTGAACCGGCCGACTTCAACCTTTTTGCCTTTAAATTCATTCGCCTCAATCTCTGCGCGGTGTTCGTCATCGCGGGCGTAAAGGCTCTCCTTGCCAGCTGTGAGGCGGTAAAGCGGGGGCTGGGCGAGGTATAGGTGGCCGCGACGCACCAACTCCGGCATTTCCTGGAAGAAGAACGTCATCAGCAGGGTGGCGATATGCGCGCCGTCGACGTCGGCATCGGTCATGATGACGATGCGGTCGTAGCGCAGGTTTTCCGGATCGCAATCCTTGCGCATTCCGCATCCCAAAGCGAGCGCCAGATCGGCGATTTCGCTGTTGGCGCGGATCTTGTCCGCACTTGCGCTGGCAACGTTGAGGATCTTGCCGCGGATCGGCAGGATCGCCTGCGTCTTGCGATTGCGCGCCTGTTTGGCAGAGCCGCCCGCGGAATCGCCTTCTACGATGAACAGCTCGGTCTCGCCTTCACCATCGCCCGAACAATCCGTCAGCTTGCCGGGAAGGCGCAGCTTCTTCGAATTGGTCGCGGTCTTGCGCTTGATCTCGCGCTCTTGCTTGCGCTTGAGCCGCTCTTCCATGCGCTCCATGACCGAACCGAGCAGCGCCTTGCCGCGCTCCATATTGTCGGTGAGGTACTGGTCGAAGTGATCGCGCACGGCGTTCTCTACAAGCCGCGCTGCTTCGGGAGACGTCAGGCGATCCTTCGTCTGGCTCTGGAATTGCGGATCGCGGATGAAAACGCTGAGCATGATCTCCGCGCCGGTCATCACATCATCTGCAGTCAGGCTGCTCGCCTTCTTCACGCCGGTCAGTTCGCCGAAAGCGCGCAGGCCTTTGGTGAGCGCTGCTCGGAGGCCTGCTTCATGCGTACCGCCATCGGGGGTAGGCACAGTGTTGCAATACCAGCTCGTCGATCCATCGGACCAGAGCGGCCATGCGATCGCCCATTCGACACGGCCTTGCGAAGTGCCGTCGCTTTCGGGGAAATCCTGATTGCCGCTGAAAAATTCTGCGGTGACGCATTCGCGGTTGCCGACCTGTTCTTTGAGGTGATCGGCAAGGCCGCCAGGGAACTGAAAAGTCGCCTCGGCTGGCACGTCTTCGCTCGCGAGCGACGCCGCGCACTTCCAGCGAATTTCCACGCCTGCGAACAGATATGCTTTGGAACGAGCGAGCTTGAACAGCCGCGCAGGCTTGAAGGCCCGATCGCCGAAAATTTCGGTGTCGGGAATAAAGGTAACGCTGGTGCCGCGGCGATTGGGCGTATCTCCGACTTTGGTGATTTTCCCCTGCGGCTGTCCTTTGGAGAATTCCTGCGCGTAGACTTCCTTGTTCCGCGCCACTTCCACGCGCGTGAGGCTGGAAAGCGCGTTCACCACGCTGACACCCACACCGTGCAGACCGCCCGAGGTCGCGTAGGCCTTGCCCGAGAACTTGCCGCCGGAATGCAGCGTCGTCAGGATCACTTCGAGCGTCGACTTGCCGGGAAACTTCGGGTGCTCGTCAATCGGGATGCCGCGACCATTGTCGGTGATGGTCAGGCGGTTGCCTTCTTCCAGATACATCTCGATGCGATTGGCGTGGCCCGCGACCGCTTCATCCATCGCATTGTCGAGCACCTCGGCAGCCAGGTGATGGAGCGCGCGATCATCCGTCCCGCCGATATACATGCCGGGGCGGCGGCGGACAGGCTCAAGCCCTTCCAGCACCTCAATCGAGGATGAATCGTAGTCGCCACCAGAAGGGGCCGGTCCGTCAAAAAGATCGTCGCTCATACTGTCAGCTATAGGCGCACGGATTCCTCCGCTTCAAGCGGTGATAATCGACTTATCCGGCGCTAGTGCTGGTTTAGAACCCCGATGGCGCAGCATCGACCACGGTGAACACACCGTTGCCGACCTGCCGCACCTCGAAAGCGCGTTCGCCCACGCCATTGCTCATGAAGCGGATCGGACCATCGAGGCCAAGGAATCCTTCGCTATCGGTCAGCAAACCGTCAGGCAGGTCACGCCCCGGCCGCCAGTCGCGGGTCAGGCGCAAAGTGAGTAGGACTGCATCGTAGCCGAGCGATGCAATGCGGAAGGGCTCGTCACCGAAACGGCTTTCATAGCTTTCGGCGAAACGTTCGTACCGGTCATTGGAAACGGCGGAGAACCATGCTCCGCGCAGTTCGGGCACGCGGGTCAAGCCGGCTTCATCGCTCCACAGCTCGGTCCCTACGAGCGAGGGCAGATCGTCGCCCGCTTCTTTCAGGCGCGGAGCAGCCATGGCGGACATGCGCGCGCTGTCGGCGATCAGTATGGTGTCGAAACCGCCAGCGGTCGACAGCCGGTCAGCCGCGCTGAGGATGGAGGTATTTGACCGATCATAGCGCTCGATCGCAACTACATTGCCGCCCCGTTCGCCCACGATCCTCTCAAGCGCAGCAAGCGTGCGATTGCCATAATCGCCTCGCGGAGCAAGCGCGGCGAAATTGCGCGCACCCTGATCGATAGCGAAATTGATAGTCCGCTCAATCGATTGCTCGGGCACGTGGCCCATTACAAACACATCGTTGCGGGCGACGGTCGCATCATTTGAGAAGGTGATCAGCGGCACATCGGCGTCTCGCGCAGGCTGCAAAACGTTGCCGACGTTGTTGCGCACCAGCGGGCCGAGGATCAGACGGTTGCCGTCGGCAATCGCGCGCCGCGCCGCTTCGCCGGCGTCACTGCCCGTATCGTAAGTGGTGATGCGCAAATTCTCGGCACCCGTGTCGAGCAGGGCCATGGTGGTCGCATTGGCGATCGACTGGCCGACCTGTGCGTTCGTTCCGCTCAGCGGCACGAGGAGGGCAACACGATGCCGTTCCAGATCCTGCGGCAGCACATCGGCACTGGGCGCAGCAGCAGGCGCTGAGTCCGCAACAGGGGGCGCACGATCGATGACACCGCGGTCGCCATCCGGAATAACCGCGCACGCCGAAAGCGCGATCGCGCCCATTCCTATCGTAAGCAGACGCTTGAATTTACCGAACATGCTTGCTGTCTCCATTGAACCTGGTCCAAGGATGCACGCGTGACCGAAGCCACCGACCCTCTTTCACCCGGCCTCTATATCGTTGCCACCCCGATTGGCAATCTCGGCGATATCACTGTGCGCGCAAGCGAGACGCTGGCGAGGTGTGACGGGATCGCCTGTGAAGATACGCGGGTAACGCAGAAACTGATCCGCCATCTGGGCATCTCCAAGCCGCTTTGGCGCTATGACGATCACTCCGCCCCGAATGATCGCGCAAGACTGGTCGCGTCGATGCGGGACCGCGCTGTGGCGCTGGTGAGCGATGCGGGTATGCCGCTCGTCTCCGATCCGGGCTATCGGCTGGTGAACGACGCGAAAGAGGCTCGCGTGCCGATTACGGTGCTGCCCGGCGCGAATGCTCCGTTGACTGCCCTGGCGCTATCGGGACTTCCCAATGATCGCTTCATGTTTGCAGGCTTCTTGCCGCCCAAGGAAAAGGCACGCCGAGAGCTTCTGGAAGAGCTTGGCGCCGTCCGGACGACGCTGATTTTCTTCGAGACCGCACCACGCCTCGTAAAAAGTCTTTCCGCGATTGCGAGCCTCTTTCCCAATCGTGAAGTCGCGGTCGCGCGCGAATTGACCAAGCTTTACGAGGAATGCCGCACCGGCAGCGCCGCCGAACTGGCGCAGTATTACACGGATCACCCACCCAAGGGCGAAATCGTCCTATTGATTGGTCCTCCCATTGAGCAGAGCATGGACGCGGTGGATGTCGACGCAATGCTTCGCGATTTGCTCCAGACCGAAAAGGCTTCGAAAGCCGTGGCGCAAGTCGCCAAGGCCACGGGGCAGGATCGCAAGGCGCTTTACGCCCGGGCGATGGAGTTGAAGGGCCAGTGAAACGCCAGCTGGCAGAGAAGCGCGGCAGGCAAGGCGAGGGCAGGGCGGCAGCGTGGCTACAACTCAAAGGTTGGCGCATTATGGGCAAGCGCGTGCGCACTCCTGCGGGCGAGATCGACCTCATCGCCAAACGCGCCGGAATAGTGGCCTTTATCGAAGTCAAATGGCGCTCGAAGAAAGCCGACCTTGACCATGCAATCGACGAATACCGCCTTTCGCGCGTTGCCGCCGCAGTGGAAGCCGTGGCACACAATTACGCGACGGAAGGCGAAGACATCAGGGTGGATGTAATCCTGCTTGCACCCGGCTCCATGCCGCGCCACATCGTGAATGCCTGGCAACCCTGAGGAACCCGCATGTCATTACGCGTCGCCGTCCAGATGGACCCGCTCGAAAGCATCAATATCGCCGGGGATTCCAGCTTCGCGCTGATGCTCGCAGCGCAGGCGCGCGGCCATTCGCTTTGGGAATATGACGTCAAGACACTGAGCTGGGAGGATGGCAAGGTCTGCGCCTGGGCGCGGCCGGTCACCGTCCAGCGGGTTGAGGGAAACCACTTCGACGCCGGCGAGCGCACCAAGCTCGATCTGGCCGAAGATATTGATGTAATCCTGATGCGGCAGGATCCGCCGTTTCACCTCGGCTACATCAGCGCCGCGCTGCTGCTGGATCGGTTGAAGGGCAAGACGCTCGTCAGCAATGATCCGCGCGAAGTGATCAATGCGCCTGAGAAAATGTATGTGCTCGATTACGCGCAGTTCATGCCGCCGACGTTAATTACTCGCATGCTCGACGATGTGCGCGACTTCCAGAAGAAACACGGCGCGGTGGTGGTGAAGCCGCTGCACGGCAATGGCGGCAAGGCGATTTTCAAGATCGATTCTGATGGCACTAACATGTCCGCGCTATTCGAAGTGTTCAACCAGACCTGGCCGGAGCCGCATATGGTCCAGCCTTTCCTTCCCGGCGTGTCCAAAGGCGACAAGCGTATCGTGCTGGTTGATGGCGTGGTGGCGGGCGCGATCAATCGCAAGCCGGGCGAGGGCGAATTCCGCTCGAACCTTGCACAAGGCGGCTCAGCCGAAGCGACCGAACTTACTCCGCGCGAATGGGAAATTTGCGATGCAATGGGACCCGACCTGAAACGCCGCGGACTGACTTTCGTCGGCATAGACGTAATCGGTGGCGAATGGTTGACCGAGATCAACGTGACCTCTCCCACCGGCATCGTCGCCATCGACAAATTCAACAATACCGACACCGCCGGGATGATTTGGGACGCGCTGGAAGCACGGCACGCCGCGATGTGAGTGAACCATCCGCGCGGCAGCGCGTTGGTCAGCCATGCACGAGTTCATCATCGATCTGATCGCGCGGAGCGGCTATTTCGGCATATTCCTGCTGATGGTGTTGGAAAACGTCATTCCGCCCGTGCCCAGCGAAGTCATCATGGGCATTGGCGGGATCCTTGTCGATCGCGGCGATATGCATTTCTGGCCGCTGCTGATTATCGGCACGACGGGCACGGTTGTCGGCAATTACTTCTGGTACTGGCTCGGCGACAAATACGGGTACGAGCGGCTGGAGCCGTTGGTCGACAAGTGGGGGCGTTGGCTCACCGTCGAATGGCGAGATATCGAAAAGGGACAGGATTTCTTCGCGCGGCGCGGCCACTGGGTCGTCTTTGCCCTGCGCTTCAGCCCGTTCCTGCGCACGATTATCTCGCTGCCTGCCGGGCTGGTGCACATGCCGATCTGGAAATTCCTCAGCTTTACCTTTGCCGGGTCGCTAATTTGGAATGCCGCGCTGATCGGTGGCGGCGCGTGGATCAGCAGGCAATTGGAAGAATCTCAGGACGTGCTCGGCTGGGTCATTATCGGCCTGATTGTGCTGACGGTGATCGGGTACATTTGGCGCGTGATGACATGGGTACCGCGGGCAGAGCGAGAAAATGGCTAATCGCTCTCGCGCGGATGGGCTGAGCGATAGGCTTCGAGCATCTTGGCCGCATCGACCTTGGTATAGATTTGCGTTGAGCCAAGGCTCGCATGGCCGAGCAATTCCTGCAGGCTCCTGAGATCGGCTCCCGATCCCAGGAGATGCGTTGCGAAGCTATGGCGCAGGGCGTGGGGCGTGGCAGTGTCTGGAAGGCCAAGCCCCTTGCGAGCCCTTGCCATCGCCTTCTGCACCATGCCCTGGCTGAGCGCACCACCTTTGACGCCGCGGAACAGCGGACCGTCTTCGACTAGATCGAAGGGGCATTCGCGCGCATATTTCTCCACCGCGTCGCGCACGATGGGGAGCAGGGGAACGACGCGCTGCTTGTTGCCCTTGCCGGTAACGACTAGCGTCTCGCCAAGCGGAAAATCGCCACCTCGAAGCGAAAGCGCCTCCGCAATCCGCAATCCGGCGCCATACATGAGCAATAGCACCGCAGCATCGCGAAGACCCGTCCAGCCCTCCGCCGCCATATCGGCAACGACCTCAACCATTGCGCTCGCTTCATCGGGAGTGACCGGACGTGGCAAGCCCTTTTTGATGCGGGGACCGCGAACGCGGGGGGCAGTGCCGGGATCGGCGCCCACTTGCTCACGTGCATAGGCGACGAAGCTCTTGAGCGCCGATAATTCGCGAGCGGCAGAAACATTGCCGAGGCCATCGGCTCTCCTACTCGCCAATTGACCGCGTAAATCGCGCGTGGTGAGCGTGGCGACACCGTTCCAGTCGGTGAGTTGCAAGCGTCGGGTTAGGCGCGCCGCTGCGCTGGCATAGGCGCGGACCGTATGCGGAGATTTGCGCTGCGCTACAGCCAGATGGGTGCGCCACACCTCGATAAGGTCGGGCGCGTCGCTCATGCCGCTACCAAATCGTCCGCAACAATTTGCGCGAGCAACGCATCGAGAACGATCATTCCGTCCATCGTCACCCTGATCCGCTCACCATCGCGCTTGAGATATTCCAGTTTCTGATACCTTGTGATCTCATCCTGATTGACCAGAGCGTCCACGCCTAGACCGAAGCGAGCCGAAAGCTCGGACAGGTTCACTCCTTCTCCAAGTCGCAGACCCATGAGCAAGGCCTCGGAAGCCTGCTCTCTAACGCCAAGCGCGCGCTCCTGCTGCAGCCCGCTGCCATTGCGCGACATGGCGGACAGATAATTCTCGGGCTTGCGGTGCCGCGTCGTGGCAAAACCGCATCGCCGCCCATGCGCGCCGGGTCCGATGCCGATGTAGTCCTGATAGCGCCAATAGGTGAGGTTGTGCTGGCTTTCCTCACCCGGCCGCGCGTGATTGCTGATCTCATAAGCCGGAAGGCCTGCATCGCTGAGGACTTCGCCTGTCAGGGTAAACAGGTCGGCAGCCTCGTCATCATCCAGCGGAGTGAATTCACCACGCCGTACCATGGTCGCGAAACGCGTATTGGGTTCGATTGTCAGTTGGTAAACCGAAAGGTGCCCGGTTCCCAATTCAAGCGCTTCCCGCAATTCTCGATCCCAAGTGAGCTCATCGTGGCCGGGCAGGGCATAAATCAGGTCGAAGCTGACGCGATCGAATGCGTTTTGTGCGGTCTGGAGTGCTTTCAGCCCCTCATCCGCACTGTGCATTCGCCCCAGAAACTGCAGCGACTCGTCACGCAAGGACTGCATGCCAAGCGACACACGATTGACGCCTGCAGCAGCGATGTCGGCAAAATTCGCCGCTTCGACTGAAGACGGATTAGCCTCCAGCGTAATCTCGACATCGTGCTCAAACCCCCATAGCTTTTCAGCTTCTGATAGCAGGGTATCGACGAGGGCAGGGGGCATCAACGACGGTGTGCCTCCGCCGAAAAAAATCGATCGCAGCTTCTCACGGCCAGCAAGCGCGGCTTCATGCCGCATGTCCGCCAGCAGCGCATCGCGCCAGACGGTGTGATCGACCTGCTCCCGGACATGCGAATTGAAATCGCAATAGGGACACTTCGAGACACAAAACGGCCAGTGAATGTAGAGTGCGCGCGCCATCAGGCAGCAATACTAGCCGCCGAACTGGTCCGCGACCAGCTTCGCAAAGGCATCGGCGCGGTGGCTCATGGCGTGCTTTTGCGCGGGCTCCAGCTCGGCAAACGTCTGCTCGTGGTCTTTCGGCACGAAAACCGGATCATAGCCGAAGCCGAGCGTCCCGCGGGGGGGCCATGTCAGATCGCCATCGACGCGGCCCTCATAAATGGCTTGCTCGCCATCGGGCCAAGCGAGTGCAAGCACGCAGGAAAACCACGCATCGCGCGGCGTATCAGGTCCCTTGGCCTGAAGCAGCCCCTCGACCTTACCCATCGCCATATACCAGTCACGGCCCGGCTCGCCTTCGAACCATTGCCGCTCGGCCCAATCGGCGGTATAAACGCCCGGCCTGCCATCCAGCGCTTCGACCGAAAGACCGCTGTCATCGGCCAGCGCCGGAAGTCCCGCAGCCTCTGCGGCTGCCCGCGCCTTGATCAAAGCATTGGCGACGAAAGTCTTACCGGTCTCAGGTGGCTCAGGCAGGCCAAGCGATCCGGCGGAAATGCATTCCAGCCCAAAAGGCGCGAGGAGGGCGGAAATCTCCTTCAGCTTGCCCGCATTATGCGTGGCAATCACCAGTTTTCCGCCTCCCAGCTTACGGCTCATTTCACTGCCTCATCCTGTGCCTTGAAGATTTCGTCGCAGCCCATCTGGGCGAGACGAAGCAGGCGCAGCAGACCTTCCTCATCGTAGGTCGCACCCTCTGCCGTCGCTTGCACTTCAGCAATCTGGCCGCCTTCGATCAGCACGAAATTGGCATCAGCATCGGCATTGGAATCCTCGGCATAGTCGAGATCGGAGACCGGCGTGCCCTGATAAATGCCGCAGGAAATTGCGGCGATCTTGGCGGTAATCGGGTCCTCCTTGATCGCACCCTCGGCCAGCAATTTGTTCACTGCGAGGCGAAGGGCGACCCATGCGCCGGAAATCGAAGCCGTACGTGTGCCGCCATCGGCCTGTATTACATCGCAATCAAGCGTGATCTGGCGCTCACCGAGCTTTTCCAGATCGACCACTGCACGAAGGCTGCGGCCAATCAGGCGCTGGATTTCCTGCGTGCGGCCGCTCTGCTTGCCGCGTGCGGCTTCGCGCGAGCCACGCGTGTGGGTGGCGCGGGGAAGCATGGAGTACTCGCCGGTCACCCAGCCCGTACCCTTATTGCGCATCCACGGCGGGACGCTCTTTTCGACACTGGCCGTGCACAGGACACGCGTATCGCCAAAGCTGATCAGGCAGCTACCCTCGGCGTGCTTGGTGAAACCGGTTTCAATCGTAATGGCGCGCATTTCATCAGGCGCGCGGCCGGAAGGTCGCATGAGAATCTCCAAAAGTTTGCGAAGCGAGCCCTAGCGACTAGATAGAGCCGTGTCATGACTTCCCCGCCAATCTCAGAAATTACGGACCGTGCCCGCGATATTTTCCGCCTCGTGGTGGAAGATTATCTGACGAGTGGGCAGCCGGTCGGCTCGAAAGCGTTGGCGCAGCATGATGGGATCAATCTCTCGCCAGCTTCAATACGCTCGGTGTTGAGCGAGCTTGAGCAGCTTGGCCTCCTCGCCGCGCCGCACACCAGCGCCGGCCGCATGCCGACGACGCATGGCCTGCGCATGTTCGTCGATGGCATTATGCAGGTCGCCGAGCCCAGCGCGGAAGAGCGCGCAGCCATCGAGCAACAATTGGCGCAGCCGGGGCCTATTGAGGAAGCGCTCGAAAAAACCAGCTCTATCCTCTCGGATATCTCCGGGGCGGCAGGCATGGTCATGGTGCCGAAGCGCGAGCCGCGCCTGGCCCAGATGCGATTGGTTTCGCTGGATGAACGCCGCGCCTTGGCGGTGCTGGTGGGCGAAGACGGCCAAGTCGAAAACCGGGTGCTCGATATCGGCTCGGCGGCGTCAGTAGGTAGTCTGGAAGAGGCAAGCAATTACATTTCTGCTCACCTTGCCGGGCGCACTCTCGCGGAGTCCGTGGCGGCCATGCAACACGAAATCAGTTCGGGCAAAAGCGCGCTGGATGAAGCGTCGGCCAGCCTTGTCGAAGCGGGGATTGCAGTCTGGAGCGAAGACACAGCGAAGCGTCCCGTCCTTATCGTGCGCGGCCAAGCGAATTTGCTCGATGAAAGCGCGCTGGGCGATCTTGACCGCGTGCGCCAGTTGCTTGACGATTTGGAAAACAAGCAATCCATCGCCGAATTGCTGGAATCCGCGCGTGAGGCACAATCTGCGCGCATCTTCATTGGTTCTGAAAACCGGTTATTCGCACTATCCGGCTCGAGCGTGATCGCTTCGCCCTATCGCGACCGCGACGGCAAGGTCGTCGGCGTGCTGGGTGTCATCGGGCCTACGCGGTTGAATTATGCGCGCGTCGTTCCCATCGTGGATTTCACCGCCCGATCGCTGGGCAAGAGAATTGGTTAGTAGGCAAAATGACAGATAACGATAACCCCAAGAACGGCGCAGAGCACGATGAAGCGGTCGAGAAGGAACTCGAAGGCGTTCCTGAAGAATTCTTGTCGGATGATGAGGACGGTTCTGAAGAAGAGGGCGAGGGCAGCATCGCCAATGCGCTTGAGGCGCTGAAAGCCGATCTGGAAACAGCCAATCAGGACGTGCTTTATGCAAAGGCTGAAGCGCAGAATATGCGCCGCCGGTCCGAAAAGGAAATTGCCGACGCGCGCAACTATGCCGCAACCGGTTTCGCGCGCGACATCCTGAGCGTCGCCGACAATCTTGGCCGCGCCATCGATGCCGTGCCGAAGGAACTGCGCGAAGACGACAAGTTCAAAGGCCTGGTAGCGGGTATCGAAGCGACCATGCGAGAGCTGGACAAGGCCTTTGCCAATCACGGCATCAGCCGCATCGCCGCCATGGGCCTGCCGCTCGATCCCAACCAGCACCAGGCGATGATGGAAGTGCCCACAAATGATGCCGAGCCCGGCACCATCGTGCAGGAAATGCAGGCCGGATATATGATCCGTGATCGCCTCCTTCGGCCAAGCATGGTCGGGGTGGCGAAAAAGCCGGACTGATTACATTATCGCGCCATATAAAAAGGGCGGCCCTCCGTGCGGAGGCCGCCCTCTTTTTCTCGGCGCTAAGACTTGCGACTATTCGGAGTAAAGTTCCGAAATATTCAGCTCTGCCGACTGCGTGTCGGTGCTACCATAGGTGCCGACCCAGATCTGATAACGACCCGATAGCGGCGTTTCGAACCGAACGCTCGGGTTCAGGCCCTCGCCACTGTCGTCATCGCAATAATAGCTGCCGTTGGGCGCGCGGATGACGAGCGTCGTGTCAGCCATCGAATCAACGGAAAGATAAAGCGGGAAAGTGCCCGAGGTGTAGTCGAGGTTCACGTCAGGTGATGACGCGATGTAGCCTCTGCACCCGGATGCAACTTGAGAGGCGTCGCGATTACCGCCCGACGAGAGGCGTACGATGTAGGGATCGGGAGCAAAGCCCGCCGATAGCCGCACGGTTTCGTAAATCGCGCTGGACCCGTCAGGCTGAGGTGGCGTGAGTGGGCGCATGGTAGCGCCGCTACCGCTGCCTGCGCCAAGTTCGGAAATTTGGATTTCGGCCGAATGATTTTCAGCCGCACCATATGTGCCTACCCAGATGTCGTACTGACCGCTTTGCGGGTTTTCGAAACCCCATGCCGGGTTCAAACCGTCTCCGGAATCGTCATCGCAATACCAGCGTCCGTCAGGCCCATTGATGACCAGTGTCGTATCGGCGTCAGAGGTCGCCGATATATACAGCGGCAGTGATCCGGGTGTGAAATAAAGGCGCGCGTCCGGACGCGTAGCGATATAGCCGCGGCACTCGCCGCCAAGATCGCGGGCATTGGTCTGGCCACCCGACATGATTGGGATGGTATATGGGTCAGGCGTGAAACCACCATTCAGGCGAACTGTCTCGTAAGTCGGATCAGCGCTTACATCCTGCGCTTGCACGGCAGTTGCGCCCAACGGAAACGCGAGCGCTGTAAGCGTGGAAATGCCAAGTGCGGATTTCAAAGCAAATTTCATCATATCCCCCAATTTGAAAAAATTCCCATGCGCCCGTGGCCGCCACCATACGCATCAGGCCAAGGGTTGCAACATGACCGCTGCACCTTCTCCAGCGCCGCAGTTCTCAGAACCTGAAAATTTTTTTCAGTGACACCCTTGTCTGCGATATAATGTCTCCCAAATGACCGCTCGGAAGGGAAGTCCAGTTCTCACGCAACTAACGCGTGTTTCTATGGAGTTCCGAAGTGAAAAAGTTTTATGCATCCGTTCTGGCCATCTCTACGATGGCCGTTTCTGCACCGGCTCTCGCCCAGAGCGCAGACCGTGCCGGTGACATCCAGATCAAGGCTTTCGCGACAGCTGTGCTGCCCGATGGCGCGATCGACGAAGTCGAATTCGATGATTTCGGCCTGCCCGCAAACAGTCAGAGCGACGCCAACGATAACATTACGCCAACGCTCGCGATCGAGTATTTCGTCACCAACAATATCTCGATCGAAACCATCGCTGGGGTAACCCAGCATGATGTCGATGGAGTAGGCGGCCTTGCCGGGCTGGAACTCGTTTCCGATGCCCAGATCATTCCGGCAACCGTAACGGCGAAATATCACTTTGACCTCGCCGAAGGCTTCACGCCGTATATCGGTGCCGGTCCGAGCTACTTTATCATTTTCAACGATGATGCCGGCGCGGGCGTGACGCCGCTCGGCATTACCGATGTCGATCTCAGCAATGAACTGGGTGTTGCCCTGCAAGCAGGTGCCGTTTTCGATATCGGCGATAGCGGTATCGGTCTGTCGGTAGATGCGAAGCGCTATTTCATCGGCACCACGGCGACATTCTCCGCCAATGGAACCGATCTGTTTGCAACCGATCACGATCTCGATCCGTGGGTGATCAGCGCGGGCCTCAGCTTCCGCTTCTGATCCTCAACGATCAACCAGACAGACGAGAGGAGGGGCGGAGGTAAGCCGCCCCTCCTTTTTTGTGCAGTCAGGCAATTGGTCTCGAAGCGATATTTCTTCCGAGAGCGCGTTTAAAATCAGTTACGGCGCACGCGCGCCGGGAAAATTCACCAGTACATCATAGGCGCTCTTGCCTGCCACGCCCCTTAATTTGGCACCGCGGCGTAACAGAAAGGCGTGTTCGACGATGCGCGCTTGCTGTTCGATGCCGTATTGCTCCAATTTCCAACCCGGCTTCAGCGCATAATCATATCGCGCCCACGGCATGCGGCGGGTGACGAGATACCAGTCGCCGCGGGTCTGCGTCTGCCAGACATGCGTCATCTCATGGATAAAGAGCGCTTGTCGATGAAGCGGAGCGCTAGCGAAATCATCGCAATACACATCGCCCATGGGATGGAAATGGATATGGCCGCGCGGCGCCATCGTTACACGCTTGGGCTGGAAGAACGACCATTTGCGGCGGCGCATCATGACTGTCGAATAATCGACCGCCGTTCCGAACATGCTTCGGGCAAGATCAATCTCACCCGCAGTGAGGGGGCGCTCGCCGCCAACAGGGCAGGCCTGCGCCCCCGAATTGCTCAAGCCTCTTCCTCTTCCTCACGCGGATCAGTGCCCGCGGGATAAAGCGTGACAGGAAAACTGCACTTGTCGCCGCCCACGAAAGTCAGAGTGACTTCGCTCTCGCCGCCAGCTTCCAGCCCTTCAGACATGCCCATGATCATCACATGCTTGCCGCCCGGTTCGAATTCGAGGCTTTCCCCTGCCTCAACACGCTGGGTGAAGAGCTCCTGCATGTCTTCTTCCATGCTCCATTCCGCCGTTTCGTGCAGCATGGCGCTTTCCGAGCCGATCATTTCTGCGGTGCGGATAGTAACTGCGTCTTCGGTTTCATTACTGATCGTGAAATAAGCCGCAGCCGGATTTCCAGCCACCGCAGGCATGGCAAGCCAGCCTTCGGCAACCGACACACCCGGAGGGCAATCACTGTCCGCAATTTCAGCTGCAGGTTCTTCCGTTTCGCCGCCACAAGCCGCCAGGCTCAGCACGGCGAGCGAGGCGGTGAGGGCGGGCAATATACGTTCGTGGTTCATCATGATCCTCTCCTGGACTTTGCCGAATTTCTAGGCCCTCACGTCCCTTGTGCCAAGCAAAAGCGCACCTATATCCGCCGTCGTTACACAGCTTTTTTGAGCTGCCGAGTGGCTTTGCCGGACTGGCGGGAGGCCGAGCGCGCAGCGTCCAATATGAAAGAGATGGGGAATTATGAGTAAGATTATCGGTATCGACCTCGGTACGACCAATAGCTGCGTTTCCGTGATGGAAGGCGGCAAGCCAAAGGTTATCGAGAATTCGGAAGGTGCGCGCACCACGCCGTCTATCGTTGCATTCACCAAGGATGGTGAGCGCCTGATCGGCCAGCCTGCAAAGCGCCAGGCCGTCACCAATCCGGACAATACGCTGTTCGCAATCAAGCGCCTGATCGGCCGCCGTTTCGACGATCCTACCACCAAGAAGGATATGGACATCGTCCCCTATGACATCGTCAAGGGCAAGAATGGCGATGCATGGGTCAAGGCGGGCGGCGAGGAATATTCGCCCAGCCAGATTTCGGCTTTCATCCTGCAAAAGATGAAAGAAACCGCTGAGAGCTATCTTGGCGAAACCGTTTCCAAGGCCGTCATTACCGTCCCGGCATACTTCAACGATGCGCAGCGTCAGGCAACCAAGGATGCCGGCCAGATCGCAGGTCTGGAAGTCGAGCGTATCATCAACGAGCCGACTGCTGCCGCACTTGCCTATGGCATGGACAAGGAAGACGGCAAGACGATCGCCGTTTACGACCTTGGCGGCGGTACTTTCGACGTCTCCATCCTCGAAATCGGCGATGGCGTGTTCGAAGTGAAGTCGACCAATGGCGACACTTTCCTCGGCGGCGAAGACTTTGACAATGTGATTGTCGAATACCTCGCCGATCAGTTCAAAAATGCCGAGAACATGGATCTGCGCAAGGACAAGCTCGCGCTGCAGCGCCTGAAGGAAGCCGCCGAGAAGGCCAAGATCGAGCTTTCCAGTAGTCAGCAGACCGAAGTGAACCTTCCGTTCATCACGGCCCGCATGGAAGATGGCACCTCCACACCGCTGCACCTCGTCGAAACCATCACCCGCTCGAAGCTCGAGCAGCTGGTGGGCGACCTCGTGAAGCGCACGCTTGAGCCGTGCAAGAAGGCCATCGAAGACGCTGGCGTCTCCAAGGATCAGATCGACGAAGTGATCTTGGTCGGCGGTATGACGCGCATGCCTAAGGTCCGCGAAGTCGTGGAAGAATTCTTCGGTTCCAAGCCGCACACCGGCGTGAACCCGGACGAAGTCGTAGCCATGGGTGCTGCCATCCAGGCCGGCGTTCTGCAGGGCGATGTAAAGGACGTGCTGCTGCTCGACGTGACCCCGCTTTCGCTGGGCATCGAGACGCTGGGCGGTGTTTTTACCCGCATGATCGATCGCAACACCACGATCCCGACCAAGAAAACGCAGGTTTACTCCACGGCTGAAGACAATCAGAATGCCGTGACGATCCGCGTTTTCCAGGGCGAGCGTGAAATGGCGGCGGACAACAAGCTGCTCGGCCAGTTCGACCTCGTCGGCATTCCGGCTGCTCCGCGCGGTGTCCCGCAGATCGAAGTGACCTTCGATATCGACGCCAACGGCATCGTGAACGTGTCCGCCAAGGACAAGGGCACGGGCAAGGAACAACAGATCCGCATTCAGGCCTCGGGCGGTCTCAGCGATGCTGATATCGACCAGATGGTGCAGGATGCCGAGAAGTTTGCCGATGAAGACAAAAAGCGCCGCGAAAGCGCCGAAGTCCGTAACAATCTCGATAGCCTAGTCCATGCGACCGAAAAGCAGCTCGAAGAGAATGGAGACAAAGTCGACGCCGCGATTAAGAGCGATGTCGAAACGGCTGTTGCCGAAGCCAAGACTGCGCTGGAAGGCGACGATGTCGAGGCGATGAAGGAAAAGAGCCAGAAACTCACGGATGCCGCCATGAAGATGGGTCAGGCTATCTACGAGAAGACTCAGGCTGAAGGTGCTGATGCTGCCGCAGATGCCGCTGCATCCGGTGACGACACGTCCAAGCCCGCAGAGGACGAGGACGTTGTCGAAGCCGAGTTCACCGAAGTGGATGACGAGAACAAGTCCTAATCGGACGATGGAAAAGCTGACCGCCACCGTTGCAACCCGCAGCGGTGGCGGAATGCTTTGGGGACGGGACCATGTCAGCCGCTGAAATCGATTTTTACGAACTGCTGGGCGTTGATCGCGGTGCCGATGGCGCAACGATCAAATCCGCCTATCGCAAGCTCGCCATGAAGTATCACCCGGATCGCAATCCGGGCGATGCCGAGGCCGAAGCGCATTTCAAGGCCATTAGCGCAGCCTATGACATCCTGAAGGATGATCAGAAGCGCGCGGCCTATGATCGCTATGGGCACGCCGCCTTCCAGAATGGCGGACCGGGCGGCGGCGGAATGGGCGGCCAGGATTTCAACGATCTTGGCGACATTTTTGAAACGATTTTCGGCAGCGCTTTTGGCGGCGCTGCAGGCGGCCCCGGCGGGCGTGCGCGCCCGCGCCGCGGTGCGGATCTGCGATACGATATGCAGGTTAGCCTTGAAGAGGCGTTCGACGGCAAGAACACGCAGATCGAAGTCGAAGTCTCCAGCACCTGCGACACATGCTCGGGCTCCGGCGCGGAGCCGGGCACGGCGCGCCGTCGCTGCGAGCTTTGCCATGGCGCCGGAAAAGTCCGCGCCAAGCAGGGCTTTTTCGTTATCGAGCGCCCATGCCCCAATTGCGGCGGCGCGGGCGAAGTGCTTGAGAGCCCTTGCGGCGATTGCCGGGGTGAAGGCGCTGTCGACAAGCTACAGACGCTGGATGTCGATATCCCACCGGGCGTCGACAACGGCACGCGCATCCGCCTTTCCGGCAAGGGCGAAGCAGGCCCACGCGGTGCGCCCTCAGGTGATCTCTACATATTTGTGCATGTGAAACCGCACCCGGTTTTCGAGCGCGAAGGGACCGCGCTTTTCACCCGGGTTCCGATCAGCTTCACCAGCGCTGCGCTGGGCGATACGATCGATATTCCCGGTCTCGATGGCGAGACCCACTCGATCGATATCCCGTCAGGCATCCAGTCGGGCAAGCAATTGCGCAAACGCGGTGCAGGCATGCCGGTGCTTCAGGGCAGGGGCCGCGGTGATCTCGTCGTGGAAGTGCAGGTCGAAACGCCTACCAAACTTTCGAGCCGTCAGAAAGAACTGCTCTGCGAATTCCGCGAGACCGAAACGGGCGAAGAATGCCCGCAAAGCCGTGGATTCTTTGAGAAGATCAAAGAGGCGTTTGGGGGTTAAGTTGTCAGAGCGACAAATGTGTCGGCTCAGCTCAGCTTAGCCAGTATCTCCCTACGCAGGCCATCGACCAAGTGGCGACGACATAGCCCGCGCTCTTCCTCCTCATCGCATATCGCCAGAAACGTATCGCGTTTGAAGGCGAGACACTTGGTCGTGTCGAAGCCGCCGGGCACGGTCGAGCACACCAGATCGATCATCCGTTCGGCTCCGTGCAAGCGTCCCCACAGGTAATCGTTCTCACGATAAAAGCGGCTGAAAAACGCGCCGAAATTGAAAAACTCCGTCCCACGCAAAGTCGCCTCGGCACCGCCGTCGCGCAGGCTTGTTGCATCGTCCGGACTGATGCGATCGACTTTGACCGGATCGAATTCATTGAGCCCCTCATTGCGCAGCAGAGGCAGGGTCGCGACGTCGTAGAAGGGAAAACCAAGGTAGGTGAGGAGAGCCTTGCGCCGCAAATCCTTGGGCATGGCCTCCAAGGCATCGGCCAGAATCTGCTCCGCCTGAATATCGACTTCGCGCAATGATCGCCGGCGCGCCAACTCATCGAGGACCTGGTCGGGATCGCTCATCGCCCTGTCGGCAATCTCGACAAAGTCCGCGCCAAGGCTGTCCGGGTCTTCCCGTTCGTAATAAAGCGCGAGAGCGCGGTAGACTTCCTCGCGCGCGTTTTCGAGATCAGGGTCGGGAATATCGGGATCGGCGTCCCACTCGCGAGACAAACGCCTTGCCAGCAGCCGCAGACGACGCACGCGGAAAGCCAGGTCATGATCGCGCAAGAAGGCGATGGCTTCCGAGCTCGCGCCTTTTCCCGCGCCGTTCATGGTGGCCAGGCCCCGCTCTTCGATCGCATGCCGCAGGCGGATCGCAATATCATGGGCGTCCGGATGGTCAGGCTGGGGCGCGATATCGTGCACCAGATCCGCAATGCGATCGATAATACCGGAAAGCTTCGCCTGCGCGTAGGAGTGGAAGGCGTAATCGGCCCGCTCCGCCGCCGCCTGTTGCGCCTTCGCGCGCCAATTTGCGAGGCGTTTCAGCGTGGGCTTGTCGAAGAAAAGCGTTCTTCCGAACAGCTTCTCAACGACCGCTTCCACCTCGGGGCGCAGCGCTGCGACCATCTTCTGCAAGCGAAGCGCTTCACGCGATTGCGCTTCCAACACTTCCAGATTGTCCCTGATGGGCTGCTCGCGAGGTATTGTGCTGAGCGAGCCGACGATAGCTGAGAAAAAACCGATGGGACGGACGGTCTCATCCCGTTTAGCGAGCTTCCGTCGCGGGGTTGGGTCGATATAAACAAAACGCCGATCGACTTCCCTTTGCGCAGGGCGCTTGTCGAGTCCCGCCATTGCCCCGGCAAAAGGCGCGTTCACCAGCACAGAGCCGTCGATCAGCGCCGCATGATGCGTCGTGCCCTGTTCTACATGAGTAGGCATGATGCGCGCGAGGAAGGCGTCGCGATTGGTCCAGTCGTCGCCTGCGAGATGGTCAATTTCGCTGACTTCCAGCGGAGGAAACGCGCCGGGAAAGCTTGCCGTCGCACGTGCGGCAAAGGTCAGCTCAAAAAGCTGCGCCAAATCCTCACCGCCTGCATCGGGCGCATGCACGCGAAAGCTGATTGGCATGCGATGCTCGCTTTCCTCGACCAGCGGAGGGCTGTTGAGGCGCAGCAATTCGCGGCGACCGCGATAGTCCGTGGCGGTGACCAGCAGATCGAGCGGGTGATAAGGGGGCAGGAGCGGCTCTTCCGCGGGCAGAGCGTTCATCGCCTCCAACGCGTCATGCAAAAGCTTGGTGAAGCCGGGACCTGAAAATGGCGGCTCGAACCAGCGCCCGCGCACCAGCGAGGAGAGTTTGCGCCGCACTTCGGATCGCGTCTCCTTCGCGACGCTCTCGTTCACCGCATTGCCAGGCCGATTGGTGAGGTACCATACGAGCGGGCGCATAAACGGCTTCGCCCCGATATTGGACCATGGCCGCGCCTCTTCGGCGACCAGTTTTTCGACATCGGCATTCTCGAGCCACAGCTCAGTCAATGGCTCCAGACTGCGCCCCGAATAGATTGCCTGAGCCAGGAACACGGCATTGATCCCGCCGGCACTCGCACCGCTGATAATGTCAGGCAGCATGCGGAGTCGCAGGCTTTGATCGGCCTCGATCCGTTCAAGCAGGCGCTGATAGACACCTTCGACGCCGTCGACCGTGCCATTTCCATTGGCATGATGCGCGCGGCTGGCGCGGGCGAGCTTCCAGATCTCTTTGGTGACGCCGTGCATGTAAACAGCGAGGCTAACCCCGCCATAGCACACCAGCGCGATCCTGAGTTCCTTCTGCCGCATCGGAGGCGTTGTGGCAGAAGCAGTCGCCGTTTCAAAGAGGCTCGGCAAAGCTTTCCGCCACCGCGCCACTCCTCTTGCGTTCCACTTCTGTTCTGCTTACACCGCATTCATGGCAAAGCCTAGAAAACGTTTCGTCTGCACCGAATGCGGCAGCATTGCATCGCGCTGGCAGGGCCAGTGCAGCGATTGCAATGAGTGGAATACGCTGGTTGAAGATGCGCCGGAAACGAAGTTCGCGGCCAAGCATGATTTGTCGAGCGGCGGGCGCGCGATCCATTTCGAAAGCCTCGATGCGCCGACCAAACCTCTTGATCGCCGCACGACCGGGCTTGCCGAGTTCGACCGAGCGCTGGGCGGTGGACTAGTACCCGGGTGCGCCATCCTGATGGGCGGTGAGCCGGGGATCGGGAAATCGACGCTTCTGCTGCAGGCCGCGGCGGCGATTGCCAAGACCGGCGGCGATGTCGTCTATGTCAGCGGCGAAGAGGCGACCGGTCAGGTCCGCATGCGTGCGAAGAGGCTTGGGCTGGCCGATGCACCACTGAAGCTGGCAGCCGCCACTTCCGTTCGCGATATCCTGACGACGCTCGGCAAAAACGGCACGCCCGATCTGCTAGTGGTCGACTCGATCCAGACCATGCACTCGGACATGATCGAAGGTGCTCCCGGCACGGTTAGCCAGGTCCGGGCGAGCGCTTTCGAGCTGATCCGCTACGCCAAGGAAACAGGCACCTGTCTCGTTCTGGTTGGCCACGTCACGAAAGACGGCAATATCGCCGGGCCGCGTGTGCTGGAGCATATGGTCGATACGGTGATGAGTTTCGAAGGCGAGCGTAGTCACCAGTACCGCATCCTGCGCAGCCTCAAGAACCGCTTCGGTGCAGTCGATGAAATCGGCGTATTCTCGATGGAGGGGCAGGGGCTGGCCGAAGTGTCCAACCCGTCCTCGCTATTCCTGTCGGGCCGTGAAGAACCGATTGCAGGCAGCGCCGTCTTTCCGGCGATTGAAGGTACGCGCCCGGTATTAGTGGAGATACAGGCGCTGATTGTCCGGCTGCAATCGGGGGCAACGCCGCGCCGCGCAGTGGTCGGGTGGGATAATGGGCGGCTCGCAATGCTGCTCGCCGTGTTGGAATCACGCTGCGGGCTGAGTTTTTCTACGGCTGAGGTCTATCTGAACGTAGCTGGCGGGTATCGCCTGAATGATCCCGCTGCCGATCTCGCGGTTGCCGCAGCATTGGTTTCTGCGTTGGCCGATAAGCCACTACCTGCCACCACCATCTGGCTCGGCGAAATGGCGCTATCAGGCGAAATCCGCCCTGTCGCTCATTCCTCGCTCCGGCTACGTGAGGCCGCGAAGCTCGGCTTCACCCACGCCTGCGGTCCGCTGGATGGAGGCCATGACGTCAAAACGCTGAATTACACGAATGTTGGCGGCGTCAGCTCACTCGTTGACCGGGTCATGGCATCGGCCTAAATCGGCGGCACTATGACGGGTTTCGACATTATCGTGTTGCTCATCGTGGGGGTGGGCGCGATCGGCGGCTTCATGCGCGGGTTCGTGCAGGAAGTGCTTTCACTCGCGGCATGGTTTCTGGCGGTGTTTGCTATCCGCTATCTTCACACCGATCTGACTGCCGCGATTCTCGATTTTATGGGCTCGCCTGTCACCGCGAGCATCTTTGCTTTCGCCCTCCTCCTACTGATACCCTATGCTGCGATGAAGCTGATCGCGCGCGTCGCGGGCAGGCAATCTCGCAACTCGGTGCTTGGCCCCATTGATCGCGTGCTGGGCTTCGGATTCGGCGCGGTGAAGGGTGTCGTGATTGTCGTGATCGGCTTCTCGCTCTTCGTGCTTGGCTTCGACAGCTATTGGGGCGCGCAGGGCAGGCCGCTGTGGATTTCCGAGGCACGCACTTACCAGCTCGTCGATTCGAGTTCTCGCGCTATGGTGCAGATCGTAGCCGAACGGCGCGCGCGATTGCTGGGCGAGGAAGAAGAGGCAGAGTGAGCGCGGACAAGCTCTATACGCCAGCCATGCTGGCCGCGGCTGTTAAACTCGCCGATTATCCGCCTCTTGCCGACGCTCCTCTGCATGGCGAGGCGCGCTCGACAACCTGTGGCTCCGTCATTTCTCTAGACGCTGAGACGGACCATGAAGGCGCGATTTCGGCATTGGGCGTGAAGGTGCGCGCTTGCGCCGTGGGCCAAGCGGCCGCATCATTGTTTGCCGACCATGCCAAGGGCCACGATCTGAATGGCATCGCGCAGTCACACGAGGGTCTGCAAGCGTGGCTTAAAGAAGGCGCTGGCATGCCGGACTGGCCGGGCTTGGAACTTATCGAACCAGCCCGCGACTATCCCGCCCGGCATGATGCCATACTCTTGCCGTGGAAGGCCGCAATCGCCGCCCTTTCCAGCGCCACGGCTTCAAGCTAATCCAGCGCGAAAATAGTTTTGGGGGTCCGCATGGCCGACGCAGCCGCAATTCAACAACATGAGCCGAGCCCGAAGGAAATTCGCCTTGTTATCGCCGCCAGTTCGGCCGGCACCGTGTTCGAATGGTATGATTTCTTCATTTACGGCACGCTTGCCTACATCTTGAAAGACGCGTTCTACGACGTCGATAATGATACGCTGGGCCTGCTGCTGGTGTGGTCGACATTCGCAGTCGGCTTCGCGTTTCGTCCCATCGGCGCGATCCTGTTCGGTTATCTCGGTGACAAGCTGGGGCGCAAATATACGTTTCTTGTCACCGTGACGTTGATGGGGGTGGCGACCGCAGGGGTCGGCCTGATCCCGACAGTCGCGACCATCGGGGTCGCAGCCCCGATCATCGTCATCTGCCTTCGCGTGTTGCAGGGCCTCGCCTTGGGCGGCGAATATGGCGGCGCAGCGATTTACGTCGCCGAGCATGCCCCGCCCGAAAAACGCGGCTTTTACACCAGTTTTATCCAGGCGAGTGTTGTCGGCGGCTTCGTTCTTTCGATCATTGTCGTGCTCGCCTGCCGCGCCATCATTTCCGAAGAGGATTTCGTCGAGTGGGGCTGGCGCATCCCGTTCCTCCTCTCGATATTGCTGCTCGGCATATCGCTGTGGATGCGATTGATGCTGTCGGAAAGCCCAGTCTTTCGCGCGATGAAAGAAGCTGGCGAGACGGCAGGCAATCCTTTCGTCGAAAGTTTCACATATCCGGGCAACAAGCGGCGCATTTTCATCGCGCTATTCGGCGTGACAGGCGTGCTGACGACGATCTGGTACACCGCCTTCTTCTCCAGCCTGTCCTTCCTGCGTGGTCCGATGCGGCTCGATCCCGGGCTGGTCGAATGGATCCTGCTTATCGCGGGCGGCCTTTCGATGGCATTCTATATCGTGGTTGGGAAATGGTCGGACAGGGTGGGGCGCAAAAAACCGATCATCATCGGCGCGCTCGCCGCGCTGGCGCTCCTATTCCCGATTTTCTGGGCAATGGGCTCCCTTGCAAACCCGGGGCTGGCACAAGCGTCAGAGGACAATCCCGTAGTGGTAACCGGCTCCCAATGCACGACCGATCCTTTCGCCGATCTGTTCGATCGCGAGCAAAGCGATTGCGGCAAGATTCTTGAGACGCTTACCGCAAGCGGGGTGAGTTATTCGGTAGAGGAGGGCGGTGAACTTGGCCTTGCGGTATCGGGCGCTCCCGTAGCGATCACCCCTGAGTGGCTGGATAGCGGCAATGCGCGGCGCGATGGGATAATCGCAGAACTCGGCCAGCGTGGCTTCGATTTCGAATACCAGACGCCGCCTGTGGCAAACATTCTCGGCATCATCGGATTGCTGTTGGTCTTGGGCGTGCTTTCGGCTTTGACCTACGGCTCCGTGGCCGCGCTGCTGACCGAAATGTTCCCCGCGAAAATCCGCTATAGCTCCATGTCGATCCCCTATCACATTGGCGCGGGCTACCTCGGCGGCTTCCTGCCGCTGATCGCCGGAATCATCGTCGCGCGCTCAGGCGATGTATACGCCGGGCTCTGGTACACCTGGGCGGTGGTTGCCTTCGGCGTCGTCGTTGCATGGTGGGGGCTGAAGGGTGGTCCGCCAACCGAATTTGAGGACAGTCATTGATTCCAGGCGAACTTCCTCCTGCAAGCCTACGCCTGCGCATCGACCGGCAAGCGCTCGCCGATAATTGGCGTTATCTGGATAGCGTTTCAGCATCCGAGACCGCCACGGGTGCGGCCATAAAAGCAAATGCATACGGGCTGGGCGTCGACGTGGCGATACCTGCGCTGCTGGAGGCCGGGGCGCGGGACTTCTTTCTCGCCCATTGGGGCGAAGTGCCGGCCGCGCTCGAACATGCCGAGGGTTCACAGCTGAGCGTCTTGCATGGTGTCAGGACACCGGCAGAGGCGCATTTCGCGCGGGAGACAAGCGTTCTGCCCGTCATCAATTCTGTGCGTCAGGCGGCTTTGTGGAGCCAATCGGGCGGCGGGGCCTGTCATTTGATGATCGATACCGGCATGAACCGATTGGGCATCACTGCCGCAGATGTATCGGACCCCGCCATTCAGGCGCTCGACATAGAAATCGCAATGTCGCATCTTGCCTGCGCGGATGAGGCCAGCCCGAACAATGTCGCCCAACTGGCGCGTTTTCGCGAATGCGCTCAAAGCGTTGGCGCGCGCGGCCTGAGCCTGTCGAACAGCGCAGGGCTAATGCTTGGGCCGGACTATCATTTCGACCTGACCCGGCCGGGAATCGCGCTCTATGGCGGCGCGCCGGTGAAGGCGATGCGCGGAAAGATCGCCCAGGTCGCCTATCCGGAAGCGGCGATCATCCAGATCCGCGATCTCTCGCCGGGAGACAGCGTTGGCTATAATGCAACATGGACGGCAGAGCGGCCCATGCGCGCCGCCACCGTTTCCCTTGGCTACGCCGACGGTTTCCTGCGCGCACTGGGGCGCGACGGCGTGCTGCATCACGGCGATGATACGCTGCCGATCCTTGGCAAGGTGTCCATGGACATGATCATCGTGGACGTAACGAATAGCGACGTATCGGAACGCGATTTTCTCTCCATTCCATTTGATTTGCCTGAACTTTCTGCCCGTAGCGGCCTCTCGCAATATGAGTTGCTGACGGTTCTGGGAGGTCGTTTCGATCGGACCGACGGCTAAGTTCATGCCGCAATTGCAAAATACATGTTGCGGGTGCTAAGAGGCCTGGTCGCACAATTCGCAGGAGTGGGCCTTTCATGCCTGAAAAGGACAAGTCCGATAACGCCAGCGTTATCATCAAGAAGTACGCCAATAGGCGGCTCTACAATACCAGTTCATCGAGTTACATCACGCTCGATGACCTTGCCGAAATGGTGCGCGATGGCGTGGATTTTCAGGTGCTCGATGCGAAATCGGGCAATGACATCACCCATTCGATCCTGACCCAGATCATTATGGAAGAAGAGGCCAATGGCGAGCATATGCTGCCTGTGAGCTTCCTTCGTCAATTGATTGGAATGTATGGTAATTCCATGCAGGCGATGATGCCGTCCTATCTCGAAGCGGCCATGGCCAATTTCCAGACCAATCAGGCATCGCTACAGGAAGCTTTCAAAAGCAGCATGGGCGGCAATGCCTTTGCCAAGATGGCTGAAACCAACATGGCGATGTTTGAGGCGGCAACGAAAGCATTCATGCCCGGCGCACAGGTCGCTGGCAGCGATGCTCCGGCGGCAGCAAAGCCAAGCACAGAGCCGAAGGGCCGCGAGGAAATCGACGCGCTCCGCTCGCAAATGGCTGAAATGCAACGCAAGCTGGACAAGCTCGGCGAATAAAGCCTCTTTCGCTTACCGTCCTATATCCGATACTCGACACAGGCCCGCAATGGGTCCAAATCGACTTACGTTTCGCAATTACTGAACGAGGCAGTCCGCTTCATGTCCAATATCCGCCACGCCCTCAACATCAAACGCCAAGACGATTTTGCGCAGTGGTATCAGGAAGTTATCTCCGCCGCTGACATGGCTGAGGAATCAGGCGTGCGCGGTTGTATGGTGATCAAGCCGTGGGGTTACGGTATCTGGGAACGCATGCAGCGCCTGCTCGATGATCGGATCAAGGCGGCTGGCATACAGAACGCCTATTTCCCGATTTTCATTCCGCTCAAGAATTTCGAGCGTGAGGCAGACCATGTCGAAGGCTTCGCCAAGGAAATGGCGGTCGTCACACATCACCGGCTGATTGCCGATCGAGAGGGTGGTCTCGTCCCCGATCCCGAAGCCAAGCTGGAAGAGCCGCTTGTCGTGCGGCCGACTTCGGAAACGATCATTGGCGATGCGATGAGCCGCTGGGTGCAAAGCTGGCGCGATCTGCCGCTGAAGCTCAACCAGTGGGCCAATGTCGTGCGGTGGGAGATGCGCACGCGCATGTTTCTGCGCACCAGCGAATTCCTTTGGCAGGAAGGCCACACCGCGCACGCCAACGCCGATGAAGCGCGGGAAGAAGCCATGCGCGCGCTCGAAATGTATCGCGCCTTCGCCGAAGAAGACGTGGCCATGCCAGTGATCGCAGGCGAAAAGCCGGAGAACGAACGTTTCCCTGGCGCCACGGAAACCTGGTCAATCGAAGCGATGATGCAGGACGGCAAGGCGTTGCAGGCCGGCACCAGCCATTACCTTGGCACCAGCTTCGCCGATGCTTCGGATATTCGATATCAGGACGCAGAAGGCGGCCAACAGCTGTGCCACACCGTGAGCTGGGGCATGTCCACGCGCATGGTCGGCGGGCTGATCATGACGCATGGCGATGATGATGGCCTGCGCGTTCCGCCCAAGCTTGCTCCGCATCAGGTCGTGATCCTGCCCATGCTCCGCGACAAGCCTGAGGATGCAGCACTGATCGATTATTGCGAGCAATTGCGCGCTGCACTGGCTGAGAAATGGACGCTGGGCGAGCCGATTCGCGTCCTGCTCGACACTCGCCCGGGCAAGGCAGCCGCAAAGCGCTGGGATTATGTACGCAAGGGCGCTCCGATCATCATCGAAGTCGGCGGCCGCGATATGGACAATGGCGTTGTCAGCCTGCTGCGCCGCGATAGCTTGTGGAACAGCGAAAACGGCAAGCCTGCTTTCCACACGCCAAGCCGCAAAGAGGCAGCGGAACAAATCCCGGCAATGCTGGAGGACATCCAGAGCTCGCTCTTCGCGTCGGCCAAAGATCGACGCGATGCGAATATCACGCGCGGCATCACCGAAATGGACGCGTTGGCGGAGCATTTCCGCGGCTCTCGCTATCCCGGCTGGGTTGAAGTGGAATGGTCCAAGCCGACCGGCGAAAGCCTCGAAAAGGTCGTCGAGCAGCTGAAGGCGCACAAGCTCACCTTCCGCAATGTGGCCATTGATGCAGAGCCCGTCAGCGGCACATGCATTTTTACCGGGGAACCTGCGAAAGAGCGGATTTACGTCGCCAGAGCCTATTGATAATCGTCGCCCAAGACGGGGAGATCATCATGATTCAGGCCATTAAATACAATCTCGCGAATTTGACCAATTTCAGCGGGCGCGATGCGCGTTCCACTTTCTGGTGGTATGTGCTCTTCATCGTCATCGCGCAGTTCGTGGTGGGCCTGCTGGCGAGCATTCCGCTAATCACCGCTGGCGTCGGCACAGCGATGGACGCGGCGCAATCCGGCGCCGATCAGGCGACGATGCAGGCCGAGATGATGGCGAGCATGGCTGGTGCTATGGACACAGCAATCTGGGTCGGCGTCGCCGCCGAAATTGCCGTCGTGCTTTTGCTTCTCGCTTCCTTCGTTCGCCGCCTTCATGACAGCGGGAATTCTGGCTATTGGGCGGCCATCCCGGTCGTCACGCAATTGGCGGGCGTCTATGGCGAGATCACCATGGTGGACCGCGCAAAAGAGCTGATGGTCATTTCCGCCGATCCTTCGCGCATGGATGAAATGCAGGCTCTGCAGGCAGAGATGATGGCCGCACCGCTCACTTGGATCCCTTATATCGGGCTGATCGTGATCATCGTGTTCGGCGTGATGAAAACCGAGCACGGCGCAAACAATTATGGCGAGCCGCCTGCGGTTTAGACGCCCGAATACAGGCAAAGGGCGGCTTGCAAGTCGCTGCGATTGCGCGCAGACTTGGCCACATGCGTAGATCAATTCTGACTGCGGCCCTCGCTGCCGCTCCGCTCGCCCTCTTTGCTGCAACTCCGCTAAACGCGCACAACCATGATCACGATGATGATCGTGATGGGGCGCAGGCGGCAGACGATCCGGGGCTAGAAGTTTCGGAAGAGCGGCTGCGGGCGGACATGGATACGATCGTCGGCTTTGGCACGCGTCATACGCTCTCTTCGCAGACTGATCCGGAGCGCGGCATTGGTGCTGCGGTCGATTGGGCGCTGGCTGAATTCGGACGGATTGGTGCCGAATGCGGAGGCTGTCTCGACGTAATGCCGGTTGGGCGCGTGGTGGAGGCCGACGGACGTCGCATTCCTGAGCCGACCCTCATCCGCAATGCCGTCGCAATCCAGCGCGGAACGGAGCGGCCCGATGAAGTCATCATCGTACAGGCCCATTACGACAGCCGCGTCACCGATGCGATGAACGCGACTGACGATGCACCCGGCGCCAATGACGATGGCTCGGGCAGCGTTATGGTGCTGGAGGCCGCGCGCATCCTATCCCAGCGCGAGTATCCCTCCACAATCATCTATGCTTTGCTGACGGGCGAAGAGCAGGGCCTCTACGGCGCAGGCATCCTCGCTGACTCGGTCGCCGAACAGGGCATGACCGTGAAGGCGGTGCTCAATAATGACATGATCGGCAATAGCTGCGGATCGGACGGTTTCTGTGACGCGGAACACGTGCGCGTATTTTCGGAAGGCTTGCGCGCCGATTCCACGCCGCAACTGCGAGCGGCCCAACGCCGCTTCGGTGGCGAAAACGATTCGCCCGGCCGCAATCTCTCCCGTTGGTTGAACTCCGTAGCCGAAGATTTCCCCGATGGCATGCAGGTCCGCCAGATTTGGCGCACGGATCGCATGGGCCGCGGCGGGGACCAGATCCCCTTCCTCGATCGCGGCTATCCGGCAGTCCGCGTGACCGTGGCTGTAGAGGATTATGAGCACCAGCATCAGGACCTGCGCGTCGAGGACGGCATCACCTATGGCGATACGGTGGATGAGCTCGACTTCGATTACCTCACCCGCAGCAGCGTTTTGAATGTTCGCGCACTGGATCGGCTTGCGAGCGCGCCGATGCCGCCGCAGGTTACCGCCGATGCCGCCGTGCGCACCGACACTCTCGTCGAGTGGCAGGGCGTCGAAGGGGCCACTACCTATTTAGTCGTCAAAAGACGCACGGATGAGAGTGACTGGCGGTGGGACGAGGCGGCAATCCTCTCGTTCGAGACACCGGTCGGCGACGATCCGACCCCGATGGCAGGGCGCGAATTGACCTATACCGCACCCCTGCGCGGCGATGACTGGATATTCGGTGTTGCCTCTTGCAGCTTCGGGCCTGTCTGCAGCCCGGTCTCCAGCGCGGTACCCGGCGGCGCTTTCTATCCGCTGGAGGGTGACAGCGAGGACTGAGCCCCCATATAGCGGGCCATGAACAAAAATAAGAACAACAGGAAGTTCCAGGGACTTCCGAGCAAGGACCAGGTCCTTGAATTTATCAAGACCGCCGATGGACCCGCTGGCAAGCGCGAAATCGCCAAGCATTTCCGCCTGAAAGGTCAGGAAAAGATCGCACTCAAGGCGCTGCTGAAAGACATGGCCGAAGAAGGCCTGATCGACGGCAGGAAAAGCGCCTATCACCGCATGGGAGGCCTGCCCAAGGTCACCGTGCTACGGATCGTCGAAATCGACGAGGGTGAGCCCGCCGCCATCCCAGAGAGCTGGCAGCCGGACGATGCGACGCCGCCGCCGCGCCTTCGCGTCATTGAGAAGAAGAAACAGGCCGCCCTCCGCGTGGGTGACCGCATTCTCGCGCGCACCGAAGAGGCGGGCAAAGGCCATATCGCACACCCCATGAAGAAGCTGCCTTCGCAGGAAGGCTCGATGCTGGGGGTGATCGAGATCGACATGAGCGGGCAGGCGTGGCTGGCCCCGGTCGACAAGAAAATCCGCACCTCCGCCAAGGTCAGCGATCGCGGGCAGGCGGAGGAAGGCCAGCTCGTACTCGCCGAACCCGCCGGGCGCGGCCGCAATTCCTCGGTCAAGGTGATCGAAGTGCTCGGCGATCCGCTCGCTCCGAAAAGCTACAGCCTGATCGCGATTCACAAATACGGCATCCCGCATACTTTCCCGCAAGAAGTGCTGGACGAGGCTGCGCAGGCTGCGAAAATCCCGCTGAGCGACGACCATCGCGAGGACCTGCGCGATCTCCCCATCGTCGCGATCGATCCCAAGGATGCGCGCGACCATGACGATGCGATCTGGGCCGAGAGTGACGGAAAGGGCGGTTTCAACGCGCTCGTCGCTATCGCCGATGTCTCCTACTACGTGCGCCCCGGTGGCAAGCTAGACCGCGAGGCGAGAAAGCGCGGCAATTCGGTTTACTTCCCCGATCGCGTGGTGCCGATGCTGCCTGAGGTCTTGTCTGCCGATGTCTGCTCTCTCAGGCAGAATGAAGATCGCGCGGCAATGGCCTGCCATCTCAAGATCAATGCCAAGGGGCAGGTGACCGATTGGCGCTTCACCCGCGCCATCGTGCGCATCCATCACAATATCCCTTACGAGAAAGCGCAAGAAGCGATCGATGGCGGCGATGCGCCGGAATACCTGCGCAATCTGTGGGACGCATGGAAGCTGCTCGCAAAAGCGCGGGCGGACCGTGATCCGCTTGATCTCGACCTGCCCGAACGCCGCGTCGTGCTGAACGATCAGGGCAAGATAGAGCAAATCGCGGTGCGCGAACGGCTCGATGCCCACCGCGTGGTCGAAGACTTCATGATCGCGGCCAATGTCGCTGCGGCAAAGGCACTGGAAAGCAAGACGCAGCCGGTCGTCTACCGCGTCCACGAGCCTCCGACGCGCGAAAAGCTCATCGCGCTGCGCGAATATTTCGACAGCATCGGCAAGAAATTGGCGCTCGGCCAGGTCATTACGCCCGGCCTTTTCAACCGGATGATGAAAGACGTCACCGATGCGGGCGAAAAGGCGCTGGTGATGGAGGCGGTGCTGCGCAGCCAGACCCAGGCCTATTATGGTCCAGCCAATGCAGGCCACTTCGGCCTCGCGCTCGGCTCCTACGCGCATTTCACCTCACCAATTCGCCGCTATGCGGACCTTCTCGTCCACCGCGCGCTGGTGGACGGCTTCGGGCTGGAGCAGCCTGCGCCCAAGGGCAAGATACCTGATAGCAGCGGCTTGTCAGACCGGGATCGCAGCGATCTCGGCAAAATCACCGATGCGATCAGCATTACAGAGCGCCGCGCGATGGAAGCGGAACGCGACACCATCGACCGCTATGTCGCCGCATGGCTTTCCGCGCGAGTGGGAGAGGTCTTTAACACCCGCATCACCGGCGTGACCAGCTTCGGCTTCTTCGCCACGATTGTGGGCCTTGGTGGGGACGGGCTGGTGCCCATCAGCACGCTGGGCCGCGAATATTTCCGCCATGACGAAGGCGCGCAGGCGCTGATCGGGACGGACAGCGGCACCACCTACACCATGGGTGACACGCTGGAGCTTCGGCTGGGCGAGGCCAATCCGCTGACGGGCGCGCTGAAATTCGAGCTTCCCGATGGCGACGGCGGTGGCCAGAAAGTGCAACCGCGCGGCAAGCGTCCGGACACAAAACCGCGCCGCGACAGACAAGGCAAGCATCAGATCGGCAAGCGCGGTCGGCCGGGCAATGTCCGACATCAGGGACGCAAGCGGAAATAGGGAACGCGAATGCTGGCCGGCCATTGATTATGAAAGGAGAATTTCATGATCAAACCTGGCCAGAAAACGCCTGACCTCGAACTGCCACTGACGATCGGCGCACAGTTTCACCTGTCGAAGCAAAAGCCCGATAATTTCACCATGCTGGTGTTCTATCGCGGCAAGCATTGCCCGATTTGCAAAAGTTACCTCGAGGAATTGGCCGGCAAATTGCAGGACTTCGTCGATCGCGGCGTGAATGTCTTTGCCATCTGCATGGACGATGAAGAGCGCGCGATGGTGGTAGACAAGGAGTGGGAAACGCACGACTTGCCGCTCGTCTACAATCTCAGCGAAGACCAGGCGCGCGAATGGGGCCTATACATTTCCGAAAAGCGGCCGGACAGCGAAGAGCCGCAAGTCTTCTCTGAGCCCGGACTGTTCCTGCTCAAGCCTGACATGTCCGTTTATTTCGCGCAGACCCAGAACGCGCCATTCACACGCCCGCCGCTCGACGATCTGCTGAGTGCGCTCGATTTCGTGCTGAAGAATGATTACCCGACGCGCGGTACGCGAACCTAACCATGGCGCCAGTACGGTTCGCTTGGCGAACCGCAAGGCCAACTGGCCGCCCGCAGCGGGCGCAGCGTGCCTGCGCGTCTAGCGAGGACGATCCCGCGGATGCGGGTTCGCAACTTAAGAGAGCCTATCGATCTCTTCTTCGGACAAGCCTCCGGGGATGATGAACAGGGGGCAGGGCAGGCTCCCGGCTTTTTGCGTGAAATGCGTAACCAGCGGGCCGGGAGTCCCCTCTGCCGCTGAACTGAGCACCAGGGCTGCAACCTCCGGGTGATCGCCGAGATATTCGGCGATCACCTTTTGCGCATCGCCGACGCGCACCGCAATCTGTGGCATCTTCCCGCTTTCGTAGGCCAACTCTCCCGCCGCGCTGCTGGCGAGCGCTTCGGCCCGGTCGCGCGCCTCTTCCTCGATCGTCGCCTGCACGCCGCCAAAGGCGTTGAACGCCTGCGGTTGGACGAGTGCGAGCAGGTGGACCATGCCCCCGGTCTTGGCCGCACGGCGCGCCGCAAAACGCAGCGCCACCCGCGCTTCTTCTGTCTCGTCGATGATCGTCAGATAAACGCGCATTCGTATTTCCCTCATCCAGGCGTTGGATATTCCGGGAAATCGCGGCATGTGCAAGTGAACCTTGCCCCGCGCGGCCAAATTGGCCAATGAACGGCAGCACGAAAAGAGCAAGAAACCTAATTTGTCAGGGAGCGTTCTCCGCACATGCCGATTGCCATCAAGATGCCCGCCCTTTCGCCAACCATGGAAGAAGGGACTCTCGCAAAATGGCTGGTGAAAGTGGGGGACAGCGTCTCCTCCGGCGACATCATGGCCGAGATCGAGACGGACAAGGCAACGATGGAATTCGAAGCCGTGGATGAGGGCGTGATCGCCCATATCCAGGTGGAAGAAGGCACAGAAGGCGTGAAGGTCGGCACGATCATCGCGACGCTCGCCGAGGATGGCGAAGACGTGAGCGATGTGGAACCGGCCGGCGATGGGGCCTCACCCGAACCTCAAAAATCCGAGAGTGCTGAGCCTGTCGAAGCACTGTCTTCTTCTTCCAGCGCAGCGTCCGAAGAAAAAAGCAGTCCTTCGACAAGCTCAGGACAGTCGGAAGGTGGGACTGCCCCGAAAACATCAGGCGACCGCATTATCGCATCGCCGCTCGCCAAGCGCATCGCCGAGCAGAAGGGTCTCGACCTTTCCGCGATCAAGGGCAGTGGACCCAATGGCCGCATCGTAAAAGCCGATGTCGAGGATGCGAAACCGGGCGCAGCCGCTCCGGCTCCTGCCGCAAGCGCTCCAGCCTCTACGCCAACGCCCGCCGCTGCTCCGGCAGAAGCGCAGGACTTCGGCATTCCGCACGAGGTCGAGAAGCTTTCCGGCATGCGCAAGACAATCGCGCGCCGCCTGACCGAGTCCAAGCAGCAGGTGCCGCATATCTACCTCACGGTCGATATCCGCCTCGATGCGCTGCTCAAGCTGCGCAGCGAGCTGAACGCCGCGCTCGAATCGCAGGGCGTGAAGCTCTCGGTCAACGATCTGATGATCAAGGCGCTTGGCAAGTCATTGGAAGCCGTTCCCGCTTGCAACGTCCAGTTCGCTGGCGACACCATGCTCAAGTTCAGCCGCGCCGATGTGTCGGTGGCCGTGAGCATTCCCAACGGCCTCATCACCCCAATCGTCACCGATGCAGGCAGCAAGGCAGTGAGCAAGATTTCGACCGAAATGAAAGACCTCGCCACCCGCGCGAAGGACGGCAAGCTCGCTCCCGAAGAGTACCAGGGCGGCACCGCCAGCCTCTCCAACATGGGCATGTTCGGCATCAAGCAGTTCGAAGCCGTCATCAACCCGCCGCAGGGCATGATCATGGCCATCGGCGCAGGCGACAAGCGCCCCTACGTGGTCGATGACAGCTTGCAGATCGCCAGCGTGATGAGTGCCACCGGCAGCTTCGACCACCGCGCCATTGACGGTGCAGACGGTGCGCAGCTGATGAAGGCGTTCAAGGAAATGATCGAAGCACCGCTGGGGCTGGTGGCGTAAAGCAAGGATGACGAGCTCGAATGGACATCCTGCTGCTCATAGTAGGTATCCTCTGCATAATTGTGGCGGGTGCCCTAATACCTATTCTCGTTGTGGGCTCCCTCTTCAAGAAGATGGAGCATGGTTCGAAGCGCGGCGGAATTCTCGGCAACTTCTTATTCGTCGGTTTGCTAATGGGCTTTGGTATCTTTCTCGTATCGAGCCACTGAAATGCTCATGAAGGGGCTGATTGAATGCGCGTCATACGTGTGTTGCGAACTGTCGTCCTCTGGCTCGGCTTGCTTGCTTTGGCATTCGTCGGAGTGCTTTTCATCGGTTTTGGCTACCTCTTCGGTCTGTGATGACTAATCGCAACCCTGCCATGCGTGTCACCGCGATGCCTGCCGACGCCAATGCCTATGGCGACATCTTCGGCGGCTGGCTGATGAGCCTGATGGACTCGGGCGCGGGGCTTGTCGCTGCTCGCCGCGCGAAGGGCAGGGCGGTCACCATCGCCATGGATGGCGTCACGTTCCACAAGCCGGTGAAAGTGGGCGACGAAGTCTCGGTCTATGCCGAAATCACCAAGGTCGGCACCAGCAGCATGGTCATCGCCACCGACGCCTACCGCCGCGAGCGGCATTCGGAAGAGGAAGAGCTGGTCACCTCTGCCAAGTTCACCTTCGTTGCGATAGACGATGCGGGCAAGCCCCGCCCTGTGGGTGCGGCATGACTTCAGCGCTCTTTCCTACAACCAAACTGGCAGGCAAATTGCTCACCGTGAGCAGCTGTTTTGCCTCCACTGAAACACCATTTTTAGGCGTGAAATCCGCTCCGAAGAAATTCTCCCTTTGGACACTGTCACACCTGTCACACCCTTTGAACGAAACCACTGAAAGCAGGACAGCAAATGGCTGACAACTCATACGACGTCGTCGTTCTCGGATCGGGCCCTGGTGGCTATGTCGCGGCAATCCGCTGCGCGCAGCTGGGGCTCAAAACCGCCATCGTTGAGCGCGAGAATCTGGGCGGTATCTGCCTCAACTGGGGGTGTATCCCGACAAAGGCCCTGCTTCGCTCGGCAGAGATCCTGCACTATGCGCAGCATGCCAAGGACTATGGCCTCAAGATCGCTGGCGCAATCGAAGCAGACCTCGAAGCCGTCGTGAAGCGCAGCCGCGGGGTTGCCAAACAGCTATCCAGCGGCATCGCCCACCTGATGAAGAAGAACAAGATCACCGTCCACATGGGTGATGGCACGCTGACCGGCGCGACCAGTCTGACGGTGAAAGGCGAGAAAGGCGAGGAGAATCTCTCGGCCAAGCACGTGATCGTCGCCACCGGCGCGCGGGCACGCGACCTGCCGTTCGCTCCGGCAGACGGGAAGAAGGTGTGGACCTATCGCCACGCCATGGTGCCGCCCGAAATGCCGAAGAAGCTGCTCGTCATCGGATCGGGCGCGATTGGTATCGAGTTCGCCAGCTTCTACAACGACATGGGCGCGGATGTGACCGTGGTCGAGATGCTCGACCGGATCGTGCCGGTAGAGGACCACGAGGTCTCCGCCTTCCTCAACAAGAGCCTCACCAAGCAGGGCATGACGATCATGACCGGCGCGGGTGTCGAGGACCTGAAGGTGACGGGCAAGGGCGTGACCGCCAAGATCAAGGACAAGGACGGCAAGGTCCATACGGGCGAATACACCCACTGCATCACCGCCATCGGCATCATGCCCAACACCGAGAGCATCGGCATCGACAAGCTGGCAGAGATGGATCGCGGCTTCATCCAGATCGATCCCTACGGTCGCACCAAATCCAAGGGCCTGTGGGCCATCGGCGATTGCACGCCCGGCCCGTGGCTGGCGCACAAGGCGAGCCACGAAGGCGTCACCTGTGCCGAGGCCATTGCGCAAGAGCTGGGCAATAAGGACGTGCATCCGCACCCGCTCAACCGCTCGGCCATCCCGGGCTGCACCTACTGCCACCCGCAGATCGCGAGCGTCGGCATGACCGAGGCGAAAGCCAAGGAAGCCGGGCATGAGGTAAAAGTCGGCGTGTTCCCCTTCATCGGCAACGGCAAGGCCATCGCTCTGGGTGAGGCAGAGGGCTTCACCAAGACGGTGTTCGACGCGAAGACCGGCGAGTTGCTCGGCGCGCACATGGTCGGCGCGGAAGTGACCGAGATGATCCAGGGCTACACGATCGGCATGACGCTGGAGACCACCGAGGCGGAACTGATGAATACCGTCTTCCCGCATCCGACGATCAGCGAGTCGATGCATGAAGCGGTGCTCGGCGCCTACGGCAGGGCGCTACACATCTAAAGCCAGCGCTCTACCGCATCGACAGTATCGGACGGGGAGGAATTGAAGGCGACCTTCGCTTGCGGGGCGTGTTCGCGGATCAGGTTGATCAGCTTCTCGAACAGCAGGAACTGATCGTCATCCTTGCGCACGCCCGCGCCGATCAGGGCGAGCGCGTAGGGTTTCTGTGAAAGGAGCGTCGCCGCTTCGGCAGCGCCTTCATCGCGGGTCTTGATAAGCCCGATGGTCACCCCGTAACCCGCTTCCTCAAGAGCCGTGCGGGTCTTCTCAGTGCCCTCCATAAGCTTCTCAGGCGAAAGATCGGGCCATTTGTCCCAATCCACGACATCGGGGTGAAGACCGATCAGGATGATCTGCTGTGTCATTGCTACTCCGCCGTTGGGGATCTTGCTGGCGGATGGGGTGGGATTCGAACCCACGAAGGGCTTGCACCCTTGCCGGTTTTCAAGACCGGTGCATTCAACCGCTCTGCCACCCATCCGACCGAGCGGGAGGCGAGCTAGCGCGTTTGGGCGCGCTTGTCACCACACCAATCCATCGCAAATGCGAGTCCTTTGGGCGCAGGAATAAAAACAGGGCATTCCCAAGCCGATGAAAGCTGGCATAGAGTGACCGCATGATCACAAAGCCTCTTCGCCGCATCGGCATCGCCCTCTCCGCCAGCCTGCTGCTTGCCACGCCGCTGCAAGCTCAGGAGCAGTCCTTCAACAGCTACCTTGACGAGGTTGGCGAGCGAGCCCGGGCCGAGGGTGTCAGTCAGGCGACGATCGACCGTGTGTTTGCAGGCCTCACACCGAACAACCGCGTGCTGGAGCTTGACCGCGAACAGGCCGGATCCGGCGGCAACGTCAATCCCGCCACCGGCTTTGCCTGGATGAGCAGCTATCTTAGCCGCCACAATACTGCATCGCGTATCAATGGCGGCAGGCGCGCCTTGACCCGGATTGCCCCCTTGCGCGCCGAGATTGAGCGCGAATACGGCGTCCCTGCCGAAATCATCGTCGCTATTTGGGGTCACGAGACCGCATACGGAGCTGTGATGGGCGGCTTCGATTTGCCGCGCTCGCTCGCCACGCTTGCCTGGGACGGACGCCGCCGTACCTTGTTCGAGCGTGAGCTGATCGACGTGCTCAAGATGGTCGATATGGGCGTTCCGCGCTCGCAATTGGAAGGTAGTTGGGCTGGCGCATTCGGCAACGGCCAGTTCCTCCCTAGCGTATATCTGCGCCTCGCCGTCGATGGCGACGGTGACGGAGACCGCGACGTGTGGACGTCGGACGCCGACTCCATGCATTCGATCGCCAACTACTTCCGCGATGCTGGCTGGCGCACCGGTCAGCCTTGGGCAGTGCGCGCATTCGTGCCGAACAGCGTTGATCGCTCGGCCATCGAAAACAACTCTGCCGCCCCCGTCTGCCCGCGTGTACATGGTCGCCACAGCCGCTGGATGACCGTTCGCGAATGGCGCGAAATGGGCGTGGAGCCGCGTGCGCCCATCGGTGATGACGTCATGGCTTCGCTGTTCGAACCGGACGGTCCGGCAGAGCCCGGCTACCTCTTAACTCAGAATTATAGGGTTATCCTCGAATATAACTGCTCGAATTATTACGCGATGAGCGTGGGGTTGCTTGCAGATGAGATTCGCCGATGATTGCCGTTTTAATTTCCTTCTCAAGGGGATAGCGAGCTCTGCTCTGGCTGTGGGCCTTGCAGCCTGTACGACAGGAACTGAGGAGCCCGTAGCTCCGATGAGCAGTGCCCGGACTCCGGTCAGCCAGCAAAACGGTCCTTCAGCGGACTATCCGGTCACCGTCGGTGCACCCTATGTGGTGAATGGGGCTGAGCATGTTCCGGTCGATACGCTGAACTATGATCTCGTCGGCTATCTCGCCGTCGATCACGGTGCGAGCGGGATTACGGGCAGTCATCACACACTGCCTTTGCCGAGCTATGTCGAAGTGACATCTCTCGAAAGCGGGAGGACGATCCTCGTGAGGCTCGAACGGCGCGGGCCGATGGATTCTAACGACCTAGTGGCGCTGTCTTCGGCTGCATTGGAGCAGCTTGGCGCGGCGGCCCAAACTCCGGTGCGAGTGCGCCGCGTCAATCCGCCCGAGGCAGAGCGCTTCGCTTTGCGCGCGGGCGAGGCCGCTCCGTTGCGGATGGATACACCCGCATCTTTGCTCGCAGTCCTGCAGCGACGCCTGCCGGAAACGGGCGTGGCATCCTTAAGCGCTGATGCGCCGCAGGGAGCACCAGCGGATACAGAGATGGTTGTCGCCGTCGCTGATTTGGATGAGGAAATGCCGGATGTGACCGATGCGCCGTCACTCCCGCTAGGGGGCTCCGAAAGCGCAGCAGCGGCCTTGCCAACCACTGGAAGCGAAACGGCAGAAGTAGCCCAGAGCCCAGCTCCGGCCCCAGAGGCCGCAGAAGGCCGCTTCACAGTGCAAGCCGCCGCATTCTCCACCGAGGAACGTGCTAATCGCGCCGCTGAAGCGTTGGGTGGCTACGTAATGCAATCCGGCCGCTTTTGGCGCGTGCGCACTGGCCCGTTCGCCACCCGTGGAGAAGCTGAGGCTTCCCTCGCCAATGTCCGGCGTGCGGGTTATAGCGATGCACGAATCCTGACCAGCGGCTAGGCAAAGGTGCCAATCGCCGCACGGAGTGGCAGATTGGACCTGAAAAGATTTACGGCAGTTGTAGTGGGGCTCGGCGCATTTGTGCTGCCTGCATCTCCCGCGATGCCAGCGCCCGCACCCGTGCCGGAAGACATACCCGTGGGTCTGCTGGTCGATTTGTCGACCGGTCAGACGCTGTTTTCGCGCGAGGCGGATCGCCGTTTCGTCCCGGCATCCGTCACCAAGGTGATGACCGCCTATACCGCGTTCAAACTTATCGATGAAGACGAGCTTCGGCTCGACATGCAATATCTCTATCCCGCCTCGCTGGAGGAGGAATGGTATGCCGAAGGCTCGAACATGTTCCTTCGCGCAGGTGAACGGCCCACGGTCGCTCAGCTTCTTCTCGGTATCACCACGGTCTCGGGCAATGATGCGAGCGTCGCATTGGCCAATGCCGCGACAGGATCGCTGGAAAGCTGGATCGATCTAATGAATGCCAATGCTGAAGCGCTGGGGATGCGCGACACGCATTTTGGCTCGACAAACGGCTTTCCGGACGGCGGGCAAACCTACACCACGGCGAGCGACCTCGCACTGCTTGGCGCTGCGATCACGCGCGATTATCCGGGTCTATATCGCCGTTTTTTCGGCCATCGCGGCATGCGCTGGCGCGATATTGCTCAGTCCAATCACGATCCGGTGACGGGCCGCGTCGATGGCGCGGACGGCATGAAAACCGGCTACACAAACGAAGCAGGCTTCACATTCCTTGGCTCGGCCGAGCGGGATGACAGGCGCCTGCTCATGGTGCTGGCAGGCGCGCCATCCGGGCGAGAGCGAGATGTAGCTTCGCGCGCGCTTCTTGAATGGGGCTTCGATAATTTCGAACATACCACCTTGATTGATGCCGGCGCGATTGTGGGCTCGGCGGAAGTGCAGGATGGCTCCGCAGCGCGCGTCAATCTGCGCCTGGAGCGAGACCTTGCCGTGGCTCTTCCAAAAGATATCGACGTGGATAGCTGGAAACTGGAAACGGTGTATCGAGGGCCTTTGGTGGCGCCGATCGCTGCTGGCGACACTGTCGCGCGCCTGAGACTGACAATTGACGGGGAAAATGTCTTGGAAGCGCCGCTGATTGCTGCCGCCGATGTGCAGGAAGCCAATATGTTCGAACGAATTGCCAATGCTTTTTCAAGCTGGATGAACTGATGCGCGGCAAATTCATAAGCCTCGAAGGTGGAGAGGGCGTCGGCAAATCGACGCAAGCGCAAATGCTGTCGGACGCATTGGAAATGCGCGGCCTCGGCGTGCTGGAAACGCGCGAGCCAGGTGGAACACCGGGTGCTGAAGCAATCCGCAAGCTCCTTTTGGACAAACAGTTCGATTGGGATGTCGCGGCTGAAGCCTTGCTGTTTGCTGCCGCCCGTTCGGATCATGTCGCAAATGCCATCGGCCCCGCGCTGAATGAAGGGCAGTGGGTGGTGTGCGATCGGTTCATCGACTCCTCGCGCGCTTACCAGGCGGGCGGTGATGACCTTTCCGACGACGCCATTCTTTCGCTACACACGATCGGCTCCTATGCGCTGATGCCCGACATCACGTTCCTGCTGCAGGCGGAAAGTGAAGATGTGGCTCAGAGGCTGGCTGAGCGCGATGGCGATAATGCTGACCGGATCGGCAGCCGTTCAGCGGACTATCACGCCCGCGTGGCGCAGCGCTTTCGCGATCTCGCCGCAATGGATCCGGAGCGATTTGTGCTGATCGATGCTGCCGGCTCTCCGGAAGAGGTCCACGCACGTATCATGCGCGCGATGGCGCCGCTGCTTGGCGAAGGCGGATGACCTATATCGGGCATGAGGATGCATGGGCGAGCTGGCGTAGCGCATCATCCGGTGAGCGGATGCATCACGCCTGGATTCTGTCCGGTCGCAAGGGTGTCGGCAAATCCGCATTCGCGCTTGCTGCTGCCAGGGAGCTCGTGGCCGAAGATGGCATCGCGCAGCCACAAGGCGATCACCCCGATATTTTCTACACCTCGCATCCGCCAAAGAATGATGCGGAGGCCAAGAAGCGTGCCGATGGCAAGCCCTATGAACTGGCGCGAAACATCAAGATCGAGCAAATCCGTAAGCTACAACAGCGGCTAACTACCCGGCCAACGCTCGGCACGCGGCGCGTAGTCATCATTGATCCGGCGGACGATATGGAAACGCCGACGGCAAACGCCTTGCTCAAAAGCTTGGAAGAGCCGCCACAGGGCACGTTTTTCCTGCTGATCGCTCATCGCATTGGCCGCCTGCTGCCGACGATCCGCTCACGCTGCCGTGTGCTTTCCTTCCCGCGTATTTCGGATGACGACATGCGCGCCGTCCTTGCGAGGGAAGCCCCGCAGGCCAGCAATGAAATGCGCGATGCGGCCATCGCCGCTGCGTCAGGATCACCCGGAGCAGCGATTGATTTCGTCGAACTTGATCTCGGCAAAATTCACACTCTGATGCAGCAGATCGCTGAGCGCGGGGACCCCGATTTTTCCCTGCGCGGACAACTGGCCGCAGCAATGGGTGCGCGGCCGAAGCGGGAGAAGCAGCTAGCCGCCATTGAATTGGCGCGCGCCGTGGTGGCCGGTCATATGTCGGGCGTTGGGCGCGATCAGATCCCCGCGCTGGTTGAGAGCCATGCCGAGTTGGTCCGCCTCGCCGCGCAAGCGCCGACCGCCAATTTCGATGCTGGCTTGCTAATCATGGAAATCGGGACGTTGCTAAGCAACCTTGCAGCGGCCCGGAGTGCAGCCTAGGGAAACGCGCAAATGGCTGATCCCTTCTATCTTACCACCGCGATTCATTACCCCAATGGCAAGCCGCATATCGGCCATGCCTATGAGACGATCGCTGCCGACGTTCTTGCACGGTTTCACCGCCAGATGGGCCGCGATGTGCGCTTCCAGACCGGGACGGACGAGCACGGCCTGAAAATGGCGCAAAAGGCGCGCGATCTCGGCATAACACCGCGCGAGCTGGCGGATGAAATGTCCGGCCATTTCCGCGATTTGTTCGCGAAACTCGATATTTCCTACGACCGCTTCATCCGCACCAGCGAGGATGTCCACCACGCCGCGAGCCGCGAAATCTGGAAGCGGATGGAAGCCAAAGGCGATCTCTATCTGGACCGATACGAAGGTTGGTATTCGATCCGCGATGAAGCCTATTACGACGAGAGCGAGCTGATCGGCGGGGAGGGCGATGAGAAACTCTCGCCCCAGGGCACGCCCGTTGAGTGGACAGTGGAGGAAAGCTGGTTCTTCCGCCTTTCCAATTATCAGGACAAGCTTCTGGCGCTCTATAATGAGCAACCGGACTTCATCCGCCCGGATAGCCGCCGCAATGAAGTGATGCGCTTCGTAGAGGGTGGCTTGCGCGATCTCTCCGTCAGCCGAACGAGCTTCGACTGGGGCGTTAAGGTGCCGGGCGCGGAAGACCACGTCATGTATGTGTGGGTCGATGCGCTCACCAATTATTTGACCGGCCTCGGCTTCCCCGAAGACACCGAGGACATGGCCAAATTTTGGCCGGCAGACCTGCATCTGATCGGCAAGGACATTACGCGGTTCCACACTGTTTACTGGCCCGCCTTCCTGATGAGCGCCGACATTCCGCTTCCGAAACAGGTCTTTGCGCACGGTTTCCTGCTCAACAAGGGGCAGAAGGAAAGCAAGAGCCTCGGTAATGTGACGGACCCGGCAGAGCTGGCAGATCGCTACGGCGTCGATGTGCTGCGGTATTTCCTGTTGCGCGAATTCAGCTTTGGACAGGATGGCAGCTATTCACATGAAGCGATTGTAAACAGGGCTAATTCCGAACTTGCGAACAGTTTTGGTAATCTGGCTCAGCGCACACTTTCCTTGATATTCAAGAATTGCGATGGGGCCTTGCCTCCACTTGAAAATCGGCAGGCAGACGACACACAGCTGCTCGATCAAATTGAAAAAGCCTGCAAAACGGATCTGTCCACGGCTTTCGAAGCTCTGGCATTCTCGCAAGGGCTTGAGGCGTGGATGAATGCGGTTTTTGCCTGCAATGCCTATATCGATGTGCAGGCTCCGTGGGCGTTGAAGAAAACCGATCCGGATCGGATGCAGACTGTCTTGGCGACGCTATACCTTTGCATTGCGCAGCTGGCTCAGGCGGTCGTGCCGGTAATGCCGGGATCGATGGCGAAACTTCGCAGCGCGATGAGCGCCGAGACCGAAACGATCGACACCGTCTGGTATCGCGCCTTGTCGCAGAGCGAGTTCCGCCTTGAGAAGCCACAGGGCCTTTTCCCGCGGCTCGAACTGCCTGAGAGCGACGAGGGGCAGGGCGGCTAATGCTCATCGATAGCCATTGCCACCTCGTCTACGAAGGACTGAAGGAACGTCAGGCTGAAGTTCTGGCCAATGCCCGCGCGCTCGGTGTGCAGGGCTTCCTCAATATCTCGACGCGTGAAAGCGAGTGGGGCGATGTGATCGCTGTCGCCGAGCGCGAAGATGACGTGTGGTCGACCGTCGGTATCCATCCGCACGAGGCCGATCAACATGCCGACTTGGGCCGTGACATACTCCTCAAGGCGACCAAGCACGATCGGGTAATCGGGATCGGTGAAACAGGCCTTGATTACTATTACGACAAGTCGGATCGGCAGGTTCAGCAGGATCTGTTCCGCATGCATATCGGCGTCGCGCGAGAAACCGGCCTGCCGCTGGTAATTCATACGCGCGATGCAGATCAGGATACCGGTGACATTCTCGAGGATGAAATGGGGAAGGGGGCCTTCCCTGCTCTGATCCACTGTTTCACCGCCTCCCCTGAATTCGGGCGCCGCGTTCTGGAGATGGGACTCTCGATCTCGCTTTCGGGAATTGTCACTTTCAAGAATGCGAAAGAACTGCAGGAATTTGCAAAAGAAATTCCCGGTGATCGCCTTCTGGTCGAAACCGATAGTCCGTTCCTTGCTCCAGTCCCGCATCGCGGCAAGACAGGCGAACCGGCTTTCGTTCGCAACACAGCCGAATTCGTCGCGGACCTGCGTGGCGAAAGCCTTGAGGAGCTCGGCGTGAATACGACGGCGAACTTCTTCGAACTGTTCAGCAAGGCGCGTGGCGGGGTGCCTGCGTGAAGCTGATAGTCCTAGGCTGCGGCACATCGACCGGCGTACCGCGTATCGGCAATGACTGGGGTGCATGCGACCCGCGCGATCCGAAAAATCGCCGTACACGTGTATCGATCCTGGTAGAAAGCGATGCTGGTAACCGGCTGCTCGTCGATACGTCGCCCGATTTGCGCCAACAGATGCTGGCGAACGAGATTGACCGGCTTGATGCGGTCTTCTGGACACATGACCATGCCGATCATTGCCACGGCATCGATGATTTGCGGCCATTTCGCTTCGGCAGATCCAGCGGACTGCCGGGTTTCGCATCAAGCGCCACAATCAGCCGATTGAAGCCGCGTTTCAGCTACGTCTTTAAAGGTGAACACGGCTATCCCAACATCGTGGAGCTCAGCTCGCTGGAAAATCTGCGTATGTTTGCAGGCTTCGGCGTCGAGAGCTTGGAAATGCCGCACGGGCCGATCAAAAGTACGGGCTATCGATTTGAAGCGGACGGAAAATCAATCGGTTATGCGACAGACTTTAGCGAATTGACCGATACGATGATCGCCTTTTTCGCCAATGTCGACATTCTCGTGACCGACTGTCTGCGCCGCCAACCGCATCCGACGCATGCCAATCTTTCGCGCGCGCTGGACTTTGCCAAACGCACAAAGGCGCGCAAAACTGTGCTGTCGCATCTCGACAAGAGCATGGATTATGCGACGCTGAGCGAAGAAATTCCCGCTGGCGTGCTTGTCGGCTATGATGGAATGCATTTGAAAGCTTGATGGAGTCCGCCCGATGGGATCAGCTGACGGAGTGCAATGGGTTTCGCTGATTGCGATGCTCGGCTGGCTGGTGCTGATCCTGTTCGCATATCGATCTTACCGGGTGGACACTGGAAAGACCATCCGCATGGCGCTTACATGGGCGGCGATTTTTGTGGGCGTGGCGATATTCTTCAGTTTGCTCACATGAAGGGCGCTGCCAGGGATACGCGACATCGCTTCAGAGCTGAGATTAGAGCCAAGACCAGCATGTCCGTAAATTAACATAATAGATATTATCAATCCGGCTTTCGCGTGTGGCTGACCGAAAATGGCGATCCCCTCTTATGTCTGAACAACTCAACCGACTGCTTTCCATTATGGCGCGGCTACGTGATCCGGAGCATGGTTGCGAATGGGACGTTGCGCAAACCTTTGAGACAATCGTGCCATATACCATCGAGGAAGCCTATGAAGTCGCCGATGCCATCGAACGCAACGACATGGTTGAGCTTCGCAGCGAATTGGGCGATTTGCTGCTTCAGGTCGTCTTTCACTCCCGCATGGCCGAAGAAGATGGCCAATTCGCCTTCGAAGACGTCGCAAAGGCAATCTCAGACAAAATGGAAGCTCGTCATCCGCACATCTTCGGCGATGAAGGCGGGCAGATGGACGGAAAACGCTGGGAGGATTTGAAAGAAGCCGAGCGGGCCAAGGAAGGTGCTACTAGCGCCATGGACGGCGTCGCCAACGCATATCCTGCCCTGCTCCGTTCCGAGAAGCTGCAGAAACGTGCCGCGCGCGTCGGTTTCGAATGGGACGAGCTGGAAGGTCCGCGGGCCAAACTACTGGAAGAACTGGATGAATTGCACTCCGCTGACGAAAGTGAAAAGCTGATTGAGGCAGGCGACGTGCTGTTTGTCGCAGTTAATATCGTACGCAGATACGGCGTCGATGCCGAGCAAGCCCTGAAAGCCGCCAATTCCAAATTCGAAAGCCGTTTTCGCGAAATGGAGCGCCTGGCACAGCAGGATGAAGTGGACTTTGCCGCTTTGTCGCTCGACGAGCAGGAGGCCTATTGGCAGCGCGCCAAGCTCTCAATTGGCTAGGAAGCAAGCGCTTCGAAGCGGCCATGTTCTTTTTCGGTCAGCCGCACTTTGACCAATCTTGCCGGTGAAGGAGCACCCTCCTCAACCTCCTCTTCACTCAGCACTTCGCCATGTGCGTGCAGCCAGGCGATCCGCGCGCCATCATGTGCTGGAAGAGTGAAACTATAGACGCGCGCGCCTTCTGTGAGGACTGCGCCGAGGCGCTGCTGCAGCTCTTTTAAACCCTTGCCGGTCATCGCAGAAATCGGAATGATCGCATCATCGTTTTGCGCAAGGCCGCCAAGCTCTGACTTCGCATCCTCGTCAAGCAAGTCCCACTTGTTCCAGACTTCCACAAGCGGGGCGTCCACGCCCTCCCCTGCCTCGTCCACCACGCCGAGATCATGAAGGACGGAAAGCACCTGTCGCTTCTGCTGCGCGCTGTCAGGATTGGCGATATCGCGCACGTGCAGAACGATGTCCGCTGCGGTCACTTCTTCCAGCGTTGCCCGGAACGCTGCCACCAGTTGGGTCGGGAGATCGGAAATAAATCCCACCGTGTCTGACAGGATCGCCTTTTCGACGCCTGGCAGGCCGATCGCCCGCATAGTAGGATCAAGGGTAGCAAAGAGCAAATCTTCCGCCATGACGTCAGCACCGGTCAGGCGATTGAAAAGCGTGGATTTTCCGGCATTTGTATAGCCGACCAAGGCGATCACGGGCCAAGGTGCCCTGCCCCTACGCTTGCGATGCAATTCGCGGGTTTTGCGGACCTGCTCCAGCTCTCGGCGCAGTTTCGCCATGCGATCGCGGATCATGCGGCGGTCAGCCTCGATCTGCGTTTCACCCGGACCACCCAGGAATCCGAAGCCACCGCGTTGCCGCTCAAGGTGGGTCCAGCTGCGCACAAGGCGGCTCGCCTGATAGTCGAGATGCGCCAGTTCAACCTGCAAACGGCCCTCGGCCGTCGCAGCACGCTCGCCGAAAATCTCAAGGATCAGCCCAGTCCGATCGATAACCTTACGGCCGATCTTTTCCTCAAGATTGCGCTGCTGGATCGGCGATAGTGCGCCGTCAATGATGACCAGCTCCGCATCATGCAGCGTGCAATCGGTGGCAATCCGCTGCACCTGCCCCTCACCGAAAAGGGTATTGGGCCGGATATCGCGAACATTGAGGATATAGGCCTCTGCCACGACAATCCCGATCGCAAGCGCGAGGCCAGTGGCCTCTTCAAGACGCGCCTCCGGGTCCTCATCGCTGCGCTGGCCGCGAATTTGCGGGCACACGACAAGGGCACGCGCCCCGCGCGTTACCTCGCCTTCGATGTCATCATCTACAATCAGGCTACTTCGCCTCAGTCTTCGCTATCGTCGTCATCGTCATCGCCAAACCCGTCCTCGGTCAAATCCACCTGCGTGGCGGGCTGGATGGTCGACACAGCATGTTTATAGGCAAGCTGGACGTAGCCTTCACGTTCCAACAACATGCAGAAAAGATCGTATGCGGCGATGCGGCCCTGCAGCATGACGCCGTTCACAAGGAACATGGTAACCTGCACGGCGGCATCGCGGACGCGGCTGAGGAAAATGTCCTGCAGGAGGCGCTGCTTGCGGTTTCCGTCGAAGCCCGTGTCGAAACTGTCCGCATCGACCGGATTGCTCGGCATGATCGTGGAAATGGCATGCTTGTAGACAAGCTGCGACTGCCCATCACGTCGCAACAGGATCGAGAAATTATCGAACCACGTCACGATGCCCTGCAGCTTGACACCCTTCACCAGGAACATGGTGACAGGCATTTTTTCACGCCGCAAATGGTTCAGAAACAGGTCCTGCAGATTTCCCGCCTTCGCAGGCGCAGATGTTGCTTTTTCGCTCTCGGGTTCCCGACGAGGCCGGGGAGTAAGCGTGCCTTTGGCCATTGATCTGACTCCATTCTTTTTGGCGATCCGATCTTCGCCGAATCGCATTCTGGCATCGCAATCTGCGACGCCGCTTGTCACACAAGTGCAATAGATCGCACAAAAATGCGTAAATCTCGAGACAGATATGTGGGTTCAGATCGTCGCTTGCGCAAGATCTGTTTGAACGGTCAATCAGTCGCCGTTGTTGCGATCGTTCATCCCAAGCAATTTCAGCTTTCTGTGCAGCGCCGATCGCTCCATGCCGATGAAACCGGCTGTCTTCGAGATATTGCCCGAAAAGCGGCGGATTTGAATGCGCAGATATTCCCGCTCGAAGCTTTCGCGCGCTTCACGCAGCGGCACACCCATAAGGTTTGTCATGCCGCTGCCGCTGTCGGAAGAGCCGCCAGTGATTTCTTCCGGCATCATGTCAGGAGTGATCGTCGCGAATTCTTCTCGCGGAGCCAGGATCACAGTTCGCTCGATGACATTGCGGAACTGGCGGACGTTTCCAGGCCAATCATAAGCTTGCAGCGATGCCATCGCCTCCGGCGCGATAGTGGGCGGAGTCAGTCCTTGCTCGCGGGCGTAACGGGTGAAAAAATGCTCTGCGAGCGCCGGGATGTCGTCGCGCCGTTCGGATAGAGGCGGTATTTCGATCGGAACGACGTTTAAGCGATAAAACAGGTCTTCACGGAAGCGCTTTTCCTCGATTTCCGTCAGAAGGTCTTTGGCGGTGGAAGATACTACGCGGACGTCCACGCCAACCTGTCGATTGCCCCCCACGCGAACAAAGCTCTGGTCTGTCAGAACGCGCAGGATGCGCGCTTGTGTGCTTTCCGGCATGTCCGCCACTTCGTCGAGATATAGGGTGCCGCCATCAGCCAATTCCAGCAGGCCGGGCCGGATAAGCTTGCCGTCCGCCTCTTCGCCGAACAATTCGTGCTCAAAGCGATCGGGTGTAATGCGCGCCGAATTGACCGAAACAAAGGCCTTGTCAGCACGCGGGCTCCAGGCATGGAGCAGCCGCGCGGCGACTTCCTTGCCCGCCCCAGCAGGTCCGCTCACCAACACCCGGCTGCCGGTATTGGCTACGCGCTTCAGCGTAGCGCGCACCTGGTTGATGACGGATGAGTTGCCGGTGAATTCATCGGGTGACGTCATGCCTTCGCGAAGGCGTTCATTTTCCCGCCGCAAGCGCTCGGTTTCGGTCGCGCGCGCCACGAGGTGGAGAAGCTTTTCTGCCTCAAAAGGTTTCTCGATGAAGTCCATCGCCCCGCGGCTCACCGCCGACACTGCGGTGTCGACATTACCATGGCCGGAAAAAATGATGACCGGCAGACCGGGCTCACGCGTCTTGATATCGTCGAGCACTTCCAGCCCGTCTCGCGGGGATCCGTGCAGCCACACGTCGAGCAGCACCAAGCTGGGTCGCCGTTCATCGACCATGGCAATCGCGCTCTCGCTATCGCCTGCCGTGCGGCACTCATAGCCTTCGTCACTCAAGACGCCGGCCACAAGGTCGCGAATATCCCGCTCGTCATCGACTACGAGGATATCGAGTGCCATTCAAAACTCTCCCACTTCAATCATCTGCTGCATCTGCGCTTTCGATATGGTCTGCCGGATGGACGGCGAAGCGTAGTTGCACGACTGTACCCCCGCCCTCGCCTGCCGGCGCAAAGCTGATTTCGCCGCCATGTTCTTCGACAATCTTCTTCACAATCGCGAGGCCGAGGCCCGTGCCCTTCTCCCGCGTTGTCACATAAGGCTCGATCACATTGACCCCGCCCTGCGGGAGGCCAACGCCGTTGTCGCGAACTTCTATCAGCATGAAGTCATCGGGCATCGTGACACTCAAATCGATACGACCGCGCCAATCGACCTCAGCATCTTTCGCTTTTCCTTCAATGGCTTCTGCCGCATTTTTGAGGACGTTTGTCATCGCTTGGCCGAATTGGTGACGATCGCATTCGATCGCGCGAATCCCTTCATCGGCGAAGAAGGTATAAGTGATTTCCGGGTGCGCCACTTCCTGCAGAAACAAAGCTTGCCGGACGAGATCAACAGCGTCCTCTTGCCGGAAAACGGGCTTTGGTAAACGCGCGAAGCTCGAAAATTCGTCGACCATTTTCCGAAGATCACCGACCTGACGGATGATCGTGCCCGTCAGCTCGTCGAACAACGCGCCGTCTTTTTCGATCTGCTTGCCATAGCGCCGCTTCAAGCGCTCCGTGGCGAGCTGGATCGGTGTGAGAGGATTTTTGATTTCATGCGCAATTCGCCGCGCCACATCGGACCATGCCGCCTGTCGCTGATCGAGCAATTGGCGAGTGATATCCTCAAAGGTGATCACCATGCCTTCTGTGGCCGGTGAAAGCTGCACAGCGAGGGTGAGCAGCTCCGTTCCTCTTCTGAACTGCACGATTTCACTCATGGAGCCTTCGCTGACGAGGCGCGCAAATTCAGGAACAACTTCGCCCAGGTCGCGGCCTACCGCCTTTTCGGCGCTGTCTTCGAATAGCAACTGGCGGGCAGAGCTGTTCATGAGCTGGATTCGCCCGTCGGGATCGACAGAAAGAATGCCCGCTGTGATCGATTCCAGCACGGCCTCGATAAAGGCACGGCGCTCGGCCAGCTGGTGATTGGCCCCAAGCAACTCATCGGTCTGGCGCTCTATCTGCGACGACATGCGATTGAACGCGCGGCCTAGAAGACCGATTTCATCCTGCTTCCCGATCCGCCCCGAGACGCGCATGGCGTAATTGCCACTGCCGATCTCACCCGCAGCATCCGCAAGCTCGGCAAGCGGCTTCACCTGCCTGTCCGCAAACCGCAGAGCCGCCCAAACGGCGAGACCAACGAGCGCGAGGCTGACAAGGAATAGTGCAATATTGAATTGAAGCTGGAGCACGCGCGCGCGAGATGTGAGATCAGCGTAAGAATCGACCGCATTTTCCGCCTGCAGATAGAGGCTGGCGGCCTCAGGCTGCGAGTCCCGCGAAACATAAAGATAAGCGTCGGAAGCACGGTCCAACAATACAACCGCTTCGACCCGCTGCGCTGTTGCCCGAGCGACGAACAGCGCCCCACTGTCAACAGCCTCCATGTCTTCCACACTGACGCGTGGTCGCTCCCGATCATCCTGGGGATCGACGAGAACCAGGAGGCGGGCGTCTCCAGCCGAGGACCGTCGATAAATTGCCGCCTCGCTCAGTTCCCGTTGATATGTTTGACCCCAAATTTGATCCGCAAATTCTGTGCTTGTCAGCGGCAGTCTCTCTAGCACTGACCGAATGTCGCTCGACATCGCAACCCCGTTCATGCCAACGGATCGTTGATTGTTATCGTAATAGCTTTCCGCCAACTCGCTCGCATCTTCCATCATGCTGCGTGATGAGCCAGTAAACCAAAAATCGACGCCGGATTGAAACAGGATCGAGGCAAACATCGCGACAAAAAGCGTGGGAATTGCGGCGATTAAAGAGAAGAAAAAGACGAGATTGACATGTAATCTCGCGGTAGTCCCCCCTGCCCTGTTGATCGCGATGCGCCGCCCCCAGAGCACGACAATTCCGAGGGCGGGAATGAGCGTGCCGAGCAAAAGTGCAGCAGCTTGTTCTGACGGCATCAGATCGTTGCGGTTCGAAAGTCCGGCGATGATAAGGTAAGCGGTTGCCGCCATCGTCACGAGTGTCATCGCGCAAACGATCTCAAGCCACAGAAACAAGTTCATCCGCCGCGCGGCAAGTTGGACGCGCCGCCACCAGCGCGATCTCTTTTGGGCGGAACCTACCGCGACAGGAGCAGTCGTGCTGGCCACGTTGCAAGCTTACAACAGCGCTGTTGCAGTTTTGCAAGGGCTTTCTCCCGAAATGTCCTCAGCTGCGGCTAAATTGCTCCGGATCGATCTGCAGTTCCTGCAATCGCTTGCGCAAAGTGTTGCGATTAATGCCGAGCATTTGCGCTGCTTTGAGCTGATTTCCGCCGGTGGTTTTCAAGGCATGCTGGAAGACAGGTCTTTCAAGCTTCTCGGCGGCCTGCTGATAGAGCGAGCCATCTGCGAAGTTCTGAGCACCGAGCCAATTTGCGATCTGCATTTCAATATCGCCCACCTCGTCCGCATCGGCAACCTGGAGGCTGGTATCGAGCAGGCCAGCCACGGTCTCAGCATCAATCACATCGTCGCGAGATAACAAAGCGGCGCGATAGACTAGGTTACGCAGTTCACGGACATTTCCCCGCCACGGCTGATCTGCAAGGACCCGCACGGCATCATCCGACAGAGTTCGCGCAGGCAACCCCTCCGTCGTGGCCAGTTTAAGGAAGTGTTTGGCTAGCGGCTCTACATCACCCGCGCGGTCACGAAGCGGCGGCAGCTGGATGGGCACCACATTGAGCCGATAATACAGGTCTTCACGGAAAGAACCTTCGGCAATCATCGGCGCAAGATCGCGATTGGTCGCGGCGATCACGCGAACGTCGACCGAAATCTCCTGGCTGCCGCCAACGCGCCTGATCCTCCCGGCCTGCAGTGCGCGCAGCAGCCGCGTCTGTGCCTCGGCAGGCATGTCGCCGATTTCGTCGAGGAAAAGCGTGCCGCCATTGGCTTGCTCGAATTTGCCGATATTGCGCGTGGTGGCGCCGGTGAAGGCGCCTTTCTCATGCCCGAAGAGCTCGCTTTCGATCAATTCGCGCGGGATCGCCGCCGCATTGACCGCAATGAAGGGTCCTGTCTTGCGGCTGCCAAGCTCGTGGATCGCCTCTGCGACAAGCTCTTTCCCCGTCCCGGACTCTCCAAGCACCAAGACCGACAAATCATTATGCAGCACGCGCGTAATGAGTCGGTAGACATCCTGCATAGCAGCGCTGCGCCCGATGAGCGGAAGGCCATCGCCGGGATCTTCCACCTCGGCAGAGCTCTTACCGACGGAGTCGGCTGCCTGTCGCGCTGCGCGGACGACTTCATTGAGGTCGAAGGGTTTCGGGAAGTACTCAAACGCGCCCCGATCCGTCGCGCGCACGGCCGTGTCGAGCGTGTTCTGGGCAGACAGGATGATAATCGGAAGGTCAGGATAGCTTTTGCGCACCTCTCCAAGCGTTTCGATCCCGTCGCCATCGCTCAGCATGACGTCAGTGAGCATGACGTCGAACTGCCCTGCTGCCAGCGAAGAATCCCTCCCCGCCACGCTATCCTGCGCTTCCACCGCGAAGCCTTCCGCTTCCAGCCCTGCGCGAATGACCGTCGCAATCGCGGTATCGTCTTCGATCAGCAGCGCGCGCCGCGTCATGTCTTTTCTCCGTTTGGCTTTGCAACCGGCAGTTGAATACGAAAATGCGTCCATCCGGCGGCGTCATCGCGTTCATGACTGACCCTGCCATTCATGTCGCGCACGAGTTTCTGCACCAGGGCCAGCCCCAAGCCCTGCCCGTGCGCTTTGCTGGAAACGAAAGGTTCGAAAATGTGATCGCGCAAAGCAGGGTCTACGCCCGAGCCATTGTCGCTCACGCGAATTTCGATCGGCAATTTGATGGACCGCCCGAGACGGATGACATTCGTCACCACTCCGCCTGCAAAACGGGTGCGGATGCGAATTTGCGGCGCGACATTTTGCGATGCGGCGTCCCGCGCATTGGCGATCAGATTGACCAGAACCTGCACCAACGCACCGTCGTTGGCGAGGACAGGCGGCAGGGACGGATCGAATTCCTCTTTCCACGCCACTGCGTCATCCGCCGTCATTTTCACCGTTGAGATCGCCTTGCGGATCGCCTCATGCAGATTGACCGGTGCAACAGGTTCGCTTTGCTCCCGCCCGAGCCGCTGCATCCGATCGATGAGCTGGGCAATGCGATCGACCTCCTGAACCACAAGCCGTGTAAGCGGTGCCTGCTTATCGCTCGCTTGCTTTTCCAGCAATTGCGCCGCGCCGCGGATGGCCGCTAGCGGGTTCTTGATCTCGTGTGCCAACACCGCAGGACCGCGAAGGACCGGGCGCCTTTCCTGCTCTTCGAAACGCTCACCCTGGCTCGCATCTGAAAGGGTTATCATGCGCCAGCCTGGATGGGAGGCCATGGTGGAAACGGTCAGATTGGTGCGCCAGGGGCGTTCGTTGATGGTGACGTCAAGGCCGCGCGCAACCAGCTGCGCCTCAGGATCTTTCAGCCTCTCTGCAAGATCGCTCTGCGTCAGGCCGAGGACGTCGAGCAATTCCCTCCCGGAAAGCCGCGCGGCACTCGCACCGAGAAGCACTTCGCCAGCAGGATTGACCTCAGCAATGCGCAATTCGGGTGTAACGAGCAGTAAAGCGAAACTTAGGCCAGCGATCTGGTCGCTTGGTCCGGGCGGCGGGGTTGCAGCGGCGGAGGCCTCCTTGCTCACGCGGCGCGGCGCCGGATGAAAGGCTCATAAAAGCGCTCAAGCTCGCCGAGAACCTGATCCGCATCGTCGATGAAATTGACCTTGTTGCGGAAGTCGGCGCTGCCATGCAGGCCCTTGGTATACCAGCCAAGGTGCTTGCGAGCGATCTTTACGCCCACGTCCTCACCGTAATGCTCCAACATTCCATTATAGTGTTCAATCAGCGTCTCGTACTGCTCGGAGAAGCTGGGGCTTTCAAGAACTTCGCCAGTCTGCCACCAGTGCATCACCTGCCCGAGCAGCCACGGCTTGCCATAGGCACCGCGCCCGATCATCAGCCCATCCGCGCCCGATTGCTCGAGTGCTTTGGCGGCATCAGGGATCGAGCAGATGTCTCCGTTCACGATGACGGGAATATCGACCGCATCCTTTACCGATTTGATGAAAGACCAGTCGGCGCTGCCTTTATACATCTGGTTTCGCGTCCGTCCGTGCACTGTGACGAGCTTCACACCGAGGTCTTCAGCGATATGGGCGAGTTCGGGCGCGTTGAGGCTCGCATGGTCCCAACCCATCCGCATCTTGACCGTCACCGGCACATCAACGGCCTTGACTGTCGCTTCCATCAGTTTGGTCGCCAGCGGGACTTCACGCATCAGCGCGCTGCCCGCCATTTGCCCGACGACCTTACGCACCGGGCAGCCGAAGTTAATGTCGATAATGGCCGCGCCTTGATCCTCGCTTAGCCTGGCGGCATCGGCCATGCTTTCGGGATCGCAGCCGACAAGCTGCATCGAGACCGGATCTTCGCTTTCATGCCAGCGCGCTTTCTGGATCGACTGGCGGGTTTCGCGGATGGCAGCTTCACTGGCGATCATCTCGGTCACATTGAGCCCAGAGCCATAGCGCCGCACCAGCTGGCGGAACGGCATATCGGTCACCCCCGTCATCGGCGCGAGTACGACCGGGCAATCGATCCTGATCGGACCGATTTCGATCGGCGTGACTGCCGGCGGGTTGGGATTCGACGTGTCGCTCATGATGGTGCCTAATATTTAGGCAGGCGCATAGTGGATTGCGAGGCGCGGCTCAAGCAGGTAGCGGGCTTGGCGCAATGCATAGCAATTCGGACAACGCGACCAGCTTCGGCGCCATCATCGTGGCAGCAGGCAAAGGCCTGCGCGCAGGGCAACCCGTGCCGAAGCAATTTTCGCAGTGGAAGGGGCAACCGGTTCTGCGCCACTCCGCGAGCGCGCTGGCTGAGGCTGGGGCGTCGCCGATCGTTGTCGCAATCCCTGGGGGTGCTGACGAGATTGCAAGCCAAGCACTGTCTGGCATTTCGGGCGTTGTGTTCATCACAGGCGGCCCCACGCGGCAGGACAGCGTGCGGCTTGCGCTTGAAGCTATGGAACAGCACCAGCCGGCAAAGGTCCTGATTCATGATGCCGCGCGTCCGGATTTACCTCAGGACGTGATCATGCGGCTGCTTGGGGCTCTGGACAAATCGCCAGGCGCAATTCCGGTACTGCCGGTCGTCGACAGCATGATCCGCGCCGAGAATGGCTTGATGGCGGGCGACGCCAAACGTGATGAATTACGCCGGGTCCAAACGCCTCAGGCCTTCCGCTATGATACCATTCTCGCAGCGCACCGAGCCTGGCAGGGTGGAACCAATGCCGGGGACGACGCGCAGGTGTTGGAAGCCGCGGGGCACGATGTTGCGCTGGTCGACGGTGATGAACGCCTGAAGAAACTGACTTTCGCCGAGGATTTCATGGAGCAGCAGCCCCCCTTCCCCGCAATTTGCGTTGGCAATGGCTTCGATGTGCACCGCCTCGCCGATGGCGAAGAGCTGTGGCTGTGCGGGATCAAGCTGGAGCACGACAAAGGCCTTGCCGGGCATAGCGATGCCGATGTGGGTTTGCATGCCGTAGTCGATGCAATCCTTGGAGCTTGCGCACAGGGCGATATTGGCGACCATTTCCCGCCCAGCGATCCGCAATGGAAAGGCGCGCCTTCATCGCGCTTTGTCGAGCATGCTGTCAAAGTCGCCGCCGAGAAAGGCTGGCGCATTGGCAATGTCGATTTGACCCTCATCTGCGAAGCACCGAAGATCGGCCCGCACCGCGAAGCCATGAGAGCAAAGCTCGCGGAGCTCCTTGAAGTGGGCGTAGATCAGGTCAGCGTGAAAGCCACCACCACAGAAAAATTAGGTTTTACCGGCCGCGGTGAAGGCATCGCTGCGCAAGCGAGCGCCACTTTGGCAGCGAAGGAAACGTCATGACCGACACTCTTTTTCCCGACGACATTTACCAGCTCGCCAAGCGCGTGGTCGAAGAGAACGCTGCGGCCGGTCGCAAAATCGTGATGGCGGAAAGCTGCACGGGCGGGCTCGTCGCCAGCGCAATCACAGAAATTGCAGGGAGCTCAGCTGTGCTCGATCGCAGCTACGTCACCTACTCCAACGAAGCCAAGCAGTCGGATTTGGGCGTGCCGCTCGACATTTTAGAAGCCTTTGGCGCTGTATCTGTCGCGACGGCTTTTGCCATGGCACAGGGGGCGCTTGAGCGGAGCGATGCCGATGTTGCCGTCGCCATCAGCGGAATCGCCGGTCCAGGCGGCGGAAGCGAGCGCAAGCCTGTCGGCACAGTCGTATTCGCCCGCGCCATCCGCGGTGAAGCCGAGCCTACCGCCGATGAACGATTGTTCGAAGGCGAAAACCGAGCCGGCGTTCGGCGTCAGGCGACGCTTTGCGCGTTGGAGCTGTTGCTTCCGTAGAGATCCTGCGCGCGGGTTTCAAAAGCCGCGACCATTTTGCGGAATGCACGGTCGATATATTGTCCGGCAAGCGTCTCGAACATGATGTTCTTGAACGCAAAGTCGACGCAGAAATCGATCTCGCACGCGCCCTCGCCCACATCACGAAATGTCCAATTGTTGTCGAGGTCGCGCAGTGGACCATCGATATAGTGAACGTTGATCGTGTTCGGGCGATCTTTCACCACTTTCGATGTGAACTTCTCGCGAAGCGCCTTAAAACCGACGAGCATGTGCGCAGTCATCTCGGTATCGCTATCCTTGCGCACCCGCGTCGCGACGACCCATGGCAGGAATTCGGGATATTTATCGACGTCGGCCACCAGGTCGAACATCTGTTCGGCCGTGTAGGGCAGTCGCTTCGTTTCACGGATCTTCGGCATCAGGCTTTCGCCTTCGCCTTTGCCAGCTTCGCCTCGCGCGCCGCCTTCATTTGCGCGAAATCATCGCCTGCATGATAACTGGAGCGCGTGAGCGGAGTTGATGCGACCTGCAGGAAACCCTTCGCGCGGGCAATGGCGCCATAGGCGTCAAAGGCTTTCGGCGTCACAAATTCCTCGACATTCGCATGCTTTGGCGTCGGCTGGAGATACTGCCCCATGGTCATAAAATCGACGTCAGCACTTCGCATGTCATCCATCACCTGATGTACTTCAAGCCGCTGTTCACCGAGGCCAAGCATGATGCCAGACTTGGTGAAGATCATCGGATCGTGGCTCTTCACTTCTTCCAGTAGGCGCAGTGAAGCGTAGTAACGCGCACCCGGACGAATTGTCGGGTACAGGCGCGGCACGGTCTCGAGATTATGATTGTAGACGTCGGGTCCGGCTTCACAGATCGCTTCGACCGCAGGACGCATTTTTCCGCGAAAATCGGGTGTGAGAATCTCGATCGTAGTGCTCGGAGTCTCGCGGCGAAGCGCCTTGATGACCTTAACAAATTGAGATGCACCGCCATCGGGCAGATCGTCACGATCCACGCTGGTGATAACGATGTGCTCCAGCCCCATCTTGCCCGCCGCCACCGCAACATTCTCCGGCTCCATCGGATCGACGATGCGCGGCATGCCGGTCTTCACGTTACAGAAGGCGCAGGCGCGCGTGCAAACATCGCCAAGGATCATCACCGTGGCATGCTTCTTCGTCCAGCATTCACCGATATTGGGGCAAGCCGCCTCTTCGCACACCGTGTTGAGATTGAGATCACGCATCAGCTTGCGCGTTTCGTGATAGCCCTTCGAAACGGGGGCTTTCACGCGGATCCAGTCGGGCTTGCGCTGGCGGGCCGGACGTTCGCCCTCGGGCTGCGGAGGATTGCTGAGATCGGTCATTTCGCTGCCCACTTAGGGAACCCTCAGGATAACCGCAATGGGGACGCTTGCCCTCATTCGTATGCTGGCATAAGCGGTCTGTCATGGACGCAGTCGGCATACAGGCGCTCACCTCCCCGGTAGTGCTCTTTTTCGTATTGGGCTTGCTCGCGGCATTCGCCCGCTCGGACCTCGCCATCCCGGAAGCCATCGCCAAGGGCATGTCGCTATACCTGATGGCGGCGATCGGCCTTAAGGGCGGTATCGAAGTCGCGGAATCGGGCTTGGACGGGACCGTACTCGCCGCCCTTGCCGCCGGCATCGGCGCAGGCTTCGTCATGCCGCTCTATGCTTACTGGCTACTCAAAGGCTTCGGCAAACTCGACCGGATCAATGCAGGCGCGGTCGCGGCGCATTACGGGTCGATCAGCGTGGTGACTTTTGTCACCGCGGTTGAGATCTTCGAGCTGCAGGGCAATCCGCCGGAAGGTTATATGGTCGCCGTCATGGCGACGATGGAAAGCCCCGCCATCCTTGCTGGCCTCGTCCTCGCCCGCGGCGGCGGATCGGATAGCGGCCAGAGCACGAAAGAACTGCTCCACGAGGTCCTTTTCAATGCGTCTGTCGTACTCCTTCTAGGTGCGTTTGCCATAGGCTGGATCGCAGGGCCCTCCGGCTTTGCCGATGTCGAGCCGTTTTTCGGTGCGATGTTCAAAGGCGTGCTCTGCATCTTCCTCCTCGACATGGGCCTGATCGCGGCTCGGCGGGTGATGGACTCGCGCAGCCTGACGTGGCGCCTGGTCGCAATCGCATTGGCCCTGCCGCTTTTCAACGGCGCAGTCGGAACGGTTCTGGGGGTCGGCATAGGTCTCGATACAGGCTCTTCCGCAGCGCTTGGCGTTTTGTGCGCCAGCGCCAGCTATATTGCCGTCCCCGCTGCCATGCGGCTCGCACTGCCAGAAGCCGATCCGGGCATTTATCTCACGATGTCTTTGTCGATCACGTTTCCTTTCAACGTCCTTGTCAACATCGCATTGATCGGTGCGCTTGCAGCGATGCTGACCGGTGGAGGAGCAGCGATCCCATGATCGAGACCGTAATCCGCAAACGTATCGAGATCCTCGCAGATCAGGCGCAGGCCAATCGCGTAACCAAGGCGATTGACGATGCAGGCATCACCGGCTGGACGATCACTCCGGTTACGTCCGGCAAAGGTCGTGATGGCCGCTGGCGCGAAGAACGGGTGATGGGCACGGATAAAGTCCTTATTCTGACAATCGCGCCAGAGGACAAAGCCATGGCTCTGGCAGAAGCCTTGGCGCCAGTGCTCACTCAGCGCAGATTGCTGCTCACCATGTGGGACATCCAGGTCATCCGTGGCGAGCGCTTTTAATGCCTGAATTCCACGAATTACTGCACGGCTATCGCCGGTTCCGCACCGAAGGCTACCCTAAGCAGCGCGCTCGCTATGACCAGCTGGTGTCCGAAGGTCAGCATCCGAAGCTGATGATCATCGGCTGTTCGGATAGCCGGGTCGATCCGGCGCAGATTTTCGATGTCGATCCGGGCGAAATTTTCGTCGTCCGAAATGTTGCCGCCCTTGTCCCGCCCTTCGAGACCACACCCGGTCAACACGGTGTGTCGGCAGCGATAGAATATGCAGTGCAGGTTCTGAAAGTTCGCCAGATCGTGATCATGGGTCACGGGCGATGCGGCGGCTGCAAGGCGGCGCTGACGCAGGAATTGCATGGCAATGCTCCGGGCGAAGGCGGTTTTGTGGCGAATTGGGTCCACTTGTTGGATGATGCGCGCGAACCTGTTGCCGATGCGCATGGAACCGAAAGCCGCGTCGCAGAGCGCGAAATGGAATTTGCCGCAGTGGGTGTCAGCATCGAGAATTTGCTGAGCTTTCCCTTTGTGCGGGAAGCGGTTGAGCGCGGCGATCTAAAACTTCGCGGAACGCATTTCTCCATTACCGAAGGCGTGCTCTATCTGCGCGATGAAGATACCGGGAAGTTCGAAGCCGTTGAGTGAGCGCGTAGCGGGGTTGCGTCGCAAACTGCTCCGCGCCATTTAACCGCCCATGCCAGAAGCCAATCTCAAAAATATCGCACTGCTCATCGATGCAGACAATGCCAGCCATGCAGGTATCGACCCCGTCCTCACCGTCCTTGCGGAATTGGGCCAGGTCAATGTGCGCCGCGCCTATGGCAATTGGGCGAAACCGGCGCTGTCGAATTGGAACAAAATTACGCACCGCTTCGGAATCCAGCCGATGCAGCAGTTCGACCTGACCAAAGGCAAGAACGCCACCGATATCGCAATGGCTATCGATGCGATCGATCTCCTGAACACCGGCAAGGTGGACGGGTTCGGCATCATGTCTTCGGACAGCGATTTTACCCCGCTCGTCACACGGCTCCGGCAAGACGGCTTGATCGTCTACGGCTTCGGTGGGAACAAAGCACCCGATGCATTCAAGTCGGCCTGCACGCGCTACATCGATGTCGATCAATTGATCCGCACCAATTCGCGTGATGACAAATCGCAGTCGGATGACGTTATCGATCAGGACCTGATCGATTTGCTGGGTGACGCCTGGAAAGCCGCTAGCCGGGATGACGAAGGTTTTGCGCGGCTGCATGAAGTCGGCCAGATCGCAGGCAATCGATCCAGCTTCGATGTTCGCAACCACGGCTTCAAGCGCCTGTCCGACATGATGCGCGCCGCCAGCGACAATTTCAAAATGGAGCGGCGGGACGACAAGCAGCTCTACGTCAAACGTTTGCGATAATCTCGGCACCAAATCGCAGGAAGGTCGTTAGTCGTTCATCAAGCAACAGGGACGATATAATGGTCGACAAATCTGAGAAATTCAATTGGTTGGTACGCGTCGGCTATTTCAGCCGCGCTATTCTCTATGCAACGCTCGGCATCGTCGCGCTTACGAGTGCGAGCAAGATCGCCGAAGGCACCAATGGCGTTTTCCAAGCCGTGAAGGACTTCCCTGCGGGCACTGCAATTCTGTGGCTGATGGTGGTTGGCCTTATCGCCTATGCCCTGTTCCGCTTCTCATCGACATTTTTCGACATCGAAAACAACGGCACTGACGCAAAAGGATGGGGCAAGCGCCTTGGCCATGCGGGAAGTGCCATCGGGCACCTCGCGCTCGCCTGGTCGGCCTATCAATTCGCCAGCAGCAGCGGCGGAGGTGGCGGTTCAGGTGGATCGGGCGGCGGCGCTCAGGAAGCTGCGTCCGGCGTGCTTTCCGTGGAATTTGGTGGCACCGTCATCGGCCTTCTCGGTATCGCTTTCGGCATTGCCGCAATTTTCCAGATCAAGAAGGGGCTTAGCGGCGAATTCATGAATCGTATTTCGGCGAATGCGCCCGATGCAACGCGTTTGCTCGGCGGCGCAGGCTATTCTGCCCGCGGCGTAGTATATGGCGTGATCGCCTGGTCGTTGATCCAAGCTGGCTTCATGTCCGGCGGCGCGGAGCAAATTAAGACCCTCGGTGATGCTGTCGCATCGCTGGCTGGTGAAGGCATCGTCTTCACGCTGGTTGCCGTCGGCCTGCTGCTCTTCGGTATCTTCAGCCTCGTTCTCGCTCGCTATCGTATCATCCCGGAACTGGGTGACGATGGCCGCGTGCCCGAATTCAGGACCTGATCGCAGCGAGGATCAAACGCCGCAATTGGCTGTACCAGTACCGGTGTAGACCACACGGTCCCACCGGTCGTACAGCCACATTGTGCCTTCGAACGTGGTGTCTTCGATTTCGCCTTCCTGCGCCACTTCTCCGACAGCCAATCGCAAAGAGTGCGTCCGACCGTTGTAAAGCGAGCGCGTGTTCGAGGGCAGTTCGCGCGAGCCGGGATCGGCTGCAAAGCGGACCATTTCGCCGTCGATTTTCAAATAGGCATCGGTCTCGCGGGCAATCACTCGTACACCCATGCTGGTTCCGGGTGCATAGGCACAGCCTTGGCCCAGCAGATCGTTCGTTTCCATGTCCGGATAGCTGATAGTCTCCGGCACGACCTCTTCGATCGGCGGACCAGTTTCGTTCGCCTCACGCACCCGGTCGGCGATGGCCGCATCTTCTGCCGCCCGTTGGTCTTCCGACGGAGCGTTGCCGCAACCGAGAAGCAAACCCGCCAGCACTGCCCCACACAATCCCCGCATTAATGCCTCCCGAACAGTTTCTCGACATCTTCCATCGACAACTTGACCCACGTAGGCCGACCGTGATTGCACTGCCCCGACCGCGGGGTGGTCTCCATCTCGCGCAGCAGAGCATTCATCTCGGCTACATTGAGCACTCGCCCAGCCCTAACAGAACCATGGCAAGCCATCGTTGCCAGCACATGCTCGATCTTCTCCGTAAGCAGCAGCGATGACCCGTGCTTGGCGATATCGTCGGCTAGATCGCGCAACAGCGCTTCCGGATCCGCTTTCTTGAGAACGCCGGGAATGGCGCGCACGAGCATGGCATTTGGACCGAACCGCTCGATAACAAGGCCGAGCTTGGTGAAGTGATCGATATGTTCCTCAAGCCGGTCGCAATCGGCCTCTTCCAGTTCGACCACTTCGGGGATCAGCATCGCCTGGCTGGCTGCGACCTTCTCGCCGGCACCGGCAGCGCGTAAGCGCTCGAGCACGATGCGTTCATGCGCTGCGTGTTGATCGACAAGCACCAGCCCATCCGCTGACTCGGCGATAATGTAGGTGTTGGCGACCTGACCGCGCGCAATGCCCAGTGGAAAGCGTTCTGCATCTGCTGAAAGCGCTTCAGCCTCTTCTGCCCTCCCCTGCGGCGCGGCGAGCGTTTGCGTATCTCCGGCCCACTCGCTGCGCGTTTCCGACAATCGTTGAGACGATGGGGAAGACCAATCGCGTCCCGAAAAGATAGAGGCCAAGGCCGGAGAAGGCTCTGCGCCAAGCGGTTCCGCCTGCCACCGTCCCATTGCCCCGGAGTCCGGAGCCTGCGCGCTTCGCCGGTCACCGGTGGAAAGCGCATTTCGCAAGCCACTGACGATGAAACCGCGCACCGCAGCAGCATCGCGGAAACGGACTTCGGTTTTGGCGGGGTGCACATTCACATCGACATCGGGAAACGGAACGTCGAGGAACAGCGCGAGCACCGCATGCCGATCACGCGCCAGCATCTCTGCATAGGCGCCGCGCACCGCGCCGATGAGAAGGCGGTCCTTCACCGGGCGGCCATTCACGAAGAGATACTGATGATCGGCGACCCCGCGATTGTAGGTCGGCAGCCCTGCGATGCCGCTGAGCCGCATCGTGCCTTCACCGCTCGGCCGCTCCAGATCTATAACAACGCCATTGTCCGCTAACTCGCGTGCGACAATCTGCGCGACGCGTTCAGGTGCCTCCTGCCCTTCCTGCACGGCAAAAATACGCCTCTCGCCATGTTCGAAGGTAAAGGCAATATCGGGGCGCGCCATAGCGAGGCGGCGCACGATATCATGGCAGGCAGCATATTCGCTACGCGGTGTGCGCAGGAATTTGCGCCTCGCGGGGATCTTTCTGAACAGATCCTCAACCCTCACCCGCGTGCCGGGAGGCAAGGCCGCTGGCCCCTCCTCCACCAGTGCTCCATGATCGACCACCCTGCGCCATCCATCAGAGCTATCAGCCGGCCTGCTCTCGATAGTCAGCTTCGCGACGCTTCCGATCGAAGGGAGCGCCTCGCCTCGAAAGCCGAGTGTCGCCACTTGCTCAATCGCCTCATCAGGCAATTTGGACGTCGCGTGTCTTTCCAAGGCCAGTGACATCTGCTCAGGCGACATGCCGCAACCATCGTCCGTGACCTGAATTGAACCGAGCCCGCCTTCGACAATCGACACGCTAATGCGCGTCGTGCCAGCATCGATCGCATTCTCCACAAGCTCCTTTAACGCGGAGGCCGGGCGCTCGACAACCTCACCCGCAGCAATGCGGTTGACGAGCGTCTCTGGAAGGCGGCGGATTTGCGGCATCGGCGCACCCTACAGGTCAGTGCGCGCAATTTCGAGGCGAACCGGGGCAAAACTACGACCTTTTCGACAAATTTTTTGGCCTTTCTGACGGTTGCGGGTTAAGGGGCGTGACTTTCCGCATTTCCAACAGAGTTCGGACTGAGTCGCCGAGCCACTGCGGCAATTCTTTATTACGGGTTTTTCGATGAGTTCCTTTTTTTCCAATCTCTTCAAATTCGGTTCGCAGAACATGGCCATCGACCTCGGTACGGCCAACACGCTGGTTTACGTACAGGATCGCGGCATCGTGCTGAACGAACCTTCCGTGGTCGCCATCGAGACGACTGCCGGTGTGCAGCGCGTGAAAGCTGTTGGCGACGATGCGAAGTTGATGATGGGTAAGACACCGGACAACATCCAGGCGATCCGCCCACTGCGCGATGGCGTTATCGCCGACATCGAAATCGCAGAAGAGATGATCAAGCACTTCATCCGTAAGGTGCATGGCCGCAAAACGTTGCTCCGCTACCCGGAGATCGTGATCTGCGTTCCCTCGGGCTCCACCTCAGTGGAAAAGCGCGCCATTCGTGACGCGGCCAGCAATGCCGGCGCATCCGAAGTGTTCCTGATTCTCGAGCCGATGGCTGCGGCAATCGGTGCGGATATGCCCGTTACCGAGCCCGTCGGCTCCATGGTCGTCGACATTGGCGGTGGTACGACCGAAGTCGCCGTCCTGTCGCTGCGCGGCCTCGCATACACCACGTCGGTTCGTACCGGCGGTGACAAGATGGACGAGGCGATCGTCTCTTATGTCCGTCGACACCACAACCTCCTGATCGGTGATGCCACGGCGGAGCGGATCAAGAAGGATTACGGCGTTGCCACCGTGCCGGATGACGGCGTAGGTGAAACCATCGTGATCAAGGGACGCGACCTCGTGAATGGCGTACCCAAGGAGATCAATATCAACCAGGCGCACGTGGCGGAGGCATTGTCCGAACCTATTGGCGCTATCGTTGAAGGTGTTCGCATTGCCCTTGAAAACACGGCGCCTGAACTTGCTGCTGACATCGTCGATCAGGGCATCGTTCTCACTGGCGGCGGCGCGCTGATCCGGGGTCTGGACGATCATATCAAGGAAGAAACCGGACTGCCGGTCAGCATTGCGGAAGATCCGTTGACATGCGTGGCCCTGGGCACAGGCCGGGCAATGGAGGACCCGATCTATCGCGGCGTCCTCATGACCGCTTAAAAAGCAATTCAACAAGGGGAGCGGGCCGCGATGGCACCGCCGTCGGCGCAGACATCTGGCTCTAACAAGAAGGCGCAGCTTGGCCGCTTCGCTGGCTATGTTTTTGCAAGCGCCGGGGCGCTGATCGGCGCGCTGTTGTTGATCATTTCTCTGTGGCGGCCCGAAGCCTTTTATGGCCTTCGCTCCATGGCCACCGATGCCGCCTCGCCGGTGGGGGAAGCCGGTGCGACGGGGCGCGTCGGATCACGCAGCTTTTTCGAAGCAATCGCAGGCTATTACGACGCTGGATCACGCAATGCAGAACTACAGCGCGAGAATGAAATTGCCCGCGTCCGGCTCGCCGAAATGCGCGCACTCGAGCAAGAGAACGCTCGGCTGAAAGCCCTGCTCGATCTGGCCGAGGGCGAGATCACCCCGGTCGCCACCGGAAGGCTGATCGGATCGAGCTCCACCAGTACGCGCAGATTCGGATATTTGGGCGCCGGTCAGGACGACGGTGTGCAGGTCGGAATGCCGGTCAGCTCTCCCATGGGTCTTGTCGGTCGCATCCTTGAAGCGGGCAATTCCACATCGCGGGTCCTTTTGCTGACCGACGTCGAAAGCATCGTACCCGTCAGGCGCGCAACCGACGATGTGGTTGCTTTCGCGGAAGGGCGCGCAGACGGTTCGCTGCGCATTCGCCTGATCAATCTTGGTATTAATCCGCTAGAGGAAGGCGACATTTTCGTCACCTCCGGCGCTGGCGGGCTGTTCCGTCCCGGCGTGGCCGTCGCGATGGTGTCTGAAATCACCGATGATGGCGCAATCGGCCAATTGCTCAGCAACCCGGCCGCCACCGATTTCGTTATCGTCGAACCAATCTTCGAACCTGAAGCCATCGTGGCTGCCGATGCTCCGTTTACCAGCATGCAGAGCGAAGAAGAATAATGGAGCGGCTTAATCCGAACGCGCGGCGCGATCAGTTCGGCAGCAAAATCAACCGGGCGCATTCCCCGGTCCTTGCATATGGATTGCCTTGGCTGACGATATTGCTTGCATCACTGACGCCGCTTCTGCCCATTATTGCCTCTGCGCCGATGGTTCCGCCGCTCGGTTATCTCTTCCTGCTGGCCTGGCGCGTTTTGAGACCGGGTCTGCTGCCCATGTGGGCGGGCCTGCCGCTGGGATTTTTTCATGACCTCTATTCCGGCCAGCCGCTGGGATCGGGGATCCTGCTATTCTCCCTCACCATGATTGCACTCGACCTGATCGAAGTCCGCTTTCCATGGCGCGGTTTCTGGCAGGACTGGGGCGTGGCCGCAGTCTTCAGCACGCTTTATCTTTTTTTCTCCGCCATTTTCTCGGGCGTGTCGCTGAACTGGATTCAGCTTTCCCTCATCTTGCCACAGATATTGATCACCATCATGCTGTTCCCCGTGGTTGCGCAAATCGTGTCTCTTCTTGACCGCGTCCGTCTGACGCGCGTGCGGCGCATTGGGTGAGCTGATGGACCGCAAGATCACTTCCAATACTCTCAAGGAACGTTTCGCCCGCCGGAGTTTTCTCATCGGAGCCATACAAGGCGGTATTGGCTGCCTGCTCGCAGCGCGCATGGGCTATATCGCCGTAGCCGAGAATGAGAAATACGAGATGGAAGCGGAGAGCAACCGCGTAAACCTCTCACTCATTCCCCCGCGCCGAGGCTGGATCCTCGATCGTAACGGCTCGCCACTCGCGTCCAACCGGGCCGATTTCCGCGTCGATATCATTCCGGAGCGGGTCAACGACCCCGATCAGACGGTAAACCTGCTCAGCGAATTGCTGAACTTCACTCCAGCGGAACGCGAAGATCTTCGCTTCAGGCTTGAAGAGAGCCGGGGCTTTGCAGCCGTCCCGGTCGCCAACAATCTCGGCTTCGAAGATTTCGCCGCTGTCAGCGTGCGCCTACCAGAGCTTCCCGGCGTGGTACCCCAGCGCGGATATTCGCGTTATTACCCGACCGGTCCAGCCGTGGGTCACCTCCTCGGCTATGTGGGTGCTCCAAGCCGTGAGGAATATGAGGAAGAGCCGCAGCCGCTTCTCATGACGCCTGGCTTCAAGATCGGAAAGGATGGAGTTGAGCAGCAATTTGAGATGGATTTGCGCGGAGTGCCCGGCGCTCGCCGGGTAGAAGTGACAGCTTCGGGTCGGATCGTACGCGATCTGGAAACACGCGATGATGTTCAGGGTGATCCTGTTCGCCTGACCATCGATGGGCCTCTGCAGGATTACGCTGCACGGCGGCTCGGGCTGGAATCCGGTTCGGTAGTCGTCATGGATTGCCTGACCGGCGACCTGCTCTGCATGGCGAGTATGCCGAGCTTCGATCCGAACAGTTTCTCTGACGGTATCGGCAGGCTGGAATATTCGATGCTCAGGGAAAACGATCGCGTTCCTTTGCGCAACAAGGTTCTTCAGGGGCTCTATCCGCCGGGCTCGACGGTGAAGCCGACCGTGGGCATGGCACTGCTCGGCGAAGGTATCGATCCCGATGAGACCGTCTTCTGCGGCGGCGGGCTGCGCGTCGGCAATCGCGTTTTCCGATGCTGGAACCGCAGCGGTCATGGCAGCACAGATCTTGCCAAGGCTATCTATCAAAGCTGCGACGTTTATTTCTATGCGATGGCGCAGCGCACCGGCATGTGGCCCATCGCCAATGCCTGCATGGATTACGGCATGCAGCAGCAATTCGAGCTGCCGGTTGCCAACCAATTCTACGGCACCGTGCCAAATCCCGAATGGAAGATGGAGAAATACGGCCGTGAATGGCAGGCATTCGACACCGTAAACGCCACCATTGGCCAAGGTTACATGCTCGCTTCTCCACTGCAACTTGCGGTCATGGCTGCGCGTCTTGCGACTTCGGAAAAAGTGACGCCGCGCCTGGCTCTCAATTCCACCGTGCCGCAATTTGAGGACATGGGGGTAAGCGCCGAGTACAAGGCTTACATCCGTCAGGCGATGAGCGATGTTGTGAACGGGCCAGGCACCGCAGGACGCGCGCGACTGCCGATGGAAGAAGTGCTTATGGCGGGAAAGACGGGAACCGCTCAGGTGGTTGGCCTCAATTTCTCGGACGGTCGTTCTGGTCCATGGCGTTTCCGGGATCACGGCCTTTTTATCTTCTTCGCACCCTTCGATAATCCTCGCTATGCGGGCGCGGTCGTCATCGAGCATGGCGGAGGCTCAGGCGCGGCCTATCCTGTCGCGCGGGATGTAATGACTTTCATGTTTGATCCCAATCAGGGGCTCGAGGCGCTGCACGCGCTGGAAGAGCAATGGGGCGGCACGGCGCAGGAACGGCTCGATCGGCAATATGCGCAATATGCTGCCTCCCAAGGCGTAGATTTGCCCCCTGCCCCGCCGCCGGTCACTCTTGCGCGGCAAGTCGATGCAGAAGCGCGCGCCGCAGCAGCAGAGCCGGAAGCGCCGGCGACGGATGCTTTCGTGCCGCGTGAAGAAGCCAATCCACGTTCGGATGAGACAATAACGTGAGGGGCTCGGTCACCCTTCCAACGCCGCTCGCCGAATTCCCCTGGCGGGTCGTGATACCTCTCATCATGCTTGTCGCATTCGGCGCGGCGGTGCTGCATTCCGCGGCCGGAGGATCGATGGATCCGTATGCGTCATCGCACCTGATCCGTTTCGGCGTGTTTCTCGTAGTGGCCTTGACGATTTCCTACTTCCCGCGTGAATGGGCGAGCTATGTCGCGATCCCGGCCTACATCGCCGTCCTCGTCCTCCTCGTCGCGGTGGAAGCGATGGGTCAGCTTGGCGGCGGCAGTCAGCGCTGGCTCGAGCTTGGCTTCATGCGATTGCAGCCATCCGAAGTGATGAAACCAGGCATCGTGCTCTTGCTTGCTGCCTATTACCATTCACTCCCTGCGGCGATGATCGGAACGTGGCGCGCGATTGCCGTTCCTTTGGGACTCATCGCACTGCCGATGGCGCTTGTTCTGCTCCAGCCCGATCTAGGTACCTCGCTCGCCATCGCCTTTGGCGGCGTGGTAGTGATGTTTCTTGCTGGTATTCCGCAGAAATGGTTCATCGGCGGCGGTGTGGCGGCTATCTTCGCGATCCCACTCGCCTATACTTTCGGCCTCAAACCCTATCAGCAGCAGCGCGTGCTGACTTTCCTCGATCCGGCGAGCGATCCGCAAGGCAGCGGCTACCACATTATCCAATCGCAAATCGCCATCGGTTCGGGCGGCATTTCCGGCAAAGGGTTTGGCGAAGGATCCCAAAGCCAGCTGGACTACTTGCCCGAGCCGCATACCGATTTCGTCTTTGCGACAATGGCAGAAGAGTGGGGCCTGATCGGCGGCCTGTTCGTGCTCGTCATATTCGGCATTATCCTGCGTTGGGGCTTGATCGTCGCACGCGACGCGCAGGATCGCTTCTCTCGTCTGCTCGCGGGAGGTCTGACAGCGACGATCTTCTTCTACGTGGCCGTAAACTTGATGATGGTGATGGGCCTTGCACCTGTCGTGGGCATCCCACTGCCCTTCATGAGCCATGGCGGCTCATCCATGATGACGAACATGCTCTGCGTCGGCGGTTTGATGATGGTCGAGCGTTGGAACCGGCGGTCTATCAAGACCTGAAAGGCCGCTGCGTTCAAACTACCTCTTTTCAGCCGGGAAAAACTAGCTATATGAGCGCCTCCCAGCGATTCGACCTGTTGTCACTCGCTGAGATCATTCGCTTGAGAAACCAGGCAGGAATGGACGCATAGCTCAGTTGGTAGAGCAGCTGACTCTTAATCAGCGGGTCCTAGGTTCGAGCCCTAGTGCGTCCACCATCCCCTCCCACGCGATATCAAGATGATGCCACCAGCTTCGGCGTGCGTTCTGTCGTCACCGCCTTCGGCGCAATCCGCACCTGGTCTTTTCCAGCATCCTTGGCAACGTAAAGCGCAGCGTCCGCGCTCGACAGCAATTCGGAAGCTGAGTGCGAGCACTCGGGCATGGCGGACACACCGAAAGATGCGGAGACCGGGCAGTCCATCGTTTGCGAAAGCGACGCTACACGGCTGCGCATTTGTTCAGCCCGTTCGGCAGCTTCTTGCAAATTGCAATCCGGCAGGAGGACCAGCAATTCCTCACCCCCATACCGGCAGACAATGTCGGAAGGGCGTACGGCTGCAACCAGCTGTGCTGCGACTTCCTTCAGCACTGCATCGCCTTTTGCGTGGCCGTGCTCGTCGTTCAATTTCTTGAAATTATCGAGGTCGATCATCAGAGCGGCCGTCGACTGATCCTTCCTCCGCGCCGTCGCGATAAAGCGCTCAAGTGCGTCCTCCATATAACGACGATTGTAGAGCCCGGTCATGGGATCGCGCAGAGTCTGCGTGCGCAATTGCTCGCGCAAGGAAATGTTCGACAGCGCCAGTGAGGTCGAGTCCGCCAGAGCGCGAGCGACGCGCCGCGCCCTATCGACATTCGCACCATCCCCGCCGCGATCGGCCAGGATCAGGAGGCCGTAGACTTTGCCGCGCGCGATCATCGGCACTTCGATGCTCGCGACTTCACCGACATAGTGGGAGCATTGCAGGCAATCCTCGTGCACTTCGTTCAGATGGTCCTTGCCGCGCTTGAGCGCCCAGCAATTTGACGGTGTGAGCGATGCGACCGGACTGTAACCGTCCGGCATATCCCACTCGTTAACCAGATCGAGCCGGTCGCGCGAATTGTTGAACACATAGAGTGCGCCGCCGCATCCGGGCAGGAGGCGTCGACCGCTCGCGGCCAACACTTGCGCGGCATCCTCATTGCCGTCTGCGCTTTGCAGCGTGTCGGTAAGGCCGAAGAGCTCCTCGATCTGCTCTTGTGCCTCAAGCTGCTGCTGAAGCATGCGCGACTTTTCCCGCGTCTCAGCCTTGCGAAAGCGAGCCAGCAATATGCCGCTCACGATGCTGACGGTCAGGCAGGCAAGTGTCATTCCCATCAAAAGGAAACGCTGCTGCGGCGCGACGAATGCTTCGAGGATCGTGCCGAGCACAGCCAGCAATAGGCCAATTTGCATCGCTATTCGGATCGTCTTGATGATTTTACCGCTTAAGGGGTCGAAATCTGCCTGAATGTCGGTGCCCGTCATGAGGGTGTCCTTCATTGAGGGGAAGTGGCAGGAAGGCGTGAAGGGTCTTCCGTTTAATCGCCGGTATCTTTGCGTAGTTCATCGCGAAAAGCAGAGGCTCGACTGCGCCGACTCTCTGGTGCATGTCGAAACGATGACCCGGTATCTCTTCGCTTTCGCCATAACGGCTTTGCTTGCGGTCGCAGCGCCCGCATCGCTTCAGGCCCAAGAACAGTCCGATTGGGAGATGCTGCAAGCACAGGATTTGCGCCTCGCCAGGATTGCGGACCGCATCATGACGGCAAATGCGCGGCTTTGCCGGGCGCAAATGCCAATTACGGGGATGATCCTGCACAGCGCGGATCAATATTCCGATGGCGCTGAGGTTGGCACCCGCTTCGCGAATGGGCCGCTGGCGATTGCCGGCATTTTGCCGAATTCTCCCGCGGCAGAGGCTGGCCTCCAAACGAACGATGCTATCATGACGATTAACGGCACTCGCATCGCGGATTTGCCTCCGCCTGAGATAGGCAATTTGCGCGAGGCCGGCTTCGATTTACTGGCCCGCCAAGATCCCTCGTCCCCGCTCAACCTTCGCATCGTCCGTGGCGGGGCGAGCGAAGATATGATTGTGCAGCCGGTAGCCGGATGCCGGAGCTTGGTGGAAATCCGATTGGGCGATGGGCCCCGGGCACGCAGCGATGGGCGGGTCATCCAGGTCCGTTACGACCTAGCTCTGCAAATGAGCGATGACGAAATGGCGGCGGTCTTCGCACACGAGCTCGCGCACACGGTCCTCGAACATCGGCGAAGAAAAGAAGAAGCCGGAATTTCCGTCGGCGCGCTGGGAGAATTTGGCCGCAACCAGCAGGCCAATCGGGAGGCAGAGGTGGAAGCAGACAGGCTTTCGGTCCATCTCCTGTCAAATGCCGGCTATGATCCTGCAATCTCCCCTGTTCTTTGGCGCACCGGCATAGGAGGCCGATTGAGCGGCGGTATCATGGGCAGCTGGATTTACCCCTCTGCAGGCGCGAGGGCGGATCTGATCGAGCGGGAGATCGTCATGTACCTGCCCAATCGCCGCGGACCGAGCTGGCCGGGACATTTGCTTGCCCTGCGCGATCGCAACTTCAGCCGGGATTGATCCTGCCTAGATCTTGCGAGCCTTTTCCGGCGCTTCGCTGATATCGATGTAATGGCGATCGAAATAAGTCAGCGGCGTCGCATCCTCGCGGTGGCTCGCCGCAATCAATTCTCCGACGAAGATCGTGTGAGTCCCGAAAACATGACGATCCGCGACCGTGCAAATCAGGCTCGATTGCGCGCTTGTGAGCACCGGGACGCCATGCTGCTCCTGCCAATCGCCTACCGAAAATCGGTCTGCTTCGGGGATCATGAAATGCTCCGCCACATCGCGATTGGAAAGTCCCAGCACATTGACGCAAAAGCGCTGCGCGTGGGTGATCGGCTCATGCAGAGAAGCGCCGCGATTGATGCAGGCGAGCAGCGATGGCGGCGCAAAACTGAGCGAACTGACCGCTGTTGCGAGAATGCCATAGGGTTGGCCGTCATGGATCGTGGTGACCGCGTATACTGTGGCCGCGACATGCCGCATCGCCTCGCGAAATGAATCGGTCAACGCCATTTCGCTCTTTTCTATAGCATCCATGCCCGCTTAGTGGCGGGGGTTTTCGCTTGGCGCAAGGATCAATTCCAAAGCCAAATGTGATGCGCGGTGCTTGCAATCACATTTTAATGTGATAGGGGCGCCGCATGAGCGACCAAACAATCGAAAAAGTCCGCCAGATTATTGCCGGTGGCAAAATGACCCGCGCGGGCCTTGCCCGGGCTGCTGGACTTCACGCCAATACTCTGCGCGATTGCGCCGAAGTTGGGTGGAACCCTACAAGCGACACTCTCGGCAAGCTAGACCGGTTTCTCGAAGAAAATGATGACACTCCCGTGCTCGTCGGGATCGAAGAAATCATCGACGAAGCGCGCAATGGCCGCATGTACATCCTTGTCGACGATGAAGATCGCGAGAATGAAGGCGACCTGATTATCCCTGCGCAAATGGCCACCCCGGCCGCGATCAACTTTATGGCGACGCATGGTCGCGGATTGATCTGCCTGTCGCTCGACCGTGCTCGTGTCGATGCGCTCGGCCTTGAGCCGATGAGCCGGAATAATCGCGAGAGCATGCAGACGGCTTTCACCATTTCGATCGAGGCGAAGGAAGGCGTAACAACCGGCATTTCCGCCGCGGACCGCGCACGCACAGTTTCAGTCGCGATCGACAGCACCAAGGGGCCTGACGATATCGTGACGCCGGGTCATGTTTTCCCGCTCACCGCGCGCGATGGCGGCGTGCTCGTGCGCGCAGGCCATACCGAAGCGGCGGTCGATATCTCGCGCCTCGCTGGCCTCAATCCTTCCGGCGTAATCTGCGAGATCATGAATGAAGACGGCTCGATGGCGCGTCTTGACGACCTGATCACATTCGCCCGCAAACATGGCCTCAAGATCGGGACCATCCGCGATTTGATCGCCTATCGCATGCGTAATGATCACCTTGTCGAGCGCGGCGATGAACGCGCGTTCGAAAGCGACTATGGCGGGCAGTGGCGAATGATTACCTATCGCAACACCGTATCCAATAATGAGGCCTATGTTCTCCAGAAAGGCCACGTAGCGCCGGACGAGCCTACCCTCGCCCGCGTCCATCCGATCTCGGTTTTCGACGACGTGCTGGGTGAGCCCGGACCACGGAAACGCACTTTGCAACGCGCCATGCAGGCGGTCGGCGAACATGGATCTGGCGTGATCGTGATCCTCACCGGCCGCGTGGGTTCAAGCACCAATTGGACCTCGGAAGACGAGCTGCGCAATGTCGGCATCGGCTCGCAGATCCTTGCCGACCTTGGCGTACACGACATGATCCTGCTCACCAATTCCCAACCCAATGTCGTCGCGATCGAGGGCTATGGCCTCAACATTGTCGGCCACCACCCCATTCCGGAGTAATCACCCATGGCCCATTTTCTCATCGTCGAAGCGCGTTTTTACAGTCACCTCAATGACATGCTGATCGAAGGCGCGAAAGGTGCTCTCGAAGCGGCAGGCCATTCCGCCGAACTCATCACGGTGCCCGGGGCGCTCGAAGTGCCGGGAGCCATCGCCATGGCCGCGGAAAGCGGGCGCTATGACGGCTTCGTCGCCATTGGTGTGGTCATCCGCGGGGAAACCTACCACTTCGAAATCGTCGCCGGGGAAAGCGCGCGCGCGATCATGGCGCTGACGATGGACGGCATCGCGATCGGCAATGGCATTCTCACCACCGAGAATGAAGAGCAGGCAATTGTCCGCGCCGATCCCGCGCAGAAAAACAAGGGCGGTGAAGCGGCCATGGCCGCTGTCCGGCTGCTCGAGCTGCGCGATCAGTTTGATTGATCCTAGCACATCGCGTCACACCGAAGTGCGACGCTCTTGGAATTCGCCAAGGACTTGGAGGGACGGCAACGGCCCTGAAGGGGACAGCAAGGGTCCGGTTGAGACCCTGAAGCCCCCGATCAGACGCCGGCCAGTCTGCCAAAGCAAGCGCGGCCCGCGTAATGCGCGCTATCGCCCAGCTCTTCCTCGATCCGGATCAGCTGATTGTATTTCGCCAGCCGGTCCGACCGCGCGAGCGAACCGGTTTTGATCTGGCCGCAATTCGTTGCAACCGCGAGGTCCGCAATCGTCGCATCCTCGGTCTCGCCCGAACGGTGGCTCATTACGCTGGTGTAACCAGCACGGTGAGCGATATCGACCGCCTCCAGCGTTTCCGTCAGAGTGCCGATTTGGTTGACCTTCACCAGCAGCGAATTGGCAAGGCCCTTGTCGATGCCCATGCGCAGGCGATCGGGATTGGTGACGAAGAGATCATCGCCCACCAGTTGTACCTTGTCGCCGACCATGTCGGTGATGGCTTTCCAGCCTTCGAAGTCATCTTCACCCATGCCGTCCTCGATCGAGAGGATCGGGTAATCGTCGCACAGCTTGGCAAGGTATTCGGCCATTTCGGTCGGCGAGAGTGAGAGACCTTCGCCAGAGATTTCATATTTCCCATCGCGGAAAAATTCGGTCGCTGCGCAATCCAGCGCGAGCACTACATCGTCGCCCGGCTTGAAACCGGCCTTTTCAACCGAGGCCATGATGAAGTCGAGCGCATCGCGCGTGCCTGCGAGGTTCGGCGCAAAGCCGCCTTCATCGCCTACGGAAGTGGCGAGGCCCTTTTCGGAGAGCCCCTTCTTCAGCGTGTGGAAGATCTCGCTGCCCCAGCGCACTGCCTCTGCCAGCGAAGATGCGCCAACTGGCATCACCATGAATTCCTGCACGTCAATGGGATTGTCCGCATGCTCACCGCCATTGACGATGTTCATCATCGGAACCGGCAGGACATGCGCCGAAACGCCGCCGATATAGGCCCAGAGCGGCATCCCGCGCGCAGCCGCCGCAGCTTTCGCCGCCGCCATGCTGACGCCGAGGATGGCGTTCGCGCCAAGCTTGCCCTTGTTAGCCGTGCCGTCGAGCGCGAGCATCGCCATATCGATATCGCGCTGGTCTTCCACGTCGAGACCGAGCAGCAGATCCGCCAGCGGGCCATTCACCGACGCAACCGCCTTGGTCACACCCTTGCCGAGGTAACGATCCTTATCGCCATCGCGCAGTTCCACAGCCTCATGCGCGCCGGTCGATGCACCCGAGGGAACAGCCGCGCGGCCCATGCTGCCATCTTCCAGGAGGATATCGACTTCGACCGTCGGATTACCGCGTGAATCGAGGATTTCGCGCCCGTGAATGTCGATAATGGCAGTCATGCAATTGGCTCCTGAAAATGTGTTTCGCCGCCTCCTATATCTCGGAACCTTGCACTGCAACATGCGTTGGTCTCTTGAACGCGGGTGATTTACACCCATAACACACCATGAGGGACGCCCCTTCAGCAATGGAAAGGGAAAATTATGCCAGCCAAGAAAACCACGAAACCGAAAACACAGCCGAAGAAGGCAACTGTTGCCGCAACCGAAAACGCCACCGAGATCGCCGGCGCACCGGCAAGTAATGAGTCGGTAAAAACATCAGAGGCCAAGACGCGCTTCAACGCCGCCATCGAAGAAGCGAAGGCTGGCGGTAAGGCACTTACCGATGAAGCCAAGCTGCGCGCTGGCGAATATCGTGAGCAGGCACGCGTGCGTGGTGAAGACTGGGCGACCGATGCGAAGACCAAGGCCGGTGAGCTGGCCGTCGAGGGCAAGCACAAGGTTAGCGAAGGCCTGTCGGGTCTGTCGCGCGTAATCGACGAAAATGCCGGCGCAATCGATGAGAAGCTCGGCGCGAAATATGGTGATTACGCCCGTAACACCTCGCGCGCGTTGCAGGAAAACGCACAGAAGCTCGACGAGAAGAGCTTGGACGAGCTTGCCGATGAGACCCGCGCGTCGATCCGCAAGAGCCCCGTCGCAGCTGTCGGCCTCGCCGCAGTCGTCGGCTTCTTCTTCGCCCGCCTGTTCCGTTAATTCGCGGTGCAAGTACGGGACGAGGACCTGACAGTCCCGCCCCCGGCGCAGGACACAAAGCTCGCGTCGGAACTCACTGGGGACGAAACGTCGCCCGCAGCCGCATCTGATGATGTAGCTGCGGCACGCGGCTCTCTATTCGATGATGTCGAGGCACTTATAGACGACGCCCGCACCTATGTGGATGCGGAATTATCATATCAGAAAACGCGTGCGAGTTTCGTTGGCAATCGGGTCAAAAAGACCATTGCCTTCGGAATTGTCGCAGCGTTTTTTGCGGTGCTCGCCACCATCGGTCTGACCGTCGGGCTGATAATTGCGCTGACACCTCTCGTGACTGCGTGGGGCGCCACGGCCATCGTCGTGCTGGCTTGGCTGCTTGTCGCATATTTGCTCGCTCGCAAGGCTGGCAATGCTTGGGGCGAAGCATCGACGGCCATGAGCTCGCCCAGCGAGGAGAAGATTAATGGCTGATCTTAAGCGACAGCTTGAGGAAGATCTCGCCTTGCGCGACCTCGCCAAGCATCTCGTCAAACGAGATGTTGAGTACATCAAAGGTGACGTTGAGCAAAAAGGCCTCGCCTCCCGCTTTGCCGATCGCATGAAGGAAGGTGCCGAGGGCGCGCTCGATGAAAGTCGGGATTTCGTAAAAGACAATCCGGGCCGCGTCGGCAGCGTGGCTGGCCTTGGTATTGTCCTACTGATCGCATGGATTTTCCGCGAGCCTCTGTCTGAATTTTTCGGAGAACTATTCAAAAAGCTCAATCTGGAAGAACTCGCACCGGGCAGCTCAAAAACGCGGGGGGAAGAACTGGCAGATGCATTGGATGAGCATGCATCCGCCTTTGCAGAAAAACTGGATATTGGAGAAACGGTATGAGCGATACGAAAACCGAAACGAAAAGAGAAGAGATCAAAGCCCGCATCGCCGCTGCACATGCACGCGAAGAAGAGCGCCACGGCCAGAGCTTGACTGAAAAGGCAACTGAAAGCGCAACCGATGCGGCTGATGCCTTTACCAGCTTCGTCAAGAAGCACCCGATCGCAGCCGCTGCTGGCGGAGTTGCTGTAGGCGTCTTGATTGCGAGCATGTTCCGCGGCCCACGCCGCGCGGCAGCACGTGGCGGCGCAAAAGCAGTTGGGCTAGCGACCATGGGCGCAGAGCTTGCCAGCGGCTTCGCCAACCAGCTGATGGAAGACGCGCAACTGCTCGGCCGCGAAGGTAAGCGGCGCGCGGAAGACGCTATCGATAGCGCCGGCGACACTGCTCGCTCGGTCGGTCGCAGGGCATCGCACAAAGCTGGCGATGCGACGGATGCTGCGCGCATCGCTCGCCGCGAAACCGGCAAAGCGATGGCACGCGCGCTTGGCCGCCGCTGATCTCTCAGCAAATCAGCTAAACACTCTTGCGCGTCCTGTCGGCATTGCCGATAGGGCGCGCAATTCATTTCAACAGCAGGAATATCGACGATGTCGGAAAATCACGAAAACCAGCTCCTCCACATGGTCATGGGTGGCCGCGTCACCGATCCGCGCGGCGCCGAATTCCAGGATTTGAAAGATATCCATGTCGTCGGCTTTTTCGGAAGCTACGATGAAGCCGAAACCGCATGGCGCGGTTGGGCGCAGCGCACCGTCGACGATGCCGAGATGAAGTATGTAATCGTGCACCTGCACAAGCTGTTTGAGCCGGATCTCACGTAAGGCTTTAAGCAGTAGGCAGTAGGCAGTAGGCAGTAGGCAGTAGGATTACTGGCTAGCGTTTTGCGTCAACTGATCTGATCGGATCAGACCCCCGAGCATACGTCCGATTTCGTCCGCCATTTCCAAAATATCATCGGTGGTGCCGGGGCCCGATACGCCAACGCGCTCTGCCAAAAGCAGATGAGTCTTTAGCTCTTTAAGAGAGCCCCGCGCAATCTTCAGGAGATGCGAATAGCTTGCAGGCGACTGTCGCCCGTAACCTTCGGCTATATTGGCTGGAGCTGAAGACGCCGCTCTGCAGACCTGCGATGTCAGCCAGTAGGCCTCTTCACGAGGCCACGTTTTCGAGAGTTCGTAGGCAGCCGTAGCGAGATCCATCCCCCGGCTGCCAGACCAGTAGGTCACGGTAAGATCGGATTTCTCCGCTCACCCCCTACTGCCTACTGCCCACTCACTACTCTCTCAGATAAACTCGATCTTCTCGATCAGGTAAAACTTGTCACCGCTCGGCACGGTCACTTCGACCTCGTCGCCAAGGCTTTTGCCGATCAGTGCGCGCGCCAGCGGGCTTTCGTAGGAGATACGACCCTGTTTGGCGTCGCTCTCCGCTTGGCCGACGATCTGGTACTTCAGCGGCTTGTCGTCCTCATCGAGCACCGTAACGGTCGCGCCGAACACGACACGGTCGCCCGAAAGCGTCTTCGGATCGATGATCTGCGCCCGGCTGGTCTTGTCTTCGAGATCGGCAATCTGCGCTTCGACTTGGCCCTGGCGCTCCTTTGCGGCGTGGTATTCGGCATTTTCCGAAAGGTCGCCATGCGCACGCGCTTCCTCGATCGCGTCGACGATCTTGGGGCGCTCTGCCCGCAATGCCTTCAGATCAGCGGTCAGCTTTTCATAGCCTTCGGCCAGCATCGGCACTTTTTGCATCTCAAAATCCTGTCTTGTCTGTGTCACCCGTCAAAACGACCCTGCCCCGCCCGTCAGGCGGTTGGATGCAGCCGGTTATGATGGGAAAATCTATCTCTATTCGGCGCCATAATAGTCCTGCAGGCTGCGAACTGCAAGATCAGCCGCGTTTACCGACACGATCGCATTCGCCGCCGCAGCCGAAGCCGCCGCCGTGGTGTAGTAAGGAACCTTCATTTCCAGGGCCGACGCGCGGATGGATTGGCTGTCCTTGTGGCTCTGCCAACCCTCCGTGGTGTTGAAGACAAGCGCGATTTCACCGTCGGAAATCTTGTCGACGATATGCGGGCGCCCTTCGGCCACTTTGTTAACGCGTTCGACCGACAGTCCCTGCTCGACAAGATAGCTCTGCGTGCCCCCGGTGGCGACGACGCGGAAGCCCTTGTCGATCAACTGCCTGACAGGCTCCACGATATGCGCCTTGTCGCTGTTCTTGACCGAGACGAACAGCGTGCCGCTTTCCGGCAAATTCGATCCTTCGGCGATCTGAGCCTTTGTGTAGGCGGTCGCGAAATCCTTATCGATGCCCATCACTTCGCCGGTCGATTTCATTTCCGGTGTCAGCACCGGGTCCGATCCGGGAAAGCGATTGAACGGAAAAACGGCTTCCTTCACTGCCACATAGTCAAGCTCGCGCTTGATCTTGGGCAGGTCTTCCAGCTTCTCCCCCGCCATGACACGCGCGGCGATCTTGGCGATTTGCGAACCGGTGGCCTTGGCGACGAAAGGCACGGTGCGGCTGGCGCGCGGGTTCACCTCGATCAGGTAGACCTCGCCATCTTTCACCGCGAACTGCACGTTCATCAGGCCGCGCACTTTCAGCGCAATAGCGAGCGCCTCGGCCTGCCGTTCAAGTTCGGCAACGATATCATCGGGCAGACTGTAGGGCGGCAGCGAGCAGGCGCTGTCGCCTGAGTGGACACCCGCTTCTTCGATATGCTGCATGACGCCAGCGACGACGACTTGCTCACCATCGCATAGCACGTCGACATCGCATTCGATGGCGTCGCGAAGATACTGGTCGACGAGCACAGGACTGTCTCCCGACACCTCCACCGCCGTGGCGATGTAATTGTCGAGCTGCGCCTCGCTGTCGACGATCTCCATCGCCCGCCCACCGAGGACGTAGGATGGACGCAGGAGCACGGGGTAACCGATATAATCGGCCCGTGCTGCTGCCTCATCCCGGCTATAGGCGATGCCGTTTTCGGGCTGCTTCAGTTTCAGCTTGTTGACGAGCTTGGCAAACCGCTCGCGATCTTCGGCGAGGTCGATCGCATCGGGGCTGGTGCCGAGGATAGGGATGCCCGCTTCCTCCAACGCACCCGCCAGCTTGAGCGGCGTCTGGCCACCGAACTGCACGATCACGCCTTTGAGCGTGCCTTTGGAATGCTCGACCCGCAGGATTTCGAGCACATCTTCTGCGGTTAGCGGCTCGAAATAGAGGCGGTCCGAGGTGTCATAGTCGGTTGAAACCGTTTCCGGATTGCAGTTGACCATGATCGTTTCAAAGCCAGCATCCGCCAGCGCGAAGCAGGCGTGGACGCAGCAATAATCGAACTCGATGCCCTGCCCGATCCGGTTCGGACCGCCGCCAAGAATGACGATCTTTTCCCGGTCGGAGGGATCGGCCTCGTTCTCCGGTTCGCCGAAGCTGGGAGCTTCATAGGTCGAGTACATGTAAGGCGTGATCGCTTCGAACTCCGCCGCGCAGCTGTCGATGCGCTTGTAGACCGGCAAGACGCCGAGCTTCTGGCGCAGCTTGCGCACTTCGTCCTCGCTCGTGGCACCGGCCATCGCGCGCAGAGCATCATGGAGCAGGCCGGAGCGTTTCGCCTGCGTCTCACCCATGCCGCCAGCAACGCCGACGGAGCGCACCGCAAGGGTCGCAAGGCGCTTGTCGGAGAAACCCATGGCTTTCAGGCGCCGCAGCTCGTCCGCCGTGTTCGGCAGGCCGTTCTGCCCGATCATCGCCTCTTCGTAGATGATCTCTTCAATATGGCGCAGGAACCACTTGTCATAATGGGTAATCGCGTGAACTTCATCGACGGTGAAGCCTTCGCGGAAGGCCTGGCCGATATTGAGAATGCGGTCGGGCGTCGGCTGCGAGAGCGCAGCGGTTACGACTTCGCGGCTCACGCCTTCGAGGCGGGGAACGCGGTTGAAGCCATCGAGATCGGTTTCGAGGCCACGCAGAGCCTTTTGCATGCTCTCTTTGAAGTTGCGGCCAATCGCCATCACCTCGCCCACCGATTTCATCGCGGTGGTGAGGAGATTGTCGGTGCCCTTGAACTTCTCGAACGCAAAACGCGGGATCTTGGTGACGACATAGTCGATCGTCGGCTCGAAACTGGCAGGCGTTGCGCCGGTAATCTCGTTAGTAATTTCGTCCAGTGTATAGCCAACAGCCAGCTTCGCCGCGACGCGCGCGATGGGGAAGCCGGTAGCCTTGGATGCGAGAGCGGATGAACGCGACACGCGCGGGTTCATCTCGATCACGATCAGGCGGCCATCCTTCGGATTGACTGCGAACTGTACGTTCGAACCCCCTGTTTCCACACCGATTTCCCGCAGCACGTTGATGCTGGCGGTACGCATGATCTGGTATTCCTTGTCGGTCAGCGTCAGCGCCGGCGCGACGGTGATGGAATCGCCCGTGTGGACGCCCATCGGATCGACATTCTCGATCGAGCAGATGATGATTGCATTGTCCGCCTTGTCGCGGACGACCTCCATCTCATACTCCTTCCAGCCGAGCAGGCTTTCTTCGATCAGCACCTCGGTGGTGGGGCTGGCGTCAAGCCCGCTGCGCACGATACGCTCGAACTCGCCCTTGTTGTAGGCGATGCCGCCGCCGGTGCCGCCCATGGTGAAGCTGGGGCGGATGATCGAAGGGAGACCGGTGCGCTCGAGAATCTCGTAAGCCTCGTCCATGGTGTGCGCCACGCCGCTACGCGCACTCTCCAGGCCGATCTTATCCATCGCGGCGCGGAAACGCTGGCGGTTTTCGGCCTTGTCGATGGCATCGGCCTTGGCCCCGATCATCTCGACGCCGTATTTCTCCAGCACGCCATGCTCTTCCAGCTTCAGCGCGCAATTGAGCGCCGTCTGCCCGCCCATGGTGGGCAACAGCGCATCGGGACGTTCCTTGGCGATGATCTTGGCGACGATTTCGGGCGTGATCGGCTCGATATAGGTCGCATCGGCCATGTCCGGATCAGTCATGATCGTGGCGGGGTTGGAATTGACGAGGATCACGCGATACCCGTCTTCTTTCAGCGCCTTGATCGCCTGCGTGCCCGAATAATCGAACTCGCACGCCTGGCCGATGATGATCGGGCCAGCGCCGATGACGAGGATCGAGGAGATGTCTGTACGTTTGGGCATTATTCTTCGGTCTCACCCTCGGTGGAGTTGTCGTCTTCGTCGTCGGTTTGTTCGATTGCGCTCTGGCTGAAAGTGACCTGGCGGATGGTCGCGCCTTCGGGAGCACCCTCGCAGCCGGCACGCAGGGCATCATCGAATGGCAGGGCTTCCGCGCTGCGCATGCGGAGGATGCGAATGGCACCAGCCTGGAAGAATTCCGCGTCCCAGCGCTGCTCGGAAGCAAGGAATTCTTCGGATGCGGCGGGCGCGCTGCTGCCCTCGTTGAAAATCAACTGGGTGCTGCCGTCCCGCTGGCGCAGATCGGCAATTACCGCATCGACCTGTTCATCGGACAGCCCGCCGAGATCGTAGGAGAATTCGGAGCGAACAGGGTTGTCTCCCCAGACCTCTCGCCCTTCGGAGAAGCCCTGCAGGCATTCCTCAACCACATTCACCGGTTCTTCCGCGAAGAAGGTGGATTCCTCGGAGGAGGCAGTCGACGAGCTTGTGGGCTCGGGCGACGGGCTGCTCTCGCTGCACGCCGTAAGGGCGAGTGCTGAGGTGAGAGTGAAGACCGAGGTGTTGGTGAGTTTGCGCATTAGCTATCCGGAAGCAAAGGGTTTCCAGTCCCATTCAACCAATCCCAAATCGCAGGAGGTAGACTTCCAGCTGTGTGTCCCGGCGCAAGCCAGGTCAGCATATATGGATCTTTCGAGAAGAATTGATGAAACTGGTCATTTAAGGCTGCAAGTGAGAGAGGACTTTTGAATAGATATGTCCCAGCCGATGGCACGTACCACTCGAAAATGTTGCGATTCTGAGTGATGAAAACGTGCAATTGGCTTAACGTAAAGGCAGTTGGGTTGGGATTATAATTCAGAAGATAATTGTATTTATGCATCATCGCTCTCCTGCGACGATGTCGGTGATTCCGGGTTTTGTCCCAAGTCGGTTAGTTCGACTGGAGTAAGTAACGGGGGCTGATCATCGCGATTGCGACCGAGCAAGCTCACCGCAGCCATCTGTTCGCGATGCTCTTCCGAAGGAAACAGGTGCTGGTTTTTTACAGCATTGTACGCCCATACACCAAAGGTGCCCAATGCGACCGCTGACAAGATTACCAGCAGCCAAATAGCGATCCAAAGCTCAACAAATGGCAGAGGCGCCGCGCAGACCACCGTAATTATCGCGCAAAGCTTTATCCCTTCTGAAAGAAAGGTCGTCCGGCGTGACGAATTTTGCAAAAAGCTTGAGAGGGACATCACCTCAACATCCCCACAAACTTCTCGAACAAGTAGAAGCTGTCATGGGGGCCGGGGCTCGCTTCGGGATGATACTGCACGCCGAAAGCCTTCTTGCCGCTAATCGAAATCCCGCAATTCGAGCCATCGAACAGCGACACATGCGTCTGCTCCACGCCCTCGGGCAAGGTATCCGCATCCACTGCAAAGCCGTGGTTCATGCTGGTAATCTCGACGAGGCCGGTGCTGTCGCCCCAGCCCTCGCCCACACGCTGGACCGGATGGTTCGCGCCGCGGTGGCCCTGGTGCATCTTGGCGGTCTTCGCGCCAACCGCCAGCGCGAGCATCTGGTGGCCAAGACAGATGCCGAACAGCGGCACATCCTTGTCCAGCAGCGCCTTGATCACCGGAACGGCATATTCCCCAGTCGCCGCCGGATCGCCGGGGCCGTTGGAGAGGAACACACCATCGGGATCGAGCCCCATGATGTCTTCGAGAGAGGTTTTCGCCGGGACAACGGTCACCCGCGCGCCCGCCTTCACAAGGTTTCGGAAGATGTTGTCTTTCGAGCCATAGTCGATCGCGACAACATGCGGTTTCTCCTTACGCGGGGCGCGGCCATAGCCCTTGCCCAGCGTCCAGTAACCGCCTTCCCAATTCTCCTGCTTCTCGCGGCTAACGCGCACGGAAAGGTCCATGCCTTCCAGACCCGGCCATTCCTGCGCGCGCTGGAGCAAAGCGTCGAGATCGAAATTGCCATTCGGATCATGCGCGATCACCGCATTGGGCGCGCCTGTATTGCGGATGCGGCGGGTGAGCGCGCGGGTATCGACTCCTGCGAGGCCAATCTTGCTCAGCTTCGCCATCCATTCGACGAATTCGGCTTCGGAGCGGAAATTGCTCTGCACCGTCACATCCTCGCGCACGATGCAGCCGACCGCGCTTTCGACGACGCTTTCGATATCTTCGTCATTCGTACCGACATTGCCGATATGCGGGAAAGTGAAGGTCACGATCTGCGCGGCATAGGAAGGATCGGTCATCACTTCCTGATAGCCCGTCATCGCGGTGTTGAAGCAGACTTCACCCACGGCAGAGCCGGTCGCGCCGAAGCCCCTGCCCCAGACAATCGTGCCGTCAGCAAGGACCAGAACACCCGTTGCTCCCTTAGGCGCAGGCGAAGAGGCGAGAAAGGCCATGGTGGCTCCCGTGAATCAGTTGGACCGGCAATGTGTGCTAAGTCCCAGCGGCTAAGCGCCCGTGCCCCTCCCGTCAAGCGCAACACTTGGCTTATTTGGCAGGCAGCCTACATGGAGCGCGAAACATCCACAGATTCGCATTGGGAAACGAAACGATGCTGCGCGACACGATCAAGACCGAAACCGTCACCGCCATGAAGGCCAAGGACAAGGAACGCACCGCCGCGCTGCGCCTCATCTCGGCCAAGATCAAAGATCGCGATATCGAAATGCGCGGCAAGGATGTGCCGGATGACGATGCGATGGTGATCGACGTGCTGCAGAAAATGGCCAAGCAGCGCCGCGAAAGCATCCAGATGTATGAAGACGGCGGCCGCACCGAACTCGCCGCGCAGGAAAAGCAGGAACTCGCCGTGATCGAGGAATTCCTGCCCCAGCAGATGAGCGAGGCGGAAACCAAGGCCAAGATCGAAGAGATCAAGGCCGAGCTGGGCGCCGAGGGCATGAAGGACATGGGCCGCGTGATGGGCGAGTTGAAAAAGCGCCACGGCACCGAGCTCGACATGGGCCGAGCCAGCGGCTGGGTGAAGGAATCGCTTAGCTAAGCTCGCGCTTCCGAAAAGCTACTGGCGGATTAACCATCAAAGTGATGGTTAAGGGGAACCGGCGATCATAGCCGCGGGTTTTCGTGATCAATACCAGCGCCCGAAAGGCGCGATGATCATGAGGAAATGCAAATGAAACGCCGTTTTGCTCTGCCTGCCGCCGTCTCTGCCCTGACACTCGCCCTCGCCGCCTGCGGTGATGAGCCTGAACTCGATGAGACGACCGAACTCGCCGCAGAAGACGAGGATGTGGAAGTCGCCGCCCAGTCGCGCGATGTGACGGACTTCGCCGATCTGGAGCTTGGCGCGAAGATCGTCGGTCCCCAAGGCCCCGAAGTGAAATCGCGCATGGTGAATGCAGAGGCCGCCTTTGCAGATATCACCTCCTACGTCGCCTGCCCGCTCGGCATGGACCCGTGCGATCCGGCCACCGCGCCCGAAGGCACGATTTTCACCTATGTCCACATCGTCTATCCGGGCGAGGACAATGATCCCACCACAGGCAGCGGCGATGGCAATGACAGCAGCGATGTCGAGACAATGGAAGCCTTCCGCATGACCATGCCCAGCCACGGCTTCACCGGCGTGGCGGGTTACTCCATTGCCGAGGCGCAGGCCGCTCTTGGCGAAATCGGCACGATCGTCGTCTCCTGTCATGAAGGCGGCATCGCCTGGACCGTAGAGGAAGGCGATGGCGGCGATCAGTGGGAACAGGCAGAGCCAATCACCTTCTTCTGGCAAAGCACCCTGCCCCCGGCCGGCCCGTCCGAGGCGTATGAAGTCTTCGCCAATTACACCGCCGCACAGGGCCCCGGCCCCTATCCGGCAGCGGATGAAACCGTGACAAACGCCTGCGCCGTGGGTTGAAGGAATCGCGCCATGCGCCCAAGGATGGGCCATGGCGCTTTCCCCGCAATGGCTGGATGAACTCAAGAGCAGGATTACCCTCTCCACGCTCATCCAGCGCGATGTTAAATTGCAGCGCGCGGGGCGTGAGTGGAAAGCGTGTTGCCCATTCCACAATGAGGCGACGCCCAGCTTTTACGTGAACGACCAAAAGGGCTTCTACCACTGCTTCGGCTGCCAGGCACATGGCAGCGCCATCGACTGGATGATCGAGCAGCGCGGCCTGCAATTCATAGATGCGGTGAAGGAGCTAGCGGCAGAGGCGGGGATGGATGTCCCCGCCCCCGATCCCCGCGCCGCCGAACGCGCGGAGAAGCGGGCGAGCCTTCATGACGTCATGGAGGCAGCGCAGAACTGGTTTGTCGCGCGGCTGGCATCCGACGAAGGTGTTGGCGCGCGGCAATATCTGGAGCGGCGCGGCCTGTCCCAGCGCATGATCGAGCACTTCGGCTTCGGCTATGCACCCGATGACAAGACCTCGCTCAAAAAAGCACTCAGCCAGTTTGACGAGACAATGCTGGTCGAGGCGGGCCTGCTGATCGAGGTCGAGGACAAGATCCCCTATTCCCGCTTTCGTGGCCGGGTGATGCTCCCCATTCAGGATGCCCGCGCGCGCGTCATCGCCTTTGGCGGACGCATCCTCGAAGACCGCGATGGTGTCGCGAAATACCTAAACAGCCCGGACACGCCGCTCTTCGACAAGGGACGCAATCTCTACAATCTTCACCGTGCAGGGCCTGCTAGCCGCAAAAGCGAACGCGTGATTGCGGTCGAGGGCTATATGGACGTGGTTGCTCTCGCGCAGGCAGGCTTCGAAGATGCCGTCGCGCCCATGGGCACCGCCCTCACCGAGCATCAGGTCGAATTGCTCTGGCGCATGGCGGATAAGCCAGTGCTGTGCTTCGATGGCGATGCTGCGGGCAAACGTGCCGCGATGCGCGCTGCAAGCCGCACCCTGCCCCTGCTTCGCCCCGGCTACTCCCTGCAGATCGTGCAATTGCCCGCCGGACTCGATCCCGACGATCTGATCAAGCAGCAGGGCGCAGAGGCGATGGAGCAATTGCTCGGCAATACGAAATCGCTGCTCGATCTGATCTGGGAGCATGAGAAAGACGCACAGCCGCTCAATTCGCCGGAGGACAAGGCGGGGCTCAAAGCGCGTTTGATGGATCACGTTGATACGATCGAGCATCCCGACATCAAATCGCTCTATCGCCGAGAGCTGCTTGATCGCTACGGCGCTTTCGCTTTCCCGCCCAAGGAGTTCAAGCGCGGCGGCTTCCAGCGCGGCGCAGCCTTTGGCAGACCGCAGATAGAGCGCGCATCTCCCGAAGTTGTCGGACAGTTGCGCCGCGCGGCCGGCGGCGCCTTTCGCGACCAGCTGACGCAAGCGGTTCTGCACGGTTTCCTGCGCTACCCGCGCGAGATCCATCGCCACGCCGACGCTCTTTTAAGTCTCAGCAAGAGCGATAAGCGTCTGGCCGAAACTGTGGATTTCCTTCTCGATAACGCACAAGCGCTTGAAGCTGGGCGCGAATTGCCCATATCACCTTCAAAGGTCCTGCCGCCGCCGCCGGATAAAGCCCGTTTCTCCTTCCTCAGCGAAGGTTCCGATCCAGGCGTCGCGAGGGAGGAACTGGCTGAAGCCGTTTCGCTGCTGGTTGAGAAACCGGCAATCGATGCGGCTATTGCTGCAGCCACCAAACGGTTCGACACAGACCCCGAAGGGGCATTTGCGGAGCAGCAACGGCTTCGCAAACGAAAGCTGGAAATCGAAACGCGTCTGGGGCACATGGCAAGGAAACGTGCTGCCGCGCAGGCAGAGGCAAATTTATCGCCGGGTGAAAGTGTTTCCACCGCAGGCGAACAGGAAACGGATTGACGATCTGAATATGGCTTCCACCGCGAAAAAGAAAAAGCAGACCGAAGACGCTCCGCTGATCGATTTGAACGAGTCTTCGCTCAAGAAGATGATCGCGAAGGCAAAGCGCAAGGGCTACATCACCTATGATGAGCTGAATGAAGCGCTACCCAGCGACCAGATGAGCGCCGACCAGATCGAGGACATCCAGACGGCCCTGTCCGATATGGGTGTGCAGATCGTCGAAAGCGCGGAAGATGCCGAGGATGATGACGATGGTCCGGAGGAGATCGCTCCGACCGGTTCGGAATCAACCGATGCCGCCGCCAAGAAGAACGTCCCTGAAAAGAAGAAATCGACTGCGAGCGAAGGCCGCACCGATGATCCTGTGCGCATGTATCTGCGCGAAATGGGACAAGTGGAACTTCTCAGCCGCGAAGGCGAAATCGCCATTGCCAAGCGTATCGAGGCTGGCCGTGACACCATGATCATGGGTCTGTGCGAAAGCCCGATCACCTTCCACGCCATCATCATGTGGTCCGAAGCGCTCAACAATGAAGAAATGCAGCTGCGCGAGATCCTCGATCTCGATGCCATGCTGTCCAAGGAGCCTCCCGTCGACAAGATGGAGGAAGGCGCCGAAGACGACGACGATGGCGAGATTTCGGAAGAAACCGCCGGTCCCACCATCCGCGACGATGACGATGATGACAGCGAAGATGAAGATGGTGATGATGAGGACGGCGAAGGCTCGTCCAAGAAGGATGATGACGAGGACGAGGACAACACCATGTCCCTCGCTCAGATGGAAGCGGCGCTGAAGCCGGACGCCATCGAACGCTTTGCCCGCATCACCAGCCTGTTCAAGAAGTTCGAAAAGCTGCAGGCCGAACGCGTCGACGTGCTCGGCGCTGGAGAAGCTTTCCCGAAGGCCAAGGAAAACAAGTATGAAAGCCTGCGCGAAGAGCTGACCGCCGAAGTCGAAAGCGTGCAGTTCCATGCGACCAAGATCGAATATCTCGTCGACAATCTTTACGCCTTCAACCGCCGCCTTACCGCGCTCGGTGGCCAGATGCTGCGCCTCGCAGAACGCCACAAGGTGAAGCGCATCGACTTCCTGCAGTCCTATGTCGGCAATGAGCTTGACGAAGGCTGGATGAAGGAAAAGGCGAAGAAGGACAAAAAGTGGGCCGCTTTCGCCGAGAAAGAGGCCGACGCAGTCGAGCGCATTCGTGCCGAGATCGCCGATATCGCCAGCCAGACCGGCATGAGCCTCACCGAATTCCGCCGCATCGTGAACATGGTGCAAAAGGGCGAGCGTGAGGCACGTATTGCCAAGAAGGAAATGGTCGAGGCGAACCTGCGCCTCGTGATCTCGATCGCCAAGAAATACACCAATCGCGGCCTGCAATTCCTCGACTTGATCCAGGAAGGCAATATCGGCCTGATGAAGGCGGTCGATAAGTTCGAATACCGCCGCGGCTACAAATTCAGCACTTATGCCACGTGGTGGATCCGGCAGGCGATCACCCGCTCGATTGCCGACCAGGCGCGCACGATCCGTATCCCGGTCCACATGATCGAGACGATCAACAAGCTAGTACGAACGAGCCGCCAGTTCCTGCACGAGCAGGGCCGCGAACCAACGCCGGAAGAAATGGCAGAACGCCTGTCCATGCCGCTCGAAAAAGTGCGCAAGGTGATGAAAATCGCCAAGGAGCCGATTTCGCTCGAAACGCCGATCGGCGACGAGGAAGATTCACACCTCGGCGATTTCATCGAGGACAAGAACGCCATTATCCCCGTGGATGCGGCGATTCAGGCAAACCTCAAGGAAACCGTCACCCGCGTCCTCGCATCGCTCACCCCGCGTGAAGAGCGCGTGCTGCGCATGCGCTTCGGCATCGGCATGAACACCGATCACACGCTAGAAGAAGTCGGACAGCAGTTCTCGGTGACGCGCGAACGTATCCGCCAGATCGAAGCGAAGGCACTGCGCAAGCTCAAGCATCCGAGCCGGTCACGGAAGATGCGGTCTTTCCTGGATCAATAGACATCGGCAGTTGATTTCCAAGGGGATCACCATGAAAATCGTTTCCGCTCTCGCCGCCGCGGCGTTCGCCGTGGCCCTGCCTTCGGCTGCGCAGTCGCAAGAAGCTCCCTCTGCCGCCAGCGAAACGATAGAGATGCAGCTCGCGCATCAGATCCTCGGCACCGCCTATCCTGAGGATGTCCGCGAGCCGATGTTCATGGCTGTCAGCGAACAAATGGAGCAGCAGGTCATGGCTTCAGTTATGCAACAGGTCGGGGATGCACCCGCCGGGGCTCGCGCAGTGATACGCGAGTGGCAGGATTCTGTTACAAGCGAACAGCGCGAAATCCTTCGCCGCCATATTCCCTCGCTAATGCAGGCATGGGCCGTATCTTATGCAAGTATTTTCAGCGAGGAGGAATTGCGCGACATCCTCGCATTCGTGCAGACCGATAGCGGTGCCAGTTTCATGCTGAAGACGAACGATGTAATCTCCGATCCCGCGTTCGCGACAGCCAATCAGGCCTACATTAATGAGACTATGGCCCTTATGCTGGAACGCATGCCGGATCTGATCCAGGGCTTGGTTGCAGCTAGCGAGACGGATTAGGGAGTGCGGGCCAAAATGCCATGTCCCGCCTGATCCTTTTCAACAAACCGATGAACGTGCTGTCGCAGTTCACCGACCGTGGCAGCCCGACCGCGCGTGCGACACTCTCCGACTTTATCGATGTGCCGGGTGTCTACCCCGCAGGCAGGCTCGACCGCGATAGCGAGGGGCTGCTGCTTCTCACGGATGACGGGCGGTTGCAGGCGCGGATTGCCGATCCGAAGTTCAAGCTGGAGAAGACCTACCTCGTGCAGGTGGAGGGCGAGCCCGACAACGTCGCGATCCGCAAGCTTTGCGATGGCGTGGAGCTAAAAGAGGGCCGCACCCGCCCTGCCCGCGCCGAGCGCATCGCCGACCCGCAGCTTTGGCCGCGCGACCCTCCGGTGCGGTTCCGCAAGAATGTGGCCGATAGCTGGCTGCGCCTCACAATCCGCGAAGGCAAAAACCGGCAGGTGCGCCGGATGACCGCAGCTGTCGGTCACCCGACCCTAAGGCTTGTGCGCTGGAGCATTGGCGAACACTCGCTCGACGGCCTTGCTCCGGGCGAGTGGCGGGAAGCCTGACGCCACCGATAAACGCGCTTTCGCGGCGGCGATCGATGCACCACCGACCTTTGGCGGTGCAAAATCAACGCCAAAAGGGTGGAGAGAATCGCTTGCCTTCCCTATGCCCTTCGCATGCGTATCGCCATCGCCTCAGACCATGCCGCAACCGAGCTGAAAGCCGAATTGCGCGACTGGCTTATCGAACAGGGTCACGAAGTGGCCGATCTTGGAACGGATCCGGGCGAAAGCGTCGACTATCCGGATTGCGGCTTCAAGCTGGCGGACGTCGTCGCGGACGGCACGGCAGAACGCGGTATCGCGCTCTGCGGCAGCGGGATCGGCATTTCCATGGCGGTCAATCGCAATCCGGCAGTGCGCTGTGCGCTCGTGTCAGAGCCGCTTTCGGCAGCCCTTTCGCGCGAGCACAATGATGCGAATTGCATCGCCATGGGCGCGCGCCTGACGGGTGTTGAAATGGCGAAAGCCTGCGTCACCGCATTTCTCGAAACCGAGTTCGCCGGCGGCCGCCATCAGCGCCGCGTGGACAAGCTCGCCAATTCATAAAGGCTGACATCATGGCTACCCAGGAAATCACCGCGCCCAATATGGATCGCTTCTGGAATGACGATCTGGCGGCTGCCGATCCCGATATCGCTGCGGCGATCGACAAGGAACTCGCGCGCCAGCGCGACAAGATCGAGCTGATTGCGAGCGAGAATATCGCCTCGAAAGCCGTGCTCGAAGCGGCAGGCAGCGTCTTCACCAACAAATATGCCGAAGGCTATCCGGGCAAGCGATACTACGGCGGCTGCGACTATGCCGATGTGGTTGAAAACCTTGCGATTGAGCGGGCATGCGAATTGTTCGATTGCAATTTCGCCAATGTGCAGCCGAATTCGGGCAGCCAGATGAACCAGGCCGTGTTCCTCGCTCTGCTGCAGCCGGGCGATACTTTCATGGGTCTGGACCTAAATTCGGGCGGTCACCTGACGCACGGCTCTCCCGTCAACATGTCGGGCAAGTGGTTCAATCCCGTCGCCTACGGTGTTCGCAAGGACAGCGAAGAGATCGACATGGACGAAGTCATGGCGATCGCGAAGGAGCACAAGCCCAAGCTGATCATCGCGGGCGGCACCGCCTATTCGCGCATCTGGGACTGGGAAGCGTTCCGCAAGGTTGCCGATGAAGTCGGTGCGTACCTGATGGTCGATATGAGCCACATTTCCGGCCTTGTCGCAGGCGGCGCGCATCCCTCGCCTTTCCCGCATGCCGATGTGGTGACTTCCACCACGCATAAGAGCCTGCGCGGCCCACGTTCAGGCATTATCCTGTGGAATGACGAGAAGTATACCAAGCCGATCAACATGGCGGTTTTCCCCGGCATGCAGGGCGGCCCGCTGATGCATATCGTCGCGGCCAAGGCTGTTGCATTCCGCGAAGCGCTTCGCCCCGATTTCAAGGATTACGCGCATGCCGTGGTCGAGAATGCCCGCGCACTTGCTGCGAGCATCGAGGACAACGGCCTGCGCATCGTATCGGGCGGAACCGACAATCACTCCATGCTCGTCGATCTTACCCCGATGGATGTCACCGGCAAGGCGGCGGAGAAAGGCCTCGATCGCGCCTACCTCACCTGCAACAAGAACGGCATTCCGTTTGACACGCGCAGCCCCTTCGTGACGTCAGGCATTCGCCTCGGCACGCCCGCGGGCACCACGCGCGGATTCGGGCCTGAAGAATTTCGCAAGATCGGTGCTATGATCGTGCAGGTTGTAGAAGGCCTGAGTCGCAATGGCGATGATGGCGATGCTGAGGTGGAAGAGCGCATTCGCCGCGAAGTCGGCGAGCTGTGCGCAGGCTTCCCCGTTTATCCAGGAATGTAATCATGGCGAATGATCCGCGAAAGTCAGATGACGATATCGACCGCTATATCCTGAAGGATGCTGTCGAAGAGGCGAAAGCAATGGGCCGCGAAGGGATGCAGCATCCTTCGACAAAGCCAGTGCTGATCGGCGCAGGCGTCGGAGCTGTAGCAGGCGGGCTACTGCTCGGCGCGTGGCCAATTGGCCTCGCTGCTGGTGCAGGCTTCATGCTCTACAAGCGCGTGAGACCGTAACGCCCGATGCGATGCCCATTCTGCGCGCATGAAGACAGTCAGGTCAAAGACTCGCGCCCTACAGAAGACAACACGGCGATCCGCCGCCGTCGCCAGTGCGAAGGCTGCGGCGCGCGCTTCACGACGTTCGAGCGCGTCCAGCTACGCGACGTGACCGTCGTCAAATCGGGCGAGAAAGGCGGTGAGCCCCGCCGCGAGCCGTTCGATCGTTCCAAGATCGAGCAGTCAGTCGCCCTCGCCTGCCGCAAGCGCGATATCGAACAGGAACGGATCGACCAGCTCGTGTCCGGCATCCAGCGCCAAGTGGAGACCGCCGGCGAAAGTGAAATCCCCGCAAGCCGCATCGGCGAAATGGTAATGGACGGCCTGCGCCAGCTCGACAGCGTCGCCTATATCCGCTTCGCCAGCGTCTATCGCGATTTCAGCGAGGCAAAGGATTTCCAGGAATTTGCCAGCACGGTTCGCGATGTCGGGGCTGAGTAACACTCCGGTCATCGTGCTCGTCCGCCCGCAGCTGGGCGAGAATATCGGCAAGGCGGCGCGGGCTATGCTGAACTTCGGTTTTGCCGAAATGCGCCTTGTCGCACCGCGCGATGGGTGGCCCAATCCGTCCGCAGGCCCCTCTGCATCGGGTGCCGATATCGTGCTTGAGAATGCCAGGGTTTTCGATACCACGGCAGAGGCGGTGGCGGATTGCGCGCATGTCTACGCGACCACGGTGCGAAAGCGCGGTGTGACCAAGCCTGTTCTCACACCGGAAAGGGCCGCACGCGAAGTGGGGCAGCAGGAGGGCAAGAGCGCCTTCCTGTTCGGGCCGGAGCGGTCTGGCCTGGAAACCGATGATGTCGCCCTCGCCCGCACGATCGTCACCGCGCCGATCAACCCGGAGTTTGGCTCGCTCAACCTCGCGCAGGCGGTGATCCTTGTCGCTTACGAACTGTCCAAGACCGCTGATCTCCACATTCCCACCGAAGAAGAATTGCTTCCCCCAGCCCCGCAGGAAGAGCTGGAGGGGCTCATCACCCATCTGGAAACAATGCTGAAGCCAAAAGGCTACTTTTTTCCGAAGGATCGCGCCGAAGCCACAAGGCGCACGCTGCGCGGAGTCATAACCAAGCCGGGCTGGAACCATCTCGAAGTGCGCACCTTGCGCGGCGTGCTGTCAGCTCTCGAAAAGCCGCCACGCAAGGTCGATTGAGGCCCAAGAACCCTTGACTTTACGCCTCGCGTAGCTAAATGCGCGCCTTCGCTGAAATTGGCCCCGCACCCCGGTGAAGCGGTGGCCGCATCATGGATTTCGCCATGATGGTGCGATGCCGGGTTGAATGGTCGTCATGTGGACGATCCAGTGAATTGAAAGGAATCGACTTATGTCGAAGCGTACACGTGCGAAGCACAAACTTGACCGCCGGATGGGTGAAAACATCTGGGGTCGCCCGAATTCCCCGGTCAACAAGCGTTCCTACGGTCCTGGCCAGCACGGTCAGCGCCGCAAGGGCAAGATGTCCGACTTCGGCCTGCAGCTGCGCGCCAAGCAGAAGCTGAAGGGCTATTACGGCGACGTAACTGAAAAGCAGTTCAAGGCAACCTACAAGGATGCGAGCCGCATGAAGGGCGACACAGGCATGAACCTGATCGGCCTGCTCGAGCGTCGTCTCGACATGATCGTATACCGCGCCAAGTATGCGCCGACGATCTTCGCCGCGCGCCAGCTCGTTTCGCACGGCCACATCAAGGTGAACGGTGTGAAGTGCAACATCGCCTCGCGTCGCTGCGACGTGGGCGACGTGATCTCGCTGGGTGACAAGGCCAAGGAAATGGCACTGGTCATCGAAGCGCAGAGCCTGCCCGAGCGTGAAATTCCTGACTATGTAGTCGTGGACGGCAACGACAAGGTTACATTCAGCCGCGTCCCGTCGCTCGACGAAGTGCCCTACCCGGTGCAGATGGAACCGAACCTCGTGGTCGAGTTCTACTCGCGCTAGTCGGAGCCAACCGAGCGACAAAAAGGGGCGGTCCTTCGGGGCCGCCCTTTTTCGTTTCGGCCTGTCGCAAATTCGGGAACTTTCCCGGCTTTTTAGGTATTTACGTATCGCTATGACCCAATATCGCTTCGTCACCGAAAAGCGCCAAGGCAAGTGGTACGACCGCCTCAGTCAGGCGCAGGCCTATGCCGAGCGTATCGGCGCAGGTTTTCTCGATGCGAAAGGTCGTTTCGTTGCCTATCGTGGGACGATTTTGGAGAAGCGGGAGAAACCGCTGACTGCTTGAGCAGGCTTAGTCGCGCGTCCGATCCCACTCGTCGAATTCATAGGCGATCGAGCCTTCGACGAGAGTTTCCCAGATATCCGCTATCACCTGTTCGGGAATGCCCGCCTTGCGCGCCTCTTCCACCGCCGCAGCGATGACCGACGCCTTGCGATCCTCATCACGAACCGTGTCGCGGCTCGGCTTGATGCGTGCAGCTGCGCGCATATAGCCAAAGCGCGTGGCCAGCAGCGAAACAAGCTCGCGATCAAGCGCGTCGACACCTTCGCGCACGTCCGTCATCGTGGCGCATTTTTCCGGAGCAAGGGGCAAGGAGAAAAGCCTTATCGGTTTCGATTGGGACTAGTCGCCTAGATGCTCTGCAAGGAAGCTGTCAATCGCCAGCAACATGTCCCGGCGCACTTCCCCGTGATCAAGATAATGATCGTAACCATCGAACTCGACATAGGTCACATCGGCACCGGCATTTTGCAGCCGGTTTTCCATCCGCCGCGACTGTTCGTGATCGACATTGATGTCATCCGTGCCGTGAAAAAGAAGGACCGGGGACTGGAAGCTTTCGGCATTCTCAGCCGGGCTGCCTTCATCGACATGGGGGCCATCACCCACGAAGCGGCGAACGACCTGGAAATTGGTGTAGGCGCGCGCCTGCTCGACCAGCAAGTCGAGATCGGTTACCGGCGCGATGCCGACCACAGCCTGATACAGATCAGGGTTCAGCACCTGCGATTGCAGCGCTGCGTAGCCGCCATAGGACCAGCCCACCACGCCGAGGCGTTCGGGATCGGCGATACCTTCGCTCACCAGCCAGCGACCCGCATCGTTCACGTCACCGACGGCCGTTTCCCATGCCTGGAAGCCATTGCGACCAAACCAGTCTTCACCATATCCGGCTGAGCCGCGAAAGTTGGGCTGCAGAACCGCATAGCCACGCGCAGCGAGGAACTGGACCATCCAGTCGAAACCCCACTCATCGCGGGCTCCCGGGCCGCCATGCGGCATTACAACAGCGCCGATCGGACCTTCTGCACCGGTTGGCATAGTCAGATAACCGGGAATCTCCGTGCCGTCTGCAGCGGGAAAAGTGATCGCGCGCATGGGCGCCATCGGCAATTCGGAGACATGATCGCGAAACGGCAACACGGGAGACATCGACATTGAGTCGAGCTCAAGCAGATATGTCATGCCCGGATCGACATCGCTGGAAGCGACCACGAGCAGCGTATTCTCATCGGCAGAGGCATCGGCGATCCCGATGAGCGGGTTGCCTGGCAACGCGTCCTGCAACTGGCCAGCCAGCCTCTCCAGATCGGGATCGAAATACTCCACCTGCCGCTTTTCGGTCGCATAGGTCACACCGACCACGCGCTGCTGGCGACCGATCCGGATCAGGCCGTCGACATCGACATCGTCCCGCGCCAGGACAAGCTCCGGCGTTGCGCTGCCATCGAGTGGCACGCGGTAAAGCGCGTCGAAGCCATTTCGGCTTTGGAAACCGAAGGCCGAATTGCTGGCCGCGTCGACCGCGATGGGGCGGAAGCCTGACAGGTCGCCCTCAAACGCGTTCCAGCGATTCGAGCCAGCTTCGCGATAGTAATATTCGGTCTCTCCAGTCAGCCGGCCGACATTGTTCCGCAACCTGCGGATTTTCAGGCGGATTTCCCCATTGTCGTCGGCGATATAGGCAGAGGCGAATTCGTCCGGGCTTTCCACTGTGCGCCGACGGTTGCGGCTAACATCCACCATTTCCACGCCAAGTCCTGGATCTGTATTCGCCAGACGCGTACCGCGCGTATCCTCTTCAAGGAATTGGCGTGTCATCAGGATGCGGTTTTCCTCACCCTCCACATCGAGCGAGACGACCGAGCCGCCATCTTGCATGATGCCGTAAGATCTTGACGAGCGGCGAGAGGTCAAAAGCTGCGGGTCTTCGCCTTCGACAGCAGGAATGGAAAGCATGCGCGAATAGTAGATCGGCGTGCTGCCATCGACGCGCGCAAAACCGATGATTTCGCAAACGAGCCACTGCTCATTTGCCCAATTGCATTCGGTCAGCTCTGCGTCAGGCTCATTCAACGTGCTCAGCAGGCGCGGCTCCGCCGTTCCGTTCAGGTCGATTGTATAAAGCAGCTCTGCCGTGCCGTTATCGGATGTGATGTAGGCAATCTGCGCGCCGGATGGCGACAGGCTGATATCGAGCACTGTCGGCCGCGCACCGAAACGGGCGGCCAGATCCTCTGCTTCACTCGTCTGTGCAATCGCAGGCGGAGTGTGCGCTAGCGCTAAAATGGAGGCGGCAGCCCCCAAGGCTTTCAGTGTCATAGAATTCCCCTCTTGAAGGGAATCGTAGCGAACTAAGCCTTGTTTGCAAGGTAGTTAAGGCGGAAACCCTTGGCGAAATCAGCGAAATTTCCCGCGCTAATGGCATCGCGCATCGTCTGCATCAAATGCTGGTAAAAGGAAATATTGTGCTCTGTCAGCAGCATTGCGCCAAGGATTTCACCGGACTTGTGCAAGTGATGTAGGTATGCGCGTGAATAATTCGTGCAGGTCGGGCAATGGCACTTTTCGTCGAGCGGTCCGGTGTCTTCTTTATGCCTCGCATTGCGCAGATTGACGGGACCGCTCCAGGTAAAGCCCTGCCCGTTTCGCCCGGAACGCGTTGGCAGGACGCAATCGAACATATCGACACCACGCTCCACCGCGCCGACCAGGTCATCGGGCTTGCCGACACCCATTAGATAGCGCGGCGCATCCTCTGGCAGCATGTCAGGCGCATAATCGAGCACGCCAAACATCGCCTCCTGCCCTTCCCCAACCGCCAAGCCGCCAATCGCATAGCCATCGAAGCCGATCTCGCGCAGCGCCGCTGCCGACTGGCCGCGCAGCTCTTGATTGAGCGCGCCCTGCTGAATGCCGAACAGGGCGGAACGAGATGCATGCTCCTGCCCGCTGGCGAACCCGTCACGGCTGCGCTTTGCCCAGCGCATGGAAAGCTCCATGCTCTCGGCGATTTCTTTCATGGGACGATCAGCGCGCGGGCATTCGTCAAAGGCCATCACGATGTCACTGCCGAGCAAGCGTTGGATTTCCATGCTGCGCTCAGGCGTCAGCATATGCTTCGAGCCATCGATATGGCTTCGAAATTCGACGCCCTTTTCGGTAAGTTTGCGCAAGTCCGAAAGGCTCATCACCTGATAGCCGCCGCTATCGGTCAGGATCGGGCGATTCCAGCGCATGAATTCGTGGAGGCCCCCGAGCCGTGCGATCCGCTCCGCACCGGGTCGCAGCATCAGGTGGTATGTATTGCCGAGAATGATATCCGCGCCGCTCGCGCGCACATCCTCAACCTTCATCGCTTTGACCGTCGCGGCTGTGCCGACAGGCATGAAAGCAGGCGTGCGGATCGTGCCGCGCCGCATCTCGATCTGGCCCGCGCGTGCCTTGCCGTCGGTCGCTGAAACCGTGAAGCGGAAACGGGGCTTGTCAGAAGCCATAGATCAGCGTGAACCTGGTCAGCGTGTCGGTGCTCACCGCGCCAGCGGGCGGATTGCTGTCATATTCGATGGTCCACGAAACCCGCGCTGTCAGGCTATCGCTGATGCCTGCCTCGATACCAGTGACGGCGGAGAGGCTGGTGTTGGAGCCATCGACGATCAACAGCGCTTCGCCGCCCGTTTCAACGGTGGAATTGGCATCCTGCGTGAATTTGATGGAGTCGCTCACTTGCCAGTCGAAATCGAGACCAACCAAGCCAGCGAGGCGGCTGGTGGATGTCCCGTCGACAAATTCTGTCACGCGGTAGGCAGGGCCTGCCTTGACGGAAAATTCGACCGCATCGCTATCGATCACCCGGTAGCCGAGGCCGCCTGACGCCGAATAGCGCGCGGAGAAACCCTGCCGACTGTCCCGCTCGAACTGCGCAAGGCCGAAAGCGAAAAGGCGCTCATTAATCTGGTAGCGGGGTTCATACAGGATCTGGAATTGTTCGCGCGAGGTCACACCTTCGGCACGGCGATAGTCGGCAGCCGCGCGCAGGCGGTGCTCCCAATCGATGCCTTCGCGCTCGAGCTGGAGCGCGGCGGTGACACCGAATTCATCACTATTGCCGGTCGACTGAAAGCCGCCGATCTGGCCCTGCCCGCTCCAGTTATCGAGCAGGCCTGCTTGCCGAATCTCGGCCTCCTCAGCGGCTGCGGTTTCAGCTGCGAGAGCGGCCTGCTGCTCCTGATAATCCGTCCAGATCGCGTCGATCTGCGCCCTTTCTTCTGGAAAGGCCGCGCGCGCTGCATTCATTACAGCTTGCACATCATCGGCATCGCCATTGGCGATCGCGGCATCTATCATCGCGCGCGCAGCGTCTGGCAGTTGGTCATCTTGCGCCGCCGCAGGAGAGGCCAAAACAAGCAGTGCAAGCGCATAGAGAGGCTGTTTCGTCATGAGCCGCTCGCTAGCGTCTCGTCTCCCGCTTCGCCAGCCCCAAAAGCGAAAGGCCGGCCCCGCGAATAGCGAGACCGGCCCTTAAACTGTTTAGCTCAAACGATTAGAAGCGCAGGCCAAAACCAGCGGTTGCACGCGCGGAGTCGAAACCAATAGTGTCGACATTGACGCGCAGGAAAGTGGTCTCACCAAGCGGGAATTCCGCACCCGCACCAACCAGGTAGTCGCCAGCGGTATCGTCGATGCCGACAAAATCATCGTCGGTCACTTCAACGCCGGGAATCTCGATGATGTTGGCGAAGTCGAGGTTCACTTCCTGGTAGCCACCGCGAAGGTAATATTTCGCGCCGCCTGCATCACGGATACCGATACGGGCCGATGCGCCATATTCGGAATCGACAGCGTCGGTGCCGATGTGGAAATTGGCTTCTGCGCCGATGAAGAAATTGCCGCCAGCGAGGAAATCGACGCCAGCGAAGCCGCCGACGATTGCGCTGCCGTCATTGATTTCGACGCCCGGGAATTCATCTTCCACTTCGCCTTCAACGCTCAGGTCGTGATAGCCACCCGAAACGCCGATGAAGGGCTCTGCCTGCTGCGCGTGAGCGGCGGCGGGAATGGCGAGCGCCGCTGCTGAAGCGGCAAGAGCAAATACGGTCTTTTTCATGTTCTGTTTCCCTGCAAATTGTGCAGTCCGGAAATATCGGACTGACCGCGCATTGCTCCCGCGATGCTTGCTCGATTCTGAATGAAACTTACAGGTCGATGAAACGATGTTTCAGTCCGACAAGCGTCATTCGCGAAGGCGCCATCCGGTTTTGAAGATCCAGGCAATGATACCGACGCAGATCAGCAAAAACGCGACAGTTGCGCCGAGTGAAACCGCAATCGGGAAGTCCGACTGGCCGAGGAACGTCCAGCGCAGGCCGTTCACCAGATAGACCACCGGATTGATGAGCGAAACGGAGCGCCACGGCTCCGGCAAAATGTCGATCGAATAGAATGTCCCGCCAAGGAATGTGAGTGGCATCAGGATCAGCAGCGGCACGATCTGCAGCTTTTCGAAGCTATTCGCCCACAGCCCGATGATGAAGCCCAGCAGCGAAAATGTCGCCGCGACGAGCAGGATATAGAAGAATGCCAGCACCGGATGCGCGATCTCATAATCGATAATCAGCGCCGCCGTACCCAAGATCACCGCTGCGAGAATCAGCGATTTCGCTGCTGCCGCTCCGACGAACCCAACCAAAGTCTCGACCACGCCCACGGGAGCCGAGAGCAACTCGTAAATCGCGCCGGTGAATTTGGGCATATAGATGCCGAAGCTCGCATTGCTGGTGCTTTCGGTCAGCAGCGTCAGCATCAGCAGACCGGGAACGATGAAGCTGCCGTACTCAACCCCGCCCGGAAGCTCCATGCGGCTGCCGATCGCCGCGCCGAAAACGACAAGATAAAGCGACGTGGTGATGACAGGCGAGAGGATCGATCCGAAGGCCGTACGGAACATCCGCATCACTTCGTTCTTCCAGATGGCGTAGGCCCCGCGCAGATTAAGCGTCATTGCACAGTCTCCTTCGCCTGGTTGTCTTCGACCAGGTCGACGAAAATATCCTCCAGCGTGCTGTCGCGGGTTTCGAGGCCGGTATAGGTGAGGCCTTCGCGGACGAGTTGCTGCGCCAGATCGGCGATTTCGCGCTTGCCTTTCCCTGTTCCGTCACCGCCTCGATAGACCAGGCAGGTGCCCTCGCCTTCAAGATGCAGCGGATACTTCGTGAGTGTTGCGGGTACCTCTGCCAGCGGCTTTTCGAGGGTGAAATGCGCCTCCGTCCGACCAAGCCGCGCCATGATCGAATCCTTGTCGTCGACCAGAAGGATCTGGCCCTTGTTGATTACACCGACCCGGTCGGCCATTTCCTCGGCTTCTTCGATGTAATGAGTGGTGAGGATGATGGTGACCCCGCGTTCGCGCAGCGCGTCGATCTGCCGCCACATATCGCGGCGAAGCTCCACATCGACACCGGCGGTCGGTTCATCAAGAAAAAGCAGTTCGGGCTCATGCGCCAGCGCCTTGGCGATCATCACGCGGCGCTTCATTCCGCCTGACAGTTCGCGGATCGATACATCGCGCTTATCCCACAGGCTGAGGCTCTTCAGCACCTCCTCGACGCGCGCCTCATCAGGCGGGAAGCCGAACATGCCGCGCGAATAGCGGACCTGCCGGATCACCTTGTCGAACATGTCGAAGCTGAGTTCCTGCGGAACCAGGCCCACACGCTGGCGAATGGCTTTCCAGCTCTTGGAGAGATCCTTTCCGAAGACCTCGATCGAGCCTCCCGTCGGCCGCACCATGCCGCAGACAGAACCGATCAGCGTCGTCTTGCCCGCACCATTGGGCCCGAGGAGCGCGAAAATCTCTCCCTTGCGGATTTGCAAATCGACGTTCGTGAGCGCCTTGACGCCGCCCGCATAGGTCTTGTCGAGACCGCGAATATCGAGAATGACGTCAGACATCGCCATGAGGTGGCGTTCTGCAACTCAAATGGCAAGGGCCCACCCTCAAACCCCTGCCGCAAGCGGGAGGGGAGCGAGACTTGCCGAGCCGCAGGCGAGGCTTAGTCACAGCGGGGTGGGCAATTTAGGGGATGAGAAGGCTCGAATCGCCGTAGCTGTAGAAGCGGTATTTTGCGGCAATGGCATGGGCGTAGGCGGCCATCATGCGGTCACGCCCCATCAACGCGCTCACCAGCATCATCAGGGTCGATTTGGGCAGGTGAAAATTGGTCATGAGGCCATCAACCGCGCGGAAATTGTAGCCGGGCGTAATGAAGATATTGGTGTCGGCTTCGAAGGGCTGGATCGTGCCGTCTTCCCAAGCCGCACTTTCCAGCGTGCGCAGGCTCGTCGTCCCGACCGCGATAATCCGTCCGCCCGCAGCACGCGCCGCGTTCAGCCGCTCTGCGACATCAGCAGTGATGCGGCCCCATTCGCTGTGCATCTGGTGATCGTCCGTATCATCCGCTTTTACCGGCAGGAAAGTGCCCGCTCCGACATGCAGCGTGATGGTTTCGCGCTGGATGCCCCGCTCATCGAGCGCCGCAATCAATTCCGGTGTAAAGTGCAGAGCGGCCGTGGGCGCAGCTACAGCACCGTCCTCCACGGCAAACATGGTCTGGTAATCGGAATAATCGCGCTCATCCGTCGGGCGTTTTCCGGCGATGTAGGGCGGCAGTGGCATAGTGCCTGCCCGGTCGAGCAACACCTCGACCGGCTCCTCGCCTTCGAACGCAAGCGTGATGGAGCCATCCGAGTGCCGCTCTTCGGCAATCGCCGTGACACCGCCTCCGAAAACAAGCTGATCGCCTTCGCGAACGCGTTTCGCATTGCGGATGAAGGCCTGCCAGCGCCGCAGATCGATCCGTTTGTGCAGCGTCGCCCCGATCCTGGCGTCACCCCTGCGCCCCTCAAGCTGGGCGGGAATAACGCGCGTATCGTTGAACACCAGAACGTCGCCGGGTTCGAGCAGCTGCGGCAGGTCGCGCACCGTGTGATCGTCGAACGGCGCATCACCTTTGGCCACCAGCATTCGCGCAGAATCACGCGGCTGCACGGGCCGCAGAGCGATCAGCTCCTGCGGCAGCTCAAAATCGAAGAGATCAACGCGCATTTGCGCTGCTGCTCAGAAAATCAGAATTCGCCGTTGAGCATGTCGAGCGTGATTTCGCCCTCATCCTCTTCCGCAGCGTCCGCGCCCGGCATCATCTGCGGGATGTTGTCCGCTGCGATCGAGGCCTGGAGAATGCGCGTCGGGTTCGCAGGCGGCTCGCCGCGCTGGATGGCATCGACTGCGGGCATGTTGTGGATGACGCGGCCGAAATTGGTGTACTGCCGATCCCACGCGAAATGGGGGTAGAACACGATAAAGAACTGGCTGTTCGCGCTGTCATTATCGTTCGGCAGGCGCGCCATGGAAACGGTGCCGCGAATGTGCGGAAGGAAGTTGAATTCCTCTTCCAGATTGGGAAGCGAGGTCTCGCCGCGCCCGGTCTGCGCCATCAAACCATCGATCACGCGGTGAAACGGCACGCCATTGTAAAAGCCCTGGCGCGCCAGCGTCTTGATCCGCTCGACATGGTTGGGCGCCCATTGCGGGACGAGGCGAATGCCCACGCGCTCTCCGGTCGAAAGATCGAGAAACAGGATGTTTTGCCGATCTTGGTTCATATCGAAATTGACCTGCAACGGCATTTGCATCGCTTGCTCATTCGCAGCTTCGGCAGCCTGGTTTGCCGGTTGCAATTCTTCCTGCGCCATTGCCGGCGATGAAGTGAAAACAAGTGCGGCAGCAGCCGTCAGCGCGAATGTGCGAAACATAGATCCCGTCCGGATAGCAAAATTGGATATGGCGGCGGTTTAGAGCGGCGAGACTGACAGTTCAATGAACATGTTCGGCGCGGCGGTGGAGAGAAGCCCGGCTAAAGATCGCCCTTGCGACCGATTTTGGCGACCCGCGCGTCCACCAGTTCCTTCACCTGCGGCGCAACGAAAGGCGCGATGTCGCCGCCGTAGAGCGCAATTTCCTTCACCAACCGGCTGGCGATCGGCTGCAGCGAGATGTCGGCCATGAGGAACACCGTCTCAATAGAATCATCGAGCTGCTGGTTCATTCCCGCCATTTGATATTCATATTCGAAATCAGCCACAGCGCGCAGGCCGCGCACGATCACGCTTGCGCCCACATGCTCGGCGAATTTCATCAGCAGAGCGTCAAAACCCTGGATCTCGACATTGTCGAGCCCGAGCCGGTCTATCTCCGCGCGCATCATGTCCATCCGCTCGTCCGTAGTGAACATGGCGGTCTTGCTGGGATTGGTGGTGACACCGACGATCAGCTTGTCGACGAGCTTCGCGCCCCGCCGAATGATATCTGCATGGCCGAGGGTTACTGGGTCAAAGGTGCCGGGGTAGATGCCAATGCGGTCAGTCATGATCGACCTCTACAGAGGGTGGCGTCCAAACTGGCAGCCCATCGACATGACCCCTTTCCCACCAAGCGACACCCATTCCCGCCGGTTCGCTAGTTCGGTAACCTATCGTAACCATTGAACCGTCGACCGATTCAAATCCGCCATGATCCAGCCGTAGCCATCCTGCTGAGTCTGCGTTGTCATACCAAGCATCAGCACACCGCTGGTCGACATCAAACCGGACGGCTAGATCAGGCGCCATACCATCGTCAGCTTCTGACAATCTCGTTTGCAGAGCATCGGTAATGCGAGACACCTCACACTCTGGCATATGGGCCGTCGTCCGCGCCAGTTCGATCAATTCGATTTTAGCCTCGCTTGAAACTAGTCCCTCCGAAGATTGCGCACTGCATCCTGCAAGGACAGAAAAACAGGCCACTGCAACCCAACTATTCACCGATCCCGCTCCACGATAAAGGTCGCCAGCGCCCGCAGCAGGTCAGCTTCCTTGCCGTGCTGTGCCAAGTGGCCGATGGCCTGCTGAGCCAGTGCATGCGCCTGTGCGCGGGCATCTTCGACGCCCATCAGGCTGACGAACGTCGCCTTGCCCATGTCGGCATCCTTGCGCAGCGCCTTGCCGGCCTTCTCTTCGTCGCCTTCCTCATCGAGCAGATCGTCGGCGATCTGGAAAGCGAGGCCGATGTCCCGGGCGTAAGCGCGCAGATGACCGCGACCTTCTTCGGGCACTTTGCCGATGATTGCGCCCATTTCGACAGCAGCGCCGAGCAGCGCGCCGGTTTTGAGCTGTTGAAGGCGAGTGATGGTGTGAAGGTCGAAGTCCTTGCCTTCGGTCTCGGCGACGATGTCCATCATCTGACCGCCCGCCATGCCCTTATGGCCGCTGGCCGAAGCAAGCGCGTGGACGAGTTCGGCCCGTACGAAAGGATCTTCACTCACCTTGCGTCCGCCGAGGATCTCGAAAGCGAGGTCGTGCAGCGAGTCACCCGCCAACACGGCAGTCGCTTCATCGAATTCCTTGTGCAGCGTCGCCTTGCCGTGGCGCAGATCGTCATCGTCCATACAAGGCAGATCGTCATGGATCAGCGAATAGACGTGGATCGCCTCAAGCGCGCATCCGGCATACACCGCTGACGCGCGGCTCGCGCCATACATCTCGGCGACGGTTGCGACGAGCATCGGGCGCACCCGTTTCCCGCCGCCGATCGCTGCATAGCGCATGGCCTCGACCAGCCGCGCGGAATTGTCTTCGGGCACTGGCAGCAGGCTGTCGAAGGCATCGTCGATCTCGCGCTGGATGCGCTGAAGCCCTTGTGAAAGGATCGAATCCCCGGCGAGTTTCAAACCCATGCCTGATCAGCCCGCATCGAAGGGCTGCGTGCCCTTGGCGGTGCCGTCCGGTCCGGCAACGATCTTCTCGATCCGCTCCTGCGCTGCATCGAGCCGCGCCTGGCAATGCTGGCGCAATTTCTCACCGCGTTCATAGAGGTCTATGCTTTCGTCCAGCTTCGCCTCGCCGCTTTCCAGCTTGCGGACAACATCTTCCAGCGCGCGCAGCGCGTCTTCGAAGCTCATATTTGCGATATCGGGGGCGTTTTCTGCCATGCGCGCGACCATTGACGCTGACAGGCCCAAGGGTCAAGCTGGCGCATAAGGAGAGTGCCCATGTTGAAGTGGATTATTGCTTATGTCGCCGCTGCTGTGGCTTTCGGAGTGCTCGACTCCTTCTGGTTGCGGTGGGCGGGACCGAATCTGTACCGTCCCGTTATCGGAGAAATCCTCGCCGACAGTTTCCGCATGGGCCCAGCCCTCGCCTTTTATGGCATCTACATCGCAGGCATGGTTTATTTCGGCGTGCGCCCCGGTCTTGAAAGCGGCAATGTCTGGCTCGCCCTGCTGAATGGCGCGCTGGTTGGCGGCCTTTGCTATGCGACTTTCGATCTTACCAATCAGGCGGTGATGAAAGTGTGGGCCACGCATATCTCGATTGCCGATATTGCCTGGGGCACTTTTGCTACCGGTGTGGCGAGCGCCACAGCCTGCTGGGTGACATTGCGTGTTGCTGGCTGACAGCCGTTCGTCCTGAGCCTGTCGAAGGGAGAAAAGAGCTGACGCCATGGAGAGCGCCCTTCGACAGGCTCAGGACGAACGGAGGTGGGAATTTCAAACTCAAGGGGGCTGGCGGTTCGCGAAGCGCGCCGCTAAATGCGCGAGCCATGTCAGAAATCACTCCCGAAGTCGTCGCCCAGCACGGGCTATCCGAAGAAGAATACGACCGCGTCCTGAACGCGCTTGGTCGCGAGCCCAATCTTGTCGAGCTCGGCATCTTCTCGGTCATGTGGTCGGAGCATTGCTCCTACAAGTCCAGCCGCCTGCACCTGAAGAAGCTTCCTACCGAAGCGCCGTGGGTCATCTGCGGCCCAGGCGAGAATGCCGGCGTGATCGATATCGGTGACGGACAGGCTGCCATCTTCAAGATGGAGAGCCACAACCACCCTTCCTATATCGAGCCCTACCAGGGCGCAGCGACGGGCGTTGGCGGCATATTGCGCGACGTCTTCACCATGGGCGCGCGCCCGGTGGCGAATGCCAACGCTTTACGGTTCGGGCGCCCCGACCACCCGAAAATGCAGCACCTTGTCAAAGGCGTGGTTGCAGGCATCGGCGGCTACGGCAACTGTGTGGGCGTACCGACTGTCGCGGGCGAGACGAATTTCCACCCGGCCTATGATGGAAACATCCTCGTCAATGCGATGACGGTGGGCGTCGCGGATGCTGACAAGATCTTCTATTCGGCGGCCACCGGCGTCGGCAATCCGATCGTCTATGTCGGCTCCAAGACGGGGCGTGACGGTATTCACGGGGCGACCATGGCCTCTGCCGATTTCGAAGAAGATGCCGATGCGAAACGTCCGACAGTGCAGGTGGGCGACCCCTTCACCGAGAAGCTGCTGATCGAAGCCTGCCTCGAACTGATGGCGACCGATGCCATAGTCGCGATTCAGGATATGGGTGCGGCGGGCCTCACCAGCTCCAGCGTCGAAATGGCGACGAATGGCAAGGCGGGCATCCGTCTCGACATGGACAAGGTCCCCTGCCGCGAAGAGGGCATGACGCCCTACGAAATGATGCTGAGCGAAAGCCAGGAGCGCATGCTCATGGTGCTGAAGCCCGGCAAGGAAGCCATGGCGCAGGCCATCTTCGAGAAGTGGGAATTGGATTTCGCAGTCATCGGCGAAGTCACCGATACACGGCACATGGTGCTCGAATTCGGCGGCGAAGTCGTTTGCGACATCCCGCTTGGGCCACTGGCGGCAGATGCGCCCGAGTACGACCGCCCCTACCTCTCGATGGACGATTACATCGCATGGGCAGGTATCAAGCCTATGACCGATCGCCCGGACACGACTGATGTCGGTGGCGATCTCATCAAGCTGCTGGCCAGCCCCAATCTCGCCTCGCGCAGCTGGATCAGCCAGCAATATGACAGCCAGGTCGGCGCCGATACGCTGCAAACCGGCGGCGATGCGGGCGTTGTGCGCGTTCACGGTACGAAGAAGGCGCTCGCCATCAGCACCGATTGCACCCCGCGCTATGTCCATGCAAACCCCTACGAAGGGGGCAAACAGGCGATTGCCGAGGCCTATCGCAATCTCTGCGCCGTGGGTTCTCGCCCTCTCGCCGTGACGAACTGCCTCAACTTCGCCAACCCGCAGCGGCCCGAAATCATGGCGCAATTCGTCCACGCTCTCGAAGGCATGGGCAAGGCTTGCAAGTACCTCGATTTCCCAATCGTGTCGGGCAATGTCTCGCTTTACAATGAAAGCAAGGCGACCGGCGGCGGGAGTGCGATCCTACCAACGCCCGCCATCGGCGGCGTTGGCATCATCGACGATTACGATCAGATGATGACCATGCCGTTCAAGGCAGAGGGCGAAGCGATCTATCTGATCCATCCCGAAGCCTGGGCGACCGCCGATCCCGAACGCTCGCATCTCGGAAAGTCGCTGTGGCTGGACGTGGTCCATGGCCGCGACGAAGGCCGCGCTCCTCCGGTCGATCTGACCTACGAAAAGGCCGCTGGCCGCATCGTTCTCGAGCTCATCGCGGACGGGCTTGTCAGCGCCGTGCATGACATTTCCGATGGCGGACTTGCCGTGGCTCTCGCCGAAATGGCGATGTCCGGCGGGATCGGCGCGGAGATGCAGAAAGGCCATTCCGAGTACACCGACGCGCAGTGGTGGTTCGGCGAAGACCAGGGCCGCTACGTCATCACCGTCCCGGACACGCAGGCGCTCAACGAAGCACTCGCGAAAGGCACGGAGAATGACGAGACGGCCGCGGTCGGCTTTACCCGGATCGGTACGACAGGCGGCGAAACGCTTTTCGGCAAATCAGTCGAAGACATGCGCACCGCCCATCACAGCTTCTTCAAGGACTGGATGGAGGGGTGAGCGAGAAGCACCATCCGTTCCCCACATTGCCGGAACTGTCCGATGCGGAGCGCATCGCTCGGGCCGAGCAGACATACGAGCATCTGAGAACACGCCATTCCTGCCGTGATTTTGCCGATACGCCGGTGCCGCGCGAAGTGATTGAGAACGCCATTCTGGCGGCGGGGACGGCCCCCAATGGCGCCAACCACCAGCCTTGGCATTTCGCGGTCATTTCGTCGCCAGAGAAGAAGCGCGCGATCCGCGAGGCGGCCGAAGCTGAAGAGCGCAAATTTTATGGCGAGGATGGCGACAAGCCGAAAGCGTCGGAAGAATGGCTGAATGCCCTCGCGCCAATCGGCACCGATGCGAGCAAGCCCTATCTCGAGACCGCGCCTTGGCTGATTGCCTGCTTTGCCCAACGTACGGGCGGGATTGAAGAAGATGGCGAAACGCAGAATTATTATGTGAATGAAAGCGTCGGCATCGCCTGCGGGATGCTTATTACAGCTTTGCATGCGGCGGGTCTCGCGACACTCACGCATACGCCTTCACCAATGGGCTTTCTGCGCGATTTGTGTGGGAGGCCGAAGAATGAAAAGCCGCTGATGATCATTGTTGCCGGCCTGCCGGGTGAGAATGCGACCGTGCCCGATCATGCGATCCGCAAGAAGCCGCTCAGCCAGATTGCGAGCTGGCTCTAAGCCACCCAATCCTTCTCAGGAATTTCCAGCAGCTTCAGCAGGCTGGTCAGATCGCCGCGATCAACCCAGCCATTGGCTGCCGAGCGCGCCTTCGGCTTGGCGCGATAGGCGATACCGTAGGTCGAGGCTTCCAGCATCGGAATATCGTTCGCACCGTCGCCCGCCGCCATGCTCACCGCATTGTCGCCGAGAATGCCGAGTTCTTCCTCCAGCACCGATTTCTTGGTCGAACTGTCAGTGATGCCGCCGACCAGCCCGCCAGTCAGCTTGCTGTCAGCCACTTCGAGGCGATTACCTACAACGCGCTCGAAACCGAGCTGCTCGGCAACCACATCGGCGAAATGATGGAAGCCGCCGGTTACCAGCACCGTGCGGCATCCGCGTGTCTTGAGGGTTTCGACAAGCACGCGTGCGCCTTCATTCGGTGAAATGCGCTCCTGAAGGCAGCGGGTGATCGCGCTTTCCTCAAGTCCCTCAAGCAGCCCTACCCGCTCGCGCAGCGCGCTTTCAAAGTCGAGCTCGCCCTGCATCGCGCGCTCTGTAATCTCGGCGATTTTCTCTTTCAGCCCGGCATAGTCTGCCAGCTCGTCGATGCATTCCTGCCCGATCATGGTTGAATCCATGTCGGACACGAAAAGATGCGGCACGCGGATCGGTTCGCGGGCAATGATCGCATCGCTATGCGGGAAATGCGCAAGAAGCGCCTCACGAAAGGCCGCCATGTCATCTCCCGGGGACTCGATCTGCAACACGTCCCCGCAGAAATCGAGCATCGCCGCATGAGCGACAGGCGCCGAAGTGCTCGCCAGCTGCGCGGTCATTGCGTCGAGCCGGGTTTCCAGTGTGGCGGGGTCTGCTATCAGCCGGGTGATGAGCAAGTGGAATTCTCCTGATGCACGGTAAGCTGGCGCTCATTGCAGGGCCAACCGCCAGCGGCAAGAGCGATCTTGCGGTCCAATTGGCTCTGGCTCTGGAAGGGTGTGGCCAAAGCGCCGTCATCATCAATGCCGATAGCGCGCAGGTTTATGCCGATTTGCGAGTCCTTTCTGCCCGCCCCAGCGCGGAAGAGATGCGCGGCGTTCCGCATCGCCTGTTCGGCACTTGGGACGGGGCGCAGGCCTGTTCGGCCGCCGATTGGGCGAATGCTGCCAAGCTTGAGATCACGGAAGCGCATGCGCGGTCCGCAGTTCCCATCTTCGTCGGTGGCACGGGCCTGTATATCCGCACCTTGTTGGAAGGAATTGCTCCCATCCCGTCCATCAGCGAGGAGGTGCGCGACGAGGTGCGGCAGATGGAAACCGCCAGCGCCTATGCCGCCTTGCAGGCTGAAGACCCCGAACGGGCCGAGAAGCTGGCGCCAGCCGACAGCCAGCGGATCACGCGTGCGCTCGAAGTGGTGCGATCGACAGGCAAGCCTCTGGCATACTGGCAGCAGAACAAAACCGGCGGGATCGGGGACACAGTCACCCTCGCCCCGCTGATCCTGCTCCCCGATCGCGAGGAGCTCTACGCCCGCTGTGATGCGCGGTTTGCGCGCATGATGGATGGAGGCGCGGTCGAAGAGGTGGAGGCGCTGCTTGAGCGAGACCTGTTGCCGGATCTTCCCGTCATGCGCGCCATCGGCGTTCCCGAGATCGCGGGCTGGCTGCGCGGCGACTATCCGCGCGAAGACGCCATTTCTCTCGGAGCGCAATCCACCCGTAATTACGCCAAGCGACAATACACCTGGCTGCGGCATCAGCCTCCGGAAAAATGGCAACGCGTCGTACCTAAAAATGTCTCTCTCGAGGCGGCGTTTGAAATATTGTTCTAATAACTACGGTTGACAGGATAATTTTGCATCCATATTGCGGTGCACACAGTGGAGAAACGAATGGTGGCCCGGCAAGAGAGATCTTGTCGGGCCACTGTCTCTCAACCGACGGGACCAAAGTCCGCGAAACGACAGGAGCGTAACGTGTCACAGGAACGCAGCGGCGCTGCGATATTGGTGGAATGCCTGGTGCGGCAGGGGGTCGAATTCGTGTTCGGTTATCCCGGCGGCGCAGTGCTGCCGATCTATGACGAACTGTTCTCCGACACGCGCATCCGCCACATTCTTGTCCGGCATGAAGCGGGCGCTGCCCACGCGGCGGAAGGCTACGCGCGTTCGACCGGCAAACCCGGCGTTGTCCTTGTGACGTCTGGCCCCGGCGCGACCAATGCGATTACCGGCATCGCCGATGCCTTTCTCGATTCCATCCCGATGGTGGTCATCACCGGGCAGGTGCCGACCAATCTGATCGGCACGGACGCTTTTCAGGAAGCCGACACAGTTGGCCTGACGCGCCACTGCTCCAAGCACAATTACCTTGTAAAAGACCCTGAAGACCTCGCCGCAACTATCGAAGAAGCCTTCGAAATTGCGACGACCGGCAGACCAGGCCCAGTGGTTGTGGACATTCCGAAGAACGTGCAGATCGCCACCGCCATGCAGGCTGAAGGCTCGGCAGAGCGCAAGAAGCGCTACCAGCCGCGCACGGTGGCTGCAGCGGACGAGATTGCCGAAGCGATCGAGATGATCGCCAATGCCAAGCGTCCGGTGCTCTACACTGGCGGCGGGGTGATAAACTCCGGTCCGAAGGCCAGCGAATTCCTTCGCCAGCTCCAGCAAGTGACGGGCGCTCCCCTCACCTCGACGCTCATGGGCCTTGGCGCGTTTCCTGCCGACCATCCCGATTGGCTCGGCATGCTCGGCATGCATGGCACATTCGAAGCAAATATGGCGATGAACCAGTGCGATGTGATGGTGTGCGTCGGCGCGCGCTTCGATGACCGGGTGACCGGCCGGCTCGATGCATTTTCGCCCGGCAGCAAGAAGATCCACGTGGATATCGATCGCTCAAGCATCAACAAGATCGTGCCGGTGGAGCTTGGGATTGTCGGCGATTGTGCAACCGTGCTCGAACAGATGGTTTCATGCTGGGGGGACCGCAAACCGCGTGACCTCGGCGAATGGAAAGCGCGGATTACCGGCTGGAAGGCGCGCGACAGCCTCGCCTATCCGGAGCGCAAGGATGCCATCATGCCGCAACTGGCGGTGGAACGCCTATTCGTTCTGACGAAAGACCGCGACCCTGTCATTACTACCGAAGTCGGCCAGCACCAGATGTGGGCGGCGCAGTATTTTGGTTTCATGGGGCCGAATAAATGGCTCACCAGCGGCGGGCTTGGCACGATGGGCTATGGCCTGCCTGCCGCGATCGGTGCGCAGCTGGGCAATCCGGACAGCCTGGTGATCGATATTGCCGGTGAAGCCAGCATCCAGATGAACATCCAGGAACTCGGCACCGCCAGCCAGTTCCGCCTGCCGGTGAAGGTCTTCATCCTCAACAATGAATATATGGGCATGGTCCGCCAGTGGCAGGAGCTGACCTATGAGAGCCGGTATTCGAACAGCTATTCGGACAGCCTGCCCGATTTCGTGAAGCTCGCCGAAAGCTATGGCTGGAAAGGTATTCGCATTACCGAGGAAGCGGGACTGGATGCCGGTATCCAGGCGATGCTCGATCATGACGGACCGGTGATGGTCGATTGCCACGTGGCAAAGGAAGCCAATTGCTATCCGATGATCCCGTCCGGCGCGGCGCACACCGAAATGCTGATGTATGGCGATGAGGTCTACGGCATCATGGCAGATGAAGCCAAGGCGCTGGTGTGATGACAGCAAAAATGATGTCGGTCGGAAGGCGAGCGTTTTTTTCTACGGCAGCGATCTTCAATGGATCGGTGGGCTTCTTGTTGCTCGCTATACCGCAAGTCTTTTATCTACTCACTGCGCTTCAGGAACCCGATCGACTGTTCGAGACGCGGATAGTCGGATGGATGATCCTCGTTTTCGGCGCACTCTATTTTGTGACAGCGACCAGTCCTACCACGCCAAGATCGCTCATCACTCTCTTCGCGATCGGAAAACTGGGAGCCACCGCCTTCATAGTGACCTACTGGGCGAATGGATCGATGAACCTGCTAGGACTTGCCGTAGGCGCGGCAGACTTTCTATGGGCGCTTGGCTTTCTGTATTACAGTAGGCCAATGACATGAAAATCGAACATCGCGCTTCTGAACGGCACGTGCTGACCGTGGTCGTGGATAATGAACCGGGTATCCTCGCCAAGATCACCGGCCTCTTCACTGCGCGCGGATATAACATCGACAGCCTGACCGTCGCCGATATTTCCGAAGACCACGCCATCAGCCGCATCACCATCGTGACAGGCGGACCGCCATCCGTGATCGACCAGATCCAGGCGCAGCTGGAACGGCTGGTTCCCGTCCACCGCGTCACTGACCTCACCGAAGAAGGCCCGCATGTCGAGCGCGAACTGGCCCTGATCAAGGTCCGCGGCAAAGGCGATGACCGGGTTGAAGCTCTGCGCCTTGCCGATGTGTTCCGCGCCCGACCTGTCGACACGACTACCGAAAGTTTCATCTTCGAGCTCACCGGGCCTCCGGACAAGATCGACAGCTTCATTGCATTGATGCGCGAAATCGGGCTTGTCGAAGTCGGACGCACGGGCATCGTCGGTATGATGCGCGGCGCCGAAGGAGCCTGAGCCGATTATGGAATATCTCAACCCTACATTCATGCTGCTGATGGCGGCTGCCCTGTGCGCGATTACGGCGCTGATCCACTCGGTCCTGGGCGAGCACCGCCTGATCGGCCCGATCTTGGCGAGCGGAATGCCACTGATGGAAAGCCCGCTGGCGCGCAACGTCACTCGTTTTGCGTGGCACTGGACGACGGTGCTGTGGTTCTGTGTTGCAGCTGTGCTGGTCCTTGCCGCCTATGGTGATATCGATGCGCCATGGCTCATTCTCGGCATCGGCATCGCGCACCTCGTTGCAGGCGTAGCCGACGCTGTCATGACCAGGGGCCAGCACATGGGATGGCCGCTCATCACCCTTATCGGCGTGCTGGCGACCCTCGCCTATTACGTCACCACCTCCACCATCACGACCTGACCCGAAGATCAGACAGGGAAATCCATGAAAGCCTATTACGACGCCGACTGCGACCTGAACCTCATCACCGACAAGACGATCGTCGTCCTCGGTTATGGCTCGCAGGGACACGCCCATGCCCAGAATCTGCGTGACAGCGGGGTCAAGGACGTTCGCATCGCGCTGCGTGAAGGCTCGGCAACTGCAAAGAAGGCTGAGGCTGCTGGCTTCGAAGTCATCTCCAATAAGCAGGCTGCCGAAGTCGCCGATATCCTGATGATCCTCGCTCCCGATGAGACGCAGGCGAAAATCTGGGCGGAGGACCTCAAAGGTAAGATGAAGTCCGGAGCTGCGATTGCGTTTGCGCATGGGCTCAACATTCATTTCGGCCTAATCGAGCCGACCGACGATATCGACGTCATCATGATCGCGCCAAAAGGGCCCGGCCATACGGTGCGCGCTCTCTATCAGGGCGGAGGCGGCGTGCCTTGCCTGATTGCCATCCATCAGGACACCACCGGTAATGCACATGACCTCGCCCTCGCCTATGCCAGCGGCGTGGGCGGCGGCCGCGCAGGCATATTGGAAACGAATTTCAGGGAAGAATGCGAGACCGATTTGTTCGGAGAACAGGCCGTCCTGTGCGGCGGGATCAGCCACCTCATCATGGCTGGTTTCGAGACGCTGGTGGAAGCCGGCTATGCGCCCGAAATGGCCTATTTCGAGTGCCTCCATGAAACCAAGCTGATCGTCGACCTGCTATATGAAGGCGGCATCGCCAACATGCGCTATTCGATCAGCAACACGGCTGAATATGGGGATTATCACACCGGCCCCCGCGTCATCACCGATGAAACCAAGGCCGAAATGAAGCGCGTGCTGGAAGATATCCAGCGCGGCAAGTTCGTGCAGCGCTTCATGCTCGATAACGCCATCGGCAATCCGGAAATGAAAGCCGCACGCAAGCGTCAGGAAGAGCATCCGATTGAGGAAACCGGCGCGAAGTTGCGGGCGATGATGCCCTGGATCACCGCCAACAAGCTGGTGGACAAGGAAAAGAACTGATCTTTAAATGGTGCGGCGCTATGGTGCCGAATGCATGAACGAAGGCCGCACCACCATTATCATTCTCGCAGTCTGCGCTGCTCTTTGGGCAGGCGTAGTTCTCAATCGGTCGAATGAGACGCTGTTGAATGAGGTTTATGAGGCGACTGTTCCAACCGCAGAGGTGACCGAATTCGCAAGGCAGCAGCTCAGCGAGTTGCAGCAACGGTCCTTCGACGATCGCACCGAACTGTGCGGGCTGATAGCGGAGAACGCGGCGGGAGAGCTTGTATCCCGCACCGTCCGGGTCGGCGATGAGCACAGCTGTTCCGCCGCCTATTTCGATGCCCGTTCGCTGCTGCCGCGTGCCATTTACCACACGCATGGCTCTTTCAATCCGCGCTATGACAGCGAAGTCCCATCTGAGACTGATATCAATACTGCGGTGGATTATCCGCTCGACGGTTATCTCTCCACGCCGGGTGGCCGCTTCTGGCGGATCGATGCCCGCACCGGGATTGCAGAGCAGATTTGTGGTGCTAAATGCCTGACGCAGGACCCGGCCTACGATCCGTGCAGCGCGCCGCCGCCTGAGCCGAATTACACGATCTCCGGCCTGCAAGCGCGCGATATGATCCAATACTATGACTGCTAAGCCAGCGCGAAGCCTCGCCTTAGGCGGAACAAGGATTGCTACTTGGACATTGAAGCAGGTGAGCCCATGTCGGTGAAATCACCAATTCAAGGAGCCTGACCCATGCGTAAATCCCTGCTTGCCCTCACCGCCGCCGGTACTGTCGCCGCCTTTTCAGCAAGCGCCGCGCTGGCTGATGACCACAATGCGCAAGAAGAAGCGATGGATACGAGCTCCATCACCTCGGGAAGCTATTCTACCGATCCGGCGCACACGCTGGTTGAATGGCGCGTCAGCCATTTCGGCTTCAACGACTATTTCGGCCTGTTCGGCGATGCAGAGGGGACGCTGGAATTGGACACCGAAAACCTCGCCAATTCTTCTGTCGATGTGCGCATCCCGATCAACTCGCTTGCCGTGGTGAGCGATGGCCTGCGCGAACATATGCTGCGCCCGGGCGAAGATGGCGCTGAGCCCGATTTCTTCGGCCCCGATGCCCATGACGCGCGCTTCGTCTCCACCGCAGTCCACCAGACCGGTGCGACCACTGCGCATATCGTCGGCGATCTGACGCTGAACGGCCAGACCAATCAGGTCATGATCGAAGCTGAACTTTCCGGCATGGGTTCCAACCCCATGAGCGAGGCGGAAACTGTCGGCTTCCACGGTACGACGAGCATCAATCGCTCCGACTTCGGCATGGAATATGCGCTTCCTGCTATCGGCGATGAAGTTGAGCTCGATATTACTGTCGCCTTCGAGAAGGACTGACCCGGACCCGATCGGGGGCTGCCGCCCATGGGTCGCAGCCCCGATCATGGTTCCAAATGCAACTAAATTCGTGGTTTACCCCTTTCGCGATTGGCGATAGCAATACGGCTATGCGGAAGAACCTGCTTCTATCCCTGCTTCGACTTACACGCCCTTAGGCGTGTCCCCTGCCCTGCGCGCTGTCGCCGGGCCCCCGCCTAAGGGCTGCAAACACCCTCCCCAAGTCGAAGAAAGCCAGTTCTATGTCCATGCTGCGTGATCCCAGCACGAAATACCGCCCGTTCCCGCAGGTCGATTTGCCCGACCGGCAATGGCCGAGCCGTACCATCTCTGCCCCGCCGCGCTGGCTCAGCACCGATCTTCGCGATGGGAATCAGTCGATTATCGATCCGATGGACCGGGCGAAGAAGACGCGCTTCTTCGACCTGCTGGTGGAAGTGGGCGTTAAGGAGATCGAGGTCGGCTTTCCAGCAGCGGGGCAAACCGAATTCGATTTCATCAGCTGGCTCGTGCAGTCGGGCAAAGTGCCGGACGATGTCGTGGTGCAGGTTCTCACCCAATCGCGTGAAGACCTAATCAAGCGCAGCTTTGAAAGCTTGGAAGGTGCGCATTCGGCCATCGTGCATCTCTACAATGCCGTCAGCCCCGCGTGGCGCGAAATTGTGTTCAAGATGAGCCGGGACGAAGTGAAAGCCATCGCCGTCAAAGGCGCGCAGATGTTGGTCGATGAAGCCGCCAAGCGCCCCGGCACGGAATGGCAATTCGAATATTCGCCGGAAACTTTCTCCACGGCCGAATTGGATTTCAGTCTGGAGGTATGCGAGGCGGTGATGGATGTCGTGGGGCCGAGCAAGGACCGGCCGATCATCCTCAACCTGCCCGCTACTGTAGAAGCGGCGACCCCCAATACCTACGCCGACCAGATCGAATATTTTTGCCGCAATCTGCCGCGTCGCGAGGCTGCGGTGATCAGCCTGCACACCCACAACGATCGCGGAACCGGCGTTGCCGCGGCAGAGCTGGGCATAATGGCTGGCGCGGACCGGGTCGAAGGCTGTCTGTTCGGTAATGGAGAGCGGACGGGCAATTGTTGCCTGGTGACGGTCGCGCTTAACATGTACACGCAGGGCGTCGATCCCGGCCTCGATTTCTCCGATATCGACAAGGTCATCGAGACGGTCGAATATTGCAACGAGCTGCCGGTGCATGAACGCCATCCCTATGGCGGCGATCTCGTGTTCACGGCATTCTCCGGCAGCCATCAGGATGCGATCAAGAAGGGCTTCGAAGCGCACGAAACGCAGAACGACACGCATTGGCGGGTGCCGTATTTGCCTATCGATCCTGCCGATCTCGGCCGCAATTACGAAGCGGTGATCCGCGTCAATTCGCAAAGCGGCAAAGGCGGCTTTGCATGGGTGCTGCAACAGGATCAGGGCCTCAAGTTGCCAAAGCGTATGCAGGCTGATTTCAGCCGTCACGTACAAGATATGGCGGACGAAATGGGCCGCGAGCTCAATGTTGCCGATATATGGGATTGCTTCCGCCGGACCTATTACCTGCAAGTCGATAAGCGCCGCTTCGCCCTCGTCGATTATGATGAAAGCCGCGCCAGCGATGGCACGCGTATTTTCACAGGCACAGTCGAAGTCGATGGCGAGGCACAGCGAGTTTCGGGTCGCGGCAAGGGCTTGATCTCCTCCATCCTCGCCACATTGCGCGAAAGCTTCGATCTCGATTTCGAAGTCACCGACTATTCGGAGCATGCCTTGCAGACCGGCGTCGATTCCCGCGCTGCGGCCTATATCGAGTGGGCCCTGCCCGACGGCACCAGCGGCTGGGGTGTCGGCATGGACGATGACGTGGCGACCGCCAGCGTCCGCGCTTTGTTGAGCGCGGCCAATGCCGCATCGCACGGGCCGGGGAGATAATTGCGTTAAAGCTTTCCTAGCGCGCGACTAGGCGCGAAGGCGGAGGGACCTGCTCGGCCAATACTGATGAAGCCTGCCTATACGTCGCGTCCATGACTGATCTGATGGATGGACCGATGTTCGGATATATTCTGGCCTGTTTGGCAATTGCAGCTGTTGCAATCCTCGCCTGGTCACACCGCCGCCTGCGGACTGAGCAGAGCGAGGATGAGCAGGACGCGCTGAGCTTCAACACCCTTACCCAAGTCGCACCTGCCGGCATCTGGCGCACAGATCCTGCCGGTAATTGCCTGTTCGTCAATCACAATTGGGAACAGGCGACGGGCATTTTCGGAAAAGAGAATTGGGAAGGGACTGGCTGGTCGGAAGCGCTCCATCCTGACGACCGGGACCGTGTATTCGCCAATCTCATGAAAAGCGTCGCGGAGCATGAGCATTTCGAGGATGAATGGCGCTGGTTGCGGCCCGATGGAACGCCGATCTGGGTCAAAGGTCTTGGCGCACCCGAATATGACGATGCCGGCACGCTCGTCGGTTATGTTGGGATCAATATCGATATCCAGCGGTCGAAAGATCTCGAAGACGAATTGCAGGCTGCGCGCGAAAGGGCGGAAAACGAGGCCAAGATCAAATCGACCTTTCTCGCCAATATGAGCCACGAAATCCGCACCCCAATGAACGGGGTGATCGGTTTCACCGAGCTTCTGCTCGAAAGCGACCTGACCGAACAACAGATGTCGCAGGTCAATCTCATCGCCGAATCCGGTCGCGCAATGATGCAATTGCTGAACGATATTCTCGATCATTCGCGGATTGAGGCAGGCCAACTCGAGATCTCTACCGAAGCCACGGACTTACGACACAAGTTGCAGCATTGCGCCAAATTGATCGAGCCGATGGCGAGGGCAAAAGGCCTCTCGGTCGGGCTCTGGCTCGATGATGCAGTGCCTCAGCTGCTTGAGCTTGATCCGTTGCGTGTGCGTCAGGTCGTGCTCAATCTGGTCGGTAATGCCGTCAAATTCACACAGACCGGCGGGATCGATATCGAAGCGCGAGTGGAAAATTCGAGCGAAGGCCGGTCCCTTCTTATCGCCGTGATCGACACCGGTATCGGGATCGAGGATGATCGGCTCGAAGATATCTTCACGCCTTTCACGCAGGAAGATGGTTCAGTCGCGCGCCGATATGGCGGCACGGGCCTGGGCCTCGCTATCTGCAGCCAGCTTGTCGAAATGATGGATGGACACATCACTGTGCATTCGAAGCGTAATGTCGGCACCCAGTTCACCGTTCGCTTGCCGATGAAAAAAGCTGCTGAACGCCGCGCTCATGATCGCGACGCAAGCGATGACATGCCAGATGGCAGTTCGCGGCTTGCCGGAACGCGGATCCTCATAGCCGAAGATCATGCGATCAACCAGCAACTGGTGTTGGCCATGGCCACTTCGCTCGAACTCGATGTTAAGCTGGTCGAGAATGGCGAGGAAGCAATTGAGGCGGTGCTCGCTGCGGAAGCTGCCGGAAAGCCCTTCGCCGCCGTGCTCATGGATATGCAAATGCCCGATGTGGACGGCTTGGAAGCGACACGGCGCCTTCGCGCGTTGGGCTTCGATGCGAAAGTACTGCCGATCATCGCCCTTACCGCCAATTGCTATCCGGATGACGTCGCAGCATGTCAGAAAGCGGGAATGCAATCGCATCTCGGCAAGCCGGTCACCACCGTTGCGCTTGCGCGTGAACTCTCACGCTGGCTGACTCACGGCGGTGCGATTGCGGACGGCATCGCCCCGCCTGCGATGATTGAAGCAAACGCAGCCACGCTTGTGGCGTCACCCCCGCCCAGCCTGAGCGGGTTGGAAGATCGTTATCGCAACAGGCGCGACACGATTGTCCACACACTGCGTCAAACCATGGCGCAATCCCCTGCCGAAACGGATTGGGAACATCTCGCTGACGAACTACACAAGCTGGCAGGCGTCGCGGCGAATTTCGGTGAGCCGGAGCTGGGAGAAGCATCGCGCAGGCTGGAGCGATGGCTGAAAACGTCCAACAGGCCGGACCAGATGATAGAGGCCTTGAAACGCGAGTGGCCGAATTTCGAAAAAGCGGCTTAGCAATTAGGTTTCGGTGGCGATGGCGCTCGCCGCCCATAGCTGCTCAGCCATGCCATCAAGTTCGGCGAAATCGACGCCGGCGCGAAAAGGGTCCTTGCGGTTCAGCCGCATTGAGAAATGCTCACGCTGCATCAATCCGCGCCGCAAGGCGCGTTGGAGCAAGCGCAGCCGCGTCAGCGCTTCGCCACCCGCTCTGGCGTCGTTCTGCCTACGATAGCGAGACCAGCTCGCCTCGATTTGACCGACGCGAGTGGCAACCATCTCATTGTAGCGTCGATGCGGACCGCGATGCAGTGGCAGAGTGGTGCGCATGGCTGCCGCAACAGTGGCAGGCAGGAGCAGTCCGTTGCGGCGGAAGTCGCTGTAACCCACCTCGGCGCGTCCTAGGACTTCCGACATACGCCTGAAACAGCGCGAGATAACTACTTCCCGTGGGAGCAGGTGATGGCGCTGCATATCCGGCTGATAACTGGGGCTGCCAGGATGATTGACCTGACGAAAAGGCAAAGATGATCGAATATCCCGATTGCCGTCAGCAATCTGGCCTTGGACCTTCGATGCTAGGGAGTTCCGCGCCACACGCGCAGCATGCCGGACTTTTCCACAGGTTCAACCCCCATCGGTTCTCCGGAAGGACCGGTAAAGCTCACATTCTCCTCGATTTTTCCGTGCTCAACGAGCCAGTTGAGGATTCGCAGTGCAAGCTTTGCGCTCTCCGCACCCTCCCCCGCCAGATCGGCAGGCAGATGCAGTTCCTGGCCGGTGAATAGCGAGAGCCCATCGCTCTGCATGCTTCCATCGGCATTGGTGACAAGCGCAGTCAGACCTAGGCCTGGAAATGGCCCGCCTTCGATCCAGCTGGTCACACCGCGCTGGAAATATTCGGGATGGCTGGCAGCACCGGCAGGATGCCACACCACGCCCTGAACATTCGGCAAATCGACCAATTCCGCGGCCAGCGCAGCAAGACCGCGTACGACCGGGAACATGACGCCTCCAGCCGTCAGGTGCGGGCCGGGCATGAGGGTGATTGCCTCCAGAGCCAATTGAGCAAAATTTTCTGACAAGCCGTAATAATGATCGGCGTGCTGGATTTCCGCCGAAGGAAACGGTGCAAGCCCTGTCAGGTCGAAAGTGAGGCCGTTGACGAGTAATTCCATCCAGCCCTCATCGGCATGGCCATCCAACGATGGATCGATGCTGATGGAGAAAGAAGCATCGGTTTTGGCAAGCGCCCTCACATCGGCGGCATTAGGGCGCGCTCCTGCTTCGAACAGGAGGGATACTGTCGCGACGAACCTATCGGTATCAAGGCGTTGCGCGCTTGCGATCGATCCATCCCCTCTTCACAGCGCCGCGAATATTGTCGGCAATAGAACTCCACGTCGAGTCCTTGAGGCGCCCCTAGCGCAGAATCTTTACCAAAATGGACCCAATTCGTGAGGGGAACCCAGCTGGTGACGGAAGCAAAACGCAACTTTCTTCGTTCGATCAGCGGAGGTATGGTCGCGATATGGATACCAGAGCTTTCGTATTGGGGGTCGAACAATCGCTGTCCGGCAAGGCGTGGCGCTGGCGTGGCGGCAATATGGAACTGGCATCCGGCATCCATGGGCTCGAGCAGGACATTGCCACCCAATTGTTGCTTTCGCGCGGGGTGGAGCGGGAAGAGCTGGAAAAGCACCGCCAGCCAAGCTTGCGGTCATTCCTGCCCGATCCATCCATCTTCGCCGATATGGACCGCGCTGCAGAACGCATTGCCGAAGCGGTAATCGCGCGCGAGAGCATGACTGTTTATGGCGATTATGATGTCGACGGCGCCACCAGCTCGGCGCTGCTAATTCGCCTCATCCGCATGCTGGGCCACGACGCGCAGCATTATATCCCCGATCGCCTACTCGAGGGATACGGTCCAAGCGGCGAAGCGCTGCTCAAAATCGGAGAAGACGGCTCCAGCCTTATCGTTACGGTCGATTGCGGTGCCATGGCGCATGAGGCGCTGGGAATGGCGTATGACGCCGGTATCGACGTGATCGTGGTCGACCATCACAAATGCTCCGCGGACCTTCCGCGCACCTATGCGCTGGTCAATCCCAACCGGCTCGATGAGCGGGACGAGGCCGCCCAGCATGGTCACCTCGCGGCAGTAGGTGTGGCTTTCCTGCTGGCCGTCGCCGTGGTGCGCACTTTGCGCGAGCGGAATTATTTCGAGAGCCGGAAAGAGCCAAACCTGATGTCGCTGCTCGATCTGGTGGCGCTGGGAACCGTGGCGGATGTCGCAGCGATCAGGGGGCTTAACCGGGCATTCGTCGCTCAGGGCCTCAAAGTCATGGCGCGGCGCGAGAATACCGGCATGGCCGCCCTAATCGACGCGAGCCGCCTAAAAGCCGCGCCCGCGGCGAGCGATTGCGGTTTCGCGCTGGGTCCGCGCATCAATGCAGGGGGGCGCGTGGGTGAAGCAACGCTTGGCGTTCGCCTTCTCACCACACCGGACCCGGACGAAGCGCGCACCATTGCCGAGCAATTGTCCCGCCTGAATGAAGAACGCCGCGCGATCGAGGCTGCTGTGCAAGAAGCGGCCGAGGAGCAGCTGACCGCACAACACAATCGCGCGGTCGTGATCTGTGCCGGCAAAGGCTGGCATCCGGGCGTGATCGGCATTGTCGCCGGGCGTATCAAGGAAAAGGCGGGACGCCCTGCCATCGTCATCGCACTCGACAGCGAAACCGGTGAAGGCAAAGGATCGGGCCGTTCAATCCCAGGCGTTGATCTGGGCGCCGCGATCATCGGTGCGACGGATACAGGCTTGCTGGTGAAAGGCGGCGGTCATGCCATGGCAGCTGGGCTCACAATTGGAGCCGACAAACTCGATGCCTTTACACAGTGGATGGATCAACGCTTGGCCGGGCCTGTGGCTGCTGCATCGGCAGAGCAGCATATCACGCTCGATCTCGCCCTCGCCCCACGTGGGCTGACGCCGGAACTTGTGGAAACGCTCGATAGCGCGGGGCCTTATGGCGTGGGCTGGCCGGGTCCGCGCGTCGCTGTGGGTCCCGTCCAATTGGTCAAAGCCGATATCGTCGGAGCGGACCATTTGCGCGTGATCGCTGCTGGGCAGGATGGCGGGCGGTTCAAAGCCATCGCTTTCCGCGCCGCCGAAACCGATATGGGACAGGCCATATTGAGCGGTTCACGCGGTCGGCGCCTGTGGCTGGCCGGGCGCGTGAAGATCGACGATTGGGGCAGCAAGCCAGCCGCGGAATTGCATCTGGAAGACGCCGCCTGGGCGGATTAATCGCTTTCTTTGCAAATTGGTGCAGAACAAGGCTTGACGCGCGCGGCTCACCCACCTAATTGCGCCGCTCCATCGCATGTGGCCCCTTCGTCTAGCGGTTAGGACGCGGCCCTTTCACGGCTGAAACACGGGTTCGATTCCCGTAGGGGTCACCAGCGATGGCGCGGATTTCACCGCTTCTTCCCACATTTCAGCATGAAGTTGTTCGACGCCAGCGGCGGGCAAGGCTCACCCGTTTGCGCGGGCGCGGGAAATTTACGCGCCGGTGCTGGCAAATGTCACAAAACTGTGCCTATGCCGTTGCGCAATGGATGCGCGTTATATCCCTGTGGCAGGTATCGTTCTCGCGGCGATTTGCGGAATTGTCCTGCTGGCAGCTGGCGTCGACCTGCTGCTGGTTGCGGGCACGATGGTCGTCTGGGTCGCCTCCTTCTGGATCGCCGCCCCGCCCCCGCCTACAGTCCGGCAGGAACAGAACGATGGACTGACGATCTCTCAATCGGGCATGGGAGAGCTCATCGAGAATTCAGGCCTGCCCATGCTCCTGATCGATTCCAATCGCATAATCGTGGTGAATGCGCAGGCGCGTGAAGCGATTGGCGCCCATGTTTTGGGCCAGGATGCCCGCATTGCCCTGCGCCATCCCGCAGCGATCGATCTGCTGACCCGCGATGAAGGCGGCAGCGCGAATGTGCAAGGTCTCACCGGACCACGCAGCAATTGGCAGCTCACGCTCCAACGCATCGATTCGCGCTACAGCCTGGTGGAGCTCATCAACCGTACGGCGGAAGCCGATGTAAGTCGGGCGCACACCGATTTCGTCGCCAATGCCAGCCATGAGTTGCGTACGCCGCTGGCTTCGATCATCGGCTATATGGAAACGCTGCAGGATGCAGGCGATGATCTGCCGCGGGAAAAAGCCGATAAATTTCATGGCACGGTCTTGCGCGAAGCACGCCGCTTGCAAAATCTCATCAATGATTTGATGAGCCTCAGCCGCGTCGAAGCAGAAAAGCACGATCAGCCGCGCGAATTGGTCGATCTGGGGTTGCTTGTCCGGCAGGCGGCTCGTGATGGTGCTGGCAGCGAACGCGTCGACCGTGTGTCCATGAAAGTGCCGGACGAAAAGCTGCAAGTGCGAGGCGATCCCAAACAGCTTGAGCAACTTGTGCGCAATCTGGTCGACAATGCCCTGAAATATGGAGCCGAGGACAAGCCGGTGAAAGTGAAGCTTACTCCCGGCAACTCCGACATGTGCGTTCTTACGATCGCCGATAAGGGCGAAGGCATTGCGGCAGAGCACCTGCCATACCTCACTCGCCGCTTTTACCGCACCGATCCGGGCCGCAGCCGGGCTGGCGGTGGGACTGGCCTCGGCCTTGCCATCGTGAAGCACATCGTCGAACGCCATCGGGGACGCTTGGACATCAAAAGTACGCTTGGCGAAGGGACGACAGTCACTGTTCGACTGCCTTCTATCTCGGCGAATTGACACCTCTTTCCCCTCGCCGCTCTCATCAAGCTATCCACAGCTGAAATGAAACTGTCACATAACTGTCATCAAGCCCGCCTAGGGCGCGGTCACATTTCGGACATGTGACAAGAATGAGACACGGCAAAATGCGTATTTTTCCCACACTCCCGCTGCTGGCGATCGCCGTGGTGGCATCGCCCGCATATGCACAGGATGCGCATGCTAACCATCAGGAGCACCATGCGGAAGTCGAAGAGCTGCGCGCGCAGGTTGCCGCGCTTACCGCGCAACTGGCTGCCGTGACCGAGCGCCTTGATGAGATCGAAAGCGAGCAGGCAGAGACCGCTGCAGACATCGCCGTGATCGAAACTGAGACGGCTGCTCTTGCCGACTCGAACACACCAATCGTCACCGCAAGCACCGGAACTGAAATCAGCATGGGTGCGGCTGCAGAGATCGAAAATGATGACGGCTTCTCTTTCAAGCCATTCGGTCGTCTGATGCTGGACGCTGGCTTTACTGCCATTCCCGAGGGGACAGGCCTCGAAGACGGCTTCGATGTGCGCGCACGCCGCGTTCGCCTTGGCGTCCAAGGCGATATTCCGGGTGGCTTCGGCTACAAGATGGAATTCGAATTCGGCGGCAACGACCTCGAAATTACCGACGCGCTTCTCGAATATGAGACTGGCGACGTCACGCTGACCGTCGGACAGTTCAACAACTTCCAGTCGATGGAAGAGCTGACGAGCAGCCGTTTCACCTCTTTCATCGAACGTGCAGCCTTCACGGATGCGTTCGGTTTCAGCCGCCGCACCGGTATCTCTGTCGAATATGGCGCGGGCAATGTTTTGCTTCAGGGCGGCTTGTTCTCGGACAATATCGATGACCTGCCGGGCAGCGACCGGATGAGCGTCGACGCGCGCGCTGCATTTTTCCCGGAACTGGGCGATACGCAGCTGCACTTCGGCGGCTCGATCCATTATGCCGATCTTGGCGATGACGGGCAGGTCCGTTACCGCCAGCGTCCGCTCGTATCCTTTACGTCAGAGCGCCTGATCAACACCGATCGCTTCGATGCCGAAAGCGAATTCGACATCGGCCTTGAATTCGCCGCCGTTCGCGGTCCGCTGCATTTCCATGCAGAAGGTTATCGCCGCGAAGTCGGCGGCCTGATCAGCATGGAGGACGCGGTATTTCATGGCGCATTCGCAGAAGCCGGCCTGTTCCTGACGCCGGGTGACAGCCGCACCTATCGCGGTGGCCGCTTCAATCGCACCCGCCCTGCCCGCACGATCGACGAAGGCGGTATCGGCGCTGTGCAGCTCAACCTGCGCTACGACTTCCTCGAATTGAACGATGGCGATGCGGGCATTATCGGCGGCACGCAGAACGGGCTTTTCAGCTCGGTGATCTGGACGATGACCGATTATACCCGCCTCCAGATTAATTATGGCCACCTAGCATATGACGATGCCCCCAATCCGCTGCCCTCCGGCGAGCAGGATTACAGTGTCGATGTCGTCGGTGTACGCGCGGAATTCGATTTTTAAAGCAAGCGAAACCAATCGGCCCCGGAATGCGAATAAGTCCGCAATGCGACACAAATCTGTCGCATGACCGCAATAAGGGGCCTCTAAATCAACTCCAGAAGATGAGGTCACAGACCATGAAGAAGCTTTCCATCGCCATCGCAGCACTCGCTGCAACTGGCCTTACTGCCTGCGGTTCGCAGGATGGTGCCAGCGGTGACAGCCGCAACGCCATCCACGCTGTCGGCTCCTCCACCGTATATCCGTTTGCAACCCGCATTTCGGAAATTTTCAGCCGTGAGCACCCCGATTTTCCTGCCGCGAACATCGAATCGATTGGTACCGGCGGCGGCTTTTCGGCATTCTGTTCGGGCGTCGGCTACGACACGCCCGATTTCGCCCAGGCATCGCGCCGTATCAAGCCGGGTGAGTTCGAAACCTGCCAGGAAAATGGCGTGACCGAAATCGTCGAAATTCAGGTCGGCATGGATGGCATCGCCTTTGCTTCGGCACAGGGCGGCATCGATATGAACCTGACGCCGGAAATCGTGTACCGCGCGATTGCCGCAAATCCCTATGGCGAAGAGCAGACCAACGAGACCTGGTCGGATATCGATCCGTCGCTGCCTGATCTGCCGATCCTCGTTTACGGCCCTCCCAGCACGTCCGGTACGCGCGATGCGCTGGCTGAGCTGATCCTTGAAGTCGGCTGCGAAGCCGGCCCGCTGCCCGAAGGTCTGGAAGAAGACGAGCAGGACCGCATCTGCACTGAAGTGCGTTCGGACGGTGCCTATGTCGATCAGGGAGAGCAGGACAATCTGATCGTCTCCAAGATCGAAACCAATCCGAATGCTGTTGGCGTTTTTGGCTATTCCTACCTCGAAGCGAACTCTGATCGTGTGCAGGGCTTGCCCATGAACGGTGTCGAGCCGACTTACGACAATATCTCCAGCTTCGATTACCCCGGCGCGCGACCGCTCTACATCTACCTGAAGAAGGAACACGTCGGCGTGATCCCCGGTATTGAGGAATTCCTCGCAACTTGGGTTGCAAACTGGGGTGAAGACGGTCCACTGGCAGAAATCGGCCTGGTCACGAATCGTGGCGAAGTCCGCGAAGCCATGACCGCTGCGACGACCGAATTCCCGGTCCTGACCGCAGAAGACCTTCAGTAAGGGTATAATCGCACACTATGTCACCAGCCATACCGCTTCTCCTCGCCATCGGGCTTGGGCTTGCCGGGTGGCTGGTGGCCCGTGCGCGCGCGTGGACGTTCAAACGCGCCGCGCCCGACGGGCGGATAGCCGCCCTTCCTAGTTATCACGCGTGGTATGCCGCGCTGTGGATCGTCGTTCCCCTGATACTCTGGTTCCTTATCTGGAACGGGATTTCCGGGCAGCTTGTCCTCAATTACGTGCTCGCCAGCCCCGAAGCGCAATCGCTTCCCGAATTCGGGCTTCGTCGCGACTCCATCCTGATTGAAGCGCGCAATATTGCAGAAGGCAATGCGGGCCTCGGCATGAATGATGAAGCGGCGGCGCTTGCGGAACCCTTCCGTGAAGCGATGCAGCGCTACAGCCTGATTGGCCTCGTCGTCGGCTTGCTCATAGGCGGCGCAGGCGCAGCCTGGGCGTTCCTGCGCCTTAAGCCCGATTTCGCAGCGCGCACCAAGGTTGAGCGCTTGGTGCTCGCAGGTCTGCTTATTGCTTCGCTCGTCGCGATCCTGACGACATTCGGCATTCTAGTAACGCTGGTTTACGAAACGATCCTGTTCTTCGGCAAAGTTTCGCCCGCTGACTTCCTGTTCGGCATCCAGTGGAACCCGGATCCGATGAGCACTGGCGCGGTCGAAGGGGATCGCTACGGTGCCATTCCGCTGTTCTGGGGCACATTGTTCATCGGCGCGATCATCGCCATGATCGTTGCCATTCCGCTCGGCATGATGAGCGCCATTTATCTCACGCAATACGCCCCGGCGAGGGTCCGCTCATGGGTGAAGCCCGCGCTGGAAATCCTCGCAGGTGTGCCGACCGTGGTTTACGGGTATTTCGCCGCGCTCACGATCGCGCCGGCCATTCGCGATATTGCGCTGGCATTGGGCGCGTCCAATCCATCCAGCGAGAGCGCGCTTGCTGCTGGCCTCGTGATGGGCGTGATGATTATCCCATTCGTGTCCTCGATGGCGGACGATTCCATTGCTGCCGTGCCGCAGGCCATGCGCGATGGTTCGCTCGCCATGGGCGCTACGACCAATGAGACCATCCGCCGCGTGCTCGTGCCGGCGGCGCTGCCCGGCATCGTTGGCGGCGTCATGCTCGCGATCAGCCGCGCCATTGGCGAAACCATGATCGTGGTGATGGCTGCCTCCACCGCTGCCAATCTTTCCGCCAATCCGCTTGAGTCCATGACAACAGTCACGGTGCAGATCGTCGCCCTGCTGACGGGTGAAGGCAGTTTTGACCATCCGGCAACGCTCGCTGCCTTTGCACTGGGCTTTGTGCTGTTCATGGTCACGCTGGCGCTCAACTTTATCGCCTTGCGCGTCGTGAAGAGGTTCCGTGAAGCGTATGAGTAACGCCCAAGCCCCCACACGCACCGCCGCTTTCGAAGCACGCCTTAAAAAGCGTTACGCTGCAGAGCGCCGGTTCAAGGCGATCGGCCTGTCGGCCATCATCTTCTCCATCATCGTGCTGCTCTTCCTGCTCGCAACCATGACCGTTAATGGTATTGGCGGGTTCCAGCGCGCCGAGCTGCGCGTGGATATCGACTTCCCCGACATGGGGCTGTCACTGCCGCCGGGCGAAATGGAATTTAATGACGCGGTCCAGCGGCTGAGCGGCCAGGGCCTGCGCGAGGTGGTGCAATTTAGTGCTGAACAGACGCTGGGTGCAGAGGGTGCAGAGCACGTAAATGGCGAGGCTTGGCGCTTGGTCGCGGAAGAAATTCACGCCGATCCCAGCATCCTGCAGGGCGAAGCAAGCTTCTGGCTTCCCACCAGCGAGGACCTTGCCAGCGCCTACGCTGAAGACGGGCAATTGGCGCTGCAGCCGCTTGCACAGGATCTGGCCGAGCGCGATCTGCTGGCAGACAATTTCGATGTCGGCTTCCTGACCCGTGCCGATGCCACCGATCCGCAGCTGGTCGGCATCTGGGGCGCACTGAAGGGTTCCATCTTGACGATGTTCGTCACATTGCTGTTGGCATTTCCCATCGGCGTTTGTGCGGCGCTTTACCTTGAAGAATATGCGCCGAAGAACCGCTGGACCGACATTATCGAAGTGTCGATCAACAATCTGGCCGCCGTGCCTTCGATCATTTTCGGCTTGTTAGGCATGGCCGTATTCCTGACGATTTTCCCGAGTTACCGCTCCGCTCCCTTGATTGGCGGCATGACGCTCGCACTGATGACCATGCCGGTCATCGTGATTTCAGGGCGCAATGCGATCAAGGCGGTCCCGCCATCGATCCGCGACGGCGCGCTGGCTGTCGGGGCGAGCCCGGTGCAGGTGGTGTTCCACCATGTCCTGCCGCTTGCCCTTCCCGGCATCCTCACCGGCACAATTATCGGCATGGCGCGCGCGCTGGGCGAGACCGCACCGCTGCTCCTCATCGGCATGCGCGCCTTTGTCGCCACGCCGCCTTCCGGCCTCACCGATAATGCCACCGTGCTGCCGATGCAGATCTTCCTGTGGTCCGATGAAATCGACCGCGGATTCGTCGAACGCACCAGTGCGGCGATTATTGTGCTATTGATATTCCTCCTGCTGATGAATGGCCTCGCCATCTATCTGCGCAACCGCTTCGAGAAGAAATGGTGATGCAAGACACAGCCGATACCCCGATCGCCGAAATGGCGCAGTCCAATGCCTCAGCGGAGGCGATTGAGCCGACCGAGCGCAAAATGCGCGCCAAGGGTGTTTCCGTCTATTACGGTGACAAGAAGGCGATCGATAATGTCGACATCGACGTCTATCAGGAATTCGTGACCGCCTTCATAGGCCCGTCGGGCTGCGGCAAATCGACTTTTCTGCGCGCCCTTAACCGCATGAATGACACGATCCCTTCAGCGCGCGTCACCGGGACGATCGAGCTGGATGGCGATGATATTTACGCCAGCGGTATGGATGTCGTGCAGCTGCGCGCGCGTGTCGGGATGGTTTTCCAGAAGCCCAACCCCTTCCCCAAATCGATTTACGACAACATCGCCTATGGCCCGAAGATTCACGGCCTGGCCGAAGGCAAGGCAGAGCTTGACGCGATTGTCGAAAAGAGCCTTCGCCGCGCCGGCCTGTGGGAAGAAGTGAAGGATCGCCTGCAGGATTCGGGCACCGCACTTTCGGGCGGCCAGCAGCAGCGCCTGTGCATCGCGCGCGCCATTGCTGTCGATCCCGAAGTCATCCTCATGGACGAGCCGTGTTCGGCGCTAGACCCCATCGCAACCGCCAAAATCGAGGAACTGATCGACGATTTGCGCGGTAATTACGCGATCGTGATTGTTACCCACTCCATGCAGCAGGCCGCCCGCGTTTCCCAACGAACGGCCTTTTTCCATCTGGGCAATCTGGTAGAATACGGTCACACATCGGACATATTCACCAATCCGACGCAGCAGCGCACCCAGGATTACATCACCGGTAGGTACGGCTAAATTATGGACCATACAGTCAAAGCCTTTGACGAAGACATCACCCATATCCGCGGATTGATCGCGGAAATGGGCGGGCTTGCCGAACTCGCCATCAGCGAAGCGTTGAGTGCACTCGTGACGGGTGACGAGGAACTCGCCAAGCAGGTCATCGAACGCGATAAGAAGCTCGACACGCTTGAAGCCGAAGTCGATGCGATGGCTGTACGCGTCCTCGCCCTGCGCGCGCCTATGGCGGATGACCTTCGCGAGATTGTCGCCGCGCTGAAAATCAGCGGTGTCGTCGAGCGGATCGGCGATTACGCCAAGAATATCGCGAAACGCATAGATCGCATCGAAGGTCGCTCAACTTTCGAGCCGCTCACGCTGCTTCCCGCCATGGGCGAACTCGCCGCAGAAATGGTGCACGATGTGCTCACCGCCTTCGCCGCGCGCGATCCGATCATGGCGCGCGAAGTGATCGAGCGCGATGAGAAGGTCGATGCCTTTTACGACAGCATTTTCCGCAATGTGGTGAGCCATATGGTCGAAAACCCGAAGACTATCAGCAGCGCCGCGCAGCTTCTATTCGTCGCGCGCAACATTGAGCGAATCGGTGACCACGCGACTAATGTCGCTGAAATGGTGCACTATTCCGCTACGGGTGATTACCCCAAAGACATCGAGCGCTGATCTGCAAGTTCCCCCTTAGAGGGCGAGCCTGCAACAAAACTGCCATGAAAATGTCATAAGCCCGCATCGAAGGCACCCGATTGGCGGGCCGCTGAACGGAGACAAGCATGTCCAGTCCCAAGCTCTTGCTGGTGGAAGACGATAGCGCCCTGTCTGAACTGCTCGAATACCGGTTCGAAAATGAAGGATACAGCGTTCGCGCCACGCCCGATGGCGATGAAGCCCTGGTGCTTGCTTCCGAAGATACGCCCGATCTCGTAATTCTCGATTGGATGATCGAAGGCGTCAGCGGCATCGAAGTGTGCCGCCGCCTGCGCCGCGAGAAAAGCACGGCGCATGTGCCCATTATCATGCTGACCGCACGCGAAGCCGAAGATGACCGTGTGCGCGGCCTTGAAACGGGCGCAGACGACTATCTCACCAAGCCCTTTTCACCGCGTGAGCTGCTGGCGCGCGTCGCCGCAGTACTCAGGCGCGTCCGCCCGGCCCTCGCCGGTGAAACGATTGAGGTCGGCGATCTTCGCCTCGATCCTGTCGCGCATCGCCTCGAGCGGCGGGGCAAGGAGCTGCAACTCGGCCCTACCGAATATCGCCTGATCAAGTTTTTCATGGAGCATCCGCGCCGCGTCTTTTCGCGCGGGCAATTGCTGGACGCCGTCTGGGGCACTGGCAGCGAGATCGAGGAGCGGACAGTGGATGTTCATATCCGGCGGCTTAGGAAAGCGATCGCTCATGAAAAAGCGCCCGACCCGATACGTACTGTGCGATCGGCCGGTTACGCGCTGGAACCAGTTTGAGCGTTGAGCATTTGATAACGCAGGTGCAGCATAAAGTTTGCGAAAATTTTTTTGACCAAATTTCAAAGCCATTTTTGTTGTAGGAATGTCACTTCACCGCGATTATGGCTCAATTAGGAACAAAATTTGCCACGGTGGCTTCACATTATACCGCAATCGCGATATACGGCCATCAACTACGAGAAACCTCCAAAAAATGAGGATGGATATGAAGAAGCTTATTACCAGTGTAGTCGCCACCGGGCTTATGCTCGGCTCCACCGCCGCCGTTGCAGCGCCCACCATTGACCGTGAAGGTGCTCCGGTACTCAACGCTGAAGAATCTGGTATGAGCGCAGGCGTCATCGCCGCTTTGCTCGCAGCTCTGGCTGCTGTCGGTCTGGTCATCCTGATCGAAGACAATGAAGACGACAACGATCCGTTGCCGACCAGCCCGTAATTAACGGCCTTCATATACCTTTTGAAAACCCCCGCTTCGGCGGGGGTTTCTGTTTGTCTGGCAGAATCGACGCAGTTTGAATGCGCGTCAGGTCATCGGCACATGCCAGCAGTCGGCCGTCGGCCCTGGTCCAGATGAAAATGATCGGCATGGGCGGCATTATATTCGGGCGATAGGACGATCCCGAAATTCAGGCAGGCGCTATCATGCGCGGCGCGCAGGAAACGCCCTGCCTCGCCAATATCATCCCAATCGGCGAGCAGTGAAATCCTCGTGCCATCTTGCAGCACGAATGCAGAGATGTCGATCGCGTTGCCGGTCGCATGCTCGCTCCAGCGACCTTCGCTGCCCCCGCCAATGCGCCGACAATTATAGGTGCCAAGCTGCTCCACGCGTGCAATCGGCGATCCCAGCATTTCCTCGGCCAGCGGCCTGACATCTTTCGTCAGCCATTGGCTCAATCCGACTGCGACCGGGCAGGTCATTTCCGGATTTGCCGGGACGAGCGGCGAATCTGGGAGCAGCAAGCGATCGTCGCGACGGCAGGCATCCTCGCCCGCGGGCTGAAGCTGCGTAAACGCGATATCGCTGCGCTCCAGCACAGCGCGGCAGGCCGCAGGATCGGAGCGCAGCGCACCGATTTTCATCGAAGTCGCCCATCCACGCGGATTGTCGAGATCGAGCGGTGCCCACGGATTGTGCTGCGGATGTTTTTCCAGCCATGTGCGTCCATACGTTAACGCGAATGCTCCCGCCGCGAGCAATACCAGCAGCGTAACCAATCGCCGCGCCACTCGTGACTTCGCTTTGCCCTTCGCCATCAGTGGAAGTCCCGCGATTTGGGAATAATTCGCACATTGCGCGGATGGCCGCCCTTGCTGCCGCTCAGCTGATCGATCAGATCGCGCGGCTTGATTGCGCCTTCGGCTGCCTCGACCACCCTGCCTTTGCCAGGTGGCAGCGGACTGGTGACGTGATCTGCCCGCGCGAGCGGCGCGTTGAGCATGTCATCGGAAAGGCGATGAAGTTCGGGCGTTGCGTCAGTCATATGCTGGGCAATGACATGGATCACTTCGTCATCATATTCCACCCGCCCGCGCACTTCCATCAATCGCGATCCCATAACGACGCGGCGCTGCTTCTCCTTGAGATCGGGCCACACGACGAGATTGATGACGCCCGTCTCATCCTCCAGCGTGATGAAGCACACACCCTTCGCACTGCCCGGCCGCTGGCGAATCAGCACCACGCCTGCGACATGCACCATGGAGCGGAACTTGCGATCCCTCAGATCGCAGGCGCGCACAAAGCCGCGCTGGGCAAGGCTAGCGCGCAGGAAGGCCATCGGATGCGCCTTCAGGCTGAGCCGCGTGGTCTGGTAATCGGCCACCACTTCCTCCGACAAAGGCATTTTCGGCAGGATCGCGCGGCCGCGTTCCGCGCCCTCATCCCGCTCATCTGCGTGCAGGAATAGCGGCAGATCCTCCCCGCCGATCAGGCTGCGCGCATCCCACAGGGCCTGCCTGCGTGAAAGATCCATTGAAGTGAAGCAGTCCGCACTCGCCAGACGCTCGATATGCGCAGGGGAAAGCCGCGCCCGGTCTCGCAGCTCGGCAACATCGCCAAAAGGCCCATCCTGCGCCCGCGCCGCCAGCAGGTTTGCCGCGACATGTTCGGGCAGGCCATCGACCTGCCGCAGGCCGAGTCGCAGGGCGATGTGTTTATCGGCGCGGCCTCGCACTTCGCCACCATCCTCCGTGGCCCCTCCCGCATGCGGGAGGGGGTTACGAGACTTGGCAGCTTGCTGCCTAGTCGCAGTGGGGTGGGCATCCGACGGCCGCAATTCCTCCAAAGTACAATCCCACTCGCTGCAATTCACATCAGCCGGCAACACCGTCACACCATGCTCGCGCGCATCGCGCACGATCTGCGCCGGGGCATAGAAACCCATCGGCTGCGAATTGAGCAATCCGCAGGCGAAAGCGGCCGGGAAATGGCATTTCAGCCAGCTCGATACATAGACCAGATGCGCGAAGCTCGCGGCGTGGCTTTCGGGAAAGCCGTATTCGCCAAAGCCGCGGATCTGGTTGAAGCAGCGCTCGGCAAATTCACGGTCGTACCCGCGCGTCACCATCCGCTCGACCATCATGTCCTGCAATTCATCCACCATGCCGCGGCTGCGGAACGTCGCCATGGCCTTGCGCAGACGGTTCGCCTCCTTGGACGAGAATTTCGCCGCATCGAGCGCGATTTTCATCGCCTGCTCCTGAAAGATTGGTACGCCAAGCGTCCGTTCGAGGATGTTGGACAGCTCATCGGGCGGGCCGTGTTGCGGACTGGGCGCGGGGATCACCACTTTCTCCGCCCCGCGCCGCCGCTTGAGATAGGGGTGCACCATATCGCCTTGAATCGGCCCGGGGCGCACGATGGCGACCTGGATCACGAGATCGTAAAACTCGCGCGGGCGCAGGCGCGGCAGCATGTTCATCTGCGCGCGGCTTTCCACCTGGAACACGCCCAGCGAATCGCCCTTGCGCAGCATGGCGTAGGTTTCCGGGTCCTCTCGCGGCACGCTGGCGAGGGTCAGCGGGCGATCATGATGATCTTCCAGCAGGTCGAGGCATTTCTTGATGCAGGTAAGCATGCCCAATGCCAGCACATCGACTTTGAGGATGCCGAGCGCCTCGATATCGTCCTTGTCCCATTCGATAAACGTCCGATCGGGCATGGCACCATTGCCGATGGGCACGGTCTCGGTCAGCGCGCCTTCGGTGAGGATGAACCCGCCGACATGCTGCGAAAGATGTCGCGGCATTCCAACCATTTGCTTGGTGAGCGTGAGAACGCGCCTGAGGTGCGGATCGCTCAAATCCATGCCCGTTTCAGCAGCGTGATCCTCGCCAATTTCCTTGCCCCATCCGCCCCATACGGTGCGCGCGAGGGCGCTGGTGACGTCCTCCGACAATCCCATCGCCTTGCCGACTTCGCGGATGGCCATGCGCGGGCGGTAATGGATCACCGTCGCAGTCAGGCCAGCGCGGTGGCGACCATATTTGCGATAGAGATACTGGATCACCTCCTCACGCCGCTCATGCTCGAAATCGACATCGATATCGGGCGGCTCCTTGCGGTCTTCCGATATGAAGCGATCGAACAAAAGCTGGTGATGCGCCGGATCGACATTGGTGATGCCGAGGCAGAAACACACCGCTGAATTGGCCGCGCTTCCCCGCCCCTGGCACAGGATCGGCGGATCGACCTGCGTGCGGGCGAAATCGACGATATCCTGGATGGTGAGGAAATATCGCGCGAGGTCCATCTTGGCGATCAGCGCCAATTCTTTCTCCAGCGTGGCGAAGACGCTGTCCGGGATGCCGTGCGGATAGCGCTCCTGCGCGCCCCAGAAGGTGGCACATTCGAGATATTCCTGCGGCCCCATGTCACCGGGATAGATTTCGTCCGGATATTCATAGCGCAGCTCATCCAGACTGAAATTGCAGGCATCGGCCACCTCGCGCGTCGCCTGAATCGCCTGCGGCCACGCGGCGAACAGGCTCAGCATCTCTTCGGGGCTTTTCAGATGCCGTTCGGCATTGGCATGGAGCAGGTGCCCGGCGGCGGCCACGGTGGTCTTGTGGCGGATCGCCGTCATCACATCCTGTAGCGGGCGCCGTTCTGCCGCATGGTAATGCACATCATTGGTCGCCAGCAGCCGCAAGCCATTGGCGCGGGCGAGCATGTCGAGCCGGTCGATCCGGGCGATGTCATTCCCGCGATAGAGGAAGCTCGCCGCGATATGGCGCATGGTGGGGAGCGTGCGCACGAGATGAGGGAGAATGTCGGGGAATGGGGCGGTAATGTTCTGCGGTGCGAATAGACGGGCATCATTACTCCCCTCATGTTCGGGGATAGGCTCTTTCCCATGCTCACTTCGTTCGCGCCCACCCCTAGCCCCTCCCGCAAGCGGGAGGGGGATCACGTTACTCGCCACGCTGATGGAAAACTCCGCACCCAAATCATCGGGCGGGATCAGGATCAGCTGCACATCTTCGCTATGCTCGGCCAGCATCATGAGGCTGATTTCGCACGCGCCTTTCTCCTGCCATTCGCCATCCAGAGTCGACATCCGCCCTGCACTGATCAGGCGGCAGAGACGGCCATAGGCGGCGCGATCTTTCGGATAGGCGAGGAAGGCGAGGCCCTCCGTCGTTTCGATCCGCGTGCCGATGACAGGTCGCAGCTTGAGCGTTTTCGCTTCCGTATGCACACGCACGACGCCGGCCATGCTGTTGGCATCGGCAATCCCGATGGCGTCATAGCCGAGCTGCCGCGCGGCCAGCACGAGGTCCACCGCATCGGAGGCGCCGCGCAGGAAGCTGAAGCATGAGACAATGCCCAGCTCGACAAAGGGCGCGCGCGGCGGTGCATCGATCGTGTCGGGATCGAGATCGATCGTACGCTTGGGCTGGACGAGGTCGTTTTCAGGCATGGGAAACACCCCGCTCGTCCGAGCCTGTCGAAGGACTGCTTTTCTTCAGGCACCACGCGAGAAGTGAAGAACGCCCTTCGACAGGCTCAGGGTGAGCAGATCAGGGGGCCTCCGCCATTTGGTCGAGCCGCTCCCGCACCGCCGCAAGGTCCGCTGCAAACAGCCGTTCCTGCTCGGCCGCCGCATCGCCATCGAGGCGCAGGAGATAGGACGGGTGCACTGTCACCCATAGCTCGCTACCATCCTCAAGAGCGATCGGCGTGCCGCGCACTTTGTTCACGCTCACCGTCTTGCCAAGCAGGCTGCGCGCGGCAGAGGCGCCCAACGCCAGCACGAGCTTCGGCTTCACGATGGCCCGCTCGGCCTCCTGCCACCAGCGGCAGGTGTCGATTTCCTTTGCAGCGGGGGACTGGTGGATGCGGCGCTTGCCGCGCTGCACATATTTGAAATGCTTTACCGCATTGGTGAGATAGGCCTTCTCGCGCATAATCCCGGCGGCGGCGAGATGCTCGTTCAGCACTTGCCCTGCAGGCCCGACGAAGGGACGCCCGGCCATATCCTCCTTGTCGCCCGGCTGCTCGCCGACGATCATCAGAGGCGCATCGCGCGGCCCTTCGCCCATCACTGCGTGGTTTTCGAGACTGCCAATGGGGCAATTGCGGCATCCGGCAATCGCTTTGCCGATCGCCTCCAGCGTATCGGGCCGCGCGGCAAATTCCGATTTGCCTTCCGCCACCATGGATGCCTCACGCCCCTGCGCCCCGGCGATCAGCTCGGGGATCAGCTCCGCTTCGGGCATGTTCTTCCAGTATTTCTTGGGCATTTCCTTCAGCATCGCGCCGATCTTGAGCCGCGCGGGATTGAAGATGGAGGCGTAATATTTGCGCCAGAGATCCTCTGCCGGATCGCCGCTCGGCGCGTCCGATTTCTGCGCCGGAGGGCCTTCGCACAAAGTTTCGGTGTCCCAGTGCAGGCTCCCACGCGGGGTCAGGATCGACCAGCGCATATTAGCAAAGCGGCGCACGAAGAAGCCCGCCTCGCGCCGCAATATGTGATGATCGGGTTCGAACCAGGCGACGTAATGCTCTCCCGCTTCGGGCTCATCGCCCTCCTCCACCAGCCGGAAGCGGACGAAAGCGTGCATCTTATGTGCATCGCGCCGCACCGCCTTGTCCAGCTCCTCCACCCGGCGGATATCGGGATCGGCCTTGTCCTCCATCATCCGCGGATTGGACTGGAGCCGCCACAGCAGGCGATAGAGAAGCGCAAAACGCTCCGGATCGGAGTGGTGGATTGCCGTTTTGGCGAGACTCACGAAGCGCTTACTCGCGCGCACCATGCGGTTCGGGTCTTCAGGCACAGGCATCCGCCGCTCGCCATGTGAGAAGAGCGATCCGGTACCGCCCGGCTCCACCCATGCGACCCGGTCTGGCGGCACATCGCATTGAACAAGGCTGCGCGCCCGCTCCCGCCAGAAGCCGAAGTCATCGTGGCTCAGCATGTTGACCACGTAATAGGTGCCGAGCTTTACGTGCTGGAGCGCGGTCACTTTCCACCCCTCCCGCCTGCGGGAGGGGCAGTGAGACTTGCCGAGCGAAGCGAGCTAGTCGCAGCGGGGTGGGCCCTGTCGGGCCCATGCCCACCCCCGGCCCCTCCCGTGAACGGGAGGGGAGAATTTTGCCGCACCATCATCCGAACAGCTCCAACTGCTCCTGCTTCGGCGCAAGGAGGCTGCGCAAGTCAGCGCGGTCGGTCAGGGTGAGCGGGCGCCAGTCCACCGTGCAGATGAAGGGCCGCACCTTGGTGATCGAAACGGTGAGCTTAGCCACATCGTCAAGCCGCAGCGTGCGGTGACGTCGTGACGCCAATATCTGCCCGACGGCGCGCGTTCCCAGCCCCGGCACACGCAACAATTGCTCTTTCGAGGCACGATTCACATCGACCGGGAAACTGTCGCGGAATTTGAGCGCCCAGGCGAGTTTCGGATCGATATCGAGTGGCAGATTCCCATCCGCCTCGGTCGCCTGCATCACCTCTTTCGGTGCAAAGCCATAAAAGCGCATCAGCCAGTCCGACTGGTAAAGCCGGTGCTCGCGCATCAGCGGCGGGCGTTTGAGCGGTAGAACCGCGCTGGCATCGGGAATGGGTGAGAAGGCGCTGTAATAAACGCGGCGCAGCTTGAAACTGTCATACAGCCTGCTCGCCTTGCCCACGATATCGCTATCGGTCGCGGTATCGGCGCCGACGATCATCTGCGTCGACTGGCCACCCGGAGCAAAGCGCGGCGCATGCTTGAAGCGCTTCTTCTCATCCTTCGCTTGGCGGATCGCCATCTTCACCCCGCCCATCGCGCCTTCGATCTGGCGGCTGTCCTTATCAGGCGCGAGGCGCGTGAGACCGGTATCGGTGGGCAGTTCGACATTGATCGAGACACGGTCTGCATAAAGCCCCGCCTGGTGCACCAGTTGCGGGTCCGCCTCAGGGATAGTTTTCAGATGGATGTAGCCGCGAAAGTCGTATTCATCGCGCAGGATGCGCGCGCATTCGACCATCTCCTCCATCGTGTGATTGGAGCTCTTGATGATGCCGGAGGAGAGGAACAGCCCCTCGATATAATTGCGGCGATAGAAAGTGATCGTCAGGTCCGCGACTTCGCGCGGAGTGAAGCGCGCGCGGCGCACGTTCGAGCTCTTGCGGTTCACGCAGTAGTGGCAATCGAAGATGCAGTGATTGGTCAGCAAGATCTTCAGAAGCGAGATGCAGCGGCCATCGGGCGCATAAGCGTGGCAAATGCCCATCCCCTCTGTCGAGCCGACGCCTTTCCCGCCTTTGGAATTGCGTTTCGCCGTGCCCGAAGACGCGCAGGACGCATCATACTTCGCCGCATCGGCGAGTATTCCAAGTTTCTGAATGGTGTCGAGCGCAGGCATTTGTTCCTTATATGTTCTTGCGCTGGATTCGCCAAGTCTTTTCGCATTCTAACCGGCACCGGAACCAATACCCGCCACCCGAATTATTTGGACAAGCCATCGCGAAGGCGGTGCGCGCGTACCGGGCCCCTCTGGCGAGCCATGCTCGTGATGTCGGACGCAGCTGAACAGGGCAGCCGCCCGAATCGACCGAGGGCAATCGCCCTCGCGACAAAAGTTGGAGACTTTGATGAAACTTCTTGCTTACACCGCCGTAGCCGCCCTGATGGCCACCCCTGCCATGGCGCAGGAAAAGGACTGGAATTTCGGCGATGGCGTCACTGATGAGCGCTGGTCGCTGATCAGCAACGATTATGCGCTGTGCGATGCTGGCCTCAACCAGTCGCCGATTGATCTTGGCACGCCCAATGCGCGCGGCGATGTCGCCCTGAGCACTAATTTCGGCAGCACCACCGGCACCATGGCTCTGGGCGAAGAAAAGGTGCAGGTCGATTTTCCGATGGGCATGGGAATGACTTCAGGCGGTACCGAGTTCAATTTGATCCAGGTCCACTTCCACACCCCTGCAGAGCACGCCATGGATGGTGAGCGTCACCCGCTGGTCGCGCACTTTGTCCACGCCACCGAAGATGGTCGCCTTGGCGTTCTGGGCGTGATGTTCGAAGAGGGTGATGCAAACCCGGCTCTCAGCGCCATTATGCCGCATCTGGGCGATAATGACGTTCACAATGGCATGGATGTCAGCTTCGATGTCAATGACATGGTGCCCGATGATCTAGGCGTCTTCCGCTATATGGGCTCGCTCACCACGCCGCCGTGCAGCGAAGGTGTGAACTGGCATGTCGCCGAGCAGACCATGACGGCAAGCGCCGAGCAGATCGAAGCGATGTACGCATCACTCGGGCCGAGCGCGCGTTCGGTGCAGCCGCAGGGCAATCGCCTGGTCGTTGCTCCCGAGTAATTCCCGACAAAAGTTCGCGTCCACTGCGATCACGAAAGGCGCGTCTCTCCGGAGGCGCGCCTTTTTGTTTTCGCTGCGTATTTTGTCGCCACACCACTTTGCTTAATTTCACCCTTACCCTGTCTCTTAAGCCCGCCTTAACCAGAGCGGCGCATCGCATGACTCAAACACAACAACGGGACATGCCATGAAGCTGTTTGCGCGCGAGACATCGAAACCCATTGCAGAACGCCGCGCCAGCCCCCGCACCCGTGTAGATTGCATGGTTGTCCTCGTTAATCCCAGCGGCAACGTGCCAGGCCGCCTGTTTGACATTTCGGAGCACGGCGCGCGCATCACGGCCGAAAAGCCACCGGGAAAAGGCTGCGCAGTGATCCTCGATTGGCCTTATGGCGAGGCGTATGGTTTCATCAGCTGGTCGAAACCCGGCATGTGCGGCGTGCAATTCGAAGCGCCCATCCCGCCCAAAATGCTCGAAAAGACGATCGAAGAGGCACCCTCCGGACCGCGACTGGTGCACAGCGCAGACCCCAATATCGCGTCCTCGGCAATCGAAGGCGGAACGCCTGACAAGAGCGCAAAACCCAAGCTATTTTGTTGATGGCCTGCATGTGAAGCTGGAACGAAGCTTCGCGCTCTGACATTGCGGTTGCATGGATATCATGGCGCTCCTTACCGATCCCGCCGCATGGCTGGCCCTGCTCACCCTTATCGCACTCGAAGTTGTCCTTGGCGTCGACAACCTTATTTTCATCGCGATCCTTTCCAACAAGCTGCCAGAGCACCAGCAGCAGCGCGCGCGGCGCATCGGCCTTTCGCTGGCGCTCATCATGCGGATCGGCATGCTTATGCTGATCGGTTGGATCGTGACTTTGCAGGAACCGCTCTTCGACCTGGGGATCACCGGTCCGCCCGTAGAAGGGACGAATAAGGCAAGTTTTGAAACCGCCTTTTCCGGCCGCGATCTAATCCTGCTGGTGGGCGGCCTCTTCCTGCTGTGGAAGGCGACCAAGGAAATCCACCATTCGATGGAGCCGAGCGACAATTCCGGTGACATCATGGACAAGACGCCGGACATGAAAACCGCCGCCACGGCGACATTCGGTACGGTGATTGCGCAGATCGTGGCGATCGACCTCGTGTTCTCGGTCGACTCGATCCTCACCGCCGTGGGCATGACGGACGAAATCCCGATCATGGTTGCCGCCGTCGTCATCACCGTTGGCGTGATGATGGTCGCCGCCGATCCGCTCGCGCGCTTCATCGAGAAGAACCCGACACTGGTGATGCTGGCCCTCGCCTTCCTGGTGATGATTGGCCTTGTGTTGATCGCCGATGGCTTCGGCTTCCACGTGCCCAAGGGATATATCTACGCCGCCATGGGTTTCTCTGTCGGGGTGGAAATCCTTAACATCGTCCAGCGCAACAAGCGCGCGAAGCTGGCGGCGGAGGCTGCGGCATAGCGCCGTTTCGGCCTATGGTACGGACACATCCTCACGCGGCGTACCGTCCACGGCATAGAGCCGCTCTGCAGGCAGCTTGAACAACAGGCCGGTTCGGTCCGTGCGCAAATCGTAGATCGCGCCCAACAGGCCCGCCATCGGCCCGCCTTCCAGCGACGCACCCTGCGCCTGCATGCCGATGGCAAGGCCTTCTCCCATACTGCCGGTCCAGCGGCCGACACGGACGGTTACATCGCCTGCGAAATACATGCCGTCGCGTGGCATCACAAATTCGGTCCAGCGCCGTGCAATGCCGGTGCGCAGTTCCTCTGCAGGATGTTCATGGATCTGGTATGGAGAAGGCTCATCGACAAACCAGCCCATGATCCCGCGCGCGACTGTCGTATTCCCGCCGCTTGGCGTGTCGGTCAGGTCCAGCACCACGTGCTGAGCATCGTCAGCATCGGCCATGGCGCTGTCGAAAGCCTGGATGGTTGCCTCGTCACCAAGCGAATCGTTGAAGCGGATGAGCAGCGTATCGTCATCGCGCGAGACAGTGATCGGTCCGCTGGCGGCTCGCGGTTCGTCATACATGCTGGGAAGGTCGACGCTTAATGCGCCCGCATCGGAGGCAAATGACAGACGGCGCTCGCGGTCTCGCCGCCCCGCAGCCAGCACCCGCGCCGCAAAGGCCTGGCTTTCGCGATGAACATTTGGGCCCTCCCCCAGATCGGCCCAGAATGCAGCTACCGCCTGATCGACAGGCATGTTTCCGATGTGTGTCAGGCGCATGCCGGCGGTGATTCCTGCGCGGTCTGCCGGCGAGCCGCCGCGCACCGCATCGACCAGATAGACGCCATCCCGATAAATGATCCAGAGATCGGTGTAGCTTGGAACAAGCGCCCAGCTATCCGAGAATGAGCTTCCGGTGATGGCGTGGTGATCTCGCAGCAGGAGCAGCATGCGTTCGGTAAAGGCGAGCAAGTCGGCGCTGTCGTCCACGCTATCTGCCTCTGCCCGCAGGGTGGCATTTATCGGGATTTGCGCATCGGGAAAGCGGTCCCGATAGGCGTAGTTCTGCTCGATCAACTGGATCACCTGCTCGGCGTCTGCGCGATAATCCTCAGGGTCATGCTGCGCGCTGGCCGGAGCCGCGATAAGCGCAATCGGCAACAGTAATTTCGCTATGTCCAAGCTCTTCAAGTCCATGCTTCTTGGCTGCTTGAGCGCATGCAAATCGTCAAGCGCTTCTTTCCTACAGAGTGATCGGCATGATTGTTCAATCGCATGCGATTCGATCCGCCCTTTCGCCATTTTTACAAAGGGATAGGACAGGCAGTTTGTATGCCGGTTTTTCTTCGCTTGGACACTGTCACACCTGTCACACCCCTTTCAACTAACTCACGCAAACAGGCCCTGCACGAACCATTCGGGCGCGCCGCCTCTTCCGTCGCCGATCAGGCCGAGGCGGTAGAGCCAGTATCGGCGGCCTTTCGCATCCTCGATCCGGTAGTAGTCGCGCAGGCGGGCTGTGCCTTTCTCGCGCCACCATTCGGGTGCGATGCGTTCCGGCCCCTCCACTCGCGCTACTTCGAAGACCTCGCCACGCCAGCGAAAGCGCTGGGGATAGCCATCGGGGCTGGCATAGAGCACGGCGATACCCTCTGCCGGTTCGAGCAGCTTGATGGGGCGGGTGTGGAAAGCGAGCTGGCCCTGCGTGGCGGGTTCTGCTTCCAGCGGCGGCTGCCAGCCCTGCGCGCGTTCGGGAATGTGGCTCGCCTTCAGCACCGGGCGCTGCACCGCGCCTTTGCCGAGCCGCACGGTCAACCGGTCCATGCAGGCGGCAAGCGATGTGCCATGCGCCTCTGCCGCGGCTTCCAGATCGGTCTGGTCGAGGCCCAGCGGCTCTGCCCAGCTGGCGCGCAGACGCACCATCTCGATCCCGAAGCCTGCATCCACATCGTCGAGCCGGGCGGTGAACAGGCGCAGGATATGCGCCGGATCGCGAGTGGCAGCAGCCATCTCCAACTCGCGCACCACCACTTCACCATCGACGCGCCACATGCCCAGCTGGAGGCGGCGCGCACCCTCGCCCCGCCCTTCCAGTTCGCGCGCCATGTCTTCGGCAAGGTCGCGCACCACCGTATCGAGCAGGTCGCGGTGGCGGATCGGTTCGAGCAGGCGGCGCTGCACCAGCGCGGCGGTAAGCGGGACGACGGGCAGCAGCGGTTCGGGCACGCGGCCGGCCAGCTGGTCCATGCGGATGAGCGGATTGGCGGCAGGCGACTTGCGATTGCGGAAGCGGCGGTGCAGCGCATCGCGCCCGCGCTGCTCGTCTCCCCGGCCCTCGCCCACGCTGGTCAGATCGCCGAGCCGCTTCAGCCCCAGCCGCCGCAGCACCAGCAGGACGTCATTGTCGAGGCGGAGCGCGGCCACTGGCAAGTCCGCAAGGCGCGCGGCGATGTCCTCCTCCGGCCCAAGGACCGCGCCCGATGCGGCGAAATGCGCCAGCGCCCAGGCCGCGCCTGCCGTGGGCGCGATAGCCGCGCTGACCGAGAGGCCGCGCGCGCTGCAACGCGCTTCCACATCGGCGAGCAGGCGGCGCTCTCCGCCGAACAGATGCGCCACCGCGCTCACATCCACCAGCAGGCCATCGGGCGCGTCCATCGCGCTCCACGGGCCCCAGCGCTGCGCCCAGATGGCGAGCCGTTCAAGGAAAGCGAGATCGCCCGCCGGATCGCTCGGCCGCACGGCGATGGCGGGGCACAGCGTGCGCGCATCGGCCAGCATCATGCCCTTGGCTGCTCCGGCAGCACGGCCAGCGGCATTGGCCGCATCGATGCGCGGGCCATGCGCGGTCTCGGTGATCAGCGCGAGCGGCTCGCTATCGGCGTCTTCGCCCGCCTTGCAGTTCTCAGAGTGCCGCCAGCGATCGAGTGCCAGCTCGCTCGCCCAGATCGCCATGATCCGGCGCGGCGGGGCTGCTGGCAGGTTCGATACGCTCTGCGGCGAGGAAGCTGTGTTCATCGCGCAGGATCCACTCTCCGGGAATGTGAGTACGGCTGCGGAACAGTTCTGCCTGCCAGGCCGGGCGGCCGGGGGCCTGCGGGTTCCACAGCGGTGGGGCGGATTGGGCCGAGCCGATACGCCAGCGCATGCGCGCAGAGCTCAAATCCGCTTTGGCGTCGAGCCGGATGAGCAGCAGCGGCACGCCATGCTTCTCCGTCGCCAGGGTGAGGCGGCGCGAGGCGGTGAAGTCCATCGCCCGCGGATTGCCCGCCACTTCGCCGATCACGCACGCCAAGTCTCGGCAACGCATCCCCTCCTCCATCGCGAAAAGCGCGTCCTCCGGCGTCTTGGCGGCGACGTGGATCAGGCGGTGGCGCAGGACCTCGGGAAGGCCCGGGCGATACGGCCTGCCACCTGCGCGCATTGCCGCACGGTCCTGCACCCACAGCACTGCGCGCTCTTCCGCTGCGGGAAGGCTGTCGTCCTGCCGTGCGGCGCTGCGCCAGCCATCCATCGCCAGGGCAAAGGCCGCCCCTGCCCCGCTCGCCTCATTGGCGGGGGCAAAGATCTCGCTATGCAGGGCTGGCGCGCTGCCGGGATGCCAACGCGGATTGCGGGCACCGGCACGAGACAGCTCCGCTGCGCGTGGCAGGGTAGCCATGTCCATTCCGAATCGACTCCTTTGTTCCTCTTATGTTCCTATTCACGCAGCCATGCAACTGCTTGGCTCAGCAATCGTGTTGATGGTGTGGAGAGCACTTGGGGAGAAGCGGAACCGCTGGCAGGGGCAAGCCGTTGGAACAGCAAAGGAGATTGAAATGACCGATACCAAGCAGCTGAAGACCGACTTCTGGAAATCGCTGGACGATAGCCCCTTCATCTTCCTCCAACTCGATGCCGATCCCGACACCGCCGTGCCGATGACCGCGCAGCTCGACAAGGATGCGAACAGCGCGATCTGGTTCTTCACCACCAAGGATCACACCTTTGCCAAGGGTGGCCCCGCCACCGCGACCTTCGCCGGCAAGGGCCATGACATGTTCGCGCGCTTCTCCGGCGTCCTGAGCGAGGAAACCAGTCAAGAACGCTTCGAAAAGCAGTGGAGCACCGTCGTCGAAGCATGGTTCCCCGGCGGCAAGGATGATCCGAACCTGCTGATGCTGCGCATGGATCTGGGTCAGGCCGAGATCTGGAATGGCGATCTGGGCTTTGTCGATAACGCCAAGATGCTCTTCGGCTTTGACGTCCGCGAGGACGCCAAGGAAGAGCATACCGAAACGACGCTCTAAGCTACAGAGCATCGCAAAGAGAAAGGGCCGCCGTTCCGATGGGAGCGGCGGCCCTTTTCGCTTTCCTACAAGTTAGGCTCTATGCCTCAGCCTGCCGCTGCCGGAGTGATCAAACCCGGGAACAGGCCGAACAGCAGAACGAGGCCAACCGCGATCGGGCAAACGAACGCGACGAGGAAACGCCACAGCATGAACATGCCGCCCGAAAGCCCGGTCTGCTGCTGCACAAGGCGACGATCTGCAAACCAGCCGACGAAAACCGCCACAAGGAACGCGCCCAGCGGCAACATGATCTTGCCGGTAAAGCCATCCAGCGTGTCGAGGATGTCGCTATCCGCGAAGATGTCCCAGAAGCCCAAGGGGCGCACTTCCGACAGCACGTTGTAGCCGAGCGCGCAGACGACACCGATGGCAAAGGCAACGCCGCCAACCAGGATGGCTGCAACAGGGCGACGGAAGCGGAAGCGGTCGATTACCCAAGCCGTCGGTCCCTCAAGCAGCGAGATCGAGCTCGTCAGCGCTGCAAAAAAGATCAGCGTGAAGAACACGAACCCGATCAGCGAACCTGCCGGCATCTGGTTGAAAGCGATCGGCAGCGACTGGAAAATCAGCGCTGGGCCAGCAGCCGGATCGAGCCCAACCGAAAACACGATCGGGAAGATCATCAAGCCCGCAAGCATTGCGACACCAGTGTCGGCAAAAGCAATCATGGTGGCTGTCGGCGCGAGGTTCACATCGCGCGACACGTAAGCGCCATAAGTCAGCAATCCGCCCGCTGCGAGGCTGAGCGAGAACAGGGCCTGGCCCAGCGCCTCATTGAGGGCAGTCGGATTGAGCGCGCTGAAATCGGGCGTGAACATGAACGCGACGGCGTCGCCGAACTCGTCAGTGACGATTGCGCCATAGAGCGTAACGATCACGAGAAGCACGAAGAATGCCGGCATGAGCCATTTCGCGGCCTTTTCGATCCCATCGCCAACACCGCTCGCGACAATCCACACGGTAGCCGCCATAAACACTGCATGCAGGCCGATGAGCAAAGCGGGATTGGCGAAAAGCTCACCCATTCGGCCGGTAATCTCTTCCTGGCTTTCGCCCGCAAAGGCACCGGCAAACGGCTCGCCGCTAAACAGCGCGCCCAAAAAGTCGCCGCCCGATGCGAAAACGTAGTTGATCACCCAGCCGGCCACTACGGAGTAGAAGGACAGGATCAGGAAGCCCGCGGTGATCTGCAGCGCGCCGATGCCTTTCCAGGCTTCCGAGCGCTTGGAATGCGCCGCCACATTGCGGACAGATCCAATCGCATCTTCTCCGCCAGCACGGCCAAGCAGGATCTCTGACAAAACCAGCGGCAGGCCCAGCAGGATCACAAAACCGATATAGACAAGGATGAAGGCACCGCCGCCATTCTCACCCGCAAGTGTCGGGAAACGCCAGATATTGCCAAGGCCAACAGCTGCGCCAACGGCAGCTAGGATGAATGCTGTACGTGAAGACCAACCGTCCCCCGAAGTGGTCCCCGCCTGGGTAAGTGCCATAGTAAAGTTTTTCCTCTCGCCCGAAGGTTTGCGCCCTTTTGCATAGAATCAACTCTCGCGTCGAGAGGGCAGTCTGTTAAAGAGGTCGTATGTCCACGACCTACACTCTCGATACATCGACCAGCCGCGCCAATCCCACTCCTGCGCCGATGAAGCGGCTCACCGTGCCGAAGATTCGCGCGCGGAAGGTAGACGGCACAACGGAAGAACCGATTGTGATGCTGACGGCGTACACCGCGCGGCAGGCACAACTGCTCGATCCGCATTGCGACCTGCTGCTGGTGGGAGATTCGCTTGGTCAGGTGATCTACGGCCTGCCCTCCACGATCCCTGTCACCATGGAAATGATGGCGAACCATGCCGCTGCTGTGGTGCGGGGTAGTTACCATTCGGTAGTGGTCGTCGACATGCCATTCGGCTCTTACGAGGCCTCACCGCAAGACGCTTTCGATGCGGCCGCTCGGCTGCTGAAAGAAAGCGGCGCTGCGGCGGTGAAGGTGGAAGGCGGCGAAGCGATGGCGGAGACCGTAGCTTTCCTCAGCCAGCGCGGCATTCCGGTGATGGGCCATGTCGGCCTGACCCCACAGGCTGTCAATGTGCTCGGCGGCTATATGGCGCGCGGTCGCAGCGATGCTGAAGCCGAAAAGATCGTCAGCGATGCCAAGGCTCTGGACGAGGCTGGTGCATTCGCCATCGTTGTGGAAGGCGTGGTCGAGCCGATTGCCATCGAGGTGACCAAAGCCGTGTCCTGCCCCACCATTGGCATTGGCGCATCGGCCAAATGCGATGGGCAGGTGCTGGTGACCGAAGACATGCTCGGTATGTTCGAACGCGTGCCGCGCTTCGTGAAGAAGTATAACGACATTGCAACGACCATCGAGGAAACTGCAAAGACCTACGCCGCCGAAGTGCGCGACCGCGGTTTCCCCGGGCCGGATCAGCTTTACCAGCCCAAGAATTGACGGCGCAAAGCCGCTCCATCTACCCGCATAATCAGGATTGACCGCATGGCGACTTTGCTGCGCTATTATACATTCTCGCTTTTCTTCACCGCGGCCTGCCTCGGGCTTGGCCTGTGGTATGCGATTTCCAGTTCCGATACTCTCGGCGCGGTGCTGCAGATCATGTGGATCATCACGATCCTGTCGATCCTCGAAGTGTCGCTCAGCTTCGACAATGCGGTGGTGAATGCGACTGTTCTGCGGGAGATGGATCCGGTCTGGCAGCAGCGCTTCCTTGTCTGGGGTATTGCGATTGCGGTGTTTGGCACGCGCATCGTTTTTCCGCTCGCCATCGTCGCGATTGCGGCGAATATTGGGCCGGTGGAGGCGGTGACGCTCTCACTCAACGATCCTGAACGGTACGAGGAAATCGTATCCGGCGCGCATATCGGCATTGCCGGCTTCGGCGGTGCGTTTCTTGCGATGGTCGGCCTCAAATTCTTCTTCGACGCGGACAAAGAGGTTCATTGGATCGGCGTATTGGAAAAGCGACTGACCAAAATCGCTGCCCTTCCTGCGATCGAAATCGCGTTGCTGCTGGTCGTGATCTGGGTGATTTCATCGCAACTTTCCGATGCAGACGCGCTGACCTTCATCACCGCAGGCGTCCTCGGCCTCGTGACCTTCATCGCCGTGTCGGCGCTGGGCGAATATCTCAACATGCGCGAGGAAGCGAAAAAGGCGAGCGGCGTCGTGGTGCGATCCGGGCTCGGCGGGTTCCTCTATCTCGAAGTACTCGATGCGAGCTTTAGCTTCGACGGAGTGATCGGGGCCTTTGCGCTGTCGAACAACATGGTCGTCATCGCGCTGGGCCTCTCCATCGGTGCGATGTTCGTACGTTCAATGACGATCCACTTGGTGCGCAAGGGTACTTTGGCTGAATACCGCTATCTCGAGCATGGCGCGTTCTGGGCGATCATCGTGCTCGGCGCGATCATGCTGACGTCTGCCATCGTGCATATTCCCGAAGCGATCACGGGGCTTATCGGCGTCGTGCTGATCGGTCTTAGCTTCTGGTGGTCCGTGCGGCACAACCGCGCGGAGAAAGCGGCTGAGGCTACTGCGGCGGAGTAAATCGGCTAGCCAGCGGGGCCGATATGACCAATTGCAGCAAGTGATAGATCAGCACTGGTAGCAGTACGAGCCCCGCGACTGCTGGTGGAAACAACACCGCGGCAAGCGGCGCGCCCATGGCGATGCTCTTCTGTGCTCCCGCAAAGAGGAAGGAGATGCGGTCTTCCCTCGGCAACCCCAGCACCCCGCTCACCATCCATGCGCCCACGAAAGCGAATGCGAGCAGCGCGATGACGAGGCCCAGCATCAGCGCCCACCCTGACGCATCGAGCAGCGACCAGAGCCCCTGCACCACCGCGCTTGAAAAGGCGGCATAGACAGCAATCGCGATGGCGATCCGGTCCATCCAGCCGATCATTGTGCGATTGTCTTGCACCAGCGCACCAAGCCGCGACTGAAGCGCTTGCCCGATCACGAATGGCAGCAGCAGGATCATGCCGATCCGCTGCAACCCGCTGAGATCGACGCCCGGCGTGCCGCTATTTGCGACAAACGCCATGATAGGCGCGGTGATGAATACGCCTAAAATATTAAGCACCGCCGCCGCGACGACGGAGTTCGCGACATTGCCGCCCGCAATCGAGGTGTAAGCGGTGGCGGATTGCACGGTTGATGGCAGCACACCGAGAAAGATGAAACCGAGCGCGATGCTCGCAGGGAGAATACCCTCCGCGATTTCCGACACGCCCCAGCCCGCAAGCCCCATCACCGCAAACACCCATAGGATCAGCGGCACCAGCACGCGCGCATTGCGCATCCCCCGCCAAATCTCGGCGCGCGGCAGGCGCAGGCCGTTGAGCAGGAACAGCAGGAAAATCGCCACGTCGGAGACACTTCGCGCGATCACCGCGCCCTGCCCGCTCACCGGCAGCACGCTCGCAGCAAAAATCGCCACGAGCAACAACCGCACCAGCGGATCGAAGAATGTTAGGACGCGCCCCATCATCGGCGCGCGGTGTGCCGCCTGCGCGCTAGTGCTGCAAGTCGTATTGCTTCAGCAGGTCATAAAGCGTCGGTCGGCTGATCCCCAATATTTTGGCGGTATTGGAGATGTTCCCTTCGCTCCGCGCCAATGCGTGGCGGATAACCGTCCGGTCCGATTTCTCGCGCGCGCTCTTCAGATTGAGCACATTTGCCGCTTTCTCATCCTCCTCGATGAGGTCGAGATCTTCGGCAGCGACCAGCTTGCCTTCAGCCATGATGACAGCGCGCTTCACGCGGTTTTCGAGCTCGCGCACATTGCCCGGCCAGTTCCAGCCATCGATGGCGGCAAGCGCATCGGGCGCGAAACCAGTGACTGCCGGGTTCATTTCATTGGCAAACCGCTTCAGAAACGCCTTGGCGAGCAGGGTTGCATCGCCGGGCCGCTCTGCCAGCGCTGGGATTTTTACGACGATTTCGGCAAGGCGATAGAACAGGTCTTCACGGAAGCGCCCATCGGCGACCATTGCCTCAAGGTCCTGATGCGTGGCGCAGACGATGCGCGTATCGACGGCGATGGAGCTGCGCCCACCGATCCGCTCAATCGTGCGCTCCTGCAGGAAGCGCAGCAGTTTGACCTGCAGCGGCAGCGGAATATCGCCCACTTCGTCGAGGAAAAGCGTGCCGCCGTCGGCCATTTCGATCTTGCCCTCGGTCGTTTTGACAGCGCCCGTAAACGCGCCCTTTTCGTGACCGAACAGCTCGCTTTCGAGCAGGTTTTCAGGGATCGCCGCGCAATTGATGGCGACAAAATTGCCGCTCTTGCGATCGCTTGCATCGTGCAGGCCGCGGGCGAGCAGTTCCTTCCCCGTTCCGCTGGCGCCCAGCAGCATCACCGAGACATTGGTATTCGCCACACGCTCAATCGTGCGCGCGACTTTCACCATTTCCGGGGCGGAAGTAATCATGCCGCCAAGGACTGTGTTTCCCTCGCCCGCTTTGGCGGCGAGCGCACGGTTTTCCTTCTCGATCGTGTGCAGATTGAGCGCGCGGCGCACGATCAGGCCCAGCTGCTCGATATCGACCGGTTTCTGGTAGAAATCATAGGCGCCGTGCTTGATAGCCTGTAATGCACTTTCCCGCGCACCGTGGCCTGAGGCGACAATCACTTTCGTGTCAGGCTTAAGTGCCATGATCTCGTCGAGCACTTTGAAGCCCTCGGTCGTGCCATCAGGGTCAGGCGGCAGGCCGAGGTCGAGAGTCACGACAGGCGGCTCTTCAGCCCGCAGCGCGGCAATCGCGTCTTCCCGATTGCCGACGATCGTCACGTCGAAGTCCTCATAGGCCCATTTGAGCTGCGCCTGCAGGCCCTGATCATCTTCGACAATCAGCAGTTTGGGTTTGTGCTCGGCCATTACGCGACCTCTTTCTTGTGTGATTGCATTGCCTGGATCATGTCAGCCGTGCCGCTCAGCGGGAGGCGTATGACGAAGCGTGTGCCCAGCCCTTCGCGCGATTCGACATCGAGACGACCTCCCATCGCGCGGATCAGCTCGCGCGCTTCGAAGGCGCCGATGCCAAATCCGCCTGGCTTGGAAGAATGGAACGGCTTGAATAGCCGCGTGCGAATGAATTCGGGCGACATGCCGCTCCCGGAATCGATGATTTCAAGCTGCGCATTTCCCGCTTCGGCACGCAAATCGAGGATGACGGGCGTGCCGTTTTCGCTCGCCTCGACAGCGTTTTGCACCAGATGAACCAGCGCCTGCTCCAGTGCCTCGCGGTCGCCTCTTACAGCGCATTGATCATTTTGCTGCAACGTCACTTCGTGCTGCCCGCGATATTGTTGCGCGATGCGCTCTAGCACGTGCTCGAGCGCGAACTCATCATGCTCCTTCCCGCCTTGGTTCCCATAGCGTCCAAGACGTGCAAGCAGCGCTTGCAGCTTGTCGGTCGAGTTGCGCAGCGTCAGAATCATGTCCGCACGAAATTCAGGCTTCTCCGCGTGCTTTTCCGCATTGCGCGCGAGCAGTGAAAGCTGGCTTGCCAGATTTTTGATGTCGTGCATGACGAAGGCGATGCGGCGGTTGAATTCGTCGAAGCGCTGCGCCTCGCCCAGCGCGTCTTGGCTACCCTGCTCTGCCAGATAGCTGGCAAGCTGGCGGCCCACCACGCGCAGGAGGTCAAAATCCTCCCAATCAAGGCGGCGCGTATGCGGCGGTCGCGCAAGCAGTACGATCCCGACAAGCCGCTCGTAATGCAACAGCGGGACCAACGCCCAGCTATTGGCATCTTCAATCAACCACTTAGGACAAGCGGCGGAGGGAATGTTTTGCTCCTCGCCGCGGCGCAAATCGTCGAGATCGAGAATGAACTGGCTTTCTTCAAAGAACCGCACACCTGCCTGGCTCAGCGCATCACCGGGAACGTCGATCTGTGGCCACTGCCAACGCGCAGCGAGAGCGAGGCCACCCTCCTCTCTCGGAGTCAGGAGCAAGCCTGATGGGCTGTCGGTGATATCGGCCACGGCCTGTACAGCGCGTTCCGGCAGGGGCGGAGCCTGCGGCCCGGCGCGTCCGATCGTGTTGGTGAAGCGCAGCCATTCGGAACGGTAGTCATAGCGATGCTGGAACAGGTTTTTCGACAGCGTTACCCGCACCCAGGCACGCAGCCTTTTGGAAGAGATTACCGTCAGCGCAATGGCGCAGGCGAGTAGCAGAAATCCCGTTTGCAGCAGTCGGCCATAATCACTTCCCACATAGGCGAGCCCTTGCGCGACCACGATCATCGCGACCAGATAGGCGCCGATCAGCAGCAGCGAGAAAGACTGGAAGGCAAAGCTGCGCGACGGGCGAAAGCGCAGCTCTTCCTTATTGCGGAACAAGCCGAAGGCAAGCAACAGCACTGCCAGCAAGAGTGCCAAAGGACGCAAATCGCGAAGCAGTTGCGGCGTGCCCTCGCCGAGATAGGCGATGGCATAGAAATTGAGATCAAAGAGAAACAGGCCACCAAGTGCAGCCGCTGGCCAACGCAGCGCAAGCCGCGCCTGCTGCGATGCCCCCGCATAAAGATTGTGCAATAGCACGAGCGTGCCGATGCATAGCAGCAAACGGAAGGTGAAAGAGAATTGGTTGATCAGCAATTGCGCGCCGGGATGATCGGCATATTGCAATGCCGCGGGGATCAGCGCGAATTGCAGCAGTTCGACAAATGCGAGTGCAGCCACGACAGGGCGGATCGGCGCGAGGCTTTTATCCCGGTCATCATGGCTGAACAGACGATAGAGCATCCACAGCCATGCGAGATAAGCCATTGCCAAGAGGATCTGCGAGAAAACGGCATCGGCTCCAAGTCCTGCGACGCTGAATGCCCAACCTGCATTGATGCCCAGCGCAGCAGACGTCGCGGCGATGGCGGGCCCTTGGGCTCGCTGGTTCGTCGCCAGCCACAGGCCAAGCGCCACCGCGGAAATCGCGGCAGCGAGATAGGCCAGATAGATAACAAGGTCCCAAGCGACGCCCATCAGCGCGCCCCCTCCGGCCATAGGATGACCCGCAGCGTTTGCAGCATGATCAGCAGATCGAGGAAAGGCGTGTAATTCTTCGCGTAATAGAGATCGTATTCGAGTTTATGCCGGGCGTCCTCGATACTCGCGCCGTAGGGATAGTTGATCTGCGCCCAGCCGGTGATGCCAGGCTTCACTACGTGGCGTTCGGCATAATAAGGCAATTTATCGTCCAGATCCTCGACGAATTTCGGCACTTCGGGACGCGGCCCGACAAAACTCATATGACCGCACAGCACCGTCCAGACTTGCGGCAGTTCATCGATCCGCACCTTGCGAATGAAAGAGCCGACGCGCGTTACGCGGGGATCGTTCTTCTCGGCCCATTTTGATCCGTCTTTTTCGGCATCTGTGCACATGCTGCGCAGTTTCACGAGCTCGAACGTCTGGCCATACAGACCCACGCGCTTCTGACGGAAGAAGGCCGGACCTTTGCTGTCCATTTTCACGATCCCGGCAAACAGCAGGATGATGGGAAACGTCAGCAGCAGCAGCAAGCCGCTTGCGAAAATGTCGAACACGCGCTTCGCAGCGCTGGAGAAAGCCCTGCCGGATGAGAATCCGTCGGAGAAGATGAGCCAGCTGGGATTGAGCGTATCGAGGTCGACGCGGCCCGTTTCGCGTTCGAGGAAGCTGGAGAATTCGTTGACATGCACCCCGGCTGTCTTGACCCGCACGAGATCCTTCAGCGGCAGGGAATTGCGGCGCTCTTCAAGTGCGAGGACAACTTCGGTCGCGCTCAATTTTGCGACATGCTCCGAAAGGTCGCTGATCGCTGGCCTGTCGATCGCCTCGGCAATGGCAGTGGGGCCGCTCCCCATGTTGATATAGCCGACGATGGTAAAGCCGCTATCGGGCTTCTGGCTCAGCTTTCGCAGACGATCTGCTCGCAGCCCTGCCCCCAGAACAAGCACACGCCGGCGGAAGGCCGAAGTGCCCAAAATCCCTCCGACCACCAGCCTGTTCAGCGTCAGCAACACGACCGCCATCGCCATCGCGAAGAGCAGCGTGCTGCGCCAATAGGTCTGACCGGGAAGAAGGAAATCAATGACGGCGAGAGCGAGAATGGCGAGGCTGATGGCCACTAGCAAACGGGCTCCAGCAAAGCGCATGGAGCGCAGCGCTTCGGGTCCGTACACTCCCACAGCTATCATCGCGGTCAGGGTCGTCGCAGCAAAGCCGATCAGTGGCAGCACGCGCTGGGCGAAGCTGCCCGGATCCATGCCAATCTGCGAGGCGCGAAACTTCCACGCAAAATCACCCGCCACCAGCAGCAGGATGAAATCCAACAATCCCAGCAGGATTACTGCGTGAGGGATGTAGTGTTTGAACAGGCGAATCATGTCTTCTGCCGTTTCGCAGCGCGGAGGGATTTCCGCACCTTGCGCCGCGTTAACCGCAACAGATGAAATGTCGGTAAACTTTACACAGGCTTCGCCGAGCTTAGGAGAACTGCGGCTTTGCCGTGGTTGGCGCTATTGGCGGATCTCGCTTTTGCAGCCTGTTTGAAAGGCCAAATTAACCCTGCAGCCGCGCCATTGGTTAACGGGTGCTCGCGTAATGCGTTCATATGGCGAAGCTCTCCAAGCCCCCTATTCCGCTGAAGATGTACAAGCATTTTGCCGTCGTGACGCTGTCGATGACGGCGGCGATTGCCATGTTTGCCGATAGCGATCACCGTTCGGCGGCTTCGGCCCAGGCAGAGAGCGCGATCACCTATGTCCAGCAGACCGAGATTGCGCCGAGCGACAGGCGTGTCGCCGGTATGATCGATGCGCGGGAGGCAGAGGTGCAAGGCAACTTTGGCAGCGAGACTGGCAGCTTTGGCGGCACAGTTTCAGCGCAGGGCGGTAGCGGTGGCTGGCTAACCCCCGATAGCCAAAACCAGCGCCGCAATTCGAACTCCCACTTTGACGAGGAAGAGGACGCCGACGCGCAGGCCACTCGGGATGCTGCCATTCGTGCCTCAGCCCAGCGCAGCGGTCGTCGGAGCGCGAGCGCGGATGCTCCCAGCTGATCGCTACATTCCGTAGGTCGTCACCAACAGGAAGCTGAGCGTCACCACCATGATGAGCACCAGCGGCACACCTGTCTTTACATAGTCGCCGAACTGGTAATTGCCTTCCGCCATGATCAACATGTTGGTCTGGTAGGCAATCGGTGTTGCGTAGCAGAGGTTGCAGCCGAACAGCACGGCGAGGATCAGCGGCTCCTGCGGCAGTCCAAGCTCGGTCGCGATGGCAAAGGCAATCGGCGTTCCAACCGTCGCAGCAGTGGCATTCGACGCGAAGTTGGTGAGGACAGTCACGAAGATCATGATCGCCGCCAACACGCCCGCTGCAGGCAGATACTGTAGACCCATCGCGAGCACTTCGCCCAGCCATCCCGCCGCTCCGCTTTCGAGCACGATCCGCCCGATGGCGATACTCGCTGCCACCAGCACAATGACTTTTGCCGAAAGCGCGCGCCCCACCCTGTCGAACTTGACGCAGCCGGTCACGAACATAGCGATGGAACCGGTCAATGCGGAAATCGCGATTGGCACTTTCAGCAGGTAGAACCCCTCCGAGCCGACCCAAGGTATGCCGACGGAAGCGAGCGCAATGGCGAAGAACATGATTGCGCCCGCCAGCAAAGCCTTTGACCGACGCGGCATTTCCCGCGCGCCTTCCAGTTGCAGAAGGCTATCCCCCGAAACGAAGGCTTCAAGCTCCTCTTGCAGGCCCATAGCGAGGAGCACATCGCCTTCCGCAATACGCAGCGACTTGCGATGATCCTGCTGCGGACCAATTGTCTCAGGCTTGTGCACACCCAGAACGGCAACACCGTAATGGTCGGCAATCCCCGAAGTCGCGAGCGTCCGCCCGATGAGGCGGCTATCGGCGGTAACGACCATTTCGACGATCTGGATGTCCTCTCCGCGTTCCTGCGAATCGGACGTAATTTCATCGATCACCCATGAGGGCGCGACTTGCCCGCGCAACACGCGTATGGCGTTTTCGAGCCCGTCATGCGTGCCCGAAATCAGCATACGCTGGCCGACCGCGAACGCGCCGCCCGGCCGCTCTTCGAAGCGGAAGTCGCCGGGCAGCTTCTCAACGATCTCGTCGAAATGCTTGTCCACCAATTCGCTTTGCGGCGTCACGCGCAGATGCGCGAAGAAGCGGCGCGGCGCGAGGCCGGCTTCGGGCGAGTTGTCCGGCAGCAGACGCGGCATAACCAGCCACAGATAAGGCAGGGCGACCAGCGCGGCGGCCAACACGATGGGCGTGTAATGGAACACCGACATTTGCGGCATGCCCAGATCGACAGCAATCCCCACCACGAGCAGGTTGGTGGACGTACCGATGGTCGTCGCCATACCGCCGATCAGCACGGCTGCATTCAGTGGCATCAGCGTTTTCGATGCAGGCATCGCGCCGCGCGCGGCAAGCGCGATGAAGATCGGCATCAGCAGCACCAGAACCGGCGTATCGTTGACTATCATCGAGAGGAACATGGCGAGCAGGATGGACACCAGCAGGCCGAGTTGCAGGTTGAACTTCCACACCTGTTCCAACACCCGTGCGGCCGGTTCCAGCGCGCCTGTAACCACAAGGCCGCGCCCCATGATCATGAGCGCGCAGATCGTTATCAGCGCCGGATGCCCAAAACCCGCAAAGGCCAGCGCAAGACCATCGGTCTGCTGGGTGTGGGGCATCGGATAGAAGTAGAGGAACACGCCTATGAGCGCGATCGTGAATAGCGATACGATTTCGATGCTGGGCTTGCCGCGGGCGAATGCCACGAATACCGCTACCGTCAGCAGCATCGCCGCAAGGGCGTGAAATGATGGTGCTTCAATCACGGTCGTCACTCAACTCCCAAAGCCGCGCCAGTTTTGCAAGCATCTTTCGCCGGGCGCGCCAGACTGCGACACAGATTGCAGTTGTAAGACAAGGCGCCGCGTCTGCCTGCAAGGCGAAAATGCGCGCCAAACCGCCTTTGGGGCATGGACTTTCGAAATGCGTGCAAGACGGATCACGGTGCAGATCATTCCGCGCGACAAGCATACTTGCAGCATTGTAGGAAAATGACTGGTACCCCAGGCCGGACTCGAACCGGCACTTCGTTAGAAACTCGATTTTGAGTCGAGCGCGTCTACCAATTCCGCCACTGGGGCCCCGGAATGCGGGCTGCCTCTACTCCCTATTTCAGGGAGTTGGCAACCAGCTTGTGCAAACGGGAATGCAAAGGATCATTACCCGCGATCACCTGCTCGTCGCAAATCGGCTGTGAGCGGCCACGATAATCGGTTACGAAACCGCCAGCTTCGCGCACCAGCAGGCAGCCGGCGGCGGTGTCCCACGGGCTGAGGCCGCTTTCCCAGAAACCGTCATAGCGGCCAGCAGCCAGCCATGCGAGATCGAGCGACGCGGCGCCGAAGCGGCGGATTCCGGCAACTTCCGGACCGATGGCACCAAAAATCCGGCTCCATTCGGCAAAGTCGCCATGGCCCTGATAAGGCGTACCGGTGGCAATCAGCGCTTCGTGCAATTGGCGGCGGCCCGACACGCGCAGGCGGCCATCGTGCAGCCACGCACCGCGCGATTTTTCCGCCCAGAATGTTTCATCGGTGATCGGCTGGTAGATAACCGCAGCGGTCACATCGCCCCAGTCATCGCTGCCCAGCTTGCGTTCCTGCACAGCAATCGAAATTGCGAAATGCGGGATGCCGTGGAGAAAATTGCTGGTGCCATCGAGCGGATCGATGATGAAACGCGGCTTGTCGTCATCGCCCTCCAGCTCGCCAGCTTCCTCCATCAGGAAGCCCCAGCCCGGACGCGCGACTTTCAGCTCGTCCCACAGGATGCGCTCTGCTGCGCGGTCTGCCTTGGATACGAAATCGGCAGGCCCCTTGCGGCTGACCTGAAGATGTTCGACTTCACCGAAATCACGACGCAAACGGCCACCCGCCTTGCGGGCAGCCTTTTCCATCACGCGGACAATTGCTGGAGCTGCGGCCATATTAGCTTCCTAAGTCTCCGGATTTCGTTTCAGGCCGGAGCGAAAATGGTGGTTCGCGAGAACCGGAGCGGAGCGTATTACAAATACGTGAGCACCGGAAGCGCAGCGGACTGCCGTTTGCAGCCCGGCATGGGACGAAAGGCGGGGGCTTATCCAGCCTTCCCGACATAGCTCTGCTCGTACACATCGACGACGATGCGCGTTCCGCTTTCGATATGCGGCGGAACCATGATGCGCACGCCATTGTCGAGCACGGCGGGCTTGTAACTGGATGAAGCGGTCTGGCCCTTCACCACGGCATCGGCTTCGACGATTTCGGCCTCGATCTGCGTTGGCAGCTGCACGCTGATGGGCTTTTCTTCCCACAGTTCCAGCTGCACGGACATGCCATCCTGCAGGAACGGGCGGGCATCGCCCAGCAGGTCGCTCGGCAGGTTGATCTGCTCGTAGGTGTTCGTGTCCATGAACACGAGCATGTCGCCATCCTCATACAGGAACTGGTATTCCTGCGTGTCGAGGCGAACCTTCTCCACCGTATCGGCGCTGCGGAAGCGGACGTTCGTCTTGCGGCCATCCTGCAGGTTTTTCATTTCCACCTGCATATACGCCCCGCCCTTGCCGGGCTGGGTGTGCTGGATCTTGGCGACTTTCCAGATGCCGCCTTCATATTCGATGATGTTGCCGGGACGGATGTCCACACCGCTGATTTTCATGGGAGTGCTCTTGTCGTTCAGAATGTCAAAGATTGGGCCGCGCCCTAGCCGCTGTGGCGCGCCGCGGCAAGCATATGGTTCATGACGCGCTCAGCATCTGGTGCTAAAGGCGCGGGCATGAAACGCTTCGCGACTCCAATTCTGCTCCTCTGCGTTGCTTCGCTCGCTGCGCCCGCCATCGCCCAGGGCCAGATCGGCACCGTGGAGCGCGGACGTTATGTTTGCGAATTGCCGGGCACGGCGGCTGGCTCTGTCGGTATTGCGCAGCCGGATGAGAATTTCACGATCCTCAGCGCGTCGCGCTATTCCTCGCCGCAGGGTGAAGGCACCTATCTTCGCCGTGGAAACCGGCTGACGATGACGAGCGGCCCGCGAAATGGCGATTCCTATGCGATCCAATCGAACGGGTTCCTGCGCAAAATCGAAAATGGCGAGCCAGGACGCCTGCGCTGTATTCGCCAGACCGGCTGATCGTTCCTTTATCTAACGTTGCGCAGTCAGTATCGGGTAAGGATTGACCGAAGTTGACTCTTCGTACCATTCCGCTTCGGGGCTGGTGCGCATGATCTCAAAATGCAGGTGCGGCGCTGTGGGATCGGCATTGCCGCTCGACCCGACCGTGCCGAGCCTTTGCCCACGCCGCACTTCCATGCCTTCGCTCAGCTGCGCATCATATTCAGCAAGGTGCGCGTAATAATAGATTGTGCGCCTGTCCGTGGAGCGGACATATACCGTATTGCCGCCGGCATCCGATTGGAAGATCCGCTCGACCATACCCGGCGCTGCCGCGATCACGGCCGTGCCTTCCTCTGCCATGATGTCGATGCCCTGATGCTGGCGAGCGCCGCCGCCGCGCACGTCCAGATAGGAATCGATCAGCTCATCCGCGCTTACTCCGCTCACGGGGATGGCGAGGCCCGCTGCGGTGAGCTCAGCAGAGGGCAGATCCGAAGTTTCTGACGTGTCGGGGCTGGAATCCTCGTCAGTTTCGACCTGGCCAGATGAGGCAATTTCATCGTCAGTCTGCGCAGCGATTTCAGGCTGTGGCTGGGCGTCGTCCTCGCGCCCCAGCAATACCGCGCCTGCAACGATCCAGCCCGCCGACACGAGCGTCGCTGTGACGGCTGCCACTTTCAGCTTTTCGACGAAGGGCGACGCCACGTTTATTCCTCGAAAATCACCTGCGTATCCTGGTCCACCATGCCCGCAAGCCGCGCTGCATCCCAATTGGTGAGGCGGACGCAGCCGCTCGACTGCGCGCGGCCGATGGTTTCGGGATCGGGCGTGCCGTGGATACCGTAATGCTCCTTGCTGAGGTCGATCCAAATGACGCCGACCGGTCCGTTCGGGCCCGGCGGCAGGGTGTAGGTTTCGCCCTCTTCCTCCCCACCGCTAAGCACAGCGGGATCGTATGAGTATGGCGGGTTATAGGCTTCACCCACAATGTCCCATTCTCCGATCGGAAGCGGAAACTGGCTGGAGCCGGAGCTGACAGTGAACATCGCGACAAGCGTATCGCCCTGGTAGGCCTTCAGCGTGCTGGCGGATTTGCTCACCACGATGCGATCGACCTGCGGTTGCTCCGAACCGACTCCAAGCGCTGCCAGTGTCTGCTGCCAGCCGCGATCGGTGATGGAGCCGGGTGCGATGCGATCTGCGCCGATATTGGGCACGCGGATTTGCTGGCCAACGCGGAAATAGCTGTCGGATTCGCCCGCATCACCGCTGGCGGTTGGCGTAGGTGATGGGGTGGACGAGCTATCGGGAGCCTCTGCTCCTGCCGGGCGGCCATTCGGGTTGAGCTCGCGCAAGACCTCGACAGTCGTATGGAAACGCTCCGCCAGCTTCTCGTCGAGCGATTTGTAGCCGAGATTGTCCATTTCGGCCTTGGCGGCGGTGTCTTCCGGGATGTCGGTGAATTCAATGTCGCCCCAGCCAGCCGGAATTGTCACGACGCGGGTGGCCGGAATGCGGCTCGACTCCGAAAGCGCCTCTTCGGTCGCTCGATCAAGCTCACCGGTGATTTCGAGGTCATTCGCTTCCTGGAAGCCGCGCAGCGCGTTCTCGGTCGACATGCCCATGCGCCCGTCGATCACGCCAGGGCCAAAGCCGCGGCGATCGAGCACGACCTGCGCCTGCATGATCGGGCGGTCCTGGCTATCGGGAATGTCCGAAGGCGTATCCGCCCCTTCAATGCCCGAGCCGTTCATCCCCTCGCTGCCATCCTCGTCGGTCGGCGCGCTATTGCGCTGGATCGAGGTGTACGCCGCGTCATTTGAGGCCATCGTGTCGGCGTAATTGTCATCGCCATAGGTTTCGTAGCCAAAATCCTCGGCGGGTTCGGTCTGCGCCGTTTCGTTCTCGCCGCCGCTATCGGCACTGTCCGTGCCGTTGAGGCCGCAGGCGGCGAGCGGGAGTGCGAGAATGAGGGACAAATAGGAGCGTTTCATGTCGGTTGGCCTTGTGCAGCACGGGGCTCAGCGCCCTCTACACAACCAACTCACTTATCATTGATTTGCTCCGGCTCGCGGTGAGCTTCAGCCGATGGCGCTGCGAAAGGCTTCGACCGCGGCAACCTCATCTTCGGCCCAAATTGCGTGGGAAACGGCTAGAAAGTCCGCGCCAGCCTCCACCAGCGGCTTGCAATTCTCGGGCGTAATCCCGCCGATGGCCACGCAGGGTATCTCGAACAGGCCAGACCACCATTCGATGATCTCCGGCTCCGGCCGGTGCTCGCTCGCTTTTGTCTCGCTGGGGTAGAAGGCACCGAAAGCGACATAGTCCGCGCCCGCCTCGCCCGCTTCCATCGCCAGATGGCGGCTCGCATGGCAGGTCACGCCGATCTGCATCTCGCGGCCCAGCTCTTCGCGCGCTTCCTTGGGATCGCCGTCGCTCTGCCCCAGATGCACGCCATCGGCCTTCAGGCGGCGAGCGAGCGCCAAATCATCATTGACGATAAAGCCCACATCATGCGCAGCACAAATCTCCTGCAAGGGCGCGGCGAGCCGTGCCGCTTCATGCTGATCAACGCCTTTGACACGGAACTGGAAGGCCGTCGTCAGCCCCTTTCCAGCGGCCAGCGCGCGATCGAGCCGGTCAGGGAAATCCCCGCCCACATCGAGCGGGGAAATGAGATAGAGCTGACAATCGGACATGGTGTTTCGGCGACCGCTTATTCGCCCACGCTAGCGCAGGCGATTTCGTCGATCGCATTGCCCAGCGCCTGGTCGAACTGCTGGTCATCCATCTTGGCGTTGAGCACTTCGAGCAGAGCGCGGCTGAAGCTGGCGATCATGCCATCGTTTTTGGCGAGCTCGCTACATGCCTCGTCACGGCTGTAACCGCCCGACAGTGCCACTACGCGCAGCACCTGCGGGTGATCGATCAACGGCTTGTAGAGATTGGGCTCAACCGGAATGGTGAGCTTCCACATCACCTGCTTGCCCTCCGGCACACGCTCCATCTGGTCGAGCGCGCTGGACAGGAGCAGCGCCTCTGCCTGCGCGCGGCTTTCGCTCTGCAAGCTGACTTCTGGTTCCAGCATCGGGACCAGGCCATTATCGAGGATCTGCAGGCCGAAGTCCATCTGCTGGTGCACGTTGGCAGCGATGCCTTCCTGGTTCGCCTCATGGATGACAGAGCGCATCTTGGTGCCGAACACGCCCAGCTCCTTCGCCCGCGCACACATGTCATTCAGCGTCGGGATTTCCTTCATCAGCTGCACGCCGTTTTCAGTGTCGTGCATACCCTTGTCGACTTTGAGGAACGGCACGACGCCGCGGCGCGAAAGCAATTCCGGAATGGGCGAGCCTTCCGAATTGCAGCCTTCCATGGTCTTTTCGAACAGGATCGCGCCGATCACTTTGCCATTGGAGAAGCTGGGCGAATCGACGATGCGGCAGCGCATTTCGTGGATCTTGCCGAACATTTCCTCATCGCCCGACCACTCGCTGTCTTCCACGCCATAGCCTTGCAGCGCCTTGGGGGTGGAGCCTCCCGACTGGTCCAGGGCGGCGATAAAGCCTTTCCCATTGGCAATACGGTCAGTCATTTCGGCAGTGTTCATCGGGTTTTCCTCCACGTGCATAGGTATTCGGCAAGGCTCCTATTGCGAGGGCGTGGTGAGCGCAAGGCATGTCTGAGGGGAACCCACTGCCTGCCCGCTCGCTGTGCAAATGGATGGAGGAGAACGGCATGGCACTCAGCAACAAGCAGACCGAAATCAGCGAGAACTGCGCGATTGATTTTTCCGACCTGAAAGCGGTGATGTTCAATGCCACTCTGAAACCAGCGGGCGAGAAATCACATACCGATACGCTGATGGACGTCGTGGCCGAGATCTTCGCGATGCAGGACGTGGCAGTGAAGCGGCACCGCTTATCGGAATACCGGCTGGCGCCTGGCGTTTACCCTGACATGACCGAGCATGGCTGGGATCGCGATGACTGGCCGAAGCTCAGCCCCGATGTTTTTGAAGCGGACATCGTCATTCTCGGCACGCCGATCTGGCTGGGCGAGAAAAGTTCGATAGCGCAGGCCTTCATCGAGAAGCTCTATGCGCATTCGGGCGAGACCAATGAAAAGGGGCAATACGCCTTTTACGGCAAGGTCGGCGGATGCGTGGCCACCGGCAATGAAGACGGGATCAAGCATGTCGGCATGGGCGTGCTCTATTCGATGCAGCATGTCGGCTTCACCATCCCGCCACAGGCCGATTGCGGCTGGATCGGGCCTGCTGGCCCCGGCCCGTCCTATGGCGACGAGCAGGATGACGGCAGCCGCGCCGGTTTCGAGAATGAATTCACCCAGCGAAACACGACTTTCATGGCCTTCAACCTGCTTCACGCCGCGCGCATGCTGAAGGATGCAGGCGGCTATCCGGCTGCCGGAAATGTTCGCACCGAATGGGACCGCGGCGTAAAACCCGGCTGGCCCAATCCCGAACATCGATAAGGGCTTAGTGCGGCTTTTTCATCCCTGCCGAGAGGTTGATTGCGATGGAGATGCGCGTGCCCTCGCCTTTGAACGGGCGCACGGCGTGCTGCAGCCAGCTGGGGAACATTACGATCATGCCGGTTTGCGGGCGGATCGAGATTTCGTGGCTTTGCGGCGCGCCATCGGCGCCTTTCATTCGCAGGTCGGGCGCGGCCATCTGGACCATCGGGCTACGCGGATCGAGCAATTGCAATTCGCCGCCAAGCTGCGGATCGGCATCGCTTTCATAGCCATCGTCGACATAGGCAACCGCCGACCAATAGCTGCCCGGATGGGTGTGATATTGGTTTGCGTCACCCTTTTGGCTGACATTGGCCCACAGCTCCGGATGCCAGCCAAACCGGCTTGCATCGGGGCTCTTGATATCGACGCTCGCCTCGTCCGCCATGGTCATCGCCTTGAAGACCAGCGCTTTCGCCGCCTCCCCGCCCCATTCGAGCATATTGGTGTTGGAATGCCAGCCGCCAATATTGCTGATCGAGACACCCTGCCGGTCGCGCATCATCTCCGCATCCACCGCATCGCGCAGCATGGCGATCCCCGCCTCGCTTTGCAGACGATCGATGATGAAGGGGGTCGCGAAGAGCTGCCTGGTGTCGGTCATGCCAATCAGGCGGAAAGCGCCGCGACGCCGGGCAATTCCTTACCTTCCATCCATTCGAGGAATGCGCCGCCTGCGGTCGATATATAGGTCACATCATCCGCAACATCTGCATGGGCGAGCGCAGCCACGGTGTCGCCGCCACCGGCCACCGAAACCAGCGCGCCAGCCTGCGTCAGCGCGGCAGCGGTCTTGGCGAGCGATACCGTTGCTTCATCGAATGGCGGCGTTTCGAAGGCACCCAAGGGGCCGTTCCACACCAACGTGGCGCAGGTCTTGAGCACATCGCCCAGCGCTTCGACCGCCTGCGGCCCGACATCGAGGATCATCTCGTCTTCGGCGACTTCGTGAACATTGCAGACACGCAGGCTCGGCGGATTGGCAGCAAATTCCTTTGCCACCACGACGTCATACGGCAGATGAATGGTGCAGCCCGCTTCGTCGGCAGCATCCATGATTGTGCGCGCGGTGTCGGTGAGATCATGCTCGCACAGGCTCTTGCCGACATTCACGCCGTTGGCGGCGAGGAAAGTGTTTGCCATCCCGCCGCCGATGATCAGGTGCTGCACCTTGCGGCTGAGGTTTTCGAGCACGGCGAGCTTGGTGGAAACTTTCGCCCCGCCCACCACGGCTGCAACCGGCGGATTGGGCGTTCCAAGCGCGGCATCGAGCGCCTTCAGTTCCTTTTCCATCGCGCGGCCGGCATAGGCGGGCAGCAGATGCGCGAGCCCCTCGGTGCTCGCATGTGCGCGGTGGGCGGCGGAGAATGCGTCATTCACGTAGAAATCGCCGTTTTCCGCGATGCCCTTTGCAAGTGCTGCGTCATTCGCTTCCTCACCCGGCCAGAAGCGGGTGTTTTCGAGAATGCCTATATCGCCATCGCCGAGAATGCCGATCGACTGTTCGACGACAGGACCGGTGATTTCCGGAATGAACATGATTTCCCGGCCGACGACTTTCTCGACATCGCCGAGCACGTAGCTGAGACTCATTGTCGAGTTGCGCTCACCCTTGGGCCGACCGTAATGCGCGAGCAACAGCACTTTCGCCCCGCGATCGGCGAGTTCGAGGATGGTCGGCGCGACAGCGTTGACGCGGGTCAGGTCAGTCGCCTGCCCGTCCTTCATCGGCAGGTTGAGATCGACCCGCACCAGCGCGCGTTGGCCGGTCAGATCCTGCGGCAGGTCGTCGAGGGTTTTGAAAGTCATAAATCATCCCCTCCTCCCCCTTAACGGGGAGGGATACGAAGGCTTGGCGGCTCGCCCGCCTAGCCGGAGTTGGGTGGGGGTGACGAGCGCTGCGCCAGCACCCCCTTCCAAGGTCCGCTAGCTTCTTTCAGAAGCAAGCTTCCCTATCCTTCCCCCGTCCAGGGGGAAGGTATTTCATCAGATTACAAGAACTTCGCCATTGCGCCCGCAGTGTCGATCATGCGGTTGGAGAAGCCCCATTCATTGTCATACCAGCTGACCACGCGGGCAAGCTTGCCTTCGAGAACGGCGGTTTCGAGGCTGTCGACGGTAGAGCTGGCCGGGTGGTGGTTGAAATCGCTGCTGACCAGCGGCTTGTCGGTGTAATCGAGAACGCCTTTCATCGGGCCGGTAGCGGCGGCCATAAGCGCCTCGTTGATCGCTTCCTTCGTCACATCGCCCTTCGGCGTGAAGACGAGGTCGACCAGCGACACATTAGGCGTCGGCACGCGAACGGAGGAGCCGTCCAGCTTGCCGGCGAGTTCGGGCAAGACCAAGCCAACCGCACGGGCAGCGCCTGTGGTGGTCGGGATCATGTTCTGCGCACCGCCGCGGGCACGGCGCATGTCGCTGTGCATCTGGTCCAGCATGCGCTGATCATTGGTGTAGCTGTGGATCGTGGTCATGAAGCCGCGCTCGATACCGAAGGCATCGTTCAGCACCTTGGCCACCGGGGCAAGGCAATTGGTGGTGCAACTGGCGTTGGACACGATTACATCGTCTGCGGTCAGGCTGTCATGGTTCACGCCGTAGACGATGGTGGCGGAAACTTCCTTGGCCGGGGCGGAGATCAGGACCCGCTTGGCGCCTGCATCGAGATGCGGCTTGGCGGCATCGTGGCTCTGGAAGAAGCCGGTGCATTCGAGCACGATGTCGACGCCCATATCGCCATGCGGCAGCTTGCCGGGCTCACGCTCGCTGGTGACGGCGATTTTCTTGCCATTGATGACGAGGTTGTCGCCATCAACTTGCACCGTGCCGGGGAAACGGCCGTGCGTGCTGTCGAAACCGAACAGCAGGGCATTGGCATTGGTGTCGGCCAGATCGTTGATCGCGACGAGTTCGAGATCGTGGTCGTCACGCTCCAGGATTGCGCGCGCAACAAGGCGGCCAATACGTCCGAAACCGTTGATCGAAACTTTGGTCGTCATGTAAAGTGCTCCTGTTTATCCGTTGATTTTGTTCATGATCTGCGGAACGATCGCATCTGCGGTCAATCCAAATTTTTCAAAGAGATCGCCCGCCGGTGCAGATGCCCCGAAACGATCGATGCCGATGTTGAGGCCGTTCGCCATGGTGTAGCGTTCCCAGCCAAAAGTGGTACCCGCTTCGATGCTGACACGCAGGATCTCATCGGGCTGCACATTCGGAAGGATGTCTTCCTTGTAGGCCGCATCCTGCTCGTCAAACAGCTCCGTGCAGACCATGGAGACGACATCGGCGCCAACGCCTTCTTTCTCCAGCCTGTCCGCGCATTCGAGTGCCAGATGCACTTCGGAGCCGGTCGCGATCAGGATGACGCGGCGCTTATTGCCCGCGCGCTTGAGGCGATAAGCACCTTTCGAGCACTGATCGAGGTAATCGGGCGAATTGCGCACCTGCGGCAGGCCCTGGCGGCTGAGCGCAAGGACGGTCGGACGATCGGTCTGGCGGAGCGCAATTTCCCAGCATTCTGCCGTCTCGACGGCGTCGGCCGGGCGCATCACGAGGATGTTGGGCATGGCGCGCAAGCTTTGCAGATGCTCGATCGGCTGGTGCGTGGGCCCGTCTTCGCCAAGGCCGATGCTGTCATGCGTCATCACATAGACGACAGGGCATTGCTGCAGGGCCGACAGGCGGATCGCGCCGCGTGCATAGTCGGTGAAGATCAGGAAGGTGCCGCCGTAAGCCGTCACGCCGCCATGCAGCGCCATGCCGTTCATCGCCGCCGACATGCCGAATTCGCGAATGCCATAATAGACGTAGCGTCCGGAGTAATCCTGCGCCGTCATCGGGCCGATGCCGCCAGCCTTGGTATTGTTCGACCCGGTCAGGTCGGCGCTGCCGCCGATGGTTTCGGGCAATTTGCCATTGATCTGGTCGAGCGCCATTTCGCTCGCCTTGCGGGTCGCGACCTTCTGTGGCTCTTCAATCAGGCGCTTGGTGTAATTTTCGAGGCTGAAGTTCTTGGGCAATTCGCCCGCCATGCGGCGTTCAAATTCCGCCTTGTGCTCGCTTGCATCGAGGCGGCTCCGCCAGTCGCGATGCGCATTCTTCGCGCGTTCGCCTGTTGCGCGCCAATCGGCCAACACGTCATCGGGAATCACGAAAGGATCATGCTCCCAACCGAGCACCTTGCGCGCTGCGGCCACTTCATCCTCGCCAAGCGGGGAGCCATGCACGCCGCTCGTGCCGCCCTTGTTCGGTGCGCCCTTGCCGATCACCGTGGTGCAGCGCACCAGCGAAGGCTTGCCCGTCTCGGCCACAGCTTCGTCAATCGCGCGGCGAATATCGGCAGGATCGTGACCGTCGCAGCTCGCCACGTGCCAGCCGGTCGCTTCGTAGCGCGCGGGGATATCTTCCGAAGATGACAGATCGACCGCGCCGTCGATGGTGATGTTGTTGTCGTCCCAAAGCACAATCAGGCGGCCGAGGCCGAGGTGGCCTGCAAGCCCAATCGCCTCATGATTGACGCCTTCCATCAGGCAGCCATCGCCAGCGATCACCCAGGTCTTGTGATCGACCAGATCGTCTCCGAATACCGCGTTGAGATGCCGCTCTGCCATGGCCATGCCCACTGACATGGCCAGGCCCTGTCCCAGCGGGCCGGTGGTGGCTTCGACACCGGGGATCAGGAAGTTTTCCGGGTGCCCCGCACACGGGCTGCCCAACTGACGGAAATTCTTGATGTCTTCCAGCGTCGGGCTGTCATAGCCGGACAGATGCAGCAGCGCGTAAATCAGCATGGAGCCATGCCCGGCGCTCAGCACAAAGCGATCGCGGTCTGCCCAATCGGGCGCGGCAGGATCGAATTTCAGATACTCGGACCAGAGAACAGTCGCGACATCGGCCATGCCCATCGGCATCCCCGGATGCCCCGAATTGGCCGCCTGCACAGCGTCCATCGAAAGGGCGCGAATGGCATTGGCCATATTGGTGAAACGGGTCTGCTCGTCGCTCATCAAATGCTCCTGCACGCTCGCCCCATTTTGCGGAGGCGATTCGGTTAGAGGCTGTGTGATGGGGGCCGCTCGCAAGGTCAAGCAAACGGCCCTCCGCAGCGCCAAAACGCGTCACTTTTCCGTGAGGATTATTCACAGCTTTCCCCCGTTAAGCTTTGCCGCAGCGCGATAAAGGGCTAATCCGGTGTCATGGAGGCAAATTCCCTCTCCGAACGCGTGCGACACGCGATGGCCCGCATCGATGCGGCTGCGCAGCGCATTGAGGCAGCGGCGAATGCGCCCCGGCCTGCATCCGGCCCCGGATCGGACCCCGAACTGGAAGCCCGCTATGCCGAGTTGCAGCGCGAAGCTGGCGAAGCCTTGCAGCAGATCGACAGGCTGATCGGGACGCTGGAACGATGAGCCCGAAATCATGAGCAACGTCACTCTCGAAATTGCCGGACGCAAATACACCATCGCATGCGCCGAAGGCGAAGAGCCGCATATCGAAATGCTCGGTGCCTCGATCGATAAGAAACTGTCGGAACTCGACAATCTGGTCGGTCAATCGCCCGAGCGTATCCTGCTTTACGCCTCGCTGCTGCTGGCGGATGAGTTGCATGAGGCCAAGGCTGCAACGCCCTCCCCGGCTCCGCCTGCCGCAGATGCCGAGACTGCTGAGAAGCTCGAAGCGATGGCCGACAGGCTCGAAACAATCGCTATGCAGCTTGAGACTGGCGCGAGCGCTTCCTAAGTAGGGCTCGGCGGGACTGCCCGGCACGATCTGGAGTGAAAATCCCTGAGGCTATAAGCAAATAAAAGGGAGCTGTCCCTGCCCGGTGCACCAGTTCGGCTGTGGCATCGGTGCATATGGCGCCCACCTGACGTTGAGGCGTCAGAGGATTTCCAGGAAAACGACCCATGGTGGTTCCGCCACTTAATTATTCGCCCTACCGCTCTGCTACTTGAGGGCGGGGTTTTTGTTTTCAGCACACAATCCGCTCACCCTGAGCTTGTCGAAGGGTTGTTCTTACTTTTCGTCATCCTCCACGAAAGCAAAAGCGATGCTTCGACAGGCTCAGCATGAGCGGTTATGGGGTGGGCTATGAACGACATCACCGCTTTCAAATCAGAGCAACGTAAAGAGCTCCGCGAGGCACGCCGCGAACACGCCGCTGGTCTCTCACCTGCGGTAAGCGCGCTGGTTATGCGCCGCCCGCCAGCGCCGGTGCTGGAAATGGTCCCCGAAGGCGCGAGCATCGGCCTCTACCGCGCGACTGATGGTGAAGCACCCGCAGCCGGCTATGCGCGCTTCTTCATGGAAGAAGGCCTCACCATCGCCCTTCCCCGCGTCATCGCGATGGACGGGCAGATGAATTTTCACACCCACACCGATCCCTATGGTGAAAGCGATCTGGAAGAAGGTCCGGGCGGCCTGATGCAGCCCGAGGCCAGCGCGCCGGAGATCACGCCTGACGTTCTTTTCGTTCCGCTCGTCGGCTTTACCGAAAGTGGTACGCGGCTCGGCATGGGCGGCGGGTTCTACGATCGCTGGCTTGCAGCACACCAGGACACGATCGCTATCGGCCTTGCCTGGGACATCCAGAAAGTGGACAGCCTGCCGCGGGAAGCGCATGATATGTCGCTTGCCGCGATTGTAACTTCCACCCGCATTTACGGACCTTTTGAGCGATGAGAACCGAACCCACCTGGCGCATCCCTGTCGGCATCCTCGGCCTGTTCGCCGCGCTGATGATCTACGGCATCGTGATCGCGCGCTATGCGCCCGATATCATCGGTAGCTGGCCCGGCCTGGTGCAGGCGGTGATCTACATCATTCTCGGCCTGATCTGGCTCTTACCCTTGCGCAATTTCCTCATCTGGATGGAAACCGGCAATTGGGGCGTTAAACCCGAGAAGTAATGTCACTCAAAAGTATAATCCTCGGCCTGCTGGGCATCAGCATAGCAATCGCTGGGTGGATAGCATTGCAAGAGAGCGATTACGGCAGCGGACCGCGCGCCAGCCATGACGAAATTTCGGGCGAGGCGCGTGAGATGGTCTTCGTCGCCAATGCACTTGATGGCTCTGTCACGGTGATCGATCTGGCTTCCCAATCCGTGGTCGCCACGATTGACGTAGCACCTGACGGCAAACGCGTCGGCCCCTTGCGCGACTTGCTTCAAAGCGTGGCCCAACCCATTGTCGAGAGCCGCGCAGGGCTCAACTTCGCGCAGGACACCGATATCTCCCGCGACGGGACTGTAATGTTTGTCTCGCGGGGATATCTGGGCGACGTGGTCGCGCTCAGTCTCGAAAATGGCGAGGCACTGTGGCGCACGCCCGTTGCCGGGATCAGAGCGGATCACATGGCGATCTCACCCGACGGGCGTAGGCTGGCGGTCGCGGCAACGATCATGGGCGGCGATGTCGTCCAATTGATCGACACCGCAAATGGCGAGGTAATACGCGAAGTGCAGACAGGCACATGGCCGCATGACGTCACTTTTTCTGCCGACGGCTCGCGCCTTTTCATTGCCAGCCTGGGCGACATGCAGACCGACCTTTCGACCCGCGATGCCGATCCGCGTGCATACCTGGTCACCGTCGCTTCGCTCACTGATGAAACAGTAGACCCGCGCGAATACCGGTTCGAAGCCGGGGTGAGACCCTTCCAACTGTCGCCCGATGAGACTATGCTGTTCGCGCAATTGTCGAACACTCACGCGATCGTGGCGCACGACCTTGCGGTAGACATGCAACGCGCGCGCATCGATTTGCCAATCGCCGATGGTGTTACCGTGGACGATTGGGATTTTGAAGCCCCGCATCACGGGCTGGCCATCACGCCAGACGGATCGCTGCTATGCGTTGCTGGGCGCGCTTCCGATTATGCCGCACTCGTCTCTACCGAGGGTCTTACGCTGCAGCGGACCATAGCTGTCGGGAATGCGCCCTCATGGTCGGCTATCGACACGGCAGGCGAGTTCTGTGTGCTAGCCAATACCCGCAGTGACGATGTCTCGATCGTCTCCCTGGTGTCAGGCGAAGAAATCGTTCGAATTGCGGCAGGCGACGGACCTAAACACGTGACGATCGCGGCCGTTGCTCCCGAGATCTGGCGGAGTTGGATCGACTAACTCAGGGTTTGAAGGAATGCGCGCCAATCTTCTGGCAAAGCCACTGGCCGACGCGTCTCGCGATCGACATAAACGTGGATGAAGTGCCCCTCTGCCGCCGTTATATCGCTGCCCTCGGCAAAAATTCCCACCTCATACCGCACGCTTGATGAGCCCAGCTTAGCTACGCGCACACCTGCCTCCACAGTCTGCGGAAAGGCGAGCGGCGCGAAATAGCGGCACTGCGTCTCCACCACGAGACCGATCATTTCGGAGTTTTCGATATCGAGCAGGCCGCGCTCCACCAGCGCTGCATTCACCGCCGTGTCGAACCAGGCGTAATAGGTGACATTGTTCACGTGCCCGTACACGTCATTGTCCGCCCATCGCGTGGGGATTTTGCGCCAGACGGAATAGGCATCGCGTCCGCGCGGATCGGGGCGTTTCTCGCTCATAGGGCAGCCTCATACATCCGCCGCGCATCATCGCGGGTGATGTCGATCATATTGTTCTGCAACAGCCGGGTTTGCAGCATCGCTTCGTCGGCCAACAGATCGAGATGCTCCGCCGAAATGCCAACATCGGCAAGGCGCAGCGAGAGGCCCGCCGCAATCGCCAAGTCACGCATCGCCTCGACGAAACCTTGCGCTTTCGCCTGCGTGCCGAGGCCCGTCAGTGTCGGGTCCACCACTTCGGCCAGTTCAGCATAAAGCTCGCGCGCAGCAGGCATCGTGTGCGTGAGGACCTGCGGCAGCATCAGCGCATTGGAAAGTCCGTGCGGCACATGAAAGTGTCCTCCCAGTGGATAGGCGAGCGCGTGAACGCCAGCACAGGGCGCATTGGAAAAGGCCACGCCCGCCAGATAGCTGCCGCGGAGCATAGCATCCCGCGCCTCCAGATTGTCCGGCTTCTCGCATGCCGTTATCAAGTTAGCCGACAGCAGCCGCAGCGCCTCTTTAGCCAGCGCATCGGAAATCGGGTTTTTGAGCCGCTTGGTAGTGTAAGCCTCGATCGCATGCACCATTGCATCCACCCCGGTTGCCGCGGTCACATGGCGCGGCAAGCCGGTGGTGAGGCTCGCATCGAGCACGGCGTAGGTCGCGTAGAGCGCATTGCTGACTATGCCCATCTTCTGCGTCTCGCCCACCGTAAGAATAGAGATGTTCGTAGCTTCGCTGCCCGTCCCCGCAGTCGTCGGAATAAGGGCCAGCGGAGCGCCCCTCCCATAGGCCATGCCGACGCCATAGATGTCCGCGATATCGTCTCCGCTGCCGAGCAGATAGGCGACCGCCTTCGCGACATCCATCGGACTGCCGCCGCCAAAACCGACGACGCCCGTCGCGCCCATTTCTTTCGCCGCATCGAGCGCGGCGAGCACGCTCGCCTCGTGCGGATCTTCCTGCACATCGTCGAATACAGTCACCTCGTGCCGCTCGCGAAGACCGGCCAGCGCACGATCCGCCAGGCCGAGCGCGCGCAGATTGGCATCGGTTACGAAAAGGATCGGGCCCTCAGGCACATACGGATCGAGATCACCGCTCGCGCCGATGCCGCTGACGACCTGCGGGCCGTAATGAAAGGTAAAACTGTTGGCCATGCAGTGCGGTGTGCCTCCCCTTGCCAAAAACAGCAAGATGGAACAGACGCCGCTCGCGGCGGGTTGAGTGACCATGCCAGAACTCCCTGAAGCCGAACATTATCGCCGTACAATTGCGGAGAAGTGCCTCAATCGCACCATCGAGTCTGTCGAGCTCGGCGATGATACCGAACATGTCGAACTGCCCGGCGGAAACGCGCGGGAGCGGCTTGTCGGGCACCAATTCACCGAAACACATCGCCACGGCAAACTGATCTTTGCCGGCTCGAAGGACGGCCCGTGGATTTGTGTCCATCTGGGAATGACCGGACGACTGCTGGCCTATGACACGAGCGATCACACTCCGCCCGATTTCAATCGCATCCTGATTGCTTTCGAGGGCGAGCGGCGGCTGGCATTCAGCTGCCCTCGCAAGCTGGGCTGGGTGCATGTGCTCGATGATCCGGAAGACGAGATTGCGGAGCGCGGTTTCGGCCCCGATGCGATGGACATTTCAGAGGATGATTTTGTCGAAGTGATCGGCAGTACCAATGGCGCGATCAAGGGCGCGCTGATGGCGCAGAAGAAGCTGGCCGGGATCGGCAATCTGTGGTCGGATGAAATCCTGTTCCAATCCGAATTGCATCCGGAGACTAAGGCGTCGGATCTGGACGAAAAAACGCTTCGGAAAATGCATGCCGCGATGCGCCGGATCCTGGCAGGCGTTTGCGACAAGGACGCCGATTATTCGCAGCTTCCCTATCGCTGGCTGGTGAGCCACCGCCACAAAGGGGAAGATTGCCGTCGCTGTGACGGGACAATCACGAAGTCGAAAGTGAGCGGACGCAGCGCATATCACTGCGACAGCGTATCGAAACCGGGTTGAGGAAATGTCCCAAGTGGCGCGAGTGACGGGACTCGAACCCGCGACCCTCGGCGTGACAGGCCGATACTCTAACCAACTGAGCTACACCCGCGCATTTAAGCGGCTAGCGCCTCTTGGGAGACGCGCATCTAGTTGAGGGCCGATTGGCTGTCAACACACGTTGCGCGCCTTTTTGAACTCTTTTTCGCGAAGGCCTCAGCCCGCCAGAATGCGTGCCGGGGCCTCGATCATTTTCTTCACTTCCTGCACGAACGCAGCCGCATCATAACCATCGACGACGCGGTGATCGCAGCTGATTGAAATGTTCATCAGCTTGCGCTTTTCCACCCGCTCGCTGCCGTCAGGCTGGGTCACGAACATCGGGCGTTCAACGATACGATTCGGGCCGATAATGGCGACTTCCGGGCGATTGATGACCGGCGTCGTCGCAACGCCGCCCAGTGGGCCGAGCGAAGTAATTGTGAGTGTCGAGCCCGATAGCTCTTCCGACTTGGCGCTGCCATCGCGTGCGGCATTGGCGAGGCGCTGGATGTCATTGGCGAGCTGGTAGAGGTTCTTGCCCTGTGCATCGCGAATGACAGGGACCATCAGGCCGTTATCGGTCATCGTCGCCATGCCCAGATGCACGCTGCCATGACGCGTGACCAATTTCGCTTCATCGTCAAAGCGCGCGTTGATCATTGGGAAATCGGGCAGCACCTTGCAAATCGCCGTGATGAGCAGCGGGAGCATAGTGAGCTTGGGCTTGTCCCCGCGATTTTCATTCAGCTGGGCGCGGGTGCGCTCCAGTTCAGTGACATCGCATTCCTCGACATAGGTGAAATGCGGAATATTGCGCTTGGCCGCGGCCATGTTCTCGGCAATCCGCTTGCGCAGGCCGATGACCTTGATTTCCTCATCCGCGCGCGCCTTCCCGGCGCTGGCATAGCCGCCTGAGTACGAAATAAACGCGTCGAGATCGGCATGGCGCACGCGGCCGTCATCAGCAGGTTTTACCTGCGCGAGATCGATGCCCATGTCGCGTGCACGCTTGCGCACTGCGGGGGTGGCGAGGACTTTTGAGCTATCGCCAGTGTCCGTTCGTGCTGAGCTTGCCGAAGCGCGATTTTCCGCGGTTTCGCCTTTTCGCCCTTCGACAGGTTCGGGAGCAGGTTCCGGGGTCGGTTCGGGAGCCGCCTTCGCCGCATCTTCCTGATCGGAAGGGTCGGGATTTTCGACCTCGATCCGCTCCTCGACTTCACTGTCCTTGGGCGCAGGTGCAGCTTCCGCCGCCTCAGCTTCATCGGCCACATCGTCAGGCACTTCGCCTTCGACTTCGATAACGAAGATCGGGCTACCGATGGCGACCATGTCGCCAGCCTCGCCAGCGATCTCGACGATCGTGCCGGTCACCGGGCTTTCCAGCGGCACGGTGGCCTTGTCGGTCATCATATCGACGACTTCTTCGTCTTCCTCGACACGGTCGCCGACCTGCTTTTGCCAGGTGACGATTTCCGCCTCGGTGATGCCTTCACCGATATCGGGCATGGGGTGCGTGTATTTTGCCATAGCGCTTACTCTGCCAGAATCTTGTCGATGGCCTCGCCAATGCGGACGGGACCGGGGAAATACGCCCATTCGAGGCTGTGCGGATAGGGTGTGTCGAAGCCGGTAACGCGTTCGACCGCGGCTTCGAGATGATAGAAACAGCGCTCTGTTACCAGCGCGGAAAGCTCTGCGCCAAAGCCGGAAGTGCGCGTTGCCTCGTGCACGATCAGGCAGCGTCCGGTGCGCTCGACCGAGGCTTCGATCGCTTCGATATCGAGCGGGACGAGCGTCCGCAGGTCGAGAATTTCGGCCTCCACGCCTTTCTCTTCGCACACCGCCTGCGCGACATGGACCATCGTGCCGTAGGTAAGGATCGTCAACTGGTCGCCTTCGGTAACCTGTCGGGCCTTGCCAAGCGGAATCTTGTAATAGCCTTCAGGTACCTGCGCATCGTCGCGGCCCTTCCAGCTTTTCGCCGGCTTGTCGTAGAACCCGTCAAACGGTCCGTTATAGATACGCTTGGGCTCGAAGAAGATCGTGGGATCGTTGTCTTCAATGCAGCTGATCAGCAGCCCCTTCGCGTCATAAGGCGTCGCGGGGATCACCGTCTTCAGGCCAGAGACGTGCGTGAAAATCGCTTCCGGGCTCTGAGAGTGGGTCTGCCCACCGAAAATGCCGCCGCCAAACGGGCTGCGAACGGTCATCGGGGCGATGAATTCCCCAGCTGAGCGGTAGCGCAGGCGCGCTGCTTCGGAGATGAGCTGGTCGAGGCCGGGATAGATATAATCAGCGAACTGGATTTCGGGCACTGGGCGCAGGCCGTAGGCCCCCATGCCCACCGCGACACCGATAATGCCGCATTCCGAAATCGGCGTATCGAACACGCGAGTTTTACCATACTTTTCCTGCAGGCCGGCTGTGCAGCGGAACACGCCGCCGAAATAGCCGATATCTTCGCCCAGCAGCGTGACGTTGTCATCGCGGTCCAGCATCACGTCGAGCGCGGAATTGATCGCCTCGATCATGTTCATGTGTTTTACTTCGCCCGCATCCTCGGAAGGGCCGATGCCGGTATCGGCCTGCAGGTCGTGCTCAATTGCCTCGCTCATTTTTTGAGGCCCTCCGGAAACTTGATCTCGCGCTCGCGGATCGCCTGGTCGGCCTGCTCCTGCAGGTGCCAGGGCAGATCCTCGAACACGTCTTCAAACATAGTGTGAAACGGGTGGTGCAGGCCGTGCCCAAGAATGCCGTTCTTTTCGGCATCCTTCTGCGCCTGCTTCACCATCGTATCGAGTTCCGCGTCCTGCTTAGCCTGCTGCTCTTCGGACCATTCGCCAAGCGCAATCAGGTGGTTCTTCAGGCGCATTACCGGGTCGCCCATCGGCCATTCGTCACGCTCTTCGGCGGAGCGATAGGCGCTTGGGTCGTCCGAGGTCGAGTGCCCTTCGGCGCGGTAAGTGAAGTGTTCGATCAGCGTCGGCCCGCCATTGGCGCGGGCGCGGTCTGCTGCCCAGCGTTCGGCAGCATAGACGGCTAGCGGATCGTTTCCGTCCACCCGCAATCCCGCCATGCCATAGCCGATGGCGCGTGCGGCGAAGGTCGCCCGCTCGGCACCCGCAAAGCCGGAGAAGGACGAGATTGCCCATTGATTGTTGATCACGTTGAAAATGACCGGGGCGTTGTAAACGGTCGCAAAAGTCAGCGCGGAGTGGAAGTCGCCTTCCGCCGTGCTGCCCTCACCCACCCACGTCGCCGCAATACGCGAGTCGCCCTTGCTGGCGCTCGCCATCGCAAAGCCAGTCGCCTGCGGAAGCTGGGTCGCAAGGTTGCCGCTGATCGTGAAAAAGCTGAGCCGCTTCGAGCAATACATGATCGGCAGCTGGCGGCCCTTCAGCTTGTCGGCCTTGTTGGAGTAGATCTGGTTGATCATTTCCTCAGGCTCGTAACCGCGCGCGATCAGGCAGCCCTGCTGGCGGTAGCTCGGAAAGATCATGTCATCGCCGGCAAGCGCATGGGTGGCACAGACACTGGTCGCCTCTTCGCCCGTACACTTCATGTAGAAGCTGGTTTTGCCCTGCCGCTGGGCGCGATACATCCGCGTGTCGAAAGCACGGGTCAGCGCCATTTCGCGCAGCATGCGGCGCAGCGTATCGGCATCGAGCCGCGGATCCCAGGGCCCATGCGCCTTGTCATCATCACCCAAAACGCGGATGAGATCATCGCACAGCGGATAGGTTTCTTTCGCCTCGCACGCCTCATCAGGACGGGGCGCCGCGCCTGCTTCCGGCACCTGGATATGGCTGAAATCGACTTTGTCGCCGGGCCGGTATTTCGGCTCCGGCACATGGAGCGCTAGCGCAGGGCGATTACTGCCCTCTTTATCGCCGGCTTTGGCCATGCTGCTCTCCCAAAAAGCACCGCGTGCTGCAAAGCCCGCGCGTTAGAATGTTTTACTGCGGCGTATTTATATTAGTTTCGTCTGAAACCGTCAATCCGCTGCAATCAGGTCAGACCGCCACTGGTGCGCGCAGGATGCCCTGTGGCTCATAATCGCGCACTTCAAAGTCTTCGAAGCGGTAATCGAAAATCGTCGGCGGCGTCCTCAACAGACTAAGGCGCGGCGTCCCCGCCGGTTCCCGCACCAGCTGTTCTTCAACCAGCTCCGTATGGTTGAGATAAAGGTGCGTATCCCCCCCGCTCCACACCAGTTCGCCGGGTCGCAGGCCCGTCTGCGCTGCCATCATGCGGGTGAGCACGGCTGCGCCCACAAGGTTGAACGGCAGGCCGAGCGCTACATCGCAGCTGCGCTGGTACAGCAGGCAATTCAGCCGCGCGTCATCGCCCTCACCCGCGACGTGGAACTGATAGGTCTTGTGACAGGGCGGCAGCGCCATCCGGTCGAGCTCCGCGACGTTCCAACCTTCGATGATATGGCGGCGACTGCCCGGATTGGCTTTCAGGCTCTCGACCACTTCGGCGACCTGATTGATGCCGGGGCCCTTGGTGTATTTGCCATCCGCCCCGTATTCGTACGTCGGCCAGTCGACCCATTGCTTGCCATAGACCGGCCCCAGATCTCCCCAATTGGCGGCAAAGGCCTCGTCCTCGACAATGCGCTTTTCGAAATCTTCCTGCGAGATATCCTCGCCGCTTTTCTGGCGGTATTTGGCGAGCGGCCAGTCGGACCAGATTCGCACGCCTTGCTGTAGCAGCGGCCGGATGTTCGTGTGCCCCGTGAGGAACCAAAGCATCTCGCGCACGGCGGCCTTCCAGAAGACGCGTTTGGTGGTGAGCAGCGGGATACGATCGTCGCCAAGGTCAAACCGCAACATAGTGCCAAAGATGGAGCGTGTGCCCACGCCCGTGCGGTCAATCCGCTTGTCCCCATGCTCCCAGATATGGCGCATGAGATCGAGATATTGCCATTCCGGATGGCGCGAGGAATCACTCATGCCGGTGGGCTAGCAAAGCGCGATGCAGCGCGCCACTGTCGCTGCCAATCTCACCGTCCTTTCATTCGCCGGTATAGCCACGATACCAATCGACAAAGCGCGGCACGCCTTCGTCAATCGTGGTGCGGGGCGCGTAACCCAGATCGCGCTCGATCGCTTCGATATCGGCATAGGTGCGCTGCACGTCGCCCTTTTGCATCGGTTGCCAGTCGATCTGCACTTCACGGCCACACGCCTCACCGAGCAGCTCGATTACGCGGGTGAGCTTTTCGGAACGATTGTTGCCGATATTGTACAGCGCGTGCGGCTTTGACGATCCGCCCGCTTTCACATTGCCATCATCTGCAGGCGGATTGTCGAGCGCGGCGACGACGCCCGCAACGATATCGTCAATGTAAGTAAAATCGCGCCACATCTCGCCTTTGTTGAAGACGGGAATTGGCTCGCCGGCGAGGATCTTTTTCGTAAAGATCCACATCGCCATGTCGGGCCGGCCCCACGGGCCATAAACGGTGAAGAAGCGCAGGCCGGTGAGCGGGATGTGGTAGAGGTGGGCGTAACTTTCGCTCATCATCTCGTCTGCCCGCTTGGTCGCGGCGTAAAGGCTGACGGGATGATCCGCGCGGTCATCCACGCTAAAGGGCAATTTGTCGTTGCCGCCATAAACGCTGGAGGAGCTGGCATAGACCATATGGCGCACCTCGCGGTGGCGCGCGATCTCCAGCATATTGGCATGGCCCACGACATTGGACTGCACGTAGGCCGCCGGATTCTCGATCGAATAGCGCACGCCCGCCTGCGCGCCCAAGTGAACGATTGCATCGAAGCTCTCGCCGTCAAGCGCCGCGCCGAGCGCTGCCATGTCCGCGAAATTGACCTTTTGGAAAGTGAAGTCCCCACCCTGCACCTCAATGCGGGAAATTCGGTCTGCCTTTAATTGCGGATCGTAATAGGCATTGCAGTCATCGACACCGATCACAGCGTCGCCGCGCGCCAGCAGGGCATCGGCCAAAGCCGCCCCGATAAAGCCTGCCGCTCCGGTGATGAGAACCCGCATTGCTGCCCCTTACGCTTGTGATCGATTGCGCGATGGCTAGTGGCATCGCACGCATCGCGGCGCAATGGCAGCACAGGCGTTACGGTCAAGTGAAAACACCGACCCCTTTTCACTTGAGAGCAGGCTTGCCAGCATTCGTCACTCCCCCTATAGGGCCGCCTCTGCCTCGCGGGGGTTCGCCCTCGCCACGCATCCGGTCGGGGAGTAGCTCAGCCTGGTAGAGCACTGTCTTCGGGAGGCAGGGGCCGGAGGTTCGAATCCTCTCTCCCCGACCATTAATAATTGATGATCAGCACACCGCATCAACGCCCTAACCTCAAGTCACGGCCAGACGTGGCCGATATATTCGAGGTCGACGATCATGTTTGCGTTGGGAGCAATCATGTCGCCCGGTGCCACCCAGTGCGACGGATCATTGGTCAGCGGCACGCCAGCCTGCTTGAAGCTTTCGGCCACCAGCTGCGAACAGATGAAATTGTCGCTCTGCGCCTGACTGCCGAGGCGAACCTTGGCGCGGCCAGCGCGGCATGCCGTCGCATCCGGGCCCTGAAGGCCTGAGCAAACTTTTTCGACGTCGTAACGGAAGCGCGCCTGCTGGATAAGGCCGAAGTAATGGTAACCGCGCCCTTCACCCACCATGCGTGCGGCATAGGATGTGATCTTCCTGCGCTGTGCGCCCGTTAATCCGGGGTAGCGGAACGCGGCGGCTGCTTCCGCCCCATCCAAGGCTACCTCGACCGGATTGGTCTGCACGCCGCCGACGGTGGATTCGATCACCATATACCGGCCATTCTGGACACCGACATAGAGCATGGCGTGGCTGGCATCCTCGCCCGTCGCTTCCCTTATCTGGTCCGACGGAAAGCCTTCGCGCGCCACCAGGATGATGTCGCCGGGCTCCAGATACTGCCAGTCGATGGACATGCCGCCACCATTTTGAGGATCGAGCGGAATATCGTTCTGAGCCAATTGCTTGACGATTTCGAATTTTCCGGCCTGGAAAGTGCTCGAAACAGAAAGCCCGGTCGGAGTCAGGCCGTTGCGGATTTCATCCAGCACAGGCCGCCAATTCCGGGCCACGGTCGCCCGCGTGTTTTCGCGGATGGAGCGTTCTTCCTTGATCTTCCGCCACGCGATTTTCACCGCATTCTTTGCAAGCCAGCCTACGCCGGGGCGACCGCCTGAAGGCTCGGGCACCCAGTCCAGCGCTTCGTTCGCTTCGATCGCCTCATGCAACATTCTGGCAGCGAGCTTTTTGTGATTTTCGGTGATGTCGGTGAAAGAAAAATCGGGATAGAAGAACTCGAGGATTTCTCGCGCCGCCTGTTCATCCGTCACTTCAGCCGGGATCGGAACCGGCTCGTTGCCGCTATTGCAGCCGGGCCCGAACATACTTTCGGAGTAGTAGCCTAATGAAAGCTGCACAGAAGGGCCGATATAGGTTTCCCAAACCCCTCCAATAGCTCGCACGGGTAATCCGCCGCGGATCTCGACTTCGATTTGCAGACCAATCGGACGAAGGCTTGTGTTCAAAATGACATGCCCGCTCACGCCGCCCACTTCACCGATTGCTCCGCCCAGCGTAAACGATGTGCCGCCGAAGGCAGATAGTCCGCCATGCACGAGGGTGAATTGCGCGCCTATCGACCCGTCGACTATGAGGCCGACCACAACGCCCACCGTGCCGTAAAGAGCGATCGTGCGATTTGGCCCGAAGACGATTCCACCGCCTGCGCCTCCGCCGACGCCGTATCCGATTACGCCGCCAAGTCCGACGCCGAAGGCCAGATTGTAATTGTCACAAAGATAGAAAATACCGTCGAGAGCCACGCCAAGCGGTGACCATTCGAGTGCAAAAAGGACTGCGTCCTTCACATCATCTGCACTGATGTCGACCGACGGCAAACGCATGCCTTGCGCTTGAGAGATGGGAGATGAAGGTGCCGCCGCAATGATGCCGGCTGCCTTTCGCGCCTTTTCCGGATCCGCCCCGGCTGCGATAAGCTTCTGCGCCAGATCCTGCGCGGACGATTGAGCATGGCTGCGGCGCGACAGACGGTGGTGACGGCCCACCAGATGGCTGCGCGCATGCCGCAGGTTGGAACGGTGCTGCAATTTACTCAGGCTTGTCGGCATTGTCCGTCTCCTCGGATCGATCGTCTGCTGAAATCTCTTCGTCCTGCGCGGTGTCTGCGCTCGTCTCTTTCGGCGCATCGCAAAGCATATCGGAATGTTCGTTATCCGGCTCAGTTTTGGCCTCTTCTTTCGAGGCGATGTTGTCATCTTTTCCCGCCGACGGTTCGTGATCTGCCGTCTGCGGCGCGTCGCTCTCGCTCTCCTCGGTCTCTCCGCTGGCGAGACTCGCGACATGTGACAGCAAATCGAGATCGTTGAGATCGGGTGGCGTGGATGGCGTGCGCGCGTCATCGGCGCGGCGCAGCTCCTTGGCGAAGCCATCAAGGCGCGCATTCACATCGAAGCGTCCGGCATCGAAGCTGAGCACTTCACTGCGCGCGCTTCCCATCCGGTCGAAAATCTCATGCCCCGGCCCGCTCGAAATGTTTTCAGGCTGATCACCGCGTTCGCGCTCGTTCTGGCGCGTGAGCGCCTCTGCGATCCATGCGCTGTCGCTTGTCGATGCCCCTTCGCCGGCGTCGGACATAGCGAACACATCTTCCGGATCGAGGACATCTGCGAGCGCTGGAGCCTCCTCGCGGCTTTGCCCGTTGTCTCGCTTCACGATCATGCGATCGTCATCCCCGGTGTTCCCGGAATTTGCCGGACGCTTGTAAGTGGTCCTGCGAGGTTCAGTCTCCCGGTTATCATCCGCGAGCTGTGCGCGGTCTCCTTCCGCGGAGGATCGGCGTTGCCCGCCTTGCATCATGCGTCTGCCGCTGCCCTCTTTCTCGGCAATGCGAGTGTCCGCGCGGCGGCCCTCACCCTCACTCTCGAATTCGCCCTGCAATTCGTCGCCCGAAAATACCGGTGCCGCTATCATCGCGCGGGATCGTTCTTTTGCTGCGCGTTGATGGCCGAAAGACACGCCCAGATCGTCTTCAGCGGGAAGCGACCAATTGCCGGCCGCACCGGAACGATCGTGGTTCTCGGTCGGCTCATTCGCTGGCTGCACTTTCCGCACACGGCGCGGAGAGGCCGGCTGCGGCAAAGCCTTCGTCTGTGACCAGCCGCCTTGCGTTGGCTTCACCCTGCGCGTGCCGCGAAGATTCCCGAGCGGCATCATTGCGCGGTCTCCGCAGGGTTATCGCCGTTATTCATCTGCAAATGCAGGACGCTGCCTTTGTCGAGTGCGAGATCTAGCTGGTTGGTCCCACCGCGCAGGGCAGCAATCGGAGCGCGCAGACGTAGGCCGCTTGCCGTATTTTCCGCTGCCACCTCCTCGCCATTGATAACGGCCATGGGGTAGCCGGGGCCGAACGCCTCGAGATGCTTTCCGGCTATGTCGATTACAGCTTCGCCGGGGCCGCCCATCGCCAGTGAGACGGACTGTACAGTCGGCGAAAAATCCTTGCGCCGCGCCTTGGAGATAATGGTTGCCAGCTTGTCATAGCTGACCGTGCCCCTGGGGGTCTCCTTGCCCACTTTTTCCCGGACGACCTGGTCGAGATCGACATTGCGCCGCTCCATACGCTCAAGATCGCGTGCTGAATTGACGCCCACGCGGCGCAGGCTTTCGCGCAGCTCGGGTTCCAGCTCCTCGACTTCTGATATGGCGATATCTTCCGAGCGGACGGGATCGCGCGTTGTCTCCTTGATTTGCTGATCGGTGATCGAACCAAGCTGGAATGTGATGCGCGAAGCACCTTCATCCCCCGGACGCGCGACAGAAAATCGCAGATCGTCGCGCGAGTAATCGGGGAAGACATTCAGATCGACCGCGACATCACGCACCGTGTAGGTAAGGCGCCGATTGATGCCTTTGACAGCAAGCGTGTCCTGCGCCTTGTCGAGCTCAAAGATCAGCGCATCGATAAAATTCTCGAGCCGCCAGCGATCGGCAAGTTCAGGCATCGCCCACCTCCTCGCGCTCCGCAACCACGGTCAATCTGAGACGATGCCAGACAGGCAGGATTGTCGTGTGGGTTTTTTGGGTGGGTGACGAAGCACGCAACTCCATGTGCCCATCGCGGTCAATCAGCTGGAATTCCACCGGAAGGTCGAAGCTCGCTTCCGATACTGCCATCGCATCCAGCCGGCCGCCTTCGCTCAAGGCATCGCCCCAGGATGCCATCACATCACGAGCGGACGGGAACAGGTCCTCCTCCAAACGCGATGCAGGGCCGCTCATTCGCCGCCTCCGCCGCTATCGCGCAGCAGCCGTGCGGCGAGGAAATTGGATGAGACAGGCATGCCGATTTGCGCACCCGTGCTGTCATTATGGACTTCGAGTTCGAGACTGGCGGGAAGCGGGAGCCGCGCTTCGCGCTCCTCCATCGAAGTGATCTGTCCCTTCGCATCGGCCGCACCGGGGATGCGGAAATAGCAGCGCGCAAGGTCATATGTCGGAACGGCGCGCAGGCGGAAAACCTCTTGAGGTGCGCCGCGGAAATCGAACGCAACACGGGCGCTGCGATTGGCCGCTTCGGCGAAAGCCGCGCTGCCGAGGGCTGCGCGCATTTGTGCCGTCACAGGTTCCGCGCCCAGCATCCGGCCAAGTTCTGCCAATGTATCGAGCGAAATTTCGAACCCGCTGCGCAATTGCAAATGCCGGCGTTGCCGCGTGCGCTCGACCTCGTCCGAACGGTATTCGGTCTTCATGCGACGATGTGACGGTGCCCCTGTCGCGAATGGGCAGAGATATGTCAGTTCCCCCACCACTCGCTTCGCGTCATCGCGAAAGCGGTTCTGCCACACATCGTGGACGTAATCGCCAAATCCGCTTTCTTCATCCAGCCGGTGCAGCTCACCGGAAGGCTGCAACCGATCGAACATCGGTCCGCCCGCGATCTGCACCAGATGTTGCAGGGGCGCGCCACGCTTCTTCCCTTCGCTGTTGGTCCAGATGACGGCGAAGGCGACAATCAGGTCCACGCCTTGCGGCAATCTGCGCACGTCCGCTGCGTCGAGCTGCGCAAGCGCTGGAAGTGGGCCGGATGCGGCGACTGGTCCCAATGGTTGCTGCTTGTGCAGCAGTTCACGCAGGGTATCCTTCTCTTTCACCACGATCCGCAAGGTTGCGTTTTTGAGCGTCGGATACTGGCCCTGCGAATTTGTCGGAAGAGTGATCGAAAGCGGAAACGACCACGCGGTGTCCGCAGCCATCAGGCAAACCGGCCTGCCATTCAGCGTCACCCGTCGGCAGGGCTCCATATGCAAGGTCACACTTTCCGCACGCTGCCAGTTTTCCGATTTCGACAGGGAGAAGCCGACATTGGCGCTTGAAAGAAGCGCATCGAGAGCCGGATCGTCCACCGATGGCGTGAGCGCGCGCAGATGCTGCAACTCTTGCTCCTCGCTCTGGATGGCCAGCTTTCCAGCTTCCTTCATCGCATTGAAAATCGTCTTCATATGCTCATTCGGCATGTTGATGACGGACTGCACGGTTTCCGGCGTCAGCACTTTGCCCAAGAGCGGCGTCAGCATCGGCAGCAGCGCGGCGAGGGGCGCGACCATCGCTTGGGAACGCTCAACCGGCAATTGCTGACGCAGGGAAAGGGAGCGTCGCTGCATGCTGGCCAGATGACTACGCGCCGTGCCTTCACGCGCGAAGGCGCTGCTCCGGCTCGCTCCGCGCGCCTTTCGCCGCCGGATATTGCGCATGGATTGTGCCTGAGCGGGAGGATTGGCCGCAGCCCCGTTTGCGCCAGGGGCCTGTGCGCCCGTTCCCGCCAGCGCTCGCAGGGCTGCAATCGCTGCATCGAGCGCCTGCCGATCCTGGCTGGTCTGGTCTGCGTTTTGCGGAGCCTCGCGGCCAGCCAAGACCGATTGCAGCAATTGGCCTGCGAGAGGCGCAACCGAGGTGGCCAGCTTTGGTAAAGCCCCTGCAAGCAACGGCCCTGCTGCGGACAGAAGCGGCGCGAGAAATGCCGGAAGCACCATCGCATACGAAACGTGGGTCGGCTGTTTCCAGCTAAGCGCTGCAGTCTGGGGCTGCGTGTGCGGCAGCGAGCGGACACCACGCGCGCTGAAGCCAAGGGCGGGCATGGCATCGGGAAGCCCCGGCGCGCTGCGCACGACCGGTGAGAAAGCCGGTCCGGTCCCATTGGCATCACGATAGGTCATGAGCTGCACATGCCCGTTCTCGCGGTCGAAATGCTCTTCCGGGATGGTGACGCGCACACGTCCACGCGCTTCTGGCGGGACAGGTCCGCTGACTTGGCTAACATGAGCCGGTTTGGCCATGAGGCGGGCGCCATCGGTGCGCCGTGTCTCTTCCGGACCGACGGCGACACGCCAATATCGGCTCGCGCCAAGCTCTGCGATGAAGCTACGCGTGCCGGGCGCGCCGCCTGCAGGGTCGGGGCGGATATGGGCCAAGGCCATCGCTGATCCCCTTCCCTATTGGCCACCGGATTGGCCGCCTGCGCCTGCATTGGACCCCTGCGGTGCCTGCGCGCCGCCAGCTTCCGGTCCGTACATCGTGGCGAAATTGTCGAGCTTGAAGTAATCTGATTTGAACGTGATATCGACCGAGCCGGCGACTTTGGCTGCAAGTTCCGTCGTCGCTTTTGAATCCACGGTCGAAATGCTGATCTTGGACTTGCGACGGCTGCTCGAACGCCCGACACCGCCCCCACCGACGAGCTTGCCGATCAGCCCGGTCGACATCCGACCGGACCTGCCGGAGGTGTAAGTATCCTTCTGGGCAGCCTTGTCGCGTTTGACGACTTCCTCGGTCGACTTGATATCGAACAGGACGCTCGCCTTTACATTTCCTTTCTCGACGACCAGGCGAGTGATACCCATAAGGATCGTCTCGCGGAGCAAGGCGCGCTGTTCCTTGGCCATGGCGATCTTCGCATCCATGATGCGTGCCTTGACTTCATTGTCGCCGATATCGAGCGGCTCTCCGGTCGGGCCGGTGAGTTGCGCCTCGCCTTCCCCGCCCGTGCCGGAGCCATCGCCGAAATCGATGGAGAATTCGTCCGAATTATTCTCCGCCAGATATCCGAATGCGGCCGTGTCATCGATGGCATTGACGAATTTGGAAACGCTGGCCGTCGCTGTCTGCAGCAGCTCCTGATAGCTGTTCATCTGCGCGAGGGTGACTTCCAGGTTCGCGTCGAAAACGCCTTTCAAGAGGTCGCGCACAAATCCGGGGAAATCGACCTGGCCGATGAAGTCGCCCGCGAGATCCCCTGTCTGGTCAATCCGCGTATTGAGATGGCGATCATCGTCGATATCGTCGCTCGCCGCCTGTGCGCGGGACATGCGCCGTGGGCGGACAGGCCGTTCGGGCGTTCCGGTCGCTTCGGCGAGCTGCGCGTAATTGCTGCGATACATTTCGCCGAACAATTGTTTTTGTTCGGCCACATCCAGCGACTGGAAGCTTTTCGAGCCGCTCAGCGCCGCACGAGTGCGGGCTATTGCGAGTTCCGCGAGGGCTTCTTGATCCTTCATGGTCTTGGTTCGCCTTTTTTCTAAGCGGTGGACATCGGGGTCAGTGCACCCACTCAGAAATCATCGAATTCGTCGTCGAATCCGCCAGGGTCGAAGTCGTCTTCGCCGGGACTGTCTCCGGTGGTATCGCCCGTCCCCTCGGCCATCGCGGCGTTGATGATGTAATTCTCACCCGCCTGGACCAGCTCGGACAAATCGTCCGGGGTAAAAGTCGATTCCTCGAAATCGGCGGCCAGCTGGAACATGCGATTGCCGTCCACTGCCACTTTCACCAGCGGAGATACTGGCGGCGTGGTGCCATAGGCATCGCGCCAGATTTCGGTGATGACCGTCCACAGATTGCGCCGACGCACGCCGCCGAAGCTGGCGATGATGTCCGGGTCTTTCAGGATGGCGATGGCATCCTGCAATTGCGCATACATCTCGCGCACCTGCATGAAGGCCATGCCCGTACAATGCTCGGTCAGATTGTATTGCAGCTCGCGCATCGCCTGGTGGATCGGCTTGGCGCTGATGGGTGAGACATCGGTGAGCCCGCTCTCGATCCGCTCGGACTTCTCGATGTAATCGGCGATTTCCGCCAGCAGCTTGTTCCAGACGACCGGGAAATTCGTATTCACCGCCGCACCGCTCATTGCTTCGGCAGAGCCCTTGTCCAACACCCGGCGATACAGCATCGCGCGATCCTGCGGCGGCATGCGGTCATCCAGCTGTTTCCAATAGCGGTAGAGCCGTCCCGCCGCGGCACCTTCTGCAATGTCGATCGAGCCATTGGCCCAGCCAAGCACCAGTTCCTCTGCAATGTCGAAGATGCGCAGGCGTTCGCCCATGACGTAGACGTAATCGATGGCACCGGCGGCCCGGATCGATTCAGGTAGGACGCCTTGGCTCTGGATCGTGTCGAAAGTATCGACGCTGAAATCCCAGCCCGAGCCGATGCTGGAGGGATCGGTATTGTTCACCCGGCCGAGCGGATCAGCACCATCGCCGGAGCGTTCCCTCAGCGCATTGTCATAAGCGCTGAACAGGATCTCGTCATAGTCACCCTGATCGAATTTCTGCTGATCGCCGAGCTGTGCGCCGCGACTTTGCAAGAAAGACCACATCGATTTTTGCAAGCCGACGACATCGTCGGTCGCCTTGCTTGCATCAACCTCACCCTTGGCGAGATAATCGAACACTCGGCCGGGTATCGGCCCCAGTTTCGACAGATCATGGAAAGAATGGCGAATGCTGTCGCGCAGCTGGCCTTCAGTGAAATTAATGCTACCGGGCATCGATCTATCTCCTCGGCGTTCCGGTTAAAGGCTTGCGCGCAATTGCGCGGTGATGAGCTGGCGCTGCGGCGTGCCGGGTCCGGCATCCAGCCGCATGTCGGAAATGGCCTTGTCAGCCAGCAGCGCGGCGTAGCGATCGAGCGGGCCCTGATCGCTTTCAAGATCCAGAAGGATGGTATCGGCGAGGCCGATCGTGTCCTTCGCGGCGTCTTCATTGACGACCCCGTCATCGATCACCCTGCGTGCAACCAAGCTCGGGAAAACGGCGGCGGTGATGGATCGGCGGATATCGCTTTGACGCGCGCCATTGATGCGCGCAGTAACCTTGCCGATATCGGTCGCGATCCCGTGTTCAAGAAGCACATCGCGCAATCGCTCTCGCGGATGCATTTCCTCGCTTTCATCGGCCAGGGTGTCGACAGCCGATTGGGCAAGATCGTCGAGCGAAGTCGAGCGTGTGCGGATGTCGAGGAAATCGCGGCGGCGATCTTTCCCCGTCTGCGACAACAATTTGACGACTTGCGGGTCGATTTGCGGAACGTGGCCATTCCCGATCGAACCGATGGCATCCGCCAGATCGGATATCGCTTCACCAACTGCAGCTTCGGCCTGGTTGACGGCGGTGGCAGCAGTCCGGCTCTCATCGCGCGCCTGCGTCACCCGGCCCTCGCCATTTTCGACGACGCCCATTTTCCGCCGGTGCTCGGTCGTTGCGCGATCACGTAATTCGGCCAGCCGGGCGAGTTCGGTTTCGGACCTTGCAAAAGCCTCATTGGCCGCGGTGAATGCCTTTTCATTCGCCTGAAGCTGCCGATTGATTTCAGTGACGGCGTTGGCATTGGTCACCTGCGCAAGCTCGGCGAAGGTTTCCTCCAATGCTGTCCTTGTCTCTTCCCGTTCGCTGCGAAGATTCTCGAGATCGCCTTCCTTCGCGTCGATCCGCTCGGCCAGCTGCGCCATTTCGTCTTCCAGCCGCGCGACTTCACCGCGATGGCCGGCGAGCGTTTCCTTCTGGTCGCTTAGCTCTTTCAGCTTCTCCTCGCGCGCTGCGATAGCTTCTCCGAGCCTCTCTTCAGCGTCCGCGAGGACACGGATCTTCTCGTTCAGTTCATTCATCTCAGCGTTCCTTCACCGATTTCCAACTGGGCGAGCCGCAGCGCATCTGCGGCGTTGAGCATGCCGTACCCGGCGCGCCGATCGCGGTTTGCGCGACCGAAACGGTCCGCCGTATGGGCAAGAATGGAGTGGACTTTCTGCGGCGTGAAAAAGCCGCCTGCTCGGCTGGCGAGCGATTGCACGAGGGCCGCGACGGCTGCGACGAAAGGCGCGGCATGCGAGGTGCCTGAAGCCATGCCGTATCGCCCGTCAGGCAATGTCGAATAGATATCCTCTCCGGGCGCCACGAGCGTCACGTGCCTGCCAAAAGTCGAAAAACCCGCGGCCCGTTCACGTTGCCCTGCCGCCCCGACGGCGATAACGCCTGGCAGTGCGCTGGGATAATACAACTCCTCACGCCCGTCATTCCCGGCGGCGGCGACAATGGTAGCGCCTTTGGCATGCGCATATTCCACGACTTCGCGGTGGGGTAATCCGCCGCCCGAATGCCGCACGCCGAGGCTCATATTGATCACACGCGCGCCGTTATCGACCGCATATTTGACGCCCGCATTGATATTGTCGACGAGGCCTGCGCCGACGCGGTGATCGCCCTGTTCCATGGCAGCGAGCACGCGCACCGGCATGATTTTGCAAGCCGGTGCAGCGCCGCGGTCCATTCCATTGCCGCGAGCGCCGATAATGCCGGCAACGTGCGTCCCATGGCCGACATCGTCTGCCGGATCGTCATCGATGCCCAGCACATCGCCAAAAAATTCCTCAGCGCCTGACAGAATGTCGACAAAGTCCTTCGGCGCCACGAAGCGACCGCCGAATTCCGGGTGGCCGATATCGACGCCGGTATCGAGCACGGCGACGATCAGGTCCGGATCGCCTCGGGTCAGCTGGTGCGCCCGGTCCAAGGAAATACGTTCATGAGACCGACTCTGACCCGGACGGCTCATGGCGCGCGCCTGCGGCAGTTCGGTCGCCACCACTTCGCCCGGACGGGCCTCTTCGACTTCGGGCAGCAGACGGATATCGCGCAGCAGGCCCTTAGGGATGGCGTTGCTACGGTGCAGGACGAGCCGGAAGATGCGATCGAGCGCTGCCGCCTTTTCCGCTGCAGACCACCCGCCGTCGGACGAAGGATATTCACGTGTCACCAACACGTCGACATCGTGCTCAGCAAATGTTCGGGAAAGGCTCTCGCCGAGGGAAATGTCGCCCACGGAGCGATCGCCGATTGCGTTTTCCCAATAGGGAACCCTGCCATGCGGCACTGCATCTGGACGCAAGCGAATGACGATATGCGGACGCATCAGGCGTTCACTCCGCTTGGCGCGGCAGGCCCGCCTCGCGCTCCAGGAAAGCCAGCAATTGGCCGAAGTCGGTAAAGCCTGCCTGATTGGAAGACGCCACATTCGTCGCCGTGCCGCGCCAGACTTCCGGTTCGCCTGCCGGGCGCGGTTCGCACCAGAGACGAACGACGAAAGTGCTGGCCTTTCGTTCGTCTGTCGCGGTCATGGGTTGTCTCTCCGCCCATCATCTTTTTCCGTTTTTGCACCGCCCGGCGAATCGTGCGGTTCATCAACGTGTGGAATGAGACTGACCGCGTCTCCTCGGCATCACCGATGCATCACCAAAGCATCACCACTTTGTTTTTGGACAAAAAAAAGGTGGCCGTCGGCCACCCCTTCACGAGCTTGAGCACTCAAATTTACCCGGTGCTTTCAGCGCGCTGGACAAGCTGCCGCACGCGTACCAGCCGGTCATGGAGTGCCGCATGGCGACGGACGATGGTTTCCAGGTCGCTGCGGGCAAGCCCGATAAATGTTTGCCGCCGCTCTGCCTCGCTTGGAGCGAGCTGCCGATCGGAACGGGCCACCAGATGTTCATATAGCGCCACAGTTTCGGGCATAGGCTCCACCCCCAAAGTCTCTGCAAGTTCGCCCTGGCAGATGCGATATTGCCGGATGGCGCTGGCGCGATTGCCGTTCTCGACATGGGCGCGCATCAACAGCCGGTGCACGTCTTCCCGGTACGGGTCGGCCATCACCAGTCTCTCGCCATAGCGGACTGTCCGCCCGTAATCGCCGCGCTCGGCAAATCCCTGCGCCAAGGCGAAGAGCAGTTCGCAGAACAGGTTGCGCAATCGCTCGCGCTCAAGGACGGCCCATTCGAAATCGAGCCCGGGGAACGCATCGCCCTTATACAATTCCACCGCCGCCTCCGCGCGCGCAATGTCTTGCTCGGACGCAGCATCCCGTGCCGCTAGAAAACGCTGGGTCTTGCGCTCGAATTGCTCGAGATCCGTGAGGAAACGGATATCCGTTCCCAAATCGAGCCGAGTCCTGTCCGCCGCCGCAACGATGTCCTGCAATTGCGGCGCGTGCTTTTTAAGACGCCAGAGTGTGGTTGCAAGATTGTGCTGCGCACTTTTGCGATCGCTATCAGGCCACAACATCTCTGCGGCCCGCTGTCGATTGAGCCCGGTTCGCGAATTGAGCGCAAGAAGCGCAATCAATCCCTCGGCCGATTGTGGCACCGGCAAAGCGCCCTCGCCTGTCATCAGGACTTCGATACGCCCAAAGGCGATAAAGCGCAGCCGCTTAGGCACTGACCCCTCCGTAGTGCGGTGAGACGCCCGGCGTTCCGGTGGCGATGGAAGCTCGCAATTGTGACCCTGTGGATAACCTACGCCGATTGGCTCAGCGATCAAGTTATAGTGAAAATTTGTCGCATTTTTACAATGATTTATTGGTTAACGCGCCGATCACCCTCAAGCTACGCGAGAGTATAAATGATTGACACGGCATGAGAATTCGCCCCTGCCATCACGGCAAGAGGCGCCCGATTACATTTCTGTTATCGCTAGGATCGAGCAGTTAGGAAAGCGCGCGACTCGGACGGCAAGAGTCGATTAGACAGTCAGCTCAGGCAGGCGTTCGCGGAAATAGGCGATCGTTTTTTCCAGACCTTCGTCGAGCGGAACCTTTGGTTCCCAGCCGAGCTTTTCCTTGGCCTTTTCGATCACCGGCTTGCGCTGCTTGGGATCATCCGATGGCAGGTCGAGAAATTCGAGTTTGGAACCCGAATCGGTCATGGCGATGACCTTTTCCGCCAGCTCCTTGATCGTGAACTCACCCGGATTGCCGAGGTTGATCGGGCCGGTCACATCGTCGCCGGTGTTCATCAGCCGGATAAAGCCTTCGACCAGATCATCGACATAGCAAAAGGAGCGCGTCTGCGATCCGTCTCCATAAATCGTGATCGGCTCACCTAGCAACGCCTGCACGATGAAGTTTGACACCACCCGTCCATCGGCGTGGTGCATGCGGGGGCCGTAAGTGTTGAAAATGCGCGCGACCTTGATCTTCAGATCGTGCTGGCGGTGATAATCGAAAAACAGCGTTTCGGCGCAGCGCTTGCCCTCGTCATAGCATGAGCGTGTCCCGATCGGATTGACATTGCCCCAATACTCTTCGGGCTGCGGGTGGACGTGCGGATCGCCGTAGACTTCACTGGTAGATGCCTGGAACACCTTCGCACCCAGCCGCTTGGCCAGCCCCAGGACGTTAATCGCGCCATGGACGCTCGTCTTGGTCGTGGCGACCGGATCGTGCTGGTAATGCACCGGACTCGCCGGGCACGCGAGATTATAGATCTCGTCCACTTCCACATAGAGCGGGAAGGTGATGTCGTGCCGCATGAACTCGAAGCGGGGATTATCATGCAGGTGATCGATATTCCGCTTCGTACCGGTGAAGAGATTATCGGCACACAGAACCTCATGCCCCTGATCGAGCAGGCGATCGATGAGGTGTGAGCCAAGAAAGCCTGCTCCGCCGGTCACCAGAATGCGTTTGCGGCTATCGTAAAGTCGCGCCAATGTTTTTCCCCTGAGCGAGATAAATTCGTAAAATCAGATCGTTGGCAGAGACTGAAGCGAAGCCAACGTAGAATGCATTCGATCAAAACGCCGCAAGTGCGACTTCGATGCGCACGCCTATACCAACAAGCACGCGAAGGCCAACCCGCTCCGTCAGCGCGCGTTAGGTCGTTCTCACCGAGGCTGTTTCTCCGCATCTATTCTTGCTACGTCCAGGCCCTCTCTTTGCCGCAATTACACTTGCGCTCAACCGGCAAGGCTCTATCCAACGCGGCGCTCGAAAAGCGGGCTGCAGATATTGGCGCAGCCTGGAGAGTTAGGGAATGGGAATGCGTGCTTCGACACCGCTGAGTCGTTTAGGAACTTCGAAATCACGTTTTGCCGCGCTGGTGATTTTTCTTCTGGTCGTCTTCTTCCTGGGAGGCGGGTCACGAGCGGATATCGAGTCGCTGGTCATATTGCGCCCCTTCTGCGCCCTGGCGCTGGGCTATGCCGCATTTTTCATCCAGCCCGGCGACCTGAAGGAGGTGCGCATTCCGATGCTATTCCTCTTGGGACTGGCCATCATCATGGCCGTGCAGCTGATCCCGCTTCCGCCATCAGTCTGGCAATCGCTGCCATCGCGCGACGTGATCGCCGCGACCGATGAGCTGGCCGGCCTGGGCGACATTTCCCGGCCCATCAGCCTCTCGCCATCGAAGACGTGGAACGCCTTGGCATCGCTTATCGTGCCCGCAGCTGCCCTGGCGATGTTTGCCATGCAAAAGCAATATGGCCGCAGCCGGATGCTCCCGCTCCTCCTCGCATTCGCGTTTATCAGTGCGGTGCTGAGTATCTTGCAGCTTGCCGGCCCCGCTGGCGGCCCACTTTATTTCTATCGCATCACCAATGCGACCGAGGCGGTAGGGCTGTTCTCCAACCGTAATCACAACGCGCTCTTCCTCGCCGCAGCCATCGTCCTGGCCGCGCATTTCGCCCTGTCTAATTGGCTGCGCGGCAAGAGCCTCAACGGGCAGTTGGCATTGGCGCTTGCGCTGACATTGACCTTTATCGTGCCCCTGTTTCTCGGCGCGTCACGGATGGGCGTTCTCGCCATGGTCATGATGTTGCTCGTGGCAGCAGCCCTTTTCTATTTTGTCGCGACCAAGCTCAATCCTGAAGCAAATCAAAAACGATCACGCGGCACGCTTACCGCCAAGCAGAAACGCTGGGTGGTCATCGGTGGCATCGCTGCGCTTACGCTTTTTGCCGGTTCGGCACTATTTTTCTCTGTCGCTTCGGAGCGATTCTCCGGCGTCGACCAGCTGACAGAGCTGCGCATAGCGGTGCTGCCCACCTTGCTGGAAATGTCCCAACGCTTCGCCGTGTCCGGGAGTGGGTTCGGCTCGTTTGAGCACGTCTACAAGATCTTCGAACCCGACGAACTTCTGGCGCCGACCTATCTCAACCATGCGCATAATGACTGGCTGCAGATCATCATCGAAGGCGGCATTGTGAGCGCAGGCCTGTTCGTCGCATTGGCCTTGTGGGGCGCGATGCAGCTTCGCGGGATGCGCTCGGCGGTCATGCAGCGCGACGGCACTTATGTCATTCAGGCGGCAGCGGCAGCATCTTTCCTGATCCTGATTGTGCTCGGCAGCGCGGTCGATTACCCCTTGCGTGTTCCGTCACTTATGGCGGCGAGCATGCTGGCACTAGCCTTGCTTAAGCCTGTGCCTTTCGATAAACGCGGACCAAGTCAGGCACGCTGATTTGGGCGAAAAAGCCAAAGGCTGCCAGACCGGGATTTTTTATGGAGCGACGGGACTTCGGGGATTGATGCACGTCAGATAAATGTGTTGACCGCCAATGGCGCCACAGTAGCGAGACGACGGACAGTTTCGAACTGGTGGCCGCGAAGGCCAATGCAGGACACCTGCCCCCCCCGCCCGCAGCTAATGCGATACGGAACGGAAGTAGCAAAAAGATGACTGCCAGTACTGCCGATGCGAAAAGCGGCCCGATGCTGACAAACACGACGACAGCTCAGGGCGCAGATGGCGGTTTTCTGCTCAGCGTTCGCGAAATTATCGAAAATGTCATGCGGGGCATCCGCAAGAACCGGTGGTGGATCCTCGCCATTATCGCTGCTGCACTGATCCTCGGAATCATCATCGGGCTGACGACAACGCCGCTTTACGAAGCGCGATCGCAGATCGAAATCAGCCGCCAGCAGGATAACGTTACGCAAGTCGAAGGCGTGACCAGCGAAATCGATCTGCGCGATCCGATGTATTACCAGACGCAATACGAGCTTTTACAGTCGCAGACGCTGGCAGAGCGCGTCGTGCTGGAGCTGGACCTGCTCAACGATCCGCGCTTCATGGGCGCATTGGAAGAAGGCGAAGAGGGATTGCAGGCCGCTGTTGACCCGCAGACGCAACTTCGCAGGGCCGGTGCACGGTTGCGCGGCCAGATTGGCATTGCCCCGGTTGGCTTGTCCTCGCTGGTGAGTATTTCCTATCGCAGTCCCGACAGGACCCTCGCGGCAGATGTAGCGAATGCATGGGCGGAACAGTTTATCGCCGGCAATCTCGATCGGCGCTTTTCGTCGACCAATGCCGCGCGCGATTATCTCGAAGACCAGCTGGGTGAACTTCGCCAGCGGCTCGAAGATTCCGAAAGCCAGCTCGTGAACTATGCGGCTGATCAAGGCATCGTGACGTTCACGGGCGAGGAAGACGAAGCAGGCGCAGGTTCGGGCGGAACGACGCTTGCCGGCAGCAACCTTCAGGCACTGAACGCCGAATTGGCGCGGGCGCGAGCTGAGCGGATCACCGCAGAAAGCCAGCTGGAAGGCGGCGCCGACATTCCCAGCGCGAATGCGAGCGCAGGTGCGCTCACCACGCTGGAAAGCCGCCGCGCGGAATTGCAGGCACAATATGACAGCCTGACCGAAACGTTCCTTCCCGATTATCCGCAGGCCCGGCAGATCGAATCCCAGATCGCTGCGATCGATGCGGCGATTGCGCGCGAGCGTTCACGCATCGCTACCGAAAACTCTGCAACACTGCGCCGTGCGCGCCTGCGTGAGTCCGAACTTCAGACTCAGGTCGACCAGCTGACCAATGAATATGTCGGCCAGCAGCGCGCAGGCATCCAGTATGCCATTCTCCAGCGCGAAGTTGATACCAACCGCGAACTTTATGAAGGCACGCTTCAGCGCTTCAAGGAAATCGGCGTTGCAGGTGTCGGCAACAACAATATCGCTATTGTCGACCGCGCGCAGGTACCGAATTCTCCGGTCGTCCCGAGCTGGCCGACGATCATCCTGTTCTCGCTCTTGCTTGGCGGCCTCACTGCTGCTGGCTTCGTCTATATCCGCGAACAGCTCGACTATACGATCCAGAGCCCCACGGATGTGGATGACGTCTTCGGCCTTCCCCTGCTCGGCAGCATCCCGAAAACCGATGCCGATCTGGTCGATGCCGCGACCGATCCGTTCTCCGAGATATACGAATCCTATCTCACCTACCGCACCAATCTGAACCTGTTGACAGATCGCGGTGCGCCGGGTGCTTTCATGATGACGAGTACACGGCCTGGCGAAGGCAAAAGCTTCTCATCCGTGATGATTGCTGAGCTTCTGGCGCGTGCCGGTCACACGGTCATTCTTGTCGATGCAGACATGCGCGCATCCCGGATGAACAAGACCATGTCTGTCGGCAATCGGCCGGGCCTGTCCGAAGTGCTGACGGGCAATGCGGCGTTCGACAATCTCGACCTCAGCCCTGGCTCGGACGAGTTGCATTTCGACCTGATGAATGCCGGCGCGAAGCCGCCCAATGCGGGTGACTTGCTCGCAAGCGAAAGCTTCCCTGCGCTGATCTCCATGCTGCGCGAGCGCTATGATCATGTCGTAATCGATGGTCCGCCATTGCTCTCACTGGCGGATGCCGCCCTTATCGGGGCTCATGTAGACGGCGCCATCATGGTAGTTCAGGCTTACGCGACGAAAATCCGCCCGGTCCAAAACGCACTCGCGCGCCTGGGTGGCGCAAACATTCCGGTATTCGGCGTGCTGGTCACCAAGCTTGATCAAGCGCGGGAAGCCTATGGCTATGGATATGGCTATGGCTATGGCGCCGGTTCGGATGAAGATACGCAACGCGGCGCATTGGGCGCGAGCTAATGCTGCGCAAAGCCATCTTCGGGCTGTTCTGCGTCATTATTGCCGTTCTCCTCGCGCAAGGCTCGCGCATCGGGGTCGCGCGCAGTACAGGCGAGGCGCAAACCGCCCTGCAATGGCCCGGTAATGGTTTCGAGCTAGCTGAAATCGGACGCAAATCCGCAGCAGCGCGCGCTGCTCTGGAAGGCGAAACCGCAGATGCCGACATCGTGGCCGCCGCACCAAACGAAGATGAAGCTGCCTTGCTGCGGGAAGCATTGGCGCGTGAGCCGCTTGCCACCGATGCGGTCATCGGGCTGTCACTCGCTGCCGGAGCGCAAGGCGATGAGGCACGCATGGAGGAAATGCTCGATGCGGCTTTCAGCCTTTCCCGGCGCGATCCCATGGTTTCGCTTTGGCAGCTTGAGCGGATCGCTCGCCAGGGCCGCAGTGAAGAGGCCTTCAGCCTGCTCAGTCGCAGTATCGAAATGCATCCTTCGCTTGAGGGGCAACTGGTCCTCTCGATGATTTCCCTGATCGGCGACGACCAGCTGCGACCGCAAATCGCGGCGCTGCTCAATCGCGATCCGCCGTGGGAAGAAAGATTTTGGAGAGGCGTGATGCCAGTGGCTCAATTGATTGAGCCAGCAACCGAAGTCCGTCTGGCGCAAGACACCAACGCCGGAGCGCTGGAGCGGTTCGACGCGACCGTACTTGCCGGGATGATACGAGCAGACCGGTTCGAGGATGCTTTCGCTTATTATAGCCGCATCGGTGGCGCTCCCTTTGCTCCGGGTAGTAACCTCCTGGCATCGCGAACCCCTGACAATGGCGGCGCGCTTGCACCGATCGATTGGGAATCGGGATCGCGTGGCGGGGTGCAGGTCGTGATGACACAGGACCCCGCGCGCATGACGATCAGCCCGCTGGTGCGCGGCGGCGGTCTCATCGCATCTCGTCTGGTCTATGTAGACGATCCGGGCGATTATCGTCTTGTTGCGAACACGGAAAATGTCGCGTCATTTTCCGTCGATATCCTCCTTCGCTGCGAGACCGGCAGCGGCAGGCCCCTCAGGTTGAATATCGAACCGGGAAGTCGCCAATTTGCCGCACCATTTTCGATCGCGCCGGGTGGCTGCTCGGCCTTCGAATTGCAGGTTGATGTGCCCAATTCCAATTCCGTGAGCTCCGACGCACTCACGATTGAGCGGATTGCGATCGAGCCTGCTTGACGCGACCTAGAGCGACGCGGGGACTGGCTCCCCTTGGGCGAGAACGAAGTCTGGTTTGGCGCCCTCGCCTTTCATCCATCGATAGGCCTCGATGTGACGGCTCGCTATAGACTGCCAGGTGAACCGCTCCGCGGTCAGTTGCCTGCCCCTCTCTCCCGTCTCGCCAAGCTTTGGATCGCCTAGATGCTGCGCCAATTCGGCTGCAAGGACCTGCGGATCGCGGTGAATGCGGATTGCAGCGTCATGCGCAAATGCTTCGGGCAAATTGCATTCCTCGGTCATCAGGACAGGAAGACAAAACGCCCAAGCCTCCAGAACGGACATCGGCAGCCCTTCTGAATAGGAAGGCAGGATAAACGCATCGGCTGACTGCAGAGCCTGTGACTTGGCCTCTCCATGCAACGGCCCGGGAAAGCTGACTTCGCAACTATTGGGAAGCTCGCTAGCAAGACTGCGCAGGCCATCCAGATGCCCGCCATCGTCCCAGCCCGCGATTTGCAGATGCCAACGATTGACGATGTCCGGGTCGCGGGATGCCAATTCTCTCCAAGCGAGGAGAAGCTCCTGCAACCCCTTTTTCGGGTGGATGCGTCCGAGGAAAAGCAGCGTCTCTCTCGCGCTCTCATTTTCGCCATATTTCGAGACCGGTGGAGCCGACATGTCAGTGGGCAGATCGATGCCATTGGGAATTATAGCGATCGGATTGTCGAGGCCGAATTGCCGCATGGCGCGCGCTTCGGACAATGCCAGCGCGTGCATGCATCCTGCACTCTTCAGGTTTTGTCGCTCGAAAGCCGCATAAGATATGCGCTTTTTCAGTCGGCTGTTTTTGAGGGCCCACGGGTCCAGCATTCCCCGCGGCGAGATCATTACCGGCGCGCCTGTCCGCCGCCGCCAGCTATTCACCGCCGTGGAAAAGAGCTGCCAGATGCCGTGTTGGTGCAGGACATCATGGTCAGCAAGCGCGCCCGCCAGATCCGGCCCATAGCCCAAACGTTCGGGACCTTTGCGCTCGACAATCACAGGATCGAGCGGTTGCCATGCCGCAAGGTCTTCTTCCGTGGACCCATCACGCATAGCGTAGACGGTCACATCACACCCTTGCACGGCAAGCATTTGCGCTGAGCGTCGCACAGAAGTGAAAAGGCCACCTGCGCGATGAGAGACCGAACCCGTGACGATCCCGACAGAAAGTTGCTTCGACCCGGTCATCGCGCTCAAGCCAGTTCGGCCTTCGCTTTCATTCGCCGATAAACCGCTTGAGCTGCCTGGAGGGCCGGAGAATTGCGCTCCTTGATATCGGCAATAAGCTTGCTGTTGAGAGCCTTACGCGCGGCAATCTGCTCCTCGCCCAAACCAGCGGAATAATTTGGCGTCAGCCCTACCCTCGCCTGGCTGATTTCATCTCGCGTGATGGCGACACCCTCGGCAAAATCATCATCATTTTCGGGCACTGACAGGTGGAGCGCGTATTTCCGATTGACAATCTCCACAAGCTCATCGAAGCGCTTGAAGACTTGGGAGAATTCTGCCGTGACAAAGGCCTGCGAGTGTTTCTCAATCGGCTCATAAAACGCGGCATAATCCCGCAAGTGCATATCCGCCTGCGCTGCATCGAGGGCGAGATCGCTCGTAACAAATTCGGGATTATCATCATCAGTGGCAAGCATGATCATCATGGATGCGACCGCGTCTTCAGGCTGGCGCAGGAGCACCACGCAAGGCACACCCCGCTCACTCGCGCGCAAAATCTGTGCTGCACTATGCGAGTGGTTGGCCATACGCAGGTCGAAATCCTGGCTGTAGAGAAATGCCGCCTCGGCGAAAGAATTGGCGCTGCGCGGGTAACCGTCGACCACCAATTGCGTGTTCGCGCGCATCAATTGCCGATTACCCGTCATGCGCGCCACGGGGAAAAACAAGGAAGGTTGACGTGATAGCCAACGGCGCAAACCACGAGCGGCGCTAAGATAACGCATGAAAGATCACCAAGTTAGATTGCAGCAGGGGCCTGAACCACGGTGCGCATATACGTGTCTCGGCGTGAAAAACGAATGAGCAACCAAGCGATGGCCAAGTAGAAGGGAGCGAAAGCCAGATACCAGTAGGAATCGTGTGTCAGCGCATGAAGCGCCACAACTGTGGTGCCGATGTAGAAAACAGCAGCCGTCAGGGATCCTGTAAGGGCAGACCCAAAAGCGCGGCCAATGAAAAAGCCCGTCACGAGAAATACTAGGCAGCCAGCATAGGAGAAATCGGCAAAAGCCTGCGTGAAGCCGGTGATCGTCGAGCCCTCGCTACGCTGGTAGAATGTGCGCGAGAATTCCTCGCCGTAAAGGAACAGTCCCTGATACAGCGAGTCCTTCGTGTCCTGCCCCACGAACTGTCCGGGGACGTAGAGCTTCACCAATCTGTTCCAGAATTGGCCGCCATAACTCCACATCGAATTTTCGTTGATATAATTCATGAAGTAAGCGGCGTTTTGCACCTCTAGAGAGGCGCTCGTGAAGGTGTCCTTCAATCCCTGCATGAAGTCGATTTCGGCGATGTCTGAAAACGATGGCATTGCGACCTGCCGTTCGCCGAACTGCGTGGTTTCAAAGCCGGTGATGCGGCGGAGCTGGGAAATTGAGCTCACCAGCACCAGGATCCCTGCCGACCCCGCCGCAATGAGAAGGCGCGGAACCAGTTTGCGCTTCACAAGCCAGTACGATGCGATGACGACAAAGCATACCTCCACAATGTCATTCCGCTTTACCTGCAAGACAATGGAGGGAAAGAAACACGCCAAATTGCCTAGCAAGAGAACCAGAACCGGCATGCTCGGACGGCTGAGAAACAGGATGAGGGAGAACGCCAGGCCGATTGAACGCAAATCGGCCAAAAACGCGAGGATCGTGATCACACCCGTCGGCCCGCCCCTTTCCAGCGTCGACTGCTGAATATTGAGCACGAGCACCTGAATGATAATCACGAACACAGTCAGCAAAGCCAGAGGCCAAAGCGTGATGGTGTCGGATGAAATATCTGTGCGAAAGTCAAAAGAACGCTCCGTCTCGGCATTATTCGCGGCTTTCAGTCCCCATGACCGACCGAACTGCCATCCCAAAAGCAGTGCACCGACGGACAGCGCAGCGAAGATCACCAGCGGATCGATTAGAAAGCTGTCATAAGTCCTGTTCGATGCAAAAATATAGAGCTGGGGCACGAACCATCCGAGCAGCATCATCGCAGCCAGGAAGGGAAATTCGACGTACCCACCCCGCTTGAAAAGGTAGATCAGCAGGATTGCGCTGCAAAACAGGGTGAAGAAGTGAATGGTCCACATGATCGATCAAGGCCTTAGCCGCTTTGCCGGGCCGCATCCACCATATCGATCGCCTCCAGCTTCTCGGAGAGGACTACGTGAAGTCTCTCCGCCAATCGCTCTACCTTGTGGTCAGCAGCGCCACGAATTGCGGTTTCGCTCATTCGGTCGCGCATTTGCCGATCATTGACGATACGAGCGATAGCTTGCGCAAGCGCGTCAGCATCACGTTTCGGAACGATCAGTCCAGCTTTGTCATGCTCAATCGGTGCCCCTGCTTCCTTTGTCACGACCAAGGGCACGCCCGTAGCGAGCGCTTCGAGGCAGACGCCTGCGCTTCCCTCGGCTAGACTGGGCAGGCAGAAGAGATCGGCCTTCGCAAATTCGTTCATCATGGCGTCGCGCGGCAACCTTCCAAGGAAGGTCAGATCGCTGAAAAGGGGATTGTGGCGAATACTGTCCGCAAAATCTCCGGCGACCACCACTTCCACTTGCGGGTCAATTGATTTCAGCAAAGTCGCCGCCTGGCCGAGATAGGGTAGGCCCTTGCGAATGGCTCCACTGCCTGCGAACAACACGCGTCCGGGCCTCGGCGTTCCACGGCCAATTTCATATCCCCCAAGACCGTAAGGGATCCTGACGATGCGATCAGCCGCATCCGGAGCGAGAGTAAGGACCCCCTCCTCCACAGTCGCCGAAGGACAGATCAGGATATCGCTAAGCGCGATCAGCTGCCGGTTGTGTTCCTCGAACAAAGCCACCTGCCGATCGCTCACGGCCTCGCTGCCGAGATCAGGCCAGCGGGCCTGCTCTTCTGCCACTACACGCTCCGACAGAGGTGTGATGATGATATCGCTCACGACCAGCAGGCCGGCATCTCGCGCTTTGCGGAGAAGATCAAAGCCACCATTCCCATCTACCGAAAATAGGATATTGGCCGCATTGAGCCCGTCACGAGTGACTGATCGACCAAGCACGTAATTCTGCAATTTACGTGCGCTTTGGACGTCGGGAAAAAACCGGTCGCCTGCCTGTCGCGCAATGTCGGCGGAAACGGAAGTGCGAATTTTTTTCGCAGGGATCCCGGCTATCCTGCGCCGCCCCGCAGCCGAGGCGAAACGCCCGCCAAGGCGCGCCAGGACACGGTCGAGAAGCGACACATGGCCTTCTACCCATGCGCTGGTGGTGTTGAGCCTCGCGAGACTTCCCGTTCTTTCAAGCATATGAGCGAGTTCGTAGTCTCGCCGCGCGCCGCTTTGGACGAGTATGACCCGGGGATCAGCCATCAGACGCTTGCCTGATAACCGAAGCGGTCGAAATCTTCGGCGAAAGCTTTTCGCACCAGATCGCGCGAGCTCGCATTGTATAGCGAGCTGTAATCCTTGCTCACATGGCTTTTGCCTGTCCATGGCAAGACTGCTTCGCCGACATTCAATGCTTCACGCAGTCGAGCAAAATCGTCATTGAGGTTTTCCAGCCGCAATATGTGATCCATCCTGTTTTCGCCGCGCGAGTCCAGGACAAAAGACGATTGGGTCCTACGGTGAGCTCTCACGTTATGGTCATCCGGCTCAATGTCGATCCAGAACGACAGCGCGCGCTCGATTTCCGCGGCATCGGGGCGATTGCTGAGGGTGTAGTGCTGCGAAAAGCGCTGCGAGAAATGGAGCACGGATGAAATTGCGCGTGTGAATGGATCGCGGACAACACAAAACTTTGTGGCTCGCTCCAGCTGGTCTTTCGTAAGAAGGCCGAGCATCTCAATTTCGACATAGGTGAGATGTTGCGCAGCGAGCGCAACGTCCAGCGTTCCGAGCAGGTACGTCTCAGGTACAGGAGAAGCGGTCTTCTTCAGAGCCCATCGCGCTGCGCTATTGGCCGGTCCCCGAGCTCCCGAAGTCGCATCGAGGTGGTCCGGCAGGAACGCGTTCTCGATCGACTTCCCGGCACATTTCGGGATGTGCACGAATAGCGCTTCATGAGCGGGAAAATAGGGCATTTGATCTCAGTTATAAATTTGCGAAACCGTTTTCGGCAGGCATGTCAAACAGGTTCAGCCACCGCAATTTGCTGGCCGCGCGGATGGTACCAGTGTCCAATGTCACGAGCTTTCCACCCACCGTCGGCCGCGAAAGATGCCATTTCATCGAATGCGTATCGCCAATCGACATTGGGGTCGGACGGCTGGTTGGGATTTCCGTTGCTGTCCCCGCGCCCATAGGTGAAGAAGAATTTGCAATCATCAGAGGCATTTCTGCGCAGCTTGGCGAAGCATTTGCGGATATCGTCCGGTACAAGGTGAGTGAAAAGCGATTGTGCGATCATGAAATCGAAGCGCTCTTCCGCAGGCACATCGAATTCATAATTGAAATAGAACTGCGGCGCTTTCAGATCGATGAGTGGGTGGGGTACTTCTTCCCGCAATCCGCCATCGACCAGCGCCTTTTCCCCTTCCAGGCCATGATAATGCCCCTTGTCCAGATACGGGATCATGAACTGGCCCAAGCGCAGGGCGCCGCATGCGACATCGAGAAAGCGCTTATCGGGCGTCAATCCATTGCTGAGCAGGAAATCGAATTGCAATTTGCCGATTTCGAACCACGCGGAGGTATTCACGGCACCGACAACATAGCGATGGCCGACGAATTTGATGCGGTCTTCAATCGACATCTGTCGAAGCTTCCGGTCAGTCCCGAGCCGACTGAAAGAGCCCATCTGACGTTTCACCTTGGACCACAGCGTATTCTCGTACTTCATCGAAATTCCCTGTTTGCCCGTCCCGTCTCACAAATCGGCGCATGTATTTGCAGCGATTCGGTCGCATGACCCCTAGAAGGGCAAAACCCCCATACTTTCCAAAGGCTCGTTTGCAAATTGCAATCAAATCAGAGCCGTTGCGCTCATCCGCGTGAAGCGTTAATCGAGCCGTGTTTCGCGGTGGCACGCGAACCCGGGTCATTTTTTGCGATATCCAGCATCACCGTTCCTATCGATCTGCTGCAAAGGTATTTTTGTGCACACATTGAAGCCCCTCAAGGTGCCCGATACGTCCCAACGTATTTTGCGCAAGATATGGGGCATCGCGTGGCTTTTCCTGTATCGGCCGAGCCCGGTGGCACTGTATGCTTGGCGGCGGATGCTCTTGCGGCTTTTTGGCGCGAAAGTGGGTCCTGCAGCCCATCCCTACCCTACTGCAAAAATTTGGGCTCCCTGGAACCTGGTGATGCACGCGGATTCGTGCCTTGGGCCCTACAGTGAATGCTACAATGTCGCGTCCGTCACCTTGAAAGAGCGCGCGATTGTCAGCCAGCACGGCTATCTGTGTACAGCTTCCCATACAATCGATCAGAACTTCACCCTGGTGGGCGCGCCGATTGTCATGGAACCTTTTAGCTGGGTGGCGGCCAAGGCGACCGTGGGGCCTGGGGTCACGCTTGGTGCGGGGGCAGTTTTGGGAGCCGGTGCCGTCACCAGCAAGGATATACCCGAAGGCGAAGTCTGGGTCGGCAACCCCGCGCGGCATGTCTCTTCGAGCGAACTGTGCCCCGACACCCTTCGCCACGCCAAAGCGGTAAGCGACGCGTAAGATGTGCGGCCTTGCAGGATTCTTCGGCGGCACGTCTGCGGACGGCAAGATCGGCGAAGCAATGGCGAGAGCGATTGTCCATCGCGGGCCGGACGACGGCGGAATATGGGCAGATCGCGAAAATGCGATCGTCCTCGCGCATCGACGCCTTGCCATTCTCGATCTGAGTCCAGCAGGTCACCAGCCGATGCAATCGCATTGCGGCCGCTACGTGATGGTCTTCAATGGCGAGATCTACAATCATCGCGCCCTGAGGCAGGAACTGGAGGCGGATGGCGATGCTCCGCAATGGCGCGGAGAGAGCGATAGCGAAACGCTGCTTGCACTGTTTTCTGCCGTCGGCATTTCCGGCGCGCTGGACCGGTTGGTCGGGATGTTTGCGGTCGCGGTGTTCGACAGGAAAGAGAAGACCCTCAGCCTCACCCGAGACCGGATGGGCGAAAAGCCGCTTTACTTCGGCTGGGTGGATGGCGGTTTTGCCTTTGCCAGCGAATTGAAGGCGATATCGACTGTCCCCGGGTTTCATGGACGGATCGATCGCGCAGGGCTCGGCCATTTCGTGCGTTACGGGTTTGTGCCGGCTCCCAATTGTATCTGGCAGGATCTCTATAAGCTTGAAGCCGGATGCCTGCTCACCCTTTCCCTCGAGGCGACTAAAGCAGCGCCGGCAGCGGTCCCCTCCGCTCCGATGTCCGAGCCTGACTTTGCGATCCAGCGCTATTGGGATGTCCGCGATGCGATGCGGGCCGGGGCCGGGAATAGCGTCTCCGACAAGCGGGAGGCTCAAGCGCTCTTGCATGCGCAATTGCGAGACACCGTCCAGCTGCAGGCGCAGGCCGATGTTCCGGTCGGGGCATTTCTTTCCGGAGGGTGCGACAGCTCGCTGATCTGCGCCCTGCTCCAGGAAAGCCTGCCCGGCGCGATCGATACTTTCACCTTGGGATTTGACGAAGCCCGACTGGACGAGTCGCCATATGCTCGGGCCGTGGCGCAGCATTTGGGAACGCGACATCATGAGATGATGGTGACAGCTCGGGACGCGCAGGACGTCATCCCGGATTTGCCGTCAATCTATGACGAGCCGTTCGCTGACAGTTCCCAAATCCCGACGTTCCTCGTCTGTAAGATGGCTCGGCGCAATGTCACTGTCTCGCTGTCCGGCGATGGGGGCGACGAGCTGTTCGGCGGTTATGATCGTTATGACCAGGCAGCTGCGCTCTGGCCCAAGCTAACCAAATTGCCTGTGCCAGCGCGCAAAGCGTTGGGCAAAGTCCTGGCGATGGGATTGCACGCACCAGGCCTTGGAAAAATGGACATGCGCCAACGGGGCAGGCTGGAAAAGCTGGGCGCCATTCTTTCAGAGGCCCGCACTCTCGATGATCTTTACGAGCAAGTGATGCGAATTTGGCCTGCAAAAGGACCAGCTGCACCCTTGCCGCATGATGTGCGAACCGATTGGTCTGGCGTCGATCTGGACGATCCGGTCACGTCGATGATGCTTGCCGACCAGCGGCTGTTCCTGCCTGATGACATTATGGTCAAAGTCGATCGCGCCGCGATGGCAGTAAGCCTGGAAACACGTGCTCCGCTTCTCGATCACCGGCTGGTCGAACTGGCTTGGCGCTTCCCTAGCGAATGGAAGGCAGGCGCAGGCCAGAGCAAGGACCTGCTGCGCGAAATTCTTTATGAATACGTGCCGCGCGACTATTTCGATCGTCCGAAAGCTGGCTTCAGCATTCCGGTCGGCACCTATCTACGCGGGCCGCTGCGCGATTGGGCGGAGGCCCTGCTTGCTGAGGAAAGGCTTGCCGAAAACTTCTACCCCGTCCCCATCCGGCGAAGGTGGGCAGAGCACCTGTCCGGCGCACGCGACTGGACCCAATCGCTATGGGCAATTTGCATGTTTGAGGCATGGAGAGAATCCGCTACGGCAGCGGGCAATGCGAGCCCAGCCCTTAACTGACGGACATTTAGGGAAGTCTTTTCATGAAAATTCTGGTGACAGGTGGCGCCGGCTTTATCGGTTCTCACGCCTGCAAATTGCTTGCCCAATCGGGGCATGAGCCGATCGCCTATGACAATCTGCGCACGGGTCACCGGTGGGCAGTGCAATTCGGTCCGTTCGAGCATGGCGCAATCGGCGACAGGGAGCGGCTGGATGATGTCCTCGCGCGCCACAAGCCCGATGCGGTGATGCATTTTGCGGCGCTGGCTTATGTTGGTGAGTCCGTTACTCATCCGGGTCAGTATTACCGAACGAACACGGCTGATACGCTAACCCTGCTCGATGCCATGCGCGGCGCTGATGTCCGAAATATCGTATTTTCCAGCACGTGTGCGATTTTCGGCGAGCCGGACCGGATGCCGATCAGCGAAGATACTGCCAAGCATCCGGTCAATCCCTACGGCCAGTCGAAATTGGCAGTCGAACATATCCTGCGCGATTATCGCAGTGCTTACGGCATCAATTTCACCGCACTACGCTATTTCAACGCAGCGGGATGCGATCCCGCGGGCATTTTGGGCGAAGAGCACGATCCTGAAACGCATCTCTTGCCACTCATCCTTCATGCGGCGAGCGGCCAACGCGATGCGATCACAATATTCGGCGATGACTACGATACGCGCGACGGCACGTGTGTTCGCGATTACATTCATGTCGAGGACCTGTGTTCGGCGCATCTGCTTGCACTCGAGCGCACTGCCGAGGGGCAGAGCGGGCACTTCAATCTCGGCAATGGCAATGGCACGAGTGTGCGCGAAGCCGTGGATGCAGCAGCGCGGGTCACCGGAAAAGACATACCCACTCGCATTGGCGATCGGCGCCCCGGCGATCCGCCGACCCTGGTGGCCGACGCTTCGCACGCACGCGAAACCCTTGGCTGGAAGCCGCAATATGAAGACATCGAAACGATGATCAAACATACTTGGGATTGGCAGCAGGAGCACCGCTATCGCTACATCCTGAAAGACGGTGAAGCGTGAAAGTATCGGTCCTGCTCCTGACCTACAACGAAGAGATCAATATCGAGCGCTGCCTCGCTTCGCTCGATTGGTGTGACGATATCTGGGCGATCGATTCCGGCAGCACGGACCGAACGCTCGAAATGCTGAAGCAGGGCGGAGTGAAAGTCCTTCATCGTCCCTTCGATAATTTCGCCAATCAGCGCAATTTCGGTCTCGATGAGGCTGACTGGAAGCACGACTATGTTCTACATCTCGACGCGGACGAGGAATCTACCCCCGTATTCAGAGAGCAAATCGAAGACTTGAGCGCTTCAGACGCGGTGGATGCCTGGAACGTGCCTTCCAAGACTATTCTGTTGGGCCAATGGCTAAAGCATGCAGGCATGTATCCCAGTTACCAGGTGCGCCTTGGACATCGTGAACGCTTGCGTTTCGTCCAAGTCGGACACGGCCAGCGAGAGGATCTTCCCGCTGATCGCGTCGGGACGCTGAACGTGCCCTACAACCACTACAACTTCTCACACGGCATGCAGAAATGGCTCGAAAAGCATGTCCGCTATGCGCGGGATGAAGCGGAAGAATTGTCGCACGCGCAGCGTCAGGATGAGGCGGGCTTAGCCACGGGCGGTCGGCGACGTTTGAAGCAGATCGCAAACAAGTTGCCGCCTGCCCTGCGTCCGGCTTTCCGCTTCATTTATGTCTATTTCGTCAGGCGCGGTTTTCTCGATGGCAAGGCAGGTCTCGCCTACGCTCTGATGATGGCCACCTATGAAGGCATGATCGGCAGCTTCGTATTTGAGCAGCCTATGAATGACACTGCTCGCATCTCGTCGGGCGATACAGCGCGAAGCTGAAGCTCGTCGCGCTGCGGTGGAAGCAATCAGTCTCGCGAACGAAGTGGTCGAGGTAGCTTTTTCGTCAGGCTGCCCAATTCCCGAATGATGATCCTGAAATCTTCTGCGCGCGGGACGAAGTAATCGCTCCACCGCGATGCGTAGCCATATTTGCGAAGGCGCAGCAAAAGCACGGCAATCGCCGGGAGACGCGCTGCCGCCAGCCCGCAGCCGAGCTCGATCACATTGTCATAACCGGTAATCAGCCATCCCGCGACCACCATGGCGAGAGTGACCCCCTGGCCATAGACCGCATCCTTCAGATGACCGATTCCGCGCAGGAATTCGTTCAACAAAGTGATGATTGGAAGCGGCAGCAAAGCGAGGCCGAGAATTTGCGTCATCACGATCGCCTCGGCAAACTCTGCGCCATAAAGCAGCGGGATCAGGAACGGCGCAGCCACTACGATGCCTGCGGCAAATGCGACGCTGAGGATCAGCGTGATACGCATACTGTCCGCCAAGTGTTTCGCGCGATCTGCCTTTGCTTTGGCAGCCGACATGGGCAGCATGATCAGATTGAGCGCCTGCGTGATAAAGCCATAACCGACACCGGCCGCAGACCATGCGACGGCGTAATATCCGATTTCGGCCAGCACCCAGATCGTGTTGACGAACAGCCGGTCGATATTCTCGCTCATGAAGCGCAGGACATGGGAGCCATGCAGGCCCAGCCCGATCGACAGGTTCTCCTTGGCGATCGCGGTCTTGAAATGCCCCAGCAGGCTCGCGCGATAGCGCCAAAGGCGCCGGGCAAGGATGGGCACGCGTGAGACGAGGAAGACGACCATCAGCGTCTCTAGCGAGACGAGCCCGCTGATAGCCAGGATGACGATCCCACCCAGATAGGCCGCGGGCAGGATAATCCTCTCCACGGAGATGACAGTGAAATGCATCTGCGCACGTTCTGCCGCGGCAAGAACCAGGTTTATATGGTTGATAACGAAGAACAGGCCGACAAACAGGCTGACATGAATCGGCTCCACCCTCTCCACACGTAATAGATCGAGCGATATCGCGAGGGCCGCACCACCAATCGCGATCACCAGCACGACAATTGCGGAGATCATCAGTGTGGGGATGTAGGCTTCGGGGCCAGCGACAGCCTCGTCCGCATCGGCCTCGTTTTGCTTTTCGTCTTTGTCCGCCGCAGCATGCCGCTCCTTGCTGAGCTGCACGATCATCGCATCGGCAAGCGAAAAGGTGGACATGCCCGCCAGGAAGGTGGCCCAGAAAACGACCTGCGCAAACGCCCCGCGATCCTCAGGCCCAAGGATGCGCGCCAGCAAGACGCCGATAATCACATTGGCAATCAATGCGACGCCGGATGAGAGACCCGAGAGGGCAAACTGGCCGGTGAGTGAGCGCGCTGAAGCGCTCATTTCCGGCCTCTCGACCGAAATTCGCTCACAGCGTTGCTTCTCCTGGGGGCTCTTGGCGCGTGTGCCATCATCGACGCGGCTGTTAACAGCATGCGCTCACCATGCACAACGCAAAAGCAGGAAAAATGCCCCTGCGCCGTGAGGAGCGTTCTTTAGGATGACTGCCGCGCGCTCACCGGAACTCATCATCAGTCTTCCAACCCCGATATGCTTGCAATCACAGCGCAACATCGCCATTGCGGCAGCGCTGCTGGCCACAAACGGAAATCGATGACACTCGCCCATCCCCATCACGACGGAGACGGTGACGACAAGCTGCATGAAGAATGCGGCGTGTTCGGCATTATCGGCGTCGATCAAGCTTCTGCCGTCACTGCCCTTGGCCTCCATGCGCTGCAACATCGCGGGCAGGAAGCTGTCGGCATTTCCAGCTTCGATGGGTCTGACATCGTCACGCGGCGCGCCATCGGCCATGTGGCTGAAAATTTCGGCACGGAAGAATCCCTGGCGGAGCTTCCCGGGCATATGTCGGCCGGCCACGTGCGTTATTCGACCACCGGGGGCGCAGGCCTTCGCAATGTGCAGCCGCTTTATGCCGATCTTGCGAGCGGCGGTTTCGCCGTGGCGCACAATGGCAATATCTCCAACGCCGCAACGCTGCGTCAGGAATTGGTGGAAAAGGGCGCGATCTTCCAGTCGACGTCCGACACCGAAGTCATCATCCATCTGGTCGCGACCAGTCGGTATCCGACGATGCTGGACAAGCTCGTCGATGCGCTGCGTCTGGTCGAAGGCGCATACGCGCTGATCGTCATGACCCCGCGCGGCATGGCTGCCTGCCGCGATCCGATGGGCATTCGTCCGCTGGTGATGGGCAAGCTGGGCGATGCGACAGTGTTCGCCAGCGAAACCGTGGCGCTGGACGTAGTTGGCGCGACTTTCGAGCGGCAGGTCGAGCCGGGCGAGTTTATCGAAGTCGATTTCGATGGCACCATCCGCTCGCACCGCCCCTTCGGCGATGTGCCGGCGCGCCCGTGTATTTTCGAACACGTCTATTTCAGCCGTCCCGATTCAATCTTCAACAAGCGCTCCGTCTATGACAGCCGCAAGAGCATCGGGATCGAGCTCGCCAAGGAAAGCCCGTGCGAGGCGGACCTCGTGGTCCCCGTCCCCGACAGCGGTGTACCCGCCGCCATCGGCTACGCGCAGGAAAGCGGCATTCCGTTCGAGCTCGGTATCATCCGTTCGCACTATGTCGGGCGTACATTCATCCAGCCATCGGACGGCGCGCGCCACGCTGGCGTGAAGCGTAAGCACAACGCCAACCGGGCCATCGTGGAAGGCAAGCGCATCGTCCTGATCGACGATTCGATCGTGCGCGGCACGACATCGATGAAGATCGTCCAGATCATGCGCGATGCAGGCGCTGCCGAAGTGCATTTCCGTGTTGCAAGCCCGCCCACCGGCAATGGTTGCTATTACGGTGTCGACACGCCGGAGCGCTCCAAATTGCTGGCAGGCCGGATGGACCTTGCTGCCATGCGCGAATTCATTCAGGCGGACAGCCTCGCCTTCGTATCGATCGACGGGCTTTATCGCGCCGTGGGGCTTGAGGGCCGCGACAATGCCCGCCCGCAATATTGCGATGCCTGTTTCACGGGCGAATATCCCACCCCCCTCACCGATCTTGCGCGCCGCGAAACCGGCGATGCACAGCTTTCGCTCGACGTGGGCAAAGGCACTACCACAAAGGACAGCTAATGGCTGACGAAACTCCAAAAGGGCCGCTTTCCGGCCAGGTCGCGCTTGTCACCGGATCCAGCCGCGGGATCGGCGCTGCAACGGCCAGAGCGCTCGCCGCCAAGGGAGCGCATGTCGTGATCACCGGCCGCCGGGTGAAAGATCTCGAAGCGGTGGAGGACGCGATCCATGATGCGGGCGGCACCGCCACGATCGCGCCGATGGATTTGACAGAAACCGATTCTATCGGTCGCCTTGCCCAGGCGATTGCCGAACGCTTCGAGAAACTGGACCTGCTGGCCATCAGCGCGGCGCAACTGCCTACGCTCACTCCCGTCACCCAGATCGAGCAGAAGCCTTTCAATGAAGCGCTGACGCTCAACGTGCTCGCTACTCAGGCCCTGATCGCCGCCTTCGATCCGCTACTGAAGCGCGCCGAGGCGGGCAAGATCATCGGCCTTACAAGCTCCGTCGGTGCAGAACCGCGCCCCTTCTGGGGAGCCTATGGCGCGACCAAAGCCGCGTTCGACAACCTGCTGGAGAGCCACGCCAAGGAAGTCGAGCGAATCTCCGAAATCCGCGTCGCGATCATTGATCCGGGCGCGACTCGCACCTCCATGCGCGCACGTGCTTATCCCGGTGAAGACCCGCAAACGGTGAAGCCGCCAGAGGCCGTGGCAGACCGTATTGCCGAACTGGCGGAAAAAGGATTCGCCAATTTGCACCGCGAACGAGTGGAAATATCCTCTTAACCACGTTTCGTAAGCTCCTGGTAAGCAAATCCGGACATCTTGCGCAAAGCAACACGGTGGGGACCGTCAACGCTTTGAATGGATTGTCTGACCATGAGTATGCAAAACACGATTGGCCGATACGAGGTCGCCGCACAGGAAGATCGCAGTGCACCCCGCACGCGCATCATGATCCCTGCCCAGCTGCGCGCATCGGGTAGCCGCGCTTTCCAGACCGTGGTGAACGATCTGTCTCTCAGCGGCTTTTCCGCAACCGCTCTCAACCGGATGCATCCTGGTTCGATCTGCTGGCTGACCCTGCCCGGTCTCGAAAGCCTGCAGGCCGAAGTCGTCTGGTGGGAGAATGGTGTGGCAGGCTGCGCCTTCACCAATTTGCTCAGCCCGATCGTCCACGACAACATCCTCGCCCGCTATCGCGGCGACGGATCGTTCAAGGGCTGAACCTCCCAGCGTGGCTGACTTGGAAAGGGCTCCGCATTGCGGGGCCCTTTTCTTTTTTGTCGGGTAGGCCCTAATCCCGCTCCACCGCTTTCGCTTTGCGGGTCGAGAACATGCCGGTCGTGTCGACCACGGCTTTCTGCAGATAGCTGTCACCTTCGAGCCGCTTGAACTGGCGGTGGCCGACGAGGAAAGTCACGATATCTGCCGCCTCGCGGGCTTCGTCCGAAGTCACGAGTTTCACATTGTCGCGGCCTGCAAGTGACTTCGGCAGCTCGGACAGGTTTGGTTCCACTACCAGCACCTGCGCGCCTTCGATGCCGGCAACTTCCTCGACGATTTCGAGCGCGGGGCTTTCGCGCACGTCGTCCACGTCGGGCTTATAGGTAATGCCATAGCAGGCGATGGTCGGCACTTTGAACTTGTCCGCAAGTTTGCGGATCTGGCCGACGACGCGATGTGGCTTGTCGTCATTCACCACGCGTGCGGTGCGGATCAGGCGAGCCTCGTCCGGAGCGCTGGAGACGATGAACCACGGGTCGACCGCGATGCAGTGGCCGCCCACACCTGCCCCCGGCATCAGGATATTGACGCGCGGGTGCTGGTTGGCGAGCTCGCGCACCTGCCATATATCGGTGCCCAGCTTGTCGCAGATGATCGAAAGCTCGTTGGCAAAAGCGATATTCACATCGCGATAAGCATTCTCGGACAGCTTGCAGAGTTCTGCCACGCGGCTGTCCGTGATGTAGCACGTTCCCATCACAAAGGTCTGGTAGAGCGCCGCAGCCTTGTTCGCGCAATCCTGCGTCAGGCCGCCGATGATGCGATCGTTCGAGACAAGTTCGCGCAGCATCTGGCCGGGGAGGATGCGCTCGGGGCAATGGCACAGTGCCACGTCCGCTTCGCTATCTTCGTCGCGGTAGCGCGGGAAAGTGAGGTCGGGGCGTTCCTCTGCAAGGATTTCGCCCAGCCGCTCGGTCGAGCCGACGGGGGAGGTCGATTCGAGGATCACCACATTGCCCTTTTCGAGCACCGGCGCGATCGTGCGCGCAGCGGCCTCGACAAAGGTCATGTCCGGGCCTTCATCCACCATCGGTGTAGGAACGGCGATCAGGTAGAATTCGGCGGGTTCGGGCGTCGTCGTCGCACGCAGGCGCTTGGTGTCCACAGCGGCGGAGAGCAGCATCTGCAGGTCCGGCTCCTGGAAATGCGCACGGCCAGCGTTGACCGCCTCCACAACGCTTTCATTCACATCGAGGCCGATGACCTCATGCCCACGGCTCGCCAGCATGGCGGCGGTCGGCAGTCCGATGTAGCCAAGCCCTACGGTGCAGACTTTCATTGCGCTTTTGCCTTGATGAACTGGGCGACGCTGGCGGCGATTTTCTGCGCGGCCGTGCCGTCTCCATAGGGAAATACCTTGCGCGCGCGGCGCCAGTAGTGATCGGGTTCGTCAAGCAGGCGCGTGGCTGCGGCCATGATGCCCTCAACACTGGTGCCGACGATCTGGGCGACGCCCGTGGCGACGGCTTCGGGCCGTTCGGTGACTTCGCGCATCACGAGGACGGGTTTGCCGAGCGCAGGCGCCTCTTCCTGAATGCCGCCGCTATCGGTCAGCACAAAATGCGCGGCTTGCATCAGCGCAACCATCTGCACGTAATCGACCGGCGGGATGAGGTGGACTGCATCCGTATCACCCAGCCGCGCCTCGACCACGTCTTTCACATGCGGATTGAGGTGGACCGGATAAACCACCTCGACATCACCGCGATCGGCCAACGTCTTCAACGCCTCGCAAATCCGCCCGAAGCCATCGCCAAAGCTCTCACGCCGGTGTCCGGTGACGAGGACAAGCTTCTTACCCGGATCGAGTGTCAGGCCCAGCCCCGCAAGCTCGTCGCCCTGCAGAGTGCCTGCGACATGCAGCAAAGCGTCGATCCCCGAATTGCCGGTCACTTCAACATGGCGCGCATTGCCATGCTGAGCCGGGCGTTCGCGTTTCAGATTCTGTGCTGCGGTGCTGGTCGGTGCCCAGAGCAGGTCTGCCACGGCATCGATGGAAACGCGGTTGTATTCTTCCGGCCAAGGATGACGGATATCATGGCTGCGCAGTCCCGCCTCGACATGGCCGACCGGAACGCGGTTGTAGAAGGCTGAAAGTCCCGCCGCCATCGCGCTGGTTGTATCGCCATGCACCATGACGAGGCCCGGCTTGTGCTCGGCGATCAGCGCATCCATTTCGCGCATCACGCGGGCGGTGATGTCCGACAGCGTCTGGCCCGGCGTCATTAGATTGAGATCGATATCGGGCTGCTCGTCGAACACAGCGAAAACCTGATCGAGCATCTCGCGATGCTGGCCCGTTGTGATCACTTTCAAATCGACTTCGGGCACCTGCCGCAGCGCGCGCACCACGGGCAACATCTTGATCGCTTCCGGGCGTGTGCCGAAGACGAGCAGGACCGGCGTCACGCTATGCGCGCCGGAAATCGAGTCTGGTGCAAGGTCAACCACGCGAAAGCCCTAGCGATCCCGCGTAAAAATAGTCCTACCCCGGCGTTCACCATTGGCTTATCGAACCATCGGCTCGGCGGGTTCGCCGACGCGTACGCCTTCTTCGCCGCGCTCTGCGTCAATGGCTGCCTGCACGGCGGCGTAGAATTGATTGCGCTCTGTCCCCGCTCCATCATTCCCCGTGCCTTGCCGCCAGTTGGAATGCGTGGCGATGACGAGATTGCGCGCAGGATCAATGAAAATGCCCTGCCCGTAGAGACCGCTCGCTGCGTACGCGCCACCCGGATAGGTCCACCACTGATAGGCATAGCCGCGGTCGAACCGCCCTGTCTCGAAGGCTGCAGTGGTCGCTTCTTCGAACCAGCCTTCGGGCACGACACGCTCCCCGCCAGCCATGCCGCCACCCATGGCGAATAGGCCAAACCGCGCCATGTCGCGCGTACTCGCCTGAATGCAGCATCCGGAAATTTCGCTGCCCGAATTGGAGAGGAGCCAGGTTGCATCCTGCTCCATGCCGAAGGGCGCCCAGACTTTCTCGGAAAGATAATCGGCGAGATCCTTGCCCGTCGCCTCGCGCACCAGCACGCCGATCAGATTGGTCTCGCCGGTGTTGTAAAGCCAGCGCGTGCCGGGTTCCGCCTCGCGTGGCAGCTGGCGCATGTAATCGACAAGCGAATCAACGCCTTCCTCTTCGGAAACGTGATTGTTGAAGCGCGCCACGTCGCTTTCGGGATCAGCGTAATCCTCGCTCCAGCGTACGCCGCTCGACATGGTGAGGAGCTGGCGGATGGTCACATCGGCATAGGCCGAGCCCGCCATGTCAGGAATATACTGCACCAGCGGATCATCGAGACTGTCGATATATCCATCGGCAATCGCTGCGCCGACTAGCGTGGAAGTGAAGCTCTTGGCAGCCGAGAAACTTGTCCACTTGCCAACGGCGGAGAAATCGAGGCCGTAGCGCTCCAGCACGACTTCGCCATCATGGACAACGACGATCCCGGCGGAATTCTGGTTGTTCATAAAGACGTCCATGTCGAAGGTGCCGAGGTCGATCGGATCGCCAGCAGGCAGCGGATAGGTCGCCTCCCCCGCTTCGATCACCCGTGCCTCTGCCAGAGCCGGAAATGCGTCCATCGCCCGGAACGCGGCCTCGCGCGTTTCCTCTGGCCAGAACAATACGTCCGTATCGGTCGGCATATTGGCGAGCACCGCGCGCTGGTCGTCCGTCAGCGTGGCGACATAGATACCGACTGCCGCCAGCAGCAGGACAATTATGCCGATCAACCATTTGAGAAAGGTCGGCATTTTCGCTTAGTCTCCGGTTCGCGCATCGATGGCATTCATCACAGCGGTGTAGAATGCAAATCGCTCTGCCCCCTTGCCGCCGTTGCCGGTTGCGTCGGGCCAGTTGGCGTTGGTCGCGATCACAAGGTCGCGCGAGGGATCGATGAAAATGCCCTGTCCGAAAATGCCTTGCGCGGCGTAGGTATCACCCGGATGCGTCCACCATTGATACGCATATCCATCGCCTCGCCCTGTTAGCTGAAATGCAGGGTCGGTCGCCTCGGCAAACCAGCCTTCGGGCACGATCCTCTGCCCTTCGATCGTCCCATCGGTGAGCGTGAACATGCCGAAGCGCGCCATATCCCGCGTCGTAGCTTGAACACAGCAGCCGGCGATTTCATGCCCGGTATCACCCAGCAGCCAGGTCGCATCGTAAGCCATGCCGAAAGGCTGCCACACTTTGAGCGAGAGGTAATCGGCGATCGGCATGCCGACAGCTTCACTCACCAGCACGCCGACAAGGTTGGTTTCGCCTGTGCTGTACCGCCAGTTCGTGCCCGGCTCATTCGCGCGCGGAAGGTTGCGCATATAGCTGACGGTAACATCGAGGCCGTCTTCGGCCTGATGATCAACGAACCGCGCCACATCCGAATTCGGATCGCCGTAATTCTCGCTCCACTGCACGCCCGAACTCATGGTGAGCAATTGGCGGATCGACACATCGTCATAGGCTGAGCCCTGCAGATCCTCGACATAGCGCGTCACCGGATCATCGAGGCTTTCGATATGCCCATCCTGAAGTGCGGCGCCGACCAGCGTGGAAGTCAGGCTCTTGGCGACCGAAAAGCTCGTCCAGCGATCGGCCGCTGTCATCCCGAGCCCATACCGCTCCAGCACGATTTCCCCGTCGAGCACGACCACAATTGCTGCCGAGCTTTGCGACTGCATGAAAGCATCCAAATCGAACTCGCCCAGATCGAGCGGTTCGCCTTCTGGCAAAGGCATCACTTGCGAGCCGGCGTCGATCACGCGGGACTGCGCGACCTGCGGCATCTGGTCCATCATGCGAAACGCAACAGCGCGCACATCCTGCGGCCAGAACAGCACGTTGCGGTCTGCCGGAATAGCCATCTGTTGCGAGGGGGTGGCGACAGGAGCCTGAGCGACCGCCGTCGTTGGCTGGGGCGCGGGAGCAGAGGCAGTTTCAGCGCTTGCATCCGGCATGGCGGAGTGCGCGCATCCCGAGAGTAAGACTGCCGCGATGCACCCGGTAAAAATCTGCGATTTCATGTCTCTCTCCCCAGTGAGTATACTATTTGACTAGCGTCACCTGACTGACGGTGATTCCTCCGCCGCGAAATCCACCTTCGCAATACATCAGGTAAAACCGCCACAAGTCGCGGAAACGCTTGTCGAAATCAGGCGGCAGCTTATCGGCCCTCGCCGCCGCGTCAAATTGCTCGCGCCAGATGCGCAGCGTCTCGGCGTAATCGAGGCCGAAATCTTCCTGTTTTTCCCAGCTGAGGCCACGCTCCTCCGCAAGCGCGCGAAATTCGCTGGCGCGGATCAGCATTCCGCCGGGAAACACATAGGCCTGAATGAAATCGGCGCTCTTGGCATAGGCATCGAACAGCTCATCGCGCATGGCAATATACTGGATCGCGGCGCGCCCGCCGGGCTTCAGATTGCGAGCGATGCAGTCCATGAAAGTGGGCCAGTATTCACGGCCCAGCGCCTCGACCATTTCCACACTGACGATGGCATCGAACTGGCCGGAGGTGTCGCGGTAGTCCTGTTTCAGGAATTGTACGCCGGGATGGTGCTCTCGCGCCCACGCCAATTGCTCTTCGGACAGGCTGATCGCATCGACGCGCGCACCCTTCTCGGCGAAATATGCAGAGAGCGCGCCCCAGCCGCAGCCGATTTCGAGCACACTTTCGGGCGTTCCCACCCGCTCTGCAAGGCGGTGCCATTTGTGTTGCTGGCCGTCCTCGAGATTGTCTTCCAGCTGATAGGCCGAAGAATAGCTCATCGTTGGATCGAGCCACGCCGCGTAGAAATCATTGCCGAGATCGTAATGCGCGTGGATGTTCTTTTCAGCCTGACGCTTGGTATTGCGATTGAGCGCATGGAGCATCCGGCTCGCCCAGCGCCACGGCCCCTTGGCCCGCGCGACATCGCCCAGCGTATCGGCATTGGCCACGAACAGGGCGAAGAAACTGACCGGATCATCGCTCGACCATTCGCCTGCTTCCCACGCCTGATAAAGACCTACAGAGCCGCCCGTCGCAATGCGCAGGAGCCCTCGCCAATCGTGCAGGGTGACCTGGCACTCGAACCCCGGCGCATGTCCGCCAAGCGTGCGGCGCGATCCATCGGGTAAGACGCCGTAAAGCGTGCCAGCAACAAGCCCCAAATCAATTCGGTCGAGAATTTTGGAAACGGCAGGTGCCGCCAGTCGCGCGAGGAGGCCGGGCTTCGCGCCATACCTCCGCCCGCTTTCGAGCAGCACCCCTCCCCTAGCATTGCGGCTTGCCATGGGAACCCTATGCCGAGCGCCCGCCCGGCATTCAAGCGCAGCCTAGTCTTTATTCGCCCTGTAGGTTTCCAGCGCCCGCTCGCGAGCTCCCTTATGGCCGATAATCTTGGAGGGGTAATCGTCCGGCTTGCAGCCATGCTCTTCCGGATCGTGGATGGCATCGCCTTCGATATGGCTCAGCTCGGGCACCCATTGGCGAATGTAATCGCCTGCGTTGAATTTCTCCGACTGGCTGAGCGGCGCCATGATGCGCACGAACATGTTGGAATCGACTCCGGTCCCGCTCACCCACTGCCAATTGGTGGCGTTGGAGGCGTAATCGGCATCGCACAGCGTATCCCAGAACCATTCCTCGCCGTGGGTCCAGTTGATCAGCAGATGCTTGATGAGGAAGCTGGCGGTGATCATGCGCACGCGATTATGCATCCAGCCGGTTGCCCAAAGCTCGCGCATGCCTGCATCGACGATGGGATAGCCCGTCTCACCGCGCTGCCAATTCTCCAGCTCCTCCTGGATCACATGGCCGCGATTGGGGTTGCGCCAGAAATTTTCGTCATAGCCATCGCGATAAGGCTCTTTGCCGTAGGCCGGAAACTGGCAAATCACGTTCTGCGCATAGTCGCGCCAGATCAGCTCTTCGCGATAGGTCGTCGCGCCATCGGAGGTGTAGCGGCTCATCGCTTCCCACAGCATGCGCGGGGAAACTTCGCCGTGATGCAGATGCGGGGACATGCGGCTGGTGCCGTGCTCGCTCGGCAGGTTCCGCTTGTCATCATACTCCGAGACGATGTCGAGATAGTCCTCAAAGGCTTCCATCGCCGCAGAAGTGCCGTGCTGCGAACCCCAGAAATCCTGCATGCCGCCAGACCAGTCGGGTTTCGTCGGCAGCAAATCGAGATCAGAGAGATTGTCGCTATCAGGCCAGCTATCGGGATTGTCGAAACTCGGCTCGGGCAGGATATCGAACCCGTCGATGGCTTGGAACATCGATTTTTTGAACGGTGTGTAGATTTTGTAGGGATCGCCCGAGCCGGTCGTCACGGAACCGGGCGGCAGCAGGTAATTGCCATCGTGCAATTCAAGCGGGATCTCGTCTTTCAACTCGCCCTGCGCCTTGCGCCACCACGGCTCGTAATGGCGGATGGCGTGGACGCAAACAGCGCCTGTCTCTTCGACGAGCTTGGGGAGCACATCGGTTACTTTCCCGCGCCTCAAGATCAGTTTGGATCGATGGCGGCCCAGATCTTTGTCCAGCGCTTCGAGCGCGTGATGCAGCCACCAGCGGCTCGCCCCGCCAAGCTTGTGATCGCCGGGTGTCTCATCATCAAGAATATAGACTGCGATGACGGGACCCGCCTGCGCTGCCGCAGTGAATGCAGGATGGTCGCAGAGGCGCAGGTCACGCCGCAGCCAGACGATTTGTGGTTCGGACACGCAATTTCCCCGTTGTTACGGGCAATCAGCGCATCAGCGCGGCGCGGGTTCCGTGCAAAACTCGGCCGGCACTTCGATGCTGAAACGATCACGGCTGCGTGGATCGTAAAAGCGCGCATCGCCAAGCACGTAAGTGCCTTCTTCTGTCAGGTCGAGGACGGGCGCGCGGCTCCAGAACATGAACGCTTCGATCTGGCTGCTTGCGGCTCGCGCTGCGTGGAGATCGCAGGCGGAAAGCGGGGCATTGCCTATGCGTTCCCCGTCGATGAAGTAATTGCCCGCCCCGCCAATGCCGATGGTCTCGCGCTGCCAGAAAAACACCGGCGGCGGTGAGCTGATGGACGCCACGTAAGACGTGTTCTGCGCCTTGTCGTACTGGCTGATCGCGAAATTCAGGACGATGTACAGCCCGGCAATGCCCAGCACATTGCGCGCCAAGCCCTGACAATTCCCGCCGCGCTTCTCTTTGCGCAGGGAGAACCACAAACCGAGACCCATCAGCAACCAGAGGAACAGGTCGATGATGAACAGCGTGTCGCCATAGAACCACTGGCTGGAAAACGGCTCAAGAAAGCGGATGCCATAAACGTTGAGCCAATCGAGCGCTGGATGCGACAAACACCCGATCAGCGCCAATGCGTAAAGCCATCCAAAATGTACAGGAAGCCGTCCCTCAGGCCGCTTCCCGCGCGATGTCTGCCAGCGGTCCCATCCCCATAGCAGCCCTGCCAATATCAGCGGCAACAGCAACATCGCTGGCGGTCCGTGAGTGATGCCCCGACGAAAGCCAAGGTGCTCTGTCCCTTCGAGCCAAAAGAAACACGCCGCATCCACATCGGGCAAGTTGGCCCCAACGATGAGAGCGGGCATGCCGAGCCCGGTCTTCTTCTTGAGCCCCGCCTGCCCGATCAGCGCGCCGACAAGTGAATGGGTAAGGTTGTCCATGACTTCGCCTTGCCGGATTTCGCTGCCCTGACACAAGCCCAAAGGCGTGATCGGCGCTCATCACAGGCTAATTGATTTCCCTTTCGCAGGCGCATAGAGCCGCGCACTTGGCGGGGCGCTGGCTGATTTGGTCCGCCGCCGATCGCCACAGCCGAATGAATGACTTGGAAAAACTGCCATGAGCGATAGCGCGCGCGGATCGATCATTTTCGTCAATCGCTATTTTTGGCCGGATCGCAGCGCGACTTCGCAGATCTTGAGCGATGTCGCCTTTCACTTGGCCGAAAACGGCTATGCGGTGGAAGTCATCGCCAGTAGGCTGTCCTATGAAAGCGATGAGAGTCCATACCCGGCGGATGAGACCCATCGCGGCGTGCGCATCCACCGTGTAGCAACACCGAGTTTCGGCCGGGGCAATATTATCGGTCGCCTGATTGATTATCTCGGCTTTTATGTCAGCGCGTTCTTCAAGACACTATCACTCGCTGGCGCAAAAGATGTCGTGGTGGCGAAGACCGATCCGCCCGTCCTTTCATGGCCCATAGGCATTGCCGCCGGTCTGAAAGGCGCGCGCAAAGCGAACTGGCTGCAGGACCTCTATCCCGAAGTCGCCGAGGCGTTTGGGGTTATCGGAATAAACAGCGTGCCGGCCCGCCTGACAAGGGCGCTGCGCGATCGATCGCTGCGCAAAGCGGACATGAATATAGCCATCGGCGAAAAAATGGCTGAATTGCTGGCACAGCGCGGTGTGGAAACGGAGCGCATCACGGTCATTCCAAATATGACCGATGATGAGAGCATTCGCCCGATCCATGCGGCCGACAATCCGCTGCGCAAGGAATGGGGCTTTGCCGAAACCGATCTGGTCGTCGGCTATTCCGGCAATCTCGGCCGCGCGCATGAAGTCGATACCCTGCTGTCGGCAGCGCAGTCCTTACAGGAAAAGGGCCGCAGCGACATCCGCTTCCTCGTGATTGGTGGCGGCTTCCTGCGTGAGCATCTGGAACGCGAAGTGGAAGCGCGCACCCTGTCCAACTTCACATTCAAGCCGTACCAACCGCGGGAACAGCTTGGGCACTCGCTCACCGTGCCCGACGTGCATTGGGTGTCCTTGCTGCCGGAGCTTGAAGGACTGATCGTGCCGAGCAAGTTCTATGGCGCGGCGGCGAGCGGGCGCCCAGTGATATTCATCGGCAGCACCGAGGGAGAGCTGGGTGGCATCGTTCCGGAGAGCAATTCGGGGGCAGTCATAGCGGTGAATGACGCGGAAAGTCTGGCGGAGCGCCTGATCCAATACGCCGACGATTCCGTTTATCGCGCACAGCAAGGCAAGAATGCGCGCGCATTGGTAGAGCAAGGCTTCAATCGCCGCGCCGTGTTGTCGCAATGGGAAGCTCTGGCGGCGAAACTCGCGCCGCGCGGCTGATCCTATTTCGCGCCGTGGCCGGTGAAAACGACCAGTGCCGTGCGCACAAGGATCAGGAAGTCCAGCCAGTATGAGAAATTCTTGATGTAATAAAAATCATACTGAAGCTTGTCATCGATATCGTCGAGACCGGTCACATGGCCCTGATTGACCTGCGCCCAACCGGTGATGCCGGGCCGCACGATGTGGCGATAATCGTAAAAAGGGATTTCCTCGCGATACCAGCGCGACAGCTCGATAGCTTCGGGTCGCGGGCCGATCCAGCTCATATGACCGAAGATAATGTTGTACATTTGCGGCAATTCATCAATGCGCGTTTTGCGCAGGAAGCGGCCAAGCTTCGTGATGCGTGGATCATCGTCACCCGTCATCGCCTTGGCCCGGCGCGCGGCTTCATCCTCTTCCAGCTTTTCGGTGCGCATGGTGCGGAATTTCAGCACACGGAACGGTACGCCGCGATAGCCGACGCGGCTTTGGCGGAAGAATACAGGGCCCGGGGAATCGAGCTTGATCAGCAGCGCGACCAGCATCAGAGGCAGGATGGCAAGAGGCAGAAAAATGAAGCACAAAAGCAGATCGGCAAGCCGCTTTACCCGCATGAAACTCATATTCGGCAGGAGCGAGCCAAAGCTATTCTCGGACAGATGCTCGACCTGGACTTTGCCCGTCGCTGCTTCTCTCACCTGCTTGAAGTGAAAAACGGGAATGCCTTCCAGCGCCGCGTTTGCCAGCAATCTTACCCAGGCATCTTCGTGATCGGCGTGCAGGTCTGCAACCAGAATGGCGCCGCGGTGATTGGGCAGGATTGGCGACGGCATTGCGCGCATATGGAGACCGACATTGCGCAGGCGTTTCACGCGCCCACCCGGCACGGTGTAAAACACGTTTTGGTCAAAGCGGGTCGCGATGACCATGATCGCCAGATAGATCGTCAGCGATAGGGCGAAATTCACCCCGAAAAAGGGTATCGAATATTCAAGCCGGGTGACGAGGATGGCGATAGCCGCAAGCCCATAGGTCGCTATGAAAGGCGGGATGACAGCACCGAATTGCTTCACACCGGGGTAGATGTGCAGCCTGCGCGCGAAAAACACGCCGCTGATCGTGGCCAGCACCGATGCGATAACGCTGTGCTGAACGCTCCCCATGCGTGAAAACAGGAATTCGGGCCCATAATACAGCAGGGCTGGCAGTAAGCAGCCAATACCGACAGCGCAGAGGACCTGCAGGCTGAAAGAGCGGAAAATACTGCGCCCGTCTTGGATCAGCTCATTTGGCGCTGCCATAAGCATGAGACGCTGCCTCTCCCGGTCCTCGACACAGTGTGTAGTAGTGAAGCAAGCCACTTACGCGTCAAATGCGAAAGGAGCAAGACGCTCTCCTTCGCATTTGCGGCATTTTATTCAAAAGACGTGTCTTTTAGGACATTGCCCTAGGTTAACTATCCCTCGACAGTCCAGGTTTGTCCTTTGGCGAGCAGAGCTGCGAGATTGGGCTCCTTGCCTTCCGACAGGCGCTTATTCTCTTCGACAACCTGCTCTTCGAAGGCGGGGGCCGGGTCATCATAGATGACGCCCAGCGCCTTGGGGAACGGGCCGAAAGGCAGTTCCACCAGCATGTGGGCGATGGCGCGGTTGGTGACGTCATGGCGGATCACCTTCGCGGCTTCCCAATCACCATCGACGACATCGACCACTTCGAGCCGCAGCGTATCGTGATTGAGCGTCAGGCCTTTTTCGCCTTTGGCGAACAACATGGGCTGGCCATTCTCCAGCCAAAGCTGGTTATCTTCCGCCCCCTTGGGAGCGGCGAATTCGTTGAACACATCCTTGTTGTAAACGATGCAGTTCTGGAAAATCTCGATAAAGGCCGCGCCCTTATGCGCATGGGCTGCCTTGAGGACTTCGGGCAGCTTCTTCGAGACATCGAAACCGCGCGCAACAAAGCGTGCACCGGCACCGAGCGCAAAGGCGCAAGGCTCTGCAGGCTGGTCGATCGAACCACCGGGAGTCGAAGGGCTCGTCGTGCCGGGGCGGCTGGTGGGCGAGTACTGCCCCTTGGTCAGTCCATAAATCTCGTTATTGAACAGCATGATCTGCATGTTCACGTTGCGGCGAAGCACATGCATCATGTGGTTGCCGCCGATGGAAAGCCCGTCACCATCACCGGTGATCAGCCACACGTCGAGATCGGGATTGGCCAGTTTCACACCCGTCGCCACCGCCGGCGCGCGGCCGTGGATGGTGTGAAAACCATAGCTCTCGATATAATAGGGGAAACGGCTCGAGCAGCCGATGCCGCTGATAAAGCAGGTGTTGGACGGATCAGCGCCAAGCTGCGGCAGCGTGCGCTGCACAGCCTTCAGGATCGCATAGTCCCCGCAACCTGGGCACCAGCGCACTTCCTGGTCGGTTTCCCAGTCCTTCAGCGTCGTTTCGATTTTTACGGGAGCATTCATGCTTCGTCTCCAACGGGGCTGGGAAGCTGGTCGTCATTGACTTCGACCTGCCCGCCGCATTTCTCATCGATACAGCGCGCGATGGCGCTTTCCAGTTCGGAAATGGCGAAAGGCTGGCCGCTCGTCTTGCTGAGCGATTCCGCATCGACGAGGAACTGGTCGCGCAGGATTGTCTTGAACTGGCCGGTGTTCATTTCCGGAACCAGCACATGGTCGTAACTGTGCAGCAGCTCGCCCAGATTGGCGGGCAGCGGCCAGATATTGCGGACGTGGATGTGGCTCACATCGAGGCCCTTCGCAATCGCACGGCGCACCGCTTGATGGATCGGCCCGTAGGTCGAGCCCCAGCCGACGACCGCAAGCTTCCCACCCTTTGCGCCCAGCTCGATCTCCTGATCGGCGACGGCGATATTGGCGATCTTGTTCATGCGCGCATCGGTCATCGCCTGGTGGTTGTCGGGAGCGTAATCGATGTGGCCGGTGTCGACCGCCTTCTCGATCCCGCCGATGCGGTGCATCAGGCCCGGCGTGCCCGGCCTGATCCACGGTCGCGCCCCCTTGCTGTCCCGCTTGTAGGGAAGCAGCGTGTCGTCCGGGCCGTTCTTCTCGGTGAGGAATTCGGCTGGTGTGCGCTCGTAGCTTTCGGGATCGGGCACCAGCCATGGCTCGCTGGCATTGGCGATGTAGCCATCGGTCAGCAGCATCACAGGCGTCATGTATTCGACCGCGATTTTGCACGCCTCTATCGCGCATTCGAACGCGTCCGAAGGCGAGCGCGCAGCAATCACCGGCATCGGCGCATCGCCGTTGCGGCCATAGACGGCCTGGTAGAGGTCGCTCTGCTCGGTCTTGGTCGGAAGGCCCGTCGAAGGGCCACCGCGCTGTGAATTGACGATCACCAGCGGCAGCTCGGTCATGATGCCGAGGCCCATCGCCTCACCCTTTAGCGCGATGCCGGGGCCGGAGGAGGAGGTGACACCAAGCGAACCCGCATAGCTCGCCCCGATGGCAGCACAGATCGCGGCAATCTCGTCTTCCGCCTGGAAGGTGGTGACGTTGAATTCCTTGAGCTTCGCAAGGTGATGCAGGATTGCCGACGCAGGCGTGATCGGATAGCCGCCGAAGAACATCGGCAGGCGCAGCAGCCGAGCGCCAGCGACAAGGCCAAGCGAAACCGCTTCTGCGCCAGTCACGGTCCGGTAAAGGCCGGGCGCGGTCGGGACGGGGTCGAGATGGACCTGGCGCAGCGGCCCTGCCAGCTCAGCCGTCTCGCCATAGGCATGGCCTGCATCGAGTGCAGCGATGTTGGCATCGGCAATGTCGGGCTTGTTCTTGAACTTGTTGCGGAGCCATTCCTGCAGCGGCTCACGCGGACGATCGAACATCCACAACGCAAGGCCCAGCGTCCACATGTTCTTGCAGCGCAGTGCATCCTTATTGCCAAGGCCGAACGGCTTGACCGCCTCCACCGTCATCGCCGAGATGTCGAGCTTCAGCGTGTCGAACTTGGCGAGCGTGTCATCCTCCAGCGGATTTACATCGTATTTCGCTTTGTCGAGATTGCGCTTGGTGAATTCGCCCGTGTCGATGATCACAAGACCGCCGGGCTTCAGCGAAGGCAGGTTCACCTTCAGCGCCGCCGGGTTCATCGCGACCAGTACATCCGGCGCATCGCCCGCCGTGTTCACTTCGCGCGCGCCGAAATTGATTTGGAAAGCCGAAACGCCGAACAGCGTGCCCTGCGGCGCGCGGATTTCGGCGGGGAAATCGGGGAATGTCGCAAGGTCATTGCCGGCAAGCGCGGTGGAGAGCGTGAATTGCCCGCCCGTCAGCTGCATCCCGTCTCCGCTGTCTCCAGCGAAGCGCACGACGACTGCATCCTGTTGCGATAGATCTGACCGGACCTCGGTCGCTTGGCTTGCCATATAAATTCTTCCTGCCGCGCCTTATGCTGGCGCCTTAACTCTTGGGGCTGGCACCTAGGTTCTGCGCGCGCCGGAAACAATCAAGATTTTCTGTCTGCTTCGCAATAGGCACCTTTTACCCGTCCCCCGCTGTCGCTACATCGCCCGCATGAGCAAACCAGACCGCAGCCAATACCGCCCGTGCGTCGGCACGATGATGATCAACGGACAAGGTGAAGCTTTCGTCGGCAAGAGGATCGACAACAAGGAAGGCGACTGGTGGCAAATGCCGCAGGGCGGCGTCGATGATGGCGAAGACTTGCGCGAAGCCATGCTGCGCGAATTGGGCGAGGAAACGGGCGTCGAACCGCGCCATCTCGAAGTGGTCCACCAGATGGATGACGAGCTCTATTACGATCTGCCCCCCGAACTACACGGCAAGCTGTGGGGCGGTAAATATGTCGGCCAACGGCAGGCTTGGTTCCTGGTGCGCTTTACCGGCGATGATTCAGACATCGACCTTGAGGCGCACAAGCACCCCGAATTCTGCGAGTGGAAATGGGTCGATCCCGACCTGCTACCGGAGCTGATTGTGCCGTTTAAACGCGATGTTTACGAGGCCGTGGTGGCGGATTTTAAGCCACATATCGACTAGCGCCGTCATCCCAGCGAAAGCTGGGATCTGGTGGAATTTCGCCTAGAGGTCGAACGGATCCCAGCTTTCGCTGGGATGACGTGATCTTAATTCTGCGCCACACCATCATCCGGAGCGACCACTTCTGCTGTCATCACCGGAGGGCCGCGATCAATGAATGCCGCAAGTTGCATTGTTTCGGTGCAGCCATCGCCGCACAGGCTCTGCAATTCGGCGAGATTTTCGGCGGCGGCGGACATTGCGCCCTTTTCAACCAATGCTTCCCCCTCGCCTGCAATTGCGGCTAGGTTTTCCGGATCGCGCTCCTGCGCCTCGCGGTAATAGCCGATAGCCTTGCCTTGCAGGCCCTCTGCCCGCGCGGCTTCGGCTAGCTCCAGATAGACTTCGGTGTAGCCCGGATCGACGGCGAGCGCGGCTTCATAGGCGTCAATCGCGCCTTGCGTATCGCCTGCGGCAAGCAGCGCCTCACCTTCCGCAACAAGCGCTTCTGCGCGCGGATCGGGGTCATAAACGCTTGCACTGCCCACACTGGCGCTCACGGCAACAAATAGCGAAAGAGCGGCGGCGGCGGGTGCGAAACGCATTATGGTCTCCTTGAATGTGGCGGGTTGTGTGTCTGCCATTTGTCAGAGAGCTAACACGCTTTACCTATACGTGCGATGAAAAATCCGTCCGTCCCGTCATGGTGCGGCACGAGCCGGATACCGTGCCCGTGTGGCCTGCCGAAGGGAAGCTCCGGCGTGGCGGCATTCCAGCCTGTTTCGCTGTCGAGGAACTGCGCGATCTGCGCCTTGCCTTCTTCATCGAGCAGCGAACAGGTGACGTAGGTGAGATGTCCGCCCGGTTTGACCAGAGACGCGCCCAGCCGCAGCAGGCGCGCCTGCAATTGGGTTAGGCGATCCAGACTATCGGGCGTCAGCCGCCAGCGCGCTTCGGGATTGCGGCGCCACGTGCCTGTGCCCGAGCATGGCGCATCGATCAGCACGTGGTCTGCCTTGCCTTTCCAAGCGCTGAGAGCCTCGCCCTCCTTGCCCGGATCGAGCAAGATTGTCTCGGCAATCGCAGCCCCCGCCCGCTCTGCACGTGGAGCCAGCTGGCTGAGGCGACGCTTGTCCGTATCGGCGGCGATCAGCGTCCCGGAATTTTGCATCGCTGCGGCGAGAGCGAGCGTCTTGCCACCTCCCCCGGCACACAAATCCACTACGGTGTCGCCCGGAGCAGCGCCGACGGCAAGGCACGCAGTCTGACTGCCCGCGTCCTGCACTTCGATAAGGCCCAGTGCGTAAGCGTCCCAGTCTTCGACCCGCGTACCCATGGGAAAGCGCAGCGCATCGAGGCCCTCGATCGGCCCTCCCGCCTCCGGCAAATCGCCTAATGCTCCATCGACCTTGAGCCTGTTAATACGCGTATCGAGCGGTGCGCGGGTGAGCAGGCTTTCGGCTTCTTCCTGCGAAACGCCGGATGCGATCAGCCGATCCTCGAGCCAATCGGGCGCAATGCCATCGTCCGCCACGGTTTCGTCTGGCTGGATCGCGGCGGGGCCATAGTTCGAGCCATCGAAAAGCGCCTTCAGCTCCGCATTGTCTTCAGCCAGGCCCAGCATGGCAGCCCGTCCGCTCTGCGGCACGGGGCCGCAAGCGCGAATGGCGTCGTAGACATGCTCGCGAATGGCGCGCTTGTCCTTCGATCCGGCGAAGCGATGATCCTTGAACCATTGCGCGATAAGCCGGTCTGCTGGCGGCCCCTGATGGCGCGCTGCTTCGATGATGCGGTCAAGAACCTCGATCGACGCCTGAATGCGTGCTGCGGGGGTCATCGCCCGCTTCGGTCGAGTTGCTCGAAAGCGGTTTCGAATTCTTCTTCTTGCGGAAGCGCCATGCACCGATGCTCATAGCGCACATCGCTTTGCCCCCGCGCAGCTTCCGTCATCCGGGCGGCCATGCGGGCACCTTCGGCCTCACACTCTTCCAGCGAGAGAAAAATGATTTCAGGGCGCTGCAGGTCAATCTGGCCAGGCTGATCAGGATGCCATCCAAGGATGAATAGCATCATGGGTATGACTTCGATCATGGTCAGCTCCTAGCGCGTCGGGTAATTCGGAGCTTCGCGGGTGATCGCGACATCATGCACGTGGCTCTCGCTGAGGCCGGCATTGGTGATGCGGATGAACTGGCCGCGCTCTTGCAGGTCCTTGATCGTTGCGCTGCCGGTGTAGCCCATGGCTGCCTTTACGCCGCCGACCAGCTGGTGGACGATATCGCGCGCCGGACCTTTGAACGGCACTTGCCCCTCAATCCCTTCGGGCACCAGCTTCATCGAATCCTTGATGTCCTGCTGGAAATAGCGGTCTGCCGAGCCGCGCGCCATCGCGCCGACACTGCCCATGCCGCGATAGGCCTTATAGGCGCGCCCCTGATAGAGGAATGTCTCGCCGGGAGCCTCTTCGGTGCCAGCCAGCAGGGATCCGGCCATGACGGAGGATGCACCGGCCGCCAGCGCCTTTGCCGCATCGCCGGAGGTGCGCAGGCCGCCATCGGCAATAATCGGAACATCGCCAGCCGCACTGGCTGCATCCATGATTGCGGTCAGCTGCGGCACGCCGACACCGGCAACAATGCGCGTCGTGCAGATTGAGCCCGGACCGATCCCTACTTTCACTGCATCGGCGCCTGCATCGACCAGAGCCTTGGTCGCATCTGCCGTGGCGACGTTGCCTGCCACGATCTGCACCGTGTCGGACAGAGCCTTGGCGCGCTTTACCGCCTCGCCCACCGCCTTGTTATGACCGTGCGCGGTATCGATGATGATGACATCGCATTCAGCCTCGACCAGCGCCTCGGTCCGCTCAAAGCCCTTGTCTCCCACTGTCGATGCGGCAGCAACGCGCAGGCGGCCGCCCGCATCCTTGGTCGCATCGGGGTTGAGGACAGCTTTTTCGATGTCCTTTACCGTGATCAGGCCGACACAGCGATTATCGCTGTCGACGACCAGCAGCTTCTCGATCCGGCGCTGGTGCAGGATCCGCTGCGCTTCGGCGCTGCTGACCCCTTCGGACACGGTAGCGAGATTTTCGCTCGTCATCAGTTCCTTCACCGGCTGGCGCGGATTGTCGGCAAAGCGCACATCGCGATTGGTGAGGATGCCGACCAGCTTGCCATCGGGCGCGGTCACTGGAATGCCGGAGATATTGTGCTGGTCCATCAGCGCCTGTGCATCGCCCAGCGTCGCATCGGGCGTGATCGTGATCGGGTTCACCACCATGCCGCTTTCAAAGCGCTTCACCCGACGCACAGCCGCGCATTGTTCTTCAATGGTGAGATTGCGGTGCAGCACACCCATGCCGCCCATCTGCGCCATTACGATGGCCATCTCGGCCTCCGTCACCGTATCCATCGCCGCGCTGAGCACGGGGATGTTGAGCGCAATGCCTTTGGTCAGCTGGGTTTTGGTGGAAGCCTGCGACGGCAGGATGTCGCTTTCGGCGGGCTGGAGGAGCACATCGTCGAAAGTGAGACCGGTACGAATGTCAGTTGTGTGAGCCATCCGGCCCTCTGTCACAAAAGGGGGTGATTCGCCAAGAGTGTTTGGTGAGAGATAAAGCGTTGCGGCGCTTTCGTCCGCTCCCGTCATCCCAGCGAAAGCTGGGATCTGTGGATTACAAATGCTGCCCGGAAAGATCGTCCCAATCAGGATTGATCGTCTCGATCAACTCGATTTTCCACGCCCGTTTCCAGGCCTTCATGGCTTTCTCTCTTTGGATCGCTTCTGAGATATCAGAATGGGCTTCAACGTGGACGAGTCGATCCAGCCCATATCGGCGACAGAATGCAGAGCCTTGCCCTGTTTTGTGTTGGTAGACTCTAGCTGCAAGGTCTGCTGTCACGCCGATGTAGAGCACACCATCGCGCTTGTTGGTCATGATATAGACCCAACCGCCCATGTATTCGCCTCGGGTTGATGCGGAGAGATCCCAGCTTTCGCTGGGATGACGGTGCGATTAAAGCTACTCCGCCGTCCAACCGCCGTCGATGCTCCAGTTTGCGCCGGTGACATTGCCCATTTCCTCGCGGCAAAGGAACGCGGCGAGCGCGCCCACTTCATCGACCTGGACGAACTTCTTGGTCGGCTGCTTGGCGAGAAGAACGTCATTGATGACTTCCTCTTCAGTGAGGCCGCGCGCCTTCATCGTGTCTGGAATCTGTCCCTCGATCAGCGGAGTCCAGACATAGCCGGGGCTGATGCAATTGGCGGTGACACCGGTCTGGGCGAGTTCGAGCGCGATGGTTTTCGTAAAGCCGTCCACGCCATGCTTGCTGGCGTTGTAGGCGCTCTTGAACGGGCTCGCCGTCTTGGAGTGCGCGCTGGCTGTGTTGATGATGCGGCCCCAGCCATTTTCCTTCATGCCCGGCACTGCGAGCCGCGTGGTGTGGAACACAGCTGTGAGGTTGAGCGCGATTATCATCTCGAAACGATCGACCGGGAAGTCTTCCACCGGCGATACGTGCTGCATCCCGGCATTGTTGACGAGGATATCGAGCGGCCCTGCCTCAGCCATCATCGTTTCGATCTCGTCGGATTTCAGCAGGTTCGCGCCTGAATGCGTCGCACCCAATTCGTCACACAGCTTCGCAATCTCGTCTGCATCGCCAAAGCCATTCAGCGTCACTTCCGCCCCTTCAGCCGATAGCTCGCGAGCGATGGCGAGGCCGATGCCCGAAGTGGAACCGGTGACGAGTGCACGCTTGCCTTTTAGGAACATTTGGGTCTCCAGAAGTTTGAATTCGTGACGTGTCCTAATGCTGTGCTACCGCGCGTCCAAACAATAATTTCAGCATGGTGGGAAAAGAGGGAAGTATGAGGCTCAATCCGTTCGACGTAGGTAAGATCAACGTCGGTACCACCGGCGGCGGCCTTGGGGGCAAGTCGCTCGGCTGCGGCGGCATCATCGTCGTGCTGATCGGTGTATTCGTCTTCGGAGCCGACCCGGCGCAGATGATTGGCCAGATGGGCGGTAGCGGAGGCGGACAAGAGGTCACCGCAAGCGATGACGAACAGGCCATTTGCTCTTCCAACCAATACGCCAACGAGACTTGCTCTGCCCTTACGTCTCTCAACGAGACATGGGAAAACGTCTTCGACGAACAGGGATATGGCGACCAGTTTCGCCAGCCACGCCTCGAATTCGCGACCGCACAACAATTCCGCACCGGCTGCGGAACGGGGAATGTCGGCATGGGCCCCTTTTACTGCCCGGCTGACGAAACCATATACATCGATGTTGGCTTTTACGATCAGCTTGCTCGCATGTCCGGCAATGGCGGGGATTTCGCGCGATTGTATGTGGTCGCCCACGAATATGCGCACCATTTGCAGACGGTGATGGGCCTGTCCGGCCAGATCCGCAGCGCGCAGCAGGCCAATCCGAGCCGTGCGAACCAGCTGAGCGTGCTGCTGGAGTTGCATGCCGACTGCTACGCTGGCGTTTGGGCCGGTCGCAATCGCAATCTGATCGAGTCCGGTGATTTCGAGGAAGGCATGCAAGCCGCAGCTGCGATTGGTGACGATCGCCTGACCGGTGGTCGGGTGAGCCAAGAAAGCTTCACCCACGGCACCAGCCAGCAGCGTATGGAAGCGCTCGAACTCGGCATTCGCACCGGCGATGACATCGCCTGTGACAATCGCTATTTCTCGCCGAATTAATGGCGTTCGAGATACCTTAGAGATACAAAAAGGGGCGCGTGGTGGACTAGAACACGCGCCCCTTTCGTATGGGCAGAATTGGGGTACTGCCCTCAAGCTTTGGCTAGCCTTAAGCCGTAGCCGGATGCTCGCAGTCCTCATCATGCGGGGCGATGAGAGCCTCACCCGTAATTGGGCTGACCATTGAAATGGGACGGACCGTTGCAGCCGCAGCGCTGACACCATTGCTGGCGCGGGGCGCTGGGTAGGCTACTGCACGCATAGGCTTGGCGATTGGCCGCGCCGACGGAGCCAGTGAGGCCTGTTGCTCCCGCATACGGGCAATCGCGGATTCGAGCTGACGCATGATGCGGGTGCGCATTTCGGCCGGGATATCGGGATTATTGGCGATTTCATCGATCGCTTCTTCGAGGCCTTCAAACGCAATGGCGCGGACCTGCGACCTGCAGATCATGATTGCCGTGCGCCCATCGCCAAGTTCGCGCTCGACCACCGGTTCACTGCCGTCGCAGCTCAAATTGAAACTGCGACCATTGCCTTCGCGCACGATGACCACGCCGCCAGCCATTTCGCGCGCTTCGGCAGCATAGGCCATGGCCATTTCGACATGTTCGGCAATCTCTACGTCGAGTTCGGCGAGCTCCACGTCCAGTTCAGCCATTTCGGCTTCGACTTCGGCCATGACTTCGGCGAGCTCTTCCTCATCCCATTCCTGGCCTTCGCCAACGCGGATGACCCGGCGCACGATACGCTCCTCGCCATCAGGTTCGGTGATGCGTCGCACGATGACATGACGCTGACCGTCCTCATCTACCTCGACTTCGAGATCCTGATCCTCATCCACCCAGACGACTGTGTCCTCCTCCGAGTAGGTCTGCTGATCGATGTCGGGATCAATCGTCTCGATGGTTTCACGGTCCTGCGGGTTCTCGTCAGGCGCGGCGTAGCTGATAGAGGCCGTGAGTGGCAGCGCCAGCGCGGTTGTAGTGATCGCAGCAATGCCGATTTTGCGACGGCTGCTGGAAATGTCGGACATGGTGAGGCTCCTTAAACGGTGGACGATGCTCTTCTCACCCAACACGGGACAGGCCATGGGAGCGGCCAGAGCGAGGTGTTCACCGGCGGCAAAGCCCGCAATCACTTCGGCATAGGCAGCTCTTTCCGACTGCGCGCGGCCGGCGACAACGCGCGCGTCGCACGCTACCTCCTGATCCCTGCGCATCGCTCGCCAGCCCCACCAGGCGAGCGGATTGAACCAGTGCAAGGCCAATAGCGGCTGGGCCGCAATATTGGCGAGAAGATCGTGGCCGCGATGGTGCTCCAGCTCATGGGCAATCGCCATGTCGCGAGCATTCACATCGAGCAGCGTCATAAAATCGACGGGCAGTGCAACCACCTTGTCGCGCACACCGAAGGCAACGGGGGCCGAGACAGCGGGCGTTTCCACAAGACGGATATCGCCCGATTCGCCCATCGGACGCGCGTCTGCCAGCAAGTCACGCCGCATGCGTCGATATTCCCGGATACGCCAGCCGAGGAAGATCACTGCGCCGATGATCCAGATCGGCAGCAGCAGATCCGTGCCGGCAAAGCCGCTGGTCTCGATCGGCGCTACCGAGGCATCCGCGGAGAGGGTCTCAACAGCATGATCTGTCGCGCCTTCCGGCAGAATGAACATGATATTCCCAGAACCGGTGGCAGCCGGCTCAGCAGCAGCCACAGGCTCCGGAGCAGGCGCCATCCAGGCGGGAAGTACGATCGGCGGCATAAGAAAGCGGAGAAGTGGCAATGCCCAAAGCGCATAGGCCACTTGCGGGCCAAACTGCCGCATCACCGGACGGCGGATCAGCAGCACGAAGCCGATCAGCAGCGCAGTGTAGATAAATGTATCGACCATCCAGTCCGACATGGCAGCTCCCCCAAGCAAGCTCATTTTTTCATTTCCTGAAGCAGGCGTTCGATTTCGGCGATGTCATCCGCGCTCAAAGCTTCACTTTCCGCAAGATGCGCAAACAGCGGCGCAGCGCGGCCGCCGAACAGGCGTTCGACAAGACGTTTGCTCTCCGTGCCGACATAGGCAGAGCGTTCGATCAAAGGGGTGTAGAGATAGCGGCGACCGTCGGGCGTGGTGTCCAGCGCGCCCTTCGTAACCAAGCGTGACAGCAGCGTTTTGACTGTCGGGATCGACCAGCCGCGTTCCTTGCAAACCACATCGCAGACATCGGCCGCGGACAGTGGGCTGTCGCTCCAAAGCACTTCCATCACCGCGTGTTCAGCATCGCTGATGCGCTCCACTCCGGAATTGGAATCACTCTTGGACGTCACGTCACTCTCCCTTGGCGACATCTGTTATCGCTATCGATTACACTTGTAATCTGAATGCCGAGTGAATGCAACCATCCTGCGGCTCACGCGCAAGCATCTGTGCAAGCAACGATGTCTTTCTATCGAATTTCTTCAATTTTCATGTAACCGTTTCCCACGATGCAACGAAATGCAGGCCAGAAGCTCAATACTGCCGATGCGCTCGACAGCCTGATGCAGGCGGCGCGTGGAGGCGATCAGGGTGCTTATCGGCAATTTCTTGCCGAAGCGTCTGGCCGCGTTCGTGCGATGCTCGCGCGCAAGATCGGTAGTGACAGTGAACTGGAAGATGTTTTGCAGGAATGCCTGATCGCCTTGCACCAAAAGCGCCATACGCTCGACCCCGGTCGGCCGGTGGGGCCCTGGATGTATGCGATCGCGAATTACAAGCTGGTGGATCACTGGCGCAAACGCGGACGCAGCAAGATGGTGCTGGATGATGAAGCGGACATGGCCGTGGACGCGGACAATTTTGCCGATGTCGACGTGGCATCATTGCTTGATGAATTGCCCGAGGCGCAGGCGGAGGCCATCCGTATGACCCATATCGAGGGGATGACGAACAAGGAGGCGGCAGAGCGCATCGGTATCGGCACATCGGCCATGAAACTGCGTGTCCATCGCGGCATGAACCGCCTGAAAGATATTGTAGAAGAACGCGAAAATGACTGACACCCAATCCCTGATCGATCAATTGGCACAAGATCCTGCGCGCCCTGTGGGCAGTCCCGTCGTGCCATTCGCCCTGCCGGTGATCGCCATCATGGCGCTGTGCGGGATGGGCGTCGCGCTGGTCTTCAGCGAACCTTTCCTCAGCGTCGATCTCTACGGCTGGGGACCAATGTTGGTGAAATGGGGCTTTTCCATCGCGCTCTTGCTGCTGTGCGTTCCGGCCTTGTGGATCCTCGGCAAACCGGGCCGGCGGTCGCGCTGGGCTGTGGCTGCGCTCGCCCTGCCATTCATTCCAGTCGCAGCTCTGCTGATTTTCGAAATGGCTATATCAGGGCTGCTGGTTGCCGGAGAAACCTGGGCAAACTGCCTTACTGCCATGGCTGTGATGAGCCCTATCGCTTTTGCCGGAGCCATACTCGCCATGCGCACGCTTGCGCCTACACATCTGAACCGAGCGGGGCTTGTCGCGGGCCTGTTTGGCGGCGCAGTCGCCATGACGGCTTACGCGCCTTTCTGTCCGGAAATCGGCATGGGCTACATGGCGGTCTTCTACTGCCTGCCGATATTCGCCATGGCGGCGATCGGCTGGTTTTCCGGACCGCGTCTGCTGCGTTGGTGATGAGTGGGTTTTCCGCCGCGGCTGGCGGATTGCGCGCTTAAGGCTGGACTTCGGCGTGATCTCCGGCTCAACTGTTTGCATGTTCAAGCAATTCTCGTTGGCCGCTCTTGTTACCGCATCTGCACTGTCTCTTCCCGTTTCCGCGCAGGATGCGGAAGCAGAAGCGGAATTCGCGACAACCGAGGTAGTGCTCGAAACCACCCTCGGCGACATCACGATCGCGCTGGAGATCGAGCGCGCCCCGATCACGGCGGCCAATTTCCTGCGTTATGTCGATGAAGATCGTCTCGATGGAACGGTTTTCTACCGCGCCATGTCACTCGACTGGGGTGAGCAGCCCAACGGCCTGATCCAGGGCGGCACGCAGTGGGATCCGGATCGCGTCCTGCCGGGCATAGAGCATGAACCAACGAACGAAACCGGGCTTTCCCACACGCGCGGCGCGCTGAGCATGGCGATGGGTGAGCCCGGCACGGCGAATGGCGATTTTTCGATCATGCTGGGCGATCAGTCTGGCCTCGATGCCGATCCCGATGCGGAGAACCCGGTCTGGCGCAACGGCTATGCGGTGTTCGGTTATGTCGTGAACGGCATGGACGTGGTCGAGGCGATCCACGCCCGCCCCGTCGATCCGGAAGCCGGTGAAGGCTGGATGCAGGGGCAGATGCTGGCCGAGCCCGTGGTTATTGTCGACGCTCGGCGCGCAGAGTAAGCACAGGAAAATTAGCTTCCCTGCTTCTGCGTGTCACCGCTCACGTAAATTTTAGCGCAAGACGCGCTCGACCAGAATCAGCGGAGATGTGACAGCGGCAGTCACTTCCAGGATGCGCTGCAGTCGGCGCAGACCCGGCGAATCGCCGACCATCACGATATCGCTCGGATAAACCAGCGGATCGGCATAATTGCCGCGTTGGATGCCTTCCAGGTTGTAGACACCGATATAACGCTCATCGCCCACGGTGCGGAAAATCAGCACTTCTTCCTCATCAGCGAATTCATCGACGCCGCCGCCGATCGCAACCGCTTCCATCAAGGTGATCGGTCCCTCGATCGGGAAACGCCCCGGACGGGTCACTTCACCGCCCACTGTAAACAAGGTCGTCGCGCGATCGATGATACGCGACGTGACATCGGGATCGCGGACGAAGCTGTCGCTCAGGCGCTGCTCAATCGCGAAGGACAGTTGCTGCGGCGTGCGGCCCATCGCCTCGACCGAGCCGATCAATGGGAAGTCGATCGTACCGTCGGAGCCGACCTGAACTTCTCGGCTGAGATCGGCCACGCCGAAAACATCGACCTGTATCACGTCCAGCGGGCGGATAAGCTGGGTCTGCGCGTCTACCACAACGTCGGCGAATTCGGGGATCGGCATGGCTGTAGACTGCGCCACCGAAACGCCGGGCGCGCCGCCTACAGGAGCAGGAGTGCCACAGGCTGCCAGCAAAGCGGCAGCAGAAACGACGGCGGAATTTCGAATGATACGCACAGAATAAACCTCTTGATCAGGCACGAAACGCCCTCTTTTGGCGGGACTATGGAGTTCGCCCTCAATCCGCAAGTCCTTGCGCAATCAGATGCCCTATTTCAGCTATGGACAGAGTCGGAAAGTCTGCAGGAATTATGGTCTTCCTGGACCTTCCGAAAGCCGCGACATCAGTATCGCCGCGCGCTGCGCCTGCCGGATAATGCTGCCCAGATCGACGCTTTCACCTTCGGCATGACTGCCCGAGCCATTCGGACCCATGGCGGCGAGCGCCTGGTCCACAAGAGGAGCGACGAAGCTTATATCGGCAGCACCGCGGCGCGAGGGCGGGAATTCTTCCATAGGCTCGAGCCCCAGATCGGCATTGATCTCATTGAGCTCCGCGAGAAGCGCACGGTTGCCATCTGTGGGCGCCATCGCCGGATAGCCGGTGTCGAAAGTGATCGTCGCATCCGTCCCCGGCAGGTTATCATCGACGATCGCCTGCATGGCGGCGACGGTGCGGTCGAATTGCTCCACCGACAGCGTGCGGATATCGCCGCGCGCTACGGCGGTGGAAGGGATAATATTGGTCTTGCCGCTGGTGCTGGCTGAGAGCAGGTCATCCCCCATCACCGCAGGCGTGCCGCCCGCCATGAAGCCGACATTGTAGGTGAGGTTTTCCTCCGGCAGTTGAACCCGAAATGCATCGAGAATTCGTGTCATCTCGTAAATCGCGCCATAGCCGACGCTTTCGCGAAAGATGCCGCTGGAATGGCCGGACTGGCCGGTCGTTTCAAGCTGCCAGCTGTTCGAACTGCGCCGCGCCACGACGCCATAATCCCGGCCATCGATGACGGAGAGACCTTCGAAGCCGAGCGCGATATCGGCCCATTCGCCCAGCGCATAAAGGTCGGCGCGAGAGATTTCGAGCGGCTCGCCCGCATCCTCTTCATCGCCAGTCAGCGCCACGGTGATATTGGCAGCGTCCAGCGTCCCCGCCGCTTCCATCGCGCGCAGCGCGGACAGGATGACGATGATGCCTCCCTTATTGTCGGTGACCCCGGGTCCGATAGCGATGTCGCCATTGCGGCTAAATGTCTGGAACGGGCTCTCAGGCTCGAACACGGTGTCGAGATGGCCGATCATCAGGATATTGGGATTGTCGGGCTCTCCGGTCCGCCGCGCGATCAGATGCCCGGCCCTGTTCGCTTCAGATTGATCGATCCATTCGACATCGAACCCCAGCGCCTCGAATTCCGGCGCAAGCACATCGGCAACCGCACGCACGCCTTCGAGATTATAGGTGCCCGAATTGATATTCACGATCCGCTCGAGCAGGGCGATGTCGGCCTCGTGATGCTCGACCACACTTTCGGTAATCGCCTCCTCGGCAGGCGAGAATTGCGCCATGGCTGGCGTGGTGAAGGTGAGCGAAAGCGCGGCGAAGAGCGCAATTATCCTACTAACGATCTTCATGGTCAACCCAATCTCCTGACTTGAGATCACGGACCCGCTTCGAAAACACCGAATGCAGCTCGTTCAGCTTCTTAGCTAGCCATTCATGTTGAACTGGCCAATGCTCTCGTTCGTCTGGATCTACTTCGTCAAGGGCTACGAAGATCCGGCTGTCCTGCCCATCAGGTAGCTCCTCCCACTCCAACTGATACCCGAGATCGGCCTCGATTGACTCGCGCTGCTCCCTTAAAAGATAGAAAAAGGGTTTAGCCTCCGTACATGAGATATAGAGCTCAACCTGAACTCGGCTTCGCCAACGTTTCATGGCAGCCGCTAGACTGAATCCGGCTCTCCCGATTGCATAGTTCATCCAAGATTGTGCCTGCGGTTTCCTCGCACCGCTGACCGGCCCGCTAAGTTGGTCAAGCACGCTATGCAGATCAGTCCAGTAATTTACCTGTAGGAGCCTTACGTCAGATAAAGCTGAATCGTCTATCTCGCGCGCCGCTTTTGCGACTGATCGAGACCAGTTGTTTGGTTTCGAAACGATGTTGAATTTAGGCGCTGCCGGGGAATCCCCAATTTTCCATAGCTCTACCTCTAATCCAAAAAAGCGGAAGGTCTCGTTCGTAATCTTGTTAAGCCAATCGAGGGTGGATCGGTGCTCCTCGGTAAATCTAGCTGCAACCCAAACGATCGTTACAGCCTCTAGTCCTGAAGCGTATGTGAGCAATTGACCGAGATGCAGATGGTCAGTCCGTTCGAGCTGATTTTCAATAAGGACCCAATTGTCCGATCCTAAATCCTTACAGAGGATGTCAGCCCTGAATGGGCCTACAGCTTTCTCCTGCGCCTCAAGCTCCAGATCTATGCCGAGAGTATCGCCGAGCAGCCGGAGATTATCGTCTCCGGCCAACCAAGGAGTGAAGTCCACCGCTTCGGTCGCCCAAATGTCGCGCAATTCAACGCGCTCGAGCCGACCAAGCGAAAAATCATCCATCAATAAACCCGCTTCTTCGGCTCGATATACTCCGCGTCGTCGGTCAGCGTGTATTCGTGGACCGGGCGGTAGTCGATTTTGACATCGCCGCCCTTGCCGCCCCAGCCTTCGAACCAGGCTGCGGTGTGCTTCATCCACTCGGCATCGTTCCGGTCCGGGAAGTCTTCATGCGCGTGGGCGCCGCGGCTTTCCTTGCGGTTTTCTGCCGACGACATGGTGACACAGGCCTGCGCCATCAGATTGTCGAGCTCGAGCGTTTCGATAAGATCGCTGTTCCAGATGAGCGAGCGGTCGTGGACCTTCACGTCCTCAAGTCGCTTGTTCGTCGCGGTCAGCTTCTTCACGCCTTCAGCCATCAACTCGCTGTCGCGGAACACGGCGGCGTGGGCCTGCATCGTCTGCTGCATTTCCTTGCGGATTTCGGAGGTGTTGGAGCTACCATCGGCGTGGCGGAAGTGATCGAGGCGCGTCAGTGCCATGTCGGCGCTGTCGGCGGGAAGCTCGTCATGACTCTGATCCGGCGTGATCAGTTCCTTCAGGCGGAAGCCCGTCGCGCGGCCGAACACCACGAGGTCGATTAGCGAGTTCGAGCCAAGGCGGTTTGCGCCATGGACGGACACACAGGCTGCTTCCCCCACGGCGAACAGGCCGGGGACCACGTGATCGGGATTGCCGTCCGGCCCGATAGTCACGACTTCGCCGTGATAGTTACAGGGGATGCCGCCCATATTGTAATGCACCGTCGGCGTCACCGGCAGCGGCTGGCGAGTCAGGTCGACCCCTGCGAAAATCTTGCCGCTTTCGGTAATGCCCGGAAGGCGCTCTGCCAGAACGGCGGGATCGATGTGGTCGAGATGCAGATGGATGTGATCGCCATTTTCGCCCTGCCCACGCCCTTCGCGCATTTCCAGCGCCATGGAGCGGGAGACGACGTCGCGCGATGCGAGATCCTTTGCCGAGGGTGCATAGCGTTCCATGAAACGCTCGCCTTCGGAGTTGGTGAGATAACCGCCCTCGCCGCGTGCGCCTTCGGTAATAAGCACGCCCGCGCCGTAGATGCCGGTCGGGTGGAACTGCACGAATTCCATGTCCTGCAGCGGCAGACCGGCGCGCAGCACCATGCCGCCGCCATCGCCCGTGCAGGTGTGCGCGGAAGTGGCGGTGAAGTAGCAGCGACCATAGCCGCCCGTCGCCAGCACGACGCCGTGCGAGCGGAAGCGGTGGATCGTGCCATCGTCCATGCACATGGCGATCACGCCGACACAGCGGCGATCTGCGCCTTCACCCGTCATGATGAGATCAATGGCGAAATATTCGATGTAGAAATCGGCGCTATACTTCAGGCTCTGCTGATAGAGCGCGTGGAGCATGGCGTGCCCCGTACGGTCCGCCGCGGCGCAGGTACGCTGCACCGGCGGGCCTTCACCCATGTTTTGCATGTGGCCGCCGAAGGGGCGCTGGTAGATCGTGCCGTCTTCATTGCGCGAGAACGGAACGCCGGCATGCTCAAGCTCATACACGGCCTGCGGAGCTTCGCGTGCGAGATATTCGATGGCGTCCTGGTCACCCAGCCAGTCTGCACCCTTCACGGTGTCATACATGTGCCAGGACCAGTGATCGGGCGTGTTATTGCCCAGCGATGCAGCGATGCCACCCTGTGCTGCGACGGTATGGCTGCGGGTCGGAAACACCTTGGAGATATTCGCCGTGCGCAGGCCCGCCTCGGCAGCACCCATCGTCGCGCGAAGGCCGGAACCGCCTGCGCCCACCACGACCACATCATAGGTGTGATCGATAATCGGGTAAGCGCGTCCGTTGATATCGAAAGTTTCGGTGCGGGCCATCAGGCTACTCCTGCGCCAAAGGCAAGGCGCGCCACGCAGAACAGGCCGAAGCCTGCACCTGCGAAAGTCAAAAGGTTGAGAATGAGAAGGGCGGCGAACTTGCTGCCGGATTCGTGCACATAGTCCTCTATCAGGACCTGCAGGCCAAGCCGTGCGTGCCAGAAAGTGGTGATGATCAGCAGCGCCACCATGAAGGCAGGCACCGGCTCTGCGATCCAGCCGCTCACCGTCTCATAAGAGAGGTTCGGCAGCATGAAGAGCGAAATGCCGAGAAACAGCACAGTGACGAGGTTGCCGACTGCCGTGAAGCGCTGCACCAGCCAGTGATGCGGCCCTTCGTGGGCCGAGCCGAGGCCGCGCACGCGGCCGATGGAAGTTCCGTTACCCATAATCCAGTCCTAGCGCAGCAGGATGAAGGCCCAGATGGCGGCGGTCAGCACGACCGGCAACAGCATCGAAACCCAAGAGAAATTGCGATTGGTGTCCAGCTCATACCCGGCACCTGTATCCAGCACGAAATGGCGGATGCCGGAGGATGCGTGGTTGAGGAAGGCCCATGTGAGGCCGATCAGGATGATGTAGCCGACGGGCGATCCCATCCAGTCTGCAAACTGGGCGTAATATTCCGGCCCGCTCGCCAGCGCTCCCAGCCACCACAGCAGCGTGAACAGGCCGACAAGGGCCATGCCATCGCCCGTCACGCGGTGGAGAATGGAGACCGCCATGTGCGGGCCCCATTTCCAAATGGAAAGGTGCGGTGAAAGCGGACGCTCAGCCATGGTATTCCCCGGACAACACAATCGTCATTACGAACATTGCCACCCACTTAGCGGATCATGCGCGTGAGACAAGCGCACCTTCAGCCGTATTCTGCGCTTTTTCTAAGGCTTTCCCCCGTAACGCCGCGCCGCTATGACCTTCACCTATGACCAATATACTAGTCACAGGCACCAGCCGCGGTATCGGGCAGGCGATTGCGGACCAGCTGACAGAGCGCGGTTGCAACGTCATCGGCCATGCCACGCGCGCGTTGGATGACCGCACGATAGCTGCCGATTTCGCCGATCCACCCGCCGCGCAGATGCTATGGCAGGAGGCGCTCGATCGGCTCGACGGGCGGATAGATGTGCTGGTGAACAATGCCGGTCTGTTCGAGCAGAGCCCGATGCATGCGAGCGATATCGAGTGGCTGGATAGGTGGGAGGATACGATGCGTATCAACCTCACCAGCGCCGCGCAGCTCTCCCGCTTTGCCGTGCGCCACTGGCAGGACCGCGCCAGCAAGGGCCGCATGGTCCATATCGCCAGCCGCGCAGCCTATCGCGGCGATTCGCCGGCGCATTGGCACTATGCAGCGGCTAAGGGCGGCATGGTCGCCATGCACAAGACCATTGCCCGCGCCTATGCGAGCGAGAATATCCTCAGCTACTGCATCTGTCCCGGCTTTACCGACACCAGCATGGCAGGCGACTATCTCGACAGCCGCGGCGGTGAAGGCCTGCTCGCCGACATCCCGCTGGGCCGGGTGGCAGAGCCTGAGGAAATCGCCGACATCGCCGTGTTCTGCGCAATGGACGCGCCCGCCAGCATGACCGGTGCTGTGATCGATGCGAATGGAGCCAGCTTTGTCCGCTAAGCTGCTATTTGCCGCTCCGCTATGTCTCGCGGCCTGCGCTGCGACACCCATGGCCGCACAGGAGCAAGAGAGGGTCTGGAACGAGCAGATCACCTTTGCCGAGGATTGCGAGGAATGGGACGAGTGGGACAAGCCCGCCAATCCCTTCCGCATTTTCGGAGACACCTATTACGTCGGCACCTGCGGCATAGCGGCAATCCTGATCGTCGATGATGAAGGCCATGTGTTGCTCGATAGCGGCACCGAAGCGGGTGCCCGCGTCGTGGAGCGCAATATCCGGCGCGTCGGTGTGAACCCCGAGGACATCCTGCTGCTTGGCTACAGCCATGAGCATTTCGACCATGTCGGCGGGATGGCCTATCTGCAAGAAATGAGCGGTGCCTCGCTCGTCTCGCTCGCCACAGGGGCTGAGGTGATGCGCACAGGCAACTCCGATCCCGCCGATCCACAACACGGAATGCATGAACCTTTCACCCCTGTGCGCGTGGATTTTGTGCATGATGATGGCGACGCGATGGCTGTCGGGCCCACGCAGCTTCGGTCCTTTGCCACACCGGGCCACACGCCCGGGGCGACCACCTGGCAGTGGGAAAGCTGCGAGGGCGATCTGTGCCGCACAATAGTTTATGCAGACAGTCTTTCGGCCGTCAGCGCAGACGATTACCGTTTCTCCGATCACCCCGAATATGTGCAGGCCTATCGCAACGGCATCGCGCGCCTCGCCGCGCTCGATTGCGATATCCTGATCACCCCGCACCCTTCGGCGAGCGGTATGCGTCAGAAACTGATGGCAGACGACCTCACCAGCGGCATGGACTGCGCTGCCTACGCCGCCGACCGGCTCGAACACCTTGAGGCGCGGCTTGCTAGCGAAGTCGGCGAATGATCACTCGACTCGTCATCCCCGCGAAGGCGGGGATCCAGCTCTCTTCCTGACATGGCTGGAGGCTGGGTGTATCTCATGGCCAATCGCTATCGCGGGACGATATATATCGGAGTGACGGCTCACCTTGCAGAGCGGATCACGCAACATCGCGAAGGGAGAGGCGGCAAATTCACGGCAAAGTATGGCTGCAAGATACTGGTTCACGCCGAAGCTTATGAAAGCATTGAAGATGCGATTGCGCGCGAGAAAGCGATGAAGAAGTGGAAAAGGGATTGGAAAATTCGCTTGATCGAAGAGCATAATCCGGATTGGGAGGATCGCTATGACGATCTGGTGCTCCTGTAAGAAGCTGGATCCCCGCCTTCGCGGGGATGACGGTAGGTTGGCATGAGCTGGAAGCTCTCCGCCGTCGCCGCCAAAGAACGTGTCGAAGCCGCGCTCGAGGCGCGCGATGAGGATCCGTTTTGGGATGCCAATATCGTACTGACCGGCTTCGAGATAGATCCCGAAGAGCCCGACACATGGCGGCTCGATGCCTATCTGGAGGATGCACCGGGCACCGGGCAACGCCGCGCGGTGCTTGCGCTATTCGGGGACAACCAGCCCGAACTCGAAGAAGAAGAGCTGCCCGAGACCGACTGGGTCACCGAAAGCCAGCGCGGGGTGAAACCGATCACTGCCGGACGGTTCTATGTCCACACGCCCGATCACGCGCCGAGCGATGCGGCAGGCATTCGCAATTTCTGCATTCCCGCTGCTCAAGCCTTTGGCACCGGTCATCATGAGACCACATGGGGCTGCCTCGTGATGCTCGACAGGATGGAGCAGCAGGGCCTTTCCCCGCAAAGCACCGCCGATATCGGCACCGGGACAGGCCTGCTCGCCTTCGGGGCGCTGCATCTCTGGCCCGAGACCATTGCCACTGCGTCCGATATCGATCCGGTCTGCGAACCTGCCGTCATCGGCAATGCGGAGGGCAATGGAATCGCGATGGGCAGTGGCAAAGGCACACTCACCATGCTGGTGGCGGACGGGATGGACGATCCCGCACTGCAATCCGCAGCGCCGTTCGACCTGCTGATCGCCAATATCCTCGCGGCACCGCTGATCGATATGGCGCAGGACTTTGCTGGCGCTGTCGTGCCGGGGGGGGACATCCTGCTATCCGGCCTGTTGACCACGCAGGAGGCCGATGTAACCAAGGCCTATCGCGATGCCGGATGCGTGTTGCATGACCGGCTGACGGCAGGGGACTGGTCGATCCTATGGCTAAAGCAGAACAGTTCCACCTAGGCCGCTACGCGCTTCGCGTCGCATTGGGCCTGTTCGCCATGCTGGCCATGGTAGTGGTCGGGTATCCGGTCGCGGCATGGGTGGGCAGCTCGATCCCACAAAATGCAGATTGGGCCCCGCCTGCGGACGGCGTCGACATTATGGTGGAGACGAACGGCACCCACACCTCGATCATCGTACCCGTTGTCACCGATCAGAAGGACTGGCGCGAAACCTTTCCCAGCGCTTCGCTCCCCACCCCCTATGGAACGCCGACTCACCTCGCCATCGGCTATGGTGAGCGCGAGGTTTTCCTCAACGTGCCGACATGGGGCGATCTTGAGGCGGCAACGGCCCTGCGCATTGCCACTGTTGGCGGAGACTCACTCGTGCGCGTCAGCCATTACGTGCGCCCTGCCCCCAGTGATTATCACCGCCCGCTCACCATTAGCCGAGAGCAATACGCCCGCCTCATCGGCGCGATCGAATCGCATTTGCCGGAAACACCTGCGGGCGAGCGCGAAATCCTGACCGGCACCTATGCCGAAGATGCCTATTATGAGGCGCTGGGCGAATACACGATGGGCATGACCTGCAATACTTGGGTCGGCGCGCAATTGGCCGAGGCAGGCATTCCGATGGGATTGTGGACCCCGATGGCAGGCGGCGTGATGAAATGGATTCCTGCGCCTGCGGCAACGCAAGGTTCGTAAGCCAGGGTAGGAACTACAGCAGGCCCTCACTCATTCTCGAAGCGAACATTCACTCGCAATCAAAGAGAATATCCATGGCCAAGACCCTCCTCATCACAGGCGCATCCACCGGCATCGGCGCCGCCACCGCGCGCGCTGCGGCAAATGCTGGCTGGAACGTCGCGCTGCTCGCTCGCTCGGAAGACAAGCTGAATGATCTCGCAGCCGAGATCGGCGACTCTGCAATTGCCCTTCCCACCGATGTCACCAAGCGCGACCAGCTCACCGACGCGGTGAACGCCACGGTCGAGAAATTCGGCGCGCTCGATGGCGTTTTCGCCAATGCCGGAACCGGTGTTGAACATCCCGGCGTCGAGAATGGAGATCCGGATGAATGGCACGACATGATCCACATCAACATCCTCGCCGTGCTTTACGCCGCGCACGCCACCCTGCCGCATCTCAAGAAAACCAAGGGCCATTTCATCGTCACCGGCTCCAAGGCAGGCCGCGAGCATTTCAAGGGCTCGATCTACTCAGCGACCAAATGGTTCGTGCATGGTTTTGCCGGAAACCTGGCAGAGGAAATGCGCGAGTGGCAGGGCCGCTGCACCGTCATTTCGCCCGGAATGGTCGATACGCCCTTCTTCGACGAGCCCAAGCCGAGTAAGATCCAGCCCGAAGATGTCGCCAATGCGGTGGTCTTCGCGCTGAACCAGCCGGATACGGCAGCGGTGCGCGAAGTGCATATCATGCCGAACGATTAGCAAATGGCAGGCGATGCAGCTTACGGCGCCGCCGCCACGATTGCCGCCCAGCCTGCCTCGTCAATCACTTCAATGCCCAGCTCCTCGGCCTTTTTGAGCTTGCTGCCCGCACCGGGCCCGGCAACGAGAAGGTCGGTCTTCGCGCTGACTGAACCGCTGGCCTTTGCGCCCAAGCGTTCGGCCTGCGCCTTGGCTTCATCGCGGCTCATGGTTTCGAGCTTGCCGGTGAACACAACCGTCTTACCGGCGACGGGACTGTCGAGTGTTTCGACCTCGTAGCGCGGCGGCGAGACTTCGGAGAGGATGTCTTCCCACACGGTGACGTTATGCTCTTCGTGGAAGAAGTCGCCCAGCGCCTCGACCACGGCTGAGCCGATCCCATCGATGCTGGTCAGTGCAATGGCCGCTTCCTCGTCGCCCGCGCGCGCCTTTTCGGCAGTCTCGCGCAAGAACGGCAGCTCGTGAAAATATTTGAGCAAATCGCGCGCCGTCACCGCGCCGACATGACGAATGCCGAGGCCGAACAGCAGGCGGGCCGCATCAGGCTCACGCTTGCTTTCCACAGAAGCCAACAGATTATCGACAGACTTATCCTTCCATCCCTCCAGCGCCAGGATCTCCTCCCGGCGGTTCTTGAGGCGGAAAATATCGGCGGGGCTTTCCAGCCAACCGAGCGCGAAGAACTGGTCGATGGTCTTCTCGCCCAGCCCCTCGATATCGAGCGCACCGCGGCTGACGAAATGCTTGAGCCGCTCGGTGCGCTGCGCGGGGCAGATCAGGCCGCCGGTGCAGCGGACATCGACTTCGCCTTCCTCGCTCGCTGCTTCGCTGCCGCATTCGGGACAGTGATCGGGGAAATCGAACGCCGGACGATCCTCGTCGCGCGTCAAATTCTCGACCACTTGCGGGATCACATCGCCCGCGCGCTGCACCACGATCCGGTCCCCCGGCCGCACGCCGAGCCGCGCGATCTCGTCGCGATTGTGGAGCGTGACATTGGTGACGGTCACACCGCCTACCGTCACTGGTTTCAAGCGTCCGACGGGCGTCAGTTTGCCCGTTCGCCCGATCTGGATATCGATCGCCTCGAGCGTCGTCTGCGCCTGTTCAGCGGGGAATTTATGCGCCAGCGCCCAACGCGGAGCCTTCGCCACGAAGCCGAGCCGCTGCTGGTAATCGAGCCGGTCCACCTTGTAGACGACGCCGTCGATATCATAGGGCAGATCGGCCCGCGCTTTTTCGATCTCGCGATAATGGGCGAGCATCGCCTCGACGCTTTCCACCCGCGTGAAGAGCGGACTGACCGGCACGCCCCAGCTTTCGATAGCGCGCACCACTTCGGCCTGCGTTTCGCCCGGCACTTCGGAATGCGCGCCCCAGCCGTGCGCCCAGAATCTGAGCGGCCGCTGCGCAGTGACGCTCGCATCCTTCTGGCGCAGCGATCCGGCGGCGGCATTGCGCGGATTGGCGAAGATCTTGCCGCCCGCCTTGTCCTGCGCAGCGTTGAGCGCGGCAAAATCGGCCTTTGCCATGTAAACCTCTCCGCGAATTTCGAAGAGCTCAGGCGCAGAGTCGCCCTCCAACCGCTCCGGAATATCGGCGATGTGACGGACATTGGCGGTGACATTTTCGCCCACCGACCCGTCGCCACGCGTCGCCGCGAGCACCAGTTCGCCGTTCTCATAGCGCAGCGAGCAGGAAAGCCCGTCGATCTTGTCCTCTGCGGTGAAAGCCACCGGCTCATCCTCGCCAAGCGAGAGAAACCGCCGCACCCGCGCCGCAAAATCGGCCACTTCTGCATCGTCAAAAGCATTATCGAGGCTGAGCATCCGCACATCATGCGTCACCTTGGACAGCGGCGATGCAGCCACCGCTGCGCCCACTTGCCTGGACGGCGAATCCTCACGCACCAGATGCGGGAATTGCTCTTCCAACTCCGCATTGCGCCGCACCAGCGCATCATACTCTGCATCCGAAATCTCGGGCGCATCCTCGGCGTGGTAGAGCGCGTTGTGCTTGGCGATGGCCTTGGCGAGCCGCATCAGCTCATTGGCGGCTTCGGCTTCGGTGATGTCAGGCATTTTCCCCCTCCTTTTCAAAGGAGGGGGATAGGGGGTGGTTGCGACCGCGCCAGCGGTCATCACACTGCCGGAGCTTCTCGAGCAAATGCGTCAAGACGCCTTCCATATTTGTCATCACCTCGTGATTGGAAAAGCGCACCGTGCGATACCCGTAACGCCGTTTCATATCGGAATCTCGCTGCTTATCGACGCTAGCATCATGGGTATCGCCATCGACTTCGATGATGAGCGCCTTGGCTGGACAGAAAAAATCGACATGCGATTGCCTATCACTTTCTGGCGGCGAAATTTGTATCCTGACAATCGCTTCCCCCGCAATTCAGACCAAAGGCGCTTCTCGGGTTCGGTCTGGTTTTGGCGCATTTCGGAGGCACGCTTTCGAAGGGCATCTCCTTGCGTGCCACCACCCCCTGCCCCCTCCTCTGAAGAGGAGGGGGAAACTGGCGAGCGCATGCTCACACCCCCTCCAGCAAACGATCCGCCTGTGCTCTCGCTTCGGGAGTAACTTCGGCCCCGCTGAGCATCCGGGCAATTTCCTCCTGCCGACCTTCAGCATCGAGTCGTGCAACGGACGTCTTCGTAACAGTCCCGCTCGACGACTTCGCGATCAAATAATGCGTAGAGCCACGCGCCGCGACTTGCGGTGAGTGGGTCACGGCCAGCAACTGCCCATCGCTTGCCAGCCGCGCCAGCCTCTCGCCAATCGCGCTCGCCACCGAGCCGCCGACGCCGCGGTCGATTTCGTCGAAGATCACCGTTGCCGCCCCGCCCTGCTCTGCCAGCGCCACTTTCAGCGCCAGGATGAACCGCGAGAGCTCGCCGCCCGATGCAATTTTGTTGAGCGGCGCGAAGTCCGCGCCCGGATTGGTTGCGATCAGGAATTCGACCGCGTCCATGCCGCTCGCGCCCCAGCGTTCTTCGGGCAGCACAGTAACCGAAGTCTGGAAACGCGCGGCATCAAGTTTGAGCGGCGCGAGCTCTGATGCCACTGCCTTGTCCAGCTTTCCGCCTGCCTTCACGCGTGCATTGTGCAGGGCCTCCGCCGCTTTGCGATAGGTTTCGCCCGCCGCTTTTTCCGCTTTCTCCAGATCGGCGAGATCGGCATCGCCCTGCTCGATCGCGTCGAGCCTTGCGCGCAGGGTCCGCATCACTTCGGGCAGGTCGTCCACCTGGCAATCGTGCTTGCGGGCGAGCGCGCGCAGTTCGAACAGACGTGTTTCGATCCGGTCGAGCTCCAGCGGGTCATGCGTCAGCGCCTCGGCGGCGGCTTCCAGCTTCTCCTCCGCTTCGCCCGCCTCTATCACCGCGCGGTCCAGGCTCGCCAGAGCATCGGCCAGCAGAGGGTGTTCGGGCGCTATCCGGTCAAGCTTGCGCGCCGCGCTGCGTAGCCGGGCGAGCGGCGCTTCCGACCCATCCCAGACGAGCCGCAGCTCCTCCAGATCGCCCGCCAGCTTCTCCCCCTTCTGCATGTCCGAGCGCGCGCCGGCGAGCTGCTCTTCCTCGCCCTCGACCGGCTCGATATTGGTCAGTTCGGATAGGTGCGCGAGCAGCAGGTCCTGATCGGCCCTCGCCTGTTCGATATCCGCCTGCGCCACTTCCAGCGCCTTGCGCGCCGTATGCCATGCGTTCCACGCGGCAGCGACCTTCGCGACATTCGCTCCGGCATAGCGATCGAGCAAGTCGCGGTGCCCCTTCGGATTGACCAGACCGCGATCATCGTGCTGGCCGTGCAGTTCCACCAGCGCTCCAGCCAATTGCCGCAGCAGCGCGACGCCCACGGGCTGGTCGTTTACCCACGCCTTGCTGCCACCATCGGCCTTTAACCGGCGGCGGATGATCAGCGGCTCGCCCGGCTCTAGCTCGACCTCTGCATCTGCTAGGGCTTCGGTGATTGCAGAGGGCATCGCGTCAAATTCGAAGCTTGCGGAAACACTCGCCTGCTCTTCCCCACCGCGGACCAATGCGCTGTCCGCCCGCGCGCCCAGCACCAGCCCCAGCGCATCCAGCAGAATGGATTTACCCGCGCCCGTCTCCCCCGTCAGCACGCCGAGACCGCGCCCGAACTCAAGGTCGAGCGCGTCGATCAGCACGATATTACGGATGGAAAGCGTGGTCAGCATGATGTGTCTGCCATGTCATTACGACGCTGCATCGGGCGGCGCAACGCGCAGCGACCGACTATGCCGATTCGACTCGAATCGATTCCTCCGTTAACTTGTGGATAAATACAGACGGGGGTCGAGATGGGACGGGACGAATGGCGCAATTCTTTGCGCGGGCGCATCGGCGCTACGCACACAATCTTCCGATTGAACTCCAACCTGCCGAAATGCTGGCAGACTCAGCCAAGGCCGCTGGCCTGCTGATCGAGATTTCGCAGGAGTGCGCCCGCGTCAGCCAGCTGGAATGCGAAACCTATAAGCCCGGCGATATCGTCACCGTAACGACGCCTTGCGGGAAAAGCCGTACGGCCCGTGTGCGTTGGACGCGCGCAACAATTGCGGGACTGCGTTTCGAAGAAGCCTTGCGGCTACAGGAGCTGACCGATTGGCTGGCGTCCCGGCGCCTGTCGAGTGACGGGCCGGAGCTCGAATACGCGTCGTAAACCGCTGCGCTTAGCGATTCTTAACCAATTTATGACGGTATGGGCTCTCGCTTCAGGGGGATTGCACCATGGCGGTGCTCACAATCAGGGCTCACCAGCGCTTTGCTGTGCGCAGCCCGTCAAAGATGAAAAGAACCGGCGCGCGAACACTTGAGTGCTTGCTGATAGAGCTGTCGCAGGATGGCGCGCGGGTCAGCAACCTTGGCGATGCGCAATTCGAAATTGACGACGAAGTCACGCTGACCACGGGCGATGGGCACTCCTTTCCCGCGATCATTCGCTGGTCGCGCAAGGGATGTGCCGGACTGCGTCTTACGCGGCCCCTATATCAAGCCGAATTGCTCGAGATCATTACTGCAGCGCGCGGCGAAGAACCCGCGCAAGCGAAAGTCGCTTAACCGCCGGATGCGACGCGTTCAGGCTGGTGCTCCTGCATCAGCTCATAGGCGCGCTCATACCATTCACTGCCCGGATAGTTTGCGCCGAGAACGGCTGCGTAGCGCTGCGCCTCTTCCGGCACGCCGATCGAAAGGCTGGTTTCGACGAGACGATAGAGCGCCTCAGGCGCGTGGCTGGTGGTCTGGTACTGCTCGATCACGTTCTGGAACCGCAGCTGCGCGGCGAGCCATTGGCCGGTCCGCTCATAAAAGCGGCCGATTTCCATTTCCTTGCCGGCAAGGTGATCATTGACGAGGTCAATCTTGACCCGCGCATCGGCAGCGTATGGGCTGTCTGGATAACGGCGCACGATTTCGTTCAGCGCAGCGAGCGCCTGCCGGGTGATGGCCTGATCCCGCTCCACATCGCTGATTTGCTCGTAATAGCTGAGCGCAATGAGGTAGTAGGCATAGGGCGCATCGCGATTACCCGGGTGGATCGACAGGAAGTTCGCCGCGGAACGGATCGCCTGGTTATATTCGCGCGCGGCGTAATAGCTGAAAGCGCTCATCAACTGTGCGCGGCGCGCCCAAGGCGAATAGGGGTGCTGGCGCTCCACTTCGTCAAACAGGGCCGCAGCCACTTGCAAGTCGCCGCGATCGAGGCGCTGCTTTGCCGCATTGTACAGCGATTCCACGTCCCGCGCGACATAGGCGAGATCATTCGGCTCATTCGCGCTGCCACCTGCGCAGCCGGTCAGAACGAGGGATGATACAGCTGCAGCCATTGCAGCGCGGACGGGTTTCGAAACGCTCATGCCCATGCCTATAGCTAGAGCAGGCCTGAACGCCAAGTGAAGTAGCGTGGGCTGGGCGCAATTTCCCCAGCAGCTCCGCGCACGCTGTAATGGGTGGCACTCTTCGTCTCTGCTTTCTATAGCCCATGCCACGATGAAGAAGCTGTTTGAGCTCAATCCCGATCTTGATCGCGCGGCGCTGGCGAAGGAATTCGCCGAGAAGCAGCGTCTGCAAGTGCGCGATTTCCTGACTGAGGAAACAGCGCGCGAACTGCGCGAGATCATGGAAAAGCACACCGAATGGGGCATCGCGCTGCAAGCAGGATCGACTGCGAAGCCGCGCAATTTTCGCCCCGCGGAACTGCGCGACCAGGCAATCCAGCGGCAGGCCATGGAGATGGGACGGGAAACCGATCAGGCAGCGGCCAAGGGCGATTACGCATATCGCGCGCTGCGTTACTCCATGGTGGAAGGCTTGCAAAAAGGGTGGGACGAGGGTGGGCCGTACGCAGTGCTGCTCGAGCATCTGAATGCCGAAGAATTTCTCGGCTTTATGCGCGACATCACCGGAATTGCCGAGCTGGCAAAGGCCGATGGACATGCCAGCTGTTTTGCCGCGCAGCACTTTCTCGGCAAACATAATGACAGCCATGTCGCAGAGGGGTGGCGCGTTGCATACGTGCTCAATCTGACGATAGATAATTGGCATCCGGACTGGGGCGGTTATCTCACTTTTTTCGACGATGCCGGCAATGTGGAAGTCGGCTTCAAGCCTGAGTTCAATACGCTCAACCTCTTCGCCGTCCCGCAGGATCACGCGGTCACTTACGTCCCGCCCTTCGCACCGAAAGGGCGCTATGCAATCAGTGGATGGCTGCGCGATCGGTGAGCGAGGAAGCGCGCAATATCTTCATGAAGGCGCAGGCGGCTGAGCGCTCCGGCAATCGCGACGCTGCGCGTGCGATATTGCTGGCAGGCCTTGAGAAGCATCCGAAAGAGCCGGGCCTGCATCACGCGCTCGGCAAATGGTATCTGAGCCAGACAGACGCCGGGAGTGCGGTGGAGCATTTCCGTCAAGCCGCGCAGCTTGCTCCGGAGAATATCCCCTTCGCGATAGATCAAGCGATCGCGCTGAGTACGGCAAAGCAATTTCGCGAAGCGATAGCGGTGCTGAAAAAGATAGAGGATCAGGCAAAGGACAGTCCGGCTTACTGCTCGACACGCGGCTTGGCAGAGCGCGGCTCCGGCGATCTTGCTGCTGCTGCGCATTGGTATGACAAGGCGCTCTCGCTCGAACCGGAACGTATACGCGCACTGCACGGCCGGGCGACCGTCGCTCTCGAACGGGGCGAGCCCGATGCTGTGGCTCGCTTCGATGCCAATCTTACCCGGGACCGCAGCGATGCCTATCAGTGGTATGGTAAAGCGCAAGCGCTCGATGCAGAGGGTCGCACCGACGAAGCGCGCAAGATAGCCGAAATGCTGGTGAAACAGGTTCCGCAATGGACCGATGCGCTCAAACTGCTTGCGCAATTGCGTCTGGCTGTAGGCGAGACCGATTATACTGCGCATTATGCGGAGGCCGCGGCAAAGGTCCCACAAGATCCCAACATTGCTTACGAGCATGCGACATTGCTGGCGGGTCTCGAGGATTATCCCGAAGCACTTGAAGTCGTCGAACGGGCACGAAAGCATTTCCCCAAGGTCGATCACTTTACGCTTATGGAAGCGACCTATGCTGGGGCTTTGGGCGAGTTGGACCACGCCGAAAGCCTTTTTCAAGAAATGCGCCCAGATAACGAGCAGCGCTGGACGCAAGAAGCGCGGCACGCCGTGCGCCTGGGCGAGCATGGACGTGCAGATAAAGCGATAGAGCGAGCCCTGGCCCATAATCCGTTCAGCGTCACCGCATGGGCCATTCGCGGCATTCTGTGGCGCATGGCCGACGATCCACGCGCAGATTGGCTTCACGGTCAACGGGGCCTCGTCGCCATGGTCGACCTGCATGACGCGCATACCGTGCTCCCGCCCGCTGTAGACCGGCTGAAGCAATTGCATGATCGCTCCGCCATGCCGATAGGCCAGTCGCTGCGAGGCGGAACGCAGACCCGTGGCAATCTGTTCGATCGCCATGAGCCGGAGTTTCAGGCGCTGCGCGATGCGGTGCTTTCAACGTTGGAAGAGTATCGCGCCAGCCTTCCTGCAGTCGATGAAACTCATCCGCTGCTGCGCTACCGGACTGCACGGTGGACCGTCTCGGGATCGTGGTCTGTCAGGCTTGGCGGCGGCGGAGACCGCCATGCGACACATATCCATCCTGAAGGGATCATTTCGAGCGCGCTTTACTGCGAATTACCGGACGAAGTCGGCGCCACGGAGGGACACGAAGGCTGGATTGAGCTGGGACGGCCTCCTATCGATTTGCCCCTTGAATTGGATCCACTTTTCACACTCCAACCCCGCGAGGGGGCGCTCGCCCTGTTCCCGAGCACGCTTTATCATGGAACGCGGCCCTTTGCCGACGGTAGGCGGATGACCGTTGCATTCGATGTGACCGCGCCTAGTGAGGCGATATGACAGGGAAAGAAGACAGCGAAGCCTGGAACACGTTCTGGGAAAGACAGGATCGCGGTGGCCAATCGCAAGAGGGCACTGGCTGCCTGCCGAGCGGCTGGCAAGGCATTGCCGACACACAGAAACGCGTTTGGCAAAGCTTTACTCGCTCGCTTCCGAAAGGCGCAAAAATACTCGATCTCGCAACGGGCGGCGGCGTGGTGTTGCAGCAGATCAAGGAAAAACGCCGCGACCTCGACCTGACAGGCGTTGACCGCGCAACTGCGCTGCCTGATGCGCCGAAAGGCGTTACTTTGCGTGGCGGTGTCGATATCGCAGACCTGCCCTTCCCCGATGATGACTTTGCCGCGATCACCAGCCAGTTCGGGTTCGAATATGGCGACATCGAAGCGGGTGCGCGAGAAGCTGCGCGCGTGCTTTCCCCCGGCGGAAAACTTGGACTGATCACGCATCGCTTGAGCGGTCCGATTGTCGCGCATAATCGCAAGCGACGCGATCAGATCGCCTGGGCGATCGAAGAAAACGAACTCCTCGCTATCGCCAGGAAAAGTCTCGGCCTGCGCGATGCCGGGATTGCCGCGATACCGCAGGCGATCGTCGAAGCACCGCGAAGAGGCATCGCTGCACACGGTGAAAAATCCGCTGCTTGGGAAATCGCCGAAGCCATTCGCCAGACCCTCCATTTCGGTCGCAACGATACGCCCGACCAGGTCCTGGCAGTGCTGGATGATATCGAAGCACAGGCGCGCAACGAACTGGGACGGATAGCTTCTCTCGAACGCGCCTCTGCGGTCGCAAGCGATGGCGACCAGTTTGCTAAAGTGCTCGAGGATGCGGGCTTCGTCTATAATCAGGAAGCCATGCTGACTGACGGTCGATCACCCGATCCGTTCGCCACGTTTCACGTTTATACTCTGAGCAGCTGACCTGCTGCCCATCAGCGTCCGCATCGCGGCACCTCAGCTTTGCCGCGAGACTTATCCTGCGCGCTCGTGAGACGTAACTCACAGGACAATCTGATCGTCGCAAAGAAAAAGGCGGGAGACCCGAAGGTCCCCCGCCATTTTTCTGTGTGAGCTTTCGCCCGGTGAGGTCAGCTTAGAAGCGGACCACGACCGATGCGAAGAAGTCACGACCAAGCACGTCGTAGGTCGACGGGTAGGTGTTCATCTGCTCAGCGTTGTTGAAGTCACCCAAAAGCAGGGTGTTCGTGTCGTTGATGACCTGGCCGTCGGAGTTGAACTCCGGCGAGCTCGGCAACGTGTCGAACAGGTTGTTCACACCAACCGTGAAGGTCACGGTTTCGTTGAAGTCGTAGGACAGCGTCAGATCGATGAGATCGTAAGCTGCAATACGCTCAACGAAGTAGTCGGTGAACGGATCGTCATCATCGACAGCCGACAGGTGACGCCAGCGGGTCGAGACGGTCAGCGGGCCATCGATGTAGTTCGCACGAGCAGTCCACTTGAAGGACGGGGTCGGCTCACCACAGTTCAGACCGAACTGGCCAGCACATTCGACGACGTTGGTCGGATCCGCCTGGTCAGGCGAGAAGTTCGCAACTTCGTTCCACGTGCCGAGGAACGACAGATCCAGATCGGAAGCGCCATTGCCCAGCAGCGAGAAGCCGAGGTCAATGCCGTAGTTGATCTGAAGGTCGATACCCGAAACGGTCAGGGCTGCGATGTTCGCACCACCGAGGTTCGGGGTCGGCAGCGGCGGACGACCGAACGAGCCGGTTGTGTCACGACGACCGACGAAGCCGGCACACTGCGGAGCCGAGAGGTCCTGCACATCGTTGAAGCAGATGTCCAGAGCCTGCTGCAGGCTGATCGTGGTGATCGCATCTTCGACGGTGATGTCGAAGTAGTCAGCCGTGATCGTGAGACCCGGAATGAAGGACGGCTGCAGCACGACGCCGAAGGTCCAGGAGTCCGAGGTTTCTTCCGCCAGGTTCGGGTTACCGCCGAACAGAGCCGCGATCTGGCCGTCTGGCTGGATCTGGTTCTGAGCGCCAGCGACCACTGCGGGATCGCTTGAGCCGAGATCGTCGAGCAGGTCGGTGTCTACGCCGTTAGCGGCACAAAGCGTGCGCAGCGTGCCGGACGAAGCAGCTGTGGTTGCGCACGGATCGTTTGCACCCGGGAAGCCGATAGCCGAACCCTGGAACAGTTCGGCCACGTTCGGGGCACGAACTGCGCGCTGATACTGCACGCGGAAACGGATGTCTTCGATCGGAGCGAACTGCAGGCCGCCAGCATAGGTCCACACGCCGCCGACAGTGTCGAGCGAGTAGTCCGAATAACGCGCTGCCGCGTTTGCTTCGAAGCGCATACCGCTTTCGGTTTCGAACGGCACGTTAAGCTCGGCGAACACTTCCTGAACGTTGTAACCACCGTCGGTCGGCTCACCAGCGTTAAAGCCGGCAACGTCGCCCGAAGCGAGGAATTCGTCAGGAATGAAGCGCGAGTTCACTTCGCGGTATTCAGCACCGACAGCGAAACCCACCGGCTCGGCAACGCCGAGAGCGAAATCACCGAACGAGCCGGACAGGGCAACGTTTGCAACCTGCAGATCGGAGATATCGCCGTTCTGTGCCTGAATGCGGAACACATCGACCATATCCGGCGTCAGGGTACCTGCACCGAAGATGTTGATCTGCTCGTCACCCGTGCCGTTGATCGCAGCGGTGAAACGCGAAACAGAAGCGTTACCCTGCTGGATGTTTGAGTTACGGGTACGCGAATACAGGTAGTATGCGTCGTAGCTCAGGAAGTCGGTGATATCACCGCGAGCACCGGCCAGAACGCGGAAGGAGTTACGCTCGTCGAGGTTACGACGACCGCCAGCTTCTTCCAGACGACGACGGACCTGAACGTCGATAAGGCCGTCGTTCTGGTCTGTGCCGGTTTCCGTCGCGTCAAGCGAGCGGAATTCAGCTTCGGTAGCTGCATCGATGAAGCCATTGGCCACCAACGAGTCGATATCGAGGGAGGTGTTCACAAGGATCGGCGTCGGAGCCAACTCGGAGTCCACACGGTTGTTGACGTAGGTCACTTCCGTGTAAAGTTCGAGAGCCGGAGCCACTTCGTAGCTTGCATAACCACCCAGAAGGTAACGTTCCTGCGGAAGCTGCAGGTAGTTTACCGGAGCGTAGTTGTAGAAGTCACCAGGGGTCTGGTATTCGCGAAGCGAACCCGGCGAACCGAAGATCGCGAGACCCGAGTTCGGACCATCAAACGAAGTGCCGGTTTCATCGCCGTCACCGAGATAGGTCAGGCGGGTTTCAGGCGGGAGCGACGAACCAAGCTGCTGCAGCGGCGAACCGCCGAGGGCGAAGTTCGAGAAATCGCGGTCACCCTGGAAGATGTCTTCACGATTGAAGTACTCACCGAAAACGGTCACGTTACCGCGGCCACCGGCAAAATCGGTGCCGATTGCGCCGTGGACCTGCCAACGATCGCCATCGCCGCGCTCAGTAATCGAGTACTGACCGCCAACTTCGGCACCGTCGAGATCACGCAGACGGAAGTTGATAACACCAGCAAGAGCGTCCGAACCGTAAACGGCCGAAGCACCACCGGTCACAACGTCAACCGATTCCAGCAGGAACTGCGGGATCGTGTTGAGGTCGACGACCTGGTTTGTATCGTAGAACATCCAGCGGCGGCCATTGACCAGCAGCATGGTACGGGTCGCGCCGAGACCGCGAAGGTCAACCGATGCGGTACCGTTGCCCGGGTTGTTCGAGAAAGAGGTGATGCCCGGAACAACCTGCGGCAGCGTGTTCACAACGTTCTCGACGTTGACTGCACCAGCCAGCTGGAATTCTTCACTGTCGACAACAGCGACCGGGGCTGCGGTTTCGACGTTGCGGCGCTGAATACGCGTACCGGTAACGACGATACGCTCGTCAGCGGCGCCCGACTCGATCGTCGGATCATCGGACTGATCGTCCTGAGCCATCGCCGGTGCTGCGACCAGCGATCCGAAGATCACCGACGACGCGAGCAGCGAAGCCTTGGTTTTACGATTAAACATTCATGTGCTCCTGGTAAGTGGGAGAAACTGATGGAAAGAGGCACCGGACCGCGGATTCTTCGATCATCTGGACTGGCAACCTAAATCCTCCTTCCTGACAAAGCCCCAAAGCATTTCGCATCGCAACGCACAATCGCAGAGCGCACAAGTTTCACACGCGACGAATTCGTGTGACATTTTTGAAACAATTGTGACAAGCTACCGTAAAATTGAAATTCAGGTTGCTCTGGCCATTTTTCATCGGATTCTCAATTGCTTGCAGGGCGTGTCACGCTGTCTCTCCAGCAAATCCCAGTGAGAAAAGCAGTCACAAGTGTGATAAGTTTGCAAATCGCGCTCGTTGGCGCGGGTGCAAGCATATCGGCCTTTTGTCCATTTCAAACGAAGCGGTCATCCCTGACCCGCGGTTAGCCTCTAGCCGTCAGCGTAAACGCGATGTTTACTAACCTACGGCATAGCTTTCGCCACTATTCATCCAGCCAAAGGGCTTTGCCGCATGTTTCGCAAATTTATCCAGCGCCTTTCAAAGGCTGAAGCCGGTGCGACCGCAGTCGAATACGGTGTGGTTGCCATGCTTATCGGCGTAGCCGTCGCAGGCGTGATGCTCTCGCTCGGCAACGAAGTCGAGACGCAATACAACACGATCGAAAGCGAATATGTCGAGGCGAACAAGTCCTCGACCGGCGGCTGAACAGGCGCGCTCTTTCCTACATAATGGTCACACGGGCACCGGAGGGTTTTTCGCCATCCGGAGCCCTTTGCTATGCCCTCACCCAACAAACCCAAGACCACCCTTCCCGCCTTCACCCCCGTCCCGCGCAAGTGCCAGCGGCACGACGGCTGGACACCCGAGCGCCAGCAGCTCTTTATCGAAGCGCTGGCCGATTACGGCTCCGTCCGCGCGGCGGCGAACAGCGTGGGGATGACGCCGGAGAGCGCCTACCTCCTGCGCCGCCACCCGGAGGCGAAGACCTTCCGCAAGGCGTGGCAGGCCGCGCTCGATCTCGGCATGCAACGGGTGGAGGACGTGGCGATGGACCGTGCGCTGAACGGCGTGGACGTGCCCGTCTATTCCTACGGCAAGCTGGTGGGCAAACGCACGATCTACAACGATCGCCTGCTCATGTTCATGCTGAGAAACCGCGCCCCCAATCGCTTCGCGGCGGATGGAGCGAAAGGCCTGAATGCGCTCGACAAGCACCGCCTCGCGCAAGAGAAGAAGGAATGGCGCAAGGAGTGGGAGCGCGAACGCGTGGCCGCCCACCGCAAGAACCGCGGCGACACAATCGCCCGCATCAATGCCAAGATCGACAAAATGCGCGAGCGCCGCGAAGCCATGATGAGCCCCGAAACCCGCCGCCTGAAAGAGGCCTACGAACAAAGCTTCGAACGCGACCAGGCCGAACCCAATGCGTGGATGGACGACGCGGACGCCTCACCCGGCGCGGATCCCGCAGACGACCCCGACATGGGCGTGCTCGGCCCGAGCGAGGAGATGAAAAAGCTCCTGCCGGGCTGGCGGGAAGAAGAGCCGGAGGGTGAGGAGGATGCGCCGAGGGTGAGAAGGCTGAAGGATGAGGATTGGGGGTAGGCGATAACGCTGTGACAAGAATGCAATGGTCCGGCCGCTCGTTTCAAGAGGTACGACCGTTTGAATTGACCATTTTTTTCCTTGACACTAGATCCGTCAGCGAAACCAAGCCTAGGTGATCGCAATCTCGCGCGTTTCCAGAAACTTCGCCAAGGACAACTTTGGCAAATCTCCTTTCCGCTATCCCGGCGGGAAGGCATTTATGCTTCCCGAGATCGCCGAAACCATCAAGTCACTTGCAGCTGAAATCACGGATTATGCTGAGCCATTCGCTGGTGGAGCGGGGGCCGCGATTGAATTGCTAGCGGGCGAATTCGTTGAGAGTATAGCTCTTAACGATGCAGACATAAGAATTTTTTCGGCATGGCAGGCAATTCTCGAACAAACAGACCGCTTCGCTGAACGCATAAGGACGACCCCTCTTGACCTCGAGACTTGGTACGCAATGAAAGAGGTCGTAGACAATCCCAAAACAGGTCGGTCGACCTTCGAACTCGGTTTCGCCACTTTCTACATGAACAGAACGAATAGGTCGGGAATCATTACTGGGGCTGGACCGATTGGCGGTTATGCTCAAGAAGGGGCCTGGAAGCTTGATGCTCGGTTCTATCGCGAAACGATTGCAAAGAGAGTTGAGTGGATTGGGGCCCACCGAGACTCAATCAGGCTAACAAATCTCGACGCGCTTGAATTCATACGCGCATATTTGCCCAAGGATGCAAAGCGCACCTTCTTCTTCATTGATCCGCCGTACGTCCAAATGGGAGGTCGTCTCTATTTCAATTCAATGGAGGAAATCGCTCATAAGAAGCTGGCGCAGCTCGTTCGAAAGAAGACCTCTTTGGGAGGTTGGTTAATTACCTACGACCGTGCTGATCTCATTCGCCGTCTGTATAGCTTTGCGTCAATCAATGACAATCCATTGCAATACAGCTTGAGTGAGAAACGACTGGAATCTGAGCTGCTTATTAGACCCACGTGAACTAGGCAACATCGGTTTCGATTCTTCGAAGATAAGCGTTGTAAAATGCTTGCGGCGCGTCAACGTCGTCAACGTAGTGGACCAACTCTTGGTTCTGCAGATATAACTCAAACCCGCGTTGGGCATAAGCAGCCAGCCTTGGTCTGTGGATCATCAGACCAAGTCGTCCGTTGTAATAGCGCAGATCATTCTGATCAAGAATTGCTGGTATATACATTGCAGCTTCGGTGTTCTGAGGTTGAGTGTCGAACCAAATGTCCAAAAAGCCCTCGACTAGATTCTTTATTGGCTTGTCTTTGAAGTTCTGTCCCGATGCTGATTGACCAAAAGAGAACACACGCATCGGCGGACCGTCCGGCTCCAACTCAACCGAGATTATGTCGACACCGTCATCATTTGCAGCAGGCGGAGCGGCAGCTGGGACCGCATCTCGTGCTCGCCCTTCGCCTACCTTCTCGCAAACGTCTCGCAGTCTCCTGAGCAAAGCCTCCGCACCAGCTCGATTTGTTCCGAGCAGAAATCCCGGCCCCCCTGTTCGACCTAGCGCAGCAAACAATGACACCACTTCAAAGATATCACGGGCCGACCGTAGCTCTTCGTTTGTGAGACGTAGTGGAGCTTGCAAACGTCCGGAAGTCCAAGAATTGTTGAGAATTAAGCAAATAAGGTAACTGAGCCGTCCGAAATTTAGTTCCGGCAAGAAGCTCAGCTTTTCCCCGTTTTCGGAAATCGAGAATGGGTAAGCGTCGGCAAGCACATTGGTCCGTCGCCCAACCTCATTGGCGAGCAGTGCGGCTCGATCTTCCTCAAGACTATCGGCTTCTGAAATATCCTCGAGTTCGGTTTCTTGCTCGATGTCCAATGCATTCTCGATTTCATCAAGGCGGACCATTCGCTCGTCAGCAAAGAACGCACTCAATTCCAGCCAATCGACTAGGCTGAGTTCGCCGTCATCTATAGAAGGCCCTAGGATCAAGCTTGGCCAACCCGATCAGCACGAGACTTCATGATCAAAAGCAGATTGTCTGCATTTGCATCTATTTCTTCGGCAAGATCCATAAGCGTAGCGTCGCTCCCGTCGAAGGCCGATGCCTTCTTTAAGGACTCTTCGAGAGCTCCGTGGGCCTCGACAATGCGTCGCTCGAATTGTCGGAGTGGCGTATCAACTTCCTGATAGGCACGAGCTAAGTCGCCACTCTCAAGGAGAATTCTGCAAGCTTTTGGACGCTCCAGCACTTCGCCAAGTTGTTTCACGTTCGGATTCTGTGAGCGTATTATTGCTGCGGTACTGTCCGACTCAGAACCGTATAGCCACAACATGACTTGTTTGAGCGCTGGAAGTTTTTCCTCGGCGACAGGATTTTCCGTTGGTTCAAATTCCTTGTTCATTTCAGGTAGGCCTAGGTACTTTCGGTATCCCGGGCGCGTGAGTGCCGTGTACAAGTGCGAAAAGGCGAACTGCCTCCCCTTCTCGCGGTCTTCTATTGAAAAATTGCCAGTCTGAATTGCCTGCTCCAGAACCAGGAAACCATGTACCATCCGTAACAACGTTGAGTGTCTGTCGCCCATGCGTTTCGCAATATCTTGGAGGCTCAGGCCGCCGGTCTTGGCTTTTTCCTCCTTAAACCACTCTGTAGCGAAGCGCGCCTTAGCCAGTGAGTCCCATCGATGTGCCCCGTTGATGTGCTTGAAACCAATGAAGTTGCGGGCGTCGGGACGAGACTGAACGCGATATGCACGCACAGTTTCGAGCGACGTTACGACGTCCGCGCTCATAGGGGGAGCAATGAGACCTGCCTCTAACGCGGAAGGGTGACCTGAAAGCACGCGCAGCGCCGCCAATCGGCGATTGCCTTCCAAGACAATAAGCTCTTCGCCCTGTCCCATAACTATTAGTGGCTCAATATCGACAAATCCGCTGGTCGATATTGATTGAAGGAGTTCTCCTAAGTCGGAAGTCTCATTCAAAAACTCTATAATTTCAGCCTCAGTATCATGAGGCAAACCTTTGTCGCCTGTATACCGAGGGTTCTTCTTGTCGAAGGCTAGCTTATTCGGATCGATTGGCACGCTCATGTTGAGCGGCAACTCCTGCCACCATTCTTGTTCGGATCCGTCAGCTTGCTCGGCGGCCATCACTCTTCCCCCATTCTCAGAGCAGCTATAAACGCTTCTTGGGGAATTGAAACATTGCCATATTCTCTCATCCGCGCCTTCCCCTTCTTCTGCTTTTCCAGCAGCTTCTTCTTGCGCGAGATATCGCCGCCGTAGCATTTTGCGGTCACGTCCTTGCGCAGAGCGGCGATTGTTTCGCGGGCGATGATCTTGCCGCCGATGGCTGCCTGAACGGGGATCTTGAAGAGGTGGCGGGGGATGAGGTCTTTCAGGCGTTCGCACATGCCGCGGCCGCGTTCTTCGGCGACGGAGCGGTGGACGATCAGCGATAGCGCGTCGACCGGCTCCGCATTGACGAGGATGTTCATTTTCACGAGGTCGCCTTCGCGAAGGCCGATCTGGTCGTAATCGAAGGAGGCGTAGCCCCGGCTGATCGATTTTAGGCGGTCGTAAAAGTCGAACACCACTTCGTTGAGCGGCAATTCATAGGTGACCTGCGCGCGCCCGCCGACATAGGTGAGGTTCGTCTGCACGCCGCGCCGGTCCTGGCACAATTTCAGGATCGCGCCGAGATATTCGTCAGGCGTGTAGATCGTCGCCTTGATCCATGGCTCTTCGATCATCTCGATCCGGTTGACGTCCGGCCAGTCGGCAGGGTTATGGATGTCCCGCGTTTCCGCATCTTCGTTCTTGGTGTGGGCGAGGTGTACGCGGTAAACCACTGATGGTGCAGTAGTAATCAGGTCGAGATCATATTCGCGGCTGAGCCGTTCCTGGATGATTTCGAGGTGCAGCAGGCCGAGGAATCCGGCGCGGAAACCGAAGCCGAGCGCGGCGCTGCTTTCCATCTCGTAGCTGAAGCTCGCATCGTTCAAACGCAGCTTGCCGATGCTTTCGCGCAGCTTTTCGAAGTCTGCCGCGTCCACCGGGAAAAGCCCGCAGAACACCACCGGCTGCACTTCCTTATAGCCCTTGAGCGCGGTCTCGGCCCCGCCCTTCACCGTGGTGATGGTGTCACCCACGCGGGCCTGTTCGACTTCCTTGATCTGCGCGGTGATGAAGCCGATTTCGCCCGGGCCGATTTCTGGAAGATCGACGCGCTTGGGATTGAAGCAGCCCACGCGGTCCACCAGGTGCTGCGTCCCGCCCTGCATGAATTTGATGTCGAGCCCTTTCTTGAGGACTCCATCGATCACACGCACCAGGATGACGACGCCGAGGTAGGGATCGTACCAGCTATCGACGAGCATCGCTTTCAGCGGCGCATCGCGGTCTCCGCCCGGCGCGGGGATTTTCGCCACGATCGCTTCGAGGACATCTTCGATGCCGATGCCCGATTTGGCGCTGGTCAGCACCGCTTCGGACGCATCGAGGCCGATGACCTCTTCGATCTCTTCCTTCACCCGTTCGGGTTCGGCTGCAGGAAGGTCGATCTTGTTGATAACGGGCACGATTTCGTGATCATGCTCGATCGACTGATAGACGTTCGCGAGCGTCTGCGCCTCAACGCCCTGCGCCGCATCGACCACCAGCAGGGCGCCCTCGCACGCCGCCAGAGAGCGGGAGACCTCATACGCGAAATCGACATGGCCCGGCGTGTCCATGAGGTTCAGCTCATAGGTCTCGCCATCCTTGGCCGTGTAGTTGAGGCGCACGGTTTGCGCCTTGATGGTGATGCCGCGCTCCTTCTCAATGTCCATGTTATCCAGGACTTGCTCGGACATCTCGCGCTCGGTCAGGCCGCCGCAAACCTGGATCAGCCGGTCGGCGAGGGTCGACTTGCCATGATCGATATGCGCGATAATCGAGAAATTGCGAATTTTGGAAAGGTCAGTCATTTGCGAGTGCCATTAGCTGTGGCCGCAGCAAATGTCAGCATGTCTTGTAGGCCATACCGTGCGATTTCTGAGGCACTTGAAAGAGAGCCGAGAAGACGGCGACTTTTGCACCCGATGGTCAACCAGCGCGAGCGGACCTGGCGCTCACATCGACCTGCATGAACCGTGGGGTCGTCGCCGGTCCGCCATGATCTTTCGGCAGCGAATAATTACCCGCCGGCAGTGCTTGCAGTGGCATGCCCGCAGCAGCCAGCATGTAAGGCGATACGCGGTGCCTGGTGCACAGGCCCCCTGCCCCGTCACTGACGAGCGGCTCCTCAAAAGACAGGCCCTGCGTCGCATCCTGCGAGCGAACGACGGTGCAAACGACCAGCTGCCCCTCGCCCAGGTCGAGCACTAGCTGCGTTCCCACCGGAACATCCACCAGCCCCTCTATCCGCGCGCCGGAACTGGAAAGATCGCGCAGCATCACCGTGTAATGGTGATTTTCATGGATCACGCTGACGCGGCGGAATAGCGTCCGGCGATCGGCGCGGTGCTTGGCCGGGCCGACAGGCTCGTAATGCATCTCACCAGTGCTCAATTTTTCCAGCACGTCGGCCTGCGGCACCGCACGCGAAAAGATGAACCCCTGGACCATATCAGCTTCGAGAGCGGCGATTTTTTCAAGCTCATCCATCGCCTCGACACCCTCGGCGGTTGTGGACATCTTCATGGCGCGCGCAAGGCTGATGATCGCGGTGATTATGGCTGCGCTGGAATTCCCCTCCTGCGTGCAACCGCGCACGAAGCTCTGATCGATCTTGATCTTGTCGAACGGCGCCCGGCGCAGATAGGCGAGCGAGGAATAGCCGGTGCCGAAATCATCGAGCGCCAACTTAACGCCAAGCTTGCTCAGCTTGCGGAACATTGCATCGGTCGCGGTCACGTCACCCATGAACACGCTTTCGGTGATTTCCAGCTCGAGCTGGCGCGCCGGAAGACCCGAATTGGACAGGGCATTTTCGACCACAGTCGGCAGATTGTCGCTGACGAATTGCTGGGCGGAGACATTGACCGAAACGGTGATTTCCCCGGGCCATTTGGCCGCATCTTCGCATGCTTGGCGAAGAGCCCACTCGCCAAGCGCATCGATAAGGTTGCTGTCCTCGGCAATCGGGATGAATGTTCCGGGACTGATCGAGCCATGCGTCGGATGATCCCAGCGCATCAGCGCTTCGAAACTTTTGACCTGGTGCGTCTTGCTGTCCACGGCGGGCTGGTAATGCATTTCCAGCTCGCTGCGCTGCAATGCGTCGCGAAGGTCTTCTTCGATTTCGCGTCGATCCTCAGCACTTTCCTTCAAATCATTGGAATAGAATCGAAACTGTCCGCGCCCACCACCTTTGGCAGCATAAAGCGCAAGGTCGGTCGCTTTGATCAATTCGTTTGGCTCGATGCCATCATACGGCGCGATTGCGATGCCGATGGATGTCCCGATAATCGCGCGGCTACCTTCGATGGAATAAGGCTGCGAAATCATCGAAATGATGCGATTGGCAAGTTCGCCAAGGGCCCCGCGATCATCGAGATCGGGCATGATGACCTGAAATTCATCGCCACCCAGGCGGCCAATTTCGGAGCCTGAGGGCACAATGCGTTCGAGGCGCTGCGAGACTTGGCGGAGCAATTCGTCGCCAGCCGGATGGCCGAGCGTATCGTTCACCTGCTTGAAACGGTCGAGGTCCAGCATCATGAGCGCGCAGCTACGCTTTTCGACCCTGTACGCATTGAGAATTGCCGTGAGGCGCCGCGTCATCCGGTGGCGATTGGCCAGTCCGGTGAGCGAGTCATACTCCGCCATGCGCGAGGAGTTCTGGCGCTCGCGATGCTCGTCCGTAATGTCCTTCACGCTACCGCGATAACCGGTAAACTTCTCATTCGCATCGAATTGCGGATTGGCCGTGATGGACCACCACACCTCATCCGCATTATCATCAGCATCAGTTCCGACAAGCACACGGACTGGCTGATCGACGATCTTGGAACGTTTGCTGAGCAAGAAGGATAACGGCCGATCGTGACCTTCGCCAGTGCCGTCTTTCGTGGTTTCCAGCAGCGCGTTCAGTTTTTCGCCGATGACATGCTGGCGCTGTTTGAACGCTTTCAGTGCGCCGTGCGAAAGATACGTCAGATGGCCATCCGAATCACTCGCCCAGAACCATGCGAGACCTTCACCTTCGATGGCATCGAGTATGGCCAGTCGATCCTTGGTGGCGATCGGGCTGATGTCCCGCGCGGCAGCTTCTGCATCGGGCACGCGAACCTGCTCGGCACCATTGCCGCCAAGATTCCTAAACATGCCGCGCACGCCCATGGAAATGCCTTCCTTCCAAACCCTGCCAAGCACGAATGATCGGCGAATGAGGCTTTGTAGCTTAAACGGATTACCAAAGACCTAAGTTAACAAGGCGTTCTTACGTCAACTCGCCTTGCGAAGCTCGTCGATGTTGAGGTGATCGGGAGGCGCGCCCTTAAGCGCGGCCATTTGTCCGTCCCGATCCTTCTGCAGCGGACTGGAGAACTGGACGCCCATTCGGTCATCCATCGACCAACGTACGGTGCAGCTAATCGTGAAGTCCGTCGCCAATTGCAGCTGGAAAGTCGTGCCATTCGGCACATTCCACAGGCCTTCGATCATCGCTCCCGTGACCGAGAGATTGCGAACTGTGCCGTTATACCTGTGCCCGCTGTGATCCAACAAGACTTTGCGAAGCATTTTGTGGCGCGTCGCACGGGCGGATTTCGGCCCTTTTGGCTCGGCAAACAGGTTTCCGGCAACGCGGGCGCTCGCAGCTTCGAAAGTCAAAGGGCGATCATAGATATAGCCCTGGACATGGCTACAGCCGTGCGCACGGATGAGATCGAGCTCATCGTGGTTCTCAACGCCCTCTGCCGTCGTATGCATTCCCAATGCGTTGGCGAGGCTCGTGATCGAGGAAATGATCGCGCCATTGCGGCTCCCCTCCTCAGTCATGCCGCGCACAAAGCTCTGGTCGATCTTGATCTTATCGAAGGGTGCGGTCCGCAGGTAGCCGAGCGACGAATAGCCTGTTCCGAAATCGTCCAGCGCCAGACGTACACCGATCCGCTTAAGCTCGGCGAACATCGCGTCGGTGCCCTTGTCATCACCCAAAAACACGCTTTCTGTGATTTCAAGCTCCAGGCGGCCTGCGCTTACGCCGGCATCGGAAATAGCGCTGGCGACAATGCGTGGCAGAGCGGTATTGGCAAACTGCAGCGGAGAAACATTCACCGCCACGCAAACCTGGTGGGGCCATTGCGCCAAGTCCTGACAGGCGCGGCGCAATGCCCATTCGCCAATCTGTTGGATGAGGCCGCTATCCTCGGCAACGGCGACAAAGCGCTCTGGCGAGATCCAGCCTTTCTCGGGATGCTGCCAACGCAGCAGCGCTTCGAAACCGGAAATCTTGCTCGTCGCGAGGGCGACTATTGGCTGGTAATGTAATTCAAGCTCTTCCTTGGCGACCGCGTCGCGCAGGTCCTCTTCCAGCTTCGCTTTCGCTTCCGCCTCGGCATGCAAGTCTTCGGAATAGACGTGGAAGCGGCCTCTTCCCCCGTCCTTTGCGGCGTAAAGCGCGAGGTCGGCATTGCGGATAAGCTCTTCGGAGCTCCGGCCGTGTTGCGGAGCGACTGCGATGCCCACCGATGCGCCGATAACCACGCGTTGCCCGTCGATCGAATATGGCTGCGAGAGCGAGTGAATGATGTCGCGGGCAAGAGCCTGGAGGACATCGTCGCTGCTCTGGCTCGGCACGATGACTTTGAATTCATCGCCGCCCAATCGGCCCACCTGGCCCAGTTGGCCGACCGCTCTTTCAAGCCGCTGGGACACCAGTTTCAGCAAGGCATCGCCTGCCGGGTGGCCCATCGTATCATTCACCTGCTTGAAACGGTCGAGATCGAGCAGCATGATGGCGCATTGGCGAGCATCTTCTGTCCGCGCCGTAAGGATTTTTTCCAGCCCCTGTGACATTTGCAGGCGGTTGGCGAGTCCCGTCAAAGCATCATAGCTTGCCAGTCTGTTGGCCTGCTCGCGGCTCCGCTTCCGCTCGGTCAGATCGGTGCCCGACCCACGGAAACCAACGAATTCATCATTCTGGCTGTAAATCGGACGACCGGATACCGACCACCAGCGCTCTTCCTTCGTGATAGCGGCGCGAACCGGCAGCTCGGTGAAGCCAGACCGCGCGGAAAGGTGAAACATCAGTGTGCGCTCACCTTCACTCCCATTGTCCTGGAGATTGAAGAGGCAAGTCAGTGGCTGGCCGATCAAACGGTCAGGATTGCGTTTGAGAGCCTTTGCAACCGGAGGTGAGACATAGGTCAACAAAGAGCGTCTGTCGGTTTCCCAGAACCAGCCCTGGCCCGTTTCTTCATAATCAGCCAAAATGTCTCGAGCACGCGTCTGGACCCGATCCTGTGCATCACGGCGATCGCGTTCCTTGATCTGCTCGATAAATTGTTCGCGGCTGACGAGCACGGCCACAATCGAAGCCACCGCCAGCGCGACCATCCCGACGACTGAAAAGTGCGTGACGACGATCGCGACCCAGATGGCGAATTGCGCCGCAAAAATGGCGAAGGGCTGCCGCCGCAGGTACGCGCTTGCAACGCCGGTGAGCGTCAGCAGGCTGGCCAGCATCGCTTCCCAGGGGAGTCCGCCATCCGCTGCCCAGCGCCCCAGTGCCGCCGCAATTGTGAAGAGCGGCAGCACGACTGCGGCGATCAGGCCAATCGCTTTTCCCCACGCTCCCCGATGCAATACACGATCATAGACTTGCCCGATTTGCAGCAGACTCAAGAAGCCGAATACAAGTAAGGCGACGGTCAGCAACGAAGGCAATCGCTCTGCGAAAAGGCCTGAAATTGCCACTGCGGCCAGTACCGCGAGGATGAGGTAATTCCATCGGCGCGGGAATGGATTTTTCGCATTATTATCGACCGATGGAGCCTGCGCCGCCCGGTCTACCTGCTGGACCCGGCGCGGCCCCTTTCGGCGATCCTTCGCTGGTGTTGAAGCTGCCTTACGCCTAGCGTCGGCGCGCATAGGCCTCCCGTTCCGCTGGCTCACAGGAGCGGAATCGGGCGCATTTTTCGTATCGGCAGGACCGGTCGCGCGTCGCATTTGGCCGACATGGCATTTCCTCTTTGAAAAACGGTTAATCGGCGGAGAGCCAAATTGGCGCGAAATCGGTGGGGCAAAGCTGCTTTTGCCGGATTGCCGTGCGCTGACATTGGATTAATAGTCGAACCGAGATTGATGCTGAGCATCCATCGGGAGAGGCCATGCGGCATATCGCGATTATCGGTTCTGGCCCTGCGGGCTACTACACCGCCGAGGCTTTGCAGAAGAAGCTGGGCGAAAACGTGCGTGTCGATGTGTTTGACATGCTTCCCGTCCCCTACGGGCTTATCCGTACCGGCGTTGCACCCGATCACCAGTCCATCAAGGCGGTCTCGCTGAGATATGAGAAGACGGCCCTGACGGACAATGTGCGCTTCGTCGGCAATATCGCGGTCGGGCGCGACATTTCTGTCGATGAATTGCGAGAGCTTTACGATGCCGTCGTGCTTGCTACAGGCGCTCCGCAAGATCGCCAATTGGGCTTGCCGGGCGAGGATTTGGGCAATGTCTTCGGCAGCGCGGCATTTGTCGGTTGGTATAACGGCCACCCACAATTCGCCGATCTCGATCCCGATCTTTCCGGTGATACCGCTGTCGTCATCGGAATGGGCAATGTCGCGCTCGATGTAGCGCGCATGCTGGCGAAAACGACGGAGGAGCTTTCAGGCAGCGATCTGGTCGCCCATGCTCGCCAAGCGCTGCGCCAGAGCAAGATCGAGCGCATCGTGATCCTTGGCAGGCGCGGACCCCATCAGATCATGATGACACCGAAGGAGCTTGGCGAACTTGGCGAGCTTCATCGCGCCGCCCCGCATGTGGATCCCGATGACCTGCCGGATATCGGTGAGGACGCCATGCTGGAGCCGGGACTGCGAAAGTCCGTCAACCTGATACGCGAATATGCCGCAATTCCTGAGCATATTCGCGCCGAGCAACCGATTGCGATCGAATTTGCATTCTTCTCGCAGCCCAAAGCGCTGAGCGGAGACGGCACGGTTTCCAAATTCGCAATCGAGGAAACCAGGCTGGAAAAGGGTCGCGCGGTCGGCACCGGCAAGACCCGCACCATCTCAGCGAGTATGGTCATCAGCTGTATCGGCTATCGCAGCGTTCCGATTCCCGGCGTCCCTTTCGATGAGCGCGCTGGCCGCTTTCACAACGATGATGGCCGCATCCTGCCCGGCCTCTATTGCGTCGGTTGGGCCCGGCGCGGCCCGTCAGGGACTATCGGCACCAACAAGCCTGACGGTTTTGGCATTGCCGACCACATCGTCTCAGATATCGAGACCGGCGTGCTCGGACGAGGACAAAAGACTGGGCGCAAGGGTTTCGATGCGCTGGCTGCCAAAAGGGATCTCGATCCCGTCACATTTCAGGATTGGAAGAAGATCGAAGAGGCTGAACTTGCCGCCGCACAGGCAGACGCACCGCGAGAGAAATTCGTCGATATCGAGGCGATGATCCGCGCGGCCAACTGATTGGCGAGCTGAGCGTTAAGCCGCTGACTTCAAAGCAGACATGATAGCATCGCAACTGCCGCGACGCAGGCCGATCTGCCAGTCCTGATCGCGCCCGATATTCAAGACCATCGGATAAATAAGTTTTCCGCTCTCGGCAGCCTCAATCTCGGCACCTGGCACCGTGACAGCACTTGCAAAGGGCATGAGGAAGCGCGGCGGCTTGATCCGCATCCCGTCGGGGCCGGCCTCCATCGCGAGGCTCTTCTGAAAGCGCAGGCCGCGCCGTCCTTGGCGCCTGATGACGGCGCTTACCCAATCCAGTCGTTTGTGTGCAGCGATCGGGCGATCAGGATATGTCTCCGCGAGGCTGTTCCAGCCGGAAAAATGAGCGAGAAAAAAGCCTGTCGCGAGCCAGATGGCGACGAAGCCTAGGGGCAGCAGAAAGAAAGTCCAAAGCGGCATAACAGCGTCTCTGGAAAGCCAGGGTCAGACCCGCATCGGCATCAGCACGTAAAGCGCTGGGCTTTTCTCATCTTCGCGTATCAGCGTCGGTGCACCGGCATCGGCGAAGTGCAGCTCCACGGTGTCATTGCTCAGCTGCGCGAGAATGTCTTTCAGGTAACCGGCGTTGAAGCCAATTTCGAGAGCGTCCGAGCCATATTGCGAGGACACTTCCTCAACAGCGTTGCCATTGTCGGGCGAGGTCACCGTCAGCGTGACTTTGTCCGTATCGAGGCCCATTTTCACCGCGCGGGTTTTCTCGGTGGCGATTGTCGCCACACGGTCCACGCCGGCGAACAGGCTCTTCGGGTCGACTTTCAGCAGCTTATCATTACCTGTGGGAATAACGCGGCTGTAGTCGGGGAAAGTCCCGTCGATCAGCTTGCTGGTGAGGACGACACCGCCCTCTCCCCCAAGCGCGAAACGGATCTTGCTCGGGCTGAGGTCGACCTGAACGTTGCCTTCATTGGCCTCTTCAAGCAGCTTGCGCAGCTCGGCAATGGCTTTGCGTGGTACGATCACGTCGGGCATGCCCTCGGCGCCCTCCGGGCGAGCGAGAGTAAAGCGGGCAAGACGGTGACCATCGGTGGCCGCAGCCTTCAGCACGCCGCCATCTTCATCCGCTACGTGGAAGAAAATGCCGTTGAGATAGTAGCGCGTTTCCTCAGTCGAAATGGCAAAACGCGTGCGGTCGATCATTTCGGCCAGCGTTGCTGCTGGCAGTGAGAAGCTTGTCGGCAGATCGCCTTCGACAATCACCGGGAAATCGTCGCGCGGCAGGGTCGGCAGCGAGAAGCGGCTGCGCCCGGCCTTGATCGTCATACGATTGTCGCCCGTTTCTAGACTGACTTCGCTGCCATCGGGAAGCTTGCGGGCAATGTCGAACAGCAGGTGCGCCGACACGGTGATGGAGCCTTCGCTGTCCACCGCATTGGCCTGCAGATTATCGACAACCTGCAAATCGAGGTCGGTCGCCATGATCCGCACATGCCCGCCAGCCTCAGCTTCGATCAGCACGTTAGAGAGGATGGGGATCGTGTTGCGGCGTTCCACCACGCTCTGGACGTGGGAGAGGCTGCGAAGCAGCTCTGCGCGTTCGATGGTGACCTTCATGGACAATCATTCCCTTCTCGGGCGCTGCGGTGTGCCGGACAGGCCGGAATCGCCCACCAACGCCGGTAAATTGCGTGAACCATCCTTAGCGGAGGCGGTGATACGGGCAAGCCAAGGCCGCGCCAGACGGGGATTCCTTGGGGAAAAGTGAAAAATTTGTCTCAAGCAGCCACATCCGGGGTAGCTTGTCTTGCGATCGCGCATCCGCGCGCTCGTCCTCGCCAGACGCGCTTCGCTCCGCTTCGCGCCCGTGCTCCGCGACACCGATTGTAGGGAGCGCAGAGCTCGCTGGCCGAAGGTTAGCGACAGCGAGCAACCGCGAAGCCCACAGGTGCCGCGCAGGCGGAACGAAGTCCCGCCGGAGCGAATAGCACCGAGGACGAAGCCGCGGGTGCGGCTTCGAAAAACTAAGACAACATCGCCATGCCGCCATTCACGTGAATGGTCTGGCCGGTGACATAGCCTGCTTCCTTGCTCGACAAATAGGTGACTGCGGCACCGATATCGTCGCCCTCGCCCATGCGGCCCATCGGGATGCGGGCGTTGATCGCGTCTTTCTGCTTGTCATCCAGCGCATCGGTCATCGCCGTGCGGATAAAGCCGGGTGCGACACAGTTCACGGTAATGCCGCGACTTGCCACTTCCTGCGCGAGGCTTTTGGACATGCCGACAAGACCTGCCTTGGCCGCCGTGTAATTCATCTGGCCCGGGTTGCCGGTGGTGCCGACAACGCTGGTGATGTTGATAATGCGGCCGAAGCGCGCCTTCATCATCGGGCGGACACTCGCGCGCATCAGGCGGAAAGCGGCCTCGAGATTGATGCGGATCACCTCGTCCCATTCCTCATCCTTCATCCGCATCGCGAGATTATCGCGCGTAATACCGGCGTTGTTGATGAGGATATCGATCCCGCCGAGCGTATCGACCGCAGCGGGCACCAGCTCTTCCACCTGCGTGCTGTCGGACAGATTGCAGGTCACCTCGACATGGCCGTCATGATCGTGATGGGCGAATTCGTGATTCAGCTCCTCACGGAACGCCCTCAGCTTGTCACCATTCGAGCCCGACAGCGCCAGCCGCGCGCCCTGCGAAGCGAGCGCGCGGGCGATCGAGGAACCGATGCCTCCGCTGGCACCGGTGACAAGGGCATTCATTCCTTCGAGTGAGAACATGGCGAGTGCTTTCATTGTTGTTTCGCGATTGGCCACCGCTGTTGCGCCAGAACGCTGCGGGGTCAACTGTCTCGCCTATCGTTCTCCGCGGCCGCGCGGGGTGAAGTTGGTGCGGCGCACTTCGCGGATTGTGCCATTTTCGATACGGCCTTCGACCAGTTCATATCCCATCAGGGCGAAGATCCGGTCGCGCAGGAAGATGGGCCGGGCATTGCCGTACCAATCGACGCAGGACGCGACGCAATTGTCATCCACTCCTGCTTTCGCGCGCGAGACGAGATCGCCTGCAGGGCTGAACTCGCGATCCTCGCGCCGGAGGAAAAAGATGGCGGACGCATTGCCGAGGAACTCGCCCCCGCTGCCTGTGCTTGTGCGAGTGACGGGCAGGCCCAGCGTACCGGACAGCCCGCCGCGTGAATTGCTATCGGGCCGGTAGAAGAACGCCTGGCTGCGCTGTTCGCCTTCGCTGGCAGACGGCAGCAGGTAGACGTCTTCGATGGTCACATCCTCGCCCAGCGACACGGCTGAGAAGCCCAATGCGCCGCCGCTTGCAGGCCCGATCGCCACTGCATCGCTGCCCATGATATCGAACCGGGTCACGCCGTGCTGCAAGTCGATCCGCTGCGCCTCGCGCCCATCGAGCGGGACGGCGTAGAAAAAGCGTCCGTCGCTTTCACTGCCATAGTTCGCGGCAGTGTAGAGCAAATAGCCGGGCACGAAGCGGTTGTGGAAACGGTAGCCGACCACGCTCGGCAATTCGCGCATCGCCTCTTGCGGGATGCGTTCAGAGCCGTCTGTAAAGCTGTCCATTGGGATGGTCAGCAGGCCGACATCGCCAGATGAGAATTCCGCGCCCCACATGCCCTCGCCGCCCTGATTGCTATCCCCACGCACGATCACACGCAGAATGTCATCCGTGCGGTCTTCGCTGAAGGAGAATTGATCCACCGGCGCGCCTTCGACCGGCACGGCGCCGGGGCGCGAGCCATCAAGCGGGAGGCGATAAAGCTGCGCAGGATCGCGTTCTTCGGCGTCCGGCATGTATGGCTGCTCGGTCCACAGATAGACCGCGCGCGGGCTGACGTAGAATACACGACCCCAGCCGCCCAGAACCGCGTCGGCCTCGCACTCCAGCTCTGCTGCCGAGAGATCGCAGCGCGTCACGGTATGGGCTACACCGACCGGGTATTTGCCGCGCAAAGTGGCGGGAGTGGCGTAGATGCTTTCCGGTTCGACAAGGTCCACCACCTCGCCATTCGCTCCGCCGCGCCGCAGAGCGGGCATGGTCGAGCGCCAGTCCGCCCAATTCATATAAACGGGTGCGTAGAAGATCAGCTCATCGCCGATCATCCGGCTCGCATAATTGCTCGACGAATAATAATCGCCAGACCGCAGGTAATGTGTGTCGCGATAAGAAATCGAGCCATCATCACCGAGGGTGAAGCGGTTTATCTCGGTGCCGAAATCGCCGTAGCTGTAGCCGACGACGATGATCTGGTTCCCGCGCACCAGCATTTCATCATACCACGTGCCGGGCACGAATTCGCCGGGCGGAAAGGCATCGCTGCTATCTACGGAATCGAGCATATTGCCGCCGTGCCGCACGGTGAAAATGCGACCGCGTCGAAGGATAACGAGATAATCGCCCGCATCCTTAACGATCGCGCCCTCGTCTACGCCCTGCTCCTGCGTGTTGGTGATTTGCTCGCCTTCTGCGCGCGGCGCAGCAGATGCCTCAAGAGCGGCAGGCGGTGGCGGTGCAACCGGCGGCGGAGGAGCTGCCTCGGCTACAGCGTCCTCCTGGATGTCTACGGTCGTCACATATTCCGTTTGCTGGCTGCCCTGGAGTTCCTCCATCCGCTCAGCAAAACGCTCAAAAGCATCCTCGCTGGCGAACGCCTCTAGGCCTGCGCCATCGCCGTCTGGCACCGACAGTTCATCGGCCGCGCGGCAGCCAGCCAGCGCGAGTGTTCCAACAAGCAGCGCAGCCCCGAATCGAACCTTGTTCAGCATACCCAACCCTTCCTATGTAACATTGTTACATTGAAGGGCTTTGCAGCAAATTGCAAGTGCTTACAATTCTTTGGCGAGCGCCTCGATATCTTCCATCGTCACAACACTGGTGATCGTGGCATCAGGCGCGATCTTCTTGATCATCGGGCCGAGCACTTTTCCGCCCAGCTCGATAAAGTGGGTGATCCCCGCATCGCTCATCGCCATCACGCTTTCACGCCAGCGTACTCGGCCGGTAATCTGTTCGACCAGCAAATCGCGCTCGGTAGCAGGATCGGTAACGGCAGCGGCGGTGACATTCGAATAGACCGGCAGGCGGAAAGCGTTCGGCTTGGTGTCATTGAGCGCCAGGTTCATGCGCTGCGTTGCAGGCTCCATCAGCGAGCAATGGAAAGGTGCCGAGACGGGCAGCTTGATTGCGCGCTTGATGCCGTGATCCCTCGCCAGTTCCACCGCGCGATTGATCGCGGAGAGATGACCCGACAGCACGACCTGACCGGGATCATTGTCATTGGCGACTTCGCACACTTCGCTCTCGGCAGCTGCATCGGCCAGCGCCTGCGCCTTTTCGAGATCTGCGCCAAGCAGCGCACACATGCCGCCCACGCCGATGGGAACGGCATCCTGCATCGCAATGCCGCGCGTGCGCAGCAGCTTGGCTGTGTCAGTGAGGCTGAATGCCCCGACGGAAGCCAGCGCCGAATATTCACCCAGCGAGTGACCGGCGACTGCTTCACCCTTTTCGGACAGGTTTACTCCGCCCGCCTCCAGAACGCGTGCCACCGCCATGCCGTTCGCCATGATCGCGGGCTGGGCATTGGCCGTCATCGTCAGTTCGCTTTCCGGCCCCTCGCCCATCAGGTTGAACAGCTTCTGGTTGAGCGCGTCATCGACTTCCTGGAATACTTCGCGCGCTGCGCTGCTGGCTTCGGCAAGCTCTGCCCCCATGCCGACCTTTTGGCTGCCCTGACCCGGGAAAACGAATGCAATCATGAAAATCTCCTTTGGCGGGTGCACCTATGCGTCTGCGGCTCGTCCCGCAACGTTAGCGTTTGCCAAAGGGAACGATTGCGTTGGCACTATCGTGCCCGATATCCGCGCGGCCGAGATAGGGAATGCCCGATTTCGCGCACCAGTATCGCGCGATTTCTTCTGCGGTTGCGCCGAACGGACGGTCGTTATCCGGCACATCGGACACGCGGCCTAGGCGGATACCTGCGACACCTTTCAGGTTCTGCGTGACGTGGAAAAAGAGCCGGTCAACGGCGTAGAGATGCTCAGCCACTTCTTCGACCAACACGACGTGATCGGTGAGGTCCGGCATCAAGTCCGTGCCGACTAGCATCGCGAGCGTCATCAGATTGAATGCGACCGTGGAGCGATCATCGAGGCCGCTTTCCAGCGGGACATTCTGCCCGGATAGATATTTCAGGACGCGGCGCACCGCATCGTCGCCGCCTTCGCGTTTGATATCGCCAGCGAGCGGTCCGTGCACCGGCTTGCCGATGCCGTGCGTGTAGAGCGCGCCGAGCAGATAGCCATTGTCCGAATAGCCGAGGTATGTCTTGTCGCACGCTGCCTCGCCCAGCAGCGGGATTGCCTCGCCAGCGATGCGGTTGGAGCCATATCCGCCCATGCCGAACCAGATCGCGTCGATCCCGGGATCGTTGGCGGTGGAGACCAAAGCATCGAGCCTTGTGGCATCGTCGCCTGCGAAATGGCCTTGCTCAAGGAAGCATTGCGTATGGAAGCGCAGCTCCACATCGGGAAATTCGGCCTGCGCCATGGCAAGGACGGCGTCCGCCCGATCACGCAGGACCGGCTTTCCGGGGCACAGGCAGGCAATGCGTGTTGTCATCCATTTACCTCTAACATCCGCTTCACAAAGCGCCACCATCCGCATAGGCACAACCCCCATGAATGATAGCTCCAGCGTGATTGCCCATCCCTATTTCTTCTGCGGCATCGGCGGGTCCGGCATGCTGCCGCTCGCGCAGATCGTGAAAGGCCTTGGCGGCGAAGTGGCCGGGTCGGACCGCAGTTTCGACCAAGGCCGCACGCCTGAGAAATTCGCGGTGCTGGAGCGGCAGGGTTTCCGGCTGTTCCCGCAGGATGGCAGCGGCATCACCTCGGGCGACCAGATCCTGATCGCCTCTGCCGCAATAGAGGACACCGTCCCGGAAATCGCCAAGGCAAAGGAACTGGGCTGCGAGCGCCTGACCCGTGCCGAATTGCTCGCGCGGCTGTTCAACCAAGCGCCCTGCTCGCTCGCCGTTGGCGGGACGAGCGGCAAATCGACCACCACCGCCATGCTCGGCTGGATCATGGAAGCGACGGGTAAGAAGCCCACCGTCATGAATGGTGCGGTGATGAAGAACTTCGTCTCCAAGGACCGCCCCTTTGCCAGCGCCATCATGGGTGACGGCAGCACTTTCGTGTCCGAGGTCGACGAAAGCGATGGTTCGATCGCGCTTTACCGGCCTTCTGTAGCTTTGCTGCTCAACGTCAGCCTCGATCACAAGAGCATGGAGGAACTGCGCGAATTGTTCGGCAATTTCCTGAGCGTCGCAGATCGCGGCGTGGTGAATGCGGATGATGTCGAGGCCTTCCGCCTGGTCGCACAGGCGAATGAGCCGCTGACCTTCGGGATCGAAAATAGCTGCGCCGCGCTTGGCATCGCAAAGGGCAGTATTGCCGATGGGCCGACCAGGCAGGCCGCGCTCGTGATCGACCGACGCGACGACAGCGAGCATGCGCTGCGCCTTGCCATGCCGGGGCGGCACAACCTCTCCAATGCCCTCGCCGCGATCGCCGCTGCCAATGCTGCGGGCGTGCCGGTTGGGGATGCCGTTACCGCGCTGGCGGACTTTAAAGGCCTCGCCCGGCGCTTCGATATCGTCGGCACAAGCGCGAGCGGGGTGACCGTGATCGACGATTTCGGGCACAATCCGGAAAAGGCGCGTGCGACGCTTAAAACCCTCAAAAGCCACGATGGGCGCGTGATCGCCTTCTTCCAGCCGCACGGCTATGGTCCTCTGCGCCAGATGGGCCACGAACTCGCCGAAACCTTCGCCGAGGAATTGGATGAGACCGATCTCACCATCCTGTGCGACCCGGTCTATTTTGGCGGCACGGTCGATCGCAGTACCGGCAGCGAGCGGATCATCGATATGATCCACGACGCAGGCGGAAAGGCGCTTCACATCAACACCCGCGAAGGCTGCGGCGATTTCATCGTCGAGAACGCGAAGCCGGGAGATCGCGTGGTCGTGATGGGCGCACGTGACGATACGCTGACCGAATTCGCCGAAGATCTTCTGGCGCGGCTTTAACCGACAATCTGCATAAACCTTTCGCAAGGTTTTGCAGGGTAAACGGGCGCTTCACCGCAATTCACGGGAGGCTCAAAGGTGCAGAAAAGCTATCGCGAAAGCGGCATCGGCATGTTCGATGCGCATCCCGGCACCTATCTGGTCTCCGCCTATTTCGACGATAACCAGGTCGATCTGATCTACACCAACGTGCTCGGCTGGCAGGTTGGCAAGGATCGCCGCCTCACCCCGATCACGCTTGATCCGCGCGCGGCGGACGAGGATGTATGGTTCGTCCTCCATCCAGATGGCCGCGTTGAAAGCTCTGACGCGCGCAGCTGGACGGACAAGGATGCGTGGATTGCGGATGAACGCCGCACCCACCGCGCGGCGGCCTGATCAGGCTTAGTGCGCTGCGGCCTCGCCGTGCTCTTCGGTGTGGCCGAGCCCCAGCAAATTGTGCAGCACGAACACGATCACCGCGCCCAAAGCCAGGCCCAGCACGGCTGAGAGGCTGGCAAAAGTAAGCCAGCCAAGAATGCCGCCGAGCCCGCCGGCAATGGTTTCGACCCAATGCTGCGCGGAATGAATCGCTTCCTCCGGCAGAAGGAAGCCCAGCTCATGCGTCCCGTGGATAATGATCCCGCCGCCGACCCACAGCATGGCTACGGTGCCGATCAGCGAAAGCGCGGTGAGCAGATGCGGCATAGCGTTGACCAGCCCTCTGCCAAAACTCCGTCCCGCGTCAGTCCGCCCCTCCTTGGCGAGGTGCAGTCCGACATCATCCATCTTCACGATCAGCGCCACCGCCCCGTAGACAACGACAGTCACCGCGATCCCGACAATGGCGAGCACCCCCGCCCGGGTGATAAGCGTCTCGGTCGCAACTTCGCTCAGCGTGATGGCCATGATTTCGGCAGAGAGGATCAGATCGGTGCGGATCGCGCCCTGGACGCGCTCTTTTTCGAACTGCTCCGGGTCCTCGATCGGGCTTTCCAGGTTCTTGCCGTGCTTCTTTCCGCCGAGCTTTTCGAGCACTTTCTCCGCGCCTTCATAGCAAAGGAAAGCGCCGCCCAGCATCAGGATGGGTATGATTAGCCATGGCAGGAACTCGCTCAGCAATAACGCTGCGGGAAGTAGGATGACGAGCTTGTTGAAGAAGCTACCCCGTGCGATTTTCCAGATAATCGGCAATTCGCGCGCCGGCGAAAGGCCCGTGACATAGCTAGGCGTCACCGCCGCATCGTCGATCACCACGCCCGCAGTCTTGGAGCCCGCACGCCCTGCGGCAGCGGCAATGTCATCGACCGAGGCCGACGCGGTTCGCGCGATGATCGATACGTCGTCGAGAAGCGCGGCAAGGCCGGATGGCATGTGTTGGTCTCCCTGTTTTCGTTTTCCAACCGGGGGCTTAGCTGCCGGTTCCGCCAATGTCTCTAGTCAAGGTCCATCGATGCGCGCCAGTGCTTGCCGTCCAGGCTACGAAAGATCATGGCGTAATGCGGCGCGACCTCCGGCCAGTCGAATTCCTTGGCGAGTGCCGCCATCGCCTGTTTGACCTCCGCACGTTTTTCCAGGTCGCGCTGATCGGCATGGCCGAGATATGCCAGCGGTTCACCATCCACCACGGGCCAGGAGAACGGGTTGAACGAGCTGATGCCGGGTGTGCAACACTCCGCTTCGAACCATAGTTCTTTATCGACTACCTTGCTCGAAGCGACGGTATCGTGAGTGCCGCTTCCCAGCGTGCCGTCGGCAAGGCATCGTGCGCAAACGACTTCGGGCTTATCTGCCGAGTAGATCGATGCGACATACCGCCAACCGCAGGGGCAGCCGCACAGCCAGCATTTCGCATCGCTCTCTTCGAAATTACCGTCTTCGTAAGCGTGAGGATAGAAGCGGAAATGCGGCTTCGGATCTTCGCTGCAATCGCGCTGGCGGATCGGCGCAGGTAGCTTCGGCTCCGGGGGAGGTGCCGTCATCCGGTTATCGAAACCGTTCAGTGCTTTCTTCCAGAATGACATCGGCTTCTCTCCCTTTCGACGCCCGCGTTTGGAACACGACGATGCACCAAACAAGCCTTGCATTTCACCCCATTCCCGCTATGTGCGCCCCTTCCGCTGGCATCGGGCCGTTTGCCCTGCCGCCGGAAATTCGAAGAAAGCCGGAGGGGCCCCAGCGGAATTCGCCGCAGGATCGCCAGCGATCGGCATAGTATAAGGAAGCGCGACATGGCTCTCTATGAGCATGTATTCCTCGCGCGTCAGGATCTGAGCCAGGCTCAGGTAGACGCGCTCGCCAGCGGCGCCACGGAAATCGTGGAAGCCAATGGCGGTAAGGTCGTGAAGACCGAAACCTGGGGCCTCAAATCCCTCGCCTACAAGATTGACCGTAACCGCAAGGCGCATTTCGTCATGCTCAACATCGACGGGCCCGGCTCGCTGGTGTCCGAGCTCGAGCGCCAGAACCGGATTAACGAAGACATCATCCGTTGGCTGACCATCGCTGTCGAACAACATGACGATGGCCCCTCGGTAATGATGAAGAAGAACGACCGCGACAAGAAGAAGCGGTCTGATCGGGGAGACAATTAATGGCTCGTCCGTTTTACCGTCGTCGCAAGTCCTGCCCGTTTGCCGGCAAGGACGCTCCGCAGATCGATTACAAGGACACGCGCCTGCTGCAGGGCTTCATGTCCGAACGCGGCAAGATCGTGCCGAGCCGTATCACCGCCGTTTCTGCCAAGAAGCAGCGTGAACTGGCCAAGGCCATCAAGCGCGCCCGCCACCTGGGCCTGCTGCCCTACATCGTGAAGTAAGGGAGAAGACATATGGATATTATTCTCCTCGAACGCGTTGGCGGCCTTGGCTCCATCGGCGATGTCGTCACCGTGAAGGACGGCTACGCCCGTAACTTCCTGTTGCCGCAGAAGAAGGCTCTTCGCGCCAACGAAGCCAACAAGAAAGTTTTCGAAGCCAATCGCGATAAGCTGGAAGCTGAAAACGCTGAAAAGCGTACGGATGCTGAAAAGCAGGGCGAAAAGGTCGAAGGCACCGAAATCGTCCTGATCCGTGCTGCATCGAATGCTGGCCAGCTTTACGGCTCGGTCAACGTGCGTGACGTGGCTGCCGGTCTTACCGACAAGGGCCACGACATCGACAAGAAGCAGGTCATCATGGGCGCACCGATCAAGACGATCGGCATGTTCGACGTGACCATCCGCCTCCACCCAGAGGTGGAAGTGCTGATCAAGGCCAATGTCGCTCGTTCGGAAGACGAAGCCGAACTGCAGAGCCAGGGCGTGGACATCCTCGCACAGGCTGCTGAAGAAGAAGCTGCTGCCATCGCAGAAGCCGGCTTCCAGCACGAACTCGATCCGGACCGCGAACTGGGCGACCTGCCCACCGCCGAAGGTGAAGAGGTCGAAGCTCCGGCCGATGGCGAGGAAGCTGCAGAAATGCAGGCTGAAGCGACCGCCGAAGATAGCGACAACAAGGACGCGTAAGCGACCTTTGGCTAAACGAAAAACGGGGCGCTGCCAGCGATGGCGGCGCCCCTTTTTGTTGCGCGAATGTCATTGCCAAGATGCCGCGTAGCGACTTGATTTTATTTGATTTCACATTGTCGCGAGCGCCGGTTCATCGTGCCCAAATCCGCAGTAACGAAAAACACTGCGTTAAAATTTTCCCGATTGCCGGGAACTGATTTTCAGATGTGGCATTATAACATCGCGTACCGGGCCCCTCTGGCGCATGGAGCTATGCTTTATGCGTGATGTCGGACGTAGCAGAGGGTGATTTTCGGCGAGCGTCCGCTCCAGTCGCGCATCACCCAAAACACGATTTTTTTGCCCCGGAACAGGGGGAATGACGATTTGGAGTCTTGAGATGAAGAAGATTATTATGGTCCCGATGGCTGGTGTTGCTGCGCTGGCACTTGCTGCTTGTGGCGAAGCCGCGACGGACAATACCAGCGCCGACGCTGGTACAGACACGGCTGCAACCGAAACCGACAATCCGATTACCGCTGCCGATGTCGAAGCCGCTCAGCAGGCTTGGGGCGAAGGCATCGTTCGCATCGGCCAGACTTTTACCGATGAAGGCGACGTGGAAGCTGCGGCGACCACGCACATCAATGATTTCTATGGCTACGAAGACGGCATGGACATCCTGTTCAAGCCGACCCTTGCTGCCGAAGATCAGTTCCGCGGCGATTTCGATGGCGCGCTCAGCTATTTCATCGGTTCTGAAGGTACCGAAGATGGCGGCTTCGCAATCGCTCCTTACACCGATGTGCGCTGGGAAAATGAAGGCACCTTTATCGATGACACTGGCGACACCGCCATGGCCATGGGTAACTATTACTTCACCGGAACTGACGGCAACGAAACCAAGGTGGAATACACATTCGGCTATGAGCGTAATGATGCCGGCGATCTGGTGATCGTGCTGCATCACAGCTCGCTGCCCTATTCCGCGCAGTAAGCCGGTTTACCGAAAACTGAGCCCCTCCCTCTTCCCTTCCTGGTCACCTTGACTTGGGGGCTCAGCAGACCGAACCCCCGTCGGCCCGATCTTTACCGATCCGGCTGGCGGGGGTTTTCGATTATTCGTGCAAGAGACGTGCGTAGTGCTGGCGCAGCGTGTCTTCGCCGAATTCGGGTGTCGCGGCGGCATCGTAGGCCTCTCGTTCCCCGTCCCAAACCAGCATGCTTTCTGTAGCATAGTATCGCCCGATCCGCGCATATTCGGCCTTGGCAGCAGCGCGTTCGGAGACCTTGCCGAGGAGATCGAGTGCGGCGATCGCGCGGTCCATCCATTTGACAGGGATGCGCTGGAAGCTCGGCTCTTGGCCCAGTAGATCGAATAGCATTTCGCCTTGTTCGCGCGGAGAAATAGCCGGACCGGGGCCGCCAATCGGCGAGACGCGATTCTGCTTCGAGGGATCAGCCAAAGCCGAGACAATAAAGCGCGCCAGATCGCGATCGCTGATCGGCTTGCACCGCGTCAGCTCGCCATCGCCGAACAGCAGAAAGGGCTTGCCGCGCTTTACGCGCTCCACTTGACCGGAGAGCGATTTGAAGAAGGCGGTTGGACGGACGATCGTCCATGCGAGGCCTGACTCGCTGAAGGCGGCTTCGGCGGCCAGTTTGGCCGTCTGAAACGCCAGCTTCGGCTTCTGCACGCAGATGGCAGAGAGCAGCACCGCATGCCGCACGCCCGCAACACTCGCCGCGGCCACGATGTTCTGGTTGAAAATCGCATCGACCTTCCACGCATCCTCGCGGACACCGCTGCGCGAGGCGATGCAGGAGATGACCGCGTCGTAATCCTTGCCGAGGAACAGGCCGCGCACCGAATTGCTGTCGAGATCGCGCACCCGCTCAATTCGCGCTCCGGGGAATACATCACGGCCGTTTGCACGTACGACGCAGGTGGTCTGATAACCCCGTTCGACCAATTCACGCGCAACCGCCTGCCCGATCGTGCCACTTGCGCCGAAAAGGATGACGCTCTTGGCGCTCACTCGGCTGGCTGGCTGCTGGTCATGATACGGTTGCGAAACGCAAAGGCCCCGTCGAAGCTGATTGGAACGGCCTCATTGTCCGAAAAGTCGCCTTTGAACGGCCCTCGTTCTGCATGAATATGCAAGTGCGGATCGATAGTGCGCCCGGACGAGCCGATCCTCCCAATGGGCTGGCCTGCCTCGATTTGGTCGCCTTCGCTCACAAGCACACTCCCATTTCGCAAGTGTGCAAGGTTGACGATGATGCCATCGCATTCAATGCCCACGACATTTCCCGCAGGGCGTTCATCATCGCTTGTAGGGCTGTCTTCAAGGCCATCGCGAACCCAAATCGCAGTGCCGGAACACGGAGCGAGAACCACGCGGTCCCACATCTCCCTAAACTCAAGTTCGGACCAATCCAGATATTGCGTTTGGCTGTGCAATCCAGAATTTAGGGCCACGATATCATAAGCATAGAGCTGCGAAGGGTTTCCGGCGTGACCATTTGGATTTTGCAGCGGCGGGGCTGCACCACCCTGCGTGACAGCATATCGTCCTGCTTCGAGCGGGAATTGCATGTTGATGGTGCCCTCAGGCGGCTGCGCTGCAGAGAGAGCGCGCACATTCATTGCCGCAAAATACGCGCCGCTGAGGGTTAAGACGATCGCTGCGAACAGGCCGAGCTTTCCAGGGCGGCGCCAATCGGCACTGCGGCTTTTGATTCCGCCTACAATTAATCCGCCCGCCGCAATCACAAGCAGGATCGCGAGAAGATAGTAGCTGTAGAAGGACCAAGGGACGAGATAGAGCGCCGCCACGCAAGCCATGGCGGTGTAGAATGTGACGCAGAGCGTGATCCATCGGCTCGCCTTGCTTTTGAGAGCCAACCAGACTGCCGGGCCACACATCAGGATCGTGAACAGGGCGATCCAAGGAAATGCAGCAACAGGTTCCATCAATCGATCACCGCCAACCCGTCGCCGCCCGGTCCAGTGCGGATGCGGCGGAGGACTTCGCCAGTCGCAAAATCCACTTCGGCGATTGTGTCGGTCGCGGTCTCAGCGGCGTAAAGGCGGTCGCCGTCCTCGCTGAACACGAGGGTCACCTGCACCGCATCTCTACTTCCCGAGACCGGAATTGTGCGCAATACTTCATCCGTGGAGGTATCGATCACGGTCAAATCGCCGCTGCCGTAATTGCTGCTCACTACGAACTCGCCCGAGGGGTGCATGGCGAGCCGAATGGGCACTTGTCCGGTCGGTACTTCGGCCTGCACTTCCAGCGTCATCGGATCGAGGCGATAGGCAATACTATCCGCATTGGACGCGACCCACAATTGCTCGCCATCGGGTGAAAGCGCGATGGCTTCGATCTGATCACCTATGCGGCTGCGCACGGCTTCACTTGCTGTTTCAAGATCATATCGGATGACCTCCCCCGCCGGGATAATCGTTCCCCAAGCAAGATTTCGCGCTTCATCCACAGCCACCAAATGGGGCCCCGGACCTCCACTTCCGATTTCCAGAGCGGTCGAGGCGTCGGAAAGCGAGTTCTCAAGAAGATAGATAGACCCGCGCCCCTCTGCTCCAGCAACGATCCGTCCGTCGCTCATCCAGATTGCAGAGTGGATTCGAGCAGAGGGACCAAGTGTGACGTTGCCGATGAAATCAAGGTCGGTAGTACTGAAGATATCGACCGCACGGCCTGAATAACATGCGACCAGCACGCGACTCTGGTCGGGAGAAATCGTCAACTCATGTGGGTCTTCGCAAGAAACATTGCGGTGGGTTTCCTCGCCGGTTGCAAGGTCGATACGCGAAAGGCTTGCCCCGCGCTTGTTCGCGACGAACAATGTGCCTTCACTGCCGTGCGCCGGAGTGACCGGGCCCGGTATTTCTGCTTTCGGCGTGCAACCGGCGAGCAACAGCGTTGCGACCACCCCAGCAGCAATTTGGCGCATAGCTCCCTCCGTCAAATCCATCGGGAGGCAGTGTGCCGCATCACTCCTCCAAAAGGAAGCGCGCGATCTCTTCGCCGAGTTCCGACTTGAGTACGCAGCTCATATGCGTGCCGGGTATTGTGCGCACCTTCGCGTCGGGCAGAGCGTCCGCCAGCCGCTCAGGCGAGCCATTGTCGCGGTCATCTTCGCCGATCAGCACCAGCGTCGGCATTGTGATCGTCGCAAGCTCCGACACCTCGATATTGTCTACGCCATTCACCAGCAAATGCCGCGCAGCTGCCGGGTCGATGCCCTGCGTTTTCATAAAACTCTTCGCGATGAAGCGCGGATCGCCATGTTTGATCTCGTCAAAATGGTCGATCATGTCGATGAAGAAGGCTGTGCGCTTCTGCCAATTGGTGAGGCCTTCGAGCCCCATACCCGTCACGATCAGCTTGCGCGGCCTAAGCCCGGCGATCACCGCGCTGATCGCCGTGCGCGAGCCGAGCGAGAAGCCGACCAGATCGTAGTCCTCCAGCCCCAGCTGGTCGACGACGCTGAAGGCATCTTTCACCAGCACTCCAGAGGGATAGGCCGAGGGATCCTGCGGCGCATCGCTGTGCCCATGCACACGCCAGTCCGGCATGATCGCTTCAAAGCCCTGCTCCGCCAGATGCGCTGCATGGCCGTATTTGATCCAGTTGACGTTCGCGTCCGAAAACAGGCCGTGCAGCAGCAGGACAGGCCGTCCCTCGCCCAGCCGATGCACCGCCATGCGGGTGCCGTCGAAGCTTTCTATGAATTGTGTGCTGAGGTCACTCACAGCGGTGCCTCAGCGCATGACGCAGGCATTGCCTGCCCAGAGCGTCTCAACACCAGCGTCGTCGCCCTCGCCGTCGAACATGCCCGAAAGCACTTCTTCGCCTTCGCCAATGGTGAACTCTTCGCCCAGCGAGCTGTCTTCGACAAGCGACACGCCGGGGTCCTGCAACATCTGCGAACGCGTCAGCGCCGGCACGTAGGGCTCTCTAGCCGCATATCCGACGAAAGCTTCATCCTCGAAATAGGTCGTCAGCCCCTCGTAGGAAACAGCGGTGATATTGGGGCCGCAATCGGGAACCGTATCCTGCCCGGTTTCGCCGCCAATCACATTGGCGAGCGTCGCTTCGGTCGCCGCGCGGTTAGAGCCAAAAGGCACTTCCAGCTGCTCAAATCCTGCCTGCGCCGGAATCACGATACCACCCGCGCCCAAATCCAGCGTCGCATTTTCCAGCGGTTCCGGCCCTTCCGGTGCAGTCGCTTCGCCATCACCGCCCGGCGCATCGCCACAGGCAGTGAGCATCAGCGGAAGGGCGAGAAGAGCGATGTGGCGCATGGCGATTATCCCTTTTGCAAATGGCGGCGGCCGAGCAGTTCTGCGATCTGCACGGCGTTCAATGCCGCACCCTTACGCAAATTGTCGGAAACGCACCACAAGACAAGGCCGTTATCGACGGTCGGGTCTTCGCGCACGCGGCTTACATAGGTTGCGCCATCGCCGGCGGCTTCGACCGGGGTCACGTATCCGCCGTCTTCGCGCTTATCGACGAGCATGATGCCCGGCGCTTCCCGAAGGATTTCCTGAGCGCGCTCAGCCGACAATTCCTCTTCGAATTCGATATTGATCGCTTCGGAATGGCCGACGAAGACAGGCACGCGCACGCAAGTTGCATTCAGCTTGATCTTGGGATCGAGGATCTTCTTGGTCTCGACCACCATTTTCCATTCTTCCTTGGTGGCGCCATCGTCCATGAATACATCGATATGCGGAATGACATTGAAAGCGATCTGCTTGGTGAATTTGGCAGGCTCCACCTGATCGCCGACGAAGATTGCGCGGCTCTGTTCGAACAGCTCGTCCATGCCCTGCTTGCCCGCGCCCGAAACCGACTGGTAGGTCGAGACAATGACGCGCTTGATCTTCGCCGCTTTGTGCAGCGGAGCGAGCGCCACAACCAGCTGCGCGGTCGAGCAGTTGGGGTTGGCGATGATGTTCTTCGCCGTGTAGCCGTCGATCGCATCAGGGTTCACCTCCGGCACGATGAGCGGCACATCCGGGTCCATGCGGTAGAGCGAGGAATTGTCGATCACCACGCAGCCAGCCGCCGCCGCCTTCGGCGCATAAGTCTTGGTCGCTTCGCTTCCGCATGCGAACAGCGCCATATCCCAGCCGGAAAAGTCGAAATGCTCGAGGTTCCTGCACTTCACCATCTTTCCGGAGTCGCCGACTTCCACTTCCATGCCGGTCGAGCGGCCCGAGGCCACTGCAGCCACTTCGTCCATCGGGAATTCGCGCTCTGCCAGGATGGCGAGCATTTCGCGCCCGACATTTCCCGTCGCGCCGACAACTGCAACCCGGTAACCCATGATGATCTCGCTCCGTAAAATAATGTGCCTGCTGCCTAGCGGCTATGTTCGCAGGCGCAACAGCAAAGGTGGTATCGCAGTGTGAAGCTGATCTACGGTGGGGGTGAGCGCCTGTTCGACAATTGCCAATCGCGGTTTGCGTGCTAGTCTTTGCTTTCAATTCGGGGGCATTGAGGGGGCTTTATGCACAAATCGCTGACGACACTCGCATTGGCGGCAGGCATCGCCGCATTTTCGGCACCTGCAGCGGCACAATCTGCACCGACTTCGCTACGTCTGCTGGTGGAAGATACGACAGCGACTTCCCAGCGCTGCGGCGTCACCAGTCAACAGCTGATGCAGGAACTACGCACCAATATTCGCGCGCAGGGCATTCGCGAAGCTTCCAGCGACGATTTCGCTGCGCCAATCCTTTATGCGCGCACCAATGTGGATGAGAACCAGGACCTGTGTTTCGGCAGCATCGAAGTGCGCATCCAGGCCTATGATTACATGCCGATCCTGACCACGCCGAACCAGCTGTTCGGATCGATGGTCTACTGCAATTCGGCCGAAGTGTTCTCAGAGCCGCGGCGCATTTCCAATTTTACGGAAATCGTGCGCGATCACGTGCGGCTGTGCCTCGATGATGTGCGCAGCCGGGCAGAGACCCAATCGGGTGGGCCAGTCCGCAGCGACAAGTGATCCGCAGCGACACATAAAACGAAAGGGGCGGCTTCCCGATCAGGAAGCCGCCCCTTGTTTGTGTCGCTTTGAGAAACTGGCTTACTTGACCACATTCTCCCGGCGCTCGGCGATACGGGCGCTCTTACCGGTGCGGCCATCGCGCATACAATGCGAAGAGTAGTGCAAGAGCACCAAACTTGATCAAAGAGTACTAGAGGGCAATCGTCGTCTCGCCCTCCAGCGGCAGAAAATCATCACGAGTTGGGCCGCGTGAAACGCGAGGGCTGTCGCCGTTGCTCAGTCGCTCGCTTCCGGCGGCACAATCCCATTGCGCTCGAGGAAGTTGAACACAGTGTTGTAGCGATGCGGCGAAATCTGCTCGCCCGCCACGCGGTGCGTGTAGCCGGGGTAAAGCATCATTTCGAACGGCACGTTGTTCTCCTGCATGACCGAGATGATCTCGGTGGCGTTCTCGAACACGACATTGTCGTCCGCCATGCCGTGGATGATGAGGAGCGGATCGGAGATTTCGGTTGCGTTCGGAATGGCGCTCGCCGCCTCGTAGGCCACACCGTCGGCTTGCGGCGTGCCCATATAACGCTCGGTGTAATGGGTATCGTAAAGCTCCCATCTGGTCACCGGCGCGCCGCTGATACCCGCAGCATAAATCCCCGGATTGGCCTGCAGACGCTTCAGGGTCAAGTAGCCACCGTAGGACCAGCCATCGATCGCGATCATGTCCGGATCGACGAAATCGAGCGTCTGCAGGAAGGCCGTGCCCGCGCTCTGGTCGCGAACCTCGACATCTCCCATCGCGCGGTAAAGCGGCTGTTCGAACGCCACACCGCGATTGTTCGATCCGCGATTGTCGAGCGCGAACCAGATGTAGCCGCGATCAACGATGGCCTGGCGCAGCGCGCCGTTCCAGCCGCGATTGACGATCTGCGGACCCGGGCCGCCGTAGTGATAGAAATAGACCGGATAGCGCTGCCCCGGCTCCATTTCAGGTGTCACCATCTCCCAATAGAGCGGCGTGCCGTCCTCAGCCTCTATCGTGCCGTATTGCGTCGGACGATGGCTGGCGAGGAAAGGCGCGTAGGGGTGGTCCGCATCGAGCGCATTCTCCTCGACCCAAGTCAAACGCTGGCCGGTCTGGTCGGCGATGTAGATTTGCGGAGGCGTGTCGTCGCTGGAGCGGGAGACGAGCATGGTCTGCCCCTCGCCATCCATCTGCGCGCCGTGGGTGAACCCCGGCTCGGTCAGCAGGCGCACTGCGGAAGGATCGGCAATGTCGACACTGTAGACGTGCTGCTCCAACACATCGTTGCGCGTGCCCTGGAAGAAGATGCGGCCCGCGGACTGGTCCACGCCGACGAGACTGGTGACGACCCATTCGCCATCGGTGAGCTGCTGCCAGCCGCCATCGTCGAGCAGATAAAGGTGTCCGAACCCGTCCCGCTCGGACCACCAGATCAGGCGGCCATCGTCGAGAAATTTGTAATTGTCGGAAAGATTGATCCAGTAATCCTCCATCGCAGCATTCTCGGTGAAGAGGATTTCGCTTGCCCCCGTCGCCGGATCGACACGCAGCATGTCGAGCACGGTCTGTTCGCGGTTCTGGCGCTGGACGTAGATGGCGCTGCCATCGGGCGCCCAATCGACGCGGGCGACGTAGATGTCCGAGTTCTCGCCCAAATCGACCTCGACAGAATTGCCGCCATCGGGGTCCATAACGAAAAGCTGAACGATAGCATTGTCGCTTCCAGCGACCGGATAGCGCTGATCGTAAACCTGGGTCCCGGTCGCGCCAATAGCCGCGCGGGTGACGATGCCGACGGGGCTCTCATCTGTGCGCTGGACCACGATGCGGCTATCGTCCGGGCTCCACCAGTAGCCTGTCAGGCGGCTCATTTCCTCCTGCGCGACGAATTCGGCCTCGCCCCAGCGGACTGTGTCCTCCTCGGCCGGCGTGATCGGTTGCGCCTCCGCGCCGACTTCGCCGACCCACAGCCGCCGGTCGCGCACGAAGGAGACGTAGCCACCATCTTCGCTGAGCGAGGGATTGAGCTCGCTCTCTTCCGTATCGGTCAGCCGCACCACCTCGCCGCCGATGCGTGCGAGGTAGAGATCGCCGTCGAGCGGCACGAGAATGCCCTCGCCGTCCGCCGCCCACTGGTAGGTGATGATGCCGCGCAGATTGCCGACACGCGCCCGCTCACGCTGCATGCGCTCGTCCTCGCTGAGCTCGCGCCCGGTGCCGAGCGCCTCGCTGTCGACCAGCATCGACCACTCGCCCGTCTCGCGATCGTAGGCCCACAAATCATAGCGTTCGCGCTCATCCTCCCGATTGCGCAGCACGGTCAGGTAACGTCCGTCCGGCGACAGTTTCGGCGCGCGCGGAGTCGGGCCACTGAGCGAGGGGCTGGCGAAGACCCGCTCGAATGTCAGTTCGGGCGCGGCTTCGGTGGTGTCTTGGGCCATTACGGGGGTCGCCATGGTGGTTGCGGCAAGGGCGGTAAGCAGGTGACGCATTAGGATAGGGAGCCTTTCCGATTGTTTCGGCGGAGCCTAGGACGCACTTCCTGCACTGGCAACGGAAACACAAAAGAAAGGGCGCCCGCGGTCGAAACCGGGGGCGCCCTTCTTAAAAACTGTCGGGTGTGAAGCGCGGCCTTACTTGGCCACGTTCTCCCGGCGCTCGGCGATACGGGCGCTCTTACCGGTACGGCCGCGCAGATAGTACAGCTTGGCGCGACGCACGATACCGCGGCGAACCACGGTGATGGAGTCGACGATCGGCGAGTAGAGCGGGAACACACGTTCCACGCCTTCGCCAAAGCTGATCTTGCGCACGGTGAAGTTGCTGCCCATGCCGCGGTTGGAGCGGGCGATGCACACGCCTTCGAAATTCTGAACGCGTTCGCGGTTGCCTTCCTTGACCTTCACGCCGACACGCAGGGTGTCACCGGGACGGAAGTCCGGAACGTCTTTGCCGAGAGCTTCAATGGCTTCGGCTTCTAGAGTCTGGATCAGGTTCACTGGTCCGTTTCCTTCTTTTCACGCTGCACGCCAGAGGCAGGCTGGACCGGATCGCCACCGTGGCGGTCCCATAAATCCGGCCTGCGTAACCGAGTATCGTCTTCCGCGCGGGCTTTCCTCCACGCGGCGATTTTCGCATGATCCCCTGATCGCAGCACTTCGGGGATCGTGCGCCCTTCCCATTCAGCAGGTCGGGTATATTGCGGGTATTCGAGCAAACCGTCCTCGAACGATTCCTCGGTCCCGCTAGAAGCCGCGCCCATTACCCCCGGAAGCAGCCGAATGCAAGCATCGAGTATGGCGAGCGCGGCAGGTTCTCCGCCCGAGAGGACTACGTCGGCGAGGCTGACCTGCTCGATCTCGGGGCGAGCTTCGAAAAGCCGCTCGTCGAACCCCTCGAACCGGCCGCACAGCAGGATGACACCGGGGCCGCTCGCGATCTCGCGAATGCGCTCCTGCGTGATTGGTTTTCCACGCGGCGTCATGGCGAGGATCGGCGTCTTGGGCTGGCGCGCGATGGCATGATCGACCGCCGCGCCAAGCACATCGGCCTTCAGCACCATGCCTGCTCCACCGCCCGCAGGCGTATCATCGACCGTGCGGTGCTTGTCAGTCGCGAAATCGCGGATCTGGATCGTGTCGCACGACCACTTCTGCTCCTCGAGCGCCCGCCCCGCGAGCGAAGTGCGCAGCGGCCCGGGAAACATCTCCGGATAAAGCGTGAGTATGGTGGCGGCGAAGGTCATTCAACTACCCTAGCTTCACTCTTCGCGGATATGCGTTTGAGCCAAAGAGCAAACAAAAAAGAGCCGATGAGAAGGATGACCAAGGCGGGCCAAAATTCATAGACAAATGGATGCAATCCTATTGCCCGCAGTGACACCACGACCATGCCCCAAATATTCAAACCAAGCAGTTCCAATAACACCGTAGCGACAAGTGCCGCTATCGTTGCTGTAACTGCACTGACAAACGCCCAGCGATCAAACTCTATCCGGTGAAGTAACCAAACGATGATCAGCGCGAGCGGAAGTGTCGCAATCCCTTGAACAAGCGAGACGAGAATATCGGTCCATGCCTGACTAGCGTCATGATTGTATCCAAATTGGACAGCCTCCGCCGCCGCGACGGCAGTGGTGATGTGAAAATCAGCCGCTAATCCCATCGTACCCCATCCTTCGCCCGCGTATCGACGCTCAGCTCGAAGACATCGGGCCGCGAGTAATGGCCGTCGGTGTCGAGGCTCGCCAGCTCCTCGTCGCGCAGGGACAGGTCGAGCTCGGCGAACAGCGTCTCCTCGCCCTCGCCCGCCTGTCCGACAACGCTCGCATCGGGCGCCGCGATCAGGGAGCCGCCGCGGTTGATCACATCGGCTTCAATGCTCTCGATCAGTTCACGGCCCTCAGGCGAGCCACCGGCCCGCTCAAGCCCGTCAAACACATCGTCCTTCGTCTGCACCAGACCCGCCGCCAGCACGAAGCAGCGGCCTTCCATCGCGTAGTGGCGGCTGGCGATGGCGTAGCTTTCGCGCACCGTCGGCCATGCGGCGATGTGGACGCTTTCGCCAAGATTGTGCATCGCCGCGCGGGCAAGCGGCATCCAGTGCTCCCAGCAGATGAGCGACCCGACATTGCCCCACTCGGCCTGGTGCACGCCGAGCGTCGAGCCGTCGCCGCGCATCCACACGAGGCGCTCGCCATGGGTGGGCACCAGCTTGCGATGGTCGAGCACCGGCAGGCCGGGGCGGAAGGTCAATTGGTTGTTGTAGAGGCTCGATCGCACCCGCTCATGCGCGCCGATGGAAATCACCGCGCCGCTTTTATCGCACAGTTCCTGCAAAGGCAGCAGCCGCTCGTCCCCCGGCACCACCGCCTGCTCCATCAGGATGCGGTGCAGCGCCTTGCTGCCCGGATGGTCCCACAAGGCAGCTCCCGGAGCCTCGTCCAGCCATAGCGGGTATCCGCCCAAGAATGTCTCGCCAAACGCAACGACCTGCGCGCCGCCCTCGACGGCTTCGCGCGCCAGTCGCTCGGCCTTGTCGATTCCATCGGTGATTGCGAGCGGCACAGGCGCGGCCTGGCAGATGGCGACGTTAAGCTTGGTCATGCGCCTAGTCTTCGGCGAAATCGTCGCTCACCACAAGCTTTGCATCATCCCATTCAGGCACCGCTTCTGCGCGCATCGGCACCATAAATTTCTTGCCCGCCTTGGGGCCGGTGGTGCGGGCGATTTCCATGACGTCGGCAGCGCCGTAATTCTGCACCGCGATCACCTCACCGATTTCCTCGCCGCTTTGCGAGACCGCCTTGAGGCCGATGAGATCGACGTAGTAATACTCCCCCTCTTCCAGCGGCGGAAGAGCATCACGGGAAACCGTCAGCGTCGTGCCGCGCAATTTTTCGGCAGCGGTGCGATCGGTGATCTCGGCGAAACGCGCGATTGCGCCGCCTTTGTTATCGTCTCGCACTTTCTTGAGCGTAAGCGTGCCCTCGCCTTTTCCAAGACCGAGGGACTTGTGCTGCTTCAGCGCGGCTATTCCGTCGCCGAACAGCTTCAACCGGACTTCTCCCGCCACACCATGCGCACCAGCGATGGCGGCCAGAGTGATGGGTTTTGTTCGACTATCGGACAAAGCTTTCAGCCCCAAAAAACCGATTGCCCTCAGCCTGTCGAAGGGCTGCCCTTTCTTTGCCGACTAGCAATTTTTAGAAAGGAACAGCAGTCCTTCGACAAGCTCAGGACATTCGGAAATTTCAAAGATTAGCCTTCCGACTTCTCTTCGGTGGCCGAATCGTCGGCCTTTTCGTTCGGCTCACCAGCTTCTGCGGTCTGCTCGGCAATGGCCGTTTCGTCTGCAGCGGTATCGCCTTCGTTCTCGACAGCGTCAGCCACGGCTTCAGCGGTCTCTTCGGTCTTTACAGAGCCGGTTGCGTCGTTCTCGGCTGCATCATCAGCAGCAGGAGCTTCGGCAGCAGCCTTGGCTTCTTCTTCAGCTGCCTTCTTGGCTTCTTCAGCTTCAGCAGCCTTGGTGGCCTTTTCTTCAGCGCGTTCCTTGGCGGCTTCGCCCGGCTCACCCTTCTTCGGGTTGTTGCGTGCAGGACGTTCCATGATGCCGGCAGCATCGAGGAAGCGGAGGACACGGTCGGACGGCTTGGCGCCAACGCCCAGCCAGTATTTGATGCGCTCTTCGTTCAGATTGACGCGGTTCTCGTCATCCTTGGCGAGCATCGGGTTGTAAGTGCCAAGCTGCTCGAGATACTTGCCGTCACGCGCACGGCGGCTGTCAGCAGCCACGATGCGGTAGTACGGACGCTTCTTTGCGCCGCCACGGGAGAGGCGAATTGCGATTGCCATGATAGATTACCTTTCGAAATTAAACTTTTGGAATTAATGTAAATTACTTCTTGTTCAACAAATTCTGGAGATCGGGTGGAAGGCCGCCTGCGCCGCCTCCGGGCAACCCGGGCATACCACCCGGAGCGCCGCCGCCCATTCCGGGCATGCCGCCGCCACCGAACATCGCGGCAAGGCCTTTCAGCCCGCCCATTTTCTTGATCTGCTTCATCGCGCGGCCCATTTCCTGGTGCATCTTGAGGATCTTGTTGACCTCCTGCACCGAGGTGCCGCTGCCCGCCGCAACGCGCTTCTTGCGCTTGGCATTGAGCAGCTGTGGATGGGCGCGTTCTTTCTTCGTCATGGAGCCGATGATGGCGTCCATGTGCAGCAGCACCTTGTCATCCATCTCGGCATTGGCCATCGCGGCCTTGGCCTTTTTCATGCCGGGCATCATGCCAGCGAGCATGCCGAGGCCGCCCATATTCTGCATCTGCTGAAGCTGTTTGCGCAGGTCGTTCATGTCGAACTTGCCTGCCATCATCTTCTTAGCGAGCTCTTCGGCGTCTTCCGCCTTGATCGTTTCGGCAGCCTTTTCGACCAGCGAGACGACATCGCCCATGCCGAGGATACGATCGGCAACGCGCGCCGGGTGGAAGCGCTCGATCGCGTCGAGCTTTTCGCCGGTACCGGCAAACTTGATCGGCTTGCCGGTGACAGCGCGCATGGAAAGCGCCGCACCGCCGCGTGCATCGCCATCCATACGGGTGAGGACGACGCCTGTCAGCGGAACTTCATCGGTGAAGCTTTGCGCGACATTGACCGCGTCCTGACCCGTCAGCGCGTCGACAACCAGAAGCACTTCGGCAGGATCGGCAGCGCCCGCGACAGCCTTCATTTCGGCCATCAGCGCTTCATCGACATGCAGGCGGCCTGCGGTATCGAGCAGCAGCACGTCGATATTCTGCAGCTTGGCAGCGTTGAGCGCGCGCTTGGCGATATCGACCGGCTGCTGGCCCGGAACGATGGGCAGGGTCGCAACATCGGCCTGCTCACCCAGAACAGCGAGCTGTTCCTGCGCTGCCGGACGGTTGACGTCGAGCGAGGCCATCATGGCCTTCTTGCCCTCTTTCTCCTTCAGCAGCTTGGCGATCTTGGCAGTACTGGTGGTTTTACCCGAACCCTGCAGACCGACCATCATGATGATCGCAGGCGGCGTGACCGCGAGATTGAGCGGCGTTGCCTCACCGTCCGATTCCTCGCCGCCGAGCATGTCGATCAGCTCGTCATTGACGATCTTGATGACCTGCTGGCCGGGCGTGACCGACTTTACGACTTCCTGGCCGATGGCGCGTTCGGTGACGCGCTCGATGAACTGGCGCGCGACGGGCAGAGCAACGTCTGCCTCCAGCAATGCGACGCGCACTTCGCGCATGGCATCGCGCACGTCCTGTTCGCTCAATGCCCCGCGCCCGCGCAGGCGGTCGAAAACATTGGTCAAACGATCAGACAGCGTATCAAACATGCGCGTCATAACTCCTCAATTTGTCATCCCACCCGGCCCATATGGGTAGGGGGAAGCCAAATGCCAAAAGCGCCGGCGGACGAAAACTCGTCGGCCAGCGTGAGCACCTCGATGCGAGGGCCCGCCAAATCAAACGCCTCATCACAAGGCTATCGCAATTAAAAATCCATTTCGTTGGATTTCGGTTCTGAGTGGAAGCGAAAATGGCGGGGCGCGAGAACCGGAGCGGAACGGCCATTCAGGCCGTGAGCACCGGAAGCGCAGCGAACCGTCATTTGCAGCCCACTCAGGGCCGAAAGACAATGAAATGGTGGAGCCTAGCGGGATCGAACCGCTGACCTCAACACTGCCAGTGTTGCGCTCTCCCAGCTGAGCTAAGGCCCCAAACCAATTCTGTATGCGCCCCCAAAAGACGCGGAGTGGCCCTTTATGAAAGGACTGCCCCAGACGCAAGAACAAACTTAATTCTCGTCGTCTTCCTTACCGGTATCACCGGTGTCGACGCCTAGATCATCGTCGCCGCCGAGGTCGACATCGTTGTCGGGCGAATCGTCGTCCTCATCGATATCTTCCAGATCGTCATCGGCGAGATCGGAATCGGCTTCCTTGTCGTCGTCCTTCTTCTTCTTGTCCTGCTCATCGAACGGGATCGGCTGCTTGGACTTGAGCACGGGCTCGGGCGTCCATTCATTGCCGCATTCGATGCAGGTCACCGGGTCTTCATTGCCCAGGTCGTAAAAGCGTTCACCGCATTTGGGGCAGGTGCGCTTGGTGCCCCATTCTGGCTTGACCATTGTCTATGTCCTTAATCCATCCGGAGCGATCTCCGGGAAAAATCGTATGCGATTGCCGGGAATGCGGAATCGCGAGCGGGCGCGCCTTGCCATAGGCCCATGCCACTGTCAAAGCCGCGATCACATCGCTAGCCGAAGCATGACGGCCTGCAAATGTCGCCATCACGCCCTTCCGGTGCTCACGGCCAACAAGGCCGCTCCGCTCCGGGTCGCGCGATAGCACCATTTTCGGCTCGCCCTGATCCGGCTATCGACATGATCGATCCGAGCGCGAGCAGATAGGAAGCCCGTTGAGCCATTCCAATACCCCTTCCCCGAAACGCTTCAAAAGCAGCGGCGCGCTGACCGGGCGGATAGCCGTTCCGGGCGACAAATCGATCAGCCATCGCTCGCTGATGTTGGGCGCGCTGGCGGTCGGGGAAACGCGGGTGAGCGGCTTGCTGGAAGGCGAGGATGTCCTCTCCACCGCTGCTGCCATGCGAGCGATGGGCGCGACGATCCATCGCGGCGATGACGGCGTTTGGAGCATTCACGGTGTCGGCGTCGGCTCGCTGCTGCAGCCGGAGCAGGCACTCGACATGGGCAATAGCGGCACCAGCACGCGGCTGCTGATGGGCCTTGTAGCGAGCCATCCGATCCGCGCGGTGTTCACCGGGGATCCGAGCCTTTCCAAGCGCCCGATGGGCCGCGTGATCACACCACTCAGCCAGATGGGCGCGAGCTTCGAGGCATCGCCCGGAGGCACGCTGCCGCTGATGCTGCGTGGTATCTCGCCCGCCGTGCCGATTACCTATCGCCTGCCCGTCGCGAGCGCGCAGGTCAAAAGCGCGGTCCTGCTCGCAGGCCTCAATACCGCCGGTATTACCCGTGTTATCGAGCCTGTCCCCACCCGCGATCATTCCGAACGCATGCTGCGCGGGTTCGGTGCAAAGCTGGACGTTGGCGAAGAGAGTGGAGAACGCATAATCGAGATCCACGGCGAGGCAGACCTTCAACCGCAGACCATCACCGTACCGGGCGATCCCTCATCCGCCGCTTTCTTCACCATCGCCGCGCTGCTGGCGCCCGGTAGCGACCTCGTCATCGAAAATGTCGGTCTCAACCCCACCCGCGCCGCGCTGTTCGATGTGCTGCGCGATATGGGTGGGAGCATCGAGGAACTGGACCGTCGCGAGGTCGGCGGCGAACCGGTGGCGGACCTGCGCGTCAAGCACTCGGCGCTCACCGGGATCGAGGTCGATCCGGCAGTCGTCCCCGCAATGGTCGACGAATTCCCGATCCTCTTCGTCGCCGCATCGCTCGCACAAGGCACCACCACCACGCGCGGGCTCGAAGAATTGCGCGTCAAGGAAAGCGACCGCCTCGCTGCGATGGCTGCCGCGCTCACGCTGGCAGGGGCAAAGGTGGAGGAATATGGCGATGGCCTGGTGATCGAAGGCACCGGAGGCGATCCCCTGCCCGGCACGGCAGACGGCGTGGCCATCACCACCCACCTCGACCACCGCATCGCCATGAGCATGGCCGTGGCAGGCCTCGCCAGCGACAATGGTGTGAAGGTGGACGACACGGCACCGATTGCGACAAGCTTTCCCACCTTTGAAACGCTGCTGTCAGTCGCTACCTCTGGCTGAACGCAACTCTATCGGAGCAGTCCAATGATCCGTCGTTTTATCGCCCCCGCCCTCCTTGCGCTCGCTGGCTGTTCCAGCGCTGTGCAGGCCGCGACTTATGAGATGTTCCGCGATCCCAATTGCGGATGCTGCGAGCATTGGGCCGATCACGTGCGCACCGAGAACGAAGTGACTGTCAGCGAAGTCGAAACAGCGCAGATGCAGGAGGTGAAGACATCCTCCGGCGTCCCGCAGGACCTGTGGAGCTGCCACACCATGCTGGTCGATGGCTATGTGATCGAAGGTCACGTCCCCGCCGAACAGATCGCCCGCCTGCTGGAAGAACGCCCCGCCGGTGTGCGCGGCCTCGCAGTGCCGGGAATGCCGATAGGCTCCCCCGGCATGGAAATGGGCGACCGCGTCGACGCTTATGATGTGATCGCCTTCACCGACACGGGCGAGCGCTATGTCTTCGCGAGCTACGGCGCGTAGTGACCACTCCGCTCGACATCTTTTCGATAATCGGTTTCTTCGGCACCGCCTGCATCATCGGGGCGTATTTCTACCTGACTGCGGTGGAGAAGCCGAACCCGTGGGTGCTGCACGGGACGAATTTGACCGGCGCGGCGCTGCTCACCGTCAGCCTAATCGTGCACACCAACTGGCCGAGCCTGGTGCTCGAAGGATTTTGGGCGGCAATTGCGCTTTGGGGGCTGTGGAAGGCTTTTTCGGCGCATCGTAAGAAGGCGCAGGAGGCACAGCCATGATCATCGCCGTCGACGGGCCCACGGCCAGCGGCAAAGGCACGATCGCCAAGGCCCTCGCCGCGCATTTCGGCCTGCCGCATCTCGACACCGGGCTTCTCTATCGCGCGGTTGGACGTCAGGTGGCGCTTAATGGCGGCGATCCGGACTCGCCCGAGGATGCGCTGAAGGCGACAGACTTTCCCGATGCAATGCTCGATGATCCGGAATTGCGCAATGAAGCGACCGGCGCGCTTGCAAGCCGGGTTTCGATCCATCCGGACGTACGCAAGGCCTTGTTTGAACGCCAGCGCGCTTTCGCAACCCAGCCCGGCGGCGCTGTGCTCGACGGGCGCGATATCGGTACGGTGATCGCGCCGGAGGCCGAGGTGAAGCTCTATGTCACCGCAACCACCGAAGTGCGCGCGCGCCGCCGCTATGATGAAATGGTGGCGAGTGGCCGCGAAGCGTCTCTGCCTGCGATGATCACCGATCTTGAAGCGCGCGATGCGCGGGACAGCGGACGCAAGGACGCGCCGCTCACTGTGGCCGAAGGCGCGCTGGTGATCGATACGACTGCGCTGGGCAGGGATGAGGCGATTGCGACTGCTGTTGAGGCTGTTGAGGCGGCCAATTCATAATTCCGGTCATGCTGAGCTTGTCGAAGCATTGCTCTTCGTTTTCGAATGCGCTTCCAGAAGTGAAAAGCAATCCTTCGACAAGCTCAGGATTTCCGGATGAGGAGAGCAGCCCTTACTCCGCCGGCTGCGGTGCCATCAGTTCTTCAACGTCCCGCTTCAAACCCTTGGCAAGGCCCAGCGCCCAAAGCGCTTCCACGGTCATGAAGAGCGGCCCGTGCAGCAATCCGCGCAAATCGTCGACGAAGGCGGGTTTGCGCCCCTCCCAGTGATGGCCGAGGAACTGAAACGCCCAGCCCACCGCGAACAGGCCAATCCCCCCGCCGATCCAAGCGAGGGTTGAGATCGCCGCAATCTGCGCGCCGACAGCGTAAAAGATCGCCAGAAGGACCGTCATCAGCAGGCCGTATCTCGTATCGAGCTGGAGGTACCAGACCGCCGCGAACAGATTGAGTAGCAGCGCCGGCGTTGCGTCCACGCCCAGCCCCGGAATGGCAAAACCCGGCCGCGCCAGCAGCACGTCCAGCGCCAGCACGATCATCGGCACGCCCACGGCATGGGTCAGCACATTGCGATGGTCGCGGTGATATTCGCCGTAATTGGCGAGCGTTTCGGCCAGGGTCATGGGTCTCTCCTTGCAACGGACTTTCCTACAGAATTGCCGCTGGTGCAAGGGTTCGCACGATGACGCAAACGCCTCCTATCCGGCTCCCTGAAAGCAGCCGAATTGTGCGCGGTTTGGACTTTCTCTCCAGAACACTGTCACACCTGTCACACCCCTGTTGGAAAAGCCCGCCTCTGCCCTCGTGCAAACCGCCCCATTTCGCTTGCCTTTCCCCCCGGTTTCGCCTAGGCGCGCGTCCGTTCTCGCAATCGATCTGGTTGAAGGAACCCGGGCGGCGGCATTCGGCCTCGCACGGACGTCGGCCTCTTGCCCCGTACGGTTTGCGAATGGTTGCGAACAGACGGACCAAGACCCGGGTAAAACCCGTGGCCGGTAGCAAATGTGAACAGGAACTCTAACCTATGGCAACTTCTGCCAATCCGAGCCGCGACGATTTCGCGGCAATGCTCGACGAACAACTCGGCGGCGCCGAGGGCGGCTTCGAAGGCCGCGTCGTCAAGGGCACCGTCACTGCCATCGAAAATGGCATGGCGCTTATCGATGTCGGCCTCAAGAGCGAAGGCCGCGTCAACCTCAAGGAATTCGAACGTGGCGATGACGCCCACGGCCTCGAAGTCGGCAGCGAAGTCGAAGTCTTCGTCGACCGCGTCGAGAACGCCGATGGCGAAGCCATGCTCAGCCGCGATCGCGCCCGCCGCGAAGCCGCGTGGGACAAGCTGGAAAGCGAGTTCGGCGAAGGCAAGCGCGTTGAAGGCCGCATCTTCGGCCGCGTGAAGGGTGGCTTCACCGTCGATCTCGACGGCGCCGTGGCCTTCCTGCCCGGCAGCCAGGTCGACATCCGCCCCGTGCGCGATGTCACCCCGCTGATGGACATGCCGCAGCCCTTCCAGATCCTGAAGATGGACCGTCGCCGCGGCAACATCGTTGTCTCGCGTCGTGCCGTTCTCGAAGAAACCCGCGCAGAACAGCGCAGCGAGCTGATCGACAAGCTGGCTGAAGGCCAGATCACCGATGGCGTCGTGAAGAACATCACCGATTACGGTGCGTTCGTCGACCTCGGCGGTATCGACGGCCTGCTGCATGTCACCGACATGAGCTACAAGCGCGTCAACCACCCCAGCGAAGTGATCGAAATTGGCCAGACCGTGACCGTCCAGATCATCCGCATCAATGCCGATACGCAGCGCATCTCGCTGGGCATGAAGCAGCTGGAAAGCGATCCGTGGGAAGGCGTTGGCGCCAAGTACCCGGTTGGTGCAAAGGTCTCTGGCCAGGTCACCAACATCACCGAATACGGTGCCTTCGTGGAGCTGGAGCCGGGCATCGAAGGCCTGGTCCACGTTTCCGAAATGAGCTGGACCAAGAAGAACGTCCACCCGGGCAAGATCGTCTCGACCAGCCAAGAAGTCGAAGTCATGGTGCTGGAAGTGGACGCCGAAAAGCGCCGCATCAGCCTCGGCCTCAAGCAGGCCCAGCGCAACCCGTGGGAAGAGTTCGCCGAAGCCAATCCGGTCGGCTCGACCGTCACCGGCGAAGTCAAGAACGCGACCGAATTCGGTCTGTTTATCGGCCTTCCGGGCGACGTCGACGGCATGGTCCACATGTCCGACATCGCGTGGGGCATCTCGGGTGAAGACGCCCTCGCCCTCCACCGTAAGGGTGAAGAAGTGCAGGCCGTCGTTCTCGATGTCGACATCGACAAGGAACGCATCAGCCTCGGCATGAAGCAGCTGGAAAAGGGTGCGCCTGCAGAAGGCGGCGCCGGAGACAGCCTGCGCCGTGGCCAGGTCGTCACCGTCACTGTTCTCGAAGTTCGCGATGGCGGCCTCGAAGTTCAGGTTGGCGACGATGGCGCGACCGGCTTCATCAAGCGCTCGGATCTCGGCCGTGACCGTGACGAGCAGCGTCCGGACCGTTTCCAGACCGGCCAGAAGGTCGATGCCATGGTCACCGGTTTCGATCGCTCGAAGAAGCCCAACTTCTCGATCAAGGCACACCAGATCGCCGAAGAGAAGGAAGCAGTTGCACAGTTCGGCTCCGCCGACAGCGGCGCTTCGCTAGGCGACATTCTCGGCGCAGCCCTGAAGGGCGACGAGAAAAAGGCCGACGACAGCAAGTAAGCTTCGTCCTCCCGCTTAGGGAACAGAAAGGCCCGCCTGCGCAAACCGCAGGCGGGCCTTTCCTACATCTGGGGGATGTGTAAGCTGGCTCGCATGAAAGCACACTGCCAATGCGGAGCGCTCTCCGCCGAAATCACCGGCACTGGCGATGGTGTGATGTGCCATTGCAAGGCGTGCCAGCGCCGGACGGGGTCTCCGTTCGGAATGATGGTCTACTACATGGCGGATCAAGTGACGGTTTCCGGCGAGGCGACCGAATATACGCGGGTTGCCGATAGCGGAGATGAACTGACACACGGTTTCTGCCCGATCTGCGGAACACCGTTCTGGCTAACGACGGCAAAGCATCCCGGAGGGATCGGCATCGCCGTCGGGGCGCATGAGGGACACGAGAGCGCGCCGCCTGTGCGATCAGTGTTTGAGGAGTGTCGCCATCCATGGGTCGATGTGACCGAGGCGGAAACCAATTACCCGCGCGGACGGTTTTGCTGACATGACCCTCGAAATCCATCAATTCCCCTGCCTGTCCGACAATTACGGCTTCCTGCTCCACGATCCGGTGAGCGGCGAAACCGCGTGCATCGATACGCCCGATGCGGACGAGTATCTGAAGCAGGCGGAAGCCAAGGGCTGGCGGATCACGCAGATCTGGAACACGCATTGGCATCCGGACCATGCCGGTGGGAATGAGGCGATCAAGGCAGCAACTGGCTGCACGATCACTGCGCCCGAAGGCGATGCGGCAAAGATTGCGGGGATCGACCGGACGGTGACGCATGGCGACACTGTCAGACTGGGCGACCACGAGGCTGCAGTGATCGATGTTGGCGGACACACGCTTGGCCATATCGCCTATCACCTGGCAAGCAGCGATATCGCTTTCGTCGGCGACAGTGTGTTCGCACTAGGTTGCGGGCGGATGTTTGAAGGTACGCCGGAACAGTTCTGGGCGAGCCTCGAGCGGATCAGGGCACTGCCGCCAGAGACGACGCTCTACTGCGCGCATGAATACACGCAGCCGAATGCGCAATTCGCGCTCCACGCCGATCCCGGCAACGATGCGCTGATGGCTTACGCCGAACGGGTGGATCAGAAGCGCGAAGCCGGCGAACCCACCGTGCCGACAGTGCTCGAACGCGAACTCGAAGCGAACCCCTTCCTGCGGGCGGACGATCCGGAAATGATGGCGCGCTGGGGCGGCGAGCAGCCGCACGAGACCTTCGCCGCCTTGAGAGCAGCAAAGGACGCGTTTTAGCGGCTAAGAACGTCTCAGTCGTTCAGAACGAAAGTGATTTTCAGCGTGCAGCGCCATTCGGTGACCGCATTGTTATTCACAGTGCACTTAATGTCGCTCACCCAGACGCCGGAAATGCCGTTCAGCGTTTTGGATGCGCGGGCCACCCCTTGCTTCACGGCATCCTCGATGCCGACAGTCGAGGAACTGATGATTTCGGTGACTTTTGCAACGGACATTGGTCTCTCCCATTTCTGCGATTGGTAGAGATCAAGCCAACGGGCGCAGCGAAAGTTCCCCTTAAGGTCAGCCCAGCAGGACGAAGCCGACGAAGGCCACCGCGCCAACGGTGCTGCTGATGACAGTGAGACGGCGCAGCGCCTTCACTTGCATGCCCATCACCACGCCGCTCGCGACGAGGAGGAACAGCACCAGGGCTAGCGCGGTCGCGTAGACTTTGAACCAGACGGAGCCCTTTGCCTTGTGGAGCTGTACCAACCAGCGATGCACGCTTGCCTCGTTAAGCGCGACTTCAGCGCTCATCGGATCGGCGCCTGCGCTTACCGAGAGATCGCTACGCGCGCCGGTCCAACTGAAAGTCTGTTCAGCACCCTCGCCCGAAACGCTCGAAGAACCGCTCGGTTCAGGCAGATCTGCCGCAGCCAACGCCTCCAGTGCGGTGGCGCGCAGGCCTGCTTCATCAAGCTCGGCATAAGGCTGCTCCAGCGCGACCGTCTGCGAGCTTTCATACCAGGCGCCCTTATTGCCCCACGTATAGAGCGCACCTGTCACAAGGAACATCAACACCGCCGGGAACATAAAGGCGGCTGCGACGAGGTGGAGTTTGGTGAGGAAAGCGCGGTTCATCAGATATCCTTATTGCAATTCGCTCGCATTAGCAGGTTTGCTGCCAATTCCAACGAAAAAGCGCGCCAAATCCGATGATCCGGCGCGCTTTTCGAATGTCCGTAATCGTCAGATCAAAGCTGCTCAATCACCTGATCAGCCAGCGCCCGATCGGCAGCGGCATCGTGATTGGCGGCGATCAACTTAGCGGCCGCAGCCGTCGATGCGTTGGCAGCGCGAGCCTTCAGCTCATCGACAGCCTGACGCTCTGCCGCAGCGATCTTGTCCTGCGCCATGCGTTCACGGCGCGCGACCATTGCGGCGGTGTCTTCCTTCGCCTTCGTCACGATGCTGTCCGCCTCTTTCTGGGCGTTCTCAAGCATCGCTTCGGCGTCCTTCTCGGCACCGGCGATCTTGTCGGCATATTCCTGCCGAAGCGCTTCTGCTTCGGCGCGGAGCTGCTTGGCTTCATCCAGATTGTCGCGGATCGCCTTGATCTTGTTGTCGAGGCCGCCCGCAATCGTCTTGTGCACCTTTGCCACAATGAAGGCGAACAGCAGCAGAACGGCCATGGCGACCGAAACCCACTGGTAAGGCTCAAGGCCCAGCAGCGAAGGTTCCGCCATCTTCACGGCCTGACCGGGATCGACTTCTGTCACCGCAGCCGGAGCATCGGTTGCCAGAACCTCTGGCATGTCGGAGGTCTGCGGATTAGCCACGGTTCATCACATCCTTCACGGCCGACTTGGCAGCCGTTTTGGTCGCTTTCACACCGGCGAGGCGCTGGGCGATATCCTGTGCCGCTTCAGTGGCGACGGCTTCAATTTCGGCAGCGGCTTCGGCACGGCTCGCTTCGATGCGAGCTTCGGCTTCTTCCATCTGGGTGTCGATCGAGGCCTGCACCTTGGCGAGCTTCGTCTCGGTGGACTTCTGCGCCTTGGCTTTGGCTTTACCCACCACTTCCTGCGCAGCTTCGCGATTGGCGTTTTCACGCTGGCGCCAGGCTTCCTCAGCCTCATCCGCCGCATCGCGAGCTGCCTGCGCAGCCGCAAGATCATCTGCGATCTGCTTGTCACGCATGCCGACAGTGTCCATCACCTTGGGGACCATGCCCCGTCCGATGACGAAAAACACGAAGCCGAAAGTGATCAGCAGCCAGAACAGCTGGCTGGACCAGATTTCGAACATTTGATCTATCTGAGGCATGGACGGATTCCGCCTATTGGCAACAAGTCAGGTCGTGAAAACCGGCCGGACGCGAACCGCCCGGCCAGTGTCAGTCGATTAGACGAAGAGGATGATCATCGCCACGACGAAGGCCAGCAGGCCGAGAAGTTCGGCTGCGGCGAAGCCGATGAACAGGCGACCCTGCTGGCCATCTGCGGCACCCGGGTTGCGCAGTGCGCTTTCGAGGAACGAGCCAAACACGTTACCAACGCCGAGGGCAGCCATGCCCGCACCGATTGCAGCGAGGCCGGCACCAACCATCTTGGCAGCTTCGAGATCCATGAGATATTCCTTTCAGAGGTAAACTTGTAAGCGAATTGAAGGGTTTGAAAACTTAGTGCAGGTGCTCTGCGTCATTGATGTAAAGCGACGAAAGCAGTGCAAAAACATAGGCCTGAATACCGGCAACGAGGATTTCCAGAGCGGAAATGCCGATCATCAGGATGAAGCTGGGCACGCCCACCAGCACGCCATAGCCTGCGCCAGCGCTCCAGCCATCGATCACGAAGCCGGACAGCACTTTCAACAGGATATGGCCGGCCATCATGGCGACGAAAAGTCGCAGGGCGAGGCTGAACGGGCGGAAGAGGAAGGAGACGAACTCGATCGGCGCGATCACGAACACCATCGGCAGCGGGGTGCCCGACGGCACGAACAGGCTGAAGAAATGCAGGCCGTGCTTCCAGAAACCGACGATCAGCACGATCGCGAAGCTCATGATCGCGAAAATGCCGGTCACGGTGAAGTGGCTGGTGAAGGTAAATGGGTGAACGCCGACGATGCCGAACGGCATAAGACCCAGCAGGTTTGCGAATAGGATGAACATGAACAGGCTGAAGATGTAGGGCACATATTTCCGCCCTTCCTTGCCGACATTGGCATCCAGCATATCGTCGATGAAGCCGGTAAAGCTCTCTACCGTCATCTGCCAGCGACCGGGCACCAGCTCACGCTTCATTCCGCCGAGCATGAATACGAACAGCAGCACAGCCGTAATCGTCATCCACAGCGCGGAATTGGTGAAGGCAATATTATAGCCCGCAATGTTCCAGTCCTGGCCGAGCAGAGGCTCTACCAGGAACTGTTTCATCGGGTCGACTTTGGCTTCTGTAGCTGCCACGTCCGTTAAGTCCCTTGCGCTTCTTAGCTGCCGCCGCCCGAGGTCGGGCCGCTGCCTGAATTCCGAATTATATTCCTGAAAGCGACCACAATTCCGAGGAACAGGCCAACCAACAGAGCCCATGGATTGATGTCGAAGAACCAGCCTATGGTCCAGCCGACAATCAATCCCCCGAAAACGCCACCGACCAGATCCGCCAACGCCCTGTTGCCTGCTTTTTCGCTGGCAGAGGTGCCTTTGACCTTAGGCTGGTTGCGCTGATCTTCTCGCTCGCGTGCGGCTTTCAGTCGCTCTTCGAGCGCGTCGATCCGCGCATCCTCACCGATGGGTTCCCGTGCGGGTTTCTCATCACTCATGCCTGCTCCTGCATGTCAGGGTTGTGGCACGGGCAAAGAGGTGCCCGCCAAGGGCGTCGCCCCCTTAGAAGGGGGGTATTTGCGAGTCAACACATCCAAAGGTGGAATTGCGCTTCGCGGGGAATAATTTTGGCAGTGTTGCAGGCGGCCGTCACTCGGCCGGAGCGGCAGGTCCTGCAGCAGGCGTTTGGGCAGCGTTTGAAGTTTCCTCGTTCGGCTCCCAATTGTCCTGTTCGCACAGGCTGACCGCATCGGCTTGACCATTGGCGCGCGCTTGCAGGCAAGCACCGGCCGCGCGCGAATAGATGCGCCCGTCAACAGGCTCGGTCGGCATATCGCAGCCGTTCGCCTCGAGCAGCGTCAGCATGTTGCCGAGCCGCGCCTCGTAATGGACGAGCGAAAACTGGGCGAGCGCCGTGGGATCGATATTAGGATTTTCGAGAGCGCCCTGCGCGCGCATCTGATTGAGCATCACGGCCTCACCCAGCTCACCCGAAGCGCGCTTTTGCAGGTCGACCAGATTTTCCTGAAGACCATCACACACGGCGATTTGCTCTTCGGTCAGTTCGGTTTCAGTATTCTGGTTGCAGGCCGCAAGGCCGAGTGCAGTGATGCCCAGTGCGGGGATGGTGAAAAGCGACTTGCGCATAAAAATACCTTAGCGTGAAATGAGATTTCCCCGCCCGGCTACGCGTCTCGGCCTATCTCTTCAACCCCGCAAGGCACGCCCTCACGGACAGCGCGGATCGCGTTGCGGAGCGCCCTGCCCGCGTCGCTGCCACGTGCCGTCCGGGGCCTGATACATCTCACCAGGCGATGTGCGTGCAATAGCGAGGCAGCCGGCGGTGAAGGCATATTGCTCCAGCGTCGCATTCTCGGCCTGTGCGCGCTCTGCGTAAACGGCGCGGCGGCGGATGTTGATATCGTCCACCATCGCCTGAAGTTCCGGCGTCGCGGCCCCGACGATGCCGAGATATCCGTCCATTTTCTCACCCACGCGGCCATCTGCGCGCGCCGCGGCATAGGCGGGATCGCGCTGCGCCAGTGCAGGCGCGGCAAGCACGCCCAAGCCGACAATTGCGGCGGTGGCGGCCAGAAGACTCTTGCGCATGGTCATATGTCCAACTCCAAAGCGCCGATCAGAAGATATCGGCATTTTCCTCAATCGCATCCTCGGCATCATCTGCGAGGCGGTAAATGACCTCCTGCGTGATGTTGATGTTGAGCTCGATCACAATCGGCTCGTCAGGCGCTTCCAGATTGATGCACCCCGCGAGCGGGACCAGCCCCACCATCGCCACCGCTGCCATGATACGCTTTGCCCCGTTCATCGGGGCACTATGCGCGCCTTGGACGCAGCTCGTCAATTTCACGTGATTCATGGCATGGCCTCGCTTTCGGGGGGCTGAATATCGGGTTCGGGTTCGTTCAGGAGCTCGTCTATGGTGATCCGCCCATCGGGCTCTTCCGGTGAGGGGTCGCCATCGCCGTCGATCAGGCCCAAATCGCGCGGATCGCGAACGGCCGCCGGGTCGTAAAGCGAGCGGACCGATGTCATCAATTGATAGAACGGCGCGCGGATATTGATGCGTAGCTCGATCGGCAGATCGGCGATAGCGCGGCTGACGAAGTTGCGCTCGGCAGTGGGGCCTTGGCGGATCCCTTCGAAGCGCACCTGCGTCACCAATTCTCCGGTGAGCGGGCCGTTCATGTCGATTGCCATGCTGTCATATTGCAGATCGCGCAGCGTCTGGAAGGCGTAATTGGCGAAGAAACCCATGTTCTCATAAGTGAGCTCGCCAATGTAGGAGAGGTTGCCGCCGGGCGGGCGCGCGACGAGCTCTCCGCTCACCAGCTGGCCATTGCCGTCCGGGTCGAAGACGATAGGGATCGTGCCGTCGAATGTGCCGGTGGCGGCAAGATTGCTGAGCTCCATCCGCTCGATAAAGCGCGCGGCCTGCAGGCCGTCTATGTCCATTATGTAAGTGCGGAATTCTTCCACGCCGATATTCATCTCGGTCGGCCGCATGGAAAGCGTCCCGCCCATGAAGGGCCACTCGCCGCCGGTGATCAGCAGGCGCTCGTCATCTATAAGCTGGAACCCTATTTCACCCTCGTAGATCTCGATACCCGGATTGATGGAAGCGAGCTGGATACGTTGGTCGGCCGCGGTGGTCATGCCCAGCAGGTCGGTGAAGACCACTCGCCCGCTTGCGCCTTCCACCGGACCGAATGGAGCCGCGAAATCGAGATCGCGTGAGGAGAATTCGCCCGTGCTGGTGACGCCATCCTTGTCCCAATTGATCCGGGCAGAGGGAAAGATCGTGCCACGCACATTGGCGACCACGCCCAATGCCAGTCGCGAGAGATCGGTCGGCTGGAAGTTCTCGGAAAAGGTCAGCCCGGCGAGCGAAAGGTGAGCGTTGCCCGAGGAATCAGTGAGGTTATGCTCAAGAAGCACGCGCGACACCATGACCATGCTTTCGGGATGGCGCAGATTGCCCGTGGCGGTGATGCGATTGTCGAACAGCGTCAGCTCGGCGCCATCGGCAAGCAGCGGCTCGAACCGTTCCGCCTCCGTACGATCCTCGACCATGAAGCGGGCATTGGTGAGCAGCAGCCCATTATCGGTGTAAGACCAAGAACCGTTCGCGCCGAAAATATCGAGCGGGACCGGGCCAAGGAAAACATCCGCCCCGGCAAACTCCCCGCCGATGCTGTCGCCTGAGAGGTCGGCGCGCATATCACTGATCGTGAAGCGCTGGCCATTGTCCGGCGGCCCGAGCAGGATATCGAGATCGCTCGCCGCAAGCGCGCCGGGATACGCCATGCCGACGGCTCCGCTGCGCAGGCGAATAGGGGTTCCGGTCAGCTTCCCGCGCAGATCGAGCGAAGAGACGCCAGCAGCGATACGCAATCCTTCATCGCCGTATCTCAGGATAGACCTGCCGCGCGGTGGGCAAAGCGTGAGCGACTGGTTGCTCAGCGTAATGTTTGAAATGGCGAGCCGATCGAAGGCAATGTCGCGGCAGCCATTCCAGAGCGCAATCGCGCCTGACTGATCGATCGTGCCATCCAAGGGCAGGCGGAGCCCTTGCGCAGTCCCGCCAGGCAGCGCCCCACTGGCCACCACTTCGCCCTGAATGTCGATGCGCCCAGCGCGATCCTGCAGCACGGCAAGGCGCGGTATCGCAACGCGCGAATCGCCTGCCGCATATTCGCGCATCGCCAGCCGCAGCTCGAGCGCGCCGCCCTGCCCCTGCTCCATTCGCCCCGATATCAATGGCAGACCCGGTCCACCGGTCTGAAAATTGCCGGAGAACGACGGAGTCGCGCTCTCCCCCATTCCCAGCTGCACGCGAGATAACGCAAGCAAGGTCGCCCCGCTGCCACCGCGCAGTCTCGCTTCCGGCACAATCACGCTGGTGCGCTCACCCAGTTTGCGGACTTCAAAATTGGCCGCCAGTTCGCTACCGAGAAGCTCTCGCAGCAGCGCTGAGCGGATTTGCGCTATCAACGGCGCCGCCAGCGTGCCTTCGCTCGCTGCGCGCGCATCGACGAGTGCGCCATCAAGATCGCGGCCGAGGACAAGCCCTTCGCCCGAAACATCGCCTTCGACATCCACCCGCGCGAACTGATCGACCGCTCGCAAACGGCCTTCGACGGTCAGCTGCCGCACCCCACCAGCGCCGCTGGCGACATCGGCCATCGACATATCGTAGAGCGCATCGAGCCGGCCATCGCGCCACGAAAAGCGCCCTTCCCCGCCAATCGCTCCGGCCGTCACACCGGTATAAGTGACTCCGGCCAACCGCGCATCGAAATCACCTTCGAAGTCGACGAAATTGCGATGCGCAAAGACATCGAGCTGCACCGCCCCATCCTGCAATGCGAGGTCGTTCTGCGAGCATTCGAGAGCATCGAACCTCAGCGGTCCTGCGAATTGCGGTTGCTCTGACTTTATCGATAAAGCGCCATAAAGGGTCGGTGCATCGACAGCGCAGCCGCCCAGTGCGATCTCCTCGCCCACAGCCGCCACTTCCGCATTGAAGCCGCCGCGCAAATGGCCGCCACCATCAAGGCTGAGCCCGATCCTGCCGAAATCGCTGTCAAATAGCGCGCGACCGTCTTCGATAAAAAGTTCCAGATCTGGAAAGGCCGCGCCGCCTTCCTCTTCTTCGGAAAAGACGTATGGATCGAGAGCGCCGAAAGTCAGCTCGCCCTCCCGGTAAGAGCCAAACGCGCGCGGCCTCACCAGTGTCGCACGGGTAACTTCAGGAAATCCCCAACGCGGCGTAATGTCGAGCACCAGCCGCTCAATCGTCAGATCGGGACTGTCAGGATCACCGATAACGATATTGGTGAGGACTTGCTGTTGCGGCGAAATACGCTCGATTTCATAGGTGGCAGGCGTGTCGTTTTCGGCCAGCGCGTCGGCGATGAAATTGTCGGCAATCGTCTCACGCTGCAACCATGCGATGGCGATCATCACCACGATGGAAATGGCAAAAATGCGGATGGCAATGCTCAGCGCGTGGCGCTTTCGGCCAGTGGTCCGAGACCCGTCCTCCACTGCGGTTTGCTGCGCCATCGCGCGACAAGTCTTGCGCGAGCGCGCGGGTAAAGGCAATGCACTGCGCAAAGGGGGAGATGCGAATTCCGTGGCGCAAGGTTCCGAAAATCAGGCAAAAACCGGAGCGGCTGGCCATCGTGCGCGGCTGCGCGAACGGCTACTGACAGGTGGATCGGAGGCGCTGGCGGATTACGAAGTGCTCGAATACCTCTTGTTCGGCGCGCTGGCGCGGGGCGACACCAAACCACTCGCCAAGGCGCTGCTTGACCGCTTCGGCTCGCTCGCTGCGGTCCTCAACGGCGATCCCGGCGCTCTGAAGCAGGTGAAAGGCATTTCCGATGCGAGCGTCGGCCAGATCAAGATCGCCGCGCTGGTCGCCCGGCGCATGGCACGCAGCGAAGTGGCGGACAAGCCGGTGCTCGGCAGCTGGCAGGCGCTGCTCGATTACCTTGCCATCGATATGGGGCATCTGACCGTCGAGCGCGTCCGGGTGCTCTATCTCAATGCGAAAAATCGCCTGCTGCTCGATCACCACGTGGGCGATGGTACAGTGGACGAAGCCGCAATCCACCCGCGCGAAGTGATCCGTCGCGGGCTCGATTGCGGCGCCTCAGCGCTGATTCTCGTCCACAACCACCCCAGCGGCAATCCCGAACCGAGCCGCGCCGACATCCAGATCACACGCGCAATTGCGGAAGCGGGACGGCATGTCGGCATCACCGTGCACGATCATGTCATCGTCGGGCGCGAAGGCCATACAAGCCTGCGCGCGAAGGGGGTCATCTAGGGCAGGATTACTGGGGGGGAGCGATGCCGTGAAAGCTGTAAATCGTCTCCAACTCAGGTGCCATGAGCAGGCCCGTTTCCAGATCCTCGCGTCCACCTTCATCGCCGGCATGGAGTCTCACGATACCGCGCAGGTAATGCGAAGCCGCCTGGGCCGGGCTCATCGCCAAGGCCTGATCGAGGTCAGCCAGCGCTTGTTCAAAGTCGCCGAGACGGAAGTGAATAAGCGCACGGCTGTCTATCGCGTTCGAAGGGTTGGCAGCCCGTTCCACCGCCTGCGTGCAACGCGCCAGCGCTGTGTCCAGCTGCGTAGCGAAAAGCCCGCGAAACCAGCAATCGCCATTGAGCGCGGTCGAGTTCTGCGGGAAATCCGCGACCATTTCCTCGATCAAAGCAGAGCCGCCATCCACATCGCCGGCAATGGCCATCGCCGTGCCCAGATCATCATCGTGATAAACGCGGTCATCTTCCGCAACGGGCGTATATCGGAGTAGCTCGAGCGCTTCCTCCGCATCGCCATGATAGGTCAGCAAGTCAGCAAGCGTGCGCGCATTGGCTGCGCTGGGATTCAGCTCATAGGCTTCGCGCTGATCGGCAATCGCCGCATCGATGTCGCCCACACGGCGATGCAGCAGAGCGCGCTGCGCATAGACCCAGGCGGACGGCTCCTCTTCGATCAAGACGTCGTAATCGGCCAAAGCCGCCTCATAGTCATACACATTTCTGAGGAAAGCTGCGCGGGCATAGCGTGGGCCCTGATCGTCCTCATCGGCGAAGGAAATTGCCGCCTCGTAGGCTTCAAGTATCGGCGCTGCGAGCGCGGCGCGTTCGTCACTCGATAATTCCCAACGCCAGGTCACATCCTGCGGCGGCGTCACTTCGGGCGTGCTTGCCGCAAAACGGCGCGCGGTGCGACGAGCCTCTGGCAAATCGGCGGCTGCCACCTCGCCAAGCGTCATGAAAATATCGCTCGTCCCGATCATTCGGCCATTTTCGATACCGATGTAGTTCACCAGGCGGGAATTGGCATTGTCCCATTCATAGGAGCCGCCATTCTCGAGCTCATATCCTTCGCCATCCTCAGGCAAAGTCATCGCAAAAGAGATTTGGACGCGCCCCGGCCCTTCTGTTGCGACCGGTATGTCCCGCCATTCCGGGCGCGCGCGGTCGGGATTGAAAGTTAAATCGTCCTCCATCATTTCATCGGAGAAACGCAGCCTGCCATCGGTCCACGAAAAGCTCGTTTGCGCGATGCCTTCAATCACCACTGTTCCGACAGCGTTCTCGCTGTCATAGGCGACCGATAGATTGCTGACCTGCAGGCCCTCGGACCCGCCAAAAGAAGTCGCCATACTGCGTAGCGCCTCAGGATCGTTCGCATCGACGACGCTTTCCAATCCGGCAGCCATCGGGCCGGACATCGTCATTTCCATCGTGAAGAGAGCCGGGAAATCGACACCCCGCGAGTGATCGAAATCCATGCTCATCGCCATTTGCGGGACGGCCAGATCGCGCTGCACCATCGGCATGAGTTGAGCTCCGCCGTCGCGCAGCGGCAAAGCGTGATAAAATGGCGGCACATCGGCGAGATTGGCGAGCCGCGTGGCGGCGCTCGTTCCGTCCAGCCAATAATCGGTCCCGTCGATTATCGCATGCACGATCATGTGATCGAACGCTGCGGGCAGTGGCAGCAATTCAGGCACGGCATCACCCTGGCGCGTGCTGACGAGTACGACTTCCGACTCGATCCCCATTTCGCGCAGCAGCGACAGCAGCAAGACAGACTTCGCCTTGCAGTCACCGTAGCGATTCTCCCACGTCTCTGCAGCGCTCTGCGGCAGGTAATTCCCGCCATCGAGGCCGTTGAGCAGATAGGAGATATCGTCCTGGACGAGCTGGGTTGCCAGCGCGGCGCGCGCACGCGGATCACTGGTCTGCGCCATGATTTCCTGCGCGCGCTCCCTGATGGGGGAGCCTTCCGGCAGGGCGGCAGCATCTTCGAAATGTGGATACATGACCGCGCTCAGTTCCAACCAGCTTTCAAAGCTGCCGACACGCAAGACAGGCGGACGCCGGAAACGATAAGGCGCGTCTTGCGGCATGGGATCAGCCTCTTCCAAAGGCAGATCGACGGTCAGGTAATTATAGCCATCGCGCTCGACCGGCTGCGATAGCTCGACCCGGTCCTCCGCGCGCCAATACATGTCCTCATCGCTCGGCCAGCTCATGACAGTCCGAGCAAAGCCGACTTGCCATGGCTCGCTACGCAGGAATTGCGTGGCCTGCACTTCTTCACCGAGGGCCTGATCGTCCGTGGAAACAGTATGCGAAATACGCAGCACATCGCCCTCGCGAAGACCGGGCACGGAGACGCTGGCGGTCAGTTGGCCGTCGAGCAGGCGCTGCTCCAGACCGCGCTCACGGCGCAGCACGTCGAATGTCACGCCTTGCTCGACCAGATCGATCAGTTCGCCTTCGCGGTAAATTTCGAAGCGGTGGATTGTCAGGTCGCCCTTATCGGGCAACCAGGTAAGCGTCTGCGTGTTCTGCGACATCAGCGCCTGCGGATTATCCACGCGGATTGCGAAGTCGTGATAGGCAAGAACGACGCCATCCTCGATGCGATATTGCCAATCGCGCAGCAATTCTGCCGGCACGCTCTCGTCAGCGACAAGACCCACAAAGTCCGCTTCTTCGACCCAGTCGGGTGTAGCAGAATATAGCGGTTCTTCGCCCGCTTGGGCAGTGCTGCTCAAAAGTATGGCCGTCAGCGAAACCGCCGCCGTTGGTAAACGCATGTAATATTCCCCTGTTGCCAGATGCTTGTTTGTCTGGAGCTGCTATATGACAGGCTCATGTCCACAAACGCAAATGCACAATTGGGGAGCGCCCCGCTTGCCATTCGATCCCTGAGCGAATAGCCGCGCCGCAATACCACTCACACGAATTCGGAGTCACCGATGGTCCCCCGTTATGCCCGCCCGCAGATGACCGCGATCTGGGAGCCGGAATCGAAATACGAAATCTGGTTCCTGATCGAAGCGCATGCGACGCAGAAGCTTGCCGATTTGGGCGTGGTGCCTGAAAGCGGGGCAAAGGCGCTGTGGGATTGGTGGAAAACCGATCCGGGCATCGATGTCGCCGCGATCGACGCGAAGGAAGCGGTGCTCAAGCACGATGTGATCGCTTTCCTCGATTGGGTGGCCGAGCAGGTCGGCCCCGAAGCGCGCTTTATGCATCAAGGCATGACCAGTTCGGACGTACTCGACACCACGCTCGCCGTTCAGCTTGCCCGGGCCACGGACCTGCTGTTGGAAGACATGGACGCGCTGCTCGCCGCTATCAAACGCCGCGCGGAAGAGCATAAATACACCGCCACTATCGGCCGCAGCCATGGCATCCATGCCGAACCGACGACGTTCGGTCTCAAGCTGGCACAGGCCTATGCCGAATTCGATCGCTGCCGGGATCGTCTCGTCACCGCACGCGCCGAAATCGCCACTTGCGCGATCAGCGGCGCAGTGGGCACTTTCGCCAATATCGATCCCTCTGTGGAAGAATATGTCGCCGAGCAGCTCGGCCTTGCCGTCGAGCCTGTGTCTACGCAGGTCATCCCGCGCGACCGCCATGCGGCCTATTTCTCGACCCTCGCGGTGATCGCATCGAGCATCGAACGCCTCGCGGTCGAAATCCGCCATTTGCAGCGCACCGAAGTCCTTGAAGCGGAGGAGTATTTCTCTCCCGGCCAGAAGGGATCGTCGGCAATGCCGCATAAGCGCAATCCGATCCTGACCGAGAACCTCACCGGGCAGGCACGCATGATCCGTTCCTACGCTCTGCCAGCCATGGAAAACGTGGCGCTGTGGCATGAGCGGGACATCTCGCACAGCTCGGTCGAACGCTTTATTGGCCCCGACGCTACAATCACACTCGACTTCGCTCTCGCTCGTCTTACCGGCGTGGTCGACAAGCTGCTGGTCTATCCTGACCGGATGCAGAAAAACCTCGACCGGATGGGCGGCCTCGTCCACTCGCAGCGCGTGCTGCTGGCGCTGACGCAGGCCGGGATCACCCGCGACAATGCCTATCGCCTCGTCCAGCGTAATGCGATGAAAGTGTGGGAATCGGACGGCCAGCTTTCCCTGCTCGACCTGCTCAAGGCGGACGAGGAAGTCGCCGCTGCTATGAGTGAGAAGGAGTTGGAAGACAAGTTCAACCTCGATTACCACTTCAAGCATGTCGACACGATTTTCGCGCGGGTGTTCGGGGAGTAAGCGCCCCCTTCCATTCGCGACACGCCTCGCCTAGCATCGCAGCCGAAAACGGGATTTGAGGAAACCGATATGCAAATCGTACGGACAGTGATCTGGGTGCTGCTATTGGTCGCACTCGTGCTGTTTTCAGTGAACAATTGGGCAGATATCGTAACGGTGCGGATCTGGGATAATATCGTGGTCGACACGAAAATCCCGGCGATTGTGGTGGTGTCTTTCCTGATCGGCTTCGTGCCGATGTGGCTGTATTATCGCGGCAGCAAGTGGAATCTTAATCGCAAGATTGCGAGCCTGGAAAGCGCCGCGCGCACAGCCGCCGCAACACCGGTCGCAGCCGAGCCGACTGACGAGCCGGAGGAGGCTGCACCCGCGCCCTCCCCCGCACCGGCACCCATGCCAAGCCCTGCGCCGAATCCGGCCCCGACGGCCTCGACTGTTCCGAACGAGCCGGTCAGTGATCTTACACCTACGCAAGATCGCTCCGACATTTCCAAATTATGAGCAATCCGGTCTATCTCGCCGTCGACCTGCCGCAGCTCGATGCGGCAAAGGCGCTGTGCGAGAAAGTGAAGGGCCATATTGGCGGGGTGAAGTTGGGTCTCGAATTCTTCTGTGCGCATGGCCATCACGGCGTGCACGAAATTGCCCATCTTGGACTGCCCGTATTTCTCGACCTGAAGCTGCATGACATTCCCAACACAGTCGCAGGGGCCATGCAGTCGATCCACGTCCTCGAGCCATCGATCGTGACCGTTCACGCCAGCGGCGGTCGGGCGATGATGGAGGACGCCAAGGCTGCTGCTGGAGAGGACTGCAAGGTCGTCGCCGTCACCATGCTTACCAGCCTGGACGAGCGCGATCTGGAGCGCACCGGCGTTGGCGGTACGCCCCACGATCACGTGATGCGGCTGGCCGATCTGGCGCATGCTGCGGGGCTCGATGGCATTGTGTGCTCCGGTCAGGAAATCAAATCGGTGCACGACGAGTGGAAGGACGGCTTTTTCGTCGTCCCCGGCCTTCGCCCCGGCGGCAAAGCCACAGGCGACCAAAAACGCGTCGTCACCCCGCGTCAGGCGCGCGACGATGGCGCGAGTTGTTTGGTGATAGGTCGCCCGATCAGCCGCGCAGACGATCCACTCGCCGCAGCGCGCGAAATCGAAAGCACGCTTTAGTCAGCCCTATTCGCTCTGGCATTCGCTCAGGCGCTTCATTAAGTCAGCCCCATGTCCAAAACGCTAATCAAGATTTGCGGGCTTTCCACGCCCGAGACTGTCGATGCCGCAGTGGATGCAGGCGCCACCCATATCGGGCTTGTCCATTACGAGCCGAGCCCGCGCCACGTCTCCATCGCCGATGCCGCGAAGCTGCGCGTTCGGGTGCCCAAAAATGTGAAAGTGGTGCTGCTGACGGTGAATATGCAGCCCCAGCCCATGTCGGAAGCGCTGCAGGAAGTGCAGCCGGACGTGCTGCAAATGCATGGGGGTGAGCCGGCGGAATGGTTGGGCCTCATCAAAAGCAAATCCTCTCTGGAAGTCTGGAAAGCGGTCGGCGTCAAAAGCCGCGCCTCGCTTGAACAGGCGGAGCGTTTCGTGGATGCCGCGCATCGGCTGATTTACGATGCTGCGCCGGGCGCGCTGCCGGGCGGGAACGGGCTGCTGCTCGATTGGCGATTGCTGATCAATTACCAGCACAAATTGCCTTGGGGGCTTGCCGGCGGGCTGAATGCAGAGAATGTCGCAGATGCGATCCGCTACACCGGTGCCGAGTTGGTGGATGCATCCTCCGGCCTCGAAAGCGAGCCGGGCGTGAAGGATACGGCCAAAATCCGTGCTTTCTGCGAAGCCGCTCTTGCCGCTAAGGCATCGGCATGACTGAGAACGCACCCAACTCCTTCCGCAACCAGCCCGATGATCGCGGACACTTTGGCCAATTTGGCGGACGCTATGTCGCCGAAACGCTGATGCCGCTGATCCTCGATCTGGAGAAAGAGTATCGCAAGGCGCAGGCGGACGAGAGCTTCAAGGCCGAGTTCGACGATCTGCTTGAGCACTATGTCGGTCGCCCGAGCCCGCTCTATTTCGCCCCGCGCCTGACCGAGGAGCTCGGGGGCGCGCAGATCTGGTTCAAGCGCGACGAGCTCAATCACACCGGCGCGCACAAGATCAACAATTGCATCGGGCAGATCCTTCTCGCCATGCGGATGGGCAAGACGCGCATCATTGCGGAGACCGGCGCGGGCCAGCACGGCGTGGCTACAGCGACCGTATGCGCACGGTTCGGCCTGCCCTGCGTCGTCTACATGGGTGCAGAAGACGTGCGGCGGCAATCGCCCAATGTTTTCCGGATGAAGCTGCTCGGCGCGGAGATCGTGCCCGTCACTGCTGGACGCGGAACGCTGAAAGATGCCATGAACGAGGCGTTGCGCGATTGGGTCGCCAATGTGCATGACACCTTCTACATCATCGGCACCGCCGCAGGTCCGCATCCCTATCCCGAGCTGGTCCGCGATTTCCAGAGCGTGATCGGCAAGGAAGCGCGCGCACAGATGCTTGATCGCACGGGCAAGCTGCCCGATCTCGCGGTTGCCTGTATCGGCGGCGGGTCTAACGCCATCGGCCTGTTCCACCCTTTCCTCGACGATCCCGAAGTGAAGCTGCTGGGCGTGGAGGCGGCGGGCAAGGGCCTCGACGGAGATGAGCATGCAGCCAGCCTTGCGGGCGGCTTCCCCGGCGTGCTCCACGGCAACAAGACCTATTTGCTGCAGGACGAGGACGGCCAGATCACCGAAGGCCACTCGATCAGCGCGGGGCTGGATTATCCGGGCATCGGGCCGGAACACGCATGGCTGAAAGAAACCGGCCGCGTCGAATACACCTCTTCGACCGATGAGGAAGCGCTGGAAGCCTTCCAGCTGCTCTGCCGCACCGAAGGCATCATCCCCGCGCTGGAGCCAAGCCACGCCATAGCCGCCGTAGCCAAACGCGCTCCGCAGATGGACAAGGATCAAGCGATCCTAATGAATCTCTGCGGTCGAGGCGACAAGGACATCTTCACCGTCGCCGAAGCGCTGGGAGTGGAGATTTGAATCACATGATCGGCGCAATTCGAGCTGCTGCCATTTCGGCTGCGATCGCGTTTGCAGTCTTGGCACTTCTGCATTTGCTTTTTGGATGGCCTAATCAAATAGAGGAAGCGGCTCGATTGAGCCTTCCATTCGCACTTGGGGGCATTGCTGCCCATGTTATGCGCAATAGAAGGGCAACAGCGTGACCCGCTTCACCAACGCCTTCGCCAAGCCCCACCCCGCCCTCGTCGCCTTCATCGCCGCTGGCGATGGCGACACTGCGGCCAATCTCGATGCATTAGGAGTGGAGATTTGAGGCGTTGACAGACGCTTACCGTCAGAAGCTGCTCAATTGGTTTTGTAGCGTCGTCTTAGTTCTCTCGACAGCTTTCACTGGTGCTGCGATCCATTGGTATTTGCGTGCTCCAGACGAGGATTACGGTTGGTTACCAGCCATCGATATGGTTGTGTCCCTTAACGAACCGATTTTATTCGGCTCTGCATCGCTACTCGCAATTCTGGTGTGGCATTTAGCTGACTTAGCCCAAACTAAGCTTCCGAAACCCATATGGCTCAAAGCTTTGTTCAGCCATCGGTTTTTGCTGGCCTCATTATTGATCAGTCAGGCGAGCATCATAACGATTTGTACCGGAGCGCTAGATATTAAAAGGTGCTTTTGGCATGTCTGCGCGCCGGGGCCTCCGATATGGCTTGAACGCACAGCTTTTATCCCCTTGCTGATAGTAAGCACCTTAGGCATCGCAAAAGTCACCTTTGCGATCGCAAACCGTTATTTCTTCGAGAACGATCAAGCGAGCCAATGACCCGCCTCTCCAACGCCTTCGCCAAAATCCACCCCGCCCTCGTCGCCTTCATCACCGCTGGCGATGGCGACACTGCGTCCAATCTCGATGCGCTCGTTGCAGGCGGCGCGGATGTGATTGAGTTGGGCATGCCTTTCACCGATCCGATGGCTGATGGACCCGCGATCCAGGCGGCGAATATTCGTTCGCTCGGCAATGGCACGACCACTGCCGACGTCCTCGCCATCGCCACGGCATTTCGCGAGCGTCATCCGGACGTGCCGCTGGTGCTGATGGGCTATGCCAATCCGATGATCCGTCGGGGCCCCGAGTGGTTTGCCGATGCTTGCGAGAAGGCGGGCGTCGATGGCGTGATCTGTGTCGACCTCGCGCCTGAAGAGGATGAGGACCTCGGCCCTGCCCTGCGCTTAAAAGGCATCGCGCCGATCCGCCTTTCAACGCCTACTACGGATGAAAAGCGCCTGCCGACCGTATTGGATGGCTCGGCGGGTTTCCTCTACTACGTCAGCGTCGCCGGGATCACCGGCAAGCAGGCCGCCGCCATCGAGAGCATCGAGGCGAATGTCAGCCGCATCAAGAGCCATACGGACTTACCCGTCGCAGTGGGCTTCGGCGTGCGCGAGCCTGAGCAGGCCGAAGCGATTGCCAAGGTTGCAGACGGCGTCGTGGTCGGCTCTGCCTTTATCGATCTGGTCGAAAAGCATGGAGACGACGCGCCGCAGCACCTGCGAGAGCTGACATCCCGCTTGGCCGAGGCCGTTCACAACGCGCGCTAACACCCCTCCCGTTCACGGGAGGGGCAGCGAGAATTGCAAGCTTGCTTGCTAGTCGCAGCGGGGTGAGCCTTTTAGGCCCGCGTTTCGCGCCCCAGCCCCGGCCCTCCCGCTTGCGGGAGGGGAGAAAATCTGCCTAAGGAACCCGATATGTCCTGGCTAACACGAGTCCGCGAACGCCTGCCGTTCATCAGCAAGCGCGAAACGCCCGATAACCTCTGGGTGAAATGCCCGCGCTGCACCGAAATGATTTTTGCCAAGGAATATGAGGCGAACCTCTCGGTCTGCCCGAAATGTGAACATCACGGACGTATCGGCGCCGATGCGCGCCTTGAGCAATTGCTCGACGAGGGCTTTGAGCTACTGCCGGCTCCCACAGTCACCGAAGACCCGCTCAAATTCCGCGATTCTAAGCGCTATACCGATCGCCTCAAGGCCGCTCGCGCGAGCAATCCGCACCACGACGCCTTCACCGCAGCCTATGGCACGATGGACGGCCGCGCGGCCGTTGTCGGCGTGCAGGATTTCACTTTCATGGGCGGCAGCATGGGCATGGCGGTAGGCGATGCGTTTATTGCCGCAGCCCAGCGCGCGCTCGACGAGAAATGCGGCTTTGTCTGCGTCACCGCTGCGGGCGGCGCGCGTATGCAGGAAGGCATTCTCAGCCTGATGCAGATGCCGCGCGCCACCGTAATGACACGCCGCCTGCGCGATGCGGGCCTGCCTTATATCGTAGTCCTCGCAGATCCGACCACCGGCGGTGTCACCGCAAGCTACGCGATGCTCGGCGATGTGCATGTCGCAGAACCCGGTGCCCTGATCGGCTTTGCCGGACAGCGCGTGATTCAGGAAACTATTCGCGAGCAATTGCCCGAAGGCTTCCAGCGCGCCGAATATCTGCACAAGCACGGCATGGTGGACATGGTGGTGGACCGCCACGATCTGAAAGCCACTTTGGCGCGGCTGCTCGATTACCTGACCCCTGCAAAGGCTGCCTGAGCAGGCCTTGCGGCGATGAAAGACTTCGCCATTTCCGATGATCCGGCGGTGCAGCGCCAGCTTGACCGGCTGGCCGATCTGCCTTTGCCGCAAAGTGGGCTTGGGCTGGACAAGATCCGAGCCATTCTGGAAGCGCTCAGCAATCCGCACGAGGCGCTGCCGCCGGTTTTCCATGTAGCGGGGACCAATGGTAAAGGATCCACCTGCGCCTTCCTGCGCGCCATTCTGGAAGCCGATGGCAAGCGTGTGCACATCACCACTTCGCCGCATCTGGTGCGCTTCAATGAGCGGATACGGATCGCTGGCGAGTTGATTTCCGATGCTGAACTGGCCTCCACACTGGAGGAAGTGCTCGATGCGGCGGAGCATTTGGTGCCCAGCTTCTTCGAAGTCGCGATTGCCGCCGCTTTCCTTGCCTTCAGCCGCACGCCCGCCGATGCGTGTGTCATCGAAGTGGGGCTTGGCGGCAGGCTGGATGCGACCAATGTGATTGCCAATCCCGCTGCGACAGGGATTGCCGCGCTGGGCCTCGATCACGCGGAATTCCTGCTACAGCCCGAGGAGGGCGCGCCGGACGATGTGGATGAACGGCTCGCCTTCGAGAAAAGCGGTATCCGGCGCAAGGGCGTCCCGCTTGTCGCGCTTTCGAATGCGCCACGTGCCGACCGCTTTCTGGAAGAGATCGCGCGAGAAGACGGCATTCCGCTCTGGCTTCAGGGTGACGCATGGAATGTCCATGCGGACCGAAAGGCGCTCCATTACCGCGATGCAAACGGCTCGCTGACCCTCCCTCTGCCTGCTCTTCCGGGCGAGCATCAGGCTGCCAATGCTGGCCTCGCAATAGCGATGCTGCGCGCGCAGGATCGGATCGATGTCAGCGACAAGGCCATGGCCGGGGGCCTGCACAGCGCCAACTGGCCCGCACGATTGCAAAAGCTTTCCCCCGGCCCGCTACAAGACCTCTTGCCCGGAGTGCCCATCTGGCTCGATGGCGGCCACAACCGCAACGCGGGCGACGCCATCGCCGCTTTCGTGGAAGCGCAGGTTTTCGCGCCGCATTGCGTGATCGGCATGCTGATCCGCAAGGACCCCGCCAGCCTGATGGACCCGCTGCATGGGCTTGTCGAAAGCGTGACCATAGTCCCCGTGCCCGGTCAGGACACGCACGAAATAGCAGCCTTCAAACAATGGCCCGTGGATGTGCACGAAGCGCCAGATGTGGTCGCAGCACTGCGCCAGATCGCTGCCGACAAGCCCGAAGCCGTCCTGATCACAGGCTCGCTTTACCTCGCGGGCGAGGTGCTGAAACTCAACCGCGAATGGCCGGAGTGATTATTCGGCTGGGACTGCAGCCGCGTCCGGCGTTACCACTCCGCTTTTCGCACCGGCGCGCTTCTGCCTGATCCATTCGAACACACACAGCACGACGGCTACGCCGCCGATTGCGGTTGTAAGAATGAACACGTCGAAATAGCCGCGATCCTCGATCATCTCACCCAGCGCGCCGCGGCCCAGCGTGCCCACCAGCAGCGTGAGCGAGGACAGCAGCGCGTATTGCACGGCAGAATATTTCTTCGACACGATCGAGCTGAGCCAGGCCACATAGGCTGCACCAGCGATACCGATAGCGAGGTTCTCCCACATGATGGTGAAAGTCAGCCGCGGAAGGCCTTCCGAACCGAAGGGTGCCATGAACTCAATAAGATTGGTGAAGTAGATCGCATCGCTCGCCGCCTGCATATTCGCGCCGCCAATGGCCATGTCGGCGTAAAGCAGGTTGGTGAGCGCAGCGATCAGCGCGCCAAAGGTCAGCGTCGCCATCCGGCCCACCACGGTGAGCATGTACCCGCCGAGCGCGAGGCCTGCGATAATTGCGCCGACACCGAAGAACTTGGACGCAAAAGCGACCTCGTCATTCGTGTAGTTCAGCTCGCCGAGATAGAACGGATAGGCAAACGTGCCCCAGATCGCGTCACAAATTCGGTACGTCAGCACCAGCGACAGGATCAGCACCAGCGACCAGCCCATGCGGCCGACGAACTCCACCAGCGGCATCACCAGCGCACGATACAGATGGTCGATGGCGTAGGAATTGCCTGCATCGCGCGGGATATCTTCGGTGAGGACATTCTCGCCTTTGTTCTTCTGCGAAGCGAGCCAGCCAGCAATAAACGCCGGGATCACAACTGTCGCAACGATGATCCACGGTCCGAAATTGACGGTAAAGTCGGTCGGATTCGGGCGATCTTCGGGCGCGTAGGCAAGCGACATATACATGAAGGTTAGCACCGTGCCGATTGCAACCGCCCACAGCAGGCCAACCGCGCCCAGCGCCTTTGCGCGCAGCGAAGGATTGATTTCGCCCTTCTTTTGGAGGCTTAGGAGGAGCTCGTCCGGTTCGCCTTCGCCCGCTTCGGTCACCTTGGTATCGGGAGCCCAAAGCCCGATGATGCCGATAGCGAGCAGAATGCCGCCCATGATGAGGTAGGTCTGCGGCCAGCCGATGCGCGCAGCGATGATAAGGCCAAGCGCGCCGCCGACCAGCGCTGCCAGCCGGTAACCCATCTGGTAGACTGTCGAGAGGATATCGAGCGTTGCCTCTTCATCCGCCACGTCGATACGCCAGGCATTGATCGCAATGTCCTGCGTCGCGCTGGCGAGTGCTCCGATCCCGGCGAGCAGGCTGAACCAGCCGATCGCCTCGTTGGTCGGGTTTGAGAGGCTGAGCGCAATCAGGATAACGCCAAGCAGGATTTGCGCCGGCACGATCCACTGCTTGCGGCGCCCCAGCTTGGAAAAACCGGGGATCGAAACCTTGTCGATCAGCGGCGACCAGAGAAACTGGAAGGCATAGGCCAGCCCGATGAGCGAGAAGACGCCCATCGTCTCCAGCTCTACCTCTGCTTCGGACAACCACGCGTATAGCGTGCCCAGAAAAAGCGAGAACGGCAGGCCGCTCGCAAAGCCGAACAGCGCGGTGTAGCCACTCTTCGGATTCCTCAGCGAGCGAAACAGCGTTCCCCAGCCGGGCTTTGTCTTTTTCGTCGTTTCAGCAGCGGCTTCAGCCATGCAGGCACTCTCCGGTTTTCGTTCTCAGCACGTCTAGCTGTAATTGATCGCAATGGAAGGCTGGATGAACAGCCTCTCAACGCCTAAAGGCTTGGCGCATGTCAAAAGAACCACGTCCCGAAGGCGATCGCATCGCCAAACTGCTCGCCCGCGCTGGTGTCGCCAGCCGCCGGGAGATCGAGCGGATGATCGAAGCGCGCCGGATTAAGATCGGGGATGAGTTCGTCACTACGCCCGCGACCTTCCTCACGACGCTGAAAGGCGTGACGGTGGATGGAAAGGCTGTCGCCAAACCCGAACGCACGCGCCTGTTCGCTTTCCACAAGCCCACCGGATTGCTGACGGCGGAGCGCGATTTTTCCGGGCGGCCAACCATTTACGATGCGCTGCGCAACGCCCTGCCCAAAAATACGCCGCGCCTGATGCCGGTTGGCCGGCTGGACATGAATACCGAGGGCCTGCTCCTGCTGACCAATGATGGCGAATTCAAGCGAATGCTGGAACTGCCCTCTTCGGAAATTCCGCGCACCTATCGCGCCCGCACTTTCGGCGAGATCACGCAGGAACAGCTCGAGACCTTGATGGAGGGCACCGAGATTGAAGGGATGCGGTATGACCGGATTGATGCAAATCTGGAACGTCGCACGGGCCGCAACCAGTGGATCGAACTGACGCTGACCGAAGGCAAGAACCGCGAAGTGCGCCGCGTTCTCGAGCACTTTGGTCTGGAAGTCAGCCGCCTCATCCGCACCGCCTACGGCCCCTTCGGTCTCGCCGATCTGCCGCGCGGCGGCGCAATCGAAATCCGCAAGGAAGATGTCGAGCGTTTTCGCTCCAGCTTGCGGCGGAACGGCTAGCGTCTAGCCCTGCTGCTCAGCCATCATCTTTTTGGTCGCCGGGTCCATTTCGACACGGTGGCGGACGATCTTCCACATTCCATCGGAGTGTGTCAGCTCATCTTCAATATCGGCGGTCGCGACGACACTAGGCTGTTCTTCACCATCAAGAACCGTCAAAAGTGAATTTACTAGGACTGTATCGCCGTTGTCGGTAAAAATATGATTTGTGCCCACGTGGCGCTTCAGGCCGGGCTCATTGTCATAAATTTGTTTGAGTTCGCTTTCAAAGCTGCCTGCCGAAGCCTGCATGTCACCCTCGATAAAACCATCGTCAGTGTAATATTTGGCTGTCTCTGAAACGTTTTTTTCATCGGCGGCGCGATTTGTCCGCGCGAGCGTTTCGAGAATTTCTAACTTTGCTGCCATGTCGGGCACGGAGATCTCCTGTCGTTCTTTTTTAGTCCGAAAAATCAATGGACGACATGCTGTCACGTTCCGTATGTGGCGGCGCGATGAGAATTATTGCAGGCGAATGGAAGCGACGGCCGCTGAAGGCACCGCAAGGCGACGCGACCCGTCCTACGACGGACCGCACGCGCGAAACACTGTTCTCCATGCTGACGAGCCGCCTCGGCAGCTTCGCAGACCTTCGTGTGGCGGACCTCTTCGCAGGCTCCGGCGCGCTGGGGCTTGAGGCACTCAGCCGCGGCGCGCAGCATTGTCTGTTCGTGGAGCAGGACGCCGCCGCGATCCGTGCGCTGAGGGCCAATATCGCCGCTCTCAAGGCGCAGCAGCAAAGCGATGTGATCGCCGCATCGGTTCTTTCGCTCGGCCCTGCGAAAGCGCCGCTCGACCTCATTATGCTTGATCCGCCATACAAAACGGGTGCTGGCGCGGTGGCGATCGACAAGCTGGTGCGGCTCGGCTGGATAGGCCCTGCAACCTGGGTTACGCTGGAAGTCGGCGCGAAGGAGGATGCCAATATCCGCCGGATGGAAATCGAGTCCGAGCGCAAGGTTGGCGCGGCGAAACTCGTATTTCTGAGGCTTCCCGAATAGCTCGCTCACAAGAAAAGGGCCGCTCCCGAAAGAACGGCCCCGTTTCTGTCGCTTTATGGGCGTATTACCCGCCTTGCATCTCGGTCACTGATTCTCCCGGCCAGTAATTCAGCGGACGGTCCACACCCGGACCACGCTCACCTGCGGCCCATGCGTTCACGCAATGATCGTCTGCATCGCTTTCACATACTGGATAGGTGAAATCGTGTGCTCGGACGGGGATCGGCACATCCTGTACCATGGCGCTGCGGACGTACTCCACATCGCCACTGCGCATGCGCAGATACTGGTCATCGAACTGCGCCTTGTAGGTGCTCCATTGGCTCATCTGTGCGTCGTCGTCCAAACGGACGATCATCATGCGCTGCATGTCGTCAAGGTACCACCAGGTGCTTCGCTCGTCGTCGCTAAGACCATCGTAATAGTCGCGCAGCTCGACTGTCCACGTCTCACGTTCGGCACGTTGTTCTTCGTTCAGATCATTCAGATGGGCATAGGACTGCATCGTCATTCCGTCGTCGGTGTAATCCTGTGCCATCGCCGGCGCGGCGGTCATAGTAAGCGCAGTTGCGGCTGCAAGAGCTAGCTTTTTCATTTTGATATCCTTTAACTTTTCCGGTTTCCCGTACGTGAGGACAATGGACTAACAAGACTGTCGGTTCCGAAAAAATCTGGTTCCCCAATTCGCCGCTGCGCTTGCACGATTGGCCCGCGTTCCCTAACTGTTCACCGGTGAATAACCCCCCCGCCATTACCGATCCTGCCGATGTGCAGAGCGTGCCCGAATGGCTCGGCCATTTGAACGCACCCCAGCGCGAAGCCGTGATGACAACCGAAGGGCCGGTCTTGATGCTGGCAGGTGCAGGCACGGGCAAGACTGCGGCGCTGACACACCGTCTCGCCCATATCGTGCGGGAGCGGCTGGCGTGGCCCTCCGAAATCCTGTGCGTCACCTTCACGAACAAGGCAGCGCGCGAAATGCGCGAGCGCGTGGGCAAGCTGACAGGTGGCGCGCTGGAAGGCATGCCCTGGCTCGGCACTTTCCATTCGATCGGCGCGAAGATGCTCCGCCGTCACGCCGAACTGGTCGATCTGAAAAGCAATTACACGATCATCGATACGGACGATCAGCTTCGTCTGCTGAAAACGTTGATTCGCGAGAATGATATCGATGAGAAGCGCTGGCCGCCGCGCCAGCTCGCAGGCCTGATCGACAGTTGGAAAAATCGCGGCCTCAATCCCGGCGATCTGACCCCGGTCGACAATGAGAGCTATGCCAATGGCAAGGGGCAGGAAATGTACCGCCTCTACCAGGCGCGACTGCAGAGCCTCAACGCCTGCGACTTCGGCGATTTGCTTCTGCATATGCTCAATATCTTCCGCAAGCATCGCGACGTGCTGGAGCAGTATCAGAAGCGTTTCAAATATGTGCTGGTGGATGAGTATCAGGACACCAATGCCGTACAATATCTCTGGCTGCGATTGATCGCGCAGGACCGCAAGAATATCTGCGTGGTGGGGGATGACGACCAGTCGATCTACTCATGGCGCGGCGCGGAAGTCGCCAATATCCTGCGCTTCGACAAGGATTTTCCCGGCGCCAAAGTGGTGAAGCTGGAGCAGAACTATCGCTCCACTCCGCAGATCCTCGCCGCCGCGAGCGGGCTGATCGAAGCGAACAGCCAACGGCTGGGCAAGACGCTGTGGACCGAGCTTCCCGAGGGCCCGAAAGTACGCGTAATCGGCGTATGGGATGCGCCCGAAGAAGCGCGCCGGGTGGGTGAGGAAATTGAGCGGCTGGAGCGCGAGGGGCTTTCACTCGAGCAGGTCGCCATCCTTGTGCGCGCGCAATATCAGACGCGTGAATTCGAAGACCGCTTCATCCAGATTGGCCTGAACTATCGCATCGTCGGCGGCTTTCGCTTTTACGAACGCGCTGAAATTCGCGATGCGATGGCTTACCTCCGCGTCATCGCCCAACCGGCAGACGATCTGGCGTTCGAGCGGATTTATAATACACCAAAGCGCGGGCTCGGCGCCAAGACGCTTGAGAAGATGTTCCTGCATGCGCGTAGCACCGGCCAGCCGCTAGCCGCAGCCGCGCTGGAGCTCGCGGATAGCGATGAATTGCCGCCCCGCGCCCGCAATACGATTGCCGAATTGATGCGCAGCTTCTTGCGCTGGCGCGAGATGTCTGAGGCGGTCACTCCCTCAGAACTGATGCGCGCTGTGCTAGAAGAAAGCGGCTATGATGCGATGCTCAAAGCCGATCGCAGCACCGAAGCAGCAGGCCGCGCGGAGAACCTTACCGAACTGGTCCGCGCAATGGAGGAATACGACACGCTCGAACAATTCCTCGAGCATGTCGCACTGGTGATGGATAATGACGCGCGCGATGATGGGGAGAAAGTCACCATCATGACGATGCACGCGGCAAAGGGTCTGGAATTCGACCATGTCTTCCTCCCCGGCTGGGAAGAAGGCGTGTTCCCCAGCCAGCGCTCACTCGACGAAGGCGGGCTCGCCAGCCTCGAGGAAGAGCGTCGACTCGCCTATGTCGCCATCACTCGCGCGCGGCGCAAATGCACAATCATTCACGCGGCGAACCGGCGTATTTTCGGCCAGTGGAACAGCTCCATCCCCAGCCGCTTCGTGGAAGACCTGCCGGAAGAGCATGTGGAGAGCGAGACGACACTGACGGGCGGGCGCAGCCTTTGGCAAGCCAATTGGAGCGAGAGCGAAGATCCGTTCGCCCATGTCTCGCAAAGCAGACCTGATCGATCCTCAGCGCGCGGGCCCGGCTGGCAACGGGCGCTTGCCACGGGATACGATCCGAAGGCGAAACGCGTGAAGGAAAGTACACGCAGCGCTGCGAGCTTCGCCGCAAAGGCGCGGACGGACATTAGGGTCGGAGACCGCGTTTTTCACGACAAATTCGGCTATGGCGAAGTGATGGATCAGGAAGGCAACAAGCTGGTGATCGAGTTCGATAAAGCGGGCGAGAAGCGGGTGATCGACAGCTTCGTAACGCTCGCGAATTCGAGCTGAACAGCCGCCGTCAAAAATAGTTTCGCGGGTTTATCGCGAGTTAACATATGATGCCGCAGAGGCAGGGAACCTCGCCTAGGGACGGAGCGTTCGGGTCGGATGGAGGGGACGATTTGGTTTACTCAGAACAGCATTCCGATGGAGCCTTGCTCAAGGGTCGCACCTTCGACCCGGACATCGAGAAATTCATTTCGACGATCCGAAAGCGTTTCGATTTTTCGGATGCCGAAGCAGAGAAGCTGTCTGAGCGAATTACGCTGACCACCACATTCGACCGCGAGGAATTCCTCGTGCGCGAAGATGAGCGGATTCATTATTCCTCGCTGATCCTAGATGGATATGCCGCCCGCGCAAAATATAACGAAGACGGCTCCCGGCAAATCACGCAGTTGCAGATTCCCGGCGATTTCGTCGATCTGCACTCCTATCCGCTGGAAGTACTCGATCACGCCATCGTCGCGCTGACCCCGTGTACGATCGCCAAGCTACATCATACCGACATCAGCGAATTGATCGATGAAGACCCGCGCATGGCCCGCATATTGTGGTTCTCGACCATGGTGGATGCGGCGATGCACCGTGAGTGGATTCAGAATATCGGGTCGCGCGAAGGCAAAGCGCGGATCGCGCATCTGATTTGCGAAATTCATGCGCGTTCGGAAGTCGTTGGCCTGGCGGATAACGGGACTTTCAGCTTCCCGCTCACCCAGGCGCAGCTCGGCGAATGCCTGGGCTTTTCGCAGATCCATGTGAATCGCCTGCTGCGCATGCTACGCGAGGAAGGCTATCTGACTTTCAAGGAAAAGGTCGTGACGATTCACAAGATGGAGGCATTTTGCGATCTCGCGAATTTCGACGCCAATTATTTGTATCTCTCGAAGCGGAGTAGCTGAGAGGCGCTGTCAGCCGGCGTTTTCATTCAGTTCAACCCACCAGCGCGTCGCGCTCTGCAAGTGAAGGTAGCACACCTGCCTGCCATCGCGGCGGATGCGGACTTCGCCCACACCTATCACCTTGCGTGCTTTGCCGATGGCATCATGCAGGTCGCGGGCCTCGATTGTATACGCTTCAGCCGGACCATTCTTGCCAGCAAGACGCTCGATTTCATATCGGATGAGGGCGGCGTCGCCTCCTCCCGACAAAACACTCGCGTCGGGTCTTTCGTCGTGCTCAAATCCCTTATGCATGTCCCGCCACCTTTCCGGTGGGGCGCTGTCATGGATCGCATGGCGACACCAACAACCTATGTTAATGTCGTGAAATAGACTGATCGCGAGTGCTTAGTCGAAACCGACGCTGAGGAACTCCGGCTTGGGCCCGTTCCACTCGCCCGCCGGAACTGGGTCATCGTCCTGTTGGCGACCGCGCGACTTCTTCTGCTGAGACTGTGCAGGCTTTTCGCTCTTACGAGACTTTTGCTTGCGAGTGGGCTTTTCCTCGCCCTGATCGTCGGCCTGCTTCTTCGAACGGCGCTTCGGCTTTTCGTTCTTCTGCTCTTCCTTGTCGGCCTCTGCCGAACTCGTATCCGGCAGATCGACCCGCACGTCCTTCTTGCCGAAGACCGGTACTTTCGCCCCCGTCAGCTTCTCGACATTGTCGATCGCTTCAGCGTCTTCAGGCGCTACGAAGGTAAAGGCACGGCCCTTATTCCCGGCGCGTCCCGTGCGGCCGATGCGGTGGACATAATCATCCGGGTGCCAGGGCGTGTCGAAGTTGAAGACATGGCTCACGCCCTTAATGTCGAGCCCGCGCGCGGCAACGTCTGACGCGACCAGGATATTGATGTCGCCATCCTTGAATCGCTGCAATTCCTTGTTGCGCTGGTTCTGGTCTATATCGCCATGAATCTCGCCCGATTTAAAGCCATGGCGCTGCAGGCTCTTGTTGAGCTCGCGTACGGTCGTCTTGCGGTTGCAGAAAATAATGGCGGTTTCGACCAGATCGTTATTCAGCAGCCAGCGCAGGGTCGAGCGTTTCTCGCGCGTGGGGACCGGGATCTTGAACGCGGTGATATTCTCGTTGGTCGATGCCGCGCGGCTCACTTCGATGCGTTTTGGATTACTTAGGAACTTCTTGCCTAGCTTCTCGATCGGCGGCGGCATCGTTGCACTGAACAACAGCGTCTGGCGCGGTTCGGGCAGCTTGTCGCAGATGAATTCGATGTCCGGAATAAAGCCCATGTCGAGCATCCGGTCGGCCTCGTCGATCACCAACAGTTCGCAGCCGTTGAGCATGATCTTGCCGCGCTCGATCAGGTCCATCAGGCGGCCCGGCGTCGCGATCAACACGTCGACACCTTCGTTAAGCGCCTTCAACTGATCGCCCATCTGCACGCCGCCGATCAGCAGGGTCATCTGCAGATCGTGGTTCTGGCCGTATTTCTCGAAGTTTTCCGCGACCTGGGCGGCTAGTTCGCGCGTCGGCTCGAGGATGAGCGAGCGTGGCATGAGCGCGCGGCGGCGACCGCTCGCCAGCACGTCAATCATCGGCAGCACGAAGCTGGCCGTCTTGCCCGTCCCCGTCTGCGCGATGCCGATAATGTCCTTCATCATCAGGACGGCAGGGATCGCTTCTGCCTGGATGGGGGTCGGCTCTGTATAGCCGGCCTCGTCGACAGCTTTAAGTAATTCAGGAGATAGGCCGAGATCGGCGAAAGTGGTCAAATCAAAAAATTCCGGAAAATTAATGTGGTGCCACAGCTTCATGGCGAAGTCTTGCAAGCTGCGCGCCACTAGGCTTGGCAAGGCGGGAGAGTCAAGATTTACGGATAGATGAGCTGCGGAAGAAAGCGCCGTTGTGCCTAGTTGGCAACGGCGACCAGACGCGTAAACTTGGTGATTTGGCAGCTGCCACCGGCACGCGACTGCAAGCGATCACGCGCGACGCACAGCCTGCCATCATCGTTCCTGTCGATGTAGAAACCGGCATAATATGCCCGTGCCGAACAGCCGTTCTGCAGCTGCGCAGCGAGGACATTGCTGTCTTCCAGAAAGAAGAGAAGGCGATTGTCATTGGTCGGCTGGACACCGATGACTTCGTTTGCATCGATACAACTGCCGTAATCGACTTCCTCGAAACGCGCTTCCATCGGGCGGCGCGGGAGTTCATTGAGCATCGTCCTGCGATCCCGCGGAGCCGCTGGACCGATACGAATGACAATCCGTTGCTGAACGCGCACCTGGTTCTGGACGCTTTCATTCTGCGACTGTTCGAGCTGGTTGAACGGCCGCTCGCTTGCCGGATCGAAGCCGAGCACTGGAATGGATTGCTGTCCTGGCCGCGTGGGTGTCGCATCCTGCGCCTCCACTACAGCAGGGCCATATGCCGCCAACACGGGCACAAGCAGCGCAGCTGAGACCATCAAGGCGAGGAAGCGTTTCATATCACCGTCTGAAAATGCGAGCGGCCGTGTCCCGCCGCGTGTTGCGATGCCCCCTACGTCTGCCGGATTGAATGGCGGCTGAATTTGTCGTCGTCGCGACGCATGCCCTATCGCCCTTCACCTTTGCAACCCGCATTGGCTGCTGGCATCAGGCACGCATGACCGACTCGCATGCATTTCTCTCCGCCGCGCGTGACCTGCTGGGCGATCGCGGGCTGGCAACCGATCCGGAGCTTGTGGAGCCGTGGCTGACCGATTGGCGTGGGCGCTATACAGGCCGTGCGCTTGCACTCGCTTCGCCTGCCAGCGCTGAAGAGGTCGCAGCGTTGGTCAAGCTGTGCGCGGAGCACCGCGTCCCGATTGTCCCGCAGGGCGGCAATAGCGGCATGTCGGGCGGCGCAACGCCTGATGAAAGCGGCAATGCGATTGTCTTATCGCTGAGGCGGATGAACGAGGTGCGCAGCTTCGAAGCGGATGCGCGCGAAATTATTTGCGATGCTGGCCTAATCCTGCAGACATTGCATGAGACCGTGGCGGCCGAAGGACTGCGTTTCCCGCTTACGCTTGGCGGCAAAGGCTCGGCGACGATCGGCGGGCTCATCTCAACCAATGCCGGCGGAACGCAGGTGCTGCGTCACGGCAGCATGCGCGCGCAGGTTCTTGGTCTTGAGGCTGTCTTGGCGGATGGCAGCATTTTCGATGCGCTCACACCGCTCAAGAAAGACAATCGCGGCTTCGATCTCAAGCAATTGCTCATCGGGTCTGAGGGCACTCTGGGCATCGTGACCGGAGCGACACTGCGGCTATTGCCTGCGCTGGCGGAGCGCGCGGTGCTGTGGGCGGGACTTGGAGATATTCGCGATGCGCGCAAGCTCCTGCTCCATGCGCAAGCTCGGGCTGGCGATGCGCTCGAAGGCTTTGAAATCATGCCGCGCCATTCGCTGAGTGCGGTGCTCAATCACACCCCCGGCGCGCGCGCACCCCTGCAAGGCGAGCACGAATGGAACGCGCTGATGGAGCTGGCAGCGGATGCTGGTGGGGCAGAAGCCCTTCCTGACCTCGCACAAAACCTGCTCGAAAGCGCTTTCGAAGCCGGATTGGTGGAAGACGCGACGATCGCCGCGAATGAGCGACAGGCGGAAGAATTCTGGACGTTGCGGGACGAAATCGCTCCCGCCGAGCGCGCTCTTGGCCCGGCTATGCAGCACGATATCTCCGTGCCCGTCGCGAAAATGGCCGACTTCGTAGCCGAAGCCGTGCCTAAGGTGGAGCGCGAATTTCCTGGCACCAAGGCTATCGGCTTCGGCCATCTGGGCGACGGCAATGTGCATTTCCACGTTCTCGCTCCCAAGGGCGCAACGCCCGGTGAATGGGAAAAAACCGATGGCAAAATCATCAGCAAATTCGTGCATGACGAGGTGACGCGCTGGGGCGGATCGATTAGCGCCGAACATGGGATTGGGCAATTGAAGCGCGATGAGCTGGCGCGGCTCGGCGATCCCGTCCAGCTAGCCGTTTTGCGGCAGGTAAAAGACGCGCTTGATCCGCATGGGTTGCTCAATCCCGGCAAGCTTCTCTGAGCAGCCTGCCCTCAATACGGATGCGCTTGCTTCATGCGCCTCCACGCTCTAAGGCCCGCCCCCTGAGATTCATGGTGTGATGTCGGCGATGACAATCCCGGTTCATGGCACCTTTTGACCATCGATACCGGAGAAAAAATTATGGCCAGCGCGCCGAAACCGAATTTGCCCGTCCTTTATAACGAACTCGTTCCGCTCAACAGCACGGAGCACGCGACCTGGAAAGGCCGCACCACGGACAAGGCCCCTTGGGTTGCGAACCAGCACGCTATCCCGCTGACCGTGGAAGAATTCCCGCTCGCACAGCGCGACTACCCGATCGTGTTCTCTTCCGGCGATCGTCCTGTTCCGCTCGCTCTCATGGGCCTTAATGAAGGCGTGAACGTCTTCTTCAATGACGAAGGCGTTCCGCACGGTACGCCGTACATTCCGGCGTATATTCGCCGTTATCCTTTCCTGCTCGCCAAGCTGCAGCAGGATACGGACAATCTCTCGCTCTGCTTCGATCCGACCGCCAATCTTGTCGGTGAATTCGATGAAGGCAATGCCCTGTTTGACGAGAACAAGGAGCCGAGTGAGCACACCAAGGGCCTGCTGCAATTCTGCGAAAAGTTCGAAGAAGCCGGCAACAAGACACAGCTGTTCATGAAGGAACTGGAAGACGCCGACCTGCTGATGGATGGCGAAATCTCTATCCAGCGTCGCGACAATCCGGACCAGCCCTTCACCTATCGCGGTTTTCGCATGGTCAATCAGGAAAAGCTGCGCGAATTGCGTGGCGACCAGCTGCGCAAATGGAATGAAAACGGCCTGCTGCCGCTCATCTTCGCGCACCTGTTCTCGCTTGAGTTGATGCGCACCGTTTTCGCCAAACAAGTGGATATGGGCAAAGGCCCTATCGCTGGCGAAATGGCACCGCCTGCCGCGAATTAGGTTTGCACGCCGCAAAGCTTTCAAATAACTGAAATCATGGAAAAGGCGCGGTCCGAAAATGGCCGCTCCTTTTCTTTTGAGTCTTGAAGACGAGAGCACCAACATTATTTTAGTAATGTCCGGTCAGCGCTCCCCTCATGGCGTGGCCGGATGGGTGCAACCCCCTTGCACCCCTCCCTGAACCTTGGCCGCCCCGTGCAATATGTGCGGGGCGGTTTTTTGGTTTTAATTCAGGCGATTATTCAGCCGCTTGGGAGAAATTGCGGGTGCTGCCCGCAAGCTGCTCTGCCAGTCCGCGCACAAGGAACGCGACCATGTCCACCACTTGCTCCAATCCGTCGCCCGGCTCTTGCAATCGGTTATCGAGATAGGCGGCACGGCAGACTTCCAGCTGCATTGCATTGATGCGACGATTGGGCGCGCCATGGCGATCCAATACATAGCCGCCCGCATAGGGGCGATTATGCGCGGCGCGGGCGTGGCGGCGGTCAAAACGTTCGAATGCAGCGGCGATCAATCCGCTATCGCACGATGCACCAAATCGATCGCCAATTACGAAATCGACTGCGGCGTTCGGCCCGCTTTTTGGGCCGAGAGGAGGCATGGAATGCAAATCAATAAGCAGCGCCGCGCCCCAGCGATCGCGAATGGACTCAAGCGATTTTGCGAGCGCGACGTGATAAGGCTGGTGAATCGCCTCGATCCGCTCTTTCAGTTCTTCCCCGCGCATCAGCCCGGTCCAAAGCTCCCCCATCCCCGGCAGGCGGCGCGGCACCAGCCCCAATCCGCTTCGCGCCCTGCGCCCGGCCGCCAGCCTCTTGCCAAGCGGCCGATCCGCTGTTGCCACCATCTGCCAGTCGATATCGTCGGGAGAGCGATTGAGATCGATCATTGCGCGCGGCGCATTCGCTGTCAGCAGGGCTGCGCCGGTCTCTTCGGCCACGGCCTTGCCCACCAGATCGACAAGCCGGTCTTCCAGCCGCAGCGCTGTCTCTTCAGGCGCCCGCATCCGCTCGCATAGGGCCGCCGGATAGTCGCGTCCGGCATGTGGAACGGCGATCAGAATCGGGATTGCACCGGGGCGCGGCTGGCGCAGCGAAAAGGCCGGAACGCCCTGTTTTCCAGGGATATACCCGGCCATGCGCTTAATCGAATCGCGCCGCGATGTCTCAATTCGGCTCATTAAGGATAGTGCTGGCCGCGATTATCCCCTGTGTCAAAGCTGGGCACTCAGCAAAGCGCACAAGACTTTGTTACGAGTTGAAGCCTAAGGAGGCGCCAGATTCGAAATACCACCCATCATGAGGACGAAAGCATGATCCGCATCCTGCTAGCCGAAGACGACGAGGCAATGCGCACCTATTTGACCCGCGCGCTCGAACAGGCTGGCTATTGCGTGGTTGCTGTTGCGTCAGGCGCGGAAGCGCTGCCGATGATCAAGACAGAGATTTACGATCTGCTGCTGTCGGATATCGTGATGCCGGAGATGGACGGTATTGAACTGGCTCAGCGCTGCAATGAACTGAGCCCGGACACCAAAGTGATGTTTATCACAGGCTTTGCCGCCGTCTCGCTGCGCGCAAGCCGCGAAGCTCCGCAGGCAAAAATGCTGTCCAAGCCTTTCCATCTGAAGGATCTGGTGATGGAAGTAGAACGCATGTTCGAAGATGTGGCGGCCGCTTCGCTTTAATCGCGCATTTCGCCGATCAAGACACTTGCAAGACCAATGAGGCGGCGCTAGATGGCCCGCCTGCCCTCCAGCAGAGGGCACCCGAATGGTGCGGGCGTATAGCTCAGTGGTAGAGCACTATGTTGACATCGTAGGGGTCCCAAGTTCGAACCTTGGTACGCCCACCATTCGTTTTCCCTGAAATTTAGTTGCTGGCCCGGTCGATGCGCTCTTGCGCTTCAGCATTCATCTGCTTCAGCTCACGAATGGTCTGGTCAATTGCATCGCGCTGTTCGGCCAGCTCCTCGACGCGCTGGTTGATGCGGCGCTGCAGGTGGCGCATCTGCTCTACCTTGCCGCCTTCTTCATTGTCGTAAAGCGAGAGAAACTCGCCGATTTCGCGGATCGAAAAGCCCAGCCGCTTGCCGCGCAGTATCAGCTGCATCCGGCCCATTTCACGCTTCGAATAAGCGCGCATCGTGCCGACCCGCTGCGGAGAAATGAGGCCCTTGTCCTCATAAAAGCGCAAGGTACGCTGAGTGACGCCCAGAGCCTCCGCCGCTTCGGCGATGCTTTTGAGCGGCTCATTTCCTTGAGCTTCATTCATGGTCGCAACGCTATCAGGCATCGGCACCGCCTGTTGCAGCCTCGGCATCGCGCTTCGCTTTCTCCTCGGCGACCAGCTGCTTCTTTTCCAGCTTGCCAACCAGCGTCTTGGGCAGCTCGTCGCGGAATTCGTAGGCGTCGGGCATTTCGATGGGATTGAGGCGCATTTTCAGGAACTCGTGCAGCTGGCCTGCATCCAGTTCCTCGCCTTCATGCAGCGCGATGAACAGCTTGGGCGCTTCGCCGCGATACTCGTCGGGAATGCCGATAGCGATGGCCTCTTTGACCGCCGGATGCTCGTAAGCGGCATCCTCGATCATGCGCGGATAGACGTTATATCCGCTGCACAGGATCAGGTCCTTGATCCGGTCTACGATGAAAAGATAGCCGTCCTCATCGAGATAACCGATGTCGCCCGTTCGCAGCGAATCGCCGAAGAAAGTGTCCTTGGTAGCGCGGGGGCGGTTCCAATATCCCTTCATAACCTGCGGGCCGCGCGCACAAATTTCGCCGCGATGATCGGGGCCGATACCCTCGACAAGATTACCCTCCTCGTCGCGCAATTCGATGATAGTCTGCGGGAAAGCAGGACCGGCGGAGTTTTCCTTCACCGGCGTGCGCCCCAGCAGCGGATTGCTGGTGATGATGGGCGCAGCTTCGGTGAGGCCATAGCCTTCTGACACCAGTGAGCCGGTTCGCCTTTCGAACTTCTCACGCACCTCGAGCGGCAGCGGCGCGCCGCCGGAGCAGCTGGTCAGCACCATCGAGAGATCAGGCAGCTTGTCGTCCGGCAGCGATCCGAGCGCGTTGTAAATAGTAGGCACGCCGAACATCTGCGTCGGCGGCTTGCGCTTCACGCTCTTCAGCACCTCATCCATTTCGAAGCGCGGCAGCAGAACGAGCTCGCTGGCGGTATCGACGCCGAAATTGAGCACGCAAGTAAGCGCGAATACGTGGAACAGCGGCAGCACGCCGAGCGTGCGCTCCTGCTGGTCCCGCTCTACACCGACATGCAGCATCATCTGTGCAGAGTTTGCCGTCAAATTCGCATGGGTGAGCATCGCGCCCTTGGGCCGGCCGGTCGTTCCGCCCGTATATTGCAGCACCGCCACATCCTGCGGGTCCATCTCTACAGGTGCGGGACTGGGATCGTGCGCTGCGAGATCGCGATAATCGACATAGGCGACACCGGCCTGCTTCTTCGCGAGCGCCGAACGCTTGAGGGTGCGCAGCCCCAGGCCTTTCCAGAACGGCAGCACGTCGGCCATCGGGCACAGCACGATCTTCTCGATTGCCGGATAGCCATCCTCACCCGTCTTGCCCCAGGCGGCGGCGACTTTGGAATGCAGCAGTTCCAAATCCGGCACAGCGACCATTTTAACGCCGGCATTGGTGATCAGGAATTCGACTTCGCTTTCCGAATACAGCGGATTGATGTTCACCACCGTCGCGCCGGTGCGCAGCACGGCGAAATACACGATCACCGAATAGGGCGTATTGGGCAGGCACAGGCCAAAGCGGTCTCCCTTACCCAGCCCTTCCGCCTGCAAGCCGGTGGCGACGCGATCGACCAGATCGCCCACTTCGCCATAGGTCCATTCGCGGCCCATGAAATCCACGCAAACGCGATTGGGATAGGTGGAGACGGCATGATCGAGAGACTGGGTCAGCAAGCGCGGGCGAATATTGCCGTCCGCATCCAGAATGCGACTTGTGTCCATCAGGCGGAACCCTTCGGGAACCTCGACCATGAAATATCCTTTCTCCATCATATGCCCTCAAATCGCCGAACAAAAAGTCTAACCGGCCTTCGAGAGCATCTTGATTCCCACACGCTTAACGTATACGTCAAGTAACAGACTTTATCGTAATCAATCGGCGCGAAAGGTCAATCGACCATTCGAATCGGATAAGAAAGGCAGATGGAACATGAGTGATGTCGTTATTGCGGGCTATGTCCGCTCCCCCTTCCACCTCGCGTATAAAGGTGCCTTGGCCAAGGTGCGCCCCGATGATCTGGCAGCGAACACGATTCGCGGACTGATCGAAAAGACCGGCGTGAAGGCGGAAGATATCGAAGACATCGTCATGGGCTGTGCCTTTCCCGAAGGCGAACAGGGCTTCAACATTGCTCGCCTCGTTGGCCTGCTGGCTGACCTGCCGATTAGCGTTGGCGGCATGACCGTAAACCGCTTCTGCGGCTCCTCGATGAGCTCGATCCATTACGCCGCTGGCCAGATCGCCATGGGCGCAGGCGAAGTGTTTATCTGCGCAGGCGTTGAAGGCATGAGCCGCGTCCCGATGACAGGTTTCAACCCGATGCCGAACCCGGAGCTCGCCAAGTCGAGCGCTGCCTATCTCGGCATGGGCGACACGGCAGAAAACGTCGCCAAGAAGTACGACATCAGCCGCGAAGAGCAGGAAGCCTTCGCCGTGCGCAGCCAGCAAAAGGCAGGCAAGGCGCTGGAAAACGATGCCTTCGCTGATGAGATCATCCCCTTCACGCTGCCGGACGGAACGGTTGTCGACAAGGACGGCACGCCGCGTCCCACCACCACAGCAGAAGACCTTGCCGGCCTGAAATTGGCTTTCGATGAGAACGGCACTGTCACCGCCGGTACGTCCAGCCCGCTGACCGACGGCGCAAGCGCCGTGCTGGTTTGCAGCGAAGAATACGCCAAGGCGAACGGCCTCACCGTAATGGCCAGGATCAAGAGCATGGCCATTTCCGGCTGCGCGCCTGAAATCATGGGCATCGGTCCTGTCGGCGCGAGCCAAAAGGCGCTCGAGCGCGCTGGCCTCTCCATCGATGATATGGATGTGATCGAGCTGAACGAAGCATTCTCCAGCCAGTCGATCGCCACAATCCGCGACCTTGGCGCGAATGAAGACAAGGTCAATCTGGATGGCGGCGCCATCGCCATCGGCCATCCGCTGGGTGCCACTGGTGCGCGTATCGTTGGCAAGGCAGCCAGCCTGCTGCAGCGCGAAGGCGGCAAATATTCGCTGAGCACGCAGTGCATCGGCGGCGGCCAGGGCATCGCTACGATCCTGGAGAAGGCATAATGCCAGAGAACACTCAAACCACGACCATCAACAAAGTCTGCGTCATCGGCGCGGGCACGATGGGTGCAGGCATTGCGGCGCAGGTCGCCAATGCCGGTATTCCCGTGCTGCTGCTCGATATCGTCCCGAAGGATGGCGATAATCGCAATGCCGTGGCAGAAGGTGCCGTCGCAAAAATGCTCAAAACGCAGCCTGCGCCTTTCATGAGCAAGCGTGCGGCCAAGCTAGTCGAAACGGGCAATATCGAAGATCATCTCGACAAGGTCGCCGAATGCGACTGGATCGTCGAAGCGATCATCGAACGGCTCGATATCAAGCAGGATCTGTATTCCAAGCTGGAAGAGGTTCGCACGGCTGGCACGGCGGTTTCGTCGAATACGTCGACCATTCCCCTCGCCCAGCTGACCGATGGCCGGAGCGATGCGTTCAAGAACGATTTCCTGATCACGCACTTCTTCAATCCGCCGCGCTACATGCGCTTGATTGAAATCGTAGCAGGGCCGCACAGCGATGCTGGCACGGTCGAAATGGTCAAGGAATTTGTCGATCGCAAGCTCGGCAAGACCGTGGTCGATGCCGAAGATTCGCCCGGCTTCATCGCCAACCGCGTCGGCACCTTCTGGATCCAGCAGGCGGTCAACTCCGCTTTCGATCTGGGCATTTCGGTTGAAGAGGCTGACGAAATCGGTGGCCGCCCGATGGGTGTGCCGAAAACGGGCCTCTTCGGCCTGATCGACCTGATCGGTATCGACCTTATGCCGCATCTCATGAAGTCGCTCACCAGCACACTTCCGAAAGATGACTGGTATCAGCAGATCGCCCGCAGTGAGCCGATGATCGAAGCGATGATCGAGGAAGGCTATACCGGCCGCAAAGGCAAAGGTGGCTTTTACCGCATCAACCGCGAAGGCGGTGGCAAGGTAAAGGAAGCCAAGGACCTGAAGAGCGGTGAATATCGCGCAGCAGCCCGTCCGGGCCTGGTGCGTGGCCCCGCTGCCAAGGGTGATCTCAAGTCGCTTATCTCCATGAAAGGGAAGGTCGGCGATTACGCATGGTCCGTGCTTGGCCCGACGCTCTCCTATGCCGCCAGCATCGTTCCCGAAGCGACCGCGACTGTGGTCGGCGTCGATGACGCGATGAAGTTAGGCTATAACTGGAAGCGTGGCCCCTTCGAGATGATCGACGCCATTGGCGCAGCGCATCTCGTCGAGCGGCTGAAGGAAAGCGACTATCCGGTCCCGCCGATCCTCGAGCAGGTGGGTGACAAGACGTTCTATCGCGTCGAAGACGGCCAGCTGCAATATTTCGGCACCGATGGTCAATACCACGATGTCGAACGTCCCGAAGGCGTATTGCTGCTGGAAGATGTGAAGCGCACGTCCGAGCCGGTCTCGAAGAATGGCTCTGCCGCCCTGTGGGACATCGGTGACGGCGTTGTCGCACTGGAATTCACTGGCAAGATGAATGCTCTTGATGAGCAGGTCATGAAACTGATCCAGCAGGCCGTGCCGCTGGTGAAGTCGGATTACAAGGCGCTCGTCGTTTACAATGAAGGCTCCAACTTCTCCGCCGGTGCCAATCTTGGCCTTGCCATGTTCGCGATGAATATCGCGGCGTGGAGCGAAGTCGAGAAGTCGGTGCGCGGCGGCCAGGCGGCTTACAAGGCGCTGAAATATGCGCCTTTCCCCGTAGTGTCGGCTCCATTCGGCATGGCGCTGGGGGGCGGGTGCGAAATCTGCCTGAATTCCGATGCCATCCAGGCGCATGCCGAAACCTATATCGGCCTGGTCGAAACGGGCGTGGGCATCATTCCCGGCTGGGGCGGCTGCGGCGAGATGATTTCTCGCTGGCAGGAAAACCCGCGCCATCCCAACGGTCCGATGCCGGCAGTGTCCAAATCCTTCGAAATCATCTCGACCGCGACGGTCGTAAAGTCTGCGGCGGAAGCCAAGGAATATGGCTTCCTGCATCATAAAGACGGTATCACCATGAACCGTGATCGCCTGCTATACGATGCGAAGCAGAAGGCATTGTCCATGGTCGATGGTTATGAAGCACCTGAAAAGCCCGAGTACCGCTTGCCCGGCCCGTCCGGCGCGGCGGCGCTAAAGCTGGCGGTTGAAAGCTTCCACAATCGCGGCATGGCCACCGAACACGATGTGACGGTGGCAGAAGAGCTCGCCTACGTCCTGACCGGCGGCAACACCGATCCGATCGACGTGCTGAGCGAAGCCGACATGCTCAATCTCGAAGTCGAGGCGTTCATGCGCCTCGTCCGTAACCCCAAGTCGCAGCTGCGGGTCGAGCATATGCTCGAAACCGGTAAGCCGCTGCGGAACTGATTTAGGGAGAATACGACATGCAAGTCTATGAAGCCCCCATTCGCGATATGCGCTTCAACCTTGAAGAGCTGCACGAAGATGACGGTTTCGGAAATCTCGAAGGCTTCGAGGATTTCGACGAAGATATGACCGGCGCCATTCTTGAAGAAGCGAACAAGTTGTGCCGCGACGTCCTTCTTCCGCTCAATTGGCCGGGCGACCAACAGGGCTGCCGCATCGAAAACGGGGTCGTGCGCACGCCCGATGGTTTCCAGGAAGCCTATAAGCAGTTCTGCGAAGGCGGCTGGGCCGGCCTCGTCGTCGACCAGAAGTGGGGCGGCCAGGGCGCGCCGCATGCTCTCGCCAAGATGGTCGAGGAAATGAGCTGTTCGACGAACCTGTCATTCGGCCTTTATCCCGGCCTGACGGGCGGCGCGATGGTCAGCCTCGAAGCCTATGGCTCGGAAGACCAGAAGAACTTCTACATGCCGAAAATGGCCAATGGCGAATGGTCTGGCACGATGTGCCTGACAGAGCCGCACTGCGGCACCGATCTCGGCATGCTGCGCACCAAGGCAGAGCCGCAGGAAGATGGCAGCTGCCTCATCACCGGCAACAAGATCTTTATCTCCGCCGGGGACCATGATCTGGCTGAAAACATCATCCACCTCGTGCTCGCGCGCCTTCCCGATGCACCGAAGGGCGTGAAAGGCATTTCGATGTTCCTCGTACCGAAGTTCCTTCCGAAGGATGACGGTTCGCTGGGTGATCGCAACCCGGTCACCGCGACCGCGATCGAGCACAAGATGGGCCTCAAGGCATCGGCAACCTGCCAGATGAGTTTTGATGGCGCCAAGGGCTGGCTCGTCGGCCCGGAAAACCGCGGCCTCGAGGCGATGTTTGCCATGATGAACACGGAACGTGTCGCAGTGGGCATTCAAGGCCTCGGCATGGGCGAAATCGCCTATCAGTCTTCCGTTTACTACGCGAAGGACCGGCTGCAGGGTCGCTCGCTTTCGGGCGTGAAGAACCCCGATGGTCCGGCCGATCCGCTGATCGTCCATCCGGACATCCGCCGCATGCTGATGACCATGCGCGCCTATAATGAAGGTTGCCGTTCGGTCTCCGCATGGGTCAGCCGCGCGCTCGACGCAGAGCATGCTTCACCTGAGCCTGAAGCACGCGCACGTGCCAAGGACTTCGTCGCGCTGATGACCCCGGTGGTGAAGGCGCTCTTCACCGATCTGGGCCATGAAAGCACGCATATGGCCATCCAGCTGCACGGCGGCCATGGATACATCCAGGAAACCGGGATCGAGCAGTTCGCCCGCGATGCCCGTATTGCGCAGATCTACGAGGGCGCGAACGGCATTCAGGCGCTCGACCTTGTCGGCCGCAAGTTGCCCGATCGCATGGGCCGCAATTTGCGCAGCTTCTTCCACCCGGTCAGCCAGTTCATCGAAGACCATGCAAATGATGAGCACATCGGCAAGATCGTCGCCGGCCTGCAGCAGAGCTTCGGCGCGCTACAGCTGTCGACCGGCCATATCGCACAAAAAGGCCTCAAGGATCCGGAAGAAGCCGCTGCGGCTGCTACCGATTACTTGCGCCTGCTTGGCTTTGTTGCCATGGGCTATTGCTTCGCCAAATCGGCCAAGCTTGCCAAGCAGAAGCTGGCTGAGGGCACTGGTGAAGAGCAGTTCTACAAGAGCAAGCTCACCACCGCGCAGTTCTTCTTCGATCGTCTGCTGCCGCCCGCAACGGCGCAGTTCATGGCGATCAAAAGCGGCAAGGCGAGCATGATGGACATGCCGGCGGACGCATTTTGAGCGGTCCCAATAAGGCCGTTCAGGACTTCAAGGCGCGGTGTCGCATCCCTGCGATCGCCGCGCCGATGTTCCTGTGCTCAGGCCCGGATCTGGTCGTTGAAACCTGCAAGGCAGGCATCGCCGGGACGTTTCCGGCGCTGAACCAGCGCACCAGCGAGGGTTTTGAGGACTGGCTGAAGGAAATTCAGGACCGGCTCGGCCCTGATGATGCGCCCTATGGCGTCAACCTGATCGTTCACCAATCGAACCCGCGCGTGCAGGCCGATCTGGAACTTTGCGTGAAGCACAAGGTTCCGCTTATTATCACTTCGCTTGGCGCTGTGCCCGATCTGGTGAATGCGGTGCATTCCTATGGCGGTCTGGTGTTCCACGATGTGATCAAGCGTCGCCATGCCGAAAAGGCTGTCGAGGCCGGTGTCGATGGCATCATTGCTGTTGCTGCGGGCGCTGGCGGCCATGCCGGCACGTTCAGCCCTTTCGCGCTCGTCAGTGAAATTCGCGAGTTCTACGATGGTGCGATTATCCTGTCGGGCTGCATGACCGATGGCGGACACGTCCTCGCTGCAGAAGCGATGGGAGCGGATTTCGGCTACATCGGCAGTCACTTCATCGCCGCCAAGGAAAGCATGGCTGGCGACGGGCAGAAAGACATGATGATCGTATCCAGCGCGCAGGATATCACCTACACCGACACAGTGACGGGGGTCGGCGCGAACTTCCTCACGCCCAGCCTCAATGCTGCCAGCATCGAACATGCTCCGGGTGAAATGTCGCTCAATGAAGAAGCCAAGGCATGGAAGACCATTTGGTCAGCCGGACATGGTGTTGGCGCGACCAAGGAGAGCTTGCCAGCCAAGGTCATCTGTGAGCAACTGATTGCCGAGTATGACGCTGCCAAAGCCAAGATCTGCGGATAATCCGCTGCCACAATCGGCGCGGTGGCTGCTGCCATGACAGATAGCCACCGCAGCCCACCCACACCCCGCATCAATGCAATCGCGACTGCGGTTCCGCGCAGCGATGTTCATGCTCGCTATACGAAATGGGCCTCCCGGCAATTGCCGGAGCGCAGCGCCGCGGTGTTCGCGCGCATGGAGCAGCGCAGCGGCATCGCGCATCGCTATTCCGTGCTGACGGGCGCCGACGCGGCGCTGGAAAGCGGCAGCTTCTACATGGCGGATGACCCACCCGGCACCGCTGAACGCATGCACCGGTATACTGAAGAGGCACCGGGCCTCGCGTTGGAAGCCATCGGCAAGCTCCCCTCGCTCGAAGGGGTGACGCATCTGGTCGTCGCCAGCTGCACCGGCTTTATGGCCCCCGGCCTCGATCAGGTATTGGCCCGCAAGCTTAACCTCGCCCCGACAGTAGAGCGCGTCAGCATCGGTTTTATGGGCTGCTACGCCGGTGTCACCATGCTGCGCACTGCAGCCCATATCATCCGGTCCCAGCCTCAGGCGAAGGTTCTTGCAGTCTCGCTGGAGCTTTGTTCGCTGCATTTGCAGGAAACCGACGACCTCGAAGCGATGCTGGCCATGGGCCAATTCGCCGATGGAGCGGCAGCAGTGCTGCTCAGCGCAAAAGGCGAAGGGCTCGGCCTGGGCGCAGGGCTGTCCGCGGCGCTGGAAGAGAGTGAAGATCTGATCACCTGGACCGTGGGGGACACCGGCTTTGCCATGCATCTGTCCGGCGCAGTGCCCGGCCGCCTCGCCGATGCGCTGGATGATGCAAGCCTGCAATCCACCATTTGCGGCGATACCCGGCCCAAGGCATGGGCCATTCATCCCGGTGGTCGCTCGATCCTCGATGCCGTCGAACGTGCGCTCGAGCTTCCGAAGGAAGCCCTGTCCGCATCGCGCGGAGTGCTGCATGATTACGGCAATATGTCCTCGGCAACCGTCCTGTTTGTCCTGCAGCGTCTGATGGCCGAAAAGCCGGAGAGTGGCGTTGCGCTCGCCTTTGGCCCCGGGCTCGCCATGGAAGGCGTGCGTTTCGGCTGGGAGAGCGGCGATGCTTGAAGAACGGCTGCAGACCGAAGAGCTGATGGACGATCCGACGCTGCCGGAGGAAACCTATCGTGAGGTCCTGGCAGACCTTGCCAAGGTGAACCGCATCACCCTCGCCTATCGCCCGACGCTCGCTTTCCTCGACCGTGTCATTGATGATCGCAAGCGGCTCAAGGTGCTCGATGTCGGATATGGTCAGGGCGATATGCTCCGCGCCATCGCCGATTGGGCAGACAAACGCGGCGTCAAAGCGGAACTGGTCGGCGTCGATCTTAACTCACGAAGTGAAGCGGCTGCACGCAAGGCCACCCCGTCCCATATGCCGATTACCTATCGCACCGGCGATTACGGCGATCTGATCGGCGCCGGTTGGGACTGCGTCGTTTCCAGCCTTGTCGCCCACCATATGACGCATGATGAGCTCGTCCTCTTCCTGCGCTTCATGGAGGCGGAGTCGCGGCTGGGCTGGTTCGTCAACGACCTGCATCGCCATGCGCTCAGCTATGCCGGATATCCGGTGCTGGCGACACTTGCGCGCTGGCACCGCATCGTGCGGTCAGACGGTCGCACGTCGATCGCGCGCTCGTACCGACCCGAAGAATGGGATGCGATCCTTGATGAAGCGGGTGTCGAGAATGCGAGTGTCGAGCGTTTCTTCCCTTTCAGGCTATGCGTATCGAAAATCCGCTAATCTTGGGTGCAGGCCCGGCGGGCTGCGCGGCTGCCATCTGCCTTGCGCGGACGGGCGAAACGCCGCTTCTTCTGGACCGCGACGAGCATGTCGGTGATCAGCTATGCGGTGGCTTTCTCAGCTGGCGCACCGCGCAGCAGCTCGGCGATCTGGGCATCGATCTGGAGCAGACGGGCGCGCACCGCGTATCCCAGCTCCGGCTGTTCCACGAGGATCGCTATGTCGAATTGCCCTTGCCCCATCCGGCATACGGCCTGTCCCGCCATGCGCTCGACACGGTAATGCGCGCCAAGGCGGTTGACGCGGGCGCGCGACTGAAATTCGATACGGTCCGCAGGTTGGAACCCGGCGTCGCGCATGGGCAGACGCAGGATTGGCGCTCCGACGCGATATTTCTCGCCACCGGCAAGCACGATGTGCGCGGCCAATCGCGTCCGCGCGATGACAAGGACACGGCGCTTGGCCTGAGGTTGCGCCTGCCCGCCAATGCGCAGCGCACTGGCTTGTTGGAAAACGCAATCGAGCTGCACCTTTTCGATGGCGGCTATGTCGGCATCGTCCTGCAGGAGGGCGGCTCTGCCAACATCTGCCTGGCGGTGCGCAAATCCGCTCTCGCCAGCCACGGCGGCTCGCCCGAAACGCTTTTTGCGGAACTTGCCGAGCTGATCCCCGCGCTTGCCGAACGGCTGGGCGACGACTGGCGCGACGCACGCACCGACACAATCGGCGCAGTGCCCTATGGCTGGATATGCCGGAAAACGCAGCCCGGCCTCTATCGCCTAGGCGATCAGGCGGCGGTGATCCCCTCTCTGGCAGGTGAAGGCATTTCCATTGCCATCGCGAGCGGGGTTGCGGCAACCAATGCCCATGCAGCGGAGCAAGGGGCCGAGCACTACCAGCAGGAATTTGCCCGTCGTGCCGCGCGCCCGGTCGGTCTTGCCCGCATGGGTTGGCATCTCGCCGAAACCCGTCTTGGCGCGCGCGGAGCCCTCGCTCTGGCCCGCATTGCGCCCGGATTGATCGCGCGATTTGCCGATTGGGCAAGGATTCAGGCGCCCCCTCCCCTTGCGCGGTAAATAGGGTCTGCTAACAGGCGGCCAACTTCACACAAACTGGTTGAGAAACGGGGAAGCCCCATGGCAAAAATTCAGGTCAAGAATCCGGTTGTCGAGCTTGATGGCGACGAAATGACGAAAATCATCTGGCAGTGGATCCGCGAGCGGCTCATCCTGCCTTATCTCGACATCGACCTGAAGTATTACGACCTTTCAATCGAAAAGCGTGACGAGACCGATGACCAGATCACGGTGGACGCCGCCAATGCGATCAAGGAACACGGTGTCGGCGTGAAATGCGCCACCATCACGCCCGATGAAGCACGCGTCGAAGAATTCGACCTCAAGAAAATGTGGCGTTCGCCCAACGGCACGATCCGCAACATTCTCGGCGGCGTGGTTTTCCGTGAGCCGATCGTCATCGACAACGTGCCGCGCCTCGTGCCGGGCTGGACCGACCCCATCGTGGTCGGCCGTCACGCCTTTGGTGACCAGTACCGCGCCACCGACACGCTGATCCCCGGTGCGGGCAAGCTGCGCCTCGTCTTCGAAGGCGAAGATGGCCAGAAGATCGACCTCGACGTGTTCGAATTCGAAAAGCCCGGCGTCGCCATGGCGATGTACAACCTCGACGAGAGCATTCGCGACTTCGCGCGCGCCAGCTTCAACTACGGCCTCGACCGTGGCTGGCCGGTATATCTCTCGACCAAGAACACCATTCTCAAGAAGTATGATGGCCGCTTCAAGGACCTGTTCCAGGAGATTTTCGACGCGGAATTCGCCGACAAGTTCGAAGAAGCCGGCATTCACTACGAACACCGCCTGATCGACGACATGGTCGCCGCCGCCCTCAAGTGGAACGGCAAGTTCGTGTGGGCCTGCAAGAACTACGATGGCGACGTACAGTCGGACATCGTCGCGCAGGGCTTCGGCTCGCTTGGCCTGATGACTTCTGTGCTGATGACTCCGGACGGCAAAACCGTCGAAGCAGAAGCTGCGCACGGCACCGTCACCCGCCACTATCGCCAGCACCAGGAAGGCAAGGCGACCTCGACCAACCCGATCGCCAGCATCTTCGCATGGACACGCGGTCTGATGTATCGCGGCCGCTTCGACAATACGCCGGACGTCGTGGCTTTCGCCGAAACGCTGGAGCGGGTCTGCATCGAATGCGTCGAAAGCGGCAAGATGACTAAGGACCTCGCGCTCCTCATCGGCCCGAGTCAGAGCTGGATGACGACCGAGCAGTTCTTCGAAGCCATCGTAGAAGGCCTCGAAGCCGAGATGAGCAAGCAGGGCCTCGGCTAAGCTACCAAATTCCAACAGACTGGAAACGAAACCCCCGTTGCGCCATTAATCCGGCATAACGGGGGTTTTCCCATTTTATGACCAAAGCACGTCTCGAAGTCCGCCAGGCCGAAACCGGCGATATCCGCCGCATCGCAGCGCTGGCAAAACGCGTTTATGAGGACTTCGCGCCTTACACGCAGGGCGAAATTCGCGGGCAGCTGAACAATTATCCCGAAGGTTGCTTCGTAGCGGTGCTGGACGACAAGCTCGTCGGCTATTGCGCCACAATGCGGATCGGCGGGGACAAGGCGCTTCGCCCGCATACCTGGGATGAGATTACCGGCAATGGCTACGGCAGCCGCCATGATGCCAAGGGCGACTGGCTTTACGGCTATGAAATGGTCGTGGACCCCAAAGTGCGCGGCACCCGCATCGGGCGGCGACTGTATGAGGAACGCCGTTTTCTCGCCGAACAGCTGGAGCTGAAAGGCATCGTTTTCGGCGGGCGCATGCCGAATTTCAAACGGTCCTATCGCCGGGTGAAGGATCCGCAGGAATATCTCGATCAGGTTATTGCGGGTAAGATTCACGATCCCGTCCTGCGTTTCCAGCTGGCCAATGGGTTCGAGCCATTGGGCATCCTCCCAAAGTATCTGCCGGAGGATGTGAAAAGCCGGGGCAATGCGGTGCACATGGTGTGGCGCAACCCGTGGGTGGATCAAGAAGCGAGCCCGCAAGCGCGTGTCCCGCGGGGGGTCGAAAATGTCCGTGTGGCCACCTGCCAGCTGCAGGCGCGCGCGGTTAAAGACTTTGACGAATTCATGGGGCAAGTCCGATATTTCGTCGATGTTGCAAGCGATTATGAAGCAGACTTCATCCTGTTTCCCGAACTATTCACCCTCATGCTGCTGAGCGCGGAGGAGGAAGAACTCTCACCGCTCGAAAGCATCGAGCGCCTATCCGAATACACGCCGCGCATCCGCGACGCGCTCAGCGAAATGGCGCTCAAATACAACATCAACATCATCGGCGGCTCGCACCCCACGCGGATGGAGGATGGCGACATCCACAATGTCGCTATGGTGTGCCTGCGCGATGGCTCGATCCACGAGCAGGAAAAAATCCACCCTACGCCGAACGAGGCCTATTGGTGGAACATCCGTGGCGGCGATGCGGTGGACGTGATCCAGACCGATTGCGGCCCGATCGGCGTGCTGATCTGTTACGATAGCGAATTCCCCGAGCTCGCCCGCCGTCTGGCGGACGAAGGCGCACGGATCATCTTTGTGCCCTTCTGCACCGATAGCCGCCAAGGCTATATGCGCGTACGATATTGCTCAGCCGCGCGGGCGATCGAGAACCAGGTCTATATGGTGATGAGCGGCAATGTGGGGAACCTGCCCAATGTCGCCAACATGGACATCCAATATGCGCAAAGCTGCATCCTGACGCCGTGCGACTTTCCTTTCGCCCGCGATGGTATCGCTGCCGAAGCAACCGAGAATGTGGAGACGCTGACGATCAGCGATGTAAACCTCGCAGACCTCGCTTGGGCACGCGCCGAAGGCACCGTCCGCAATCTCGCCGACCGGCGGTTCGATCTCTATCGTATCGAATGGGAGCACCGTGAGGGAGCCACGGCAGCCGAGCCAAGCGGCCCGCCACCAATGCACCAACACGGGCCAGGTGGGGGTTAGGCTTCGAGCCCTTGCTCTTGTGCGGCAGCTTCGGCCGCGACTTCGGCTTCAGCTTCGCGCTGTTCACGCTTTTCGCGCTCAACCTTTTCGCGTTGCTCGGCAACTGAACGCGCCTTTTCGGCCAGCCCGCGCCAGGTTTTCTCAGCGCGCAGTTCGCGGTCGCGAACATTGTCCAGCGTGGCGGCAGCAGCAGCGGCGGCAGCCTTGTCGGCACGCTCGCAGCAGGCTTCATAAGTGTCGGCCATCATCGTCTCCAGCCGGTGAAAGGAAACGGGCGCGGAAGCCGAAGCCGCCGCGCCCGCATGAAGATTAATCGGCAGCCGAAAGGTTTACAGCGCTTTCCTTGCCGTTGCGGCCCTGCTCTACATCGTAGTTCAGGCGCTGTTCCTTATCGAGCGTATCCATGCCCGCTGCCTGCACGGCAGTGATGTGCACGAAGCTGTCAGCAGAACCATCGTCGGGCTGGATGAAGCCATAGCCCTTGTCTGCGTTGAAGAATTTTACGGTGCCAGTCTTGGCCATAATGCGTTCCTTTCAAGAACGTAAGGTTGTCCGCCCGCGAAATTGCAGGACAGGTCGTCGCGTCAAATCGTTCGAAGAAAGGAAAACGTCGTCTGGTTTGCGCCGGGGCCAAAATGGCAAGCGGCGGTCGGCAAATTTCGAAGTCCGTCGCAAATTCCGACGTCAGCCAGAGCCATATAGGCGTGATGCGCCCAAATAGCGAGGATTCATTCTACTACCGCCCGAATGAGCATCGCGCCAAACCGAAATTGTGCGTCAGGCGGCCCGAATACCTGGGCTCGCTTCCCCGTCCTTGGCGGTTGCCAGGCTCACCAGCCAGATCGCCAGCCATGCCGCGATAAAGCCCGGAATGATCTCATAAACGCCCTCACCGCCGAAGAAGCTGCTGTTCCACTCCAGAGCGATCCACGCCATCACGACGCCTGCGCCTGTTACCAGACCCGCAACAGCGCCAGCGCCGGTCATTCGCTTCCACGTCAGCGAAAGAATGATCAGTGGGCCGAAGGCTGCGCCGAAACCTGCCCAGGCATTCGCCACCAGCGCCAGAACGCCGCTTTCCGGATTGCTCGCAATCACGATTGCGGCCACGGCCACCAGCGCGGTGCTGATCCGCCCCACGGTCACAGCTTCACGCTCGCTCGCATCCTTTTTGAGGAACAGGCGGTAGAAGTCCTCGGTCAGCGAGCTGGAGGAAACCAACAGCTGGCTCGAAATCGTCGACATGATCGCCGCCAGCAGTGCCGCCAGCAGGAAGCCGGTGACGAAGGGGTGAAACAGCGTGTTGGCGAGCAGGATGAAGATGGTTTCCGAATTCTCCAGTTCCAGGCCGTTCAGCTCGACATGCGCGCGACCAAGCACGCCGACACCCACCGCACCGATCAGCGCGACCAGCATCCAGCCCAGACCGATATTGCGCGCGGTTTCCACGCCGCCTTCGCGAATGGCCATGAAGCGCACGATAATGTGTGGCTGCCCGAAATAGCCGAGCCCCCACGCGATCAGGCTGAGGAAGGCGATCACGCTCATGTCGCTGGCAAGGCTGAGGAAGCCGGGATCAATCTCGCGGAGTACCGCGGCGCTTTGCGCCGCACCATCGCCGAACAGGACCACCAGCGGCATGATGACGAGCGCCACCACCATGATGCAGCCCTGCACGAAATCGGTGAGGCTGACGGCCAGAAACCCTCCGACCATCGTATAGGCGAGCACCACCAGCGCGGTGAGCAGGACGCCTGCCGTATAAGGGCTCACTCCCAGCACCTCGCCTTCGAAAAACGTGCTTTCAAACAGCAGCCCGCCGCCCACAAGGCCGGCAGCCGAATAGACGGCAAAGAACACCACGATGATGATGGCGGAAATCACTCGCAGCGCGATCGCCTGATCGGGGAAGCGATTGGCGAGGAATTGCGGAATCGTTAGTGCATTGCCGTATCGCACGGTCTGCTCTCGCAGGCGCGGGGCGACCACGACCCAATTGACGACGGCGCCGACAAACAGGCCGATCCCGATCCACGCTTCGACCAGACCGCTGAGATACAGCGCGCCGGGAAGGCCCAGCAGCAACCAGCCTGACATATCCGACGCACCGGCAGACAGAGCGGCAACGGCAGGTGGAAGGTTGCGCCCGCCCAGCAGATATCCCTCGCTATCCTCGGTCGAGCGCTTCCACGCATAGAGACCGATGCCGATCATCAGGATGAAATACAGGGCGAGTGCGACGATTGTTGCGATGTCCATGGGCGCATGCATACCAATCGAAGCGCATGTGTCACGGGGGCTAAAAAATTACGCACGGGTATTGCGGTTGATTGCTCAGCGCGAAACTTTGGTTTGCCAGAGCCACCCGTGGCGAATTTTCATTACGGCGCTGCGCAAAACTCGCTTTCCTACAAAAACGAAATGCTGCTCTGCCGATGCGATGAAACGCCTGATTTCACCCGCCAGGAAATTCACTCCTGAACACTGTCACACCTGTCACACCCCCCGCGAACAAAGCGACGTGCCAGCCCGTTTCGCAGTTGCGAAGAACGCTGCCACTCTGTCATAAGCCGACAATGCATCACGCCGAAATCACCCCTTTGATGAAGGATGCCCTCGTCATCCTCGGCGCGGCCGGGATCGTCATTCCGCTGTTCGCGCGTTTTCGCGTGACACCGATCATCGGGTTCATCCTCGTCGGCCTGCTTGTCGGCCCTTTCGGCCTCGGCAAGCTGGTCAGCGACTTCGACTTCCTGCGCCATATCACCATTTCCGAGCCCGAAGCGCTCGATCCCTTCGCCGAATTCGGCATCATCCTGCTGCTGTTCACGATCGGCCTCGAATTGAGCTTCAATCGCCTGTGGCAACTCAGGAAACTGGTGTTCGGCCTCGGCGCGCTGGAGATCCTCGTCATTGGCGCGCTGCTGGCCGTGGCGCTCTCTTTAACCGGTCTCGATTGGTACGGATCGCTCGCTTTGGGGCTTGCCCTCGCCTTCTCATCCACCGCACTTGTCCTGCCGATATCGGGCACGAACACGCCGGTGGGCCGCGCATCTTTGTCGATGCTGCTGTTCGAAGATATCATGATCGTGCCGATCATCTTCCTGCTCGGCGCGCTTGCTCCCAACGCGACCGGAGACGGGTGGAGCGGCCTGCTCGACACGCTGTGGAAAGGCGGATTGGTGGTCGCGGTGATGATGATTGCAGGGCGTTTCCTCTTGCCGCATCTCTTCGCCCAGGCTGCGCGCACCAAGAGCCCGGAGCTGTTCCTCGCCGCAAGTATGCTGGTGGTAATCGGCGCGAGCCTCGCCACTGCGCTCGTCGGTCTCTCACCCATCGTGGGCGCGCTGATCGCCGGATTACTGATTGCCGAGACCGAATACCACACCGAAGTCGAAGGCATCATGGAGCCGTTCAAGGGTCTCGCGCTCGGCGTGTTCCTCATCACCGTGGGCATGGGCATCGACATCATGGTGATCTGGGATCAGCTGTGGCAGATCGCTTTCGCTGTTATCGGAGTACTCACGCTGAAGGCCATCGTTACGGGCGTATTGCTGCGCCTGATGGGTGCGCGCAAAGCGACAGCGACAGAGACCGGGATCCTGATGGCGAGCCCATCGGAAACCACGCTCATCGTGATGGCTGCCGCTTCAAGCGCGCTGCTGATCTCGCGCGAAACAGCCCAGTTTTGGCAGATTGTGACAGCTATCGGTCTCACCGTCACTCCGCTGCTCGCCATGCTGGGCAAGCGATTGGCACGGCAGGTGGAGCCTGCTCCAACGCTTGATGAGCTGGATGAGGAAGGCCGCGACGCGCCGCGTGTTGTGATCGTCGGGCTTGGCCGTGTCGGGCGATTGGTGGCACAGATGCTCAAGCGGCACGATGTGGCCTATGTCGCGATCGACTCCGATCCGGACCTGATCGAAAGCGCGCGGCACGATGGATATTACGCTGTCTATGGCAACGCGCTGCGCGAAGATGCGCTGGACAAGCTCAATATTGACAAGGCCCCTGCCGTTATCCTGACCATGGACGAGCATATCCTCGCCCAGCGAATGGTTCGCAAATTGCGTACGGCGTTCCCCGAATTACCCATTATCGCCCGTGCGCGCGACAGCTTCCATGCAGCAGAGCTCTACCGTAGCGGCGCAAGCACGGCTGTGCCCGAAACGCTCGAAAGCTCATTGCAGCTGTCGGAGGCGGCGCTGGTCGATATCGGCGTGCCTATGGGGCCTGTTATCGCCAGCATCCATGAAAAGCGCGATGAGTTTCGCGAACGGATTCAGGAGGATGGCGCGTTGGAGCACAAGCCGAAATTGCGCACCAGCACCAGTGAAAACTGACTTTCGGGGATAGTCCGCGGCCTTCGCGCGTTGGACATGTGAAGGAGAAAACAGACATGTCCGATGACATCGACCCGACCAAACCCATCCCCAATGACGAGAAGTTCAAGCCGAAGAATGTCGCGAGCGGCAAGGATAAAGGACGCGATCCGCAGAGCATGCAAGACGTGCCGCGCGGTAGCGAGCCCGACCGTCGCCGCAACGCTTCCGATCGCAAGAGCGACCAGGGTTAGGCGTTAGCTTTCGTGAGCACATCCCGGATGGCGGCGATGGCATCATCTGCCTTGTCACCATCCGGGCCGCCGCCCTGAGCCATGTCAGGCCGGCCGCCGCCACCTTTGCCGCCTACTGTCTCCACACCCGCGCGCACCAGATCGACTGCGCTCACCTGACCCGCAAGGTCGTTCGTCACGCCGACAGCCACCGCCGCCTTGCCATCATTCACCGCGATGATGGCAGCGACGCCGCTTCCCATGCGGCCCTTGGCTTCGTCGAGCAGTCCGCGCAGTTCCTTCGGGTTCATGCCCTCTAGGACCTGCCCGCTAAACGCGATACCCCCGACATCTTCATTAGCCGCCGCTGTACTGGAGCCGCCGCCGCCAAGAGCGAGCTGCTTCTTCGCCTCCGCCAATTCTCGCTCGAGGCGTTTGCGCTCATCGACCAGAGCGGCGACCCGTTCCTCAACTTCGTCCGGGGCGGTCTTAAGCGTTGCAGCGACTGATTTGAGCGACTCCTCACGGCCTACAACCCATTCGCGAGCGGCTTCACCCGTAAGTGCTTCAATGCGGCGCACGCCGGATGACACAGCGCTTTCGCTGACGATGCGAAACAGGCCGATGTCGCCTGTCGCGCGAACATGGGTGCCGCCACAAAGCTCTACCGAGTAGGTCTTGTCGCCCTCCCTTGGCGAGCCAATGGAAAGGACGCGCACCTCTTCGCCATACTTCTCACCGAACAGCGCCATGGCGCCCGCTTCGATGGCCTCATCGGGGCTCATCAATCGCGTGACGACTTCATCGTTGGCGCGGATCTCTGCATTCACTTCGGCCTCGATCGCGGCCACCTCGGAAGCGGTCAGCGGTTTGGGATGCGAAAAGTCGAAACGCAGCCGTTCCTGCGCGACGAGCGAACCCTTTTGGGTCACATGATCGCCAAGGTGGTTGCGCAAGGCCGCATGCATCAAATGCGTGGCCGAATGATTGGCGCGGATTTCGTCCCGACGCTTAGCATCAATCGCGAGATGCACCGTGTCACCCACAGCAACCTTCCCGGACGTGATCGTGCCATGGTGAGCATGCAAGCGGCCTAGCGGCTTGGACGTATCTTCCACCGTAATCGCGAGGCGGTGGTCGCCGGTAATTTTGCCGGTGTCGCCCATCTGACCGCCGCTCTCGCCGTAGAACGGCGTCTGGTTGGTGAGCACGGTCACATCCTGCCCGCTGTCAGCCGAATGGACTTCCTTGCCATCGACCACCAGCGCCACCACGCGCCCTTCGCCTTCGGTCGAGCTGTAGCCGGTAAACTCGCTCGCACCTTCGCGTTCGGCGATATCGAACCATACTTCGTTGTCGGCAGAAGCGCCGGAGCCCTTCCACGCTGCACGCGCGGCCGCTTTCTGCTGCTCCATTGCCGCATCGAAGCCGTCCTTATCCACCGAAATGCCGCGATTTCGCAGGGCATCTTCAGTCAGATCGTAAGGGAAGCCATAGGTGTCGTAGAGCTTGAAGGCCGTCTCGCCGGACAGGCTGTCGCCCTCGGCCAAATCGCCGGTTTCCTCGTCGAGCAGACGTAGACCCTTCTCCAGCGTCTGGCGAAAGCGCGCTTCCTCGCGCTCGAGTACCTCGGTGATGAGAGCCTGTGCGCGGCCCAGGTCTGGATAAGCCTGCCCCATTTCACTCACCAATGTCGGCACGAGACGGTGCATCAGCGGCTCGTCGGCACCCAGCAGATGGGCGTGACGCATCGCGCGGCGCATGATCCGGCGAAGCACATAACCGCGCCCCTCATTAGACGGCAGAACACCATCGGCGATCAGGAAGCTGGTCGAACGCAGGTGATCTGCGATCACGCGGTGGCTGGCGATCGTGTCTTCGTCCGCCTTCGCTTTGACGAGATCTTCGCTCACATCGATGATGTTGCGGAAAGTGTCGGTCTCGAAGACGTTGTGCACGCCTTGAAGGACCGTTGAGATACGCTCGAGTCCCATTCCAGTGTCGATGCTGGGGCGCGGGAGATCGCCGATGATTTCATCCGCTTCTTGCATGTGCTGCATGAAGACGAGGTTCCAGATTTCAACGAAGCGATCGCCATCCTCGTCGGGTGAGCCCGGAGGTCCGCCGGCGACTTTATCACCGTGATCCCAGAATATTTCGGAACACGGACCGCAGGGACCATCGGAGCCCATTGCCCAGAAATTGTCCTTGGTCGCAATGCGGATGATACGGTTTTCCGGCAGACCTGCGATGGATTTCCAAAGGGCGAATGCTTCGTCATCCGTGTGATAGACGGTCACCGTCAACCGATCTTTGGCGAGGCCCAAATCCTTGGTGGCGAGATTCCAGGCGTGCTCGATCGCGCGCTCTTTGAAATAATCGCCAAAACTGAAATTGCCGAGCATTTCGAAGAATGTCAGGTGACGCGCGGTGTAGCCGACATTGTCGAGATCATTGTGCTTGCCCCCTGCCCGCACACATTTCTGGCTGCTGGTCGCGCGCGGTGCCGGCGGCGTTTCCACGCCCGTAAAGACGTTCTTGAACGGCACCATACCCGCATTGACGAACATGAGGCTGGGATCGTTATAAGGCACGAGCGGTGCGGATGGCACAACTTCATGGTCTTGCTGCGCGAAATAATCGAGGAAAGCGCGCCGAATATCGTTGGTCGAATGCATGGAATGCGAATTAGGCGCTGGCAGCGCCTGCGACAAGCGCAATGGCTCACTTAGTGTGAGCGCCTTGGCCGAACACTGCGAAATTGCGGCACCTTTGCACCAGCTAGACTTTGCGCGCGGTGACGATCCATGCGGCGGCAGGAAACGAAACTATGCCGTCATGCAAATGGCGTTCTGCGAGCCGACGGACGCGGTCGAAGAACCGCTCACGCGCAGTAAATTCCATTTCACTGGCAGCACGGGCGGCGGGGCCGATGCGAGCGAAATAGCTTACCGCATCCTCTAACGGATCTTCGCCCGAGCCGACTATCATTGGGAAGTCGAACGGCTTGGCTTCGATGCGTTCCCATCCCGACTGCAGCAGGACGGAACATACATAGGAGTTATCTGCCAAGGCAAACGGTCCCGGTGCGCGCGGATCGGGCTTCTCGGCAGCGTCAGGAAGCAGGCGCCTTATCTCATGGAAGAAGGGATTTTCCGACGCATCGCGGAAGCAGGAGAACAGAAGTCTGCCGCCGCTTTCCGTCTGAGCGGCAATATTCGCAAATGCACCGACGGGATCATCGAAAAACATCACGCCGTGACGCGACACGATCAGATTAGCCTGCTCGTTTCCGGTCCATTCCGCTGCATCGGCGCAAGTGAAAGAGCAATTGGGCAATTCTTTGCCGCGCTCTTGGGCGATTGAAATGAGGTCTGCCGAAATGTCCAGCCCGGTCACTGTCGCGCCGCTGCGGCCGCGTGCGATGGCTAGCGAAAGCTCGCCTGCACCGCAGCCGATATCGAGCACATGGCGGGCATCGATGCCGCGGGTTTGCGCAAGCAAGTGCTCTGTGAGCATCGTGAAGCTGCGATCGGTGCGGCGGTACTCGGCGGCCCAGCTTTCGCCCACGCGCCCTTGCCATTCGCTCTTGTCTGTCATGGGCCTCCGCTAGCAGGCTTTGCGATTTGAGGACAGCAGACGCGAAGAAGCCGGCTCTGGCGGATGGGGGTCCGCCTTTGCCGGCTCCGGTTTCGCAAGGTGTGACAGGTGTTACACTGTCCAGGCGAGTACTCTCGCGCTGCCCACCTTCTTGAGGATCAGTCGTCGGATTCCGCGTCCGGACCCGTCATCATCTCCTCGGCGACCTCGTCGGTTTTACCGCGAATGGCGGCTTCCAACTTGGCGCACATCTCTGTGTTTTCCTTCAGGAAGTTCTTAGCATTCTCACGGCCCTGCCCGATGCGGACGCTGTCATAGCTGAACCAGGAACCGGACTTTTCCACGATGCCGGCTTTCACACCGAGATCGAGGATTTCGCCAATCTTCGAAATTCCTTCGCCATACATAATGTCGAATTCGACCTGCTTGAACGGCGGGGCAACCTTGTTCTTCACCACCTTCACGCGAGTCGAGTTGCCGATCACTTCATCGCGATCCTTGATCTGGCCGGTGCGGCGAATATCGAGGCGGACCGAAGCGTAGAATTTAAGCGCGTTACCACCCGTAGTCGTTTCCGGGTTACCGTACATCACGCCGATTTTCATGCGCAGCTGGTTGATGAAAATCACCATGCATTTCGACTTGTTGATCGAGCCGGTCAGCTTGCGCAGCGATTGCGACATGAGGCGGGCCTGCAGGCCGACGTGGCTGTCACCCATCTCACCTTCGATTTCAGCACGCGGCACGAGAGCGGCAACCGAGTCGACCACCAGAATGTCCACCGCGTTAGAGCGGACCAGCGTATCGGTAATTTCGAGTGCCTGCTCACCAGTATCGGGCTGTGACACGACCAGCTCATCAATATTCACGCCAAGCTTCTTGGCGTAGACGGGATCGAGAGCATGCTCGGCATCGACGAAAGCGGCAGTACCGCCAGCCTTCTGCGCCTCTGCAATCGCATGCAGCGCGAGCGTGGTCTTGCCCGAGCTTTCCGGGCCATACACTTCGATAACGCGGCCCTTGGGCAGGCCGCCAATGCCAAGCGCAATATCAAGCCCCAGCGAGCCGGTGGAGATCGCCTCCACCTCCATCGCTTCCTTGCTGCCCAGCTTCATTGCCGAGCCCTTGCCAAATGCGCGATCGATTTGCGCGAGTGCGGCGTCTAGCGCCTTCTGACGGTCCACGTTGGATTCCTTTTCAACCAGCTTCAGGTTTGCATTCGCCATGACACGGCCTCCGTCAGTTCGCTAGGGCCGGTTACAGTCTTTTCAACCGCCCTTTGTGCTGTGATGGAAACAGCTTGTACCCATTTTGTTCCATGAGAACAAGAGTGGAACGAACTTTTTCTTCAAAAGCAGCCTCGACGGCGGAAAACCGCCCGGTTCAGCTCTCCTCTTCGTCGGGTTGGGGAACGCGCGTTTCCCACTCAACAGTCCGCGCACCATTGGCCGGAACGCGTATTTCGACGAATCGCTGCGCATCGCGCACTCCTGCCCGCTGCCCGCGGATTTCCCATTGCAGCGGCGATCCCATCTGCACCCGAACGCGCACCGCCTCAGGATTAGCATTGGTGAGTTCGAGGGTCATGCCAGCCCAGCGCGTATTCCAGCCCTGCTGGGTCTGGTCGCCCAGAGAAGTGCAATTGCCGAATACCTGATTGCTTTCGCCGATCGGCATTTCGACATCCTGGCCCGAGGCGAAATCACGCAGGTTGACATCGCGCACCCACAATTCGCCGAACGCTGACTGCTCAAAGATAGAAACTTCGCCCGAAGGCAGCGCCACGCCGAGGCCATGCTCTTCATCATTCACCGTCTCGAGCGAGAGCTGGACGGGATAAGGCTCCACGCGCGAGGACCACGGCGTGCATGTGATCTCATAGACGAGTTCACCCTCCACATCCTCTTCCTGAAGAAATAGCACCTGTTTCAGGCCCTGCGCGTTCACATCCATGCGGACAGGGATACGGTAGAGCTTCAGGTCGCCGAGGTTTTCCTCACCGGCCACTACTGGAGGCGGCGGTGGAGGCGGCGGAGCCAGCGCCTGAACCGGCGAAGGCGAAGTCATGCTTTCTCGCTGCACACGCGCTCCTGTCACGACGATGGCATCGTCATACTCGGACTCGTTGAAATCGTAATTGGGAACCGGAATGCCCGTCGCCGTGCTGCCGCGCGGCCAGCAGGTCAGCTGAAGCGGACGAGCGCGCGGCGGGCTGGCGAGCTGAGAAAAATTGCTCACGATATTGAGCGATCCCGCCACCGCCATCAGCTCCGCATTCTCAAAGCTCTGACCGTTATCGTTGAGGATTGTCAGCCAGCTGGACAGATCGAAGCGCACATCATCGGCATCGCCCTCTTCCTGCAATGCGGCGACGTAATTGGCCTGCCAGTCGAACCCCCAAGAGAGATAGGACAGGGTCACTGTATAGGTGCCGCCCGCCTCGCTCGCCGTGTCAATCGTGAAGACAGGATTTGGCGAGAGGCCGCCGGGAATTTCGTCAAAGCTCAGCCCTTCTCGTAGACCGGAACAGCGGACGGCCTCATATCCCTCATCGGTTTGCAGGACGAGGCCGCCATCGGCGCGCGTGCGGACGATTGCATCTTCGCTTTCGGCTTCCCCGGTGGCGGGATTGGTCCGGGTGATCGTCACACGGTTGCCCAGCGTGCCATCGACAAGCGCGGCCGGGCTGAGCAGATCCGCATTGCGGTTTTTCTCGATCGTGCCCCCGGGCAGGCCCGTCACAATCGCGCTGACCGCAACCATGCCTTCGGACACACCATCGAACCGGATAGTCGATTCGCCCGGAGGCAGAGTGACCGTGCGCGTTTCGCTGATCATGGCGAAGCCGCGCGGATTGTTGCGGTTCATCTGTCGCCACGGCACACGATTGGGATCGCGATAGACGGTAACGGCCAAGTCCTGCGGCGCCGAGGCCTCCACGATCTGCCGCTCTTGCGCGTGGGCGGGGCTGGCTATGAGAGCAATAAGTAGCGCGAGAAGACCCTTCCCGCTTGCGGGAGGGGCAACGAGACTTACGAGCTTGCTCGCTAGTCGCAGCGGGGTGGGCCTGTTTTGGCCGTTTTGCCCACCCCCGGCCCCTCCCGCAAGCGGGAGGGGAGAGGGTTGTGGCAAGTTAGAACGGTGCCGCACGGCCCTGCCCCTTAAAAGCGCGATTCGTACGTTACACGAACCACCCGCTCACCATTGGCGGGAACGGTCACGTCATATCGGCGCATTCCGAAATTGATCTGCTCGCCTTCGACATCCTCTGATATGATGCGGAAATCACGCCCCCACCAGGCCCGGTCAAGGCCGCCTTGCGTTAGCTGGACGGTGACGGGCTCAGGTTTGGCGTTGGTGAAGGTATAGCGCATCGTGGTGCGGTAATAATCCACTGTGCGATCTATCTCGACTTCGCGCACCAACTCGCCATCTTCGAACACGCGATATCGCGCGCTGCGCTCATAGTCTGCCGCGGTGATAACCTCGCGGTTTTCGACTTCAGCTTGCATGAACACATCAAAGGCATCGCCCGTCACTAGCGAAAGCGTGCTGCCCATCGGCGTATGGCCGATCTGGTTTTCGCCGATAAATTGCGGATTGCCCTGCGCATCGCGCTGGTAAAAGCGAACCGTCCCCGCAGGGAGAGCATCGCCGAGACCGCCATCGGAGCTGGAGCTGAAGCTGATCGCGCTGCTCACCGGGCGGAAATCATTGTCGCTCTGCAGCCAGCCGGAACCGATGGCATAGGTGCGCTGGGCAGGCACGCCCTGCACGTCGAGGAAGCTCACCTGCTTGGTCTGCGCATTGGCAATCGTGGTGCGGCCCTCGATTGGGTAGAGATAAAAGTCGCCCAGCCGCTCGCGATCAGCGGTTTCAGTCCCCGGGCGCACCATGTCGCGCCGTGGGCCGTTGCCACTACCATTTGGATTGCCGGCCACCAGCAGCGTGTCAGCGTTGTAGAACGTTGTGCCGGTGTTGTTGGTGAGCGTCACCCAGCCCTGCATGTCGACAATATCGGCCTGTTCGTCATAAAGCGCGACATAGTCCGAACTCCAATCGAGGCCGGGAGAGAGGTAGCGGATCGATGCCGGGCGATTGCCGCTGCGATTGCTGTTCAGCGTGACCGAAAGCGTCGGCCGTGCGCGCAGGTTTGACGGGACTTCATCGAACACCACACGCACCGGCAGTCCATCATCGCGCAGGACTTCGATCCGGTCTCCAATACGCACGACGACGCCGCCGACGACGGAGAGCACCTCGGCCCGCTCCCGCACTTCAGCGCCGGTCGCCGGGTTCGTTCGCACCAGTGTGACCGTGCTGCCGACGGCTTTTTCCATCAGCTTGGCAGGGGTGAGGAGATCGAAGTCGAAATTCTGTTCGACAATCGCCGTACCCTCAGCATTGAAGCTGAGCGTTTGCGGGCGGATCATCGCGGAGACATCGGGGAATTCGATCCGCGTCGTGCCGCGCGGAATGTTGAGCGTGCGGATATCCTGCACCAGCGCCTGGCCATTCTGGTAAATGGTGACAGAGACATCGCCCTGCGCGGTCTCTTCGCCAGTTGGATCCTGCGCTTGAGCCGGCAAGACAGCGGCGGTAGCAAGCAGGCTCGTCGCCAGAAAACGCTTCAGCATGATGAATGTCCCTCCCGTTCGATGATGACCTAGATTTTAGAGTATCCCGATCTGTATATCGTGTGAATGGAGAGTGGCGCGAAGCCGCGCGGGGCGCAAGCGGCACGTCCCCCTCGTCACAATATTTCGGAATTCCAAAGGCCTGTTTGGATTATTTGCGAGCGCTTCGGCGCAGCACATTGCCCACCATTTCGCCGATCTGCTTCACGCTGAATGGCTTGGGGATGAAGTGCATATTCTCGATATCGATCTCGCTACGCAGCTGTTCCTCGGCATAGCCGGACATGAAGAGGATCGGCAGGCGCGGGCGGCGCTTGCGGATTTCTTTCGCCATGGCGGGGCCATCCATGCTCGGCATGACGACATCGGTGACGACGAGATCGAATTTGCCTTCATCCTGCAGGAACTCTTCCAGCCCCTCATCGCCATCGCTGGCGGTGACGATGGTGTAGCCCTGACGTGCGAGTGCGCGTTCGGCAACGGCGCGCACCATATCCTCATCCTCGACGAGTAGAATCGTGCCGCCGCCGGACCATTCGCGGACCTGTTCCTCTTCCTCGGCCTTGCGCAGCTCTTCCTCGGTCGCCTGATGGACCGGGAGATACACGGTAAAGCGCGCGCCTTTGATACCGCCATCGGGGGCCTTGGCGTTGCTGGCAAAGATAAAGCCGCCCGACTGCTTGACGATGCCATAGACGGTGGAGAGGCCGAGGCCGGTGCCTTTGCCCTGCTCTTTCGTCGTAAAGAACGGTTCGAACAGCTTGCCTATAATATTTTGCGGGATGCCGCCGCCGGTGTCCTCTGCAATCAGCACGGTGTAATCGCCTGCGGGGATGATTTCGCTTCCCATGCGGCGGATATCCGTCGCCTGTACGCGCCGTGTCGCGAAGGCGAGCGTTCCGGCTGCCCCCTCGCCCCCGCCATGGGACTGGATCGCATCGCGTGCATTCACTGCGAGATTGATGATCACCTGCTCCAGCTGGCGCGGGTCGGCTCTGACCGGACCAAGGTCGCGGTCATGACGGACTTTCAGCGTGATCTTTGCACCCAGTAGCCGCTTCAACAGCTGGCTAACTTCCGACAGGATATCGGGCAACTGGATGATTTCCGGTTGCAAGGTCTGCTGGCGGCTGAAGGCGAGCAATTGCCGCGTCAGGCTGGCCGCGCGGTTCGAATTCGCCTTGATCTGCTGGATATCGTCATAATCGCTGTCCCCCGGCGTGTGGCGCAGCAGCATGAGGTCGCAATAGCCGATGATGGCAGTCAGCACGTTGTTGAAGTCGTGCGCGACGCCGCCTGCGAGCTGACCCACGGCCTGCATCTTGGTTGCTTGAGCGACCTGCCGCTTGAGCCGAGCCTCTTCAGTCGTGTCGGCAAGGCTCAGCAGCACCGCTGCTTCTCCCAGTCCGCGCACGCCTGCGAGGCCGAGGCTGACTGGCTCATCCGGCTCATGCCGCAGCCGAACGGCAATGTCCCCACTCGAGGCAGGACCTTGCCCATGGCGGCGCACAGCATCGGACATGGCTGTCTTGTCGCGCGGGACGACGATGTCGCCCGGATAAGGCGGCAGGTCCCCCTGCCCTATTCCCGCAGCGCGGCGGAATGCGGGATTTGCGAACAGGAAATGCCCGTCACGGTCGGTCGTGGCGAGGCCGAGCGGAAGCTGCTCGAGCAAGCCCTGCAATTGCGCCGCCTGACCGCCCTTGGCTTCTCCGCCCCAACCGCCGACGCCGATTCCGGCGTCGATAAGCAGCATCAGCGATGGCGCCTCGCCTGCCGCTTTGCCGGGTATCTCCTCAGTCGCTGCAATGTCGGGATCGGCGAGCGGAACCTGCACCAGCGTCTGCGGGGAACCCTTCTTGCCTTCGCGCGCGAAATAGATACGCTCCCGCTCGTCGGAACGCAGCAATTGCACGAATTCCTGACCCGCCATCCGCGCCTTTTCGTCGCCAAAGGCTCGCCGCGCCAAGGCCGGATTGCCCGCGCGCACCATCCCCTCGGGCGAGACGAGCGCGACGGAAATTCCTGCCGCGCCCAGCACTTTGCCGAACAGGCCGGTAATGTGCTTGCCGATCGCTGCAATCGGCTCGGTCCGCACCACCGGAGCAAAGCGCCAGATCAGGTAATCATCGCTCTGCCCCGCCCGGTGAGCGGTTGCGGTCCAGCTTTTCTGCTCATCCGCCACAGTGACCGCGTCACCCTTGCCATCGCGCCATGCAGCGCGCGCCAGCCGCAACAGCTGATCGGCACTGGTCCCGTCGACGGGCAGGTTTGGCGGACCGTTGCTGGATCCGAACCACAGCTCGAACGCCGAATTGGCGCAGACCAATCGGTTCGCTCTGTCCGTAATCGCAATTGCCAGGTCGGGCTGCTCGATCGCGGCTACCGTCACCGACCAGTCGAGCGCTTCGCTTTCGCGCGCTGCCGGGCGATGCGCCTGAATACGGCCGGAGATAAAAGCGATCAGGCCGAGCACCACCAGCCCGCCCGCATAGGCCAGCGTCGCCGTCAGGCTGTCTGTCGCGAATTGCACGAGCGTGACGCTGGCCAGCACGGCGGCTGCCACAGCCAGGCCGTCCACCACACGGCGCGATTCATGCACGTTCGCTAGATTCATGAAAGCGGGTTTAGGGACGCCTTCGCGCACCCGCAACGCCGCAAAACGCCGTTTGAGACCCTCAGTTGGATTTGGGCGATTTTGCGCGCAGGAAATTGCGCCGTGCCGGGCGCTTCTCCCACCTTCGAGCCACCACGAAACGCCATAGGAAACTGGTGAGCAGATAACCGACCGCGGCCGTCACGACGGAAAGGACCAAAAATCCAAAGGCCGTGACACCGGCGGTCTGCAACCACCAGCCAAATTCGGTCCACCAAGTTTCTTCAAGCGCCGCCTTGGCGCTCGCCATGGTTGCGGGATCGACCTTAAGCGTAAATTTCCCGACCTTGTTCGCCACCAACAGCCAGAATGGCACGGTGAAAGGATTGGTCACGAAAGTAATGACGGCCGCCACCGGCACATTCGCCCGTGCAGGCAATGCGAGAAATGCTGCGAGAAAAATCTGCCCTACGGGGATGATAAAGGCAGCAAACAGGCCCAGAGCCGCACCGCGCGGAACCGAGCGACGGGTGAACCGCCATAATTCAGAGCGGAGAAAACGGTGTGCAATCGGGCGCAGCCAACGGTTGCGGGCCATCTCGTCCCGCTCGGGCATTTTCGGCATGCGCGCCGAAAGCCATTTGATTGCTTTTTTGACCATAGCACCTGTTCGCGCGCCCAGCTTCGTCGCGCTTTACCATAAATGGTATTAGACGCGCAGTTCACAACCAGCGCTTAACGGCGTAGCGAAAATTCTTCGGGGCTGAGCAGGGAGCGGCTCCTGTCGTAACTGACGTCGTTGGGACAGCTACGAATTCTCTTTGATGATCCGCGCCTTGTCGCGCTTCCAGTCGCGATCCTTGATTGTCTGGCGCTTGTCGTGCGCCTGCTTGCCCTTGGCCAGAGCCAGCTCAACCTTGGCACGTCCGCGACCGTTGAAGTAAACCGATAGCGGGACCAGCGTCATTCCCTTGCGCTCGGTCGCGCCGAACATCTTGTCCACTTCGCGCCGGTGCAGCAGCAGCTTACGCGGCCGCTTGGGCTTATGATTGTTGCGATTGCCGTGGCTGAATTCAGGAATATTGGCATTGACGAGAAATACCTCGCCATCCTTCACCTCGGCATAGCTTTCGGCGATCGAGCCCTCGCCCGCGCGTAAGGCTTTCACTTCGGTGCCTTGTAGCGCGATACCCGCCTCGAACGTTTCCTCGATATGGTAATTGAACCGCGCCTTGCGGTTTTCAGCGACGATCTTCTGCTTGTCGAAAGTAGCGGGTTTGGGGCGTGCCATCAGGTGAGCGCATGTAGGTGGCAAGACTGCGCAAGGCAATCCTCGCGTTTCAAGCGCTTCACTGCACCGTAATCGACCCCGTCATGCCCAGCGCCGAATGACCCAAATGCGTGCAATCGACTTCATATTCACCGGCAACCGGCACAAGGAAAACTGATGCGCTGCGTCCGCCGCGAAGTTCGACATGGCCGTTGCGCAATAAATCGGCATCGCCTTCGCGGATCATGGCCGACGCGAAGAATTCGGGCGCGGCAAAATTGTGTGCTTCGCCAGAGGTGTTGGTGAACACCAGTTCCACGGGCTCTCCCGCCGTCAACGTCAATTCGCGTGGGCTAAAATCAAAATTGTCGAGTTCGACGGTCACCTGCCGCGCATCGCTGAAATCGGTGCTGGCACTAGCCACTTGCGGCTCGATGGGTTCGGTCCCGACGCAAGCGGAGAGAGCCAGGGCGAGCGGAAAGAGGATATAGCGCGTCATGGCAGCAAAACGCGCGAGGCCTACATAAGGTCCTCCCGCCCGTAATTTGCATCGACCTAGCCCGGGTCCTTTTCACCGATCGCCAGCTGCGCCGGGAGATACTGCCGCGCAAGCTCATCGATAGTGGGCTGCGCAATATGTGGCATGGTCGAGCATGAGGTGAGCACAAGGGCCGCGACGGTAATGAAAATCTTCGTTTTTATTGTGCGGAAATCCCAGCCAGTTCCATCGCCTCATCCACTTTCGCATTGGCCGCATCGCTGCAGGGCATGATCGGCATCCGCACTTCCGGGTCGAACCAGTCGAACAGTTTGCTGAGCGCGTATTTGGCCGGTGCGGGGGATGGTTCTGCGAACATGGCGGCGTGGAGCGGGTAGAGCTTTTCGTTGATCGCGCGCGCGGTCTCGAAATCGCCGCTTGCCGCTGCCGCGTGGAAGTCCGCGCAGAGTTTGGGTGCGACATTGGCCGTCACCGAAATGCAGCCGACCTGCCCCAGCGCATATCCGGCGAGGACCAGCGGATCGTCTCCAGAAAGCTGGCAGAAGTCCGGCCCTGCGCCGATGCGGTGGGTGACAACGCGCGAGAGGTCTCCGCTCGCATCCTTGATCGCAACGATTTTATCCGGGAAGCGGCGGTGCAGTTCGATCACCGTTTCGGGCTTGATATCGGTCACCGTACGTCCGGGCACATTGTAGAGGACGATGGGCAGATCGGTGCGTTCCGCCAGATAGCTGAAGTGCGCGAGCAGGCCCTCCTGCGACGGGCGATTGTAATAGGGCGCGACCAGCAGCAGCGCGTCGGCGCCTGCAATTTGCGCTTCCTTGCAATGCCACAAGGCGGTCTGCGTATCGTTGGAGCCTGCACCTGCAATCACCGGCACCCTGCCCGCCGATTGCTCTGCGCAGACGGCGATCACCTTGTGATGCTCGTCATTATCCAGCGTCGCGCTTTCGCCGGTCGTCCCGCAGGGAACCAACCCGCTGGTTCCGTTGTCTATTTGATAGTCGATGAATCGGCGATACGCGTCTTCATCGAAGCTACCGTCCCGAAAGGGTGTTGCCAGCGCAGGTATCGATCCGGAGAACATATTTGCCGCTCCCAAGCGGTTAGATTGAATTCATTCAGGGCCTGATAAGGAGAGGCCACGCATAATGTCCAGCATGGTTCGCAATTCACTCGTTTCGCTTCTTGCCATGGCCGCCATGGCAACCCCCGCAACGCTGCTCGCGCAAGACTCTGCTGAATGGGATCGCAATCGCGCAAACCTTGTCGCAGAAGGTCCGGGGCCGATGGCTCCGCAGATCGCCCGGTGGGAGCGTTTGTGGCAGGACAATGCCCGCGAAGATGGGGAACCGGCTCCGCGTATTTCCTTCGTCGAATATGCTAATTTCCTGACCGAGAATCCGGGCTTCCCCGATGAAACGACCTTGCGCGCCCGCGCCGAACATCGATTGCGCGACGAATTTACCGATCCGCAATTGCTGCTCCAATTTTTCGAAAACAGCGATCCGGTCACCAATTATGCCAAGGCGCATTATGCCCTCGCCCTGATGGGTCAGGATCGCGCCGCATCGCAGCGTTGGGCGATGGAGGCATGGCGCGGCGGTGAGATGAGTCCGACGGCAGAAGCCGCGCTTTTCTCCATGTATGGCGATGAATTCGAGCAGGACGATCACGATGCGCGCATGAATGCCCTGCTGTGGCAGCGCGAACCCGATGCCGCGGCTCGCCAATTGCCGCGCACATCTGCGGCGGAGCGCCCGATATTTACCGCTCGTCTCGCCATCCTCGAAGGCGGCGATGGAGCGACCTCCGCCGCCGGCGCCATGAGCGATCCGGGATATCTTTATAATCGCAGCCGCGAATTGCGTCTCGAAGGCGCGCCAGCGCGTGCGGTGCGCCTGATCGCAGACAGTCCCGAACTTGACACTCTCCCGTTGGATCGCACCCGCTGGGTAACAGAATTGCTTGCCGTCGCCCGCAATGCCGGCACAGGCGATTCCATCCGCATCGCCCAGCGCGCGACCGAAGCCTTTACCGAGGACGACGATATTTCCACGATGGAATATCGCCTGCGCGACGATTACACCTCGCTGATGTGGCTGGGCGGTACGAATGCGCTTTGGCAGCGCGGCGATGGCGCGACTGCTGCGCCGCTCTTCTACCAATATGGCGCAGCAGCGCGTACCAGCCAGACGCGCTCCAAGGGCTTTTTCTGGGCGGGTGAAGCCTATTCCCGCGCCGGGATGACCGAAGAGGCCAACCGTCATTACGATATGGCGGCGCAGTACCATGACAGATTCTACGGTCTGCTCGCGCTGCAGCGCCTGGGCCGTGATATTCCGCCCTATGCCGCCGCACCCAATGGCTCGCCCACCGATGAGGAGCGCCGTAGGTTCCTTTCCGCGCCCATCACCCGCGCCACGGCGGAAGTCGCGCGCGACGCACCCTGGTCGACCGGCATCCGCTTCTATCGCGGCATCGCCGATCAGGCAGAGACGCTGGGTGAGCATCTTCTGGTGGCAGAGCTGGCCCGTGAAATCGGCCGTCGCGACTTGGCGGTGAACCTCGCAGACGCGGCTGCAGCCGATGGCCATGACGGTTTCACGCGCATTGGTTTCCCCACCCTGCAGGTCCCTGCTGGCAGCAATTGGACGCTGATCCACGCCATCGCGCGACAAGAAAGCCAATTTGCGGAAAATGCCATCAGCCATGCCGGTGCGCGCGGCATTATGCAATTCATGCCCGCTACCGCCCGCGAGGAAGCGCGGCGCGCAGGTGTGCCCTTCTCTGCCAGCCGCCTGATCGACGATCCGCAATATGCAATGCGCCTTGGCTCCAACCACATCGAACGGCTGGTAAGCTATTACGACGGCAGCTATCCGCTGGCCTTCGCCGCTTACAATGCCGGCCCCGGCAATGTGAACCGCTGGCTGCGCGAAAATGGCGATCCGCGCCAGACCGGAGACTGGCTGCGCTGGATCGAGGAAATCGGCTTTTTCGAGACCAAAAACTATGTGCAGCGCGTGATCGAGAATGCGGTTGTCTACGAGAATCTTTATCCCGAACGCGCCGGTCGCACCCGCGATGTCGAGGATTTCCTTCGCTAGACTGCCATGGGTGAGGCGGTTTTTCTGGCCGCGCTATCCTGCTATCGCTCAGATTATGAGAAAAGCTTTCATCGCCCTGCTGCCTTTGGGTCTCATTGCGTGCGCGTCCAGCTGGCTGGATGACACTGTGGCCCTTTCCGATCATCTCGACCAGACGTACGATGTTACGGAATACTCATCTGCTGCGGTCGATCTGAATGGTGATGGCGTGGAGGAACACGTCGTACTCGTTCGCCAGCCATCGCATTGCGGCACTGGCGGGTGCACGATGTTCGTGCTTGCCTCTGCGCAGGAAGGTTTTGCGGAGATCGGTCGCAGTCCGACAACTTTTGGGCCGGTGCGTTTATCTCCAGAGGATCACAATGGCTGGCAGGTTCTGCTGACAGTCGAGCGCGATGGGGCAAATAACTATTTCCACACAAGGCACATCTATGAAGACGGCTCCTATCAAGAGCAGGCCAGCGATGGTCGCGTCGACTGGGACGAACCGCTTGATCAGGATGTGCTGATCGCGCGATAGAGCGGCGATGCCCGCTCCCGACAAAACGAACCCTATCACCCCCGCAGGCCTCGCCGCGTTGAAGGCGCGCTACGATCACCTGCTCGGTACCGAACGCCCGGAAATCACAGAGATCGTCAGCTGGGCGGCGGGCAATGGCGACCGCAGCGAGAACGGCGACTACCTCTACGGTCGCAAGCGCATGCGCGAGATCGACCGCGAGCTCGCCTATCTCGCCAAGGTGATGAAATTCGCAAAGGTCGTTAACCCGGCGCAGCAGCCGGACAAGGCGCGCATTTTCTTCGGCGCGACTGTCACCATCGCCGACGAGGACGATGACGAGCGCATTCTCACCATTGTCGGCGATAACGAGCAGGATGCAGGCGAAGGGCGTGTCGGCTGGTCCAGCCCGATTGCGCGCGCCCTGCGCGGGGCGGAAGTTGGCGATTTGCGGACGGTGCGCCTGCCCGGCGGATCGAAAGAATGGGAGGTAGTCGCGATTACCTATCCCGAAGGGTAGGTCGCGCCGCTTATTCCGCCGCCTTGTTCTCAGCGTAAAGCTGCACCCCGTCGGGCCCTCGCATACGCGCGCCGTCAGGATTGGTGCAGTCATAAGCGATGATCCCGCGATGCTCCATGTCGCGTTCCGTCCACATCGGGTGATCGAGCGACAGCGCCATATCGGCCGCGCCGCCGCTCCAATGGTCGTTCACCGTCGCGCGCGAGAATTCGTAATCCTTGGAAAAGCTCTGATGCGGCTCGCGGCGGTTGATCAGGTGCATCACCCGCATGACGCCCGGGGGCTCTGCCTGTGTGAGCGCGCGCAGGTCCGGATCGTCCCGCAACTCATCGGGCAGCTTTTCGCATAGCCGCGCTGCTGCCAGCCTCAACTCTTCCAGCTGTTGCGCAGCGTCAGTGTTGTAGCGCGTGCGGCTGGAATAGCGGATGTCTTTTTCGCGCTGGAGCACTTGCGACAAATCGCGCGGCAGCTCTCCGCGAGAGTGAAATAGATCGACCTGGTAGATCGTCATGTCGCAGCGCTCGGCGGTGTCGATGACGTGCTGCAGCGGCGTGTTCGAAACAAGGCCGCCGTCCCAATAGGGCTGCCCCTCGATGATAACCGGCGGAAAGCCCGGAGGAAGCGCGCCGCTCGCCATGACATGTTCTGGCTCCAGCCGCTGTTCGCGGTTGTCGAACCAGCAGAAATTGCCCGTCAGTACATTCACCGCGCCAAGGCTGACTTTCATCGGCCCGTCGTTCAGCATGTCGAAATCGACCAGCTCCAGCAGAGTCTCTCGCAACGGCGAGGTGTCATACATGCTGATCGTCTGAAGCAGTGCATCGGCACTCGGCGCGAAGAAATTGTGCGGACGGAAAAACCCCGGCGCGCCAATCGTCGCGACAGTGCTGGCCGCTATTTCATTGAACCATCGGCGGGCAGGGCCATCATCGGCAGGAGCGATGCCAAGGAGTTCGGAGCTGACCTTCTCCCAAAAGGCGCGCAGCCTTTCGACGCGCTGCTCAGGAGTGTTTCCGGCGATCAATGCGGCGTTGATTGCACCGATGGAGATGCCCGCGACCCAGTCAGGCTCTAGCGCTTCGCCGTGCATCGTTTCATAGACGCCCGCCTGATACGCGCCGAGCGCGCCGCCGCCTTGCAGGACGAGCACTTGCCTGGATTTTGTGTCGGAGCCTTTCGTCATGGGGTCGATGTGGCCCATGCGTTGCCGCAGTGCAACAAAAAGGCCCCCGGCGCGAACCGGGGGCCTTCCTTAGATTGAGCTAAGCGTAAGCTTACTCAGCCGCTTCGGCATCCGTATCGTCAGCATCGCCCTCGCCCGCTTCGGGGTCGAAGAGCGAAGGCAGGTTCTCTGCATCGGTCACCTCTGCGCTCAGCTGCGCCATAGCGTCCTGATCGCCTCTGGCAGCCCCTTCGACGATCTTGCCGAGAGAGGAGCCATCGAGGCCAAGCTCTTTCATCAGGCCATCGAGAACCGGGGCTTGCGCACGGTAGGCGAGCGCTGCTGCCACCGCATCATTGGCAAGGTTTCCCGAGCCGCCGCCCACGCCTGCGCCGCCCGTCGAACCGGGTGCGCCAGAGCGCTGGGTGAGGCCATCGACCTGCACGATTTTGATCGAGTCAATCGCTTCCATCGGCTTGGCGCTTTCGCGGATGACTTCCGGCAGCACCTTTAGCAGGGCAAGCTTCGTCTGCAAGCTGATCTGATCCATCGAGAGGATGTTCGCAGCTTCGTTGACGGCCCGCTGACCCTCGGCTTCCACTTCGAACTTCACGCGGTCGGCTTCGGCGCGCAGTTTCACCGCATCGGCTTCACCCTCTGCCTCGCGGCGAGCGGCTTCGGCGCGGTTGGTGGCTGCATCCTTGTCGGCTTCGGCATCGACGCGGATCTTGATTGCATCACGCTCGGCCTGCTTGGCCGCTTCGATCAATTCGATCTTCTTCTGACGCTCTGCAATCTCGCTTTCGCGGGCCGTGGCGACCTGTTCTTCGGCTTGCACAGCCTTGGCACGTGCCTCGTCTGCCTCTGCCTTCGCCTGGCTTTCCTCGCGCGACTTGTTCTGGACAGCGATCTGCTGTTCCTGTCGGGCGATTTCGAGTGCGCGGACCTGGTCGATCCGAGCTTCTTCCACCAGCCGGTCAGCTTCGATCTGCTGCGCATCGACAAGCTTCTTCGCCTCGATCCGCGCAGCATCGGCTTCACGCTGGCGCTCGGCCTGCTGGCTGGCGATTTCGGACATTTGCGAGGCGCGCCGGACTTCGACTTCGCGTTCCTGCTCAAGGCGCGCATATTCGGTGTCACGGCTGATTTGGAAGCTGCGCTGGTCGGCTTCGAGGTTCTTGGCCTCCATCTGCACACGCGTGTCCTGCTCGATATCGTTACGCAATTTCTTGCGCGCTTCGATCTGCTCGGTCAGCTTGGTGAGACCTTCGGCGTCGAAGGCGTTGTTGGCATTGAAATGCTCGATCGAGGTCTGATCGAGACCGGTCAGCGAGACCGATTCCAGCTCAAGCCCGTTCATCGCAAGGTCGTTGGACGAGACCTGCTGCACCTTCTGCACGAAGTCGGCACGCTGCTCATGCAGCTCGTTCATCGTCATACCGGCAGCGACGGAGCGCAGCGCGTCGACGAACTTGCCTTCGACAAGGTCCTTCAGCATTTCCGGCTGCATCGTGCGCTGGCCAAGCGTCTGCGCGGCCATGGCAATGGCTTCACCATCAGGCTTCACGCGGACGTAGAATTCCGCTTTCACGTCGATCCGCAGGCGGTCGAGCGTAATCAGCGCTTCGCCATCGCGGCGCACAACGCTGAGGACCAGCGTGTTCATGTTGACCGGCATGGTTTCGTGGAAGATCGGGAAGACAAGCGCGCCCCCGTTCATCACGACCTTTTCGCCGCCCACACCCGTACGGACAAATGCGATTTCCTTGGAAGCCCGTCGATAGAGCTTGGTGAGGAAGATTATCGATCCCAAGATTACAACGACGAGACCGATACCGCCCCACATTCCAATGTCTAAAAACGCTTCCATATTCTCTCCTTGTTGTGAACTGGTGGACTGGCCTGAGCGTGCTCAATTCCCCATCGGGGCGAGCTTTCGCTCGGCCAGCGGCACACCGAAGAACACATTCCCCTCCCGGCGTACCAATAGAACTTCATCTCCAGCGGGAATCACGCTGGCATCCTCATGCGGCTCAACCATGACATAATGCGTTTGGCCGTGGTGATCGCGCACCCGTGCGCGGGCGGCAGAGCCCTTTTCCGATGTGCCATCGGTGATTACGGCGCGTTTCCCGACCAGCGTGTTGAGGCTGACCGCGCTTGTTTCATCCTGCGGCAGCAGGCGACCGAGCGGCCGAACCAGCGTGGCGGTCACTGGGAGGCTCGCACCCCCGGCAATCAGCGCGGCGAGCCAGGCAAATAGCGGCGTGCCCGTCAGATCACTGGCAAAGGCCTGAATGCTCATCCCAATGACGGCGAAAAGGAGCAGGTAGACAATCAACCACACGAAGAGCGGCACTTTACCCAGGCCCAGCAGGGTAGTGATCGCTCCGCCAAGCCCGGCAGAAGTCGGATCGGCAATTTCCCCGTCGGCGCCGACATCGAGATCGACATCGCCGCCAAAATCGAAATCGCCCAGCCCGATCACCTGCAACAGCGTAAGCAAAGCCATTACCCCCAGCGCTATGGCAAAGGGCAGGTTATAATCGGCAAACAGGCTCATCTCTCTCCTCGCCGCGCGGCGTTATCCCGCGGGCGTCCTTGTCTTTATCGGGTTTTTAGGAGAACCCCCTCCGTCCTCATTCATATAGGGGAAATGCCGGTAAAAAGCCAGAAAAACCGGACGAATTGAGTCCGATTTTCGGGATTCACAGCGTGTGACAAATGCGCTTATACAAGCGGCATGCGATTGCTGCTCATCCCGCTTGCTATCTTGGTGATTTCCGCTCCGGCTTTGGCACGTGACAGCCTTGGCGTGTTTGGCGATTGGGGCGCTTTCCGCGATCCCGAAACGCCGCGCTGCTATGCGATTGCGGCAGCAGAAGGCGGAGCGGGCCTCGACTTCGTGCCTTTCGCAAGCGTTGGCACATGGCCTGATCGCAATGTGCGCGGGCAGGTGCATTTTCGCCTGAGCCGCGAATTGTCAGACAATCCCCGCGTGGCCCTCGCCGTGGGCGGACAGCGCTTCGTCCTGACTGCAGGTGAAGGCGATGCCTGGGCGACTGACGTGCGCGCGGATGGTGAAATCGTCTCCGCCATGCGCTCTGCCAGCCGCATGACCATCAGCGCCACAGATGCCCGCGGCAATCGCTTTACCGATCGCTACAGCCTTGATGGCGCGGCAACCGCCATGGACGCGGCACGGGTTGGCTGCGCGCAGTAGCGGCAAAGCTAGCCAAGGCGGACAAGTCGCACTATATGCGCGCCACCCATGGCAGATACGACATTGATGAGCATTCCGGGGCAGGTTGACCCCGTTCCCGTCGCGCGTGACATCACGCCGCGCGAAGATGGCCGCGTGGACCTGATCGGGCTACCAAAGAAAGACATCGCAGCCCTGTTTGAAGGTGCTGGCCTTGATGCGCGGCAGGCGAAGCTGCGGTCCAAGCAGGTCTTCCACTGGCTCTACCACCGCGGCGTCACCGATTTCGAGGCGATGACCGATATTGCCAAGACAATGCGCCCATGGCTTGCCGAACGGTTTGTGATCGGCCGGCCCGAAGTCGTAGAGGCGCAGCACTCGACCGACGGCACACGCAAATGGCTCCTTAAAACCGCCGACGGCCACGAATTCGAGATGGTCTTCATCCCCGATGCCGATCGCGGAACTCTGTGCGTCTCCAGCCAGGTCGGCTGCACGCTGAACTGCCGTTTCTGCCACACCGGCACGATGCGCCTGGTGCGCAACCTCACGCCGGGCGAAATCGTCGGCCAGGTCATGCTGGCGCGCGATGCTCTGGGCGAATGGCCCAAGGGCAAGATGGATTTCGCCGAGGAAGAAAGCGAAGCCGAATACACCGCCGATGGTCGCCTGCTCACCAACATCGTGATGATGGGCATGGGGGAGCCGCTGTACAATTTCGACAATGTGAAAAGCGCGCTGCAACTGGTGATGGATGGCGACGGCCTCGCCCTCTCCAAGCGGCGTATCACGCTGTCCACCAGCGGCGTTGTCCCGGCGATGGAGCGCTGCGGCGAGGAAATCGGCGTGAACCTTGCCGTCTCGCTCCACGCAGTTAGCAAGGACATTCGCGACGAGATCGTGCCGATCAACAAGAAATACGGCATCGAGGAATTGCTGCAGGCCTGCGCCGATTATCCCGGTGCCAGCAACGCGCGCCGCATCACTTTCGAATACGTGATGCTGAAGGACAAGAACGACAGCGACGAAGACGCGCGCGAGCTTGTCCGCCTGCTGAAGGAATACAAGCTGCCGGCGAAAGTAAATCTCATTCCCTTCAATCCGTGGCCGGGTGCCGTCTACGAGTGCTCATCGCCCGAACGGATCAAGGCCTTCTCCAACATCGTTTTCGAAGGCGGCATCAGCGCACCCGTGCGCACACCGCGCGGGCGCGATATTGATGCCGCATGCGGCCAGCTGAAAACGGCTGCGGAGAAGAAAAGTAGAGCCGAGCTCGATCGTGAGGCGGCCATGGCCGCAGCGGCGGACTGAAAACGGACGCAGCGTGTCCAAAGGCTGGACCATCTGGCGCTATCGTCGCCCGTTCGTGATCGACGGACATCGCTGCCGCGTTACATTGCGTTCGCAAACCAACGGTCTTCTTTCCGAACTTTATATCGATGGAGCTCTCGTCGCCAGCGATGCCACTCCCGACTTTGGGGAGGAAGCGATCCGCAATCATCGGCTCGTGACTGATCTGCCAGATGGGTCGCGCCTCGAAGTCGAGGCAGGGTATATCAGCATGTTGAATACCGGCATTGCTGTCAGGCGAGACGGTCAGCTCATCCACGAAAGCCACCCTGGCAAGACGATAGCGTTTCCAGAGAAATACAAGCAGCACGCGATTGAAATGGAGGGCAAGAGCTTTGGCTCATTGGTGCGCGAGGGGTGGCAGGAGGGCGTAGCTGAGCAAACCACGAAGGACAATTATGATCCGGCCGTTTGGAAGCGCAACAAGGTTCCGCTTGCTGTCGATATCTCGCTCGGCCTGCTGTTTTTCGCGATTGCCAAGCTGACCGACTTGACCACCGCTGCATTTGTGGGAGCGGGGATCGGGATCGTTCTTCTCATCCTTCAGCGAGTGACCAAAGTGGATCTGCTCGGCGGCCTCGCCATGTTCGGCATTTTCATGCTGCTGCTATCGGCAGCCCTCGCCATGATTTTTCAAAGCGATGAGGCAGTGAAATATCGCACGACGGCGATCGGGCTCATCAGCGCCGCGCTGTTCTTCGGCGATGGCTTTATGGGAGGAAGGCGGCTTGCGACGCGACTGAAGCGTTATCTGCCATATACCGATATCGACGTAGCGCGGCTCGGCATAGGAATGGGCTTGCTTGGAACGGTGATGGCGGGCGCTAACCTGCTGGTGGCGCTGTACACATCGACGGATGTATGGCTGTTCTATTCGACCTTCGCTGACTTCATCCTGACAATGGTGCTGATCTTGTTCGTCTTCGGATATGCACGGGGCAACATACTGCGCGACATGGCGCCTCGCTACCGAGACCCGCGGGTGCAATAAGCGATCTGATTTCCTCCCTTTTAATTGAGAAGCTGCGCCGCGCTTTGCACTCTTAAGCGGCGGCGGAAGCTTAGTTTTCGTCGTTGTCCGAAAGGACGAATGCACCCACTATCACCGCCACACCTGTCGCCACAACCGCGCCGGTAAACAGCGCGCCTCGGGCGATGTGATCGATGGCGTCGGGTTCATCCACATCGTCGCCGCCATTGGGTCCATCGCCCGTGCCCTGAGGCTGATCATCTGGATCGCCATCTTGCCCGGCTCGCAGCGCAGCGATTTCGAGCGGCGCAGCGCCATTCACAAGGAAGCGCGGCTCATCCTCGAAAGTCAGCGAGAATTGCGAGCGCCTGACATTGCGGTGCGCATCATTGCGCGGATCCGCCAGGTTCTGCGCGCGCGAATGCCAATCGCTGTCTCCAGTTTCGATGTGAAAATCGAAACGCGGCTGCATGTTCGCCGCCTGCCTGTTTGATCCGCCAAAGGGTATCGAAATGCCGACGCTCGCGCGCATATCGCGCTGCGGATCGCGTTCGAAGCCGTGGATGTCCTGCGCTGCTGCTGCTCCAGTGGCAGCGAGACTGGCGAGGCCTGCGAAAAGGCATTGGCGATAAAACATTTGCGATCCCTCCTGAGCGCTCACTCATGCATAGAAATTGCGTGTAGACAAGGCTCTGGGTGCGACCAAATTTGGCTTTACTCCGTAACTCGATCTATCACGAGTGTGAGGGAGACGAGAGAGATGCAATTTCGCCACATTTTCGCATTCGCGGCCGCCTGCGTCGTGCCTGTGCAATCTGTCAACGCGCAAGAAGATGCCGCCAGTGTTTCCGCCGAGTACATCACTGCAGGAGAAAGCCTGCCCGGCGCATTTCTCGCTTTGCCCGAAGGTGACGGCCCCTATCCTGTGATCATAGTCCTGGGCGGAAGCGAAGGCGGAGATTCGAGCGCGCGGACTTTTGCGCAAAGATTTGCGCCGGAAGGCTATGCCGTTTTCGGCCTGCCCTATTACTCCCCCGCTCGCGAAGGAGACCGTCACATTCCAGGCCTGCCAAATGCTTTTGCCGATATTCCGGTCGACACGCTCGAGATCGCTCTCGACTGGCTTCAGAGCCGCCCTGAGATCCGCGCGGATGCGATTGGCATTTACGGTGTCTCGAAAGGCGCGGAAATGGCGCTACTAGGCGGAACCCTGATCGATGGCTTTGCAGCGATCGCCGCGATCGTGCCGAGCGATGTCGTTTGGGAAGGCTGGGGCGCAGGCCGCACGGCCAGTTCTTTCAGCTGGCGCGGAGAGCCGCTCCCTTTCGTGCCCTATCTCGGCATGGGAGAGGAGTTCGCCAATCCGACCGGACCCGAAGGCAGGCCGCGCATTCGCCTGCCGCATGATCGGGGTCGTAACGCCAATCCCGATCGCGCCGTGATTGCCCGTATCCCGGTCGAAAACATCGATGAGCCCGTGCTTGTCGCAGGCGGCGATGCCGATCTTGTATGGAATTCAGGCGAAATGGCGCAGGCGATTGCAGAAAGGCGCGTCGCTGCAGGGCTCGAGACGGTCTCGCTCGTCTTTACCGATGCGGGGCATTATCTGTCAGGCGACGGCAGCCGGGAGACAGGCAACCCCGCCAATCAATTCGCGCAGCAAGAGATTTGGCCGGCCACGCTCGCCTTCTTTGCGGAACATCTGCGCGGCGAAACTCCGAGCGAATGAGCGATCCTGCCACCCTCGCCTACTACGAAAAGTCCGCCTCGTATTACACACTGAGCTTTGCGCAAGCGCCGAGCCGTGATCTCGATAGCTTTCTCGATAAGCTTAAACCTGAAGCACGAATCCTCGAGCTTGGCTGCGGCGGAGGTCAGGATGCGGCGCGCATGATGGCTCGCGGCTTTAGCGTTGATGCGACCGATGGGGTTTCGGCAATGGTTCGCAAAGCCAATGAGAGATTTGCTGTTGGCGCGCGGCAAATGCGCTTCGATGAACTTCTGGCCCACGCCAAGTATGACGCGGTATGGGCGCATGCCTGCCTGCTCCATGTACCGCGCGCCGACTTGCCTAATGTTTTGTCTCGCATTCACCAGGCCCTGCGACAGGGCGGATGGCACTATGCAAGCTTCAAGCTTGGCGATGGAGAGGGGCGCTGCTTGCTTGGCCGATTGCACAATTTTCCCGATCCCGACTGGATCACGGCTCAATATCGGCAGGCGGGTTTCACCATCGTTGATGAGCGCATCTGGGAAGGTGAAGGCACGGACGGGACAGTGCGAGACTGGATCGCGATCACCGCGCGCAAGCTCACCTGATCGCAGCGAAAAAACACTTCGTCTCTGAAAAACATTTCCAACGAGCTGTTCATCTGCGGTTGGGCTTTGCTGAACAATACATCCTTTCACCGACACCCGACGTGTCGAATCGGAAAGGTAAATGAGGCCATGAAGAAACCATTGTTCGCTCTTGCTGCAGCCGCTGCGCTGACACTTCCCGCAACACCTGCCATGGCGCAGGGTGGCCCGCCCGCTTGGGCCCCGGCACATGGCTATCATGACAATCATCGCGGCTATGATCGGTATGACCGATATGATCGCTGCGACCGATACGAGCGCCGCCGCGATCGCCGCGCCTGCCGCCGCGATCAGCGCCGTGACCGCGTGTATGACGACCGTGGACGCTATTACGAACCGCGCCGCGTGCGCCGTGGTGACCGTGTCTGGCAGGGCCGCGACGGCCGTTACTATTGCGAGCGAGACAATGGCACGACCGGCCTGATCATCGGCGCAGCCGGTGGCGCGCTGATAGGCCGCGAAATCGACAGCCGCGGTGATCGTACACTCGGCACCGTCCTTGGCGCGGCCATTGGCGGACTGCTAGGCCGCGAAATCGATCGCGGCGGTGCGCGCTGCCGCTAACTACAAACAGCATTCATGTAACCCCCTGCGGATCGCGCGCGGATATATGAGTGCCCCGAAAAGAACGCCGTCGCTCTCTCTCCGAGCGGCGGCGTTTTTTGTTTCTGGCGCCAAGCACGCTTGTGGCGAGTATCCTTTTCGGATACCGCATCGACCATGCATCTGGCAGGTCAGAAAATCCGTGCTTGGCGCGAAAAGCATGACCCGCCGCTCAGCGCCGAAGAATTCGGGCAGCGCTATGGCGAGCCGGAACCCTGGCCCAGCCGCACCGTCTATGGCTGGGAAGCCAAGGGCAAAGTCCCGCGCAAACCCACGCAAAAACGCCTTGCCGAGCTGGGCATTTGCGAGCCTGCCGATTTCCTTGAACCTGCCGAAGACCACGCAGAAAGCGACACCAAGATGAGCGAAGCCTCCTTCGACTTTCACGACATGCACGCCCATGGCTTTGTCCGTATGGCCACAGCGACGCCGCGCTGCCGCACCGCTGATGTCGCGTATAATTGCGAGGGGATTATCGAGCAGGCCCGCGCCGCGCATGAGCAGAATGTCGACCTGCTGCTCTATCCCGAGCTCTGCCTGTCTTCGTACGCCATCGACGATTTGCACTTGCAGGCGGCGCTGCTGGAAGCGGTCGAGCAGCGTATCGAGACCATTCGCGCGGCCAGCGAGACGATGACGCCTGTACTGGTGATCGGCGCGCCGCTGCGCCGCAATGGCCGGATCTACAATTGCGCCGTCGTGATCGCGCATGGCGAAGTGCTGGGCGCAGTTCCCAAGAGCTACCTGCCGAATTATCGCGAATTCTACGAGAAGCGCTATTTTGCGCGGGGCAATAATTGCCGCGATCTGTGGATCGGCGTGAACGGCGCAGAAATCCCGTTCGGGACCGACATGATCTTCTCCGCGACCAACCTGCCCGGCTTTACCTTCGGTATCGAAATTTGCGAAGATTACTGGAGCCCTAATCCGCCCGGCACCATGGCGGCGCTTGCGGGTGCGACGATCCTGCTCAACCTTTCGGCCAGCAATATCACAATCGGCAAATCGGATGAGCGCCACATGCTGTGCCGTGCCTCCTCCAGCCGTTCGGTCTGCGTCTATGCCTATTCCGCCAGCGGCTTCGGCGAGAGCACCACGGACCTCAGCTGGGATGGCCAGGGCATGGTCTATGAGCTCGGCGATCTGATGGTCGAAAGCGTGCGTTTCGAGCTGGAGCCTGAGCTGTGCGTCACAGATATCGACACGCGGCGCATCCTCAATGAGCGCATGCGCATGGGCACATTCAACGATGCAGCCGAAGATGCAGGGCGGCCTGAAGACAGTTTCCGCGTGGTCGGCTTCGATCATCAATACAGCCAAGGCGATATCGGGCTGAAACGCGCCATCCGCCGCTTCCCCTTCGTGCCCAACCGCAAGGAAAAACTTGATGAGGATTGCTACGAAGCATTCAACATCCAGGTCGATGCCCTCGCTCGGCGGATGAAGGCGACCAATCCGAAGTCACTGGTGATCGGTATTTCAGGCGGACTCGATTCCACCCATGCGCTGATCGTGGCGGCGAAGGCGTGCGACATGCTCGGCCTGCCGCGCTCCACCATCCGCGCTTACACTATGCCCGGATTCGCCACTTCGGACGGCACCAAGTCGAACGCATGGAAGCTGATGGAAGCCTTTGGCACCACGGCGGAGGAGATCGATATCAAGCCTGCCGCGCGGCAGATGCTCGAGGATATGCACCACCCCTTCGCCGATGGCGAGCCGGTGCATGATGTGACGTTCGAGAATGTGCAGGCAGGCCTGCGCACCGACTACTTGTTCCGCCTTGCCAACCATCACGGCGGCTTCGTGCTCGGCACGGGCGATCTGTCGGAATTGGCGCTGGGCTGGTGCACCTATGGCGTAGGCGACCAGATGAGCCATTATGCCGTGAATGCGGGCGTACCCAAGACGCTGATCCAGTATCTCATCCGCTGGTGCACGCGTACCAACCAATTCGACAAGCATTGTGACGCGGTGCTTGAAGAGGTGCTCGGCACGGAAATCTCTCCCGAGCTTGTGCCCGCTGCCGAAGATGGTTCGATCCAGTCGACCGAAAGCATCATCGGGCCTTACGAGCTAAACGACTTCTTCCTGCATCACACCATCCGCTGGGGCCAGAGCCCGAGCCATGTCGCGTTCCTGTGCTGGAATGCGTGGAAAGATGCCGGGGCTGGCTTGTGGCCGCATGACTTCCCCGAAGCCGGAAAGAATGAATACGATCTTGCCACCATCCGCCGCTGGCTGGAAAACTTTGTGAAGCGCTTTTTCCAGTTCAGCCAATTCAAGCGTAGCGCCCTGCCCAATGGCCCCAAGGTCAGCGCGGGCGGTGCTCTGTCTCCACGCGGAGACTGGCGAGCTCCAAGCGACGCGGTGGCGGATGTCTGGCTGGAGGATCTGCGCAGCAAAGTGCCGGACAGCTGAGCGGCCAGAGCGGACTTGCGCGCACGACCTATGGGTCTAGGTTGAGGCCATGACAACCAGATCAGTCCTTATCACCGGCGGCGCGAAACGGCTTGGCAAAGCCATGACGGAGCGGTTTGCCGAGGCGGGCTGGCATGTCATCATCCATTGCAACTCCTCGCGCGATGCGGCGGATGAGCTCGCGGCGGAGCTACCCAGCGCCGAAGTAGTACAATGCGACCTGTCCGATCCGGATGCCGCCGTCGCAATGATCCACGATCTGGCTGCATCGCAGGCGGATTGGCGCTGTCTCATCAACAATGCCTCCATTTTCAAAGCCGATGAAGTAACCGGATTGGACCCGGCGACGAACCATCGGAACATGATCGTAAACGCCGTCAGCCCTGCCCTCATGGCACAAGCCTATCTCGCAAATGCGCGCAGCACTGGCGGGCGGCGGGTGATACAATTTACCGATCAGAAGCTGGAAAATCTCAATCCCGACTTCTTCAGCTACACGATGAGCAAGGCTGCGACCGATGTGGCGGCGAAAATGCTGGCGATGGTCTACGCGGGCGAGGACCGCGTCTACACTCTTGCTCCCGGTGCAATCCTGCCGAGCCATGATCAGAGCCAAGCGGAAGCGGAACGCTCGCACACGCTCAACCTGCTTGAACGGCGCACGGATGCCAGTGAAATCGCCGATGCGGCTCTGTTCCTTGCCGAGGGGCCGCTGGCGAGCGGGCAATCCATCTTCGTCGATTCCGGGCAGCATCTGCTAAATCAGGATCGGGACGTCATCTATCTTGAGCGGGAGGGAGCTTCGCAGTGAGTAAGGTGAGAAAACGGCACGCCCTATCCACGCGCATCTGGCATTGGGTGAATGCAGTCAGCATCATCATCCTGTTCATGAGCGGCCTCAATATCTCCAACGCGCATCGGCGGCTGTATTGGGGTGATTGGGGCTTCGCGCCAGAGCACGCCTGGCTGGAAGTGCCGCGCTTTCCTGGCTGGATGACGATCCCGGATTATTACAGCCTCTCCGCCGCGCGCGACTGGCATATACTGTTCTCGCTAATTTTCGCCTTCGGCCTGCTCGCTTTCATGATTGCGGCATTGATCAACGGCCATCTGAAGCGCGACATTTTCGCCCGCGCAAGGGAATGGCGGCTCTCCAATATCTGGACCGATGTGAAGCAGCACGCCCGCTTCAATTTCAAACATGGCGAGGGCAAGTACAACATCCTCCAAAAGATCGCCTACGCCTCTGTCATCCTGATCCTGATCCCGCTGATGATCTTCACCGGCATGGTGATGAGCCCGGGCATGGAAGCCGCATGGCCATGGATGACAGAGCTGTTCGGCGGCCGTCAGAGCGCCCGTTCGCTGCACTTTATCGCGGCCTGGCTGCTCGCTGCATTTCTCGTGATGCACATTCTGCTGGTGCTCGCCGCAGGGCCAGTGAAACACATCCGGATGATGATCACCGGTGGCCGTGAAGAGACAGGAGAGCCAGCATGAAACGCCGCAATTTCCTTGTCGCAGCAGGTTCGGCTTTTCTCGCCGGTTGCTCAAAAATCGGCGACACCGCCCTGTTTGAAAAACTCGTCGATGGGGCGGAAAACTGGCATCGCGGCCTACACCGGGCGCTGGGCGGCGGACGCATCCCTATGGCTCCCGAATTTAGCCGCAATGATGTGTCCCCTTTCTTCCGCGGCAATGGCTCGCAAACGGTCGATACGGACGAATATCGCGCGGCCGAGGCGGAAGGCTTTGCCAATTGGCAGTTGGCGGTGGGCGGCCTTGTCGCTAATCCCATGACGCTTTCGATGGAGGACATCCGCGCCCTTCCCCAGCGCACACAGATCACGCGTCACGATTGTGTCGAAGGCTGGAGCGCGATCGGCGAATGGATCGGTCCGCAGCTTTCCGCGATCCTCGAAGCCGCGCAGCCGAGTGAAGATGCGCGTTTCATCGTTTTCTACTGCGCCGACACGCTGGGTGGCAGCGAGTATTACGAAAGCTGCGACATGGACGATGCCTATCATCCGCAAACGATCATCGCGCATCAGCTCAACGGTGAAGCGCTGCCTATTCGCAACGGCGCGCCTTTGAGACTGCGGCTCGAGCGGCAGCTAGGGTACAAACACGCCAAATATCTCACCGGCATCGAAGCCGTCGCCTCGCTTGACGATATCGGCGCTGGTTACGGTGGATATTGGGAAGATCGCGCTGGTTATCAGTGGTATGCGGGGATCTGATCAAACAGGCGGATAGACGCGATTCATCGCGTCCCAGTTTACCCGGACAAGCTCTTCCAGCACGTTCAGATTAATATCTGCCAGCTTGTTGATGTAGAGGCAGCTTTTGCCGCGTGAATGCTTGCCCAGCTTCGCAAGCAATTCCTCATTGCGCTTGGCCGTCACATCCTCGCAATAGCCGCCCATCAGATAGACCGAATGCTTGGCCTTGCACGGACTGAACCCCGTGCGCAGGAAATCGCCTTCCCGCCCGCTGTCATATTTGTAGTGATAGGTGCCATAGCCGATCATGCTCGGCCCCCAGATCTGCGGCTCTTCTCCGGTCACACGGCGAAATAGCGCATCTAGCACTTTGGCATCTTCGCGCCTGCCCGCATGGTCCACGCTCTCAATGAATTCCGTGACTTCCACCGAAGTCGGTTTCGTCTTGTTTTCCGCCATGGCATCGCTCCTTCCCCAGCCCACAGCTGCGGATAGCCGACGATTGACTCTGCGCAAAACGGCTCGCAAACCCGCCTTCGATCAAAACACGATATTTCGGGGGACGTTGCGCCTATGTGGCTGCTCGACAAATTTCTGCAAAAAGCGATCAAGCGCGGCAAGATGGTCATCACCGACCATGATGGAAAGATTTACGAATATGGTCCGGGCGTGGAAGAGGGCATCCACGGCATGGACCGCGGCCCGGTCAAGGTCCGCCTGACGAACAAGAAAGCCGCCAGTCATATCGCGCGCTATCCGCAATGCGGCGCTGGCGAGGCCTTCATGTGGGGCTGGCTCGTCGTCGAAGAGCCGCACGATATTCGCGACATGATCCTTTACGTGACCGAAAACGCGAAGACCCTAGGCGATGCTCCGCTCAAGCCAAAAGGCGCGATCCGCACCGCCATTCAGAAAAGCATCGCAAAGATCGACAGCGTGAACCTGAAGGGTAAGGCGCGCAAGAATGCCGAGCACACCTACAATCTGACGCGGCGGCTTTACGAGCTGTTCCTCGACGAAGATCGCCAATACACGATGGGCTATCACCGCGATCTGGATAACAGCCTGGAAAAGGCGCAGCTCGACAAGAAGGCGCACATCGCCGCCAAGCTCAACATCACGAAAGAAAACGGCCCCAGCATGAAAGTGCTGGATATCGGCTGCGGCTGGGGCGGCCTCGCGCTGTACCTACACCGCACCTATGGCTGCGAAGTGCTGGGCGTTGCCCTCGCGCCCGACCAGATCGCCTTCTGCAAGGAGCGCGCAAAGGACGCCGGTGTTGACGAAAAGGTGAAGTTCGCGCTGATGGATTACCGAGATGTCGAGGGCAAATTCGATCGCATTACCAGCGTCGGCCTGCTCGAACATGTCGGCACGCCGCACTATCCGCAGTTCTACGAGCATACTCACCGCCTGCTGAAGAAGGACGGGGTGATGTTCAGCCATTGCTGCGGCCGCGCCGGTCGCCCGGGCTTTACAGATGCCTGGACCCGGAAATACATTTTCCCCGGCGGCTATATCCCCGCCCTGTCAGAGCTCGTCACGCAGAGCGAGCAGTTCGGCTGGCAGGTGATGGATGTCGAGGCGATGCGCTTCCATTACTGCCACACGCTGGAAGAATGGTACAACCGGACTGTCATACATAAGGATGAGATCATCGAGATGTATGACGAGGTGTTCTACCGCATGTGGCTGTTTTATCTCGCCGGCGCAGAGCAGAGCTTCCGCAACGGCAACATGGTCAATTGGCAGATCCTCTACGTGAAAGAACGCGACGCCATCCCGATGACGCGCGACTACATGTATGAGGAATCAGAGCGACTGCGCGGACTGGAAGAACCGCCAGCATGGCACCTCGACCCGACGATGAAGGAAGCGGCGGAGTAGGCCCACCCCCAGCCCCTCCCGCAGGTGGGAGGGGAGCGAGACTTGCCGAACCGAAGGTGAGGCCTTGTCGCAGCGGGGTGGGCTTCCGCACCTTATAATGAACTCCACCCGCCCCCTCACCCGCGCATCTGTCTTTGCGCAGTCGTGGCCGATCATGCTGGGGCAGGCGTCTGTCCCGCTGGTTGGCATTGTCGACACTGCCGTCATCGGGCGCACGGGCGATGCTGTGGCACTGGCCGGAGTCGCGCTTGGGGCGACGATTATCAATCTCGTGTTCTGGACCTTCGGCTTCTTGCGCATGGGGATGACGGGCCTCACCGCGCAGGCGAATGGTTCGGATGACCGCCGCGAGGTCGAGGCGCTGCTATTGCGGTCGCTCGGCATTGGATTTGCGCTGGGGCTGCTGATCCTCGCGCTCAGCATACCGATCAGCCAACTGGCTTTTACGGTGCTGTCCGGATCGGACGCAGTTCAGGGCGATGCTGGCGATTACATGGAGGGCCGCTTTTACGGAGCGCCCGCTGCGCTGGCGGTCTATGCGATGAATGGCTGGCTGCTGGGGCTTGGCCGAACGCGAGAGGCGCTCGCCCTCCAGATCGTCATGAACCTCGCCAATATCGCGCTCGATGTGTGGTTCGTCTGGGGCCTCGAGATGGGAGCCTATGGCGTGGGCCTCGGCACAGCCTGCGCAGAGTGGATCGCGTTGGCGCTAGGCATCATTATCGTCGGCCGCGTGGCGGGGACAAGCGTACTCTCGCTCGCCCGCACCATACCACGCCCGCTGCTCCTTGATCGGGAGCAGCTGCTGCAGCTTTTCGCAGTCAATCGCGACATCATGATCCGCACCATCGCGCTGCTCATCCTGTTCACCTGGTTCGCCAATGCGGGCGCGCGGATCGGGGCAGAAGCGCTCGCGGCCAATCACGTGCTGCTGCAATTCATCAACGTCGCCGCCTTCGTGCTCGACGCCTTCGCCTTCACAGCGGAAGAGCGCGTCGGACAGGCCTATGGCGCGAGGGACCGCAAGCGGTTCACCCGGGCGATTTATCTGACCGGAGAATTCGCTCTGCTCGCTGGCATAGCCTTTGCCGCTCTGTTCTATTTCGGCGGCGGCGCGGTAATCGACCTGCTCACCACCGATGCCGCCGTGCGTGAAGAGGCACGCCGCTTCCTGCCTTTCGCCGCGCTCGTCCCGCTTCTCGGCATGCCAAGCTGGATGCTGGACGGTATTTTCATCGGCACGACGCGCGGACGGGCGCTGCGCAATGCGGGTGTCGCCTCGACCATTCTCTATATTGCGCTCGATTATGCGCTGCGGCCTAGCGGCAATCTGGGTGTGTGGATCGCAATTTCTGCAAGCTACCTGTTGCGCGCAGGGGGACTTGCGCTGTATTTCCCCGGACTTCTCAAAGACGTTTCGTCTCCCGATCAGAAAGCCAAAGAGCAAAAATGACCATGAATCCGCTTCGCCGAATGATGACCCGGATCCTCGCCGCGACCCTCCTCGCGCTCGCTGCACTTGGTGTTGCCACGCCCGCGCTGGCGCAGGTGAATGTGCACTTCCACAGCTTCAACGGCAGCGTGCTTTGGGGCCGCTATCCGCACACTTTCGTGGTTTTTGAAGGGACGCTGTCGAATGGCACTCGGATCAATGAGAATTACGGTTTCTCCGCGCGCAGCAGTGCAGAGGCGATCACTTCCGGCCCGGCAGAGCATATGATCCTCTCCGAAACGCAGAGCACGATCGAGAACACAAACCGCCATTTCTCCGTGACGGTAACGGACGCACAATATCGCCGCCTGCGCGCCGAAGTTATTGCCTGGCGGGATTATCCGGGCGATTATTACGATCTGGACGAAAACAATTGCATCCATTTCGTCGCCCGCATGGCCCAGCTGGTTGGCCTTCGCGCCGATGTGCCCGAAGACTATTTGCGCCGGCCCAAGGCTTGGCTGAATTACATCACCCGTCGCAATCCGCAGTTGGGCGCGAGTGAGATTTCTTGAGCTTCGGCAAAGTCTTTCGCACGCCGGACAAGCGGTTTGCGAACCTGCCGGATTTTGATTTCCCACCGCATTATCACGAACTGAGTAGCGGCCTGAGGCTGCACTATCTGGATGAAGGCGAGCGTGACGCGCCCATTGTGCTGATGATGCATGGCGAGCCAAGCTGGTGCTATCTCTATCGCCATATGATCCCGCCAATGGTTGCAGCGGGATATCGCGTAATTGCGCCGGACCTGATCGGTTTCGGTCGCTCTGACAAGCCGACGCGCAAATCGGCTTTCACCTATGCGGGGCATGTCGCCTGGATGCGCGAATGGCTCGAAGCGCTCGACCTGAGCGATATCCTGCTCGCCTGTCAGGACTGGGGGTCACTAATTGGCCTGCGCCTCGTCGCCGACATGCCCGAAAGCTTTGCCGCAGTGGTACTGTCCAATGGCGGCCTACCGGAAGGGCAGGAGCCGCCAAAAGCCTTCGCCGCATGGCGCCGCTTTGCCCGGTGGAGCCCAGTATTTCCGATCGGCGGCATCCTTCAGAAAGCGACAAGCCGCGATCTGAGCGTTGCAGAAGTCGCAGCCTATGATGCGCCCTTCCCCACTCGCGCAAGCAAGGCGGCTGCACGCATGTTCCCGGCTCTCGTACCGCTGGGAGCAAACGTCGCTGTCCCCGATCAAAAGGGCGCTTGGGCCTCGCTGGAGACTTTCGATAAGCCCTTCACCTGCGCCTTCTCCAATCGCGATCCGATCACGCGCGGCGGCGATCGCCAGTTCAAGGAACGTGTGCCAGGCGCTGAAAAAGGTGCCCACCGCACATTGCAGGGGCACCATTTCATTCAGGAGGACGATCCTGACGGTTTCGTCGCCGCTATTTTGGATACAGCGAGGATCGCAGGGATCGCACCGGAAGCTTAGGAAGCGGCGACAGGCGTCAGCGGACCGTGATCGTCGACGTGATTGCCATGTGGATGATGCAGGCGACCGTCGTGGACATAATCATAATGCGCGCCGTGCTGGACCACCGCATGCATGGCTTCAGAGCCCTCATGATCGTGTTCGTCATGCGCGACATGTTCCACCAGCGCTTCCGCCTCAGGATTGGTGCTTGTCACATCGACTGAATGCTCATCCGTGTGGCCATCATGCGGATTGTGCAAATGGCCATCATGCAGGTAATCCACATGCCCAGCATGTTCGACAGCCTGATGGCCGCAATCATCGCCATGCGCATGTTCATGACCAGAATGAAGGATTTCATGTGCAAACGCGGTGGCCGGGATGGCAGCAATCGCAAGAGCGCCACAAAGCAGTCCAAACTTCATTACACTTCTCCTGTAACAATAGCTGGACACTTACACTTATCTCAGCATTGTTCAATCATACGATGAGGGCGGACACAATTCCTCAAGCCCGGCTAATCGTGCTTACTCTAAATCCATCAATAAATTGCGCTGGGGTGCAGCGCTTGCTAGCCGCGCGGCGTAACTTACAGGAAGCCGTGCCCCATGTCCGATATCAAACGCGTTGTCCTCGCCTATTCGGGCGGCCTCGATACCAGCGTCATTGCCAAATGGCTGATGAAGGAGCGCGCGCTGGAGGTGGTCACCTTTACTGCCGATCTCGGACAAGGCGAGGAAATAGAACCCGCGCGCGCGAAGGCGCAGGCGATGGGCATTCCGGACGAACACATTTATATCGAGGACCTGCGCGAGGAATTCGTGCGCGATTTTGTCTTCCCGATGATGCGTGCGAACGCGCGGTATGAAGGCGATTACCTGCTTGGCACCAGCATCGCTCGCCCGCTGATTTCCAAGCGTCTCGTCGAGATTGCGCATGAAACCGGCGCCGATGCCATCGCCCATGGCGCGACCGGCAAGGGCAATGATCAGGTGCGCTTCGAACTCTCCGCCTACGCGCTCGATCCGGACATAACCGTCATTGCCCCTTGGCGCGAATGGGATCTGACCAGCCGTACCGCGCTGATCGACTGGGCCGAAAAGCACCAGATCCAGGTGCCCAAGGATAAGCGCGGCGAAAGCCCCTTCTCGACCGATGCGAACCTCCTCCACACTTCGTCCGAAGGCAAAGTATTGGAAGACCCGTGGGAGGAGACGCCCGACTATGTCTATTCGCGCACCGACCATCCGGAACAAGCTCCCGACGCGCCCGAATACATCACCATCGACTTTGAGAAGGGCGATGGCGTGGCGCTGAATGGTGAGGCCATGAGCCCTGCCACACTGCTGACCGCGCTTAACGATCTGGGCCGCAAGCACGGCATCGGCCGCCTCGATCTGGTCGAAAACCGCTTCGTCGGTATGAAGAGCCGCGGCATGTATGAAACGCCGGGCGGCGAGATATACGCCCGCGCCCATCGCGGTATCGAACAGATCACACTCGATCGCGGCGCTGCTCACCTGAAGGACGAGCTGATGCCGAAATATGCGGAGCTTATCTACAATGGCTTTTGGTTCAGCCCGGAGCGCGAGATGCTGCAGGCAGCAATCGACCTCAGCCAAGAGAAGGTCATCGGTACCGTCCGGCTGAAGCTCTACAAGGGCAACGCGATGGTTGTGGGCCGGAAGTCCCCCGCCTCGCTCTATTCGGAAGCGCATGTCACATTTGAGGACGATGCCGGCGCATACGATCAGGCCGATGCAGCGGGCTTCATCAAGCTGAATGCCCTTCGACTCCGGCTTCTCGCCAAACGTGATCGCTGAGAATCGAATCGCACCAAGGCGTCAAATGTGAGTCTTTTGAGTCACTTCGAGCCGCAATTCGTCGCAAAAACGGGGATAGTTTCGCCAGAAACGCCGAGCCGTTGACTTATCCACCCTTGTCCACTGGCATTCCGGCCAAAAGTGGATAAGTCAACGCTCGCGCCCTTGCCCGACTCGGCTGTCACGCGCATTCTACAAACATCGAAGACGGAAACAGACCGCCACGAAGAACCGCCTGCCGGTTCGGATACAGGGGAAAGCGGAAAGCTTCGACGCGATGATTGCCTTGTCGCGGAAGAGGAAAGGAAGATGGAAGATCTCCTTCGGGAGATTGGACACCAACCGGACTGTTGAGACCGAGAGAAGCAATCATTGGATAGGCCGGAGGAGAAATCCGGTGTCGAGGTTCTGGAAGGGCACTTCGGTGCAGGAAGGAACCGCCTGAGACACCAGAGGACAATGTCGGCCTCGGAACGGTGGAAAGCGCGGCTGAGACTCCTTGCGAGGCTCGCCAAGCGGAAAACCGAGCTCCGGCACCGGCGCGAGCGCCGGGCGACATATTCGGAAGGAACCGGGCCTTCGGGCAACGACCGGAAGAAGACACGCCAGGCGCCAAGTATCCCTTCGGGGGTCCACACGCCGGTGAGAGTGGGGTCGGCAGCAATGCCGGCCCCATTTCTCTTTTGCGCTCCCGACGGTTCGTACCCGATTGCGTTTTCCCAATGTCTGCGACTCTGAAGCCGATGCCGATCCCGTCAATTGCGGCGCCTTTGTGACCATCCTTCGAGCGCAGACCGGCTCCATTCGTCGCGCTTGTAGGGCGTTTGGCGGTGGAAGGACGCCGTTTTGCGCCCGTTAACCCCGCCGAAACTGTCAATTCCGCCTCGCTTTCGCTACATGCGCCGCCATGACTGGAGGCAAGCTCTCGCATATCGTCCCGCACGCAGCCCTGGCGCTCGCCGCGCTGGGAATGCTCGGCACGTCGGCTTCGGGCCTGGCGCAGGAGCGTGCCGACTTGTCCGCCGCCAGAGTGGTGGAAGCTCCGCCTGCGCCCATGTTCATCCCCGATGAAGAGCCTGCGCTGGAGGAGGTCTTCGCACCTTTCGATGAGCCGATCGAACCCGAGCTTACGGACGGCGCAGTCGACATCACCATGATCGAGCCTGCTGCACCTGCCGCCACCTCGCTCGGCAGCGGTGTCGCCAGCTATTACGGTCGCCGCTTTCACGGCCGGCTGACGGCCAATGGGGAGCGGTTCAACATGAACGCCATGACGGCCGCGCACCGCACTCTCCCCTTCGGCAGCCGCGTGCGGGTGACCAATCCGCGCAACGGCCAGTCCGTTATCGTACGCATCAACGATCGCGGCCCTTTCACGCGCGGCCGCACGATCGACCTGTCCCGCGCCGCTGCGAGCGAGATCGGCATGATCCGCCGCGGCCATGGGCGCGTTGAGCTGGAACTGCTCGACTAGACTAGCCGCCCCCGTTCTCTGCGGAGCGTTCCCCCATCATTCCACGCCGCCGCGCGGACCAAGCCGGCCATCGCTGCCCTCTTCCGCGTCCGCGTCTTCCTGATCCTCATCCTCAAACCCGACGAGCCACCAGCGCTCCTCCCCCGCCTCGAAGGCGAGCAGCTGGTCGTTCTCGATTGCGGCATAGGTCTCCATCGGCAGGCCGCGCATATGCGGCGGCGCCACGCCAGCAGGCCGCGCGGCATCCATGCGGTTGAGCCGATTGCCGAGCCACATGCAGTCATCCTGCGTCAGCGTGACCCGCGCATCCTCCTCCGCATCCACGCAATAGCCACCGCAATCGGGGCACGGATCAACAGGGGGTGTGACAGGTGTGACAGTGTCCTGATCAGAATTCCCAGCCCCTTTCCCAGCACCCCCATTCCGCTCGCGTGGGGCACCCCCACCCCGCTCATCCTGAGCACCCCCCATCCGTTCGTCCTGAGCCTGTCGAAGGGCGTTTTGCGCATCCGGAGCGAAGGACGCATCCAGAGACGCAATGTCCTCCCCCCGCTCCAGCGCCTCGATCTGGTCATCCAGCAGCTCCGCCGCCGCGACCAATTCGGCATCTTGCGCCATCCGGTCGAGCCGCGCGAGATGGGCGAGCAGCAGCCTGTCCGAATAGCGCCGCCGCATCCCCACCTCCTCGCCATGGTAATAGACGCTCTCCTCCACCCCGTTGATCGCCCGGTCCGCCAGCTCCGTCTCCGCCACCACCCGCGCAGCGAGCAAAGCCGCATCCCAGGCGCGCGCAAACCCCGCATACCGCCGCCGCGCGCGATAGGCCGTCTGCCGAGCAACGCCTGCTCGCTTGCACGCGATGGAGACATTGCCCATCACCTGCATGGACTTGAGAAACAGCGCCATCCGCACCGGCGTTAGGGCTTCGCTATTGCCGAAGGTGGGGTTTGGGGTGTCGACCGGTACGAGCGCCATCATGCTGCACCTCCCACGCTAGCGTTGAGCGAGAGCAACCGAGGCGCAGCCGAGGCAAGCGCGACCGCGCGTCCGAGCTTTTGCGAGGAGCCAAGCTGGCGGATGCCAGCGCCCGGCGCTTGAGGGTCAAACAAATCAACCGCAGCAAGGCGGGCCTGTGCAACGTCGATGGTGGTCAGGGAATTCATGGCGTGCGTCCTGTGCGTGGGTTCGTGTGAACCGCGCAGGGAGACACATTGGTGGGGGTGTAGGAAAGGGGAAATTAGTCCCCTCGTCCGTTCGTCCTGAGCTTGTCGAAGGGCGACAGCGCAAACGCCGTTGGCCTCTGGTCCCTCTACGAGTCCGACAAGCTCAGGACGAACGGAGGTTTGCGCGGTCAAAGCACGTCGTCACTCCCGCGAAGGCGGGGGTCCAGCTACCTTTGACAGAGAGAAGAATGCCCACCCCGCTGCGACTAAGGCTCACCTGCGGTTCGCCAAGTCTCGCTCCCCTCCCGCAAGCGGGAGGGGTTGGGGGTGGGCCTCCTTCAGGGGTCGGCCACTCAAAGAGCCGCCACCGCCACCCGCGCCGCTTCTCTCCTCCGATGATCGGAAAACCGCTCGCCATCGGAGCGCTCGGTGCGAACACCGTTCGCCTTCCACGGCTTGCACTCGGCCCGACGGTTGTGCGCACGGCCTCTTTTATGATGCATGGAACTCAGCCTTTCTCTCCGCCGGCTGCTGGCGAAGGCGGCCAATATCAACGAGAACTCTAAACGCCCAGAGCCTCTTCACTAATTTCTCGGCGAAGCCTAATTACTTCGGCCAGCGCTTCGATACGCGGACCAGCATTGCTGGCGCCTGTCGCATTATCAACCTCCTGCTTGAGCACGTTAAGTGCTTGAAGGTAGCTTTCCGTTTCTTCAGCTCCGATGAATTCTCGCTTCTCTTCCGTGGTCAAAACATGCTCCAAGAATGCATCCTGAAGTTGCTGCCTCTCCTCGTCACTTAATGCACCATTCGAAAGAGCATCGAAGACAGCTATAGTAGCGCGATCCATTTCTGAGCCTGACTCGCGAAATTCTGAGATTTTTTCAATCTGTGCATTTAGTCTTTGAAGCTGAGTATTCTGATAAAACTGAAGGCCATTTACAGCGAGTGCAACAAGAAGACCGCTCTTCAGCAGCCAACCCGTCGCAGTCTGTTTTTCTCTTTCCTCTGGCACGGTCATTCTAAGTTAGCATCGGTCGAAAGCTCAGCATTTTGAGATGCTGACTGCGCGACTTCACAAGCCTCAATCCAACGCGGAGCACCCATAGCTTCAATGATGGATCGCACACTCGCATCGATCTGAGCGGTGCAATTATCGACTGCACCGCCGAGAATCGTCAGTTGCGTCTCTGCCTCAATTGCCTCATTGTAGGGAACCCCATTTGCGGCCAACTGGAACAGGGCTAAGCCTATTAGAGGCGCAAGCCTTTTCGCTGCCATGACAATGTCGCCAGGCGAATTAATATTAATTGAAAGGTCGCTCCGCAGCGCTTCATCCAAATTTGATCTATCCAAAATGGTTGGAATCGCATTGCTTTGAGTAGCTTTGAGCGCTGCGGCAAATTGCTCGCCGCTTGATGCCAAATCGACAAATTCCATCCAAGTCGAAACGATTCGGTTATCGCGCGAGTTATAATCTTCCTTGGCAACACGATAGGTAGCTACATATTCGCCTTCATATACGTAATTGCCCAAGATTGCTTCGTATATCGTGTCTCGACCGGCATCGCCCAAGTCGAAAAACGCGACTGGCGTTTGTAGCAATTCAATCACTTCGTATTTCAGATTGCGCTTCGGAATAGCACCAAGCCACCGGACACGACGCCCCAGAAAAATGTGATCGGCTCTACGATCTCGCGCTTCAATACGACTTACGGAACCAGGACGGCTGACAAGTTCATAAATGTTGATTTTCGCGTCCGCCCCCTGAGACGGAACTGCTAAAAAGTCGCCCTTTCTTGCTACATTGAGAAGCCCATCCACATAAGTCGCTGTCCGTTTGTCAGCCGCCGACACCCGGCGGTCAGTTCGAATTCCGGTAGCAGCAACCTGACGGCGCCAACGATCTAAAGATGCAATGTTTTCGAGTCGGTCACGACGCCAATCTCGACTGTTTTCTGGAAGACGATCCAACCCACGAACGTCTAGAAACGCGACTCGCCTATCATCTATTTGACGCTCGAACTTGTACCCCTCTCCCGGAAAGAGTTTCCATATTCGGTGATCGTTGGGAACAATAGTCGTTGCTAAGTCGACCGTCGGCATCTGTAATCCCCCAAAATTTTGTCGCACCTTTCAAGAGTTCGAGATGCATTTGTCAACTTGAACTACGGTCGATGTGGTTGATTATTTGAACGCATTGGCTTCGTAAATCTTCACTCCGCCGCCTGTTTCGCCCGCTCCAACATCGGCTTCAAATAAGCCCCGGTATAACTCCCGCTCACCGCAGCAACCTCCTCCGGGGTGCCCTCGGCCACAATCTCCCCGCCCCGCACGCCACCGTCCGGGCCGAGGTCGAGCAGATAGTCCGCCGTCTTGATCACATCCAGATTGTGCTCGATCACCACGACCGAGTTCCCCTGGTCCACCAGCCGATGGAGCACTTCGAGGAGTTTGCGCACGTCCTCGAAATGCAGGCCAGTGGTGGGCTCATCAAGGATGTAGAGCGTCTGGCCGGTGCTGCGCTTGCTGAGTTCCTTGGCGAGTTTTACGCGCTGCGCCTCTCCGCCTGACAGCGTCGTCGCCTGCTGGCCGACTTTCACATAGCCCAGCCCCACTTCATTCAGCATGTGCATCTTGTCGCGGATGGGGGGCACGGCCTTGAAGAAGCCCTCTGCGTCCTCGATCGTCATGTCGAGCACGTCGGCAATCGAGTGGCCCTTGAACTTCACTTCCAGCGTTTCGCGGTTGTAGCGTTTGCCGCCGCATTCCTCGCACGTCACGTAGACATCGGGCAGGAAGTGCATTTCGATCTTGATCAGGCCATCGCCCGTGCATGCCTCGCACCGGCCGCCCTTCACGTTGAAGCTGAAGCGGCCCGGCTTGTAGCCGCGCGCCTGCGCTTCGGGCAGGCCGGCGAACCAGTCGCGGATATTGGTGAAGGCGCCGGTGTAGGTCGCCGGGTTGGAGCGCGGGGTGCGGCCGATGGGCGACTGGTCGATCTCAATCACCTTGTCGCAATATTCGAGGCCGGTGACCTTGTCGTGCGCGCCCGCCACCACGCGGGCATTGTTGAGCGTGCGCGCGGCGGAGGCGTAGAGCGTGTCGATGGTGAAGCTGGACTTGCCGCTGCCCGAAACGCCGGTGATGCAGGTGAAGGTGCCGAGCGGAATGCTGGCGGTGACGTTGTTGAGGTTGTTCGCCCGCGCGCCGTGGACCGTCAGCTTGTGGCCGTTGCCCTCGCGGCGCTCTGCCGGGACCGCGATTTCGCGCCGCCCGGTGAGGTAGTCGGCGGTGAGGCTCTTGCGGCTTTTCAGGATCTGCTTGAGCGTGCCCTGCGCCACCACTTCGCCGCCGCGCACACCCGCGCCGGGGCCGAGATCGACCACATGGTCCGCCTGCCGGATCGCGTCCTCGTCATGCTCGACCACGATCACGGTGTTGCCGAGGTCGCGCAGGCGCCTGAGCGTTTCGAGCAGGCGATCGTTATCGCGCTGGTGGAGGCCGATGGAGGGCTCGTCCAGCACGTAGAGCACGCCGGAGAGGCCGCTGCCGATCTGCGATGCGAGGCGGATGCGCTGGCTCTCTCCGCCGCTCAGCGTGCCGCTGGTGCGATCGAGGTTGAGGTAATCGAGGCCGACATTGTTGAGGAAGCCCAGCCGCTCGACGATTTCCTTGAGGATGGCGCGGGCGATCTGGTTCTGCGTGTCGGTGAGTTTCTCGGGCAGGTTCTCGAACCATTCCAGCGCATCGGACACCGAATAGCGGGTGGGCTGGCTGATATCGGTGCTGTCGATCTTCACCGCCCGCGCCTTCTCGTTCAGGCGCGCGCCGTGGCACGTCTCGCACGGCTGCGCGGTCTGGAACTTGGCTAACTCCTCCTGCATCCACGCACTCTCGGTCTGCGCCATGCGGCGGTTGAGATTGCCGATTACGCCCTCGAACGGTTTCTGCACCGTGTATTGCTTGCGCCCATCCTTGAACGTAAGCGGGACGCGCTTGCCCTTCGTGCCGTAGAGGATGACGTCCTGATGCTCGCGCGAGAGCTCCTTCCACGGTGTTGTCAGATCGAAGCCGAACTCCTTGGCGAGGCTGCCGAGCACCTGCATGTAATAGGGCGACGGCGGGTTGGACTTGGCCCACGGCACCACCGCACCTTTCTTCAGCGTCAATTCCTCGTTCGGGACGACCAGCTGCTCGTCGAACAACTGCTTCTCGCCGATGCCGTCACAGGTCGGGCAGGCGCCTTGCGGTGCGTTGAAGGAGAACAGCCGCGGCTCGATCTCCTCGATGGTGAAGCCGGAAACGGGGCAGGCGAATTTCTCTGAGAACACGATGCGGTTGGAAGGTAGGCCTGCGCCTTTCATCGCGCCGCCGCCCTCGGCCTCGTCCTCGCGCCCCGGCACCACGCCATCGGCGAGGTCGACGTAGGCCAGCCCCTCGGCCAGCTTGAGCGCGGTTTCGAAACTATCGGCGAGGCGCGTTTCCAGCCCCTCTTTCACCGCGAGACGATCCACGACCACTTCGATGTCATGCTTGAACTTCTTGTCGAGCGCGGGAGCCTCTTCGATAGGATACATCTCGCCATCGATCCGCACGCGGGTGAAGCCCGCCTTCTGCCACTCGGCCAGCTCCTTGCGGTACTCACCCTTGCGCCCGCGGACCACCGGGGCGAGCAAATACAGCCGCGTGCCTTCCGGCAATTCCATCACGCGGTCGACCATGTTGGACACGGTCTGCGCCTCGATCGGCAGGCCAGTGGCGGGCGAATAAGGCACGCCCACCCTCGCCCACAGCAGGCGCATGTAATCGTAAATCTCGGTGACGGTCGCCACGGTCGAGCGCGGGTTGCGGCTCGTCGTCTTCTGCTCGATCGAGATCGCGGGGCTGAGCCCGTCGATATGCTCGACATCGGGCTTCTGCATCATCTCGAGGAACTGGCGCGCATAGGCGGACAGGCTCTCGACATAGCGCCGCTGCCCCTCGGCATAGATCGTATCGAAAGCGAGCGAAGACTTGCCCGAGCCGGAGAGCCCGGTGATGACGATAAGACTATCGCGCGGCAGGTCGATATCGACACCCTTGAGATTATGCTCACGGGCACCTTTGACGGAGATTTTGGTAAGAGCCATGGCGGTCCAAGTGGGGGCTGTCCGGCGCAGAGTCCAGAGGGGGTGATGGACGTAGCGCGATAGGCGCTGACGGGCGCGTGATGTTCCCTAAATGTTCACTAGGGTCAAGCCCTGCAGCGGGGTACCGGCCCTCTATTCGAAACCAAGCGCCAGGACTTCAGCCCTTTCCCGTGCCAGCTGCGCGCGGATCGGATCGAGCACTGCGCGCACCTCGGGCAATAGCCGTATCTCTGCGAAAAGCGGATCGTCGTTCAGCAGGCCGATGGCGTGATTGTCCGTGTGGCTCAATTGCAGTGGCCAGCCAAAGTCGGGCAATCGATGCACCGTTTCTATGGCGGAGGCACTGTCACCGGTGATTGCCTCGAATTGCAATTGGTACAGCAACGAAAAGACCGATGTCTGGTCCGCGTCCGACCATAGTTGTGTCCACTCGCGTGCCAGATCGATCAATTGACTGGCCTCTCGATCACGCCCTGCGCGACGCATCGCCATGGCCATGTAGGGCGCGACAAACGGAATGATGTGATGAGCACGATCGGTTTCCCGGGCCCATTCGGCAAAGTCCGCAGTGGAGCCGAAATTGGTATCGTAATAGACGAGCAATTCAGTCTCGCGATTATCGCGAAGCAATAAGGGTAGCGCCTCGCTGGCGATATGCGCATCGTCCCAGAAGGTCTGGTCTGTGATCCCTGCAGCAATGAAATCGCTTGGAGTTGGCGCAACATTCTCGCGAATGCGATCGAGCAGGCGGGTGCGGGCGTCGGTCGGAACGACCTGCCCGGAATCCATTGGCTGCAAACCCAGTAGGAAACGCGTGTAGCGTTCAAGGGTGAAAAACCCCCAGCGCCGTTCGGCGTCCGACAAATTGCCCCTCGCCTCGCGCACCAATCGCATGAATTCCGAGAAGTCCCCGTCGATGCGCGCCAGCCGCGCCCTGGCGAGCAGGCGCTGGGGCTCTGTCGCCGATGCCGCGATAACCCGTTCTTCCAATTCGCGCGCCAAGGCAAAATCGCCGAATTCGATTGCCGATTGCGAAGCCGCCCAGCTCGCTGGCCAAAGGGGATCCACCGCAATCAATTGGCTGGAGATTTCGAGCATATCAGCAGCCAATGGTCCGGCATCGCGCTGGATGATCCCGCGCCAAAACCAAGCCTCTGCATCGCCGGGATCGATTTCCGTCGCCAATTGCAGGCGCTCAAGCTGGAGTTGAAGATCATCGGTCCGCAGCATTCCGGAGACTTTCAGCGCATCGGCAGAAAGCGGATCAATCTCAAGCGCTGCTTCCGCCTGCTCGAGCGCGGTGGCCCACAGCGCATCTTTTTCCGCGCGATCAGCAGTCGGATAGAGATAGTTAGCCTTGGCCAGACCAGCCAGCCCGTCCCCAAAATCAGGATTGCGGTCCACCAATTGCTCGAGAATTTCGTGTGCTGCCAAACGCTCTTCCACACCGCGCGAACGCAACAATCCCATTGCAGTCAGGTACAGAGCATAATCACCGCTGGAGATATTCGGCTCTTGGACGTTCGGATTGATCGGGCGATCCAGCGCTTCAAGCATGATACGCGTTGCGCGCATTGGAAGAAACTGCGCCGCATCAGGCGCTGCCTGAAGACTCTCCGACCAAACCAGATCGCCGCTCTCTGCCTCAACCAATCGAGCGTCCAATGACACATTATCTGCCGAATTGGATAGTGTGCCCTGCCAGACGTAATCGACCTGAAGCGCTACGCCGATTTCTGCAGCGGAGCGGTCTTGCTCGACAAGCTGCCGAGCACTTTCCCCTGCCGTGACCTCAAGATTGACGCTGCTGCCAAGTTGGGATCGGATCTCTGCCGCCATCCCCGCTGCATAGAGCGGATCGACACCCTCGCTCGCTTCAATTGGCAACATGGCTATGGTGATCTGCTCCGAATTTGGCTGGGAAAGCCACCACCAACCGGCAACGCCCAGCATCATCGCCATGGCAATTCCGGCAAGAGCGAGAATACTCCTTCGACGCGAAGAGGGCGCGGACGCCGTTTCTGGAGCTTGCTCAGAAGTGCTCCCTTCCACCGCGTCGCTCGCCACCAGTACGCGGTAGCCAACCTTTGGCAGTGTCTCGATGGTCACAGCCTCATCGGTCAGTTCGCGCAAGGCCGTACGCAACAGGCTGACCACCCGGTTGATCGAGGCATCGCCGACGATCCGTCCGTCCCAGCAACACTCGATCAGGTCATCGCGCGAAAGGATCGCTCCCGGCTTTTTGCCGAGCGCCACTAGAACCTGCATGACCTTGGGTTCGACGGTTTCCTCATCCGAGCCCGCCGTCAGTTTGCGCAATGCAGGCTCCACCAGCATCGGGCCGAGAGTAAAGGGCTGCTCATGCGCAAGGTCGATGCGCGGCGATGACAAGCTGCCCGTGCCTTCGATGTTCATCACTGCCCCCCAAAAGCGCGCCTGCCAAACCGCTGCATCCGTGATGCAACATTTTCCACGAAGAATCACGCCCCGAGAGCAATAATCGACTGATTTCGGCAAAAATCACGAAACCATAAGCTAAAAATCAGGCCGATTTGGTAGCACCATAAGCCTGAAACCCCGCATTCCTCTGATCGTCCGATCCGGACTTCACATACGGAGGAATGAACCATGACCAAGACTTTTGCTTTCGCCGCCCTCGCCGCTTTCTCGGCTCTCACTATCGCACCGGGCGCCAGTGCACAGGATTCTCACGAAATGGCCCATAGCGGCCCCAGCGCGACAGTCGTCTTCGCCGATCTTAACCTGCAAAGCGATGCAGGCGTCGAACTGCTCGACAGCCGCATTCGTGCTGCCGCCCAGCGGGTTTGCGGCCGCGCAGAACCCAATGCCCTGTTTGGCGGGCCGGTGCGCCAGTGCTTGCGCGAAACCATCGCTTCGGTTCAGCAGACCCGCAACACCGTGATCGCTGCTGCGCGCAGCGAAGACGGTACACGCCTCGCCTACACATCTTTCAGCGTCCAGCGCAGCAGCTGAGCCGATGTCCAGGCCGGATCGCGTGGTAAGGCGATCCGGGCAGGAAGGGCCCGGGGAACTACCTCCCCGGGCCCTTTTTTCCGTGTCGCGACGATCTGTGCTGCCAGCGCGACGGACGGCGCGTTGAACCTAATTAGTCCGGTTGCGGTTCATATTCGCGGCGTATTATCGCGTTGGAAAGGGAGGGTCGCACCTTATGAAATTTTTGGTTGTTACTGCTGCGCTTGGACTCGGCACGGTTTTGCTGCATGCGCCGGCTGAGGCTTGCATGCAGGATCGTGATTGCGTCGATACGCGCACTTCGGAAGAGCGTGAGGCCGATGCGGCAGAGATCCGCCGGCTGAACCTTGAGCAGGCGCGCTATGTGCGCCAACGCGATGCGCGCAATGCGCCGCGAGTGCGCGCTTACGATGAACAATTCGAGCAGCAGGATCGATACCGCGAAGATATGGCCGATTACGAGCGCGACCGCGCCGACTATGAGGCAGAAGTGGCGGCGTGGCGCCGAGCTGTACGCCTGTGCCGCGCGGGCCATTACGAGTATTGCGACTGACCGAATTGCCGGAACGCACCGCCTAGCCAGGAAGTGATACGCGTGGCATGGCGCGGGTCATGTCGAGCTGCCGCCTTTTCGTAGCCCTGCGCCCGCCTGAAGAGGTCTGCGACACCCTTCTCGACACGATGGAAGGCGTTACCGGTGCGCGCTGGCAGGATGCGGATAATCTCCATATCACCTTGCGCTTCATCGGCGAGGTCGACCGCCACCAATTTGCCGATGTCGTGACCGCGCTGGAAAGTGTACCTTTTAGGCCTTTCAATCTCAGGATCGCGGGCGTCGGACATTTCGAAGGTAAGCATCGGCCCAAAGCGATCTGGGCACGCGTCGAGCAGTCCGATGCGCTCGGCGATTTGCAGCATTCGGTCGAAATGGCCTGTCGCCGGGCCGCACTTCCGCCCGTCAGCCGCAAATTCATCCCCCATGTGACCGTGGCACGGCTCAATTCCGGAAGCGCGCCGATAGCGGGCTGGATTGCGCAGCACAGCGATTTGGCGATGGGCCCGTGGCGCGCGCAGAAATTCGCTCTGTATGAAAGCAATCTGACGCCGCAGGGCGCGATTTACGAGCAAATTGAGACATTTGGCTAACTCCAGGTGCGCAGCTGTCCGTGCTGCACGGTGCAAGCGGCAATAGTCAGAGCGTTAGCGCTATCGGACGAAGCGTGGACCAACACTACCTCTCAGCCGTTGATTGATTGAATGGAACACAAACGGGCGCACTGCAGCTTTCTGAATTCCCGCATCGCCCAGAAAGTAAATGACATCGTGATGTCTGACGCAAAAACAGGGCCTATCAAAGCGAAACGCATGCCCGCTAAGGGGACGGAAGGGGCGACTCATCCGCCACCCTCTGCGCTTGCACGACCGAAAACGCCTGCGCAGAAGGAAGTGAGCAAGCTTGCACGCTGGATGCGTGGCGAGATGGTCCGTGAATTTGTTCGCCGTATGCGCCGCAAGCGCAAGGGCTCGGAAAATAGTCGCCGCAAGCGCAAGACGGCCCTCGCCTTATCCGCGGGTATCATGGCACTCAGCCCCGGTGCAGTCGAATTCGGACGCGATGCGCCTTCACACGCTACTGTCGCCGCTGCCGAAGCTTCGGTTGATGCAATGAAGTATCGCGTTGATGCCGAGAAACTGACTGTCAGCGAAGCGATGATGGAAGCGTTGGCTGAAGAAGAAGGCGTAATGCTTACCGTGTACCGCGATGTCGCTGGTTATCCGACCGTAGGTGTTGGGCACCTTGTCCGCCCTGCTGACAATCTCAAAGTCGGTGACACGATCACCTATGAGCAGGCTATCGAATTTCTCGAAAACGACATCAAGCACGCTGAAGAGGCAGTGAAAAGGCTCGTAGGCGATCTTCCGCTCTATCAATATGAGTTCGATGCCCTTGTGGACCTTGTCTATAATGTCGGTGAAGGCAATGTGTCCGCGAGCGAGAGTCCCAAATTGAATGCTGCAATGAAGGCAGGCAATTATGAAGCCATCGCCAGCCAATTGCATTATCACACTGCTGCCGGATCGAAAGCCAACGGGCTTGTTTACCGCTCGGAGCGTCGACAGGCTATTTTCAGCGAGGCGGCATATGGTGATCCTCGCCCGATCGAAATCAGTGTATCGGGTGAAGTTTCCGCCTGATAAAGCCTGATCGCAATCGCAATACGGACGAAGTAAACAGCGCTATGCCGGGTGCTACTTTTGTAAATAAATTCAGGTTGCCAGCGCGCTTAAGTGCGCTGGCGCCCGTTCTCATGCTTGGCGCCTGCGGCTTCATCACGGATGGGGCAGATGCTCCGGCTGAAAATGAAGCGACTTCTTCCGCTGCTCTGGCTGACAATGTCGCGGAGGCGCAAGCGGATGATGATGCCGATTGCCTGACGGATCTATGGTCCAACCAGCCCGATCCAAACCGCGCGTTCGACCGCGCGCACGATCTGGCAGAAGGCGGCTCCATCTCATGCGCCACCGGCACGACGCCCAGTGAATTCGAAGCCATGCTGGCCGACATCAGGCAAGCAGCTTCATCGCAGGATCGCGCGGCATTGCTGCGCGAAATTGAGGTGCCACTCCTTTACATCGACCATGCCGGTGAGCGCCGCGATATGCCGGAATCAATGGAGGTGGAGGCACATTTCGATGAAATTTTTCCGCCCGAAATGCTCGACCTGCTGAAACGCATCGAGCTCGAAGACATGACAGTTGTCCCTGATCAGGGCGGCTTTTTCGAACTGGGTTCGGTTTGGCTAGTGGCAACCGAGCGTGGCGGCAGGCCGCGTCTGCGCACCGTGAACCAGCAAGCACTCAATGAAGCGATCATCGCTGCGGCCAGCGAAGAAACCGAAACGCTCACACCCGCTGAACTTGCGCCAGCCGAATAGGCCAGACGGCCCCTCAGCCCTTCGTTCAGCACCTTGGCAGCTTGGCCTGCTATGAGTACACGTTCGTTTCAACGGAAACCGGGCGAGTCCTTCGCCCGGCCCGTCCTAAACAGAAGAAAGATGAGAGGCCGCCCGAATATGAAATCGCGCCTGTTAGCCACCACCATGATCATCGCCGCAACCACTGCGTGCGCCACTCCGCAGGAGACCGAAATGGCATCCTTGCCCGGAACCGCAACTGTCGATTACGACCCTGAAATTCCCGAGGCGACCAGCATCTTCGCCGAGCTGTCGCCGCTTTACATGCACGCCCCGCAGTTCGACCAAGTGGAAGATAGCGAGTGGCAGGGCATTATCGAAGAAGCGATCGCAATCCAGCTTGCCGAAGTGGAAGCCATCGCCAACAATCCGAACCCGCCGACGATGGAGAACACCCTCGTCGCGATGGAGCGTTCGGGCCAAGTCTTCTCCCGCAGCTATGGCGCCTTTAGCCAGATCGTTGGCGCGAATATCAATGATACGATCGCCGCGACCGACGCCGCCCTCGCCCCGCAGATCGCTGCGATGGTCGACAGCATTTATCTGAACCCGGAATTATTCAACCGCGTGCGCACGATTTACGATAATCGCGCGGCCATGGCGATGACGCCTGAAGACGCGATGTTGCTGGAAGTTTACTACAACAATTTCGTCCACCGTGGCGCGCTGCTGGGTGATGAGGCACAGACCGAATTGCGCAGCATCAACGGCCGTCTTTCCTCCCTCTCGTCCGAAATCTCGCAGCTGATCACGCGCGGGCAGAATGATGCTGCCATCGTCGTGGAAACGCGCGAAGAACTGGAAGGCTTGTCCGACGGCCAGATCGCCGCCGCCGCTGCACTTGCAGCCGATCGCGGACACGATGGGCACTACATGCTCACTGTCAGCAACACGACAGGCGTTCCGATCATCTCGCAACTTAGCAACCGCGACGTGCGCGAACGGATTTACCGCGCCAGCGTCGACCGCAATCAATCAGGCGAGACTTCCACTCTGCCGATGATCCAAGAGGCCATCGGCCTTCGCAATCGCCGCGCCCAGCTGTTTGGTGAGCCGACGCATGCAAACTGGCAGATGTATGATCGCATGGTGTCCGATCCCGCGATGGCCATCGGCTTCATGACCGATATGGTTCCGGCCCTTCGCGCCACGCAGGAACGCGAGGCCGCCGTGTTGCAGGACCGCATTGAGCAGGACGGACATTCTTTCCAGCTCGCCCCGTGGGACTGGGAATATTACGCCGGGATCGTCCGCCAGGAACGCTACGCCCTCGATAATGAAGAGATCAAACAGTACTTCGTCGTCGACCGCGTACTGGAGGATGGCATCTTCTACATGGCGGGCGAGCTGTACGGCCTGACCTTTGAAGAGCGTAATGACATTCCGACCTACCACCCGGACGTCTCGGTCTACACCGTCTTCCAGGATGGTGAAGCGATCGCACTGTTCTATTTCGACCCGATGCAGCGTGACAGCAAGCGTGGCGGTGCGTGGATGAGCAATTTTGTCGAGCAGAGCCATCTGCTTGGCCTGCGCCCGGTCGTCACCAACACGCAGAATATCGCCCCGCCCGCTCCGGGTGAGCCGGCACTGGCGACGTGGGATGATGTGACCACCATGTTCCATGAATTCGGTCACGCGCTGCACGGCATCTTTGCCGATCAGCAGTACCCATCGCTTTCGGGCACCAATACGGCGCGCGACTGGGTTGAATTCCCCAGCCAGTTCCATGAGAATTTCGCAGCCCTGCCCGAAGTCCTCCAGCGCTATGCCCGCCATCACGAAACCGGCGAAGTGATTCCGATGGAACTGGTCGAAGCGATCAATCGCGCCGGGCGGTTCAACCAGGGCCACAGCTTTGGCGAAGTGATCGCTGCATCGCTGCTGGATATGGAATGGCACTCGATGGACCCGAACACGCGGGTAAACGATGTGATGGGCTTCGAAGCTGCCGCGCTTGATCGGATCGGCCTGCGCAGCGACCTTGTGCCGCCGCGCTACAAAACCCCGTACTTCCGCCATATCTTCGAACACGGCTACGATGCGGGCTATTACGCCTACACCTGGACGGAAATGCTGCATCACGATGCATATAGCTATGTCGAGGAAAACGGCGGCATGACGCGCGAAATGGGCGACCACATCGTCAACACATTCCTCGGCCAGGGCCATTCGAAAAGCTACGAACAGATGTTCCGCGACTTTACCGGCCGCGATCCGCGCGTTGAGCCTCTGCTCGAAGCGCGCGGTCTCATCCCGGGCGACACAGAGCCTGCTGGCGCCGAGGGCGTTCAGTAAGCTGAACCATCACAAACGAAATGGGGCCGTCGGAGCGATCCGGCGGCCCTTTTTCTGTCTTCCTGTGGGCTAAAACCTGCTTATTCTTTTCTCGATATCCGACGGAGTCCGACCCATGCGATATGAATATTTCCTCCTTGGCAACAGTGTGCCCATTCGCGTCGTCTTCAATGTGGAAGGACGTCGCATCGGAGCCGAAGTGCCTTCACGCGAAGCACGCGAGCTGGTCAAGGACGCAACCTATCTTTCTCGGCTGGATCACTCTTCGGAAGTCGATCAGATCGACAAAGACCAATTCGAACGCCATTGCGAGCGCGTCTGGTCGAAATATGGCTTGGAACGAAGCGGCGACAGCGCGTAATTTGACCAAGTGACGGACTAGTTATCGCGCTCAGTCAGCTTCCCGCGCAGCCGTAAGGACTCGCGATTGAGCTCAGCAAGGTCCTCATCACCTGCGAGCGCTCTCTCGCCCAAGGTGATGGCCCTTTCAAGCAGTTCCGCATCGGCGTTGCGATAGGCGGGTGCTGCGATCACTTCGCGCCATGGCTGGCCGCAGGCGTTATCGAGCAGGATGCGCTGGAAGCAGTGGTCGAAGCGAACGGGCCAGTGCCTTGCGGGCGCGGCGGCGGGCATTTCCTCGCGCGTCAGGGCAAACCAGCGCTGTTCCAGAAGGTCACGATCGGTCACCCGTGAACGACGACTGCCTTTTCGCCCGGTTCCCCGATCCAGCGGCTTTGCACGCCCCAGACGCGGTCGATTATGTCAGAGGCGAGTGCAATTTCGGGATCGTCATCTGCCACACATCGGCCCTCGCTCAATACCAACACCCGGTCCGCATGGTTCATCGCGAGCGACAAATCGTGCAGCACCAGAACGACACCGCAGCCCGCATCGGCCTCATCGCGAAGCACCTTCAGCATGGTGAGCTGGTGAGCGATATCAAGCGCGGCGAGCGGTTCATCGGCAAGAATCCATTGCGGTGTCCCGGCCAGCACCCGGGCGAGCAAGGCGCGGGCTTTCTCCCCGCCCGAAAGCGTCGAGATGGGGCGATCCGCGAAGGCGTCGAGATCGCAGACACCCATCGCCTGACGGATCTCCGCCTCACCCGCATCGCGGTGCGGCAGGCGGCCCAGCGCGACCAAATTGGCGACGGACACATCCCACGCGACCTGCGCCAATTGCGGCAGATAGCCGATATTGCGCGCGCGGGTGAGCGGATGCATCGCCGCAACGTCGCGCTCGCTCAGCCTTACACACCCCGACGAAGGCTCCACCAAATTCGCCATCGCCGACAGCAACGTGGATTTGCCCGCGCCATTGGGTCCGCAGATCGCGGTAATATCGCCCGGCATCAGAGAGCAGCTGATATCGTCGAGCACGCGCTTTCCTTCGCGCTCGACGGACAGATTTTCGCAGGCGAGCATCATGCCAGCCCCCTGCGCATGCGCAGGAGAAGATACAAGAAGAACGGCGCGCCGATCAGGCTCAGCGCGATGCCGAGCCGCAGCTCTGTCACCAGCGGCAATATGCGGCACACGACATCCGCCACCAGCACCAGCAAGGCGCCGGCGAGTGCGCTGGGTACGATCAGGCTGGACGGGCGCTTATCGGTCATCGGGCGCACGAGGTGCGGCACGATCAGGCCGACAAAGCCGATGATCCCGGCCACGGCCACGCCGCTGCCCACGGTGAGGCCGGTGCCGAGCACCATCGCCCACATCAGCCTGCGCGGATTCACGCCGAGCGAGCGCGCAGCTTCTTCTCCCAGCGTCAGGGCATCGAGAGATCTCCCGGCGCGCCATAGGACGAGAACGCCCGCCAGCGTCAGCGGCGCCGCGAGTGTCACGTCGTTCCAGCTGCGATCAGTCAGCGCGCCCATGAGCCACGTGACGATGCTGCTCATCGCGAAGGCATTGGGCGCAAGGCTGATAGCAAGGCTCGTCAGCGCGCCTGCGAGGCTGGCGATCATCATCCCCGCGAGTGTAAAGAGCGCAATACCGTGCGGCGGATTGGCAGTGCGTCCGGCTATCAGTGCGAGCAGCGCCATCGCTCCGCAGGCCCCAGCAAGCGCGGAGCCGGTGAGGATGACAGTCGATGCTGTGCCAAGCCAGATCGCCATGACCGCACCGAAGGCCGCGCCCGGCGCAATGCCGAACAGCCCCGGATCAGCGAGCGGATTGCGCAGGTAGCCCTGCATGGCCGCGCCCGCCGCGCCCAGTCCTCCGCCAATCACCACCGCCAGCACAGCGCGCGGCAGCCGCAGCTCGGCGAGGATCAGCGCGGCGTTAGCGGTGCCGCCCGCCGGATCGATCCACACCCGCCCTGCGAGCAGGGAAAGTGGTATGGCGATGAGCAGCAACGCGCCGAAGGTGAGCGAGGCGCGGGTCATCCGACTTGTCGCCTGATTTCGAGCAGGTGCTCCAGCGCGCGGGGGATTGTCGGACCTCCGCAATAGAGAAGCGAGGAATCCAGGTTGTGGCGCTCCACTCCGCTGAGCTCACCCAGCACAGGGTGCTCCAGCATCCGCGTGTCGCCCGCTGCAATCACGACTTGCGGCGGATCGGCCAGCACCTGCTCCAGCGGCAGATAGGCCCCCTGCCCCAGGCCGCGCGCGGCGGAGAGGCTGGAAAAGCCTGCATGTTCGAGCATCGCATGCGCCAGCGATTGCTCACCGGGCACAATATCGCCCTGCTGGATCAGCAGCGCCGGAATGCGCTCGCCCTGCCAGCCGAACTCTGTCCATTGAGTTTCAAGCGCGGATGACATCTCTGCAGCGGCTGTAGAATTGCCTGTGGCCTCGCCCAGACCCTCGATCTGCGCAATGCTTTCTTCGAGAGTGGAGACAATTCCGATCGTTTCAACGTGGATGCCCGCCTGTTCGAATGCACGGCGCGTGGCGGGCGCCATGAAGATATCGCCCACCACCATGTCGGGAGCGAGAGCGATCACCTCCTCTGCCGTGCCGCCCCTGCTGGCATAGCGCGCCGCGTCCTCCGCCAACATCGAGCTCGCGGAGGGATCGTGGCTGTAATGCGATATCGCCAGCAGCTGACCCGGCGCGGTGATCTCCGCAAGGATCGCATCCGCGCAGGGGTTGAGGCTGACTATGGTGGGATGTTCGGCACTCGCCCGCTCAGTCTCGGGCTGCGCGCATCCCGCCAGCATCAGCAGCAAGGCGGCGCCCAGTCTCACAGCGCCAGCCGCGCCCCGATGAAGACGGCCCGGCCGCGCGTGCCATAACCGGCGACAGTCTGGTATTCCTCATCCCAGACATTCTCGATCCGACCATAGAGTTGTACCTGCTCGGTCACATCATAGGCAGCGCGCAGTGTGAGCACTTCATATGGATCGAGGCGGGTGAAGTTGCCCGCATCGTCGAAGCTTGCGCCGACAATACGCAGGTCTGCACCTAGCGAGAGTGCTTGGAGCGGTATCAACTCGGCAGTGAAGGTCGCAGCATGGCGTGGGCGGCGAGCGAGGCGATTGCCAGTGTCGCGGTTCTCGGCATCGGTAAAAGCGTAGGCTGCGCCCAGCTGAAGGGTTTCGCCTATGCGGCCACGCAGCTCGAGTTCGATCCCCTCGGCGCGGGTGCGGGCGATATTGTCGTAAAAACCACCGAACGGGCGGTCATCGCAAAGCGGATCGGTATTACCGAAGCAACTGACAAAGCCGATCTGGTCCTGCGCATCGCGGCGGAACAAGGTGACCGCAGCATAGAACGGCGTATCGGCGAGCGCCCGCCCACCATAGGCGAGGCCGAGGTCGAAAGTCGTCGATTGTTCGGGTGTCAGCAGCTGGTTGCCGAAATCGGAATAGAGCTGGAACAGGCTTGGCGCCTTGAAACCTTCCCCCACGCTGGCGCGCAGGCGCAGATTGTGGGCGACTGCATAGCTCGCATCCGCTCCGAAGCTCACTTCGCTTCCGAATTCGCTGTGATCGTCCACCCGTGCGCCCACATGGCCGGAAATGCCGCGCCATTCGATCCCGGCCTGCGTGTAGGCACCGAAGAGCCGCGCCGAATTGCCATCATCGAACAGCGTTTCGTAGCGCGTCCACTCGTTCTCCGCCCCGAAATTGACGATGATTGGGCCGATGGGCCGCCACTCACCGCGCAAGGAAAGGCGATCGGACTGGCCTTCACTGGTGAAGGTCTCCACGCCGCTGCCATCCAGATTGTCGCGCGCGGTGTCGGCAAAGCTGTAGGCGGCCTGCACATAGAGCGGCCCGTTATCCAGGATGAGGCCAGCCGACCCGAAGGTCTGCCGCGTGTCCTGCACATCATCCGTATCGGCAAGCGTGAAATCGGGTGCAGGGAAACCGTCGATTTCCAACTCGCCCTCGGCATGGCGGATGCGGGCGAAAGCCTCGACCGCCCATGAGACGTAATAGCGGCCATAGCCCTCCACCGCCCACTGCTCGAAACCGTCTGCCTCGCTGCCATTGGCGGCAGCGGAGAAGCCATCGGTGCGGGCAAAGCTGGCGGAAGCGCCAAGATAGCCGGTGTCGGCATCGGCCATGCCTCCTGCTGCCGATGCTGTCAGGCTGTCATTCGCGCCATATTCAATTGCGCCATCTAGCCCGGTCTCAGCGCGGGTCGAAGCGACAATCACCCCGCCCAGCGCATCCGATCCCCAAATCGTGGAGTTGGAGCCGCGCAGCACTTCAACCTTGGCGAGGTTGCTGCTGAGCAAATTGCCGAAATCGAACCCGCCCGCAGGCGATGCCGGATCAGCCACCCGCACTCCGTCGAGCACGACAAGCACCTGCTCAGCCTCGGCCCCGCGCAAGCGAACGCTCGTCTGGCTGCCAAGACTGCCGCTGCGGCTATAGGTAAGACCGGGGACACGCTCGAGAACGCGAATGAGGTCCGGTCCCTGAAGCGACGCGATCTCATCCACCCCGAGCACGGTAATCGCCTGGCCTGACGCCTCTACCGAACCGCGCGTTCCGGTGGCGGTCACGGTGATGGTCTCTTCCTCCGGCAGGCGTTCGCTCGCCAGAGTGATGACATCCTCATCCTCGGCATCCTGCGCCATGGCGGGCAACGCCAGAGCCGAAAGAGAAACACCAATAAACAGTAATTTACGCACAATACCTCCTATCAAAAGCGACCTCGTCGCTTGTGACGGAGGGAGCGCAAACCTCGCGCTCTCCCGTTTGCTTTCGGTACACCCCGCCCGACCGCAAAAGCGACCATCGCAGGCAGGTCTCCTGGCTCCCGGATCAGCGGTCCATCCCCGCCTTCCCACGCCCGGCAATCCCGCGCGCAGTGGCATACAGAAGATGTCCCTCCCCGGTCACAGTTGCGGGGGCAGCGCGGGATCCTCACCCGCTTCCCTCTTAGGCCAGCCTTCGCTGGCAACCCATGACGTCGGGGCCGCTTTAGTCGCCGCGATTTCGCTCCGCAAGGCCAAGCTGTGCGAAGCCCATCGTCCCGCGCTGGAACGCGGGGGAAATCGCAAGTGTTTGGCAAGGCTTTTGCGCCTATGGGATCATCGTGGACATGTCCCCCGCCTTTCCAGCCCAGCCGCGGCGCGATTTCCGCACCAAGCGTGTCCCGGCAAAGGTGCGCGCGAAAAGCTTCGCAAAGAAGCTCGGCGTGCTGGCTTTTGCCGTGGCCGTTCCTACCCTCGCTGCGCCTGCCACCTTGGAAGCCTTGCAGAGCGAGCCGGAAGAGCCGCAAGTGGAGCTGATGCCTTTTGAAACTCCGGGGGAGAGTTTTCCCGGATCGGCATTCTATTATCTGGAGCAATCGCCTGAACTGGTCGAGATGGCGGGTTTTGCAGGCCCGGTCGAAATCATCGGAGACACGGCCTTCGTCCGCGCGGACGATGGCAATACTATGCCGCTTGCCGCGCCAGTCCTGCGGATCGCCGGCAGCGACCGCGATCATGTTCGCGCGCAGCAGTGCATGACGCAGGCGATTTATTACGAAGCGGCGAGCGAAAGCGAATCCGGCCAGCGCGCCGTGGCGCAGGTGGTGCTCAACCGTGTCGCGCATCCCGCCTATCCGCGCAGCGTGTGCGGCGTTGTGTATCAAGGCAGCGAGCGGCGAACCGGTTGCCAATTCACCTTTACCTGCGACGGATCGCTTGCGCGCCAGCCATCGCAAAGCGGTTGGAACCGCGCCAGCCGCATTGCTCGTGAGGCGCTTTCGGGCGTGGTCTATGCCCGCGTCGGCACGGCAACGCATTACCATACGCTCGCGGTCAGCCCCTATTGGGCGCCGAGCCTCGAAACCATCGGCATCATCGGCGCGCATATCTTCTATCGCTGGCCAGGGCGTGCGGGCCAGCCAGATGCTTTCTCCGCGCGCTATGCCGGGGCAGAGCCTGCACCCGGCCGCGCGAGGGCAGTAACACAGGATGCGCCTGATCCGGTCAATCCCGGCAGCATCGAACAGTTTGCAGCCACGCCCGCGCCCAACACAGCACCCGTAGCACCGGCCGAGGCCCCGCAGCCCGCAGCAAGCGCTCCAGCAGGGGAAGCCCAAGAAGGCAGCGGCAGCGTGCGGCCCGAATTCCGCAACAGTGGACGATGGATTGAACGGCCCTGAGGGTAGCTCCTTGAAAGAATGCTAAGAATCCGGAAACCATCCTGCCACACGCTTGCTTAGACAGTCCGTTTTACAAAGCTGACACGCGCCGCAGAGCGCCTGTTTTGAACTGAACGGATTGACCCCTACATGCCCATTCGATTTGCCGCCCCTGCCACGTCCATGCCTGCCCGCATGACGCGAGACCGGGTGCGCGCTGCCCATCGCATGCCCGCCAATGACAATGGCGATCTGGTCGATCCGGCGCATATGCATGCAGCGCTGCGGCACTTTGCAAAGCATGGGCTCGCCGCAGCCCAGCACGCGCGCGAACAGGCGATTATCGCGGCTCGCGCCGGTGATCGGCCGACATTCGAATGGTGGCTGGAGATCTGCCGGGCACTAGATCGACGCATGGCGAGGAAGCTTCATCGTAGCCATGCCTGCGCTGGTGATACCGGTCGATAAGTCCCGCTTGCAAAGGCGCGTTTTCTTACCAAGTTTCGGCCTGCCCATACGTAGCCACAGCGTAAGGCGCGGCTTAACCATTGAGTGACGTGATCAGCCTAAGCTGCTGAACCTATGGGACGGACCGAACCTTCCAGTGGTTTTTCACGAGCAGTGCGCTGGCTGGGTGTCGATGCGCAGCCGTGGCGTTCAGCCTGGGCTGGACCTGCCTTTCTATTGGCATCGCCCCTTCTCGTCGCCAGCCTGTTCGTCCTGCCTCTGCCCTGGCTGCTGACGCTTACGGGCGTGGCGCTGGTCACCTTTATGAGCATTTATGCAGCGATCCGCACCCGATACCAGCTGCGCGACCAGATCGATCAAGCCGCAATGCACCGGGAATATGCGCGGGACATGGAGGAACGCTCTCGCGCCGATCCGGTCACCGGGCTGTCCAACCGCGTTGGCTTCGAACACGATGTGGCCCGCATGATCGAAGACTTGTCGCTCGGCACGAAGCTCGTGGTGATGTGGGTCGATCTGCATCGCTTTATCGAGACCAACAATTCACTTGGCCATGCTGTGGGTGACCAGGTGCTGCAGGAAGCTGCCGAACGCCTGCGCCAAAACGTGCCCGAAAATGCTGCGCTCAGCCGCTTTGCGAGCGATGAATTCGTTGTCGCTGTCCATGTTCCCTCGGTCGAGAAAGCGCAGCAGATCGCGAACGCCATGCGCGATGCCCTTGCCCAGCCGTACCGGATCAAGGGGCATCGGATTGAAAGCGGATCGATGATCGGCGTTGCCGCCTTGCCCGATGACGCGATCTCGCAAAAAAACTTGCTACAGGCGGCCGACCTCGCGCTCTATCATGCCAAGGCAAGCGGCCCCAATGAAGTGCGCTTCTTCCACGATTCCATGACGCGGACTCTGGCGCGCAAGAAGGAGATCGAGGCCGAGCTTCGCGCCGCGATCCAGCGGGACGAGCTATCGATTTTCTTCCAGCCGATATTCGACCTGCGCACTGGTCGCATCCGCTGTTTCGAAGCGCTGGTGCGTTGGTTCCACCCTGAAAAGGGCGAGCTTTACCCTGACGAATTTATTCCTGTGGCGGAGGAAACAGGCCTCATAATCACGCTGGGTAATTGGATTACGCGGCAGGCCGCCAAGGCGGCGACCAGCTGGCCGGAGCATGTGACACTGGCCGTCAATCTTTCGCCAGTGCAGATAAAGGCTCCAGGCGCTGCTCTGGGCATTTTGGCCGCAGTGCGCGATGCGGGCCTGGCGCCATCCCGGCTGGAACTTGAGCTGACCGAGAACCTGTTTCTTGAAGATGATGAACACACCTCGGCTTTCATCAACATCCTGACCGAGGAAGGCATACACTTCTCGCTAGACGATTTTGGCACGGGTTATTCCTCGCTAGCCTACATCAATCGCCACCCCTTCCGCACGATCAAGGTCGATCGCAGCTTCGTGTCGGGAGTAAATGCGGGCACGTGCAGCGAAGCCATCATTCGCGCGGTTGCCGAAATGGGCCGCACGCTCGACATGGAAATCGTTGCCGAAGGGCTGGAGACGATCGATCAGGTACACAGCGTTCGCGCGGCAGGCTGCACGCTGGGCCAAGGCTATTATTTCAGCCGCGCCGTGCCCGATTTTACTGCCGCCATGCTGCTTGCACAGGAACAATGCAGACTGGATGAGGTTTCTTCGGGCACAGTCCATCCTATCGGGCCCGATCCGATGCAGAAACGGGCGGGCTGAACGGCAAAGCGAAGGGCCCAAGAGCCATCCTATTGCTACTGCGAACTCTTATCAAAAACTTATCTCGATACACGGTTGCCAAGCCGTTTCCAGCATCCTAGGGCGGGTCGAAATCAGACTTTCGTCCCGCTGGGCGCTTGCGGCGAAGTCTGGCAGTTCGATTGGCACGCGCCCGCACGTACTGAAGGACTCAAGGCTTACCCATGGCACGCAAGAAAATCGCCCTCATCGGTTCCGGCATGATTGGCGGCACCCTCGCCCACCTCGCAGCGAAGAAAGAAATGGGCGACATCGTCCTGTTCGACATTGCCGAGGGCATGCCGCAAGGTAAGGCGCTGGACCTTTCGCAGTGCGGCCCGATCGAAGGTTTCGACGCGAAAATCACCGGCTCGAACGACTATGCCGATATCGCTGGCGCAGATGTCGTGATCGTGACCGCAGGTGTGCCGCGCAAGCCGGGCATGAGCCGCGACGACCTTCTCGGCATCAACCTCAAGGTGATGAAGTCGGTCGGTGAGGGCATCAAGAACAACTGCCCCGACGCTTTCGTGATCTGCATCACCAACCCGCTGGACGCGATGGTTTGGGCGCTGCGCGAATTTTCCGGCCTGCCGCACAACAAGGTTGTTGGCATGGCGGGCGTGCTCGATAGCGCGCGTTTCGCAACTTTCCTCGCCTGGGAATTCGATTGCTCGGTGAAGGACGTGAACGCCTTCGTGCTGGGCGGCCACGGCGACACGATGGTCCCCGTCACCAGCTACACCACGATCAACGGCATCCCGGTGAACGACTACGCCAAGATCAAGGGCGTGTCCGAAAGCCGCATCGATGAAATCGTGGATCGCACCCGCAAGGGCGGCGGCGAAATCGTCGGCCTGCTCGGCAATGGCTCGGCCTATTACGCCCCCGCCACCAGTGCGATTGCGATGGCCGAAGCCTATCTGGGTGACCAGAAACGCATCCTGCCCTGTGCCAGCTATGTCGAAGGCAAGTACGGCCTCGACGGCCTCTATGTCGGCGTCCCGACCGTGATCGGCGCAGGCGGCACCGAAGAAGTGATCGAAATCGAACTGTCCGACGAAGAGAAGAGCAACCTCAAGGTCAGCACCGACGCGGTCGAAGAGCTGCTCGAGGCGTGCAAGGGTCTGGACGAAGGCCTAAAATGACGAATACTCTGTGGTATCTCGGCCTTTTCGTATTGTTGCCATTCCTCATCAATTTTTGGGCGGGGAACCGCGAGGATGCAATCGGAACGACGATATTTGCCATTTCACTTCTTGGCACCGCGATCATCGGAATATTGATGTTTTATACGGCAACGCAATCTGCCTCAGAGCAGAAATTGATAGGGTATGTCGGGGCAGTTTTGCCGATGCTGGCGTGCCTAATTGGTTTCAATTTCAACTCGCTGGCGAATGCCGTTCGAAACGGCTTTTGACCGTCGAAATTCAAGGAACGACCAACTTATGTCCATCCTCGTAAACAAAGACACCAAGGTCATCACGCAAGGGATGACCGGCAATACCGGTACTTTCCACACGCAGCAGGCGCTCGATTACGGGACGCAGATGGTTGCGGGTGTGACGCCGGGAAAAGGCGGCTCCGAGCATCTCGGCTTGCCGCAGTTCAACACTGTGCGTGAAGCCAAGGAAGCCACCGGCGCGACGGCGAGCTGCATCTACGTGCCGCCGCCCTTCGCTGCCGACGCGATCCTCGAAGCGATCGAGGCCGAGGTCGAGCTGATCATTACGATCACCGAAGGCGTTCCGGTCATGGACATGATCACCGTGAAGCGCGCGCTGACCGGCTCCAAGTCCCGCCTGATCGGCCCCAACTGCCCCGGTGTCCTGACCCCGGAAGAGTGCAAGATCGGCATTATGCCGGGCAAGATCTTCAAGAAGGGCAGCGTCGGCGTCGTTTCGCGCTCGGGCACGCTTACCTATGAAGCCGTGCACCAGACAACCGCTGTCGGCCTCGGCCAGACAACGGCTGTCGGCATTGGCGGTGACCCGGTGAACGGCACCAACTTCATCGACGTGCTCGACATGTTCCTCGACGATGAAGAAACCAAGTCGATCATCATGATCGGCGAAATCGGCGGCAGCGCCGAAGAAGAAGCCGCCGAATTCATCAAGCAGGAAGCAGCCAAGGGCCGTTCCAAGCCGATGGTCGGCTTCATCGCCGGTCGCACGGCGCCTCCGGGCCGCCGCATGGGCCATGCCGGCGCCATCGTTTCGGGCGGAAAAGGCGGCGCTGAAGACAAGATCACGGCGATGGAAGATGCGGGCATCCGCGTCTCCCCCTCCCCCAGCGAACTCGGCACGACGCTCGACGCGCTGCTGAAAGAACTGGCGTAACGCTAACGCGCCTTCGCGGCGTTCAAAGGTGCCCCATGGGTAAAGAACCGGACAATTTTCTTCCCGAAATGCCTGACCAGGAAGGCCCCCAGCAGGGGCCGAGCTGGGGCAATCCGCGCTGGCCGCTGACCGATGCCGCGCCCGATCTCGATGCGGCGATGGATCCGACCGAGATGATGGCCGCGGTAAAGGAAGCAGCCGCCAAGGCGGGCAAGCCAACAGACACGGCGAGCGTGGAAGAAGCGTGCCGGGATTCGATCCAGGCGATGCTGCTGATCCGGCTCTACCGTGTGCGCGGGCATATGGCAGCCGATCTCGATCCGCTTGGCCTCACCCATCGTGAGCAGCCCGAAGACCTCTCGCTCGCTTGGCACGGTTTCGAAGGCAAGGAAGACAAGGAAGTCTTCGTGGGCGGCGTTTTCGGTTACGAATGGGTCACCATCGGCAAGCTGTATGAAACGCTGCGCGCAACCTATTGCGGACACGTCGGCCTCGAATACATGCACATTGCCGACACGACCGAACGACGCTTCCTGCAGGACAAGTTCGAAAGCCCCGAAGAGACGATCCAGTTCACGCCCGAAGGCAAGGAAGCGATCCTGAAGGCCGTCATACGCGGCGAGGAATACGAGAAGTATCTCGCCAAGAAATATGTCGGCACGAAGCGTTTTGGCCTCGATGGCGGGGAAGCCATGATCCCGGCGCTGGAAGCGGTCATCAAATATGGCGGCAGCTCCGGCGTGCGCGAGATCATCTACGGGATGGCCCACCGCGGCCGTTTGAACGTGCTCGCCAATGTGATGGCCAAGCCATACCGCGTGATCTTTCACGAATTCTCTGGCGGCTCCGCCAATCCGGACGATGTCGGCGGATCGGGCGATGTGAAATACCACCTCGGCACCAGCACCGATCGCGAATTTGACGGGATCAAGGTGCATATGAGCCTCGTCCCTAACCCCAGCCATCTCGAAGCGGTCAATCCTGTCGTGCTCGGCAAGACGCGCGCGCAGCAGGCGATGGACGATGATCTCGGCGCACATGAGAAAGTGCTGCCAGTGCTGATCCACGGCGATGCGGCCTTTGCGGGACAGGGCGTGGTATGGGAAAGCCTCAGCCTCTCAGGCGTGCAGGGTTATGACACGGGCGGATGCGTCCACTTCATCATCAACAACCAGATCGGCTTTACAACCAGTCCCAAATTCGCGCGCTCGTCCCCATACCCCTCGGACGTCGCCAAGGGCATTCAGGCCCCGATCCTTCACGTGAACGGTGACGATCCCGAAGCGGTGACTTTCGCGTGCAAGCTCGCAGTCGAATATCGCCAGACTTTCAAACGCGATATCGTGATCGACATGTGGTGTTATCGCCGCTTCGGCCACAATGAAGGCGATGAGCCAAGCTTCACCCAGCCACTGATGTATAAGGAAATCCGCAAGCACACGCGCGTGTCGGAGATTTATTCCAATCGGCTGAAGGATGAAGGCGTTATCAGCGATGATGCACTGGCCGATGCGCGGCAGGAATTCATCTCGCACCTCGATGAGGAGTTCGAGAAGGCGAAGGATTACAAGCCCAATGAAGTCGACTGGTTCGCCGGCCGCTGGAGCGGCCTGCACAAGCCCGTCGATCCCGAAACCGCGCGCCGCAATGTCGATACCGCCCTGCCCAAGAAGCTGTTCGATAGCCTTGGCCGCACGCTGACCACGGTCCCAGACGACCACACCGTCCACAAGACGCTGAACCGCGTACTCGATGCCAAGCGCGAAATGTTCAGCAGCGGCGAAGGCTTCGACTGGGCGACGGCAGAGGCGCTCGCCTTTGGCAGCCTTGTAACCGAAGGGTTCGGCGTTCGCCTGTCCGGCCAGGACTCGGGCCGCGGCACATTCAGCCAGCGCCACGCCATCTGGGTCGACCAGAATAGCGAAGACAAATACATCCCGCTCGCCACGCTGCCGCACGGCAAGTTTGAAGTGTACGATTCCACACTCAGCGAATTCGGTGTGCTTGGTTTCGAATATGGTTTTGCCATGGCGGACCCGAAAACTTTGGTGATGTGGGAAGCGCAGTTTGGCGATTTCGCCAATGGTGCGCAGATCATGATCGACCAGTTCATCGCTGCCGGCGAAGTGAAATGGATGCGCGCCAATGGCCTCGTGCTGCTGCTGCCGCATGGCTATGAAGGCCAGGGTCCAGAGCATTCTTCCGCCCGCCTCGAACGCTTCCTGCAGCTGTGCGCGAATGACAACATCCAGGTGCTCAACATCACCGAGCCGGCGAATTACTTCCACGTGCTGCGCCGCCAGATGCTACGCCCGTTCCGCAAGCCGATGGTCATCATGACACCCAAGAGCCTGCTGCGGCATCCGGATGCCAAATCCGACGCCTCGCAATTTATGGGCAAGAGCCATTTCATGCGCATCCTGTCGGATCGCAAAGAATTGGCAGACAGCAAGGTGAAACGCCTCGTCCTGTGCAGCGGCAAGGTCTCTTACGACTTGATGGACAAGCGCGATGAGGAAAAGATCGACGATGTCTCGATCGTCCGTATCGAGCAGCTCTATCCCTTCCCCGGCGAACCGCTGGCCGTGCGCCTGAAGCGCATGACCAATCTGGAAGAAGTCGTCTGGTGCCAGGAAGAACCGCACAACAATGGCGCTTGGTTCTTCGTCCAGAACCGCATCGAAGAAGCGCTAACTGCCGCCGGACATAAGGGCATGCGACCGACCTATGCCGGGCGTGAAGAAGCCGCATCGCCCGCAACGGGCTTTGCCAGCCGTCACCAGGCGCAGCAGGAAGCTCTCGTCTCCGTCGCGCTCGGCCTGTCCGAACGCGGTGCCACCAATGCCAAGCGCAAATCGCGCAAGTCCTGATCAGGAAGCCAAGGGAAAACACACATGGCAACCGAAGTTAAAGTTCCGACACTGGGTGAATCGGTCACCGAAGCCACCGTCGGCGAATTTCTGAAGCAGCCTGGCGATGCCGTGGCTGCGGACGAGCCGATCATGAGCCTCGAGACCGACAAGGTCGCAGTGGAGGCACCCTCTCCCGTCGCAGGCGTGATCGAAAGCTTCAAGGTCGAAGTCGGTGAAACCGTCGAAGTCGGCGCCGTGATCGCTGTCATCGCCGAAGGTGCTGCCCCTGCTGCCACCAATGGCGAACAGGCTGGCCGCGCAGAGCAACAGCGCGAAGAGGGAAACGAAAAGCGCGAAGATGGTGGCAACGCCTCTTCCGATGATGGCTCCGTCACCATGTCGCCTGCCGTGCGCCGTGCGGTGATCGAACACGGTGTCGATCCCACCACGATCAAGGGCTCTGGCAAGGACGGCCGCCTGACCAAGGAAGATGTAGTCGCTGCCGCCAAGGCCAAGGGCAGCGATGGTAGCGCGTCAACTTCCGCCCCGGCTCCCGCAGCTGCACCGGCTCCGTCCGCCAAGGGTGAGCGCCGCGAAGAACGCGTCAAGATGACGCGCATGCGCCAGACCATCGCCAAGCGTCTGAAAGGCGCTCAGGAAGAGGCAGCGCTGCTCACCACGTTCAACGATTGCGACATGACGGCCGTGATCGAAGCGCGCAACGCGTACAAGGACATGTTCGCCAAGAAGCACGGTATCAAACTCGGCTTCATGAGCTTCTTCGCCAAGGCTGCGGCGCTGGCGCTGAAGGATGTTCCGGCGGTGAATGCGCAGATCGATGGCGATGAAATCGTCTATCACGACTATGTCGATCTGTCGGTTGCGGTTAGCGCGCCGAACGGACTCGTCGTTCCCGTGGTGCGCAGCATCGACCAGATGAGTTTTGCCGAAATCGAACTCGCCATCGCCGATTACGGCAAGCGCGCCAAGGAAGGCTCGCTCAAGATGGAAGATATGGCTGGCGGTACGTTCACCATTTCCAATGGCGGCGTATTCGGATCGCTGATGTCGACTCCGATCATCAACCCGCCGCAAAGCGCCGTGCTCGGCCTCCACCGCATCGAAGATCGCCCGGTGGCCGTTAATGGCGAAGTCGTCATCCGCCCGATGATGTACCTCGCCCTGTCATACGATCACCGCATTATCGACGGGCGCGAAGCCGTTACCGCGCTGAAAATCATGAAAGAGGCAATCGAAGATCCCATGCGGATGCTGATTGATCTTTGATAGCGAAGGAAGCTGTGAAAATGCTCAGGGTAATAGGATCCGCCGCGCTGTTTGCAGCCGCGCTGACAGGCTGCGACGCGGCGAGTGAAATCGCTGGCGATGCGCTCGATAACGAAATTCGCAGCCAGATCGCCAACCAGTGCCAGGCCGTCGCCGAAGGTGCAGGCGTTGTTGCAGACCGCCTGACCGAAGTTTGCGACTGTACAGCACAAACATATATCGATGACCCCGATTTGACCGCCGACGACATCACTCCGGCGCGGATCGAGGAAATCGTCAATGAATGCACACAGCAGACGGGCGACATGAATGACGCTCCTGCAGAAGAGACCCCCGCGGAGGAAACCGGTGCCTGATCAACAATACGATTACGACGTCCTTGTTATTGGTGCTGGCCCGGGCGGCTATGTCGCTGCGATCCGTGCGGCGCAGCTCGGGTTGAAAACTGCCTGCGCGGAAAGTCGTGAGACGCTGGGCGGCACTTGCCTCAACGTCGGCTGTATCCCTTCCAAGGCGATGCTGCATGCGTCCGAATATTTCGACGCCGCGACTAATGGCACGATGGAGCATATGGGCATCGAAGTGACGCCCAAGCTCAACATGGACAAGCTGCACGGGCAGCGCCTGGATGCGGTGGACGGCCTCACCAAGGGCATCGAATTCCTGTTCAAGAAGAACAAGGTCGACTGGAAGAAGGGCCACGCCACCTTCCAGGATGCGCACACTGTCAAGGTGGGTGACGAGACGGTGACCGCGAAGGAAGTGGTGATTGCCACAGGCTCCAGCGTCACCCCGCTCGGCGGGATCGAAGTCGACAATTCCAAGCATGTGGTGGTCGATTCCACCGGCGCGCTCGAATTGCCGAAAGTGCCCAAGGAAATGGTCGTCATTGGCGGCGGCGTGATCGGTCTGGAGCTTGGCTCCGTATGGCGTCGTCTCGGTGCAAAGGTCACCTGCATCGAGTTTCTCGACGAGATCCTGCCCGGTATGGATGCCGACATCCGCAAGGAATCGCGCAAGATCTTCAAGAAGCAGGGCATCGAATTCAAGCTCGGCACCAAGGTCACCGGCTGCACCGTCAAAGGCAAGAAAGCCACGCTGACCATGGAACCGTCAAAAGGCGGCGATGAAGAAACGATGACGGTCGATTGCGTGCTGGTGTCGATCGGTCGCATACCGAATACCAACGGTCTGGGCCTCGAAAACATCGGTCTTGAAACCAATGAGCGCGGCCAGATCGAAGTCGATCACGAGTTCCGCACTGCTGTCGACGGCGTTCGCGCCATTGGCGATTGCGTGCCCGGCCCCATGCTCGCGCACAAGGCGGAAGATGAAGGCATTGCGGTGGCAGAATGGATCGCCGGTGAAACAGGCATCGTGAACCACAATGTGATCCCCAATGTCGTTTACACCCTGCCCGAAATCGCCGGTGTCGGCCTCACTGAAGAGCAGGCAATCGAGAAGATGGGCGGCGACAAGAAGGCCATCAAAACGAGCAAGTTCCCGATGATGGCGAATAGCCGCGCGAAGACCAATCATGAGCCCGATGGCCTGGTCAAAGTCATCGCCGAAGCTGAAAGCGACCGCGTGCTGGGCATCTGGGCCATTGCGTCTGTCGCAGGAACGATGATCGCCGAAGCAGCGCTCGCCTTGGAATTCGGCGCGACGAGCGAAGACATCGCCTACACCTGTCACGCGCACCCGACCCATGCCGAGGCGCTGAAGGAAGCCGCGATGGGCGTACAGGGCAAGCCGATCCATATCTGATGCCCCACCTACGGGATCGCCTCCCTGCCCTCGCGGCGTTGGCGATACCCGTGCTGGTGGGCGCAGCATGGATGACATTGGCGGGTGCGCCTGCGCATTACGCGGTAACCAATCTCGGCGTACTGGCAGTGATGCTGGTGTGGATTGCCGTAGGCCGCGGTCCGCATACCTCGCTTAGCCGCCATATGCTGCTCGCGGCGCTGCTTGTGATCCTCGTCAGCCCAATTTGGATCGGGCCGGAAATGACATCGGTGACGGGACACCGCGTCGCGCGGTGGTTCCCGCTCGGATCGCTCAATTTGCATACCGGAATGATCGCCGCGCCGGCGCTGGCAGTGCTCGCCGCGCGGCATCGCTATGGTGCTGCCTTCCTATTGCTGGGCGTGGGAGCTGCTTTCCTGCAGCCCGATGCGGCGACGGGCTTCGCGCTCACTATCGCGGCAGTGGGCATCCATCACGTGAAGCGTGACTGGAAATATGCCGTCGCTGCTATCCTAGGCTTCCTTGCCTCCATCCAGATGACATTGCGCGGTGAATTGCCGCCGCAACACTTCATCGAGCGCGTTCTGGTGGATGCCGCGAGCGACAACATCTTCGCAGCGATAGCCCTTGGCACCGCGCTGTTGGCAGCCTTCCTCATAATGCTCTTCGCCCTCCCCCTGTCGCGTGAAAAGCGCTTCGCCATCGGCGGCACGCTGTTCGGCTTTTCCATGATCGCGATGATGTCGAGTTACCCATATCCGCTGATCGGGTATGGAGCCGCGCCGATCATCGGCTTCGGCCTGGCGTTGGGACTGAAGCGCATTCCAAGACGTTAAGGCAGCTATACCAAGTTTTAGGAGTCCGCCCATGAGCCTGTCCCCTTTTCACCTCGCCTTCCCCGTGCATGATCTCATCGCCGCGCGCGAGTTCTGGGGAGAGGTGATGGGGTGCGAAGAGGGCCGATCGTCTGACGACTGGATCGATTTCGATTTCTACGGTCACCAGATCGTTGCGCATCAGGCTCCGTCAATTGTCGCAAAAGGGGGGCACGGCAGCAATCCGGTTGATGGCCACGATGTACCTGTGCCGCATTTCGGCATCGTATTGGGCATGGAAGAGTGGCAGGAACTCGCGGACCGGCTGACCGCGAGAGGCGTGGAATTCGAAATCGAGCCGCACATCCGGTTCCAAGGCCAGCCGGGCGAGCAGGCGACGATGTTCTTCCGCGATCCCAGCGGCAATGCCATCGAGATGAAGGCGTTCGCAGATTGCTCAAAACTCTTTGCCAAGGGCTAGGCGGAAGTCGTCCAAGCCATTATCGCGCGAAGATGGCTAGGCAAAATGTGATGCGATTGTTCGCCAAGTGGCACATCTGGCTGGGATGGCTGGTCGGCGTGCCGATCCTGATGTGGACGGTGACCGGCCTCATCATGGTGATCAACCCTATCGAGGAAGTGCGCGGCAATCACCTCCGCATACCCCAAGAGGAACAGCTGCTGCCAGCTGGCAACCCTGCCCCCATCGCTTTCCGCGTTGATAATATTCCCCAATTTCGGGAAATGCGTGTGGTAATGCAGGACGGGCGACCAGTCTGGCTGCTGACCGATGCGGAGGGCAATTTGGAACGCCTGCCCGCCGATATGACTGGCGAGCCACTCCCGGTTATCGACGAAGCCTACATCCGCAATGCCGCCGCGCGGCTGATCGTGGGGGGCGAGAACCCCGTAGCTGTCGAACAGTTCTCAGCCGAGGAATCGCCGTTCGATTTTCGCCGCCCGATCCCATCCTGGCGAGTGACGCTGGAAGATGGCGCGCATATCTATTTTGACGCGCGCACGGGCCAGATCGCCGCAGTGCGAACACGCTTCTGGCGGGTCTTCGATTTCATGTGGGGCCTGCACATTATGGATCTGCAAACGCGCGAGCTCGATCAGCAAAGCATTTTCACTCACATGATTTTGGTGCTCTTCGCCGGTCTTGCAGCGTTAGGAGCACTGTTGGGCTGCACGCTGATGTTCCGTCGTCGCAAGCCGAAAGTGAAGGTGCCTAGGTGACCACGGTGGAGGTCATCCCGCCGGTCCTGCCGGCTTTCCTCGATCTGGGAGGCACGGCAGTGTTCGCGCTGTCCGGTGCGCTGCTGGCGGCGCGGCTCAAGCAGACCTTCGTGACCTGCGCCTTTTTCGCTTTGCTTACAGGCGTTGGTGGAGGATCGGTGCGCGACGCGCTGCTTGGCGTGCCAGCGTTCTGGCTGCGCGATTTCTGGGTGTTGCCGGTAATTTTGGCCGCGGCGCTGATCGCTTGGTTCATCCCACGCAAATGGTGGGAGGGCCGCTGGCTCGAATGGGCGGATGCGCTGGGGCTCGCCCTCTTTTGCACGCTCGGCACGGCCAAAGCGCTCGCCTTCGATGTCGCGCCACTCGCTGCGATCGTTTTGGGGATCGTGACCGGCTGTGTCGGCGGGATCATTCGCGATGTTATCGCTGGCGTGCCCTCGATTATCATGCGGCCAGAACTTTATGTCACCGCCGCCGCGCTGACTGCCGCGTCTTGCGCGGGAATGATCCTGCTGGGCGTTCCGCAAGCACTATCCATGGCCGTGGCCGCGCTGGCGGGATTTGCCCTGCGCGGCGCGGCGCTCATCTGGTCTATCGAATTGCCGAGCTACTCACGCGAAGTATGACGCGCATTCAGTCGAGATCGCCGTCGATCTCGCCGTAATCAGGTGCCTCGCCTAAGCCTTCTTCGCCGGGAAGCGGGCCGCCCGGATAGTCGGGCTGCTGGGCACTCGCCTGCACGATGGGCGCTTCAGGATTGCGATAGGTATAGGCATCATCGCCCGGCGTGCGCGTATTGGCGCGGGCACGGGCATAGGCGCTGTCATCCCACTGCTCGCCTGCCGAGGGCACGGGCGCGCGCTGGCCTGCAGCGTAATCGCTCGCCGGGAAAGCGCTGGCACCAAAATCGATATTCCGGATACGCCCGTCATTGTCGATCCAGCAATTCCAGCTGCCACCGGCCTCCAGCGTGCCGGAGACATACCAGCCATCAGCGCGGCGATTGGCTTCGAGCACATCGCTCACCCGGTCACGGCCACGCTCAACCTGCTCGACGCACATATCGGCTGCGCGTTCGATGCCGCCGCTTTCGTAGCGATCACCGCGATAGTCTCGATTATCGTAATCACGGTCACGATCCCAATCGCGGTTACGGCGGTCACGGCGATCATCGTCTCCGTCGAACACGCCGGCAATCGCCGCAATCGTGCCAAGCACTACTACGCCCGCGATCACATCGCCCGCATCTACGCGGTTGCGGTGGCGGCGATCATAGCGGCGCCAGCGATGGTGATGGCTCTGCTCTGCCGCAGCACCGGTTTCGACCTGCGCGGCATTTCCGGAAGGCAAAGGCAGCTCGACAGCCGACGCTGGCGTTGCGACGAGCGACAGAGCTGCAGCCAATGCAGCCGGGGAAGCGAATTTGGAATGTTTGAAGGTCATGGTGAACCTACCCCTGTATCAATATTGCGGGCATGGCTAGACGGCCCAGGCTGACACCAGCCTGAACCGCCTTGCTTTGGTAGGCTATGCCGGGCTCAAAGGCCGCGGATGCCACTGAAGTCGATGTCTACGACACGGCCCCGGCGGTAATCGCATTCGAAGCGGCCCGTATCCCAGCCATTGTTGCGATACCCACGGCGATAGTCGCGATAGCGTCCGCCGCGATATTCCTGAACGGCGATGCGGCCTTCGATTTCATAGCCGCGACGTTCACGGTCGACATCGCGAATTTCGTAAACTTCGGCGCGCGATCCGGTCCAGCGCTGTGCGGCACGTTCGGCGGCGCGGACACACTGTTCGACTGCGCGGCGGCTCGAACGCGGGCCATAGCCGTCATAGCCGTTGCGATAGCGGCGATCACGGTAGCGGCGGTCACGATAATCGCCACGATAGTCACGGTCGCGATAGCGGCGATCACGATAATCATACCGATCATCATCGTCGCCCGATGCGATGATGGCAGCAAGGCCACCCAGGATCACGGCACCGGCAATGACTTCACCGGCAGAAATGCCGTCGTCATCGCGGTCGCGATAGCGGTCTTGCGCACTTGCGGGAGCGGCCGCAGAAACTGCCATCGCGCCAGCCGCGACGGTTGCGAACGTTCCTTTGGCCAGAGCTTTGGTCAGGGTCTTCATACGGTCGTCTCCTCAAATCATCGGGGGGGATTCCTCCACCGGTGATTAGCGTTATAGACGATCGGCCCTGTGGCCTTACTGAACTCCCGCGTTAGCCGACGTTCAGGAAACTAGTCGCTTTCCTGAACACCCTCGTCCTGTGGGTTGAGCCCCGTCCAATAGGCAAGGAATGCTGCTATATCAGATGCTTCCTCGATTGCCTTGTCGGTCGGCTTGCCCGAACCATGGCCCGCACGGGTCTCGATACGGATCAGTTGCGGGCGCTCGCCGAGGTTCTCTGCCTGCAGCGCAGCGGTGTATTTGAACGAGTGGCCGGGCACCACGCGGTCATCGGTATCCGCAGTCGTTACCAGCAGCGCCGGGTAGTCCGTATCGGGCTGGATGTTGTGATAGGGCGAATAAGCCCGCAGAATGCGCCAGTCTTCCTCGCGGTCGGGATAGCCATAATCGTCCACCCAATACCGCCCAGCGGTGAACTGGTCGAAGCGCAGCATGTCCATCACCCCAACGGCAGCATTCCCGGCAGAGAATAGGTCCGGACGCTGGTTGGCAACCGCGCCGACCAGCAGACCGCCGTTGGAGCCGCCCTGAATGGCAAGGCCGTCTTCCGGCGTCACACCTTCAGAGATCAGGAATTCGCCCGCAGCGATGAAATCATCGAACACATTCTGCTTGTTCGCCCGGCGACCGCCATCGTGCCACGCGCGGCCATATTCACCGCCGCCACGGATATTCGCCATCACGAAAGCACCGCCACCCTCAACCCATGCGAGGCGCGAAGGTGAAAAACCGGGCGTGAGCGAAATGTCGAAACCGCCATAGCCATAGAGCAGTGTTGGCACTGCTTCCCCGCTGGCAGCCACATCGGCGCGGCGCACGATGAACATCGGCACGCGCGTGCCATCCAGACTCTCGTAGAAGCGCTGCTCGACCACGAAGTCTTCCGGATCGAAACCGACTTCCGGCGCGGCGAAGATGGTGTTTTCACCAGTCGCCACATCATAGCGGTAGATGGTGCTGGGACGGTTGAAGCTGGAGAAGCTGTAGAAAGTCTCATTGCTGTCCGCACTGCCGCCGAAGCCGCCTGCACTGCCGAGTCCTGCGAATTCTATCTCGCGTACCAGTTCTCCGTCCAGCGTCATGACGTACGCGCTGGAGCTCGCATCTTCGAGATATTCTACGATCAAGTGATCGCCCACCATACTCGCGCCGGCAATCGGCTGATCGCGCTCGGCGACGATTTCGGTCCAGCCTGCCTGCGGGTTGTCCATGTCGATCGAGACGATGCGATAGAGCGGCGCTTCGTGATTGGTGGTGAAATAAAGCGTGGAGCCGACATTGCCAATCTGGTCCCAGCTGTGATCGAACCCTTCGACCAGTGGGATGATGCGCCAGCCATTCTCGTCACGCGCATCGAGATCGACGAGGTTAACCTCGTAACGGCTGTCCGTGCCGGTGGAGGAGAGGATGGTCATCCAGCGGCCATCTTCACTCGTCCCTGCAAAGTTGTTCCGCTCTGGCGCGTCCGGCGTTGCATAGACGAGTTGGTCTGCCGCCTGATCGGTACCCAGCGCGTGGTAATAGACCGACTGATTGAGGTTGAGCGCCTGGAAATCCTCGCCCTCTTCCGGCTCCGGAAAGCGGGAATAGACGAAGCCTTCCTCACCCACCCAGCTGAGGCCGGAGAACTTCACCCAGCGGATCTCGCCGCCGATATGCTCGCCCGTTTCAACATCTAGCACGCGGACGATACGCCAATCGCTGCCGCCATCCTGCACGCTGTAGAGCAGCTTAGATCCATCGGGAGACGGCACCCAACCTGCCAGAGCAGTCGCGCCATCATCGGCCCATTCATTGGGATCGATCAGTACCCGGCGCTCGCCCGTCAGCCCATCCTGCACATAGAGCGGGGACTGGTTCTGCAGACCGGAATTGCGGTTGTAGAAATAGCGGTCACCGCGGGCCGTAGGGATGCCGAACCGCTCGTAATCGAACAGCTCGCCGATCCGCTCAGAGAACCAGTCTCGCGCTGGCAACATGTCGAGGTAGTTATCGGTCAGCGCATTCTGCCGCTGGACCCAATCGGCGACCTCTTCATTGTTGCGCACATCGTCTTCAAGCCAGCGATAGGGATCGGCCACCTCTTCGCCAAAGATCGTCTCGACCACGTCTCCCTGACGCGTTTCGGGATACTCGCCCACGGTCAGATCCTGCGCGCTAGCGGCGGGGGCGATGATGGCGATGGCCGCCGCAGCGGCGAAGAGATTGCGAGTCATAAAACCTCATGGGTAAGCGGGTTTGCGATTGGGAATATAGTTGGCGACGAAACCGGTTGCGATCAAGGTGGCCGAAGGGCACTCCAAATTATCGCCGTTGCCTCAGCGCGGCGAGCACATCGCGCGTAAAGGACTCGATATCGAAGCCGGAGCCGCCAGCAGGGTCCTCCCCGCGCCGCACGATCACGATGTCACGGCTCGGCACGACGACGATATACTGCCCGCGATTGCCTGCCGCCATGAAGGTGTCAGCCGGAATGCCCTCGCTCTGGTTGAGCAACCACCAGCCCGCGCCATAACCCCAGTTGCGTGAGCCACCCGGTTGCGGACCTGCCGGATTGGAGATGTAGTCGACCCAGCCTTCTGGCAGCACGCGTGTTCCATCGGGCAGAACGCCATCGTCGAGATGCAATTGCCCAAGCGTCACCAGATCGGGAGCAGTCGCCCAGACCTGGCTCGAAAGGATGTAGTCACCCGCCCAATCGGTCTCGGCCACGGTATCGTCCATGCCGATTTGCTCGAGAAAGTCGGCAGCATCGACTGTATCGAAGCTGTCTTCAATCGCTTTCACTGCCATCAGCGTGTCATTGTTGGCATAGCGGAAGACGGCGCCGGGTTCGTGGAGCAAAGGCCAGTTGCTGGCGGTTTCCTCGACACCCGAGCCACCCATGTAAAGCGGATCGGTGCGGTTGCCCGGAGTATCCGAATAACGGCCCGAAGCCATGCGCAGCAGGTCGTCGATGGTGATAACTCGGCGCTCGTCCCAACGCCAATCATCGTAGACCAGCGGCGCTTCGACATCGGCCTCGCCCCGGTGGACGGCAGCCCCAACGAAAGTCGCCGCGATGCTTTTTGCGACCGACCATGTACGTTGTGGAGTATTGGCGTTGAACCCAGGAGCGTATCGCACGCGTTGCAGCACGGAGCCTCTCACGATGACCGCAGTCGTGCGCGCATCTTCGCCATAAGTGCCGTCAAAGGCCGCCTCCAATTCCTCATCGAGCGGGCGTGATGCGGTTGCGGGGCCAATCATCGGCGCGACCCATCCGGAAACGGTCTCAGTCGCCTCGGCCGACACAGCTACTGTTTCCGGCATGCTGGGAGAGAGCCCGATCGGTGCGAGAGCGCAGCCCTCGTCACCGCGAACCTCGGCAAAGCGCGCAGCCATGTCATCAGCCCAATCAACCTCGACCAAGGCGAGCCGCCCGTCAGCGTCACGAAGCAGACGCGGCTCCATATCCGCGGCGATATCGGCAATGCGCGGATAGATGCCTGTCAGCTCCCATTCTCTGACGCTTTCCAGCGAGCGCATTTGCCCACTGCGTTCCGCATTGGCGATCGCACCGCAGGTGAAGAGGGCAACATACCCTGCTGCAAGCGCGCGATCGTAGCGTTCTTCCAACTCGCTCTGCGAAATGCTTTGCGCCGAGGCGGGAACGGCGAGCGACAGCGCGGCGGCTGTCAGAATAATTGTCCGGATCATGGCGCGCACTGTGCCAGCATTCGCGCAAAAGAAAAGGGCCGCCGGATCGCTCCGGCAGCCCTGAATTCCGTCATCCCAGCGAAAGCTGGGATCTGCCCAAACAGATTTCGACGCTTAACAACCAGACCCCAGCCTCCGCTGGGGTGACGGCTATTTACGCGTCTTCGAAATCGTCCTCGGTCATCACCGGGCCGCTGTCCTGGCCCTTGGCGTCCTCGTCACGATCGACGAGTTCGATGTAGGCGATGGCTGCGGCGTCGCTTGCGCGGTAGCCGGCCTTGATGATGCGGGTGTAGCCGCCTTCACGATCAGCATAACGCTCTGCCAATGTGTCGAACAGCTTGGCCAGCTGCGCATCGTCCATGAGGCGAGCGGCCGCAAGACGACGGTTCGACAGGCCGCCACGCTTTGCGAGCGTGATCAGCTTTTCGACATAGGGGCGAATTTCCTTCGCCTTGGCAGTCGTGGTGAGGATCTGCTCATGCTTGATCAGCGCAGCAGCCATGTTGCGGAACATGGCGGTACGGTGCTGAGACTTACGGCTGAGCTTACGGCCGGAAATACCGTGACGCATTTTTATCTTCCTTCAGTTCGTAGGGGGCCCGTATGAGGTAGCCCGATGCTGGTGACTGTTTGGGCCGCCACCTTTGCCCTCTAACGTCATCCCAGCGAAAGCTGGGATCTCTTCGGAAATCGAGACCCCAGCTTTCGCTGGGGTGACGACATTTGCCTTAACCCAGAAGTTCCTGTTCGAGCTTCTTGGCCATTTCTTCGATGTTCTCAGGCGGCCAGCCCGGGATATCCATGCCGAGGCGCAGACCCATGCTGGAAAGAACTTCCTTGATCTCGTTGAGCGACTTGCGACCGAAATTCGGCGTGCGCAGCATCTCGGCTTCGGTCTTCTGGACCAGATCGCCGATATAGATGATGTTGTCGTTCTTGAGGCAGTTGGCCGAACGCACCGACAGTTCCAGCTCGTCCACCTTCTTGAGAAGGTAGCGGTTGAGCTGGTTGGTGTCGCTTTCCTGCGGCTCTGCAGCAACGCCGATCATGGCGCTCTGCGGCTGCGGGATACCGTCTTCGAAGTGGACGAACAGCGTCAGCTGGTCCTGCAGGATGCGCGCTGCATAGGCGATCGCATCTTCAGGGGTGATCGTGCCGTCGGTCTCGATTGTCAGGTTCAGCTTGTCGAAGTCGAGTTCCTGGCCCACGCGGGCGTTTTCGACCTTGTAGCTGACCTGCTTGATAGGCGAATACAGGCTGTCGACCGGGATCAGGCCAATGGGTGCATCAGCCGGGCGGTTGGCGACCGCCGGGGCGTAGCCCTTACCGGTGTCGGCGGTCAGCTCCATGTTGAGCGTTGCGCCTTCGTCGAGATGGCAGATCACGAGGTCCTTGTTGAGGACTTCGATGTCGCCCGAAACGGCGATGTCACCAGCCTTGACTTCGGCCGGGCCGGTTGCGGAAAGCTGCAGGCGCTTGGGGCCTTCGCCTTCCATTTTGAGCGCGATCTGCTTCACGTTCAGGACGATGTCGGTGACGTCTTCACGCACACCGGCAAGCGAGCTGAACTCGTGCAGGACGTTTTCGATCTTGATCGAGGTGATCGCGGCACCCTGAAGGCTGGACAGGAGCACACGGCGCAGGGCGTTGCCGAGTGTCAGGCCATAACCACGCTCAAGCGGCTCAGCAACGAAAGTAGCTTTACGCTTCTTGTCGGCGCCTTCCTTGATGTCGAGCGTGTTGGGCTTCTTCAGTTCCTGCCAGTTCTTCGTATTGACGGACATGGACTTCCCCTAAGGTATCTAGGTTGCGCAAAAGCCGCGGGGTGGTTGAACCGCCGCGGCCGATGCGATGACTGTGTTTGCGAGGCAGGTGCCCCGCGGCAGGCTTCGATCAGACGCGGCGACGCTTGGACGGCCGCACACCGTTATGCGGGATCGGCGTCACGTCACGGATCGAGGTGATGGTGAAACCCACCGCCTGCAGGGCACGAAGCGCGCTTTCGCGGCCCGAACCCGGACCCTTGATCTCGACTTCGAGGGTACGCACGCCGTGTTCGGCGGCTTTCTTTCCGGCATCGTCCGCTGCAACCTGTGCTGCATACGGAGTGGACTTGCGGCTGCCCTTGAAGCCCATCATGCCCGCGCTGGACCAGCTGATTGCATTGCCCTGCGCATCGGTGATGGTGATCATGGTGTTGTTGAAGCTGGCGTTGACGTGCGCAACACCGCTTGAAATGTTCTTTTTGTCGCGGCGCCTTACTCGGCCTGGTTCGCGTGCCATTTTCTCTGTTCCTCGTATCTCGAAAGAAGGAAAAAGCCTGTGGGTCTAGACCCGCAGCTTACTTCTTCTTGCCGGCGATCGGCTTGGCCTTGCCCTTGCGGGTGCGGGCGTTGGTGTGGGTGCGCTGACCGCGAACGGGAAGACCGTTACGGTGACGCAGGCCGCGATAGGACCGCAGGTCCATCAGACGCTTGATGTTCATCGCGGTGTTACGACGAAGGTCGCCTTCCACCGTGTAATCAGCATCGATGGTTTCGCGAATCTGCAGGACTTCCTGATCGGTAAGGTCCTGCACACGGGTCGCGTGATCGATACCGATCTTGTCGACGATCTTCTTCGCAGATGTCGAACCGATTCCGTGAATATAGGTGAGCGCGATGATCACACGCTTATTTGTGGGGATATTTACCCCGGCAATACGAGCCACTTAAATCTCCATGCTCCACAGAGGATTTTTCAAGTCCTGCAAGGTCTTGAGCTGCCTCTATCTCATAGCTTTCATTCTCGCCCTATCATCTTCAAAGCGGGAGCCCGGCGGACGCAGCGCGCACGGCAAAGCACACAAATCTGTGATAATTGAACGAATGAAGGGCGCAGATAGGGTGATTCCCCCTCTACGTCAACAGGCGAAAGCGAGCCTGCGGCATCCGCAGCCCGTTCCGGTCTTCCCGTGTTGTGATACAGTCTATAGCGCCGCGCCGCGCGCTAGTCAAAATTGGCGTTAACTTTCGCTTGCTGCAGAGACAGTTTCGTCCCCCAACCGCGCGACAAGACCGCCCAGAAATTCCGCCTGCACACCATCGACAATCGGCCCAAATTCCTCGACCGGGAAGCGCGCCTGTCCGCCGGTAATGTAATCCCAGGTAATCCGCGTGCCCTCGCTTTCCTCCGCCAAAGTGACGGTGAGCGTTCCGGTGAGGCCTTCCGCCTGCAATGGCCCGAGCGATCCGGACATACGCAAGAGCGAGCCCGGCATCACCATCACCACGCGCATGTGCTCGACCGAACCAGCGGCCCAGCCATCTGTCGGCGGCAGAGCTTCACAAAAGCATCCACCGGCTCGCGCATCGAGGTGCAGATTATGTGCATCGTTCGACCATGTGTGCGTCCACCAGTTTTCCGGATGGACCAATTCGCGCCAGACATCCGCCCTGCTCGCAGCAACCACAACGCTATGCCTGCTTGCAAAGCCGCCATTCTCGCTTTCGATGATTTCGGCCGAGGCGCTGGCAGGCGCGACGGCGAAAGCTGCGGCAGCCAAAAGTAGACCGGTACGATACATAAAATCCCTCCCGCGTGGTGCGAGAGAGGGATAGCCGCAGGATCAGGCCGAAGCCAAGACCTTCTCTATGGCAGAGGTCACTTCGTCGATCGACGCCATGCCGTCCACCCGGTGTACGATGCCGCGCGGTTCATAGACCGGCAAGATCGGCGCGGTCTTGGCGCGATATTCCTTCATGCGCATGCGCACGGTCTCTTCAGTATCGTCCTTGCGCCGCTTGAATTCGGTTGAGCCGCATTTGTCGCACACGCCCTCGACGGCAGGCTGCTTGTGGCGATCGTGATAGCCCTCACCGCAATTGGCGCATGTGTAACGACCGGTGACGCGGTCGACCAGAGCATCTTCATCGACGACGAGTTCGACTACCAGATCGAGCTTGCGATCGTGCTTGGCGAGAATCTCTTCCAGCATCGCCGCCTGCGGTGCGGTGCGCGGGAAGCCATCGAAAATAGCGCCAGTCTCCGCATCCATAGCGTTCAGCTCGGCATCGATAAGCGCCGAGACGATTTCGTCCGACACCAGCTCACCGCGCTCCATCACAGCCTTGGCTTCGAGGCCAACCGGCGTTTGCGCTTTGACTGCGGCGCGCAGCATGTCTCCGGTGGAGAGCTGGCGCATGCCGTGGTTGTCAACGAGCAGGTTAGCCTGCGTGCCTTTGCCAGCACCCGGAGGGCCGAGAAGGATGATGTTCATATGGCTGAGCGAATCCCTGTTGCTTGGACGAACAGGGCTAGCCTAGCGCATCCGTCCCTTCAACTTAGCCTTTTTGATGAGATCACCATATTGGTGGGCAAGAAGGTGGGACTGGATCTGGCTGATCGTATCGACCGTAACGTTCACCACAATCAGCAGGCTGGTACCGCCAAGGAACAGCGGCAGGCCGGTCTGGGCGATACCCCATTCGGGAATAACGCAGACTGCGGTCAGGTAGATCGCGCCGACCACGGTGATGCGGCTGAGCACATAGTCGAGATAATCGGCGGTGCGCTTGCCCGGGCGGATGCCAGGAATAAAGCCACCCTGCTTCTTGAGGTTCTCAGCGGTGTCTTCCGGATTGAAGACGACAGCGGTGTAGAAGAAGCAGAAGAAGATGATCCCAAGACCGTACAGCAGCATGTAGAGCGGCTGCCCATGCGCCAGGTACTGGTTCAGCGTCTGGATGATGCTGCCACCGGTGCTGGTCGTGTCGATCGAGTTACCGGCAAACTGCGTGATCGTTAGCGGCAGCAGCAGCAGCGAGCTAGCGAAGATCGGCGGAATCACACCGGCAGTGTTGAGCTTCAGAGGCAGGTGCGAACGGTCTGCCTGCATCCCGCCGCGCTGCGTGGCGCGCTTGGGATACTGGATCAGCAGGCGGCGCTGTGCACGCTCGAAGAAACAGATCACTAGGATCAAGATGATCAACATGATCACAAGGCCGACGATGAGCCCGCTGCTGATGGAGCCCGAACGGCCACCTTCGAAAAGGTTAGCCGTAAAGGTCGGGAACTGGGCAACGATGCCCGCCATGATGATAAGCGAAACGCCATTGCCGATGCCGCGCGCGGTGATCTGCTCACCCAGCCACAGCAAGAACATGGTGCCGCCGACAAGGTTGATGACAGCCACGACCTTGAACATGATGCCGGGGTTTACGACAGCCTGCAGGCCGCTTTGCGCGCCGTAGGCTTCGAGGCCGGAAGCGAGGAACCAGCCCTGGATCGCGCACAGGAAAACTGTACCGTAACGGGTGTACTGGTTGAGCTTCTTGCGCCCAGCTTCGCCTTCCTTCTTCAACGCCATCAGGCTGGGGTGAAGCGAGGATGCGAGCTGCACGACGATCGAGGCCGTAATATACGGCATCACACCAAGCGCGATGAGGCTCATACGCTCCAGCGATCCGCCGGAGAACATGTTGAACATGTCGAGAATGCCGCCGCGCGTCTGATCGTAAAGGGTCTCCAGAATCATCGGATTCACGCCGGGAAGCGGCACGAAGCTGAGGAAACGGAAAACGATCAGTGCACCGATGGTGAACCAGATGCGCTGCTTGAGCTCGGTCGCTTTCGAGAAATTGGAGAAGCTGAGCGAGCTTGCGATATTATCGGCGCGTGAAGCCATGAGAAATCTTTCAGATCCTGGTCAAGACGCCGGTCCCTCCCGGCTCAGGAAGGCTAGATAGGGACGCGCAGGCCCGATGTCGAACCCGCGCTTCCCAAATTTCGAATTTATCCGGCTTTCTTAGCCTTGTTGGCCTCGCGACGCTCGGCCTTCTTTTCGTGCTCGGGCTTGCCCTTGTCGATCACTTCGACCTTGCCGCCAGCCTTTTCGACTGCGGCGACAGCACCCTTGGATGCACCGGCAACCTTGAAAGTCAGCTTGGCAGAGAATTCACCCTTGCCCAGCAGACGAACGCCGTCCTTGCCACCGCGCGCAACGCCAGCAGCCTTCAGGGCTTCGTGATCGATCGTGCCCTTGGCATCGAGCTTTTTGTCGTCGACAAGGCGCTGCACCTGGCCAAGGTTCACTTCGGCATACTCCTTGCCGAACGGATTGTTGAAGCCGCGCTTCGGAAGGCGCATGTGGAGCGGCATCTGGCCGCCTTCGAAGCCCTTGATGGCAACGCCCGAACGGCTCTTCTGGCCCTTCTGACCACGGCCACCGGTCTTGCCCTTGCCCGAGCCGATGCCGCGTCCGACGCGGGTACGGTCCTGGCGGGCGCCTTTGTTGTCGCGGATTTCATTCAGTTTCATAATATGCACTCGCTTTCGCTGTTTTCGCGCTGATAAAAAGGAATTGCCCGCTAACCGAGCGGACCACCACCGTCAAATTGTTTTGCGGAGGTTGAAGGCGTTAGCCCTCAACGATCTCCACCATGTGCGGCACCTTCTTAATGGCGCCGCGCACTTCCGGGGTGTCCTGCAGTTCGACAACCTTGTGCATCTTGTTCAGCCCGAGGCCGATCAGGATCTTGCGCTGGTTTTCAGGACGGCGGATCGGCGAACCGATCTGCTTGATCTTGATTGTTTTCTTGTCAGCCATCTGAATTACTCCGCGATAGCTTCAGCGTCGGCCTGGGCCTCGGCTTCGCTCGCACCACCACGGCCGAGAAGGTCTGCAACCTTCTTGCCGCGACGCTGAGCCACAGCCTTCGGAGAAGACTGGTTGGTCAGGCCATCGAATGTGGCGCGGATCATGTTGTAGGGGTTGGACGTACCGACCGACTTGGTCACCACGTCTGCCACGCCAAGCGCTTCGAACACGGCACGCATCGGACCACCGGCGATGATACCGGTACCCGGAGGTGCCGAGCGAACGACCACGCGGCCTGCGCCAAAGTGGCCCTTGCCATCATGGTGAAGCGTGCGGCCTTCCTTCAGCGGAACGCGGATCATTTTCTTCTTTGCAGCAGCAGTCGCCTTGTTAATGGCTTCCGGCACTTCGCGCGCCTTGCCGTGGCCGAAGCCGACGCGGCCCTTGCCGTCACCAACCACAACCAGTGCAGCAAAACCGAAGCGCTTACCGCCCTTCACCACCTTGGCAACGCGGTTGATGTGGACGAGCTTTTCAATCAGCTCTTCGCCATCATCATCGCCGCGACCGCCACGGCGATCGTCACGACCGCGACCACGACCACGACCACCGTCACGGCCACCGCCGCGGTTGTTGTCGCGACCACCGCGCTGACGCGGACGGCCTTCTGCGCCCTGCGCAGCCGACTGGTTGGCAGCAGCTTCGCTTTCACCCGTAACGCTAGGCGTCGGGGTCGAGCCGTCGATGTTTTCTTGCACCTGGGCAGCGGCCTTAGCAGCGGCCACTTCCGGCGTTTCCTTGACGGTGTCCGCCTTGGTTTCTTCGTTTTTGGTTTCGTCAGCCATCATCAGAACTCCAGCCCGCCTTCGCGAGCGGCATCGGCCAGCGCTTTCACGCGGCCATGGAACAGGAACCCGCCGCGATCAAACACGACAGTGGTCACGCCAGCCTTCTTGGCGGCGGCGGCGATGTCCTTGCCCACCTTGGCAGCGGCATCGACATTGGCGCCCGAAGACTTCTCGCCCAGCGTATTTGCTGCGGCGACGGTCTTGCCGTCCTTGTCATCGATGATCTGCGCATAGATGTGCTTGCCGGTGCGGTGCACGGACAAACGCGGCTTGTCGCCCGAACGCTTGCGAAGCGCGGTCCGCACGCGGCGGCGACGACGTTCAAAGAGAGAGAGCTTTGCCATCTTACTTCTTCTTCCCTTCCTTGCGGAAGATGTACTCGCCGCGATACTTCACACCCTTGCCCTTGTAAGGCTCAGGCTTGCGCCATTCGCGGATCTCGGCAGCGAACTGACCGACCTTCTGCTTATCGATACCCGAAATCTCGACCGTGGTCTGATCGGGGGTCTTGACGTCAATGCCTTCCGGAACATCGAGGTCGATGTCGTGCGAGAAGCCTAGCTGAAGCTTGAGCTTCTTGCCCTGGGCCTGCGCACGGTAACCAACGCCGTTGATTTCCAGCACCTTGGTGAATCCTTCGGTCACACCGTCGACCAGGTTCTGAACGAGCGTGCGCTGCATGCCCCAGAACTGACGCGCCTTCTGCGTCTTGTTGATCGGGTTGACCTGGATTTCGCCGTCTTCGATCTTGTATTCGATCAGGTCGAACTGGCTCATGCTAAGCTCGCCCTTGGGGCCCTTAACGCTCAGCACGCCGTTTTCGGTCTTGGCGGTCACTCCGCTGGGAAGCGCCACCGGCTTTTTGCCAATGCGGCTCATCAGAACACCTCCGCAAGCACTTCGCCGCCGACATTATCGTTGCGTGCTTCGATATCCGAAAGCACGCCCTTCGGCGTCGAGACGATGGTGATGCCAAGGCCGTTGCGGATAGTCGGAAGCTCTTTCGAACCCGAATAGACCCGGCGACCCGGCTTGGAGACGCGGGCGATGTGCTTGATTGCAGGCTCGCCCTCGAAATACTTCAGTTCAATCCGCAGGGCGGGGTGCTTGCCCGAAGCATCTTCGCTGTAGCCACGGATGTAGCCTTCGCGCTGGAGCACTTCGAGAACGTTTGCACGCAGCTTGCTGGCGGGCGAGAGGACGGAGTCCTTCTTTGCCTGCTGGCCGTTGCGGATGCGGGTGAGCATATCACCCAGGGGATCGGTCATAGCCATTGTCTAATTCCTCACCAGCTCGACTTGGTCACACCCGGGATCAGGCCCTTGTTGGCCAGATCGCGGAGCTCGATGCGGTTAAGCCCGAACTTGCGGTAATAGCCGCGCGGACGGCCGGTGGTGTTGCAGCGGTTGCGAACGCGCGTCGGGTTCGCATTGCGGGGCAGTTCAGCCATCTTCAGGCGCGCGATCAGACGCTCTGAATCGTCGAGCGATTCATCGTCTGCGATTGCCTTCAGCTTGGCATATTTGCCAGCATACTTCTTGACGAGAGCCTTACGCTTCTCGTTCTTGTTGATGGAACTCAGTTTCGCCATTGGACTTAAGCTCTCCTGCAGCGGCTTACGCCGCTTCCTTTTCTTCATCGGCCTTTTCAGCCGGGAACGGGAAACCGAAGAGACGCAGCAGTTCGCGTGCTTCTTCATCGGTCTTGGCGGTGGTGGTGACGATCACGTCCATGCCACGCACCGTGTCGATCTGGTCGTAGCTGATCTCCGGAAAGATGATCTGCTCTTTAATGCCCATGGCGTAGTTGCCATTGCCATCAAACGACTTTGCATTGAGACCACGGAAATCGCGAATACGCGGCATCGCGATGGTCACAAGACGGTCCAGGAATTCATACATGCGGTCACGGCGCAGGTTCACCTTGCAACCGATCGGCATGCCGTCGCGCAGCTTGAACTGGGCGATCGACTTCTTGGCCTTGGTGATCACCGGCTTCTGGCCAGCGATCTTTTCCATTTCCGCAGCAGCAGTCTGGACTTTCTTCTTATCCTGGCTGGCTTCGCCCACACCCATGTTGAGCGTGATCTTTTCCAGCTTCGGAACTTCAAGGTGATTTTTATAACCGAACTTGTCGGTCATCGCCTTGACGATTTCATCGTTATACTTCTGCTTAAGGCGAGGCGTGTAATCAGCCATCGATAGTCTCCCCGGACTTCACAGCAACGCGCACCTTCTTGCCGTCCTTTTCTTCGAAACGGACGCGGGTGGGCTTGCCATCCTTAGGATCGGCAATCGCAACCTTGGCGATGTGCAGCGGAGCGGGAATGCGATCGATGCCACCCTGCGGGTTGGCCTGGCTCGGCTTGCGGTGGCGGGTCATCACATTGACGCCTTCCACGAGAACCTTGCCTTCTTTCGGCATGACCTGCTGGACGGTGCCGGTGACACCCTTGTCCTTGCCGGACAGCACGACGACCGTATCGCCCTTCTTGATCTTAGCGGACGCCATCACAGCACCTCCGGAGCAAGCGAGATGATCTTCATGAAGCCCTTGCCGCGCAGTTCACGCACAACCGGGCCAAAGATACGAGTGCCGATCGGCTCCTCGGTCTTGTTCACGAGGACAGCAGCATTGCTGTCAAAACGGATCACGCTGCCGTCAGGACGACGAACGTCCTTGCGGGTGCGCACGATCACCGCGCGGTGAACGTCACCCTTTTTGACACGGGCGCGTGGCTGGGCTTCCTTCACGGAAACCACGATCACGTCCCCGACACTCGCAGTACGACGCTTCGAGCCACCCAGCACTTTGATGCACTGGACGCGCTTGGCGCCGCTATTGTCTGCGACGTCGAGATTGGATTGCATCTGGATCATTGATCCGGTTCCTTCTCATTGGCTTGCCAGAACCAGTCTGGCAGTTCCTAACGTCTGCTTCCCGCTGATGCGGAAAACGAATTGCTAACTTAGGCTTCGGCGTCCTCGGTGGTCGCTTCTTCCTTCTTCGCCTTGGCGGGCTTCTGCGGAGCTTTCTTCTCCTCAGGAGCGCCGGTCGGCGTTGCTTCGGCTACGTCGAGGTCGGCGGCAATGGCCTGACCCTTGCTGGCGACGAGACGGTCCTTCACCGTCCAGGTCTTCGTCTTGGAGATCGGTTTGGTCTCCTCGATACGAACCTTGTCACCAACGACGTACTCGTTCTTCTCGTCGTGCGCGTGATACTTCTTCGAACGCTTGATGATCTTGCCGTAAAGCGGGTGCTTCACGCGGCGTTCGACCAGCACGGTCACGGTCTTGTCGGTCTTGTCGGAGGAGACAATACCGGTCAGGATACGCTTCGGCATCGTAAGCTCCTTAAGCCTTTGCTGCTTCGCGGGCGCGTTCGCCCTGAAGCGTCTTGATCTGCGCGATCTGGCGGCGGACTTCCTTCACGCGGGCAGAACCCTCGAGCTGGTTGGTCGCGGCCTGGAAACGCAGGTTGAACTGCTCTTTCTTGAGCATGACGAGCTGCTCTGCGAGCTGATCGTCAGTCTTCGTACGAAGGTCTTCCATAGTGGACGTTGTCTTCGCCATTACTTGTTCCCTCCGAGGTGCGAGGTATCACCCAGGCGGGCGATAACCTTGGTCTTGATCGGCAGCTTCATCGCAGCGCGGCTGAAGGCTTCGGCGGCCAGCGGGCCGGGAACGCCATCAAGCTCGAACAATACGCGGCCCGGCTTTACGCGAGCAGCCCAGAATTCGACCGAACCCTTACCTTTACCCTGACGGACTTCGGCAGGCTTCTTCGACACCGGAACATCGGGGAACACGCGGATCCACAGACGGCCCTGACGGCGGATGTGGCGCGTGATCGCACGACGTGCAGCTTCGATCTGACGTGCAGTAATACGCTCCGGCTCCAGGGCCTTCAGGCCATAGGAGCCAAAATTCAGCTCGGTTCCGCCCTTGGCATTGCCATGGATCTTGCCTTTGAAGGCTTTACGAAACTTGGTTTTCTTCGGTTGCAGCATGTTATCTACTCACCTCAACGTGCCGGGCGGACGCCGGACGTCTGCGATTCCATCATCAGGCGATCCTGCGAGGTCGGATCGTGACCCAGGATTTCACCTTTGAAGACCCACACCTTGATGCCGATGATGCCATAAGCAGTCAGTGCTTCGGCTTCGGCATAATCGATGTTGGCGCGCAGGGTGTGCAGCGGCACACGGCCTTCACGGTACTGTTCGACACGGGCGATTTCCGCACCGCCAAGACGGCCGCCACACATGATCTTGATGCCTTCAGCACCAAGGCGCATGGCCGACTGCATGGCGCGCTTCATCGCGCGGCGGAACGCCACACGGCGAACCAGCTGATCCGCGATGCCCTGAGCGACGAGCTTGGCGTCGATTTCCGGCTTGCGGATTTCGACGATATTCAGCTTCACTTCGCTGTCCGTCATCGTGGCGAGCTTGGCGCGCAGCTTTTCAATGTCTGCACCCTTCTTGCCGATGATGACGCCGGGGCGCGCAGCATAAATCGAAACGCGGCAAAGCTTTGCCGGACGCTCGATCACCACCTTTGAAATCGCTGCCTGCGGCAGGCTCGTGGTGATGTGCTTGCGGATCTCGATGTCTTCCTTGAGCAGCTTCGCATAGTCGCCGCCTTCGGCGTACCAGCGGCTGTCCCAGGTACGGTTGATCTGCAGGCGCAGGCCAATCGGATTGCTCTTATGACCCATTACGCTTCCTCCTGCTCGCGCACGACGATCCGGAGCCGGCTGAACGGCTTCAGGATGCGCGTGGACTTGCCACGGCCGCGCGTTGCGAACCGCTTCATCGTGATCGACTTGCCGACGCTGGCTTCAGCGACGACGAGTGCGTCCACGTCGAGATCGTGGTTGTTTTCTGCATTGGCGATAGCCGATGCGAGAACCTTGCTGGCGTCACGAGCCATGGCACGCTTGCTGAAGGAGAGGATGTTCAATGCCTCTTCTGCCTTCTTGCCGCGGATCAGCGCAGCAACAAGGTTCAGCTTTTGCGCCGAACCACGGATCGTGGTGCCGACAGCCATTGCTTCGTTTTCGCCAACGCGACGGGGAGACTTTGCCTTGCCCATTATCGCTTACCCTTCTTGTCAGCAGCGTGACCCGGGAACGTGCGCGTGGGCGCAAATTCACCAAGCTTGTGGCCGACCATTTCCTCGTTGACCGAGACGGGGATGAACTTGTGACCGTTGTAGACGTTGAACGTCAGGCCAACGAAATCCGGCAGGATCGTAGAACGACGCGACCAGGTCTTGATCGGCTTCGTGCTGTTTGCTTCCTGCGCGTCCTGCGCCTTCTTCAGCAGGTGAAGATCGACGAACGGACCTTTCCAGACGGAACGTGCCATTGTCTCTTACCTCTTCTTCTTCGCGTGACGCGACCGGATGATCATCTTGTCGGTCTGCTTGTTCTTACGGGTACGGGCGCCCTTGGTCGGCTTGCCCCACGGGGTAACCGGATGACGGCCACCGCTGGTGCGGCCTTCACCACCACCGTGCGGGTGGTCGACCGGGTTTTTGGCGACACCACGCGTCAGCGGCTTGATGCCCATGTGACGGCGACGACCGGCCTTGCCCAGGTTCTGGTTCTGGTTGTCGGGGTTCGACACGGCGCCAACGGTGCCCATGCAGTCGGAGCGCAGGTAACGCTGCTCACCACTGTTCAAGCGCACGATGACCATGCCGCGGTCACGACCGACCAGCTGCACATAGGTGCCTGCCGAACGAGCGATCTGACCACCCTTGCCCGGCTTCATCTCCACATTGTGGCAGATGGTGCCGACCGGCATCTGACCCAGAAGCATGGCGTTGCCAGGCTTGGTGTCAGTCTTCTCGCCGGCGACAACCTTGTCACCAGGTGCGAGACGGTTCGGGGCGATGATATAGGCCAGTTCACCGTCGTCATACTTGATGAGCGCGATGAAAGCGGTGCGGTTGGGATCGTATTCGATCCGTTCCACAGTGCCTTCAACGTCCCACTTGCGACGCTTGAAGTCGATGAAGCGGTACTTCTGCTTGTTACCGCCGCCCTTGCCGCGCGAGGTAACATGGCCCTTGTTGTTACGGCCACCGGTCTTGGTCTTGCCCTGCGTGAGCGACTTGACCGGACCACCCTTGTGGAGGCCGGTTTTGTCGACGAGGACCAGGCCGCGACGGGCCGGGCTTGTCGGTTTATAGTTCTTCAGTGCCATCGGATCAGCCCACGCCTTCGGTGATGTCGATCGACTGGCCTTCAGCCAGCGTCACGATCGCTTTTTTCTGATCGGACCGCTTGTAGGGCTTGCCGCGCCAGCGCTTGGTCTTGCCCTTCATGACGATCGTGTTCACGCCGGTAACCTTCACGTCGAACAGCGCCTCGACCGCATCCTTGATCTGCGGCTTGGTGGCATCGTTCGCGACCTTGAAGACCACGGCATTGTTTTCGCTCAGCAACGTCGCCTTTTCGGTGATGTGCGGAGCGAGAATGACGTCGTAGTGACGCGCATCGGTTGCTTGCTTCTTAGCCATTGAAACGCGCCTCCAGCTTTTCGACAGCGTCGGTCGTGAGGACCAGCGTGTCGTGGTTGAGGATGTCGTAGACGTTCGCGCCAACGGCCGGCATCACATTGACGCCCGGCAGGTTACCGGCAGCCTTCTTGAAGCTGTCCGTCACTGCGTCACCGTCAATCACGAGAACCTTGCCGTTCCAGCCATTCTTGTCGAAGTGGCCTTTGAGCGCCTTGGTCTTGGCATCCTTCACGTCAAGGCTGTCAACGATCACGAGACCGTCCTTGGCCTTGCTCGAAAGAGCCATCTTGAGGCCGAGCGCGCGGATCTTCTTATTAAGCGACTGCTCGAAGTCACGCTTGCGTGCACCGTGAGCCTTACCACCGCCGATGAAGATCGGAGCCGAACGGGCACCGTGACGTGCGCCACCCGAACCCTTCTGCTTGCCAAACTTCTTACCGGTACGGGCAACGTCTGAACGCTCACGCGTCGGACGTGCGGTACCGCGACGGTTTTCCAGCTGCCACGTTACAACGCGGTGCAGGATATCGGCACGCGGCTCGACACCGAACACGGAGTCGTTGAGTTCAACCTCAGCGCCCTTGCCCGACACGGCCTTGCCGTCGATTTTCTGGACCTTCACCTTCATGGCGTTAGCCTTCCTCGTTCTTGGTGTTGGCATCGTCAGCCGGCGGAATGCCGCTTTCGGTGCCTGCACCCGCGTCCTGCTGAGCCGCCAGTTTCTTCTGGGTCTCAACATCGACTTCGGGGTTCACTTCGTGCTCTGCACCGCTCTCGACCAGGCCGGGAGCTGCATCTTCAGAAGCGGTTTCATCAGCGTTGCGACGCATCGCGCCGGGGAACGGAACGCCCTCGGGAAGCGGCAGCTTCACAGCGTCCTTCACCAGCAGCCAGCCATTCTTCGAACCGGGGACAGAGCCCTTCACGAAAATAAGGCCACGCTCGGAGTCCGTACGCACAACCTCGAGGTTCTGCTGCGTACGCTGACGATCGCCCATGTGACCGGCCATCTTCTTGTTCTTGAAGACCTTGCCCGGATCCTGGCGGTTACCCGTCGAACCGTGCGAACGGTGCGAGATGGAAACGCCGTGCGTTGCGCGCAGACCACCGAAGCCCCAACGCTTCATGGCGCCGGCAAAGCCCTTACCCACGGTGTGACCCGTGACATCGACCATCTGGCCAGCAATGAAGTGATCCGCCGTGATCGTCGCGCCGACAGGAAGGAGACCTTCCTCATTCTCGACACGGAATTCGGCGACCTTCTTCTTCAGGCCGACTTCAGCCTTGGCGAAAGCTTCGCGCTGCGGCTTGTTGACATTCTTGTGCTTGGCATCGCCCGCGCCGAGCTGGACGGAGAAATATCCATCACGCTCTGCAGTGCGATTGCCAGTGACCTGGCACCCTTCCAGCGAAAGAACGGTCACGGGAACGTGACGTCCATCCTCCTGAAACAGGCGGGTCATCCCGACTTTCTTTGCGATCACGCCTGTGCGCATCACGCGTACTCCTTCACAGAGGCACATGGAGGCCCATCCCCCAGGTGCATGTCAGCCCGAATTGTCGATACGTCGCCCCGTCCGGGCTGAATTGCTCAGGCAGCGAGCTGCGAGAGCGAGACGGGGGACGCAGGCCCGGATCAAAATTCCCGAAGGAACGTCCGGCGGTATCCCTATGTCTTGCCGATCCCGAAGGATGGCGGGGCTGTAGGAGCCCCTAATCTCTCTGACCGTTTAGGGTCCCGTCAGAAGGACCGGTCGAAATCTGCGGCTTAGGCCAACTTGATTTCGACGTTCACGCCAGCTGCCAGGTCGAGCTTCATCAGCGCGTCGACGGTCTGGGCGTTAGGCTGCACAATGTCGAGCAGCCGCTTATAGGTGCGCACCTCGAACTGCTCGCGCGACTTCTTGTCGATGTGCGGGCCGCGGTTCACGGTGAACTTCTCAATGCGCGTCGGAAGAGGAATGGGACCACGAATAAGAGCACCCGTACGACGGGCGGTGTCCGCGATCTCACCAGTTGCCTGGTCGAGCACGCGGTGATCGAAGGCCTTGAGGCGAATGCGAATATTCTGAGCGTCCATAATTCCAACTACCGATGCGAAAGAGCCAAAGGATCAAAGCCCGAAAGCCAAAACCCCAAAACAAAAAGGCCCGCCCCGCTGTGCCCGGTTTCCCGGAACGGGCGGCCTTCCCGTAAAATTCGTTACGAAAGAGACGAATCTCTTTCTGTTGGCGCGCATATACGGGGGACACCCCCATCTGACAACCCCCGAAATCCGGGATTTATGGTCAGACCGTTCACCAGTGTGGATGAACAGGAAATACGCTTCCAAAAAAAGGGCCCGGCACTCGAAATGAGTACCGGGCCACTTTTCAAATTCGCTGCACCAAAAGGTGCGGCTGAATTACTTGCTGATCTTGGCGACCACGCCCGAGCCGACGGTACGACCGCCTTCACGGATTGCGAAGCGCAGACCTTCGTCCATAGCGATCGGAGCGATCAGCTTGACGCTGATCGTGACGTTGTCGCCCGGCATCACCATTTCGGTGCCTTCGGGAAGGATCACTTCGCCGGTCACGTCAGTCGTACGGAAGTAGAACTGCGGACGGTAGTTGGCGAAGAACGGCGTGTGACGGCCACCTTCGTCCTTCGAAAGGACGTAGACTTCTGCACTGAACTCGGTGTGCGGCGTAACGGAACCCGGCTTCGCCAGAACCTGGCCACGCTCAACTTCTTCACGGCCAACACCGCGGATCAGGGCGCCGATGTTGTCGCCAGCCTGGCCCGAGTCGAGCAGCTTGCGGAACATTTCAACGCCGGTCACGGTCGTCTTGGTGGTGTCCTTGATGCCGACGATTTCGACTTCGTCGCCGACATTCACAACGCCGGTTTCAACACGGCCGGTCACAACCGTACCACGACCCGAAATCGAGAACACGTCTTCGATCGGCATCAGGAACGACTGGTCAACCGGGCGATCCGGCTGCGGGATGTGCTCGTCAACGGCCTTCATCAGCTCAACGATCGAGTTCTTGCCGATTTCGTCGTCACGACCTTCGAGAGCGGCCAGAGCCGAACCCTTGACGATGGCGATGTTGTCGCCGTCGAAGTCGTACGAGCTGAGCAGTTCGCGAACTTCCAGTTCGACGAGCTCGAGGATTTCCTCGTCGTCAACCTGGTCGACCTTGTTCATGTAAACAACCAGAGCCGGAACGCCGACCTGACGGGCAAGCAGGATGTGCTCGCGGGTCTGCGGCATCGGGCCGTCAGCAGCGTTCACAACCAGGATAGCGCCGTCCATCTGCGCAGCACCGGTGATCATGTTCTTCACATAGTCAGCGTGGCCCGGGCAATCGACATGCGCGTAGTGACGCGCGTCGGTTTCGTATTCCACGTGAGCGGTAGAGATGGTGATACCACGCTCGCGCTCTTCCGGAGCCTTGTCGATGTTTGCGAAATCGACAGCAGCACCGCCGTAGGTTTCAGCCATCACCTTGGTGATTGCAGCAGTCAGCGTGGTCTTGCCGTGGTCGACGTGACCGATGGTGCCGATGTTGCAGTGCGGCTTGTTCCGCTCAAATTTTTCCTTCGCCATTTTCTCAATAACCTCTGTTAGTCAAAATTGAATTTCACCGGGAGGGAAGCGGCACCCGTTGAATCAGGCGCCGCCCCTAAACGCTTGCTCTGTCTTAAGCAAGCTTCTCCTTGACCTCTTGCGCCACACTTGCCGGTACTTCGTCATAGTGGCTGAACTGCATGGTGTACTGCGCGCGTCCCTGGGTGAAGGAACGCAGCTCGTTCACGTAGCCGAACATATTGGCCAGCGGCACGAAGGCCTCGACAGCCTGTGCGTTGCCGCGGCTATCGGTGCCCTGGATCTGGCCACGGCGGGAGTTCATGTCGCCGATCACGTCGCCAAGGTAATCCTCGGGAGTGACGACTTCGACCTTCATGATCGGCTCGAGCAGCTTGATGCCGCCGCGTTCTGCCGCTTCACGCATCGCACCGCGACCCGTGATTTCGAAGGCCACCGTGCTGGAGTCGACGTCGTGATAGGCGCCGTCGATCAGGCGGATGGTGAAGTCGATGATCGGGAAGCCGACAAGATAGCCGCTTTCAGCCTGCTCGCGAACGCCCTTTTCAACCGACGGGATATATTCGCGCGGAATGTTACCGCCCTTGATCTCGTCTTCGAAAATGATGCCCTGACCGCGTTCACCCGGGGTCATGACCATCTTGGCGCGGCCGAACTGGCCCGAGCCACCCGACTGCTTCTTGTGGGTGTAATCGACTTCGATTTCACGGGCGAGCGATTCGCGATACGCCACCTGCGGCGCACCGACGTTTGCTTCGACCTTGAACTCGCGCTTCATACGATCGACGAGAATGTCGAGGTGAAGCTCGCCCATGCCCTTGATGATCGTCTGGCCCGATTCGTGATCGGTGCTGACGCGGAAGCTGGGATCTTCGGCAGCCAGGCGATTGAGCGCGACGCCCATCTTTTCCTGGTCGGCCTTGGTCTTCGGCTCCACCGACAGTTCGATAACCGGATCTGGGAATTCCATCCGCTCGAGAATGATCGGGTTGGACGGATCGCACAGCGTATCACCGGTCGTGGTTTCCTTCAGACCTGCGATTGCGACGATGTCGCCGGCGAATGCTTCTTCGATGTCCTCACGGTTATTGGAGTGCATCAGCAGCATGCGGCCGATCTTTTCCTTCTTGTCCTTTACCGAGTTCAGGACAGCGCCCTTGGAGAGCTTGCCCGAATAGATGCGGGTAAAGGTGAGCGAGCCGACGAACGGATCGTTCATGATTTTAAAGGCGAGAGCCGCGAAGGGCTCGTCATCCGAGGACGGACGGGTTTCTTCCTTGGCATCTTCGCCCGGCAGGACGCCCTTGATGGCTTCCACATCGACCGGCGACGGCATGTAATCGACAACAGCGTCCAGCAGCGGCTGCACACCCTTGTTCTTGAACGCCGAGCCGCACAGCACCGGCACGAAGTCGCGCGCCATGGTGCCCTTGCGGATAAGGCGCTTGAGCGTCGCCACATCGGGCACATCACCTTCGAGGTAAGCTTCCATCACATCGTCGTCCTGTTCGACGACGGTCTCGATCAGCTTCTCGCGATACTCGGCAGCCTTGTCTGCGAGATCAGCGGGGATCTCTTCATGCGAGTAGGTCGCACCCAGCTGCTCATTGTCCCAGACAATCGCACGGTTGCCGACGAGGTCGACAACACCCTGCAGATTGCTCTCGGCACCGATCGGGAGATACAAAACCAGCGGCGTTGCGCCGAGGCGGTCGATGATCGACTGCACGCAGTAGTAGAAGTCGGCACCGGTACGGTCCAACTTGTTGATGAAGCACATACGCGGGACGCGGTACTTGTCGGCCTGGCGCCAGACGGTTTCGGACTGCGGCTCAACTCCGGCCACGCCGTCGAAAACTGCCACAGCTCCGTCAAGCACGCGCAGCGAACGTTCGACTTCGATGGTGAAGTCCACGTGGCCCGGCGTGTCGATGATGTTGATGCGGTGCTTGGGCTGGTTCGCACGCAGATCTTCGGGCGAGGACATCACGTCCATCGTCGGATCTTCGGCGGTCCAGAAAGTCGTGGTCGCAGCAGACGTAATCGTGATCCCGCGCTCCTGCTCCTGCTCCATCCAGTCCATCGTCGCGGCACCATCGTGCACTTCGCCGATCTTGTAGGACTTGCCGGTGTAGTAGAGAATACGCTCGGTCGTGGTGGTCTTACCGGCATCGATGTGCGCCATGATGCCGATATTGCGATAGCGCTCCAGCGGATAGTCGCGGGCCATATTACAATTCCTTGGGTTGGGGGCGGACAATAACTCGCGCCCCATATAGTCGTAGATGTGACAGCTTGAAGGCCGGCCACCCGTCACTCACCGAAGAGAACGGGCAGCCCGCCTGCAATGTTCCGCCTGTTACCAGCGGTAATGGCTGAACGCGCGGTTCGCGTCGGCCATACGGTGCGTATCTTCGCGCTTTTTGACGGCGTTGCCACGGTTGTTGGCAGCATCCATCAGCTCAGCCGAGAGACGTGCGCTCATGGTGGTTTCGGCACGGCCGCGGGCAGCACCGATCAGCCAGCGAATGGCGAGCGCCTGGGCACGCTCGGGGCGAACCTCGACCGGCACCTGATACGTAGCACCACCCACACGGCGCGAGCGAACCTCGACCTGCGGCTTGATGTTGTTGAGCGCGTCATGGAACAGCGCAATCGGATCGGTCTTGGCCTTGGCTTCAACCGTGTCGAGCGCACTGTACACGATGCCCTCAGCAACGGCCTTCTTACCGTCCAGCATGAGGTTGTTCATGAACTTCGACAGAACCTGATCCTTGAACTTGGGATCAGGCAGGATTTCCCGCTTCTCGGGACGACGACGACGTGACATTCTTCTTAACTCCTTCGGAGTGCGGCTCCCCATCCGGGTCGCCTTGCGGTGCCAGCCCACTCCCCCACCCGGCCACCCAGGAGGATACCTTCGTAAGGTGTCCGGGTGGAGGAGCGTGCAGGCCCCGCGATTGAACTCTAACCTGTGTCGGTCCGTCTTCGATTGTTTCCGTTTCTTTGGCCAACCACCCGGCTTGGACTTCGGGTGGTTTGGGCCAAGAGACTAAAACGCGAGACGGGCCGGCACCGAGGTCAGGCGGATGCCTGACCGCACCAAATCATTTGGGCCGCTTTGCACCATACTTGGAGCGCGACTGCTTGCGGTCCTTCACACCCTGCGTGTCGAGCACGCCGCGCAGCACGTGGTAGCGCACACCGGGAAGGTCGCGCACACGGCCGCCGCGGATCAGCACCACGGAGTGTTCCTGGAGGTTGTGGCCTTCGCCCGGGATGTAGGCGATGATCTCGCGCTGGTTGGTCAGGCGGATCTTGGCCACCTTACGCAGAGCGGAGTTCGGCTTCTTCGGGGTCGTCGTGTAGACGCGGGTGCAAACACCACGCTTCTGCGGAGCGGACTGCATGGCTGCAGACTTGCTCTTCTTGACAATCGGCTTGCGCGGCTTGCGCACCAGCTGGTTAATAGTCGGCATAAATACTCTTCACCGTGTTTAGTGGGTTGGGGGAGCGCCCTGCCCGCCCGCGCGGACGCGGAAACGGTGGGATCAGCCCTTCACCCGTTGATGGCGCTACCGGCACCGGATGGAATGTATCGGGTTCGTGCGAAGGTGTGCCCCGCAGCAAGTGCGGACCAAGCGACCATTCGCGCGAGCCTGAAACGCTCCACCCGACGCGCTTGAGCACCGGGTTACTTTGGCGGCTGCCCCCAGCGTCTCCGCTGCAATAGAAAAGAGCCCCTCATCGAAAACGAGGAGCCCCGGGACGTAACCGGCAATGTTCAGCTCTATCTGACCGGGGCGATGCAGAGCACGCCTCGGATGGGCGCGCACTTAGTGAGGATTCGGGTGGGGGTCAAGGGACAGTGATGGCGGAGATTACGAAGTTGTAATAGCGAAGAATAGTGTAGGTCAAATATGCGCCATGGTAACGCCAACGATCAGCAAGGAATTCGGCATGGGAAAAATCTCCGACCCAAATTTATTTTCGGCGCAGTTTGGACTTGCCGCCGGCACGTTGGAGGCTGCAGGGCTTATTGATCCGTTTATTGAGGTCGATACTCCGCTGTTTATTGACCCGCTGTTGCTTGGCAAATCGGCATTTCCACAAATCAGTGACGACGGATTGAAAGAGTTCAAGGCCCACTTCGCAAGATTCGTTCGGCTATTAGCGTTATCAAAAGCGCCTAACGACGCTCCTTGGAAAGGAGCTAGATCAATGATTGATCTGTCCGAACCGCCAGCCAATGGTCTAGGCTATGGCACGACAGGTAGATCAGGCAGTTCAAGACCTGCCAAGATTAAGAATGCGATAATGAGAACTGCGTCCGAGGTGATCGGACTGGGCTCAAGAGACCCCGAGATGATTTCTCTAATGCCATTCTTCGAAGAAGATGTTGGACCAGATACAATTAGTGATTTCACTACGCACGTTATCACACCAGCTCTGGCCCAGATTACCAACGATTTTTGTATTGCGCACGGTGTGCCAATGGCAAAAAATGATCTTTGCCCTCAGATAAAATTGCCAATGTACAAAGATGGCTCAGGAGACGAAAAACCGCTCTTGCTTGTGCCGCAAGATATAGTCCGCGAATTGCCGATAGCGCGAAGTCCTCGCGATATCGAAAACTCGATCAATCACAACTCGGCTTATCGGGGCGAGGTGAACCAGTTTTTCAACGCCATGACTATGGCGACAGTTGAAGAGCGAAAGGAAGCCATTCGCCATTTTGCACTTTCGTCCAAGGATGCGTTTGAAGAATTTCTGGCGATGGTGAAGGAGTACAACTCTCACTACGACCCCAACGACGATGCTCTTGGCTACTATAAGATGCGTGACATCTTAGCTCGAGGCTTTTCTGGGATCACGTCTCCAAAACACTTTGATCTCAGCTCCGGACCTCAGGCCGTCAAAGCCGTAGCAATTGATGCACTAGAAGTTTTCAAGCATCATGTTGAAAATGGAAATCTCTGGGAAGAGCTTTGGATTGATGGGAAGCCCAAAAGGGAAAGGGCGGCCCAACTTTTGTTTTTCGCGATCGCTGACTCATTCTGCAAAGCCAACAATATCGATATCTCGCCAGAAGCGAACATGGGCGGTGGCCCTGTCGATTTTAAATTTTCGAACGGCTACAAATGCAGAGTAGTTGTCGAGATGAAGCGTTCTGGCGGCTCGGTAAAGCATGGGTATGAGCGGCAATTGGAAATCTACAAGAATGCAGCCCAAACGGAGATCGGAATCTTCGTGATTATGAACTTCGGCGATCTTGGGAAAAAGCTTACCCAGATAGAGTCCATCAAGACCTACAGAGAAGGTTTAGACAAACCAGCTTCCGACATTATCGTAATTGATGCCACTCAGAAGTTATCTGCGAGTAAGAGATAAGTTCTACCTTCTGAAGGATGAGAGCAATGGCCGATCCAGTAAGATCTAAAGAAGAGTATGATGCGGAACTTGCCTCCCTTGACGCCGCACACAATCAAAATGAGGCCCAGCGGGACTCATTTATTGGTTTGGCTCATACGGCTCTGTTTGCAGCTTCTATATCATTCGTCGCTGACTTGTTTCCATTGGGATCAGCGGCGCTTCTTTGGCTCGTAGTGATGGCTTGGCTTTCTAGTTGCTTTGGACTTCTTGCCCTCACACTCAGCTTCGTTGAATCCAGAAAGGCGATTGATGCAAGAAGACAGGCTCTAAATGACGAAGAACCGCCGCGCGCTTCTTGGCTCGAAGCACTAAATGCTGTAGCTTTATGGACTTTCCCAGTGAGCCTTCTCTCCATATTTGTATTCGCTTCTGTAAATCTGATGAGAGCAAATGACCAAGAAACCTTCCCCGAATTCGCCACCGAAACCACCAGGCCATGGGACATTCGGGGCTTCACCGTCGCCGCGTAGCCCAGCCTACAGTCCGCGACCGCAGCCAGGCACCGGCACCATGCCTGCCCCGAGAGCGCCAAAACCACCCCCGCCGCCGCCTAGCAAGAAGTAGGCGCCGTACTACGAGGCTATTGGCTTTCGAGAAGGAAAGACCAAGTGAAGAGTTAGTAGCGCACGATCTTGAAATGCTCCCATCAAACTCCATTTCGAGATCGAGAGTTCGACGAAGGAGAACTGGAAGCAGCACATAAAATCTGGCGTGTCTTGGTTCGCGTCTATGCTTGGTATCACCTTGTGTGAAATCAACTTGGGTTTCGGCCCAACTCTAAATGCGGAGGTGGATATGGACAAATTCAAGAACATGATCGCTATTGTGAAGCGCGCGGCTGTGTGGTTCTGAGCAATCAGAGGCGCGAACTAGATCACCAGACATACTGCGAAAGTTGTCCTGAGAAACGCCGTAAGGGGGAGGCTAAACCTCCCCCACCACACTGAACGTCCACCTTTCCTACAGCCCCAGCCCCCGCTTCATCCGCGCGCATGCTTGTTTGTTTAGCCTCAAGCGCCGGCGTTCACGTCCGCTCTCTTGGGTTCCGCCCTACTGCGCCGCCCGCGGTTGCGGGCTGTCGTCGGCCTTTGGTCGCCGAGACTTTCGCCGGATAGAAAACGCTTTCCTACAGTTCGGGTGCGTTGCTGGAACGTATCGCATGACTCGCGCAACACCCTCCCAAGCCACTTCCTACGTCACCGCACCCGCTGCCGAGCCGCTTGCGGAGGACGATCCTCTGCTCGGGTTCACCCCCGCCCCCCACACCCATCCGCGCAAGAATTCGATCACGGCGGACCGACAGCGTGCGTTTATCGCGCATCTGGCGGCCACCGGCATCGTCAAGCAGGCGGCGCGGCATATCGGGGCTTCGCTTGAGGCGCTGTACAAGCTGCGCCAGCGGCCGGGTGCGGAGGAGTTTGCGGCGGCCTGGGAGGCGGCGGTGGATCGCGGGGTTAGCCGATTAGAGGACTGCGCGCTCGCCCGGGCGATTGCGGGGGAGGAGCGGATGGTCGTCTCTTCGGGCAAGGTGCTCGGCACCGAAGTGCGTCATAACGAGGCGCTGGTGATGTTCTTCCTGAAGAATCGCCGGGCGGATCGGTATGGCAGTAATGGCGCGCTGGCGAATGTCGTGCCGGGGCATCCGCTCTACGAACGCATCCGCGAGGAGGTGAAGGCCGAACTGCGCGCCGAAGCCCGCGCACGCCGCCCGCAGGTCCTCGCCAGCCTCAACGCGAAGCTCGACAAAATGCGCGAACGGCGCGAGGCGGCGGAGAAGCTCATTTCTTCATGAAGCCGCATCCGCGGCTTCGTCCTCGGTGCTATTCGCTCCGGCGGGCTGCGTCCGCCTGCGCGGCACCTGCGGGTCGCGCCGTGCGCTCGGTCGGTCGCTTCGCGCCCGATCCCAGCACAACGGTCAAACGGTTCCGCGGAGCACGGGCGACCAGCCCGCAAGGCCGAACGGCCGCCCGCAGCGGGCGCGGAGCGGAGCGGAGCGCGTCTAGCGAGGACGATCGCCCGGATGGGCGATCTTGAAACAAACAATCTCACCCCGCCCTTTTCGTCATTCCATCGCTAAATTAATCTGCCGATGCGGGAGGCGCGGGCGGCGGGATCATCACGGGAGCCGGGAAATCGATCGGTTCTGCACGCGCTTCCATCCCTTCGGTAATCTCCAGCGTGTAGGCGCCGCTCGAACCGCCGAGGCCCTTCGCGCGGATGCGCAGCATGGAGAGCAGTTCCGGATTGTCGGCCAGCAGGCCGAGATCGAGCGGGAGCATCGAATCGAGCGTGCCCGATCCGTCATCATCCGTTGCCACGATGGCAAAGCCGAGCGGGGTGTCGAAACCGACCTCGAGATAGGGATCAATGTCGCCACCGAAATCGGCATCGCCGCCTTCGACAGCGTTCATGCGGATCGTCACATCGCCATCGCCGCTGCGGATCGCTGCCAACGCGCTTTCGCTCAGCTGGTAATCGATGAAGCTCGGGCGCATCGGATCATCCGAGAAGGAAGAGGCAAGATCGCCGCTCGCCTGGTCGGCAAAGCCGATAACTTGCAGGGGCAATTGCGCAGTGGCTTCGCGCTGGTCACGCACGCGCAAGATGAAATCGCCCGTGCTTTCGCTATAGCCGGTGGCGGCGATGGTGTAGGTGCCGCTTTCCTCGAACACATGGGCGATGTAAGAGTTCAGCCCGTTCCCGCCATCGTCATTGTAAGCGATCACTTCACCCGAGGCATCGCGCAGTTCGAGCAGCGGATCCAGCATCTGGTCATCGCCTGCGAGCAGCGCGATCTCGACCATCTGGCCAGCGACGCCGGCAATTTCGAACAGGTTCGGCTCACCATCGATACGGCCCGTCTCCCGCGCACCATAGGTCACCGTGCGGGTTTCCACAGGCACATATTCGCTGGTTTCCAGCCGCAGGTCGAAGCTGCCGCCATAGGTCTCACCATCGCCCACCCAGCTGGCATCGAAACTGTTGACCGCGATGGAAATGCGGCGGCCGGTGTCCTCACCACGTATGCGCACGCGGGAGTTGAGCCCCTCGCCCCCATCGTCATCCTCTGCAATTTGCTCACCCGTGGCGGTGTCGGTGACAGTCACGATCGGATCGAGATCGGATGTGCTCATCACGTCGATCTGCATGACGGAGCCTGCTGGAACGCTGACTTCGTACACCGCCTCTGCGCTGTCGACGGTGCCCTGGAAGACGCGCACATCGCTCTGCGCGCTGTCGAGATCGCGCGCCTGCGCGAAAGCTGTGGCGGGCGCCATAATAGCCGCCGCGCCGATGAGCAGAGCGGTCTTGTGAAATCCGAATCGCATTGAAATTACCCCCGTTGTGTGGTTGTTGCCGCGAAGCCTAACGCCCGCGCGCGTCACTTTCTAGATAACACTTTCTGAATCCGGCCTATTCGCCCCATTCATCTGACAGCAGCCCCCAATACCACGTGTCGCACCAGCCGATATGCGTTTTTATCGCATGGCGAAGATGCGCCTCCCGCGTGAAGCCGAGCCTTGCCAGCAAGCGATTGGACGGCGTGTTGCGCGGATCGACATCGGCGAAGATGCGATGGTATCCCTCTGCCCGGAAAAGATGGGTGATAAGTGCAGAGACGCACTCCCGCGCAATCCCCTTCCCTTCATTGCCCGGCACGATGATATAGCCAATCTCCGCGACCGCCTCATGCGGAGAGCTGGCGACCATGCGAAACACCGGCGCGCCGCCTTCCCTCGGTTCGGCAATCCATGTGCGCCCGTCCCACTTGTCGTCGAACATATAATCGCGCAGCGCCGCTGTGTCGGTGAATGGAGCGCAGGACCAGTAGCGCATATGCGTCTCGCTGGAGAAAGCGGGCCAGAATGCGTCCTCATCCCCTTCACGTAATTGGCGGCAGGTGAAACGCTGCGTGGTGAGGGTGGGAGTGAGCATGAGAGCCACGAATAGCTCGGACAAAGCTTGGGCGCTACCGTGAGGCGGTGATTTGGCGAATGTCAGCTTCCGACCCCAATAGCAGTCGTTCGGTTTGGCTTGAGTTTTTGCTCGAAGCAGACGCTCGTTTGTCAGATGTGCTGCTCCTTTCGTCGACAATAGCGATGACGAAGCGCCGGCCGGGTTGCCAACTCTTCAGCTAACCCTCACGGATATCGCTTGTATCTTGCCTGAAGGAAAAAGACCATGCGTTGGCTGGCAGCAATATCCCTAGCGATCGCTTCATCGGGATGCGCAGCCGACGCAAGCCGACCGGTTTCCTCGCAATCAATATCGGACGATTTGGCCAATCTGTATGACCTCGAAGTCGACGTCACCCCGGTGTCGAAGCATCTCGCCGTGCGCGGCACTATCGAGATCGTGGCAGACGGTCCGACTACCGAAGCGGCATTCATGCTCAACAACGGATTGGAAATCGAACGGTTCGAACCCAGCGTTCCTGCAACGATGAGCAGGGAAGGGGCGATCGTTCTCGGCACATACGAAATGCCGAATACCCAGCGCGTCACGCTCCGATTTGCGCAGCCGCTGCAGGCAGGACAGCGCGTCACGATCGACCTCGCTTACGCGGGCTTCATCAGGGATGACAGCATCGAATGGGGACGCGGCCTCATCAGCGAGGACTGGACGGAACTTAGCCTCGGCACTTTGTGGTATCCCTATTGGCGGGATGAAAACCGGCTCCGATCGCGGATTTCCGTGCAGGTCCCTGACGGGTATCGGGTCATCGGCCCCGGTGAGATCGAGCGCGACGCGAATGGTCGCTGGATCGTAGATCCGGGCAAACCTATTCTGGGGCGCATCACTTTCGCCGCCTCGCCCCGATACACCATCACCGCACGGCAGCTTGCGCCGGGTCTGGAAGCGCGGCTCCACACGCTCGGCAGCGAACCGCGCGCCGACGAGATGCTGGCGAGGGCGCGGGACGCCTATGCCTATTATACAAACCTTATCGGCCCGCCGCGCGGCGCTCGAGACGAGGTGAAGATCATCTACGCAAATCCCGATATCGGGGTCACGCGGTCCCGCATGGCCTACGCGACGGGCGGAGACTATTTTTTCATCGGCGTTGCGCCGCCGCAGGAACAGGACTTCACCATCGCCCACGAGCTCGCTCATTTCTGGTGGATATCCGGCGCGGCGGGCACGCCAGACGAATTCATGACCGAAAGCCTCGCGGAATACGTCGCGCAGAGATACGCCCAGACCGTGTGGGGCGATGAATGGCTCGGAGAGAAGTTCGAACAGATGCAGCGCGTCTCAGGGTCGATCGAAGGCTCCATGCGCGATGAAGGCGAGTTCGACGGGCGCGAGACGCTCCTTTATTTTCGCGGGCCACTCATTCTGTGGGACCTGCATCGTCGCATCGGCACGGAGGCTATGGACGCGCTCCTTGTCAGGTCGCACGCAGAAGACATTAGCGAGTTGCAAGGATTCATCGACCTAATCGAAGATCGAGAAGGAGCAGAAGTTGCCCGCTGGTTCGAGCAACGGCTGTAGATCAGTTCAACCAATTCTCAGCGACACCAATCAATGGCGGCTCGCGCTGGATGTCCTGCCGAAACCGGACGGTCGGCAAACCACCCAATCGCAGACTGAAGGCGTGCGCCTTTTCCACGCTTTTGCCAAGGCTCTGGCCCTTGAAAGCTTCTGCCCCCTATGTAGGCAATTGCCTTAGCGCCACTCTGCCGGGTCGAGCGCAAACAGCTCCGCCAATTGCTCGTAGAGCGCAGGCTCCTCACGCCGCATTGCTTGCGGCCTCTCAAAGAAGGTCACCGTCGCCTCGGCGAAGAATTCCTGGTGGTTGGTCGCGCCATAGGGATCGATCAAGGTTTGCTCGCCGCGATCGAGCCTTTCGACATGGCCTTCATAGGCTTCGAGCATGGCTTTCTCCCACCGATCATAGCGTTGCCCTTTACGCAGGATCGGGATGCCATTGGTGTTGCCGGTCAGCGCGTCTAGCTGGTGCGCGAATTCGTGGATCACGACATTGTGCCCGTCATTCGGATCGAGCCCGCCGCGAAGCGCGTCATCCCAAGAGAGTACGACAGGCCCCCTGTCCCAGCTTTCGCCCAAAGTCGCAGAAGCAGGCTCATGCACCACGTATCCATCATGCATGCCGCGCCCGGTATCGAAGCCAGCCGGATAGACCAGCACGGTGCGCAGCGTTTCGAACCAGACCGGGCTGTTGACCACCAACAGGCACGCCTGCGCCGCAATGGACAGCCGCATCCGCTCCTTCAGCTCAAGCCCGCCGCTGCCATGGAAGGTAATCTGATCGAGGAAGAGATTGATCCTGCCTTCAAGCGCCGGGCGCAGCTCTTCCGGCAAGTGGCGCAGCATCGGGACAAGTCGGTCGATTACCGTGCGCTGTTCATCGGTAAGCGGCGTAACAAGAAGCCGCGCTCGCTTTCGCCTCCGCGCAATGCTGCGGTAGATGAGGCCCAGCACGACGAGGGCGATCAGGATGAGCGGCCAGTAGGACATGTTGTAATCCTACACGTAAGAAGTGCGCGCGAACCGAACAAGCATCGCGAATTTTGAAAGCGATGGTCAGCTCACCAGAAACGCGACCAGCGCTTTCACCTTTTTCTGTCGCCATTGCGGGCGCGGGGCGACTAGCCAGTAGGCCTGGCGGCAGTCTGCCGGTTGGCCGACCCTTTCGAGTTTTCCTTCGGCGATGCAGTCTTCCACTAGCGGCAGCGGAAGATAGGCATGGCCGATCCCGGCAAGTGCAGAGGAGAGGACTTGCCCCGCATTGCCGACCGAGAGGACCACGTCCGATCCTTCGGGCGCGGGATAGGTGGGCCAGCTGATCCAGCTATCGGGCGCGCCGGGGGCTTTCACCTCGACCTTGCAGCCATCGACCAGTTGCACACCTTCCAGATCGCCCGGGCCATCGATCAGCCTTATGGCGAGATCCAGATTGCTCTCGGTGAAATCGGCGTTCTCATCCGATGTCAGCACGATGGTGATATCCGGGTTTTCGCGCCGGAATTCGGCGAGCTTGGGCGCTAGCCATTGGGCGTAGAATTCGCGCGGGGCGGCGATCGAATATTTGCTGCTCGCTTGCCCGGCCTGCATCGCCTGCACGCTTTCTTCGAATTTCAGAAAGCCGTCGCGCAGGGAGTCTAAACCGGCGGCGGCTTCATCGGTCAACTCCAAGCCTCTTGAAGTGCGGCGGAAAAGGACCACACCCAGCACATCTTCCAGCGCGCGGATCTGTTGGCCCACGGCAGCGGGCGTCACCGCCAGCTCGTCTGCCGCGCGGGTGAAGCTCAAATGCCGGGCGGCGGCATCGAATACGCGCAGGGCGTTCAGGGGAAGGTGTGTGCGTTTCATCTCTGTTTCCAAGGCGGGGCTTTATGGATGATGGCGCGCTGCGGCAAGATGCTTGACCGCGCGGGAGCAAGTGCGCAGACCTTTGTCAAATTTCCCTCCATCGGAGAATCGCATGTTTCGCCTGCTGCTTGCTGCTTTCGCTTCAATTGCCATGATGGTTTCACCCGCGGCGGCGCAAAGCTTCCTTGAAGGCAATTTCGACGACGGCATTCCGACCTTGGAAGAGGTGGCAGGCCATCGCTCCGGTGAGCAGATCACCCGGCCCGAAATGGTGCTGCGCTATATGGAAGCGCTGGAGGAAGCTGCGCCGGATCGGATGCGGATTGTGGAATATGCCACCAGCTGGGAAGGTCGCCCGCTGGTCTATGCCATCATCACCAGCGCTGCGAACATGCAGCGCATCGATGCTATCCAGGCGGAAATGCAGCGCATTGCAGATGGCGGCGCACCGGGGCCGGACAGTCTTCCGGTCACCTGGCTGTCCTACGGCGTGCATGGCGATGAAATCAGCCCGGTGGATTCGTCCCTCGTCGTCGCGTATCATTTGCTGGCAGCCCAAGGTGATGAGCTGGTCGATACGATCCTTGCCAATAGCGTTGTGATTATCGATCCCAGCCAGAACCCGGACGGGCGCGCACGCTTCACCAATTCCTATTACGCGCAGCTTGGCATTGCGCCATCGGGCAATCGCTACACGGCGGGGCATGACCAGCCTTGGCCGGGCGGTCGCTTCAATCATTATCTGTTCGACCTTAACCGGGATTGGTTCGCGCTCACCCAGCCCGAAACGCGCGGCAAGGTGGCGGCGGTGCGTTCATGGAATCCGGTCGTGCTGGTGGACAGTCACGAAATGGGCGGCGACAGCACCTATTTCTTCCCGCCGAGCGCCGACCCCTTCAATCCCTATATCACCGCCGCCCAGCGTGAGCGGCAGGGCTTGCTCGGCCGGAACATGGCCGCGTGGATGGACCGGATTGGGGAGCCGTATTACACGCGCGAAGTCTTCGACGCTTTTTATCCCGGCTATGGCGATACGTGGCCGACGCTGAACGGCGCGATTGCGATGACGTTCGAGCAGAGCAGCGCGCGCGGCCTGGTGTGGGAGCGCGATAATGGCGAAATCCTCACCTACGGCGAAGGCGTCCGTAACAATTTCATCACGTCGCTGGCCACGGCCGAGACAGTGGCGCGAAATGCCAATCTGTTTCTAGGCGATTACGCTGAATATCGCCGCAGCGCCGCAGCAGGTGCAGTGGGAAGCGGGTGGTTCGTGATCGATTTGGCTGATCGCACTTGGAATGCGGAAAGCCTCGCTCGCCGCCTCGTGCATCAGGGCATTGCCGTGGGCCGCGTGGCCGGGCCTGCCAGCGCATGCGGGCGAAGCTATCCTGAGGGCTATCTTTCGATCAGCATGCGCCAGCCAAGCGCGCGCCTGATCCGCACTTTGCTCGATCGCGATGTGCAATTGCCTGCCGATTTCATCCAGGCGCAGGAAGATCGCCGCTCAAGCGACTTGCCGCATGAGATTTACGACACGACCGCGTGGTCTGTCGGTCAGATGAGCGGGCTCGACATCACCGAATGCAGCTCTGCCGCGAGCGGTGTTGCGGTAAGCGCTGATGCGCCTTTGCCGAACCGCGCTGACGCTTCGGGCGCTTTTGGCATCGCCGTGCCATGGACCGATAGCGGGCAGGTGCAACTTGTCGCCCGCGCGCTGCAGGCTGGCCTGCGGGGCCGCTCAACCGATACGGCCTTTACCGTAAACGGTGAGACTTTCCCGCGCGGATCGGTGGTGTTCACTCTGGCCGAAAATGGTGGCTCGCTCGACACGCTGGTGGAACTGGCGCGCGAGATTGGTGCAGAGACCCGCCCGCTTGCCTCAAGCTGGGTGGATGACGGCCCCAATCTTGGCAGTGACAGCTTCGTGCTGCTTCAGACCCCGCGCATCGCGATGCTGTGGGACGGCAATATCTCGCCGCTCTCTGCGGGCGCGAGCCGCTACGTGATCGAGCAACGCTTCGGCCTGCCCGTCGCGCCGATCAGGGTCGACAACGTGGCGCGCGCAGAGCTTGGCGAATTCGACGTCGTGCTGGTGACGGACAGCTTCGGCCTGCCCTCTGCGGCCCGCTCTGCCATCGCCAGCTTCGTGAACAATGGCGGCGTGCTGGTGACTTACGGCAATTCGCTCGCCAGCTTTGCCAACGGCGATGATGCACTTTTCGCCACGCAGCGCGAGACCGTGCTCGGCGGCGATCCGAAGGAAGAAGAGGCAGACGGCAGCAGCGCTCCCGGCGTGGCGTTCGAGGATGCGGATGATTACCGCGAAGCGATCCTCGACCAGACGCGCCGCCCCGACACCCTGCCCGGCGCATTGCTCAACACGGTGGTGGATGGCGAGAATTTCCTCGCCGCAGGTTACGACGGATCGGCCCCCACGGTATTCGCAAACGGATCGCTGATCCTCACTCCGCTGACCCTGTCCGACGGGGTGAATGTGGTGCGCTACGCCGGGCCCGACGATCTGGTCGCATCAGGTTATGTCTGGGATGAAAACCGCCGCCAGATGGCGTTCAAGCCATACATGATCGCCCAGCCGAACGGTCGCGGCCTCGCGATCGGTTTCGCGCATGATCCCACGGTTCGCGGGTATCTCGATGGACTGGATATGCTGCTCGCGAATAGTGTGCTGATTGCGCCGAGCCGCATAAGATAAATCGCGCCCCTCTCCCTCGACGGGAGAGGGCTAGCGAAGGTTGCCAGCTTGCTGGCCTACCGTAGCTCGGGAGAGGGTGAAGAGCCCATCGCCATCACCCTCTTCCAAGGTCCGCTAGGCGCTATGCGCCAAGCTCCCGTATCCTTCTCCCATCAAGGGAGAAGGATTTACTTCGCTTCCTCAGCAGGGGCAGCGAGCGGGAAAAACGGGATCGCGACTTCTACCGGCTCTCCGCCTTCGGCTTCAAAGGTATAAAACCCTTCCATCGAGCCGTGATTGGTCGAAAGCTCGCAGCCGGACACGTAATCATGCGTTTGCCCCGGCGCGAGATGCGGGGTTTCGCCCACCACGCCATCGCCGCTGACGATATTGACCATGCCTTCGGCATCGGTGATCCGCCAATGGCGCGTTTTCAGCTGAACGCTGTCTTCGCGGCCATTCTCGATCCGGATGTGGTAGACCCAGAACCAGCGCCCTGCGCTGATGCGCGATTGTTCGGGCATGAAATTGACCGATACGCGCACGGTGATGCCATGCGTAATCGCGACATGCTGGAACAGGGACTCGATGGCTGAAACTGTCATGCCCCAAAAGGTAGCGCGTTTCGGCGCAGTCTCAAGGGGGCTTTCTGCGGTAATCCTCCCAGCTCGCCTTATGCCGATCAATCCGCCGGATTATGCTCCGACAAGAAAGCGACGATGGCATCGTAATAGGCCTGCTCGTCCTCTTCGGAAGTGAAGTTGTGGCCCGATTCCTCGAAAGTCAGCGTCTCAATTGCGACATTGGCGCGTTCGGCGCGGCTCACCATCAGCTCATATTGGCTGAAGGGAACGATCTCGTCTTCCTCGCCATGCACCAGTAGCAGCGGCCGCGTCAGCCGTTCGACTTGCACCGCGGGCGAGACATCGTCGAGATCGAAATTGGTCTGATCGCCATCGACCCTGTCCCACCAGCGCCCGCGATTGCGACCGAAGAGGTAATCGCTGTCGTAATTCAGCTGCCGTTCGAAATGGGTCACGCCGGCAAAACTTACTGCACAGCGATAGATTTCCGGATTGCGGATCACCCCCCACATGGCCGCATAGCCACCATAGCTGGAGCCGATCATGCACACACGGTTGGGATCGACGATGCCTTCCGCCGCGAGATGAGCCACGGCATCGTCCAGATCATCCTGCATCTTGCGGCCGATCTGGCCGTTGCCGAGCAATTCGAACTCTTCGCCGAAGCCGCCGGAGCCGCGGAAGTTTGGCTGGATGACTGCGTATCCGCGGTTCGCCAGCAATTGCACCATGTCATTGTAGCGATCGGTATCGCGAATGCCGTATGGTCCGCCATGCGGGTGCACGATCAACGGCAGGCCTTCCGGCGCGCGGCCGCGTGGCAGGGTGAGATAGGCATGGATCGATGTGCCGTCGCGTGCGTCGTAGCGGAGAGCGGTCGGCTCGACGAGCAGGCCTGCGGGCACTTGCGGGCGGTATTCGGAAAACAGCTGCAGATGGTTTTCGCCGGGTGTGAAAACGTAAAGCGCGCCGGGATCTGCCGGGCCCGATTGCAGGATCAGCATCCTTTCGCGGTCTTCAGACCAGTCGAGTATCGTCACCCAGCTACCTGGCAAGGCGCGGCCAAGTGCCTCTCGCATATCGCGCAGGTCGGGATCGATCCAATCGCGGCGGAATGCATCGCCTAAATATCCGACAGCGATGGGTTCGCCCGCATCATCGAAATAGACCGAAGAGACATCCGCATCCTCGGACTGGAAAACCACTGCGCCCGGCGTGCCCGTGGTAAGGTCGAATTCCATCAATGCGTTACGATCCGCACCTGTCGGGCGAGCGAGCACATAGGCAGTGTCGCTGCCAGCGCGCATGCCCCTGATATCCCAATAGTCAAAAGCATTTTCGGCATCGGCGCGTGTTTCCGCAATCGTGTCGAAGCCGCCCTCACCCGAGCCGCGATAGCGAAGGAAATAGCGCCCACCCCTCGCCCGGCCTACGCCCATACGCACGGCACCAGTCTCGTCCGTGATCCAGTCGACAATCGGCACGTCACGCCGCTGGACAATTACGCCGTCCGGCTCACCAGCGCTGAGAGTGTTCAGATCGAAACGATAGACATCCGGGTAATTGTTCAAGCCATTCTGCATCGCCACGAGGACCGCGGCATTGTCATGATCGATATGGATAATTTCGTCGCCGTTATACGCCATCCGGCGCAGGCCGACGGGCTGCAAGGCTTCGGTCGAAAGCTCGAACCCCATCATGCGCGAAAAGAAATAGGTTTCCCGCGAATCCGAAAGGAGCACGGAGAAAATGATGTGATCGTTGCCGACCCAGCGGAACCAATTGAATTTGTCCTTGTCCCCAATCCGAGCGCCGGTCATGAATTGCAGCGTTTCTGCATTGAAAATAGTCAGATACAGCGATCCCTGATGCATGGTTGTAAACGCAATCATGCTGCCATCGGGCGAAAGCCGCGCGCCACTCAGCATCGAAAGCGAAGCAAAGGCAGAAGTCGGGATTTCCGGCGGAATTTCGGATGCGCTCGCCTGCGCCTGCGCAGCTTCATCCTGCGCGGCAGCAGTTATGGGCATAGCAAGAACAGCCGCGCCAAACATGGCGGCCATCTCGGCGACAAACTTCATATAAACCCTCTCCTCAGACGGCGCCCAGACTATGGGTGCGAGCAAAAACCGCAAGTTTGAAAACCCATTTTGGCGAAAGATGGTGGCCCGGTTTTCCCAAGGTGCCAACTACGCGGATCAATCCGCCGGATTATGCTCTGCCAGAAAGTCGAGCAGCGTTCGGTGGTATGTTTCCTCATCCGCGCGGCTGAAGAAATTATGCCCTGACCCTTCGAGAGCGAGCGTTTCGAGCAAAACATCCGCACGCTCTGCGCGCCCGACCATCAATTGGTATTGTGAGAAAGGCACCGTATTGTCCCGCTGTCCATGCGCCAGCAGGACAGGGCGCGTCAGTCGCTCAACCTGTACGGCGGGCGACACATCATCGAGATCGAAATCGGTCTGGTCACCGTCCACGCGCTCGCGCCACCTTCGTGCATTCTGGCCGAAGAGATAGTCGCGATCGTGATTGAGCTGCCGTTCGAAATGCATGACGCCTGCCCAGCTGGCAGCGCAGCGATAAATCTCCGGATTGCGGATTACGCCCCAGACAGCGGCAAAGCCGCCATAGGAACTGCCGACTAGGCAAACGCGCTGCGGGTCGGCGATACCTTCGGCCACCAAGTGAGCCACCGCATCATCGAGATCATCCTGCATGCGTCGCCCGATCTGGCCCCAGCCAAGATCCATGAAAGACGTGCCATAGCCGCCGGAGCCGCGGAAATTCGGCTGCACGACCGCATATCCGCGATTGGCCAGCATCTGCACGCGATCATCGTAATTATCGGTGTCACGAACGCCGTAAGGCCCGCCATGCGGCATCACGATCAGCGGTAGTCCCCTCGCTTCGCGGCCCACGGGCAATGTCAGATAACCGTGAATGGGCGTGCCATCGCGCGCATCGTAGCGAATGGCCTGAGGCTCTGCGAGCGATCGGCGATCGATCTGCGGACGAAATTCCGCAAAATGCTGCAGCCTGTCCTCAGCCGGCGTGTAAACATAGAGAGCGCCCGGATAGGCAGGGCCATGTTCCACCACCAACATCCGTGAGCGATCGGCTGCAATATCGAGGATGCTGACACGCGGCCCCGTAAGCCGTGTCAGCAATTGGTCTCGCATGTCGCGGATGGCGGGATCGAGCCATTCGCGCCGCGCCTCATCGCCCTGATAGGACACGGCGATGGGATTGTTTTGCTCATCGAAGATGACGGAAGCGACATCTTCATCAGGCGATGCGAAAACGATATCGCCCGGCTGGCCGGTGCTGAAGTCGAACTCCATCAATGCGGCGCGTTCGCCGCCTGCAGGGATGCCGATGGAATAGCCTGTATCGGAATCCGACCGCAGGCCCATGAAATCCCATAGATCGAGACCACTTTCTTCATCGTCTACACGGGCTTGCGCCACACGCTCCCATTCACCATCCAGCCCATCACGATAGTGCATCTGGACGCGGCCACGGCGGTGGAAGCCCACGCCGATACGAACATTGCCCGCTTCGTCCGCTACCCAGGAGCTTACCCTGCGCTGCCGCTGTTCGACGCGCACCGGTTCCGGCGGAGTGTCGGTCGTCAAATCGAAGCGCCAAACGGATGGCGGTTCATCCCAGGATGTGCCGAAGCTTGTGAGCAGGTAATTGCCGGCCGGGTCCAAGTGGATGATATTGTCGCCGACAAATGCCATCCGGTCCGAAACCAATGGGTTCAGCACCTGTCGCTCAATGTCGAAATAGAACAGCCGCGAATAGCGATACTGCCCGCGATAGGTTCCGATCATGGAAAACAGGAGCTTGTCGTTCCCGGCCCAGCGAAAAAAGCGGAAGTCCTGATCATTCCCGAGGTTCAATCGGAAATAGCGTTGGAGGGTCGCGGAATCGTACACCTCGATATAGGTGTCGCCGCCGCGCAGGACTGCATAGGCAAACCGATTTCCGTCCGGCGAAAGCTGCGCACCGCCCAAAGCGGAGCTGTAGGAAAACGCCGATAGCGGGATGGCATCCGGCATCCCGTTGTCCGCGATTTCGGCATTTGAATTTCCGGGTTTAGCCGCCTGTGTATCTTGCGCGATTGCAGGCTGGCACGACAACACCAATGCGCCAAAAATGCCCGTAAACGTCCTGAAAATCATGAAAGCCCCCTTCCCCTTGCAGGTAAGTGACCGATATTTCAGGGATAAGTCAAGGCCGCGCCGCGTGGCCTTCGGCGCGGCTTAGAGACCGATCTTTCCCAGCGCCCGGTCCAGGTCCTCGATCAGGTCGAGCGGGTCTTCGAGGCCGACATTGATGCGCAGCATGCCGTCTGCAATGCCCGCCTCTGCGCGGCCTTCCGCGCCCATATTGTAATGGGTGGTGCTGGCCGGGTGGCACATCAGCGTTTTGGAATCGCCGATATTGTTGGAGATGTCGATCAGCTCCAGCGCGTTGCACAGGGCCATGGCCTGTTCCTGTCCATCTGGCGTGAAAAAGGCGAAAATCGGCCCTGCGGCAAGCATCTGCTTTTGCGCAAGCGCGTGCTGCGGATGGCTGGCGAGATCGGGGTGGAGAACGCGAAGGCCCTTTTCCTCGAGGAATTGCGCGACCTGCAGCGCGTTCTTGCTCTGTGCGGGGGCGCGGAGGGGGAGCGTTTCCAGCCCCTTCATCACCACCCATGCGTTGAACGGCGCGACGATCGGGCCGGTGTTGCGCTGGAACGGGGAGAGATACTCTTCGATCCATTCGCGGCTGGAGCATACAGCGCCCGCCATCACGCGGCCCTGCCCGTCCATCAGCTTCGTGGCGGAATAGGCGACTACATCCGCGCCGAACTTCATGGGCTTTTGCAGCACGCTGGTGGCAAAGGCATTGTCGACCACCGTGGTAATGCCTTTGGCTTTCGCGAGGCCGCACACGAATTCCAGATCGACCAGATCCATCGTCGGGTTCGCCGGAGTCTCGAAGAAAAACGCCTTGGTGTTGGGCTGCACGGCGGCTTCCCAAGCTGCATTATCCGTCCCGTCGATCGCCGTGTGGGTGATGCCGAAGCGGTTGAGTACATTGTCGAGGATCCAGCGGCACGAACCAAAGGCCGCGCGCCCTGCGACGACGTGATCGCCCTGGCTCAGCATGCACAGCAGCGAGGAGGTCATCGCGGCCATGCCGCTCGCCTGCATCAGGCACGCTTCTGCGCCTTCCATCGCGGCGATGCGTTGCTGCGCCATCTCAACGGTGGGATTCTTGAAGCGGGAGTACTGCATCCCGTCGGCTTCACCCGCGAAGCGCGCGGCCACTTCCTCTGCGGAATCATAGGTGAAACCGCTGGTGAGGTAGAGCGCTTCGGACGTCTCGCCATGCTCGCTGCGATGCGTTCCTGCGCGCACGGCCTGCGTTGCAGCGCGCCACTTGCCGGTGGTGGCGGGATCGGTTCCGGTGCGTTTCTTCATGGGCTCGCCTGTTATCGGGACAGCGCGCGTTTGCCAATTGCCTCTCGCCCTTTGCCGCATTAACGCTCTGGCATAGCGATGCACGACCTTCCCGATCATCCGCGCGATCCGATAGCGCTCAACATCGCGATTGCGCTGGTGTTTGCGGCCCTCGCGCTGGTGAGGCTCGGCATCCCCACCGCGCCCTATTTCGACGAGGTGCATTACCTGCCCGCCGCGCGAGCTGTGTTGGAGCTGGAACTCGCGACCAATGTCGAGCATCCTCCGCTCGCCAAGCAGATCATCGCACTGGGGATTGCCCTGTTCGGCGACAATCCGTGGGGCTGGCGGCTGCCGAGCCTGTTGTTCGGCGCGTTAGCTCTCTTCGCTGCGATGCGCGCGGCGTGGTTCTCCAGCCAGACTCGCGCGGCGAGCCTGCTGACAGGCCTCTTCGTCGGCACCAATTTTCTGCTCTTCGTCCATGCCCGCATCGCCATGCTGGACGTATTCATGGTGAGCTTCCTGATGATTGCCTTGTGGATGTTTGCAGGCGCGGTGCGGGAGAATGAGACGGGCCGCTGGCGGCTGATCCTCTGCGGCGTGGCGCTGGGCTGCGCCATGGCGAGCAAATGGAATGCGATTCCCATCGCGATGTTGCCTGGCCTTGCCTTCCTCGCCTCTCGCTGGAAGGCTGAGCGCCGCCGCCTGATCCTCTCGACGCGCGGCTGGCCGGTGGCCGGCATTTCGCTGTGGGAAGCGGCCATCTGGCTCGGTGTTCTGCCGCTGGCGATCTATGCCATTACCTTCTGGCCTTTCCTGTTCTGGACCGTGCCATCGGGCAATCCGACCGGCCTTATCGATCTCCACCAGAACATGCTCGGCCTGCAAACGCAGGTGCTGGAGGCCCATCCCTATCAGAGCGTGTGGTGGCAATGGGCGGCAAACAGCCGTGCGATCTGGTATCTTTATGAGAGTATCGACGGCGCGCAGCGCGGGGTGATGCTGATCGGCAACCCGGTGACCATGTGGTTCGGCCTGATTGCGATGGGCTGGTGCGCATGGGCAGGCTGGCGAGAGCGGCGCAAGGACATGCTCGCGCTGGTGCTGCTCTATGTGGTCAGCATGGCCCTATGGGTCGTCGCACCCAAGGCGGTGCAATTCTACTTCCACTATTTCCTGCCGGGCATGTTTATCAGCGGCGCGCTGGCGCTGGGCGTCGAACGCCTATGGCAGCGCGGTGAGCGGCTGGTGCCGGGAGTGATCGTCGCGGGTGCGCTGGCGTTTTTCGCCTACTGGTTCCCGATTCTGACCGCCTCGCCGCTCGATGATCCGCAGGACTTCCTGCGCTGGGCTTGGACGGAGGGGTGGCGGTGATGGAGTTTCCAGCGACGCCTGCATATAGAGCTGCACTCGGCGACCTCTTGGCATTGTACCGTGAAGGCGGATTTTCGCCTCGACCGGAAGATATCAAAGCGTGGGCGAAAGCAGGCGATCTTTCGGTGGAAGCTACATTTGCAGTCGTCGCCAGAGAATTGGCTCTCGACTATGCGATGCAGATTCTCTCGTGGGAGTTCTGTGACTGGGCTGCCAATAAGCTGTGGAGCACACTTTGCACCATGAGGTTCGATGACGAGGCGCTTGAGGGTTTCGTTTTTGAAGAATTCTACAATTGCTTTGATGCGAGTGAGATGTGTGCGGAAGGAGAGCGAGATGCGAAAGCTCTGGAGTATGTGACGGAGTACCTACGAGATATGGACGTTGTTATTCGAAGGTAGCGATCCCAGCTTTCGCTGGGATGACGAACAGTGGTGGCGCGCTCGCTACCTAAACCGCCCCCAGACGAACTTGCTCGACAGGGCGTAATTCCACACGCTCGCGATCACCACGCCGATCAGAGCGGCGCCCCACCAGACGAGGCCTTGGTCCTCCAGCACGGTTGCCACAGCGACATTCGCGAAAGCGCCGACGGAGCAGGCTCCGCAGAATTTCAGCCAGCCCCAGAAGAAGCTATCCGGGCCGGACAATTTCTTGTCGCGATAGGTCAGCAAATTGTTCAGCCAGAAATTGAACGTCATCGCCACCATCGTCGCGATGGCCTGCGCCCAGCCGAAGCCGATCGTCTCAGGCCAATAAATCGCTGCGAGCACCGCCATGTGGACGAAGACGCCCAGCCCGCCGACCATGCCGAACAGCACGAAGCGCGTGGGCACCCAGCGGCCGAAATAGCGTTCGACGAGGCCGCCGACGAAATCGAGCACCACGCCGTGATCGAGTTTGCTTGTCCCAGCGAGGCGTTCTGCGAACTTCAAGGGGAATTCCTTCACTTTCAAACGCGGCTCGGCGGTCGCGAGAATGTCGAGCATGATCTTGAACCCTATGCCCGAAAGGTTGCCAGCCTGTTTCCGCAGCTGATCCGTGCGCAGCAGAAAGAACCCGCTCATGGCATCGGTCAGTTCGGTGCCGGTCAATTTCCGCGCGAGCGCGTTGGCGACACGGCTGCCGCTTTCGCGGCCTTTCGATGACAGGCCATCAGCATTGCCGCCTTCGGCAAAACGGCTGGCATAGGCGAGATCATATTCGCCCGATTTGACCGCTTCCAGCATATCGATGAGCAGTTTGGGATCGTGCTGGTGATCGGCATCCATCACCGCGACATAGGGCGCGGCGGTGGCGCACATGCCTTCAATCGCGGCGCTGGCGAGCCCGCGGCGGCCGATGCGCTGGATCACGCGAATACGGCTATCGGTGCGGCCGATACGGCGCGCTTCCTCTGCGGTGCCATCATGCGAATTGTCGTCCACGAACACGGCTTCCCAGCCGGATGGGCCCAAGGCCTCTTCCAGCCGATCGACCATCGGTGCGATGTTGTCTTTTTCATTCAGCGTCGGCAGCACAATTGCCAGCTCGAGCGGGCGCAAGCTCTGCGCTTTCGCCAGCGTGGCTGCGGTTTCGATCTGCTGTTGAAACTGTTCGTGGCTCATCTTCATGCACCCGGGTTACGGGGAATTGTTAACCATAAGGTTACCGGCCCGCGCATTTACAGCCGCGCCAGCACCGCATCGCCGATTTCTCGTGTTCCGGCAGGGCCACCCAGATCGCCGCCGAGTACGCCATCTTCCAGCGCCTTTGCGACGGCGTTTTCGACCCGCACCGCATCGTCCTCACGCCCCAGCGAGTGGCGCAGCAGCATCGCGAGCGAGAGAATCATCGCCATCGGATTGGCCTTGCCCTGCCCGGCGATATCCGGCGCGCTGCCGTGGATCGGCTCGTACATGCCGAAAGTCCCGAATTCGGTCTGCCGCTCACCCAGCGCCGCGCTGGCGAGGAGGCCGATCGAACCGACACACATGCTCGCCTGGTCGGACAATATATCGCCGAAGAGATTGCCGGTGACGATCACATCGAACTGGCCGGGTTTTTTGACGAGTTGCATGGCGGCGTTGTCGACATACATATGGCTGAGCTCGATCTCCGGATAATCGGCGGCGGTCTCGATAATCACATCGCGCCAGAGCTGGCTCGTTTCCAACACATTGGCCTTGTCGACGCTGCATAGCCTGTGCTTGCGCCCCTGAGCGGCACGAAAGGCGACATGCGCGATGCGGCGGACTTCGCTTTCCGCGTAGGACATGAGATCATAGCCCTCGCGCTCGCCGTTCGCGGTCTCGCGCATACCCTTTTCGCCGAAATAGACGTCGCCATTGAGCTCACGCACGATCAGGACATCGATTTCGCGGGCAATTTCGGGTTTCAGTGCGGACATGTCTTCGAGCCCCGCGAAGGTCGTGGCGGGCCGCAGATTGGCGAACAGGCCGAGTTCGGCGCGCAGGCCTAGGATCGCCTGCTCGGGTCGAAGGTGGCGTTCGAGATTATCGCATTCGGGATCACCCACCGCGCCGAACAGCACACCATCGGCAGCGCGCGCCATGGTCAATGTCTCTTCGGGCAGCGGATGGCCGTGCCGCTTGTAAGCGATGCCGCCGACATCGCCTTCGAATACAACCAGCCCCGGCAGGTCGAGCGCGTCGAGAACCCGCCGCGCCTCGTCCATGATTTCAGGGCCTATGCCGTCTCCGGGGAACAGGGCGATTTTCATGTCAGGCGATCCGTTTCAGCAAGGCGCGCAGTCGTGTGCGCGCCGCCATAACATCGCCGCGCCGGTCGGCAAGCAGGTAGTGGTCGAGCGGCTCGCTCATCGCGTCCATTATCTCTATGATCTCGGAAAGCTCACCTTCAGGCCTGCCGCCTGCCCCGCCATAGCCGAGCTCGCGCAGCAGCAGCGCCTCATACCCGACCAGTGCCGAAGCCCAACCGCGTGCCGAGGGCGCATGGCAGATCGCATCCAGCGTGCCGGACAGCGCTTCGAACAAGGTGGGATAAGGCTCGCGTTCGGGCAAAGCCGTGGCAGTGAGCGCACAGATCCAGCCGATCGCTGCAGCGGGCAGAGGCTCGGCCAGCCACGGTCCTCGGCTGGCGGTCAGTTCCACCTTGGCGAAAGGCAATTGGCTGTCGGACTTGGCAGATAGCTGCAGGTCCACCGCATTGCCGGGAATGACCACAGGCCGCAACTGCCGCCCCCGTCCACCGGCGACATAGCCCGCGATCAGTCCGTATTCTTCCGTCAGGAAACGCGCGACAACCGCCGTCTCACCATGCTGGCGAGCGGCGACGAGGATAGCGGGAGCGCGGATATGCATCAGCGCTACCTAGCTCGGTATTGGGAGGATGTGGAGCTTACTTGCTCTTGGCTTCCAGCGCGGCGAGGCGAGCTTCAAGGATTTCAACCTTCTCGCGCGCCATCGCGGCCATGTCTTTTACCGCGTCGAATTCTTCGCGGGAGACAAAATCCATGCCGCCCATCGCCTCTTTCATCTTCTCACGCGCATTCTCCCGCGCTTCACGGCCCATTCCCGCAAGCGTACCCGCTGCGGAATTGGCAACTTTGACGAAATCGGCGATGATTTTGTTTTCGCTTTGCATGGGCGGAATGTGGGGTTTTAGGGCTAAACGCGCAACCTAAATTTCAAAAGTCTGCACCGCGCCGGTGTCATCCATCGGCTCCGCACCGGGGTTCAATTGCAGGAACTGCCAGTTAAGCACAGTCGCGAACAGGGCCCACGCCAGATACGGCAGCAGCAAAATCCCTGCCCATTTGCGCACTTTGAAGAACAGCACGATGGTCACGACTAGCGCCACGTCCAGCGCGACAATCACATACAGCGCAGCCTCGATCTGCTGCTGTCCGAAGAAAATCGGCGACCAGGTGAGGTTGATCGCAAATTGCACGAGAAAGGCGATGATCGCCCAGGTGCGCAGGCGCGATCCCCATGCGGCGCACACCATCGCAAAGGCGAATCCCATCATCGCGTACAGGACCGTCCAGACGATGCCGAACGTTGCGGGCGGCGGGAAAATACCGGGCTTGTCGAGCGACTGGAACCACGCGCTGTCCGCATCTCCGCCCACCGTGCCTGCGAGAAAGCCGAGCAGCATTGTCAGCGGCACGAGGAACAGAGCCCAGCGGATCAGGCTGGCACGCAATTGCGCGGGAGAGGCAAGGCGGTTCATTCAGGCTCCGACACGAGTGATTCGTCTGAGGCAGGTTTGTGACGAGCCAGCGCCGCTTGGGCAAGGAGCATGCGCCGAACTGTCCGCAGGCAGGTCAGTCTGCGCAATCAACTAGACGAACCGCGCACCGCGTGCACGAGGAATTCCACATTGCCCTCCGTGCCTGTAATGGGGCTTTCAATGAGGCCCGCGATGCGCCAGCCACTTTCCTCCAGCCATTGGCTGACTTCATCGCATACGCGGGTATGCAGCGCAGAATCGCGCACGATACCGCCTTTGCCGACTTCATGCTTGGCGACTTCGAATTGCGGCTTGATCAGTGCCACCACCCGCGCATCGGTTGCGGCGAGCTGCAGGGGAACTTCGAGCACTTTTGCTAGGCCAATAAAGCTCGCATCGCACACCACCCAATCGCAGGGTCTATCGATCAGCTGCGGAGTAAGTGCGCGGGCATTGGTCTGTTCGAGGACGGTTATCCGATCATCTTGGCGCAGCTTCCAGTCGAGCTGGTTGGTGCCGACATCCACCGCGAAGACGTGGTCCGCCCCGTGATGGAGAAGCACCTGAGTGAACCCGCCGGTCGAACTGCCAATATCCATCGCCACCGCGCCGCTCGCATCAAGACCGAAATGTTTGATCGCATGGTCCAGCTTCATGCCGCCGCGTCCCACCCAGGGGTGGTCGCGCCCGCGCACCTCTATCGACCATTCTTCAGGCACTTGCTGGCCGGACTTTACAATGCGCTGCAGCTTTCCCGGCGGTCCGGCGAATACCAGCCCCGCCATCACCAGCGCCTGCGCCCGCGTGCGGCTTTCCGCCTCGCCGCGAGCGACAAGCATTTGATCGATCCGGCTGCGTGAAGGCTTGCTTTCGGCCATGCGGGTGAGCGATAGTGCCAGCCACGCCGCAAGGCCAGATTCTTTATCGCGAAGGGCTCAATCGCCAGTGCACCTCAGCCGCAAATCCGCGCATTTCTGCTGCATCACCGTGTGCGCCATCCTGGTCGCCGGATGCAATTCCGAACCGGAGATGGGAGGGCCCGAGCAGGCCGTGGCCGAAGCGCCCGCACCCGTGCTGACACCGGGTGCAGCTGCAACCGTCGCGCCCGATGGCACGGCACTTGTCCCCGGATCGTGGACCGTCGGCGAGGATGCGATGGGCGTGCGCGCGCAATATGCTGAGGCCGGAGAGCGACCCTCGGTCACTGTGACATGCGATCCGACTTACAACTCGGTGTCACTATCGGTCGCTGCTACAGCGGGTGGCCCGCAGGCATGGCGGCTTGATGCCGGCGGCGAAGCGGCGCGGATCGACATGCTGCCATCGGGCGGCGTGCTGCCCGAACTGACCGCGCAGGTGAATCAAGGGCTTGCCATTATCCAGTCGCTCGCCGATCAGGGGGGTGTCTTCATGCTGACCTCTCCGCAGGGCCAGCCTTCCCAATTTCCCACCCATCCGGGCATTCGCAGGGTACTCGATCGATGCAATCCAATGGCAGCCGCACCAATAGCGCAGGAAACACCCGATGCGGTGATCGCACCGTCAGAAGTACCTATCCGGTGAGTGCTGCCCTGATCTGCGCACTGGCGCTTTCCGCCTGCAATGCGCCCGAGCCCGAACCGACCCCGCTCCCGCCGTCCACGCCAGTAGCCGCCGAGACGCCAGCACCCGTTGCCGCGCCTCCAGCCGCGCAGCCGCAGGAATCTGTACCGGTCGTGGAAGCTTGGCAGGATGAGCGGCAGACGCCGGGTGACTGGTCCTACGTGGCAGAGCCGCTGGAAACGCTCGCCGTCTTCGGCACCGGTCGCACGCCCGATACGGTGGATCTAATCATCCGTTGCGATCTGGCCACGCGCCGCGTCGGCATTGCGCGCTCCGGCGCAGCAAGCGGCCAGGTCGATATGCTGATCCGCACTGAAACACAGGACCGCACACTGACTGCCACACCGGTAAACGACGTCGCGCAGCTTATCACGGTGGAGTTGTCACCCAATGACAGCCTGCTCGATGCGATCGCCTTTTCCAAAGGCCGTTTCGCCGTGGATGTCTCCGGCACACAGCCGATCTACGTCCCCGCCTATCCGGAAATCACCCGGGTGATGGAGGATTGTAGGGGGTAAGAAGGGAAGCGCCGAATTATCCCTGTGAAAAAAGATAATTCAAGACTTGTTTTACCGACTCTGGCGATTCACAACAGGTATCAAGACCGGCGATGATCGCAGGTCTTGGGCCCCGGTGAAAAGGCGGCTCTTGGCTTTCAAGCGCGAAAGGAGGTGATCCGATGTCTCATGGTTCAGCAGGGAGGTCGGAAACGACCCGTGCGGAGCATATTCGGTAGGCTTTTTTCGCCGAGTAAGGCTTCGTTGGCGGTGTAACGACCGCTGACCATGCGAAGGCCAGTTTCACCGAGGTGAAGCTGGCCTTCTCATTTTTTGCGGCCCGGATTAAGGTATGAACATGCGCAGGCTCTTGCCCTATTCGCCTTGGTTTGCAATTCTTTGGCTTCCGGTCGGACTATTCGCCCTCACGACGGAATGGCCACTTGTCATTTTACCCGCCTCTGGTCTTCTGGTTCTTGCTATCGCGATCTGGGTAACTGTTTTTATGCCTCGTCGCTGCGGACATGGCTTATGCGGCCAAAGCGGATCGCTACCGATTTTCTTTTGGCCCTATGCCTTGAGGATCTGTCCGAAGTGCGGCGCGCGCGAATGGTGAAGACAGGTACCCTTGCCTCGACTCACGCTCCCCACTAATCGCCCTCCCATGGATTTCACACGCCTTCCCCATCCCGCTCCTGCCCCCGGCGCCACGCGCGATCAGGCTATCGCCAATCCCGGTTTCGGCACGCTGTTCACCGACCACATGATCACGGTGGACTACGACGAGGGCAAAGGCTGGCATTCGCCCACGCTTGGCCCTCGCGGCCCTATTGCCCTCGATCCGGCGGCATCGGTGCTGCATTACGCGCAGGAAATCTTCGAGGGTATGAAGGCATACAAGCTGCAGGATGGCAGCATGGCTCTGTTCCGGCCTGAGGCGAATGCAGCGCGGTTCAACAAGTCGGCTGCGCGCCTCGCCATGCCGGACTTCCCAGAAGACCTGTTCGTCGAAGCGGTGAAGGAAGTGGTTCTGGCGGACAAGGACTGGTTCCCCAGCGTGGAGGGCGGCGCGCTCTACATCCGGCCCTTTATGTTCGCGACCGAGGCATTCCTCGGAGTGCGTCCGGCCAAGCAATACAAATTCGTCGTGATCCTTTCGCCCGCCGGGAATTACTTCAAATCGGGCGCGCCCGCGGTTTCGGTGTGGGTGAGCGATTACACCCGCGCGGCCCCCGGCGGCACGGGTGAAGCCAAATGCGGCGGCAATTACGCCGCCAGCCTCGTCCCGACCGGAGAGGCCTTCGCCAAGGGGCACGACCAGGTCGTGTTCCTCGATGCGGCAGAGCGCAAGTGGATCGAGGAGCTGGGCGGCATGAACCTGTTCTTCGTGTTCGACGATGGCCGCATGATCACCCCGCCCCTGCGCGGCACGATCCTGCCCGGCATCACCCGCGATTCCATCCTGACTCTCGCGCGAGAGCAAGGCCTCGATGTGAGCGAAGAGATGTATTCCATCGACCAGTGGCGCGCCGATGCGGAAAGCGGCAAGCTCGTCGAAACGATGGCCTGCGGCACGGCAGCCGTAGTGACATCGGTCGGCAAAGTGGCGAGCGATGGTTTCGAATTCACCATTGGCTCAGGCGGCCCAGGCCAGCTGACCGGCACGATCCGCGAAAAACTCGTCGGCATCCAGCGCGGCACGGTCGAGGACACACATGGCTGGGTGATGAAGATCGACTAAGACTTAGATCGCCATGGCGATGGGCGCATCACCCTCCTGCCATGGTTTCTCGCGCTGCATTGCAGTCTTGAACAGGGTGCTTTCTAAATGCCCCGCCAGCCATTTTTGCACATGCGGCAGGTCGAGCGCGTCGAACCATTTGCGGTCGTGATTGGCGAATTGGCGGATGAAGGGGAAAATCGCGACGTCTGTAACGCCGCGCTGTTCGCCGCATAGTTGGCCCTGCCCTGCGATCCGCGCTTCCAGCTTCGCCAGGAATTCCTCGCCGCGGGCGCGGTGGGGCAGCGGGTCGCAATCGTTGTAGCGGGTCGGGTATTTGTAATGGTCGAGCGCGTGTTTGAACGGGCCGTCATTCTCGGCGATCAGCTCCGGATCGTCGCGCTCCAGCCAGCCTTCGGGATCGGTGTGGCCGAGTGCCCAGCGCATTATGTCGAGGCTTTCTTCCAGGAACCTGCCGTCGCTGTGCATCAGCACGGGCACAGTCGCTTTGGGCGACACGTCGAGCATCGCCTGCGGCTTGTCCGACAGCTTTACTTCGCGCAATTCGCAACGCGTCTTGCTCACCACCAGCGCCATGCGCGCGCGCATCGCATAGGGGCAGCGGCGGAAGCTGTAGAGTATGCGATCAGCCATCGGGATTCTCCTCACGTCCGACGTGCTCCTCACCGCGTTCGGCAGCAAGGCGTTCCTGCCGCTGGCGTTCGCGGTAACGGGCGCGCTGTTCTTCGGTGCGCTCGCCATGGCAGGCCGGGCAGCTGACGCCTTCTTCGTATAGCTCGGACGCGGCATCTTCCGTGCTAACCGGACGGCGGCAGGCGCGGCAGAGGCCATATTCCCCCTGCGCGAGGCCATGGCCCACGCTCACCCGCTCATCGAAAACGAAGCACTGGCCGCTCCACATGCTCAGCTCTGGCGGGATTTCTTCGAGGTATTTGAGGATGCCGCCTTTCAGGTGATATACCTCGTACACGCCTTCCTTGTTGAGGAATGCGGTCGATTTCTCGCAGCGAATGCCGCCGGTGCAATACATGGCGACCTTGGGCTGCTTGCCTTCGCCCAAGAGCCGCTCGCGCTCTCTGCGAAACCATTCGGGAAATTCACGGAAGCTGGCGGTCTTCGGGTCGATCGCACCGTCGAACTGGCCGATGGCCACTTCATAGTCGTTGCGGGTATCGATCACGATGGTGTCGGGATCGGCGATGAGCGCATTCCATTCCGCCGGATCGACATAGGTGCCGGCATGTTCGCGCGGGTCGATATCGGGCTCTCCCATGGTCACGATTTCGCGTTTGAGGCGCACCTTCATGCGGTGGAACGGCATCTCCTGCGCGCCCGAGAATTTGACCTCCAGCGCCTCGCACCCGGGCAGGCTGCGGATGTATTCGAGCACCGCAGCAATCCCCTTCCGCGAGCCTGCAATCGTGCCGTTGATCCCCTCGGCGGCAAGCAGCAGCGTGCCTTTCACGCCTTGCGCCTCGCACACGCTGAACAGCGGCTCTCGTAGCGCAGCATGATCCTCAAACCGCGTGAACTGATAGAGCGCAGCGACACACACGGGAGCATTGGTGGGAGGGTGCGGAATGGCCATGGGCGGCGCTTTAGCGGGATGCGGCTCAACGTGCCAGAGGGCCGATCAGGCAGCTGCCGCCAGCAATTCGCCTGCCTCCGGGCTGTCTTCCAGAAACTGCATCAGTCCACGCTCATATTCGTTGAGAAACGGTGTTGCCTGCGGCAGTTTCAATTGCGCGCGCCAATCTTCCTGCCTCGAAACGAGATCGATCACGGCAGGGTGGATATAGCTCTTACGCGTTACTGCGGGGGTATTGCCAAGATGCTCCGCCACGCGCTCCAGCACGGCCTTGATCGTCAGCACCTCGTCCGCCTCTGCCAGCATGCGAAAGGCCATGACGCTGGCGTGCCAGGTGCGGAAATTCTTGGCTGAGAAGTTCTCGCCCATGATTTCGCGAAGATAGGTGTTCACATGGCCCGAATTGACATCCTGCGGCGCGCCATCATCACCGACCCAGGCAAACAGTTCCTGCCCGTTCAGATCCTGCATCAGCCGCACCACACGAGCGAGCGATGCATCGGACAACTTCACATCGCGCTCCTTGCCGCCCTTTGCCGTGAAACGCAGGCGCAACGTTCGTCCGGTCACCTCGGCATGGCGATGCTGCAGGGTTGTTGCACCGTAACTCTTGTTCTCTTTGGCGTAATGCGTGTTGCCGACCCGGATCGCGCCAAGATCGAGCAGTTTCACGAGCGCCGCCACCGCCCGGTCGCGACCCAATTTGGGTGAACGCATATCCTTCTGAACCTTTTCGCGAAGGATGGGCAGCATCTCGCCAAAGGCGACGCAGCCATCGAACTTCTCACCTTCACGCCAGGCGCGAAATTCAGGGTGATACCGATATTGCTTGCGCCCACGCGCATCATATCCGGTCGCAAGGATGTGGCCATTGGGATCGCAGCAAAACCACGCATTCACATAGGCGGGCGGCAGGGCAATCGCATTCAGGCGCTTCTTTTCCAACCGATCTTTTATCAGGTCGCCATCGGGCCGGTAATACGCCCAGCCTTTGCCAGCCCCTTTACGGGTAATGCCGGGCTGCGTGTCATCGACATAGACGAGTTTTGGAGGGGCGCTGGCCATCGTGGCAGGATAACGCCTTGATCTGCCACGCGGTTCCTATGGATTTTTGCACCGGTGAAGCCGCACTGCGGGCAGGCCAAAGCAAAGCTCTGTTGCTGGCTTCGCTGGCGGACCTATCTCCACGCCAACGCATTCCTGGATGAAGGAGAATATGAATGGCCGATCCTGCCTACACGCCGCCGAAAGTCTGGAAGCCCACGGAAAGCGGCGGTAAATTCGCCAATATCAATCGCCCTACAGCTGGCGCGCGGCATGAGAAGGAGCTTCCGCAGGGAGAGCATCCTTTCCAGCTTTACTCGCTCGCCACACCCAATGGCGTGAAGGCCACGGTGATGTTTGAAGAATTGCTGGAGGCAGGCCATTCGGACGCGGATTATGACGCGTGGCTGATCGATATTTCCGAAGTCGACCAATTCGGCAGCGGCTTCACTGCAATCAATCCTAACGGGAAGATCCCCGCCTTACTTGATCGCAGCGGAAACCGCGAAATCCGCGTATTCGAAAGCGGCGCAATCCTTGTCCACCTCGCGGAGAAGTTCGGCAAGTTCCTGCCCACCGATCACACCCGCGTCGAAGTGCTCAGCTGGCTGTTCTGGCAAATTGGCAGCGCGCCTTTCATCGGTGGCGGCTTCGGCCATTTCTACGCCTATGCGCCCGAGAAATACGAATATCCGATCAACCGCTATGCCATGGAAACAAAGCGGCTGTTCGATGTCGCGGACAAGCGGCTCGGCGAAACGCGCTTCCTTGGCGGAGACGATTACACCGTGGCCGATATCGCGACCGCACCCTGGCTGGTGCCGTTCACCGAGGGCACGATCTACGAGGACGCCAAGACGTTCCTCGAAATCGAAAGCTATGAAAATGTGATGCGCTGGGCAGGCGAAATCGCCGCCCGCCCCGGTTTCAAGCGCGGGCGCGCGGTCAACCGCTCATGGGGTGATGAGGACAAAAGACTGCCGGAACGGCACTCCGCATCCGACTTCGACGGCCTCAATCTGGATTGACCTGCAAATAGTGCGCTGCGCGGTCTTGCACCGCGCAGCCACGCGGTTATATGCACGCATCTCTGCTGGGGTGTAGCCAAGTGGTAAGGCAGCGGTTTTTGGTATCGCCATTCGCAGGTTCGATCCCTGCCACCCCAGCCACTATCTCCCTTTTTCGACGACCTTCTGATCCCGCGTCGCCAGGATAAAGCCGGTGACGCTGGCGAGGCTTGTGCCGAGGACGACGAGGGCAGCACCGGTCGCGCCGAACCAGTCGATCAGCCAAGGCAGCATAATCAGGCCGATGGCGAGCGGGATGCCACGCAGCAGGAAGTTGCGGATCGCGTGGCCGCGCGCGACGAGCAAAGCTTCGAGGCTTGCACCTGCCAGCTCTATGGAAGCCGCGCCTGCCAGCACGATCATGGGCACGAAAGCTGCGAGATATTCGCGGCCTGCAATTGCGGTGATGATCCACTCACCCGCAAGCAAGCCGAAGGCGACCACGATCACGCCTGTGAATATCGCGATACGGGTGAGTTTTGTGGTCAAGGCCTTTGCCGCATCGGGATTGCGCACGAGCTCGGGATAGACCGCTTTCAGCAGCGCCTGGGCGAGTTTCAGCAATCCATCGCCCAACTGGTTTGCGACCCGATAGACACCGGCCAGCGCTGCACCGCCGAATACGCCGGTCAGCACCACGAGGAGTTGGCGGCTGGCGATGGAGAGAATGCCGGTAAGGCTTGTGCCGATGGCAAAACTCCACACCTTTTCGCCGCGCGCCTTGGCTTCGCGCGGCAGGCGTCTGAGGCTGTAGCGTTGCCAATGGATCGGTTCAGTCCGCGCGGCGAGCCACCAGTAAATCGCTGCGGTCAGCACCTCTGCCGCGCCCCAAACGATCAGGAAACTCTGGATGCTGGGATGCGTCACCACGACAACTCCGGCGCCTAAGGCGCGAACGATGCTGGTCGTCGCATCGGCAATCGCCGCGCGGTCATAGCGATCATGCAGGCGCAGCAATCCGATCGGCGTCGATCGGATTGCCAGCAGGGATGCGAGCGTGAAGAGATAAGTGGGCACGACCATCTTGTCCGGCAGCAGCAGGACTTCGTGGAAATTGAAAAGGATCAGCGCGCCGAGGATCGCCCCCACGACGATCGTCAAACTATCGAGAGCGAGGGCAAAGCCTGTTGCAGTCTTGCGGCCGTCATCATCCTGACCCCAGCGGATGATGCTCTGCCATGTCTGGAAGCTGCAAAAGCCCACCACCAGCTGCGCAAACGTAAAGGCAATCACGAAAATGCCGAAACGCTCGGGACCAAGCTCGCGCGTCGCAATGGCGAGGTAGACCAAGGAGAGCACGGCATTGATGGCGCGCGCACCCATAAGCCAGCCGGTATTGGTCAATGCGCGGCGAATCATGGCTTTGCCCTGCCCCAGCCGCCAGCCAATTGCAAAGTGCTACTCTTGCGTTTCGAGTGGCGGCTGCGGATTATTGGGCGTGAGGATCAGCTCATTCGCTTCGATCCGCACCGATGCCATGCGGTTGAGCAGGTTCATGCCGATGACGTTCGTATCGCCCAGCCCCGGCGCAATGACGGCATCGAGCCCGCGCGCCGCAACATTGCCGAAGCGCATTTCTTCGATATTGGTCATGTGTGCCGCCACAGTGCCGTTTGCAGTCTGTAACCGCACGGGCACGCTGCTATCGAGAGCTTCAAGCCCCGCCGCCTGCGCGGTCTGTTCGGAAACGGCAGTCAGCGTCGCGCCCGTATCGACAAGGAAAGCGGCGCGGTGGCCATTCACTTCGGCCTCCAGCCAATAATGCCCATCGACATGCAGCGGAACGCGGGTTTCCGTCCCCTCGACCACCTGCTCGGGAAAGCCGAATTGCGGAACGGCAATGGCGAAACGCGGATCGAGGCGAGAAAGCTGCAGCACGACTAGGCCAAGCACGGCGATCAGTGTCAGCGTGCTGCCGAAGCGCATGGCCCGGCCCAGCGCCAGATTACGCCGCGCAACGAATGAGCCGAGCACGCCCAGCACCATGGCCGCGAACGCCGCCAGCAAAAGGCCTGATCGCGGAATTTCGCGGATCGATTGCGCCAGTTGGTCAAAGACGGGAGCGAGGTCCATTCACGCTATATAGGAAGCAATTTCCTGCGGCGCGAGACGCCGCTCATATTTGCTGCGCCGGTTCGCCATAGGAAACCTGCAAGGTCGCCAGATCATCCGGCCAATCCATGCGCGCGGCTGCCGCATCGAAGCTCGAATGGAGGAACGCCATCAGCGCGGCTTCGGGATCTCCGGCGGCGGCGACATCGGCATAGTGAAGCACGAATTCGCCCAGGTCCTTGTGCCAATAGGCGGCAGCAGGCGCGATTGTGCCTTCCGAGAGGTCATCGGGCGATGGATAGGCGTATGCATAAAATGCCGCTTCATCCACGCCATTGCCGCCGGGCCAGAAGCCTGCGCTAATGACCTCGTGGCTGTAGGCCTCTCGCGTGACCTCATCCGGTAAATTGGGAAACCCGCCGGGATGTGGCGGTGCGCGGCGTCCGGAGAAGCGCGTGACCGCGAGATCGAAGCTGCCCCAGAACATGTGGCTGGGAGAGGACTTGCCGAGATAGCGCGAGCGAAATGTGCTGAATACGCGGTCTGCCGCAGCGAAAGCACCGTGCAACCGGGTGGCCGCATCCGCATCCCATTCGCGCGGCCTGTCATCCGCGGCGAAGGGGATTACGTCCGGCATTTCATTCGGCGCGCCGTGGAGCGGAGCGGGCAGATCCGCTTCTTCGAGCATCGCGCTCATATCGGCGTGAAGCTGCGCGATTGTTTTGCCGGGGATGTCTGTCGTCCAAGATCCCCCATGGCTGCACCAAGCGCGGACCAGCCCGTCACGCATATCGACTTCTACCGCGAAATCGCGCGCCTTGGCGGCCGGCATCATGCGGGTGGCGAAGCCGCGCGGCGTGACGCGCAGGGCGACATGCCAGCCGTGATTGACCCAAGGGTGTAGCCGTGTGGGCAGTTTGCCGACCATTTGCAGGACGAGGTGCGCGGTCTCGATTGTTGGCCGATCCGCTGCGAAATCGAGGCTCGGCCAGTCGCTCATGGCGCATTCCTCGGCATTGCGGCACGAGCGAGGATGAGGGAGAAGCGCTCTTCTGCATCGGTCCAGCGCTTCACCGGCGTCCATCGGCCTGCGAGCAGCATCATATTCGCGCTGCGCAGATCGAATTTGTGGCTGTTTTCCGTGTGAATTGTCTCACCCGCCTGCATCGAGAAACTCTCGCCCGAGACGGTGAAGGTAACATCCTCCTGCGCGACAAGATGCATCTCGATCCGCGCATAGGGTTCGACCCACCGCGCTTCGTGGCGGAACGCATCGACCGGAATGTCGCCATCAAGCTCCCGATTGATGCGGGTCAGCAGGTTCATATTGAACGCCGCGGTCACGCCTTCTGCATCATCATAGGCGCTTTTCAGCATCGCCTCGTCTTTGATGAGGTCCATGCCGATCAGCAGCAGCGCCTCATCGCCGAGCGTCTCGCGCATGTTGCGCAGGAGGTCTGTGGCGGTGCGCGCCACCATATTGCCGATGGTAGAGCCGGGGAAGAAGCCCAGCTTGGGCGCGTCGGAGACTTCAGCTGGCAATTCGACAGGCTTCGTAAAATCCGCCTCTACCGGATAGACTGGCAGGCCGGGAAATTTCGCTGACAGATCGGCCGCTGCGGCGCGCAGGAATTCGCCCGAAATATCGAGCGGAACATATGAGCCGGGTTCAATCGCAGACAGCAGAAGCGGCGTTTTCACCGAAGAGCCGGAGCCGAATTCGACGACAGCCCGGCCCGGCCCGATCAGCTTCGCAAATTCATCGCCGCGTTCGCGCAAAATCTCGGTCTCGGCGCGGGTGGGATAATATTCCTCGACTTTGGTGATATCTTCGAACAGCTGCGATCCGCGCTCATCATAAAACCAGCGGGCAGGGATCGCTTTTTGATCCGATTTGAGGCCCGTCAGCACATCTGCGCGAAAGGCGCGGTCCACACCATCCTCATCCAGATCGACAAGGCGGATATCAGTCTTGGTATTCATCAAAGGTCCTTGGCCAAGCGCAGTCCGGTAAACTGCCAGCGCTGCTGGGGGTAGAAGAAGTTACGATAGGTGGCGCGCGAGTGGCCGCGCACGGTGGCGCAGCTCGCGCCTTTCAGCACCCATTGTCCGGCCATGAACTTGCCATTGTATTCGCCGACCGCGCCCTCCGCAGGCTGGAAGCGCGGGTATGGCAGATAGCCGGAGCGGGTGAATTGCCAGACATCGCCAAACAGCGATGGCGTGCCCCGGGGCGAAGGCGGCGCGGCATTGTCGAGCTGGTTTCCGCCGGATGCATCGCTACCTCGCGCAATCGCTTCCCATTCGAATTCGGTCGGCAGGCGCTTGCCCGCCCAGGTCGCAAAGGCATCCGCCTCATAATAGGATATATGCGCGACCGGCGCATCGGGATCGCGCTTTTGCCAGCCGGTATGCGTGAAATGCTCGTCCTCACGCCAGTAGAGCGGCGCGGTGATGTTGCAGCGGCTGAGCCATGCCCAGGCATCGGACAGCCACAGGCGGTGATCCTCATAGCCGCCATCGGAGATGAAATCCGCCCACTCGCCATTTGTGACGAGGCTCTTAGAGAGAGCAAAAGGCTCCAGCAAGACGCGGTGGGCGGGCCCTTCATTATCGAATGCAAAGTCATTACCCTGATGGCCGATCATCGCGATGCCGCCGGGGTGCTCCGTCCAGCCCGTCCCCTGCGACGGCGACCGGTTTTCCGCATGCTCCCACATCGCCGGGCCGAGCGGGTTTTTGCTGAAAGCGTGTTTGATATCGGTGAGCAGCAATTCGATATGCTGCTGTTCATGCGCGATGCCGAGGGCGATGAGTTCAGTATGTGCCGGATCATCCAACAAAGCATCCATCGCATCGTTGACCGCGTGCCGCCAGTCCAGCACCTGCGCCACGGTAGGCCGTGAAATCAGGCCGCGCTTCCCACGCAGGATGCGGTCGCCCTCCGCCTCGTAATAGGAATTAAAGAGGAACGGCCAGCGCTCGTCATACAGCTGGTAATCGGCCACGTGATCGCGCAGCAGGAATGTCTCCCAGAACCACGTGGTATGCGCCGCATGCCATTTCGCGGGAGAGGCATCTTCCATCGACTGAATGGTGGCATCCGCCTCGCTCAGCGGCTCAAGCAGGCTCTCCGTAAGCGCCCGCGTCTCGCGGAATTGCGCGGCTAGGTCATCAGGCGTTGCGGCAGTCGTGGATTGCTGAGCGGCTTCGGGCAACGCCATCTCCTGTCAAGCGGTTTGGACACTCAGCAATACCATGCGGCACACCGGCTGCAAATGAAACCCCCGGATTGCAAAGAGTTTCCCGCTTAATGTCAGGCGGCGCGGCGCACCTGATTGCGCCCGGCTTCCTTCGCTTCGTAAAGCGCCGCATCGGCACGGGCGAGCAGTTCGTCCCCGTCATCGCCTGCCCGGAATTGGGCCATACCGACGCTGATCGTGACGTTGGGCAGTGGCGATCCTTCGATACCGCTTTCGACAGCCTGGCGCAGCCTTTCTGCCAAGGAACGTGCTCTGCGGGCATCGACGCCGGCAAGCAGCCACACGAATTCCTCGCCCCCGATCCGCCCGACAACATCGGCCTGCCGTGCCTGCCTGCGGGCGAGCTCGGCCACCTGCACAATGACTTCATCGCCCGTCTGGTGGCCGTGCTGATCATTGATCGACTTGAAGTGATCGATGTCGAACATAATCGCCGTCAGCGCGGAATCGTGCTTGGCAGCGACAGCCACCATCGATTCCAGCCGCCCGAAAGTGCAGCGGCGATTGGGCAAATTGGTGAGCGGATCGGTATTGGCGAGCTTCTGCGCCTCTGCCGCCAGCCGCATCGCCTGTCCGCGCGCCAGATCGAGCGCCTGTACGCGGTGGACCTGCTCGGTCACATCCATGGCAATGCCGAACAACGCGATACGCCGTCCGGTGATGTCGAATTCATTGAGCACGGAAATGCGCAGGATGCGCTCGCCTTTCTCCGGCGAATTGACCTTGTAATCGAAAGTGAAAGGCTCACGCGCCCGGCGATTGCGCGCCAGATGGCCAATCAGCTCAAGCCCCTTGTCCGGCAGCAGTTCGCGCAGGTCGTCGAAATTGGGTTCGAAGTGATCGGGCAGACCGGAGATTTCGAGCATGCGCTGCGACCATTCTTGCTCCCCCGTTACCAGATCCATGCGCCAGCGCCCGATGCCGGCCATCTGCTCCGACAAGTCGAGCATCATGAGGTTTTCGTGCATGCCCGAATTGCGCCGGATAAGCTCGAACTGCATGTCCTGCCACTTCATCAGCATGGCCGCGATGGGCAGCGCGGTGGCAAGCAGAGTGAGCAGCCAGCTCTGAATCAGCAGCACGCCCTGATCGCGCGTTACGGAAATGAAGGCAACCGGGTTCTCTCCGCCAAGGCTGAGCACTGTGGCGACGGCAGCATAGCTGATCAGCGTCAGGTAAATGGCGGCATGGCCGAAGCGTACCGCCATTGCGACCATCGCCGCCACAAGCAGCGGCATGAGCGAGATACCTTCCACCCGCAGCGCCAGAAAGCAGAGCGATCCGCAGGCGAGCAAGGCCAATGTCATTTCGCGGTCGAATTCCAGCGCGCGGCCGCGACGAATGCGCAGGATGATGCCCCCGACGTGCAAGACCATCGGCGTGATGATCAGGATGCCCAGGACATTGGCGAGAAACAGGTAGGCGAACTCTGCAAAAGTCTGCTCCGCACGAAACGGAAGGGCGATCATCGCCCCTGCGAGACAACCCGTAACAGCAGCGCCAAACAGACCGACCACCTGGCGCGCGCTTCGCGGCAAAGCAGTGCGCCCGCCGAGGATCCGCACGCTGATGAGAGCGCAGATTGCAGCTTGCGCCAAAGCGGAAATGGTGAAGGCTATCGATGCAATCGCTTCGCTGCCCAACAGGATCATTGTGATGTAAATCAGCGGCAGCAGCAGCGCGGCAAGAACCGGCCAGTGCTGGCGCGGGGTAAAGCGGAAGGCTGCGACAACGACGCCCGCCGGCACCCAGATCAATAGCGCGGCTCCGGCCGAATTGACCATTGCAAGACTGCCCGCTGCCAGCAGTGCCCAAGCGAGCGCCGCGACCAATGCTACACGTAGGTGTTGCCAGATGGGCAAAATGATCCTCCAACAGGTGATGGAAGATCATTATGCGAATTGGGTTAGCCGACACCGCGCGCGCACTTAGGGGTTATCCCTGATGCGCAGTGAAGGAACGTATCAGGCGGCGGCGCGACCTTTTTCGCCCAGCTCCAGATTGAGCATTTCGGCAAGCAGGAAGGCCAATTCCAGCGATTGCGCGGCGTTGAGACGCGGATCGCAATGCGTGTGATAACGGTGGTTCAGTCCCTCATCGGTAATCGCCACGGCGCCGCCGGTGCATTCGGTCACATCCTGTCCGGTCATTTCCAGATGGACACCGCCAGCATGCGTACCCTCTGCCCGATGAACCGCGAAGAAGCCGCGCACCTCGGCAAGGATCCGCTCGAAGGGCCGCGTCTTGTAGCCGCTGTCCGCCTTGATCACATTGCCGTGCATCGGATCGCAGCTCCACACTACCGGCTGGCCTTCACGCGTCACCGCGCGCACCAGCGGCGGCAGGCCCTGCTCCACCTTGTCATGGCCGAAGCGGCTAATGAGCGTAATGCGGCCCGGATCGCGCGACGGGTTGAGCACATCGAGCAATTTCAGCAGCACATCAGGATCGAGGCTCGGCCCGCATTTGATGCCGATAGGATTATTCACACCGCGCAGGAATTCGACATGCGCGCTGCCTTCAAACCGCGTGCGATCGCCGATCCACAGGAAGTGGGCGGAAGTGTCATACCATTCGCCGGTCAGCGAATCCTCGCGCGTCATCGCCTGCTCGTAAGGCAACAGCAGCGCCTCGTGAGAGGTATAGAAGCTGGAGGTTTTCAGCTGCGGCTGGTCTTCGATGTCGATCCCGCAGGCTTCCATGAAATCGAGCGCTTCGCCAATCCGGTCGGCAATGCTCTGGTATTGCTCGGCCCACGGGCTACGGCCCATGAAATCGAGCGTCCAGCTGTGCACCTGCCGCAGATTGGCATAGCCGCCGCCGGCAAAGGCGCGCAGCAGGTTGAGCGTGGCCGCCGCCTGCGAATAGGCGCGGACCATGCGCTGCGGATCATTGGTGCGGCTTTCGGGCGAAAATTCGATCCCGTTGACATTATCGCCAAAATAGCTTGGCAGAGTGACATCGCCCTGCGTCTCGGTGTCCGAGCTGCGCGGCTTGGCGAACTGTCCGGCCATGCGGCCCAGCTTCACCACCGGCAGCTTGCTTGCGAAGGTTAGCACCGCCGCCATCTGCAAGATCACGCGGAACGTATCGCGGATGTTGTTGGGCGAGAATTCGGCGAAGCTTTCCGCGCAGTCGCCGCCCTGCAGCAGGAACGCCTCTCCCTGCGCGACGCGGCCAAGCTCTCCGCGCAGCTTGCGCGCTTCCCCGGCAAAGACCAGCGGCGGAAACCCGGCGAGCGTCTGCGTGGCATCGGCCAACGCGCCAGCGTCTTCATACTGCGGCAGGTGCATCGCGGTGAAGCGATCCTGCATCCAGCTATCGGGTGTCCAATTCTGTGCCACGGTCAATTCGTCCAATATGCGCCCGTCCCCGGCGGGTGAAGTATGCGAAAATTGCGGGGAGAAACGACTTTCTACTCCCGCAATTGCACAGGCGCAAAGGTTACTTGCGAAATCTTATCTGCCGGGCGGGATAGCCAGCCTTCGCCTTCACCGCCCCGCCTCTGCCGCCGTCGCCGATCCTGCCATTCCGTTGGTGGCGGGCAGGATCTGTAGGCGGAAGCCCGGCCCAGTCAGGAAACGCTCTGCAAGGCTGCGCATCTCTTCCACGGTCGCTTCATCGTAGTCGCGATAGATCGAGGGGAGATAGACCAGCCGGTTGCGATCGAAGGCAGCACCCTGGATCTGGTTGAGCCAGAAGGTATGCCCCGTCTGCGCGCGGTTGAGATACTGGCGGGCGGGCTCTGCAGCGCGTTCAAGCTCATCAGCCGTCGGGCCATTGGTTGCCAGATCCTGCGCCTGGCTTTCCGCTTCATCGAAGAAGGCGGAGAGCAATTGCGGCTCCATCTGCACCAGCGCGAACAGCACGCCACCGCTATCGGTATCGAGCGGCCAATTGCTGGTGACGAAAGGCGAGTAGGCAGCGCCGGAACGCTCCCGCAGGCCATCGAGCAGCCGATTGCTGAAAATCTGTGCGAGGAGATCCAGCTTGCGGCTCATGACGATACCGTCCGAACCGCCGCCGGTCTCCCAGGCAATCACGCCCGCTGCCTGATCGGCATCGCCCGCATGGGTTAGTGTCGTCGGCATGCGCCCGGCTTCGGGGAAAGACTGCTCGCGCATCGCCACATCGCTAGGAAGCGGATCACGCGCAGGCAGCGCGCCAAAGGTGCTGCCCAGCGCCGCGACCGCAGCGTCGCGGTCGATATCGCCAAATACGGCGACTTCAATCGGACCTTGGCCGAGCAGGCGCTCCCACGTGCTGCGAAAATCCGCTGCGGTCACTTCTGCCAGCTGGTCGGGCGTCGGGGTTGCGAAGCGCGGGTCGCGGTCTTTCAGCAGCCAGTCGAGATCGCGATTCAGCACGCCGTTCGGATCATTGCCGTAGCTGTCATAGGCGAGCACGGACGAAGCGCGCGCCCGGTCCAGCGGATTGGGGTCCCATGCGGGCATGGAGAGCTGGGCTGCGAAGAGATAGAGCTGTTCCTCCAGATCTTCCTGCCGGGTCAGGCCTTCGAAGACGAAAGCGCCGTCCTCGATCCGGAAATCGAAGCTGACCTTTAGCGTTGCCGCCAGCCGGTCGAGATCGTTCTGATCGAGCGGACCGATGCCGGAATTGACAAGCGCGAGCGGACCAAGATTGGCAATCGCTGCTTCATCATCCTCAACCCCGCGCCAGCCAGCACCGAAGCGCACGCGCACGGTGACACGGCCCGGCTCATTGTCGCGCGACATGAGAAGAGCGCGCACGCCGTTGGGGAATTCGACTTCCTCCATTTCGAGAATGCCGATGGGTCGACGGCTGACAGGGGCAGCAGGTTCACCCACGGGCGGGAGTTCGGCGAAATCGATCGCCTCTGCATCGTCACGCGCCAGCGCGCTCGCGGCCACCGGGGTGGAAAGCGCCGTGCGCACATCCACCGGCGTCGCTTCGCCCGGCGACGGCGTCATCAGCGTCGCGCGAATAACGTCGCCTTCGAACAGGCGCTGAGTGGCGGCGAAGACGTCTTCGGGCGTGAAACGCGGCGCGACTGAGCGGAACACTTCGAGGAAAGTCTCCGGGCTCGCCACAGCTTCGCGAATGTCCACCGCCTGCACGATCTGATCGGCGAGCGAAGAACCTGCCTGAATGCGAGACTGATCGACCATGTCGACAAATGCGACATCGAAAGAGGATACCGCCTGATCGATTTCGCTCTGTGCGGGCGGTTCTGCAAGTGCATCGGCGATCACGCTGCGCACATCGGTGAGCGCGGTTTCCCAGTCCTCTGTCAGTGGCACGAGAGTCACGAAAGTCGCATCCGCCGAGCGGCTGATTTTCTCGCGACCGATCCCTGCAAACAGGAACGCTCCGCCTGCCCGCGCACGGTTTTCGAGCCGCCGATTGACGACGCTGGAGGCGACCTGCATCAGCAGATTGCCGCGGTTATATTCAAGATTGTCGACCACCTCGACCCACGGACGCATGATTGCGAATGTCATCGCACGCGGCTGGCCGGACTCGACGATGACATCGACTTCGCCCACCGGATTTTCCGGATCGGCATCGGCGGGCGCGATAGGGTCTCCGAAATCGGGCGCTGGCACGAATGCGCCCTCGCCTTCCCAATCGCGGAAATGCTCTTCAACGATGCTGGCAAGCACGCGCGGATCGGCATCGCCGACCAGCACAACGACGGCATTTTCCGGGCGATACCAGCGCGAATGGAAGGCCTGCACCGCCTCTGCCGTTGCGCCTTCCAGCGTTTCGACCGTGCCGATGGGGCTGCGCTCTGCAAGGCGCTGTCCGGCAAAGAAGGTCTGCGTCGTGCGCTCGGCTACGCGGCGCTGCGGCCCGGCCTGCTCGCGCCGTTCGCTCAATACAATCGGCACATCCTGTGCGAGGTTTTCTTCTGACAGGATTGGCGAAATCACCATGCCGGCAAAGCGGCGCACACTGTCATCGACAGTCGCGCGAGTGATGTTCGGCAGGTTCAGATTGTATGTGGTCGCCGTGGGGCTAGTCGTCGCATTGGTATCGAAACCGAAGCTTGCACCGAGCCGCTGGAAATGCGGGATCGCTTCGCCAGGGCCGAATGTCGCGCTTTCGCGAAAAACCATGTGCTCGAGCAAGTGAGCAAAACCGCGCTCGTCATCTTCCTCGTGCAACGATCCTGCATCGATCCGCACGCGCAGGGAGATCTGGCACGGCGGCACATCGTTCTGCCGCACGGCATAGCGCACGCCATTGGGCAGCTCTCCAAACAGCCATTGCTCATCGACCGGAATATCGGTGCCGCGGTAAATCCACGGATCATCGGGGCGCGCGAATTCCGGCTCATCTTCCGCGCTCGCGCCGATAAAGCACGGGTTCTGCGCAAAGGCAGGCAGCGGCGCCGCCAAGGTGGCGACAAAAGCAAAGGGCAGAAGAGCGCGAGTGGCGCGGACAAATTTGTGCATGGTGCCCATTAGCTTAGCGAGGAATGAAGGTCCGGTGAATACGCTCAAGAAAAACTGTGCCGCGCCCCAGCCTTTGTTCCCTTGCCGCACCCGCGCCTCAGCACTACATTTGCAGGTATGTTCATAGAAACCGAAACAACGCCCAACCCCTCCACGCTCAAATTCCTTCCCGGACGGGAAGTGATCAAAAGCGGTACTCGCGATTTCGCGACGCCGGAAGAGGCAGAGGCGAGCCCGCTGGCGCAGGCGCTGTTCGATACAGGCGAAGTCACCGGCGTTTTCTATGGCTACAATTTCGTCTCGGTCACCTCGGCACCGGGCGTGTCATGGAGCGATCTGAAGCCGCAGGTGGTCGCCATCCTGCTCGACCATTTCGTTTCCGAAGCTCCGCTGTTTGCTGGCGGCGATGCGAGCGGTATCGCTGTGCCGCCCGAAGAGGACCTTGCTGATATCGAGGACGACGAAGGCACTGAAGATATCGTCGCGCAGATCCACGAACTCCTCGAAACGCGCGTGCGCCCCGCCGTGGCGAGCGATGGCGGCGATATCCGCTACCGTGGTTTCCGCGACGGAGTGGTGTTCCTGCAAATGCAGGGCGCGTGCTCGGGCTGCCCCAGCTCCACCGCCACGCTGAAACACGGCATCGAGGGCCTGCTGAAACATTACGTTCCTGAAGTGAAGGAAGTGCGCGCAGCGTAAGCCTGCCCAGGATTTTTCGAGAACCAACCGGGCGCTCCTGCGTTGCCCGGTCGAACCCTCTTACCTTTCTTTCAAGGATATACCCTTCATGTCAGAAACGCTTTCCGATTCCGCGCTCGATATCATTTTCCGCGACGCCCGCAGCTATAATGGCTGGCTCGACAAAGATGTCTCTCGCGAGCAAATCGAAGCGATTTACGACCTGATGAAAATGGGCCCTACTTCTGCCAACCAGCAGCCGGGCCGCTTCGTCTGGGTCACGACTGACGAAGCCAAGCAGCGGCTCGCCGATTGCGCGGATGAAGGAAACAAGGAGAAAATCCTTGGCGCGCCTGTCACCGTCATCATCGGCTACGACCTCGATTTCCACGAGCAGCTGCCGTGGCTTTTCCCCCACACCGATGCGAAAAGCTGGTTCGAAGGCAAGGTTGAAGGCCGCAAGGAAAGCGCATTCCGCAATTCCGTGCTGCAGGGCGCCTATCTGATGATCGCCGCCCGCGCGCTCGGCCTCGATTGCGGTCCGATGTCGGGCTTCGATCCGGAGAAGACCACCAAGCAATTCTTCGCCGACCAGCCGCGCTACACCGCCGATTGGCTGTGTTCGATCGGCTATGGCGATCCGGAGTCGATTTTCGATCGCAGCCCGCGTCCCGAATTTGATACCTTCAACAAAGTGATCTGAGGCGCTAGGCGCGGTCGCTATGCGAACGCTAGCGATCGAATGTGCGACAGAGGCTTGCTCCGTAGCTTTGCTGGGCGGGGACCAGAAGCATTTCCGCCACGAAGTCCTCGGCCGCGGCCATGCCGAACGGCTTGTGCCGATGATCGCCGAATTGCCGAATAAGGGCCGGGCAGACCGTATTCTGGTCTCGCTCGGTCCCGGCAGTTTCACCGGAGTTCGCATCGGCCTCGCCACAGCGCGTGCGCTTGGGCTTGCCTGGGGCGCAGAAGTGCTGGGGTATCCTACGCTCACGCTGGTGGCCGTGCGGAGCTGGCAGCCCAATCCGCGCCCCGTCACCGTGTGCATGAATGGCGGCCATGGAGAATGGTTCGTGCAGAACTTTTCGGACAGCAGCACCGCTGAAGGACCTGTCCAGTCGCTGTCCCCGCAGGATGCTGCGCACTTCGCGAAACATCGGGTCGTGGTAGGCAATCGGTCTAGCGAGCTGGCGGAGTTGCTTGGTGACGACACCATGTCGCTCGATCTCGGGCCGGACGCGCGGGCGGCGTCCCTGCTGCACGAAACGCATCTACTTGCGGACCTCACGCCGATCTACGGCCGCGCGCCTGACGCGAAAAAGCCGGGGCAAGCGTGATGGGGGATCCGGTCGATGCGATCATGGCGGTGATGCAGGATGCCTTCGATCACGCCTATGGCGAGGCATGGACGCGGCGTCAGGTTTCCGATGCGCTCGTCACGCCCAACACGCATTTTATGCTTGGGGGCGAGACCGAGGACGGCTCAGGTCCGACGGCATTTACCCTATCACGCAGCGCGGCAGACGAAGAAGAGCTGCTCCTGATCGCCGTTCGCCCAGAATATCGCGGTCAGGGACTTGGGAGCGACATGATGGAGCAATTCTTCACCAGTGCCCGCGCGCGCGGTGTTCGCCGGGTGTTTCTGGAAATGCGCGAGGGCAATGCTGCAGAGCATCTCTATCGCAAGCTGGGATTCAAACAGGTCGGTCTTCGCAAAGGCTATTATCGCGGTGCAATTGGCGGGCCTTTGGACGCGATTACTTTCGCCCGCGACCTCGCCTAACTTAAGCGTATCCGAATTTAAGTCGTTTGTTTCCAACAGCACGTCGAAATATGCTATGCAGGGCCTCCGAATAGGTCTTGTTTGGCAACCGTAATTATCGCATGGGCTCCCGCGAACCGGCGCGCGAAAGACGCTTGGCAATACAAAAATTCGGTCGCAATCAGAGGAACTTATGGACTCTACGAATACAGATAATACAGGCACGCTGATCGAGCTGACAGCCGACATCGTCACCGCGCATGTCGCGAATAACAATGTCGATGTCGATGCGGTGCCGACGCTGATCCAGAATGTGTACGGTGCGCTTGCCGGTCTCGGTGTCGAAGCGCCGAGCGAGGAGCGGCCCGAACCGGCGGTCCCGATCCGCTCTTCCGTCAAACATGACTACATCGTGTGTCTTGAAGACGGCAAGAAGATGAAAATGCTCAAACGTCACCTGATGACGGCTTACGGCATGACCCCTGATGAATATCGCGAGCGTTGGAACTTGCCCGCCGACTATCCCATGGTCGCCCCCGCCTATGCTGAGAAGCGCCGCGAGCTGGCAAAAAAGATCGGCCTGGGCCGCAAGCCAGGTGAACGCCCGAAGAAGAAAGAGGCAAAGTCCTGAAGTCTGTCTGATCGATCCAATCGATCAAATTGTCCCGGTGTTTCTGCCGGACACGATCTTGAGCGAAACGGCCCGTGCCCCTAAGGCTGCGGGGCGTTTCCCTTTTGGGGTTTGAATTTCAGCCAAATCAGGCCAGAACATAACGATGATCGATCTTGAAGCCCTTTGCGCCGAACGCGGCCTGCGGATTACCGACCAACGGCGCACCATCGCCAAGGTTTTAACAGAAAGCGACGACCATCCGGACGTGGAAAAGCTGCATGAGCGTGCCTCTGCTGTCGATCCCAAGATCTCCATCGCCACCGTCTATCGTACCGTCCGCCTTTTCGAAGAGGCGGGCATTCTCGACCGCCACGACTTCGGCGATGGCCGCGCGCGTTATGAAGCTGCACCCGAAGCGCATCACGATCACCTGATCGATGTCGAGACCGGCAAGGTCGTTGAATTCGTCGATCCGGAATTGGAGGCGCTGCAACGCCAGATTGCGGAGAAGCTGGGCTATCGCCTCGTCGATCACCGCATGGAGCTTTACGCCGTCCGCCTCGACCGCGAAGAAAAGAAGAGCTGAGCGCGCCAGTAATGGCCCAATCTGTTCCCTACCCCGTGGTGCGAATTTCGCCGCTGGGTTACCTCCTCATGGCCCTTCGTCTCCTGCTGATGCTGGTGCTGCTGATCGTGTGCGTGCCGCTGCATTATCTGTGGAAGTTGCTGGGGCTCGATCGGATGTGGCCGCGCATGTTCCTGACGGGCGTAGGCTTTGCGGCGGGACTTAATCTCAGCAAGAAGGGCAAACGCGTTCCCGGCGCGCTTCTGCTTTCCAACCATGTCAGCTGGATGGATATTCTCGCGCTCTCGCACGCTGCAAATTCTGCCTATGTCGCGCATGACGGGCTGGCGCAGTTCGGCCTGCTGAAATGGCTGTGCGAAATGAATGAGACGATTTTTGTCGCCCGCCACCGCCGCACCAGCGTGGGTGAGCAGACCGATGCCATCCGCGCCGCGCTGGACCATGGCGGCACGCTGACTCTCTTTCCCGAGGGAACGACAAGCGACGGCACCGACTTGCTGCCGTTCAAGTCCTCGCTGCTCGGCGCTCTAGAACCGCTGCCCGAAGGCGCCACGGTGCAGCCGGTTCTGCTCGCCTATGAAGACGTGCCGCATGTAAGCTGGGTAGGAGACGAGCCCGGCCTCGACAACTTCAAACGCATTCTCGCCCGGCTGAAGCCCGTGCGGCTGACAGTCCACTTCCTCCCGCCGCTGTCGGGGGATGAACTGAAGAACCGCAAGACAATGACCGCCGCTGCGCAAGAGGCGATTCACGAAGCGATGCTTTAATTGCGCGCAAAATTCGCTTAAAGGCGCGCCATCATGAAATCGAATGACTCCCCTAAGACCTACCGGGTCAAAAGCTTTGGCTGCCAGATGAACGTCTATGATGGTGAGCGGATGGGCGAATTGCTGGAAGCCAAAGGCATCACGCCTGCTGCCGAGGGTGAAGATGCTGACCTGGTCGTGCTCAACACCTGCCACATCCGCGAAAAGGCGACCGAGAAAGTCTATTCGGACATCGGCCGGATCGAAAAATCGGGCCGTGAGGCGGGCAAAAAGCCCATGATCGCGGTCGCCGGTTGCGTGGCGCAGGCGGAGGGCGAAGAGATCATCAAGCGCTCTCCCGGCGTTGGCATGGTCGTGGGCCCGCAGGCCTATCACCGGTTGGGCGATATGGTGGACCGCGCCGCCAAAGGCGAGCGTTCGACCGATACGGACATGCCGGAGAATGCGAAATTCGGCGCCCTTCCGGCACGTCGGCGCGTGTCTCCGACGGCCTTCCTCACCGTGCAGGAAGGCTGCGACAAATTCTGCACCTATTGCGTGGTGCCCTACACCCGCGGCGCCGAAATTTCGCGCCCGTACAACGACCTGGTCGAGGAAGCGAAGAGACTGGTTGATGCTGGCGCGCGCGAAATCACGCTGCTCGGCCAGAATGTGAATGCGTGGAACGGCGAGGACGGCAAGGGCCGCAGCGTCGGCCTTGAAGGCCTGATCCATGCGCTCGCCGCCCTGCCCGATCTCAAGCGCATCCGCTACACCACCAGCCACCCCAACGACATGACCGACGCGCTGATCGCGGCGCATGGCGAAGTCGACAAGCTGATGCCGTATCTCCACCTGCCGGTGCAAAGCGGCAGCGACCGGGTGCTCAAAGCCATGAACCGCAGCCACACGGCAGAAAGCTATCTGAAGCTGCTCGACCGGTTCCGTGAAGTGCGCCCGGACATTGCGCTCAGCGGCGATTTCATCGTCGGCTTCCCTGGTGAGACCGATGCTGAATTTGAAGAGACGCTGCAGATCGTCGATGCGGTCGGCTATGCTTCGGCCTTCAGCTTCAAATATTCGCCGCGCCCCGGCACGCCTGCTGCCAGCATGGAAAACCAAGTGCCGATGGAAGTGATGGATGGGCGTCTGCAACGCCTTCAGGCCCATCTCAGCCGCGATCAATATGCATTCAACCAAGCAAGCGTCGGCAAGACCTGCGATGTGCTGATCGAGCGTAAAGGTCGCCGCCCGGGCCAGATGCTCGGCAAGTCTCCCTGGCTACAATCGGTGTTCTTCGACAGCAAATTGCAGATCGGCGACATGGTGCGCGCAGAGTTGGTGCAGGCGGGGCCAAGTTCTTTGCAAGGCCGGGTGCTGGAGATGGCGACGGCCTGATCGAGGCCGCCTACTCGTCCTCTTCATATTCCCGCACGACTGCGGCTGGCAGCCGATTGGCGGCAGCATTGGGCTGCAGGCCATAAAGCGCGCGCAGATAGGCGCGATCGAACCGCGTAAGCACGGTCTCGCCCTCGTCAGCAATAAATGGCGCTGTCACCGAAGTCGGCTCATCCAACTGATGCTCGAACGGAATCAGGCCCGGGGCAAGCAGCCGCATGGTCGCAAAATCGCCGACCCGCTCCAAATCCATCCCGACCAGGTGATTCAAATTCAGGATAATGACGCCGCTTTGCACCGCCGTGCTGTGCGTTGCGCCTGTCCGTCCAAAACCCGACTGATTGTTGACCCGGACATTGACGCCGAGTGGTGTCACCGTGCCGGTTGACCCGGCCACCGTCGCGCTATGCGCCAACCTTCCGCCTTGCGCCGCGCGATCTTCGAAATTGTGCCACACGATGACGGGCGCGCCCTCTTCCGCTTCAAACTCAACACGGCGGCGATCATCGGGGCGCAGGAGCCATGGCTGGCGATCGGTCAGCAATTCGAGCAATTGCACAGGCTCTTCCACGATGAAGACAATCGCGTTGACGCTGCAGCCTTCGTCGGCGAGCGCGATCTCGGCATCGTTCGCATTGGCCAGCATTCGTTCGCGCACGAAGGCGTTGGCTTGCGCAGCCATGCCGGTGACATGCAGGCAAAGCGGGTCGAGATAGCGATGAAGCGGCTGCGTATTGCCGCGCTCCTGCATCACGGCGCGCACTGTGGCGCGGATGTCTGTCGGGCCGGGTAGGTCGCCTGACACGATGATTGGGTCTTCCGGCTTGTCCTGCTCCTGCGCATTCGCGTACGCGGCGGTCATCGCCATAGTGGCAGCCATTACGACCGAAAGCTTTCGAGCACATCTGCAGATCATAAAAGTCTATTCATCGGCTTCGAAAGCGCGCGCCACGGCGACTGGCAGCCTGTTTGCCGGAGCCTGCGGCTGCATGCTGTAAAGCGCGGTAAGATAGGCACGATCGAAGCGCGTCATTTCTGTCTCGCCCGTGTCCGGTGTGAAAGGATAGATGATAGAGCGCGGCTCATCGATTTCGTAGCGATTAGGTATGAGCCGCGGCGCAAACAGGCGCATGGTTGCATAATCGCTGAGGCGCTCAAGATCCATGCCGACAAGATGGTCCGCGTCGAGAATTACGACGCCAAGGCGCGCTGCAACGACGTGCGATGGCCGCGTGCGGGAAGGCACGACTGTGGTCCGCCAGCCTACTGGTAATGGATTGATGCCCTCATTATCGCGTGGTTCCAAGACGTGCCACACAATTGCAGGCTCCCCATCTGCCATTTCGCGCCGGACCCGGCTGCTGCTTCGTGGACTGACCAGGCGCGGATTGTAATCGACCAAGGCGTCGTAAAGGACGCGCGGCTCTTGCCCGACCATGATGATGGCATTGGCCTCGCAATCGCCCTCTGCGATGGGCATGTTAGCTTCCTGCGCATTTGCAATGACGCGGGCGCGCACAAATTCCGCAAACCGCGTATTTATACCGAGAACTTGCAAGCAAATCGGATCGTAATATCGGATGATTGGACTGGTCAGCCCGATTGCTCCGATCGTCAGCCTGCGCGCTGCCCCGCTTACTTCGCTCGCCTCCGGCAAATCGCCATCGACGATGATCGCATCTTCGTCGATACTGTCGCTGGACTGGTCGTCCTGCGCATAGGCGATGTCGCCAGCTGCCAGTGTCATGGCCGCTAGACCGGCGAAGACCGCTTGGAATCCTCTCATAGGTCCAAGGTATATGACGCCTATCTGAATGTAAGATGGATGCCTTTCCACCGCCAAGCGACCCCGCCCCGCTTGCCACGCGCGATCTCCGGCTTACATTCGATATGTAACTGCGAAAGGACTCGCCACCACACATATGGCTCGCAAGGCAACCAAGGGCGGAAACCACGCCGCCACCATCGCCCACCCGGAAGAGCGGCTCGACCACTCACGGCGCGCCCGCATCGAAGTAGGTTTTGACGAACAGGCCGTGCTTGGCGCTTTGTTTGGAGAATTCGACGCCAATCTCGTACAGATCGAAAATCGGCTTGGCGTGTATATCGCCGCGCGCGGTGACAAGGTCGCCATCGAGGGCGTGGCAGACGACGTCGCACGCGCCCGTGATGTCCTCGTCAAAATGCATGAAAAGCTGGTGATGGGCGAGGAGCTCGATGCCGGCGCGATCGATGCCTTGATCAATATGGCGGATGAGCCGACGCTGGAAGGCATCATCACAGGCGATGCGAAAGCTCCGCCGATCATGATCCGCACCCGCAAGAAGACGATCACTCCGCGCAGCGCGATGCAGGGCGATTACATGCGCCAGCTCGCCAGCCGTGACATCATCTTTGCGCTTGGCCCCGCGGGCACGGGGAAAACCTATCTGGCGGTGGCGCAGGCAATCAGTCAGTTGATCACCGGCAGCGTACAGCGCCTGATCCTGTCTCGCCCCGCCGTGGAGGCCGGCGAAAAACTTGGCTTCCTGCCCGGCGACATGAAGGAAAAGGTCGATCCCTATCTACGGCCACTTTACGATGCCCTCTATGATTGCATGCCGCCCGAACAGGTAGACCGTCGGATTGCCTCTGGCGAAATCGAAATAGCTCCCATCGCATTCATGCGCGGTCGCACGCTGGCCGATGCTTTTGTGATCCTGGACGAGGCGCAAAACACCACGCGCGAACAAATGAAGATGTTCCTCACCCGCTTCGGCCAGAATAGCCGCATGGTGATTTGCGGAGACCCGAAACAGGTCGACATCCCGGGCGGCGACCGCATGAGCGGCCTCGCGGATGCGGTCGGCAGGCTCGAAGGCGTCGAAGGCATAGGCGTCACCCGCTTCACCGCCGCCGACGTGGTGCGCCACCCGATTGTCGGTCGCATTGTCGAGGCGTATGAGGGTGAGGAGGCCGCGCCATAGGCTGCCATGGAACTCGAAATCGACATTGAGGACTGGCCGGAGGGCGATTGGGAAGACCTGACGGCCTCTGCCGCGCTGGCTACGGCACAGGTCGCGACCGAGCTCGCCAATCCGCGGCTCGTCACGAGCGTGCTGTTCACCGATGACGAGACGATCCAGACGCTCAACATGGACTGGCGCGACAAGGACCAACCGACCAATGTGCTGAGCTTCCCCATGCTGGAGCGCACCGACCTGATCCATCTCGATCCCGACGAAGGCCCGCCCGAAATGCCCCCTATTCCTCTGGGCGATATCGCCATTGCGCATGGTGTCTGCGCGCGTGAGGCGGCGGAGAAAAACATCTCCATGCGCGATCATACCGCGCATCTGATCGTCCACGGCCTCCTCCATCTCGCAGGCTACGATCACGAGATTTCGGATGCGGATGCAGAGGCTATGGAAGAAATGGAAGTGAAGGTGCTTGCACTTTTGAGTATTGCGAACCCATATACCGCGATCACAGCTGAATAGGATAAGCGACAGGGCAATGCCCGAAACTGATAAAACGGACGGCTCCCCGACGGGAGACGCGGACAGTAGCAAACCCGCTGGCTCGACGATTGTCGAGTCGGGCGGGTTGTGGAATGCCATCAGAGGCTTTTTCGAAGGCGAAGGCGAAACCTCTCTGCGCGCGCAGATCGAGGAAAAGATTGACGAGCATGAGGATGAGACCTCCCGCAATGGCGGAGAGGTGCCGGAGAAGGGAGACCTTTCTGCCGTCGAGCTCACCATGCTGCGCAATCTGCTGCATTTTAGCGAGCATGATGCCGATGATGTTGCCATTCCCCGCAGCGAGATCATCGCAATCGACGTGAATGCCAGCTGGGACGACATGGTGGCGACCTTTGCCGAGCACGGCATTTCGCGCATGCCCGTCTATCGCGATCAGCTCGACGATGTGATCGGCATGATCCATTTGAAAGACGTGTTCGCCTATGTCGTGAGCGGCAAGCCCGCGCCTGAGGAATGGTCCACGCTGATGCGCCAGCCGCTCTACGTACCGCAGGCACGCGGCGCGCTCGATGTGCTGGCCGACATGCGCCAGCGCCGCACGCATCTTGCCATCGTCGTCGATGAATTCTCCGGCACGGACGGTATCATCACGATCGAGGATCTGGTCGAAGAAATCGTCGGCGAAATCGAAGACGAGCACGATGAAGCGCCGATCGAGCAATTGGTCGAGATCGCACCCGGCACGTGGGATGCCGATGCCCGGGCCGAATTGGACGACGTGGCTGAAAGAGTTGGTGATCCGCAGCTCGCCGAAATCGAAGAGGCCGTCGACACCCTGGGCGGGCTTGCATTCGTGCTGGCAGAGGAAGTGCCGCAGCCCGGCACGGTGCTGGATCACCCCTCAGGCTGGAAAGTCGAGATCACGGCGGGCGATGAAACGCACGTCACTCGGCTGCGCCTGCACGCGCCAGAGGACGCGGAAAGCAGCGAAGAGGACGAGTAACTTAGTCCAGCGTTGTGTGCAGTCGCACAATAAATTGCATGACATGCAACATTGCCTCTCGACATGAGCGGCGGTGTTGGGGAAACTTGCGTCAATGCGCCGACTCCCGCCCCTTCGCGCCCTTGAGGCATTTATCCGCGTCGTAAGGCTCGGCTCAGCGCGCTCGGCGGCCAGTGAGCTGGGCCTCAGCCCGTCTGCATTGTCGCGCCGGATCAGCAATCTGGAGACCTTCACGGGCCGCAAGCTGTTCTCCCGATCAGGGCAGACCATGCGGCTGACCGATGAGGGACGCGCGTTTTACGACGCGGTCGCACCGCAACTTGAGGCGCTGGCAGCAGCAGTCGAGACGCAGAGTGAAAACCTGCAACTAATGCGCCTGCGCCTCGGCGTGATGCCGCTGTTCGGTACGCAGCGCCTGTTCCCGCGCCTTGGTGAGCTGCGCGAGCGCCATCCACGTCTGCATCTCGATATCGACACCGGCCCGCATCTGATCGACCGCGTGGGTGATACGCTGGACGCTGCCATCGCTCTTACCACCCAGCCCGATCCCAGCCTTTATGGCGTGCAGCTGGACGAGAACACGATCCACGCGATCGCCAATGTCGATCTGGTGAAGGAATTGGGCGAGACGCCCGATGTCGATGTGATGAGCAAGCAGACCTTCCTCGTCCACACCGATATGCCGCAGAGTTTCGAAGCGTGGAAAGCCGCGCTTGGCCTGTCAGGCCTGCAACCCGCCGCCATCGATCATTACGATTCGGGCCAGCTGATCCTGGAAGCCGCCGCCCAGCGCATCGGCATTGCGATGATGCATGACGATCATCTGGCGCGAAACAACGATCCCCGGCTCGCCCCGCTTTTCGATCAAAGCGTGCCCAGTCCGTATTCCTACTGGTTCATCTGCCGCCCGGCAGACCTAGAAGCCCGCCCGGTGCGGATTTTTCACGACTGGATTGTGAAGGCGGGACTTTAAAGGGTTTCGGGGTCGCGAGGGTCCGCCTGCATCGTCTCAGCGCGGATCAGCTCTGCGCCATCCCTGAGTATCCTCTTGACGCAGCCATCGCTTGAATAATCCGCGCAGTCGTATTGCATCTCCGCCACTTCTCGTCCGTGAAGCACCCAGCGGACCTCGATCTGCCCGTTGCTGTCAGGCGAATTGGTGTGCAGCCGCAGACCGGCGCGCCTCCCTTCCAGGATCGAGAAAGCATCCGATGTCAGAAGTTCGTCCTTCATCGCCTTAATCAGGCCAAGGTCACCACTATAGAGGTTGATCGGAATGCCTCGCGATGTGACTGGCGGGGCGGGCGGCTGAAGTGGATCGCTCTGGCTCGCCGGTTGATCGATCAGCGGATTTTCAGCGCGCGAGAGCTGCGCACCCTCCTCTTCGTAGGCGGCAATCCAGGTCAGGCATTCGGCAAGGTTGCGGATCGAATGATCGCGTATGGGCGCGTAGCCAGGTTGGCAATTGAGCGAAGTGTAAAGCTGATCCGGCTCCCGCCCGATAAAGCGCAGCGGAGTAAGGAAGTCGCCCCGCTCGACCACGGCGATCCTGTTCCCGTCCCGCGCATAGCCGGAGAAGCGCGGCGAATTGTTGAAAACGCGTGACTGCGTGACTTCGATATCACCTAATTGGAGCGGGTTGAGCGTGACATGATGGGCCAGAGCTCCGCCGAGCGAATGGCCGGTCACCGTCAGGTCGGCACCGTTCAGCCTGCTGGCGACCGATCGCGCCGTTTCGAGCGCGCGGTCGTTCTGCAACCCTAGAATATTGCCGAGAATCCAGTCATCCAGAGCTGGCTCGGTCCCGCGATACGCGATGATGGTCTCTTCGAGCTTTTGCCCCTTAAAGCGGTCATAGATCGCATAGGCGTAGCCGCGGCCATCATTGCCCTCCATGTGCCTGAGCACGATGTCACCCGGCAGGATGAAGGCCTCTTCATCATCATAGGCATTGTTGGAGAGCTGGGCGTATAGCCACGTGTCGCCCGCAACATCGCGCGTGCCCTCATACCAGCCCGCGATTGCGTTGCGTTGTTCCGGCTCTGCAATCGTGCCGGTGATCGCGCAGCCGCCCAGCAGGGCAGCGCCGATCACCGCGCAGATTGACGCGCCAAAGCGCATTAGCCGACAGTGGCTTTCGCAATCTTGCCAGGGTTGGCAGGCGGCTCACCCTTGGGCAGCGCATCGATATGCTCCATGCCGCTCTCGACTTCGCCCCAGACGGTGTACTGGCGATCGAGGAAACCCGCATCGTCAAAGCAGATAAAGAATTGCGAATTGGCGCTGTTCGGATCTTGCGTACGTGCCATGGAGCAGGTGCCGCGCACATGCTTTGCATCGCTGAATTCCTGGTTGAGGTTCGGCTTGTCCGATCCGCTCATGCCGGTTCCGGTCGGGTCACCGCCTTGCGCCATGAAGCCGGGAATCACGCGGTGGAACACCACGCCATCGTAAAAGCCTTCCTTCGCCAACGTGGTAATCCGCTCGACGTGGTTGGGGGCGAGATCGGGGCGCAGCTTGATAACGACGTCCTTGCCCTCCCCATCACCGGTATCGAGAGTAAAAGTCAGCTTTTCATCGGCCATTATTGAAGTCTCCTGTTTTGCCAGATTGTGGCTTGGGGCCCGGTATAGGGATCATCAGCGCAATGTCACCCCGTGCAACCATGGGCGCTTGCTTTTACAGGCGATGGCAATACACCGGCGCTCATGGCTGAAACCGATCTCCAGGATGCTGACCTCGACACGCCCGTGCAGGGCGAAGGGGAGCAGTTTGACGAGGAAAATCGGCTCAAGCCCGAATTCGTGCGGCAAGTGCGCGCGTCGCTTCGCGATGACAATGAAGACAGCACTTACGACCTTGTCGAACCGCTCCACCCCGCTGATATCGCCGACCTTTTCGAGCTGGTAGAGCGCGACGAGCGCGCCACGATGGCCGCGGCAATCACCGATCTGATGAGCAGCGAGGTGATCGCCGAGCTTAACGATTATGTGCGCGAAGACATGCTCGAGGATCTCGATCCCGAAGCTGTCGCTGAAATCGTCGAATTGCTCGATACCGATGACGCCGTCCAGCTCATCGAAGACCTCGACGATGCCGATCAGCGCGCCATTCTGGCCGAGGTCGAGGCGGAAGACCGTACCGCTATTGAAGCAGCGCTCGCCTATCCGGAGGAAACCGCCGGCCGCCTGATGCAGCGCGAACTGATCGCGGTGCCGGACAGTATGACGGTAGGCAATCTCATCGATTACCTGCGCAGCAACGATGATCTTCCGACCGAATTCTGGGAAGTCTTCGTGGTCGATCATCGCTACCACCCGATCGGCTCGTGCCAATTGAGCTGGATCATGCGCACCCCGCGCGACATCGCGTTGACCGATGTGATGAAACGCGATCAGACGTTGATCCCGGTCGATATGGACCAGGAAGAAGTCGCCCTGCGCTTCCAGAAATACGCACTGATTTCGGCCGCCGTCGTCGATGATGACGGCAGGCTGGTCGGCCAGATGACAGTCGACGATATCGTCCACATCATCTCCGAAGAGGCGGGCGAGGATGCGCTGCTGATGTCGGGTGCAGGCGAAGGCGACATCAACGAGCCTCTGCGCGAAGCTTACTCCGCGCGCGTGCGCTGGCTGATCGCCAATCTCGGCACCGCCGTTGTCGCGAGCGCCATCATCGCCTTCTTCGGCGGAGCGATCGAGCAGCTCGTCGCGCTTGCGATCCTCATGCCCATCGTCGCCAGCATCGGCGGCAATGCCGGCACGCAGACCATGGCGGTGACCGTACGCGCCATCGCTATGAACCAGCTGACCAAGTCCAACACCGGTCGTCTCGTTTTGCGCGAACTGAAGGTCGCGCTGATGAACGGGGCGACGATTGCCGTGCTGATCGGCATTGCCACCGCTCTCATCTTCACACCGCAGCTGGGCGGCGTGATCGCCGTCGCGATGGTGGTCAACATCATCATTTCCGGCATGGCGGGCGTGCTGGTTCCCGTCGCTTTCGACCGATTGAACCAGGACCCTGCCGTCGCCAGCAGCGTGTTCGTGACCATGATCACCGATTCGATGGGCTTTTTCGCCTTCCTCGGCTTGGCCGTGGCGAGCGGGCTGGTAAGCCTGTAGCACCGCTAACCTGGAGCACTTGGAGCACTGTCCTGACGAAGAAAAGCTGGGTGGGCGCAGAAGCGGTGTCTGGCGCGGAATTGCCGAGGTGGTGATGCTCTTGGACATAGCCTGTTATCAGGCATGGCGCACCATCTGTAGGAAAGCCTGTGTCCGCTATGGCGTCGGAAACGGAAGGCCTGTCCAAGGAGGCATTGACCCGACATCACCATATCAAGCGAACTCTTGCATGCTGTATTAGTGCCTTATATAAGCAATGCAGTTATTTGCCGCCTTCCGCGATTTAGAGAGAAGCCTAGGGATGATGACCATGTTCAGCGGTCACACTAGCGTGCGAAGTGGTGCCCTCAGGTTACTTGCGAGCGTTTTGTGCTTCTCGACGCTAGTCGGCTGCTCAATGAAGCAAGAAACGATGCAGAATTATGGCTTGGCTGATGCTGCAATAATTAGATACGACGGCACGATTGCCCTCGCGCCAGCTGATGGCGTTTTGGAGGCCGACCTTAGGATCGCCATCCCAGCTACCAAAAGCAGCCGATTATCTTTCATTCTCGCTGCCTCACTTGGTGAAGCGGATATCACTGGACGCGAGGTGGTAAGCGTATCGGTCACCCCGCAACAGACATTTGGCAGGTCTGTCAACGCTTACACAATCGATCTCAACCCCGCGGTCGATGCTTCCGAACATATTGTGAATTTTAGATATCGTGGAAAGCTGATTCCAGACGATTCTCCCTTGGCTATTAATGCGATCAGTGAGCAGCGCGTCGAACTCACCGCTGATAGTTTTTGGTTTCCGCTCGAAACGAGCTTTGAAACGAAGATCGATGCTTCTCTAGCAGTGGACATTGAGGGCGATTGGATTGGCGTGGCTCCCGGATCATTCACACGAGCCGATAACAGGTTCTTGCTAGACCAGGATGTTGGCGGGACCGATATCTCCCTGGCCCTGCTGCCTGATCCCGTCATACACCAAGTCGGCGCATACACAGTTTACGATGCTCGACCATCGCCAAGAGAGAACATTGAAGGGGTGGTAGCCGCGCTTGAGGTATGTTCCCGCTTCTTGAACGAACTAGCAGGTCCCGAGGATCAACTGCCAGACGCGCATATCATGGTTTTCAGTCGGGATTCGGTAGGATACTCACGCCGAACAATTATCGCACTGTCCGATCCCGCCAATAGCGATGACGTCTCGCTCACGCAATTCGTCTGCCACGAGCTCGCCCACAATTGGAGCCGGGCCAATAGCTCTACTCCCGAGCAATGGCATAATGAGGGACTGGCGGATACGATTGCGAATCTCGCTTTGCGAGAAACCTTTGGACCACGGGTCTACGAAGCTCGGCTAGCTCGTTATCGAGAAATGCTGCTTTCGGAAGAAGCGCCTCTGGGACCGATATGGACATCCAGTCTTACGGATCGTGCGTCAGATTTGGTCGCGTACCGAGCGGCCCCTCTGGCGTTTGCGTCTCTAGAACAGCGTCTTGGCAGTGCCCAGTTTCGCTCTTTCGTTCGACGACTGATGAATGACAAGGTGGCTCACACGCCTCGTCTGCTTTCGATCCTTGAAGAGGTTGCTAATCTGGATCAACGCAGGTGGTTTGAAAATGTCTTGGCCCAAGAGGCTAGAGGTCTTGGCGAAGCGCCGACGGACTGAGTCCAACCACCAACACCTTACAATTGCTAGGTCTGCTTTCCGGTAAGCGCTTAAGTGATGCGGACGCTCACCTCTACAGTCGCAAGCAGACATGCCGTTTCCAACCCACCCTTGCCCCGCCCCGCCTGCTCTTTATCTCCCGTGCCATGCCGCTGCACCTGACCAAGATCGCTTTCGGCGCCAAGAGCTTTGCCGATATCGAGAGCTGGTATGCGCAGCACACCGGGCCGTTTCTTACCACGCGCTATCGCCGCGCATGGGAAGGAGCACACAGAATGCCGTCTTGCCGGCTGAACTTTTCGGGAGCGCAGTACGGCTCCTATTCCGAAATATGATAGGGTGTTGCAGCCGATAAATATCGCTGGCGATGCGTTGGATTCGCCTTCCATGTATCACAGGCACAACGCAAAACGGGGTTTGAGCCAGATGAAACGCAAGTTCCTGATCGTATTCGGCTTCCTGCTTGCCGTGCTGGTCGTTACCGCCTCCTATATTTATTGGACATCACCCAACCGGCACACCACGCCGTCTGAGCGCACTGGCCTCGAATGGTCATTCGCCGATGGTGTCCTGTCCTCTCCTGCCCGCCCCGCTCTGGCTATGCGGATTGACCCGTCGCTGGACTATCTCGGTGGGCAAAAATTCGTGCTGTATGGCACCGCCAATGTCGAGCAGCACGTGTTCGCGCGCCGCTGGCCTGATGGTCGCGACCGTTCGATGTTGCTGATCCAGCTTGAAAGCGTGGTGGACGGTGTGGACTGGGCCTACGATTACTCGGCCGCCCAATATCGGACCGAGATCGACGGTGTAGACTTCTTCACCGATGCGGAGCCAGGTCAATTGCCGCCCATTTTCGCCAAGGGAGAGCCGGGCACCGACAGTTATCGCGCTGCCGTGCTGGCAGCGGATGCAGGCTTCGAGGCGCCGGAGGATTATGTCTGGCTGCGTTCCGTCCATATTCCCGATGCCGATGCCCGTTCCGAACTGCTTATCATCCTGCGCGACGATCTCTCGTCAGAGGGGCTGACGCGCGACGAGTTGCTACCTGGCGGCAGCGCGGATGACCAATGGCAGGCCATCGCGGCTTCGCGGATGGAAGTATTGGCGGAGATGGTGAGCTTTCCGGCCGGAGAGGAGCCGGCGACAAAGCCTTGAGCCAGAGCGACCCGCTTCCCATGTCATAGGTCACCATGCCGCTCCACCTCACCAAGATCGCTTTCGGCGCCAAGAGCTTCGCCGATATCGAGCAGTGGTATGCCGGGCGCAGCAGTCCGCATCTGACCACACGCTATCGCCCGACGAAGTGGGAAGAATGCATCGGCGGATCGCTCTTCTGGATTCACGAGCATAATATCGTCGCGCGTTCGCAAATCCTCGGCTTTTCGCAGACTGAGAATGGCCGTTGGCGGATCGAGCTTGAGCCGCGCCTCGTCAAGGTCATGCCTCGCCCAAAGCGCGCACATCAGGGGTGGCGGTATCTCAAAGGCGAGCCGCCCCGCGATTTGGAAGATGGCGAAGAGATCGGCGACCTGATCCCCGGTAGGCTGGCAGGCAAACTCCAGCGGCTCGGCCTGATCTAAATTTCGGAACAGGGCTGCATGCTTTGGCGTTGATTGCCAAAGGAGAAACTTTATGCCCGAACGCCAGAAAATTCATTCAGACAATGACCTTATCGAAGAGATGCAGGAGGGTGCGACGCCGTCACAAGGCAGCCGTTCCGGCGGCGAAGTCAATCGCCGTGTCGGAACGCGTGGTGAACTGAATCGCGCGACGGACCCTGAGCATAACGAGTCCGTAGTCGGAAGCGACAACCCGGAAGAAGACGCGAAAAAGGGCCCCAAAACCCAGTCAGCCATCGCGCGTGAGGCTCGCAGCGAAAGCTAGTCTGCTGGCCGCAATCAGAATACCCCATATGGTGCATTGTTGCCGAGCGTGAGCGACCCTATCCGCACTGGCGTATCGAAGCCGATACACCAAAAGGGGATCGTTCATGAAATTCATCGTCACGCTGGCAGCATCTGCTGCAATCGCCGCCCTGCCTGCAACCGCCGCTGCGCAGGGCCTTCCGTCCATGCCGCGCCTCAATGCGCCGTCGCTCGATCTTTCCGAGCGCGAAATTTCGCAATTCATCGAGCTTGCCCTTCAGATCGAAACGATCCTTGAAGACGGCACGCTCGATGATGTCGCCATGCGCGCCGCCATCGATACACTGATCGCTGAATCGGACTTCGAAGCCGAGCGTTTCATGGCGATTGCCGAAATGATTGCGGACAACCGCCTGCTTCGTCGCAGGCTGCCTTCGGAAGTCCTTTCCTACCTGACAGAAGACTGATCGGAACTCGCAAACGACAGTCTTTGTCGAAGGCGCTGTGTGTCGACCCCGCGCAGCGCCTTCATTTTTTTTTAGTCCGCTGCGCCCGTTTGGTCCGGACACATCAGGGTCAATACCTCTTCATCGAAATCGTAGGTAATGCTGGCGCAGTGGCCGATCGTCTCCATGCCAAGATACATGAACTGGCGCGGGATTTCGCCGGTATTGGCGGAAACGACGATCTCGTTCGGATCGCTTTCGGGTGACGGAGCATCGTTGATGCCTTCCGAATTGCCGTGATCGCTGACGCGCACCGCAATATTGCGCACTTCCAGATCTCCCAGCATCAGCGGATCGCGCAGGGTAAGTGAGCGGACGGGCCGCTCTACGCCGTAAATGATCGGAATCTCCCTCGGCTCGCCTTCAAAATATCCGCGATAATTGTCTGCCAGAATACGGCCGCCGGTGGCGGTAATCAGCGTTTCCGGGCGATCGAAGCTGAAAGCCACGTGGATCGGCACACCGCCTTCTTCGATCACCGTCCCGACAAGGCTGCGGCCCATCCGCTCCAGCGGGAAAGCGTGCGGACGGTCGGCTGCGGTTGGCTCTCGCAGTGTGAGGACAACGCGCTCCTGCGGGAAATGCCCCGGCGCAACCGTGCCATCTGCGCCCTCGACAATCTGCCGCTCGCTATAGGCCGTGCGACGGCGAAACGTGCCGCCCTGCATGTGATAACGCACTGTATCGGTACGAAACGGCAATTCGGTCGATCCGATGACATACATGAAGCGGAACATGCTGGGCTCCAGCCCGAGCCTCTCCGCTGTATCGCCATTCACCGTCACAGCCGAGACGGCGTCGGGCGCGATGATGAGTTGTACGGGCTGATCGTTGATAGTGACTTCGACCGGCTCACCTGCCTGCGCACGAAGTTCCACCTCATCCAAATCGACGCGCTGGGCGTGGGCCGCATTCGGTATCACGCTGGCCATCGCAGCAAGGCCGGCGGCGGAGAAAATTGTTCGTTTCATCGAAGCTCCGATTGATGAGAAATCCGGCCTGCCTGCAAGACCAATCCTGCTGAATGCGGGCTGTATCGATCAGCTATCCGTTTCAGCCAGCCACCATGCAAGCAGGGTGTGGGCGATGGCCTCGTGCGGCGGGGCGACAAAACTTTTCGCCTCGCGGCCCATGCTCATTGCCTCTGCCACTTCTGCGCGGGAGAACCAGCGCACGTCTTCCATTTCGGTTTCGTCGATAGTGAGTTCGCGATTGTCGGCCCTGCCGTGGCAGCCGATCATCAATTGCGATGGGAACGGCCATGGCTGGCTGGCGACATAGGTCACGTCGCTGACCGTCACGCCCGCCTCTTCGAACGTCTCGCGAGAGACAGCTTCTTCCAGGCTTTCTCCCGGTTCCACAAACCCTGCAAGCGCGGAATAGGTGCCGTCCGGCCAGCCATGTCCGCGGCCGAGCAGAACGTCGCCCTCATGCTCGACCAGCATGATCGCGACGGGATCCGTGCGCGGGAAATGCGGCGCACCGCAACCGCCATTGTCTCCCAAGCAATTGCGCTGCCAACCGCCCTTGGAAAGCACTGTCGGCTTGCCGCAATTGGCGCAGAAGCGATGGCGCGCATGCCAATCGACAAGGCTGCGCGCTCCGGCATAAATCGCCAGATCGCGCGGATTGAGCTGCATCAGCAAAGCGCGATTGGCGCGCTGTTCATAGGCTTGCCGTGTGTCGCCCTTGTCAGGGACTTTCGCAAACAAAGGTGCGCCGTCTTTCAGGCCGAGATAGACAAGTTCCGCTCCTCGCGCCGCGTCATCGAGCGGACCGAGTACCAGCGCGTTGCCCTCCATCACCGGCATCAATCCGTCGAGAGCGAGCAAACGCGCATCGGCATGCGCCAATGCTGCGGCGAGCTTCTCGGGATCGGCGCGCGTGTGATCGTCCCGGTCCATGCCATGACCGGTCAGCGCTGGCTTGAAACCATGGCTCATTGCGAGACGAGCGCGAGTGCATCCTGCAGGGCGGTTTGGGTAAAGTCGGCCTGAAGCGGCAATTGCTCGGCCGGCATGTATTGCGTCATCATCGTCATGCGCAGACCAAGGCCCATATGGACGAGGCCAGCCGTACCGGCAGCGCCATACCAGCCGAACAGGCCAGCCAGATCGCCTGTCCCGACAAGGCCGCCAGCACCAAAGCCAAAGGTCACCGCGCCATTGCTGAAACGGCCATTGCTGGCGAGCGTATCGGGGAAAAGATCACTTGTGCCGAGGCGGACAGCATCCTCGCTCATCACCCGGACACCGTCGATCTCGCCCAGCCTGGCGAGCATTTGCAGGAAGCGATCGTAATCGCGCGCAGTGGAGACCAGCCCGGCCCCACCGAAGGGGAAAGGCGGCTCATCGAGATAGACCGTGCTGTTCGGCATATCGACCGGCATCGGCATACCGCCAAGCAGGAAGTAATTGGCCGTCATCCGGCCCGTATCGCTCGGCGAAATGGAGAAAGCCGTATCCGGCATGCCCACCGGATCGAAAATGCGTCGCTGGAGGAATGCGTCGAAGGCTTCGCCGGTCACGACTTCGATGACACGGCCAAGCAGGTCGATGCTCACCGAATAGCTCCAGCGTGTCCCCGGCTGCAGCGCGAGCGGCAATTCGGAGAGGTTGTCGGCAAATTCCTCGAGGCTCGGCGCAGGCTGACCGCCAAGAAGGTCCTGCGCCATCGGCAGGCGGCTGGATAGCGACGGCACGATCCCTGCGCGGCCATAGGCTGTGCGCAAAGGTCCTTGCTGCACGATCGTGTAACCCAAGCCTGCCGTGTGCGTCAGCAGGTGCCGGATCGTGATCGGTCGCACCGCCGGTTCCAGGTTGCTGGCAGTTATCGGCCCGTCATAAGTCTTCTGTACCTGCATGTTCCGGAAGCCGGGCAGGATCTCATGCAGCGGCTGGTCGAGTTCGAGCAGGCCATCATCGATGCACATCATCACGGCCATGCCGGTAATCGGCTTGGTCATGGAATAGATGCGGTAGAGCGTGTCCGGGCCCACGGCCCCGCCCACGTCAAAGCTGCGGGTGCCGCTGGCGATCACATCGGCCTCGCGCTCACCGAAGCCCATGGCGGTAACGATCCCGGAAAATGTGCCGCGCTGCATATAGCGATCGACCATGGAGGCAACCTGCGGCCAGCGCGACGCGGCATCCACCGATTGCGCAAAAGCGAGATTGCCGAGCGGCAGCGTGCTGGCCGCTGCACCTACGCCAAGAGCAGCGCCAGAACGCATGGCGGCGCGGCGGGAAAGCGGCAGGTTCAAAGCTTGATCGTACATTTGGGGGATTTCTCCGTTTCGGGATTTGGAGGCAGGTTTAGCAGCGGAATTCTCGGCAGCAAGCTTGCACAACTGGAGTGTATTACCTATATAAAACACATGTTCAATATAATCGCATTTATTCTCGGCCTGTTGTCGCTTGTCCTCGTTATTCCCGGCCTCGTTCCGGGTCTTGGTATCGCGAACTGGATTGCTCTACCATTTATCGTGGTCGGAATAATTTTCGGCCAGCTGTCGCGCAGCGATAGCGGACGCAATTTCTGCTTCGTCATTCTGGTGATCGCCGCGCTCCGGCTGACGCTGGGCGGCGGCTGGTTCTAATCGCGGTTAGCCAGCACCAGCCGCGCGGCTTTCGCAAACAGCGTCGGCAGGCCTGCTTCGTCCATTTTGTCAATCGGCCACCACTCGCCTTCGCCTGCTGGTGAAGGGTCTGCGTCCGCATGCTGCGCAATGCCGAGTTCGAGATCGAAATGGGTAAAGGAATGGCGCACCACGCCGGCTGCCTTCCACGCGCCTGGTACAGGAGCATCCTCGCTACCGTCGGCGCGCGCTGACCAGCCGTCATCCGGCAGAGCCCGCATTCCGCCCAGCATTCCCTTGCCCTCGCGAGTGACAAGCCAAACCTTTCCGTCGCGCTCTATCCAGAAAGCCGTGCCCGTGCGGCTCGGCTTAGCCTTTTTCGGAGCCTTGACCGGCAAGCGCAGCGGATCGCCGCTCTTTCGCGCTTCACACTCGGTGTGGAGCGGGCACAGTAAACACCGCGCATCGCGCGCCGTGCAGATCGTCGCCCCCAGATCCATCATCGCCTGCGCAAAATCGCCCGCGCGATTATCCGGCGTGATCTCATCCGCCCGCGAACGGATCGCCTTTCGCGCAGCGGGAAGCGGCTCTTCGATTGCAAAAAGGCGTGCGACCACCCGCTCGACATTGGCATCGACCACGACAGCCCGCTCGCCAAAGGCAATCGCGGCGACAGCGGCTGCTGTGTAATCGCCTAGGCCCGGCAGCTTTTTCAGCTCCGCCTCTGCCTGAGGGAAGCCGCCCATCTCCGCCACAGTCCGCGCGCATTTCACCAGATTGCGGGCGCGCGAATAATATCCCAGCCCCGCCCAAGCGGCCATCACGTCCTCTTCGGGCGCAGCGGCGAGCGCCTCGACAGTCGGCCAAACGTCCGTGAACTTCGCAAAGTAAGGCGCGACGGCCGCCACAGTCGTTTGCTGCAACATGACTTCTGAAAGCCATACGCGATAGGGATCGGGTCGCGACCCGCCGGGCGGTGCGCGCCACGGCAGATCGCGCGCGTGATCGTTATACCAGTCAAAAAGGCGTGAAGAGATGGTGGCAGTCACGCCGCGCCTATGGCATGAGAGGACTTCTCATGGAACGCGACGATAAACCGAAATCGGGGAAGACCGCCCCGAATGCTGCGAAGGCCGCCAAGCCGAGCGCGCGCAAGAAAGCGAAGCCCTACCAGAGACCGCGCGGCGGCCCGGCGAAGCAGGTATCGGATCTCGTCCCGCAGATCGGCCGTGCGGCCTTTCGCCGCTTCGGCTTCGTGCAAAGCTCCATCGTCACCCGCTGGCCCGAAATCGTCGGACCGCATCATGCCAAGGTTTGCACGCCGGAAAGCATTCGTTTTCCGCCGGGCGAGAAATCCGACGGGATCATGCAGCTGGTTGTGCTTCCCGCGCATGCGCCGCTGATCCAGCACGTGATCCCTGAAATTATCGAGCGGGTAAATCGCTTTTTCGGCTATAAGGCGGTGGCCAAAGTCAAGATTCGGCAAGGCGCGGTTAAGACGCCAAATGCTGGAGAAGGCCGCAAGGCGCCGCCCTCGCTCAAGCCCATTCCGATGGACCTTGGCGAAGGCCTTCGCGATATCGGCGATCCGGAGCTGCGCGCAGTATTGGAATCACTCGCCCAAAGCGTGGCGAACAAGGAGGATGACACGAAATGACGAGCTGGACTCTTTCTGGCTTTGCTCTGGTTGCAGCATCGGCATTGGCATTCACTGCCGCGCCCGGCGCAGCGCAGCACTGGAACGGCACGGTGGAGGAAACCGCACAAGGCTTTCGCCTTGGCGATCCCGATGCGCCGCTGCAGCTGATCGAATTTGTCAGTTACACCTGCCCCCATTGTGCACACTTCGAAGAGGAGAGCGAGGCGGAGCTGCGCTATCTGTACATACACGAAGGCTATGCTGCGCTGGAAGTGCGCCATCTGATCCGCAATATCGCCGATGTGGCCGCGGCGCTGGTGACCGAATGCGGCGAGACCGATCAGTTCTTCGTCAATCACCGCATCATGATGCATGAGCAGGGCAATTGGCTAGCCCGTGCGCGTGAACTCGCCCCCAGTCAGCAGGCGCGCTGGAATTCAGGCACACTCGCCTCTCGCATGCGCGCAATCGCCAGCGATCTTGAATTCTATGAGATGATGGAGCCGCAAGGCTACACCGTCGCAGAGCTTGACAGATGCCTTTCCGATGAAGCGCGCGCCGATCAGATTGTCGCTGCCTCAGGCGCGAATGCTGCCGAATTTAACGTACAGGGAACGCCCAGCTTTGTGCTCAACGGCACACTGCTTGACGGCGTGCATAGCTGGCCGCAACTCAGCCAAGTGCTGCTTTCCGAACGCGAAAACATGTCAACGAGCACCGAATAAGGGGAAAACCCTGTGTAAAAGCGCCATTTCCGGACCCCGGGCGCTTTTCGCTTGTGCTTGCATCTGTCTACCTTCGGGGTTCGTTTTTCGACGGGAATATAAGTTTGATGACCACTTCGCCGAAACGTCTTGCCTATTCGATCTTTGCTGCGCCAATCGCGTTGGCTCTCGCTGCCTGTAGCGGCGACGCTGGCGGCGGCGCAGTTGAAGAAGGCGATCCCATCGCCTCTATCGAAGCGCCCGAAGGCCAAGCCTGGACCGATATGGTCGAAGTCAGCGAATATGGCGGCTATGTGCTCGGCAATCCCGATGCACCGATCAAGATTGTCGAATACGCGTCGCTCACCTGCCCCGCTTGCGCCGCCTTTACGCAGGAAGGTGCAGAGCCGCTGAAACAAAACTATGTCAGCACCGGCGTGGTTTCCTACGAAATCCGCAATGCCGTGCTGAACATGTTCGATCTGACGCTGGCCGCAATGGTCCGCTGCGGACCGGATGAGGTGTATCACCCGCTGTCCGATCAGGTGTGGTACAATCTGGCCGCGCTGCAGCCGCAGATCCAGCAGGGCGCTCAAACATTGCAGACCGCAGGCGAGCTGCCTGAAGGCCAGCGCTTCGTACTCGCCGCAGATGCCGCAGGGTTTTATGATTTCTTCGCCCAGCGTGGTCTCAGCCGGGATCAGGCAGCTGCCTGCCTTTCGGACACCGAAAACGTTCTCGCAATCGATGAGCTTTGGCAGGAGCAGGCAGAGGAATTCGGTGTGCAAGGCACGCCAACCTTCTTCGTGAATGGCGGCCGGGTCGATGGCATCACCTGGGCCAATCTCGAAGAAGCTCTGCAACGCGCCGGCGCGCGGACCGAGTAAGGACAAGGCGGGCGGGGATGGAGTTTCGCAAGCTTCGCCTAAGCGGCTTCAAAAGCTTCGTCGAACCGTCCGAATTGCGCATTGAGCCGGGGCTGACAGGCGTTGTCGGCCCCAACGGTTGCGGCAAGAGTAATCTTCTCGAAGCTATCCGCTGGGTGATGGGCGAAAACTCGCCCAAAAGCATGCGGTCTGGCGGAATGGAGGATGTGATCTTCGCCGGCACTGCTGGTCGCCCTCCGCGCGATTTCGCCGAAGTCGTCCTCCACGCTGCCGATGATGATGGCGACCCGCTGGATGTCACGCGCCGGATCGAGCGCGGTGCAGGCAGCGCTTACCGCCTGAATGGCGATGATGTGCGCGCCAAGGACATCTCGCTGATGTTCGCCGATGCGGCGACGGGTGCGCATTCGCCCGCCCTCGTCAGCCAGGGCAAGATCGCTCAGGTTATCGCGGCCAAGCCTACCGAACGCCGGATGATGCTGGAAGAGGCAGCTGGCATTGCCGGTCTTCACGTGCGCCGCCGCGATGCCGAGAGCAAACTGCGCAGCACCGAGAAGAACCTCGAACGGCTTGAAGACCTCATGGCAGGACTCGACAGCCAGATTTCCTCACTCCGGCGGCAGGCCAAGCAGGCAGAGCGCTACAAGAAGCTGTCCGACCAAATCCGCATTGCCGAAGCACGGCTGCTGTTCGCCCGTTGGCGCGATGCGGCGGCGGCGGCAGAGGCGGCGCGCAGTCAGGCGAAATCTGCGGACGAGAAGGTCTCCAAAGCGCAGGAGGCCGCGAAGGCCGCACAATCCGCCCAGCACGCGCTCGCGGTAAAGCTCGCCGAATTGCGAGACGAGCTGGCGGACCGCCGTGACGATGCCAGCGCGCATGGCCACCGGATGGCAGCGCTTTCCAGCCAGCTTGAGGCAGCCGAACAGCGCCTGAAAGATCTCGACCGGCAGAAGACGCGGCTGGAGGAAGACAAGTTCGAAGCCGACCGCATGACGCAGGATGCGGCAAAGGCGCTGAAAGACCTAGAAGCGGCCCTGACAGCGGGCGAAAAGGCGCTCGAAGCGGATGAAGCCGCGCGGCCTGCCCTTGCCGCCAAGGTCGAGGACACCGAACGCGCGGGCCGCGCTGCTGAACTCGCTCTCGCCAATGCGACGGCCAACCATGCAGGCGTAGAAGCCGAATGGCGCGTGGCCGAGGCGGAGATCGCACAGGCGCAGTTGCGGCTCGACCGGCTGGAGGCGGAAGCGAAACGCATAACCGACCAACAAGCCGCGCTAACCGGCGAAAGCGATCCCGAAACCGATCTCGCAGCGGCCCAAGACGCTCTCTCCACCGCGCAGACGCAGCTTGGCGAATTGCGCGAGAAGATCGACACTGAGCGGAGCCGGAAGGATGCCCTCGCGCAGGCGCGCGATGAGGTTGCGGCAGCCTTATCCAGCGCCAAGGCGGAACTGGTCGGTGTCGAGCGCGAATTCCAGGCGCTTAGCCGCGACCGGGAGGCACGCGCACGGCAGAAATCGGGCAAGCATGGCCTTCCCGCTGCACTCGACCGGGTGGCGGCGGAGCCCGGCTATGAACGCGCTCTTGCTGCCGTGCTCGGCCGCGATGCCAAGGCGCCGCTCGGCTCGCCCGACAGCGGAGCGGAAGGTCGTTACTGGACCGGCTCCAAAGCGCCCTCTCCGGTGGCCGACAGTCTCGACCAACATTTGCGCGATTGTCCGGACGAACTCGCCGCGCGCCTAGCGCTGGTCCATGTCGTGGACGCGGACGATGGCCGCGACCTCGGTGCAGGCGAATGGCTCGTCACGAAAGACGGATTCCTGCGCCGCTGGGACGGCTTCGTCGCGCGCGGAGAAGGTGCTGCCGAAGCAGCGCGTCTGGAAGCGGACAATCGGCTCAAAGCACTCGAAGCCCAGCTTCCTGCTCTGCGCGAAGCAGCGGAAAAAGCGGAAAGCCAGCAGGCGGAGGCACAGGATGCGCTGGCCACTCTGCAACGCGAGCTGATCGCGCACGATCGCGCTCTGGCCGAAGCATCGGAAAGTGAACGGCAGGCCTTGCGTTCTCTCGATCAGGCTGAGGCGCGGCGCGAACGGCTCGCCACGCGCCGTGAGGAATTGGCCGATGCGCTGAAAGAACAGGCCAGCCAGCGCGATATCGCAGCAAACGAATTGGAAGCTGCCAAGGCCAAGCTGGCCGAATTGCCCGATCCCGAAGCTGGCCGTGCCTCACTGGATGCGGCGCGCGCCAAGAACGAAGCCACGCGCGAAATGCTGCAGGCCGCGAATGCCGCGCTCGCCGCGCATGATCAGTCGCTCGCCGGGCAACGCGAACGGGTGGCGGCCCAGCGCGCGGATATGAAGGGCTGGCAGGCGCGCGCGGGCGATGCGGCGGGCCGGCTTGCCGGCATGTCCGCGCGGTTTGAAGAGATCGAGGAAGAACGCGCGGTTATCGCCGCTAAGCCCGAAGGCCTGATGCGCGAAATCGAAGGCGGCGAAAAGGTGCGCGCACGGCTGACCGAAGAGCTCGCCAAAGCAGAGGAAGCCGTGCGCAGCGCCGAAGCCGAAGCGCGCGAGGCCGATAGCGCGCTCGCCGATCTCAATGAAGCGCTTTCCGCCACGCGCGAACACCGCGCCACGCTGGCCGCGCGGGCCGAGAATGAAGAGCAACGCCGCGAGGAAATGGCGCGGCTATCGGGCGAACGCTTCCAGTCGCCGCCTTCGATGCTGTCCGGCAAATTCGAATTCGACGAGGAGGAGGTAAAAGCCTCTGCCCTCGAGAATGAGGAAATGGACAGACTGGTCGCAAGCCGGGAGCGGATCGGCCCGGTCAATCTCGTCGCTGCGGATGAGTTGACGCGGATTGAGGAAGAGCACGGAGCAAGCGCTGCCGAGCAGGAAGAATTGGCCGAAGCGGTGCGCCGCTTGCGATCCAGCATCGGCAATCTCAATCGCGAGGGCCGCGAGCGCCTGCGGGCGGCATTCGAGGAGGTGGACGGCCACTTCCGCCGTCTCTTCACGCGCCTGTTCGAAGGCGGTCAAGCGCATCTTGCGCTGCTCGATAGCGACGATCCGCTCGAAGCGGGGCTGGAGATTTATGCCCAGCCGCCGGGCAAGCGCCTGCAATCGCTCAGCCTGCTTTCTGGCGGCGAACAGGCATTAACCGCAACAGCCCTTATTTTCGCGCTCTTCCTAACCAATCCGGCACCAATCTGCGTACTGGACGAAGTCGACGCGCCGCTGGACGATGCCAATATCGAGCGTTTTTGCGACCTGCTGGATAGCATGGTCCGCGAAACCAACACGAGATATCTGATCGTGACCCACAACGCCGTCACCATGAGCCGCATGCACCGCCTGTTCGGTGTGACGATGGTGGAGAAGGGCGTAAGCCGCTTGGTCAGCGTTGACCTGGGCGAAGCGGAAGCGCTGGCCGCAGAGTAGATTGGAACGCCGAAGCGGTCCCGACATTCTTTCCGGTGAAGGAGAGAATTGTCATGCCGCATTACTACGTCAAATCAGAAGCCAATGATCGCGGGGAGCACGTCGTTCATTCCGAGGAATGCCAATTCCTGCCGAATGAGGACAATCGCAAGGCACTCGGCGACTTCGCCAAATGCGAGACGGCAATGGGCCATGCCCGGGAAGAATTCAATTCAGTCGAGGGTTGCCAGACATGCTGCCCCGATTGCCACAGCGGCTAACGCATCAGGTCAATCAAGAACCGCTCGCGGCCCCGGACCCTTCAGCCCCAGGTTGTCATCCTTGTTGTAGAGTCGGCACTTCTCAAGGCTCAGACAACCGCAGCCGATACACTGATCGAGCTGATTGCGGGTGCGGTTGAGGAGCTTGATCTTCTCATCGATTTCGACGCGCATCTGGCGGCTGATGCGTTGCCAGTCGGCGAGCGTGGGGTTGCGACCCTGAGGAAGGCTGGCAAGCTGCTCCTCGATCTCCGCGAGGCCTAACCCAAGTTTTTGCGCGATCAGGATAAAGCTGACCCGGCGGATATCGCCGCGAAGGAATCGGCGCTGATTGCCGCTGGTGCGGATCGGATCGAGCAGGCCCTTCTCCTCATAAAAGCGTAGCGCAGAGACGGCGACGCCGGTGCGCCTTGCGAGCTGGCCGATGGTGATGAAGTTTGCCTGCATTCCCCTGCCCTAACGCGAATTTGTCTACAAAAGCTTGACCTCAACTTAGCTTGAGGTTGCATGAGTGTGCAAGCCACGATTCGCACGAACCTATGCGGAACCGCACGGATCGGCGCAAATAGAGGTACTTAGAAAAAGGACTTGCGATGAATACTACCACCATAACCGCACCCCGCATCGAGCATGTGAACCTTACCGTCAGCGATCTCGATCGGTCGATTGCGCTGTTTGAAGACTTGATGGGCTGGCGCACGCGCACCCGCGCGCAGCACGGCGTGCGCGGTGAATTTGCGCATGTCGGATCGGATGAGAGCTACCTCGCACTATGGGCCGACGGTGGCGACTACTCCGGTCAGGAAAAGGGCAAGCCGATGAACCATGTGGGGCTGCAAGTGCCTGACCTGACCGCTGCCGAAGATGCGGTGAAACGGCACGGCCTCGAAACCTTCAGCCATGGCAAATACGAGCCCGGCCCGCACAGCTTCTACTTCTTCGACTGGGACGGGATCGAGTTTGAGGTCGTCTGCTATGAGTAGGGATCAGAAGCTCTCTTCGTAGATCCGCGAAATGTCCCTGCCCCACTCGCCATGGTATTTGTCGAGCAGGACCTGGGCGGGGACTTTCCCGCTATCGACGATTTGCCGGAGCGGATTGAGGAAGCCGGTTTCATTATCGCCCATGGAGTTGAGCCTCCCGCGCGCGGCAAGGCCGGCATGGGCGATATCGAGCACTTCCCGCGCCAGATCGCGCAGGGCTCCGCCACCGGGAATGGCGGCGTCCAGACCCTGCGCAGGAACGGCATTGCGAAGGACCTCGCGCTCTTCCATCGACCAGTCCTTGACCAAGTCCCACGCCGCATCGAGCGCGGTCTCGTCATAAAGCAGGCCGACCCACAGAGCTGGCAAAGCGCAGATGCGGTTCCACGGACCACCATCTGCGCCGCGCATTTCAAGGAAGCTTTTCAGCCGCACTTCGGGGAAGGCGGTGGAGAGGTGATCCCACCAGTCGCTTTCGGTCGGCAGCTCACCCGGAAGGATGGACAGCTCGCCCTTCATGAAGTCGCGGAAACTCAGGCCTGCGGCGTCATGATATTTGCCATCGCGATAGACAAAATACATCGGCACATCGAGCATATAGTCGACATAGCGATCGTATCCGAAGCCATCTTCGAACACGAAAGGCAGCATGCCGGTGCGATGCGGATCGGTGTCGCTCCAGATATGGCTGCGATAGGATAGAAATCCGTTGGGCTTGCCTTCGGTGAAAGGCGAATTGGCGAAAAGCGCGGTGGCGAGCGGTTGTAGCGCCAGGCCGGTGCGGAACTTCTTCACCATATCCGCCTCTGAACTATAATCCAGATTAACCTGAATGGTACAGGTGCGCAGCATCATGTCGAGGCCAAGCGATCCGACGCGCGGCATGTGGCGCATCATGATCTCATAGCGCTGCTTGGGCATGACAGGCAGGTCTTCGCGGGCCTTGTCCGGCCACATGCCGAGACCGAGGAAGCCGACGTTGCAGTCCTCGCCGACGGTCTTCACTTGAGTCAAATGGCGGCCGGTCTCCGCGCAAGTTTGGTGCAATGTTTCGAGCGGCGCGCCGGACAGTTCGAGCTGGCCCGCAGGCTCTAGGCTGATCGTGCCGTCCTGACCAGACATGGCGATCACATCGACTTTGCCGCTCGGCCCCGCCTCTTCCACCGGCGCCCAGCCGAATTGGCGCATCGACATGAGTATATCGCGGATGCCGCCCTGCTCGCCGTAGCTAGGCGCGCGGTGATCGGTGGTTTTGTAAACAAGCTTTTCGTGTTCGGTGCCGATGCGCCATGCCGAAGCAGGCTTCTCGCCCGCCTGCATTGGTGCGGCCAGCTGGTCACGGTGTTCGATACGCGGTTCGTCGCTGCCGGATGCCTGCCGTGTGCTCATCAGCTCTCCTTCTCACTCGATCCGCGCCTTAGCCGATAGGTTCTGATTGGCCACGAAATTATTTGCTTACCCCACCGGCAAGCACGCTTTCACCAATCGCCTGCTGCGCCCATCCATAGGGAGACCGCTGCCATGGCCGCGGTTTCCCCTCGCAATATTCGCGGGCCGAGCGAAATTGGTTTCGCATTGGGGTGGGATCTGATGGCTTTACGCTCGGCATCGTCAAAGCCGCCTTCCGGGCCGGTGAGGATGGCAGCGGGTGCGGCATCCGGTGTGAAGGCGCGCACGGCGGGCTCCCCGCCCATCTCATCGGCGAAGAATAGGCGCCGGTCTGCAGGCAGTTCACGCAAGAAGTCTTCGATCCGCAAAGGCTGGGCAATTTCCGGCAGAGCCGTGCGCGCGCATTGCTCTGCCGCTTCAGTGACAATCCGCTCGGCACGATCGAGGTTGAGCTTGTCGGCCACACAGCGGCGCGTGATGACCGGATGAATGGCTGACACCCCAAGCTCGGTCGCCTTCTCCAGCACCAGATCGAAACGGTCTTTTTTCAGCAAAGCCGGGCAGAGCCAAAGGTCAGGCACATTTTCGCGCGGGCGAAGCATTTCCTTCACGCCCAGCGCGATGGCCCGCTTGCCCGGATCGGTCACTTCCGCAACCCATTCGCCTGTCCGGTTGTCGCACAGGATCACTGCATCACCGCGATCCAGCCGCATGACACGCGCCAGATAATGCGCCTGCTGGCCCTCCAGCGATAACGATTGCCCTTCGCCCAGAGGCGTGTCGACAAACAGCCGCGGCGCGCTGCGTGGGGGCCATGCCGGGGTCTTCGGGTCGTGCGTCGCGGGCATGGCTAGGCACTAAGACGAAGCATCGCTAACAGGCAAGTCATGAGCGCAGAAACCATCACTCCGGACAGCCAGCACAAATCGCTTGCCGAGCGCCTGCCGCAGCCGTTTCGCGACTATGCACTGCTGGGGCGGTTCGACCGCCCTATCGGCTGGTGGCTGCTGTTCTGGCCTTGCGTGTGGGGTGCGTGGTTGACGGGCGCGGGGCTGCAATGGCAGTTGCTCGCCTGGCTCCTGCTCGGCGCGATTGCAATGCGTGCGGCGGGCTGCGTGTATAACGATATCGTCGATGCCGATCTCGACAAACAGGTCGAGCGGACCGCGCTGCGCCCCATTGCCAGCGGTCGCGTCAGCAAGCGCGCGGCCTGGGTGTGGCTCATAAGCCTGTGCCTTGTCGGGCTTGTTGTCCTGCTCCAGCTCCGGCTGGAAGCGCAGTTGGTGGCGCTCGGCAGCCTCGTCATGGTCGCCGCCTACCCCTTCATGAAGCGGATTACATGGTGGCCGCAGGCGTGGCTGGGCTTGGTCTTCAACTGGGGGGCGCTGGTGGGCTGGATGGCGCTTCGCGACGACAATCTCGCCGTGATGTTCGCGCTCTATGCGGGCGCGGCCTGCTGGACCATCGGCTACGATACGATCTACGCTCTGCAGGACCGTGAGGATGACGCGTTGGTCGGTATCAAGAGCTCTGCCCTGCGTATGGGTGGGCGGGTGAAATCGGGCGTTGCCGCTTTCTATATCGCCGCGCTTGGCCTGTGGGCACTCGCGTTCTGGCTGCTTCGGTCCGACTGGATCGCGCTGCTCGCGCTCATCCCGCTGGCGCTGCACCTGTTCTGGCAAGTCGCGACTTTGGAAACGAGCGGCGCGGACAATCCACTCGATCGCTTTCGTTCAAATAGGTTTGCCGGGGCGCTGATGGCCACAGCGTGTTTTATCGTCGGGAACGCCGGAGCATAATCACTCCGCCGGTTGCGTCTCCATACGGCCCTGCCCTTTGCGCGGATTGGCCCAGTGCAGCAGCTTGGCGAGGCGCGAGGTGATGACCCCGTGCTCCTGCATCCAGTCGTAATATTCGCGGTATTTCGGATCTTCGGCGAGCAGATGCGCCTCTTCGGTGCGTGCCCGCCAATAATAAATGGCGCTCACCGCCATGATGAAAGCCGTGTTGCGGATCGCGTCGGTCAGAGAATCGCTGGTGACGAGGAATGGCATGGTCGCGCACCACCAGAATAGGTTCTTCGACACATAGGCAGGGTGGCGCGTGTAGCGATACGGTCCGTTGGTCAGCACGCCGCGATAGGTCAGGTTGGAAAAGCGAATACCGAAAGCCACGGTCGCCCAGGCATAGACTGCGGTCAGGAACACGAGCCATCCGGCCCAAGCCCATAGCAGCGCCGGATAATCGGCAAACCAGTATGCCCAGTCAGCAGTGTTCACTTCATAGTTGATGATATTGCCCAGCACGCCCCAAGCGAGCGGCGGGTAACAGGCGAACGCTGCGATCCAGCCGGAAAGGTAAGGATTACCGCTGCGAATATGCGCATCGAGCGGACGCATGGTGAGCAGATAGCCCACCGTGCCGATCTGCACGTCGATGACGAAAAGGATCTCGAACAGGAAAACGCCGAGTAACACCGGATTGTTCAGGATTTCCGACGTCTCGGTGTCCACGACGGTGGCGAAGCCGATCGGCAGGATGGAGATCATGAACGCGGTGAAAAAGCCCTTGATAATCCAGGCGCGCCAGTGCTTTTTCACCTGCTCGAAGTCATAGGCTTCCTTGCCAATCAACATCGCGCCGAAATGCCATGAGGAATCGCGCGGATTGGTCATCACCCGGTCGATCCAGATGACATAGGGTACACTCAGCACCACCAACGGGATAATCGCAGCGCCCAGCACGTTCATTGCGAAGAGGTAATTCCCCTCCCAATACCAGCGCCCGAGGCAATAAAGCCCGGCGATGATGAACCACGTTGCCCAAAGGCCGGCGAGCTTGGTGATCGAAATATCCAGCACATCGCTAAACGCGCGGCGATCGTCCCAATCGATGCCGGTGGTGGGGTTTCGATGCACCTTCTCGACGAACACGGACCAAGCAGCCATCGCGCCGCCTGTCAGCACCATCGCGAGCAAAGCGGAATATGGTCCGGACAGCCGCCCCAGATTGTTCGGAAAGCCCAAAGCCGCTGAAATCTCGGGGAAACTGCGCGCGAACAGAATGTAAGCGAGCAACGTGATCAGCCCGACGAACCCTACCCAGCCGGAAACGTCGCTCGCCGGAGGGCGCGGTGCATCCCGGACAGGGCCGGGCACCATGTCTGATGTGTGCGCATTCATCACGCCGTCGATTAGCCCAGAAGGGTTAAAGGCCGCGTAACGTCAAATGCCGCTGTCCCGCTGCGAGACGGCGACTGGTGAAGGATTTAACCGCGCTTAGCGGAAGGCGGTGATCCGCCCGCTATCGTCGAGGATATACATGGTGCTGTTGGCGATTACGGGCGGCAACGAGACGCCGTCATCGAGACGGGTGTAATCTGCGACAGTGCCCGTCATCGCATCGACCGATTTGACGTAACCACGCGAGCTGGCGATCCACAATCGACCATCGGCAAGCACCGGACCGGTCCAGAAAATCGGACCTTCGCGGTCTTCGGGATCGCGCCACTGCTCCAGCTGCGTCATCCAGCGAATGCGGCCGGTGTTGCGCTGGATAGCGAGAATGCGCGCATCATCGGTGAGAGTGAAAACCCACTCGCCCACGATGGTAGGTGCGGAAATACCCGCGAGCGTCAATTCCCAGATACGCTGGCCGGTCAGCAGCTCATAAGCTGCCATGCGGCCACCTTGGCCCAGAGCGTAAACGCGGCCCTGGTCGATAATCGGATCGGCGTCCACATCGGTCAGCGTGCCGACCTGCGTGGAAATCGAAGTACGCGCGAGCGCGTCAGACCAAAGTTCACGACCATTTTCATAACGATAGGCAACCAGCTCGCCCGAGGAGAAGCCCGCGATCACGGTGCCCTGCCCCGCAGCAGGAGCGGCAACGCCGAATACCCCGGACTGACCTGTGGCGGCGGCCTGCTGCCAGCTGACTTCGCCATCCTCGGTCGACAGCGCGAAAATCTGGTTGTCCTGCGTCATGACAAACACGTTGTTAAACGCCACGGTTGGTGCGCCGCGTAGCGGGCCTGAGGGCTTCACACGCCAGATCTGCTCTCCGGTCGCAGCATTTAGAGCCACCACATCGCCAACGCCGTTGGTCGCATAGATGCGTCCGCCATTATACGCCGCGCCGCCGCCGAATGTCGCATCTTCCAGATCGCCGGAAACCTCGATCCGGTGCTGCCAGCGCCGCGCGCCCGTATTGGCGTCGAATGCGTGGATCACAGCGCTGGTATCGACGGCGAAAACCATGCCATCGGCCGCGATCGGGGCCGAAGCGAGGCGGCGGGTGTTGGTCGTACCCGAAATCTGCGCGGTCCAAATGCGCGAAGGGTTCGTAGACAGCGTCACGTGCCCGGCCACCTTTGCAGCATTGCCGCCAGCTTGCGGCCAGCTGTCATTGGTCTGCGCAGGCGGAACCACCACAGCAACATTGGCCAGCGCGGGATCGGCGACGATTTCGGTAGCGATGCGCGAGAGGATCGGCTGGCGATTGCCGAGTGTCGGCGTTTCGTCCTCGTCATCGCCGCCGCCAAGGCCTAGCGTCTCACATCCTGTCAGGGCGAGAGCGCCGCAAAGGGCGATTGCGGTGGGAATGAATTTCATTTTCTTACGCATTGCGAAGGTGCTCATCGGCTTCCTGTAATCCTTATTCGACCAGCTCGACATCGGCAGCTTCTGCCGGGCCTTCGCCGGTGATTTCCGCCAGCGTCTCGTCGACATCTTCAATGGCATCGAAGCCCAGATATCCGGCCAGCTGACGGGTGCGGCCCCTGATTGACGGGGGCACGTCGTCATTCTGCGAAACGGCGATCAAAAGCGGACCGGCCTGGTCACGCTGATCGAGCGCCAGATAGGCATGGGCCACAAGTTCGCCCGCGCTGCCGTAATAGGGATTGTCCGGCTGTGCGAGCGGACCGATGCGGCTGATCACCTCCTGCGGGTCCATATCGTCAAACTGCAGCGTGACAGAGCGAATCGCTGCAAGATCGCGCAATTCGGCAGGCAATTCGGAATTGTTCGCGACACCGTCGAACAGCGCGACCGCATCGTCGGTGCGATCCTGCTGAATAGCGATCCCGGCGCGCAGCATTGCGGCCATTGCCGCTGCGCCATCGGTGCCTTCGGAAAGTTCCCGCAAATCGCCATCGGCAATGTCGACATTGCCCGCTTCCAGCTCATCCATCGCCAGGATGATCTGCTCGGACTGCTCATCCAGGGCGCCTTCGGATCGCGACTGCCAGAACAGAAACGCACCAAGGATCGCCATGCCCAGAACGAAGACGATGCCCAGAGGCCAGCCGTATTTCTTGGCGAAAGTGGTGACTTCATCCTGGCGAACCGCCTCGTCCACTTCGCGCATGAGCATTTCCTGCTCTGCATCCTTGCGCTCGGCAGGTTTCTTGTCAGCGGTGCTGTCTGTAGGGGTTGGTTTGCGTGCCACGTGTCTTGTCTATCATGCGGATTGAGAATGTTGCGCCCCTCCCTAGCGGATGGGCGGCGCTTTTCAATCGAAGATGCAAGGCTGTCCCCGCTGCGCTGAACCCCGGCTGAAGCGGCGATCGGCGCGATCAGGCCTTGGGGTACTTTTCCATGAGGCCCCAATACAGCGCGCGGTATCGGTCGATCATGCGATTTTCATCGAATTCGGCGCGCGCCTTGTCGCGATTGGCCTTGCCGATCCGCTTGCGCGCTTCTGCATCGACGGAGAGTTTGGCGAGCGAATTGGTGAGAGCTTCCTGATCGCCTGCATCCACCAGCATCGGCCCATTCTCACTCGCGACCATGCTGCCGATATCGCCGACACGCGGCGCGACGATGGGCAGCCCGGCGGACATTGCTTCGACGACCGAGATCGGAAACTGCTCTGATTGGCTGGACAAGGCGAACATATCGAACAGGCCGATAAGTTTTTGTGGCTCCTTCACAAAGCCGGGCAAGTGCACGCGGTCTTCCAGCCCCAGCCGTTCAGCCTCGGCCAGCAGTGCATCGCGTTCCGGGCCCTCACCTGCGATCACCAATTGCCATTCGTCGGGCAGGCTCGCCATGGCGCGCACCAGCATATCGAGCTGTTTGACGGCACGCAGTCCCGCCAGCGTCCCGAGCCAGAATTCGTCCTTCCGCTTGATCAGGCCGGGCAGCAGATCTCGCTTGGCAGGGGCGGCAAAGGCGCGTGTGTCGATCCCATTGGGAATACGGCGTACCCGGGTGCGCGGCTGGTCCCACGTGTTGAGCGCAATATCCTCCAGCTTGGCAGAGGGCACGACCAGCGCGGCCGTGCGCCCGAGCGCGATCCGCCGATACCAATTGCGCCGCCGCTTAAGCCGGTTTGCCTCATCCTCGTTAAAGCCATCCTCATGATGCACCAGCGGCGGCAGCTTGAAGGCATCGGCAAACACGGTATGCGCCATAACCGCATCGATCGCGCCCCAATTATAGGTGCAGATGAGATCATACCCTGCCATGGCCTGGGCAATATTCTTCAAGCGCCCCGGCGTCGGCTTCCCGCGAAGAGAAGGGAATTTCGGCCAGTTGATACGCGGTTTCGATCCGATAAGGTGCGCCGCCCCGCGTTTGTCGAGATAGCCCGAGACGATCGCGTGGTCGACATCCTTGCCCCACGCATTGATGAGCCGGACGCAGCGCAATTCCTTTCCGCCCGGATCGAATGTCGAATGCAAATGCAGGATTTTGGGGACTTTGCGGCTCATGCGATTTTACCAAGCAATTTGGCAATAGCCTGCTGCGCTATAGGCTCTGCGAGAGTGGGCGCATGGCCGACGCGCGGCACGGTGACTGCTTCCAGATCGGGCACTTCCCGCTCCATTTTCGCAAGCGTCTCTGCCGAAAGCAGGTCCGACAGCTCACCGCGCAGTGCCAGCACCGGCCGCCCAGAGAGCGATTTGAGCAGCGGCCACATGTCGAAATCCACACCTTCGGGCTGGTCGTCGAAAGGATCGGCGATGTGCATATCGTAGTCGAAAGTGATGCGGCCATTGCCGCTGAGGCACATCACCCGCTTGGTGAAGTCGAGCCATTGCTGCGTATCGTAATCGGGAAAGGCGACGCCATTGGTTTCCTTGATAGCCCGAGCGGCGTGCATCCATGTTGGATAGCTGCGCCCTTGCCCCACATAGTCCTTGATGCGCTCGAGGCCATCGGGCTCGATCACCGGGCCGATATCATTAAGCACAACGCCAGCAAAGCGGCTGGCATCCTGCCCCGCCATCAGCATGGTGATGATCCCGCCGAGCGAGGTGCCGATGGCAACGACCTGCTTCAGGCCCGCCTGCTCGAACAGTGCATCGATATCCTGGGCATATTGCAGCGGGTTGTAGCTGCCCGGATCCTTGGCGTATTCGCTTTCCCCGCGACCGCGCAATTCCACACAAATCACGCGCCATTCCCCGGCGAAAGTGTCGGCGATCGGCTCAAAATCGCGGGCATTGCGCGTGAGGCCGGGAAGGCAAAGAATCGGCGGACGATCATCGCGCCCGGCGTAATCGCGGTAATGCAAGGTCAGCCCATCGGCGCTTTGCCATGTGCCATCTTCGTAGGCCGGTGCTGCCAACATGCTTCCCCTGATTTCACGTCCACCTTGCGGCGGAGCCTGCGGAGCGCCACTAATGCAAACATGCGAGCTGAACCGCAACCTGCACCGTACACACCCGATACAAAAATCACCGAAATCGCGCCATTTCTGGCCGATCCGGTGAAGGCGGCGGAGTTTCCCGCGCACCAATTGCGCTTTCGCAATAGCCGCTGGGATGCAGCGGTGGGGCTGGAAAGCCTCTCCGATGATGACTGGGTGAATCATTTCGGGCGATTCGAACCGATGCCGCGTAATCTGCCGCAGCCGCTAGCGCTGCGATATCACGGCCACCAATTCCGCAATTACAATCCCGAGATCGGCGATGGCCGCGGCTTCCTGTTTGCGCAGATGCGCGATGGCGATGGCCGCTTGCTCGATTGCGGCACCAAGGGCAGCGGCACCACACCCTATAGTCGCACCGCCGATGGGCGGCTGACACTGAAAGGTGCGGTGCGAGAAATCCTCGCAACCGAAATGCTGGAAGCGCTCGGCGTCTACACCTCGAAGACCTTCTCCGTCGTCGAGACAGGAGAGGAGCTGTGGCGCAATGATGAGCCTTCGCCCACTCGCTCAGCAGTGATGGTGCGGCTCAGCCACGGACATATCCGCATTGGCAGTTTCCAGCGTCTGATGGTGCTGGAGGAGCATGCGGCACTCGCGAAGCTGGTGGACTACTGCCTCGATGCCTTCCCCGGCCCTCGCCCACCCGAAGATGCGCCGGGACGCGATGAGCCCGCGGTTATCCTGCTTCACCAAGCGACAGAACGGCTCGCCGATCTGGCGGCGAGCTATATGGTCGCAGGCTTCGTCCACGGCGTGCTCAATACCGACAATATGAACATTACGGGCGAGAGTTTCGACTACGGACCATGGCGCTGGCTGCCCGCGTGGCAGCCTGAATTCACCGCTGCCTATTTCGACCAGACGGGTCTTTACGCATTCGGTCGCCAGCCCGAAGCGATCCGCTGGAATCTGCACCAGCTCGCCATAGCCCTGCGCCCGCTCGCCGAAAGCGATGCGCTGATTGCTGCCCTCGAACGATTCGGACCGCTCTATGCCGAGGCCATGATGAGGCGTTTCTGCTGGCGGCTTGGTGTAGAGCGCCGCTCTGCCGAAGAAGACGCCGCGCTAATCGAAGCGGCGGAGGTGACGATGCGTGAGGAGAAGATCGGGCCGGACGCCTTCTTTTATCGCCACCGCGGTGGCCGGGACGCAACCGGCGTGCTGGCAACGGCGCTCAACGGCGTGAGAGCAGTCGAGAGCGATCACGCCTACTGGTCCGATGGCGTGGAGCAGAGTATGCTCATCGACGAGGTCGAAACAATCTGGGATGCGATAGCCGAGCGCGACGATTGGCAGCCCTTGCACGATAAGATCGCGGCGGTGCGCCAGATGGGACACGCGCTTGGCGAATCGCCTATCCCTGCAGGCCATTGAGGGCGCATTTCTCCCACTCATCGACCGTCCCAAAATGTCTCATTTGATTTACATTTGTTGATGCCCTTTGCGCCATCGGGATCGAACCGTTAGAGGCATGCCAAACGCTTCTTTGTGAAAGTTATGTGAATTGTCCGCGACCCAGGAATTGATTTCATTCGAACCGGCAACCGGCGCCGAATTGTGGCGCGGCGAACATGGCAATGTGGACCAGCTTGTCGCCAACGCGCGCAAGGCGTGGCCACAATGGGCTGCCCAGCCGCTCGCCAATCGCATCGAGCTGATGCGCCGTTTCGTGAATGAAGTCCGCGCAGATCATGATGAGCTTTCAGAACTGATCGCGCGCGAGACGGGCAAGCCGCTGTGGGAAGCGCGCACTGAAGTCGAGGCGGTGATCGCCAAAGTCGATATTTCGGTAAACGCCTATGCTGAACGGACCGGCCAGCGAAAGCTCGACAGCGCGCTGCAAGGCACCGCTGCTCTGCGTCACAAACCGCATGGCGTTATGGCGGTGCTCGGCCCATACAACTTCCCCGCGCACCTGCCCAACGGCCACATGGTCCCGGCGCTTATCGCAGGCAATTGCGTCATCCTGAAGCCATCGGAAAAAACTCCGGCGGTCGGCGCAAAGCTGGTTGAGCTGTTCAACCGCTCGGGCATCGCGGAGGGCGTGGTCCAGCTACTGATCGGCGGACCGGATGAAGGCAAGGCGATTGTCGCGCACCGCGATGTAAACGGCGTGCTGTTCACCGGTTCTGCCCAGGTCGGCATTGCCATCAACAAGAAGCTGGCGACCGATCCGGGCAAGATCCTGGCGCTGGAAATGGGCGGCAACAATCCCATCGTGCTGTGGGATACGCCCAAGATGAGCGATGCTGCGGCGCTCATCATCCAGTCGGCTTTCACCACCGCTGGTCAGCGATGCACCGCGGCGCGCCGTCTGATCGTCAAGTCGGACCTTTACGATGAAGCCATTGCCGAAGTGAAGGCGCTTACCGACCGCATCATTGTGGGCGGACCGTTTGACGATCCTGCGCCTTTCATGGGACCGGTCATCGACAATGCGACAGCCGACCAGCTGACCGAAAGCTTCGTCTACCTGCTATCCCACGGTGGCAAGGCGATCAGGCATATGCGCCGTCTGGAAGACGACAAACCTTTTGTCACTCCAGCGATCATCGACACGACCAACATGCCGGAACGGCCCGATGTCGAATTGTTCGGTCCGCTTTTGCAGGTGATCCGGGTGGACAGTTTCGATGCTGCCATTGCCGAGGCGAACAATACGCGCTTTGGCCTTTCGGCCTCGCTCGTGGGCGGAAATCCGCAGCAGTATAATCGCTTTTGGGCGAATGTTCGTGCAGGCATCGTCAATTGGAATCGCCCGACCAATGGCGCATCCTCTGCCGCGCCTTTCGGCGGGATCGGCTTTTCGGGCAACCATCGCCCCGCCGCTTTCTATGCTGCCGATTATTGCGCTTATCCGGTCACCAGCACGGAAATGGAACAGCCGCGCGCCAGCGTCGGCGTAGGTTTCAAAGGCGGATAATCTTGCGCTCAAACCAGCGCGCGCTTGCGGCGGCTTTCGCGAGCAGCTAGCGCGCCGGGCGTGAGCATCACGGCAGATCAGAACACAGCGACGCGGGGACAGGCGGTCTTCTTCGCATTTCTCGCCCACATGTTCTGGGGCTTCATGCCCATTTACTTGATCCTCGTGGCAGATGTCCCTGCGGTGGAATTCGTCGCGTGGCGCACGTCCTTTACGCTGCCGATTTGCCTATTTTTCGTCTGGTATCGAGGTCGCGGTGACCATTTGCGCGAATGCCTGAGCGATCGGCGCACGATGCTGACGCTGCTGGGCAGCTCGGCGATGATCGCGATAAATTGGCTAGGCTATATCTGGGCGATCCAGAACACCCACGTCTACGCCGCCAGCCTCGGCTATTACATCCTGCCGCTCAACATGATGCTGCTGGGCGTGGTGTTTCTCGGCGAAAAACTGTCGCTGCGCCAATGGGCGGCGGTGGCTCTCGCCGCGCTTGGGGTCGGCGCATTGGCGACCGGCGCGCTGACAACGCTTTGGCTGAGCCTGACGCTCGCCATGTCTTTCGGCATTTACGGATTGCTCAGAAAAACCGCTGCTGCTGGGCCGCTGGTCGGTCTGACGCTGGAAGCGATCATCCTCCTGCCGCTGGTGCTCGGCTATCTTGGATATGTGCAATTCTTCGGTGGCGGAACGGCATTTGGCCGGGACACCGTGGAAACGCTTGCAATCATGGCCGGCGGTCTGATGACCGCGATCCCACTGCTGCTGTTCGCCAGCGCGGCACGCGCACTGCCCTATACGCTGATCGGCTTCATGCAGTTCATCGCGCCGACGCTTGTCTTCATCCTCGGCCTGACGGTTTTCCATGAAGAATTGCAGGCCGCGCAGCTCGCCGCTTTCTTAGCGATTTGGGGCGCGGTGGCGTTGTTCAGCTGGGATATCTGGGCGAAATCGCGCGCCGCGCGTGCAGCCGCAGCCGTCGCCTAGCCAGCAAAACGCCAGCCGAGTGTCTCGCCTGCGTGGAACGGAACCAATTCAGTGCCCGCAGCCTCGATCGCGCCGGGCACACTGCACTCCGCTTTCTCCAGCGTCACGCTCTCCTCATTGACCGGCAAGCCGTAAAAGGCAGGGCCATGGAGGCTGGCAAAGCCTTCGAACTGGTCGAGCGCATTTTCCGCTTCGAAAACTGCAAGGTAGCTCTCGAGTGCGAACGGCGCGTTAAAAATGCCGGCACAGCCGCACGCGCTTTCCTTCGCTTCGCGGGCGTGAGGCGCGCTGTCCGTGCCGAGGAAGAATTTCGGATTGCCGCTCGTCGCAGCCCTCCGCAAAGCCAAGCGATGCTCCTCACGTTTGGCGACAGGCAGGCAATAGGCGTGCGGCCGGATGCCGCCGACCAGCATCGCATTGCGATTGATATGCAGGTGTTGCGGGGTGATAGTCGCCGCGACGTTGGGCCCGGACTGTTCGACAAAACGCACCGCATCGGCGGTGGTAATATGCTCGAACACGACTTTCAGTTCAGGCAGATCGTCGAGCAGCGGGCGCAGAACGCGCTCGATAAACACGGCTTCCCGGTCGAAAATATCGATGTCGGCATGGGTCACTTCGCCATGCACGCACAGCACCATGCCCACTTCCGCCATCACTTCGAGCACGCCGCGAATATTCGCGACATCGGTCACGCCGCTATCCGAATTGGTCGTCGCGCCAGCCGGGTAAAGCTTGGCCGCAGTGAATACGCCCGATGCAAATCCGCGCCGGATTTCTTCCGGATCGAGATTGTCGGTCAGGTAGCAGACCATCAGCGGATCGAATGCGATCCCGTCAGGCACAGCGGCCAAAATCCGTTCGCGATAAGCGCGCGCTGCCTCGACCGTCGTGATCGGGGGTGTCAGATTGGGCATCACGATCGCGCGGTGAAACTGGCGCGCGGTGTATTGCGCCACGACATCCAGAATCGCGCCATCGCGCAAGTGAACGTGCCAATCATCGGGGCGGCGGATCGTGAGCGATGTCGTCATTCGGCGCGCTCTAGCCCGAAGCGCGCTGCTGCGCCAGCCACGCTTTACCATCGCGCTCGCCTTGCTCCCAAGTACGAGTCACTTTGCTCGCATCGGTGAAATCGATCTTATCGGCGGCAACCTCTTCGCTGGGCTGAACATAGGTCCGGTCGCCCAATTCGCCGAGATTGCGATAGCGGCGGGTGAGCAGGACAAGCGTCTCGCCCTCATCCTCTGCAGGCAAAAGCACCTTGTCGGTCATTCCGCCATCGAGCACGCGCTGGTTATTCCAGGACGGCACATCGAAAACCGGTGGGATAGTGGCGGCAGCGCAGATCAGGTCGACCAGCTTGCCCTGTCGCGCAGCTTCACGCGCATCGACGCGGATCTGTTGAAGCCCGGCCATCATGGGAAGGCGCAGATGCGGCACGCCGCGCACCGCCTGATCGAGCTGATAAAGCGCGCCGTAAATCACTGCGGCGAGATGCGGCGGCAGCCCCTGAGGGGGAACGGCAAGTCCGGCTTCGAAAACCGGCCCGTCGGCAACGCGCTCGATCGCTTCTGCATCCAGCGTCACTTCGACGACAGCGCGATAAATCTCCTGATGCGGAGTAAAATTGCTTTTCTTGCGATCGAGATTGGAGTCGTTGAGGGCAAAAGCCTCGCTCATTACGGTGAGAAGATCCTGCTCGCGCCCCCCGATCCACGTGGCCGCGCTCAGCACGCCGCCGGACACGCCGGTGATGCGCTCCGGCTTCAGGTCTTCGAAGCTGCCGACTTCGCACAGAAAGCCGCCATGCCAGAAACAGCGGATCCCCCCGCCCGAAAACAGCACCTGATCGAAAGCTTTTGTCATCGCATTGCCTATGCCGCGCGCGCGCCTATCTGTCACCCATGACAATGGGAAGATTGACGAACCGCGCGGTAGTCCGCGTTTCCCCGCAGGATGAGAGCGAGGATGCCGTCGCTTTCCTGCAAGGGCTTTTGACCAATGATGTGTCGGGCGATGGACCCACCTATGCCGCGTTGTTGACGGCGCAGGGCAAAGCCATGTTCGACTTGATCGCGTGGCGCGATGGCACCGATGTCCTTTTAGATTGCGAGGCCGAGCGCGCCGAGGATTTGGCCAAGCGCCTGTCCCTTTATCGATTGCGCCGGAGGATCGACATTGCAGTAGATCCGTCACGCGCTGTGTTCTGGGCGGATGAGGCGGCAGACGGTCTTTCGCCAGACCCACGCCTGCCGAGCCTAGGCTTTCGGCGCATAGGCGAGCCGGACGGTTCAAGCGAAGATGTAGACGACCGCTATCTCGCCCGTCGCTTGGCTCACGGGGTGGCCGAAGGTTTTGCCGAGCTTGGCGATATTCTTTGGCTGGAGACCAATGCCGCGGAATTGAACGGCGTCAGCTTTACCAAGGGCTGCTATATCGGCCAGGAAAACACCGCGCGAATGAATTGGCGGCAGAAGATCAATCGCCGTCTGGTGGTCGTGCCGCTGGACATGTCGCAGGAAAAGCGGCGGAAAGCGGAATACCCAGCGCTCGGCCTAGCAGTCGATCATCTGCGCGTCGATGATATTCCGCCGGAGCATGTGCCCGTATGGATGCAACTCGACGACAGCGCGGCAGACTAGCCCGCCATTTCTCCATAGGTGTTCTGAAACGCCGCGATCAGCATTTCCTCTGCCTTGTCGCGCGAGACAGAGCGTTTGACAGATAGCGATTCGGCCAGCTGCTCACCCAGCAGGGCATCGCCCAGAGCCAGCAGCACCAGCGTGAACGTTGTTTCATGCATTGCCAGCTCATTGCCTGGAAGGACTTCTTCGGGCGCAAGATCGTTTACGAGCTTGTGCACCGCCTCGATAATCGGATCGAGGGCGTCTTCATTGCCTGAGGCCAGCATCCAGCTCGCAAGCGGACCGCCGCCTTCATGACTGAACGCATCGAACGCCAAATCAACCACGTCTCGCGCGCTGCCCGCGCCGGCCCTGCTCGCCCTGACAGCCACCGCGATCGACTCGCAAACGCGCATGGCAAGATGCCGCGCCAGCTCCTTCTGCAAGCCGGAAGCGCTGCCAAAGTGATGCAGCAGATTGGCGTGAGTACGCCCGATTCGCCCTGCAACCGCTTTCAAAGTCACCGCCTGTGGGCCCGCCTCGATCAGCAAATTGCGCGCAGCTTCCAAGGCGGCAGCCCGGCTTTCCTCCGGACTCAAACGTTTCTTTGTTGACATGAGTGTCAGTAGCCTATTAACATTGGTGTTAGTTGATATGACGATGTTGAGGACACAGTGTTATGACTGCCACCCCCCACTGGCAAGAAAAGCGCGCCAAAACCCCTGCCATGACTGTGCGCAATCGCCGCTTTGGCCGCGGCCTTCGGCGTGAGCGCGGCATCGATCCGGTCGTTGCGTCATGGTTCGGTGCGCTTTCCTGCAGCTTTCCCCGCGCAGAGGTGATGTTCATCGAAGCCGTGCGCGCTTTCCGCGATGAAGTGCCCCCCAAACTGGCCGAGGAAATTCGCGATTTCATCAAACAGGAAGTGAATCATTCTCGCGAGCATCTGGCTTTCAATCGCGCCTTTGAAGAGATCGGCTATGATTTGAGCGCTATCGACGCGCGGGTCGCGCAATCGGTTGCGGATACGCAAGCACAGGCGCCAATTTTCCAGCTATCGATCACCTGTGCGCTCGAACATTTCACCGCTATCCTCGCCAATCTGTTCCTGCGCGAGCCTGAGGAATTTGCCACCACGGGCATCGGCGATCCGCAGCTTTGGCTGTGGCACGCTGTCGAGGAAATCGAGCATAAAGGCGTCGCCTTCGACACATGGCAGCATGCCACGCGCGAATGGTCCAGCTTCCAGCGCTACCGTGCGCGAGTGATGATCATGCTTGCGGTCACAGTGCGCTTCCTGCGCAATCGTACGGCTGACAGTCTCGACCTGCTGGAACAGGACGGCATCACCGGATGGCGTGCGCGGTGGCAATTGTTGGCCTATCTGGTGTTCAAGCCGGGGATGCTGCGCAAAGTGTTCGGCGCGTGGCTCAGCTGGTTCAAGCCGGGCTTCCACCCGTGGCATCATGATGACAGCTATCTGATCGCTGAGTGGGACAATCAGCAGACCTTGCCTGAACGTAGTAAAGCAGGGTCAAAAGGCGGCCCCGCCACCACCTAATTGCTCAGGCAGCAGCGGGGCGTTCGCTGACAGCAGCGGTCACACGCAAATTCTTCACGTAGCGACGACTGAGAACCTGTTCGTCCCCACGGCCAAGACTGCGGGTTGCGGTGATTTCACCCGTGTCGGCAAAGCCCGCCTTGCGCAGCACGCATCCACTTGCCGGATTATCGAGGAAATGGCGCGCTTCGATCGTGTCGATGCCGATGGCATCCGCAATCTCGACAACGCCATGCAGCGCCTCGGTCGCGTAGCCCCGGCCCTGCCAGTCACGCCCGATCCAATAGCCGACTTCTTCACCGACTGAGTCGAGCTGTTCGAACCCGATCATACCGATAATCGGCGCGCCGACCGCCTGCGGAAGAGTGATGACAAATCGGTGGCCTTCGCCTTGCGCAGCCGTCGCGCAGAACTGGCGCGCGTCATCTTCGGTATAGGGCCACGGAGCGCGGGCGAGATTACGGACGATAGTTTCATCCGCAATGCCGCGATAAATGCCGCGCCAGTCTTCAAGGAACACAGGCCGCAAGAACAGCCGCTGGGTACGCATGAACATTTGAATTCTCCCGCAAGCCGGGTGCCCGCCTCCATTGGGCCGCCGGTGTTTCAAATTCGGGACTTTCCGCAAAGAAATTCCCGCGTGAGGGAAGGAGAATCAAAAAAGGAGACGGGGCGGCCCCATCTCCTTCCTGCTTTTCGGAAACTTTTCAGCTCCGAAAGGGGCCATCCCGGTGGATGAGCCCCTTATCGGATCATCCGGTTATTCGGCGGCTTCCGCCATGGCGTCGACCGAGACGTATTTGCGGCCGAGCTTGCCATCGTGGAAACGGACGCGGCCCGCTTCGAGCGCGAACAGCGTGTGGTCCTTGCCCATGCCGACATTGGAGCCCGGGTAGAACTTCGTACCGCGCTGGCGCACGATAATGTTGCCCGGAACCACTTCCTGGCTGCCGAACTTCTTCACACCAAGGCGACGACCGGCTGAGTCGCGACCGTTACGCGATGAACCGCCTGCTTTTTTATGTGCCATTGTGTCTTACTCCGTGGGTCCGCCTAAGCGGTCTTACTTCTTGTCTGCCGATTTCTTGGTGGCTGCAGCCTTCTTCGGCGCGGCCTTCTTTGCGGCGGGTTTCTTTTCGGCTGCTTCCTTCTTCGGTGCAGCCTTCTTTGCAGGTGCCTTTTTCGCAGCTTCCTTCTTGGGAGCAGCCTTCTTGGCTTCTTCCTTCTTCGGAGCTTCGTCCTTCTTGGCAGCGGCCTTCTTTGCAGGAGCCTTCTTGCTATCGCCTACGGCGGTGATGCGCAGCAGGGTCATCTGCTGGCGATGGCCGTTCTTGCGGCGATAGTTGTGACGACGACGCTTCTTGAAGACCGTCACCTTCTCGGCCTTCGCCTGAGCGATAACTTCAGCCGAAACCGTCACCTTGGAAGCGTCTGCCAGGTCGGCGCCTTCGCCGGCCAGCAGGACATCGTCCAGCGTGATCGAATCGCCAGCTTCACCAGCCAGCTTCTCAACTGCGATCTTGTCTCCTTCGGCGACGCGATACTGCTTGCCGCCCGTGCGCACTACTGCGAACATGGTGCTAAATCCGTTTATCTGGTGTTCTCGCCACAAGGCCGCTGAAGCGCCGCCAAATAACAACAACAAAAAAGGGCGCCCAAAGGGGCACCGGAAAGAGCGCTGCCGTTAGGCCAAGCTCTTGTGCCTGTCAACCACACAGTCGACTTTCGCGCGTGCTTTCTTTGCCCTTTCACACATGTGCGAATTGGGTGCTGGAAAGCGTTGCGGGTCCGATGTAGGGCCATCGGGAAATGATGCAAGCACGCTTTCGCCTTCTCAGAGCCGCGCCACTGGTCGCGCTGCCACTGCTTGCGGCATGCGCCAGTGCGAGTGAGGATTATCCGTCGCTCGCCCTGCGGGATGGCGAATTGGCAACCGGGACCATGCTGCCGGCGGAATCGGAACCCTATGTGCCTGCACCGCCTGCCCCCGCGACAATCGAATCGGTCAATTCACTTATCGGCACCGTGCGCAGCGCAAATGCGCGCTTCATGGAAGAACTGCCTTCCGTCCGCAGCCAGATCGCTGCTGGCCGCAATGCCTCTGTCGGAAGCGATGCCTGGTCCAATGCGCAGGTCGCGCTCGCCGGACTGCAGACGCGCAACAATGAAGGCATGATCGCCATGGCCGATCTGGTGCGCATTTACGCAGAGATTTCGACCGAAGGCGAAGCGATCGCAGCTGTCGAAGGTCCGTATGAGGAAGCTGCCGAGTTGCTCGAGCAACAGCACCAGATCATCGCTGAACTAATTCAGGCGCTTTAGGCCGACACAAGAAACGCGCGGAACCGAGAATATCGGCTCCGCGCGCTTTGGAGAGTGACGGCCTGACAAGGCGGGTCGCTTTGGCTGTCAGACCAGCGCGGCGATGGTCACCGTAATCACTCCCCACAGGAAGATCAGCACCGGCAGGATCAGAACCTGCACCGTCGCATCACGCCCGGTGGTGCGCCCATATGCCGTCATGATCCCCTCCTGCCGGAAACGGGCCCAGGTCAGCGCCTTGCTCTGGGTTTGCGGATTGAGCCGCGTCCAGATGGCGGGAACACCGAAGCCGGCGATCACAAACAGGGCGAAAATCACCACTGGGATCGCCATTTCTGGGTGGGCGAATCCGACACCCATCACGGCGATATATGCGAGAAAAAGCCCGACCGTCGCGGCATATAGCCCGGTCGGAAGTCCGAATGTGCGATCAACGGGAGGGTTGGTGATTGTGACTGGCGGCAGCTCGTGAATGGTGGCTGCCTGCGCAATCTGCTCGCGTGTAAACTGTTCTGCCATGGTGATGCTCCTTCCTGATGAGTGAGCAATGCACCGATTCGCCGCGGCGAACCTTGATCTCGATCAAGTTTGCGAAGCTTTTGTGTTCCACCGGGAAAGATCGCGGCGATCCTCATCGCGCGGCTCGATCCAGTGCCAGCCGTCCGCGCGCCTCTCGCGCTTCCAGAACCAGCTTTCGGACTTCAGATGGTCCATGCAGAAATCGACCGCTTCGAACGCCGCGCGCCGGTGATGCGATGCCGCAGCGACCAGCACGATTGGCGCGCCCGGCCGCATGCTCCCAATCCGATGATGCATTAGCAGCCCGTCCAGCGGCCAGCGCGCGTGCGCCTGCTCAGCCAGCGCTTCCATTCCCGGCAAGGTTAGCGGCGCGTAATGCTGGATTTGCAGCACTTTCACATTCCCATCGGGCCGCACTTTGCCGACGAAGCTGGCGATGGCACCCGATTCTGGATGCGCTTTCGCGAACAGGCCAAGGGCCTTTCCTGGCGAAAACCCGGTGTCGAGCACGCGAATGTCGCTGCTCATTTCAACCACCGCTGACAGGGGGCAGCAACGCGACCTCCGCGCCATCGCTGGCTGAAAGCGCTGTCTTGTCAGGCAGAAGTTCGCCGTCGACTGCGACGCGCACGGTGTCGTCTGCGATAGCCGCCATCAGACCGGGTTCAAGCATGGAAATAAGCTGTGCCCAGTCAATCGGCGCCTGCAGTTCGCGCGAGGGTTCCCCCGCGACATCGGCCAGCTTGCCGAGAAAGACCACTGTGATTGACATCAGCCCCCCGTCATCGACATGTGCCGTTCGAGCGCAGGCCCGCTGCCTTCGGCAATTTGAAAGTGGTGGCGCTCCGGCTTGATATGCATCGCTTCGTCGAGAGCCACGGCAAGCTGCTCCTCAGGCGCTTGCGATCTCAATGCTGCGCGCAGATCAACTTTCTCCGTTTCTCCCAGGCATGCATAGAGCTGCCCGGTTGCCGTCACCCGCACCCGGTTGCAGCCGGCGCAGAAATTCTGCGTGAGCGGGGTGATAAAGCCGAGTGTGCCGCCGGTCTCCTCCACCCGGACATAGCGCGCAGGCCCGCCTGTGCGCTGCGCCAACGGGATCAGCGTGAAGCGATCCTCCAGCCTGTCGCGCACGGCGGTCAGCGGAAGGTAATGATCGGCGCGCTGCTCCTCGACTTCACCGAGCGGCATCACCTCGATCAGAGTCATGTCGTGGCCGTGGGAATGCGCCCATTGCATAAGATCGGGTATCTCCGCCTCGTTCGAACCCCTCAGCGCCACAGTATTGATCTTGACGTGCAGCCCTGCCGCTCTTGCAGCCGCGATACCTTCGAGAACGGCAGCAAGCTGATCCCGCCGCGTGAGCCGAGCGAACAAGGCCGGATCGCGCGTGTCGAGGCTGACATTGACGCGCTTCACCCCGGCGGCCGCCAGTGCTTCGGCATGCTGCGCAAGCTGGGTGCCATTCGTAGTCAGAGTGAGCTCTTCCAGCCCGTTGCCGATCTCGCGACCAAGCGCCCGCACGAGGTCCATCATATCGCGCCGCACCAGCGGCTCGCCTCCGGTCAGGCGTATCTTGCTGACGCCTCGCGAAATGAAAGCCAGCGCAAGCCTTTGCAACTCCTCGAGGCTCAGCACCTCGCTCTTCGGCAGGAATTGCATCCGTTCCGGCATGCAATAGGTGCAGCGCAGGTCGCAGCGATCGGTCACCGAAAGGCGCAGATAGGTGATCTGGCGGCCGAAGCTATCGATCAGGGGCGGTGCGGAGGGCATATCGGCAATCATGGCGTTGGAAGACGTATAGATCAATCTTCGCCTGCGACATGCCTAAAGTTTCGCGGCGAGGGTGAAAATCTGTCCGGTGACGCCAGGCGCCTTGCGCAGATAAGCCTGTGTCGCCTTGATCTGTTCCACGGTCCCACCAACAATGGCGTTGACCCTTTTCGGAGCAGCCTTTCTGGCGAGCGCCGCAACGGCGCTGCTCTGCCACTCGCGATGCCGGTGATCTGCTGCCTCAAACATCAGCTGAATTTCATCGTGCTCTGTCAGCATCTGAAGGATATCTGGCAGCACGCGATCATGAAATTCAGCCGCCGCCTCCAGCGGATCGGACGAGAGGCCTTCTGCCCCGTAATGGCCGCCCCTCACGGCCGATCCCGCGTCAGGGTGATGCCGATTTGCTCATTGCGCTCGGACAGCGCCAGCTTGACGATCTTTACCTGCACCTGCTCGACACGTCCATCCTGCAGGAACAATGTCTCGCACACATGGTCGGCTACCGCTTCGATCAGCTTGTAGTGGCGATCTCCCAGCGCTTCGGAGCAGGCGAATTTCAGATCCATGTAGTTCTTGCTCTCTTCGAGAGGCGTTTCCGGATCGTAGAAACGTTTTTCTTTCAGCTTTGCGCGCACGGTGAAGCGCAGTGGCTGCGGCTTGCCGGTTTCTTCGGAATAGATCCCAGTGTGCACGTCATGCTCGAAATCGGTGAGCTCAAGATAAAGACTGTCTGCCATGATGGCTCGCGAAATCGCAGGAGAACGCGCGCTTGGCAAGCACAGAGGGAACCGCGCCCTGCGCTTGTCGGTTGACGAAACAAGGGCGCTGTGGCCAAGCACAGCCAGAAAGACGGGGAAGCAATGATGAGTGATGACGCAAAAAACGATCCGGCAGCGACGCCCGGCGTGAAGCCGGTTGGGGTGACGCCAGAGCCGACCGAGCCCAATTCGGACGCGACGACGGCGAATACGAAGGACAAGTCGAAGATCACCCGGCTTATCGGGAACTTCTCACTTGGCGGCGCTCTCATCATGCTCATCATCGCGCTGGGATCGCTGGTGCTCGCGCGTTATGGGATCATTGGCAAGCTTGATGGCTTCTCTTGGTTTATGATGATGATGCGCCCGTTCGCAGGGATTGCTGTGATTGCGCTCATCGGTATCATTATAGGCTTGATGCGGAAGCGTGGGGCTGGCTGGCGCAATCCGCTCGCGCTGATTATCAGTCTCGCAATGCTTGCTGTGTACTACCTGCAAGTCATTGCCCCATATCAGTCCAACCCGGAGATGCATGACATCACCACCGATGTGGACGATCCGCCGCAGTTCCAGACCCTGCCGCTGCGCGACGATTATCTCGAGATGTATGAAGGCGATATCGAGGCTTGGCGGTCAGCGCACCGCGAAAGCTATCCCGATCTTGAGCCGGTGATTATCGACCAGCCACCCGAACTGGTGATTGCCGATGCGCGTGCGCTCGCCGAAGAGCGCGGCTGGGAAATCGCTGAATATTCGCCCGAAGAGGGCCGGCTGGAAGCGACAGCGACGGCAGGCTTCATTCGCTTCTTTGACGATGTGGTTGTCGAAGTGACGCCGATTGCAGACGGTTCCACTCGTGTCGATATGCGCAGCATCAGCCGCGTGGGCGGCAGCGATCTCGGCTACAATGCTGCACGGATCGAGGCCTTCCTCGCAGACCTCGAAGAAGTCCCTATGCGTTAGACCAGCGGGCGAAAATGGCGGTGGGCAGCAGCCTGCCGCCCTGCCCCTCTTCGCGGACAGCCAGTTCTCCGCATTCGATAGTGCCCGGCAAATCGGCAAAGGCCTCTGCCAGCAGGCCGCCGATCGACAGCGCGCTCATCCGCACGGCGTAGACGGTGAGGAACAGGAAGCTACTGTCGGCATCGAGCAATTGGCGGCAGTCGCCGATGAGCCCCGGCAAGCTGTCTTCCAGCCGCCATGTCTCATTCTTCGGCCCGCGACCGAATTTCGGCGGATCGAGGATTATCCCGTCATAGCGCCGCTCACGTCGCACTTCGCGCGCGGTGAACTTGGCTGCATCATCGATCAGCCAGCGGATCGAGCGATCCTCCATGCCGGACAGAGCCGCATTGTCGCGCGCCTGCGCCACGGACTTCTTGCTCGCATCGACATGGGTCACGGGGCCGCACTGGCTCAGCGCCAGCGAGCCGACACCTGTATAGCCGAACAGGTTCATGGTCTGCGCATCGTCGCGCCCGGAAAGCTGTCCGCGCATCCATTCCCAAACGGGAGCCATATCGGGGAAAAAGCCGAGGTGGCGGAAGGGTGTGCATTGGGCGGTGAATTTCACCTCGTTCCACGCCAGCTCCCAGCCATCGCGCGGAACTTCGCGATTGAAATGCCAGCGGCCTCCGCCATCCTCATCACTGCCGGGTATGAACTCTGCATCCGCCTGCCATTCGGCATCGGGCAGGCGCGGTTGCCACATGGCCTGGGGTTCGGGACGTATGAACCGATAGGGGCCGTAGCGTTCCAGTTTGCGACCATTGCCGCTATCGATCAGGCCGTAGTCAGACCACGCCTCGCCAGCCATCACCAATGGTTGCGGCACGAGATCAGCCATCGGTGCTCTCCGTGGCGTGCTCGGCCACGTAGTCGCGTATGGCATCGTAGGTGCCGGGGAGGCGCGTGAAGCTTTCCTCGCGATCGAATAAATCGCCCATGCGCGTAGGCAAGTCCGGATTCACGCCCGTGGTCGCCTTCACCGCATCGGGGAACTTCGCCGGATGCGCGGTGGCGAGTGTCACGACGGGCACTGCGGGATCGATCCCGGCATCGCGCGCGGCGGCAAGGCCGATGGCGGTATGCGGATCGAGGATCTGTCCGTAGCGCTCAGCCGCATAAGCCATGGTGGCGCGCATGGCTTCCGCATTGGCGCGCGCACTGGTGAACAGCGCGGAGGCGCCGTCACGCTGCGCATTTGTCAGTTGCATCGCCTTGTCCGCCTCGAAACCGCGCATCTGCTCGGCCAATGCCACGCCGTCCCGGCCACCCACGTCGAACAGCAATCTTTCGAAATTGGAGCTGACCTGGATATCCATGCTCGGCGCATCGGTGGGGGTTACGGTGCCCGCCGAATAATCACCGGTGCTGAGCGCGCGGTGGAGTATGTCGTTCACGTTGGTGGCGACGATCAGCCGCTCTATCGGCAAACCCATCCGCGCCGCGACATAGCCTGCGAACACATCGCCGAAATTGCCTGTCGGCACTGCAAAAGCGACCTTGCGCTGTGGCCCGCCCAATTGCAGCGCGGCAGCGAAATAATAGACCACCTGCGCCATCAGCCGCGCCCAGTTGATCGAATTGACCGCGGTGATACGGAAGCAGCCACCGTTCGACGCCGCCATGTCGGCATCGTTGAACATGCGCTTCACCATCGCCTGCGCATCGTCGAACGATCCATCGATAGCGATATTGTGGACGTTTGGCGCCTGCACCGTCGTCATCTGGCGGCGCTGCACATCGCTCACCCGGCCATCGGGATGGAGTATAAAGATATCGATCCGCTCGCGCCCCGCGACTGCATCGATGGCCGCGCTGCCGGTATCCCCGCTCGTCGCGCCGACGATGGTCAAATGATTATCGCTGCGGCTGAGGAAATGCTCGAACAGTCGCCCGAGCAATTGCAGCGCCACATCCTTGAAGGCCAGCGTGGGCCCATGAAACAGTTCGAGCAGCCAGTGCTGCTGGTCCAGCTGGACGAGCGGCGTCACCGCATCATGGGCAAAGCTGCCGTAGGCGGCCTGGCACAGATTACGCAGTTCGTCGTCGCTCAGCGATCCGGCGGTGAACGGAGCCATGACACGCACGGCGAGTTCAGCGTAAGGGAGGCCAGCCATCGCCGCGATCTCGTCTTGCGAAAAGCGCGGCCATTCCTCCGGCACATAGAGCCCACCATCACTGGCGAGCCCTGCCAGCGTGACCCCTTCAAAATCGAGCGGCGGTGCGCTGCCCCTGGTAGAAACATATTTCATGGTGGAAGGCGAACTAGCGAGAGCGCACTACCCCCGCAAGCAAGCTGTGATTTGCGTTGAGGCAGCTAGTCTTGCTCGCGCCAGCGCTTGCGCAGGGCGAAGCCGTAGATCAGCAGCGCGGTGAGCGCGAAAAAGAACCACTGCCCAGCATAGGCGAGGTGGTTATTCGGCATGTCCGACGGGTCGGGCGCAGCGGAGGCTTCGAGCCCGTTCACGGGTTCGGCAAGCGTAATCCGGTAATCGTCACCCAGCTGCGTTAGAACGCCCGTGATATTACCACCCGACCAATCGGGCTCATTCGGTCCCGGAGACCATCCGACGACAGCGTAGATTTCGGGCGCTTGTGCTGCTTCGGATGTTCCCTCGACAGACAGCACACCGCAAAGGAATTGCTGCGAATATCCCGTGCGGCCTGTATCAGACCGACCAGCGATTGCGTTCCACTCGGTCGGGTTTGTGCACGAATATTCGACTGTGCGGTAAAGCAGGCCATCCAGGCTCTGTTCGCTCAACTGCACTGGCGCCTGCTCCGATGCGGATTCGAATTCCGCGATGAGCGCGTTCTTCTCATCCGCACGGCCCAGCTGCCACACGCCAAGTGCGACCATTACACACGCGGCGGCCAGCACGATGATTGTCGGGATGATCGGGACTTTACGCGCGCTCATTGCGCATCCTTCGCCTCATGCCGATGCTCTTCAGCGCGGCGCTTGTATTCGGTGGTGAGCAGCCACGCCTTGGTCAGTCGCAGGCCGAGCACGACGCCGCCCGTAATCAGCGGCAGCCACAGCAACGCATGCACCCACCACGGCGGATCGACGCTCAATTGCAGCCACAGCGCCAGCGCGACGACAATCGCGCCCACACCCATCGTCAGGAATGCGGCTGGCCCATCGCCCACATTGAATCTGGTGAAATCGAGGCCACAGGCATCACAGCGATCGGCGAAGGCTATGGGGCCTGCAAACAGAGTTTTCGCGCCGCAGCGCGGGCAAGATGCGAAAAGGGCGGCCACGCCAGATGCGGGCCGCCCCTTCGTTTCGTGAGGAATGTCCATCACGCGTGGCCTTAGCCGTATACAGGCGCGCCCCAGCCGCCCCAGACATAGACAGCGATGAAGAGGAACAGCCAGACGACGTCAACGAAGTGCCAGTACCAGGCAGCCGCTTCGAAACCGAAGTGCTGCTGCGGGGTAAAGTGGCCCTTATAGGTGCGGAACAGGCAGACCGCGAGGAAGATGGTGCCGACCAGAACGTGGAAGCCGTGGAAGCCGGTCGCCATGTAGAATGCGCTGGAATAGGTGTTGCCACCGAAGCCGAATGGCGCATGGCCATATTCGTAAACCTGCACTGCGGAGAACAGCACGCCGAGCGCAATGGTGAGCCACAGACCCTTCTTCAGGCCTTCGCGATCGCCATTGATAAGCGAGTGGTGGGCCCAGGTTACGGTCGTGCCAGAGCACAGGAGGATCAGCGTGTTAAGCAGCGGGAGGCTGAACGGATCGAGCACTTCCACGCCCTCAGGCGGGAACTGTGCGAGCAGCGCGGCGCCTTCCTGTCCGATCAGGTTCTGCCAGACATTGTCCGCCGCCTCTCGAATAGGAGCGGGGAACAGGGCAAAATCGAAGAAAGCCCAGAACCAGCCAACGAAGAACATGACCTCCGAAGCGATGAACAGGATCATGCCGTAACGCATATGCAATTGGACCACCGGTGTGTGATCGCCGCGCTCTGCTTCATTCACGATCTTGGTGAACCAGGCGAAGAAAGTCGCGATCAGCAGCGCTATACCAACGCCCAGAACGGCAACGCCGCCGGCCATTTCGTGCATATACAGCACCATGCCGCTGGTGAAGACGAGCCCGCCGAGCGCGCCCATCAGCGGCCAGATATCGGGATCGAGAATGTGATAGTCGTGGTTCTTCGCGCCAGCCATGTGTCTGTCCTGATCTTGCGTTTCAACAGCCCCTTAAACTCCGCTTCGCAGCGGGTCCAGAGGCTTACCTTAGTTCTTCGTTATTTGCTGCAGCCTCGTCCGCATCCTGGGCGAGACCGCGGTGGAAAGTGTAGCTGAGCGTGATCTGCTCAACATCTTGCATAAGAGGGTCATCCAGCGCCGCCGGATCGACATAATAGAGCACCGGCATGCGGATTTCCTCGCCCGGTTGCAGCGTTTGCTCGACAAAGCAGAAGCACTGGACCTTGGCGAAGTAACGGCCTGCAGATTTCGGCTCGACATTGAAAGTCGCAGTGCCGGTGATTGGTTCGTTCGTGTCGTTGCGCGCCATGTAAAACGCCATGTCGCGCTCACCCACGGCGATTGTATCGGTCACCTGCAACGGCTCGAAAGTCCATGGCATGTCGCGCGCCGTATTGGCATCGAAGCGGATCGAATAGGTTGCGCCCGTCGCGCGGGATGCGGCTGCATCCGCTTCTGCCTCGCTTGCTACCTGCGTCGTACCACCGAAGCCTGTGACGCGGCAGAAAAGATCGTAGAGCGGGACAGCGGCATAGCCGAGACCGAGCATGGCGAGCGCGGCACCGAAGGCAAAAAGCATAGTGCGGCGATTGCGATCTTCGAGAGTGGCTGTCGTCATTGTTCGCCGATCCTCACGATAGTGATGGCATAGAACAGCACCACCATGCCGAGAAGCACGAGGCCGATGACGATATTTCGGGCCTTCTGACGGCGCCTATATTCCTGCTCTTCTTCAGGGGTCATGCGATTACTCCTGCCTGCGCCAGCACGCGGTCAAGCACCAGCGCGCCGAACAGGACGAACAGATAAAGGATCGAATAGGCAAACAGCTTCTTCTCCGGCTTCATCCCGTCGCCATCCACACTGCGGCGCAGGCCCACAGGCACGGTAAGAGCGAGGAAAATGCCGGACAGGATCAACGCCGAAATGCCATAGATCGCGCCGGTCCCGCCAATAAGCCATGGCGTAATGCTGAGCGGGAGAAGCAGCGCGGAATAGACGAGGCTCTGGCGGCGGGTCGACACTTCGCCTGCAGCATTGGGCATCATCGGGATATTGGCGGCGGCATAATCGGGCTTCACCCACAAAGCGAGCGCCCAGAAATGCGGCGGGGTCCACATGAAGATGATCGCAAACAGCAGGACCGGCATCCAAGTGACTTCGCCTGTCACCGCAATCCACCCGATCAGCGGCGGGAACGCGCCCGCAGCCCCGCCGATGACGATGTTCTGCGGCGTGCGCGGCTTCAGCCACATCGTGTAAATCACGACATAGAAGAACACCGAGAACGCAAGGAACCCGGCGGCGAGCCAGTGGACCGCGAGGCCCATCACCATCACGCTCATGCCCGAAAGGAGCAGGCCGAAATCGCGCGCATCGGTTGGTTTGATCGTGCCACGTGGAAGCGGGCGTCCCTGCGTCCGCTTCATTTTCGCATCGATATCGGCTTCCCACCACATGTTCAGCGCGCCTGCGCCGCCCGCGGCCAGCGCGATGCACAGGATGGCGGTGAAACCGATGACAGGGTGAATACTGCCCGGCGCAGCGAGCAGGCCGCACAGCGCCGTAAATACCACAAGGCGCATGACCTTGGGCTTCGTCAGCGCGAAGAAATCCCGCCAGTCAGCAGGCATCGGCGTGCTGCGTGCAGGAAGCGCGACGCTGTCTACCGGGCTGGCAGCCACAGCGATTGCGTCGATCTCTTCTGCATTGGGGGCGGTAATGGCGGTCATCGTCCTGTTGTCTTGCAGGAAGGGGCGCCTCGTTTCCGAAGCGCCCCCTCCCCGTTGTTTAGTGCAGCCGAGAGGCGGGCGTTATGCCGTCGCCGGCTTCGCGCTGATGTGATCATCAGCACTGTGGTGGTCTTCGATCACCGGCAGCGTTTCAAACTGGTGGAACGGCGGCGGGCTGGAAAGGCTCCATTCAAGCGTCGTCGCGCCTTCGCCCCAGTAATTGTCTTCCGCACGGCGACCGGCCAGCAATGCGTAGCCGATGTTCACGAAGAAGATGATCATCGAACCAGCCATGATCAGGTAGCCGTAGCTGGCGATCTCGTTCCAGTAGGAATAGGCAGCAGTGAAATCCGGATAGCGACGCGCCATTCCCTGCAGGCCAAGGAAGTGCATCGGGAAGAAGATCACGTTCACCCCGACAAAGAACGTCCAGAAGTGCAGGTGGCTCAGGAATTCACTGTGCCAGCGGCCGCTCATTTTGGGGAACCAGTAGTAGAACCCGGCGAAGATCGAGAAGACGGCACCCATCGACAGCACGTAGTGGAAGTGCGCCACCACGTAATAGGTGTCGTGAAGGTTGTCATCGATACCGCCATTGGCGAGTACGACGCCCGTCACACCGCCGACGGTGAAGAGGAAAATGAAGCCCATCGCCCACACCATCGGTGACTTGAACTCGATCGAGCCGCCCCACATCGTGGCGATCCAGCTGAAGATCTTGATGCCGGTCGGCACCGCGATCACCATGGTGGCGGCGGTGAAGTACATCTTCGTATTCACGCTGAGGCCGACCGTATACATGTGGTGCGCCCACACGATGAACCCGACAACGCCGATGGCGACCATGGCATAGGCCATGCCGAGATAGCCGAACACCGGCTTGCGGCTGAACGTCGCAACGATCTGCGAAACCATGCCGAAGCCCGGCAGGATCATGATGTAGACTTCAGGGTGGCCGAAGAACCAGAACAAGTGCTGGTACAGGACCGGGTCACCACCACCGGCAGCGGTGAAGAAGGTGGTACCGAAGTTACGATCGGTCAGCAGCATTGTGATGGCGGCCGCGAGCACCGGAAGCGCGAGCAGCAGCAGGAATGCCGTGACCAGCACCGACCATACGAACAGTGGCATCTTGTGCAGGGTCATACCCGGCGCGCGCATATTGAAAATGGTAGTGATGAAGTTCGTTGCACCAAGGATCGAGCCTGCACCGGCAAGGTGCAGCGAGAAGATCGCGAAATCGACCGCCGGCCCCGGGGACGCAGTTGTCGAAAGCGGCGCATAGGCTGTCCAGCCGATACCTGCACCATTACCCACGCCGCCCGGTACGAACAGCGAGAAGAGCAGCGAGAAGAAACCGGCAACGGTCAGCCAGAACGAGACGTTGTTCATGCGCGGGAAGGCCATATCCGGCGCACCGATCATCAGCGGAACGAACCAGTTGCCGAAACCGCCGATCATGGCCGGCATGACCATGAAGAACACCATGATCAGGCCGTGGGCCGTGATCAGCACGTTCCACATATGGCCTTGCTGGTCGAAAGAAGTGCCGTCGCCTCCAAGCGCGCTTACCACCTGGCCCATGACCTGGAGACCCGGCGCTGCCAGTTCCCAACGCATCAGGCCGGAAATCGCACCGCCGATGATACCCGCGATAATCGCGAAGATCAGGTAAAGCGTGCCGATATCCTTGTGGTTGGTCGACATGAACCAACGCGCGAAGAAACCAGGCTTATGATCGGCATGATCATGCGCATGGTCTTCTGTGTGAGCTTGGAAACCGTCTGCGGTGGTGGCCATTTTCGTGAACCTTGTTCTTGAACGTCTATTCTAAAATTCGATTAGGCGGCAGCGGCTGCTGTTTCGGCATCGGCTGCGTCAGCTTCTGCGTCTGCATCTGCCTCTTCGCCTTCAGCGTCTGCTTCCGGCGCCGGAGCAGCAGCTGCGGCCGCTTCAGCATCAAGCTGGGCGCGCGTCATGCCACCGGGCTGCGATTGCACCCACGCGTTGAAGTCTTCCATGCTGCGCGCTTCGATGGTGATCGGCATGTATCCGTGGCGAGCACCGCACAACTCCATGCACTGGCCGTAATAGATGCCTTCCTGCTCGATCGTCAGCACCTTTTCGTTGATGCGGCCGGGCACGGCATCCAGCTTAAACCAGAGTGAAGGCATGCCGAAAGAGTGAATCACGTCTGCGCCAAATGTCTGCAGGCGGATCGGCACGCCGACCGGAACGACCATGCGATTGTCGACAGCCAGCTGGTGCGGCTCACCGGCGGTCAGCGCTTCCTCGACAGACAGCATGTTCGAAATCACTTCGAAGCCGCCATTGTCGACATATTCATAGCCCCAATACCACTGATAGCCATTGGCCTTGATGGTGATCGCGTCCTCAGGCGGGGCCTGATATTGCTTGGCAATCAATGAAATCGACGGAACCGCAATCACGACGAGGATGATAACCGGGACGACCGTCCAGATAACTTCGATCAGCGTGTTGTGGCTGGTTTTCGAAGGATTGGGATTCTTCGCGCGGCGATAGCGCAGGATGACCCACATCAGCAGGCCGAGAACGAACAGGCTGATCGCGGTGATGATCGGCATCAGGATCGCATCATGCATCCACAGCGCGTAATCACCATTGACTGTGTACTGATCCTGGAACGTCATCGAAGCGATGGCATCATCTTCAAAAGAAGTCGGCTGGCCGAGAATCATGTCGGGGCCGAAATGCTCGAATGCAGGCGCATCGGTTTCCGTCACCACTTCGCCGTCAGCCACGCTTTGGCCTTCTGCCACCGCTTCATCGACCGAAGTTGCCGGCTCGGAAATTTCCTGCGCAAAGCTGCTCTGCGGCAGGATTGCGAGGGAAACGGCAGCTACCAGCAGGGCCAGGGACTGCAATTTGTTGCGGGCGATGTCGCCAAGATTCATAGCGTACGTGCTTTCCAATTTTCTACTCGGGCCAACAGCCATCTCGACCAAAGTGTGGGCTGTTTGTGCGCGCCTATACGCGCGCTTGCCCCATGCCTCAAGCGCAACTAGGGACTTTTTTCGACAGGGTCTATGTGGTCCTTGGTCCAACGCGCTGCAGTTCAATCGAAAGTATGAGAGGTCCGCCCATATGACACAGGATGAAGTCCTTGCCGAATTTCGCGATAGCGGGGCTCTGCTTGAAGGGCATTTCAAACTCTCATCCGGCCGGCACAGCGGACACTACTTGCAATGCGCGCGCGTATTGATGAACGCGCAGCGCGCGGCACGGCTCGCAGAAGCGCTGTCGGAAAAAATCCCGCGAAACATTGTCGAAACGCTCGATGCCGTCGTTTCGCCGGCTATGGGCGGCATTATTATAGGGCATGAAATGGGCCGCGCGTTGATGCTGGATGCGATGTTTCTCGAACGGCCCGAAGGCACTTTTCACCTGCGCCGCGGATTCGCTCTTCAGCCGGGCGCCAAAGTTTTGATGGTGGAAGACGTCGTCACTACCGGTCTTTCCAGCCGCGAAGCGATCGCAGCGGTGGCGCGCGAAGGCGGAGAAGTGCTCGCCGAAGTCAGCCTGGTCGATCGCAGCAACGGCTCGGTCGATCTGGGCGTGCCATTCTTTCCCCTCATCGATATCGACTTCCCGACATACGCCGAGGATGAAGTGCCGGCAAAGCTTGCGGCGATTGCAATCACGAAGCCGGGCAGTCGCGCGTAAATGCTATTGCGCTGGCTGATTGGACTGGGCATCGCGGCCGCAAGCGTCCATGCGGGGAGCGCGCAAGCGAGCTCGAGCTGCTACCCCTTGCCCAGCCAGCAGCCCACCGAAGCAGAGCGGGAGCAGGCCCGGTTCACTTCGGACTATACCTACGAAGCTTTCGACCTTTACGAGCGAGCAAACGAGCTGGGCGTCCTCCTTGCCGTGTCCATCCCGGAGGGCGTTACGGACTTCAGCGTGCGGATCGCTTGCGAAAGGATAGGCGCCTACTACGGCCCGCTGGCTTCAATAACCAAACAGATGACCGCCATCCTCGTGATGCAAGCGGTGGAGCGCGGTGAGCTGGAGCTTGATAGGCCTGCTGATGTATATCTTCCGTCGCTTGCTGGCGATCTGCCCGCGCCGACGATCAGGCAATTGCTGCAGCACCAAACCGGGCTGCGCAATCCCGATGACAGCGCACGTGACGCGGATGGCGTCCCAGCTTTCCACCGTCTGGAGATGGTCGCCTTTGTTGACGGGCCGGAAGGTTCGATACTGTCGAGCGACACGGGCGCAAATGTCGAGTGGTGCCTGGCGGGACGCGAATCCAACCCTACCGAGGGCTGGCGCTACAACAATTGCGATTACGTGGTGCTCGGCGAAATTCTTGAAGCCGCGACCGGACGCGATTTTGCCGAACTGGTCGATGGCTTGGCTCAGCAAGCCTCGGCAGGACATATCACAGTGCCCGGCCTTTCCGGGCGCTGGATTTCTCTGAAAGACGAGGGAAGCCCGCAGATCGACCTGCTAACCTATGGCGCGAGCGGAAATCTTGTCGGATCGCTTGAGGCCGTCGCGCGCCTCGATCGTGCACTTATGGATGGCCGCCTGCTTTCCCGACAATCACGCGAAACCATGTGGGAAAGCGATCCTTCCCTTGGCTACATGGCGCTCGGCCAATGGGTTTTCGAAGCCCCGCTCGCAGGGTGTGCAGCACCGGTGCGCATAGTCGAGCGCCGTGGTGAGATCGGCAATACGCAGCTGCGCAACCTTGTATTTCCGGACCACGACCGTGCACTGGTCTTGGCTTCTACACAAGAAGGCTTCGATTTCGGAGAAATCTGGCAACAGTCAGGCCCCACCTTCGAGCTGGCCTCGAAATTCGTTTGTGACATTGAGAGTGAAGCATGACAGGCAAACTCCGCCTCGGCGTGAACATCGACCACGTTGCCACGATCCGCAACGCGCGCGGCGGCGATCACCCCGATCCCGTGCGCGCGGCGGAAATCGTGGCGCGTTGTGGCGGGGATGGCATCACCGCGCATTTGCGCGAAGACCGTCGGCATATCCGTGACGATGACCTGAAACGTATTCAGGGTGCGACCGACTTACCGCTCAACCTCGAAATGGCGGCAACCGAGGAAATGCTCGCCATCGCCCTGGCGCACAAGCCGCACGCCGCTTGCATCGTGCCGGAAAAGCGCGAGGAGCGGACGACCGAAGGCGGCCTCGATGCTGCAGGCCAGCACAATCATCTAACCCCCATCATCTCCCAACTGAAAGATGCCGGCATTCGCGTTTCACTGTTCATCGAGGCGAGCGAGCGCCAGCTCGATGCCGCGCTGCAGATGGGCGTGCCGGTGGTGGAATTCCACACCGGCGAATACGCCCATGCCGCGCTGGATGGCGATCATGAAAAGGTCGAGCGCGAGCTGAAGCGCATTTCCGATATGTCGGCCCTCGCCGCCAAGAACGGGATCGAGCCGCATGCAGGACACGGGCTAACATACGAAAACGTCCAGCCCATCGCCGCCATCCCGCAGCTCGCCGAGCTCAACATCGGGCATTACCTTATTGGCGAGGCGATTTTCGACGGGCTGGAGCCGGCGGTCTTGCGGATGCGCGAATTGATGGATCTGGCGCGGTGATTATGACCGAGACAGCCCACCCCGCTGCGACTACGCCTCGCCTTTCGGCTCGGCAAGTCTCACTCCCCTCCCGCTTGCGGGAGGGGTTGGGGGTGGGCAAATGATCATCGGCCTCGGCTCAGACCTTTGCAATATCGAGCGTATCCAGAATTCGCTCGACCGGTGGGGTGACCGCTTCAAGCAGCGCAGCTTTACCGATGTGGAGAATGCCAAGGCAGCGCGGCGTCCGCTCACGCAGGCGGGCACTTATGCCAAGCGTTTCGCCGCAAAGGAGGCGTTCAGCAAGGCAGTGGGCACCGGCTTCAAACGCGGCGTCTTCATGAAGGATATCGGCGTGGTGAATGCGCCCTCCGGCGCGCCGACGCTCGCGCTGACAGGCGGAGCGAAAGCGCGGCTGGAACAGCTGACGCCGGACGGGTATGAGGTGTTCATTCATCTCACCCTCACCGACGATCATCCATGGGCGCAGGCCTTCGTGATCCTTGAAGCGCATCCCAAGCCCTAGAATAATCGCCCCCATGACTGACGAAAAAGAGCAGGATGAGAAGGTCAACTGGTGGGCCGAGCTGCGCGGCCTTGCCGTGATGCTGCTGGTCGTGCTGTTGTTCCACACCTTTATCGCCAAGCCGTTCTACATCCCCTCAGCCAGCATGGTGCCCAATCTGATGGTGGGCGACCGTTTGATCGTGTCCAAATATCCCTATGGCTGGAGCTGGGTCTCGGCGAGCTTCCACGTCCTTCCGCGCAGCGACTGGCGTATTGCCCCAGCGACGCCCGAATATGGCGACATCGTCATCGTAGTACCGCCCGATGAAAACACCGACTACATCAAGCGCGTGATCGGCCTGCCGGGGGACACGGTGGCGCTGGTGGACGGACAGATTATCCTGAACGGCGAGCCGGTGCCGCAGGATATGGAGCCGCCGGTGCGCCTTCCAGCCGAAAACGATAATCTGTGCGCCACCGCCTTCGGTAGCGAAGCGCCCTGCCTCGATGATTTCGAGCCGTACCGCGTCACGCTGGAAAACGGCACACACGTTTACGAGCCGCCGACTTATCGCGAAACGCTACCAAACGGCGCGAGCTATCTGATCATCGATCATATGCGCCAGCGCTTCGACAATATGCTGCCCGTCACCGTGCCGGAAGGCCACGTGTTCTTGATGGGCGACAATCGCGATCACTCCTCGGACAGCCGCGCCCCTTCGCTGATGCAGGGCGGCAATGGCCTTGGCGGGCCCGTGCCGCTTACCAGCGTGGGCGGACGCGCTGAGATTATTACATTTTCGCTCGACGGAACTTCCAGCTACAACCCGCTTTCATGGTGGGGAGCCTTGCGCGGGGAGCGCGCCTGGACACCGCTACGGCCGGAGCTGAGAGTGGAGCCATCGCAATGAGTGACAAGCCCGAAGATGTCGAAAGCGGCATGGGTGCCAGCCCGGCGCGCATCTCCAGCCCCGAATTGCGTTTTGAGGCATGGCGCGCATTTGTGTGGACCGCCGTCATTGGCCTGATCGCCTTGGCGGTCTATATTTCGCACAGCCTGCTGGTCATTTTTGGCGCCATGGTCTTTGCGGCCATGGTCGACGGCGGCTCGCGCCTTTTGGGTCGTGTTCTGGACATCGGCCGGATGTGGCGCGTGACGATCGTCCTTATCGCCGTTTCGGCCTTTCTTTTTTGGCTCAGCATGTTTGCGGGCTCGCAGATTTCTCGCGAGGCCGCTGAGTTTCCGTCAATCGTGCAAGAACAGGCAATGCGCGTATTCGCATGGATGCGCGAGCAGGGCTTTGAAGTCAGCATGGACAGCCTGCAGGCAATGGCGAGCCAGGCGGCCAGCGGCTTTGGCACCGTTACACAGGCGCTTGGTGGCCTGCTCGGCGGGGTGACCACCGTTATTCTGATCGTCATCATCGGCATTTATTTTGCGCTCGAACCGCAGCTGTATGAGCGCGGCGTCGCTTGGATGCTGCCCAAGGGCCGCCGGCATTATTTCTTCGAAACCGCGAAGAAGATGGGCTCCACCATGCGACGACTTATGGCCGGGCGGCTTGTCGGCATGGTGGTGGAAGGCATCTTCACCTATCTCATGCTCTTTGGATATGGCGTGGTCACGGGCGACGAAATCCCGATGGCTGCGCTGCTGGCGATCCTGACCGGACTGCTTGCCTTCGTGCCCAATATCGGCGCGATCATTTCTGGCGTGCTGATGGTGCTGGTGGGCTTTTCCGGCGGAGTGCAGATGGGGATCTACACGATTTTCGTTTACCTCTTCGTCCAGAACATCGATGGCTATATCGTCGTGCCGATGATTGCGCGGAAGACGGTCGATCTGGCCCCTGCACTCGTGCTCGCATTTCAGCTGATAATGGGTATCCTGTTCGGCATCCTTGGCCTGTTCCTCGCCGATCCGCTGCTCGCCATGATCAAGGTGGCGCTGGAACAGCGCGCCGCAGCGCATGATGCAGATGATGAAGCGGCGCGCATAAACGGCCAAAGTCCATTGGAGACAGACCCTGCGTAAGTTCCTCTACACAATAGTGTTCCTGATCATACTGGTGGGCGGAGCCGCATTCGTGCTGCGCCTTTACGGCGAAGAGCTGACAGAGATTACCTTCGTGCCCGACAGCGAATTCGTCGCACCAGATGCGTTGGCAGACAACGCCTATCAGGATCCGGCCATGTGGTTCAGCCGTCCAGGCATGAGCGCTCAGAACGATCCGGCACGCTGGCAGCCACAATTCGAAGGCGCATCCGAAGAGGGCGAAGCGTCGCCGCCCTCACCCACTCCAACCCCGGACATCGAGCGCCGCCGTTTCGCAGTGTTCTTCGTCCACCCGACCAGCTATTTCGATGGCCGCCAGTGGAACGCGCCGATCGACGATGAGGAATCGCAGGCGCGCGCCCGCCTGATGGTTCGCGGCATGGCGAGCGCTTTCAACCAGGCGAGCGAGATCTGGGTCCCGCGCTATCGCCAGGCGACGTTCGGCGCATTTATCACTATCGATCCGCAGGCGCAGAACGCGCTCGATGCCGCCTATTCCGACATTGAAGCAGCCTTTACTTTCTTCCTCGACTCAATCCCTGAAGACATGCCCATCGTCATCGCCGGACACAGCCAGGGTGGCTATCATGTGACGCGCTTGCTCGAAGAGCAGGTCGCCAGCACGCCGCTGCAACAGCGTGTCGCCATGGCCTATCCGATCGGTTGGCCGATCAGCATCGAGCATGACTTGCCGAGCCTTGGCCTCCCCGCATGCGCCACTGCCGAACAGGGCGGCTGCATCGTTAGCTGGGCAAGCTTTGCCGATCCGCCCGAGCCGGGCCAGTTCCTGCGCCGCTACACCGAGCTTCCCGGCATGGATGGAGAGCCGCGCGGCGAGTCCCCGATCCTCTGCGTCAATCCGCTCACCGGAGAATTGGGCGGCAGCGCCGATGCGGAATTGAACCTCGGCACGCTAGTTCCGGAAGACGATCTTTCCACCGGAACGCTTCTGGCAGGCTCAGTCCCCGCGAGTTGCGCCGATAATGGCCTGCTCATCATCGGCAATCCGCCGGACCTTGGCCAATATGTGCTGCCGGGCAACAATTACCACGTCTATGATATTCCGCTCTTCTGGCAGAACCTCAATCGGGACGTGGTGCGGCGAGTGGCGGCATGGCAGCCGGCCTCCTGATTACCGAAAACGCTGCCGAGTTTCGTGACGCGCTGCCGGATGGCGGCGTGCTTCTCGGCCTTGACCTAGGCACCAAGACCATCGGCATTGCCACATGCGATGCGGGCTGGAATTTTGCCACCGCGGGTAAGACCCTGCCGAAAGGCAAATTTGCGCGCGACAAGGCGGCACTGGAATCGATTTGCAAGGATCGCGGTGTCGCGGGCGTCGTGATTGGCCTGCCGCTCAATATGGACGGCAGTGCAGGTCCGCGCGCGCAGGCGAGCCGCAGCTTTGCCCGCAACCTTGTCCAGAGGGACATCGGCCTCGGCCTGCCTGTGCTGCTATGGGATGAGCGCTGGTCCACCACCAGTGCGGAGCGCGATCTGATTGCGCAGGATTTCAGCCGCGCCAAACGCGCCGAGCGGATCGACAGCCATGCAGCTGCCGTCATCCTGCAAGGCGCGATTGACCGGCTGGCGGGCGGTATCCTTTAAGCCAACTCGAGCGCCTCGCGACGCCGCCTTGCCTCGCCTGCGATCAAGCGGCTGCCGGAGCTTTCCGCCGCGCGCCAAAGTGCGTCCTGCGCATCGCGATCCATCACTCCTGCCTGCGCTTCCAGCGCCACCAGCCGAATGCGGTCGCTAGGGTGCGACCCCGCGAAATGATGCGCAAGATCGCGCGCTTCATCCCCCCCCAGCCCGACCGCCATCCGGAGGAAAATCTCACTGCCGCCAGAGCTCACCACTCCGGCAATCACATCATTCTCGACATCGAAGCGATACTGATCGAGCCACCCTTGCGCCCCACCGGCATGCATGATGTTGAGCGAAACCGAGAGGCTTTCCGGCGGCAATTGCGAATGCACATCGCGGTGCGCGCGGTAATGCATCAGCTTGCCAGGTGAGAGAGTCGAGCGTTCCACGAAACGCAGCTTGGCCTTTTCTCCCACAACGCCCGCAACGGCCTCATAATCATATTCGTAATAGTCACTTGCGTAACCGGGTCCGAAATATCCGACGGTCAGAAAATCGAAATTATGGTCATGCGGCAGTCCGTAGGAGAAAGCCGACTGGCCCGATGCGCGAAACATATGTTCATCCCGGCTCGGCCACAAATTGGCACGCAGGTAGAATTCGCTGCCGAGCGCTGAGAGCATAATCGTTTGCGGCCCGTAATCGCCCGGGACCTTTGAGCTTTCCGGCCCGTGCTTCAATTCCTCCACCATCAGATCGGCGAGAAATTCGCGATTGTTATTAAGCCTGCGCAGCCAGCGTGCGGCGCCCAGCAGACTATTCTCCTCCCAAGGATTGAAGCCCTCATCGTGGAGCGCTTCGATACATTCGCCAAGCTCACACGATGAGGTATCTTCGCAGTGGATTACGCGGGGCATTTCTCGGCCTCCAGTCGAACAAATTCGGGGTAGGTTTCGAGCAGCTGTGCGCGCAGCGCTCCTGCTGCTGCCGCAAGCGAATCGTCACCGGTGCGGGCAATGCGCGCGAGCGTGCAGAAACCACATTCGCTATCAAGCGCGATACACTCGCGAAGCGCCTGCCAGCGCAAAGACACGTCTTTTTCAGCCAGCGCGATCCGGGCGAGTTCGGGTGCTACATCGCTTCGCCTCATGCGCCCTAGCAGGGCAATCATGGCCTCCTGCCGACTGATCGCAACCGAAGCCGCGCTTTGATTGACGAGCTTGCCGGTTTCCAAGTCATAGGTTCGCTTGGGGTCGGGATCGGCCGCATCGCGCATAAGTTGCAGGCTGACCAAGCGTTGCTCTACTCTTTCGACGACCAGCGTTTCGGACGAGCGATCCAGTGCGATGCGCTCTTCTCCTGTCAGCGGCATCGACTGCGCGCTGATATACACGCGATCCTCGCCAGCGCGCCGCACCCGGACGATGCTCGCCTCCGCCTTCCCGGCGAGTACGGCATCATAGCGGGCCGCATCGCTCAACGTGATAGCATCGGCGCCATAAAAGCCCGGCTCGCGGGTCTGCACCATTAATTGGGCGCGGCCGGATCTGGCGAGCAGTGTCGAACTGGCCTTGCCGTCGAACCCCGTGCGAAAGGGCGGATGACCAATCGGGGTGTCCCGGAGCGCGGCGCAATAATGCCGCGAAAGCAAGCTCATTAGTCGTTCCGCTTCGCCGCATTCGGTGAAAAGTTTTTCGAGCTGCGGGCATTGCTCCAAGCCAGCTCCGGCGCCAAAGCGCTCCAACTCGGAAAGCATTTGCTGCGCTCCGGGCTCAGCTCGCCACGCGATGCGCGCACGCTCCATCGCGGCTTGGGCGTCGCGTTGCGGAGAGCGATCTCTCCGCAACGCTGCGATCTCAGGATGGATGTCCATCGCCTCGACCCAACCCGATCAGAACAGCCCACTGAACGGTGGGTTGCTGTCATAAACGATGGTGGCGATGACAATGATCGTGTCATCATGGCCCGGGCCTTCCGAAGCTCCGAAAAAGCCTGTCAGTTTATCGAGGTCCGGCAGGCTGGCGACATCGATCTTGGGAAGTTTCATTGCAGTTCTCCATTTGCATGGCCGACACCGTGTCGACCTGCATGAAGCCTGCCGTCAGAGACTGACGTTTTGAAATTAAATTGCTGTAATTCCTGTGTTTATTGTAATTTTCCTCTTTTGAGTACGAGGACCAAACCATCTGGTTCCGGGCCCTCGAAGGGCTGGGTTAAGCGCTGCGCATCTGCCCTGGCACGTGCAAGGATTTCTGCCGGGATTTCCGGATCGGCGATGATGGCATCGGCGCTTCCGAGAAGGCGCGACAGACGCAGCGTCAGATCTTCGGGATCATCGCTTGTGAGAGTGAAGGTGATTGTCTGCGAGGAGGCGATATCGCCTGCGCCTGCCAGCCATTTATCGAGCCGGGAAGGTCCGCCTTCTCGTAGAGGATCGAGCGGGCCACCCTCAGCCATCGCGTCATCGAGAGCGCGGCGGCGTTCTGCCATGATCGGAAAGCGCGCCTTGATCGCATCGCGCGCGCCAAATAGCTTCAAGGCAAGCTTCCCAAGATCTGCGGGAAGCAGCTTTTCCAGCCGCAGACGCAATTGCTTGGCGAGGCCCGCCGATGCTCCGCCCGTGCCGACAGCGACAAGCACCGGATCGCGATCGAGAATGCTCGGCGTGGTGAAATCGCACAGATCGGGCCGGTCGACCACATTCACCAGCAACCCCGCGCAACGCAGACGGATCGCATCCGCCTCGCACATAGCAGCGTCGTCATGCGCGACAAAAGCGATTCGCGCCCCTTCATCTATTCCGGTCTGCATGTCGGTGATTATGCGCGCGCCGGCTCGCTCCACCAGCCGCCGCTTTGGCTCCGCCATCTCGCCCTCGCCCAGCACGATAACCGGCTTGCCGGTCAGCTGGTGGAAGAGCGGGAGCGACTGCATCGGCTAGCTGAGCAGGAAGTCTGGAACGCGCTCTGCATCGGCGATGGCTCCCGGCAGGATGCGATCGGCGACTACGGCATAGTCGCTGCCATCCACCATGACTTCAGCCACGAAGCCGCGCGAATTGTAACTGCTCGCCATGGTAGCACCGTAGGCTCCGGCAGTGCGGAACACGGCAAGATCGCCTGAGGCCAGCGCGTCGATCTCCCGGTCCATTGCGAAAGTGTCACCGGTCTCGCAAATCGGGCCCACGATATTGGCCATCATCCGTTCGCCTGAGGGGCGCACCGCATCGAAATCGTGCCACGCCCCGTAAAGCGCGGGCCTGGCCAGATCATTCATTGCCGCATCGACAATCACGAAGGGATGGTTGAGGCCCTTCTTCACGCGGATCACGCGGGTCAGCAAAACGCCCGCATTTCCAGCGATCACACGTCCGGGCTCGAACATCAGCGTAACATCCCAGCCTTTCGTGATGCGCGCGACCATTTCGCCGTATTCGGCAGGAGACGGTGTCACTTCGCCTTTGCGATAGGGCACACCAAGCCCGCCGCCCAAATCGACATGGGTGATCGTGTGGCCAGCCGCGCGGAGATCGCGGAGCAGGCTGCCAAGCTTCTCAAAGGCCCGCTCCAGCGGTGAAAGATCGGAAAGCTGGCTACCGATATGGACCGCGATCCCTCGCAGATTGAGCGCGCAATCAGGAGCCTTGGTCAAAGTATCGAAAATTTCACCCGCGCGATTGATCGGGACACCGAATTTGTTATCCGCCTTGCCGGTCGAAATCTTGTCATGCGTGCCCGCATCGACATCCGGATTCACTCGCAAGGCACAGGGCGCAACGACATCCCAGCTTTGCGCGATCCGGCCAAGCTCCAGCCCTTCTTCGGCGCTTTCAATGTTGAACTGTCCGATTTTCGCTTCGAGGCCAGCCTGCAATTCCTCGCGCGTCTTGCCCACGCCAGAGAAAACAATGTCCCTGGCCGGCATGCCAGCTTGCAGAGCGCGCGCCAGTTCCCCGCCGGAAACGACGTCCGCGCCATAGCCTTCGCGGCTCAGCAATTTGAGCACCGCAAGGTTGGGATTGCTTTTCACTGCAAAGGCGAGATGCGGCGGCTTTTCGAGGCCGCTCAGGGCTTCCTTGAATACTCTGGCATGCCGCTCGAACGTGGCGCGCGAATAGACGTAAACGGGTGTGCCGACCTTGTCTGCGATGCGCGAAAGCGGCACATTTTCGGCATAAAGCTCGCCATTGCGGATCTGAAAATGGTCCAAAACTCAGCTTTCCGGTGGAAGATCGAACGGATCGTCCTCACGCTCTTCACTTTCGCGGCGCAGCTCCACACTGCGTTCGGGAACAGCTTGCGGATCGGGTTCGAGCAACTCTTCTGCTGTCAGCGGTTCGCTCGCGCCGTATGGTGGCGGCGGAAGGGTTTCGCCGGCGGCTGGTTCAAGCGGCGCGCGTTGCCCGCATGCGGCAAGAGCGGCGGTGGCGACCAATGCGAGGGCAATGCGTTTCATGTGTCCATTCCCAATTTCTGGCGGGCCTTTGCCACCTGTTTGCGCACCTGATCCGGCGCAGTGCCCCCGTATGATGCGCGAGCGGCGACCGATGCCTCGACCGACAGCGCGCTGTACACGCGATCATCAATACGCGCATCGATATCCTGCAGTTCCGTAAGCGACAGCTCGTCCAACGCTGCACCCTTGCTTTCCGCCAGCTTCACCGCAGCGCCCGTAATGTGATGCGCCTCTCGGAATGGGATATCCGCCTCACGCACCAGCCAGTCGGCGAGATCCGTGGCGGTCGCGTAGCCGAGTTCTGCGGCCTGTCGCATGCGCTCGGTGCGGAAATCGGCTCCGTCGACCATTCCTGTCATCGCCGCGATACAAAGTTGCAGCAGTCCCGCCGCTTCAAACACGGGAGGTTTATCGTCCTGCATATCCTTGGAATAGGCTAGCGGCAGGCCCTTCATTGTGACCATCAGCGCAGTGTGGCAGCCGACAATGCGCCCGGCATGGCCGCGCACCAGCTCAGCTGCGTCAGGGTTCTTCTTCTGCGGCATGATGGAGCTGCCGGTCGAGAGCGCATCGGGCATGCGCACGAAGCCGAAGGGCTGGCTCGCCCAGATCACGAACTCCTCAGCCAGGCGAGAGAGATGCAGCGCGCATTGGCTGGCTGCAGCGAGGAAATCGAGCGCGAAATCGCGGTCCGACACGGCATCGAGACTGTTCGCGGTGGGCGCATCGAAGCCGAGCGCCTGCGCGGTCATTTCGCGATCGATCGGGAAACCCGTCCCCGCCAGCGCAGCACTGCCGAGCGGCGACTGGTTGAGCCTGGCGCGCGCCTCGGTAAAGCGCGCCACATCGCGGCTGACCATTTCGTAATAGGCCATCAGGTGATGACCGAGGGTTACCGGCTGTGCAGTTTGCAGATGCGTAAAACCCGGCATGATGCTGCCCGAATGTTCATCCGCGCGGCTGACCAGCGCGCACTGCAAGGCTTGTAGGCCCGCCAGCGTCTGGTCGATCGTATCGCGCGTCCAGAGGCGAAAATCGGTTGCCACCTGATCATTGCGGCTGCGCGCGGTGTGCAGGCGTCCGGCGACAGGGCCGATCAGCTCAGCCAGCCGCGCCTCTGTCGTCATGTGAATATCTTCGAGGTCCCAGTTCTCCGGGACCCCGTCCGCTTCATATTCTGCCGCGATTTTCTCAAGTCCGTCGATTATCGTTTCGGCGTCATCATCGGTTACGATATCGCAGGCGGCCAGCATCGCGACATGCGCCCTGCTCGCCGCAATATCCTGCCGCCACAGCGCCTTGTCGAAGGGGATGGAGGCATTGATTTCGCGCATGATCGCACTAGGTCCATCTGCGAACCTGCCGCCCCACATCGTATTGCCCGACTGGGCGTTAGAGGAATCATCCGTGGCCAAGATCAACTTTCCTTCGATCGCATGTGCGTGCCTTGCCGCAGGCCTGCTTGCCGCGTGCGATACCGGGGCGGCAGACGAGGCGCAAGAAAGCACGGCTGTTGAGGGCGAAAGCGCAGCTGACGTGCTGACCGGCACGCTGGATCGCAGTTTTGCCGGTGACCCCATTCCCGAAGTTACCGTCGCGACGCCCGATGGCGAGATGCTGACGCTCACCGATTTGGACGAACCGGTGCTGGTCAATTTGTGGGCGACATGGTGCGCGCCCTGCGTCGTAGAAATGCCCTTGCTGGATAGCCTAGCCGCCGATCTGGACGGTCAGGTCCGTGTGATGACTATCAGCGAGGACCTGCGCGGCGCAGAAGTGGTGGTCCCGTTCTTCGAGGCGAACGACCTCCCCAACCTCCCGCAATGGATGGACGAGGAAAACGAGCTCGCCTTCTCCTATGGCGGCGGTGCGGTGCTGCCGCTCACCATTCTCTACGATGCGGAGGGTCGCGAAGTCTGGCGCGTGATCGGCGCCTATGATTGGGCCAGCGCATCTGCACGGGAAGAGATCCTCGGCTCGCTCTGATTGAGCGCCGTGTAATCCGGTTTGGCCAGGTCCAACTCCGACAAGCGCGCACCAGCCAATCCCGCCACCAGATGCGCTTTTAATGCCGGACCCGGCGGCACGCGCGAAGCCGGCGCCATAAAGAGATCGCGGAATATCGCAGGCCAGATCGAATCCGACTGAAATGGCGGAGTGAACAGCCAGGTCAGCGCCTGATACAGCCGGACGTGCGATGCGCGCAGGCGCACATAGGTGGACAAAGCCTCTTCCAGATCGCCTGAATTTTCCATGGCCACGGCGAGGCCGCGCGCATCGAGCAGCGCCATATTGGCACCCTGCCCCAACTGGGGACTGGCAGCGTGCCAGCTATCCCCGATGTGCGCGATTCGATCACCTGTGGCATGCGGACTGGTGCGGTGGGCATAGCGGGCTAAAGTCAGTTGCTCCGGATCGGTCAACTGCTCCATGACCGGAGCAAGTGCAGGCCACAGAGTGCAAACCTCCTCATAGAAGGCCGCCATCCCCCTATTTTTCCAGCCCTCGTAATCTTGACCCTTCATTGACCAGAAGAACGCTGCTTTCCCTTGGCCGATCGGCAGCAAGCCCACCATCTGATCCGCACGGCGATAGCGTTGTTCGAGCAGTCGCGGATTGAATGGCCCCGATGAGGGCCAATCGACGGTCGCCCAAAGCGCGCCGAACGGCAGGATGGCATCCGCAGGTGGGACAAGCGGCGAACCGACACCAAGCGAATCGATCACCAGATCGAATCCGGACGATGCACTGCCATCGACAAAAGAGAGCGTACGACCATCGGTATCGACAGATGTCCCGGTGACCTCACGTCCGGTTTCAATCGCAATACCTTCGGCCTGCACAGCGTCAAAGAGTGCCGCAAAAAGGCTCGCACGGTGAATGCCGATACCCACCGCATCGGAATAGGGGAGATCGACATAAGCGGCCTCCAGCACAGGCTTGCCCTCGATATTGAGCCCCCATAAGCCGTCGACCGGCGCACCGCGCGCGATAGCAGACTCGGCCAGGCCCAGCGCGTCAAGTACCGCCAGCCCCGTCGGCTGGATCATCAGGCCGGAGCCTATGGGGCGCGCTTCGGCAAATCGCTCATACAGCGTTACGCGGTGTCCCTGCCGATGCAACATGAGCGCAGCCGCCAGCCCGGCAATGCCGCATCCGGCAATCGCAATGTCGATTTTCTGCATATTTTCTCTTTTGCCCCGATCAACCTTTCGCTAAGGCGCGCCAGCTACACGACCAGTGTAGGGGCGATTAGCTCAGTTGGTAGAGCATCTCGTTTACACCGAGAGGGTCGGCAGTTCGAGCCTGTCATCGCCCACCAGTTTTTCATGACTCGTGAATGTCCGGGGGACATTCACGGCTGAAAAACTCCCAAGCGCAAGCGCGGGAGGAACACGCTCCGGGAGTTCCCCAGCTTTGCCATCCGCCGAAACCTCCATCCTTGTCCTTGCTACGGGCGGCACGATTGCCGGGCAGGCTGGCTCTGCCACGCGGCGCGATTATCGGCCCGGCCAGATCAATATTGCCGATTTTCTCGTCGAATTCGACACACTGGGCGTAAATGCACGGCTTGAAGGCAAGCAGGTGGCCGCCATCGATTCGGCCAATATCGGACCTGAAATCTGGCGCGAATTGCACAGCGCCTGCGCTGCGGCGATGCGCGATCCTGCGTGTGGCGGGGTCATCATCACGCATGGGACCGACACGGCGGAAGAGACTGCCTTTCTGCTCGACCTGACGTTGCCCACCACGAAGCCCGTGGTGGTGGTTGGGGCAATGCGGCCAGCCGATGCTGTGGGCAGCGATGGCCTCAGGAACTTCGCCAATGCAGTGAAAGTCGCCGCAGACATGGATGCTGCCGGACGCGGCGTGCTTCTGGTTATGAGCGATCATGTATTCTCCGCGCGCGATGTGCGTAAAGCACGCACCGCCGGGTCCAACGCATTCGACGGTTTTCCGCGTGGGCCGATAGCTCTTGCTACGCCCTCCACGCTCGATTGGCTCTCACCTCCCTGGCGCACGAATGAAGCGGCCCGCTTCGCCTTTCCCGAAACTTTCCCGGCCGTCCCGATCCTGCATGCCTTTGCCGGAATGGACGCGAGCTATGTGGAACACGCGGTGGCGAAGGGTGCGAAAGGGATTGTGCTGGCTGGCATGGGCGAAGGCAATATGCCCGACATGGTGCGCGAAGCTCTGGCAGAGGCGGTATGCCTCGGCATACCGGTGGTGCGCGCGACGCGTGTGGATGAGGGACTTGTCGATCCTGAACCCAGCGATGAAGACGAAGGCTTTATTGCCGCGCGCGCGCTCGGGCCGTCCAAGGCGCGCGTATTGCTGCAGGTGCTGGTGGCGAACGGCATTACCGATCGCGCAAGCGCACAGGACGCCTTCGACAACCGCTAGGTCTGGCTTACGCCGCCATGAGTGCGCCCTGCCCGATCTCCTCGAAATAGCGCGCCATGGCGTCCGCTGCCTTGTCACTCAGATCGATAAAGGCGCGGCGGCGATCGGCATCGTCTTCCACGCGCTCGAACAGCCCGGCTTCGATCATTTGTCCGATCCATCGCAGTGCGGTCGTCGCAGGGACGCCAGATGCAATGCACAGCGAAGTGACTGAAACGCGCTGGTGCTCCACTCGCGCTGCGGTCAGGTCGAGCAGCATATCCCATGCAGGATCGGCAAAAAGGTAGTCGTCGAAAAATTTCGCCCGTGCCTTACGCTGGGCAATGATCTGCCGGACCAGCCGCGCGTCAGGCAGCGGCGGGCGCGGCTTGCGGATCAGATCATTCTCGGTGCGATATCCCTCTTTCGGGCTTTCGAACCGAAAAGCGCCGCCGCCGGCATTCTGGCCCCAGCCGCTTGCACTATCGAGCCGGTCCAGCCGCTCCGCAATATGCCCGACCTGCTCGGTGAGCCGCAACAGCGTCAACCGGTCTTCCTCCGACAATTCGCGCACGCGCAGATTGGGAATGTCTGCGAGCACACGGCCGAGCGCGATCACGCGTTCAGCGCGCAGCGGATTGACCAGAATTTGAGGGCTCGACTGGCAGCAACAAGCAAAAACGGCATCAAGCGCTTCGATATTAGTTGAGAGGATCAGGCGCGCGCCCGAATTGCCCGCCCGGCTGTCCAGCCGCGCCAGCACAGCCATCGCCGCTGCATCGGGATTGGGGCAATCGACAAGCACCAACTCTCCCAAAGCTCGAACATCGCCCGCCAGCAATTGCGCCAGATCACCGCTTTCGCGCACCGTCAGGCCGGCCTGTGCGACATCATCCTGCATTTGATCGAGCAGCACCCGATCATCGGCGAAAATGGAAACCGCCAATGGCAGGCCAGCCGCATCGACAGCCAATGAATACGCAAAATCGGCCTCAGCCATCACCACATTCCCCTGATTCGTTTAATGAGAACAGGGTGAGAACATTTGTAGAACTTGTCAAGAATATCAGTGAATTTTGGCGGGGTATTGAACCTTTTCGGCCCTTGCACCGACTTACCAAGCGGAACAGGACGAAAGGATGGGGACGGTGGCCAATACACAGCGCGTTTACGACGAATTGCTCGTCACGCTGTTTATCGGCGGAGACCGTCAGGCCGGAGAGCGGCTGGCGAAACGCTGGCACCCGCGCCTGCTCCGCGCTGCCCGGCGCATGCTGGGCGATGCGGATCTTGCGCAGAGTGCAGCACAGCAGAGCTGGGTCGCCATCATCGGCGGGATCGGCTCTCTTTCCGATCCGGCGCGGTTTGCGCCCTGGACGTTCGCTATCCTCCGGCGCAAATGTGCCGACGCCATTCGCGGCGAGCAGGTGCGCCGTCAGCGCGCGGGAGCAGTCGAACCGGATGAGCTGCCAGCCGCCGGGTCGCCCGGGGATGACGCGCTGGCGGTCAATCAGGCGATCGCGACATTGCCGGATGACCAGCGCCTCGCCGCGCATCTGTTCTACGTCGAGGGATTTACTCTCGCCGAAATTGCCGAGGTGCAGGGCGTGCCGCAGGGCACAGCCAAAACGCGCCTTTTCCATGCCCGCCGCAAATTGAAAGCGGCCCTATCAGGAGATGTCACATGACCGATATCGACGACCGCATCCGCGACGTGCTGGATGCCGATGACAAGAAATTTTTGAGCGAGCTCGAAGCGTCCGACCGAGGCCTGTGGCGCCAGATCGGCGACAGTATGAGCGGCCCGATGGGCGGCTGGACCAAGCTGGTCTTCGGCCTCAGCATCGTGTTCGGCGCGCTGTTCCTGTTCTGCATCTATATGGTGGTGACGACGCATCACCAGTTCGAACATCTGATGTGGGCGATTGCAGCCCTGACCGTCCTCGTTTTTCAAGGGTTTATCAAGCAATGGCTGTTCAGCCGCATGAACATGCTGAACGTGCTACGCGAAATTAAACGCCTGCAGGTGCAGGTCGCGATGCTGCGCGAGGAGCGCGGGGAGTAATCAATCCGCGAAGGGATCGCGCACCAGAATCGTATCGTCGCGTTCGGGGCTGGTCGAGACGCTCGCAACCGGGCACTCGATCAGCTCTTCGATGCGGCGAATATATTTGATCGCTTGCGCTGGTAGATCCGCCCAGCTGCGCGCGCCGACGGTCGTGCCTTCCCAGCCTTCGAATTCCTCGTAAATCGGCTCGACCGCGTCCTGCTCCGCAGCGTGGCTGGGTAGGTAATCGAGGACCTTGTCGCCCAGCCTGTAGCCGGTGCAAATCTTGATCGTCTCGAACCCGTCGAGCACATCGATCTTGGTGAGCGCAATTCCGGTCACGCCAGATAGAGCGCAAGTCTGGCGCACAAGCACCGCATCGAACCAGCCGCAGCGACGCTTTCGCGCGGTGACAGTGCCGAATTCATGGCCGCGTTCGCCGAGGCGCTGTCCGGTTTCGTCTTCAAGCTCGGTCGGGAATGGGCCGCTACCGACGCGGGTGGTATAGGCCTTTACGATACCGAGTACGAAGCCCGCACTGCCCGGGCCGAGGCCCGAACCGCTGGCCACCGTCCCGCTCACCGTGTTGGAGCTGGTGACGAAGGGATAGGTGCCGTGATCGACATCGAGCAGCACGCCCTGTGCGCCCTCGAAGAGGATTTTCGCGCCCGTTTTGCGCACATCGTTGAGGCGCTTCCACACCGGCTGCGCGAATTGCGCGACGAAAGGTGCGATGTCGCGTAGCTCTTCCAGCAGTCCCTCGCGGTCCACCGGGTCCTGGCCGAAACCGGCGCGCAGGGCGTCATGATGCGCGCAGAGACGATCAAGCTGGGGTTCCAGATCATCGAGATGTGCGAGATCGCACACGCGGATCGCACGGCGGCCTACCTTGTCTTCATAAGCAGGGCCGATGCCGCGTCCCGTGGTGCCGATCTTGCCTTTGCCAGCCGCGGCTTCGCGCAGGCCGTCAAGATCGCGGTGCAGCGGCAGGATCAGCGGGCAATTGTCGGCAATACCGAAATTATCAGGCGTGATCGACACGCCCTGGCTTTCCAGCTTGGCGATTTCATCGCGCAGCGCCCACGGATCGAGAACCACACCATTGCCGATCAGGCTGAGCGTGCCGGTGACAATACCGCTTGGCAGCAGGCTGAGCTTATAAGTCTGGTCACCGACAACTAGCGTGTGGCCGGCATTGTGTCCGCCCTGAAAGCGCACGACAGCATCGGCGCGCGATGCCAGCCAGTCGACAATCTTGCCCTTGCCTTCATCGCCCCACTGAGCGCCGATAACGGTGACATTTGCCATGCGATCAATCCTGCAGTTTTCAAGCCAAGGCGCGCCCTAGGCGCTCGCGCGGAATGGGGCAATGGCTTACGCCTGTTGGAGAGACGGGAAAGCGGATTTCAGTCACAGGTTTCGTTTAATTAACCATGGCTGGAAGCTGCACATTAACAATGCTGCGGCAGGCCTGTGCTGCTGGATTGTAGGGATCGAGGGGCCCAATGCTGGACGACCACTCCAAAGAAGCCGCGCTGCGCGACGAAGACACTGCTGCGCCCGAGACATGGGACGCTCCTGAGGCAGATACAGGATCGACCGCTCAAGCTTTGGGCCGCGCAGCCGGCGTGGCCGCACTTGCCAGCGCTACGGCAGCATGCGGGGGCGGCAGTTCCGGCGGAGGGGGCAGCGGACCCATCGCGGGCGGCGGTGGCAACTCTGGCGGCGCAACGCCCACTCCCACGCCGACGGTCGTCAAACCGCAAACCGATCAGGAGGCGGCTCGCTTCCTTCTGCGCGCCTCCCTCAGTGCCTCCACCGGCGATATCGCATCGCTGCGCGATCGCGGATATGAGCCATGGCTCAATGCGCGCATGGAGGCGCCGAATAACCAGACCGGCGCACAATTCCTGCAGTCGCGCGGGTTTGAGACGGTCGATACGAACAATTGGTACGATCAGAGCCGGCCGGGCGATCACATGATCTGGAGCCAGTTGTTTTCCGGCGGCAATTCGGTGCGCAAGCGCGCAGCCTTGGCGATGTCGGAATTCTTCGTCGTGTCGCTCAATTCGCTAAATATGACCTGGCGAAGCAGCGCGATCACGGCGTATTGGGATATCCTCAACCAGCGCGCATTCGGCAATTTCCGCGACCTGCTGGAAGACATTACGCTCAATCCAGCCATGGGCGTCTACCTCAACACAAGGGGCAATCGCAAAGCCGATCCGAGCAGTGGGCGCGTGCCTGACGAAAATTTTGGCCGCGAAATCATGCAGCTTTTCACCATCGGTCTGTATGAATTGAATATCGATGGCTCGCTTCGTCTCGATGGCAGTTCGCAGCCTATCGAAACCTATGACAATGACGATGTAACGGGCATCGCAAAAGCCTTTACCGGCTATGATTTCGATTTCAGCGGCATCGGTTTCACGCAGCAAATCGGCGGGACGCGGCAAATTCCCGACGCACAATATGCCCGCCAGCCAATGACGGCAGACACCAATCGCTGGCGCCAGACCTGGCTTGCTGGGCGCGATTATCATTCGGCTGAGGAAAAGAGCTTCCTGGGCGTCACGATCCCTGCTGGCACCAGTGCTACAGAAACACTTCGCATCACGCTCGATACGCTGTTCAACCACGCCAATGTCGGGCCGTTCTTCGGCAAGCAAATGATTCAGCGCCTGGTGACGAGCAACCCCAGCCCCGCCTACGTCCGGCGCGTTGCAGAGGCATTCAACGATAACGGTTCGGGTGTGCGCGGCGATCTGCGAGCCGTGTTCAAGGCTATCCTCCTCGACGATGAAGCGCTCGACACCGGCAATCTCAGCAGCGCCCAATTCGGCAAAGTGCGCGAGCCGATGCTGCGCTTCGTGCAATGGGGTCGCACTTTCGGCGCAAGGTCCGTCAGCGGTAATTGGCAGCTGCGCGATATGGGAGATGCGGCATCCGGGCTCGGCCAGTCGCCTCTGCGATCACCCTCGGTATTCAATTTCTTCCGCCCCGGCTACGTCCCGCAAGTGTCGGAAACCGCATCCGCGGGGCTCGTGGCCCCAGAAATGCAGATCACCAATGAAACCAGCGTCGCAGGCTATGTGAATTTCATGGAGCGCGCGATCGAGGGCGAGTGGTGGAAGACGCGCGACGTCAAAGCCGATTACGCGGACCAATTGCCGATCGCGCATGATACCGCAGCCCTTGTCGATCAGCTCGATCTGCTGCTCACCGCCGGTCAATTGAGCGACACGGCGCGCAGCACCATCACTGCGGCTCTGGATGCAAGCCCTGTTGGCCAAGGCGATAGTGACGATGCGAAACGCGCACGCATTTATGCGGCGGTTTTCATGGTCATGATTTCCAACGACTACACGGTCCAGCGATAGGAGGGGCTCGCGCATGTTTATCGGCAAAAACCTTGAAATAACGCGTCGCGCTTTCCTGCGCCGCTCCAGCCAGCTCGCCGCAGTCGGGGCTGCATCATCTTATGCCATGGGCCTTGCCGGCATGAGCGAAGCGGCGGCCTTCAGCTCTGCAGGCGGCTACAAGGCACTTGTCTGCGTGTTCCTGTACGGCGGGAATGACCATGCCAACACGCTGATCCCTTTCGATGACGCCAATTACGCGCGCTATCTCGATATTCGCGGGCGGTCGGCTGACGGCGGTATTGCGCTTTCGCAATCGAGCCTGGCGAACACGGTGCTGCGGGCGCCGCAGGGCCAGACGCTGACCGACGATATGACGCTGGCGATTGCGCCCACCATGCCGCGTCTGGCCGCACGCTACCGCGAAGGCGCGATGGCTCCGCTGCTCAATGTCGGTCCGCTGGTCGTGCCGCTGACGAAGCAGCAATATGAAAGCGGCAACAATTCCAGCTATCCGCGCCCGGCAAAGCTTTTTTCACACAATGATCAGCAATCGACCTGGCAAAGCTCGCAGCCCGAAGGTTCGGTAACCGGCTGGGGCGGCCGGATGGGAGACCTTGCGCAGTCTAGTAACACCAATTCGATGTTCACCGCGATCAATGCGAGCGGAAATGCTGTCTTCCTTGCGGGAAATGAAGCGCAGCCGTACCAGCTTTCCGGCGACACGGCGACGACGATCCGCGGTCTGACGAAACGCGTTTACGGCTCCAACGATGTGAGCGGTGCGATCAACTCGCTGCTGACGACACATCACGGGCACATGCTGCAGGCCGATCACGCGCAGACGCTGGCTCGCTCGATCGAATATGCCGACTTCATCAATTCGGCGCTCGCAAGCGCAAATCTCTCGACCGATTTCGGTTCGGGTAACGGTCTCGCGAAGCAACTGCGTACAGTCGCTCGCCTGATCGCCGCGCGCGGCTCCCTGCAAGTCAATCGGCAGGTCTTTTTCGTTAGCATTGGCGGGTTCGACCACCATGACGGCCTGATTGGATCGCATGAAGCGCTGCTGGGCCAGGTCGATTCCGCGATGGATGCATTCTATCGCGCAACGCTGGAAATGGGCGTGGCCGACCAGGTGACGACATTCACCGCTTCCGATTTCGGACGCACGCTTTCGAGCAATGGTGACGGATCGGACCACGGCTGGGGCAGCCATCACTTCATCATGGGCGGCGGCGTTAACGGAGGCCGCTTCTACGGCACAGCGCCCAAGATCGCGGTCGATGGTCCGGACGATGTGGGCCGCGGTCGCCTGCTGCCGACCACATCGGTGGACGAATATTCGGCGACGCTTGCCAAATGGTTCGGCGTATCACCCAGCGAGATGCCCAGCATTTCGCCCAATATCGGCAGGTTCGACAATCCCGACCTGGGCTTCATGCAAGCGGCCACTTGAGTTCAGAATTCCGTCTGAATTGGAAAGAAGATCGCTTTTGTCCGTTGACCGGGCAAAGGAGATCTTATGACCGATTACCCCACGCTAACGCTCAATGACGATCGCCAGATTCCGCAGCTCGGCTTCGGAACGTTCAAGATGAAAGGCGATGATGCGACCCAGCCGGTGAAGACCGCGATTGAAACCGGTTATTGGCTGATCGACACGGCCTCAATTTACGAGAATGAGGAAGGCGTCGGCAAAGGCATTGGCGACTGGTCGGACATTTTCCTCCAGACCAAAGTTTGGAATGACCATCAGGGTTACGAAAGCGCGAAACAGGCCGCGCGCGATAGCCTCGAACGCCTTGGCCGCGAACATGTCGATATGCTGATTATCCACTGGCCCTGCCCCGACAAGGGCAAGTTCGTCGATACATGGAAAGCCTTCGTGGAGCTGCGCGATGAAGGCCTCGCCAAGTCGATCGGAGTATCGAACTTCCGCGAGCAGGATTTAAAGGCCATCGTCGATGCGACCGGCGTCGTTCCCGCGCTCAACCAGATTGAGTTGCACCCCGCATTCCAGCAGCGCGAACTGCGCCGAGTGCATGAGGAAATGGGCATTGTGACGCAGTGCTGGTCCCCACTCGGGCAGGGAGACGGCCTCGAAAACGAGACCATAAGCCGCATCGCTAATGAAACCGACTCTTCAGCCGCGGCAGTGGTGCTAGCATGGCATCTGCATCATGGATTGCTGCCAATTCCAAAGGCGAGCAGCGAAGATCACATCAAGGACAATTTCAGCGCCCTGAAACTTGCGCTCAGCGATGATCAGATTGCCGCAATCGATGCGCTGGACAGCGAAGACGGGCGGATTGGTCCTGACCCGGCAGAATTCTGCTAAGGCATCAGCCTATAGAGCGCTCGGCTCGCCATCCGCCAAGACGTGGGTGCAGCCGAGCGCTTTTCCGTCATCGTCTTGCGATAAAGCTGCGACAGTGCGCCAACCTTCGGCGCGCAATTTCGCTGCGGCAGCCCGGTCGTGGTCGAGCGGCAGGAAGAGTTTGTCGCCCAGCTGCTCGTCCGCTTTGACCGCCTCGATCAGCTCTTCGGGGTACAGCGAGAAGCCCGTTGCAGCCTCGTCCGAGCCGCCGATGCAATAGGTGCCGCCCCGACCCAGCGCGCCGCGCACGCCATCGGCGTAGAGCGTGAAGCCGAGCCAGCTCTGGTATTCAAAGCCATGACGCTCGGACGGATCGAGCGTGATGCGTGCACGCCCCTTGATGCCCTCAGCGATCTGGCGAAGTGCGGTGATGCGCGTTTCAAGCACACCAGACGCGTCGATGGCGGAAAGCTTGTCTGCCGCCTCCTCAAATGGTCCTGCGGCATGGATAAGCGGAAGGTAAGCCTCGCCGCCCGCATCGACCAGTCCGCCGGCATCCTTGGTATCGAGCTCCCGCCGAACTGCAGCGCGGGTTTGCGCATCCAACGGCAATGACCCGTCGGCGAGCGTATCGACCAGGTCCGGCAGGGTAAAATCGACGGAAATGCCCTTGGCGCCAGCTGCTTCAAGAGCTTCGATGGCCAGCGCGACGATCTCGCCCGCAGCCGCGACGCTGTCCGTCCCGATCAGCTCTGCGCCGATCTGTAAATTCTCGCGGCGCGGATCCAGCATATCGCCAGCGATACGCGCGACTTGTCCGGCATAGCACAGGCGTAAGGGACGCGGCGCGTCGGCCAAGCCAGTCGCCGCAATTCGGCCCACCTGCACCGTGATGTCGGATCGCAGCGCAAGTCCGCGCAGGCTTTTCGGATCGACGAAACGGAAGAGGTTGCGCGTGCGGACCCCGTCCATCCGCGCCGCCATGCTCGCCTCAAATTCGATCAGCGGCGGGCGCACCTGGTCATAGCCGTGTGCGCCCATCGCATCGAGCATCGCGCGCTGAATACGCGATGCAGCAGCCGCGCTTTGCGGCAGTCGGTCTTCGAGCCCTTCGGGCAGCAAATCTTGCGTCGGATCGGTCATGCCGCGCCTCTTAAGCGGAAGAGTGTCAGAACGAAAGCGCCCTGACCTTCTTCACACCTTCAAGCGCGCAGACGGCATCCTGCACTTCCTTGCTCGGCGCCTGATCCAGCGTCAGCATCAGCACGGCATCGCCGCCCTTATGCTTGTCAGGCAGTCGGCGGCCGAGGTGGAAGTTCCCGATATTGACGCCCGCTTCGCCCAGTACGGAGCCCAGACGACCGATGAAGCCGGGATTATCTTCGTTGACGATATAGATCATGTGGCCTTCCAGATCGGTCTCGATCCGTGTTCCGGCGATCTCCACAAGGCGCATTTGCGAATCGCCGAACAGGCTGCCCGCAACTTCGCGGCGACGCTCCGGCGTGGTCGCAATGATACGCACCAGCGTGTGATAATCGCCTTCCTTGGCATGGCGCACTTCGCGTACATCCAGACCGCGCTCTTTGGCCAGGATCGGCGCATTGACCATGTTGATGCTGTCAGACCAGCTGCGCATCATGCCAGCGAGCACAGCCGCCGTGATCGGCTTCAAGTTGAGCTCCGACGCTGCGCCCGAAACTTCGATGGTGATCGCATTCACATCCGGCCCTTCAAGCTGGCCTACCAGCGAACCGAGCTTTTCTGCCAGCGAGATGTAAGGCTTGAGGCGCGGTGCCTCTTCCGCGCTCAGCGATGGGACGTTTAGGGCATTGGTCACGCCGCCGCTCACCAGATAGTCGGCCATCTGCTCCGCCACCTGCAGCGCGACATTGACCTGCGCCTCTGTTGTAGAGGCACCAAGGTGCGGTGTGCAGATGAAATTCTTCGTGCCAAACAGCGGATTATCGGTCGCCGGTTCCTCTGCAAATACATCCAGCGCTGCGCCCGCGATATGGCCGCTTTCGAGCAGGTCTTTGAGCGCTGCTTCATCGATCAGGCCGCCACGCGCGCAATTGACGATGCGCACGCCGGGCTTTGCCGCTTCGAGCCGTTCGCGGCTCAGGATATTGCGCGTCTCATCCGTCAGCGGCGTATGCAGGGTGATGAAATCGGCACGCTCCAGCAGCTTGCCGAGATCGACCTTTTCCACGCCCAGTTCCATCGCGCGTTCGGGGGTCAGGAAGGGATCGTAGGCGATCACTTTCATCCGCAGCCCTTGCGCGCGGCTCGCGACGATGCTGCCGATATTGCCCGAGCCGATCAGGCCGAGCGTCTTGCCGGTGACTTCAACACCCATGAAATCCTTCTTCGGCCATTCACCAGCCTGCGTGCGGCGGTTGGCTTCGGGGATCTGGCGAGCGAGCGTCAGCATCATAGCGATGGCGTGTTCGGCGGTTGTGATCGAATTGCCGAATGGTGTGTTCATCACCACTACGCCGTGGCTGCTGGCTTTGGGGATATCGACATTGTCGACACCGATGCCCGCGCGGCCAATCACTTTGAGATTGGTCGCCGCTTCCAGAATTTCGGGCGTCACTTTGGTGGAGGAGCGGATGGCCAGGCCATCGTATTCGCCGATGCGCGCTTTCAATTCTTCAGGCGTTTCGCCGGTGATTACATCAACATCACAGCCGCGCTCTTCGAAGATGCGCGCGGCGTTCGGGTCCATCTTGTCGGAGATGAGAACTTTGGGTTTGGTCATGTTTATTTCTCCACTTGTCATTCCGGCGTAGGCCGGAATCCAGTCGCAGCGCGGCGTAGCTGAACCCCGGCCTTCGCCAGGGTGACACTCACAATTCAGGAATTACAGATTGCCGGCCTTGAGCTCTTCGTAAGCCCATTCGATCCACGGCAGCAGGCGGCGGATGTCTTCGGCTTCTACCGATCCACCGCACCAGATTCGCAGGCCCGGAGGGGCATCGCGGTAGCCATTGAAATCGTAGCCGATGTCCATCTCTTCCAGCTTGGTGGCGATTTTCTTCGGCACGGCCGCCTTGTCCTCATCGGATAGGCTTTCGTACCATTCGCCCTGAAAGACCATGCACACGCCGGAGTTGGTCTGCAGCGCCGGATCGCTCGCCATATTGCGTAGCCACGGCGTCGCCTCGATCCAGTCCTTCACGATGCCGGAATTGGTATTGGCGCGTTCGATCATCGCGGAAAGCCCGCCGATCGATTTCGCCCATTCCAGCGCCCAGATGTAATCTTCAACTGCCAGCATGCTGGGCGTATTGATTGTCGCGCCTTCGAAGATCGCGCGGTTGAGCTTGTCACCTTTCTTCAGGCGGAAAAGCTTGGGCAGCGGCCATTCGGGATCGTAGCTTTCGATCCGCTCAACAGCCTTGGGGCTGAGGATGAGCATGCCGTGCTGGGCTTCGGAGCCCATGATCTTCTGCCAGCTATAGGTTGTCGCATCGAGCTTCGGCCAATCCATCTCCATCGCGAAGACAGCGCTGGTGGCATCGTTGATGGTAATGCCCTTGCGGCCCGGCTCAAGCCAGTCCGTGTTGGGGATTTTCGCGCCCGATGTCGTGCCGTTCCAGGTGAAAACGACGTCGTGATCCTGCGGAATGCTCGCCAGGTCGGGAATCTCGCCATAATCGGCGGATAGCGGCGTCAGATCCTTCAGCTTCAGCTGCTTGACCGCATCCTGAATCCAGATGTTGCCGAAGCTTTCCCATGCCGCGACCGTCGCAGGGCCAGCGCCCAGCATCGTCCACATTGCGCATTCCAGCGCGCCGGTATCAGAGCCGGGCATGATGCCGACGAGGTAATCGTCCGGCACGCCCAGCAGTTCACGGCTGAGGTCGATCGCATATTTCAGGCGACCCTTGGCATATTTGGAGCGGTGGGAACGGCCGAGGCTTTTCGTATCAAGCTGGTCGGCAGACCATCCGGGCGGCTTTGCCGTGGGACCGGATGAAAAGAAAGGACGCTCCGGACGGAGCGCTGGTTGTGCAGTCATGTATTCTCTCCTTACAGAGAGCACGCGCGGCGTTGGGACCGCGTGGCCCGTCGGCGGCACTAGAGATACGCTCTCAAGAGTCAAAGGTTACTTGTGTAACGACTATCCGTGCGCGAAATCGTTTCCGCTGCGTTAACCCTACCTGCCACAGCGGGCTTAACCATTGTATGCGCATGTAACCTGCCATGAAACGTGCATACCTCATATCCGCCGTTAGCCTTGTTCTCGCAGGGTGCTCCATCGTGCCGCAATCGGATTACCAGCCGCAGCAGCGCGATTATCGCAGCAGTAGCAATGCGGAATGGAACGCGCGCAGCACGGCGGAACGCGCGCCAAGTGGTTCGGCTGCGCCACGCCTAGCCGCCGCAACCGCCGTCGCCATGCGTCCGGCAGAGGCGCAGTGCCTCTCCAATCTCGGCAATGCGGGCGTCAGTTTCGATGCGCTGCCCAATCGCTATCTGGATGAGGGATGCAGCAATTTGAATACGGTTCAGATGCACGCACTACAGGGCGATTCCGGCAGGCTGGATGTCAGCAATCTGGGGCCGGTGACATGCCCCGTCTCCACCGCCTTTGCGGCGTGGGCGCGATTTGGCGTGGACCGTGCAGCCCGGCAGATTTTCGGCACACGGCTGGCAAGCATCCAGACGATGGGCAGCTATTCCTGTCGCAATGTCGCGGGAACGGGTCGCCGGTCAGCGCATGCTTCCGCGAACGCTATCGATATTGCCGGTTTCATTCTGGCCGACGGTCGCCGGATCAGCGTGCAGGATGATTGGAATGGATCTGCGGAAGAGCGCGAATTCCTGCGCGTCGTGCAGCGTTCAGCCTGCCGCCGTTTCAATACGGTGCTTGGCCCAGACTACAACGCCGCACACCGCGATCATTTTCACTTCGAAGGCGTGATCGACGGCAATTCCTACTGCCGCTGATAGTGCATTGGCGAGGCGTTAGGCCTGCGAGGCGGTGGGCGTCACGATAATCTCGCCGATCATCATGTCATCCTGCGCTGGCGAAGGGCGGTTCACCACCGTCATCCCAATCTGATCGTTTTTTTTAGCGGCTTCCAGACCCGCTTCAAGCCGAAGCCGAACAGCTTCCGCAGCGTGATTGGCGCCGAGCTTGTCCATCATGTTCGCGCGGTGAATTTCCACCGTGCGTGGACTGATTTCCAGCTCCCGCGCAATAGCTTTGTTAGAGCAGCCCTCGCTCAGCCAATCGAGGACTTCCCGTTCCCGGTTCGAGAGTGCCGAGATCCTGCGGCGCGCATCAATCAGGCGGCGGCGTGCCTCGGCATGGCGACCCGCATCATTATGCACATGGGCGAGCATGCGGCGCAGCTCCTCTTCGGTGAGGGGAAGCGTCAGGAAATCCAATGCGCCCGCCTGGATGGCTTCGACCACTTCGTCGACGCCCGGCTCCTCCCGCGCAGCGACAAGGGGGATCCAGATGCCGTGATCGGCGAGCTCTTCAAGCAATTTTTCTATCCCGTCCTCGACCACATCGTCCGACGCGATAATGACCCCGTCATGCGGCGGCCTGTCGAGCAATTCCACCAGGTCGGAATAGACTTCCGCATGGTGACCCATCGATAGGACAAGGCGCGACTGTGAGGCGCGGGAGCGGCTATTGCCGCCGACGATATGCATGGTGAGACGCTGTTCCATGCGCCTGAAACTGAACCGAAAAAATTGGATTTACATTCCGTAGAAATACGGATTTGCACCTAATTACTGTTCACGATTGCGCAAATCGGCGCAATTCCGCCGAAAAATTGCCTCCATCACGGATGAATTATGCGGAATTTACTTATGCGAGCCTGCGGATCGGCTGCAAATTCATCAATCCGGAGAAACAGCTACGTAAGGCTACGTACTCTTTTCGAAGCTGTAATCGGGCAGCGAATGAAAGGCAGAGCGCAGCGCGTCCCCCCAACGCGCGGAAATCGCATCGAAATAAGGATCGTCGTGCTCAACCCGCTGCTCATGCGTGGGGGCAAAACTATCGCGCTCGATCACCATCAGATCCAGCGGCATGCCGACGGACAAATTGGCTTTAAGTGTGGAATCGAAACTGACCATCAGCAGTTTGGTCGCATCTTCAAAACTCATCGTCCGGTCATAGCCGCGCAGGATAATCGGGCGGCCATATTTGGTCTCCCCGATCTGGAAGAAGGGCGTGTCGAAACTCGCCTCGATAAAATTGCCTTCCGGGTAAATCATGAACAGGCGTGGCTCCATGCCTTCGATCTGGCCTGCGAGGATAATCGAAGCGGTAAAGCGGCCTTTGCCGCGCGCGCCATTGGCTTGCTGGGTTTTCTCGATCGTATCGCGCAGCAGCTTGCCGATTTCCACCGCGACCTGAAACATCGTCGGCAATTCCAGCAAGCCGTTCTGGCGGTCCTCCGGTGCCTTTGTGCGCTCTTCAAGTTGGCTGATCACCGATTGCGTCGTAGCCAGATTGCCGGCTGTCATAATCGAGATGATCCGCTCTCCCGGCACGGTCCATGTATTCATCTTGCGGAAGACGGAAATGTTATCGACGCCCGAATTCGTGCGGGTGTCGCTCATCAGGACAAGGCCTTTTTCAAGCACCATGCCAACGCAGTAGGTCATCGAATTCTCCAGGTGCGGCTATCGGGTCCGCAGATCATTGCTGCTGCTGTTCTTCAAATTGCTGCTCTACGGCGAGGTCGACCGACAGGTCCTCGGTCACCGCACCAAAACTAATTCCGGTTATGGGCGCAGCATCGCTGTAATCACGGCCGGTCGCCACGCGCACATAGCGCGGATCGGGGCTGATACCGTTGGAAATATCGAAACCGACCCAGCCAAGGCCATCGACATGCGCCTCTGCCCACGCATGGCTTGCTTCCTGCTCGATCCGGTCGTTCATCATCAGATAGCCGCTGACATAGCGAGCGGGGATATCGAGGCTGCGCGCGGCTGCAATGAAGATATGCGCGTGATCCTGGCAAACGCCCCAGCCGTCTTCGGCGGCTTCTTCTGCCGTCGTGGTGACGCGCGTAGTGCCGGTGCCGTATTCGACATTCTCGCGAATGACGCGGGAAAGATCGTGCAGCGTATCGACCATTCCGTCTTCGCTGCGTTCGACCTTGGTGATCAGCGCCTTGATTTTCGGCCCCGGTTTCGTGAGCTTGGTCTGCCCAAGAAACGCCCACAGCGGGAGATGCCCCGCGTGCTGCCCGATAACGCCAGCATTATCTTCGGTAATGACGCGCCCTTTGCAGGTAATAACAACTTCGGTCGTCCCCTCATCGACACCAACTAGAGTGACGTGATTGAAGTTTTGATCGTCATAGCTCAGCTGCTCATGCGCGCCTTCATATTCCATCGACCATTCGAGAATACGCTGGCCCTGCGTTTCCTTGGGCGTAAGGCGCAGGCGCTGGATGCCGTGAGCAACCGGCTCCCTGAAGCGATATTTGGTCGTATGGCGAACGGAAAGGCGCATGGTGTCTCGTCTATCCTCGCTTAGGAATTGAACCGGTAATCGCTGCCAATAGCGCTGGCGAGCAATTGATTATTGGCGATGAAATCGAGCAGGAATTCGTGGAGTCCCCGATCGAAAATGTTTTCGACACTCGTGTCGCGCAGGCGCATGTCGAATTGCCGCATATGTTCATGCGCTTCAGCTTCGCTGCCGTGGAACTTGGCGAGATCGGCCATGGTGTCACGCAGCTCGGAATAGCAGAAGACGAGGCTGCGCGGGAAGCGATCGTCGAGGATCAGGAAATCTGCGATGGATCGCGCATCCATCCGCCCTGCATTGAGCCAGCGATAGGCGCGCTCTGCCGAAAGCGAGCGCAGCACAGTGTCCCATTGTCCGGTATCGAGCGGCGTGCCCACATAGCTTAGCGAAGGCAGCAGCAGGTAATACTTCACGTCGAGAATTCGCGCGGTCTTGTCCGCACGCTCAATGAAGGTGCCGAGCCGGGAGAAGCTGTATGCCTCATTGCGCAGCATGGAGCCGTGGGTGGTTCCGCGCACCATCGTGCTGACGCGGCGAACCGCACCAAGCGACTGATTGAGCGTTCCGGAGCTCACCGGCTTTTTCAGCAAATTGCTGAGCGTCATCCAGCCTTCATTGATCGCTTCCCAAACCTCGCCAGTGATGGACGATCGGGCGGCGCGCGCATTGGTGCGCGCTCGTTCGATCATGGACAGGACGTTTTCCGAATTATCCTTTGCCCGCAGCACGAAATCGCAAACCTGCGCGCCGCCAAAATCGCTATATTTGGCTTCATAGGCCTGTTGCAGGCCGAGTGTTGCGAGGACCGAGCGCCATTCCTGCACGGCCATGTCCTCGCTGCGGGTCATGGTCATCCGGTGCCCCGCCTCAAGCAGGCGCGCGGTATTCTCCGCCCGTTCGAGATAGCGATACATCCAGAAGATGGCGCTGGCTGTACGACCTAGCATGAAATGTTCCCCGGCATCAGTCTTCCAGCACCCAGCTATCCTTGGTGCCGCCGCCCTGGCTGGAATTAACCACTAGCGATCCCTTCTTGAGCGCCACACGTGTGAGACCGCCCGGCGTGATGTCTACCCCGTCAGGTGAACACAGGACGAAAGGTCGCAGATCCACATGCCTCGGGGCGAGACCCTTCTTGGTGAAGATCGGACAGGTGCTGAGCGACAGCGTTGGCTGGGCGATATAGTTCTCCGGATCGGCTTCCAGCTTGGCGCGGAATTCCTGAATCTCCTTCTTGGAAGATGTCGGGCCGATCAGCATGCCGTAACCGCCCGATCCGTGCACTTCCTTGACCACCAGCTCTTCCAGATTGGATAGCACGTATTTCAAGCTGTCCGGATCAGCGCAGCGCCAGGTCTGGACATTGGGCAGCAGCGCCTTCTCACCTGTGTAGAATTCGACAATTTCCGGCATGAAGGAATAGATCGCCTTGTCGTCCGCCACGCCAGTACCGGGCGCATTGGCGATCGTGATCCTGCCCGCGCGATAAACATCCATGATGCCGGGCACGCCGAGCATTGAATCGGGGTTGAATGTCAGCGGATCGAGGAAATCATCGTCCACTCGGCGATAGAGCACATCGACCGGCTTGAAACCGATCGTGGTACGCATCTGAACCTTGCCATCGACCACGCGCAAATCGCTGCCTTCGACAAGCTCCGCGCCCATCTGGTCGGCCAGGAAAGCGTGCTCGTAATAGGCGGAATTGAAGATACCCGGCGTTAGCACTGCGATTGTCGGCTTGTCAGGCGCGCCTTCGGGGGCGCATGCGGCGAGGCTTTTAGCAAGGCGACGCGGGTAATCGGAAACGGGGCACACTTTCACCCGGCTGAAAAGCTCGGGGAACATCGCCATCATCGTTTCGCGATTTTCCAGCATGTAAGAGACACCGCTAGGCGTGCGGGCATTGTCTTCGAGCACCAGAAATTCGTCAGGCCCGGTACGCACCAGATCGATGCCGGTGATATGTGTGTAGACCCCGCCCGGCGGAGTGAAGCCCACCATCTGCGGCAGCCAAGCGGCATTGTTCCGAAACAGGCGTTCCGGCAGGCGGCCTGAACGGATGATTTCCTGCCTGTGATAAAGATCATGCATGAAAGCGTTGAGCGCGCGCACGCGTTGCTCGATGCCTCTTGAAAGCCGGCGCCATTCGCCGCCCGATATGATGCGCGGCACCATATCGAAGGGGATCAGCCGCTCTTCGGCATCCTCTTCCCCATAGACGTTGAAAGTGATCCCCGTCTTGCGGAAGAAGCCCTCCGCTTCGGACGTCTTGCGGCGCATAAGGCCGGCTTCCTGCTCATCCAGCCATGCCTGGTATTCGGCGTAGGGGCCGCGCACCGATCCATCGGGCGCGTGCATTTCATCGAAATTGGGCTGCTTGGAAGCGATTGTTGATCCCCGTGAGCGATTGTGTATTCGCCCACGAAGTGTGTGCGAAACCGTCAGTCACTCAAAGGATGATCAGGCTTCAAGTTCCCGGACAAGCGCAAGAATGCAGTCTTTCGCATTGGGGAACATCAGATGCGAGCAGCGCAGCGCGACAGATTTGTCCCGCTCATGCGGGAGGCCCGATGCGGCGCGGCGTGAAATCACTCCATCGCGCGGGCTCCAGAATGCTACGGTCTCGACAGGCGGCTTCACGCGCGTATCGGCAGGGATCGGCGGCTCTTCTACGGAATGTCCGGCGACCAGCTGGTATGGCCGCCAGAAATTGTTGGAATAGGGCGAATGGCTGAATGGCGATCCCATGGAAATCACCTTGGCCACGCTGCCGGGCACCTGCTTCGCGACTTCGCGCGCAAAAACTCCGCCAAGGCTCCAGCCGATGAGCACGACTTGCTGGCCATAGCGTTCTTCGACGGCCTTCACCCGGTCCGCCAGAATGTCGATTGTCTCTGCGGTAGGCCCCAGATTATGCCCCATGCCCCAGCGTTTGACCTTATGCCCTGCCCGTTCAAGCTGGCGCGCAAGATAGCGCATCCGGTTCGGTCCCGTCGCGAAGCCGGGCAGCAGGATCACGACACGCGGATTTTCTGAAAGCTTGATGTCAGGCGCAGCGAGAAACGGGCGAACAAGCGGTTCACCGAACGACAGGAGCTCGGCAAAGAAATAGCGCAGCGGCGGTGTGTGAGCGTCCTTGGGCTGCTCACCGCGCAACAGGCTGAGCCTTTGGCGCAGGGCATCCGACAGCTTCATCGCGTGCGACGCCGGATTGGCTGGCGCAAAGGCCGATAGGGGTTTGATCGCTGACACATTGTGACGATTATATGAAATGTGCGCGCCAGCAATGTTGTTCAGCCGGTGTCACGGAATTGCAATATTCGATCCCGGACGCCGTTATTCGCAATCGCCGGTCCGCCTCAGGTCGATTTCCATCGCCATGCGCATCTTGCCGATTTCCTGATCGCGCATCAGAATACTCATGTCGAGATCCATGCCCTGATCGCTCGCTTCAGCCGAAAGATTGATCATCATTTCCGGCGGACCGTCATTTGACTCTTGGCACTGCAGTACTTGCGTGAAGCTGTTGCCGTCCATCTGCGGCTCTGATCCCGTGCAATCGCCATCCATAAATTCGTTGACCCAATCGACGCGCTCGGGCTCTCCGGTCAGGCAGTAATTTTCCACCTCCGGCACTTCATTCATCAGGATTTCGGACATAAAGGCCATTTCCGGACTGTCGGGAAATTGCACGTCGGTGACACGCATTTCCAGCTCATAGGCTCCGGGAAGCGGTGTGACATCGAGGAAGTCCGGCCAAGGAAAATCGGGCTCTTCATCCCCACCTGCTTCTGCGGTGATGTCCTGATTGGACGTTGAGAAAGCAAAAGCCGGAACCGCAACAACGGCAGCCATTGGCAAGATCATTTCGGCGACATATTTCATGCCAGCATAGCTATCGCCATTCAGCTGCAATCGCCAGTGCGTTCTGCAACCGTCTGCCAGACAACCGTGCCTTCGCCCGCGGCCGTTTCGAGATTATAGCTCATCTGCAAGTTGGAGCCGCTTTCTGCCGTGCGTCCGGAAATCTCCACCCGGCCATTAAGGCCGATATCCGAATTGCACGTCATCGCGCCTTCCAGATCATTGCCGTCAGCCGTGAAGCGTGAAAGCGTGCAATCAGCTTCCGTCATTTCCGAAAGCCATTGCTCACGCGTAAGATCTTCGGTGACGCAATAGGAATTTTCTTCTGCAGCACCCGCCTCGAATTCCGTGCGCGCTTCGGCGATCGCATCTTCTGTCAGGCCGGGCGCTTCGAATTCGACCAGCTGGATGCGGGTGGTATATTGCCCGGGCTGCGGCATTACTCCGTTATCCTCGATCACCGGCGCAACATCTTCCGATGCCAGCGCCTCGTCAGTCAGCGCCTCGTCAACGTCGTCTCCACACGCGGTGAGCGCGGCTAAAGCAATCAGCGGCAGGGCATGGGTAAAGCGCATATTTGATCCTCGAAACAGCAGGCGCACAGCATCCGCTGCGCGGGTCATGGGCGAGAGTTATCAAGCCGTCATCACCCTGTTAATCGCGCTAAACATGTTTGGGCGCTGTTTATTGGCCCCGTCCCAAAACCGGGCGAAAATCGCGGGATGCGTTTATCCCGGTAAACTTTAGGCCGGGCAATCGCCCAGCCGCTCGGTCTGGTTGCGCACGACCATGCGGATCCCCTGGCCTTCTGCGGCGTTTTCCATATCCATCGTGACCGTCATATCCTGACTGGTTTCCGTGATTATTCCATCGAAGCTGACACTGCCCATGCTGCCCCGCCCGTCATCGCATTGCATGGCGGCATTGAGCTGATCGCCGTCGACCGTAAATTCGCTGAAAGTGCAGGTGTCCGCATTGTCGTTCATCGCCACAAGGAATTCCTGGAAGCCTTCATCAGCCTGCTCTTCGGTGATGCAAATCACCTCTTCCTGGCCGGTATTCATTTCCATCATGCCGCGCATCATCTGCACTTGTTCCTCAGGCGCACCGGGCATGTCGAATTCGACCAATTCACCCGTGGTGCGATACTGGCCGGGCTGGGGCGTGGCGAGACCGGCGGCAACTTCGGCCACCTGCTCGGGATCGCTCGGATCCTCCGCCGATTGCGGACCACCGCAAGCGGTCAAAGCGAAGGCCGAAGCGGCGATACCCATGATTGCAAAACGCATTGGAAACTCCCGTCAGATCAGTTGCGTGCATGCTGAAGGCTTTGGAGCGCTTGAGCAAGCACCATTGTGTCCCCATATCGCTGCGCATGGCAGAACTCGTAATCCGTCGCGGTCTTGAAGAGCCCGATACAACCGGTGAATTCACTCCGCACAAACCCGCACGGCCCGAAAAGTCGCTGCCAGGCAAGAAGTTCAAGCTGGTGTCCGATTACGAGCCTGCAGGAGACCAGCCGACTGCCATTGCAGAGCTTGTGGCAGGCGCGAACGATGGCGAGAAAACGCAGACGCTGCTTGGCGTAACGGGATCGGGCAAGACCTTCACCATGGCCAAAGTGGTCGAGGAATTGCAGCGCCCTGCCCTCGTCCTCGCTCCCAACAAGATCCTCGCCGCGCAGCTGTACGGAGAGTTCAAGAGTTTCTTTCCCGAGAACGCGGTCGAGTATTTCGTCAGCTATTACGATTACTACCAGCCCGAAGCCTACGTCCCGCGCTCCGACACCTATATCGAGAAGGAAAGCTCGGTAAACGAGGCGATCGACCGGATGCGACACTCGGCCACCCGTGCGCTGTTGGAGCGTGACGATGTGCTGATCGTGGCGTCTGTTTCCTGCCTCTACGGTATCGGATCGGTCGAGACCTATTCGGCCATGATCTTCGACATCAAAAAGGATGACACTGTCGATCAGCGTGAGCTCATTCGCAAACTCGTCGCTCTCCAGTACAAGCGCAACGACACCGCCTTTGCGCGCGGTTGTTTCCGTGTGCGCGGGGACAGTTTGGAAATTTTTCCCAGCCACCTCGAGGATACCGCATGGCGCATCAGCTTCTTCGGTGACGATATCGAGGAGATCAGCGAGTTCGACCCGCTGACCGGCAAGAAAGGCGAGACGCTGGAGAAAGTCCGCGTCTATGCCAACAGCCACTATGTAACTCCCGGCCCCACGATGAAGCAGGCCAGTGCGGCCATCAAGTTCGAGCTGGAAGAACGGTTGAAAGAGCTGCACGAGGAAGGCCGCCTGCTCGAAGCGCAGCGGCTGGAGCAGCGCACCAATTTTGACCTCGAAATGATCGCCGCCACCGGTTCCTGCAACGGCATCGAAAACTATTCGCGCTTCCTGACCGGACGCCTGCCGGGCGAACCGCCACCCACATTGTTCGAATATCTTCCCGAAAACGCGCTGCTGTTCGTCGACGAAAGCCACCAGACGGTGCCGCAGATCGGCGCGATGGCGCGCGGGGACCATCGCCGCAAGCTGACGCTCGCTGAATATGGTTTCCGCCTGCCGAGTTGCATCGACAACCGCCCGCTGCGTTTCAATGAATGGGACGCAATGCGCCCGCAGACCTTTGCCGTTTCTGCCACACCGGGCGGCTGGGAAATGGAACAGACCGGCGGCGTCTTTGCCGAACAGGTCATCCGACCCACCGGCCTCATCGATCCACCCGTCGAGATCAAGCCGGTCGAAGACCAAGTGCAGGATTGCATCGCCGAGTGCAAAGCGACCGCAGCCAGGGGGTATCGCACGCTCGTCACCACGCTCACCAAGCGGATGGCGGAAGACCTCACCGAATTCATGCACGAACAGGGCGTGCGCGTTCGCTATATGCACTCCGACGTTGAAACGCTCGAACGCATCGAGCTGATCCGCGACTTGCGGCTTGGCGTCTATGACGTGCTGATCGGCATCAACCTTTTGCGCGAAGGGCTAGACATTCCTGAATGCGGACTGGTGGCGATCCTGGACGCAGACAAAGAAGGCTTCCTGCGTTCCGAGACCTCATTGATCCAGACGATCGGCCGCGCCGCGCGTAACGTCGACGGACGTGTGATCCTCTACGCCGACCGGGTGACGGGTTCGATGGAACGCGCCATGGCCGAAACCGAGCGCCGCCGCGAAAAGCAGCGCGCCTACAACGAAGAACACGGTATCACTCCGACCACCATCAAGCGCGACATCCAGGATATCGTCGCTCACACCGCGAGTAAGGATGGTGTGGTCGTCGGAACTGGCGACGACGAGGTTAACAACCTCGTCGGCCACAATCTGCGCGCCTATATCGAAGACCTCGAAAAACGCATGCGCGCCGCCGCAGCCGATCTCGAGTTCGAAGAAGCCGGGCGCCTGCGCGATGAAATCCGCCGGCTGGAGAATGACGAGCTCGGCCTGCCGGACAAGGCGAAGAAGGCGCCTGTCGTGGGCCGCTCGAATGAAGGCCGCCCGGGTACGCGCAAGCTGCGGTATGGCAAGACGCAGCGGAAATTTGGGAAGTAGGCATAAGCTGCGAAAATGTCGCTGTGATACATTGAAGTTCTGCGGCAATTACGCATAGTTCCTCGCGATATCGCCTTGCGAACACAGGCGGTTGGAGGGACGCATTATGAAATTGACCAACTCGAAAGCCATCCTGTGCGCGTTCAGCCTCGCGCTCGCCAGTTGCGGAGGCGGTGGCTCAGGTGGGGGCAACAATGGCGGTGGAGGCGGCGGAGGCGGCGGAGGCGGCACGGCTAATACCCCGCCGAGCTTTACCAACAGCAACAATATTTCTTTCGTCGAAAGCACCACATCCACTGACACGCGCACGGTAGTCCAACTCTCCGCGACTGACGTGGACGGCGATCCTCTGACTTTCGATTTCGTCGCCGGGAAGGATGCCGCACTCTTCAGCTTTTTCGGTGCAGCAGGTGCTGTCGGTTTCAACGATCCGGTCAGCTTCGAAACGCCGCGCGATGCGAATGGCGACAATGTTTACGAAATCGACGTCAGCGTGAGCGACGGCACAGCCACCACGCGCCAGACGCTAATGATCACTATCACCAACGATCGCGAAAACCTGCTGGTCGCGGAAGTGGCCAGCGGCCTCGGGCAGAACGGCCATGTCGAATATATCGACGATACCAATGAGTTGCTTGTGGTAAGCCGCAATGGACAGGTCTCTACAGTCGATGCGCAAACCGGGGCGGTGACAGATCATGGCGTCCTTTTCTCAGGCGCTGTCGAAATCGAAGACATGGTCACTGACGGGAATTTCACCGGAAGCGGCAGGTTTTTTGTCGCTTTCTACGAAGGAAGCAAGCTGACATTGAGCTCCATTCGACTGAGCGATCTGAGCGAGCGGCGGCTATGGCTAAGAGAAGGGCGGGAGTTTTTCGCTTCGCTCGGGAGGCGCGGCAACAATATCTTGCTTGGCCTTTTCGATAACGGCAACTTCGCTCAGTCGCCAAGTATTCCGGCAGGAAGTATTACCGAATTTCAGTTCTCCGGCAACGGGACCGATCCCTTCGCTACCCTAAACCTTGTTCCACGTGGGTGGGGAGTGCGAAGCCCGCGCCTCCTCACTTCGACCAATCTGCAAGGCTGGGTGATCGACCAGGGGGCAAGTTTCAACGAGCTTAACCAGGCAGATTTCGAGCTGGGCCAAGCGGATGCGAATTTCGAATGGCCTTATCGCGATGGCCTCACCGACCTACAGACCCCGCCTGCAACCTATCCGGGCACATTTGTCAGTCCGGTCCTGGTTCAGGAAGTCGATACCGATGGTGCTGGCCGCTGGGTCGATGCGTCGGAAAGTCTGCAAGGCGATACCTGGTTCGGTGTCATCGTGATAGCCGACACCAGCAACAATATTTGGACCTGGGACCGTAACAATAATGGCCCGCTGGAAAACCGTAATCTCGATTTCTGGGGCGATGTGCCGGAAGCCGACAGGCCGCGCATCGTCTCGATGGATGACGGTGACATCGATGTCGGCAATGCCACGCCCATCTACATGCTCGGTTTCGATGGTACGCTTTACAGTATTGATCTCAATCCGTGAGGCCACAGACTGACCAACCCCGCCGCGTCGACTAATCACCAACGCGGGGCAAAATCCTGCGATCTCACTTGATAAGCGAAAAGGCCCGCATCATTTGCATGGCATGCGATCCTGCGCGCTTCTTCTTGCATCTTCACTCGCTCTCTCAGCCTGCGATCGCAGCGCGCCTGAGCAGGTGCCCGACGGCGTGCAGCAGATCGCCTTGGACGACACCGGCCCGCCGCAAGCCCGCGCTTTCCCCTCTCCCGATACGTCCGGCGCAGGATGGACGGTCGCCGCGAACGGACAGGCTATCCTCTTCAGCGATCCAGGAGCCGACCCGTGGCTGACACTCGCATGCGACCTGTCCGAAGACCCGGCGCGCTTCACGATTATCCGCCATGCAGCGGCCCTGCCGGGGCAAAGCGCGCTTTTCCCCTTTGTCGGAAATGGCATGCGCAGCCGCTTTCTTGCCGATGCGACGCTCGGGCAGACCGAGGATGGCGGCGAATGGCGGTGGGAAGCCGTGCTGCCGGTAGACGATCCGCAGCTCGATGTCTTTGCCGGCACACGCGATTTGACGGCGACTTTGCCGGGGCGCGGAATGCTGGAGATTTCGAGTAGCCGGATACCCGGGCAATTCCTCGACTGGTGCCGTGCGGGTGGTGAGGTTGCGGAGCCCGAAGAGGAGACGGAAGCCGAAGCGGAAAGCGAGAGCTAGTCTGCGGCTTCGGCCCGATCGACCAAACTGTTTGGCGTGAGAACCTGAGGCAATTGCTCACCTTCGCCACCCGCCGGGAACCACACATAGAGCGGTACTCCCGCGACGCCCCATTGCTCCAGATAGCGCGTGATCTCCGGATCGGCCCTCGTCCAATCACCACGCATCGCGATGACGCCTACCTCTTCAAAAGCCGCGCGGGTCGCCTCACGTTCGATGGCCACGCCTTCGTTTACTTTGCAGCTGACACACCAATCGGCGGTGAACCAGAGGAAGACCGGCTGGCCGGATGCGCGCGCCTCGGCCAGCGCCTGCTCGCTGAAGATCACCGGCTCCAGCACGCTTTCCTCCGTCACGCTCGCCGCCTCATCCACGCGGAACGGTGTGGCGATCAGGAAATAGGCGGGGATGATGAGCAGGATTGCCTTCATCGCAGGCGCCGCGCGGCTGAAAGAGCCGAACAGCACCGCGAGTGTCACACCAGCGCCAAGCGCGCTGAAGGCGAAATGCAGTCCACCCAGCCGCCAAGCGAGCCAGACCAGCGCGAGCGCCGTCAAACCCATCGGCACCGCCATGATCTTGCGGAATTTCTCCATCCACGGCCCCGGCTTGGGCAAGCGGCTTCGCAAAGCGGGTATTAAACCCAGCAGCAGGAACGGCAACGCGAGCCCAAACCCCAGCGCGGCAAACAGCAGAAGCGCCTGCGGCACAGGCAGCAAGAGCGCCGCGCCAAGCGCTGCGGCCATGAAAGGCCCGGTGCATGGTGTCGCGACAACGGCCGCCAGCAGACCGGTCGCAAAAGCGCTCCCGCGACCGCCGGTGCGGATGGGCATGCTGGGTATCTCGAAGAAACCAGCAAGGTTTGCCGTGATCAATACCGCGAGCACCAGCAATGCGGCTACCACCAGCGGCTGCTGCAATTGAAACGCCCAGCCCACTTGCTCTCCTGCTGCGCGCAAGGCCAGCATCAGCGCGCCGAGCGCGAGCACCGCCAGCAAGACCCCTGCCGTGTAGGCGAGCCCCTCACGCCGCGCCTGCCCTTCGCTTTCGCCTGCGCGCGCCAGCGTCAGCGCTTTCAGGCTCAGGATGGGGAAGACACAAGGCATCAGATTGAGCAGCAAGCCGCCAAGTAGCGCTCCGCCCAGCAGGAGAGGCAACGGGCTGCTGGAAAGCGAACCGCCAATTGGTGTTCCGCCTGTCGGCACTTCGCCGGGAGTTGCTGTAAAGCGCACACCATTGCCCGCATCGTCGAAAGCGAGGATCCCGCTCAGCGCATCAGGCTCAGCCCGCAGCTGTCCGCGCTGGATTTCGACCACCACCATATCGCCATTGCGGAAGAAGCGCTGCTGCGCGCCGTAATCAATTGTGTCGCGAATTTCGATAAAGGCATGCGGCTGCGCCAGCTCCACGCCTTCCGCGAGCGGGATGGCGAGCCTCACCAGATTATCCGTAAACGCATAACTTCCCTGCTGATCGAGCATGGGCGGTATCGCTCCGCGGTGCGCATCGAATTGCGCATCCAGCGCCGCGCCCTCCTGCGGGAAGCGAAGGGACAGCGTCTCTTGCTCCGGAATGCACAGCTCATCCGAACAGGCGAGCCAGCGCGCGTCGAGAGTGACATTGCCATTCGGATCACCGCTCACCTCAAGCGGGATCAGGACCGCGTAGTCATCCTTGTAGGCGTGGTTGGCGATGTTGAAGAGCGTGAGGACGTGCGGCACCGGATAGAGCGGCTCGCCTGCCTGCCAGCCATCGGGCAATCGCCAGTCGAGCTCCATGCCAAGGCCCGCCTCGCCCGGATTGGACCAATAGCCGTGCCAGCCTTCATTCGGGCTGAAGCGCAGCGCGACCCACAGGGTTTCTCCGGCGGCAGGCGCATTCTCCGCCTTGAGATCGGCGGAAATCTGGTTTTCGCGTTGGACCTGCGCCGCCGCAGGCACACTCGCCCCGGCCAGCATGAGCACGGGCACCAGCACAGCAAGCACCAGCCGCCACAACAATAGGCCAAAGGATAGACTTGCCTGCATATGCCCGCACACCTAGGTAGCTTGGCGATGGCGGACAAGCGCGAACTCCTGATCCTTGGTGGCGGCCTCGTGGGTATGACCCTCGCACTGGCGGCTGCGCGCAAGGGCATTTCATCGCATGTGGTAGACCGGGCCGACCCGGCGGATCTTCTGGCAGAGGGCTTTGACGGGCGCGCTTCGGCGATTTCGACCGCGAGTTGGAACCTGTTCAAGAATATCGGCCTTGCCGATCAGCTGGAACCGCATGGCTGCCGGATCGAAAGCATTGCCGTCACCGACAACATGCGCCCAGGCCGGATCGATTTCGTGCCCGAAGAGCATGAAGGCACGCTCGGCCGGATGTTCGCCAACCGCCAGCTTCGTCTCGCGCTGTTCGAAGCGGCCAAGGATGAGAAGCTTATCAGCTGGCATGCCAAGGCCAATGTCGTCGAGCGGCATCGCGGCGAACATGGCGTGTCGGTCACGCTGGAAGATGGCGCTGTGCTGGAAGCGAGCCTCCTCGTCGGCGCGGAGGGTCGTGGTTCACCCACACGAGACGGGGCCGGCATTTCCATCGCCAAATGGGATTACAGCCACCGAGCAATCATCCAGGGCCTTATCCACGAGAAGCCGCATGACGGTGTCGCCTGGGAAATATTCTACGAAGCGGGGCCCTTCGCCCTGTTGCCGTTGCTCGATGACGATCAGGGCCGCCACCGCTCGGCACTTGTCTGGACCGTCAGCGAGGCCGATGGCGAAGGCGTGATGAAGCTTGGCCCGCGCGCCTTCAAAGCCGAAGTCGAAAAGCGCCTGCATGGTATTTTCGGCGACATCGAACTCAACGGCGGGCGCAGCTCCTACCCGCTCGGCTTCCATCACACGGCCAAGATCGTCGACAATCGCCTCGCACTCGTGGGCGATGCTGCACACGGCATTCATCCCATTGCGGGGCAAGGTCTCAATCTTGGCCTGCGCGATGTCGGCGCGCTGGTGCAGGTCATTGCGGAAGGTATGCGGATCGGTCTCGATCCGGGCGATGCGCAAGTGCTCGCTCGCTATGAGAAATGGCGCGGGCTGGATAGTTTCATGGTCGCGCTCGCCACCGATGGGCTCACCCGCCTGTTCGGCATTCCGGGCAAAGCGCCCAGCGCCATCCGTCGTCTTGGCATGGGCGCGGTGCAGCGTATGCCGACGCTGAAGCGCTGGTTCATGGATGAAGCACGCGGAATGAGCGGCGATCTGCCCGAATTGCTCAAAGGCTAGGCGCCCTCAAAGCCTTGGGCTTAGTTGCGCGAATTGCCCGCCGGGCTGCGCTGCTCCACGCGTGAGCCTTCTCCATCGCGCAATTCGCGTGGATCGAGCACAGCAGCGGTCTCAAGGGTTTCCAATGCACGCTGGGCGGCTGCGAAACGCTCTGCATCGTCTATCCACTCGCGCGCGATCACCGCATTGGGCATGTTGCGGATTTCCGAAATCGCCGCTTCGATACGTCCGCTCTGCAGGAACAGCCGCGCGCGTTCGAGGCGACGCTCTGCCACAGGCGAAGCGGTATCTTCGCGGCGCACAACGAACACTTCCGATAATTCCCGGCCCAGGCGAGTGAATACATCCTCACCTTCGGGCGCATCGTCCAGCTGCGGAGCGAGGCCTTCCAGTCGGGCGAGCAATTGATCCAGCGTGACGGGCTCCTGCGCCGCGTCGATCACCGTTTGCACGGCATTCGGCCGATTTTCGCCAAAGCGCAGCCGCAGCTGGTCCGCAAGATATCCCAGCGGAGCTCCGCGTTCGAGCGCACGGCGGCTGGCAAACGCGATCAACAGCGCCTCGGCACGGGCCGCATTCCCGGCAGCAGCTTGCGATTGCAGGTCAAGCCGGGTGAGGCGCTGTTCCATCGCTGCAATGCGGCTATCAAGACCGCCCTGCTGCTCCACCACCTGCTCCACTTGCTCGGCCGCCTGGCGCGCTTCTTGCGCTGCCTCTTCGACAGGCGTTGTCGGTTCGGCGGTTGGTTCTGCCGTTGCTCCGGCTGCCGGCAAAGCGGGCGTGTCGCTCTCAGCGGCAACTTCGCCTGCATCCTCGCGCACATTGATAAGGCCGGAGAACAATTCGCTTTGCGCAAGCGCATACATGCTCGCGCCGCCCAGCAGGAATGCAGCACCTACGGCGATCAAGATTGGCCGATAGGGCGATTTGGCCTGCCGCTTTGTGGCGGGCTGGAAATCAAAACCTTGGTCCATTGCGTCCTTCTGCGCGCCCGAATTCAGGTGCTCGCTGCCTTCCCTTAAGCGCGGTTCACATTAATGACACATGTCATCGGCCAAGGCCAAGAGCGCATCATCATCAGGCTGTGGAGCGCTCTTGCAGGCTTTCCAGCCCGTGCCGGCCGCATTCGCAACGCGCGGACCGATGCACGCAAGCGCAAATGCGCCGCGATCGAGCCCACGCCGATCGCATTCGGAAGCAAAATGCTCAGCCGCCTTGGCAGAATGCAGCAGGACGATGGGGTCGCCAGCTCGCAGGCTGACTTCATCGCTGCCCGTAAGGGGAATTGTGCGGACCGAATAGACCACGCGTGTGGTGATTTTCACCTTGGCAGGCAAACCGAGAGTGACATGCTCTTCGCCTGCCAGCCGCAGGAAATGCACTTCACCCTTTGCGCTATCCACCAGCTTTTGCAGACCGCCCGTGCCGGTTTCTGCTACGGCAAAACCAGCCTCGCGCGCAGCATCAGCCGTTGCTTCGCCAACCGCATGGACCGGCAGTGATTTGAGGCTCTCCAGCCCCTCCCCGCCGTGACGAAAAGCATTGGCGCTGCCAATCAGCAGTGCGTCGAAGTCCTTGGCATCGGGTACCTCCCAGCTCATCGGCACCACTTCGAAGAGCGGACGACCGATGATCGCCAGATTTCGACTGCGCGCCTTTTGCAGAGTGGATTGCAGGCCGGGTTCGGGGCGGATCGCAAAAATCATGGAGCCTCGTCAAACACCGCGCGGATCGCGGGCGTGGCCTTGTCGAGCAAGGCTGTGCCGAGAGCCTTGGGAGCCTCGTTATCACCGGCGGCGAAAGTCGCGCTCTCCTCAACCCGCTCCGCCCCATCGGCGCTGAAAATGGCGGCGCACATGGTTAGTTTGCCCTCGTGATGAGTGCACAGCACGGCGATGGGCGAGTGGCAATTGCCTCCCAACGCCAGCAAAAGAGCGCGTTCAGCCATCACTTCCGCCCGGCTCGGCGCGTGATCGAGCGGCGCGAGCAATTCCTGCGTGCGTGCATCGTCAGCGCGGCATTCCACCGCAATCGCCCCTTGCGAGGGCGCAGGCAGCCAATTTTCGGCATCGAGCGGCGCCCCAATGTTATCCTGCCCCAGCCGCTCAAGACCGGCGGCGGCAAGGAAAGTCGCATCCGCTTCGCCCGCGTCCAGCTTGCCGAGCCTTGTCGCAACATTGCCGCGAAACATCACGACCGAACAATCGGGCCGCTGGTTGAGCAATTGCGCTGCCCGGCGCGGGGCACTGGTCCCGACAACCGCACCTTCCTTCAGCTCCGCAATGCTCGCGGCGCCAATCAGCCGGTCACGCTTGTCCGCGCGCGGCAGGATGGCATGGAGCGTGAACACTTCGGGGCGGATTGTTTCGACATCTTTCAGCGAGTGGACCGACGCGTCGATCTTGCCCTCGGCCAGCCACGCATCCAACTCCTTGGTCCACAGGGCCTTGCCGCCGATCTCCGCCAGCGGCCTGTCGAGCACCTTGTCGCCGCTTGCCACCACCGGCACCAGCTCGACTGCCTCTTCGGGCCAGCCATGCGCTTCGCACAGTCGGCGGCGGGTCTCTTCCGCCTGCACCATGGCGAGCGGGGACTGACGGGTTCCGAGCTTCAGAAAGGGATATTCAGACATGCGTTTGCTTGCCCTAGCGAGGGACTCGTCTAAGGGGAAGCGCCATGACGCTGGTTCTCGGCATAGAAAGCTCCTGCGATGAAACCGCCGCCGCGCTGGTGATGGGGGACAGGCGCATTCTGGCACAGGCTATCGCCAGCCAGGAGGAAGAGCACGCACCCTATGGCGGTGTTGTCCCCGAAATCGCCGCACGCGCCCATGCCGAGCGGCTCACTCCTCTGATCGACAAGGTGCTGCGCGAAGCCGACGTTCCGCTTGCCGATTGCGATGCGATTGCCGCGACCGCAGGCCCCGGCCTCATCGGCGGCGTTATGGTAGGCCTTGTCACTGCAAAGGCGCTGGCGATGGCGAGCGCCAAGCCGCTCTATGCCGTCAATCACTTGGAAGGCCATGCGCTGAGCCCGCGCCTCGCTGATGCCTCACTTCGATACCCCTACGCCCTGCTGCTGGTGAGTGGTGGGCATTGCCAGATCCTGCGAGTGGAAGGTGTCGGCAAATACCAACGCCTCGCCACCACCATCGACGATGCGCTCGGTGAAGCTTTCGACAAAAGCGCGAAGATCATGGGGCTTGGCTATCCGGGCGGACCTGCAGTCGAGAAACTGGCGCTGGAAGGCAATCCCAAAGCCGTGCCCCTGCCCCGGCCGCTCAAAGGCAGCAAGGAGCCTCATTTCAGTTTCGCCGGCCTCAAGAGCGCCGTCCTGCGCGCGCATGAAACCGGAGAGTTTTCCAGAGCCGATCTGGCGGCAAGCTTTCAGCAGGCGGCGCTAGACTGTATCCTCGACCGGACGCGAAAGGCGCTGGAGACGATGGACGAGGTAAGCGCATTGGTGGTGGCAGGCGGCGTTGCCGCAAACCAGACCGTGCGCGGCGGGCTGGAGACACTCGCAGGCGAATTCGGCCTGCCCTTCGCCGCGCCGCCACTGCCGCTGTGCACCGATAATGCCGCGATGATCGCCTGGGCGGGTGTCGAGCGGCTGGAAGCAGGCTTCGATGCCGATCCGCTCGATCTGAAAGCAAGGCCGCGCTGGCCGCTCGATCCCGATGCAGAGCCCGCAAGGGGCGCAGGAGTAAAGGCATGACGCAGGCTTCTATAGGTGTAGTTGGCGCAGGCGCCTGGGGCACTGCGCTTGCGCAATCGCTCGGCAGCGATGGCCGCACGGTGAAGCTCTGGGCGATGGAAGACGGGCTGGCAGACGCGATCAACACTTCGCATCGCAATATGCCCTACCTGCCCTCTGCCGAGCTTTCTCCGTCCATCGCGGCGACCGGCGATCTGTCGGAAATGGCCGCGTGCGATATCCTGCTGCTGGTCACGCCGGCGCAGCATATGGGCGCGACGCTGGAGAAGCTCGGCAGTTACCCGCGCGACCTCGTGCTGTGCTCCAAAGGTATCGAAGCGAGCACAGGCCGCATGATGCACCACGTCGCGCATGATATTGCGCCCGCTAGCGATCTTGCTGTCCTGTCCGGACCCACATTCGCGCATGAAGTGGCCGATGGCCTGCCCTGCGCTGTCACCCTCGCTTGCGGCGGCGGTGAGGATCAGTGGGATCGCATTTCCCCTGCCATCGCGCGGCACAATTTCCGCCCCTACTATTCCGATGATGTCGTCGGCGCGGAAGTGGGCGGCGCGGTGAAGAACGTGCTCGCCATCGCCTGCGGTGTCGTTGACGGGCTGGAACTGGGGCAAAACGCCCGCAACGCGCTCATCACCCGCGGCTTTGCCGAAATGCTGCGCTTTGGCGTTGCCTTTGGGGGCAAACCGGAGACTCTGAACGGCCTGTGCGGCCTCGGCGATCTGGTCCTCACCTGCTCCTCCACCTCCAGCCGCAATTTCTCGCTGGGCAAGGCACTCGGCGAAGGCATGAGCGCTGAGGAAGCTTTGGCAGACAAGCGCACAGTTGCAGAGGGCGCGCACACCGCGTCGGTGCTGCGCCAAATCGCGCGCGACAAAGGCGTGCAAATGCCTATCGTCGAAGCGGTCAATCACCTGCTCGAAGGACGCGGCGCGCGTGAAGTCGTGGCCGAACTGCTCTCCCGCCCGCTCAAGGCAGAAGGCCACGAGGCTTGAGCCAACCCGCCGCTCCCGGCCCTGAAAGCGCCGATCAGCGCGATGACATGAATGCGCTCGTCAAAGGTGGGCGCACGAATACGCTTGGCTTTGTGCTGCGGCTGATCGGCGGCATTCCCTTTCTCTTCCTCGGTTATCGCCTTTACGGCACCGAGGAAATGGGCCGCTTCGCCTCTGCCGTGGTGGTGGTGGAGCTGTTCGCGTTGATTTGTGCGCTTGGTGAAAAACGCGGCCTAGCGCAGAGGCTGACGCAGGGAGCGGAAGAGGACGGGCAGCGCCGCGTCAATCTGGTGTTTGACGGCATTTTGGCCTCGCTGCTGATCTCCGCGATCTTTGTGGCAATGCTGGTGATCTGGCCGGATCCGATTTTCCCGAATGGGACGAGCGGCCAATATGACATTCTCATTATCGCAGCGATTCCGGCTTTTGCCCTGACGGAAATCCTGCTCGCCGCGCAGGCCTATAAATTCGACATCGCGACAACCGTGCGCGCCCGCGCCATTGTCGAGCCGTGGACACGCTCTATCGCGGTGGTGGCTTTCTTCTTCATTCCGCCGCTGCGCGATGGAGGCGTTGCGCTGGCGTATCTGGCGGCGGTTTATGCTGCGCTTTTCACCGCCGCATGGTCATTCTTCCGCACCTACGGCAAGCCCAGGGCATGGCGCCCCCGCCCGCGTTATCTCGGCCAGATGATCGGCCGCGCCTTTCCGCTGGCAGGTGCGGACGTGATCGAGCGCGGCACGCGTTTGATTGATGTGTTCCTGCTCGGCCTGGCCACGTCTCCTACGGCGGTGGGCATCTATTATTTTGCGAAGGAAATCGCGAGCCTGCCGCAAAAACTGAAGACCAGTTTCGAACCCGTGCTCTCACCCGTCATCACCAAAAACCTGAAAACCGGAAATTATGCCGCGATTGCCAAGCAGGTGCGGCAAGTCGGCTTCTGGATTATCGCGCTGCAATTGGGAATTGCGCTCGCGCTCGCCATTCCGGGCGAAGCGGTGATGGGGCTGGGCGGGCCGGACATTGTGGGCGGCACGGCTGCTCTCGCCCTGCTGCTGGTTGCCGAAGCGGTGGCGAGCATGGCGGTCGTTTCCGAAGGCGTGCTCGTCTACATCGCCAAGAAACGCAATCTGGCGATTTCCGTTGGCGTCATCGCCTTGCAGGCTGCGCTGACTGTGGGCCTGATCATGCTCGCGCAACATTGGGGCCTCGATGAAGGCTATATGGCGAGCGGTGCGGCGGCGGCATTGCTGCTGGCGCTCGGCGCGTCCAGCCTGATCAAGGCGCTGCTCTTAAAACGGCTGCTCAAAGCGCCGGTCGGCAATCTGCGCTTTGCGCTTGTCTGGGCGACAGGCGCGGCGGTGCTGGTCGGCCAAATCGCAATCCTGCTGCCTGAATGGGCCGAGCTGATCTTCGGCATCCCGGCGATCCTCGCAATCTACCTGCTGGTGATCTGGAAATATGGCTTTGGTCCGGAAGACAAAGTTTTGTTCAAGCGTGCCAATGATGCGAAGTCCGAACCTAGCTAATCGGTTGTCGCCATTTGCTCGGCGCGAGTAAAGAAAGTCCCGCAAAGGTGAAACATTGCGCTTCTCATGCGTTGGCCTACATGAACGGCAAAAATCGATCGTAGGTGCGCGTGACGATGCGCCCGGCAAACAGAGAATGAGGAAATTACGCGATGCAGGACATACTTCAGCAATACTGGATCTTTATCCTCATTGCGCTGGTATTCCTGTTCCTGCTGATTTTCTGGCTGCTGCAATCCTCTCGCCGGACGAAGGTTACGCGTGAAGATATCGTCGATGGTGAAAGCAGCATCAAGCGTAACCAGGCGTTGATTGACGCGCCCGCTGCAGCAGCAGGTCCCGTCTCGGCCGCCGCAAATACGGACAGGGTCGCAGCTGCGCCGGTAGAGGCCGATTCCGAAGCCGGCGCGGGCGTTTCTCCGCTCGAAGCTCGTAATGCATCCGAAACGCCTGCAGCCCCGGCCGAGGCCGCAGATGAAAACGGCGACGATCTGCGCCGGATCAAGGGCCTGGGGCCGAAGCTTGTGACCATCCTGCACGATAATGGCGTCCGGCGTTTCGCCCAGATCGCTGCGTGGGACGATGCCGATATCGAACGCATGGATGCAAAGCTCGGCCGCTTTCAGGGCCGCATCCGGCGCGACAATTGGGTGGAGCAAGCACAGTTTCTCGCCAAGGATGATCTGGCTGGATACAATGAGAAATACGGTAATCTCTAAATCCTCCCTCGAGGCAAGATTAACCACCCGGTAAGCTATTTGGGAACGCTCCCGGAAACCCTGCGTATGTTGCAGTAAGAAGACAATTCATGCCGAGGGTGGAACTATGGCAACGCAGATTAAGGACGGACCTCCAAAGGTTCTCGTAGTGGAAGACGAATTCATCATCGCGCTCGATTTAACAGAGACGGTGCGTGATCTTGGCTACCGGGTAGAAGGCCCATTCGCTTGCAAGGATCACGCAATGATCGCCATCGATGGAAAATTGCCCGATCTTGCGATCCTCGACGTGATGACCGCGGATGGCGAAGTCTTTCCATTGGCCGATGCGCTGACCGAAGCCGGCGTGCCGATTATCTTCCATTCCGGCCATGTCACCGAGAAAGATGTGGCAGAGCGTTATCCGGAGGCGCAGGCCGTTTCCAAACCCTGCCCGCCCGACCAGCTGATCACCATGATCGAGCGCGCGCGGGAATTGGTGCACTAAGCCGCGAATTCACTCCTCGCGGCAGGTTTCGGTATAGGCCCATATGCCCGCTTGCCGCGCGGCAGCAGACTATCTAGTGGGTGGTTTCAAAGGAGACCACTTTCATGGCTGCAATGGCACCTTTCGACTGGGCCGACCCCTTCAATATCGATGACCAGCTGACCGAGGAAGAGCGCATGGTGCGCGATTCCGCGCACGGCTTTGCCCAAAGCGTACTGCAACCGCGCGTCATCGAGGCGTATGCGACAGAGGCCGACACGCCCGAACTGTTCCCGCTGATGGGCGAAGCTGGCATGCTCGGCGTGACCATTCCCGAGGAATTCGGCGGATCGGGCGCGAGCTATGTCGCCTATGGCCTTGTGGCACGGGAAATCGAGCGAGTGGATAGCGGCTATCGCTCAATGGCAAGCGTGCAATCTTCGCTCGTCATGTACCCGATCCACGCCTATGGCTCGGACGAGCAGCGCCGGAAATACCTTCCGGGACTTGCCAGCGGCGAACTGATCGGTTGCTTCGGACTTACCGAACCGGACGCGGGCTCCGATCCTGCCGGCATGCGCACATACGCAAAGAAAGACGGCGACGGATATTCGATTTCGGGCGCAAAAACGTGGATTTCCAACGCACCTTTCGCTGACGTATTCGTTGTGTGGGCCAAGAGCGAAGCACATGGCGACAAGGTCCGCGGCTTCGTGCTTCAAAAAGGCATGGCCGGCCTTGAAGCGCCGAAAATCGGCGGCAAGCTGAGCCTTCGTGCCAGCACCACCGGCATGATCCAGATGGATGAGGTCAAGCTTCCTGCCGAAGCGCTTCTGCCCGATGTCGAAGGTATGAAAGGCCCGTTTGGCTGCCTCAACCGTGCGCGATACGGCATTTCATGGGGCAGCATGGGGGCGGCCGAATTCTGCTATCACGCCGCGCGGCAATATGGCCTCGATCGCCATCAATTCGGTGTGCCGCTTGCCTCCAAGCAGATCTACCAGCTCAAATTGGCCGATATGCTGACGGAAATTTCCCTCGGCCTGCAGGGCTCCCTGCGCGTCGGCCGGCTAATGGATAAAGGCAAGTTTGCGCCCGAGATGATCAGCGTCGTCAAGCGCAACAATGTCGGCAAGGCGCTCGATGTCGCCCGCATGGCGCGTGACATGCATGGCGGCAACGGAATTTCCGAGGAATATCAAGTGATGAGGCATATGCTGAACCTCGAAACCGTTAACACCTATGAAGGCACTCACGATGTACACGCGCTCATCCTGGGGCGTGCGATTACAGGTATTTCAGCCTTCTGAATACACGGTCAGCCGCCTCAGGTGCTGTAATTTAGCAACACACTGAAGACTACTGAATTTTTTACTTCGCATGTGCGGAACAATACGGCATAATTGCCGTTGCGAGTAACAGGCTGGGGAGGAACCCAGCGTCGTATGAGGACGTGAAATGAAAAGACTTCTGCTTTCAGCGTCTGTCTTGGCCATTGCCCTTCCGGGCGTGGCTCATGCAGACCCGTATATCGCAATCAGTGGCGGCGTCGCCACTCAGGAAAATGTAGTGAATGAAGGCGTTCTGGACGCCGAATTCGACAATGATGTGTTGGCAATTCCGGCTGGAACCGCCTATGCGTTCGAGACCAATACAGATCTCGGCTGGAACGTTCAGGGCCAGATCGGCTATGAATTCGACAGCGGACTGCGCGTTGAACTTGACGGCAGCTATGTCACCTATGACATCGAATTTCACCGTGACCTCACCGTTGGTGGCGCAGCTGTCGGCATCACCGACCTCAACCGCCTGACCGGCGGCCCGGGCACCGGTACGACAATTGCTGCAGCACTGGCTGATGGCACCGGCGATATCGAAACCTACGGCGCTTTCCTGAACATCCTGTATGATTTCGATCTGGGTGCAGTCACGCCGTATATCGGAGCGGGTGCGGGTATCTATGTTATCGACGCCGATTACGCGCCGAGCGGTCTGCCGATCGTGAACGATGCCGACACGACTTTCGCCTATCAGGGCATCGTCGGTGTGTCCGGTCAGCTTTCTGACCGCGTCGAAGCTTTCGGCGAGTACAAGTATCGTCGCCTTTTCGAAGAAGCCGGCCTGAACAACCTGCTTCTGCCGGGTACGCTGGAAACCGACCCTGTGCAGCACATCGCTGCTTTCGGTCTGCGCTTCTCGCTCGGTGGTGAAGATGCGGCACCGCCGCCGCCTCCGCCGCCCCCGCCGCCGCCTCCTCCGCCTCCTCCG
>NZ_JAEANY010000001.1:862500-1080203 GCF_016019885.1 Aurantiacibacter sediminis | reverse complement strand
TGCAGAGCGCCGTAACGACTCGGTCCAGGCATACCTCACAAGCCGTGGTATCCCGGGCGGCCGCATCATGAGCGAAGCCTTCGGTGAGAACGACCTGCGCGTTCCGACTGCCGACGGTGTCCGCGAATTGCAGAACCGCCGTGTGGAAATCACTTACGGTCCGAACTCGGGCATGTAAGCCACGCCATCAAGGCAAACAGAATGGGCCGGGAGAGCGATCTCCCGGCCCTTCTTTTTCGTGCGAAGCTGCGAGGCTGGCAGCGGAAAGCAGTCAGTCGTCAGTCTTCGTATTTCGGCAGCTTGGGCGAAGGCTTGCCGATCGCGAGCTCGCTCTCTGAAAAGCGTATAGGCGTGCGCATACCGCGCAGCCCTTCCTCAAGTTCGGCAACCATTCCGCGCACCTCGATCTGCGGATTTTCGAGCGCCTGCTTTACCGTGTTGATGGGCCCTGCGGGAATGCGCAGCTCTTCCATCGTCGCAAGCAGCGCATCGCGCTCCCACTCGGCAATCCGGCGTTTGATCGATGCCGAAAGGCTCTCGCGGTTTTTCACCCGTCGCGCGTTGGTGCGCCATTCCTCACGCAGCGGCATGTCGATAGCCTCGGCAAACCTTGCAAACTGGTTGTCATTGCCCACCGCAATAATCAGCCAGCCATCTATCGCTGCAAACGCCTCATAGGGCGCGATATTGGGATGGGCATTGCCTAACCGCTTCGGCGTGCGACCTGAGGCGAGGTAATTCATCGCCTGGTTGCCAAGCGTGCCGACCATGACGTCGAAAAGCGCCATATCGATCACTTGCCCGCGTCCGGTCTCCTCACGCTGGCGCAGCGCCGCCTGGATGCCGATAACGGCGTAGAGGCCTGTCATGATATCGGCATAAGCAACGCCGATTTTCTGCGGCGGGCCGTCGGGCGCGCCGGTCAGGTCCATGATGCCGCTCATACCCTGGATGATGAAATCGTATCCGGCACGCGCCGCATAGGGGCCATCCTGTCCAAATCCGGTGATCGAGCAATAGATGAGCCGCGGATTGACACCTTTCAGGCTTGCATGATCGAGACCGTATTTGGCGAGCCCGCCGAGTTTGAAGTTCTCGATCACCACATCGGCATCTGCGATCAGCGCTTTTACACGCTCCAAATCTTTCGCATCAGTAAAATCGGCGACAATGCTGCTCTTGCCGCGATTGGCGGCATGGAAATAGGCGGCATCCTTGCTGCCATCCTCCCGCTCGATAAAGGGCGGACCCCAACCGCGCGTATCATCACCTTCGGGGCTTTCGACCTTGATGACCTCTGCCCCCAGATCGGCAAGCACCTGGCCTGCCCATGGCCCTGCCAGGATTCGCGCCAGCTCGACGACCTTGATCCCTGCGAGCGGCGCGGAGCCCACGTCGCGGCGTGTCTTGCCAAAGCCTGGAATTCGCAATGGCATGGATCAGGCTGCCATCGGCATGGCGGGCACATGCTCATCGTAATTGGCGGGCATGCGATCGCGCTGTGGCTTGCGCGCAGCGCGTTTCGTGCGGGCAGACTTGCGACTGCTGAGGCGATTGAACCTCTGCCGTATGCTCCCCGCAAACGCCTTTATCGACGCAGCCGTGCTCGCGAGTACGCTCACGATCACCGCATCCACATAAATCGCCAGCTCCATGGCATAGGCGGCGAAGAATTCCGGGCCGAGCAGCGCGATAAACTCGCCTCCGCTCAACATGACCGGAATGAGGATCACCGCATAAATGATGTGATGCGGGCGGAACTTGGCCAGGGCTGATGCCGGACGCTCAACCAGCTGCCGGTGACAAAGCCGTGCGAAGGGCGTTTGGGGCGCGAGCAGCAAGGCGATCAGGATGACGGCGAGACAGCCGGTGAGTGCAATCATATTCGCCATGTAGCGCAGCGCGCGCAATTTGGAAGGCTTCGCGCAGGAATGGGCTTTTCTGAAGGCTTGCCGCGCCTTTGCAGCCGGTCCAAAAGGCGCGGATGAAATATCTCATCGCCCTGCCCCTTCTCGCGATCGTCGCCATCGGCGTATCGTTCTCGGTCGATCGCCTGCGCACCTTCAACGCTCTCGTGCCCAAGGATGCGAACAGCGCGCAGGTGGCCGGCGATATTGCGTATGGCGCGCATGAGCGGCAGAAGCTCGATGTCTATGCGCCAGTTGAAGCGACCGATGATGTGAAGCCCGTGATCGTCTGGTTCTATGGCGGCAGTTGGAACAGCGGCACGCGCAAGGGGTATGATTTCGTCGGACGCGCATTGGCGGCGGAGGGTTTTATCACCGTGGTCCCGGACTATCGGCTGGTGCCCGAAGTGCGCTTTCCCGCCTTTGTGGAGGACGGCGCGCAGGCCGTGCGCTGGGTCCGCGAAAATGCGGCGGGATATGGCGGCGATCCGGACAATATCGTAGTGATGGGTCACTCCGCCGGCGCGCACATCGCGGCAATGCTGGCAAATGATCCGCAATGGCTGGGCGAAGACCGCGCGGCGATCGCCGGGTTGGTCGGCCTAGCGGGACCTTATGATTTCCTGCCGCTGGATACGGACTCGACCATCGCTGCCTTCAGCCAGTGGCCCGATCTTGCAGAAACGCAGCCGGTGACTTTTGCCGATGCCGACAGCCCGCCCGCCCTCCTGCTGACAGGCGCGGACGATACGACTGTGCGGCCGCGCAACAGCATTTCGCTAACCGCCGCTTTGACCGCTGCCGGAGTCGAGGCCGAGATGGTGCAATATGAAGGGGAGGATCACATCGACATCCTGATCGCCCTTGGCCGCCCCTTCCGCGGCCGCGCGCCCGTATTGGAAGATGCGGCCCAATTCGCGCGCGAAGTTTCGCGGTAAAACAAATATTTTCGGCAAGAGAACTTGATCGCCGATCCAATCTGCCGCGTAAGCGCATGACGAAATGCACATTCGTCGGGTCAATATTGCAGTTCCTCGAACAACAATGGTGGGGATGGCGGCGGCTTTCCATGTAGATTTCGAAGCGAAGGGGCTTGCACCTGCGCGGGGCGAAGGTAAGCCTGCGACGGGGACTTTTTTTGAGGGGCGGGATGGGACTGACCAACATCAATTTCGGCGCGAAAGGCGCGCTGCTGGCCGCTCCGGCGCTTCTGGTGCTCGGTGCCTGCACGACGCCTGCTGCCAATGTCCCGCAAAGTACGCTTTCAACTCCGGCCGATTGGGCGCTGAGCGATGTCGCTCCGATCACGACCGACCTCACCGAATATTGGACCCTGCTTGGCGATCCGCTGCTCACCGATTTCGTCGAACAGGCGATTGTCGAAAACCGGGACCTCGCCCAAAGCGCCGCGCGGCTGGAGCAGGCTCGCGCATCGCTGGTGCAGGCGCGCGCGGGCTATTACCCCACCGTTTTCGCCAATGGCGGAGTGAACCGCGATATTGGCGACAATGCGCGCGACGGGGTGCAGCTGAGCCTGGGCGCGGATGCTAATTGGGAACTCGATCTGTTTGGCCAGATCTCGGGCAATGTCGCCGCGGCCCGTGCCGATTTCGCGACCGCCGGATATTCGCAAGCCGATTTGCAGCGCCTGATCGTCGGCCAAGTTGCCATCGCCACGATTAATGCCCGCGCCACGGCTGAGCAGTTGGAAATCGCGCGCAACACGCTCGCTTTCCAGGACGATAATTTGCAAATTGCGCGCTGGCGCAATCAGGCAGGGCTGGTCTCCAGCCTCGATGTCGAGCAGGCCCGCGCCCAGCGTGCTGCTACTGCTGCGACCATTCCGCTGCTCGAAAGCAGCCTTGTTGCGACGGCCAACGCAATCTCGACCCTGATCGGTGAAACGCCGGGCCGGGTTTTGGATGAAATCGAAAGCGACGTTGAAACCCGCGTCCCCGCGCCTCCCCAACTCGACGGATTCGCCCCGCCAGCCGAAGTGCTGAGCCGAAGGCCCGATGTCCGCGCGGCGGAGGCCAACCTCATCGCCAGCAGCGCCCGGATCGGCGTCGTGCGCGCGCAATTGCTTCCACTAGTTCGCCTCACGGGTTCGATCGGAACGGGCGGCACCAATTTCAGCAATCTGTTCGATGTCATCACCGGCAGCATATTCGGCGGGATCAGCCAATTGCTTTTCGATGGCGGCGCAACGGCTGCGCGGGTCGACAGCGCAGAGGCGGGCGCGCGCGCATCGCTTGCCGCGTGGGAGCAGGAAATCCTTTCCGCGCTGGAAGAGGTCGAAAGCGCTGCTGTAGACCAGCGCACAGCAGACGAGCGCATCGATATTCAGAATGAAGCCGTCGACGCGGCGAGCAATTCGGTCATCCTTGCGCGCAGCCAATACCAGGCTGGGCTTACCGATTTTCGCACACTGCTGGTCGCCGAGAACCAATTGCTTGCCGCGCGCAACAATCTGGTCGGCGCAGAAGCTGACCGCGCCACCGCCTTCGTTCGCCTGACACAGGCGCTGGGCGGCGGATGGAGCGCGAGTGATTTTGACTTTACCCTGCCGGGCGGCGCTGTCCTGCAGGCATCTGACGGGAACGAGGAATGAGCCAGACAGACACTACCAACGAGCAGGATATCGAGAGCTACCTCGATGAGGGGGCGCCGAAGAAATGGTATAAGCGCAAGCGCGTGTGGATCGGCGTCGTTTTGCTGCTCGTCCTGATCCTTGCGATTTCGCAATGCTCTGGCGGCGATGAGCAGCCCAATTACATTACTGCGGAAGTGGAAACGCGCTCGCTCGATCTGTCGGTCACTGCAACGGGCAGCCTGCGTCCCACCAATCAGGTGGAAGTCGGCTCCGAAGTGTCAGGCCGGATCGATGATGTGCTGGTCGATGTGAACGATCAGGTGACACGCGGTCAGGTTCTCGCGATCATCAACACCGAAGTCATCAATGACCAGATCCAGCAGGGCCGCGCCAATTTGAATGCCGCGCAGGCACAGGTCGCGCAGGCACGGGCCACGTTGGAGGGCGATGAAGCGCAACTGAACCGTCTGTTGGAAGTGCAGCGCCTCTCGGGTGGCCGTGTGCCTTCCGAAGCAGAGATCGACCTCGCCGAAGCAGCAGTGAACCGCGGCCGCGCGAGCGTTGCAGCAGCGCAGGCGAACGTCTCGGCAGCGCGCGCGCAGCTTTCGACCGCGCAGGTCAGCCTCGATCGCGCGGTGATACGCTCGCCCGTGTCCGGCGTCGTGCTCGCAAGGCAGGTGGAGCCGGGCCAGACCGTGGTCGCCGCTTTCAACACGCCGACATTGTTCGTGCTGGCAGAAGACCTCTCGGTGATGCAGCTGCGCGTCGATCTGGATGAGGCGGATGTCGGCCAGGTGGAGGACGGGCAGCAGGCCACCTTCACCGTCGATGCCTATCCCGGCCGTCGCTTCCCCGCGACGGTGGAACGTGTCGATCTTGCATCCAACAATATCGCCCTTGCCAGCCAGCAGCAGCAGGCAGGCGGTCAGCAGGTCGTCAGTTACGAAGCGCGCCTTGTGGTGAGCAACGGCGATGGATTGCTGCGCGCCGGCATGACGGCCACCGCCACAATCGAAACCGAAAGCACGGGCGAGCAGATGCTCGTTCCCAACAGCGCGCTGCGTTATAATCCGGAGGAAGAGGAAGAGAGCGGAGGCGTCTTCGGCAATCCGAACTTCGGGCTTGAAGAAAATGACGATGCCAGCATTGGTGTGGGCAGCCGCCAGACCGTTTACGTTGTCGAAGAGGACGGCTCGTTGCGGAGTATTGAATTGGTCACTGGCCAGAGCGACGGGCGTTTCACCGTGGTCAATTCGGATGAGCTTGAGGCGGGCATGGAAGTCGTCACCGGCGAGGGTGCGGGCCAGCAGTGAGCGAAGCCCCCCTCATCGAACTGGAAGGCATAACCAAGACCTTCGGCACCGGCCCTGCGGCTTTCCAGGCGCTGAAGGGCGTGGATCTGGCCATCGAACGGGGCGATTTCGTCGCGGTGATGGGACCATCGGGTTCGGGCAAATCCACGACGATGAACATTCTCGGCTGCCTCGATGTGCCGACCAGCGGTGTTTTCAAATTCCGCGGCGTGGAAGTGCAGAGTTTGAGCCGCGACCAGCGCTCGCTCTTGCGCCGTCGCTATCTCGGCTTCGTGTTTCAGGGCTTCAACCTACTCGCGCGCACGACTGCGCTGGAGAATGTGGAACTGCCACTGCTATACCGCGGTGAAACGAAGAAAGCGCGGCGTGAGGCTGCCGAGCGGTCGCTCGACAAAGTCGGCTTGCTGCCGTGGGCCACACATACCCCGGCTGAGCTTTCGGGCGGCCAGCAACAGCGCGTCGCCATCGCCCGTGCCCTCGTGACCGATCCCGACGTTCTGCTGGCGGACGAGCCGACCGGCAACCTCGACTCCGAGCGCTCTATCGAAATCATGGAATTGCTCGCCGATCTCAGCAAAACCGGTATCACCGTGCTGATGGTGACTCACGAAGAGGAAATGGCCGAATACGCCCGCACCATCGTGCATTTCCGCGATGGACTGGTGGAGCGCATTGATCGCGGCCTGAAAGCGGGAGCTTCCGCCTGATGCGCATGCTCGGCTCCACCTTGCTCTTGGCAATTCGGGAAATTCGCAGGCACTTGCTACGCAGTTTCCTGACGACGCTCGGCATCATCATCGGTGTCGCCTCCGTGGTGACGATGGTCACGCTTGGCCAAGGCCTGACCGCGGACGTGCAGGACGATCTGGCTGGGCTTGGCTCTGACGTGTTCATTGTTTTCCCGCGCCAGCCCGACATCAATGTGCCACGCAGACCGTTTGAGGAAGAGGACATCCGCGCCGTCCGCAATCAGATTGCCGGTGTGCAATTTGCCGCAGGCGCTGTCTTCTCCAACGCCACCGCATTCCATAACGGGCAGGACTGGCAGACAAGCGTGAATGGCGCGAGCAGGGAGTTTTTCTCTGCCCAGAACATCGATATCGGCGAAGGGCGCAGCTTCACAGATCAGGAAGAAGATCGCGGCGAAAGCGTTTGCATCGTCGGCACGACATTAGTCGAGAAAATCTTCGTCGAAGATCAGGTGCTGGGTGAAGAAATGCGCCTCAACAACGTCTCCTGCACCGTAATCGGAATTGCCGATGAGCGTTCCGGCTCGAATATCGGTGGCGGAAACGATGCGAACGATATCGTCTACATGCCACTCAAAACGGTCCAGCGCCGCCTTATCGGAAGCGACGATATCCAGTTCTTCGTAGTGAAATACGATCCGAGCTACAGCACAATCACGATCCAGAACCAGCTCGTCGATTTGTTGCGTGAACGGCGCGTCGTTCAAGATGGCGAGGACAACAATTTCGATGTGATCGACTCGCAGGAAATTTCCGACACGGTTGGTGGAATTTTCCAGGCGATGACGGGCGTGGTGGCGATTATCGCAGCAATCAGCCTGATAGTTGGCGGCATCGGTATCATGAATATCATGCTGGTGAGCGTCACGGAGCGCACGCGCGAGATCGGTATTCGCCTTGCCATTGGCGCTCTTGCCAAGGAAGTGCGACTGCAATTCCTGACCGAAGCTGTGGTGTTGTGCTGCTTTGGCGGCTTGATCGGAATTGGGATCGCCTTTGGCCTCTCAGTAATGCTCGCCGGGGTCATGGACCTTCCCTTCCTGTTCAATCCAGCGCTCAACATAGGCGCGTTTCTCTTCTCCGCATTGATGGGGGTCGCCTTTGGTTATTACCCCGCGCACCGCGCAAGCAAACTTGATCCGATTGACGCTTTGCGGCACGAATAAGACCTCTTGTCAGCAATATAAGGTCATGATCAAGATGAAGAAAAGTGTACGCAGAGCGCTCGTTTACGTCAGCGCGATTGGCATGGTAGCTGCTCCGAACATGGCTTTTGCCAGTGTCACTGACGATCCCGATGATCCGACCGATACACCGGAGCGTTGCCTCATCAACGTTCCAATGCCGAACGGCGAATGGTTTCGCTATTTCTGCTGGTATTAATCTGAGTGCGAAGAGCCACTTAGAAATCGCGGACCGAGACTTTCCTACCGTTCTAAATCTATGAAGAACGGACGGATGCTTTGTTCGTCCGTTTCACAGAATCAAAAAGCCCCCGGAAATCACACAGGATTTCCGGGGGCTTTTTTGTTCGTTTGGACACTGTCACACCTGTCACACCCTGCCGTTACGGCAGGGCCCGACAGTCGCGAATCAGCCCACGATTGTCGCGCGGCATTCGCCCATGCCGATGCGGGCGTAGCCATCCTTCTCGGCATAGGCGCGCATGATCACTTCGTCGCCATCCTCGAGGAACTTGCGCTCTTCGCCATTGGGCAGGCTGATGGTCTTCTTGCCGCCTTCGGTCAGCTCGATCAAGCTACCTTCGCCGCCGTCTTCACCGCTGGTCAGCGTGCCCGTGCCGAGCAGGTCACCCGGCTGCATGTTGCACCCGCCAACCGAATGGTGCGCAATCAGCTGCGCGGCGGTCCAGTACATCGCGGTCATCGGACCATGCGACAGGCGGTGCGGTTCTGCCCCTGCTTCGCGCATCTTGGGCGTCGTGATCAGCACTTCCATCTGGATGCCGAACGCCGCGTGGCTCATATCGTGCTGGAGGTAAGGAAGTGGCTCGGGATCGCCCTCGGCGCGCGCAGGCTGCGCAGTGCGGAAGGGTGCGAGTGCATCCATCGTCACCACCCAGGGCGAGACGGTGGAAGCGAAGTTCTTGGCAAGGAACGGGCCAAGCGGCTGGTATTCCCACGCCTGGATATCGCGCGCCGACCAATCGTTGAGGATCGAGATACCTGCGATATGCTGCTCTGCTTCACCCACAGGGATCGGATCGCCAAGGTCATTACCCTGCCCCACCCAGATCGCCATTTCGAGCTCGTAATCAAGCCGCTTGGACGGGCCAAATTCGGGCGTGCCACCTTCCTCTGCCGGCTTCTGCTGGCCGGTGGGCCGCTTCACATCGGTACCGGATACGCAGATCGAGGAGCTGCGACCGTGATAGCCGATCGGCACATGCTTGTAGTTGGGCAGCAGCGGATTGTCCGGACGGAACAGGCTGCCGATGTTCACCGCGTGGTGAATGCCGGTGTAGAAATCGGTGTAGTCGTGGATCTGGAATGGCAGGTGCATCTGCACGTCCGCCATGGGCACCAGGCAGACTTCCATCGCGGCTTTGTAGCTCTCGTCAGTCAGCGCCGCGAACAGCTTTGCGCGGAGCTCCGACGGGCCGCCGGGCATAGCGAAGAAATCGTTGAGCGTGGCGAAGGACGCATAATGCAGCAGGTCGCGATCATCCTCGATCAGATCGCCATCGAGCACATTGCGCAGGTCGAGCACGTAGTCGCCGATAGCCACGCCGCCGCGCGCATCCTCTCCATCGGTGGAGAACACTCCGAACGGCAGGTTCTGCACCGGGAAATCGGGATGACCATTGGCGCTTTCCACCCAGCTGGTGGCGTTCATGTCATGTGTGTGATCGGTTGTGTGATGGGTCATTCAGGGAAGTCTCGCTTTCGGAAATCCACTCCAGCAGGCATCGTAATCGTCCTGAAGAAGGCCGCCATTCATGGCGAAATCGGTGCTCTGGATGATCGCGCGGCTTTCGAACATGAAAGCCAGCGTGTTGTCGATCTTGTGCGGTTTGAGGTCGGCAGCCATCGCTTTCGCGGTGCTGTCGACATCGGGGCCATGCCCGTTGAACTGGTTGTGGAGCGACGCGCCGCCGGGAGCGAAGCCACCGCCTTCCTTCGCGTCATACTCGCCGTGGATCAGCCCCATGAACTCGCTCATCACGTTCCGGTGGAACCACGGCGGACGGAACGTGTCCTCGCCCACCATCCAGCGCGGCGGGAAGATCACGAAGTCGCAATTGGCTGTGCCCGGCGTGTCACTCGGGCTGGTGAGCACGGTGAAGATGCTGGGATCTGGATGGTCGAAGCTGACCGTACCGATAGTGTTGAAGCGCGCCAGATCGTAACGATAAGGCGCGGAATTGCCGTGCCAGCCGACGACATCGAACGGCGAATGGTCAATCATGGTCGTCCAGAGCTTGCCGTTGAACTTCTGGACCACTTCGAAGTTGTCGTCGCGGTCTTCGAACCATGCGGCAGGTGTTTCGAAATCGCGCGGATTGGCAAGGCCGTTTGCGCCAATGGGGCCAAGGTCCGGCAACCGGAAAGGCGCGCCGAAGTTCTCGCAGATGTAGCCGCGCGCGGCTCCCTCGGTGAACTCGAGACGGAAGCGCATGCCCTTTGGTATCACCGCAATGTGACCGGGTGGCACGTCCATGCGGCCGAGCTCGGTCGTGATAAGCAACGCGCCCTGCTGCGGCACGATCAGCATCTCGCCATCGCTGTTCTGAAATGCGCGCGCGTCCATGCTGGCCGTCGCAGCGTAAAGGTGGATGCCGATCCCGCCTTCGGAAGGGCCGCCATTGCCGCCATAGGTCACCATGCCGTCGACGAAATCGACCTCGCCGTCGGGCATTGGAAGCGGGTTCCAACGCAGGCGATTGGGCGTGGTATGCGTGCCATCGGGCGCGGCAAGTCGCTCCGCCCCGGAGTAAGGCTTAAAGGCGCCATGTTCGGTGGTCGGGCGCATCCGGTACAGCCAGCTGCGGCGGTTCTCGGCGCGCGGCGCGGTGAAGGCGCTGGTGCTGAACTGTTCGGCATAAAGGCCAAAGGCCGGTTTCTGAGGCGAATTGCGACCTTCAGGCAGCGCGCCGGGAACGGCCTCGCTGGCGAAGTGGTTGAGAAAACCAGTCTGATAGCTCATAGTCATTTAGTAACAGATGAAACTTTCACGCACAATGCACTACATCGCTAACGTGCGAGCATCGAGGAGGTGCCCATGAAACTCTACGGATATTGGCGCAGCAGTACGAGTTATCGCCTGCGCTGCGCATTGGAACTCAAGGGCATCGGCTATGAAAACTGCCCGATAAACCTGCTCGAAAGCGCGCAAAAGGAAGAGGCTTTCACCAGCCGCAATCCCTTCGCCACCGTGCCCATGCTGGAGACCGAGAGCGGCGACCGCGCGCAAAGCATGGCGATTATAGAGTGGCTGGACGAAGCCTATCGCGACAAGCCGCTGCTGCCATCGGGCCTGGACCATCGCTACATCGCTCGCGAACTGGCTTATGCCATCGCGACGGAGCTGCACGCGCCGCTCAACCTGCCAGTGCTGAAGTATCTGAAGGATCCGCTTGGCCACAATCAGGAGGAGATCGATACCTGGTATCGCCACTGGCTGGCCAAGACGCTGCATCCGGTGGAAGCGCGGCTTGCGCAGCTCGAAAGCGGTGACTTCCTATTCAATGCGCCCGGCATGTTCGAATGCGTACTGATCCCGCAACTATACAACGCGCGGCGGTTTGCATTCGATCTGTCCGAATGCCCGCGCATGGTGCGGATCGAAAGCGCCTGCAATGCGATGGAGGAATTCAAGCGCGCGCATCCTGACAACCAGCCGGACGCGCATTAAAGAGCTTCGGTCAGTACCTCATCGATCGCGGTGAACACGCGGTCCAATTGCGCATCGGCGATGCAGTATGGCGGCATAAGGTAGAGCGTGTTCCCAAGCGGGCGCATCAGCACGTCGCGCCTGAACAGGCCTTCGCGCATTGTGAGACCGATATCGGCAAGGTAACCACTCTCACCTGCGTCGACATCCATCGCGATGACGGTGCCGCATTGGCGAAGGTTGCTGATGGGATGTTTGGCCGCGATGCGAGCGAAACCCTTGCTCTGGCGCTCAGAAAGGGTCGCAATCCGATCCAGCACCGGCTCTTCGCGCCAGATGGCGAGGTTCGCATTCGCCGCCGCACAGGCGACAGGATTGGCGGTAAAGCTGGAGGAATGGAAGAACATCTTCGCACGGTCGGTCGAATAGTGCGCGTCGTAAATCGGCGCGGTCGCCATCGTCACGGCGAGCGGCATGGAGCCACCTGTGAGGCCCTTGGCGAGACACAGGATATCGGGGACTACGCCAGCCTGTTCACACGCCAGCAGAGTGCCCGTGCGGCCCCAGCCCGTCATCACTTCATCGGCGATGAAAAGGACATCGTGGCGAGCACAGATGCTGCGCATTTCCCGCAAGGTCCCGGGCGAATACATCAGCATCCCGCCTGCGCCGAGAACCAGCGGCTCGACGATGAAGGCCGCGGTTCCGCCGCCAGCACAGGCTGCTTCCAGAGTATCAAGCGTGGCCTGTTCGGTGCCCTGATGCGGGAAAGGAATGGTCTCAACATCGAAGAGCAAGGGGCTGTAAGCCTTGTTGAAAACGCCGCGCTCGCCAATGCTCATCGCGCCGATCGTATCGCCGTGATAGCTGTGCTCCATCACCACGATCTTGTGACGCGCCCGCCCAGTGTTGGCCCAGAAACCCAGCGCCATCTTGAGCGCGACTTCGACCGCAGTAGAACCGCTGTCCGAGAAGAATACATACTCCAGCTCATCCGGCATGATCGCCCGCAGCCCGCGCGCCAGATCCTCCGCCGGTTGATGCGTCCACCCGGCAAAGATCAGCTGGTCGAGCTGCTCGGCCTGACGCTGGATCGCTTCGACGATACGGGGGTGATTGTGGCCATGGGTGATCACCCACCAGCTTGAGATCACATCCAGCACCTCACGCCCGTCAGCCGTGTGCAGCACCGCGCCCTCCGCCCGATCGACCAGCGGGATCGGCTCGCCCAGACCGTGCTGGTGGAAGGGGTGCCAGACGGGGGACTTGCTACTCATGCCAGCAGGTCCATACGGATATGGGTGGAGAAGGCGCCCGCCAATGTCTGACTATCGAGCGGCTCGAGCATGGGCAGACGGCCAAGATGCTTCACTACGCCAATGCGTGTGATCGCGCCCTCGGCAACAGGCTCGTGCTCCCCGACAAAGGCAACGCCAGCGACCGCAACCTCGCGCGAGCGCAAGGCTTCGAGGGACATCAACGAATGGCTGATCGTACCGAGCGCGGTGCGCGCGACAAGGATTGTCGGAAGCTGCCAGTGAGCGAAGATGTCAGCCGCAAGCAAGTCCTCCCGGTATGGGACGAGCACACCCCCTGCCCCTTCCACAACCAGCGGACCTTCGACATCAGGGAGCTTCAGTTCGGCCAAATCGATGGTCACCCCGTCAACCCGCGCAGCCTCATGCGGAGAGCAAGGCGTGTGCAATCGATAAGCCTCTGGCAGCACGGTCGCATCCGGAGCAAGCCGCGCGACTGCTTCACTATCTGTCTCGCCCTCCAGCCCAGCCTGCGCAGGCTTCCAATAGGTGGCTCTCAACGCCTGCGAGAGGCCCGCAGCGAATACCGTCTTGCCCACATCGGTGTCGGTCCCGGTGATAGTGAAGCGGCTCATGGTAGCTTCCACTCTCCAATTGCCTTCAGCACGTGATCGACATCCTGCGCCTTGAGCGTGGAGCGAAGGGCAAGGCGAATGCGGCTGGTCCCTTTGGGCACAGTCGGCGGGCGGATCGGCAGCGCGGCAATTCCGCGATCGAGCAGGTGCTGGCCAAGCGCAAGCGCATGGCTTTCTGGCCCGACTACGAGCGGCACGATCTGCGTGGTGGAGCCGAGCGTATCATAGCCCATGCCCTGCAATTCCTCGCGCAATTGCTCGCCCAATTCACCCAGATGCGCTCGCTCCGCATCCATGCCGGGCACAATGTCGAGCGCTGCATCCATTGCGCCGAGCATCGCAGGGGGAGGCGCGGTGGAGAAAATCAGGCCGGCGCACATGTTGATCAGATAATCGCGCATCAGATCGGAACAGGCGACATAGGCGCCGAAGCCACCCATCGCCTTGCTGAATGTGCCCATCACGATATCTGCGCCCGGATTGTCGGCTGTCAGCCCCGCTCCGTCATTGCCAAGCACGCCGGTGGCATGCGCCTCATCGACATAAAGCAGCGCGTCATGTTTGCGCGCGGTGGCGTTCAGTGCAGCCAGATCGGCGCGGTCGCCATCCATGCTGAAGACGCTTTCGGTGATGATCATCCGCGCGTCCGCCGCTGCGCCGTGCTCAGCCAAAAGCCGTTCAAGATCAGCGTGATCATTGTGGCGATAGAAATGCACGTCAGCCTTTGCGCCGCGGCATCCCGCGTGGATCGAATTGTGAACCAGCGCATCGGCGAAAATCGCGGTTTTAGGTGCGGCCTTGGCGAGCGCGGGAATGATGCCCGCATTGGCCTGCCATCCGCTCGCCATGACCAGCGCGGCTTCACTCCCCTTGAATGCGGCAATGCGTGCTTCCACCGATTCATGCTCGGCGGATGTGCCGGTGATCAGGCGCGAAGCCCCTGCCCCTGCGCCATAGCGCCGCGCATAGTCGGCGGCCCGCTCGGCCAGCAAAGGATGGCGCGCCAGACCAAGGTAATCATTGCTGGAGAAGTCGAGCAATTCGCGCCCATCGCGCATCATCCGGCCATCGCCAGCAAGCTGCGCTGGGCGCAGCACACGGCGGCGATCCTTCGCTGCGATGCGATCGAGCGATTGGCGGATGTGATCAAGCATGGGCGCGCGTTCAGGCGATCAGGTCAGCTCTGCCTGGGCCTCTTGCGGTACTGTCGCGCAGCCGCCCGAACAGCCGCCGACAGCTCTCATGGGTTCTTCACCCTGCATGGGCGTGAGGCCAAGCCGCTCGAACATCGCCGCGTCGCTATCGTCACCCGCATTGGGAGCGGTCAGCAGCTTGTCGCCGGTGAAAATCGAGTTCGCCCCGGCCATGAAGCAGAGCGCCTGCGTCGCATCGCTCATGCTCTCACGACCGGCCGAGAGGCGCACCATGCTCATCGGCATGCAGATACGCGCGACGGCAACGGTGCGGACAAATTCGATATCGTCGATCTTGGCCATCGGCGTGTCGGCTAGCATGTCACCCAGCGGCGTGCCCTTCACCGGCACCAGCGCATTCACCGGCACGCTTTCGGGATGCCGCTCCAGCGTGGCCAGCGTATGGACGAAACCGACGCGATCATCGCGGGTCTCACCCATGCCGACGATTCCTCCGGAACACACATTGATGCCCGCTTCGCGTACATTGGACAGCGTATCGAGCCGGTCCTGGTAATTGCGCGTAGTTATCACGCGGTCGTAATATTCCGGGCCGGTATCGACATTGTGATTGTAGTAATCGAGGCCCGCTTCCTTCAGCTGCTCAGCCTGTGAAGGCGAAAGCATGCCCAGCGTCATGCAGGTTTCCATGCCCATTTCGCGCACGCCTTTCACGATCTCGACGATCTTGGGCATGTCGCGCTCTTTCGGATTGCGCCATGCCGCACCCATGCAGAAGCGCTGGCTTCCCGCGTCTTTCGCCTGCGCCGCCGATTGCAGCACTTGGCGCACATCCATCAGCTTCGTCGCTTCGACACCGCTATCGGCATGCGCGCTTTGCGAGCAATAGCCGCAATCCTCAGGGCAACCGCCAGTCTTGATCGAGAGCAAAGTGCACAGCTGGACTTCATCAGCACAGTGATGCGCGCGGTGCACTTCTGCCGCCCGAAATACCAGCTCGGTAAATGGCAAACCGAACAGCGCCGCGATTTCCTCTCGCGTCCAATCATTGCGGACAGGCTGCATGAAAACTCCCTTTAAATCGACCACCGTCCCAATGGCGAAAAAGGCGGACGACGTAAAGCGCCGAGCGGCAGTGATCAGATCCTTATCTCGCGGAAGTTTGCTGCACATGCGCCCAGCATCTGGCCGACCTGCTCGACATCCGCTGCCTGCACCTGCGGTGGCAAAGGCTGCATCTTCGCTATCGGAGGGAACGCGCCATAGCCGGCGAAAAGGCAATGCCAGCTGGCGGACGAATAGGCCTGCACCGGGTAATTCTCTCGATTGGCAGCAGCGATATCGCCATGGGTGAACCATGCGGTGAGCATGGCTTTCAAGCCGTCGGACAAGTTTTGGTTCGCAGCGTTTTCCCGCCAATATTGCGTGTCGCTGCGTTGATTGAGCCGGTAATGGCCGACAATGTAGTCGCGAATGGCATCGTAGCGCTTGCCGATATTGGCATTGAAAGTGTTGCGGTGCTGCGCGGTGAAGCCGCCCACCTCATACGCTTCGGCAAACTCCAATGCGGTTGCGATGACGATATGTAGCGCGGTCGCCTCCAGCGGCTCGACAAAACCCTGCGCCAAACCCGCGGCGAGGCAATTGCCGCGCCAGCTGTCTTTCATCCGCCCGACTTTCATTTTCAGGAAACGCGGCTCGGCCTCATCTTGCTCAAGGCCCAGCGATGCGAACAATTCTGCCGCTGCGTCCTCATCCGAGATATATTTGGACGAGTAGACATAGCCATTGCCGGTGCGCGTGGTGAGAGGGATGTGCCAGCGCCACCCGGAAGTCATTGCGATGGCTCCGGTCTGCGGGCGAAAATGCGAGACTTTGCCGGTCGGTACAACAACGGCGCGATCGTTGAAGAGATTTTCGCCGAACGAGATGAAGTCGCCGTCCAAGGCGCCTTGCGCGATCATGGCGCGGAAGCCGGAGCAATCGACGAACATGTCACCGCTTACCCGTTCGCCGCCCTCGCACAGCAGAGCGGCGACATCTCCCTCTTCGCCCATTTCGATTTCGTCGACTTTCAGCGGCAGGTGAGCAACCCCTCGCGCAGTCGCCCAATCGCGCAGTAAAGCGCCGAGTTTGTACGCATCGAAATGATAACCATAGCTTGGCGCGAAAGGGAAGTTTTCGGAGGCCTGCGGTCCCTTGCCTGCTTCGGCCAGAACGCTCGCCAAGAACCAGTCATCTGGATGCGCAGGCGCTTCGAAACCGCGCCGCGCCAGCTTGCAATTGCGCGTGAAGCCGGGCTCGCTATGCAGATCAACCGGCCCCGGAAAGGGATGGAAATAGCTTTCGAAACCCGGCCGCTCGCTCCATCCGGTGAAGCGAATGCCCAGCTTGTATGTCGCATCGCAGGCGCTCATCCAGTCCGCCTCGGCAATGCCGAGGTGATCGAACATGGCTTTCAGCTGCGGGGTCGAACCCTCCCCCACCCCGATAATCCCGATATCCGGGCTTTCGACGACCGTAATCTTGCCGCCCCGCTTCGCCCAGCGATGGTGAAGCAGGCAGGCGGTAATCCACCCGGCGCTGCCTCCTCCAAGGACGACGATATGCGGGGGGCTTGGCTCGCTCACTCGCCGACGGGCGCGATTTCGATGGCGAAGCCGCCGGCGCGCGCCATTTGCACCGTCAGGCTGTCGCCGCGCGTGACCGTGTGCGTGCGCACATTCATGGCATGGCGATCATCGCCCATCCCATCGGCACCCTCACCGTCTTCCCAAATGGTAGCGACATACTGTGTGCCTTCATCGAGAAAATCGAGCGCAAAGGTCGCCTCGCGCTGCTGATCGTCGGTCACACCGCCGACAAACCAAGTCTCGCTATCGCGGACCTGGCGGGCAATCACGGCGAACTCGCCAACCGCGCCGTCGAGCAACAGGCTTTCATGCCAGTCAACGCCAACGCGCTGCACGAAGTCGAGCGCGCGCGGATAGGCGGCGATGTTTTCCGGGATGTCGGCAACCATTTGGATGGGCGAATAGATGGTGATGTAAAACGATAGCTGCCGAGCGAGCGTGCTGGGAATGTCCGGCTCCGTCGCACCGCGGCCTTCCAGCGAAAAGACACCCGGCGTGTAATCGAACGGACCCGAAAGCATGCGCGTAAAAATCAGTTCCGGCACATGACCCGGATCATTCTTTGGCACTGCCCATGCATCATATTCCGCCCCGCGCGCGCCTTCACGGCTAACCCAGTTGGGATAGGTGCGGCGAAGGCCGGTATCCTTGATCGGCTCATGCGGGTTCATCGCGATCTGGTGCTCTGCGGCCTCGCGCACGACGCGCAAATGGTGGTTCACCATTTCCTGCCCATCATGCCACACGAAGGTCTCGCCGCCCTCGCCATCGGGCGCGATCACGCCGCCCGCATCGGCGACATAGCCGCTTTTCACAGCATCGATGCCGAGGCTTTCATAGAATGCCATCGCCTCTTCAAGCTGCGCTTCATAAACGTCGATATTGCCGCCGGTTTCGTGGTGGCCGATGATGCGCACACCACGTTCGCGGGCGTAGTCCGTCACTTCCACAATGTCGAAATCGGGATAGGCTTCGGTAAAGCTGAATTCGCGACCATTGCCGAACCATGCGCCGTCCCAGCCCAGGTTCCAGCCTTCGATAAGGATGCCGCGAAAGCCATTCTCGGCAGCGAAATCGATGATCTCACGCGCACGCTCGGTGGTCGCACCGTGGCGCTCTCCCGAAGCCCAGCTATGCGTGTCGAGGTGCATTTCCCACCAGATGCCGAGATAGGTGTGCGGCTCGAACCAGCTGACATCGCCCAGAACATTGGGCTCATTCAGATTGAGAATCATCGCGCTTTCGAACAGGCCGGAAGGGCCATCGGCGATCTGGATCGTGCGCCACGGCGTATGGAATGCACCTTCGCGGATGACTTTGGGGCCGCGCGGGCTCGGTGCGAGCGTTGCGCGCAGGCGCGTGCCTTCCATCCGGCGCAGCCACATCCCCGAATAATCGACCAGCGCAGCTTCGTGGAAGGAGATATGCGTGCCGTTTTCGAGGATCATGGTGACTGGCGTATGCACCGTCGAGAGCGCGCTGATCGGCGTGCGCTCATAGAGATATTCGTAGCGGTTCCAGTCGCCTGCGGGGATCGACCACGCTTCGCCATCGCTGGCAATGCGAAACTCGGTCAGCTCATCCGCAATATTGGCGACAGGCATGCTGGCCTGCTCGGGAAACTCGATGCGAAAACCGACGCCATCATTGAACGCGCGCATGCGCACGGTCATTTCGCGGGCATTATCATCGCCTTGGCGGAATGTGACTGCCAGCTCGTTGTGATGATCGCGGATAAAGCGGCGCTCACCCCATGGCTGCTCCCAGATATCGTCATGCGAATTGGTCGTCTCGCTGACGACTGTGAAGCCGCGCCGCATCGGATCGGCATCTGTGAAGGTGAAACCAATGGTCGAAGGATCGATGATCGCTTCGCCATCAAAGCTCACCGAGTAGGTCGGCACACCCTCGCCATTGGCATCAAGTGTCGCGACGATGCGCCCGTCAGGCGAGGTCACAGTGCCCGCAAGCGCCGCTGCGGGAAGCAGCAGAGCGATCAGCGAAAGCAGGGAACGGATCAAAGTCATAATTGCATCACCAATGCTGCGAAGGGGGGGAGTGTTTCGGTTGTCGCGCCATTGATCGCGGCGATTTTCGTGCCGTTTGCCGAAGCATCATCGAGCGTGACCAAATCGGCGCCAAGATTGAAGATGGCGCGTACGGTCTCATCACCAGCTACGCGCTCAAGCGTCAGCACATGGCCGCTGACTCCGCATGCGCTTACCGCTCCGTGATGAAGGGCCGGGTGGGCCTTGCGCAGAGCGATCATCGCGCGTGTGTGGTTGAGGAGCGAGGTGTCGTCTTTGTCCTGCGCTTCCACTGCGCGGCCGATATTGTCTTCGCCAAGGGGAAGCCACGGGCTTTCGGATCCAAACCCGCCGCAGCTGCACATTTCCCATGGCATGGGAGTGCGCGCACCATCTCGGCTGAGGGTGAGCGGCCAATTGGCGATCGCTTCAGGATCGTGGAGCTGCTCAAACGGGATATCGACCTGCGTCAGGCCGAGCTCTTCGCCCTGATACAGGATGATGTTGCCGCGAAGGCAAGCAAGTAGCGCTGCTTTAAGCCGCGCAAAGTCATCGCGATTCTCCGGCTTGCACCAGCGGCTGAGCGCTCGCGGCGCGTCGTGATTTTCAAAGGCCCAACTCGGCCAGCCAATATCCGGCTGGTCCGGCCATTGCGCGAGCGCCTCACAGACGAGTTCGGGTGTGAGTGTGTCGGCATAGAGAAAGTCAAAACCATAGGCCGAATTCAGGTGATTTTCGCCCGCGGTGAAGGCTTTCATTTCGACATCGGCATCATCCCCGCCGACTTCGGCGACAGTGAAAATGCCGTCATATTTATCCGTCAACGCGCGGATGCGCTCGATGAAGGCCGGAATATCTGCGTGTGACTGATTGTTGATTTTTAACTGGAAGTCGAAAGGCCGCGTGCGCGCCTTGCCGTTCTCGGGTGCCGGCGGATTGTCTTTGAATTCCGGATCATGCATCGCGAAATTGAGCGCATCGATGCGGAAGCCATCCACCCCGCGATCAAGCCAGAAGCGCATTACATCGAGCACCGCGTCCTGAACATCGCGGTTGTGCAAATTCATCTGCGGCTGCGAATTCAGGAAGTTGTGCAGGTAATACTGGCCGCGCCGCGCATCCCATGTCCAGGCCGGGCCGCCGAAAACGCTTTGCCAGTTCGACGGCGGTGAGCCTTCAGCCTTCGCATCGGCCCAGACATACCAATCCGCCTTCTGATTATCGCGGCTGGAACGGCTTTCGACAAACCACGGATGCTCATCAGAAGTGTGCGAATAGACCTGATCGATCAGAACCTTGAGGTCCAGCTCGTGCGCACGGGCCACAAGCGCGTCGAAGTCAGCCAATTCGCCGAAAATCGGATCGACGTCACGGTAGTCCGAAACGTCATAGCCGAAATCCTTCATCGGGCTGGTGAAAAACGGGCTGATCCAGATCGCATCGACGCCTAGGCTGGCGACATGGCCGAGACGCGAAGTGATGCCCGGCAAATCGCCGATCCCGTCGCCATTGGAATCCATGAAGCTACGCGGATAGATCTGGTAGATCGCCGCGCCTTTCCACCATGGAAGGGAAGATTGCGCGCTGCTCATTCGGCGCGCTCACTGACACGGCACAGCGCCCAGCCGAAGGCCGGGATAGTGAAAGCCGCGCTGCCTGGTGCGGTCGGAGCTGCGGGGCATTCTCCTTCGATGGCTTCAAAAGCGCGCGCATCATAGGGCACCCAAACATTGGCAGAACGTTCCTCGCCGCTGGTGTTGAAGACGGCCAGCACTTCCTGTCCGCTTTCCTCATCCACACGGCTAACCGCGAAGAGGCCCGGCTCCTGCTCGTAATGGCGAACCATCTGGTGCCCACGGGTGAGCGCCGGGTGGCTGAGGCGAATGTCCGAGAAGCGCGCAATCAGCTGGTAGAGCGGATGCGTCTGGTCGAAATTCTCTTCCGCCGTGGTGGCATCGGTACCGATGAGATTGTTGTCATTATACTCGTCGACCAGGCTCGGGAACAGCGTCTCGCGCGCCATCTGGTCATTGCCATCGCCGACGAAGCCCTGCTCATCGCCGTAATAGACGGTGGGCGATCCGCGTAGGCTCATCATCATCGCATGGCCCAGCATGACGCGGCTCAAAAGCTCGTCTTGCGAGACTTCAGGCATGTCCTGCTTGATGAGGGTCGAAAACCGGCCGAGATCGTGATTGCCGAGAAATGTCGGCAGATTGAGCGCAGCTTCGGCGCCGCCTTCATACAGCACATCGCCGTCGTAGAGTCGGTTAAGAACAAAGGTGCCCTGCCCGCGCCCGAGCACCTCGCGCATGGCGGATGCAAAGGCGAAATCCAGAACGGCAGGTATTTGGTCGCGGCGCGTATATTCAGCGATATATCCGGCGGTCGGCTCCTCGGCAAAGACTTCCCCGAACATGTGGAAATTGGGAATGCCGGCTTCATCGGCGCAGCTTTCCATGGCCGGAATGAATTCATGCCAGAAGCCGGGATCGACATGCCGCGCCGTATCGATGCGGAACCCATCGACGCGGGTGGTGCTGATCCAGTCGCAGAAGATGTCGATCATCCCGGCACGAACGCGGGGATGCTCGGTGAAGAGATCGTCCAGACCCACAAAATCCCCCAGCCGCGCGCTTTCGCCGGTGAAGGTCGTGTCGCCGCGATTGTGGTAATAGATCGGATCGTTGAGCCATGCGGGGACTTTCACGTCGCGTTCGGCTTCCGGCACCACAGGCGTGTAGGCCCAGGTCGGATCGGTCAGGCGGGCGAAGTTCTCTTCGCTGCTGTCGAGCGGCCCCATGAAGCCTTGGTTGATCGGCTCCCCATCCGGCCCCCCGCGCGTAGAATAGGGAAAATCGCCTTGGCTGCGATAGGCGTAGCCGGTCTCGTCACCCTCTGCGAAGCGGATCACATCGGCAGTGTGGTTGGTGATGATATCCATATACACTTTCATGCCGCGCGCATGGGCAGCGTCCACGAAAGCAGCGAATTCCTCCGCCGTGCCGAAATGGCTGTCCGGCCGGGTGAAATCCGTGACCCAATAGCCGTGATAGCCCGCGCTCTCGTCACCCGGAGGGCCCTGTACGGGCTTGTTCTGGAAAATCGGCGCGAACCAGATGGCGGTGATGCCCAATTCCTCAAGGTAATCGAGGCGCGATGTCAGGCCTGCGAGATCCCCGCCATTAAAGAAACCGCGATGGGTCGGATCGAAGCCGTGCTCCAAGCGTCCGCCTTCAAATCCGCCGGTATCGTTAGAGGTGTCGCCATTCTCGAACCGATCCGGCAGGACGAAATAGATCACTTCCTCGCTGGGAGCGCGATCGAGATAGGCAGCATTGGTGCCGGTCTCGGCCTCTGCGGCCTCCTGAGCCGTCGCACAGGCGGGCAGAGCCGCACTGGCCATCAGGATTGCGGCGAAATGGCGAAACATCATGCTGGTACCTCCGACCGGGTTTTCCCGGTCACATAGTTTTGCAGAAAATCGATATGGCTTGGCATCGGCTTGACCTGCGCGACAAGCGCGTGCTCGGTCTGATCGAGCAACCGGCGCACATCCGCTTCGGGAACGGCATCGGCAATCGGATTATATCCTTCTGCCTCTACGCCTTGCCCCACAAGAACCTGGAACCAGCCCACTTCGGTGAACAGTTCCTCATGTTCGCGGTGAATGAAGCCCGATGCTTTCCATTGCTCCAACTTGGCCGTCAACGTGGCAGGCAATTCCATATTGCGGACGTGATCCCAAAAAGGCTGCCCCTCGCGTTCGTTCGCGGTGTAATGCAGCACGAGAAAGTCGCGGATACGCTCCCACTCGAACGTCGCCTGATCGTTGAACCAGTCCTTGGTGGCTTGCTCAGCCTTGCCGCCATGCTGCGGCAAAACCTGGAGAAAGCGGCTGATGGCGCTCTGGATCATATGAATGCTGGTCGATTCCATCGGCTCCATGAAACCAGCAGCTAGGCCGACAGCCAAACAATTGTTTTTCCAGTGCTCGCGGCGTTTGCCAGTGGTGAACTGGATGGGCCGCGGATCGGCAGTCGGCTTTCCGTCAAGATTGGCGAGGAGCGTTTCGCTCGCTTCATCGTCGGAAAGGTATTTGCTGCAATAGACAAGGCCATTGCCGATACGGTTTTGCAGGGGAATGCGCCATTGCCATCCGGCCTTTCGCGCAATCGCCTTGGTATATGGCGTGAAGTCCCCCGCCCCTTCGCAAGGCACGGCCAATGCGCGATCGCAGGGGAGAAAATTACTCCAGTCATCGAAGCCCGCTTCCAAAGCCCCATCGATCAGCAGCGCACGAAAGCCTGTGCAATCGATGAAGAAATCGCCTTCGATCAACGGGCCGCTTTCAAGCGACAGCGCGGTGATATCGCCGCTTTCGCTATCCTGCTCGACCGTGCCGATCTTCCCTTCAATCCGGCGGACACCGCGCGCCTCTGCAAAGGCACGAAGGAATTCTGCATAAAGGCCGGCATCGAAATGATAGGCGTAGGGCATTTCGCCGCCCTGCACGGTTTTGCCGCGATGCATGCGGATGGTGCGCGCCGCGAGCTCGTTCATCGAATAGCGCTGGAGTGGCTTCGCAAAGCCCGCCTTCTTGGCGCGCAGCCAATATTGCTGGAAGGGCAGCAATCCCAAAGGCCTGCCGATCGGGCCAAAGGCGTGCATGTAAGCCTCGCCTTCGCGCCGCCAGCCGTCGAATTCAATGCCGAGTTTGAAACTGCCGCGCGTCTTGCGCAGGAATTCACGCTCATCGAAACCGAGCGCACGATTGAACAGGTGAATTTGCGGGATAGTCGCTTCGCCGACACCTACAGTCCCGATGGCGTCGCTTTCGATCAGGGAAATGCTCGTACCGGGAGGAGCGAAGCGAGCTAGTGCCGCCGCAATCATCCAGCCAGCGGTGCCACCGCCGGCGATCACATATCGAGTTGAAACCTTCTCTGTCATAGCGCTGCCCCTGCCCCAAAGACGGCAACATCGCCATCTTCGTAATCATGCCTCACTTCGGAGACATGATGGAGACAAGTATGCCGGCGGAGCACTTAAGGGAGTGCAAGCACCCCGCCGGCAAGCTGTCGATCAGAAGCGGATCGTCGCACCAATCTGGAAGCGGCGACCGTATTCCTGATAATCGAGCACGAGGAGGTCATTTTCCGCATTGGCCTGCGCAACGAACGGTGCGTTGGTCAGGTTCGATCCATTGAGGAAGATTGACAGTCCATCGAGCGAACCACCTTCGAAATTGTAGCCGATCTGCGCGTCGATGATCGTTTCGGCACGTGCTTGGCGCCGCGTGGGCGAACCGCCGAAACCGGTGAAGTCGCCAAGAAATTCACTACGATAACGCGCACTTGCGCGAGCATTGAAGCCACCACGCTCGTAATAGATCGTGCCGTTGGCAACCCATTCCGAATAGCCCGGAATGACATCTTCATTGCCTTCGAAGTTCTCGATCTTGGTTTCGGTATAGCCGACACCGCCGGTTACGCCGAAGCCGTCCAGCGCGCTGGTAAAGACATCGAACGGCAGGGTGATCGAAAGTTCACCACCGTAGAAGTCACCGCCGCCGGTGTTCACTTCGGAATCGAGCGTACCAATCAGGGTCGCCGGCTCCTGTCCTGCAGGAAGCGGGAAGCCGGTGTAATCGAACACGGTGCGCGAACCATCGATGTAGCTGACGATGTCCTTGTAGAACAGCTGCAGCGCAACCACACCAGATCCGCCAGCGAAGTAACGCTCGACGTTGAAGTCGACGGCATTGGCGCGATACGGACGAAGGCGCGGGTTACCGCCACCACCGCTGATGAACGGCGCGAGGCCGGTCGGGCTGTCCTGCACATTGTTGTTGATGCCGTAGCCGATGGCAGCCCGCATCGCATCGAGGCGCGCACGCTGGATCTGGCGAGAAGCGGCAAGACGGAATACCCAGTCACTATCGAGACGCAGCGAGAGGTTAGCGCTCGGCAAGACATCCCAATAGGTGTCACCCAGCGAAACATCGACCTGCTCACCATTGGCGAAGGCAGTGCCCGTCGAGTTCTGGTCCGTGTAGACCATTTGCACACCGACATTACCGGTCAGTACGCCCGCGCCAAGATCCTGCTCGACATCGGCCTGGACGTAGGCACGCAGCAACTCTTCCGAGATGTCATAGGCTTTGGCAGGGATGTCGTTCGACAGGTTGGGCGTAAGGATCAGCGTGCCTGACTCGATAATGTCGCGCGCGTCATAACTGACGATCGGGCCGAGGCCGAGATAGCTCAGATCGGTGGATTCCAGCAGGAACTCGCTGGGGATCGGAACTTCCGTGGCACCATTTGCGGGCTGGATGAAGAATTCGTCCGGCGTCAGGCTCTTGGTGCGATCGGTGTAGGAAAGGCCGAAGCGTAGCGAAGACAGGAAGCCGGTCACGAAGTCATGCGAAATGCCGACCTGGTACTGGAACAGCTCGTCTTCGATAATGCGGTTGTTGAAGTAACCGGCCTGTACGCGTCCGCCATTATTCGGATCGCCACCCCAGCCAAGCGGGTCAGTGAGCACGATCTGGTTGGGATCGGAGTAGTCCAGCGTCGGCGAGAAGAAGGTGCCGTCAGTGTCGGAGACAAAACCGATCGTGTCGGTCGCGCCATTGAGGCGGTCATAACCGGTGCCCGAATAGCTCTCGAGGCTCAGTTCATTGCGATCGGTGCGCGAATATCCGAAGTCGGCGAAAAGACCCCAACCGTCATTGCCTTCCCAAGAGAGGTTGATGCCTCCCGAATACAGGTCCGCTTCGCGCTGGAAGATGTCGTTACGAATGACGCCTTCGACATTCTCAAAAGTGCCTGACTGCGCAAACTCGCCATCCGGTGAGCTGATCGTGGTGGCAGTGGCCGGATCGAAAGTGGTTCCGAAGAAGCCACCGAATGCCAGCGGAAGCTCGATACCGCGCTTGATGCTCTCATCGTCGAAGTTCGAATAGAAACCATCGACCGTCAGCATCAATTCCGGCGTCAATTCGGCTTGGAAGGTGCCGTTGAAACCGATACGCTCAAGACTGGTCGATGTGACGAAGCTTTTGTTGCCGCCAATGACGAGCGGATCGCCGGCATTGCCACTGCCTGCATAACCCCAAGCGTTGAATTCCTGCAGCTGATACGGCTCATTGGTGTAGGCGACTGCGAGAGCAACGCCGATCGTGTCGTCAGCGAACTGATCGACGAAAGTGGCGTTGGCGCGGTAGCCGATATCGTCCGAACCGGCGTTCAGCGCGCCGATATCAGCGTAAGAACCGCGCACACCCACAGCGAGGATCTGCTCATTCACTTCCAAGGGGCGAATGGTGCGGATGTCGATCGTGCCGACCAGGCCCTGGCCGACAAGGCTGGCCGACGGCGTTTTGTAGACGACGACCTGGTTGACGATTTCCGAAGGGTACTGGTCGAATTCGACAGCGCGGCTGTCGCTTGTCGAGGTCTGCTCACGGCCGTTCAGGGTCGTCTGGGAGAAGTCGGGGCCAAGGCCACGAATAGAAATCACATTGGCGCGGCCATTGAGACGCTGCGACGTAACGCCGGGGAGACGTGCGATCGACTCACCGATCGAGGCATCGGGCAGACGGCCGATATCTTCAGCGGTAACCGACTCGACGATCAGGTCGTTTTCGCGCTTTTCGCCAACAGCCGTGTCGAGAGCGGCGCGGAAGCCGGTGACGATGATCGCATCCTCATCTTCTTCTTCCTGCTCTTCAACCTGAGCTTCTTGATTCTGTGTATCTTGCGCTGCGGCGACGCCCGGAAGCGTGAATGCGGCAATGGCAAAGGCGGTGGTGCTGGCACCAGCGCGAAGGGTGTTACGGATCTTCATATATTCCCCCGGAAAATGGCCGGGAGATTTGGGAATCCCGCCCGGCAGTCCTGCTCCAAAAAAAACTCACGCATGTTGGGTCTTTCGCCCAATCTCGTGTTTTGTGATTTACGGTTGGTTCGAGCCAATAAGATAGACAGCATACGTATACGCAATCCTATGCATAGAATGCGCTGTTGCAGAAATGCTGCATGTGAATCTCTGAGATTCAGAGACTTAGATGATCGGCCGCGTTATGATGGCAAGTCATGGAACCGTCATACAAGTCTCGGTTTTTCGCGATTTCGGATCAAATTTTCACCTGACCTGTCGGCCTCCATCTCGTTTGCAATTGTTGCACGCCCGGCCTACCGTCCAACTGTCGGTGTCTAGGGAGTGGCACCGCGGGAGAGATCATGGGACGCGCCCCGACTGGTCGGCCGACCAGTTTCGACATTGCCTATCTTGCCGGGGTATCGCAGCCGACCGTCAGCCGCGCCTTGCGCGGGGACAAGTCCGTTAGCGAGAAAACGCGCGCACGGATCAAGGAAATCGCCCGCGATCTGAATTACACGGTCGACAAGAATGCCTCTTCACTCCGCTCCCAACGATCCAATACCATCGCCCTGCTTTTCTTCGAGGATCCCACTCCCGATGAAAGCATGATCAACCCCTTCTTCCTTGCCATGCTGGGATCGATCACTCGCGCCTGCGCCAATCGCGGGCTCGACCTGCTGATTTCCTTCCAGCGCATGGAAGACGATTGGCACATGCAATATCAAGACAGCCACCGCGCGGATGGCCTAATCCTGCTCGGCTATGGCGACTTCACGCTCTACAAGCAGCGGCTCGACCAGCTCGAGCAGCAAGGCACGCATTTCGCGCGCTGGGGCTCTGTATCAAGCGACCTCAACGGAACAACTGTTGGCTCGGACAATTTCGGTGCCGGGCAAATGGCGGGCGAACATCTGCTTTCTAAAGGACGGCGCAAGATCGCCTTTCTCGGCCACGCGGACGAACACTATCCCGAATTCGAAAGCCGCTATCAGGGCCTCTACGCCGCTCTCGTCAAGGCCGGGATTGAGCCGGACACTGGCCTGCAATTCGATGCGATTACCACCGAAGAAGCGGGCTATGGCGCTGCGAAAGATCTCCTGAAGTCAGCAAAGGATTTCGATGCGATCTTTGCGGCAAGCGACCTGATCGCGATCGGCGCAATGCGCGCACTTGCGGAAGTAGGCCGCAAAGTGCCGGACGACGTGTCCGTTATCGGCTTCGACGATATCCCCTCCGCCAGCCTTACCAATCCGCCGCTCACTACGATCATGCAGGATATCAAAGGTGCGGGCGAACGTCTGATCGCCACATTGCTTGCCGACGTGGAGGGCAAGGAGAAGCCCGACAATCGCCTGCCTGCCCGCCTGATCAAGCGTGGCAGCACCGGCGACTAAGCCGCGCTTCACATTCGTATACGTATTGTCGCAGGCGGGTTTTAATGCCAGCCAATTGCACTTGGAGCAGGATGGCGTGAACCATCCGCCCACGGGATACGGGAAGAGGTTTTTCAATGGCATCGGTTCAGGGCGCGCAGCCCAGCATTTCACCTACGCGCAAGCCGCAAATGGGCTGGGGCAGCCTTGCCAATATGAGCTTCGGCTTCTTCGGCATTCAGATCGGTTTCGTCCTGCAGAACGGCAATATGAGCCGCATCTTCCAGACGCTGGGCGCGAGCATGGACGATCTGCCCGCGCTATGGGTCGCAGCCCCGCTGACCGGCCTGATCGTGCAGCCCATCATCGGACACCTTTCGGATAAGACCTGGAACAGCTTCGGCCGCCGCCGTCCCTATTTCATGACCGGCGCGCTGCTCGCGGCGATTTCTCTTTTCCTGATGCCGCTTGCCCCCACGTTTGCTGCGCCCCTTCTGTTTGCTGCCGCGCTGCTGTGGATTCTCGACGCAAGCCTTAACATCGCGATGGAGCCTTTTCGCGCCTTTGTCGGCGATATGCTCGACAAGTCGCAACATGCGACTGGCTACGCCGTGCAGACCGCATTTATCGGTGCGGGCGCGGTGGTCGCGGCAATCTTTCCATGGCTGCTAGATCAGTTCGGCGTGAGCAATGTGGCTACCGATGGGCAGATCCCGGACACTGTCAAATGGAGCTTTTGGGCTGGCGGCGTCGCCCTGTTCAGCGCGATCATGTGGACCGTCTTCACGACCAAGGAATATTCGCCCGAACAAATGGCCGCATTCGAGGCTGAGCGCGAAGTCGATGAAGGGGAAAGCGTTAGCGCGCTTGCCTCGAAAAGCTATCTGTCGCCGATCTTGTGGATCTTTGCTGGAGCCCTTGTCGCACTGTCGGTCGAGCCGCTGGAACTTCAGAAGGAAATCTACCTGCTCGGCGGTCTGCTGGCGACCTATGGCGTTTTGAGTGCGCTGGGAATCTCCATGGCCAAGCAGGGCAAGCATGCAAACATGCTCTCCAGCATCGTCGGCGATTTTTCGGGCATGCCGGAAACAATGAAGCGGCTCGCGCTGGTGCAGTTCTTCAGTTGGTCCGCGCTCTTCATCATGTGGATCTATTCCGGCCCGATCGTCTCACAATATTTCTACGGCAGTGCCGACCCGACTACCGCTGCCTATAATGAGGGCGCGAACTGGTGGAACCTGATCTACACTGTACAGAACGGCGTTGCGGCAGTCGCAGCTTTGCTGGTGCTGCCCGCCCTCGCCCGCAAGATCGGCAAAGTGCGCACGCACATGACTTGCCTGCTGCTCGGTGCGCTGGGTTTCCTCGGCTTCTTCGTGCTGCGCGATCCGAACCTGCTAATCATCTGCGAGGTTCTTAAAGGTATCGCCTGGGCTTCGATCCTCGCGATGCCCTACGCCATCCTTGCAAGCAGCCTGCCGCAGAAGAAGCTCGGCATCTACATGGGCCTGTTTAACATTTTTATCGTCGTGCCGCAGCTGCTGGTTGCGACTTTGATGGGCAGCGTCATGAATGCTTTTTTCCCGGGCGAACCGATTTGGACGATGCTGTTTGCCGCCGCCAGCTGGACGCTCGCGGGCCTCGCCATGCTTCGCGTGCAAGTGCCGGGCGAAACCTCAACGGAGACTGTAAATGCGTAAATTTCTGATCGGCGCTGCTGCCACTGCCCTGATGGCAGGCAGTGCCTATGCGATGGGTTCGGGAGCGCAAGAACCTGCAGCGAACGCCCAAAACGATCCTTGGACACCGCAATCCTATGTCCAGATCGAAAATCCGGAATGGAGCCGCGATGCGGTGCTCTACCAGATCAATACGCGCCATTTCACCGAAGAGGGTACTTTCGCCGCGGCCGAGGAAGAGCTCCCGCGCCTGGCTGAAATGGGCGTCGATATCCTGTGGCTGATGCCCATCCACCCAATTGGCGAGGTGAATCGTAAAGGCACTCTCGGCAGCCCCTACTCGGTGCAGGACTATTACGCGGTCAATCCCGAATTCGGGACCGAAGAGGACTTCCGCAGCTTCGTCGATGCCGCGCATGAGCAGGGCTTCAAGGTAATCCTCGATCTGGTGGCGAACCACACCGCCTGGGACAACCAACTCGCGACCGATCACCCCGATTGGTACGAAAAGACATGGGATGGCGACTTCCGCCCCACCCCGTGGTGGGACTGGTCCGACATCATCGATCTCGACTGGTCGCAGCCGGGCGTGCGTGAGCATGTCGGCCTCGCCATGGAATATTGGGTCCGCGATTTCGAAATCGACGGCTTCCGCGCCGATGTTGCAGGCTATGTCCCTGTAGATTTCTGGGAAACGATGCGCGCCCGGCTCGATGAAATTCGCCCGGTCTTCATGCTCGGCGAAGTGCAGGAAACAGCTTTTCACCGCGCCAGTTTCGATGCGACCTATGCATGGGATTGGCACAATACCTCGAAAAACGTCGCGCAGGGCAATGGCAACGCCACCAGCTTTTTCGGCTATTACGCTGAGAATGAAAGCTTGTGGCCGCGCGAAGCCATGCGCATGACCTATATCGAGAACCACGACAGCAATGCGTGGGAAGGCACGCTGTATGAAAATTACGGCGATGCACTCGAAATCATGACAGCGCTCAGTTTCACCGGCGAAGGCCTGCCGCTGATCCATAACGGTCAGGAGGCCTGCAACGCCAAGCGGCTCGAATTCTTCGAGCGCGATCCCATCGACTGGAGCCAGGGCGAGGATTGCGATTATGGCGAGTTGCTGACCGACCTGATCGCATTCCGCACGGAAAACCCGGCGTTGCACAATGGTCGCTGGGGCGCACGCATGCAGCAGGTCGTCAACGACCAGCCTGAGCAACTTTTCGCCTGGGTGCGCGAACAGGATGGCAATAAGGTGGTCGGCCTGTTCAACATGTCGGACAGCCCGGTCGAAGCCACCCTGTCAGACGGTATTGCCGCAGGCAGCTATTCCGAATTCCGCACGGGCGAAGCCGTCACACTGGCACAAGGTGACACGGTTTCGCTGCCGGCGTGGGGCTTCCGCCTGCTCGCGAGCAACAATAGCGGTCAGTAAGCGAGCGTAAGCTCAGGATAAGGGTCGTCTCGCCCAAGCGCGAGATTGACCCTTTTCTTTGCGCGCATGTGGATCATAGCGAGCGCCGGAATCACCAGCATTAGCAGGATCGTGCCGATCAGCACGCCAAAGCCAAGGCTGGCGGACATCGGGATGAGGAACTGCGCCTGCACGCTCGTTTCGAACGTGATCGGTGCCACGCCGAGAAAGGTCGTGACGGCTGTCAGCATGATCGGGCGGAATCGCGATTTGGCAGCCGCCATCATCGCATCTTCGGGTGCCATGCCTTCATCCAGATTCTCATTCAGGAAGTCGATCAGGACCAGCGAGCCGTTGATGATCACTCCTGAGAGAGCGACGATCCCGAACATCGAGAGGATGCCAACCGGGATGCCGAGCAACAGGTGCCCGAACAGCGCGCCGACCAAGCCAAACGGGATTGCGGCCATGATGATCAAAGGCTGGGTGTAGGATTTGAAGGGGATCGCGAGCAGCGCGTAGATAACGATCAGCGCAAGGCCGAATGCCGCGCCCAGATCGCCGAAGCTTTCCTGCTGTTCTTCCTGCTCCCCGCCGAGGGAATACCGCATGCCGGGATAGTCCGCGGTGATCGCAGGCAGGATGTCTTGCTCGAGTACAGTGCTCGCTTCCTGGCCGGTAATCACATCCTCATCGACATCGCCCGTAATCGTCACGATGCGGCGTCCATCCTCGCGGCGAATGACCGACGGTGCCTCGGTGAAGCTCGCATCCGCAATCGCGCCGACGGACGTAAATCCGCCCGGCACGCGAATTCGGAAGCGCTCAATATCGGCGACGGAATCGCGTTCGCTTTCAGGCAGGCGGACATAGACGCGCACGTCTTCGCGGCCACGCTGCACGCGTACGGCTTCTGCGCCGAAGAAGGCGGCACGCACTTGCCCTGCGACATCCTGCAAAGTGACGCCAAGCGTCCGGGCTTCCGGCTTCAGGCGAAGTTCGATTTCGCGCATACCTGCATCCTGATCGCTTTCGATGTCGAAGACGCCGGCAACAGTTTGCAATTCAGCGACAATCCGCTCGGCGATCTGGTCCAGCACGGCATTCTCAGGATGGGAAACCTGCACATTCACCGGATCGCCGACTTCGAGAAGCGAAGAGCTGATCGTGAAGGATCGCGCCTCGGGCACAGGGCCCAGCTCCTCTCGCCAAGCTTCCTCAAGCTCAGTTGCGGAAATATCGCGATCGGTCGCAGATATCAGTCCGATCTCGACATCCGCTAGCGAGGGGCGGAAAGTGGAGCGCAAACCATCGGGCCCGCCTTGAACCTGTTGCAGTCCGGTGGAGGAGAAAATTCCTTCTATGAATGGGGCCTCTGTCACCTCGCCATCGTAAAAGCGCGCAATCGCTCGGTCGCCTGCTGCCTCGATCCGCTCGACGACTTCGGCCGTGCGCTCGATCGTCGTACCCGCCGGCATTTCCAGCCGCGCCGTGACCCGGTCGCCTTCAATATCGGGGAAGAAAGATGCCTTGATAATGCCGCCGGGGATCATTGCGAAGAACAGGATCAGTACCGCCAGTGCGCAAGACAACACAAGGAATGGCATTTTGATCGACACATTGAGAGCCCGGTCCAGCGGGCCATTCACGAAAATCTTCAGCCGCTTGTCGACCGCGTTTTGCAGCTTCTCGAAGAATTTGGTGACACGGTTTTTCGCAGCAGTTCCGGAGGCAGGTAAATGACTAAGGTGATGCGGCAGAACCAGCAGCGCTTCGACCAGGGAGAGGAACAGGACTGCGAGCACGACCAACGGAATATCGGCAAGGATCTTGCCGATTGTCCCGCCCACAGCCAGCAGCGGCGCAAAGGCTGTAATCGTCGTCAGAACAGCGAAGATGACAGGAATGCGAACGCGCTGCGCCCCGGCAATGGCGGCGCCCATGCCGCTTCGCCCGCGCTCGCGTTCGGCATAGATATTCTCGCCGACAACCACCGCGTCATCCACCACCAGACCGATGGCGAGAATGAAGCCGAACAGGGAGAACATGTTGATGCTCGACCCCGCATATTGGAGAATAAAGATGGCCCCGATAAAGGTCGCGCCGATGCCGATTGCGGTCCAGAAGGCGAGACGCAGGTCGAGGAATAGCGTCAGCGCAATCAGGACCAGGAGCAGCCCGATTGCGGCGTTATTGACCAGCAGCGAAAGCCGATCCTCAAGCAGAAGCGACTGATCGTTCCAGATGGCGTAGTTGACGTTTTGCGGCAGCGCCTGTCCGCTCTCCAGCAATTCTTTCACTGCATTGGCGACATCGAGAACACGTTCATCACTGGTGCGATAGACATCGACGAAAACCATGGGCTGGTCATTGAAGCGCGTGACAAGGTCGGCATCTTCGAATTCGTCCCTGACTGTCGCGACATCGCTCAGCCGCAAAATCGCGCCATCGCCTGAGCTCAGCAGCACGATATCCTCGAAATCCTGCTGGTCGTAATTCTGGCCGACTGTGCGCACGCGCACTTCTTCGGTTTCGGTGTCGATCGAGCCGGCCGGACTGTCCAGACTGCTCGCCGCGACAATCCGCGACACGTCTGTCAGCGATAGGTTCAGTGCCTGCAATCGATCCTGCGGTACATCGGCATAGACGCGGTAATCGCGCACCGCGCTGGTCTCGACATAGCTGACATCGTCGAGGCCTGAAATCGCATCTTCCAGCGCATAGGCGCTTTCTTTCAGAGAGCGTTCATTCACGTCGCCGAATAGGGCGATCCGCATCACGATCTGGCGCGTGGTCAGCTCGCGCACATTGGGCTCTTCAGCGTCGCCGGGGAATGTCTGGATCTGGTCGACTTCGGACTTCACTTCGTCGAGCGCGTCCGACATATTGGTGCCGAGTTCCAGCTCGACATTGACCGTGCCCGAGCCTTCATTTGCAGTTGAGGTGATTTCCTTCACGCCTTCGATCGCGCCGACCGCTTCTTCCACGCGCTGGACGATGGATTCCTCGATTTCCTCAGGCGTTGCACCGGGATAATCGACAGTGACGGCAATCGTATCGAGGCTGCTTTCGGCGAACACCTCCTGCACGATATTATTGTAGGCGACCACTCCCGCGACGACCATGAACACGAGCAGCAGATTTGCCGCCACGCCATTGCGCGCCATGAAGGCGATTACGCCCTTGCGGTCGCGTGCACGATCCTTTGACACATTGCCGAAACGATCTGTCGCGCCATCTTCGCTTGGCGCACCATCATCAGTCGGCGCGCCATTTTCGTTTGCGTTGTCCTCGCCCTCGGTCATTGGGAATTCTCACCGGAGAGGCGCACGGCCATACCATCGCTCGGCGTCGGCAGGCTGCTGGTGACGAGATACCCGCCCTGCGCCAGTGTCGGCGTGCTGACATAGGCAAGGTTATCCGAGCGCTGGATTACCCGGACGGGCAGAATTCGCAGCTGGCCATCGCGCACAACCCAGATTTCATTTCCGGGCCTCAGCGCCTGTGCCGGGATTTCAGCGTAGTCTTCGATCACTGCGCCGGTAATCTCCCCGCGCACGAATGCGCCGAGCAAGAGTGGCGGCGCTGGTGTGCCAGCAGGCTCTTCGCCATCTTGCGTAACCTGCACACCGCCGTTCAGCGGATTGGGGACCTGGAGGAAGACCTCAACGTTGCGCGTCTCTGCATCAAGGCTGACATCGGCGCGATCGACCCTCGCATCCCAGCGATAGGTCAATCCGCCGAAATCGTAAAAGACGCTGGCAGGAATCTGCCCACGTCCACCGCCAAGCAGGCCGGGAATCAGGGCAGCTTCATCCGCGGTCAGCGATAGGCGCACTTCGAAAGCGGAAGTCGAAACAATGGAACCCAGCGCTTGTCCGGGCTGCACAAGCGAGCCGACTGCGACGCTTTCTTCCTGTACGAGTCCGCGGAACGGCGAGGTGATGCGCGTGCGTGCGAGCGAAAGCTGCGCGACAGAAAGATTGGCCTGCGCACGGTCTCTCGCCGCCTGAGCGGAGCGGAGCTGCGGTTCGCGCGATGCGAGGCCATTGGCGTTGACGGGAGGCGCAGATCGCGCGGTCCCGGCTGAAGCAAGTCCATCCGGAGGCAGAATGCGCGAACCCTGCGCATCTCCGGAGCGAGCAGCTTCACGAGCGCCGAACCGCGCCAGCTCATCGCGCGCAATTTCAACTTCCTCTTGCGCCTGCAGGACATTCACATTCTGCGCCGCAACGTCAGCCTGAGCAATGCGAACCTGGTTCTGATAATCCGCCGCTTCGATACGCACCACAACAGCGCCTGCCGGAACCGTCCCGCCTTCGCGAAACGCAGGATGGACATAGGCAAGACGACCGCCAACCTGCGGACTGACCACCACCTGGTCCCGCGCCTGAACGCTGCCCGTAGCCATGACCGGAATAGGCCCCGCCGCCGCTTGGAAAGCGACCGCTTCGACCAAGGGAGCCTGCTGCTTACGCGGCTGCTCTTCCGGTTCCGGACGCAACCAGATCATCAGCGCTGCAATCAGGATGGCAACGCCAAGAACGATCAGCGAAAGTTTCAATTGCTTGCTCATGAAGCGTCTCCTGCCGCGGTCACGTCCGCAGGCTGCATTTCAAGAATGGGTTGCGCTGCCAAAGGTGCCCAGTCGCCGCCGAGGGCGCGGTGGACGCCCAGCCGAGCGAGAGCTGTTGCCCGGGCGGCTCCTGACAAGCTTGCTTCGACCTGGCGGACATTACGCAGCGCATCGAGATAGGTGATGTAGCTGCCGACACCTGCCGCATAGCGACGGCGCTGCAAATCGAACGACGCCTCTGCTTCACGCAATTGCGCGGTGATGAGGATGTAGCGCTGGCGCTGCTGCTCATAATCGGCAAGCGCGTTCTCGACTTCCGTAAAGGCAGTCACCACGCTGCGTGCATAGGCGGCGGCATTGGCATCGTAAGTCGCGCGTGCTGCGCGGATATTTGCCGAAATGCGCCCGCCATCGATGATCGGTGCGACAATATTGGCGGCGAGAGATGCCGCCCAATTGTCGACAATATTAAGCGCACTACCGATCCCGTCGCCTTGCGTGCCAAGCGAAGCGGAAAGACTGAGGCTTGGAAACCGCTCTGCCCTGCGTGCACCGATCCGCAGCCGCGAAGCTTCAAGCCGCAACCAAGCCGCAGCGACATCGGGCCGCTGATCGAGCAATTCTGCTGCAATACCCGTCGGCACTTCTTCGAAAACCAGCTGCGGCCTCAAATCGCCGTCCAGCTGCTCGGCGATATTCCCGCGATATGTTCCCAGCAGAATGGCCACGCGCCCTTCATTGACAGCCAATGCAGCCTGCAATTGCGGAACGGAAGCCTGCGTGGCGCGCAATTCCTGCTGCACCTGATAGAGTTCGAAGCTCTGGACGAGGCCGCGCTCGAACCGCTCATTCGTACGGTCTGCGCGGTCCTGCAGCACGTCGGCCGTTTCCTCGGCAAGCGTGAGCTGGCGCCTTGTATCGACGATATCGAAATAGGCAGCAATAACTTCAGCTGCGGTCGCAAGGCGGATGGTGCGGAAATCGAATTCGGTGGCAAGCGCATCTGCGCGGGCTGCGTACAAATCATTCCGTACTCGGCCAAACAGATCGAGTTCGTAGGCCGCGCCAAGGCTCAGTGAAACGGTATCATTCTCGATTCGGTCGATGCCGCCGCCGCCAAATCCCCCGAACGCGCTGCCGACGAGGGGTGTGCTGGAACTGGTCGCATTGCCTGTAGCGTTGAGCGTGGGGAAAATCGCGCTGCGCGCAATTCGCGCTTGCGCACGCGCCTGTTCCACTCGCGCAGCAGCTTCTGCAATGTCGAAATTCCGGACAAGCGCCGTGTCGACGAGGGCATTGAGCACCGGATCGTCGTAAGCTGTCCACCAGGCAGCCGGAGTGTATTCGCCACTATCGGACGCGAATGTATAGGTATCGGGGATCTCCGCCGTCACCGCCGGGACTTCGACGTCCGGAGCCAGAGAAATACATCCGGTCAGCAAGAGCGGCGCGGCAATCATTGAACAGGCGAGCAGACGGTTCACTACTGTCCCTCCTGAGAATTGGGATGAGCGAGCACTTCGCGCACAGTGCCCTCCAGCCGATTGAGTAGGCGCGATCCCAGATCATCGTCGATGTCGGGCACGTCCATGAACATGCAAAGTGACATTCGCGAACTGCGCAGTGAGATGGCCATGCTAAGCAGGAAAAACGTCGTCACATGAGCCTGTTCATCCGAAAGATCGGGGCGAAGCGTGGAAACATGCTGTTTCAACGCATCAGTCATTGGCCCGATATCGCGCTCGAAATATTCGCGCATGATCGAATTAGGACTATGCTGTTCGCGGGCGACGAAGCGCGCAAGCGGCTCCGCCTCCTCGCTCAGCATAAAGGCACCGATCGTGCGAAGCACCGCGCAAACGCGCTCTATACGCTGCTCGGCATCCATCTCGCTCGGCGGCGGCTCGGTGAATTGATGCCGACTGACTTCGGCGAAACGCTTTACGATTGCTTCGGCAGCAGCGCGATACAACCCGTCTTTCCCGCGGAAGTGATATGTGATGTTGCTCATCGTGGTGCCCGCCTCGGACGCAATGTCGCGCGTGCTGGCACCATCGAAGCCGCGCTCACCAAACTGGCGGATGGCTGTGCTGATGAGTTTGTTTTTCACGCGACTCGCCTACTGTTCGTTCGAACGAATTACAAGCAAGTTTTGATCGTGAACTGATGTATCGCGTGATCCGACGGCTAGACGCGGAAGCCCAAGAAAGGTTCCCGCCGCCTTGAAAGCGCGCGCCAGCAACTAATCGGTAAATGCGCAATCAACGCTTGCCCTGACGCTCGGATTTGTCCAGATTGCCTGACACGTGAGCAGGTTTCCATTCTCCGCCATCGTCGGACAGGACGAGATGAAGCTGGCGCTGCTGATCGCGGCGGTCGACCCATCTATTGGCGGGGTGATGGTGTTTGGCGATCGCGGCACGGGTAAAAGTACCGCTGCCCGTGCACTGGCCGCTTTGCTTCCTCCCATCTCCATCGCCGAGGGCTGCCGATATGGCTGCACGCCAGATCAATCGGGCAGCTGCCCCGATCCCTGCACGTCCAAACGGGCGCGCAAGGTACCGGTGCCATTCGTCGATCTGCCACTTGGCGCGACGGAAGACCGCGTCCTCGGCGCGCTCGATTTGGAACGGGCTTTGCGCTCGGGCGAGAAGGCTTTCGAGCCGGGCTTGCTGGCCAAGGCGCACCGCGGGTTTCTTTACATCGACGAGATCAATTTACTGGAAGATCACCTGGTCGACCTGCTGCTGGATGTCGCCGCGTCTGGAGAAAATGTGGTCGAACGCGAAGGCCTCTCCGGGCGCCATCGCGCCAATTTCGTCCTGATCGGCAGCGGCAATCCTGAGGAGGGTGAATTACGCCCACAGCTGCTCGATCGCTTCGGCTTGTCAGTCGAGGTGCGCACGCCCGAGGCTATAGAGGACCGGGTAGAGATCATGCGTCGCTGCGGCGCGCGAGAGCGTGATGCAGAGGCCTTCGCCAAGGATTGGGCTGCCGAAGAAGACAAAGTCTTGAAGCAGATCGCCCGCGGCCAGACGAAGCTCGCCAAGCTCACCGTGCCTGATGACGTGCTGACCGACGCGGCCAATCTATGCGCCGAAGTGAAAGCCGACGGCTTACGCGGCGAATTGACGCTGATGCGGGCTGCTCGTGCACTTGCTGCGCTGAAAGGCGCAAAGGCTGTCCGCCGCGAACATCTGATCCAAGTCGCGCCACTCGCGCTGCGTCACCGATTGCGCCGCGATGTGCTCGATGAAACCGGCTCCACCGTCCGCATCGAACGGGCGATATCCGAACTTTTCGGATGAGTGGGCAAGGGCCAGCGGACAATCCATCGCCGCTCGCGGATGCGCTGCTCGCCGCGCGGCTCTTGAAAGTCGCGCCCGCAGCGCTCGGCGGCATGAGCCTGCGCGGTGGAGGTCCTGCGCGTGATTGCGTTATTGATGCGCTAAAAAGCGGCTTTCCAACCCGGCGCATCCCGCCGCACATCGATGAAGAGCGCTTGCTAGGCGGCGTCGACATCGTCGCCAGCCTGACGGCAGGAAAACCAGTCATGCAGAAGGGGCTGCTCGCCGATGCGGGTGGCACACTGCTGATTGCACCGATGGCAGAGCGGATGCGAGATGGCCTTGCGGGAAGGCTCGCACAGGCGATGGATGCCAAGGCAGGCTTCTGCCTGATCCTGCTCGACGATGGGCGCGAGGCAGATGAGCGTGCACCCGGGACGCTGCTTGATCGGATCGCCTTTCACTGTGAACTGTCGAAGGTCACGAAGCTGCAGACGGACCATGGCGAGCAGCGGAGACCCATTGCCCTTGGCTCTGTCGTTCCAGCTTCCGATGAGGCGCTCAAAACGCTTGCAGGCGTGGCCATGGCCCTCGGTGTGGACTCGGCGAGGCCACTGCTTTTCGCCCTGAATGCTGCGCGCGCGCACGCGGCTCTGTCTGGTCGCGAAGGAATCGCACAGGACGATCTGACCGCCGCCGCACGACTTGTCCTAGCTCCGCGTGCCACGCGCATTCCGCAATCGCCTGAGGAGCAAACGGCGGACGAGCCTCCGCCCCCTCCCCCCGATCATTCCGAGACACCCAGCGAAAGCGAAGAGCAGCAAACGGGCGAACAGATCCCGGACGATCTTGTGATCGAGGCCGCGCTGGCAGCGATCCCGCCTGATGTGCTCGAAATGATTGCCAAAGACGACACCCGACGGGGCGCAAGCGGGAGTGGGAGCGGCAATCGCACCAAGTCGAAGCTACGCGGAAAGCCGCTGGGCGCACGTCCCGGCCAGCCGCGCGATGGCGCAAGACTCGCCCTCATCGATACGTTGAGAAGCGCGGTTCCATGGCAACCCTTGCGGCAGCGCGAGAGCGGCAGTGACACGCTGCAAATCCGGAAAACCGATCTGCGCATTCGGCGGTTCGAAGAGCGCGCGGCCAGCGTCACCGTTTTCTGCGTGGATGCTTCAGGCTCGGCCGCCGCAGCGCGCCTTGCCGAAGCGAAGGGGGCTGTCGAGCTGATCCTCGCCCAAGCCTATGTGAAACGCAGCGAAGTCGCCTTGATCGCATTTCGCGGGAAGGGTGCAGACTTGCTGCTTCCCCCCACCCGCTCGCTCACCCGCGCGCGCCGAGCTTTGGCGGGATTGCCCGGTGGGGGCGGAACGCCGCTCGCGTCCGGGCTTGCTCTGGCGAGAGAACTCGGAACCTCGATTGCGAGCAGAGGCAACACGCCATTCCTTGTCTTTCTGACTGATGGCAGCGCCAATATTGCCGCCGACGGAACGCCGGGCCGCAAGCAGGCGCGCGAAGATGCCCAGACCGCTGCAAAAGCCGTGGCTTCTAGCGGTCTTGCGTCACTCGTGATCGACATCGCCCCCCGGCCACGGGACGATGCTGCCAAACTGGCCGCGGACATGCGGGGCCGCTACCTGCCGCTGCCATTTGCAGATGCGCAGGCGCTCAGCAAAGTGGTCTTGGCTGCACAGCCTGAGAAGCAGACAGCATGAGATCGCCGCTCAACCGCGACCGGGAACTGCCCGATTGGCCCAATGCGGAGGCCTCCCGCTTCGTCACTGCCGGCGGGCTAGACTGGCACGTGCAGCAAATGGGCGAAGGTCCGAGCCTTTTGCTGCTGCACGGCACCGGTGCGTCCTGCCACAGCTGGGCTGGCGTCATGGAAGAGCTGGCAAACGACTTTACGCTGATCGTGCCTGATTTACCGGGCCACGGATTTACCGCGGGCTCGCTTCGTGGCGGGCCTACATTGGCCAATGTGACAAAGGCCTTGGCCGCACTCTTGGGCGAGCTTGGTCGATCCCCCGATGCTATCGTCGGCCATTCGGCGGGGGTCGCCATTGCGCTGGACTACGCTCGTACCCATACCCCGGACATCCCTGTCGTCGGTTTCGGACCAGCCATCACGCCATTCCCCGGCCTCGCGGCTAAGCTGTTTCCGGCAATGGCGAAAATGCTGTTCGTCAATCCGCTCGTTCCACGCATCTTTGCCGCGACCACCCGTATTCCGGGAGAAACCGAGAGATTCTTGCGGCGGGCTACAGGCTCCAAAATCACGCCCGGATATCTGGCCTGTTACGAGGCACTGCTTGGCAATCACCGCCACTGCGAAGGCGCGCTGGAGATGATGGCCAATTGGGATCTCGACACTTTTAGCGACGGATTGGGCGAAGTCACCAATCCCGTCCTGCTGGTGCATGGCCGCAAGGACAAGGCCGTGCCGACGGGCGCGGTGGAAGGCGCGGCATCGCGGCTACCTAACGCCCAACTCACCCTGCTCGATGATCTCGGCCATCTGGCGCATGAAGAGGACGCGGAAGCCGCGGCGGAGTTGATCGGCGGATTTGTGAAGGAACAATCAGCTGCGCCTTCGGGGCATGCGGAAGGGGACCATGAACTGGACGAGCGGTGACTTGTAGCGGTCCAGATCGAGACTTTCCTGCACCGCGACTACCCGTTCCCCATACAGCTGTGTTAGCAGTTGAGATCGCGCGTAAAAAGGGCTGTCTTCCCACGTATCGAGCACGCGCGCATGTCCTCTGTCGGCCCGCGTCTTGCGCTCGATCTGCCAGAATGTGTTGGGCAGCGGTGCGACCATCGGCAGCTCGGCGGGCTCTGGTGAGCCATCTTTGGCAAAGCGCAGAGCGCTCGCAAAATGGGAGCCATCGCGCCGCACGCCTTCATAATTCACCACGCTGCCTTCACGGGCATGCGCGCGTGACCAGTGCCAGACGCGAAAACCTTCTTCGAGCGATTCCTCGCCGAAATTGCTGTCGAGATAACCTTCCCCGTTCCAGCTAATGCCGGGCTCTGGCATGTTGAGCTCGATGCGGGCGCGCGGCGCAAGGCAGTGCCAGCGATGGCGCGCGTCAGGATCGAGCCCGAATGGCACCGTATTGATCGCGCGCGGAATGACGCGCAGCTTTCCGCGCACTCGGCGATGGATGGGATTGAAAAGGCGCGTATCGCGCTCGACGATGTCGATTTCCAAAGCTTCACCCGTCCAGCGCACATTGCTGGGGCCAAGCTGTAGCTGGTCTTTCTCTTGCACCGCCGCCCCGCGCGATCGCTCTGTCATCGTCCAGCGCGCCTTGGGGCCATAGAGCGCGACATTCAGGCACGTGTGATCCAGCGGATCGCCTCTGCCGCTGCGCTTGTAATAGGGGCTGAAAACGCTGCCGATAAAGGCGATGAGCGTCAGCCCGTATTGCCCGTCGTCGCTGATGGCATCGACATACCACCAGGCATAGCCGCCGGGTGGGACCGGCGTGTCGAAGCGAGGTCTGTCATGACCGTGCGGGCCGCCAACTGCCCGGACAAGGCGGCCATCGGAACCCCCGCCCCGGGGTGGGTGCTTCCACCCGCGCAATAGAGCCCAGGGATCCGCGTCTTCGTGCCTTGGCGGAGGAAGGATGCCGCCCACCCGTGCGAGGCCCGTCCATAAATCGCTCCGCCGGTCGAGGGCAAAAAGCTCTCGAATTCGTTCGGCGTCAGCAGCTGATGCGGAAAGTCGGTCTCCAGCTCCATCCCGCAGCGGGCCAATGTCCGGCTCATCGCCCTGGTGCATTCTTCTCTCTCCTTGGACGAATAGACGTGGGTGTCGCCATTGGCAGGCGCGTTGACGATGACCTGGAAACGCTCTCGCCCCGAAACATCCTCGCGCTTTTCGCGATCCATGGCGCAAACATAGACGGTGGGGTCTTTCGGCGGCATACCTGCCCAGATGTCGGTAAATTCTTGCGCGTAATCGGGCGAGAAAAACACGTTATGGCGCTTAAGCGGAAAGCCGCTTGTCTGCGCGTTGGCAAGCCAGACCATGGCCGAAAAGGAGCGGTTACGCCGCATGTGAGTGCGCGTTGCGCGCTGCGCATTCTTGCCGAAACGCCCGTTCGCCAGTGCGGCAGGATCTGCATTCACGATGACGCGATCGGCAGCAATATGCTCGCCGCTATCCAATATCACGCCGGATGCCTGACCACTCTCTGTCTCGATTGAGGTGACGGCATTGCCGAAACGATAATGAGCGCCATTGGCTTCACCGATGCTTTGCAAACCCTTGGCAAGCGCGCTCATCCCGCCATCGATCAACCAAACACCCTGCGCCTCCACGTGACCGATCAGCATCAGCGTGGCCGGAGCATCGAAAGGCGATGATCCACAATATGTGGCGTAACGACCGTAGAGCTGGCGCAGGCGCTGATCCTCGAAATGCTCGCCAAGCACTTTCCACATACTCTCATACGGCCGCACGGCAGAAAGCTCTCCCATGCGGCCAAGGCCGATCCGCTGGATAAATTGCGGCGGCCAGGTCACCTTGCCCTGACGCAGCAGAGGCGCATCAAGGATGTCGTAGATGCGCTTCGCCTCGGCACGCATGGAGCGAAAACCCTTCGCAGCTTTCGCCCCGGCAAAATCGCCAATCGCCTCTTCGCTGCGGTCAGGATCGGCAAAAAGGTCGAGCCGCTCATCCATGCTCCAAGCATGGCGTGCAAGCGTCTCGGCAGGGCGCACAGTGACGTGGTCCGTCAGGCGAGCGCCGCATTCGGAGAAGATATTTTCGAAAACATCGCGCAGCGTGAAGACCGTGGGTCCAGCATCTACTTCCGCCCCGCCAATATCAAACCGCCGTGCCTTGCCGCCAGCGTGCTCAGCCTTTTCGACGACAGTCACGCGGCATCCCTTCGCTGCCAGCAAAGCCGCCGCAGATAGACCGCCGATGCCAGCGCCAATGATGACGACATGATCCTGCTGGTGAGACGAGGCTGACAAGGCTCAAGCTCCTATCAGGTTTCAAACTTCGAAAGCATGCTCATTGACCTTTACACTCAATATGTCCAGTTCGCTAGACATATGGCGGAAGAAGTTTCTCGAATTGGTGCACGATCTGCATCGCGATGGAAAGTCCGCTGGATCACTCGTCGCAACCGGATCCTTGGCTCGCCCGCCTTTCAGAAATGGTCTTCGCGTGTCTGGCCGATGTCCATGATCGCGCGCTGGAAAGCCAGATGGGCTTTCGACCTTGTCGCTGGCTTCACTTACTCTCAGACCCTGCTTGCATGTGTTGAGAGCGATCTGCTCGCGCTTCTATCGCAGGGGCCTGTCGTTCTCACCGAGATTGCCGAACACACCGGACTTTCAGACGCTGCTGCGCTTCGCCTAGTCCGTGCAGCCGCAGCGATCGAGCTGGCGCAAGAGGTTGCGCCAAACCAATGGATGCTCGGCCAGCAAGGCGCAGCGCTGCACACGAATGAAGGGGCGCTCGCAATGGTGCGCCACAACCGCGTGCTGTACCGCGACCTCGCCGAACCACTCGACCTGCTGCGCGCCGATCGCGGGAAGCCTACCGCGCTTTCCCAATTCTGGCATTATGCCGCTGAAGGCGATGGCGAAGCGGCATCCGAATATTCGCAATTGATGGCGCAATCCCAGGCGATGGTGTGTGAGCAAGTGCTCGCGGCTTATGACTTCAGCCAGCATCGCAGCCTTCTCGATGTGGGCGGAGGGCACGGCCGTTTCGCTGCCGGAGTGGTAAACGCCCACCCGGGCCTGCGAATCGGTATCTTGGATCTGCCACCAGTGCTCGATGGAACTTCGGCCTGGCTCGGCAATCAGGGCCTTTCCGAACGCATTTCGCTACATCCGGGAGATTTCTTCCACAGCCCACTACCGTCTGAATATGATTGCATCTCGCTCGTGCGCATCCTGCATGATCATGATGATGATGAGGCTGTGAAGCTGCTCACCGCCATCCGCAAAGCCCTGCCGCCGGGCGGGCGGCTGCTTATCGCCGAACCGATGGCCGATACACGGGGCGCGAAGGGCATGGGAGACGCCTATTTCGGCCTCTATCTCTGGGCCATGAACTCGGGCCGCCCCCGCTCGGCAGAAGAGATCATGGCCATGCTCAGCGCCGCCGGCTTTTCCCGATCGCGCCAAGTGAAGACGCACCAGCCACTGGTGTGCAGCCTTATTGTAAGTTTTCTTTGACATAGATCATTGTCTTCTAAAATTGACACTCGGCTGCGTAAGGCGTAGCTAACGGTGAGGAAGGGTATCGCGAGATACCGATAACGCCCTCACGGGACGGAAAGGGGACGACCGGGCGCATGGACGCACACGCGGTCATTTTAGAGGCACCACGGCAGCTCGCGCTCCGCCGCCTGAACCTGTCCGAGTGCGGCCCTTCCGACGTGATCGTCGATATCGCCTGGAGCGGCATCAGCACCGGCACTGAAAAACTCCTTTGGACTGGCGAAATGCCGCGGTTTCCGGGAATGGGTTACCCGCTTGTGCCGGGCTATGAATCGGTCGGCCGGATCACCGACGCGGGGGCTGACGCAAAAGGCCGCATTGGCGAATGGGTCTTCGTGCCCGGCGCCGCTTGCTACCAAGATGCACGCAGCCTTTTCGGCGGTACGGCAGAGCGAGTAATTGTGCCTTCATCGCGCGCGCTTCTGGTCTCCGAATCACTTGGCAAGGACGGCGTTCTTTTCGCTCTGGCTGCGACCGCATTGCACGCAATTTCCGGCGAAAAGCCGCCCGAGCTGATTGTCGGCCACGGCACGCTGGGGCGCCTGCTCGCTCGCCTGACCATCGCTACCGGAGCGCCTGCTCCCACCGTCTGGGACAATAAGGCCAGTCGCCGCAGCGGCGGGGTCGGTTATGATGTGATCGCCCCGAAAGACGATGATCGCAAAGACTACGCGACCATCTATGACGCGAGCGGATATGCCGATGGGATCGACACGCTGATCGGTCGCCTCGCTCATGGCGGCGAGCTCGTTCTTGCAGGCTTTTACGCCAACCGCCCAAGTTTCGCCTTCCCGCCCGCTTTCCAGATAGAAGCGCGGATGCGCATCGCGGCGGAATGGCAGCCGCAGGACCTCGCCGTAACGCGCGATCTTATCGAAACCGGCGCGCTCGATCTCTCCGATCTGATTTCGCACACCAGCCCCGCTGGCGATGCGGAGCGCGCCTATCCCACAGCCTTTCACGATACCGACTGCCTGAAAATGGTACTCGACTGGAGCCAAGCCGCATGACGATGCTCGATACTGACGCCGCCCTGCGCGAAGAAGCAGCCATCGAACCCGATCCGGTCCACACTGGAGAGGTCAAATCCGAAACGCAGATCATTGCGATCTACGGCAAGGGCGGATCGGGCAAGAGTTTTGCCCTCTCCAACCTCAGCTACATGATGGCGCAGCAGGGCAAGCGCGTGTTGCTGATCGGCTGCGATCCGAAATCCGATACCACCAGCCTGCTGTTCGGCGGGAAAAGCTGCCCGACCATTATCGAGACGTCTTCCAAGAAGAAGCTCGCGGGCGAAGAAGTGACCATCGAAGACGTGTGCTTCCAGCGCGATGGCGTGTTCGCCATGGAACTCGGCGGCCCCGAAGTGGGCCGCGGATGCGGCGGACGCGGCATCATTCACGGTTTCGAATTGCTCGAGAAGCTGGGCTTCCACGAATGGGGCTTCGACTACGTCCTGCTCGATTTCCTCGGCGATGTCGTGTGCGGCGGCTTCGGCCTGCCGATTGCCCGCGACATGTGCCAGAAGGTCATTGTTGTCGGCTCTAACGACATGCAATCACTGTATGTCGCGAACAATGTCTGTCAGGCGGTCGAATATTTCCGCAAAATGGGCGGCAATGTCGGCGTTGCCGGCATGATCGTGAACAAGGATGACGGTACCGGAGAAGCGCAGGCCTTTGCTGACGCTGTTGATATTCCGGTCCTCACGGCCATCCCCGCAAATGAAGACATTCGCCGGAAATCGGCAAATTACCAGATTATCGGAACGCCCGGCGGCGAATGGGGCTCGCTCTTTGAAGAGCTGGCTGCAAACGTTGCTGAGGCTCCGCCGCGCCAGCCCACCCCTCTCGACCAGGACGGGTTGTTAGGCCTCTTCTCCCCGGAAGACACAGGTGGTGACATCACTTTGGTGCCAGCCACCCAGGCCGATATGCGCGGCGGTTCTTTTGAGCCCAAGCCCAGCCTCGAAGTCGTGTACGATGAGGTATAGCGCTTGACCGACGGTATCGCCTCTGTTCGCGAGCGTGACACGCTCGATATCGGTTCTGCCGAGGGCGGCGCATGCTCCAGCACGGAAACCATGAAGGATGCCGCGCGCAAGGCGGGCAAGAGCGAAATCCTCGATCAATATGCCGCCGACTATCCGGTGGGCCCGCATGACCAGCCGCAGAGCATGTGCCCTGCCTTCGGGTCCTTGCGGGTCGGCCTACGGATGCGGCGCACGGCGACGGTGCTCTCCGGCTCGGCCTGCTGCGTTTATGGCCTAACCTTTACATCGCATTTCTACGGCGCACGGCGGACGGTGGGTTACGTGCCCTTCAGCTCCGAAACGCTCGTTACCGGCAAGCTGTTCGAGGACATCAAGGAATCGGTGGAGGACCTCGCCGATCCCGAAAAATATGATGCGATCATCGTCACCAATCTCTGCGTGCCGACGGCAAGCGGCGTTCCGCTAAGGCTGCTGAAGAAGCAGATCAATGGTGTCCGGATCGTCGGCATTGATGTGCCCGGCTTTGGCATACCGACGCATGCGGAAGCAAAGGACGTGCTGGCGGGCGCGATGCTCAAATATGCGCGCGAGGAAGTGAAGGAGGGCCCCGTCGCTGCGCCGCGTGAGCAGAGCGACAAGCCGACCATCACCCTGCTGGGCGAGATGTTTCCCGCCGATCCAGTCGGCATCGGCATGATGCTGGAGCCGCTCGGGCTGGCTGCCGGTCCGGTTGTCCCAACCCGTGAATGGCGCGAGCTTTATTCCGCATTGGATTGCGCAGCCGTCGCCGCGATCCATCCCTTCTACACCGCCAGCGTTCGCGAATTTCAGGCTGCCGGGCGACAGGTTCTGGGTTCTGCCCCGGTTGGCGCGGAGGGCACAGCTGCCTGGCTTCACGCAGTGGGTGAGGCTTGCGGCATCGCACAGGCGAAAGTCGATGCATCGAAAAACGCCTTCGTCGGCGCGATCAAGGGCGCGCTCGCGGCAAACCCGATCAATGGCCGCATCACTGTGTCGGGCTATGAAGGGTCCGAATTGCTGGTCGCGCGGCTACTGATCGAAAGCGGTGCGGATGTGCCCTATGTCGGCTCCGCCTGCCCGCGCACGCAATGGTCAGATCCCGACCGCGAATGGCTCGAAGACAAGGGTGTGCGGGTGAATTTCCGGGCAAGCCTGGAAGAAGACATCGCAGCTATTGCGGAATTCGGTCCCGACCTCGCGATCGGCACCACGCCTGTCGTGCAGCACGCCAAGCAGAAGGCCATCCCTTCGCTCTATTTCACCAATCTCATCTCGGCCCGTCCGCTCATGGGGCCAGCAGGTGCTGGCTCGCTGGCGCAGGTCGTCAACGGCGCGATGGCCAACAAGGCGCGCATGGACAGCATGAAGGCATTCTTTGAGGGGGTCGGCACCGATCACACCTCGGGCGTGTGGGAAGACACGCCGCAGGATCGGCCCAAGTTCAAAGCCAAATATGCCGCCCTCAACGAAGCTGCGCGCAAGGCGGCAGAGGCGGTGGGTACATGAGCCTGATCCTCGATCATGACCGCGCTGGCGGATATTGGGGCGCGACCTACGTCTTCACCGCGGTGAAGGGCCTGCAGGTCATCATCGATGGCCCGGTGGGTTGTGAGAACCTGCCCGTCACCAGTGTGCTGCATTACACGGACGGCCTGCCACCGCACGAATTGCCCATCGTCGTTACTGGCCTGGGTGAAGAAGAGCTTGGCAAGACCGGTACCGAAGGCGCGATGAAACGCGCGTGGCAGACCCTCGATCCCGAATTGCCCGCAGTGGTCGTCACCGGCTCCATCGCCGAGATGATCGGTGGGGGCGTCACGCCCGAAGGCACCAATATCAAGCGCTTCCTGCCGCGTACGATCGACGAAGATCAGTGGCAGAGCGCCGATCGCGCGATGAGCTGGCTATGGACCGAATTCGGCCCGAAGAAAGTGCCGAAGCTGCGCCAGCGCAAGGAAGGTGCGAAGCCCAAGGTCAACATTCTTGGCCCCGCCTACGGCATGTTCAACATGGCGAGCGATCTTGCCGAAATCCGCCGCCTGATCGAAGGGATCGGCGCGGAAGTGAACATGGTCTTCCCGCTGGGCAGCCATCTCGCCGATGTCCGCCGCTTGGCCGATGCCGAAGCCAATGTCTGCATGTACCGCGAATTCGGCCGCAATTTAGCTGAGCTGATGGAGCGGCCCTATTTCCAGGCGCCTGTCGGGCTCGACAGCACGACGAAATTCCTGCGCGCAATCGGCGAAGAGCTGGGCCTTGATCCAGAGCCTTTCATCGAGCGCGAAAAGCACACGACCATCAAGCCGCTTTGGGACTTGTGGCGCTCCGTCACGCAGGATTTCTTTGCCACTGCCAGCTTCGGTATCGTCGCAAACGAGACCTATGCGCGCGGCATCCGCAAATTCCTCGAAGACGATATGGGCTTGCCCTGCTCTTTCGCTTTCAGCCGCTCTGCCGGAGTAAAGCCGGACAATGCCGCGGTGCGCGAGGCCATTCACACCAATCCGCCGCTGATCGTTTTCGGCAGCTATAATGAACGCATGTACATGGCCGAGTGCGGAGCGCGCGGGGTGTATATCCCTGCCAGCTTCCCGGGCGCAGCGATCCGTCGCCATACCGGCACGCCCTTCATGGGCTATTCGGGCGCGACATATCTGGTGCAGGAAGTTTGCAACGCGCTGTTTGACGCGCTCTTCCATATCATTCCGCTCAGCACAGATCTGGATACGGTCGATCCCACACCCGCCCGCGCCGAAATGCCGTGGGATGAGGATGCGAAGGCGAAGCTGGATGTGCTGATCGAAGCACAACCCGTTCTGATCCGAATTTCCGCTGCCAAACGTTTGCGCGATGGCGCCGAACGTGCGGCACGTGCAGCTGGCGCGACAAGCGTCAGTGCCGAATTGCTGGCCGATGCGCTGCTTCAGGGGGAGCGCGCATGAGGCTGACCAACACCATCCATTCTGCCCGGTCGAGGGGCAACTCCCAATCCCTGCGGATTCTCCGCGAGGATAAACCGGAGGCACAAGCCTCTCGCACACCAACCAGAAATGGAGAAAAGCTATGAGTGATCCCGATGATCGCTTCGGCGTTCGGACTTACCTGACGCCCGAAGAGGCCAAGGAATTCCACAAGCTGTTCATGGCAACGTTCGTAGGCTTCGTGGCAATCGCCGTCGTCGCCCACGCGTTGGTTTGGGCCTGGAGGCCCTGGCTCGCCTAACAGTCGCGTCTTCGCTGCCAGCTTGATCTGGCAATGAAAAAATTCAACTAATCAAGGAGATGTACCATGTGGAGAGCTTGGATGATCTACAATCCACGTACGGCTATTGTGGGACTGCATGTGTTCCTCGCCGTGCTGGCATTCACCATCCACTTCATCTTGCTGAGCACGGACACGTACAACTGGCTGGACGGCCCGAACGCGGCCAGCACAGCACAGCTTACGTCCAACTGACGCTAGCTAACGAAGTGTAACCATTCGACTGTGCGAGAGGTGCGGCTGGCGCCGCCAGTCGCGCCTCACGGTCGAAATGTTGACTAACAATTGCCCGTCATTCGGCGGGGGAGGATTGGGCTATGGCGCTCCTCAGTTTTGAGCGAAAGTATCGTGTGCGTGGCGGCACGCTGATCGGTGGAGACATGTTCGACTTCTGGGTCGGCCCGTTTTACGTGGGCCTGTTCGGAGTCATTACGGCGCTCTTTGCCACCTTGGGGACGATGCTGATATTCTACGCAGCATCGCAGGGCCCAACCTGGAATCCGTGGCTGATCAGTATTGCACCACCGGATTTGAGTTACGGGCTGATGATGGCCCCGCTCAAGGAAGGTGGTTTCTGGCAGATCATCACGGTCTGCGCGCTGATTTCTTTCGTCTCGTGGGCGCTGCGCGAGGTGGAAATTTGCCGCAAATTGGGAATGGGCTATCACGTGCCGGTCGCCTTCGGCGTCGCCATCCTCGCCTATTTTACATTGGTCGTGGTCCGGCCTGTCCTCATGGGCGGCTGGCATTTCGGCTTCCCCTACGGGATCTTCAGCCATTTGGACTGGGTTTCCAACACCGGCTACCAATACCTCCACTTCCACTACAATCCGGCGCATATGCTGGCGGTGACGTTCTTCTTCACCACCACGCTGGCACTGGCATTGCACGGCGCGCTGGTTCTCTCCGCCACGAACCCAGCCGCGGGCGAGGAAGTGAAAACACCCGAATATGAAGACACCTTCTTCCGCGACCTGATCGGCTATTCGGTCGGCACGCTGGGCATCCACCGTGTGGGCCTGCTGCTGGCACTTAACGCCGGGTTCTGGAGCGCGGTGTGCATCGTTATCAGCGGACCATTGTGGACCAAGGGCTGGCCCGAATGGTGGACCTGGTGGCTCAACCTGCCGATCTGGTCGTGAAGGAGCACTGAAACATGGCTCAATATCAAAACATCTTCACCCAGGTCCAGCTGACCGCCGCGCCGGAAATGGGTGTTCCGACAGCAGATTCCGATCTGCATCGCACCAAGAAGGCGACTTTCAGCCATTGGATGGGCTTGGTCGGACAGGCGCAGATCGGCCCGATCTATCTTGGATGGCTCGGCGTGCTCTCGCTGGTTCTCGGCATCATCGCTTTCGAGATTATCGGGCTGAACATGCTCGCCTCGGTCAATTGGGACCCGGTGATGTTCGTGCGCAACCTCTTCTGGCTCTCGCTCGAGCCGCCTGCACCCGAATATGGCTTTTCGCTTTTCGTGCCTTTGGCTGAAGGCGGATGGTTCATCTACGCCGGCGCCTGCCTCACCCTTTCGGTGATCCTGTGGTGGGTACGCACTTATAAGCGCGCTGCCGCGCTTGGCATGGGCAAGCATGTATGCTGGGCCTTCGCTTCGGCCATCTTCCTTTTCCTCGTACTGGGCTTCATCCGTCCGCTTTTGATGGGAAGCTGGGCAGAGGCCGTCCCATACGGCGTGTTCCCGCATCTCGATTGGACGGCGGCGTTCTCGATCCGTTACGGCAATCTGTTCTACAACCCGTTTCACGCGCTCTCGATCGTGTTCCTCTATGGCTCCGTCCTGCTCTTCGCGATGCACGGCGCGACTATTCTTGCCGTGGGCCGCTATGGCGGCGAACGCGAGATCGAGCAGATCACCGATCGCGGGACGGCATCCGAGCGTGCAGCTCTGTTCTGGCGCTGGACCATGGGCTGGAACGCCTCGATGGAATCGATCCACCGCTGGGCCTGGTGGTTTGCGGTGCTGACAACGCTTACGGGCGGCATCGGCATCCTGCTGACCGGCACCGTGGTGGACAATTGGTATCTGTGGGCACAGCAGCATGGCTTTGCGCCCGCCTATCCGGACACCGGCGTCGTCGACCCGGCCAGCATGGGGAGTGATGGCTAATGAAAAAGCTTGCTACAATTGCGCTTGCGGGAAGTCTGCCCCTGGTGATGGCGGCCTGCGAAGTCGCACCCAAAACGTCCGAGCAAACTGGCTATCGCGGTACCGGCGGCAATCAGATCTATGTGAGCGACGAGCTGGACATGCCGGATGTCCCCGCACCGCCCTATGAGCTGCCCGAGGATACAGGCGGCCCGAGGGCATCGGAAGTGTACGAAAACGTACAGGTCCTGGGTGACGTCTCGGTCGATGAATTCAACTATCTGATGGCTGCAATCACCGAATGGGTCTCCCCGGACGAGGGATGCAATTACTGCCACAATCCGGCGAACATGGCGTCCGATGAAATCTACACGAAGATCGTTGCGCGCAGGATGATCCAGATGAACCAGAACATCAATCAGGAATACGGCGATCACGTCGGCCAGGTAGGTGTGACGTGCTATACCTGCCATGCGGGCAACAATATCCCTGAAAATGTCTGGACGCTGCCGGAAGATGGCGGTCATCCGAGTATTGCAGGCGATCTCAATGGGCAGAACAATCCCGTGATCGGCACAGGCTATTCATCGCTACCTGAGCATGCGGTGGCGCAGTACCTGCTCAACGGTGACTCGCTCGATGGCATCCGGGTGCAGTCGAACGACATGCATCCGACAGACAATGACACCACCACAATGGACACTGAAGCGACCTATTCGCTGATGGTACACATGTCGCAGGCGCTGGGCGTGAATTGCACGTACTGTCACAATACGCAGTCCTTCGGCGACTGGAGCATTTCCGGTCCGGTTCGCTCGACGGCCTGGTATGGCCTTCAGATGGTGGGCAATTCCAATGAGGAATATGTGACCCCGCTAACCGAATGGTTCCCTGGGAATCGGCTTGGCCCTGCGGGCGATCCTTACAAGATCAATTGCACGACCTGCCACCAGGGGCTCCGCCAGCCGCTGGGTGGGTACCCGATGGCGCAGGATTATCCGGCGCTCTGGAATTACAGTGCACCCAACGCGCCGATCGCTCCAAACATGCGGCCCGATCAGGTGAGGTCACCCGAGTAGCGTTTCACTGCTAGCGACCTCTCTGGCTTTCACTCGAAGACGCCGGGCCATAATGGTCCGGCGTTTTCGTTTGTATAAGGATTTGGATCACATCCGCAGCTATTGATCTCGTCGGGCCAAATCGGCGAGGTGAGCGGGGAAAGACAATGTCAGAAGGCCCGCCACCCAATACCATTCCGCACCGACCAAGGCCGCGCGGAGTGCCAGCAAGATGAACGCAGCGGGAAGCAGCATCAGCAGAATGTCCAATGCGTTGCGTCCTCTCCGCCAAAGCAGGATAAACTCCAAGGCAAGCACGACCAAAACGAGATCGACCGCGTGTCCGCTAGCGAAAAACCACTCCACGAGAACCTATCCGAAGGGACCGTTGAGCTGCACGATCTGCCAATTGAGTAGTCCAGCAGCGCTGACCCATGCGATGTAAGGCAGCAGCAGAACGCTCGCCATGCGTGACAGGCGCCAGCAATAGATCATCATGGCGAGGATCGAGACCCACAGCACGATGAGCTCATAAAAAGCCCAGTCCGGCCGCTGGACGCGAAAAAACAGCAGGCTCCAGAGTATGTTTAAAAAAGCATTTGCCGCGAAAAGGCCGATCAGCGTGTCCGACGCCTTGGTACTGGGCGCGTTTCGCCACGCGGTCACAAAGCTGATGACAGTCAGTGCGAAGACGGTGGTCCAAGCAATCGGGAATGCGAGGCGCGGGGGCGTCCAGTCGGGCTTTTCCAGCCCCTGATACCACGGCCCCAGATCAGTTATCGTTCCGCCGATTGCGGCCACTACCAGTGCTGCAAGCCCGGCAAGGGTGACTGGCAGTATCCAGCTTCTGCTCATCGCGTGACAGGTCTCAATCCCAACAGATGCGCTGTATCCTTCAGGAAAATGCGTAAGTGAGCAAGCGGCTTTGCCCGCACCAGCTTCTTGTTCATATAGGCTTGCCAGGTGAGCTGCTGCACATCCTTATCGGCGCACATATCGACGAAGCGTTCACGCCGCTTGTCGCTGGAATACCAGAAATACTGCATCATCCCGAGCACCCAGAACACCCGGCCATGCGCGCGCATGAAGGTCTTGCGCGCCTGCTTGAGCGTCACGGGATTGCCGCTAGCGACAAAGGCGTCAGCCGTCTGCGCGGCAATGCGGCCGCATGTCATCGCATAGTAAATCCCCTCGCCAGAAGCGGGGGCGACCACGCCTGCGGCATCGCCTGCCACCAGCACATCGCGGCCATTGTCCCAGCGCTTGAGCGGTTTCAAAGGAATAGGCGCGCCTTCGCAGCGGACCGTCTCGCAATCCTGCAATCCCATGTCATCGCGCATGGTTTTAACAGCGCCGCGTAGCGAGAAGCCTTTGTTGGCGCTGCCGACACCAATGCTCGATTCTTCACCGTGCGGAAAAACCCAGGCGTAGAAATCAGGCGAGAGATGGCCTTGATAGAGCACATCGCATCGCGTCCCGTCGAAACCTTCAGGCGTGCTGGGCGGCGATTTGATCACCTCATGATAGGCGAAGACGCATTTCATGTTCTCCGCATTCTCGATATTCTCGCGCGCCACGGCGGAACGGGCGCCATCGCAGCCGACCACCAGTTTCGCACGAACCCTCTGCATGTCCCCACCGCGCTCCTCACGGAAGCAGACGATCGGTCCTTCGCCGTTGTCCCGCTCGATGTGATCGAAAGTGCCTTTGCGCCGCTCTGCCCCGGCAATGCGCGCGCGTTCACGCAGCCATTCATCGAACACATCGCGATCCACCATGCCGACATAGCCGATCTCACCCACAGGCATATCTACCGCCCGATTGGACGGTGCGACCATGCGCGCCGAATTGGCACGAGCGACTAGCAGGCTTTGGGGAACTTCGAATTCTTCCATCAGCTTTGGCGGAACCGCGCCGCCGCAAGGCTTGATGCGACCCGCGCGGTCTAGCAGCAGCACGCTGCGCCCGGCTTTCGCCAGATCCCAAGCTGCGGTTGCACCTGAAGGGCCACCGCCCACCACTACGACGTCATATTGTTTTTCGACCATTATCCCACTCCCACCAATTCCGCTTGCGCCCTCGTCCGCGTGCTTGCTGCGCGCACGGCGAGATACGCCGCCACGAGGAACAGCGCCGCCTCCGCAGCGAATATCAATTGAAATGCCGCGCCATCCTGGCCCTGCACACGGCGAGCAACGTCGACGCCGACTGCGCCGAGCAGTCCGCCTGTGCCGAAGGCGATCGCCTGCGATGCCCCCCACACGCCCATGCGAATGCCTTCGCGCGTGTTCTCTCCAGAGCCGGCAAGCCCCATCATCGCGCCGATCGATGCGACCGCAAAAACGCCATTGCAGAAGCCCAGGGCGAAGACATTGGCGACCAGCGGCCAACCCTCGCCGACTTGCGCCGCAACGGCCAGTCCGCAAAGCGCAAGAGCCGAACCCATGCAGCCTGCCACGATCCAAGTGCGAAGCTCCACCGGCATGCGTGCGGCAAAGGCGCTGCCGCCAACCCCGGCGATAATCATGCCTGCGAGCACACCGCCGTGCTGCGTTCCGGCTAGGCTCGTGGACTCGCCCGGCGTCATGTTGAAAACCAGCCCCGCGAAAGGCTCCAGGATCAGATCCTGCATCGAATAGGCGAGCATGGAGACGAAAATAAAAGCGGTGAAACGCCGTGCTTCTTGCTCTTGGAAAATCTCGCGGATCGCGGCCATGAAGTCGGGCGCTGGGCCGCTCGGCTCCGCGCGTTCAAGGCGCGGCGCGTTCGCTTCCAATCGGAACATGGCAATTACGCAAACCGCAAAGGCAACGACCACAACCCCTGTCGCCACCATCGCCAATCGTTGCGGCGAAAAGGGATCGAGCAGAGCACCTGCGACGCCCGCTGAGATGACAATGCCGGCAACCATCATGATCCACGTTACCGCCGCTGCAGCCGCGCGCCGCTGGGGTGCTACGCCGGATGCCAGCAATGCCAGCAGGGATGTGCCGCCTGCGCCAACCCCTGCGCCGATCATCGTGAAAGCAAAAATCGCCAAAGCGAGGCCGAGCCCGAAGTCATCAGCGATCATCACGGTCGCAGAGACTGCCAGCAATCCGCCGAGGCCCAGCAAAAATACTCCCCCAATGACCCACGGCGTGCGCCGCCGCCCCATGTCGGAGCCGTGCCCCCACAGCGGGCGCGTCAGCTGCACCGCGTAATGCCAAGCAACCAGTCCAGCCGGAATTGCCGCCACCAGCGCATATTCGACCACCATCACGCGGTTGAGCAGCGAAGTGGCCAACATCACGATAGCCCCGATCGAAGCCTGCACCGCCCCAAGGCGAATGATGGAAAACCAGCCGAAACCGCCGCCGGCGACTTGGCGTGCCGAGCCGATCATACATATCCTCCAAGGCCGAGCGCAGCCGCCAGCATGCCAAGCACATAAAAAGTGACGCCAGTCGCATTGTACCAAGGAGCGAACTTGGCCGGATCCGACAGCAGGCGCGGCATGCAGGCGAGCTGCGCTGCCAGCAATATCGCGACCGCGGCTGCTGAAATGAGCATGCTCCATTGGATCAGGAACGCGATTACGATGAGTTGCGGGATGGCCATCACGAGGCAGGCTAATTTCGCCGCGCCGCTGACACCAAGCGTGACTGGAAGCGAGCGCAGCCCGGTCGCCCGATCGCCTTCCACTGCTTTGAAATCGTTGAGCGTCATGATGCCATGCGCGCCAAGGCTATAGAGGCCGAGAACGAGAAGGATGCCGAGGCTTGGCAGTGCCCCCGCCATCGCGCTCGCGCCCGTAAACCAGCTCAAGCCCTCATAGGTAATCGCAACCACCCCAGGCCCAATCCAGCCGCTGGCTTTGAAACGGAATGGCGGGGCGGAATAAGCCCAGGCGCAGGCGAGACCGAAGATCGTAGCGGCAAGGACCCACGGACCGATCAGCCAGCCCATCGCGAGCGATAGCAGGCTCCATAGGATGGCGATGCGTAGGCCCCAAGTGCCGCCAATACGGCCTGATGGGATTGGCCTGTCCGGTTCATTGATGGCGTCGACATGGCGATCGAACCAGTCATTGACCGCCTGGCTTGTGCCGCAAACGAGCGGCCCCGTCAGCAGAATACCGGCAATAAGAAATGGCCAACGCCCTTCCAGCGCCACGCCTGAAGACACGACGCCGCACATGAAAGCCCACATGGGCGGGAACCAGGTGATCGGCTTAAGCAGCTCGAGCACGTCTCTTGCCGCCGGAAGCGGAGCAGAAGCGTGAGAGACAGCGGAGCGTGCCATCTTATGAGGCTACGCCTGACACTCTACAGCGTCAAATTAATTTGACACTTTTCGTCAGTCCTCTTCTGCGACGAAATTGCCGAGCCCATGTCGGTGCAGCTTGGAATAGAGGCTTTGGCGGCTCAGCCCGAGGATTTCGGCGGCTGACGCACGATTATTGGAGGTGTGCTTGAGGGCTTCTTCGATGCACAACCGCTCGATCAAATCCGAAGTCTCGCGCACGATTTCCTTCAGTGACATGCGTCCAACCATCTCGGTGAGCTGCTCAACAGACCGCGGCGACTCGGTATCAGCGCGCGGGAGATCGCGCATCCGGCGACCAACCGGCCTGATGACGAGACCGAAAAAGGGTTCGTTGTCTCCAGTCTGTACGGCGGACAGTTCGACTGGCTCTCCGCCATGCGCATCGGTCGCGCCGACAACAGTGCTGACATTGCGCGCGACAGCATGCTTGGCCAGCTGCCCGCGGATCAGATCGATGTCGATGCCCGGTCGCCCGACATACTCGCTAACGGCTTGGCCGATAAGTTGCTCGACACTTGCTGCGCCAATCAGATCGGCGAATTCGGAATTGGCCAGAACGATGTTCCAATGCTGATCGGTAAGCACGAAGGCATCGGGCATATGTCTGACGACATCGAGCAACGGTGCTGCGACATCTCCGTCGAGATTTTTCCCTGTATTCATCCGCACAAGCAGAAATTGCTTACCGCGCTGGCGAAAACTGGTGGCGCGCATGGTCAGCTCGGCCTCGCCATCGGCAGTTGGCAAAGTCAACGGCGCGACGGACGCGGTCGCAACAACAGAGCCGAGATAGGCCACGAGAGCATCACGTGACGAACGTGCGAATAACCCGGGCAGCTTTCCCCCGCTCAGGGAACCGGGCTTCGCATCGAAAGCTTTGTGCGCAGCGGGATTTGCCTCGCGAATACGATAGGTATCGGCCTCGACCATCAGCACCGCTTCGGCCATATGTTCGAACAGATTGCGATACCGGTTCTCGGCCTGGCGCAGGCGCATATAGTCGCGCTCGAGCGCTTGCTGAGCTTGCAGGAACCGCTGCTGCAGCGCCGCCTCTTCACGCATATCGCGGCCGAGCGCGAGGCAACGATCGCAGCCTTCGATAGTGACGATCGCATAACGCACGGGAATGTCAGCGCCTGCGGCGGCGTGATTAATTTGACGCCAGGACTGCGCTTTGCCCTCACGCGCGCCGCCCATCAATTCCATGACCTTCGGGCGGCTCTCAACGGTGATGGTGTCCTGCCAGTCCTGCCCTATCCAGCTTTCCAGTTCCGGAAACTGCTTGGGATCAGCGCTGCCGCCCACAATCCTGCCTGACAGGTCGAGGACCAGGCAAATGTCGCCCGCAATCAACGATAATTTGGCCGCGGCATCGGGATCGACATCGTCGAAGATCCCGGCAAAATCGCCATAATGCAGCTTGCCTTCGATGCTATTCTTACGAGTGAGCATTAAATCCCTCGGGTCAAGACTGCGACAGGTCGACCCGGTTCGACTCCACTACGATCCTCTCTGCGAGGACCAATGCTGAACATGCATCTGCGGCGGTTCCATCAGCACCCACCAGATCGACCAAATCTGGATTGGTATTGATGGCCCTGCCACCGACAATGATTTTGACAGTGCCGCATCGCGATACAGAGCGAATGGCTGACACCAGATTGGCGAGTTGGCCGCTAGGACAATCATTGCTGACGGTCAATCCCACCAGATCGAACGATCGTTCCGCAAGCAATTGCAGCATTTCACCACGCTGTGGCTCAATCAAGGCTTCGCTGTCCCAGCCAGCGCGCGCGAATATTTCCTCGACCATCAGCGCACCAAAGGAATGCTGGTCTCCCGGCACTGATGAAAACAGAGCGCTCGGGCGATAAGGCCGCTCGCGATGCTCGACCGGGAAGCGCGATGATACTTCGCGCATCACTTCCTGCAGCCGCCAGAGCCCCATGGTAACGTCGACGAAATCGCATTCGTCCGCGCTCCAGTATTCGCCCAGCGTGCGCGCGGACTCGCCCAACAAGTCGATATAAACCGACTCGACAGGTACACCGCGCTTAAGGAAAGCGTCGATCTCGACCATCAAATCATCGACATCATGCGCCAGAGGCATTGGCGCAAATTGCATGATTTCCGACGCAAGGACTTTTTTGCCATCATCATCTGACGCCGATTGTGGATCATTCACTGAATGATCGATCCGGTCTCTGATGCGCCCGGCCGCCGCGCTTTGCGCAAACCAAACTTGCGCCTTGGAGCCACCAGACACAGCTCCGCCTAACCCAGAATTTTCATCTGAATTTTCAGGTCCTTGATAGGCATTTTTCAGCGGATCGGAATGATCCGGAACCTTGCCCGAAGCCATGTCAGACACCTCCGTCTGGTAGCGGCGCGGATCGCGTCAACCAGTCCAATTCGGCGGCTTTTGCCGACTCGATCCGGTGGGGCAGCGATACGCCCATTGTAACGGCCTGGCAAATCACAAAGTGTCAACTGTAATTAACGTCTAGTTTGATTGACACTTAGGGTAAGAAAAGCGTAGGTTCCACTTCGAACCAGCGGAGGATTGCGCGGGTGACGAGAGGGGAAGAACCAGTTTTTCAGGCCAAGCCATCGGCAGAAGATGTGTTGCCTCACGACGGGGCGCTCTACACTTATGCCGAGCGTCGCCGCCGTGACGAATCTGTCTGGACGCTGGTGCAAGGCGTACTGGCCCCGTTGCAATTCCTCGTCTTCATCATCAGCCTCGGGCTTGTGCTGCGCTATCTCACATCGGGTGAAGGCGCTTTCGCCGCCGATGCCTCGGTCGTGCTGAAAACGCTGGTGCTTTACACCATTATGATCACCGGCTCGATTTGGGAAAAAGTCGTCTTCGGCAAATGGCTTTTTGCCCGTCCGTTCTTCTGGGAAGACGTCTTTTCGATGCTCGTGCTGGCGCTGCACACCGCCTATCTGGTGATGCTGTTCGGCGCGATTGGAAGCGTCGAAGCGCGCATGATGGTCGCACTAGCGGCCTATGCGGCCTACGTCGTCAACGCCGCACAATTCCTGCTCAAACTGCGCGCGGCACGTCTGCAGGCGGAAGCGATGGCAGCCGCATGAACGAGATGGCTCCCCTCCCCGCCAATGGTGCAGATTGCACGCCTGTCCTGCGCGAGCGCGGGCAGCGCGAAGTTTTCTGCGGCCTGACGGGGATCGTCTGGCTTCACCGCAAGATGCAGGACGCCTTTTTCCTCGTCGTTGGATCGCGCACTTGTGCGCACCTTCTGCAAAGCGCCGCGGGCGTGATGATCTTCGCCGAGCCGCGTTTCGCCACCGCCATCATTGAAGAGCGTGACCTTGCCGGCATGGCGGATTGCCAGGACGAATTGGACCGTGTGGTCGAACAATTGCTCAGTCGTCGCCCGGACATCGGCACCCTGTTCCTCGTCGGCTCGTGCCCTTCCGAAGTCATCAAGATGGATCTGAGCAAAGCGGCCCAGCGACTCGGCGAGAAATATGCCGGCCGCACGCGAATCCTCAACTATTCGGGCAGCGGGATCGAGACGACCTTCACCGAAGGCGAAGATGCCTGCCTTGCATCGCTCGTCCCGGAAATGCCCGCAGCCCAGCCCGACGCAGCGCCGGAGCTGCTGATTGTCGGGGCCCTGCCCGATATCGTGGAAGACCAGTTCCTCCGCCTGTTCGCCGAACTCGGCATCGAGCCAGTTTTCTGCTTGCCCGCGCGCAAGGCGGCAGACCTCCCCTCGGTCGGTCCTCACACACGCTATCTGCTGGCCCAGCCCTTCCTGACCGAGACGGCTCGTGCGCTGGAAGATCGCGGCGCGCAGCGGCTCGATGCCCTTTTCCCCTTCGGTGCCGAGGGCACCACCGCCTGGCTCCGCGCCGCTGCTGAAAGCTTCGGTGTGGATGAAATGCACTTCAACCGCGTGGTCGCACCCGGCCGCGAGCGGGCGAAACGCGCTATCGAACACAGCCGCGCAAAGCTCGAAGGCAAGCGCATCACCTTCCTGCCGGATTCGCAGCTGGAAGTGCCGCTGGCGCGTTTCCTCGCGACCGAGCTCGGCATGGTTCCTGTCGAAGTCGGCACCCCCTATCTCCACCGCCATCACACAGCCCGCGAGCTGGAATTGCTGCCCGAAGGCACACGCATTTCCGAAGGCCAGCATGTCGACAACCAGCTCGACCGCGTGCGTGCAGACAAGCCCGACCTCACCGTGTGCGGCCTCGGCCTTGCCAATCCGCTGGAGGCCGAAGGCTTTTCCACCAAATGGGCGATCGAGCTCGTTTTTTCCCCCATCCACGGCTTCGAGCAGGCAGGCGATCTTGCCGAGCTCTTCGCCCGGCCGCTGCGGCGGCGCGATATGCTGAAGGTGTAGGGGCGATGCAGCTATCTGTCTGGACATATGAAGGCCCGCCCCACGTTGGGGCCATGCGTGTCGCAACAGCGATGGAAGGCATGCATTACGTTCTGCACGCGCCGCAGGGTGACACTTACGCAGACCTGCTGTTCACTATGATCGAGCGGCGCGGAAAGCGCCCGCCCGTCACCTATACCACGTTCCAGGCGCGCGACCTTGGCAAGGATACAGCGCAGCTGTTCCAGGACGCCGCGCGTGACGCGATGGAGCGTTTCCAGCCGCAGGCAATGATGGTTGGCGCAAGCTGCACCGCTGAGCTGATCCAGGATGATCCAGCTGGAATGGCAGAGGCCATGCGCCTGCCTTGCCCGGTCATCCCGCTCGAACTGCCGAGCTATCAGCGCAAGGAGAACTGGGGCGCAGCGGAGAGCTTCTACCAGATCGTGCGCACGCTGGCGGACACCGATATCACTCCGCAGGATCAGGCCGGGCGCAGGCCGCTGGCTAATATCCTCGGCCCGACGGCGCTCGGCTTCCGCCACCGCGACGATCTGGTCGAAATACGCAAGATCCTCGATACGCTTGGTGTTGACGTGAATTTGGTCGCCCCGCTGGGCGCGACACCGCAGGACATTACGCGCATTGGCGCGGCAGATTTCAACATCGTCCTTTATCCCGAGATTGGCGATGAAGCCGCCCGGTGGCTGGAAAAAACTTTCAAGCAACCTGCCATCCGCACCGTGCCTATCGGCGTTGGCGCAACGCGCGAATTCATCACTGAGATCGCAGAGTTAGCAAGTGTCGCTCCTGCTCCGGCATTGGGTGACACTGCATCACGCATGCCGTGGTGGAGCCGCTCGGTCGACTCGACTTACCTCACCGGCAAGCGCGTTTTCATCTTCGGCGATGCGACCCATGCGGTGGCCGCCGCTCGCATTGCCAGCGAAGAACTTGGTTTCGAAGTCTGCGGCCTTGGCTGCTACAATCGCGAATTCGCCCGAGACGTGCGCGCCGCTGCGAAGAAATACGGCGTCGAACCGCTGATCACCGATGATCACATGGTGGTGGAAGATGCCATCGCCGCCGCGTGCCCCGAACTGGTGCTCGGCACCCAGATGGAACGCCATATCGCCAAGAGGCTGGGCGTCGCCTGCGCAGTCATTTCTTCACCCGTCCATGTGCAGGATTTCCCCGCGCGTCACAGCCCGCAGATGGGTTTCGAAGGCGCGAATGTGATCTTCGACAGCTGGGTCCACCCACTTGTGATGGGCCTCGAAGAGCATTTGCTGACTATGTTCCGCGATGATTTCGAATTCTCCGACGAAGCTGGCCCCTCGCACCACGCTGCCCATTCGCCGCGCAAAGCGCAGGGTGAGTCTGAGGCGCAGGCCGATGTCGCCGTGCTCGAGCCGCTCGGCGATGCCTCCGGCGGCGGTTGGACCGACGAAGCCGAGCGTGAGCTGAAGAAAATTCCGTTTTTCGTGCGCGGCAAGGCGCGCCGCAACACCGAAGCTTTCGCCGCCGAACACGGTCGCCGCGAAATCGATCTCGCCACGCTCTACGATGCAAAGGCGCATTATGCCCGGTAGCTTCACGCCTCTCGTGCGCGTCGCCATCGTGACGCTGGACAATCACCTGAAAGGTGCTGTCGAGCGCGCGGACAGCACTCTGCGCAAGAGCAATATCGCCGTCTCGCTGCACGCAGCGGCAGACTGGGATCGCGGCGGCGACGCGCTGGAAGCGACGAAGAAGGCGATTGCCGATGCCGACATTGTCATCGCGACCATGCTGTTCCTAGACGATCACGTGCGCGCGATCATGCCTTCGCTGGAAGCGCGCCGTGAAGATTGCGATGCGATGGTCTGCCTGATGAGCGCGGGCGAAGTGGTAAAGCTCACCCGCATGGGTCCCTATCGGATGGATGCGCCTGCGAAGGGGCCGCTCGCTCTGCTCAAGAAACTGCGCGGATCGAAGAAAGCGGGTGCAAGCTCGGGCGCTGGCCAGATGAAGATGCTGCGCCGCTTGCCGAAGATCCTGCGCTTTATCCCTGGCACCGCGCAGGATGTGCGAGCTTACTTCCTCACGCTGCAATATTGGCTGGCGGGTTCTGAAGAGAATGTCGTCGCGATGGTGCGCGCGCTGATCGACCGTTACGCCGCCGGTGATCGCCTGACCCGCCGCGGCATTACGCCTGCCGGTCCGCCTGTCGAATATCCCGAAACCGGGGTCTATCACCCGGCGCGCGACCTTAAGATCAGCGAAAGTCTCAGCCTGCTTCCGCGCAAGAAAGGCAAGAACGGCACGGTCGGCCTGATCATCCTGCGGTCCTACCTGCTTGGCAAGGACACCGGCCATTACGATGGCGTGATCGACGCGATGGAAGCTGCCGGGCTGAAAGTCGTTCCGGTCTTCGCCAGCGGCCTCGACGCGCGGCCTGCGATCGAGAAATTCTTCACCCACAATGGCAAGGTTTTCGTCGACGCGATCGTCAATCTGACAGGCTTCTCGCTGGTGGGCGGCCCAGCCTATAATGACAGCGAAGCCGCGATAGACCTGCTCGCGCAGCTGAACGTGCCCTACATTGCGGCGCACGCCATCGAATTCCAGACGCTGGGCGAATGGCGCGAGCGTCGGCAGGGCCTGTTGCCGCTGGAAAGCACCATGATGGTTTCGCTGCCCGAACTCGACGGCGCGACAAACCCGACCGTCTATGGCGGCCGCCGGGAAAACGGCGACGGGCCGGTGCGCGCCATGCATGCCGACCCCGAGCGTACGCATGCGCTCGCTGCGAAAGTCGTCAAGCTCATTGCCAATCGCGAGGCGGAGCGCGCGGATCGCAAGCTCGCCATCGCCATTTTCAACTTCCCGCCCAATGCCGGTTCGGTCGGCAGCGCGGCGTTCCTCTCCGTGTTTGAATCGCTGTTCGAGACGCTGAAGCGCCTCTCAGCCGAGGGCTACAGCGTGGATGTGCCTGAAAGCGTCGATGCACTGCGCGATGCCATCCTCATCGGCAATTCGGAAACCTACGGCACCGATGCCAATGTCGCCGCGCGCGTATCTGCAGACGATCACCTGCGCCGCGAGCCGCATATTGCGGAGATCGAGGCTCAGTGGGGCCCTGCTCCCGGCAAGATCCAGTCGGATGGATCGCATCTGCAAATTTTCGGCGCACAGTTCGGCAATGTCTTTGTCGGCGTGCAGCCCGCCTTTGGGTACGAAGGCGATCCGATGCGCTTGCTGTTCGAAGGCACCTTCGCCCCGACCCATGCTTTCGCCGCTTTCTACCGCTGGATCCGCGAAGACTTCGGTGCGCACGCCATTCTGCATTTCGGCACCCACGGGGCGCTGGAATTCATGCCGGGCAAGCAGGTCGGCCTGAGCGGCGACTGCTGGCCGGAGCGGCTGCTGGGCGACATGCCTAATTTCTATCTCTACGCCTCGAACAACCCGTCCGAGGGCATCCTGGCCAAGCGACGCTCTTCAGCGACATTGGTCAGCTATCTGACACCGCCTCTGGCGCGGGCCGGTCTGTACAAGGGTTTTGCCGAGCTCAAGGAATGCGTCGATCGCTGGCGTTTGTCGGAATCCGGGAAAGAGCGCGATGCGCTGGCGGCATCGATCGAAGAGCAATGCGCAGTGCTCGACATCGAATGCGGTGCGATCGAGGAGTTATCTGCGCGGCTCTACGAGCTCGAACGCACGCTGATCCCGCATGGTCTGCACGTTGTCGGCAAGGGTCCGCAAGGAGCCGAACGTGAAGAGCTTCTCCAGGCCATGGCCGATGCCGATCCTGAGCTGGACCGCGAAGATATTGAGGCACGGCTCGACAGCTGTGATGAACTTGGCTCGCTGATCCACGCGCTCGATGGCGGCTATGTGAAGCCTGCGCCGGGCGGAGATCTGCTCGCCAATCCGGACGTGCTCCCGACGGGTCGCAACATCCACGGCTTCGATCCCTTCCGTATTCCCAGCCGCTTCGCCTGCGAGGAAGGCCGCACGCAAGCCGAAAGCCTGATCGCGCGCCATGTCGAAAGCGGCCAGCCTTTCCCTGAAAGCCTCGCCATGGTGCTGTGGGGCACCGACAATATGAAGAGCGACGGGGTGCAGATTGCGCAGGCGATGACGCTTATCGGCGCGCGCCCCCGCCACGATGGCTATGGCCGTCTAGCTGGTGCCGAACTGATCCCGCTGGAGGAACTCGGCCGCCCACGCATTGACGTAGTTGTGACCCTTTCCGGCATTTTCCGGGACCTGCTGCCTCTGCAAACGCGCATGTTGGCAGAAGCCGCCCTGCTCGCCGCTCAGGCAGATGAGCCAGCGGATATGAACTTCGTTCGCAAGCACACGCTGGCACATCAGGCCGCGCATGAATGCGATTTCGAGACGGCGGCGCTGCGTGTCTTCTCCAATGCGGAGGGCTCTTACGGTGCGAATGTAAACCAGCTGATCGAAGGTGGTGTGTGGGCCGATCCGGACGAACTGGCCAACGCTTTCGAGACGCATAAGGGCTTTGCTTACGGCGTGAACGGCACGCCGGTGCAGCAGCGCGAATTGCTCCGCACCGCTCTCAAAGACGTTGAATTCACATATCAAAATCTTGAAAGCGTCGAGGTCGGCATTACCGATCTCGATCAATATGTGGACGGGCTTGGCGGCATCAGCCGCTCGGTCGCGCGCGCCAAAGGCGCCGAAGCTCCGGTCTATATTCTCGATGCAACTCAGGGGTCGGCCAAGGTGCGCACCCTGTCCGAACAGATCGACCTCGAGACCCGCACCCGCACGCTCAATCCCAAGTGGTTCGAGGGGATGCTGAAGCACGGCTATGAAGGTGTGAAGAACATCGAAGGCCATGTGACCAACACCATGGGCTGGTCCGCCACGACCGGTCAGGTCAATCCCTGGGTCTACCAGAAAATCAGCGAGACATTCGTGCTCGACCCCGAAATGCGGGAGCGCCTTGCTGCGCTCAACCCCCACAGCTCTGCCCGGGTGGCGGAGCGGCTGCTCGAAGCCTGCGAGCGGCGGCTTTGGGAACCAGACGACGAAACACTCGAGGCGCTGCGCGATGCCAGCAACGACCTTGAAGACCGGCTCGAAGGCATCTTCGCGGCCGAATGAGGACATAGATTATGAATGTGATGACACCCCCGAAGACGATGCAGCCGGATGGCGAGGGATCGGTACAGGTCAAGCTGGATCCGACTGACAAGATCAAGGGCGCAAAGGTGTTCGCCGTTTATGGCAAGGGCGGCATCGGCAAATCGACGACTTCGTCCAACCTCTCCGCCGCCTTCAGCAAGCTGGGCCACCGGGTGCTCCAGATCGGCTGTGATCCCAAGCACGATTCCACATTCACGCTCACCAAGAAGCTGATGCCGACGGTGATCGACGTGCTCGAAGAGGTCGAGTTTCACTCCGAAGAATTGCGGCCCGAAGACTATATGTTCGAAGGTTATAATGGTGTGATGTGCGTCGAGGCGGGCGGCCCGCCTGCCGGCACCGGCTGCGGCGGCTATGTCGTTGGCCAGACGGTGAAACTGCTCAAGCAACATCATCTGCTCGAAGACACCGATGTGGTGATTTTCGACGTGCTGGGCGATGTGGTGTGCGGCGGGTTTGCTGCCCCACTGCAACATGCCGAGCGCGCGCTGGTTGTCGCCGCGAACGATTTCGACAGCATATTCGCGATGAACCGCATCGTCGCGGCCATCGGCGCGAAGGCAAAGAACTACGAAGTTCGGCTCGCTGGCGTGATCGCCAATCGCAGCCGCGAGACCGACGAGATCGACCGCTTCGCTGACAAGATCGGCATGGAGCGTCTCGCCCATTTCAAGGACCTCGATGCCATCCGTCGCAGCCGCCTGAAAAAGTGCACACTGTTTGAAATGGATAGCGACGATCCGGACGTTCACGCCGCGCAGATGGAATACATCCGCCTTGCGCAATTGCTGTGGGACGGTGTCGAACCGCAGACGGCAACGCCGATGAAAGACCGCGATATTTTCGACTTCCTGGGATTTGAATAATGGCGACCCGTGCTCCCAACCAATATGATGCGCAGCGCGAAAAGCTCGCCGCTTATTTCGATGGGACGGCGCGCAAGGCGTGGATCGATCTTACATCGGATGCAAAGGTCAGCGGCATCCGCGCCACCGTGCGCGCAGGCCGCGATGAAATGCGCAGCACTCTGCTCGATTGGCTTCCGGCAGACATGCGCCGCGGCCAGCTGCTCGATGCCGGATGCGGCACGGGCGCACTCAGCATGGAGGCTGCCTGCCGCGGCGCAGAAGTCACCGCCATCGATATTGCAGCCGGATTGGTGGAGATCGCACGCCAGCGCGCCGATACATTTCACGGCCATGGCCGCATTCGCTGGAAAACGGGCGACATGCTCGATCCGGCGCTGGGTGAATTTGACCACATCGTCGCGATGGACTCGCTAATCCACTACCAGGCAGAAGACATTGTCGACACGCTGACAGCATTGAGCGAGCGCGCACGACACTCGATTCTTTTCACCTTCGCGCCCTACACCAAGATGCTTGGCACCATGCACAAGGTGGGCAAGCTCTTCCCGCGCTCCGATCGCTCGCCTGCAATCGTGCCGGTAGCCGAAGGCGAACTCCGCGATCGCCTCTCCGCTCTCAAAGGCTGGCGCCTCGGGCGCAGCCAGCGTGTTTCGAGCGGTTTCTATACATCACAGGCATTAGAGCTGGTGAAGGGCTGATGGATCAAGGCGCTCCCATCTCGGCGAAATGGACGCGGGTGGCTTCGGCCTTCCTGCCCTTCGCCGATGCGGCGAGCGCCGATCTGCCGCTCGGCCGGTTGATGCGCCTTGCGTTGTTTCAGGTGAGCGTTGGCATGTGCCTTGTGCTCCTCAACGGCACACTCAACCGCGTGATGATCGTGGAGCTTGGCATTCCTGCATGGCTTGTCGCAACCATGATCGCGATCCCGCTGCTGGTCGCTCCCTTCCGCGCCGCGCTGGGGCATAGGTCCGACACGCATCGCAGCGTGCTGGGCTGGCGACGTGTGCCCTATATCTGGTTCGGTTCGCTGATGCAGTTTGGCGGTCTCGCCATCATGCCTTTCGCGCTGTTGCTGATGAGCCGCCCGGAAGATTTCAATCTTGGCGTTGCTGCCTCCATGCTCGCATTCGTATTGGCAGGTGCAGGCATGCACACGACGCAGACCGCAGGTCTTGCACTCGCCACCGATCTTGCGCCCAAGGACAAGCGCCCGCGCGCGGTCGCGTTACTTTACGTCATGCTGCTGGTCGGCATGATGTTCTCCGCTTTCATCATCGGCAGCCTGCTGCACGACTTCTCGCCCACGCGGCTGGTGCAGGTCATTCAGGGCGCGGCCGTGCTGACCATGGTGCTGAACGTGATCGCGCTGTGGAAGCAGGAAGCACGCAACCGTGCGCTGACCGATACGAGCGAGCCCCGCCCCGCCTTCAAAACCGTTTGGCAAAGCTTCGCAGCCCGCCCGAATACACTGCGCCTGCTAACGGCTATCGGTCTCGGCACAATGGCCTTTGCCATGCAGGATGCGCTGCTGGAGCCGTTTGGCGGCGAAGTGCTGGGCATGAGCGTTGGCGCAACCACCGGCCTTACCGGGGCATGGGCCTTCGGTGCGCTCGTGGGCTTTACGCTGTCTGCCCGCTACCTATCGCGCAATGTCGATCCGCTCCGCCTGTCCGGTACGGGAGCTGTCATCGGCATCGCGGCTTTCATGATGATCCTCTTCGCTTCGCCACTTGGCGCGCCATTGCTGCTGTTCGGCGGGGCTTTGGCCATCGGCCTTGGCGTCGGCCTGTTTTCGGTCGGCACTTTGTGTGCTGCGATGGAGCTTTCCCACGATGATGATGCGGGTCTTGCCCTTGGCGCATGGGGCGCCGTGCAGGCCACCGCAATGGGCGCGGCAATCGCGCTTGGAGGCATCATCCGCGATGCCGTTTCGAACTACGCCCTGGCTGACGCATTCGGTGCCACGCTGGCTGGGCGCGCTACTGGTTATGGCACTGTGTACATGATCGAAATTATCCTGTTGCTGGGCACGCTGGCGGTGCTCGGCCCCCTCGTCGGGAAACGCCGTTCGGGCAGGTCGCAAAGCGGCGCTGCTTCGTTCGGATTGCAGGAATTCCCGACATGATTTCCGCGAAAGGAAACCCCGATGGCTGACGGTAATATTGTGGGCACAATCGATGTGGCCGAATTGGCATTTTATCTGTTCGTGCTGTTTTTCATCTGTCTTGTCTTCTGGCTGAGGCGCGAAGACCGACGCGAGGGCTATCCCGTTGAGGACGAGATGACCGGCATGGTCCACGAGCCCGGCGGACCGCTCAGCACGGCAGAGCCGAAGACATTCAAGCTGCCCTTCGGCCATGGCACCTTCTCCGCGCCGAACAACAATCGCGACCCGGCAGAAATCGCCGCGCGCCGGATCGAGCCTTTCCCCGGCGCACCTTATTCGCCCACGGGCAATCCGCTGGTCGATGGCGTTGGCCCCGCAGCTTTCGCCGACCGCGCGAAATATCCCGACCTGACAGCGCATGGCACGCCACGTATCGTCCCGATGTCATCGGATGATGAATTCGGCGTCGCATCTTTCATGTTCAGCGTCGATCCGCGCGGCCTCAAAGTGCTGGCGGCAGATGGTAAGGAAGCGGGCACTGTCACCGATATGTGGGTCGACCGCTCCGAACATATCGTTCGCTATTTGGAAGTAGATATCGGCGCGAAGAAAGTGCTCGCACCCATGGCCATGGCCGTGCTGCGCAAGGACCGGGTGATGATCGATGCGATCAATGCCGCAGATTACGCCAATGTCCCGGCCATTGCCTCACCCACCGAAATCACCCGCTACGAAGAAGAGCGCGTCATTGCCTATTTCGGCGGCGGCTATCTTTACGCCAGTGAAGCCCGCCAGGAGCCATTCATATGATCGAATACGATCACGAACCGGTCCGCGGCCTCCCGGGGGATTTGCCGAAAGGCGAAGCCGTCCTTTGGCAGGGCGCGCCCGATTGGCGGGTTTTCCTGCGAACGGCGCTCTACAGCCGCTGGATCACGGGCTATTTCGCGCTGCTGGCGCTATGGTCAGTGCTTAGCGGAAGTGTCGGCGGTGCGCTCGCCAGCGTCATCGCAGCCATCGTGACGCTGGGCCTGCTCGCCGGATTTGCCGTGCTGGTCGCCCGCACCAGTGTCTACACCATAACCAACCGCCGGATCGTGCTTCGCATCGGCGTCGCGCTCAACAAATGCATCAATTTGCCGCTGCATCTGATCGGCTCTGCAGAATTGCGTGGGCATGCGAATGGTTTCGGTGACATCGCTCTGCATCTTAGCGGTCGCCACGGCCTCGGCTACGCCATGCTTTGGCCGCATGCTCGCCCGTGGAAGCTGAGCGCCGTGCAGCCGATGTTGCGCGCTCTGCCCAATGCGGACGCGGTCGCCAAGCTGCTGGCAGATGCCTGCAACGCGCTGGTCCCAAATGTGAAGGAAGAGCCGCGCACCAGCACGGTGAACCGTCCCGCCACCGGGCTGGAGGAGGCCCACGCATGAGCCACGCCCACGATCACGAGAACACCATCCCGCGCCCGGCACTTGTTTCAGCCATTGCCTTTGTCGGGGTCAGCTTCCTGCTGACTCTCGCGGTGACGTTTGGCTTTATTGACCGCGCGGCCGTGCCGAGTGTCGAACGAGCGCAGGCGAATGTCAGCGCCGTGGCCGAGCGGGATCTGCGCTTCCTCGATCAGGAAGACGGAAGCGTGATCGTGACCGACGTCAGCAACGGCGACACGGTGATCGTGGTCGATACGGAAACGCAAAGCGGCGGCTTCGTGCGCGGCGTGTTGCGCGGCCTCGCACGGGAGAGGCGCGCTCATGGCATCGGAGCAGAGCCGCCTTTCGCGCTCACCATGTGGGAAGATGGCAGCCTCTCGATCGCCGACAGCGCGACAGGTCGCACGCTGGAACTTGGCGGCTTCGGGCCGGATAATCGCGCGATTTTCGTCTCCATGCTCGATGATGGGAGCGTTTCGTAATGGCCCGCATATTCGACCTGCCCTGCCGCATTGCCGTGGAACAGAGCGAAGACCACTTCCACGCGCATGTCGAACTGGCCGATGAAGTCGGCATCCAGCCGGGAGACCGCGTGCGCGTGCATGGCGATCCCATCCAGATTTCCTTTGGCGAAACCGCCGTGTTCGATCGCATGGCAACCGTCACACGCGCCGGCCCACTGATGCGCGCCTGGACGCGGGCCGCCGCCTATTTCGATTTCAAGGAGCTGTACGAAGTCAGCTTCAATCCGGGGAGGGTGCGATGAACGCACACACAGCAATCACCAAAGATGACGCGATGGATATGGCGAAAGAGAACACCGTTCTCTCGCCGCGCTTCTACACCACCGATTTCGATGCGCTGGATGCAATCGACGTGTCCTCAGTCCGCGGCGAGTGGGACTCGCTGATCGCGGAAATGCAGGGCGATCCCAACAAGAAGCACTTCAAGAAGGATGACAGTTTCAAAGGCGCGCTCGACAAGCTTGAGCCCGGCCTGCGGGCGGAGATGATCGACTTCCTCGTCAGTTCGCTCACGGCCGAGTTTTCCGGCTGTGTGCTCTATGCCGAGATCGCCAAGCGCACGAAGAACCCGGACGTGAAGCAGCTGTTCAAACTGCTCGCCCGCGATGAAAGCCGCCATGCAGGTTTCATCAATGAAAGCCTGAAGGATGCTGGCATCGGCATCGATCTCGGCTTCCTGACGCGGACGAAGAAATACACGTTCTTCAAGCCGAAGTTCATCTGGTACGCGGTCTATTTGTCGGAGAAGATTGGCTATGCGCGTTATATCACGATCTACCGTCATCTCGCGGCCAATCCGGACAAGCAGATCCACCCGATTTTCAGCTGGTTCGAAGAATGGTGCAATGACGAATTCCGCCATGGCGAAGCGTTCGCCCTGCTCATGCATGCAGATCCGAAGCTGCTGAAAGGCCACAACAAGCTGTGGATTCGCTTCTTCCTGCTATCGGTCTATGCAACGATGTATGTGCGTGATCACAATCGGCCGCTGTTCCACGCCGCGCTGGGCATCGATCCGACCGATTACGACTACAAGGTCTTCTCGATCTGCAACCAGATCAGCCGCCAAGTCTTCCCGGTGGAGCTCGACATCGACGATCCCGCTTTCCGCGCCAAGATGGAAGCGCTATATCAGGCGAGCGAGACAATCGAGGCGGGCAAGGAACGTGGCGGAATTTTCGGAAAATTGATTCAGATCAAAGGAATGCTGGGCGCGGGATGGAATTTCGCCCGCATGTACTTCCACCGAACCAAGCCCAATCAAGTGCCCGAAAACGTCCGGATGCAGCCTGCGTGGTAAGTTGGAGCGGCCATATCTTGCCGGTTCTGGCGACCATCGCGATCTGGTTCATCGCCACAGGCCTCGTCGCCTGGATCGATAATCGCGAGCGCAGCACATTTCCACGCAGCCTAATGCTTGGCGGCGCGGCGGGCATCGTCGGACTTTGCATCGTTTTCCTGACGATGAATTCGGTGTCCGTCTGGGCCGCCTACGCCGCGTTCGGCGCTGCGATCCTTGTCTGGTCGTGGCTGGAAATCGGGTTTCTGACCGGCGCGGTATCGGGGTCAAGAAAGGAACCTTGCGCTGAAGGTATCTCCGCATGGGAGCGCTTCTGCCAGGCCGCATCCACGCTCTCGCATCACGAGATCGCGCTCACGCTGACGGCGGTCATGCTGATCTCGCTCACCTGGAACGCGCCGAACCAGCTCGCTGCAATAACGTTCGCATTGCTTTACGTGATGCGCTTGTCGACCAAGCTCAACATCTTTCATGGTGTGCCGAACTCGGCGACGGACATTCTGCCGCCGCATCTTGCCTATCTAAAAAGCTATTACGGGCCGCAGCGGCTTGGATGGCCGCTGGTCGTCTCGATTATCGCCGCGACAGCGCTCAGCATCTGGCTGGGCAGCGTCGCCATCAATTCGCCTGCCGGCACTGCAGAGGCGGTGGGCGCAAGCCTGCTGTTCGCCTTCGCCGCGCTCGGCACACTCGAACACGTTTTTCTCGCCTTGCCGTTCAGGGACGGCATGCTGTGGGGCTGGGCCCTGCCCCGCTCTCGCCGCAGCAAGCTGGCGCAAAACCCGATTACCAGAGGGGAAGTTTGATCATGGATTTTGACGGTTTCTTCGCCGAGCAATTGCAGACCGTTCGCGATGAAGGGCGTTACCGCGTCTTTACCGAGATTGAGCGCAAGCGCGGCGCATTCCCGCATGCCACGCGTTATGTGAATGATGGCACGCAGAACGTCACAGTCTGGTGCTCCAACGATTATCTCGGCATGGGCCAGCACCCTGTGGTGCTCGAAGCGATGCACAAGACGCTCGATCAGTGCGGAGCGGGCGCAGGCGGCACGCGCAATATCTCCGGCACCAATCACCAGCATGTGTTGCTGGAGCAGGAACTGGCCGATCTGCACGGTAAGGAAGCCGCTCTGCTTTTCACCAGCGGATATGTGTCCAACTGGGCAGGCCTTGGCACGCTCGCAAGCAAAATTCCGGGCTGCGTCGTCTTTTCCGATGCGCTGAATCATGCGAGCATGATCGAAGGTATTCGCCACAGCCGCGCCGAGTACAAGATCTGGAAGCATAACGATCCGGAGGATCTGGATCGGCACCTGTCCGCTTTCCCGGCAGGTGTGCCCAAGCTCGTCGCTTTCGAAAGTGTCTATTCGATGGATGGCGATATCGCCCCTATCGCCGAAATTCTCGACGTCTGCGAAAAGCACGGCGCGATGACCTATATCGACGAGGTCCACGCAGTCGGCCTCTATGGCGAGCGCGGCGGTGGCATTGCCGAACGAGAAGGTCTGATGGACCGCATTACTGTGATCGAGGGAACGCTGGGCAAGGCATTCGGCGTGATGGGCGGCTATATCGCCGCCAGTGCCGATCTGGTTGATTTCGTGCGCACTTTTGCCAGCGGATTTATCTTCAGCACCGCTCTTCCCCCTGCCGTTGCAGCGGGTGCCTGCGCGAGCATCAAGCATCTCAAGGTGAGCAGTAAAGAGCGCGAGCAGCAGCGAGACCGGGTTGCAACCGTGCGGCGCAAGCTCGACATGCTCGGCATTCCGCACCTGCCCAACCCCAGCCACATCATTCCGGTGATGGTGGGCGATGCGCATAAGTGCAAAATGATCAGTGACTGGCTGATGGATAATCACGGCATTTACGTGCAGCCGATTAACTATCCTACTGTGCCAGTGGGAACAGAGCGGCTACGTCTGACGCCGTCACCCGTCCATAATGACGGGGATATCGATCGGCTGATCAACGCGCTGAGCGATATTTGGTCTCAATGCGAACTGGCGCGTGGTTCGGTCGCCGCCTGATCGAAACACGACGCAAAAAGGGGCGCGAGCCGTGTTTGGTTCGCGCCCCTTTTTTGTCTTGTGACTGAAGCTTACTCGGTGCTTTCGAGATAAGCGATCACATCTGCGCGGTCCTGCGGATCGGAGAGACCTGCGAAAGTCATCGTCGTGCCCGGGATCACCCGCTGCGGATTTTCAAGATATTGAAACATCTTTTCAGGCGTCCACTCGATGCCGCTATTGGCATTGGCCGGGCTGTAGTTGAAGCCTTCGACCTGACCGGCTTCGTTGCCCACGATGCCGTGAAGCGAAGGACCGATGCGATTCACACCCGGTTCGACCACGTGGCAGGCGCCGCACTGTGCGAAAACCTGTTCGCCTGCAGACGCATCACCCGTGAAATTCGCCAGAGTGGTACCATCGACAGTTTCGGTATTGTCCGGAGCAGGCGCTGCATCGCCTGCATCAGCGGTATCTTCGGCAGGCGCTTCAGCTTCTGTGGTATCAGCTGGCTCTGCAGGCGCGGGTTCATCACCGCTGCCGCCACAAGCTGCCAGCAGCGCGGTACCGGCAAGCAATCCAAGATGACGCATATCGATTTTCATTCGGGTATCTCCCCTTCCTTATCCAACGGCAATCAGCCGCCTCTTCCCTGCCCCAACGGCTCACACTGGGATTGGTGCCCATAGAGTGAAAGCTTTTTTCCGACATTTGCAAGCGCGGCTTTCGGACGTGGTCAAAAAAAGCCGATGCGGACCGGCGCTATTCCCAAGATTCTTCCCACCAAAGTCTGAAAGCACGTGCGCGAAATGTCCGCTATGTAGTCACGATGGCGCAGGAGATTGCCGAGATTGCGCGGTTTCTCAGGAAATCGCCGCCATTCGATCTGCTCGGCAGCGATGAGCTGGCGCGCATTTCGCGGCGCATCACTGTGACGTATCACCGCGCAGGCGACGAATTACTTACCGCAGGCAAGACGAATGACCGCTTACTGATCGTGCGATCGGGCGCCGTAGAACTTCGGCTTGCGGGCGATGAGCTGACTGCGCGTCTGGGTGTTGGAAGTGCTTTTGCCTACCCTTCGATCCTGCGCGGCGGAGAGGTTCGCAACACTACTATCGCGCTGGAAGATACGCTGATCTATGCATTGCCCGGTGCGGAATTCCTGCGCCTGCGCGATGAAAATCCACGCTTCCGCGAGCATTTCACCGAAGACGAGTCCGATCGCATCCGCCATGCCCTGCGCCGACGAGAAGAGGAAAGGCAAGGCGGCTTCGACACCGTCCGTGTCGATACTCTTATGCGCCGTGCAAAGCCTGTCACCTGCGCGCCTACGGCCAGTATTCGCGATGCCGCGCAAATCATGCATCAGGCCGATGTGAGCACGCTTGCCGTCTGCGATGGAGCAGATTTGGTAGGCATTTTGAGCGATAAGGATTTGCGTAACCGGGTTGTCGCTCCCGGACTGCCCTTCGGTGAAACCGTGCTGACCGTAATGACGCCGGAACCCCGCACGCTCAACACGCATGACAGCGTGGCAGAGGCGATGGCGCTGATGGCATCGGGCGGGTTCCGTCATGTCCCGCTGTTGGACGAGAATGGGTCATTGGCAGGAATGATTTCATCCAGCGATATCCTCGCTCATCTCGGTCATAACGCTATCGATGCAGGGCTTGCGATTGCGCGGGCGGAAACGGCCGAGGCGCTGATCGCTGCCGCGCGCCGAATACCGGACAGTTTCGTGCGCATGGTCCGCCAAGGGCTTTCACCACGGCATGTCATGCGTTTCGTCTCGGCTTTGGGTGAAGCGACCCATCGCCGCGCCGCAGAACTTGCCGAGGCTGAACTTGGTGATCCGCCTGTTCCCTACGCGCTGGTTGTCTTCGGTTCGCTGGCGCGCGAGGAGCAGCTGGTCGGTTCCGATCAGGATAACGGCCTTGTAATTGCAGACGAATTGGAAGCTGAGGGTGAGGCATATTTCGCTGCGCTCGGCACGCGCCTTTCCGACCTGCTCGATGAATGCGGTTTCGTCTATTGCAAGGGCGGCATCATGGCCAAGAATGCGGAACAACGGTTGACCGCTACCGGATGGCGAAGGCGGTATGAGGACTGGATCGACAGGCCGGATGAAGACCGGATTTTGCGCGCGACTATCTTCTTCGACATGCGCTGCGTGCATGGGGAGGCGAAGCTCGTTGATGAATTGAGAGCCGATGTCATCTTGCTCGCGTCGCAGTCTTCAATCTTCGGCAGCTATCTCGCCCGCGACGCACAGCGCAGCAAAGTTCCACTCGGGATATTCCGCAACCTTGTGCTTGAAGACGCGGCAGACGGAAGCAAGGTGTTTGACGTAAAAGCACAGGCGATCATGCCGATCATCGACGTAGCGCGAACGCTCGCCCTCTCCAGCGGATCGGTCGCGGTGGGCACTGCGGAGAGGTTGCAGGCCATCGCCGGAGAGGGCCGTATGGCCTCGGGCGATGCACAAAGCCTGATCGATGCCATGACTTTGGTAAGCGAGTTGCGCATTCGGCATCAGGCGGAGCAGGTCGCGGCGGGTAACGCGCCCGACAATGCGATCGCGCCGTCCACCCTCTCACCGCTTGAACGGGATCATCTCAAGGATGCCTTCGGCGTGATCCGCGGAGCGCTGGATTCTTTGCGTCGCAATCTCGCCGGCGGCATTGCCTGACATGCTGCGGCAGTGGCGCTTCAAACGGGCTTTGCGAGCGTTGGAGATGAGCGACAATCCTGTGCTCTCAAGCTATGCCGCCGCTGTTTGGCCCGCACCTGACGCGCAGGTGAGCGACATGCGCTTCCTGGCGCTGGACCTCGAACTCGACGGGCTTCGCGACAACGCGCACCTGCTGCAGGCGGGTTGGCTTCCCTTCACATCCAGCGGCGTTTCCATGGATGGCGCCGTGTCCCGTGACATTCGCAGTGACGCTACGCTAGATGAGGAAGCGGTGACGATCCATGGAATTGGCGAACAGCGCGCCGCCGGCGGACAGCCGCTTGCAGATGTGCTGACGACTTTACTCGCCGCAGCGGGTGGTCGCATTGTCGTGGCGCACGGAGCGAGTATCGATACTGCCGCGCTTCAGAGTGCGACCCGCAAGCTGTGGGGAGCCAAAATTCCCATCCGGTCTGTCTGCACGCTGGCGCTGGAGCGGGAATTATCGCCAGACTTGGTCGGTGCCGAAGCCTATCGCCTCGGCCCGACTCGCAAACGCTACGGCCTGCCTGTATACGCGGCTCACGATGCGCTGAGCGATGCGCTGGCAGCAGCCGAATTGTTTCTCGCACAGCTCAGCAGAATGCCCGCAGACACGCGAATTTCACGGCTCGAGCGGCTGCGCTGAAGCTCTCATACTAAAGTCGCTCTCCCCTCGCCTCACCGGGACGCATAGCCTTCCGGGCAAGCTGCCGCCTTTGGCTGCTCGGAGAAAATGGAGGGGATAATGGCTAAAAACACACCACCCGATACTGGCGAGACAACGTCCGCCAATGAGTCCGCTTACTGGCGGGACAATATACGCCTGCTGGTTTCACTGATGAGCATCTGGTTCATCGTGTCTTTCGGAGCGGGCATTCTGTTCCGCGACTGGCTCGATCAGTTCATGCTCGGCGGATATCCGCTCGGCTTCTGGTTCGCGCAGCAGGGTTCGATCTACGTCTTCATGCTGCTCATTCTCTATTACGTCGTCAAAATGCGCTCGCTCGAGCGCAAATACGACCTTGACGATTGAGGGAGGAGATCATGGAAACACAAACCCTCATTTACATCTTCGTCGGCCTCAGCTTTGCGATGTATATCGGCATCGCCATCTGGAGCCGCGCAGGTTCGACCAAGGAATTCTATGTTGCCGGGGGCGGGGTGAATCCGGTCGTCAACGGCATGGCAACAGCGGCTGACTGGATGTCAGCGGCCAGCTTCATCTCGATGGCGGGCCTCATCGCGTTCCTCGGCTATGATGCGTCTGTCTACCTGATGGGCTGGACCGGCGGCTATGTGCTGCTCGCTCTGCTGCTCGCGCCATACTTGCGCAAATTCGGACAATTCACCGTGCCCGATTTCATCGGCACGCGGTATTATTCGAAGACTGCGCGCGTTGTCGCGGTCATATGCCTGATTTTCATCAGCTTCACCTATATCGCAGGCCAGATGCGCGGCGTGGGAATCGTGTTCTCACGCTTCCTCGATGTCTCGATCTTCTGGGGCGTTATCATCGGCATGGGCATCGTGTTCATCTACGCCGTGCTCGGCGGGATGAAGGGCATCACCTATACGCAGGTGGCGCAATATTGCGTGCTGATCTGCGCCTATATGGTTCCGGCCTTCTTCCTCAGCTTCATGATCACCGGCAACCCGATCCCGCAGATCGGGCTGGGATCCGAAGTGAACGACGGGTCCGGATTATACGTGCTGCAAAAGCTGGATCTGGTCTTACAGGACTTGGGCTTCGGCGCGTATACCGATGGCAGCAAGTCGATGATCGACGTGTTCTGCATCACACTCGCGTTGATGGTCGGCACGGCGGGCTTGCCCCACGTGATCGTGCGCTTCTTCACGGTGCCCAAGGCATCGGATGCGCGCAAATCGGCGGGCTGGGCGCTGCTGTTCATCGCCCTTCTCTACACCACGGCTCCGGCTGTCGGCGCGTTCGCCCGGATCAACTTCATCGAGACGGTCGACCAGACGAGCTATGAGAATGCTCCTGAATGGTTCACCAATTGGGAAGCCAATGATCTGATCGCCTGGCAGGACAAGAACGGTGACGGCGTCATGCAGTACCGCGCTGGCGATGCGTTTGAAGGCGCTCCGGTGTTCGACGAAGGCGCGACCGGCGATTTCGGCGAACGCGTAGTCACCAATGCGCCTGTTACCGACAGTGAGAACGAGGTTTATGTCGACCGCGACATCATGGTGCTCGCCAATCCGGAAATCGGCAATCTGCCGGGATGGGTGATCGCTCTGGTGGCAGCTGGCGGCCTTGCGGCTGCACTATCGACAGCGGCCGGCTTGTTGCTGGTGATCTCAAGCTCTGTCAGTCACGACCTGCTGAAATCCACCTTCCGGCCGAATATCTCGGAGAAAGGAGAGCTGCTCGCAGCGCGTATTGCGGCAACGGCGGCAATCCTGGTCGCAGGATACCTCGGCATTTATCCGCCAGGATGGGTGGCGCAGGTGGTCGCCTTCGCCTTCGGTCTGGCTGCGGCCAGCCTGTTCCCGGCGATCTTCATGGGCATCTTTACGAAGTTCATGAACCGGGAAGGCGCGATTGCCGGTATGGTCAGTGGCCTTGCCTTCACCTTCGGCTACATCTTCTACTTCAAGTTGATGAACCCGGCGGCGAATGTGGCCGAGAACTGGCTGTTCGGTATCTCGCCCGAAGGCATTGGCGTAGTCGGCATGCTGCTGCACTTCGCTGTCGCCATCGTGGTGGCCAAGATGACGGGCCGCACGCCAAGCGATGTGCGCAAGCTGGTGGACAGCATCCGCGTACCCCGCGGCGCGGGCGAAGCCCACGCACACTAAACCCGATTTAGGTTGAACCCGGAGAGGGGCGGCGCCGAGAGGTGTCGCCCCTTTCGCTTTGCAAATTTGTGACACCGCGCTAGCCTGAATCCTCAAGGGGAGAGGACGGCCGCATGCTCTTTGCGAGCGCCATCATCGCCAGCGCCCTCTATCTGGGGCTGCTGTTCTGGATCGCCGCGCGCCGCGATGCTGCGGATGATGCCGGACGGGCAAAATCATCGGGCTGGATCTACGGGCTGTCGCTGGCGGTCTACTGCACCAGCTGGACATTCTTCGGCGGCGTTGGGACAGCCGCGAATGCAGGTTGGCAATTCCTGCCCATCTATCTTGGCCCGATATTGGTCTTCGCGCTGGGGCACAGATTTATCGGGCGCGTGCTTGCCCGATCACAGGCGCAGCATTCCACCTCCATCGCCGACTTCCTGTCCGCGCGATATGGCAAAAGCGCGAGCGTTGCAGCGCTCGTCACCATTATCGCGACGCTCGGCTCTCTTCCTTACATGGCGCTGCAATTGCGATCTGTCGGCGCGTCGCTTTCTGCGCTCGATGAAAGCATGACTGCCAGCATCGAATTGGACGAAATCGTCTTCATGGTGGCATCCGCCATGGCCGTATTCGCCATTATCTTCGGATCGCGCAGAGCCGACCGGGCGGGCGATAATGCCGGGCTGGTGCTCACCATCGCGATCGAGGCCGTCGTCAAGCTGGTGGCGCTGATCGCGGTGGCTGTCGCTGCTGCGCTGTTGCTGGGCGCGGAGTTTCGCACGGTTGAGGCTGCACAGGTCTTTCGCGCTGAGCAGATCGATCTCCGCTTCGGCATTCTGACACTGCTGGCCGCCTGCGCCGCGCTGTGCCTGCCACGCCAGTTTCATATGATTTTTGTCGAAGCGCCCACGGACAAAATGACGCCGGCCATGCGCTGGGTCTTTCCCGCCTATCTGGCTCTTACAGCGATTGTTATCATCCCGATCGTGCTCGCCGGGACGGCCACCCTGCCAGCGGACGTGCCACGCGACATGATAGTGCTGGCGCTGCCTTTGGCGATGGGAAGCGATGCGCTGGCGCTGCTTGTTTTTATCGGCGGACTGTCTGCCTCTACCGGCATGATCGTGATCGCCAGCGTCGCGCTTTCTACGATGATTACAAACGATCTGCTGGCTCCGGTGCTGCTCCGCCAGCAATTGCGCGGCGGCGGTGATCGATCGCTGCTGGCCCGACGACTGCTGCTGGTGCGACGCCTTGTGATCGCAGGTCTGCTGGCGATGGCGTATCTCGTTTATCTCGGTTTCGGCCGCGGAGTTAGCCTTGCCGGAATGGGCATCCTAGCTTTTGTAGCCGCAGCGCAATTCACTCCCGGTCTCGTGTTGGGCATGGTCAGTCGGCACGGCAACAAGGCTGGTATGCTGGCGGGATTGGTCACAGGTTTCGCCTGTTGGCTAATCCTGCTGATCATTCCGGCGATGACGGGCGAAGCGCCTCTAATACAGATCCATCCGGACACGCTGGTCTCTGGAAGCTTATTGAGCCTCGGCGCGAATACGCTCGTCTATTGGCTCGCCTCCACTCTCGCCGCACCAACTCTTGTCGATGCGGCGCAGGCGGCAGCATTCGTTCCGAGCGGAGGACCGGGACAGAACGTCAACTTCGTCACCCGCAAGCGCGTTGCCGACATTCGCCTCCTGCTTTCCCAGATCGTAGGTAGCGAACGCGCCAACGCCGCCATCGCCGCGCTGCCCACGCCTTACCGGGACGGCGATCCGGCCGACGATCTGGTGATGGCCATGGCAGAGCGCACCATTGCCGGGGTTGTGGGATCATCATCGTCCCGCATGCTGGTTTCGTCCTGGTCTGGCGGAGAGCCCGTCCCGCTCGCCGATGTCGTGGCCATGATGGACGAAGCCAGCCGCAAGCTCACTTTCAACGCCGATCTGCTGCAGCTCGCCATCGAGAACATCGAACAGGGTGTGGCCGTGGTGGATGCGGACATGAACCTGGTCGCCTGGAACAACCGATATCGCAGCATGTTTGGAATGCCTCCAGAAGCTGCCACCGTGGGCACGCCTATCGCCCAACTGATCGCCTGGAACCTGCGGCGCGGCGATGTGCCCGAAGAATTAATTGCAGAGGAAGTCGAAAAACGGCTCGAACATATGCGTGCCGGTCGCCAGCACCGGATAGAGCGCGAACAGGCCGATGGCACGATCATGCGGATCGTCGGCAATCCGGCTCCCGGCGGCGGCTATGTCACCTCCTACACCGATGTGACGGCGGACCGCCGTGCCGAACAGGCGCTGGAAGAAAAGGTTGCCGAGCGCACAGCGCAGCTGAGCGATGCCAATGCGGCGCTGGAAAAAGCGACGCGTTCGAAGACGCGATTCCTGGCTGCTGCCAGCCACGACCTCATCCAGCCGCTGAACGCCGCACGGCTTTTCACCTCTGCGCTGGGTGAGGAACTGGGAGCGGACAATCCTTCGCACAAACTCGTGCGCGACCTTGATGGTTCGATTGCGTCTGCCGACCGGCTTATTCGCGCGCTCCTCGACATCTCCAAGCTGGACGGTGGCGGAATCGAACCGCAATTTGCGTCTATCCCGCTCGATGATGTGCTCACCGAAATCGCGCGCGAATTCACCGTACAGGCGGAAGCCAAAGGCATTACGCTGCGCCACGTAAAAACGCGCGCTTGGGTGCAGACCGATCGCGCACTGCTCGCCAGCGTCCTTCGCAATTTCGTCAGCAATGCCGTGCGTTACACGCAGAGCGGGGGAGTATTGATTGGGGTACGACGGCGCGCGGAAGGCATCGCGCTGTGCGTTTACGATACCGGACGCGGAATTGCCGAAGATGACATCGGACGCGTTTTCGGTGAATTCCAGCGTGCGGAGGCCAGCGACCGCGAAGGGCTGGGCCTCGGCCTCGCCATCGTCCGGCGGATTACCGATCTCCTTGGCCTGCATGTCGAGACCAAATCGCAAAAGGGCCGCGGCAGTTGCTTTGCCCTCTATATGCCGGTGGAGTATTGGGCCGCGGCGCCGCGCAAAATCACTGGCCGTAAGAAAGGCGCCAATCTCGATGGTGCGAATGTTTTGGTGATCGACAATGAGGAAGGCGCGCGGCAGGCGGCGCGCGCGCTGCTGGAGCGCTGGCAGCTTGAAGTGTGCGATGCCGCGGACTTCATTACCGCCCTGGAGTGCTCATTTGACGCTCCTGACCTCATCCTGCTGGATTACCAGCTCGATGACGATGTGCTGGGGACTGAGGTCTATGAACAGCTGTGTGTAGCTTGGGGTGAGCGACCCGCAGTCATCCTGCACACGGCCGAGGCCAGCGATGAAACCGTAGCGGCTGCCAAGGCAATTGGCGCGCACCGGCTGCTCAAACCCGCCGCGCCCGCAGCTCTTCGCTCGCTCATCGCCAGCGCGCTAGCCGCTCGGTCAGCGGACGAGGATCAGGACGTCGTGGAGTCCGCCGCGGGCTGATCGACGTCGAGTTTCGCGGCCAGCATCGCCGCCTGCGTCCGGCTGATCACATTCAGCTTGCGGAAAATGGCAGTGATGTGCGCTTTCACCGTCGCCTCGCTGATCGATAGCTCATAAGCGATCTGCTTGTTGAGCAAGCCTGCTCGCATGTGTTCCAGGATGCGGCGCTGCGCTGGTGTCAACGAGCTGATCCGCGCCAGATCATCGTCTTCGACTTCATCGCCTGTATCGGGAAACCAATTGTCGCCTTCGCGCACCGCCTGAAGTGCTTCGCGCAGGACCGGTAGGCTGGCGGATTTCGGTATGAATGCCGCCGCGCCTAGCTGCGCTGCTGCGCTATAGACGCGAGGCTCTTCACTGGCCGACACTATCACCACCGGGACGGCGGGATAATCCTGCCGCACGTCCATGAGGACGCTGAGCCCATTGGAGTCTTCCATATGCAGGTCGAGCAGCAGGCATTCGGCGGGTTCAGCCAGTGCCGCACGCGCTTCGCCAGCGCTGGAGGCTTCGATTACCGTGGCATCGGGCCAAACGCTCGCGACCGCATGGCCGAGCGCTGCACGAAACAGCGGATGGTCGTCTGCGATGATGATCCGCTCTGTCATTGCTCAGCGGTTCTGCCGCCCTTCTATCAGCCTGTCCACCAATGACGGATCGGCCAGCGTCGATGTGTCTCCAAGCGAGCCGTAATCATTCTCCGCGATCTTGCGCAGAATGCGCCGCATGATCTTGCCCGAACGCGTCTTCGGCAGGCCGTCGGTAAAGTGCAGATGATCGGGCGTTGCGATCGGTCCGATTTCCTTGCGAACATGCGCGCGCAGCTCAGCGTAAAGCTCGTCCGTTTCGTCCACGCCCTCCATCGTGGTGACATAGCAATAAATGCCCTGCCCCTTGATATCGTGCGGATATCCCACGACTGCCGCCTCTGCGACGGCGGGATGCAGCACAAGCGCGCTCTCAACTTCGGCCGTCCCCATTCGATGGCCGGACACATTGATCACATCGTCAACGCGGCCTGTGATCCAATAGAACCCGTCTCCGTCCAGACGGCAGCCGTCCCCGGTGAAATACTTGCCTTTGAATGTGCTGAAATAGGCCTCAATGAAGCGATCATGGTCGCCGTAAACAGTGCGCGCCTGCCCGGGCCAGCTTGCGGTGACGCACAGATTACCCTCATTCGCGCCTTCCAGAACGTTGCCGTCGTTGTCGACCAATTGCAGCTGCACGCCAAAGAAGGGCTTGCCGGCGCTGCCCGGCTTCATGTCGCTGGCATAGGGAAGCGTTGTGATCATGTGGCCGCCCGTCTCGGTCTGCCACCAAGTATCGACGATGGGGCAGCGGCTTTCCCCAACCACCTCGTAATACCAGCGCCATGCTTCAGGATTGATCGGCTCTCCTACTGTGCCGAGAATGCGCAGGCTCGAGCGATCATGCTTTGTCACATGATCATCGCCTTCACGCATCAGCGCGCGGATCGCCGTTGGCGCGGTGTAGAAGATGTTGACCTGGTGCTTGGCGATAACTTCCCAGAAGCGGCCGTGATCGGGATAGTTCGGGACGCCTTCAAAAATCACACTGGTGCCACCATTGATGAGCGGGCCATAGGTCACATAGCTATGCCCGGTCACCCAGCCGATATCGGCGCTGCACCAGAAGACTTCACCCGGCTGGTAGTCGAACGTGAAATGGAAAGTGGTCGCCACCCATACCGCATAGCCGCCGGTGGTATGCAAAACCCCCTTCGGCTTTCCGGTTGAGCCACTGGTGTAGAGGATGAACAGCGGGTCTTCCGCGTTCATTTCCGCGCAGGGGCACTCATCATCGCTGGCGACATCGGCATACCAGTGATCGCGGCCTTCCTTCATCTCGATCGCGCCGCCTGTATGCTTGATGACAAGCACGCTTGAGACATCGACACCGTCAAACTCCAGCGCGGCATCGACATTGGCCTTCAGCGGCACGCGCTTGGTGCCTCGGAGGCCTTCGTCTGCGGTCACGACGAAGCGGCTTTCACAAGCCTCGATCCGGCCCGCGAGCGCTTCCGGAGAGAAACCGCCAAACACCACCGAGTGGATCGCCCCCAGCCGCGCGCAGGCGAGCATTGCGACTGCGCCCTCCACGATCATCGGCATATAGAGCGTGACCCGGTCCCCCTTCGAGACCCCAATTGCTTTCAGAGCATTCGCCATCCGCACGACTTCTGTGTGCAGCTCCCGATAGGTCAGGCTTCGGCCCGGGGTTGCAGGATCGTCCGGCTCAAAAATGAAGGCGGTCTGGTCGCCGCGCGTCTCAAAGTGGCGGTCAACTGCATTGTGGCAAAGGTTGAGCGAGCCATCGGCATACCAGGTGATTTCGGCAGGATCGAAAGACCACTCGCCTGCCTTGGTTGGCTTGGTCATCCAGTCCAGCCGCTCTGCCTGCTCAAGCCAGAAACCATCCGGGTCGTCGATAGAGCGCTGATAATGCGCGTCATATTCTGCCGGAGTGCAATTGGCGCTAGCCGGGGGCGATGGATGCTGAACGATAGTGCTCATTTTGGAGACCTCCCATTTTTGCGCGAGCCTAAAGCATCGCAGGCGAGCGGCTGACTCAGACATAGGTCGTAATACGTTAGGCTAATTGTGCCCATCCCATGATCGGAGCGACAACCCGTTCCAATAAAAGAGATTGGGAGGGTATCATGCAGACATTCAATTTTCGCAAAGGTTTTTGCGCTGCTCTGGTCGGCGCATCATGCCTCATGCCGGCGACCGCGTTGGCGCAGGAAGCCAGCATTGAAGACCGGCTGGACCGGTTGGAGGCTTTGGTGTCAGGACTTGTCGAGCGGCTCGATGCGCAGCAGGATATTGACGCGCAGCAACAGGCGGACATTGCCGCGACTGCCGATCTGGTAATGGCAGAAACCACCCAGATGCGCGGCGAACAGGCAGATCTTGCCGCGCAGGTCGAAACGGTTAGCGAAGAGCAGGACCGCGATGGCTTTGGCATCGGCAATACCCGGTTCACGCTCGGCGGCTACGTCAAGCTCGATGCACTCTCGCTGCGCACCAGTGGCGGACAGCTGCCCGATGGCTCGATCACGCGAGACTTCCTGATCCCTGGCGCGATTCCGGTCGGCGGTGAGGCATCAGGGTGGGACACCGACTTCTCTGCGCGCCAGACGCGCGTGACCTTCGGCACCTCAACCGACGTGGGCACAGGCACCCCGCTGCGCTCCCATATCGAAATCGACTTCATGGTCACCCCTGGCGGGGACGAGCGGATTTCAAACAGTTACGAACCGCGCCTGCGGCAGGCATACCTAACTTATGGCGATTGGCTGCTTGGCCAGACATGGTCGACGTTCCAGAACGTTGGCGCGCTCCCTGAATCGATGGACTTTATCGGCACGACGCCGGGCACTGTCTTCGATCGCCAGCCCATGGTTCGGTATACCAATGGCGGCTTGCAGGTTGCCGTCGAGCAACCCGAAACGGTTGTAACGACGCCAACTGGCGGCAGATTGCTTGCCGGCGACGACACCATGCCGGATGTGGTGGTCCGCTATAATTATGCCGGTGATGGCGTTTCGCTAACGGCCGCAGGCATCGTCCGCAGTCTGAATATTGCCGATGACGATTTTGGCATGGGTGACGATTCTGCGCTTGGCTACGGGCTGAGCCTTTCAGGTCGTATCGGCATTGGTGAGCGGGATGATTTCCGCTTTATGGGCACCGTCGGCGATGGCCTTGGCCGCTATATCGGCCTCAATATCGTGAACGATGCTGCGCTTGATCTCGACGGCAATCTTGATCCGATTTTCACCTATTCGGGCTTTGCAGCTTTCCGCCATTTCTGGGATGACAATCTGCGCTCAACGATCGCCGGTTCGTACTTCCGGGCTGACAACCCGGTGATGCTGACAGGCAACCAAGTGACCGACGAAAGCTGGAACGCCTTCGTCAACCTCGTCTACTCGCCGGTCTCGCGCCTCGATGTCGGGATCGAGTATATGTATGCCGAGCGACAGCTCGAAGATGGCCGCTCCGGCAATTTGCAAAAGATCCAGCTTTCAACCCGCTACGCGTTCTGATCTCTCCGAACGCTGAGCGTACTTCAAAGGGCCCTGAACCTGAGCGGTTCGGGCCCTTTTTTGCGTCTTGAATACATATCGCTTCGATCCAAGGCGCACTGACAACCTTTCAGTAAGGTGCATTAAATTTCGTGCGCTCGTTACTGTTTATTAACCAATAACCTTCATTCCCGGCCTAGGAACTTTACGTAGATGCGATGAAGCTCATGGTTAACGCCTTAGCTCGGCTGCACCTGCGCGGAGATCCTGAACTTGGACTCAATGCAGGTGATGACAAATGGCTTTTGCCAAGGTCGGAGATGATAGGCAGCAGACGGGGGTTTTTGCCACAGCGCGTTACCTCGCAGTGCTGCTGTGCGTCCTCGCGCTTTCATTTCTTGCAGTCCCCGCATCGGCGCAGGTTATCGAAACCAATAATATTCTGACGAAGCACCGCGCGCAGAACCTTACCAATGGTGGCGGTGCGAACGAAGATACGATCAATTTCACGTTCGATCCGGGCCCCGGGAATGAGCGCGCCGTAGTGGTCATCGTCTATCATGAATACTTCCTCAACACAGTCGTCGAGCTGAACGAAATTGCCCTGAACGGCCGGACAGGCCGCATTATCGGGCGCGCGACAAACTCCGTCACCACGCTTTCCAAAGCCAACAAGATGACGGTCGCCGTTTTTCAAGAAAGCGATCTTCCTGCAACCGGCAGTGTCACGATCCAACTTCGCTATGGCTCCAACGGCTTTAGCAGCAGCAACGCCAACGGCATGGGTGCTGCGGTGTCATTCACCAGTTTCCGTAATGTCGACCAAGGGGGGATCCCCACAAGCGCCAGTTTCAACACCGGTTGTATCGGATCCGGCACTCCTCCCGGCGGAACGGCTGGCGGCAACCTTCAATTGCCAACCGTCACAGCGCCTTCTGGATCATCGGTTATCGCCGGTATCGGCGTGGGTACCAATGACGCGACGCCCTTCACATATCCGACCAATCCGTTCCTCATAGCAACCGATGACGATATCACGACGGGTCCCGGCTTCGCCTTCGGACGAATCCTGTATTTCAACAACACCCGCAGCGATGCGACATTGGGTGACAGGGTCGGGATTTCCTCAGGCTGCAATCACCGTCCGATCACGACGGAACTGGTCCTGACATCCGCGACTGAGGCAGACCTTTCAGTCGCGAAAACGAACGGCACTTCCGAAGTCTTCTCCGGTTCGACGACTACCTACACCATTACGGTGTCCCACAATGGCGGCGACGACATCGAAGGCGCCATCGTTACCGACGCCCCCAACGCGCAGCTTTCCTGCGATCCAAACGATCTCGTTTCGATTGCGGGAGACGGTGTGCCCCCAGGGACCTTCACAATCGGAAATTTAACCGGGTCGGGAATTGCTCTCGGCACGCTCTCGACCGGTCAATCGACCACTCTCACTTACTCTTGCCAGGTGAATTAAAATGATGACTCAAACACAGGACTTTCGCGTAGCCCCGCATATTGCCGCCATCCCGCGCCTGCCAATGGGCCGGATGCTGACAAGTGCGATTCCCTTCATTGCCGTTGCTATCCCGGGCGCTGCCTATGCGCAGGACGTGGAGAACACCGCGACGGTGGCCGCGCCCCCGGGTGCCACGGACACGGACACGAGCAATAATAGCGCGACCGACACTGACACGCTGCTTGCGGTTGTCGTTGCGGAGAACGATGATTTCACCGGCACGCCGATCCTTTCGACAGGCGGTGCGACTTCGACAGTCTTTGTCAATGACACACTGAACGGCGCTGCGTTTGCAGATTCGGCCGTAGACGTGACTATCGTCGATGATGACGGTCTGACCGGCGTCACTATCGGGACCGATGGCACAATCACGATTCCAGCAGGCACACCCCCCGGAACATACAATGTCGAATATGAGCTTTGCGAAGCCGGCACAACGAACTGCGACACGGCCATTGCGACCATCCTGGTCGGCGGCGTGGCAGACTTGCAGACGATTAAGGTTCTCGGCTCCGGCACGACAGAACCCGCGGTTGGCGATACCGTTACCTTCTCCATCACCGTCACCAATAATGGCGGCGATACGGCAACCAATGTCACGCTGACAGATGCCCTGCCCGCTGGCCTCACTGCGACCGCGAACAATGGCGGCGTTGCAGGCACCGGCAGTTCGACGGGCGGATCCTACAATGCCACCAACGGTGTATGGACCATCGGCACGCTGCTTGACGGCGAAACCGCTACGCTGACGCTTGAAGGTACGGTGGATGCCGGCCAAGAAGGCAACACAATCACCAACGTAACCACTGCGGCCACCGGCGATCAAAACGATCCCGAAGCAGGCGGCGACGATCTGGATGAAAGCGTCACCGTCATCAACACGATCATCGCGAATAACGATGATTTCTCGGGCACGCCTATCCTGTCGACCGGCGGCGATACTGCAAGCGTCTTCAGCGACGATACGCTGAATGGCGCAGCCTTTGCTGATACTGCGGTGATCCCGACTATCATCGATGAAGATGGCCTGACGGGTATCACCATCAATGCGGACGGTACGCTGAGCGTGCCTGCCAGCTCGACACCGGGCACCTATGATGTGGTCTACCAGATCTGCGAAGCGGCAGACACGGACAATTGCGATACGGCCATTGCCACTATTGTGGTTGGCGGTGTTGCAAACCTGCAGACCGTCAAAGTCCTCGCATCGGGCACTGCAGAGCCGGGTGTAGGCGATACGGTGACTTTCGAAATCACCGTCACAAACAATGGCGGCGATACCGCGACCAATGTCTCGCTCACCGACGTACTGCCTGCTGGCCTCACCGCGACTGCCAATAATGGCGGCATCACCGCCACGGGTAGTGCATCGGGTGGCACCTATGCAGCGGGAACCGGTGTCTGGTCTGTCGGCACGCTTCTCAACGGCGAAAGCGCGACGCTGACGCTTGAGGGTACTGTCAATGTGGGCCAGGAGGGCAATACGATCACCAACGTCACCACGGCGGCGGCTGGCGATCAAAGCGATCCGAGCACCGTCGGCGATGACCTCACCGAAGCGGTCACTGTCATCAACAGCATCATTGCGAACAACAATGACTTCTCCGGCACGTCCATCCCCTCGACCGGCGGCAGCACGGCGAGCGTCTTCCCCAACGACACGCTGAATGGCGCTACGTTCGCGGACACTGCAGTGATCCCGACCATCGTGAACGATGACGGGCTGACGGGTGTTACGATAAATGCCGACGGCACGCTCACTGTGCCTTCCGGCGCGACCCCTGGTACCTACAGTGTCGAGTATCAGATCTGTGAAACTGCCGACCCTGACAATTGCGATACCGCAATTGCCACCGTCGTAGTGGGCGCAGTGGTCAACCTCTCGATCGCGAAGACCAACAACGTCACCGAAGTCCGCTCGGGCGATACCGTCACCTACGTCCTGACCGTGGCCAATGCGGGTCCGGATGCAGCGGTTGGCGCACTTGTCACGGATACTCCGGGACCAGGCCTCAGCTGCCCTGCAAACGGTACGATCACATTCGGCGGCACGGCTCCGGCAGGTGCACCGGCTGGAACGCCAGAAGTTGGCGATCTGCAGGGTGCGGGCATCACGCTGGGCACCATCGGTGCGAACCAGAATGTGACCATCACCTACAGCTGCTCGGTCAACTAAGGCCAAGTGCGAGGAACAGGCAAAGGCATAGGCAACAAGCTCATGTATTCCCTTCAAAACAATCTGGGTTTGCCAAGCTTGCCGCTTGCGCGGATGCTCACCAGCATCCTGCCTTTCCTCGCGGTGGCAACACCCGCCGCACTGCTGGCAGGGGACGTGTCCAACACGGCCACTGTCTCAGTCGGCGGGGGTGCCATCGACGCCAATACTGCAGACAATACCGCGACGGATGAGGACGTTTTGCTGGCGACCATCATCGCGGTCGATGACAGCGCTTTCGATATCAATGGCAATACCGGCCAGGCCGGTGTTCTCAATGTCTTTGGTGGTGATACTATTGATGGAAATCCAGCAGCCGCAAACACTACCGTCGTCTCGCTGGCGCCGGGATCGGCCTTGCCTACCGGCATCACTTTCGACCCGGTAACGGGCGATGTCGGTGTTGCGCCAGGAACGGGCTCGGGCGACTACTCCTTCGATTACCAGATCTGCCAGATCGATGCGCCGACCAATTGCGAAATTGCTACGGTCACGATCGAAGTCGTGGCTCCGGACAGCACGCTTTCGGGCACAGTTTTCCGAGACCAGGATGGCGACCGCGATCTCGATGACGGCGATACGCGCCTTGGCGGCTGGATCGTCGAATTGTTCGATGGCGATACGCTGATCGGTTCGATCGTCACCGATGAGAACGGTTTTTACGAATTTACCGGCCTATCGGGCGGCGTGGATTACACGATCAAGTTCCGCGATCCGGAAACCGGCGTCGTTTACGAGCAGATCGAGAATGTTCGCCTTGATGTGGCATCCTCCCTGCCGGACCAGAACCTGCCCATCGATCCGTCCGGCATCGTCTACGATTCCGTCGCGCGCACTGCCGTCCCTGGCGCTGTCCTGACGCTCGTAGATCGCAGCGGCAATCCGCTGCCGGACGATTGCTATATCGATGCATCCCAAAGCAATCAGACTACCGGCGCATCCGGTGCCTACCGCTTCGACATCGTGCCGGGCGCTGCTGCGGCATGCCCTCTTGGCGAGAGCGAATATGCGATCCGCGTCACCCCGCCTGCCGGATTCAGCTTTACCTCCTCGATCCTGCCGCCACAGCCGGGTCCCTTCGATCCGACCGGACTTGGATCACCTGTGACGATCGGCAATTCGGCGAATATACCAATCGAAAGCGACCCGGAATATTTCATCAGTTTCCGCCTGCAAAACGGCGATCCCGATATCATTTTCAACCACTTGCCGCTCGACCCATTCCTGTCGCGCGACGGGCTCATCGTGACCAAGACATCGACCCGCCGCTCAGCCAGCGTGGGCGATCTGGTTCCCTACGAAATCACCGTGCGCAACGAAGAAACGTTCCGCCGCGCCGATGTGGATGTGATCGATGTTCTGCCCGCGGGCATGACCTATGTGCTAGGCAGTGCACGAGTGAACGGTGTCGCGGCAGAGCCTGAACTGGCCAATGGCAATCGCGAGCTTGTCTGGACCGATCAGGTCATCCCGGCGGGTAGCTCCGTCACTTACGAACTCGTTCTTCTTGTGGGCGCGGGAGTCACCGAAGGACAGCTGGTCAATACCGGCGTTGCCGAGAACGGCTTCGATGGCAGCGAAATTTCCAATCGCGGCACGGCGACCATTCAGGTTGTGCCCAGCACCGTGTTCGACTGTGCAGAGCTTATCGGACAGGTTTTCGAAGACTACGATGGCGATGGCTATCAGGATGAAGGCGAGCCGGGCGTACCGTCAATCCGCCTCGCGACTGTCAATGGTGAGCTGATAACAACCGACGAATATGGTCGCTATCACATCACCTGCGCTGCCGTGCCCGATGCGCGCATAGGCTCCAACTATGTGCTGCGCCTGGATGAGCGCACGCTCCCGCAGGGCTATTCTGTCACGCATGACAATCCGCGCTCCATCCGCCTGACGCGCGGTAAGATGAGCGAGCTCAATTTCGGCATTGCAGAGGCCGACGTAATCACACTGCAGATCGATGCGCGCGCCTTTGCCACTGACGGATCGCTCAATCCGGACGTGCTCGCCCGGATGCAAGCACTCGCAAGCGATGGCGATCCAAGATCGCTAGTTGTGCGCGCGAATTACACGATCGCCCCCGGCGACACGCCAGAGCAGGTGGAGGCCCGCCTCCGTATGATCAGCACGCAGCTGCAGACGATTTTCGACACGCAATGGGATGGGCCCGATCCGGTCATCCAGGTGAATGCAACCAGCGCCACAGCGGCCGAGACGGGGGAGTTAGGGCAATGACCAAGATGACAATCTCCTCCACCAAAGCGGCAAGGCTTATGTCGGGCGTTTCGGGTCTTGCAATCCTGACGCTTGCAACCCCGGCGATGGCGCATGCCGATCCGCAAGACGGGCTCACTATCAGCACGGGCGAGCAGCAAAGCGACAGCGCTCTCGTGTTCGATCATGATATCGAAGTGCGCGTGGACTCTGGTCAGATCGATCCGGTCCTGGCCGTCGGCCTTGCAGAAAGCGTCCGCATCGTGGTGCGTGGAGACGAGGCAACTTTCGTTTCCTATACCAATTATCCGGCTCTGATCGTGCGCAGCGAAATCCGCATTTTCGAAGCGGGCATGAGTCCGTCGGGTGAGCCTGTTGAAACCATCGCGGTTGGCGAAAACGGTTTCGCGCGCTGGATGGTCGGTGACGATACCCAGCAGGAGATGTTCTACGTCTTGCGCGTCTTCGACAGCGAAGGCCAGTTCGACGAGACCGAAGCGCAGGAACTGACGGTGCTCGACGAGCGTCCGGCAGCCGATGCTCCCCCCAGCCGCCCCCTGTTCGGGACGCAAGACGAAGCCGCGACCCGCACCATTCGCCAGCCCCGCACTGTCACCGTCACCGTGACCGGCAATGCCGCACCCGAAACGGATATCGTCCGCGTCGGAGAACAGATCGTCCCTGTCGATGACAACGGCCGCTTCGTCAGCGAGCAGATCGTGCCTGAGGGCACCGAAACAATCATGATCGCCATCGGCGATGATGAGGAAATGCGTTTCGCCGCTCTGCGCAATGTCACCAGCGATAGCGATGACTGGTTCATCGTCGGTCAAGGTGAAGTGACGATCGGCACAAGCTGGGCAAGCGGCCCCGCGCAGGATGTCAGCGGATCGACGCTGGCGGACGGCGACTATGCGATTGGCCGCGCGGCCTTTTACGCCAACGGTCCGCTGGGCGGCGATTGGGAAATGACTGCTGCGCTCGATACGGGCGAGGCCCTGGTGCAGGATCTGCTGTCAAACATAGATCGCAAGGATCCGCGCCAGCTGCTGCGCCGTCTCAATTCAGAGCAATATTATCCCACCTATGGCGACGATTCGACGCTGGTCGAGGATGCGCCGACACAGGGCCGCTTCTACGTCCGAGTGGAAAATGGCCTCAGCCAGGGCGTGATCGGCAACTTTGTCGCTCAGGCGACGGGGACCGATCTTGTGCAGCTAGATCGCGGGCTATTCGGCGCTCTCGTCGATATCAATTCTGCTGGCACAACCAGCTTTGGTGAGCGCAATGCGCAATTGCTGGCCTTTGCCTCCGATCCGGGGACTGTGCCGGCGCGCGAGGAGTTCCGCGGCACGGGCGGCTCGCTGTACTTCCTGCAGCGACAGGATGTGACTGTCGGGTCGGAGCGTGTGCGCGTTGAAATCCGTGACCGGGAAACCGGCCTTGTGGTAGAAGCGCATGACCTCAACCCGCGGCAGGACTACGATTTCGACCCGTTCAACGGTCGGTTGACCTTGCTGCGTCCGCTTGCGTCGACTTACAATTCGGGCGGGACCGTACGCGAAGGCAGCGCTGCCGGCGATGTCCCAGTGCTGGTCGTCCGCTATGAATACACGCCTGCCGTGGGGGATCTTGATGGCTACACCATTGGTGGCCGCGGGACCATGTGGCTGGCCGACACGCTGCGCATCGGAGCGATTGCCCAGCGTGATACCGTCAATGAAGCCGACCAGACCCTGATCGGAGCCGACGCGCTGCTGAGACTGACTGCAGGCACTTTCCTACGGGCAGAAATCGCGCAGAGCGATGGGCAGGGTTTCGCCCAGTCCAATTCCATCGATGGCGGCCTCTCATTCACCGACATCGCGAATCCCGGCGCGGATACGACTGCCCAGGCTTATCGCGCAGAAGTTGGTGTGAACATCGCCGAATTGTCCGAGCGGCAGGGCGACCTTGGGACCGTGAGCGGCTTCTTCGAGCATCTCGACGCAGGCTTCTCATCTGCCGGTCGTCTCAGTCCGGAAGCGACCGAACGCTGGGGCATTGCTGCCGAAATCCCGATTGGAGAAACCGGCCAGGTGCGCGGCTCCTTCGATCATTTCGATGCGGATACGCGCGGCAGTAACACCACCGCAGAGCTCGACCTGTCGAACCGCTTTGCCATTGCGAGCGGCCAGCTGACCGCGAGCTTCGGCCTGCGCCATGACGACCTTTCACCCGGCGTTCTTTTGAATGCAGTACAGGAAGGCAGCCGGACGGACGGCGCAGTCGAACTGGAATACGACCCTGCGAACAGCAATTGGGCGGTCCACGCATTCGGCCAGGCCACGCTGGACCGCGACGCGACCCGTGCACGAAACAATCGTGTCGGCGGCGGCGTAACTGCAGAGCTGACCGATCGCCTGTCCCTCACCAGCGAAGTGTCTGGCGGCGATGGTGGCCTTGGTGCGGACGTGCAGCTCAATCATCGCCTTGGCGATGGGTCCGAAGCCTATGTCGGTTACACCCTGCTCGCCGATCGCACCGATACCGGCATCGAGCCCCAAAATCTCTTTACCGGTCGCCCAGGCGGCGCTTTGGTTGTAGGCGCGCGCCATCGCTACAGCGATGCGCTTTCGGTCTTCGGCGAGAACCGCGTCAGCGTGGGCGCAGATGCCCCAACACTCAGCCGCAGCTTTGGCCTGCAATTCGATCCGAGCGAGCATGTCAGCATCACCGGCACATTCGAAAACGGCCGGATTGAAGACCCGACCACGGGCGTTTTCCGCCGCACGGCCGGATCGCTATCCATCGGCTATCAGGCTGAAGATTTCCGTGCAGGCTCCGCGATTGAAATTCGTCATGAGGATGGCGGCGCTTTCGTAGGCGGCGAACAGACAGTCTGGCTGCTGCGCAACAATCTCAGCTATGCGGTGGCCCCTGACTGGCGCTTTGTCGGCCAGTTCAATCTCGCTCGTGCCGACAATGACGGCACGTCGATCCGCGCCGCGGAATTTACCGAAGCCATTGCCGGTTTCGCCTATCGTCCGATCAACAATGAACGGGTTAACGGCATCATCCGCTTCCAGTATTTCGAAGATCTCGGCCCTGTCGGCCAGATCACCGGATCAGGCGAAGTCCAAAGTCCCAAGCAGGTGAGCGCGATCTTCAGTGCCGACTTCAATTTCGATCTGACCGATCGCCTGACGCTGGGCACGCGCTACGGCTATCGCCATGGGCGCGTATCTCTGGGTCGGAATTCGGACGAATTCGTCAGCTCCGATGCGCATCTTGCGGTGGTCCGTTTCGACTACAACGTGCTGCGCGAATGGGACGTACTGGCTGAAGGACGCGCCCTCTGGGTGACACAGGCGGACGATCTCCGCCTTGGTGCGCTGGGCGCGATCTATCGCCATATCGGCGATGAAGTGAAAGTCGGCGTGGGCTATTCTTGGTCCGATTTCTCGGACGACCTGACCGACCAGAGCTACACCAGTCACGGGCCGTTCCTGAACCTTCTCGGCCGGTTCTAGAGCACGTTGCCAGCGGGGGCAGCGGTCAGCATTCGATTACGTTTACCGCGAGCCCGCCCTGGCTGGTTTCCTTGTACTTGCTCGACATGTCGAGGCCGGTCTGGCGCATCGTCTCGATGACCTGATCGAGTGATACGCATGGTTGATCGGAAGCGACGAGAGCGAGGCGCGCGGCGTTTACGGCTTTCACCGCACCCACGGCATTGCGCTCGATACAGGGGATCTGCACCAGCCCGCCCACGGGGTCGCAGGTGAGGCCGAGATTATGCTCCATCCCGATTTCTGCAGCATGTTCGATCTGTGCAGGAGTACCGCCCCAGATCGCAGCGAGGCCCGCTGCAGCCATGGAGCAAGCGACGCCGACTTCGCCCTGGCAGCCCATTTCTGCACCGGAAATTGACGCGCGCTGCTTGTAAAGAATGCCAATACCGGCACCTGTCACAAGAAAGCGTCGGCTCGCTTCGCGCGTGCTGCAGCCAGTGGTCTCGCAATAGTGTTTCAACACGGCAGGGATGATGCCTGCCGCGCCATTGGTAGGCGCCGTCACGACCCGGCCACCCACAGCGTTTTCCTCGTTCACCGCCATGGCATAGACGTTGAGCCAGTCGAAAATTCGCTCGCTTTCATTGGCGCCCGGCGTTGCTTCCAACCGCTCAAACAATTGCGGAGCGCGGCGTTTGACATTGAGACCGCCGGGCAACTGACCGGGCGTGGTCAGTCCCCGCTCGATGCAAGCACGCATGACATCCCAGATATGATCGATCCCGGCGAGCGTTTCCTCACGCGGGCGCATGCAATCTTCGTTTGCGAGCACAAGCTCCTCGATCGAAAGATCGTTGCTTGCGCATAGCTCCAACAGTTCCTTGGCGGAGCCGAAAGCGTAGACCGGTTTCGGTCCGACTGAGATCAGATCGTCTTCTGCCGGGTTGCGCAATTGGCGCTCGCTCGCGATGAAGCCGCCGCCTACCGAATAATAGGTCACGTCTAGAAGCACTTCATCCGCAGCATCGTAGAGCCGAATGCGCATCTCGTTCGGATGAATTTCAGGGATGATGTCGGATCGCAAATCGATGTCTTTGGCCGGGTCGAAACCAATCTCACGCGCGCCGCCGAGCGTCAGGCGTTTCGTTTCGCGCACTTCGCGAACGACTTTATCCGCCTCATCCGGTGCAACCTTGTCGGGCTCATATCCGGCAAGGCCAAGGATGCAGGCCTTGTCCACGCCGTGCCCAACCCCGGTGAGCGCGAGCGATCCGTGCAGGCTGATATGGGCGCGGCGCACCGCATCGAAGCTGCCCGAAGCTTTCGCGTCCTCGATAACGCGAAGGCCCACCCGCATCGGGCCCACCGTGTGGGAGCTCGACGGGCCGAGGCCGACTTTGAAGATATCGAGTACCGAAAGCATTGCTGCACGCCGCCATGTGCCGACCAAAAGGAAGGCGCAGACCTAAGCCAGCCGCGCTCGCTTGCCAACCAAATTAGTTACGTGTGAAACTTGGCTACTCGGCGACCCAGTCCTTGCGCAGGGCCGGTCCGGCAAGGGCCATCAGCAGCGCCGCCCCGCCATAAAGAACCAGCGAATATAGCATCGAATAGCGAAGCGCTTCGTCTCCGTAAGTCGGGGTCAGGAAATCGGACACTGCGCCGAGCGCATAAATACCGCCGCCAAGGCCGATCAGATTGTTGATGAGCAGGAACAGTGCAGAGGCTGTCGAACGCGCAGCGGGCACAACCAAATGTTGGATCGCGGAGAGGACGGGGCCGAGCCAGATATAAGCCAGTGCCTGCGGCAACAGGAACAGCACGAAGGCGATTTGCCATTCCGCGCTCGTGATCCCTGCGGCAAAAAGCGGCGCGCCAAGGAAGAAGGCTACGCCCGGCACCCATGCGTAGAATGCGCGATCTCGCCCGCCCAGCCTGTCTGCCAAAACGCCGCCTGCCAGCACGCCGACCACACCGCCGAGAAGCAGGATTGCTCCGAAGAACTGCGATGCCTGGACCAGATCGAAACCGAAGCTGCGGATCAGAAGGCTCGGCAGCCAGAAGGCGATGCCGTAACCGAGCATGGAGGACATGGCTGCACCGAAGGAGAGAAACCAAAAGCTCTTCTTGCGCGCGAGCACGCCTGCTGTTTCCTTCAACGCAGGCATTGGGGCGACAGTGCTGGGATTGTCAGCACTCACTTTCGGCTTCTGCTTGTCACGAACCAGCAGTTTGAAGATCGGGACGATCGCGACGCCGAGCAGACCGACTGTGAAGAAAGCGACGCGCCAATCGACTGTCGACGCAATATAACCGCCGAGCATCACGCCAAGGCCCGAGCCGAGCGGAATGCCGAGCGAATAGAATGACAGCGCCCGCGCCCGCTGTTCGCTGGGGAAATAATCGCCGATCAGTGCATAGGATGGCGCGACACCTCCTGCTTCCCCGATGCCGACCCCAAGCCGCGCGAGGAAGATGTGCCAGAAATTCTGCGCAAGCCCGCAAAGCGCTGTAAAGCCGCTCCATGCGGCGAGCGATATGGCAATCACCCAGCTGCGGCTGGTGCGGTCGGCAAGCGCCGCAAGCGGCACAGCCACCGTCGAATAGAGCAACGCAAAGGCGAAACCGCCCAGCAGCCCCATTTCGCCATCATCCAGCTGCAAATCCTCTTGTATCGGCGCTGCCAGGATCGAAAGGATTTGCCGGTCCACGAAATTGAAGATGTAGACCACCAGCAGCATCACCAGCACCGTGTTGCGGTTGGGATCCGGCTTGGCCGATGCTTGGGTGCTCATGAATAATGCTCGCCGAGAAATGTTGTGATTGCCGATACCGCCTCTGGCTCATCCAGCAAAGGCGCATGGCCACGTGACGGCACTTCCGCACTGGAAAACGGCCCAGCATGCCGCGCTTCCATAAGATTGAGCGTCTCCTTGGACAATAGATCGGACACGGCGCCACGAACAACAAGCACCGGGGTCTCGCCGAGCATTTGCCAGACTGGCCAAAGATCGGGCTTCGGCGCCTCGCCCAGATTGGCGAAGCCGCTCGCAATCGCTTTGTCATAGGCGAAAGCGATGCGACCATCGGGCAGTTTGCGGCAAGTGCGCCCCGCCCAAGCCCGCCAATCATCGTCAGAGAATTCCGGAAAAGCTTCGCCATTCGTCACTGCGCATGCTTTCGCCGCTTCGTCCCAATCGGCGAAAACAGTGTCGTTCCCGACATAGCTTGCGATCCGCTCCAGTCCCGGCAGCGCCAGTTCTGGCCCAACATCGTTGAAGATGATTGCTGGGAAAGCATCGGGCTTCATCGCATTCATGGTAAGCGCGATCAGGCCGCCCATCGAGGTGCCGACGATACCGGTCGAACCAATGTCCAGCGAAGCCAGCAGCGCGAACATATCCTGCGCGTAGATGTCAGGGCGGTAATTCGCCGGGTCCTTATCGTAGTCAGACAGTCCTCGCCCCCGCTGATCGGGGATGATCAGGCGGTATCCGGGCGCGAGATGCTCTGCCAGCGGCTCAAAGTCGGCACTATTGCGCGTCAGCCCGTGCATAAGCAGCAGCGGCTTGCCATGCCCGCCAGAGTCGCGTGCGAACAGGGTCAGCTGTCCGCACCCGCTCTGGTATCGGTGTTCGCGAAACTCGCGCATCACTCTGTCCCGATCCCGCGTGGGGATCAGAATTCGATCGTTGCCGTCACGTAGACCTGGCGTGGGTTCCCGTAGAATGCCGTCAGCGTGCCTTCGGTGCCAAGGTTCGGGGTCGGCTCACCATTGGTCAGGATCGGCTCACCGGTGGTCGGGTTGATCGCGATAAAAGTGTAGCCCGATGTGCGATATTCGTGATCGGTCAGATTGCGTCCGTAAAGGCCGATGCTGAAGCCGCGATCATCATTGTAGACGATGCTGGCATCCACGAGGGCGTAGCCATCCTGGTCGAGGAATGGGTTCGCGATTTCGAATTGCGTTGTCGCGCTGCGGAACGACACCGTGCTGCCAAGATAGAGATCGCCATTGCCGACCGGCGTGGTGTAGCCAAGCGTCGCGCTGCCGCTCCATTCCGGCGTGTTTTGCACCTCGCGGAAGTCGGACACATCGGTCGGCACGCCGCCGATATTGGTGATGTATTCGGTATATTCTGCATCAATCCAGCCAAGCGAGCCGATAAAGCGCAGCTCATCGCCGGACCCCAGCAGGTCCTCGGCAAGCCGTGCGTTGGTTTCGAACTCAACTCCCATGAATTCGGCAGAACCGGCGTTGGTGACAACGCCGCAGAATGTCTGGATGCCGCCGACGTTACAGGCGACCGAGCCGGGGATCTGGACATCGGTGTAATCGGCATAGAAACCGGCAAAAGCGACATAGACCGCATCGCCGAGCAGATTGCCCTTATAGCCGATTTCATAGCTGTCGACCGATTCCGGTGCGAAGCTGAGGAAGTCGGCGACTTCTTCATCGGTCGGCGCGCCGGGCGTTGCAGCAGGCGCATTCACGCCGACGCCGCGCGGATCGAAACCGCCACCTTTGAAGCCCTGCGAATAGCTGGCGTAGATCGTGTGATCGGGCGTCGGCTGGAAGCTGAGTGATGCGCGCGGCGTGAATTTGTTGAAATCCTCACTGCCCTGGAAATCCGTGCTCGGCAAGCCGAAGGGAATGCCCGCGCCGCCGAAAACCGGCGAACCGCCGCCAAGGAAGTTTTGGCGCAGAATATCGGCTGTCCGCTCATCCCAGGTGTAGCGGCCACCAAGCGAGAGGCTCAGTTGCTCGGTAATATCATAGGTAAAGTCGCCAAAGACCGCGAAAGTTTCGGTATCGACATTTGCCTGGGTAAAAGCGGTGAAACCATTGAACGTGGTGAACAGCCGCACGTCAAATTGCGTGTCCGCGCTTGCATCAAGATAGTACCCGCCGAGCAGGCCGGTGAAAGGTCCGCCATCGTCCCAGATCAGCTGGATTTCCTGGCTGACCTGTTCATTCGAATAGATAGCGGGCACGTCGAGGTCGACTGCAGGCAGCGCATCGAAGTCGATCGGCGATGCACTGTCATCGGTGCGATAGGCGGTGATCGAGCGCAGCGTTAGCGCGTCCGACAGGTCCAGCCGAATATTTGCAGCCAAGCCATAGGCCTCCACATCCTGTTCCGGATCGACAAGCCCGCCGCGCGTATCGAATACATTATCGAGGACAGGCGCGCCCGAAGCGACACCCTCGATCAGCCGGAAGCCGCCGCGCGCATTGCTGCGATCATGGGTGTAATCGCCGGAGAAACGCAGCAGGTATGGCGCGCCATTGCCGCCGACCTCCAGCGTGCCGCGCATCGCCCAGATATCTTTGTTGTAATTGTCTTCGCCCGTCGTCAGGTTTTCACCGAAACCGCCGCGTGAGAGACGCGCGACAGAGGCGCCCACGCGCACTTCATCGGTGATCGGCGTTGAGGCCGTGACAACAGCCTCCGCACGGTCGAAGGACCCATATGTTCCGCGAATGCGCAGCGAGGTTTCGTCCGGCAATTCGCGCGTCACATATTTCACTGCGCCGCCGATGGTGTTGCGGCCATAAAGCGTACCCTGCGGCCCACGGAGCACTTCGATCCGCTCGACATCGTAGATGTCGAGAACGGCAGCCTGCGGACGATTGAGGTAAACATCGTCCAGATAGATGCCGACGCCCTGCTCAAAGCCGGAGACCGGATCCTGCTGGCCGATGCCGCGGATGAATGCCGACAGCGTCGAATTGGTACCGCGCGATTCTTCCAGCGTGGTGTTCGGCGTGATCTGCGCGATATCGGTGATGTCGACAGTACCGCGGCGCTGCAACTCCTCTTCGCCGAAACTGCTGACAGCCACAGGCACATCGATCAGGCGTTCTTCACGGCGGCGAGCGGTGACGAAAATCGTGCCAGGCTCAGCCTCTTCCGCTTCTTCGTCGGAAGGATCGGCTTCCTGAGCATGGGCAGGAGCGGCCATCGCGCTGACAGCCAGAATGGAGGCAGCACAAAAAAGTTGGCGAGCGTTTGTCATGTTTTCTCTCCCTGATATGTCGGCTCGTATATTGAGAGTTGAACCACCTTTCAACTTTTTTCTTTGCGCGCTGCTGGAATTGCGTTTAGCGGGGTTCTCATGGCTTCCATCCAAACAGCTTCACCCGAAGCGCAAGACAAGACACCGCGCACCGACAGGGGGCGCAAGACCTTGCGCAAATTGCTCGATGCAGCGGCGAAGGAGTTCGGAGAAAAAGGGTTTCACGAGGCGTCGATCAGCGGGATCACCCGCCGCGCCGGAACAGCCTTGGGCAGCTTCTACACTTACTTCGAAAGCAAGGATGCGATCTTTCGTGCGCTCGTCAACGATATGAGCGCGCAGGTCGCCAGCCATGCGCGCGAAGGCGTGGAAGGCAAAAGCGATCCATTCGAAATCGAGCAGGCCGCGCTGCGCGCCTTCCTGGAGTTCGCAAGCGATAACAAAGAGATTTACCGCATCATCGATGAAGCAGAATTCGTCGACCCCAAAAGCTTCCGCCAGCACTACGAAACGACTGCCGCTCGCATTTTGGATAGATTGAAAAACGGCGAGGCCAGTGGCTCATTCCGCGAAGGTATGGAAGAGCCTCACGCTTGGGCATTGATGGGAATGAATGTGTTCCTTGGCCTTCGCTACGCTGTCTGGTCGGATACGACAGATGCCGAACGCATCGCCAGCGTGGCCAACACCATGCTTCGAAGCGGCATCGGCAAGACAGATGGGTGAAGCGCGCTTTTCATGAGATCCCTCAAAGCGGAGCGCAGAGATAACGACCCGGATTGAGACTGCTAATAACCGGGGCATTGACCCTTCGGGCCGCAGATGCGAGGCCTCGTGACAGCAATTCCCAGGGGGGGGTCTAAAACAGAGACGTGGCTTCGGCGTTGATTGCGAAACGGGCATGGGCCATGCGACTTGCGGCCTGTTTGGCGATGCTGCTGATATCGCTCGCAATTGTTTCTCCCGCGCGGGCCGCGACCAACGCGTTCCCCCCTGCGCAACTCATGGCAGGTCAGTCGGCAGAATCGGTTAAAGACAATATCTGGTACGCGGCCGAGGCGCCGATGGATCGGCTGGAGAGTATTGCGGATGATACTCTCAATGCACTCGGCCCGATCGAGCATGCCTCGATCCATTCGGTCAGGTCGGCGAATCCATCATCGCGATTTTGCCGGTGGTCAATGCCAGCGAGCAGCAGGGCAACTGGATCCTGCACACAGGTCGCGGTTCCCTGAAGACATTTCGCCTTTATATCGATCGCGGCGAGGGGCTGGAGCTGCTGATCGACAATGACGATACGCAGCAAGTGCGAGACACGCTCTATGCGTATCAAGCCTTCGCCACCGAATTCTCGCTAGCTCCGGGCGAGCAGGCGCGCTTCGTCATTCAGTTTAGCGATACGGCATCATCCTACATGCCGCTGCAAGTTCTGACCGCGTCGGATTTTTATCCGGCGCGCCGCGCCAATGTATCGCTGGTCAGCGCGGTGGTAGCCGGAAGCCTGCTTCTGATTTTCTTCAACGTGCTGATGTTCGCACTCACCGGAAAGCGAGAATTTGCATGGCTGGGCGCAGCTGTCCCCCGTCAGCACCTATGGCACAACTCGCGGCGTAGATCAGCGGAGTGTGGGCCTCGTCTCGGATTGATGTTTAGGCGGCGAGCTTGCGGTGTTGCAAGCGCCGATGTTCGAGTGTCTTTCGCTTTATCCTTTCTCTTCGTTTGATGATGGCGGCAGCCCTGCCGAAGTAGGCATCGGCGGGTGTGACGTTGTCGAGGCTCTCGTGGTAGCGCTGGTGGTTGTAATGCTCGACGAAGGCCTCGATCTGCTGTTTTAGATCGCCCGGCAGGAAGTAATTCTCCAACAGCACACGGTTTTTGAGCGTCTGATGCCAGCGCTCGATCTTGCCTTGGGTCTGTGGGTGGAAGGGTGCGCCGCGCACGTGGCTCATCTTGTTGGCCTCGATGTATTCGGCCAACTCGCTCGCGATGTAGCTGGGGCCATTGTCGCTGAGCAGGCGGGGCCTGTGCAGCACATTGGCGTGGTCGCAGCCTGAGGCTGCCAGCGCCATATCGAGCGTGTCAGTGACGTCCTCGGCTCGCATGGTGGTGCAGAGCTTCCATGCAATGATGTAGTGCGAGTAATCGTCGAGCACGGTCGAGAGATAGACCCAGCCCCATCCTATGATCTTGAAGTAGGTAAAGTCGGTCTGCCAGCGCCTCGGGGCCACCTTCAAGGTAACGATCATACCAGCGGTAGAAGGTCCGGCGAGCAACGCCGAGCTGGTCCAGCGTACGCTTGGCGGGCAGGTGCGATTGCTCGACGATACGGATGATCTCCAGCTTCTCGGACGCCGGGTATCTCATTCGTCGTCTCCCCCAAGCCCGGTCATGCTTTTTTGGAGCAGCCAGTTCTCCAAAGTGAGATCGGCCACACATTTCTTCAGATCGCGCGCTTCACGGCGCAGGTCCTTCACCTCGTCCGTGGTCGCAGCACGCGCTGTATCGCCAGCAAGCCTCCGCTTGCCGGCTTCCATGAACTCCTTGGACCAGGTGTAATAAAGGCTCTGTGCGATCCCTTCACGGCGGCACAACTCGGCAATGGAGTCATCGCCGCGCAGGCCATCGAGCACGATGCGGATCTTGTCTTCAGCAAAGAAGTGCCGGCGGGTCTTGCGGCGGATGTCCTTTACCACCTGCTCGGCAGGCTTTTTGGAGCTTGAGGATTTGGGCCTCATCTTCGTTTCTTCGTCACTACGACGCAGCCCAAATCCTCCTTAAATCACAACCTCAAATCTGTGCCATAGGTGCTGACGGGGGACACCCTTGCCCTTTGCCTCTGCCTTAAATTCAGCAATGATCTCCTCCTGATTGTCGTCGCACAAATCGCAGTCAATAATCGAGAAGTTGTCACTTCCATGCTTGATGTAGAACATGTCGCCGTCACCTACGGCATAGCTTTTAATGATCGGCATCGGTCCCTCACTTTCGTCGGGCACAACTTACCTTTGACCGCGCGATATTCAATGCAAGCGCAGCAATCTTGGCATATATCCCACGGAGAAGTTATGGGAAGTTCCGGTTTTCTCAGTTTGGTGGCGCTTGCTACCTAATACCGGAAGAATGGCGGAGACGGAGGGATTCGAACCCTCGATACGGGGTTACCGTATACACACTTTCCAGGCGTGCGCCTTCGACCACTCGGCCACGTCTCCGCACTATGTATCGCGCTACCGCTTCGCTGCTTGAGCGCAGTAACCCGTTCACAGAAAGCGCGCGTCTAGCGGGGGATGACCGCCATGACAAGCGCGCGATATGCCGCGTTGGCGATCCTCTGATAATGTGCAATCATCTGACGATGAAAAAGCTGCTTCTGTGCTTCGCGATTGTCCCATTTCTTGCCCAGCCTCTTGAAGCGCAAGACAGTGAGCCAGAAAATGCAACACCCAATTCGATCGTTGCTGCATCTTCAGCTGGTGAATGGGTGGTGATCGATCCTGAAGACCTGCTGGTGATGGAGCTTGCCCCGGACGCGCAAGGCAATCCACGCAGAGTTGTCATCCAACTCATCCCAGCGCCCTTCAGCCAGCCATGGGTGGAGAATATGCGCACCCTAGCGCGGGCAAACTGGTGGGACGGGACGAGCGTGAACCGCGTGCAGGACAATTACGTCACCCAATGGGGCGATGTGACCGAAGAGAAACCGCTGCCGGAGGGGGTGGAGGCGCCAGTGGCGCCATACGAGGCGCGAACGGATTGTGTTGCTACTCCGGAGATTGGAAGTGAAACCTATACAGTCAACTGCTTCCCGATCAGCTTGCGCGATATCGGGGACGACGCCTTGTACACCGGAAATCAAAACCCGGGATTTTCAGCTGGCTGGCCGATAGTGCATCGGGGAGCCGGCCGGGGTGCCAACGACGTCTGGCCCATCCACTGCTACGGCTATGTCGGCGTAGGGCGAAATTACGCGCCGGACACCGGCACCGGTGCTGAACTTTACACAATCATCGGCCAGCCACAGCGGCATATGGATCGCAACCTTGCCGTCGTCGGGCGTATCATCGACGGGATGGAGCATCTCTCCAGCCTGCCGCGCGGGTCCGGCGAGCTGGGCTTCTATACCGAGGACGAGGCGCATTTGCGCACGCCGATCCTGTCCGTCCGCCTCGCGAGCGAGATGGTTGATGCGCCGTCCTTCGAATATCTCAGCACGGAGAGCCAGAGCTTTGCCGCCTATGTTGCGGTGCGCGCCAATCGCGATGATGCCTTCTACACCGTGCCGGCAGGCGGAGTGGACATCTGCAACGTCGAAGTGCCGATCCGCCGTGTCGGTGAAGCGCCTGAGGAATGAACTAATTGAGCCTGCAAAACACAATTTTTGAAACTTTTTGTCCCTAGAAATCAGACTGCTGCATCAAACCTAGCCCAAAGAAGGTGGTGGTGCTTCGGAACATTCCCCGCGCCGCGCTTATTTAATGGGGCATCACAAGCAAAGCGAACCGCCTTTGGGCCGACAGGGATGATGCCATGAACAAAACAATTCAGGCGACCTTTCACGAGGCCTCCTCGCATGGGGAGCAGTCGCGATTTTTACGCAAGCGCGGCAAGCTGGATCTTTCGCATGACAGGTCCGGCCATCGCCGCTTCGCATGGCTGTATGAGGATATGCTCACATGAGAATTAGCGAACGCAGCGAATTTGCGTCCAAGCCCGCACCGCTCACCTGCTCGGCGGACACTACCGTGTTCGACGCCGTCACGCAGATGTCGGATAAGAATTATGGCTCCATCGTGATCGTCGATGACGCGCACCGCGTCAAAGGCATGATGACCGAGCGTGATATCTTTCGCCGCGTGATCGCGGAGGAACGCGATCCGAAAACGACGCCTGTCTCTGAGGTGATGACCGAGGAAATTCGCAAGGCACGGGGCGACGACGAATTGGTCGACTGGCTGCGCATCATGTCGAATGAGCGTTTTCGTCGCCTGCCGATTGTCGATGAAAATGACAAACTGGTCGCGATCATGTCGCAGGGCGATTTCGTGTCCTACACATGGCCGGAATTGCTGCAGCAGATGGCACGTATGGCGAAGGCCAGCATGGCGCCATCGCTCAATCCTGCAGCGATCCTGATCGCCGTACTGATCTATACCGTCGTGCTGATAGCCGCCGTCGCGCTGCTGATCTGACGCTCGCTTAAATGCGGTCCGATTGCGCGACCGCATCACTGGCGCGCAAAGCGCTCACAATCCGCGTGAGGTGGGCCAGGTCCTGCACTTCGATATCCAGTTCATAGGTATGAAAGGGATCGTCGCGCTGGGTAAGCTCCAGATTCATGACATTGGCGTTGTTGCGCGCAAACACGCTGGCCATGTCGGCCAGAGTGCCGGGACGATTGTATAGAACGACATTCAAACGACCGACCGCGCCATGCGATCGTTCGCCCCATGATAGATCGACCCAATCGGCATCGACCCCATCGGCAAGTTGCAGGCAGTCGATCGTATGCACTTCAACGCCAACCCGTGGACGGCGCAGGCCAACAATGCGATCGCCGGGCACGGGATGACAGCATTCGGCAAGATCGAAAGCGACCCCCGGCGTCAGCCCCTTGATGGAAATGGCTCGCTCCAGTTGCGGCTCATCCGGCATGTCTGCCGTACTGCCCGGCACGATAGCTTCCATCACCTGCCTGTCGGTCACTTTGCTGGCGCCGATAGCATACATCAGGTCTTCAGCATCTTCGAGCTCCAGCGCCTCTGCAGCTTGTCTGATGGCTTTCTTGCCAACCTTGGTCGGCAAGCGATCGGCTATTTCCTCGAACAGCTTGCGGCCGATCTCGGCGACTTCTTCGCGCTCTTTAAGACGCACGGCGCGGCGGATAGAGGCGCGGGCCTTCCCGGTCACGACAAAGCTCAGCCAGCTCAGCTGCGGCTCGGCATTAGCGCCTTTGATGATTTCGACCACATCGCCATTGTGCAATTGGGTGCGCAGCGGCATGTGCCGACCATTGATTTTCGCCCCCACCGTCTGCGCGCCGAGATCGGTATGGACGGCGAAGGCGAAGTCTACAGGCGTCGCGCCCTTGGGCAGCTGAAAGAGTGCGCCTTTGGGAGTGAACGCGAAAATGCGATCCTGGTAGATCGCCAGCTTGGTGTGCTCGAGCAGCTCCTCCGCATCATGGCTGGCATCGACGATCTCGATCAGGTCGCGCAGCCAGCCAACTGCGCCGTCAGCCTTGTCATGCTGTTTGTATGCCCAATGCGCGGCGAGACCGAATTCATTCGTCTCGTTCATTTCACGTGTGCGTATCTGCACCTCGACGCGCATCGACTTGTCGTAAAACAGCGTCGTGTGCAGCGATTTATAGCCATTGTTCTTGGGGGTGGAGATATAGTCCTTGAAACGCCCGGGCACGAATTGAAAAGCTGAATGCAACACGCCCAGCGCGCGATAACAGTCTTCTTCAGTATCGGTCAGTACTCGGAAAGCCATGATGTCGGATACCTGCTCGAAGGGAAGATGGCGTTCGGCCATCTTTTTCCAGATGGAATAGGGATGCTTCTCGCGGCCCCAAACTTCGACTTCGATCCCGGCTTCCGACAGCGCCTGCTTGATATCGAGAGCAATCCGGTCGACCTGGCCATTGTCCGACTGGCGCAGCTGTTCCAGTCGCTTCGTGATCGTGGCGTAGGCTTCCGGCTCCAGCTGCTCGAAGGCGAGCAGCTGCATCTCGCGCATATATTCATACATGCCCACGCGCTCTGCCAGCGGGGCGTAGATATCCATCGTTTCGCGGGCGATGCGCTGGCGCTTTTCCGGCTTCTTGATGTGATGCAGCGTGCGCATATTATGCAGCCGATCTGCCAGCTTCACGAGCAGCACGCGCAAATCTTCGGACATGGCGAGCAGGAATTTGCGCAGGTTTTCTGCCGCGCGCTCATTCTCCGGCATCTGCTCGATCTTGGATAGCTTGGTGACGCCATCGACCAGCCGCGCGACTTCAGGGCCGAACTTTTCCTCGACGTCCTCGATCGTGGCGAGCGTATCTTCCACCGTATCGTGGAGCAGCGCGGTGATGATGGTTTCCTGATCCAGCTTCAGATCCGTCATCAATCCGGCAACTTCGACCGGATGGCTGAAATAGGGATCGCCCGATGCGCGCATCTGGCTGCCATGCTTTTGGACCGTATAGACGTAGGCACGGTTGAGCAGCGCCTCATCGGCGTCGGGGTCATATTCCTTGACCCGCTCAACAAGTTCGTACTGGCGCAGCATCGTTGCACAAATGTGCGGTTTCCGGCGCTTTTCGGCAAGCGTAAAGTGAGGATCAATTACAAATGCCGCGCGCGAGGCGCGAGTTGTGTCCCAATGCGCGCAACTTTCACAGACTTCCAAAGCGCCCTGGAGGTCACCTAAATCGTGGCAAAGGCCTCGATATCCTCGGTCTTGCCGGACACAACCAGCAGGTCGTCGGGCAGGATCAGGGTGTCCGGGTCGGCATGGATGAAACCTTCCCCCTGCCGCTTTACGCCGATCACCGTCACATTGTATTTGCTGCGGCATTCGCTGGTGACGAGCGGCAGTCCCACGATGGGCTCGGGCGCGCACAGTTTCGCGATCGCATAGCTGTCATCGAAGCTGATAAAATCAAGCAGGTTCTCATTGAGGAGGCGCGCCACGCGCTCGCCCATTTTCTGCTCGGGAAAGATCACATGGTGGGCGCCGGTCTTTTCCAGAATGCGTCCATGCCGCTCATTATTGGCCTTTGCCCAAATGGACTTCACCCCGAGATCACACAAGGCGAGTACAGCCAGTACACTGGCCTCAATATCATCGCCGATGCCGACCACCGCTGCGTCGAAATCGCCCGCGCCAAGGCGCTCAAGACAAGCGATGTCGGTGCAGTCCGCCTCGACGACCTGCGTCAGCCTGCTTGAATAGCTCTGCACCAGCGCAGCATCGGTATCGGCACCGAGCACTTCATGCCCCATGCGCTCCATGGTCTCGGCAACTGCGCCACCAAATCGGCCAAGGCCGACGACGAGTATAGGATTACGATTAGCCGACAATGGGGGCCTCCTCTGGATAGCGGAATGGGCGTGACTGTGCCGCACCCAATGCGAGCGCGGTTGCAACGGTGATGGTTCCCACCCGGCCGACATACATAAGCAGGCACAGCGCCAGATGGCCCGCGGGGGGCAGGTCTGCCGTGATGCCGGTCGAGAGGCCGACGGTGGAAAATGCCGAGATCGCTTCAAACAGCACATCGCGCAGCGGCAATCCGGTGAGTGCGAGGAGATACATCGTCACGACCGTAATCAGGCCAGCGCCAAGCACGGTAATGCTGAGCGCCTGGCGCTCCACACCGCGATCGAGTCGTCGCCCGAAAATCACGGCATCGCGTTGACGGCGAATTTCCGAGCCAACGATAATCAGCAGGACGACGAATGTGGTGATCTTGATCCCGCCTGCCGTGCCCGCGCTACCGCCGCCGATAAACATCAGGATGTAATTCAGGATGATCGTCTCATCGCGCATCGCACCCATGTCGAGCGTGTTGAAACCAGTGGTACGCGGCGTAATCGAGTGGAACCAGCTGTTCAGTATCTTTGCCCCGGTACCCATCGGGCCCAACGTATCGGGATTGTCCCACTCCATGCCCAGCGTCGCGAAGAACCCGATCAGCAGCAGCACTATGGTGGCCGAGACGGTGATTTTGGTGTGCAAGGTCCACTGCTTGAATTTGGTCGGCCTTGCCCGCAATTCCTGCATCACCGGAAAACCAAGCGCGGTCAGGATAATTGTCAGCATGACCGGAACCTGGATCAGCGGATCGGTCTGGAACCCCATCAGGCTGTCTGAGAAGGTCGAGAAGCCAGCATTGTTGAATGCGCTGATCGCGTGAAAGATGCCGTGCCAGATCGCCTCACTCCACGTGAAATCGTGAAACAGCGCAAATCTGAGGCTGAGGATCGTAGCGAGCAAAATCTCGACGACCACGGTGACTTTCAGCACCAGCTTCAGCACCGATCCGGCGTCGCCGATATCCAGCCGGCTGCGCTCCACCTGCGTTGCCATCTTGTCGCGCAGGCCAAAGCGACGGCCTGCCACCAGACCCAGCAAAGTCGCTGCCGTCATGATGCCGAAGCCGCCGATCTGAAAAAGCACCATGATCGTGATTTGGCCGAAGGTGGACCAATAGACCGGGGTGTCTTCGATAATCAGTCCGGTGACCGCGACGGCAGATGTCGACGTGAAGAAGGCTGTCACGATCGGCGTCGTCTCACCAGATGCGCTGGCAAACGGAGACCAGAGCAGCAAAGTCCCAACCGCTATCGTCGCTGCAAACAGCAGCGGGATAAGTTGTACCGGATTGCGGAAAGCACGCATGAAATTGCAGACGCTCAGGTTTATATCCGGTTCCTCATCCCTCGTTCGAATATCCCACGATTTCGTCCACATTGCCGCGCGTATAGCTGTGATAGCCGCCGCGCGTCCGGGCGTAGAGATCGGTGGCAATGGGCTGGCCCCAATCGCCTGTCTCCCACATGGCGCGGAAAAGCGGGGCAACGAATTTGTTGCGCCCAACGGTCGATAGGAAGCTGCGCGCCTGGTCAACGGCAGGATCATATTCATTGCGCAAAGCTGCTTCGAGCCAGAGGAACAGCACTTCATTGTTGCCGCTTTCTGAAAGCCGGAGCGTCTCATTCAGCGTCGCGAGCTGTTCATCGCTCAACGTCTCAGGCAGATTCTCAAGGAAGCGACGCTGCGACGCGGCGGTCCAGCTTTCCCATGCGCCTGCTTCGGGCAGATTGCCATCTGCCGCATAGGCCTGTGCCGCAGCATCGGCATCGGCAAAAGCGGCCGGATCGGGAGCCAGCGCATTATCGGGAATGCCGGTGCCATAAACCCATTCGTCGAGCATCAACTGCTCTTCCAATTCGGGATTATCGCCGATCAAGTTTTCGCGCATATCGGCCAGCATCATTTCCGATGTCACCGGTTGGAAAGCGTGGTTATCGAACCACGCGGTGAGCCAAGCGTCGAACTCCTCGCGCCCGACGATATTCTCGACAGTCCGCAGAAAGACCGTGCCTTTGTCATAGATAGCTGGGCCAACCGTATCGAACGGGCTGATCTCGTCAGGCGAGCGCATGGCCGTATTCGGATTGTCGGCTCCAGCGTTTTCAACCGCTTCCTCCAACGAGGCGTAGCTCAGCGCGTATTCCTGTTCGGCGCGCTGCTCACCGTAGACCTCTTCGCTGATACGGTTTTCGATGTAGCTGGTGACACCTTCGTTCAGCCAGCCATCGCGCCAGCTGGCGTAGGTGGTGAGGTTACCCGACCAGCTATGCGCCAATTCATGTGCGATGAGGCCATTGTTGGACCTGTCGCCTGCGATAAAAGTCGGCGTAAGGAAAGTCATCACCGGATTTTCCATGCCGCCATAGGGGAAGGCCGGCGGCAGGATGATCATATCATAGCGCCCCCAGCGATACTCGCCGAACAGCTCGATCCCTGCGTCGATCAGTTCTTCCGTATCGCCCAGTTCCTCTGCTGCAGCCTCGATCATTTCCGGTTCTGCATAGACACCGGAGCGCGGGCCAAGCTCTGCGAATTCGAGATTACCTGCCGCAATCGCGATGAGGTATGGCGGCACCGAATTGTTCATGACGAATTCGAACGCGCGGCGATCGCTGTCTGCATCTTCCACCGGCTCCGGATCGCCGCGGCTGATGCCGGACATCACCACGGTGAGCGGTTCTGGCGCGGTAACGCGGGCTTCCCATGTCTGGCGGATGCCGGGACTGTCCTGCGTCGGGATCCATGTGCGGTTGAGGATCGCCTGACCCTGGCTGAAAACGAAGGGATGTTCGCCGCCGGCGGTCTGTTCGGGGCTTAGCCATTGCAGCGCCTCTGCCTCGGGTCCGCTAGCATAGGAAATGACGACCTGTTGCAATTCCGGCCCGGTCATTTCGCCCAGCTGCACGGTGATCGGCTCACCCTTTTCGGCATTGTCCGGATCGGCTTCGCCCACGGTAAATTCCAGCTCATTGCCCAGCCCATCGGTCACGCCGCCGATCATCAGGCCATTGCTGTCGAGCACGATTTCGGTCGCGTCCTCTGCCGCCTGCACATCGAGCGTCGCGGTGCCTTCCACACGCCGGCCTTCGAAATCGAGATCGAGATCGAGCGCCACATGCGTCACCCGGGCCTCGAGCGGGCGGGCATAGGTAAATTCGTCAAACGCCTGCTCGCTGGTCAGGATCGGAGCGACGACGCGCTCCTGATCCGGCAGATCGCTGGCGGTGCACCCTGCGATCAGCAAGGCGGAGGACGCGGCGGCAGAGAAAAAGGCGATACGCATGGTGTCTCCGGGAACGGTGAAACTGGCAAATGTGTTACAATCAGCAGGCCATAGTCAGAGCCTACAGAAATGTCATCTATCCAAAGCTGGCGGTCCTTGGTCGAGATGCTGATGCATGAAGCCAGCGAAGCTGGCAGTCTACCAAGTGTAATCGCGATCATTCAGAAAGCTATGCGCGCAGATGGAGTTTGAAATGAGGTACGTTCCCACAATCGCTGCGTCTGGCTTTGCGGCTTTCTCGCTCGGCTGCCTGTCGGTCACCAGCGCAGCAGCGCAAGATACCGGTCAGGACAGCGACGATCAGGTCATCATCGTGGAAGGGACTGTCGAGGTCGACGGCACCGAAGCGCGGCGCCAGGCGCGAGACATAACCGCAGAGCGCGGCTCTACCGCCAATCCGCTCGCGCGCTTCCGCCGGCCCATCTGCCCGGGCGTATGGGGCCTTAGCCAGGAAAATGCCGAACTGATCGCCAATCGCATCTATGACAATGCAGAGCGGATCGGCCTTGAGATTAACGACACGCCGGAATGCGATGCCAATCTCTGGGTGATTTTCGTCGACGATCCCGAAAGCACCTTTGCCGACCTTGAAGAGGAAAATGGCTGGATGGTGCGCGATCTCCAGCCATCCGAACGCAACGCCGTGACCGACCAAACGGGCCCCGTCCGCGCCTGGAGCGTCGCCTCCACCCGCACCGAAGATGGCACTCCGATCAATACGGGCTTCGATGCAGCCGGAGCCAATCTGGAAAATCGCATGAACCCCAATGCCGGCGGCTCGCCGATCGCGCCGACGACCAACATGTCGCGCCTGCGCACGGCTATCCGCCGCGATCTCGATCAATCATTCGTGTTGATCCAACGCTCCGCCATTGCCGATCTGGATGCTCTGGCCGTCGCAGATTACGCAACCATGCGGACTTTCGCGCGCACCGAAGAGCCCTCGCAGTCGGGGACGTACAGCACCGTGCTTTCCTTATTTCAGGACGATAGCGCGCCGGACCGCATCACCGCCTTCGACATATCCTACCTTCGTTCTCTCTACACAGGCGACGGCATGCGCCCCGGCTCGCGAACCTTCACGAGCCTGGATGAAAACATGGAAGAGGAATTGCTCGGCGAGCAGTGAACGGAGCCTCAGCAAGGCTGCGCTAGGATTCTCACACAAAATACTCAATAAGGCCGATTACGTCTGAATTTCGGGCACTGGGCCAAGGGACTTCACATATGCCTCTTTCAAAAAAATGGTTTGCCGCATGCGCGGCGTCGACTTGCATCATGGGCCTCGCCGCCACTGGAACAGCCAGCGCGCAAGATACCATCGTTGTGGAAGGGGAGCGGATCGAAACTGCAGATATCCGCAATACAGCGCGCGATATCACATCGGGCGCCCGGGCCATGTTCCAGCCTTTGGCTCGGTTTCAAAGGCCTGTCTGCCCCGGTGTCTACGGCCTCAGCGAAGATGCCGCACAGGCTGTGCTTGACCGGATCGTGGCGAATGCAATTTCCGCCGGGATCGATGTCAGCGAAGAACCCGAATGCGGCGCGAATGTCTGGGTCATCGTGGTGGACGATGCCGCTGCGACTTTCGAGCAGCTGGTGGAGGAAGACTCCTTCATGACCCGCCACCTGACCCCGTTCCAGGAAAGGACCGTGCGCGACCAGAATGGCGCCGCGCGGGCATGGAACCTCATCACGCGGCGCAACCCGGACACCGGCCAGCGCATCCCCGACGGCTTCGATAACACCGCATCCTATGTGGAAAGTCGCACTCGTCCGGTTGATACGCCGATAAACGAAACAAGCGAGATTTCCCGGCTCGACCTCGCTATTCGCACGGATATCGAGTTGTCCGTCGTGCTGGTCGAACGCGCGGCGCTGGATGATCTGGAAGTTGTCGCTCTGGCCGATTATTCGACAATGCGCCTTCTCGCCCCAACCGAGCCGCCAGCCGAGGACAACGCTGTGCGCACTGTTCTCACGCTGTTTCAGCCAGGGTTGGGCGAGACATCACCGCGCGAATTGACAGCATTCGACCTTGGATATCTGACTGCGCTCTATCGTTCGAGCCCGACCCGTCCAGCTCGCCTCGCAATGGGCGGGATTCAGTATCAGATGGAGCGCATTGGCGACGAGCAGGATGAAGCTGAGGACGAGTAGCTTTTCGCCGCATTTTCAGGCATAGACGCTTCACTTTATTGAAGAGGAGCGTGCCTGATGCTTTACGGAAAACAGTCAATTCGTTGGGCCGCGCCTTTGATGTGTGCCGCCTCGCTCGGCTTGGCGAGTGCGGCGAATGCACAAGACACTATCGTCGTCGAAGGTGAGCGGATCGAAACGGCCGATATTCGCAATACGGCGCGCGATATAACCTTCGGGGCACGGGCCATGTTCCAGCCGCTCGCCCGCTTCAATCGTCCGGTCTGTCCCGGCGTGTACGGGCTCGGTGAAGCGAATGCGCAGGCCGTGGTTGATCGCATCGTCAGCAATGCTCTTGCTGCAGGGATCGACGTGAGCGAAGAGCCCGGATGCGGTGCCAATGCCTGGGTCGTCATCGTGGACGATGCCGGCGCCACGTTCGACCAATTGGTGGAGGACGACTCCTTCATGACGCGGCACCTGACGCGCTTCCAACGGCGCATGGTGCGAGAGCAGAGCGGCAGTGCGCGGGCATGGAACCAGATCACCCGGCGCAATCCGGATACGGGAGCCGTCCTGGCCAGCGGTTGGGAATCGACCGTCGCTCGCCTCGAGGCCGCTGCCGGGGGTGTCCCCGCGCCGATCAACGAGGTGAGTACAATCTCGCGACTCGATCTCGGAATACGTATGGATATCGAGCTTTCAGTAGTGCTGATCGAGCGATCGGCGATCGGCGAACTCGATGTCGCTGCCTTGGCCGATTATGCGACGATGCGCCTTCTTGCTCGCACAGAGACGCCCGACAGGGACAATCCCGTGCGCACCGTCATGACCATGTTCGATCCGGAGCGCGGTGTTTCAGCACCTCAGCGCATGACCCCATTCGATTTCGGCTACCTCACGGCGCTCTATCGCTCCAGCCCGACGCGGCCAGCGCGGATGGCCATGGGCGGCATCCAATATCATATGGAGCGCATTGGCGAGACCCAGAGCGCGCAGTGACACGAGACCGAACGTGACAAGAGCACACCGCCGCGTTACACAAAGTTTATGAGAACGTTCACATTCCCGCTCGCCGCTCCTCTTGCAGCCCTCGCCCTCACCGCTTGTGCGGCGGATGCCACTGCACAGGATTTGGAAACTGCATCGCAACACCCTCGTGCTGATCGCGAGCTGATTTTCTCCGACGAGTTCAATTCCGGCACGCTCGACCGGACCAAGTGGACGCCCATCGGCATGGACTTTTGGGTGAACGATGAAGAGCAGGCCTATGTGGACTCGCCAGAGACGATCCAGTTCGCTGTCGGTGTAGATGGTGCCGATGGCGGCGTCCTGGTGCTTCGCCCGATCTACCAGCCGGGTCAGGACACCAACACCGATCGCAACGCCGATTTCCTCTCGGGCCGGATCGAAAGCCTGGAGCACTTCACTTTCACCTATGGCCGCGCCGAAGCACGCATCCGCATGCCCGATGCACGCGGTGTCTGGCCCGCCTTCTGGCTGCTCGCCGATGCGCCGTGGCCCTCCGAAGGTGAAATCGACATCATGGAATATGTGGGCGAATCCGACTGGACAGGTGTCGCCGTGCACGGCCCCGGCTATTCCGGCGATATGGGTATCGCCGACCGGCAGTATTTCACTGACGGATCGGACGTCACCGATTGGCACGTCTACGCCGTCGAATGGAAAGAGGACGCGATCGAGTTTTTTGTCGACGATGTCCTCACCTTCCGCATCCCCAGAACCAACACCGAATTTTTCGGCGAATGGGTGTTCGACAACCCGCAGGGCGTGATCCTGAATTTCGCTGCGGGCGGCATCTACCCGCGCAAGATCAACGGCATCGAAGAGCCATATGTCGGCATGCCGCAAGAGACAGCAGACCGTATCGCAGCAGGCGAGATCGCCATGGAAGTGGACTGGGTGCGGGTTTACGGGGCCGTTGACCAGTAAGGACGCGGCGGCTTTCGCTTCAGGCAAGCAGCCAAGCCAGCAGTTCGTCCATTTGGAAAGCGGTTTGAGCATAGGCGTGACCCGCGTCGTAAACGCGAGTTTGCAAGTTGCAGCCCCTTCGCCAACCCAGATTGGTCATGCTTTCAGCAATCGCCAACTGATGCGGCACCATCCCCGCATCCATCATTTCAGTCCCGTGGTCCAGCCAAAAACGTCGCCCCTCGGGTGGACCCAACGCCGAGAAGTAGTCCCGCCAAACCTCAGGCAGAGACGGATGGTCGATAAATCGCTCATCGTATATTGCCCAGTTTGGCGACATAGATGCGCCAAGGCCGAATGTCTCCTGCGCTTCGACGAAAATAGCGCCTGACATGACACCAGCCATACTTGCGCCAAAGATTGCAGCATCCAAGCGATCGGAGGAGGTCCGATAGTTCGCATCGATAAACGGCTTTAGTTGACGTTGCAGAAACTCAATGAAAACGTTCGATGAGAGCGACGTGGCGCCTACGCGCTCGATTTCCCGCTCGACTGTCGAGCGCAGTTCCGGAGATGCCCGCTCGTAAATGCTCTCCGGCATATATTGAAGGAAGCGATCGTCACCTAAATTATCGATTGCGACGATCATCGTTGGTTGGATCGTACCGGCATCCATCAGTCGTGTTACACGGCGATCCGCCTCGAAATTTATCCCGTCGCTATCACCTTCGAAGGCAAACTGGCCATCCAGCATATAGAGCGTTTTATACCGCTGCTCGTTTGAGTCGTAACCCGAGGGTAGGAACACCCTGACGCGTGGTACGACACTGCTGGCGTCTGAAAACTCGGGAATAGTTTCAATGCGTCCACTGCTTCCGGAATCAAGCGCGAAAGCGGGGGAAGCGATTGCCGCTGCCGTCATTCCGATAAAGCTTCTACGGCGCATGACCTATCCCTTTTTCCTTCGTATCAACTCCAAACCGCCTCAGGCGGCAGGCTCATCAGAATCGCGTCAATATTGCCGCCGGTCTTCAACCCGAACAGAGTCCCCCGGTCATAGACCAGGTTGAACTCGGCATAGCGGCCGCGCCATTCGAGTTGTTGCAGCTTCTCGGCATCGCTCCATTCCTGCTCCATTCGTCCGCGCACCAGCTTGGGATAGATGTCGAGGAAGGCCTCGCCCACGTCCTTCGTGAAGGCCAAATTGCGATCGAAGCTCGGGTCGTCATCGCATTCGAGGTGGTCATAGAAGATTCCGCCCATGCCGCGATGCACGCCGCGGTGGGGAATGTAGAAATAGTCGTCCGCCCATTTCTTGAAGCGATCATAGTAGGTGGGATTGTGCGCTGAGCATGCTGCGCGGAGGCGGGCGTGGAAGCCTTGCGTATCCTCATCATAGGGCAGCGCCGGGTTGAGGTCCGCCCCGCCGCCGAACCATGCGGCCTGCGTCGTCAGGAAACGCGTGTTCATATGCACATTGGGGACATGCGGATTGCGCATATGCGCGACGAGCGAAATGCCGGTGGCGGTGAATTCGGGATGCTCCGCGCTCGCGCCATTCACCTGATCGGCGAATTTTTCGGAGAAAGCGCCGGACACGGTCGAGACATTGACCCCGACTTTCTCAAACACCTTGCCTTTCATCAGGCCCTGCGTTCCGCCGCCGCCGTCGGTGCCATCCTCGGTCTCGCGGTCCCACTGCTTGTATGCAAAGCTCGCGTCCGAGCCCGCCTCGCGCTCAATCGCCTCGAATTCGGCGCAGATGCGGTCGCGCAGGGATTCGAACCATGTGCGGGCCTCGGCAGTGTGTTTATTCCACTCGGTCATTCGGTCTCCTCTCCCCTCCCGCCTGCGGGAGGGGCCGGGGGTGGGCGCGTGAAGCGCTGGGCCGAGAGGCCCACCCCGCTGCGACTAAGCAACCGCTGGCGCGGTTGCAAGTCTCGCCCCCCTCCCGCAGGCGGGAGGGGGTTGTCAGAGCATCAATCTCTCGGCAATGAGGAAACCATGGTTCTCGTTTCGTTCACCTTCCCCTTTTGCGGAGATGAATTCGTGCTCGTGCCGCAGGATGGCGGTGCGCGGGCGCTGTTCTGGCCGCGCGAGAATGCGCTGCTGGTGGCAGATCTGCACCTTGAAAAGGCGAGCTTTTATGCACGACACGGGCAGATGTTGCCGCCCTACGATAGTCGCGAAACACTTGAGCGGGTGGCCGACGCAATCCGCATTACCGGCGCGCGGCGGCTTTACACACTGGGTGACAATTTCCACGATTCGGATGGGTCACAGCGGCTTGAGGAGCACGCGGCAGGCATGCTGAGCGCCCTAACCCGCGCGGTCGACTGGGTGTGGATCACCGGCAACCACGATCCGGCGATGGAGGCAAAATCGGGTGGCACTGTTGTCGAGGAGTTGGTGGTGAACGGGACAGTGCTACGCCACATCGCCAAGCGCGGGGAAACGCGGCCCGAGCTTTCCGGCCACTTTCATCCGCGCGTGCAGGTAAAAATACGCCAACGCCACATTCGCCGCCCCTGCGCGGTGGTGGGTCATAATGAGGATGCGACCTGCGGGAGGATGATACTCCCGGCCTTTGGCGCGCTCACTGGCGGCATGAATGCAGGCGATCCAGCAATCCTGAAAGCGCTACAACCGGCGAGTGCCGTGGATGCGATTGTTCCGGCGGGCGAGCGCCTCGCCAGATTTCCTTTGTGGCGCGAGGCTGCCTAAACTCTGGCAATCCCGTCCGTTACGCCTTACATAGGTTTGACTGAGACAAACCATTCAAGGAGCGATTCCATACCACGTCCACCCCGCCGCAATATGGCACCGCCGGTCAAATCCGGCCCGAAATACGACAATTTCATTCAGTCCGAGAAGGTCCGCGTCATTGATGACGAGGGCGAAAATCTCGGCGTGATGTACACCAATGAGGCGATCGAGCAGGCTGCGGACAAGGGCCTGAATCTCGTCGAGGTCTCGCCCAATGCGAACCCGCCGGTGTGCAAATTCCTCGATGTCGGCAAGTATCGCTACGAAGCGCAGAAAAAGGCGAACGCCGCGCGCAAGACGCAGAAAACGCAAGATATCAAGGAAGTGAAGATGCGCCCCAACATCGACACCCATGATTACGATGTGAAGATGCGCAATGTGAACAAGTTCATCGACAATGGCGACAAGGTGAAAGTCACCCTGCGCTTTCGCGGACGTGAAATGGCGCACCAGCATTTGGGCATGGACCTGCTGAAGCGGGTGCAGGACGATGTGGCGGAAATCGCCAAGGTCGAAGCCTTCCCGCGCCTCGAAGGCCGCCAGATGCTGATGGTGCTCGCACCGAAATAAGCTTTATTCAGAAACCGAATTCAAAAAGGGCGGCCCCACTGGGACCGCCCTTTTTTGTTTTCAGCGCGATCACTCGGCCCCGACATGCTCGTCGAGGAAAGTCACATAGGCTTCTGATGCCGTGATCCGGTTTTCGCGGCGCGCGAAACCATGGCCTTCGTCGGGGAAGAGGACGTATTCGACCGGCACCCCATTGGCGCGGATCGCCTCGACCAGTTCATCACTTTCAACCTGCAACACGCGCGGGTCATTGGCGCCTTGCACCACCAGCATGGGGCTGGTGATATTGTCCGCATGGAACAGCGGTGAAATGGCGCGCAGCCGCTCACCATCGGTCGCCGGATCGCCCAGCTCGTCATACAGCGCGTCGCGCTGCGGGCCCCACCAAGCGGGGATCGATTCGAGCGTACGTACCCAGTTGGTCACGCCGAAGATGTTGATCCCGGCGTCGAAGACTTCCGGATGGAAAGCGAGCGCGGCAGCGGTCATATATCCGCCGTAGGAACCGCCTGCGATGGCGATCCGATCATCGGCAATCCAGTCGAGACCCTGCAGGTAATCGGCAGAGGCGGTGACGTCGCGCAGGTCGGCATCGCCGTGGCGCTGGTCATCCATATGGAAGAAAGTCTTGCCGTAGCCCGAGGAGCCGCGATTGTTGATCGCATAAACCGCATAGCCATGGTTCACCAGGTGCTGGATCGCCGGATTGTAACCGCGACGGCTCTGCCCGCCCGGCCCGCCATGCACCCACACCACGGCGGGCGCAGGGCTGTCCGCACTCGCACCATGAGGGCGATAGAGGATGCCGGGTATCTCGACCCCGTCATAGCTGGCGAAGCGAAGGACGCTGCTATTCACCAGATCGCTCTCGTCAATCGCGGGGTTCAGCGCGCTCGTCAGGCGGCGGGTTTCTCCCGTTTCAAGGTTGGAGATGTAGAGATCAGTCGGCGACGTGTCGGTATTGGCTGAGAACAGCACCATGCCTTCGTCAGGCGAGAAGCGGAAAGCGCCCATGTTCCCCTCCGGCACGCCTTCCAAAGTAATCTCGCGGCCTCTCACCGTGTCGTAAAGCACCGCGTCGCTGGTGCCGTCACGATTGAAGGATGTGATGCGATAGCGGCCGCTGTCTGAGAAGCCCACATAGGACACATCCCAATCGTCTTCGGCCAGCAATTCGCGCTCGCCAGTGGCGATTTCATAAGTCCAGCTTTGGGCGAATTCGCCGAATTCGTTGGTCGAGTAGATCACCTTGCTACCATCCGCGGTGAAGCCTTGATCGCCGTGCGATACATCGCCTTCATGCGGCGTGATGTGGACCGGTGTCCGGTCACCCTCCAGATCGACGAGATAGATATCGCTGTCCGAATTGGTGCGCACGCTGGTCAGCAATTGATAGCGGCCATCGGGAGATCGCGAGCCAAGGAAATAGCCGCCCGGATTTTCGAAGACGAGCTCGCGCGAATAGTCAGTGGCGGAATAGCGGTAGACATCGGAAACCGACGCGTCGCGCTCATTAGTCTCGATGTAAAAATGGGTTCCGTCCTCGTTCCATCCGGCGAAGCCTGCGCGTGTTTCTTCCCCCGGCGTCAGGTCGCGGATCGAACCATCCTCCTCCCGCACGAAGACGTGGTTACGCTCATTTCCGCCCGCATCGGCGGAAAAGAGGATTCGGCCGTCAGTAGGGAAACCACTGGTGGCGCGGTAGGCATCGGTGGTCGAATTGGTCAGCTGCATCGGTTCACCGCCATCGATAGGCAGCCAATAGGCATTGAGCACGCCGCTCGCATCGCTGGTGATCAGCACGTGGTCGCCATCAGGCGAAAAGGCATGCGCGTTGCCTCCGACGGAGCCGTAGCTGGTCGAGGTGTAGAATTCTTCAGCCGAATAGGTGCGCGTCTGCGTCTCTTCGGACATTTCCTGCGCTATGGCAGGGGTGGTGCCGATCGGTGCAGCGACAGCGAGTAGGCTGGCGGAAAGCAATAGCTTGAATGGATGCGGCATGGCAGAATCTCTCCCGGAATTAGGTCCCGGGATGAGGGTAAGCTTTCATCCGCACAGCAGCAAGGGTCCGGCAAACAGCTCCGGACCCGTCAGATGATAGCAAAGTCCAGAAGTTCGAAGCGCGCCGGGGCGGTCGCAAATACGCCGTGACCTCGCGCCTGCCGCGAACCGAATGTGATCCCGACCGTACCGACCCGGGCCAGCATGGCTGCAAATTCGCGCGGATTGCGATTACGGTTCGATCCCATCACCGAAATCCAGTTCTCATCGAACATGATGCTCGCCTCATGTGCGCCGGGAGTTAGCTCAATGAGAGCAGCGGTCGGCGAATACCACCGCGAGAATTCACCGCGTCCCCGTCCGCTCCAGTCATCGCCATTCTCTTGAAGGTATAGGGAGAGCGTTGCGTGGAGATCGGGATGTTCCTGCGGCACGAAACGGGTGTTGCGACGCGCATCGATGCGAAAGCGAATGCGGATACCGCGCGCCCGGTCCAGCGGGCCGCTTGGGCGCGTAATATAATGCACATGTCCATCGCGGCGGCGCGGGCCGGGAAAGTCGAAATACCAGCCGTCACGCGTCACCACCGGATGCGGCGGCATGCCGACCGAATAGTTACGCCCACGAATTACCGGGCCGATTTCCCAGTCATAGGCAAAGTCTCGTCCGCCCTGTGCCAGCGCCAGCGAAGGGGCGGCGCCGAAAGTTATGGCAGCCGAGCCGGTTGAGGCAAGAAAATGTCTGCGATTCATGCTCTTCTTATAAGCGAGAGCGACTGATCGCAGACTGAACGATGCGGTTGTGAAACAGTCAGCTTCGCTGCGTCAGGCCTGCCCCAGATCGCGCAGCAGCTCGACGAACCATTCCTGTCCCGAATCGAAATGCTTGCCGCCCTTGATGCGGGAGAACTCGATCGAGCGAAGCTCATCGCCGCGTTCTTCATCCTGCCCGATCACGCCGGGCTCGCCGCTCAGCGCGGCATCGACCGCGCGATTGGTGCAGGCCTTGATCAAGGCGAGATCGGCATCATTGGCAGGGGCCGAACGTGAGAAATAGCCGCTTTTCTGGACGAGCACCTTTTCCGCGCCGACGGCCTCTGCCAGCTTCGTGGCGAACCACTGGCCGGGATTGACTTTGTCCAGCTTCACATGGCCGAATGCATCGCGCGGCACCTCTTCTCCGGCGGCTTCCATCACAGCGACGATTTCGTCGACGCCCGCGCCTTCGGAAATGAACAGGTTCACCCCGTCCTGTGCATCCATCACGCGCTTGAGCCGCTCTGCCTCTGCTGCGATGTCGAAAGCGCGTTCGGGAATGTAGACGCCGTGCACATCCCAGCGCGCAGCGGCATTCTCGGGCCATTCGGCAAAGGGCGCGCTTTTGACCCAGCTATGGTGAGCGAAAGCCGTGGCAGCGGTGAGCCAGCCACAATGCCGCCCCATGACCTCGTGCACGATCAGCATGCGCGGATTGGCCGAGTGTTCGGCGATGATATTGCGCGCGTAGACCGCGCCCTGCTCTGCTGCGGTATAGGCACCGAGCGATTGCTTGATCGGGATCACATCATTGTCGATCGTCTTGGGCAGGCCGACCACGGTGAGGTCGTAATCATTCGCTTTGAGATAGGCTGCAAGGTCAGCCGCAGCGGTATTGGTATCGTCCCCGCCGATAGTGTGAAGCACATCGACACCGTCCTTCGTCAGCTGGCGAGCGGCGATTTCGAGCGGATTTTCGCCCTCCTTCACCAGTCCGCGCTTCACGCAATCCTCGACATTGGTGAGCTTCACCCGGCTGTTGCCGATGGGCGAGCCGCCAAAGGCATGGAGCCGTCCGGCGGTCTTGCGGACTTTGTCCGGCACTTCGACATAATCGCCCGTCAGCAAGCCCGCATAGCCATTGCGATAAGCGATCAGCCGAATGTTGGGCGCAACTTCGGTGTATCGTTCGATTAGCCCGCCAACGGCAGAGGAAAGACACGGCGCAAGGCCGCCTGCGGTAAGCATTGCAACGGTTTTGGTAGCCATGTGGGCGCTTGTGCCAAGCGAAGCGAGGCGGCGCTAGGGGGAATAGCTATGCGAGCGCCCCTACGCTGGCTCCCACAGCTCGATAGGATTTCCATCGCAGTCCTCGATCCGGGCGAAATCGCCGACGCCGTCCATGCTTTCGCGGTGGGAATGCTCAATCCCAGCGGCGGCAAGGCGGGTCAGAATTGCTTCCAATCCCTCGACGCGAAGATTGAGCATCACTTGCCTATCGCCTTGCCAGTAATCGCTATCGGCTTTGAAGCCAGCAAACACCGTCGGCCCCGCATTCTGCATCCAGACCCACTCGCCTGAAGGCGTGGGTTGCCCGCTTTCGGTAGCAGCGATGCCGAGGTGATCGCGATACCACGCAGCCATTCGCGCGGGGTCTGCCGATCGGATAAACAATCCGCCAATCCCCAGAACCTTTGCTTCTGCCATCCTATCCTCCTTGCCGCTGGTGCCTGATTGCCTAGAAGGTATCGCAATTCGCGCGGGAGGGACAGTATCGCATGACTGCAGAACGCATAGGCTTCTGGCTTGGCCCGGCGCTGTTTGCGCTCACCCTGCTGGTGCCTGCGCCAGAGAGCATGGGCGTTCCGGCCTGGAATGCGGCCGGGCTTATCGCCTGGATGGCGACATGGTGGATGACGCAGGCCGTTTCGCTGCCGGTCACCGGCTTGCTTCCGTTCATAATTGCGCCTTTCTTTGGCGGCGGGACTGCGCGCGAAGTTGCTGGCGATTACTATTCGCCCATTATCTTCCTGCTGCTGGGCGGTGCATTCATCGCCCTCGCCATCGAGCGGACCGGCATGCACAAGCGTCTCGCCGCGTGGATTCTTGACCGGATCGGCGGGCGTGGCGGGGAATTCGGACTGTTGCTGGGCTTCATGATTGCAGCTGCGATCCTGTCGAACATCATCAGCAATACCTCCACCGCGCTGATCATGATGCCGATGGCGCTCGCGGTGCTGGCTGGTGGAGCCGTCGCGCGTAGGGATGGCGAGATCGAGCAATCCGGCCTATTTGGTGCGTTGCCGATGGGCCTGGCCTTCGCGGCAAGTATTGGCGGGCTTGGCACCATCATCGGCTCCCCCACCAATGCCATCGGCGCGGATTTGCTTCGGGAGATTTCGGGCGTCGAGATCACCTTCGCACGCTGGGCGCTCTTTGGCGTCCCGATCGTGGTGATCGGGATTCCGATTGCTGCGGTAATCATCGCGAGGGTGCAGCGCATTTCCGCTCATCCGTTCGACATTCCATCGGCGCGAGCGGCCATCGATCCGCCCGGGGACTGGAGCAGTGCGGAGCGGCGGCTGGTGCCGGTCATCGTAATCACTTTCCTCGCCTGGATGCTGCGTGGCTTTGCCGCGCCCTACCTGCCCGAGGGCGCGGTGACCGACGGGACGATTGCCATCGCCGCGAGCCTCGCCCTGTTCGTGCTGCCCGACGGATCGGGCCGCCGCCTGCTTGAATGGAGGGAAGCCGACCGCGCACCGTGGGGCGTATTGCTCATGTTCGGAGGCGGACTGGCGCTCGCTGGCGCAATGATGCGCACCGGCCTTGCCGACTGGCTCGGCAATGCGCTGCTGCCGCTTGCGGGTGTCCCGCTATTCCTGATCGCACTCGCGCTGGTGGCGATGGTCGTGCTGATCACCGAATTTGCGAGCAATGTCGCGACAGCGAGTGGCATCATGCCCGTGGTCGCCGCACTGGCCGTGGCGATTGGCGGCGATGCGGAAACGATTCTCTTGCTCGCCATGCCCGTCGCGCTGGCGGCGAGCTGGGGCTTTGTCCTCCCCGCCGGAACGGGGCCAAATGCCATTGCCTGGTCGACCGGCCGCATTGCCCTTCCACGCCTTGTCAAAGCGGGCCTGACACTCGATCTAATCGGCATTTTCGTGATCGTCGCCGTGGTTTTCGCGATCGCCCCGATGCTCGGCTGACAGACTGGGCGTAAGGCTTGCGCAGAATCGCCGCCGCATATAATTACGACTGAAACTATCGCTGCCCGGCGGAGAAGCGTTCCTGCGGAGGTTAGGAACGGGAGCCCCGGTGGCCGATCCAGCCCCTGCCTTCCTAGGGGTGAGACCAAGGAAGGAGCCAATCATGGCCGACAAGAAGGACGACCCGCTAGGCGCCGTTACGACCCCTACCCCGCGCCGCAAGCCGAAACCGGAAATTACCGAGATCGCCGGTCGCCCGATGAAGCCCAGCACGCTGATGATGGGCCATGGTTTCGACCCGGCGCTGTCCGAAGGTTCGCTGAAAGCACCGATCTTTCTCACTAGCACTTTCGCCTTCGAAAATGCTGCAGCGGGCAAGCGCCATTTTGAAGGCATTACCGGCAAGCGGCCGGGCGGCGCGGAAGGCCTTGTCTATTCGCGCTTCAACGGCCCGAACCAGGAAATCCTCGAAGATCGCCTCGCCATCTGGGACGGTGCCGAAGACGCGCTGTGTTTCTCCAGCGGCATGACGGCGATTGCCGTGCTGATGCTGGCGGCGTGCAATGCTGGCGACGTCATCGTCCACTCCGGCCCGCTTTATGCGGCTTCCGAAGGGTTCGTTGCCAAGGTTATGGCGAAATATGGCGTAACCTATATCGCATTCCCGGCAGGCGCGACGCGTGAAGAGCTAGACGATGTGATGAGCCGCGCCAAGGCTCAGGCGGAAAAGCAGGGCGGCGAAGTTCCGCTCATCTATCTCGAAAGCCCCGGCAACCCGACCAATGCGCTTGTCGATATCGAAGCGGTGAAAGAGGCGCGCGATGCGCATTTCGACCCTGATCGCTGCCCGATCGCCATCGACAATACTTTTCTCGGTCCCCTCTGGCAGCGCCCGCTCGATCACGGTGCGGACCTCGTCGTATACTCGCTGACCAAATATGTCGGTGGCCACTCGGACTTGGTTGCCGGTTCTGTTTCGGGCGCGAAAAAGTGGGTCGATGCGATCCGCGCGCTGCGCAACACGATGGGCGGCATTGCCGATCCGCACACCGCATGGATGCTGCTGCGTTCGCTCGAAACCGTAGAACTGCGCATGCAGCGCGCCGGAGAGAACGCTGCCAAGGTCTGCGAATTCCTGAAAAACCATCCAAAGGTGGAAGGCCTTGGCTATCTCGGCATGATCGAGGATGAGCGCCAGCAGGATATTTACGATCGCCATTGCCTTGGCGCAGGCTCGACTTTCTCCGTCTTCATCAAGGGCGGCGAAGCGGAATGCTTCCGCTTCCTCGATGCGCTGAAAGTTGCCAAGCTCGCGGTGAGCCTCGGCGGGACGGAATCGCTCGCCAGCCACCCGGCCAGCATGACGCACCTCTCGGTTGCCGAAGGCCGCCGCGCGGAATTGCGCATTACCGATAATCTGGTGCGTATTTCCATCGGCATCGAAGATCCGGACGATCTGATTGCCGACTTCGAACAGGCGCTCGAGGCGGTCTAGGCACTAAGCGAAGGCTTCATCCCGCGCGCTGGAAGAGCGCGCGGGAACGCCCTCTGATGCACGCCAAGCGGCATTACCGGCAAACGCCGCTTGCCCCGCTGCCATCCAGACAGCTAAGGGAAAGCTTCGATAGTGCATGGACACCTCACAAACTTTCAGGAATCGGACGGGAAATAGCGTGATCCGGAAAATCGGTCTTCTCATCGGTGTTGCAGCTTGCGGCGCATTGGTCACTTCTTGCGGTAGCGATGACACGCCTACGCCGACACCGACCGGCACGGACACCGCCACACCCACCCCGACTCCCACTTCAGGTGTTGCGAATTTCGATTTCACCGCTGATTTCGATGCGACTTCTGCCAATACCAGCGCGATCGTCGCCTATTTTACACCTGAAGGCGGCGCCGAGTTTTTCAACGATGCCACACGCATCAACGGCAATAGCGGTATCGAGTATATCGCCACGCCAAACAGTGTGACGATCCGCTTCCCGGAACAATCGGCCAGCTCCGTCTTCGATGAAGATGACTTGCAAAGCAACAGCGCAACCGAGCGGGTTTACCAGGATGGCGATGTCGGCCTGACGCTCGAACTGCCGTTCACCTACATTCTGCGCGCTACGCTGGAAACGGACAATCAGGATTTCACCCGCGATACGGTAGACGGAACGCTGCGCAGCGAGCGGGTAACGGCATTCTTTTCGACCTCCACGGACGATACCGACATCACTTCAAGCATCACCTATACAGGCGATCCGCTGATCGTGGGCGGGGAAGAGGGCGTAACTGCACCTAATGCTTTGTCGGCCCCGCAGGTCACTTTCACGATCACGCCTGGCTCCGATGACGTGATTTCCGGTACGATCACAATTTTCGAAACGGTGAACGGCAATCAGGTGCAGGTGGCAGATCTCGATTTCAGCGCGATTGTCGGCGAGAATAACGGCTTCAACGGCACGCTTGAGGACAACGCGAATGATCTCGAGGGTGAGTTTGCCGGCGCGCTAGCGGGGCCCAACAGGGACGAAGTTTTCATCACCTTCGTCGCTTTCAATGCGGACGATAACCGCACCGTCCTGGGCAATTTCATCGGCGATTGATCGCTCGCTCCATTAGCGCGATTTCGGAATGCGTTGAGAGCTCGCCGAAGGCCATTGGTCGATGTCGGCTGCGCTGTTGTTGAAGCGCGGCGGGGCGGACGAATGAACGTGATCCACGTGGTCTCGATCGTTTTCGCGCCATTCCTTCGCCGGCCTCTCGGCCTCCCGAAGCGGGACGGTTATCGTGAAAGTGGAGCCGACCGAAACTCCTGACTTTACGCTAATCGCGCCGCCCATCAGCCGCACAAGATCGGCCGAAATCGCCAGCCCCAGCCCGGAACCACCGAAGCGACGAGCCGTGCCCTGATCGGCTTGCTCGAATAGGCCAAAAATCCGGTCGAGATGCTCCACAGGCACGCCGATGCCGGTATCGCTCACCGCGATATGCAGCTGCTCCCCCAGGGTCCGAGCGCGCAAGCCGACTTCGCCGTCATCCGTAAATTTCACTGCATTGCCGATCAGGTTGAGAAGCACCTGTCGCAACCTGAATGGGTCGCCATGGACGAAGCGGGGCACAGACGGGTCGATATCGCTCGTTATGACTAGGCCTTTTTTCTGTGCCGAGCCACGAAACATGTCAGCGCTCTCCAGCAGCACGCGGTGCAGGTCGAAATCCTGCTCTTCCAGAACCATCTGCCCACTTTCGATTTTGGCGAAATCGAGAATGTCGTTGAGCAGCCGCGTCATGCTGCCGCCTGAATTGGCGATGTGCTCCACATATTCGCGCTGTTGCGGGTCGAGCCGTGTTTGCAAAAGCAGGTCGGTAAAGCCGATCACGCCGTTCATTGGTGTGCGGATCTCATGGCTCATGCTGGCGAGAAAACGGGACTTCGCCTCTGCCGCCTCGACTTTATGGCGCAGAAGGGAGGCGATCGGCAATCCGACGGCGAAACTGCTGACCAGGAAGAGCTGAAGCACCATGGCCTTTTCGCTGACCGTGCCATCGACGAGATTGATCGGGCCCCGGCCAAGGCTGGTCGCGATAACGGCGACGAGGGCGAGATTTATGATGGCGATGGAATTCCCGACCGGGCCGAGACGCATGGCGTAGAGGATCACCAAAGGCGCATCGAGAAAGAGGAATGGGTAATCGGTCTGCCAGAACGTGTACAAGCTCACCGCAGTACCGAACGCGATAATCAAGAGGGCTTCGCCCAGCTTGGCGCGCGTCAATTGGTGGCGGCGCTTCCACGCGTCGATCAGGATGCAACCGGCAGGGACAATGAGCAGCAGGCCGAGCGCATCGGCCCGCATCCACACGATCCACATGGACCATAACGCGGCCAGACCATTGGGCGCGATGGACAGGCTTGCTACCAAGCCGGAGCATGATGCGGCGACTGTGGCGATACCGGTATAGGTCAGGATTTCGCGCGCCCCGGTGAAATCGTGATCCTTCAGAGCAAAACGCTGCATCCCATAAAGGACGATCAGCACCTCGATCTGGTTGGCAAGGCCCAGCCCCGCGGCGAATAGTAGCGGATCGCCGGCATGGAGGTTCGCAGCAATATTACCCGCAAAAGCCGACAGCATGAGCACTGGAAGATCGCGCTCGCGGCTATGCAGCAATACGACTAGCAAAGCGGCATTGGGCATCCAGACTGCCGCAATGCGCCCGCTTTCCCGTGTTAAAGAAATGCCGAAGGACGCAAGTAGGCCAAAGCCTACAAATACCAGCGCGGCAATCAATACCAGTCGTAGGAGATGCTGCGACCTCTCGATCGGTCGCGCAACCGCAGGTGCGGCCCGCGGCATGCCACGCCCAGTGCGGATGATCGGACTGTGCACACCCATGCTGCTGATGCTCCTTTGTCAGGAGATCGCTTATGTTGATGGCGGCAAATTTGGGCTGAGCGCCCGGCTCGGTATTAGCCCTTAATGCGCAGCGTGGTCAGCCCTTCCACTCGCGGCGTTCCTCGGCCGCTTTCAAGACTTCATAGGCCAGCTGCAGCTTCTGAAATTCCTCCGCCGCAGCTTCGTCGCCCGGCTTCACATCGGGGTGGACTTTCTTGGCGCGCGCACGCCATTCGCGCTTGATCGCATCGAAATCGGCGTCCGCTTCCAGTTCGAGCACTTCCAATGCGCGCATTTCATCGGCGCTGCGCGATCCATCACCGCTGCCGCCCCAGCCGTAGTGCTGCGCTTCGGCATAGCCGGCGTTCTCGGTTTGCTCGGTCTTGGCGCGCTTAGCGGCCTCTTCCTTGTCGAGCCCTTCGAAATAGTCCCAGCCCTTATTGTATTCTGCTGCGTGGCGCTGACAGAAATACCAGCGGTCCTTGCTGTTGGGGCTCTTTGGCGCGGGGCAATCGCCCTTTTCCTCGCACCCGTGCCGGTCGCACAGGCGCACGGTTGCAGCCTCGCGGCTATCCTCATAGCCACGCCAGCGCGGGAAGCCCCAGTCGTTCGACCGACGCGATCCGACCATTATCGAATAATCCAAGTCATGGGCATGCAATGCCTATAGGCCAGCAAAGTGCCGAATGGGAACCGGTCTGTTTGTCCGTGGGGACGCGGAGCGGAACCAAATGGCAAGCTATATGTTGCATTGCAGCAAATCTTTACGACGAAAGGCAGGAGACACCGTGAGCAAACAGTTGGGCATCTCTGCCACGGCATCGCTTTTCGCGATGGTGGCGTTTGTGCTGGTTGCCACGCCTTCCTACTCGGATCATGCGCGTGTCGCCGCCAACGAAACAGGCGCGACAATCGAAATTGCCTCGCCCGTTTTCGACCGGTAAATTCCGATCAATTCTGAATGTCGCTGATCAGCGAGTAATCATCACCGTAACGGCACGGCGATTGCGCGCCCAGGCGGTTTCGTTCGAACCGGTAGCGACAGGCCGTTCCTCACCATAGCTGACTGTGGTCAGGCGGGCTTCCGGCACGCCGAGGCTCACCAGATAGTTCTTGGCAGCATTGGCGCGGCGCTCACCCAGAGCAAGGTTGTAATCGCGCGTGCCGCGTTCATCGGCATGGCCCTCAACGGTCGCACGGGCATTGGTGTATTGCAGCAGGTATTCGGCCTGACGACGCAGTGCGACCATGTCCTCATTATCGATGTTGTACCGGTCGGTATCGAAATAGATCGTGTCCGCACCCATCATCGCATCGGCGAAGTGGGTCTGCGATCCCGGCTGCGGGCCCATTGGCGTGGGTGTCGGCGTCGGGGTCGGGTTGGCCACCACATCCTGCGGAGGATCGGGGGTCACTTCCGGCGGCTGCCGGTTACAAGCACTAAGCGCAAGCGCGCTGGAAACAGTAAGGGCAATGGCAATGCGATTCATGTTTTGGCTCTCCTTGAACCTATGAATTGGACTCTTTTCGCGGCCCAATGGGGATATAACGCATTTACGGCAAAACCGGTCCCCAGGCCGGGTCTGACGCGCCCACCGGCGTGCGCAGGCGGCGTTCGTTATCACCGGTCAGGTCGACCTGCCAGATGCTCGTATCGCCGGAATTACGCTCGGTCCGGAAGAACTGGATGATGCGGCCGTTGGGCGCCCAGGTGGGGCCTTCATCGTGCCATGCATTGGTAAGCTGGCGCATATTGCGCCCGTTCGGGTTCATCACCGCGATTCGGAAATCGCCAGCAATATGCGTGAACGCGATCTGGTCTCCGCGCGGGCTCCATTCGGGCGTGGCGCAGCGCCCGCCGAAGAAGCTGATACGGCGCTGGTTGGAGCCATCGGCATCCATGACATAGCATTGCTGCGCGCCCGACTGGTCGCTTTCGAAAACGATCCGGCTGCCATCGGGCGAGTACGACCCGCCAACTTCGATCGCCGGACCGGAGGTCAACCGCTCCGGGCGACCTGAACCGTCCGACCGCACGCGGTAAATGTCGGTGTTGCCGGAAACCGCCATGGAATAGAGGATATACCGGCCATCCGGGCTCCAGCGCGGCGCGAAAGTCGCGTTCGGGCTCTCGGTAACCAGCTGCTGGCGACCGCTGTCGATGTCATAGACATAGATGCGCGGATTGCCGTCCACATAGCTGAGATAGGCGATGCGCGAATAATCGGGCGAGTAGCGCGGGCTGAGCGCGGTCGACTGGCCATTGGTGATGAAGCGGTGGTTGGCCCCGTCGCTGTCCATGATGGCGAGCCGCTTGACGCGGTTATCCTTGGGGCCGGTCTCCGCAATGTAAGCGATGCGGCTATCGAAGAACGGGTCTTCGCCGGACAGGCGCGAATAGACTAGATCGGCGCAGCGATGCGCAGCGCGGCGCCACTCCGCAGGCGAAACGACCCAGCCTTCGCGCACCAGCTCGGTCTGCAAGGCTACGTCATAAAGGTAGCATCCGACTGTCAGCCGCCCGTCATCATTCGCGCGGACAAATCCGTGCACCAGCATTTCAGCCGACCGGCCCTGCCACGTGCCGAACGCGGGCGCGGTAATCTGGTCATAGCTGGGGCGCGGCAAAGCGTCCGGGCCGACCGGGCGGAACAGGCCATTGAAACGCAGATCGTTGTAAACGACGCGCGCCAGTTCGAGGCCGAGCGCCTCCGTGCCCTGCGCATTGGCGGGGGTATCGACATCGCGGTTGGTCGCGAATGCAGCGATGGCGATGCCGAGATCCTGCCATGCGGAATCGTCCGTCACCGTGCCCCGCAGCGGGCCATCGTCCTGCTCAGCCACGACTTCAGGCTCGCCATCCTGCGAGGCCATCGTCGCCGGATCGAGATCGTCCTGCGCAATGGCCGGTGCGTTCAGCAGCAATGCGGCGACGGCAAGTGAACTCAAGATACGCATTACAATCTCCGGTCGAAATCCCATTCCAGATCGTCCCACCGACTATAGAACTGCTCTGGCAAGTTGAAAGGTGCAGCAAGCTGGACCGCACGAATAGCGCGTTCGCAATGGAGCGAGGCCTGCGGACGGTTGCTGTCATTGATGCCACGCTGCGTCACACAACTCGGGCGCCCGGAAAGCGAACCATCGCGGTTGAGACGCCATGACACGACCGTCACGAGCTGATCCACGTCCACTCCCGATGGCGCGCTCCAATGCGGACGCAATTGCCGCGTAATCGCGGAAGCCAGTGCAGCGCGCTCCTGCGGGCCGAAATTCGCAGCAGGCGCGCCGCGGCTCCCCTCGCCCGTGCCGCTATTGGCAAGGAAATTGTCATCGAGCCGGCTGCCGCGGGGGCGCTGAGATGCCGTCGCGCGGGGCGTCGGTGCGGGTGTCGGGCGCGTCGTCGGACGGCTTGTCGGGGCAACGCGAGGTGTAGTCGTCGGGGCAACTCTTGGCTCGGGCGGTGGCACGCTGACCGCCTCCGCTGGTTCAGGCAGGTCGGCGATTTCGGGCGCGAGGCTCGCAGCAGATTCGAGAGCAGGATCAGGCGCGGTGGATTCCAGGCTGACTTCTGTCGCAAGGCTTACTTCCACCCGGTCTGCCGGTGGGGGAATATCAAGGTCACGCTGCTGCGCCATCCACATCAGCCCGCCCGCCAGCGCGATATGCGCCGCCACGGCCACACCGATGCCGATGCGCTCTTCCGCGGAATATTGGGCGAGTGCGGCCATAATCTCTCGGGCTATTCGGCTGCGCCTGAACCGCGCGTTACCGCCACGCTCTCAAGCTCGCCGCCAGCGTCAGCGGGCGCCGTATCCTCAATCGGAGCCGCACCACTTGTCGTAATCAGTGAAATCGAGTTGAAGCCTGCGCGGTTGAGCTCGCCCATCACCGCCATTGCCCGGCCCCAATCGATAGCGCGATCGGCGCGCAGATTGACGAGCGGACGCTCGGCTCCCTCTGGCCCGACAATGCTGTCGAGAGCCTGCGGCAATGCGCCAGGTTCGATCTGCACATCGTCGATATACACAAACCCGGCGCTGTCGATGGCGACGGTCACCTGGTCAGGCTCCTGATCAACCGGATTGGCGCGGCTTTCTGGCAAATCGACGGGCACACCGCTGGCGAGCAGTGGCGCGGTGACCATGAAGATAATCAGCAGCACCAGCATCACGTCCACGAACGGCGTGACGTTGATTTCCGCCATCGGCGCGCGGCGTGAACCGCGTCCCCGTGCCTTTCTGCCGCCGGTCATTCCAATCGCCATTTAGACGGTTTCCATTTCGCGGCTGACCTGCGCATGGACACGGTCGGCAAAGCGGGTGAGACGGGCCTCAAAGCCGTTCACGGTGTTCGAGAGGCGGTTGTAAGCGATTACCGCAGGGATAGCGGCGAACAGGCCGATGGCGGTTGCAAACAGAGCCTCGGCGATGCCCGGAGCCACCACGGCGAGCGAGGAATTCTGCTGCAGGCCGATCTGGAAGAAGCTGTTCATGATGCCCCAGACGGTGCCGAACAGGCCCACGAACGGCGCGACCGAACCTGTGGTGGCGAGAAAGTTTAGGCGATTGGCGAGCTTGTCCGCCTCCAGCGCGACCTGCCCGTCCATGGCCTGCGCCACGCGATTGCGCGCGGCTTCCTTGTCTCGCAGGCCGGCCTTGTGGCTGCGACGGAATTCCGTGATTCCGGCAGCGGCCACACGGGCGGACGCATTGTCATTCTGACGGCGCGTATCGAGCAGGCCATCGACATCATCGTCCGACCAGAACCCTTTCTCGAATGCATCGCATTTACGCTTCGTATTGCCCATGCGCATACTGAAGCCGAAAATGATCGCCCAGACCCAGATGGAGGCCAGCACCAGCCCGACGATCACCAGCTGTACGACGATATCCGCTTGCAAGAAAAGCTCGATCGGATCGAGCCGAGTAGGCGCGCTGGCGGCTCCGGCGGAGAGAGTATCAAGCAGGCTCATTCAGTGTCTTTCTGGACAAAGGTTTCAAAGGCTTCGCGCCACTCGGCAGGCTGGCGCTTCGGCCGGCCATCGCTGGAAAGAAACGCGGCGACGATGTCGACTTCGGCCAGAAGCTCATCATCGCGGTAAATTTTCTGAATCATATTGCAGCTTGCCGCGCGCACGGCATCGCAGGTGGTGACGACTTTCAGCACATCGTCCAGCATGGCCGGACGGCGCCACTTTATGTTGGCTTCGGAGACGGCATAGAAACCCTCACCCGCGCCGTGCGCTTTACGCTGATCGATGCCGAGAAGGCGCAGGATGTCGCTGCGCGCACGCTCGCACCATTTCAGATAATTGGCGTGATAAGCGATGCCGGACAGGTCTGTATCCTCAAAGAAAACACGCACCGGATAAAGGTGTCGTGACCCATCGATGACCCCCGAGGGTGGCTGTATTTGCTCATCCATATCTGAACGGCTGCTTACAAGTGTGAGCGGCGAAGCAAAAGAGGGGTAATCGCCGAATTGAATCTTTAATAGGACGGGCGGTGACAATGCAGCCCACCCGGCTGCGCCTAAACCTCACCTGCGGTTTAGCACGGCTCGCTCCCCTCCCGCTTGCGGGAGGGGTTGGGGGTGGGCAATTACCGCGCCAGCATCGGCCCCAGCGGTCCGCCACCGAACAGGTGGACGTGCAGATGTGGGACTTCCTGACCGCCATTGCGCCCGATATTGGCGAGCAGCCGATAGCCGCGCACGACCAGTCCGTTCTCCCGCGCGACATGGCCCACGGCGCGCACGAAGCCCGCGATTTCCTCTGCCGATGCCTTGGCCGAGAAATCATCCCAGCTGACATATTCGCCCTTGGGGATCACCAGGATGTGCACATCCGCCTGCGGATTGATGTCATGAAAGGCGAGCGCGTGCTCATCTTCATAGACTTTGTTGCAAGGGATCTCCCCGCGCAGGATTTTCGCGAAAATGTTGTCCGGATTGTAATCCGCGGTCGGATCGATTGCCATAATTCTCTCTTGTTTCTGCTCAGGATTTGTGGCCAATATAAAGTATTCGAATGGGGGATTACTTATATGGCAAGTCAAGCGGCGATGGCCGATATGAAACACTGCGTGGGTTGTGGTAAGAAATTGCACATCTCTGCACGAGCCTGCCCAGAATGTGGTGCTAGTCAGGGGGCGAGCGGACAAGTTGGCGAAAAGTCCCGGGTCGCAGCCGCTATTTTGGCTCTCTTTCTTGGCGGGTTCGGGGTTCACAAATTCTATCTGGGCAGGGTCGCTGCAGGCATCCTGTACTTGCTGTTTTTCTGGACCTTCATTCCCGCGATAATCGCTTTCGTCGAATTCATTATCTATCTCACAATGAGCGACGAGGCCTTTGCCGCGAAATACGGTTAGGTCGGAGATTCCGGTCTCGATGCTTTTTCATCGAGGCCGGAGACGCCTTCGCGCCGATCCAGCTCGGCCATCACATCGGAGAGGGGCACGCCCTTTGCCGACAGCAGCACGAGCAGGTGGAACAGCAAATCCGCCGCTTCGCCTGTCAGTTCGGCATCGCTGCCGGTCAGCGCGGCGATGATTGTCTCGGTCGCTTCTTCGCCAACTTTCTCTGCGATCTTGGGCAAGCCCTTGGCGTTCAGCTTCGCCACATAGCTTTGGTCTGGCGATGCGCTGCGCCTCGCGGCGATTGTCGCTTCAAGTTTGGTGAGTGTGTCCATCGACGGAGCAATGGGCAGGCCGCTTGTCTGCGTCAAGCAGCGATCGCTTTAGTCCTCTTCGCGATTCGATTTACGCATCGACAGGCGCCGGCCGATAATGACGCCGAGAACACCGAGCGCGAACAGCGTGGCGCTTGATCCTTCGGGGATTTGCGCGGGCGCTGCAGCAAAGGCCGGAGCACTTGCGGTGAGCGCGAAAATTGCGAGAGAAAGCCGAGTGAGCATGGCGCCCAAAATCTGCGCTTTTCGCTTTGCGCACAATGGCCGCGCGGGCCCTGTCCCGTTGCGGGACCGCGCCGCCGCGCTCCTTATGAGCCGCTTCGTGCTGGCAGGCCCGCTGCGCGCAAGGCTGCATGCGCCTCTGCAATGGTATGCGTCCCGAAGTGAAAAATGCTCGCCGCAAGCACCGCGCTCGCTCCGCCCTCGATCACGCCGTCTACCAGATGCTGCAAATTGCCGACGCCGCCGCTCGCCACAACCGGCACGCTGACGGCATCGGCGATCGTGCGGGTCAGTTCCAGATCGTAACCCGCCTGCGTCCCGTCGCCATCCATGCTGGTGACGAGCAGTTCCCCCGCACCAAGCTCGGCCAGCGTCACCGCATGCTCCAGCGCATCGATGCCAGTTTCTCTCCTGCCGCCATGGGTGAAGATTTCCCATCGACCTTCAGCGACCTTGCGCGCGTCGACCGAGGCGACTGCGCACTGGCTTCCCATCCTATCGGCGATGTCAGCCATGATTTCCGGACGCTTCACCGCTTCTGAGTTCACCGCGACCTTGTCTGCCCCTGCCAGCAGCAGCCTGCGCGCATCCTCAACGCTTGCAACGCCGCCGCCCACGGTAAGCGGCATGAAGCAAACCTCCGCCGTGCGCCGCACGATATCGAGCAGCGTCCCGCGCCCTTCATGGCTGGCCGAAATATCGAGAAAGCAAAGCTCATCCGCCCCTGCCGCGTCATAGGCCTGCGCCTGCTCGACGGGATCGCCAGCGTCCTTGAGATCGACGAAATTGACACCCTTCACGACGCGCCCATCGGCAACGTCGAGACAGGGGATGACCCGGATGCGGACGGTCATTGCGTGTCAGCTCCCGTGATTTCCGGCTGCGGCGCGCTGACCGCTTGTTCACCGAAAAACAGATACAAAACAAAAGGTGTCGCGAGCGAAATGAAGAAAGCTCCTGCCATGCCATAGACCTGTCCATCGTGACCCCAGCGCTCGGGCGCAAAACGCAAGACCGCAAGCGCGAGCAGTGAGAAGACGACGCAATTGATGAGGCCCAGACCCGCATGGCCCAGCGTCGCACCTTCAAGAAAAGTCAGGATGAAAAATATAATTCCGATCAGGCGGACAATACCGGTCATCCCCTGCTCGCCATCGCAATCGCAGTCGCGAGGTCCAACCGGCCTTCATACAGCGCCCGGCCCGTAATCACGCCTTCAATCCCCTGATCCGCCTGCAGCGCGAGCATGTGAATGTCGTCCAGACCTTTCACGCCGCCGCTGGCAATCACCGGGATGTCCACGCTGCGCGCCAGTTCGACCGTCGCCTGCACGTTGCAGCCCTTCAGCAGGCCGTCGCGCCCGATATCGGTGAACAGAAGGCTGGCAACGCCTGCGTCCTCGAACCGGCGAGCCATATCTTCGACCGGGACGTCGGAGACTTCGGCCCAGCCCTCGGTGGCAACCATGCCATCGCGCGCATCGACGGCGACAACGATGCCGCCTTCCCATTCGCGCGCCATTTCTTTCACGAATTCGGGATTCTTGAGCGCGGCGGACCCCATCACAATGCGCGCCACGCCGAGGTTGAACCAGCCTTCGACGCCTGCTGCATCGCGGATGCCGCCGCCCAGCTGCACATAGCCGGGAAACGCCTCGACAATCGCTTCCACTGCCTCACGGTTCTTGGTTTCGCCAGCAAAACTGCCGTCCAGATCGACGACATGGACATGCTCTGCCCCCGACTGTGCGAACAGCATCGCCTGCGCCGCGGGATTGTCACCATAGACGGTGGCGCGGTCCATATCGCCCTCGGCCAGCCGCACGACTTCGCCGCCTTTGAGGTCGATGGCAGGAAAAATGATCATGGTTTCCACTCCAGGAAGCGGGCGAGCAGGTCCAGCCCGTAGCGCTGGCTTTTTTCAGGGTGAAATTGCACGCCGAGGATATTGTCCCGCGCCACCGCCGCGACGAGGCCGCCGCCATGATCTGTCATCGCGGCGATGTCCCGACCATTGTCGGGTTGGAAGTGGTAGGAGTGGAGGAAATAGGCCTCGCCTTCGTCCACCAGCTCGCTGCCATCGCCGTGATGGGCATGGACCACATCGTTCCACCCCATATGCGGCACCTTGATCTTCGGGTCGGTGCGGTGGATGAGTTTGACCTCACCCGGTATCCAGTCGAGCCCCTCATGCACGCCGTGTTCCAATCCGCGGCTCGCAAGCAATTGCATGCCCACACAAATGCCGAGGAAAGGGACCCCGTCTTCGATCACACGTGCGTTCAGCGCCTCGACCATGCCCGGGATCGCCCAGAGACCCTTCTTGCAAGCGCCGAAAGCACCGACGCCCGGCAATACAATCCGCTTCGCGCCGCGCACGAGATTGGGATTATCGGTAACGGCAATATGCTCGGCCCCCGCGGCTTTCAGCGCGTTGTGAACCGAATGAAGATTGCCTGCACCGTAATCAATCAGGGCGATTGCTTCTGACATTCAGCTCCCTCTGCTTCCATGCCATTACGTAGAGAGGAAGAGCTGCCAAAACGATTGGTAAAATATCATTTCCAAACAACTTCGGTATCGGGACCGATAACAATAAAACTACCGAAATGGCACCGAGATAGCGCGGCGTGGTCTCCCACGGATACGCTATATTGCTGGGCGACTTTGCCAGCAGTGTTTTTGCTCCACCGATCAAGATAGCCCCCGCTGTTCCAATGGCCAGTGCGATTGCCAGGCCCGAAAGATGGTCGAACAGCGTAGATTCGGAGTATTTACTGAAGTTCATCGAGATGGTCACGATCAGCACGAAGAGGATCGCCAAGCGCGGAATCCGCGACCAATCTCTGCCTTGCTTAACCACCCAACTGGCCTTTGGTACTCGGCACCGCGTCGCCCTTTCGCGCATCAAGCTCTACCGCCTGCCGCATGGCGCGGGCAAAGCCTTTGAAAATGCTCTCGCAGATGTGGTGATTGTTTGAACCGTAGAGCTGCTGGATGTGCAGCGTCAGCCCCGCCGTCTGTGCGACCGACTGAAACCAGTGCTCGATGAGCTCCGTATCCCATTCGCCGAGCTTTTCCTGCGTGAAGCGCGCCTTGAACACGCACCACGGGCGGCCGGAAATATCGACAACGACGCGGCTTAGCGTTTCGTCCATCGGCGAATGCGCCTCACCATAACGGCCGATGCCGCCCTTATCGCCCAGAGCCTCTGCCAGCGCCTGTCCCAAAGCGAGCGCGCTGTCTTCTGTCGTGTGGTGCTGGTCGATATGCAGGTCACCATCGACGGTCATCGTCACGTCGATCAGCGAATGGCGGCTGAATTGCTCGACCATGTGATCGAGAAAGCCGATCCCTGTGGAAATGTCATAGGTCCCCGTCCCGTCGAGATTTACCTCGACCAGGATTTTGGTTTCCTTCGTATTCCGCTCTATTTTGCCTGTGCGCATGGGGCTGAGCCTATAGGCTGATGCACGGCTCGTGCAAGCCGCCAAAGGACCGTGCGGGCGGGGATTGCCGGTGATTTGCGGCTTGACCTGCACTCTCGCCGCCGCCACCTATCATTGCATGAGCGACGATACGCCCGATAGCTTGATCCCCTACGATGAAATCGTGCAGGAAGCCCTGCGCGCCGTGGTCGGCCGGGTGCTGGGCTCTGTCGAAGAAACGGGCGGCACGCTGCCCGGCGGGCATCATTTTTATATCACGTTCAAGACTGCGGCTCCCGGTGTCGATATTCCCGCCAGCCTGCATGAGCGTTTTCCCGATGAAATGACTATCGTGCTGCAGAACAAGTTCTGGGATCTGAATGTCACCGATACGGGCTTTTCCGTCGGGCTGAGCTTCAACCAGATCCCGTCAAAACTCTCGATCCCCTTTTCCGCCATTACCGCCTTTGTCGATCCAGCGGTCGATTTTGGCCTGCAATTCCAAGCCTCTGTCGAGGATGTGGAGCCTGCGGAACATGACGATGCGGAAAACGACGGCAGCGGCGATACGGAACAAGGCAGCGCGCCGGACATTTCCTCTAGTGAAGACGGCTCGAATGTCGTGACGGTCGACTTCGGTCGGAAAAAATAGGCGCAGGGGCAGAGCTTGCTCCGCCAATGGGAGCATCAACCAGTGTCAGGAATGTCTGAAAATCACCTCACCGATATAGCGCTCGACGAAACATCGCGCGCGCCGGAGGCTCTTGACCCGACCGACACTGCGGTTCCCGGCCCCAGTCCCAATCCCGCCACCAATATCCTTATCAACGATGTCATCCTGCGCAGCGTCGGGCGCGTTTCGCGCATGACGGTGGAAAAGGCGATCCTTGGTAAGCAATATGGCCGCGAGCTGGCGAAGGATGCGGTGGAAAACCGTTCCACGATCAACACCCTTGCCGTTTATGCCATCACGAAAGTTGCCACCCGTTCCATCCCGGGCGCAGCTCTGGTGGCCAGTGGACTTCTCGCCAAGACGCTTTTCGATCGCAGCCAAAACCGCCGCGCAGCCGTCAAGCAAGGCAATCGGACAATCCGCGACATGGCGGCAGAGGATGAACGCGCCTGAGCGTAGAAATCCCTAAGGCTTGATCGCTCGCCAGCCTTCGGCCAATTGCTGTGCATGGCAGAATCGCAATCACTTCATCGCCGCGGCCTGATGTTCATCTTGTCCTCCCCTTCGGGCGGGGGAAAGTCGACCGTTGCGCGCCGCCTGCTCGAAGAAGATGGCGAGATTGCCATGAGCGTCTCCGTCACCACGCGACCACCCCGCCCCGGTGAAGTGGACGGGGTGCACTATCACTTCATCGACCAAGCCGAGTTTGACCGGATGGTGGAGGACGGCGAATTGCTGGAATGGGCGGTCGTGTTCGGCAATAGCTACGGAACACCCAAGGCGCAGATCAAGGCTGGCCTCAAGGCAGGACAGGACTTTCTATTCGATATCGACTGGCAAGGCACGCAGCAGCTCTACCAGCGCATGGAAACCGACGTTGTGCGCGTCTTTCTGCTGCCCCCGAGCATCGAGGAACTGGAAGCGCGCCTGCGAGGCCGTGCAAAAGATAGCGACGATGTGATCAGAGATCGCATGTCCCGCGCAATCAGCGAAATCAGCCACTGGGATGGCTACGATTATGTCGTGATCAATGATGATCTGGATGACTGCTTCGCCAAGGTGCAAACGATCCTGAATGCCGAACGCATGGGGCGCGCGCGCCAGACGGGTCTGGTGGATTTCACGCGCAATCTGATGGCAGGCGGAAGCTAGAAGCCCCGGCTCCAGCGCACGGCCACGCCGATATCGGCAGGCGCAGTCTCGAAATGGCCGGGCTCGTGCCTGTAAAACAGGCTTCCCGCAGCAGAGCCACCCCATAGCCTTCCGCGCCACGCCAATTCGCCGACCAGCTCGCGCCCTTCGGGTGAAAGGAGCAGGGTTTGGACGGTGTAATCAGGCGTCAGCGTTTCATAGCTGAAGCTGGAGGGCAGGCGCAAATTGAGGCCGCCATCGGCCACCCGCAGCGGCTGCGAGAAACGGAAGGCGATCCGGTCGTCGTCTGTCAGGAACTGCGTCCTCTCGATGTCGAAAGACCAGGCATTGCTCAGCAGGCGTGATCCATCAGCGACGAGCGGAGCATCGCGTGCTTCTGTCACGCCCTGCCTGAACGCGGCACCAAGCCGCCAGCGGTCAGCCAGCTGCCAGCCGAGATCGACATCCCCGAATACGGTGCGCGCGCCCTGCAGGCCGAAGCCTTCGTGCATGCGGCCGCCCAGGATTGTGCGATCCTCCTCCGTCATCGTCACGCCCAGCGCAGCCTCTACGGAGCCAAAGCGGCGATCGAGCGCGATTGCGAAAGTCGACACATCTTCCGAAGCGCGTCGACCGCGCAATTCTGCCGCGCGTCGCACGGCCGCTGCGGTGAAGATCGAGCCGGTCTGGGCGCTTAATGTCAGTCCCCAGCCACCCACCTGCTGGCGAAGCGCGAAGGCCGCATCGCTGCGCGTCAGCATGCCGTCATCACCGCGCGAATTGCCGGCGATCATGAAAGCGGGGCGATCCTGCCCCTGCAAACCGGCCACAAGTCCTCCAGCCTCTTGGCGATAGGCCAAACCGATCTGGGTTTGCGGCGCAATTCGCATGGCGACCCGCGCGGCAAGCACTTCTGCCTGCTGCGCCTGCTCGTCATCCAGTCGCAGCGCTTCGGCACGCGGCGGTGCCTGACGGGTCGCATCAATGGTGAAAGCAACGCTGGCCGGCCCGGCGCTGCCACCCACTACGCGTTGCTGCGATGCAAGCGCACCGCGCAGGCGCTGCGGCTGTTCTGCCGCGCGCAATGTGCCTGCGAGATCGGTTGAAAAGGCGCGCTGGTATCTGTCCGTGATGAGGGTCGGCAAGGAAGCCGAAGCGAAGGCGTCGCCCATTGCGGGCGATGAAACGCCTGAACCATCCGCGAGCGCAAGCGCGGCAGTCTCACCAGCAATGCTGGTGGTCCCGATAGGCTGGAAAGCTGCCGCAATATCGAGGATTCCCTGCCCATAAAGCGCGTCGGGTCCTGCCTCACCTGCATCGAATGCGCTTTCGAGCAGGATCTCCGCAATCTCGCGCCCGGTCAGGTGCGGAAAAGCCTGGGCGAGAAGCGCCGCAGCTCCGGCAACTTGCGGCGCGGCAAAGCTGGTTCCTGCGAACAGGAAAATGAAACCTTCTTCATCGACGAAGATCTCGCCATCGCGGTAAACGCAACAAATTCGCTCTCCGCGCGCTGTGAGATAAAATTGCGTGTTCTGGCCTGCGCGATTGCTAAAGTCGGAAACCTCGTAATCCGCGTTGACCGATCCCACGATCAGAACGCCGCCATCTCCGGCATTGGCGAATTGTTCGCCAAATCCATCGAGCTCGGCCCGCCCGTCATTCCCAGATGCAACCACGATCAGCACGCCTGCATTGACCGCGGCCGTTATGGAATTGCGCAGATTATTCGATATGCCGCCAGCGCCGCCAAGTGAGATGTTGATCACCTTGGCATCATTCGCAACGGCGTAATCGATTGAGGCGGCAATATCGCTGTCGAAGAATTGGCACGTCAGATCAGCGTCGACACCATTGGCCTCGCAAGAGCCCACCGCATCGGCGCGAATGGCAAGGATAGTGGACTCGAAGGCAATTCCGAGAATTCCCGAATTATCCCGCGCGGCGGATGACACCAGAGAGACGAGCGTTCCGTGATCGTCAGGCCCCTCGATCGGCCGATCCGCCACGATATCAGTCGAAGCTGGCGATATCCGGCCTGCAAATTCAGGACTGTCCGGGTCGATACCCGAGTCTACCACAGCGATTGTCACGCCGTCCCCGGTTGCGCCGCGTGCCCATGCGCTGGCGGCATTATGCTGGCCGGGGCCATCCGAGTTTCGAAACTCCCGCGTGTTGAAGACCGGAGCGACCGGGGCGACGGGGAAGTTCGCAGACGTTGGTGTGGGGGTTGGCGTGGGCGTCGGGGTCGGTGTTGGCGTGGGCGTCGGGGTCGGTGTTGGCGTAGGCGTAGGCGTGGGAGTAGGGGTTGGCGTAGGTGTCGGTGTTGGAGCAGGCGCGCGTATGATGGGACCGCCACCACCGCCGCCGCAGGCTGAAAGAAGCGCGAAGGCAACGAGAATAGCCCCGCGGTCAAGTTTCCCCCTGAAGGTCTTCATTCCAATTTTCGCCAATTCGCACCCGCCTTTCCGGCATCCTCGCTATCAAGCGAATGCCTAATCCCGTCTTAACAGCCATTTTTCGGAAAACCATCGCGCGCAATTCGTTCCTGTCCCCCCTCCCGGAACACAGCTGCTCGCCGAAGCTTGTGCATCCATGACAGAGAAGCTAGCCGCATCGTAAAGTGAAGGAGACACATGATGAGCGCCGAATTGGTATCTGCGATTGAAGAGGCCTGGGAACGGCGCAGCGAAATTACTCCCGCGGATATGGATGTGCGCCGCGTAGTCGATGGCGCTATCGAAATGCTCGATAGCGGTGAAGCGCGCGTTGCCCAGCCGCGTGATGATGGCGGATGGCAAGTCAATCAGTGGCTGAAAAAGGCAGTCCTGCTGTCTTTCCGCCTGAACGATAACCGGGTGATGGAAGGCGGCTCGGCCGGAACGGCAGCGTTTGACAAGGTCGCCTCCAAATTCGCCGGCTGGGGCAAGGATCGCTTTGGCGATGCGGGCTTCCGCGTCGTGCCCGGAGCCATCGCGCGGCGTGGCTCCTACATCGCGCCGGGCGTCGTGCTGATGCCGAGCTTCGTCAATATCGGCGCCTATGTCGCTGAAGGTGCAATGATCGATACATGGGCAACTGTCGGCTCGTGTGCGCAGATCGGCAAGAATGTGCACATTTCCGGCGGCGCGGGGATCGGCGGCGTGCTCGAACCCTTGCAGGCCGAGCCCGTCATCATCGGCGATGGCGCTTTCATCGGCGCGCGTGCAGAAGTGGCCGAGGGCGTGCGCGTGGGTGAAGGCGCGGTGCTTTCCATGGGTGTATATCTCGGCGCGTCCACGAAGATCGTCGATCGCGCGACGGGCGAAGTCCATCGCGGCGAAGTGCCGCCCTATGCCGTTGTGGTGCCCGGCTCGCTTCCCGGCAAGCCATTGCCCGATGGCACACCCGGACCAAGCCTGTACTGCGCCGTCATCGTGAAGACAGTAGATGCGCAAACCCGCGCGAAAACAGGCATTAACGAATTACTTCGCGAATAAGGATGCGTCGCGGCATTTGGCAGCGTATAAGGAACCTTTGCACTCGCGGCCCGTATCGTTTGCGGGTCTGTATTTGAGACGGAAGGCAGAACAATGAGTTACAAGAAGGGCGATGAGATCCACATTGAGGACGATGATGCGATGGCTGCGCAATCGACCGGGCATCTCCGCTGGATTCTCGCCGTCAGCCTGCTGGCAGCGCTTGCACTGATGTCGGCAATCTGGATTTTCGGCGCCTTTTCCCAAGGCGATGTTGAAGAAGAAATCACCATGTCCGGCACAGGGGAGTATGAAAACGACCCCGATGGCGAACCTGTGGCGAACGAAGACGACACGCTGGCAGACGATGCTGTCGTTTCGCCGACCGACGGAGATGTCGTGGGAACAGACACCACCGAATAATTGCTTTCAGGGATCGGGGACGGGACGCACAAGGAACCTCGAACAATGAGCAATTCAAATAGCTACCAGACCGATCAATATGTGAAATGGAACTGGGGCAACGGCGAAGGCCACGGCCAGGTGAAAGAACGCTTTGAGCGGGAAGTCACTCGTACCCTGCAAGGCACCGAAGTCACCAAAGACGGTGATGAGGACAATCCCGCCTATCTGATCAAACAGGACGACGGCGATGAAGTGCTGAAGCGCGGCAGCGAACTGTCCGATTGGGACAAGGACTGATGCCGAAAGCTTACAGTGAAGCGCAGCAGAAAGCGGCGGGTGCCGCCCTTTCTGCCAAGCGCGGCGATACCAAAGAGTCCGACCTTCAGGGTGCCTCCAAGGACATGTATGACAGCATGTCTGAAGAAGAGCTCGAGAAAATGGCATCCACCGATCATGACGATCTGCCGGAAAAGGCAGACGACTGATGGATGATGACAAGAAGGACGAGGTCTATTCCGACTTTTACGATGCCGTGAACATGCAGCCCAAAGAGTTGGAAGAATGGCTGGAGACCGAGGAGTCCAAATCGGTTGGCGACAATGATGATGGCGAAAGCACCGGGCACCGCTCGGGCCGTCGCATTGTCGAAATCAAGCGCACCAATAAGGATGAACTTACCGACAGCCAGTATGAACATATGAACAAGGTCGTCGGTTACGTGAACCGCCACACGGCGCAGCGGCCCGATGGCGATATTGAGGACTCGGACTGGCGCTATTCGCTCATGAATTGGGGCCATGATCCCATGAAAGGGGATTGATCTTCGGCATCGGTATTCTCTTAGGCTCAAAGCGCGGGTCGAGGGAGAGACTCCGGATATGATCCGCGCCGGGCTACGCATCTTGCTGGCAGTTTTCTACGCATATGCCGGATATCGACACATCGTCGATCCGCAGCCGTTCCTCCTTATCACCCCGTTTTGGGTTCCGCAGAGGGAAGCGGTGATCCTGTGGACTGGTGTTGCGGAAATCGCTGGCGCCCTTGCCCTTCTGCAGCCTTTTTTGACACGCTTGCGTATCGCGGGTGGCTTTGGGCTCGCGCTCTATGCGCTGTGTGTCTGGCCAGCGAATATCAATCACATGTTCATGGATATGGCCCGGCCCGATGGCGGCTGGGGCTTTGCCTATCACATCCCGCGCATGATCGCACAGCCGCTGATTATCTGGCTGGCGCTGTGGGTGAGCGGAGCGATCGACTGGCCATTTCGCGCCCGGAAAGACGCCGAATGAAAAACGGGCGAGCCGCTTTCGCAGCCCGCCCGCTTGTTCTCAATTCTGACGTGTAAGCCTCAGCTCATGTGCTTAGAAACAGCACCCGTCATCTTGAACATGCTGATTTGGTCATTACCGATCACCTTGCCGAGCTTGGCATCGGGATTGATCATGCGACGATCCTTGGAATCCTGCAGGTCGTTAGCCTTGATGTGATCCCAAACCTTGCTGGTGACCTGAGCGCGGGTCATCGGACCTTTGCCGACCACTTCTTCAAGCTCAGGCGTCAGATTGACCGGCTTGTTGAGTGCGTTGTTCTTGGCAGCCATTCTCAAATTTCCTTTCAAGCAAAAAAGCTGGCGAGCAGCCTACATCGTTCAAATTTCTTCGTCTTCACCCTCAAAGTCGTAATCCCCACCTTCTTCGCGGGTATAAGTGCCTGTAAGGATTGCTAAACCCATCACATGGCCTTCCATCGCAGCGACCAGTTCCTCGCGACTCGCCCCAGGCATCAGTGTCAGCGGCAAGTCTAGAGCGAAAAGCTGGAAGACGTAATCATGCGGTTCGTCGCCTGTAGGCGGATCCGGCAGCAGCCATTCCGAATTGCCGAAAGCATTCTTCCCAACGCGCGGCGGAGCCTCGCCTTCGAGAATTTGGCCCTTTTGTCCGGGAAGGCCCCAGACCAGCCAATGGCAGAACGGTTCACCCGTCTGGAAATCGGCATCCTCGACGATCAGCACCAGCTCCTGCGTGCCCGGAGGCGGCGCGGTCCACTCTATCGGCGGAGCGACCGCGTCTTCTTCATCCGCGGTGAAACAGGGATCGAGTTCTTCATTGTTGCTGAACGCGGCAGAGGACAGGCTGAAGCCGCCCTTGCCCAACACAGATTCATCGCCGAGCTTTGCGGCAACGATCTTGCCATGGCCGGAACGCGGCGATGTAAACGAATTGGCAAGCCATTCGGGGGGAGTGTCTGACATTCGTCTTCCTTCGCTTTCGCATCATATTCAGATGAATCAGCAGGCTGATTGCTTGCTGCGCGATGTGCCGACTGGCAGCATTCATTGCAAGGGCAAGCCTCGTTCAGCTTGTCGAAGGGTTCGATTTGGCAGACCGAACTCAGTTGTCTTTAGCCCCGGCCCTTTGACGCATCTTGCCAGCGAACACGGTCCGGGATAATCCAACCATCGCTTTGGGTCTGTCCATCTGTTTGGGAAGCAAAAGAATTATGCGCACTTCGAAGATTGCCCTGTCACTCGCCTGCATAGGTATGCTTGTTTCTTGCGGAGGTGGCTCTGATGCTCCCCCGCCTATCGCAGGGGGAGGCGGCGGCGGCGGCGGAAATGCCAGCGCATGCAGCATTAGCGAACGACTTGCCTTCACCGATGCGGTTTTCGATGAATGGTATCTTTTCCCCAACCTGCTCGATACTTCGCTCAATCGTAACAATTTCAACGATGTGCAGGATTATATCGACGCGCTGGTCCGACCGGCACGCGAGCAATCGCGCGATCGTTTCTTCAGCTACATCACATCGATTGAGGAAGAGAACGCTTTCTTCAATAGCGGCTCGAGCGCAGGCTTCGGCTTCCGCCTGATTTACGACACAACCAATCGCCGCGTGTTCATCATTGAAACATATGATGACACGCCAGCCCTTGCCGGAAACATCGAACGCGGTACCGAAATTGTCGGTGTCGGCACGACGGCAGGCAATGTGGTGACCACAAACAGTCTTTTGGCCCAAGGCGGTCCGCAAGCCTTCATCAATGCACTTGGCGCTTCGGATCCGGGCGTCACCCGCGTTCTCGATGTCATCGATCAGGATGGCGTCCGCCGCGACGTAACTCTCACCAAGGCGGAGTTCTCGCTCGACCCGGTGCCGCGTTACGGCGCGCAGATCATCAATGATGGCGGCAAGCAGGTCGGCTATGTTCGCCTCACCAGCTTTATCAATCCAGCGATTGGCGATCTGCAGGATGCCTTTGCCGATTTCCGCGCAGCTGGCGTCACTGAATACGTCATCGATCTGCGTTACAATGGTGGCGGCGGCATCAATGTGCTTGAAGCTTTCGCTGACCTGCTGGGACGCGGCAATGAAGGCCAGATCTTCGAAACGATCGCCTTCCGCCCGAGCAAAGCGAACCTCAACGAAACCTATCGCTTCCAGACCGACGCGCGGTCGGTTGCTCCGACGAAGATCGCCTTCATCACCACGAGTGGTTCGGCTTCAGCAAGTGAAGCCCTGGTCAACGGCATGGTGCCCTATCTTGGTACTGATATGGCGATGGTAGGGCAGGATACGTTTGGCAAGCCGGTGGGGCAGTCGGCATTCGATCTGGCCGAATGCGATGATCGCTTGCGTGTGGTGACGCTCCAACTGGAGAACGCCAACGGCAATGGAGACTATTACACTGGCCTTGCCGATACCGTTCCGGTCACCTGCCGTGCGAATGATGACATCTTCAACGATTTCGGCGATCCCAATGAGCAAATGCTGGCAACTGCGCTAGATTTCCTCGCTGGTCGATCCTGCACCGCCATTGCCGGTGGACCTGCAGGAGTACAATCGGTGGGCCGCGATCTGCTTGCTCCGGAACGACCAACGAGCGTGATCGAACACGAGATGCCGGGCGTCTACTGATGCCGGCGCGCTCGATCTGAAATCGGCTCAGGTGAATTCTTCGGCGGTATCGGTTTCCGGACCGATATCGTCGACACCTTCGCGCCAGGCGCAACCCTGTAGCTGATCTTCGCCGATTTCGACCGTTGCGGTGAAGGGATAGGTATGATCGCTCATCCCGTCGCTGCATTCACCCGGCGTCACTGCGACATCTACCGAAGCGCCCTCTCGCTCCCCGCTGAATGAAAGGCCTCCCCTGCCGGCAAAGCGCGTCACCGCGATGGTTTCGCCTTCGGGATTTTCCAGCGTGCTAAAATTCATATCGTCGCCATCGATGATCGCGCCCCAGAACGGCTCCGTGCCGATCAAATTGATCACCTGATCCTCCGCGATTTCGCTATACGGCTCAGTGTTTTCGGCATTGCCAGGCACATTGGCGTTATCCCCGCCGGAACAGGCGGCCAGCGTGAGCGCGATGGGCAGGACGGCGAGGGACAGTTTCATGGCTTTTCTCCAGTGGGAACCAAACCGATGCGCCATTGTTCTGTTCCCAATGTATCGCGCGTGAAACGTGGCCAGAGGGGATGTGCCTATGCTTTCGCTGATCTATGTGAGCACCGCCCAGGAGCGGATGCCCATGGCCGCTGTAGAAGCCATGGCGGAACGCTCTGCCGCCAGGAACCACCAAGCAGGCATTACCGGGATGCTCGCCTATAACGGGCGCAGCTTCATGCAATTGCTTGAAGGCGATGGGGAAGCCGTGCTGGCGACAATGCGGCGGATCGAGAGGGACCCGCGCCACAGCAATATCAGCTATGTCCGGCAGGAAATGCGCTTTCAGCGCGAATGCCCCGACTGGTCGATGAAAACGCTTCTGGCTCCGCTTTCGAAGATGGGCAGTGCAACCGTTTTCACCCAGTCACTCCCGCGATCGACCGATCTCGACACACGCATCCTCTTTACCAGTTTCGCCTCATCCATAGGGCTCGATACGGCTGCCAAATTGGAAGAGCGCCGACAGCATGTCGTCTTGGCAGAACTGCCGGTCGCAGCGAACGCCTGACGCGGTTTTTGACTGATCAGGAGGCGAGCGCCAGTGCGAAAGTGCTTGCACCCAATCCCAAGGATAGCGGCACGCGCAGTCCCATCCACCAACTGGGCCGCAGCGTCACAAGACGGCGGTCCACCAGCGGGCTCAGCGTGATACCTATGGCGAGGAAGGTTAGCGAGGGGCCCGGCCAGGTCTCCCCCACCACCCACGGTATGTAGGTCGCCAGCGCGATGAGGCTTGGCATAACAGCCGCAACCCAAAGCCATCCGGGCGCGCGGCGCGCTTCATCCGGCGATGCCGCCGCCATGCCCCACCAGAGGCCTCCCAGAAAACTGAAAATCAGCGCAGCATAGGCCCAGCCGATTGCCAGCGCAGTCCAAAGCCATTCCTCCGGCCCAATCCACGCCGCCAGCGCGCAGGCAAGCTGCGGCAGGATGCCGGCGAAACCAAGTGTTCGGGCGAGAGCGGGTGTGTGAGCCATGGGTTTGGAGCTATACATCTCAGCGCACGATGGCCAGCCAGCTCAAAGACTGTGACTGAGGATTGATCTGTGCAGACAAATAAAAAGGGCGAGCCGTAATGGCTCGCCCTCTTTTTCAGTCGTGTGCGCGATGCATTACTGCGGCATCAGGACAGTGTCGATCACGTGGATCACACCATTCGATGCTTCGATATCAGTATCGGTCACAGTTGCAGTACCGCCCGTTGCGTCGGTCAGAACGACATTGCCATCTACGACCGATGCGGTGAACGTGCCGCCGCCGACAGTGTTGACAGTGTAGCCTTCTTCACCGGCACCTTCGATCGCCGACATCACGTCTGCGGCCATCAGATTGCCTTCTACCACGTGGTAGGTGAGGATCGAGCTTAGGGTTTCGGTGTCCTCATTCACCAGCGTATCGACGGTGCCGTCCGGCAGCGCGTCAAATGCGGCGTTGGTCGGCGCGAACACGGTGAACGGACCTTCGCCCGACAGCGTTTCGCCCAACTCGGCTGCGGTTACAGCCGTAACGAGGGTCGAGAAATCGCCATTGCCCGATGCAACATCGACAATCGTGCCCGGGCCTTCATTGGCCATCGCATCATCTTCCATCGACGTCTCGTCGGCCATGGTGTTTTCTTCTTCTGCCGGCTCCGCACATGCGACGATGGCGAGCGATGCGGCAGACGCGAGTGCAATAGTAAGCTTCTTCATAAATAATCCTTTCGGGATTGTGAGAACGGACGATTTTCATTCGCAGGGCCAAGTCTTAGACGACCCTGCGTCGCCCATGCCCTTCACCCCCACCAACGGCGCAATCGCGCCCTTGTTCCAATTGTGGCGGAATAATGACCTAAAAGAGGTAGAATCGGGGCGCATAGTGAGCAGGCCTCGCCCGATTGCGGCAAGTTGGGTTTTCATCCGCCGGAACCTTAAGGCGAGCTGCCGCATTCGAAGCACCATGCAATTTACCCCGACAAGAGAAGCTGGCCTCACCCGCCTGGAGGCCTTCCTGCCCAATGCCGGCGCGTATTATGAGCGCACCCGCAATCATGATCATGGCCTAGATCGGATGAATGTCTCCCAGCTTTCGCCGTGGCTGCATGCGGCCCTTTTGGCTGAGCGCGAGGTTCTCGAAAGGACATTAGAAAACCATTCCCGCTCGAACGCAGACAAATTCGTTAGCGAGGTGTTCTGGCGCATCTATTTTAAAGGCTATCTCGAACAAAGACCGACCATCTGGCGCGCCTTTTGCGAAAAGCGCGGCGATGCTTTGGCCGATCTGGCAAACAATTCGGGCCGCGCAAAAGCCTATGCCGAGGCGACCGAGGGGCGCACCGGAATAGCCGCTTTCGACCACTGGGCGCGCGAACTGGTTGAAACAGGCTATTTGCACAATCACGCGCGCATGTGGTTTGCCAGCATCTGGATTTTCACGCTGAAGCTCGACTGGGTTCTGGGCGCCGACTTTTTCCTGCGTCACCTGATGGACGGGGACGCTGCGTCCAATACGCTCAGCTGGCGCTGGGTTGGCGGCCTGCACACGAAGGGCAAAACCTACCAGGCGCGCGCCGATAATATAGAAAGGTATACGTCCGAACATCCCGATGGTCCATTCGCGGCGGAAGGGATTTCAGACGAAGCCGAAGCGCTTGAGGAGGAGATAGAGCACAAGCGGCAGGATCTGGACTTGCCGGATGCGAAGCCGGGTTCACCGCTCGATAAACGCTATGCATTGCTGCTTCACGATGAAGCCGCGCATCATGTGCCGCTGGACTTGCCGCATCCCCCCGAATTGGTGATCGGCGCTGCGAGGCCAGATGCGCGCTCCCCCGAACCGATCGGCGACCACGCTCGCAGCTTCGCTCAAGGCGCGGTGGAGAGCGGCGTGGAGGAGGCTGCGCAGGCTTTCGATTGCCCTGGCCGCAGCTGGAGCGAGGAAGGCGAGCTCAATCAAATCCTCCGAGACACTGGCGTCACGCAGATCTCACTCGGCTTCCTACCAACCGGATGGACCAAGGATGCGCTTTGGCCGGAGCTTCAGTCTCTGCCAGACGACATTTCCGTAAAGCAATCACTGCCCGACCTGCAGCGCCTCACATGGCCGCACGCGCGCGCAGGATTTTTCCGCGTGAAAAAAGAGATCGACGATGTGCTTGGCGAAATCGGTGTGGCGGCGGGATAAAGCGCTCTGCATGTCAAGATCAGCGAGAGCGAGGAAGGCTGCGCATGGCTTGCCAGCGCTCGCCGAATGCCGCAGCATGGCGAACATGACCACCAATCGCTTCACCAGTTTCGATGAGTTCTGGCCCTATTACCTGCAAGAGCATGCCAAGCCGCGCACGCGCGCACTGCACTATCTCGGCACGACGCTTGTCTTCGCTGTCGCGATCTACGCGATTGTGAGCGGGCAATTATGGTGGCTGCTTTCTATGCCGGTTGCGGGATATTTCTTCGCCTGGCTTGCGCACTTCACCGTCGAGAAGAACCGTCCAGCAACCTTCACATATCCGGGCTGGAGCCTGGCGGCGGATTTCAAGATGTATTTCCTCTGGCTCACCGGCAGGCTGGAGCCGGAGCTCGAGCGCGCCGGAGTGCAATCTTCAGCACCGCGATAACCGCTTTCCCGCCGTTCGGCGCGCGTTCAGATTTTCCATGACAGTAAGACACCTGCACTTGTCATATTGACCATCAATAGGGGGATAAGGTCATGAAACGCGCTTTTCGCAGCAATCGTCGTTCATTCATCGCACGCGTCGCAGGGGCAGCCGCCGCGAGTTCGGGCCTGGGGGCCTGCACGACGACGGGCTACACAGACAGCGATGTCGGCTCCTACGCAGATCCTGTCGGCGGCGGACGCGGCGGTTATCGCTCGGGCATTACCGATGCCGATTCAGGCTCCTATGCAGACCCTGCAGGTAATGGCCGCGGCGGCTATGGAGGCGGCGGTAGCGGCGTTACCGATAGTGACAGCGGATCATATGCCGATCCCGTCGGTCAGGGCCGCGGTGGGCGCAGCGGCCTGACCGATAGCGACAGTGGCTCATATGCCGATCCCGCTGGCCAAGGTCGCGGAACCCGCGGCGGCGTCACAGACAGCGATAGCGGGAGCTACGCCGATCCTGCGGGTCAAGGACGCGGCAGTCGCGGAAGCGTAACCGACAGGGACAGCGGCAATTATGCCGATCCGGTCGGCCGTGGACGCGGACCCGGCAGCTGAGCCTCCCGCGCTTAGCAGCGGAGGATTAGATCTCTTTATCGGGGCGCGGATCGTGCTTGTGACGGCCTTCCTTGCCAAGGATCCGCTCGAGCCGCTGCGCCATGGTATTCGCCGCCTTGCGCGCCGCATCATCGACTTTCGCCGCATGCTCGGTCACGCCAATCGGCTTGCCACCGCGCGGGCGCGCTTCGATCATGCAGGCCTTGTCATCGCCGCCGCCTTTGCGGGCATTCTCATCGGAGACATGCACTTCCAGCCGCGTCAGCCGACTTTCGAACCGTGCCAGCTTCTTGCGCACGGCACTCTCAATGCGCTCAGCCACATTTGCGGTGCCCATGACAGAGCTGTCGGAGTTGAATTGAAACTGCATGTCAGACATCGGGGGGATGCTCCTCTCGGGTGATTATCTCACCTGAATAAATGGGGAGCATTCGCGCCGGTTCCAGCGTTTCTGACCGTTTGAGCGACTAGGTTGACGAAAGATTCCGATAAGCCCGAAAAGACCCGATCGCGAAACCCAAACGCTTATCAATCGACCACGCGCGGCCTGATGAATACGTCGCCATTCTCGTTTCGCGGCAAGGGGACGCGGCGCACCCGCACTTCGGGCTCGCTCGCTGCAGCTGCAAACCACGCCTGATTGGACCCCGAAGGTGCATCTGCGCTTGCCAATCGCTCATTCCCGTCCCCTTCTGTGTTTGCTGGGGGAAGGTCCGCATCGGAACTGGCTATGCGGGACAGGGAGCCATCCTCACTGAGCAACTCGCTAATGCCGAATAGCGATACGGCGGCAAATATCATGGCTGCTGTCGATACTTTCACGGCAATTCTCCGAAGCGACTGCAGTCGGCACCCGTTTCGCCATCAAGGTCGTCGTAGATCTGCGAAAGATCGCGGGACCCGCGCACTGTGAAAGCCGCTTCGCTTCTAAGATCGGGGCCACCTGTAAACGGTTCGATTATCTGGGCTGTCACAAGCGGCTCGTATGTATAGATGATCTCGACATACATGACCGCGCCATTGGACGGTGCGGTAAGCTCTTGGCCCTCGATACCCATGCCGGCGAAGCCAGTGCCCGTCTCTCCGGTTCCCTCATCGCCATATGCAGAGGGGCGGTTCAATTTGCCCATACACCGCTGCCAAGCGATTGTCTGACCGCCATCGTCATTTTCTTCAAGGCTGCTGACGATGATGCGGCCGCTTTCATAGATATCGACGCTGGAGCCTGCCAGAATTTCTGCACCGATCAGCAAATCGAGTATGTCTGACTCGTAGATCTTTTGCGCTGAGAGCGCATTGCGGTCTCCGATACGCGAAGCATTATCGGCAACCTGCATGGCGGTCTGGCTGATGCGCATCTGGGTCGCCGCGAGATTTGCCAGTTCCATCCCGCCGAGACCCAGGGTGAGGATCAGAGGCGCTGCGAATGCAAACTCTACCATCGCCAAACCGCTGCGTTCTTCCCGTAGATCGGAGAGGAAAGCCTTGGCGGCTTTTATTGTGTTTGGGATCGACATCATTCGCAATTCCCGATTTCCGGCACGCGCTCGCCCTGTTCGGCAAAGGGCTGGTTGCGAAGGACGGTGGCGCTGTAGAGGGTGCTTTCCTGCGAAATTCCGAACATGTTATAAAGCGGGAAGACGCGATCATAGGTTATGGTCGCCGCATAGAGCACGGCGTCGCGCGCACCGCCCTGACCTGATTCACCGCGATCAGCATCCCAAACGCCGTTGAAGTTGTAATCGTCGAACGGCTCGCCATTATTGCAAATCCCATCGCCATCGGTGTCGTCGAAGTCTTCGGGCTTGTTGATGTCGGCAAAGTCCTTGTAGTTCGAGCGGCTGAATTCGATCGTTGCGCTCGGCAAGATCATCAAAGCGCGCCGCGTTACCGATGCATCCAGCTGTTCGGCAGTCAGGCCGCCCGGCTCAAGCGCCGAATCCCGCCCGGCCTTCTGCATGGCGCCGCTCAGAACGGATTGCGCATAAACCTGAAATCCAAAATCGAACATCCCGATCAGCATCAGGAAGAAGACCGGCGCAATGAAGGCGAATTCGATGATGGTGACCCCGCCATCGTCTCGCATCAAGCGCCGGAAATTGAGGAGAATGCGCCGCCTCATTCGACCAGCCTCAGCTCCGCAATCGAGCTTGCAATCGTGCGGAAAGCGGCGATCAATTCAGGCGCATCATTCGCTTCGAAAGCGCGGCTCGTTCCGGTCGCACAACCGCGTGTATGCTGATTGAGCGGGAGACCGAAAGACACCGTCCAGATGGTCATGTTGTTGTTGCGGATCCGCTGGCAAAGCGCGTCCAGCCGGGCATTGTTGACCGCGGCGGTTTCCGGCTCGGTCCAGCTTCCGCTACCTTTAAAGCCCATGAAGCGCCCGTCCATGTCATAGTTACCATACGCAGTGGTGTTGCGTGGGTTTGCGCCCATTTCGCCATCGGTCATGAAAATGATGTGACGGGCGATGGAATCCCCATTCGGTGCGGTCGCATTGTCAGCGGCGAAAATGCCGTCAGGCGTGAGGAAGCGTGCCGCCCAAACCATGCCGATATCGTGCATAGTGCCACCGGTGGGGCTCAATCCATTGATATATGTCTCGAAGTCGGAATTGCGGGTTCCACCTTCGAGAGGATACTCCGTCAAGCGGCGGGCGGCAGAGGGGCAATTATGGCCCCTATTCCCTTGATCGTGGTTCGTGTTTCTTTGCTCAGCCCGGCCCCCACGGTCGAAGGTGATCTGGGGCCACATAGGCTTCCATTGCGTGGCCGGATTTGCGGGGTCCGGAACCAGGTTGAAGTCCAGATCCAGCGCGTCGTCCGGGATCGTGCTCCAGTCATGCGTTGGATTGGTCTGCCGTTCTTCGATACAGCCATTCCAGCGGCTGGTAACTTCGGCACCGCGTCTGCCGGTAGGCGTAGCGACGGTCCGGAAATTCTTGAAGTCCGACGTATCGAACACAACCGGCATCAGGCGATAGCCCACAAACACCGTTTCGGTGTCTTCATATTCTTCGATCACGGTCTCGGTTTCGGTGACCGTCCGCGTTTCGCCGGGCTCATAGCGATATTTGGTCACACCCAGATCGCAAATCGCGCGATCGCTGCCGTTACCGGGGCCGTAATGGAACTTGGTGTATTGGTCGCTCCACACGACCCAGCGCTCATTTCGCTCACCGCCGAGATAGTGGGTGTCTCCGTTGTTTCGGCCGAGCTCGTCCATATTGTTGCAACGTCGGTCTGCAGGCGTGTTGGAGGGCCAGCGATCGCTCGCGTCAGGGTTGAGCCATTCGGAGGGATTGTATGGAACGAGAGCGCGGCCGTGATAATACTCGACCCACTCGCCCTCTTCTTCCACTTCGCGTTCGACTTCCCGCTCGACTTCGCGGGTGCGGATTACCGTGCGCTCCTCGAATTCGGCGGCGCGGGATTGATAGGTCCATTGGTCGGCGAGGAAGTCCGGGTTTTCCGCCTGCAGCACTTCGCCAACATTCACACCGCCCGAGTAGGGCACCACGCCAATGCGGATGCGCGCGCCTTCCGGGGCAGCTGCGTACACCTGGTCATAGAAGGCAAACACCGCATCGCGCAGGTCTTCGATTCGTCCGCCGCTATTCATCGACCCGGATTGGTCGAGTACGAGCATGACATCGATATTGGGCAGGTTGAGTTCTGCGCTGCAGGTCACTTCAACATCGTGCACATCGATGCCGAACACCTGCATCAAGGTCATCGGCATCTCGACGGAAGCGGCACCGTTCAATCGCGTCGCCGAGCCCGCAGTCAGCGTGAAAGATGAGTCATTCGAGCCATAGGCATCAGTGCGGAAGTTCGTTTCGAAGAAGGAGTCTGCGGTGTCCTTGATGGTGTCCGGTATCGTGCCATCGACGATAGTGTCGCCTGCCAACTGGCGGCGCGCAGCCAATGTCGCACTGTCACATGCCTGCTGCAAGCGGGATTCGACGAGGTAGATCCTGCTTATATCGAGCGCCCCACCGATAACACCGACAAGCGGGATCATGGCCGCTGCCGTCAGCATCAGCGCGTTGCCGGAATTGTCTTCGAGTAGCCGTTTGAATAGCGTCATTTTTCCCACTCTTCGTCAACGAAAGGTGCTTCTCGCCATGCCTGATACGTGGAAATGTCTAAGGAAATCCTACCGCCGGGTTCGAGCAGCCCAGCAGCAACGGCTTTCGATGCGAAGGCCTGCTGGCTTAGGGTGTGACAGGTGAGACAGTGTCCTGCGTCAAAATGTCCGGGACACATCCGGGCACGTAAACGCATGTCGCCCGTTCGATCCGGTACGTGCCCACTTCCCGGAGACTTCCCATGAGCAAAGCGTCCGATACCCGTTCCCTTTCCGATATCGCAGCCAGGTTGAAGGCGATCGACATCGCCATGCTGGTGACGAAGACAGGGGAGGAAGGCGCCATTGCCGCGCGGCCGATGTCGAACAACAAGGATGTAAGCCGCGAAGACGGCACGACTTTCCACTTCGCCACCGACGATGGCCGTATCGATGACGATCTGAAACGCTCTGACCAATGCGGCGCGACTTACACCGAGGGCGAATTCTACTGCGCCGTGCAAGGCACCGGCACACTGCACCGCGACCGCGCGAAGCTGGAGAAACACTGGGTTCCCGACCTTGAAGCATGGTTCGAAGACGGCCTCGATACAGACGGCTTGATCCTGATCGAGGTCACGCCCCGGCGCATCGACTGGTGGGATGGCCGCGAACAGGGTGCATTCACGCCCTAGGGTGTGACAGGTGTGACAGTGTCCTGAGGCTAAAATTCCCGGATGCATTCGGCTCCGATAAACCGCAGAATTCCGAGCCTTTCTCGCGTCAATCACCATACGCGGCAGCCAGGCACAAACTCCATCCTGTAGGAAAGTGTTTCGCGTTCTCCGGATCCGCTGTTCTGTCCGACCGAGCCCTTGCAATCGCCGGGCAATCCGATGAACAGGTATCATGCGAATGGCGAAATTCCTGCGGCGCGCGATCATCTGGACAGTGCTGGGCGTTGCGGCGGTCCTCGCATGGGAGAATCGCGATACGCTCCTACAGGATTTCGTCGCCCCGCTACCCGGTATGGGAGGCTCGGAACTGGCTTTCCAAAGCTGGCTGGAAGAGGATCCGGCGCGCGGCAAGCAATTCGCCCGCTTCACTGCCTTCCTCGCCGAAGAGGGCGTGGCAGACGTCGTCGAGCCATGGCAGCTCATGCGGATCGACAGCTATTACGCGCGTGAATGCGAGGTGGAGCCTTTCACTATCCCGCCCGAAGAGCTATGGCCTAACGTCCTCCCCGCCCTTCGGCTGGTGCGCGATGAGGTGGTGCCCACGGTAGGCCCGGTCAGCGTCCTATCATCCTATCGCACGCCCGAACTCAACGCCTGCGCCCGCGGAGCCAGCCGCTCCAACCACCTCGACTTCTCCGCACTCGATCTCGCCACAGAGCCGCGCCGTCGGGGCGAAGGCCTCTACCGCGAGCTTTGCACCATGCACGATGCCGCAGGCCCGGAAAGCCGCATGGGCCTCGGCGCCTATTACGATCCGGCGGACGAGGGTTTTGCGGGAGGCCGCTTTCATGTGGATGGCGAAGGCTATCGCAGCTGGGGCCGCAGCTACACCTCGGCGAGCAGTCCGTGCCGGAGCTTTTGAGGACACCACTATGAGCCTTCCCGAACCCGTGACCATCCTCATCGATGCCGATGCCTGCCCGGTGAAGGATGAAATCTACCGCGTCGCTAATCGCCACAAGGTCCATGTCCTCGTGGTGAGCAACAGCCCCTTCCGCGTGCCGGTGAGCGAGCGGGTCAAGCGCGTTATGGTGGGCGATGCTTTCGACGCGGCGGACGACTGGATCGCGGAGAATGCGGGTGAACGCAGCGTGGTGATCACTGCCGACATCCTGCTCGCCGAGCGCTGCCTGAAAGCGGGTGCCACGGTGCTGCGCCACGACGGCCGCGCGTTTGACGCCGCGAGCATCGGCAACGCCATCGCCACCCGCGCCATCATGGCAGACCTGCGCGCCGGGATGGACGGGGCGGGAGGCGGCCCGCCGCCGTTCAGCAAGGCGGACCGGTCGAACTTCCTACAGGCGCTGGACCGGGTGCTCGTGGGGATGGGGCGGGGTTAGGCCTCGCCGCTCAGATGCTCGCGAAACCAGTCGGCGAGCTCACCTTCGGAGAGGGTGCCTGCGGCGAGGGCAACGAAAGCGACCACAAGTTCCGCATCGCTAGCACCAAGCGAGTGACCATTCAGCATGAGGAAGGTTTCGCTGATCACCGCTGCTGTGCGCTTGTTGCCGTCCATAAAGGGATGGTTGCGCGCAATGCCATAGGCATAGGCTGCGGCCAGCGCGGCAACATCCGGCTCACCATACTGCGCAAGGTTTTGCGGACGCGCCATGGCGCTGTCGAGCATTCCGGCATCGCGAATACCGTCCCCGCCGCCATGCTCTGCGAGTTGTTCAGCGTGCGCAGCAAGCCCCACTTCGGTCGCGATCCAAATCCAATTGGCGGTCACGCGCCCACCCCCAACCCCTCCCGCAAGCGGGAGGGGAGCGAGACTTGCCAAGCCGCAGGCGCGGCTAGTCGCAGCGGAGTGGGCATTTCGCTACTTCGCCAACTCACGCAGCGCGCGCTTGCGCTCGGCCATCACCTTGCGCGCGGCAGCCATTTGCTCCTCGAAGTCAGGATCACCCGAAACCAGCTCGATCCCGCCCGGCTTGAGGACGAGATTTATCTCATCCCCCACCTCGCGCCCGAGATGCGCAAGCACCTCCTTGGGCAAGATGATCCCGGCAGAATTGCCAATCTTGGTGATCTTGAGCGGCTTGTTCATACGGGCGTTATAACCAACAATACCGGTAATGGAAGGGAATGGTCGAAAAACACTCTGCCCCCCATGTCTCAATCGCTATTTCCGTAACAACATCTCCGAGTGAGCTTGTTCCTTGCCTCTTTCTGACAAAGTCCTAAACAAACGTTTGGAGGAGACTTGAATGTCGGCAAGCGTAGATGGCTATCTTTCAATAGTTCGAAAAGCTCATGAGGGGAGACTAAAGCTTCCAGCGTTTCAGCGCGATTGGAAATGGAAACCAAGTCAAGTCATCCTGTTGCTTGACAGCCTGCGGCAAGGTTTTCCGATAGGCTCTTTGCTTTTCATTCAGGCGAATCCTAAAATCGATTTAGCGCCGAGAGCGTTTCGGGGTGCTTCAAATGAAGCCGAATCAGTCACCACGGAAGAATTGGTTCTAGACGGTCAGCAACGAATTACTGCAGGGCTCGAACTATTCTACGGAGATGGTGTCAATCACTATTTCATCGACCTCAAGCGGCTCGAAACGCTGGCTGAAGAAAGAATGGTAGACTTGGACGAGACAATATCGATTAGAAAATTTTTAAGCGATTTAGATGCGGAAGATGGCTATTGTAAGCGGCAGCCCAAATCATCCGACCCACGGTCGAAATTGATTAAGAGCGACCTACTGTGGACTGGTCTTTTGTTGGACGACGACGAACTTGAGCGTGCGATATCCCAGTATGCGAAGGCGAAGCCGGAGAAAACTGATTTCATCAGACACCTCATCGGTCGTAATTTCAGACCTAGGTCATCGACAAACATTCCGATTACAACAATCGACGGCGAGACCTCAATCGAAGCAATCAGCAGGATTTTCTCAACTCTAAACAGCACTGGTAAGATGCTGACCCCATTCGAGTTGGTCGTTTCGGTGTTATTCCCGAAAGGAATAAAGCTGAACGACGACGTCGAGACATTCCAAGAGTTGGAACCGTTTTACCACAAAATTGATCCGACTGGCGATATCCTGCTTCAAACTATTGCCATATTCGATGGTAAGGACACTAAAAAATCGAAGCTTCCGAAGACCATTACGAAGGATAACTATGAGCGGTTCGCTGGCAAGGGCGTAGAACGCCTTGCTGCATCAGCGAAGTTTATAAGTGACCGCGTAGGTTTGGGATTAGACGCTTCAAACGAGTTGCTCGTTTACCCAGTCATCTTTTCGCCATTTGCGTTTGTCTGGGATGAATTGCAAAATCGCCAGATGTCCGCTGGCGAGCGTGCTTCCGCCGAGCAGAAATTAGCAAAATGGTTCGTTGCCGCCGTGTTGAGTCGACGATACCAGCAGAGCACCCACGACAAGCAAGCCAGAGATAAGACCGAAATCATTCGTTGGATCGAGAATGATGATCTGCCTGAATGGTTGACGGAGACCTTCGTCACTCGCTTAAGACCTGCAACTCCAGACGGAGCGGTTGGCAAATTGTTGAGGGCCGTCACTAACTCTCGTGGTTTGAGAGATCCGCTCACAATGGCACCGGTAGGTGTCGGAGCCGAGAAAAAACCATCAGCGAAGCATCACATTTTTCCCACGAGATGGGTGCATCATTTGTCGGGCTGGGTCGAAAAGGAAGACAGCGCTAATCGCGCTCTCAACATTATGTATATCGAGCCTTCCACCAATGGAAGCTGGATGAATTGCGATCCCCGAGACCAGGTCAATCAAGTCATTGAAAAACGTGGTTCTGTGGAGGCTGCAAAAGAGGTGTATAGAGCCCACGGGATTACTGGGGCTGCCTTCGATATCCTTCGAAAACCAGAGAAAAGCAGACAGGACTTTTACGACTTTATAGCAGAACGTGAGGCGTTCTTCGCTGGCTTTTTCTCTAGCAACTATGGCATCAATAGACCTGCAGATGTAGCTGACGAAGACGATATGGAAGACGATGACGAGCGGTAGCGCAACTCACCCCTCCGGCACATACAAGTCCCCGCCATCGCGGTATTTCGCGCTCATCTCCTCCATCCCCTTCAGCGCGGCTTCCTTGCTTGCCGCGGCGGCGTCGGTGCCGGCATGGGCGGAGGCGAGGAAGCTGTCGGCGCTTTGGTTCTGCTTGCTCGCGAAATCGCGCACTTCCTGGCTGATCTTCATCGAGCAGAATTTCGGACCGCACATCGAGCAGAAGTGGGCGGTTTTCGCGCCTTCTGCGGGGAGGGTCTGGTCGTGATAGTCCTCTGCCGTATCGGGATCGAGTGACAGGTTGAATTGGTCGCGCCAGCGGAATTCGAAGCGCGCCTTGCTCAGCGCATCGTCGCGAACCTGTGCGGCGGGGTGGCCCTTGGCGAGGTCTGCCGCGTGGGCGGCGAGTTTGTAGGTCACCACGCCCACTTTCACATCGTCCCGGTCGGGCAGGCCGAGGTGTTCCTTGGGCGTCACGTAGCAAAGCATTGCCGTGCCGTACCAGCCGATCTGCGCCGCGCCGATGCCGCTGGTGATGTGGTCGTACCCCGGCGCAATATCGGTGACGAGCGGCCCCAATGTGTAGAACGGCGCTTCGCCGCACACTTCGAGCTGCTTTTCCATGTTCTCCTTGATCTTGTGCATGGGCACGTGGCCCGGCCCTTCGATCATCACCTGCACGTCTTCCTTCCACGCGCGGTGGGTGAGCTCGCCCAGCGTATAGAGTTCGGCAAATTGCGCTTCGTCATTGGCATCGGCGATACTGCCGGGGCGCAGGCCGTCGCCCAGCGAGTAGGCGATGTCGTATGCCTTCATGATCTCGGTGATCTCGTCGAACTTCTCGTACAGGAAGCTCTCCTTGTGATGCGCGAGGCACCATTTCGCCATGATCGATCCGCCGCGGCTGACGATGCCGGTAACGCGCTTGGCGGCCATCGGCACGTAAGGCAGGCGCACGCCGGCGTGGATGGTGAAATAGTCGACGCCCTGTTCGGCCTGCTCGATAAGCGTGTCGCGGAAGATGTCCCAAGTGAGGTCTTCGGCGACGCCGCCGACTTTCTCCAGCGCCTGGTAGATCGGCACGGTGCCGATGGGGACGGGCGAGTTGCGGATGATCCATTCGCGCGTGTCGTGAATGTTGCGGCCGGTGGAGAGGTCCATGACAGTGTCCGCGCCCCAGCGGATCGACCAGACCATCTTGTCGACCTCTGCAGCCACATCCGATGCCACGGCGGAGTTGCCGATATTGGCGTTGATCTTGACGAGGAAGTTGCGCCCGATCGCCATCGGCTCGCATTCGGGGTGGTTGACGTTGGAGGGAATGATGGCCCTTCCCCGCGCCACTTCATCGCGCACGAATTCGGGCGTCACGTAATCGGGAATGGCAGCCCCCCAGCTCTCGCCGCGATCGTGCTTGGCTTCTTTCAGCTTTGCGCGGCCCAGGTTCTCGCGCTCGGCGACATATTCCATTTCCGGCGTGATGATGCCTTGGCGGGCATAGTGCATCTGCGAAAGGTTTTTGCCCGGCTTGGCACGGTAGACTGTCTTGGAGACATTGGGGAAAGCGGGCACGCCGCCGGAGCGGTCCGGGCCAAGCTGGCCATTATCTTCCGGCTTGATTTCGCGCGCATCGTATTCCTCGATATCGCCGCGCTCCAGCTGCCATTCCCGGCGTAGCTGGGCCAGGCCGGCGCGGATGTCGATTGTCGCATCGGGATCGGTGTAGGGGCCGGAGGTGTCGTAAACCCGCACCGGCGGTTCGCCAGCACTCGGCTCGAGATCGATCTCGCGCATGGCGACCTTGCGGTCTCCGACATAGATCTTGCGCGATCCGCGGATCGGGCCGGTGGTGACGCCGATGTCGAATTTGCTGTTGATGTCGGCCATGTGCTCTCTCCTCAAGGCGGAGAGCAGGCTTCGGTTGCCGTCAGCCCACTCCCTCCGCCGATGCTAATCGGTTCAGGTTCAACGGGTCGACGGACTTGAACCGCCCTCTCAGCCTCATGGCTCCCCGGGGATGAACGCACGTTACGCGCTGGCGCGCTGGCGGTCCAGCCCCAATGGGATGCGGACCGCCTGCTGAGCGCTGTTAAGGGCCGATATCGCTGATTTCGGTGCGCACGCGCGCCACTTGGCGCGGTTCGTAGCCGAGCGCTTCGGCCACCGCCTCGTCCCAGCCATAGGGATCCATGCGGAAGCGGATGTTGCCCGACCGATCTGCGAAAGCGGTATGGTAGACCAGCCGGACGGGGAGATTGTCGTCGAACTCTACGAAGGTCTCCTCTCCGCTGCCGCGGGCCTGCTGGTATTCAGAGGATACCTGCTGGTCACGCGCCAACATCTGCGCGAATTCGAGCGCGTCATTCACGCGGACGCAGCCATGGCTGAAATGACGCTGGTTGCGCTCGAACAATTGCATGGCGGCGGTATCGTGCAGGTAGATTGCCTGATCGTTCTGCATGTCGAATTTGACTTCGCCCAGCGCGTTTTCCGGCCCCGGAAGCTGGACGATATATCCATCGCGCCGCACCATATTGTTGCGGTCCAGATAGCCGGGACCTTTCGAAGCGAGCTCCTCGCGCTCGATGGATTTGGGGACAGTCCAGGTGGGATTGGCGACGAGCCTGAACATGGCGGAGCGCAATTGCGGCGTCTCCCAATCGGGCTGGCCGACAACCACACGGCGGGAATCGCGAAGCTCCCCGTCGCGCATATATTTGAGAGTGGCGTCGGCAATGTTCACCTCCACGCGCGTCGATGGAAGCTCGCGCGCATACCAGCGGCGCCGCTCCATATTGACGGCGAGAAGGCGCGCGCGTTCTTCCGCGCCGGTATTGAGGATTTCCAAAGTGTCGGGGCCGATGATGCCATCATCCTTAACCCCGAAATCGCGCTGCATCTCGGCGACTGCCGACGCGATCCGTTCGGAATACAAATCGGGATTCTCACGCTCGCTATCCTGTAAATATCCGTTGTCCTGCAGCTTCGCGACGATCTGGCCGACACGCGGATCCGTGTCGCCCTGCTCGATAGCATCGCCGCTTTCGATGGAGCTGTCCTGTCCGGATGCTGCCCGCTCGGCGAACCGCATATACGCTTCCGACAGAGCCTGATATTCAGCATCGGACGGTGCGAGAGCTTCCAGCCATTCCCCGGCACTGTTTTCGGACGCGGCCTGCGAAAGACCGGCGACGATGTCGACCTCCGGTCGCTCCAGAGTATAGACTTCGAAAAGCTCGGCAGGATCGGCCCTGCCATCGGCCAGCACATCGGCAAGATCGAGCGCGGCTGTCGTGAGAGCGAGTTCGCGGGCGGTCGGCTCACTAGCCTCATCTATCGCGGTGACGAATTCGCGCGGATCGAGGCCGTGCTGGCCAGCACCACGCAGGCTCTCGACCAAACTTCCGACATTGTCCGGCGTCCATGCAGGTTGCCAATCACGATTTTCGTAGAAAGTGCGGACACGCTCCTCGCTTACCGCGTCCTGCAGGGCAGAGGCACTGACCTGATCCGGTTCGACCAGATAACTTGCCTCAGCCGAGGCCTCGGTCTCGCTGCCCGACGTCGCAGCATCCGGTTCGCTTCCGCATGCGGTCAGCAGCGCGAGCGCGGCTGCAGAAGCGAGAAATCCATATTTCTTCACAACAATTCACCTGTTTACATAGACATATCTCATCCAATGCTTGCGAGGCGGGAACGGTCCCGATTTCCTGCTTTGCCGCAGTCGTGCCGCTCCCATTTTCGGAACTTGGCGCTCCGAAATGCTTAGTTTTAGTATGAGAATGCGCACGACAGCATCGAAGCGAAAACGATCTCAGACCGCCAGCACCAAACCGCTTTGCGGTCTCTTGGCAGGCCTCTGCCTACTCGCCATTGGAAGCCCGGCAGCCCAAGCGCAATCGGTTGCGCCAGGCCAGGCAAAGGCGGATTATCTGGCGTGGCTCGCGCAATCTCCGGAAAACCGCGAAGATGTGCGCGCTTTCCGGACCTTCCTGATCGATCGCGAGGTCAAGGACATCCTGCCGACTTGGCAGCTGGTTCGCACTTCATCGTCCTGGCGCGAATGCAGTGCAGAACGCTTCGAAGTCGCGCCGGTCAAGCAATGGGCGAATATCGTGGACACGCTCGCCTTCGTGAAGCGCGAAGTGCAGCCCGCAATCGGCGAAGTCGAGGCCCTGTCGGCCTATCGCAACGAAGATCTGAACACGTGCTCTGGCGGCAGGCCCGCCTCTGCGCACCGCATGTTTTTCGCCATGGATCTGAAACCGGTGGATGACGTGGATCGCAGCGAATTGATCGCGAAACTGTGCGCCGCCCATTCTGCAAGCGGGGCGGAATACAGCACGGGATTGGGATTTTATAGCGGAGTGCGCTTCCATGTGGACAGTAGCGGTTTTCGCAAATGGGGATCCGATGGGCGGGGCTCCTCTTCGCCTTGCAACCGTATCTGAATTTATCGCGCCGCTAAGCGCTTACCTGCAAAGGGGATCGCCCACCAGATCGCGCGCCGACTGCGCATCTTCCCGCGTATCGCCTGTCTTCGTAAAACGCGCTGCTGCCAGCGAGCCTTCGGGACTGCAATAATAGGCGCAGCTTTCCGTCACTTCGGCAGAGAAAACCATATCCGTTCCCTCGATCTGCGCCGTAAATTCGCAATCCTCATCCCCGGTCATGCTGAAGCGTAAGGTGCCCTGTGACAGCGAAACGTCGCCCGCCCCACCGCAAGCGGCGTTGTCGGTACTTTTTGTGACAAGGGCGAAGCGAAAACCTTGCGCGCTATCGCCGGTCACGCAGAAACGGCCCTCGCCACCTTGCGATGAAGACACTTCATAAAGGCCGATGGGCGTGCTCATGTTCGGCGGCGCATCGTCCTGTGTTCCGCCATCGTCCTGATCTGCGCAGGCGGTGAGCACGGCGAATGGAGACAGAAGGATACAGCGGATGGCTAATTTGATCATGCCTGTTTTCAATGGCCGATGGCATATTTTGTGCCCTGGCAGCAAATCGTGCCAGCAAAGAAACGTCATCATGATGAGGCCGACCCGCCATCGATTTTATACTCGAGAGAGCAAATACAATTTGCGACAATTTTGTCGTGACCCGGGATAATTGTGCGACAAATGCTGCCTAGCCCCTCCGCTTCTGATTTTCGAGCGAGAGGATTGGCGGATGAGACATGGTGTGGGTTTGCGGCGGGTCTCCGTGGGTGCGCTCGCTTTGGCTTTGGCTGCGTGCGGGGGCGGTGACGATGGCGGCGGGCGGATCGCGATTACACCCTCCCCCACGCCGACGCCCACCTCTGTAGCAACTGCCGCGCTGTCTTATGCCGCGACATTCCCCGCAATGCCTGTCGAGACGCCCGATATCGGTCGGCTGACCGGGGAGACCGACCTGACTTTCGGCTCCGGCCTGCCGAATAACGATCTCGCCTATACCATGATCGACACCGATTTCATCGATGGCGAGACGACGGGCTACGATACCTTCCTGCCCGTCGATCCCAGTGCACCGGTGCCGGGTGCGGACCGGATCAAGATCATTCGCGGCACGGGCAATGTCGATCTGGACCTCGTCTACTCCGCGCAGGAAGGCGACCGCTTCATCCTCGGCACGGCAGAGATCGCAACTCCCTTCTTCGCGCGCGGCGCGGACGGGCTGGATAATGATTACGCCGTCATCCAGAATTTCGATTACGATGCGGGCCACATCCAGCTGCGCGGATCGGCAAGCGATTATGAGCTGGTGTTTTGCGATGCGTCGGATGGCTGCGACACCGATGGCTATTACCTGTTCGACAGCCGCGCGAGCGAGCTGGACCTGATCGCTTTCATCTTCCCGTGCGACTTCGTCCCCCTGCCTGTCAGCGGCAATCCGCCGAACAATCCCGAGGCGCTGTGCAATGCGAGCAAGGAACTCTCGCTCGAAAACACCAATCAGTTCCGCTTCGCCAGCCCCGTTTCCACGACCGTCGCCGTGCCGCAGGCGCTGATCCAATTCGGCAGTGCGGGTAAGGAAATCGTCGGCGGCCAAGCAGTTGACGCTGCTGGCAATATCTACGTGTTGGGGCAGAGCGACGGCAGCCTCACAGGCGGCCCGCCGGCGGACAATCGCATTTTTGTCGCGCAAATCCGGACAGATGGCTCGCGAGGCTGGACCTATGAAACCGAGCTGCCGGATGGAGCCCTGCCTTTCGACGCCGTGGCCGATAGCGAATATCTCTATGTGGCGGGGCGCACCTTCGGGGCCTTGCCCGGATTTACCTCCGGCGGCGCGTGGGATGGGATCATCCTCAAATTGCGCCTGTCCGATGGCGCGCTGATTGCCACAAACCAGTTCGGCAATCGCGGGCTGGATGGCTATGGCAACATCATTTTCGACAATGCAGGCAATCTGTTCGTCTCGGGCCAAGGGAGCCCGGCAAGCGCCATGGGCACCGATCCGCAGCATCTCGTCGCCAAGCACCGCTCAAGCGACCTCGCCAATATCTGGCGCGTTCTAATCGAGCCGCCTGCTACCGGCGTGCTGGTTTCCGAAGCCTGGGGCGGGTTGGACTTTCGTTCAGCAGCCGGAGGCGCAGCGGGAGAAGGCACGCTCACCTCGGCGGGCTGGTTCTTCGGCAATGGCTCGGGCGGTGCGGGCGCTTGGGTGGAGCGTTATACCGGCCTCACGGCTGCCATGCCCTCCCGAACGCGCGGCACGGTGCTGACCAGCGCGGGGACAGAGCCGGACTGGGTGCTCGACAACGTCACCGATGCGGCAGGCAATGTCTATGTAGCGGGCTTTACCGCGGGCAATCTCGAAGGCGGGCACCGGGGCAATGGCGATGCCTTCATTGCCAAATACGATCGCGATCTGAACCTTCTGGCGGTCAACCAGATCGGCAGCGCGCAGGCCGATGCCTTTCGCAAGCTCTCCATCGCACATGATGGCACTCTGGTGGCAATCGGGCACAGCTATGGCGACCTTGCCGGGACCAATGCCGATGGCAACCGCCAGACAGGCGATGTAATCGTCTATCGCTTCGATGCCGATCTCAACGTGCTGGCCAGCCGCCAGTTCGGCTCGCCCCATGAAGAGCGCGGCTATCTTTCGATCCTTGGCAACACCGTGGTGGTGGCGGGCATGACCGAAGCTGCACTAGGTGGGCCGAGCGCGGGATCGTTCGATGCATTCGTCGTGCGGCTGCGGCTGAACGACCTTGCCTTTATCGACTAGCGCACACCGCCAGCTGCCTGCCATTCGGCAATCGCGTCTATCGGAAAAAGAAGCATGATGACGTTGAGCGTCAGATTGTCGCGCACGACCAGTGCCGCGGCAATCTCACCGATCAACACAAGCGCGACGGTCACTTTTACTGGCAGCCTCAGCGCGAGGTAGAAGCCGAAGCTCATCCAGCTGATATCGGCGGCGGAGTTGAGCACGCTATCGCCCGAATAGCCGAAATTGGCGGTCACATCGCGGAAGCGGTTGATCACCATTTGCGTGTTCTCCAGCACTTCCCACGCCGCCTCCAGCAGCACGGCAAGCGGCAAGCCCCAACGCGCGGCGTTCTCACCGCCCATCACGCGCCGCACGAACAGCCACCAGCCAAGCGCGTAGAAGATCATCCCGTGGATGATGTGGCTTGGCGTGTACCAGTCGGTGATGTGCTGGCTGTTCCCCGCATCGTTGATCTGCCCGTGCCACAGCTTCACATAGCCGCATTCGCAAATCGGTGGGCGATCCATCGCCAGCAGGATAAGCACAGTGACGATGGTGATGCCGAGCGAGACGAGGATTGTGCGCCGGTTCGGAACGAGTTTGCCCATCCACAGATCGTGCCGCCCCGCCGATGCATTGGCAAGCAGGCTGTCTCTCGACCGCCCGTCTTCGCAGGAGCTCAGCTATCGTTCGGAGCAGGTTCAGGCCGCGACGGGTTGAGTAACCCCTCTTGCGCCGCCTGACAGGACCGCTAGGCAAGCGCGCTTAAAGTTTCACTGCACGGATCGCCCGCATGACCGAATTTCCCACCCCGACTGACGAATACAATGAAGGCAAGCGCAATGCCTTCACCCGCTTCCTCGACGGGGTGGAATGGCTCGGGAATTTGCTCCCGCATCCGGTAACGCTGTTTGCCTTGCTCGCCTTTGGCATCGTGTTGCTGTCCGGCCTGTTCGGCTATCTCGGCGTGGCGGTGGTCGATCCGCGGCCTGCGGGCGCGCCGGGCGTCGCAGAGGATGGCATGATCCGTGCAGTCAGCCTGCTCGATGGCGACGGGGTGCGGCGCATTTTCACAGGTCTGGTGGATAATTTCACCGGCTTCGCCCCGCTGGGCGTAGTGCTGGTCGCCATGCTTGGCGTGGGTGTCGCGGAGAAATCGGGCCTTTTGAGCGCTGCCGTGCGCAGCCTTGTGATGGGTGCGCCGCCCAAGCTGGTCACGGTCGCGATCGTCTTCGCAGGGATCATCTCCAACACCGCATCCGAAGTCGGCTATGTCGTGCTCATCCCGCTTGGTGGTGCAATCTATTATGCGCTCGGGCGGCATCCGCTCGCAGGCATGGCAGCAGCGTTTGCAGGCGTTTCGGGCGGCTATTCGGCAAACTTGCTGATCGGCACGATCGACCCGCTGCTCGCCGGTATCACGCAGGAAGCAGCCCAGCTGATCGATCCGGATTACACCGTGTTGGCGACGGCTAACTGGTACTTCATGTTCGCGTCGACTTTCCTGGTCGCCATTATCGGTTCGCTGGTGAGCATCTACATCGTCGAGCCGAAGCTGGGCCCCTACGATGCGAGCAAGGCCGATCCGACAATCCTAGACGATGGCATGATGAAACCGCTCGACGATAATGAGCGCAAGGGCCTGCGCTGGGCCGGCATTGCGCTTCTCGGCGTGCTGGCTCTGATGGCACTTACGCTCGTTCCCGACTGGGGCATCTTGCGCAATGCCGAGGATGGCGACCGGATGGATTCGCCTTTCTTTGACGGTTTCGTCGTGTGGATCCTCATCTTCTTCGTCACCATCGGCTATGCCTATGGCCGCGCGACCGGGACGATGAAAACAGACCGCGATGTGATCGATGCAATGGCCGCCGCGCTCGGCTCGCTCGGCCTTTACATCGTGCTGGTGTTTTTCGCCGCGCAGTTCGTGGCCTTCTTCGGGTGGACCAATCTAGGCGCAATCACGGCGGTGACGGGCGCGAATTTCTTGGTCGAGACCGGAATGACCGGCCCGACCGTGTTCTTCCTCTTCATCCTGCTGTGCGCGGTGATCAACCTTTCGCTGGGCAGTGCATCGGCGCAATGGGCGGTGACAGCGCCGATCTTCGTGCCGATGCTGATGCTGATCGGCTATTCGCCCGAAGCCATTCAGGCGGCCTACCGGATCGGTGACAGCACGACCAATATCATTACCCCGATGATGAGCTATTTCGGGCTGATCCTCGCTTGGGCGACGCGATATCAAAAGGATCTGGGCGTCGGCACGCTAATCGCGATGATGCTGCCCTATACGATGTTCTTCATCTTCTTCTGGTCGATCTTCTTCTACCTGTGGACCTTCGTGTTCGGCATTCCGGTTGGCCCGGGCTCGCCGACCTATTACACACCTTAAGCATGCAACCACAGGTCACCGTCCACCGCTTCGGCAATGAGCAGGAACCCATCGTACAAATCGACGGGTTCAGCGGTATGCCGGATGAACTTCTGGAGCGCGGACGGGCGGCGACCTATCAGGATGCAGGAGCCATGTATCCGGGGCTGCGCAGCTGGTGCGAACCCGATTACCTCGACCGCAACCGCGCGCTGATGTTTCAGGCGCTGCAGCAGGTTTTCGGCTTCCGGCAGGGCGTTAGCCTCGATGTCAGCACCTTTTCGCTAGTTACGACGCCGCCCGGCGATCTCGCCCCGATCCAGCGCATCCCGCATTACGATCACGGCGAGGGGAATATCGTCGCCATCATGCATTACCTGCTCGGCCCTGAAACGGGCGGCACGGCCTTTTACCGGCACAAACGCACCGGCTTCGAGACCATCAATGCAGAGCGCGAAGCTGCGTACAACGCCGGACTGGAAGCGGATGAGGCCGAATTCGGCCTGCCGCCCGAGGAATATTACTATGGCGATACCGATCGCTACGAGCTGATTGGCGAAGTCGAAGCCCGACCTGACCGGCTGATCCTCTATCGCGGACGCGTGCTGCATTCGGGCGTGATCCCTCAGCCAGACAAGCTGACCACCGATCCCGCAACCGGGCGGCTAACGATCAACATGTTCCTCACTGGGCGCTAGGCCAGCCCGCGCCCATGACGATGCTTTACCGCCTCGATGCCGATGCGGCGGCGATTGGCGACGCTTTAGGTCTGGACGCTGGCGATGACCCCTGGAGCGGTGGCCACGTGGCCCCGGCTAGCTTCGCGCCCATAGTAACAGCCGGTCGCGAGTTCATTGCGGGACCTGCCAAAGGACGGCAGCCATGGCGCATGGTGCCCCGGCTGTGGGGCGTCCCTCCTCCGCCGAGCGCGCATGAAGCAGCGCGCCCCGTGCTGAGTGTTCGCAATCGCGAAAGTCCGTTCTGGATCGGGAACCTCCGCAATCCGGAATTCCGCTGCCTCGTGCCCGCCACCGCCTTCATGGAATGGGGGCGCGTCGGTCCGAATAGCAAGCGCCGCCAGCACTGGTTCGCCTGCGCCGACCAACCGGTTTTCGCCATGGCGGCGGTATGGAAAGACAGCGAAGTGCCCGGCTTCGCGCTGATGAGCGCTGCTCCAAACGCAGTCCTCAAACAGGCCGGCCGCGATGCAATGCCCGCCATACTTCCACCTGATCGGGGCGCCTGGGAGACTTGGCTGCGAGCCGGATGGGACAAAGCGGAAAGACTTCTCCAGCCTTATTCCAGCTCGCTGATGCGCCAAATCGACCGCTGACTTGCCACTCCTTACTCAGCGTCAGGCCTCTTCACGAAAAAAAGCGCAATCGCGAGCAGCGCTGCGGCTGCCGTGCCCGCGCCGCCGGCGGGGAAAGTCAGATCGGTCGCCGGGAAAATCGCTGCCGCATTGATCGCGACAGCGATGAGGCCTGCGAGACCGGCCAGCGCCCCGATGGCTTTAGCGAACCTGCCGCTCACCCACAGCACGCCTGCCGCGCCGATGGCGGCAATTCCCAGCGCAATTTTCGCTGCGAAATAAAGCAGGAAGGCCATGGACAGCACCGCGCCGAAAACGGGAGCGAGCGCTTCTCCGCCTTCCATCAGCGGCCCGAACATGACGAGGCCCATGCCCGCCTGGATGGTGTTGAAAATCCCGCTCACGGCAATGCCGGCCCCGATGATCGGACGCGCTAGAAGCAGCGCCAGCCCGGCGATGGCGGTGAGCGCAAAGGTAATCGTTTCGATCCCCCACAAAATATCGCGCGGAGGTGTGCCACCGCCATTGCTGATCGTGATGTAAGTGATTTGCGTGATCACGGTGACCAGCAGTGCGATTGCCGCAATACGTGCGGCGGAGGTGAAGGTGGATTGCATTATTCAATTCCCTGTTTGTGTGTTTGCGCCCTTCTTCGCACCCACCACTCGCCGGGTTACATGCTGGATCGCATTTGATCTCCCGGCGTTGATCGCTATGTCTCGTTTCATCCGAAACTTACCCTTCGAGAGGAATACCCGCATGAATATGTTTCGCCCCGCACTGATGGCATCGGCGCTGGCGCTTCCCTTCACTCCCGCGCTGGCGCAGGATGTGATGACTCCGGAAGATGTCGCGCGTGTTGAAAGCACCGGCGTCGTGGCCGTTTCCGGTGACGGCACCAATATCGCTTACACCCGCGTGCATCGCCCCGACGTGACCCAGGGCGAGGCCAACGGCACCGCCGGCCAGCAGCTGATGCTGGCCAATGGCCCGATGATGGCGACGGCATATCTTCCCGAAGACATGCGCATTTCCGGCGTCGATTTTACGCCCGATGGCAGCATGATCACTTTCCTGTGGACCGATAATGGCGGTGACCGCGCCGTTTATGGCGTGCCGGTTGGCGGAGGCGCCTATCGCATGCTCGCCACGGTCGAGGATGCGCCTGTCTTCTCCTATGACTTCAGCCCGGACGGCAGCCAGATCTACATGCTGGTCGGCGCGGCGCCCGATGAACAGCGCGCGGAAGAACGCAGCGCCGGCTTTGATGCGCAGATCTATGAAGAAGAGCTGAGCTTCAACCGCATGTTCGTCGCCAATGTCGGCATGGAAGTGGACGAGAATCCGCGCGAAATCACCGTGCCGGGTTATGTCGACAGCTTCGAGATTTCGCCCGATGGATCATGGGCGATGATCACCAGCGCGCCGACGCCGCTGATCGACGACAGCTATACCTCGAAGCGTCCGCACATCCTCAACCTTGCGACCGGCGCGATCACCACGGTGGAAACGCCGGGCAAAGTTGGCGATATCGAGATTTCGCCTGACAGCACGCAGCTTTCGATGATCGCCGGCGTTGCGGACAACGATCCGGCGGACACCACGCTGCACCTCGTCGATGCATCGACAGGCGAATATCGCGCGCTCAACGCTGGCGCTGCCGAAGCGGCCGTGGATGCGGAGTGGATGGCCGATGGCCGCCTCGCCACGATCATTCACACCGGCGTGCAGAGCAGCCTGCGCTTCTACAGCGACGATGGCGACATGATGGAGGAAGTCGATACCGACGGCCTCATCCTCACCAGCATCGAACAGGGCGGCAATTTGCTCGCAGTCGAAGCAAACGCCCCCGAGCATCCGAACGAGCTGTTCATGTTCGATGGCAATGGCTTCCAGCGCTGGACCAACCACAATCCGTGGCTCGCCAACATCGCGTTCGGTGAGCAGCGCGCATACACTTTCACCGCGCGTGACGGGCAGGAAATCGAAGGCGTGCTCGTCCTTCCCGTTGGCGGCGTGCCGGAAGGCGGCGCTCCGCTCATCCTCGACGTGCATGGCGGCCCGGAAGCGCATGACAGCAATGGCTGGACGACGAACTATTCCGGCCCCGGCCATGTCGCAGCCGGCCAGGGCTATGCCGTGTTCCAGCCGAACTATCGCGGTTCGACGGGCTATGGCGTGGACTTCGCGCTGCAGCACCAGGGCAATTACACCGATCCTGAATTCGTCGATTTGGTCGATGCCAAGAACGCACTTGTTGCAGAAGGCATTGCCGATGCAGACCGTGTCGGTGTCACGGGCGGCTCTTATGGCGGCTATGCCACCGCGTGGAGCAGCACTTACTTCTCGGAAGAGTTTGCTGCTGGCGTCATGTTCGTCGGTATCTCCAACCAGATCAGCAAGGTCGGCACGGGCGACATCCCGTTCGAAATGTATAATGCGCATGCGCAGGAATGGCCGTGGGACGATTGGCAGGGATGGCTGGAAATCAGCCCGATCTACTATGCCGACCGCGCCGATACGCCGCTGTTGATCATGCATGGCGATGCCGACCCGCGTGTCCACCCGGCGCAGAGCCTTGAGCTCTATCGCAACATCACGATCCGCCGCCCGGATACGCCGTTGCGTCTCGTATTCTATCCGGACGAAGGCCACGGCAATGCCCGAGCTGCTGCGCAGTATGATTACAATGTGCGCATGATGGAGTGGTTCGACACCTATCTCATGACGGGTGACCGCGATGCTGAAATGCCGGCCCCGCGCCCGGATCTCGGTCTCGAAGACTAAGCCAGCGCTGCTTGCGCTACGGAAGGGGGAGCTGCCGCAAGGTGGCTCCTCTTTCTTTTGCCTAGACCGGATCGAGCGTGAATTCCGCTTCGAGCAAATACCATTCGGACCGGGACTCAAATCCCGAATCCGAGAGGACGATGAGCCACAATTCGCCGGATTCGTTGCTGCTCACCACTGGGGAAGAGGCAGGAGTGGTGCCGATCAGTTCGGATGCGTAAGTGCCGCCCACACAGGTAGGGGCGCCGGGCACAGCGAGATCGCCGATCACCACTGCTTCGCTGCCGCCGACATCTTGATCGCCCTTGTCGACATTCAGGATTGTCCCGGCTTGCGGCATTTCATCCGACGCACCCGCCTTGACCGTCACCCCTTCGCCAGGGGAGCCGCCTATGCCGACGCATCCGGGCGGAACGTCAGACGCCATCAGCAAAGTCACATCCACGCGGTAATCCTGCGAGGGGGCAAGTCCCTCCACCTTGCGCCATGCATACATGGTCAAGCTGTCCGTGAAGTTTGAACCCGCCAAAAGCAGTCCGCGTTCATTGGGTAGATTGGGGGGCAGGTTCTCGACGCCCGAGATGAAATTGGTATCGGCCCGGTTGCCATACTCCGCGATATCGCGCGTCCAATCTTCGCCCGTCACACCGAAATCGACATTGAAGGTCACCGCGACGGGCGTCGAAGTGGATGTGGGCGAAGGGCTTGCCCCGGACCCCGGAAAAGGCGAGCCGTCCGAACCGCATGCGGCAATCAGACCGAGGACCGAGGCGGCGAGAAAAGCGTTTTTGAGTCGCGTCATAAAGCGACAAGATGCTTATCCCGGAGCGTAAGTCCATGGAAAATAGTTTGCTTTCCCACGAATCCTGGGGATGCGGCTACCGATCGGTGCGAATAAAGCGCGCTTCGCCTGCAAGGGTTAGAATAATGTCTTCGCATTCCTACAGCGCTTCGCCAGGAGCTTCGGAGTGGCCGCATCAGCTCATATTTCTGCAAGCCAATATACTGAATTTCCCCGCTATTTGAATTGGCGGCGCAGATCCGCATTCATATGCGCCGACTCCAAAGATTTTTGGGTGAGTGATTAGACTTGGGCGGAGTGATTGGAGGAATAAGGTATGAAGGTTAAATCGAAGAAGACATGGCAAACGCCTGAACTCGGCATCTGAGATGACAAGCGCACTGTGCAGGATGTTAAAGTGGGGACGACGGGTCCGGTACTCGATGGAGCATATGCGAGCTCGTAACTTATGGCGGCACTCTATTTGCTAGATCCGCAAAAGCCGAAATTCGCAATATCGTCGGCGTAAACCGCTGCGACTTTTCCTGTCAATTCCTCGTCGTAATATTCGGCGGCATCGCGGCGCGCGGATGTATTGATCCGCTCCAGCGATACTGGTCGAGCGGCGGCGCGTGCCCTTACCGCATCGATTTCGTTCTGCAGACTTTCGTAACGCGCTACATGGCTGACAATTTGCTCACCATCTTCAGCGAACACATATTCCGATTGCGGCCTGCTCCAGGCATCGTGCTGCTTGCTGATCCGATCCAACACGCGGTGCATATGGTCGCGCGGATCGGCTTCGAATTTGCCGCTCTTGCGCGACATGAAGGCGCAGAGTGAGACAAAACGGTCAAACGGATCCCGCACCACCGCAAAGCTGAAGAAACCGTCGAACATTTTTGGGCCTAGCGCCACGCGCAGCTCTGCAGCCGTCAAATGCCCGTGCCCGAATTGCGCGATGGAAGGCAGTGGAGCCTGCTTTTCGTCGAACAGCCGGCATTGTTCCCAATCCTTGTCCCCCATCAGCGGCCGCAAAGCATGACGCACAGCGTGGCTGCCTGTCTTTGGGATGGCGACGAACAGCAATTTGTGGTCAAAGGACAGCAGCATTGGTGAGCGTCACCCAGCCTGTGGCGCCGCATCGAAATGCTCGAAAATGAAATGGATGCGATCGCTTTTCCCAGTATTGCGCGCGCCATGCTTGACGATATTGTTGAGCTCATAGGCGCGCCCGACTTCAAGATGGCGTTCTTCGCCATCGACCACCATGATCGCTCCAGGATTGGTCACCAGCGGGACATGGACCTTGTGGCTCAAGAGGTTCGATCCGGCGCCATCGCGATGGCTGCCAATCTCACCCCCTGCCGCGAGCCGTGCGAACATGGCTTTGGAGAAGGCGGGTTTGCGATGGCTGTAATGCGTCACGACCTGCTCCATGATCGGTAGCAACAGGTTTTTCCAGAATAGCCAGCCGGAATTGTCATGCACGATACGCGGATCGCGATTTCCGTCTGTGAAACGCAAGACAATGTGCCGCGTACTGCCAAAGACCTTGAAGGAATTTTCCTTCAAGCGATCCTCATGGTCCCAAACGGTATCGGGGATTTGCGCGATTCGCTCGATTACAGGCGCGATATCGACAGGACCAAGATGGCGGAACGTCGCGGGCAATTGCACTTGCGGCAGCGGAGGAAGTCCGGTTAGCGTCGTCATGAAATATTCCTGCCTCAGATCATCCGGCCTTGGCAACATCGGGTCGGAGAGGAAAGCTGGATAATAACTCAATTACGCTGTCTGTCTGAAAGCCTGGTTCAGCAATCTAACGATTTTTTGCCGGACGACTTGTGATGCCATCAGGCTCGTGTCAAAGGCCCAATGTGAATTTCTGCGTTTGACAGCGATAAGTTGCCAAAGGTCGTTCCAACTAGGAGATGCTTATGAACAAAGAACCGAAGGAATTCTCGCGCGGAAGGGGAAAGGCATGGGTGCAGCCGGAACTCATCGTAGTCGAGGAAAAGAGAGGAGCGTCGGACATCGCCGTGTCTTTCGGCCCGGCAAGCGATGGCACTTATTCAACTTCTTAAGCGAAATTTTCAACGGGATTTACCGGACTAAGCGAACGATTTTCGGGAGCCGTGTGACAGGTAAGTCATTATTCATGCACACGGAAAGGAGCAACCGCACGTTTGCCCCTCCTTGTGCGTCAACAATCCCATTACAATCCAAACGTATATGTCAGCCCGATCGCGCCGAGAAATTGGTCTCTGGAGCCGCGAATGCTGGTGAAGGGGGTATCGGCTGCGTCGCCGAGCAAGCGTGAGTAGCCGCCCAGCAAAACCACGCCGAGACCGCCATTGGTCACATCGCCATCCAGATCGATGGCAACAAATGTGGCAGCGCCAATCGACTTGAAACCGCTTCCACTGGCCTGGAAAGCAGGCAGAGCGTCCGGTTGCGGACCTATGAAATTCAGCGGGTCTACGGTGAAGTAATAATCGCGATAATTCTCGTCAGTCCACTCTGCATTGACCGTCAGGCTGGCAAGGACCGCGCGGCTGAGGGGCGTCGTGTAGGAAACCGAAGGCGTGACAACCGTTCCTTCATGCGCGCCTGCCACGTCGAACATGACATCCAAGCTGGCAGAGATATTGTCGAAGGGATTGAGCAGCCCGCGATAGTTGACGCCGACCGAAGGGCCGACTTCGATCGCCGTATCGAGCTCGCCATACTGGATGACCACCTCATCTTCGATTTGGCTCGTGCGATCTGCACGAATGCGCGCGGCAACGCCGAGATCAAAGCCGATGCCGGAACGCGGATCTTCGATGAAGTCTACGGTCACACCGCCGGCGCGCGGATTAACATCTATCCCGCCGACTGAGCCGACGATGGCCGGGAGGACGGAAATCACATAATCGTCAGAACCCTGATAGGACGGCGTGTAAGCTGCCCCCGCGCCCAGCGTAAGGAAATCGCCTGCGAGCACGGAGTCTGCAGGAATGCCCGGATCAGCGGGCGGTCCGGCCTCTACCTCGACATCCTGCGCTGCAACAGGAGCTGCGGCAAGCAGCAGGGCACCAGCCAGAGTGCGGCAGACAAAAGCTTTCTTCATGTGATTTTTCCCTCAATATCCGGCCATGAACGGGTGAAATGCCGTTCGGGTTCCAGCACGTGTCGTCACGGTCTCTAGACCATCGTTGCACCCAAGGCTCATTCCGCTAAGGCATTGCATGATGAGCGGGCGCGTATGCGATATGGCGATTGTGGGTGGCGGACTTTCCGGCGGCCTGATCGCGCTTGCCCTCGCGCGGCATCGCCCGGAAATGCGTGTGCGGCTTATCGAAAGCGGGCCGATGCTGGGCGGCAATCACCGCTGGAGCTGGTTCGACACCGATCTTTCGCCTGATGGCCAGGCGCTGATGGCGCGCTTTCGCAAGATGACCTGGGACGATGGGTATGCCATCCATTTTCCCGATCTGAAACGGGAGCTCGATGCAAATTATCTCTCACTCACCAGCGAGGATTTTGCTGCCGCTCTGAAAAGAGAACTCGCGCCCGAAACGACTTTGACTGGCAAAGAGGTGACGAGCCTGTCTGCCGATGCGGTGCATTTGGCTGATGGCGAAACGATCACTGCCCGCAGCGTGATCGACTGCCGCGGCTTTGCCCCCACCTCACACCTCAACGGTGGCTGGCAGGTTTTCATGGGCCGCCATGTCCATACGCATGAGCCACACGGCGTGACCAAGCCGATCATTATGGATGCCTGCGTCGACCAGGTGGCGCCTGCCGGCAACGGCTCTGCCTATCGCTTTGTCTACGTCCTTCCCCTCGGCGCGCACGACGTGTTCGTCGAAGACACGTATTATGCCGATCGCCACGATCTCGATCGCAGCGCACTGTCAGGCCGGATCGATCAATATTGCCGCCAACACGGGCTGGAAGGCGATCCGGTGAGCTTCGAAACCGGAGTACTGCCCGTCATCACCGGCGGCAATTTCCGGGCCTATCAGAAAGCGACCCGCATTCCGGGCGTCACGCTTGCAGGTGGACGGGGAGGATTCGTCCATCCACTCACCAGCTATACTTTGCCCATTGCCGTCAATGTCGCTTTGGCCATTGCTCAAGATGCCGATCTTCCGGGCGAACAACTTTCTGCGAAAATCGAGGCGAAGGCGCGCAAGCACTGGTCTGCGATGAGCTTTTACCGCGCGCTTGGCCGCATGCTGTTTATCGGTGCTGCGCCTGAGGATCGTTTTCGCATCTTCGAGCGTTTCTATGGCCTGCCCGAGCCGCTGATCGAAAGGTTCTATGCCGGGCAATCGACATTAGCCGACAAGGTGCGCACACTGAGCGGTAAGCCGCCCATTCCCATCTGGCGCGGTGTGCATGCTCTCCTTTCCAATTCGCCTCCCCTCACTCCGTCCCATCTGAAAGACACACAATGACCACTCCCGAAGGTAAGACAGCTTGCGTAATCGGCGCCGGTTTCGGCGGCATGGCCCTTGCCATGCGCCTGCAAAGCGCCGGCATCCAGACCACCGTCGTGGAAAGCCGCGATAAACCCGGTGGCCGCGCCTATTATTGGGAGGAGGAAGGCTACACTTTCGATGCGGGGCCTACGGTCGTCACCGATCCTGATTGCCTGCGCGAGCTGTGGGAGCTTTCCGGCCATGACATGGACGAGGATCTGGAGCTGATGCCGGTCACGCCGTTCTATCGCCTCAACTGGCCCGATGGCACGAATTTCGATTATTCGAATGACGAGGAAAACCTTCGCAAGGAAATCGAAAAACTCGATCCCGCCGATGTCGAAGGGTATGAACGCTTCCTCGAATACTCAGCAGCTGTGCATGAGGAAGGCTATGTGAAGCTTGGCACAGTGCCCTTCCTGGACTTCAAAAGCATGCTGAAAGCCGCGCCTGCCCTGATGAAGCATGAGGCCTATCGCAGCGTTTATTCGATCGTCAGCAAATACATCCGCAATGAAAAACTGCGCGAGGCACTGAGCTTCCACACGCTGCTCGTCGGCGGCAGCCCGATGAAAACGAGCGGCATATATGCTCTCATCCATAAGCTCGAAAAGGATGGAGGCGTATGGTGGACGCGCGGCGGCACCAATCGCCTGATTGCCGGGATGGTCCGCCATTTCGAGCGGCTCGGCGGAACAATGCGCGTGGGTGACGGCGTGGAAGAAGTCGAAACCATGGGCGACCGCGCGACCGGTGTAAAAACGAAGAGCGGCTGGTCGGCCAAGTTCGATGCCGTCGCCAGCAATGCCGACATCGTGCATTCCTATAAAGACCTGCTGGGCAAGAGCCATCGCGGCAAATCCTACGGCAAGTCACTGACCCGCAAGAGCTTCTCGCCCTCCTTGTTCGTCGTGCATTTCGGCGTCGAGGGCAATTGGCCCGGCATCCCGCACCACATGATCTTGTTCGGCCCGCGCTATAAGGGGCTGGTCGACGATATCTATGCCAAGGGCGTGCTGCCGTCCGATTTCTCCGTCTATCTCCATCACCCGAGCGTGACCGATCCCAGCATGGCGCCCGAAGGCAAAAGCACTTTTTACGCGCTCGTCCCGGTCTCCCACATGGGCAAGATGCCGGTGAACTGGGACGAAGTCGGCCCGCAGCTGGAAAAGCGCGTTCTCGATGAAGTGGGCCGCCGCCTGATCCCGGACATTCATGACCGGATTACCCACAAGTTCCACTATGCTCCGAAGAACTTCTCACAGGATCTGAACGCCCACTTGGGCAGCGCTTTCAGCCTCGAGCCGGTGCTGTGGCAAAGCGCCTTCTTCCGCGGCCACAACCGTGACGACAAGATCCACAATTTCTACCTTGTCGGTGCAGGCACCCACCCGGGTGCGGGCATTCCGGGCGTTGTCGGCAGTGCCAAGGCGACAGCTGGTTTGATGATCGAGGATCTGGCTTCGTGAATCGAATCGCCGTTTATTGCGGTTCCGCCACGCCTGAAGATACACGCTATATGGAGCTAGCTGCGGACGTCGGGCGTACGCTCGCGCAGCGCGGGATCGGCGTTGTCTATGGCGGCGGAAAGGCTGGCCTGATGGGCGCCGTCGCTTATGCCGCGCTGGAGGAAGGCGGCGAGGTGATCGGGATCATCCCGCAGGCGTTGAAAGACATGGAAGTTGCCAATCTCGACTGCAGCGAGCTGCACGTTGTCGACACCATGCACCAGCGCAAGCAGTACTTCACTGACTTGTCCGACGGGTTCATAACCTTGCCCGGCGGTGTCGGCACGATGGATGAGTTGTGGGAAGCAATCAGTTGGGCGCAATTGGGCTATCACCAGAGCCCCGTCGGCCTGCTCAACGCCTTCGGCTTTTACGATGGCCTGGTCGAGTTCAACGCCCATATGGCGAAAGTCGGCTTCGTGCGACCGATGCATCAAGGCATCATGCAGGTTTCCGACACGCTCGACGGATTGCTCGCGAAGATGGAAGCCTATGAACCGATCAAGACGATCGTACAGATGAAAGTGGACGATCTGTGAAACGTATCAAGCCGCGCCCCCTTGTTGCGAGCCAGATCCTACGCTCCACACCCGCACAGGCTGGCGGTGGCAGGCCGCGTGCGTCTCTGGTGCGGCGGGCGCGTGAGAGCATTGCCAAGGGTTCGAAGAGTTTTGCGATCGCCTCCTTGCTGTTCGACAGGGACACGCGCGAACGCGCGCATCTGCTCTACGCCTGGTGCCGCCGCTGCGACGATATTGCCGATGGGCAGGACCATGGCGGCGATCTGAAGCTTGACGAAGCCTCTGCCAAGGACCGGGTGGAGGCGATCCGTATTCTCACCCACCGCGCGCTGGATGGCCAGCCGACTGCCGATATCGCCTTCGATGCGCTTGGCCTCGTTGCCGCCGAGACAAACCTTACGCGTGAAATGTGCGACGATGTGATCGAAGGTTTCATGCTTGATGCAGAAGGCTGGCGACCGCGCACCGAGGGCGATCTGATGCGCTATTGCTATCATGTCGCTGGAGCTGTCGGCGTGATGATGGCGCGCGTCATGGGCGTGCCGGCCGATGAGACCGAGACTATGGACCGCGCCTGTGATCTTGGCCTTGCCTTCCAGCTCAACAATATTGCCCGCGATATCTGGGAAGATGATGCGGCGGGGCGTTGCTACATTCCTGAAGAATGGCTGGTCGAAATGGACATCCCGCCCGGCCAGCACATGAAGCCGCAATATCGTGAGCAGCTGGTAACGCTCGCGCGGCGCATGACGGACATGGCTGCCAAGCATGATGCTGCCGCCCGTATCGGCGCAATGCGGCTGCGTTTCCGGCAGCGCTGGGCGATCCTCGCCGCAGCCAATATTTACGGCGAAATCGGCCGGGAAGTTGCCGCGCGCAGAGGTGCGGCGTGGGATAGCCGCGTCTACACCACGCTGCCTGTCAAGCTAGGCCTCGTCGGCGCGGCGCTGAAAGAGTCGATTTCTGGCACCTATCCGCCTCTCAAAATGCCGAAATGGACGCGTGGTGAGCTGATGATGATGGCGCGCATGGCAGGCCCCATCCCCGATGCCGCGATGGAGCCGCTGCCCGATGAGGATATCCGCCGGCTCGAGGAATAACGTGCGGCGCAACGTGCGGTTGCAATTGCAACTATGTGCAGGCATTCCGACCCGGAGTGAGGAGAAGCCCAATGCGCAAACTGATTTCCAGCCTCTTCGCAGCGTTGGCTTTCACGCTGTCCGCGCCTGCGATTGCGCAGAGCGATCGGCAGGCCGAAGAGCCTATCCAGACAGTCGTCGCGTTCATGAACGCATTCGATGCGGCCGACGAAGCGGCCATGATGGAATTGCTTGTCGATCAGGCCCCCGTCGCCTTCATCGAAGAGCGCGAAGGCGAGGACCGCGTCGGCCTCGTCCCCCTGAGCGCATTGGCGCAACATATTGTAAACAGCCCTGTCCCGCTGCAGGAACCGATCTGGAACCTGCGCGGATTTGAAGACGGGCCAGTCGCTGTCGTCACCGCAAATTTCGAATTCCTCATCGATGGCAATCGCAGCCATTGCGGCGTAAATATCTTCACCCTGATGCGGGTGGAGGGCGAATGGAAAATCGCCACTGTTACCTATTCCCACATCACCGAGGGCTGCTCAGAAAACTGATGCACTTGGAAACCGATCTTGCGAACATCGATGATGTGACACATGACCAGCTTCGCGCGGAACTCTCGCGGCTTGGCGATGGCTCCGACCGTGCAATCCTGAGCATTGATGGCAGCACATATATCCAGACTGCCGTCTTCGGTAACGGGCTCGTCGTGGAAAAGCGAGAAGGCGGGGGCGAGGAGACGCATTTCCACGCAGTCCCGCGTCACCCGGAGCTGCCGCCAGCAAAACCCAAGCCGAAAAGGTTGTGGTGGCAAAAGCTGTTTGCCCATGACCCGGATCTGACTTCCGAATGCGCTTTCACGCTGGCTGAAGTTCAGCAAATTTTTGCCGATTATTTGGCAGGTCGAACCAGCGACCTGCCCAAGCAATGGGACCAGGGTTACTGTGATCGCTAAACTCCTCATCGCCAATCGCGGCGAGATTGCCTGCCGCATCATTCGCACCGCGCGTGAAATGGGCGTGGCGACCGTCGCGGTCTATTCGGACGCCGATGCAAAAGCGCTGCATGTGCGCATGGCGGATGAGGCTGTCCACATCGGCCCCTCGCCCGCGGCGGAAAGCTATCTGGTCGGCGAGAAAATCATCGCCGCGGCCAAGGAGACAGGCGCGGAGGCGATCCATCCGGGTTACGGCTTCCTATCGGAAAATGCCGGATTTGCGCAGGCGGTGATCGATGCCGGACTGATCTGGGTCGGCCCCAAACCCTCCTCCATCGACGCGATGGGCCTGAAGGATGCCGCGAAAACGCTGATGCAGGAAGCGGGCGTGCCGGTCACCCCCGGCTATCTGGGCGAGGACCAGTCGGTCAAGCGGCTGAAGAAAGAGGCCGATGCCATCGGCTATCCTGTCCTTATCAAGGCTGTCGCGGGCGGCGGGGGCAAGGGCATGCGCAAGGTCCAGCGTGCCGAAGACTTCGAAGCCGACCTCGAAAGCTGCCGCCGCGAGGCCAAGGCCAGCTTCTCCAATGACGAGGTGCTGCTGGAGAAATGGATCACCTCGCCGCGCCATATCGAGGTGCAGGTCTTCGGCGATAGCCACGGCAATGTCGTCCACCTATTCGAACGCGATTGCTCGCTCCAGCGCCGCCACCAGAAGGTGATCGAGGAAGCCCCCGCCCCCGGCATGGATGAGGCTACGCGCGAAGAAATCTGCGCCGCCGCCGTTCGCGCTGCGAAGGCGGTCGATTACGAGGGCGCAGGCACGATCGAATTCATCGCCGACGCCAGCGAAGGCCTGCGCGGCGACCGCATCTTCTTCATGGAAATGAACACCCGCCTCCAGGTCGAGCACCCGGTGACCGAGGAGATAACCGGCGTGGACTTGGTCGAATGGCAGCTACGCGTCGCAAGCGGCGAGCCGATCCCACTAAAGCAGGAGGAGCTCAGCATCGATGGCTGGGCGATCGAAGCGCGATTATATGCGGAGGATCCGTCATCCGGCTTCCTTCCGTCAACCGGACCTCTAGACCATTTCGATCTGGGCGAAGATGGCCGCATTGAAACGGGCGTTTCCGAAGGCGATGAAATTTCACCGCATTACGATCCGATGGTTGCCAAGCTCGTCGTCTGGGCAGAGGACCGCGAAAGCGCGATCCACGACCTCGCCGAAATCGCCAGCACGGTGGAGGTCTGGCCTGTCCGGACCAACGCCGCGTTCATAGCCAATGCCCTTCTCGATCCCGATTTCATCGACGCGAAACTCGATACAGGCTTCATCGCCAACAAGATCGATACGCTGGTCGCCGATGACACAGCCGATGATGCGATCTGGGAAACGGCCGCGCTTTTCACCCTCGCGGCGGAGGAGGAAGAACAGGATTTTGGTGCGCTGGCAGGATTTCGTCTTAATGCTCCGGATCGCCTGAGGCTCGCGCTCTCACACAAGAGCGGTAGCCGCACTGTAAATGTGGTGAATGCAGAAGCCGAGCCTTATGCCAGCGCCTTTGTCGATGATGCGCGCACCGTAGTCTTCGCCGATGGGCTCGCCTTCGAATTCGCGCGCACAAGTCGCGGCGGCGGCGCGGCCGCAGCAGGCGACGGTGCAATCCTCGCGCCGATGCCGGGCAAAGTGATCGCAGTCGATGTTGCAGAAGGCGACAGTGTCACCGCAGGCCAGCGGCTGATGGTGCTTGAAGCGATGAAAATGGAACACGCCCTCACCGCGCCGTTCGATGGCGTGGTGGCGGAGCTTTCTGCAAGCCAGGGGGCGCAAGTGCAGGTCGAGGCGCTGCTGGCAAAAGTCGACGCTGCAGAGGACTGAGGCAGCAGGGCGCATCAAAGGAATTTTTACTCAAGACTGGTAAGGGGCAATCATGGCAAATCTCGATCCGACCTATCGCATTGATATCGATGATGAGCATGGCGAAATCCACTTCGCCGTTGCGGGCTATTGGGATCGGGATCGCATGCTTGGCTTCCTGAAAGAGCTCGATGCCAACGCGACGCCCATACTCATGTCGAGGAACCGCCTGCGCGCGCTGGGCGACATGTCGGAGCTAACAGCGCAAAATCGCGAAGTCGGCGAATTGATTTCAAAGCACCTGCAGGGGGCACAGCGCGCCGGGCTGGAGCGCATTGCGATCGTGACCGATTCTGCGACTGTCCGCATGCAATATCGCCGCCTGAGCGAAGGGCTGGATGTCGCATTTTTCAGCTCGCAGGCAGAAGCTCTTGCATGGCTGCGTGATGGCACCTGAACAGGCTGGCTAGACACACAGCGGACCATGCGCCAAGGCGATCCGCGAAATGACGCAGCGCCTCCCCACGCCCACTCGCCGCAATCTCGGCCAGACCGAGACCGATATCACCATCAGTCCCCTGGCTTGGGGCATGTGGCGCAGCGATGGCACAACCCGCGATCTCGCGATGCTGCTGGCCGCCGCGCTCGATACGGGGATAGACTTCATCGATACGGCCGACATTTACGGCTTTAATGGCGAAAGCGGCTTCGGCGATGTCGAGGGGAAGCTGGGTGAGGTTCTTCGTGCCGATCGCTCGCTTCGCCAACGCATGACGCTGGCCACCAAAGGCGGGATCATGCCGCCGGTGCCCTACGACCAATCGCGCGGATATATGCAGTCTGCGCTTGAAGCATCGCTTACACGCCTCGGCACGGATGTGATCGACCTTTACCTGATCCACCGGCCAGACATCCTCACCCATCCGCAAGAACTGGCCGGCTTTCTCGATAACGCGGTGGCGAGCGGCAAAGTGCGCGCCATCGGCGTGTCGAATTTCACCAGCGCGCAGATCGAAGCGCTTGCAAGCTTTCTCGACACGCCGCTCAGCGCTACGCAGCCGGAGATCAGCCCGCTGCGCATCGAGCCTTTCGACAATGGCGAGATGGATCAGGCAATGCGGCTTGGCCTCACACCGATGGCATGGAGCCCGCTTGGCGGCGGTCGCCTCATGACGGCCGAAAGCGAGCGCGATCGCCGGGTGGCGGATGTGCTTGGCGAGATGGCGGAGGAGCTCAGCGTGGACCGGGCGGTCGCCGCCTATAGCTGGCTCATGGCGCATCCTGCTGGCATCGTGCCGATCATCGGCTCGCAAAAGCCGGAACGCATTTCCGATGCTGCGAAGGCGATGCAGGTTAGCTGGACGCGCGAGCAGTGGTATAAGATTTTCACCGCCGCAAGAGGCGCAGCCTTGCCCTGAACGCCAGATGCGAATTCACTCGGAAGTAACCAAGTGTAAAGGCGCTGGTCCTTAGCGTCTCCCACGACAGTCGGGAGACGAAAATTGACCGCTTCGAAAAATGCGATTTTGGCGAGCGCAGCTGCGCTCCTTCTATCGGCCTGTGGTGGGGGAGATGGCGGGTCACCGCAATCGCCCAGCGCATCCGCCCCAAGTCCGACACCGACGCCCACGCCGACTGCGCTGACGTCTCAACAGGCATATACAATTGCGCTCGATCTGTGGCGCAATGACGATTTGACCGTTCATCCCAAAGGCTCCTGCGCGGGATGCCACGGGCCGGACTTCATTGACCTCGCCCGCATCGGCAGCACCGATGCCGATATCGAACGTCGCGCTCTGTTGGATGGGGCGACGCAGGAACAGGCCGATGCCCTCGTCATGGCGGTGACCGATATGCGGACAGAGCTCGGCTTCGAGCCAACCAATGCGCGCGAGTTTCGCCCATTCCAGCCGGGCGGCGCGGTCCTCCCGGGCACATCTTCCGATCCGGCCATCGCCAGTGTGGAGCGCGACATCGCGTTCGGGCGGCAATTGCAAACGCTGCTGCCGACGCTTTCAGGGCCGACGATCACCTCGCTCGGCCAGGCTCATCAGGCGCGCGCCGAAATGCTTGACCTGCTGCGCGGCACAAACGCGGCTGGCGCCAATCCTGGGCTGATCCAATTACGCGACTTGCCCACGGGCATCGCCTATCCACTGTGGTCTGCCGACTTCCATCACGGCAGCGAGGAAGGCACTTTCAACGATTGGATAGCGGATATCGCACGCGATGCCTCGCCCGGTCGCAAAGCGGAATGGGACGGGTTGCAGGATACCTATCTGGATAATCCATCGACAGAGAATTTCTGGCGCATGTATCATGCGGCCACCGAAATGACCGAGCCGCAATTGCTCGGCGAATGCACGATGACGCAGAACAATGCCGCGCTCGCCTGCGGCGGGGCATTCGATTTCAACAAGAACAAATATTTGAGCACGCTGATCGGCCAGCACCTGATCCGCATCGGGCCGGAAGGGCGGGACGCATTCATGCAAGGCCCCCTCGCCTTTGCCTACCTCGATAGCGCGCCGCAGCTCACTTTTATGCTCGATCGCAAAGACAATTTCCTGCTGCCCGGCAATCCGTGGGAAATCGGCGATCGCGGCAGGGTCATGCTGAGCAACAGCAATCAGGAAGGCACGTTCCGCCGCGACCTGGCGGAGTTGGGCTTTCCGGAATTCGTGCTGGACAGCATCGACCCGCTACGATCGGTGACTGAGGAGCAGGAGGCGCTGCGGCTCAGCTGGTTCTGGATCGGCTTTACGATGGACCCTAGCTTTGCCCGGATCCACAAAAGCAATTCCACGAAGACGGGCGAGTATATGATCGCCTCCCTGCTTCGCGAAAACATGTTTCTTCATAACAGCTTTCAGGCGAATATGCGGATCATCGCGAGCGGCACGCTGCCAGAGGCAAGCGTCCAGCGGCAAGGCAGAGGCATCGCGCCATTACGGGTAACACCGCAAATGCGCCTGCATTACAGCTATTTCGTCGGTTATAATCGCACGATCCTGCGATGGAATGGGAACATCCCGGACGCGCTGCGCAGCGAGCAGGAGCAGTTGTGGCACACCTTTACTGCCAATGGTTTTCGCATGGGCATGTATCTATATGAAGACGAGCTACGCCGCGGCTTGACTGAGCCAACCGATGTCGCATTCGAGCCGATCGAAGTGCATTTCAATCACTATCAGCCCGAACACATGGCGCATGACCAGATGCTGGTGAACAATTTGCGCGGTGCCGGGGCGTATTGAAGGGAAAGCGGCGCAGCTTTCGCCGCCACTATATTGGGCGATTGCTTTGAGATTCCCCCTCCCGTTTACGGGAGGGGCAATGAGACTTGCCAGCTAGCTGGCTTAGTCGCAGCGGGGTGGGCCCTCCCGGGCCCATGCCCACCCGCGCCCCCCAAGCGAGCGGGAAGGGAGTTTAATCGCCCATAAATTCGCGCAAACCTGCCTGCTCGGCTTCGCTCATATGCACGCCCTGCTTGGTGCGTCGCCAGAGCACGTCTTCGGCGGTTTGCGCCCATTCCACGCGGCCCAGATAATCGACCTCAGCTTCGGTGAGCCCCGCGCCGAAGTTGCGCCCGAGATCGCTCCAGCTCTTCGCGTCGCCCAGCCAGTCGCCGGCGCGCGTGCCATAGGCGCGGCCGATGCGAACGACATCGGTGTCTGAAAGGAAGGGGTAGTCTTCGCGCAGCACGTCGAACAGGATGGGCTGTGCAGTGAAAGCGAAATCGCCGCCGGGCAGCGGCTCCTTGCCTGTCCAGCTTGCGCCTTTGAGCACCGGGAGCCGCTCTGCGAGCTTGTTGACCGCGTCTTCAGCCACATGGCGATAGGACGTGATCTTGCCGCCATAAATGCCGAGGATCGGCACGCCGCGCGATGGGTCCGACAGGGCGATCTTGTAGCCGCGCGTTGCCGCTTCGGGTCGGCCTGAGCCATCATCCACCAATGCACGCACGCCGGCATAGGTGTGCACTACGTCGTCGGGCGTCACATCCTGTTTGAAATAGCGGTTTGCCGCATCGCAGAGATAGCGAATTTCCTCGGCACTCGCCTGCACCTCATCTACCGAGCCCGAATGATCGGCATCGGTCGTGCCGATCAGGGTAAAGTCATTCTCCCACGGTATGGCAAAGCATATGCGCGTATCGGGCTGCTGCAGGATGTAGGCGCGGTCATGGTCGAACAGCTTTGGCACGACGATATGCGATCCGCGCACGCGGCGAATGCCGTAGGCGGGATGCTCACCCACCAGCCGTGCGAGATCATCCGCTTCCGGCCCCGCGGCGTTGACGATGGCTCGCGCTTGGAACGTGTCGCCACCTGCTTCGACATGCCAGATGTCGCCTTCGCGCCGCGCAGATGTAACGGGCGTGCGCGTACGAATATCCGCGCCCCGCTCTGCCGCGTCGAGAGCGTTCAGGACGACGAGCCGCGCATCGTCCACCCAGCCGTCCGAATATTCGAACCCACGCTTGTAACGTTTCTCCAGCACAGCGCCCGCAGCGTGCTTCTTCAGATTGACGCTGCTGGTGTTTTTCAATCGCCCCTTGCCGCCGATATGATCGTACAGGAACAGCCCTGCGCGAAGCATCCAGCGGGGGCGCATCCCATCGGTCACCGGCAGGATAAAGCGCATCGGCCAAACGATATGCGGCGCGATCTGCCAGACGGTCTCGCGCTCGCCCAAAGCCTCGCGCACCAGAGCGAATTCGTAATATTCGAGATAGCGCAGGCCGCCATGCACCAGCTTGGTCGATTTGCTCGACGTGCCGCTCGCCAGATCGCCTTTTTCCAGTAGCAGCACTTTCGCCCCGCGCCCAGCCGCATCGCGTGCGACACCAGCGCCGTTTACGCCGCCGCCGATGATTATCAGGTCGTATGCCTCGCTCATCGCGGCGGCATTCCTGCACGCGGCAGCGGCGATTGCAAGCGGCGGAAGAGCTTGCCCCGCTCACTGAACAAGACGACGACCAGGCCGAGCAGCCCGCAGGCCAGCATCGAATAGGCGAGCGGCAATGGCGTGCCATCATAGAGGCTGCCGATAAATGCGCCGAGGATCGCGCCGGTCATCATGCGCAGCGCAGTTTGCCCGCTGCTGGCAGAGCCTGCAATGTGCTGGAAGTCCTGCATCGCGATGGAGCTGAAATTCGCACCGACAAAGCCCAGCGCGGCCATGGCGCAGCTCATCAACACGATAAATTCCCAAAGGACGTAAGGCGCGTCGAAAGATCGCCAGACCAGCACCGCCGACACGCCGATGAAGGCGAGCAGTGCCGTATGGCTCACCCGACGCGCGCCAAATTTTTCGACGATGCGTGAATTGGTGAAATTGCTCGCCACCATGCCCAGCACCGCTCCACCGAAGATCAGCGCGAAGTAATCGCCTTGGCCGAATGTCTCGGCAATCAACTGCTGCGAGGAATTGAGGAATCCGAACAGCGAACCGAATACAAGAGCGGCGCCGATCACGTAACCGATGGATTGGCGTGCGAATATCGCCTTCCCCATGTTGCTGAGGATCGTCTTGGCACGAATATCCTGACGGTCCTCCTCCTTCAGCGTTTCGGGCAGGCGCAGCCACGCCCAGGTTGCAGCGATGCTCCCCACAATGGCCATCGCGCCGAAAATTGCGCGCCAGCCGAAGAGGTACATGATGCCCTGACCAATCGCCGGGGCGATGATCGGGACAAGCAGGAAGATCATCATGATGAGACTCATCAAACGCGCCATCTTGTCGCCGCCGACATGGTCGCGCACCATGGCAAGCGGCACCACGCTGAGACCGGCGCATAGCACGCCTTGCACCAGCCGCAGCGCGACAAGCAAGTCGAAATTCGTCACCAGAGAACAGGCGAGCGACAGGGTGATGTAAGAGACCAGCGCCAGCGCCAGCACGGGTCTCCGTCCGAAGCGGTCGGCAAAAGCTCCGGGGAAGAATGCGCCGACGCCGCCGCCAAGGAAATAGGCCCCGATGACGTATTGCCGCTGATTGCCCTCTGCGCCCATTTCTGCGGCGATTTGCCCGAGTGCGGGCAGCATGGAATCGATGCCGAAAGCCTGCAAGCTCATCAACATCGCCATCAGGAAAATAAGCTCGCGCTCACCCAGCTTGCGGGTCAGCGGATTTGGCTTGGCGGTATTTTCCGATTGGGCGGGATCGTCTTGGCTCACTACGGGCTTGTGAAGGCGAAGCGGACAAAAGGAAAGCACCGATTAAAGGCTGGGTTACGCGCTGGACGGTTCCCGCATCGCGCGCCTTTGCTTATATGTCTGTTATGGCCGAGAATGCTGCCAATCCTGTTGACGATGATGCGGAAGATGCGCCCGGTCTGCGCAAGATCATCCATGTCGATATGGATGCGTTTTTTGCGAGCGTGGAGCAGCGGGACAATCCCGAATTGCGCGGCAAGCCGGTGGCCGTGGGCGGATCGTCTGGCCGCGGCGTCGTTGCGGCGGCGAGTTACGAAGCGCGGCAATTCGGCGTCAAAAGTGCGATGCCCTCTGTCACCGCCAAGCGGAAATGCCCGGATCTGATTTTCGTCAAAAGCCGCTTCGATGCCTACCGCGAAGTCTCCGCGCAGATCCGCGAGATTTTCCAATTTCACACGCCGCATGTCGAACCGCTGAGTCTCGATGAGGCCTTCCTCGACGTCACTGAGGACATCCACGGCATCGGCTCTGCCACCGCGATCGCGCAGGCTATTCGCAAGGCGATCCGCGAGACAACGCAGCTGACCGCGAGTGCGGGCGTTTCCTACAACAAATTCCTGGCCAAGCTGGCGAGCGACCAGAACAAGCCCGATGGCCTCTGCGTCATTCGCCCCGGACAAGGCGCCGAATTCGTCCAATCGCTCCCCATCCGGCGTTTCCACGGGATCGGGCCGAAGGGTGCGGAGAAGATGGCCCGGCTAGGCATCGAAACGGGCGCAGACCTGGCCGGGAAAGACCCGCAATGGCTCCGCGCAAATTTCGGCAGTTTCGGCGACTATTTGTTCAAGGCCGCGCGCGGGATCGACCATCGCCCCGTCCGCGCCAATCGCATTCGCAAAAGCATTGGCGGGGAGCGCACCTTCAGCGAAGATATCTCCAGCGGCAGCGCGCTGCGCGAGACGCTCGACAATATCATCGAGATTGTCTGGGGCCGCATCGCGGACAAGCAGGCGAAAGGCCGCACTGTGACGCTTAAAGTCAAATTCAACGACTTCCAGATCATGACGCGCGCCCGCTCGCTCGATGCGCCGGTGACTGACAGGGCGCAATTCGCTGCGATCGCGCACGAGATATTGGAAGCGGAACTGCCGCTCGCCATGCCGATCCGATTGATGGGCCTGACACTAAGCAATCTGGAGCGGGGGGAAAGCAGCGCCCCGCGAGACGATCCGCAGCTTTCCTTGCTTTAGGCCCTCTTCGCCTGAAGCATTTCGAGACGTGGGCGCACGCGCTTTTCGAGCGGCTCGGGCAAATCGTCCAAGCTGAAAAAGCGGGCATTCACGACTTCGCGCATATCGGGCTTAGGCGTTTGCAGCACTCGCGCGGTGAAGACCCACACATGATGCTTGCGGTCTTGCCCGGGCACTTGTTCCTCGCGCTCCTTGACCAGCTCGAGCTCGGTGAGCTCGACGCTCAATTCCTCCCTGATTTCGCGCCGGATGCCGTCTTCCGGATCCTCCCCGCGCTTGATCCCGCCCGCCGGCATCGCCCATTTGCGCGCGCCATAGGAATGGCGCACGAGCAGCAGCTGACTCTCGGCGTCAAAGCCGATCAGCGCGACGCCATAGACATCGACACTTGCATAGTGCTGCCAGAAGTTTCGGACCCGGTTGGCAAGCGGCATTAGCGGTCGCTGAATCCAGGCGGGAATCAGGTGAAGCATATCACTTTCGTATCGCCGCGCGCGCCGAGCAGTCGGGCGATAGGCAAATCATGTTCGCCTGCTACGCCCGCATCGAACACTGCGCGCTTCTCATCGCCGCGGATAACGAACATCAGGCGATCTGTATCGAGCAGCGAGGGCATGGTGAGCGTGATGCGATCGAAGGGAGCCTCCGGCGGCAATGGATCGGGTGTCAGGCGGCGCAAGACTTGGTCATCGCCGGGCGCGGGATCAGTGTTGGGAAATAGCGAGGCAATATGCCCGTCAGCGCCCATCCCAAGCCAAACGAGCGCGAAATGCGGTGTATCATCCTGCTGGGTGAGCGTGACGACTTTTGCGCCCAGCGGCTCGAACAGAGCGCGGATCTTGCCGGTATTGCTGGCGGGATGGTTTTCAGGGACGATACGATCATCACCCGGCCAGATAGCCAGACGCGGCCATGCGAGATCGACCTTCGCAAGTTCCTCGAAGATGGGAAATGGTGTCGACCCACCGGGCACGCTGATGGCGATGTCGCCATCGGTATTGGCCAGCTCGCCAGACAGCAGATCGGCGAGGAAAGCGGCAATGTCAGCCGCTTCGGCGTCGTGAATATATTCTATGTCAATCATGATGCAGACCCTAAACGCAAAACCGCCGCAGAGCGAGAACTCTGCGGCGGCGGAATAGCTATGCGGCTGATCGCGCTTACTGAAGCGTCGAGGTGAGGAACCAGACGCGTTCTTCGGCCATGTCCGTCCAATCATCGAGCAGACCATCAGTCGCATTGTCGCCAGCGGCTTCGGCATGCTTCTTGAGAGCTTTGAGTGCATCGACCATTTTCTGGTTATCGTCGCGCAGTTCTTCGACCATTTTCTCGGCGGACAACGTCGTGTCATCCTGATCCTTGATCTGCGTCTTCGCGGCGACAGAGGCGATGCTGGTCAGCGTATCGGCGCCGTTCTTGCGCACACGTTCACCGATATCGTCGATCTGGTCGCGAATTTCGATCGCGTGCTCGTCAAACAGCAGGTGCAGATCGCGGAAACGCGGCCCCTTCACATGCCAGTGAAAGTTCTTGGTCTTGAAGTACAGCGCGAGGTGATCGGCAAGCAGGCCATTGAGGCCATCGATCAACGCGGTTTTCGAATTGTCACCTGAAGTGCTCATGATCTTTCTCCGTCAGAATTGTTTATTTGCTTTCCCAACGGACGATCAGGGCGATTGGTTTCATCCAGAATACGGATAGCTTTGATCGAGAAAAGCGATGCAATTTAAGTTATGAAATCGAACAAAACGATTGCAATTGCCGCAACAAACAAAAGCGCTGCGATTACAAGGCGCAATATCCCGCGCGGGAGAAGCTCCCAATCCGATCCTGCCATGATGGCGATGCCCAATACCCCTGTCACCGCCAGTGCGCCTCCTGCCGCCGCATAGATCGGATCGTCACTCGCCACGCTGAGAGAAAGCACGAGCAGTCCGCTCGCATCGGCAGCCACGCCTGCAAAAAGGACTATAAAGATCGCGCCAAGCGACTGGGTCGGCTCTTGCGGCGCCGCAGGCGCATCGAGGAAAGCCACTTCGGCCGCAGCCAAGGCAAGCGCTGCCGCGACGAGCCATCTCTTGTGCTCCGGGTTGAGCAAGTTGGCAAAGGAATTGCCGAGCCATGCCGCCACTGCACAAGCACCGATCGAACAGATTATGGCGATGGCAAGCAAAGCGGCCGGGTTGGCTCCCGCTCCCGCCAGCCGCGCCGCACGCACCGCCTCGCGCCCTGCCACCATGGCAAGCGCGACAGCGAGGAATGTGAGGAAGAAGGTGGTCATGCGCTCAGCACGATCATTGCCGCAAGTGCTCCCCGCCCTCAAGTAGCGAAGTGATAGGGCAAATAAGGAGCCCTCAAGTGGCGAACCTGTGAGGCACAATTTCTGGAGCGGGTGAAGGGAATCGAACCCTCGTCGTCAGCTTGGGAAGCTGCTGCTCTACCATTGAGCTACACCCGCCTGCCTCGCCGATGCGACTAGAGCCGGGTGCCGATCATCGTCAATACAAATCAGTTCGCGCCAAGGGTCGAGCCGGATCAATCGGCTTCGTGCAACCGCTCTACCTGTTCGAAGACAACGGCCGGTGCCTGAAACAGGCAATAGCTGGCTACCCCCTCGATCGGCCCTACAGCCGTGAGGCCGCGTCTGCGGGCAAAGTCCGTGCTCTGCTGCGGCGGAACAACGACATCTTCTGCACCATAGATCAGGCGCACGGGACGCTCACATTTTTCAAGCCACGGCGACCAGTCGGTCGTGAGGATCGCAAGGCCATGGGCCATTGCCGCGCCAAAGCGATCAGGACGGTTCTCCGCGGCGCGGCGCATGGTGCGTGCAACATCGGCATTGCGCAGTGTGGCACGGTCGCGCGGACTGTCTTGGAATAACCTATCGAAATAATGATGCGCTTCCCCGCGCATGGCGAGGCGAAAGACCGCACGGGAAAACAATTCGAAAAAGCGCGGGAAATGCGAGCCCAATTCCATCGGAGCGCGCCAAGATGAGGGCATGGTGTTGCGATCTTCGATTTCGCGCAGCGGCATGGACATTCCGGCCAGCACCATGCCGGAGAAGCGGTCCGGATGGCGCGACAGGGCAGCAAAACCATAAGCAGTAGACAGGCTACAGGCGATGATCGTGCAATCCTCCCACCCGATTGCGTCGAGCACGGCGGGAAGCTTGTCCGCGAAGGATTCAATCCGCGCAGGGGCAGGCAGATGGGCCTGGTCGCCTGTGTAAAATGGCATCCACGGGATGACCAAATCGAGCCCGGCAGCCCGATTGGCGGCGATGACGGAATCCGGCAGAAAAGGCCCCTCGACAGCGCCGTGCAGCAGGATGACGCGCGTCCCGCCTGCAACTCCAACTCGTTCGTATCGAATGCTTTCGCCGTCGATTTCGACAGTTTTTGCCGGAAAGACGCCGCCATTCTCGACTTCCGCAAGTGAATCACTGGCGAGCAGGCCGATAAAGCCTGCATAAAGTGAAATCACTTCGCCTTGGGAGCCGACAGCAAGCTTTTGCTGCAAACGTTTCAACTGCGTACGCGCAGTGCCGATCGCGCGCCCACGGTCGGCGGCGAAATCGTTGACGCTGCGCCCTTCGACGAGGAACCGCACCAATTCGGTTTCCGTGTCGCTCAGTCCGAATACTTCGGCAAAGACGCTCCGATCGCGCTCGGACCATTGCAGGCCCATTCGCCGGATAATCACCCCCGCCGCATCTGAAGGCTGACCCTTGACTGCAAGGCCCAGAGTTCCGCGCAGATCATCTGCACTGGTGTAAAAGCGGATGACCATGGCCGCATTGTCGGTCTGTCGTTCGGCAAGCGCGCGAAGGGCGTCCTCCATGGTTTCGCTGTCCGATGCGAGCCATTGGGCGAAATCGTCACCGGGATGCAGATCCGATGAGCACAGGCGCTGATCATCGATGCCCAGGATGTTGAGCGACTTATCCAGCCTGAGCAGACTGCCCGGCGCACCAGCAGCGCGCACGGCATCCGCATCGATCCCAAATGATGAAAAGTCGCGCGCCTCTCGCTCCGGCAGGCTGTCGAATAGCTGACTGGCCTGCTCGAAATGCATGTCAAGCTCTGCCGCCGCGTCAGCCAAGTGCGTGCTTTGACGGGCGATTGCTTCCTGCATGGCATCAAGGCGCATGGGATCGGCGACGATTCGATAGGTTTCGCGGATCAGGCCATCAATGTCGGGAGAACGGACGTTTTTCTCGCTCAATTTTTTAGTTCACCTTTGGGCTGGCCATTCGATCCTTCGGATCGAATGAATCCCTAGCGCGGAGCAAGTGAAACGGTCCATACACCATCTGGTATATCGCGAATGCTTTTCCAAAGCGCCAACGGCCCCTCAGCAGTTCCAATCAGGGGTCAGATACATGCTCTCGAAGAATATTCGCCGTTCGCTCATCCTGGGCACAGTTTCTTCAATCGCTATCGCAAATCAGGCTCTCGCCGGAACTGCGACCGCGCCGACCATTTCAAATTATTCTGCTTCAGGATTCGAATGCTCGGTCACTACACAGGCCGACTATACCGGCACCACCGCAGATTTCGTCAATAATTCCACCGGCAACGGTGTCGATCAATTTCAGATCGTCGGGCAGGATGCAGCGGGTACCGACGTTACGTTCAACAACACTTTCAATGTTGATGTCGGGACTACCCAGTCGAATTTCGCGCGTACCGTCGGCTTTCGCACTGCGAATACGCCTTCGGTTCAAGGTGCACCATCGATTGTCGTTTTTGACCGCAACCAAACTTCGCGTGTCGCAACTCTCGGATCAGTATCCGTAGATCTAGCACAGATGAATGCGGCAGGCGGTGCTTGCTCTTCGGTTGCCCAGCAATACGGCTTTGTCCCAGCCGGGACCAACCAGCGACCGGTCGCAGATGCAGGGCCAGACGAGCCTAATCTTGTTCCCAATCAGCCTTTTGTCATCAATGGTAGCCAATCGAGTGACCCGGACGGCGATCCGTTGACTTATAGTTGGCGGCAGGTGTCCGGCTCCAGCATCGGCATCGGCAATACCAACTCATCGACACTCACCGTGACACCGCCCTCTCGCAGGCTTAGCGATTTGTCATGGACCTTCGAGCTTACGGTTTCTGACGGCAATGGCGGATTTGACAGCGATCTTGTCGTGGTGGAGCTTGAGCGGAATCTCGAACCTGTGCCGGATGCCGGCCCGGATCAGAACGTTCAGGGCGGAGCGCTGGTGCAGCTAGACGCTACTGGCACGACGGACCGTGAAAACGACCTACTGACCTATACATGGTTTCAGCTTTCCGGACCGACGGTGACGCTCACCAATCCGAATTCCGCCACACCAACGTTTACCGCCCCACCAGCATCTGCGACGGCAACGGAAATACGCTTCAGCCTGCGGGCGGATGATGGCTTAGGCCGACGCAGGCTTGCGGAAGATCTCGTCTCGATATTCGTGCAGCCAACCAGCAACAATGCACCTGTCGCGGATGCAGGGCCGGATCAGTCCACTGTCGGGAACTCATCGGTTACTCTCGATGGCACTGGCTCGAGTGATCCTGACACGGATCCCCTAACCTATAGCTGGGTCCAAACAGGCGGCCCTGCCGCCACGCTTTCTGACGCCAGCATCGCACAACCGACATTCCGCACGACGAATGTACCGGGCATCAGCACATACACTTTCGAACTGACGGTAACCGATCCCGACGGTGCAAGCTCCACCGATACGGTGGTGGTCACTTCGACAGGCGGTCTCATCATCGTTTTCCCAAATCTCGATCCGGTGGCTGACGCCGGAACGGATATCACCACGCAGATCGGCGATACGGTCACTTTGGACGGCTCGGGATCGACCGATCCAGACGGCAATATCACCAGCTATTCCTGGAACCAGGTGCTCGGCCAACCCGTCGCGCTGTCCGATCCCAATGCCATCCAGCCGACTTTCACCGCGCCGACAGCAGTTGGTCCGCAGACATTGCGTTTCGAATTGGTCGTGACGGATAATGACGGTGCGCAATCATCCGACTTCGTCGATGTGATTATCCCGGTCGGGGCAAACCAGGCCCCGGTCGCAGTTGCGGGAACGAGCGGGAATATCACTGCAGACGCCACAATCGTTCTCGACGCCACGGACTCAATAGATCCTGAAAACGATCCACTGACTTACAGCTGGACGCAGGTTTCCGGCACTGCTGTGACCATTGCTAATCCCAATCCAGCAAATGGCCAGACCACTTTTGTCGCCCCTGCGTTGACAAACACCGCACAGCCGCTTGTTTTCGAAGTTGCGGTGAGCGACGGTACAACCACAAGCACTGACCGCGTCACGCTCACCGTCGTGGCAAACACGCCGCCTACGGCCGATGCAGGGCCTGACCAGACTGTTCGCGGCGGCGAAACGGTCGCGCTCAATGCTACGGGCTCGAGCGATCCCGAGCAGCCTTCCGCGCTGACTTTCGATTGGGTCCAGACGGGCGGTCCGAGCGTCTCGCTCAGCGACCCGAATGGACAGCAGCCCACTTTCACCGCTCCTTCGGGATTGGCTTCCACGACGCCGTTCACTTTCGAACTGACGGTGGATGATGGCCTGACGACCACCACCGATACGGTTGTGATCAATGTCCAGCCAAATAGCGCGCCGACCGCTGATGCCGGTGCCGATATCGGCCCGATCGACAGCGGTCAGACCGTGACGCTCGATGGAACCGGCTCCACCGATCCGGATGGCGACACGCTGACCTATAGCTGGACCCAGACGTCTGGTGCACCGGTCACACTGAGCGATGCGACGGCGGCGGCTCCCACTTTCACGGCACCGCTTGTCAACGGCACGCAGTCGTTCGAATTCCAGCTGTCGGTTTCCGATGGCATCTTCACCCGGAGCGATACCGTCCGTGTGACCGTTCAGGCGCTGGGCACCGTCACCATCGTCACCAATGTGATCGGTGCGGATGAGACTGTGTCCTTCACCACGAACGTGCCGGGCCTTGCCTCCAGCGTCACCACCAGTGGCGGTACAGGCACGATTACAGCGGCGGATGTCTCTTCGGGCAGCTACAATTTCGCGGTGAATGATCTGCGCGCTGCCGGATACGCTCTTACGGGCATCTCGTGTAACGACACCGACAGCGCGGTCAGCCTGCAGAACGGCACGGTGGCCTTGGAACTCTCACCAAGCGAGAGCCTGGTCTGCACCGTAGAGCTGACCGACACGCGCACGGCAGCGGAACAAGCCATTGGCGAATTCCTTGGCGGCCGCAACGCGCTGCTCATGTCGAACCAGCCGGACCTGCAACGTCGCCTCGAGCGGCTGAGCGGTCAGGCTGCGAGTGGCGGCTCGGCCCAGATTGGCCAGGTGGCTGTTCCGGGAAGTGGCGCCTTGCCGGCGGATATCCGCATCAACTCGGCCAATCGCAGCATCTCCACCAGCCTTTCCATGGTGCAGACCGCTCTGGGTCGCCGCGAAGGTCAAAGCGATTTCGACATCTGGTTCGAAGGATCGCTGGCCGATGTGACGATCGGCAATAATCGCGGCACCTTCGCGATCGCCTATGCCGGTGTCGATTACCTGCTGAGCGAAGATCTGCTGGTCGGCGCGCTGGTCCAGTTCGATCGTTTTGACAATGATGCGGACACGCTTGGCGTTGGCCAGGCAGAAGGCGATGGCTGGATGGCCGGACCTTATGTCACCGCGCGCCTTGCAGAAGGCTTCTTCGTCGATGCACGCGTCGCCTTCGGCAGCTCGGATAACACCGTCTCGCCATTCGGCACCTATGTCGATGGGTTCGAGACCGACCGCATGCTCGCCAGCGCCTCTGCGATCGGCGACCTTGAAGTTGGCGAAGGCCTGACCTTCTGGCCGGAGCTTTCGGTGCGCTACCTGCGCGAAGACGTGCAGGGCTATGTCGACACGCTGGGCGTTGCCATTGCTGACGCGCGGATCGATCAGGGTGAAGTCGCCTTCAGCCCGCGTCTCGATTACCGCCTCGAAAACAGCAATGGCTGGACCTACGCCCCATACGGCCAAATCGAAGGCGTGCTGACATTCGGTGCAGACACCTATTCGGTGGTCGAGAATGGCCTGCGTGCGCGCGGCTCGCTCGGGATGGATGTGGTCTCACCGGGCAATGTCCGCTTCGGCATTGCTGGCTTCTATGACGGCGTTGGCCAAGATCGCTTCGAAGCGGCAGGCGTCACCGTCAACCTATCCTTCGGCTTCTAATCGCGCTTTTCAAAGCTTGGGGGGCGGGCGCCTCGAACTTCGGTTCGGGGCGCCCTTCTTTTTGTCCGGCAGCAACCGGTTGCGTTATGCGGGCCGCTTGTTCTGCAGGCTGGCGCGCTTGCAACTCGCAACCATAACATCATCCTGATTGTAGGCGCGGTGAGCGAAGGTGACGATGCCCTGCGTCGGGCGGCTCTTGCTTTCGCGCAAATCAAGGACTTCGCTTTCGATCCGTAGCGTATCGCCAATGAAGACAGGCGCAGGAAAGCGCACTTCATCCCAGCCAAGATTGGCCGCCGCCGTGCCAAGCGTCGTGTCATGCACGCTGATCCCTACCATCAGGCTGAGCGTGAAACATGAATTCACGAGCACCTGCCCATAGTCGGTGCCTTTCATATATTCGGCATCCAGATGCAGGGCGGCCGGATTGTGCGTCATGGTGGTGATCATGACGTTGTCGGTCTCGGTCACGGTGCGGCGCAGCTGGTGATCGAAAACCTGTCCGACAGTAAATTCTTCAAACCACAAGCCTGCCATCGCCATATCTCCTTTGCAGCGCCTCCTAGCGCGCGGCTTCGAGAGAGGCTAGAACAGATACCGAGGAGACCGATTATGCGACCAATGCTCACCCTCGCTGCCACCCTCCCAATGGCTTGCGCCCTTGCCGCCTGCGCCACCGATGACGCTGCAGACTTGACCGAAATGCCGGTCCGCGAATCCGCCGGTGAATGCGATGCGGGGCCGGTGCAGTACCACGCGGGTCATACGGCGACTGCTGCTATGGGCGAAGCCATGCTGGAAGAGTCCGGTGCGCGGCAATTGCGCTGGGTTCCGCCGCGCACGGCTGTCACGATGGATTATCGTCCCGATCGGCTGACCGTCTCTTACGACGATGACCTCGTGATAGAGCGCATCAATTGTGGCTAATGCGTCAGCAAATTTGTAACTCATCCTCTGCTAAATCGACATCGCCACACGAAACGGGATTCGAAAGATGCGCCTGAAAAGCCTCGGTCTTCTGCCTCTGCCATTGCTGATTGCAGCATGCGGCAGTGATCTGGATAGTCGCAATGAAGCCGCCGGCGTCGATCGCAACGGCCAGCGCGAATTCGTGATCCAGCAGCCGCAAAACCGCGGGCAAAGCTCCGCACGGATTGTCGGTTCGGAAGGCGCCGCAGCATTCCAAGGTTTCGACGATACAGAAGAGCAGGAAGAAAGCGCGCGCACTGGCAGCGATCGCGGCGACGCAGGAGACGACGATGAAGAGGTTGTTGTCGATGCCGCGCCCGATGAATTGATCGATTCCGCCCAAGGCTTTTCGGCGGAGCCGATGGACGACACCACAGGCTTCGATCCGTCCCCGGAGCCGCTCGAAACCTTCGGCGACTAAGCGCTCTCGATACGGGCCACCAGACTGGTTGCACCTGCAATCACTTCCTGACATGGGAGCGAGCAGGAGATTTATGCAATGACTGGACAGTTTCAGCTCAATGAAGACCAGCTCGCCATTCAGGAAATGGCGCAGCGGTTTACTGCCGATAATATCACCCCACATGCAGGCGAATGGGACGAAGAACACCACTTTCCCGTCGATCTGATCAAAAGCACGGCAGAGCTCGGCTTTGGCGGCATTTATGTGAGCGAGGAAAGCGGCGGAATCGGACTGGGCCGGCTGGAAGCGGCGCTGATCATGGAAGCCATGGCCTATGGCTGCCCCACCACAAGCGCCTTTATCTCGATCCACAATATGGCCGCATGGATGATCGACACGTTCGGATCGGACGATCTGAAGGGGCGCTATCTGGACGATTTGATCGGCATGGAAAAGCTCGCCAGCTATTGCCTGACCGAACCCGGCAGCGGTTCCGACGCGGCGGCGCTGAAAACCAGCGCGAAGCTGGATGGTGACGACTATGTGCTAAACGGCACCAAGCAATTCATTTCTGGCGGCGGCGTGAACGATGTTTATCTTGTCATGGTCCGTACTGACGAGCACAAGACACGCGGCATCACCGCGCTTGTGGTCGACAAGGACACGCCTGGTGTCAGCTTCGGCGCACCCGAAAAGAAATTGGGCTGGAATGCCTCACCCACGGCGCAGGTCATCTTTGAAGACGCGCGCGTGCCGGTTGCCAACCGCATCGGCAGCGAGGGAGAAGGGTTCCGCTTCGCCATGGCCGGCCTTGATGGCGGACGCCTCAATATCGGGGCGTGCTCTTTGGGCGGAGCGCAGCGATGCCTTGATGAGGCGATTGCCTATTCCAAGGATCGCCAGCAATTCGGCCAGCCGATTGCCGATTTCCAGAACACCCAATTCATGCTTGCCGACATGGCGACCGAGTTGGAGGCAGCGCGTGCGCTGCTCTATCTCGCCGCTGCAAAAGTCACCGACAACGCGCCGGACAAGACGCGTTTCTCCGCAATGGCCAAGCGCCTCGCCACCGATAGCGGCAGCAATGTCGTCAACAATGCGCTGCAGATTTTCGGCGGCTACGGCTATTTGCGCGACTATCCGATCGAGCGTTTCTGGCGCGACCTGCGCGTCCACTCGATCCTCGAAGGCACCAACCAGGTGATGCGCATGATCGTCGGCCGCGATTTGCTGCGGCAGTAAGGATTTTCATGACCCAAGACGTAAACATCCACGCGCACGACGCGATCCTGCACATCTCCCTCAATCGCCCGAAGGCGCTGCACGCGCTGACCCAGGATATGTGCGAGGCGATGTCGGATGCGCTGCTGCGCGTGCGCGAGGATGAAAAGCTGCATGCTGTCATTCTCGATCACGCCGAAGGCCGCGGTTTTTGTGCAGGCGGCGATGTCGCAATGGTGCGCAAATCCGCGCTGGAAGATGACGGCAAAGCAGGCCGCGCATTCTTCCATGCGGAGTATCGCCTCAATCACCTGATGTTTACCTATGGCACACCCATCGTCGCCTTCATGGATGGCGTTACGATGGGCGGCGGCGTGGGCATCTCTCAGCCCTGCGAATTCCGCGTCGCGACCGAAAACACGATGTTCGCCATGCCCGAAGGCAATATCGGCCTTTTCCCGGATGTCGGTGCAAGCTGGTATCTGCCACGCCTGCCGGGCGCGACCGGCAAGTTCCTCGCGCTGACCGCGGCGCGGCTTGATGGCGCGGAATGCCTGTGGGCAGGTCTCGCAACGCATTACCTCAAGAGCGAAGATACCGCCGAAGCCAAAGCGCGCATCGCGGCGGGCGAAGATCCGAGCGCTGTCCTGACCGACATGTCCGCCACTCCGCCGCCTGCCCGTATTGCCGAGAATAGCGACAAAATCGATCTGCTGTTCGGCCCCGACACCGTCGAAGGCATCATCGAAGCACTCGAGAATTCAGACACCGAATGGGCGGAGAAAGAGCTGAAGGCTGTCAGGGCAAAGTGCCCGACGACCAGCAAGGTCGCGCTCCGTCAGTTTACCGAAAACGCCAATTGCGAAACTTTCGCTGAAAACATGGTCATGGAATACCGCGTCGCGAGCCGCATGATGCTGCGCCATGACTTTGCGGAGGGCGTTCGCGCCGTGCTGATCGACAAGGACAACGATCCCGCGTGGGATCCCGCCAAGCCTGAAGATGTGCACGAGGCACTGATCGAAGGCATTTTCGCCGAAGACCCAGCCGGCGGCGAGTGGAAGCCCTTTCCGCAGCTTAGTTAAAATCCGAGCGTTCGCAGCGCATTCGTTACGGAGTTTTTGTAGGTGTCTCCGAACAGGCGCAGATGCACCAGCAATGGCCAAAGGCGATAGATCGGCAGGCGTTCGCGCCAGCCTTCCTCCAGCTCCAGCGCCTCGAAAAATTCATGCGGCGGATGATCGAACATGGTGAGCATCGCAACATCGACTTCGCGGTGACCGACATAGCTCGCCGGATCGATCAGCGCGGCAAGCTTGCCTTGATGAAAGAGGATGTTCCCACCCCATAAGTCGCCGTGGAGCAGTGAGGGCGTCGGGTAAGCGGGAAGCAGATCGGGCAGGCTCTTGCTCAGTGTTTCAAGTCGTCGCGCGATGGAGCTATCGATCTTTTCCGCGTGGCAAAGCAGGCGGCACTCAGCCCAGAACCGAGGCCAGTTCTCGGTTCGCGAATTGGCGATACTGATCGTGCCGAAGGCGTAATCATTCTCCCAACCATACAGTTCATCGCGGGGAGCGTGTAGCTGCGCGAGTGCGTCAGCAAGGCTCTCCCAGCCCTTGACGCCGTCCGCATCGACATAATCCATGATCAGCAGATCGTCTTCGCCGTGCCAGACGCGGGGAGCGGGGGCGCCAGTCTCAGCGATAGCTTTCAGCATCGCGCCTTCGCGCGTTACCAGTGGTCCGCTTTTGGCAACAGCTTGGCGGCCATCCGCCAGATCGACAAGGGTAGCGCCGCCCAAATCACCGCCTTGCAGCTTTCGCCCTCCGGCAATCGTGCTGCCGGTGATTGCTTCAAACCGATGCTGCCAGCTCACGGCTTGAGACGCGCGACCAAAACGGCGGCCGCACTGCTTACATCGCTCCAGGCAATCTCGAACCCGTCGGCATCGCCGTAATAGGGATCGGCCACCGCATCGCCTTCGCGCCCCGGTACGATATCGAGGAGGAGAGCCACTTCCGCTGTCCCATCCGCGGGAGCCAACCGCTGCAAATCCGCCAGATTCTGAGCGTCGAGCGCGAAGATATGCGTGAAGCGCGTGAAGTCGTCCGCCGTCACCTGCCTGGCCCGTAGGCGGGAAATGTCGACGCCTTTTTCACGTGCCGTCGCGACGGCCCGGCTGTCAGGCGGATTGCCAACATGCCAGCCACCGGTCCCGGCACTGTCGATCGCGACATCCAATCCGGCATCCCGAGCCGCGACCCGCAAAGCGCCTTCGGCCATCGGCGACCGGCAGATATTGCCGAGGCAGACGAACAGAACCGAAGGCGCGCCGCTCATGCAGTCGGCCACGGCCCTGTGATCGCGAGCGTCATGGTCGGCGAATAGGCGTTCACGAACAGCGTCTGCCCATCCGGCGAGAAACAAGCCCCGGCAGGCTCGGTCTGCAAGCGCAGCCGCCCAAAAGCATAGGCCTCACCCGCAGGCGTGATACCGCGCAGGTAATTGTCGACCGTGTCGCCATACTGATCTTCACAAACAATCAGGTCCCCGAAAGGCGAGACCACAAGATTGTCGCCATAGCTGTATTCCGCCGCCTCAGGGCTTTCATAAAAAAGCTCGAGAAGATCGACGCTTTCAGGTCGCGGCGTAAAGCGGAAAATCTGACCCTCGCCTGCCAGGCCTCCGCTGGTGGCGGTAAAATACATCTCACCGTCGCCCATCCAGATCCCTTCGCCGCGCGCGAAAATGGCCGCGCCCCGATCTGCGCCACGCTGGCGCAAATCATCATCGGGCGCTTCGACATTATCGAGCGTGATCCATGTTGCCGGCACCGGTACGTTGGCGGCCAGGCGCGTAGTGCCATCTTCCGAATTGCGCGTGTCCTGCATGCCGTCGAGCACCAGCGCCTGCAGCGTGCCGCCTGCAGCGAGGTCGCCCGGCACATCGGGAATGAAGCGATAGAAGAGCGAATCCCCGCGATCTTCCGTCATGTAGACAATGCCTGTGCGCGGATCGACGCAGGCGGCTTCGTGATTGAAGCGGCCCATGGCGCGCAGCGGCTGCGGATCGACGAGGCCGCCGCTATTGGCAGGCACTTCGAAAACGTAGCCGTGGTTCTGGTTGAGGCGTCCCTCGGACTCCTCGACCGTGGTCGTATTTTCCTCGCAGCTCAGCCAAGTGTTCCACGGCGTCACGCCGCCTGCACAATTGCGGATCGTACCGGCCAGGCTGCGATACTGCTCCTGTACCTCAAGCGTCTCGGCATCGAGGATGATCGTCGTCGTGCCACCGGGCAAGGCAAGCAAGCTGCGCGCGATGGTGTCATATGCCGGGGCAACCGCAATCACATTGTCCGCAGAAGGGCGCAATTCATGGTTGCGCACGAGGGCGATTTTGCCATCGCCAATGTCGAAGCAGCCCATACCGTCAGCCGCGTCAGGCACGCCCTCGCCATCGTCCATCATCTCTCCCGAGCGTGAAATGACACGATAAGAAAAGCCGGGAGGCAAGTCGAGCACACCTTCTGGGTCTGTCTGCAGCTCGCCAAAGCGATTGGCGACCGGCATCGAACGGACAGCCGCCGTATTCGACGCGCAGCCGCTCAGCAGGATGCCTCCAAACGCAGTCGAGGTTGAAGCAAGAAATTTGCGACGATCGGTTTGCAACATAAAACGGTTTTCCCATGAGAAATCTTTCACGCATGTAATAGCGCAAAATGGCATCCTCATGTCACCCGGACTTTCGCTTGTGCATAGTGAATTTGGGCTGAGACGCAGTCGTGCCTCAAGCTGTGTGAGATGCAGAAGAGAGGCTTTCCATCTCCGCCACGATGAGAGCGAGGCGATTTGCACCTGGTCCCGGTACCAGTGCTGAAAATTGCTCCACCAGAGACCGATAGTACCACAGGGAGCCGGCACGCTTACCAGTGAAGCGCTCCCACACAATGTTTCCGTGCTCACGCAGATCATGCACGATCGCAGATGCGTTATGTGTCTTGTCGGCGATGCTGACTTCGAGCGAGGCGCGAGGCTTCTTGCCGAGGCTCTCAAGATATGCGGTTTTTCGCTCTCGCCACGGTGGCTTCGGCTCACTGTCACTGTCTGAGTTGTCGATTACGATGTCGGCCACGCGATCACCGAAGAGTTGCCGGATATCGGCAGCACGATCCAGTCCACCTTGATCCTGGACTGCATCATGGAGCAAAGCGGCGATCGCTTGATCTTCATCAGCGCCATCCTCCAGCGCAAGGCTGCATACGCCCAGTAGGTGCGAGACGTACGGTATCGATCCGCCTTTGCGGACCTGCGTTCGATGGATGCGGCTTGCATAGGCCAGTGCCTCATCGAACCGCTCGGTAAGCAGGGGTGCGTCAGTATGCGGATCCACTGGGTTTCTCCTCTCGTAAGCTTTATTTGAATTCCGAAACGCAGAAAAGCCCGTCAGCTGATGCTGCGGGCGAACGTTTCGAATTTTACATTGGGTTTTAGGTGGTTGCGGGAGTTGGATTTGAACCAACGACCTTCAGGTTATGAGCCTGACGAGCTACCGGACTGCTCCATCCCGCGTCACCTATTGTGCCTCAAGCGCCGGCGCCGACATCCGTCGGCTAGGCTATCCTCGCTCTCGACAGCAGGCTGTCTTGGCTGCGGACGGCCAGTCGGCCTTGCGGATCCTGCGGATCCGAACGACATGCCTCAAGCGCCGAAGCGTCAGAGACAGAAAAGCCGCCGCTCGGTGAAACCGGCAGCGGCTTTTTGAAATCGTGAATGGGTTACCTTGCTGCTCGCCGGCTATAATGCCTGGCGGCGACCTACTCTTCCAGTGCTTAAGCACTAGTACCATCGGCGCTACCTGGTTTCACGGCCGAGTTCGAGATGGGATCGGGTGGGTCACAGGCGCTATGACCACCAAGCAATAAAGCCGGCGTGCGGGCAAGGTTTTAAATCGATGCACCAATCATGGTGTTTGTGCGTTTGAAGGCGTCACCCGAACCGCCGCTTGCGCGGTCGGCACAGGCATTATCCGGCTTTGAGAATTCCTCCTCAACACCAGTCTGAGTGATACTCAGGCCTGACATTGATGGTGGGATCCAACAAGCGCGAACAGAACTATTAGGACTGGTTAGCTCCACGCATTACTGCGCTTCCACACCCAGCCTATCAACGTGATGGTCTATCACGGTTCGATGATTGCTTATCTCGAGGGAGGCTTCCCGCTTAGATGCTTTCAGCGGTTATCCCGTCCATACATAGCTACCCTGCTGCACCGCTGGCGCGATGACAGGTACACCAGAGGTATGTTCACCCCGGTCCTCTCGTACTAGGGGCAACTCCTCTCAACAATCGACGCCCACGGCAGATAGGGACCAAACTGTCTCGCGACGTTCTGAACCCAGCTCACGTACCACTTTAATTGGCGAACAGCCAAACCCTTGGGACCTGCTCCAGCCCCAGGATGTGATGAGCCGACATCGAGGTGCCAAACACTGCCGTCGATATGAGCTCTTGGGCAGTATCAGCCTGTTATCCCCGGCGTACCTTTTATCCGTTGAGCGATGGCCCTTCCACGAGGGACCACCGGATCACTATGACCGACTTTCGTCTCTGCTCGACTCGTCAGTCTCGCAGTCAGGCAGGCTTATGCCATTGCACTCTCGCAGCTGGTTTCCAACCAGCCTGAGCCTACCATCGCGCGCCTCCGTTACTCTTTAGGAGGCGACCGCCCCAGTCAAACTACCCGTCACAGAGGGTCCCACTACCGGATAACGGTAGTTGGTTAGACATCAGAAAACAGCAGGGTGGTATTTCACCTATGGCTCCACGCGGACTGGCGCCCACGCTTCAAAGCCTCCCACCTATGCTACACAGCTCTTTCCTAATGCCACTCTGAAACTGCAGTAAAGGTGCACGGGGTCTTTCCGTCTAACCGCGGGTATCCCGCATCTTCACGGGAACTTCAATTTCGCTGAGCATATCCTGGAGACAGTGGGGAAGTCGTTACGCCATTCGTGCAGGTCGGAACTTACCCGACAAGGAATTTCGCTACCTTAGGACCGTTATAGTTACGGCCGCCGTTTACTGGGGCTTCAATTCGGAGCTTGCACTCCTCCTCTTAACCTTCCAGCACCGGGCAGGCGTCAGACCCTATACGTCGTCTTGAAGCCGACTTAGCAGAGTCCTGTGTTTTTGATAAACAGTCGCTACCCCCTGGCCTGTGCCCCCTGAAAAGACTTGCGTCGATCCAGGGCCTCCTTCTTCCGAAGGTACGGAGGCAATTTGCCGAGTTCCTTCAGGATACTTCACTCAAGCGCCTTGGTATACTCTACCTGACCACCTGTGTCGGTTTCGGGTACGGTCTATATGAAGAGGCTATTTCCCGGGACAACTTGGCAGCCCAACCAATCCAATAAGGTTGAACTACTTCCGCCATCCGTCACACATCTTCAGGCCCACGAATATTAACGTGGTTCCCATCGACTACCCCCTTCGGGCTCGTCTTAGGGGCCGGCTTACCCTGCGCCGATTAGCGTTGCGCAGGAACCCTTGGTCTTTCGGCGAGAGGGCATCTCACCCTCTTTATCGCTACTCATGTCAGCATTCGCACTTCCGATATCTCCACCGTCGGTTACCCTTCGGCTTCATCAACTTACGGAACGCTCCGCTACCGCTGCAGTAAACTGCAACCCTAAGCTTCGGTGCATATCTTTAGCCCCGTTACATCTTCGCCGCAGGAACCCTTATTTAGACCAGTGAGCTGTTACGCTTTCTTTAAAGGATGGCTGCTTCTAAGCCAACCTCCTGGTTGTTTTGGGATTCCCACATGCTTTCCCACTTAGATATGACTTGGGGACCTTAGCTGTAGGTTAGGGCTGTTTCCCTTTTGACGACGGACCTTAGCACCCGCCGTCTGTCTGCCAGACAAGACTCAATGGTATTCGGAGTTTGGTTAGGTTTGGTACCGCTCGCGCAGCCCTAGCCCATCCAGTGCTCTACCCCCATTGGCATACATCTGACGCTCTACCTCAATAGATTTCGCGGAGAACCAGCTATTTCCCGGCTTGATTGGCCTTTCACCCCTAAACACAAGTCATCCGATAATTTTTCAACATTAAACGGTTCGGCCCTCCAGTGCGTGTTACCGCACCTTCAGCCTGCTCATGCCTAGATCGCCGGGGTTCGGGTCTAATCCAACATACTTAGTCGCCCTATTCAGACTCGCTTTCGCTGCGCCTACACCTAACGGCTTAAGCTTGCATGTTAGATTAAGTCACTGACCCATTATGCAAGAGGTACGCTGTCACCCCCTATGGGGCTCCAACTGATTGTAAGCATCCGGTTTCAGGTACTGTTTCACTCCCCTAATCGGGGTGCTTTTCACCTTTCCCTCACGGTACTGTGTTCGCTATCGGTCATGTACGAGTATTTAGGCTTGGAG
>NZ_JAEANY010000001.1:0-857500 GCF_016019885.1 Aurantiacibacter sediminis | reverse complement strand
CGGCGGCGACCAAGGCGGTGATTGCGCAGATCCTTCAGCCCGCGCGGCCCTTTCCGCTGCGCCTGTCCGGCATCAAACCGATCATGGGCTTCGGCGGTAAAACCTCTGCCCTTTATGTCACAGGCGCTTTGGGCACGCGCACGCCTGACATGATTGTGGGCAAGATCCTCGGCCTGTTCGCAACTGGCCTGTTCAGCCGCGCGACAAGCCTTGCAGAGCAATTCCGCATGCTGATAGCTGGCGCGATCGGCGGCGTGTTCTATCCCGCCTTCGCCCGCATCCGCGACCGCGGCGATCCGCTTGGCCCGGCTTATTTGCGGGTTTGCGCAGGGTATAGCGTGCTCGTCTTGCCCGGCATGGCGGCGCTTGGCCTGCTGGCGCATCCGATTGTCATGCTGCTTTATGGCGAGGAGTGGATTGGGACGGCCCCGCTTCTGTCGCTTGTCACAATCCAGGCCGGGCTGATGATCTGCCTGCCGATGGTAACTGAATTGCCCATTCTGACCGGCCACATCAACAAGCTAATCCGCTATAATATTGTCGAGACATTCCTGTCCATCGCGCTGCTGGTAGCGGGATCGTATTTTGCCGGAGTGACCGGCGCGGCAGCTTCGCGCGTAGTTTTCGCTCTGGTGTTCTTCGCACTCTACATGCGCTTTATCAGCAGTGTTGTGGGCTTTTCAGTGCGGGCTTGGTTGGCGGTAATGGCGAAGAGCATGGCAGTGACGCTGGCGACCGTCTCGCCCATCATCCTGACCTTCCTCTTCTGGGTTCCGCCTGAGGAAATGGGAATTTCGCATATGGCGGTCTGCACTTTTGCAGGAGCCGTCTTGTGGTGCGCCGCGATCTACGCCGTTCGCCATCCAGCGCTTTACGATCTCATCGACAGCGCCCAGCCGATCCTCAACCGCACACTGCCATTCCGCGTGAATTTGCAGCGCCTGCGCAGACCGCTTGCCGGAGAGAACAATTGACCGCCCCTGTTCGCCTGTCGTCCGCATTGGTGCAGACCGATATCCGCCGCGATTCTCCGCGACCGCATCATTTGCGGCAGGAAGACTACGCCGATCTCTATGATTGGAAAACGCTTTTTTACGACGTCTATCGCTGCGGCAAGCATGTGGTGTTGCAGGGACCGCCGCTCTTCAACCTGCTCAATGAGCTGAAAAAGGCCCGGCCATTCGCAAATTGGTTCACCTGGCCCTTCCCTAAAGCAAAATATATCAACCTGAAAAAGCGCGGCGAGATCTGGGTTAAGACCGACGCCAGCCACATCGCCTTCGAGGGCACGCTCGGCAGCTTTGATCTCAAGGTCCAGCCAGACGGCAGTGATCGGTTCGCCGGAAAGCGCGTGCTGGTCACCCAATCCAAGAACAATCGCATCGGTTGGATCGCGGACTGGCTTCGCTTCCACCATGTCCTGCAAGGCGCCGATGCGGCGCTGATCTATGACAATGGCTCAAGCGATTACGATATCGACCAGCTGCAGAGCGAATTGTCCCTCGCTGTTCCCGACATGGACGTGCTCGTCATTTCCTGGCCCTTCCCTTTCGGTCCGCAAGCGGGGCCGCTGTGGGAAATGGAAGGCGGCATGCCTGATTGGGATTCTGACTTCTGCCAGGTCGGCGTCGTACAGCACGCCCGCTTCCGCTTCCTTCAGAAAGCGCGCAGCGTGATGCACAACGACATTGACGAGATGATCATCTCCCAAGGCGATCGCACCGTCTTCGAAGCTGCGGAGCAAAGCCCCAACGGCATGGTGAAATTCGATGGGCGATGGATCTCGACCCATTCAGACCACCCTGTGGAGCCGGGCAAATGCAGCCATGCCGATTTCGTCCATGATGAAGGCGAGCATGCCGAGCTTAGTCCGCCCAAATGGTGCATTCGCCCCCAGGCTTTCTCGCGCAAGCATAGCTGGGGTGTGCACAACATCTTCGGCGCGCGAGGCAATGACGAGATCACCGATGAATTCCTGTTCCGCCACATTCGCGGCGTGACGACGAGCTGGCATTATGATCGCTGGAACCTCGGCAGCGAAGATCGCTCGGCATTGCGGCGCGATGAGGTGCTGGCAAATGCGTGGGAACAAGCTGGTCTCAAGCCCTCCCACGTCACCGCTTGATCCGCGCCATTCAACGCCGATTTTTGTTCTTCGCGCTATAGATGCTATCCTACGCGTCGACGCATCTTCGGATCAGGTGCGCGATAGGCGGGAGAGCACTTGATGAATTGGCTTGCCCTCGGCGGCATTCTCGCGCTGGTAGCTGGCGCGCTTGGTCACGATGACCCGCAGGCAGGTGAGCAGCCTGCCGCGACCGAAGCATCCCAGCAAACAGAGCAGGTGCAGCCTGACGTGTTCGTCGACACGATTGGCATGCAAATTGAGCGCTATCGCCGCCTGACTGTGCCAGTGATGATCGGTGAAGAGGGACCGTTCAATTTCATGGTCGATACCGGCGCGCAGGCTACGGTCCTGTCGTCAGAGCTTGCTGAAGAGCTGCAACTCAATGATCGCGAGCTCGCGACGCTGGTCGGCATGGCGAGCACCCGCGCGGTCGAAACCACGATGGTGCCTGACTTCACGCTTGGTAGTCGTACCTTTACGATCCGCACTGCGCCGATTGTCGAAGGCAGCAACATCGGTGCGGCCGACGGCATTCTGGGCTTGGACACCTTGCAGGGGCAGCGCGTGCTGCTCGATTTCCAGAACAGCGAAATGCTGGTCGCGGAAGATTTCGGCCGGGGCGGAGCAAGCGGATATGACATTGTCGTCAGGGCGCGCGAACGCCTCGGCCAACTCATCATTCACCGCGCCGAGATCGAAGGTGTGCGCACGGCTATCATCATCGATACCGGAGCTGCAGGCTCGGTCGGCAATCTTGCTTTGCAACACCGGTTACGGACGCGCCAGTCGCTTCAGGATTCGGTCATGACCGATGTAAACGGGGTCCGCGTCACAAGCCAGACACGCATTGCGCGCAGGCTCAACATGGGCCGCGTCCAGCTCAACAATTTCCCGATATCCTTTGCCGATTCCCCGACTTTCCACGTGCTTGGATTGGCGGACCAACCGGCAATGATCATGGGCATAAGCGAGCTGCGCCTCTTTGAGCGCGTCGCCATCGATTTCCGCAACAATCGCGTGCTGTTCGATATACCGGGCGAAGGCGGCTACAATCAGCAATGGCGCTTCAACCAGCGCGCCACGCGGCTGCGCCCGCAGGACTGATTGCCCAGCCATCGCTTGTGTAACGCCTGTGCCTTCCCCACTTGGGGGCGGTTGTGAGAGATTTCGGCACGCAAACAGGGACGGGTGAAAGCGCCGATTGGGCGACCATGCGTCGCTTCCTTCCCTATCTTTGGCCAAAGGGCCGGCCTGAACTGAAGCGCCGCATCATCGGGGCAGCGGGCTTCGTGCTGTTGTCCAAGGCCATCGTGCTGTCCTTGCCCTTCGCCTATGCCCGCGCAGTGGACACTATGTCTGCCGATGGCGATCCCGCGGTTTGGGTCGCGATGGCACTGGTGATTGCCTACGCCGCCGGTCGCTTGGGGAACGTGCTGTTCGATCAGCTGCGCAATATCACTTTCAATCGCGTTGGTCAGGATGCGGTGCGCGAGCTGGCAGAGGATGTGTTCTCCCAGTTGCATCGCCTTTCGCTCCGCTTTCACCTCTCGCGCCGCACCGGAGAAATCACCCGCGTCATTGAGCGCGGCACCCGTTCGATCGGGCAGATGCTCTACTTCCTGCTGTTCAACATCGCGCCGACAGCGATCGAGCTGATCATCGTATCGATCATTTTCTGGGCGGTTTTCGGCTGGGAATTGGTCGCAGCGACTGCTGTTACCGTGGTCACTTTTATCTGGACGACGCAGCGCATCACCGAATGGCGCGTCAAGTTGCGCAAGGACATGAACGATCTCGACGGGCAGGCGATGGCCCGCGCGGTCGACAGCCTGCTGAATTACGAGACGGTCAAATATTTCGGCGCGGAAGAGCGGGAGCGGCACCGCTATGCCAGCTCTGCCAACGCCTATGCAGAGGCGGCCATCAAGACCGAGAACTCGCTCGGCATGCTCAACATCGTACAGGCGGTGATTCTCAATCTGATGATGGGCGGCGCAATGGCATGGACGGTGTGGGGTTGGTCGCAAGGCCGCCTGTCTCCGGGCGATCTGGTGCTGGTGAACACGTACCTTATCCAGCTTTTCCGCCCGCTCGACCTGCTCGGCTGGGTCTACCGCACAATCCGCCAGGGCCTGATCGACATGGCAGACATGTTTCGTTTGATGGACACCGAAGCCGAAGTCGAAGACGTGCCCGGCGCTCCTGCGCTGGTTGTGCGCCGCCCGACAGTCCTGTTTGACAATGTCAGCTTTGGCTATGAGCAGGATCGCCAAATCCTTCACCACCTCAGTTTCGAAGCGCCCGCCGGATCGACGGTAGCGCTGGTCGGCCCATCAGGAGCGGGCAAGTCCACCATCGGGCGGCTGCTGTTTCGTTTCTACGATCCGTCGGGCGGTCGCATTTTGATCGACGGGCAGGATATATCGCAAGTTGCGCAGGAAAGTCTGCGCCGCGCGATCGGGATCGTTCCGCAAGACAGCGTGCTGTTCAATGACACCATCGGTTACAATATCGCCTATGGCCGCGATGATCCCTCGCAAGAGCAGATCGTACGCGCCGCAGCCGATGCCAGCATCCTGCCTTTTATCGAAGCGCTGCCGCAGGGTTTCGATACCGAAGTTGGCGAGCGCGGCCTCAAGCTATCCGGCGGAGAAAAGCAGCGTGTTGCCATCGCCCGCACGCTGCTTAAAAACCCGCCGATCCTGCTGCTTGACGAAGCGACCAGCGCACTCGACAGCCGGACCGAGCAGGACATTCTTTCCACCCTGAAACGCGTGAGCGCAGATCGCACCACCATCGCGATTGCGCACCGCCTTTCGACGATTGCCGATGCCGACATCATCAATGTGATGGATGCAGGCCGGATCGTGGAAAGCGGCAATCATGCAGACTTGCTTCGCCGCGATGGCCTCTACGCAGAGATGTGGAATCGCCAGCTCAGCGAAGCCGACGAAACCGCTCAGGCAGCGGAATAATACGCCTGATCTTTCTTTCACCCGACAATTCTAGGCGATAACGCCTCGAGTTTTAGTCTTCTAGCGGCCCGTTCACGCCGCACAAGCCGATCTCAGGCATGCGGCCGGCTTCCCTCAACGCGCGTGCGGCATCGCGTGGCCTGTCGGTCGCAAGAATATCGACGCCGCCTTCGCCCAGCTCGACATAGCGTTCGTCAGTTCCGAAGCGTTCGATCATGCTGTCGATTGACCGGGGCGGCCTGCCAAGCGTGCCGAAAATGACTTCCACATCCATTGCGTCCAGAGCAGCATAAAGTTCGGGCCTCGGAATGCGCGTGCCGGTAAAAGCGACAATCCGATCAGCCGGCAGTCCTGCCGCTTCGGCCTCTTCCAGCCGCTCCAGCTGCTGTATCGAGAAAGAAATCATGGCTTCTGGCAGAAGCACGTGCAGCTCCTGCGCCTGCTCAATGGTGTAAGCGATCAGGATAACTTGCTGTTCCATGCCGGCGTCGCGGACCAGTTGAGCCACTTCCGCCAGATCGGCAGAGCGCTTGAAGTCGAGCTGCAGGATCGTGCGCCCACGCGCCCATTCGAGCGCCATTGCTAGTGTCGGCACACGGTAGGGTGTCACCCAGCCAGAACTGTCGGTAAGGTGAAGTCCGCTGACATATTGCCAATCCCGCTCGTAAATATTGCCGGTGCCGGTCGTCGTGCGATCCAGAGTGCGATCATGCATCAGCGCATGCGTGCCGTCCGCGGTGCGGGCGATATCCACCTCCATGATGACGGGATATGCGGTGAGGATTGCGTCCATCGTTTCGATGGCGTTCTCCGGCAGCCCTGCCGAAGGTCCGCCGCGATGCGCCGAGATCAAGGTTTGCGAAGCGGCCTCGTGACAATCGAGAAAGGCGGAAAGATCTCCGCCGCTATCCAGCGTGAAGCCGACGCTTTCCTGTCCGAAGGCGGGAGGTGACATTGCAAGCGAGGCAGCGATGGCAACAGCGCAAAGAGTCAGAGTTCGCAAGGGTCGTCCTTTAAGCAACTTCGCAGAACGTCTGATCTGCGGCAAAATCCATACCTGCTATTGGCCGAATTGAAACACCCTCTGCGTGTGGATGGCATGTCCTCGTCAGCGCAAACTTGAATTGTGCACTGCAACATGTATGTGGACTACAAGTATCTTCCCGGCGCGCGGCCGATACGGTTCGCGCTGCCATCAAGCATAATGGACAGATCATGATCGACACCGCCGCGCTCAAGCGCGACTGGCTCGCCCAGCCGCGCGCCGATATCCTTGCAGGCATCGTCGTTGCCCTCGCGCTCATTCCGGAAGCCATCGGCTTCTCGATCATCGCCGGTGTCGATCCGCGTGTAGGCCTCTACGCCTCCATTGCCATCGCCATGATCATCGCTTTTACCGGCGGTCGCCCCGGCATGATCAGTGCCGCGACAGCAGCGGTGGCCGTTGTCGTCGTGCCACTGGTGCGCGATCACGGGGTCGAATACCTGTTCGCTGCAACGATCCTGATGGGCATTTTCCAGGCGATTGCCGCCGTCCTGCGGCTCGACCTGCTGATGCAATTCGTTGGTCGCGCGGTCATCATCGGCTTCGTCAACGCGCTGGCGATCCTTATTTTCATGGCGCAGCTGCCGCAGCTCGATCCTAGCGTCGATGGCGTCAACTGGATCACCTATGCTATGGTCGCAGGCGCGCTTGCGATCATTTATCTGCTGCCGAAACTCACGACAGCGGTGCCCAGCCCGCTGGTAGCTATCATCGTGCTCGGCTCGATCAGCATCGGAATGGACCTGCCCATCATCACCGTTGGCGATATGGGCGATATTCCCGAAGGCCTGCCTTATTTCGTATTCCCGGATGTACCGCTGACGTGGGAGACTTTCACGATCATCGCGCCCTATTCTGCGACCATGGCCGCCGTCGGCCTGATTGAAAGCCTGCTGACCGCCAAGATCGTCGACGACATGACGCACACCGGCTCCAACAAGCGGCGTGAGACCTGGGGTCAGGGTGTGGCCAATATTGGCGCGGCGATGTTTGGCGGCATGGGCGGCTGCGCAATGATCGGCCAGTCGGTGATCAACGTGACTTCTGGTGGCCGTGGACGCCTTTCAACCTTCGTTGCAGGCTTGACGCTGCTGATCCTGTTGTGGCTGCTCGGCCCGATTGTCGGCCAGATTCCCATGCCTGCGCTTGTTGCCGTGATGATCATGGTCAGCATCGGGACGTTCAGCTGGACCAGCATTCCCAACCTGAAGCATCACCCATGGCAGGCAAATGTCGTGATGCTGTCGACCGTCGCTGTCGTCGTCGGCACGCACAATCTCGCGCTCGGCGTGCTGGTGGGCGTGCTTCTGTCGGGCATCTTCTTCGCGGCGCTGGTCATGAACCTGTTCAGCGTCGAGCGCACTCGTGAAGGCGAGACCGCCTTCTACAAGGTCACCGGTCAGATCTTTTTCGCCAGTGTGGAGCGTTTCAACGATGCGATGAAGCCTGAAAGCCAGCGCGAGAACCCTGCAGACCACGTGGTGATCGACGTATCACAGGCGCATTTCTGGGACATCTCCAGCGCCGGTGCGCTCGATGCTATCGTCGAACGCATGCGCCGTAATGGCCGCAGTGTGAAGGTCGTTGGCCTTAACGAAGCGAGTGCGGATATGATCGACAAACATGCGGTGACCGATCGGACAGGCGTCGAGATTGGGCTAGCGCCGCATCCATAAGGCATACATCGGAACAGTGGCGCAGCTCGCGAATTACAGAGAGCGTAATTCTGCAAATTTGTGGAGCGCCGTTCTTATGACTGCCTTCAATCTTACCGACCGCGTTATCGTTATCACCGGAGGCGCTGGTGGCCTGGGCACGGCAATGGCGAAAACCTTCCTCGACCTCGGCGCGAAAGTCGCGCTTACCGATGTGGGCGACGCAGGCGGTGAGGAAGAAGCGGAAAAGCTCGGCGAGAACGCTGCCTTCTTCCCACTCGATGTCACCGACAGCGCCAATATCGAGCGAGCTGCAGATGAAATCGCAGAGCGCTTTGGCAATGTCACCGGCGTTTGCGCCAATGCCGGCATCGCGCCGACTTCACCCGCTTTGGAATATGATGACGACCTTTGGCGAAAAGTCATCGACATCAATCAAACCGGCGTCTTCCTTACCGCGCGGGTCTTTGCTGATCGCATTGTAAAGGCTGAAAAGCCGGGCTCCATAGTGCTCACCAGCTCCATCGCGGGCCTTTCGGTTGTCCATCCGGAGCGGCATGTCGCCTATGGCGCATCCAAAGCGGCTGTGGCGCATATGGCGGCGCTGCTCGGCGTGGAATGGGCGAAAAAGCATATCCGCGTCAATGCGATCGCGCCCGGCTATATCGACACATCCATTCTCGACAAGATGCGTGAGGAAAATCCCGAGACAGTCGAAGAATGGAAAAATGCCATGCCCATCGGTCGCCTGCTCGAAGCGCGCGAGGTCGCCAATGTGGCGGCGTTCCTGCTGTCCGACATGGCATCATCGATCACCGGGGAAACGCTGGCATGCGATGGCGGTTACTCAAAGGCTTAGAACAAAAGCCCTCGCGCTCTAAAGAACGTATTTACTGAGATCGGCATCACCCGCGAGTTTGCCCAGCTTTTCGCGAACATAGTCCGCATCTACCGTTACTGTCTGATCGGCCATTTCTTCGGCTTCGAAGCTCAATTCCTCGAAGAGCTTTTCCATGACCGTCTGTAGGCGGCGTGCGCCGATATTCTCGACGCTCTCATTCACCTGCGCAGCGATACGGGCGACTTCGGCTACGGCATCGTCAGTCATGTCGACTGTCAGCTTTTCGGTGCCGAGCAGTGCCTTATACTGGCTGACAAGGTTCGCCTTGGTCTCGCTGAGGATCCGGATGAAGTCATCTTCGGTCAGCGAGCGTAGTTCGACGCGGATCGGAAGGCGGCCCTGCAGTTCGGGCAGCATGTCCGATGGCTTGGCGACGTGAAATGCGCCCGATGCGATGAAGAGCACGTGGTCGGTCTTCATCGGGCCGTATTTGGTCGCGACTGTGGTGCCCTCGATCAATGGCAGCAGGTCGCGTTGCACGCCCTCGCGGCTTACCGAGCCGCCGCGCACATCGGATACGGCGATCTTGTCGACCTCGTCTAGAAACACGATCCCGTTGGTCTCTGCACTGGCGAGCGCCACGCGCGCGACATCGTCCTGGTCCATTCGCTTTTCGGCTTCTTCGTCGACGAGCTTATCCCACGCATCGGGAACTTTTAGCTTCTGCTTTTTTTTGGGTGGACCGCCGAACGCCTTACCCATCATCTCGCTGAGATTGATCATCGTCGCGCCGTTGCCCATGCCGGGAATGTCCATCTGCATGTTGGGCTGGTCGGTCACTTCGACTTCGACTTCGGTGTCGTTCATCGAATTGTCGATGATGCGCTGGCGAAAGCTTTCGCGCGTCGCCTCGCTGGCGTTCTGGCCGACAAGCGCATCGAGCAGGCGCTGCATGGCAGCCTCGCTCGCGGCTTCGCGCACGGCTTCGCGGCGGCGATCTTTCTCGAGCCGGATCGCCTCTTCGACCAGGTCGCGGGCGATCTGCTCCACGTCGCGGCCGACATAGCCGACTTCGGTGAATTTGGTCGCTTCGACCTTCACGAAAGGCGCCTCTGCCAGCTTGGCCAATCGGCGGGAAATTTCGGTCTTGCCGCAACCCGTCGGGCCAATCATCAGGATGTTTTTCGGCGTCACTTCATCCCGCAATTCGGGCGAAAGGCGTTGCCGCCGCCACCGGTTGCGAAGCGCCACGGCGACCGCACGCTTGGCATCCTTCTGGCCGATGATATGCTCGTCGAGCGCGCCAACGATGGCTTTGGGAGTCAAGTTATCCATGAATTCTCTCAGACCGTTTCTACGGTGACATTGCCATTGGTGAAGACGCAGATTTCCGCCGCAACCGCCATGGCCTTGCGCGCGATCGTTTCCGGATCGTCTTCATATTCGGTAAGGGCGCGGGCGGCAGCGAGCGCGTAATTCCCGCCTGATCCGATCGCAGCGATACCGCCTTCCGGCTCGAGAACGTCGCCATTGCCGGTCAGCACCAACAGCGTGTCCTTGTCCGCGACGATCATCAGCGCTTCGAGATTGCGCAGATACTTATCGGTCCGCCAGTCCTTGGCGAGTTCGACCGCAGCGCGCAGCAGCTGTCCGCTATACTGTTCAAGCTTGCGCTCCAGCCGTTCGAACAGCGTAAAGGCATCGGCAGTCGCGCCGGCGAACCCCGCCACGACTTTGCCTTCATCGCCAATGCGACGAACCTTGCGCGCATTAGGCTTCATCACCGTATTGCCCATCGAGACCTGGCCATCGCCAGCGATCACTATGCCGCTATCACGCTTCACGCCCACAATGGTGGTGCCGTGCCACTGGGTGAGGCCGTGGCTCGCCTTATCGTCACTCATGGCACGCATATGGGCTCGGCCCTAGCGCGCTTCAAGCGATCAGCAATTTGTAAGGAAAGAGGGGGCCTCAGCGCCCACCGCCGCCAGCAGCGCCGGGGCCTGCACCGCCGACCGTGCCGATATTTCCGAACAGGTCTTCAAGGAAGCCACGCTCACGGCCGAGCGTCGGCGTAGTGTCGCTTTCCGGATCGATCCGGGCGACCTGCTCCATCCCGCTGCGATCGGTAGAGATGACATTGCCTGCTTCATCGAACTGCACGGCAAAAACATTGTGCTGTTCAATCCGCGGCTGGCTGAATGGGGCCTGCTCCGTACGGCTGGAAATATAATACCACACCGGATCGCCGAACTGACTGACCATGGTCGGCTGACCCAGCGTTCCGCGCACGGATTGCTGGTTGTCGATGCCCGGCTGAACGGCTGCGAAGAGCGTCTCATCGACGATGTAACCGCGATTAGTAGCGATCGAGGCACATCCAGTAGTCACAAGCGCCATGGCCAGGACTGGCCCTGCCATTGCTGCCTTGCGCACGATCGAACCCATAATCAAATCCTTCAAATATCTCTGGCGTGGACCAACGGGCAATTGCTTCGCCCCGGCGGCAACCTATATCAGCGCCGATAGATCAGCCTGAGCCTTAGGCGACCTCTCACGCCGGTGCAACGCGTTCTAGGGCTTCATCCATTGAACTTGCGCTTAACAAGCCAGAGCAAACGAGAATTGACCATGTCCTTCTGGAAACGCTTCCTCGGAAAAGACGGCCGCGATGAGCTGCGCGATCTGTGGCACGCCACGGTCGGCACCAGCCGCGAGCCCGAATGGTATGCCGATTGCGGTGTGAAGGACAGCGTCGAAGGCCGGTTCGACATGATCGCTCTGGTGATGAGCCTCGTCATGCTGCGGATGGAGAACAGCGAGGAGCTGGCTCCCAAGACCGCGCTGCTGACCGAGCTGTTCGTCGAGGATATGGACAGGCAGCTGCGCGATAGCGGCGTGGGCGATCTTTCAGTTGGTAAGAATATGGGCAAGTTGATGAGCGCAATCGGTGGCCGCATGGGTAGCCTGCGCGAAAACATGACCGAAAGCGATGCAAAGCTCGCCGAGATTCTCCAGCGCAACATGACGCTCAACGATGATGAGACAAAGCCGTTCGCTCTCGCCGTGCGCACTCGCGCGCTGCATAATGACCTGCAGGCGGTGGATGATGCAGCTTTGATCCGCGGACAGTTGCGACCACTCGAGGCGTGACAATGAGCGATACGCCAGAATTTTCGCGGCCCGCCGACATTCGCGGGATCACTGCTGAACCGGTCGAACTTGTGGCCGACGAAGCCGAGCGCGCCGCGTTGGCGAAGCGGTTCGGCCTTGTCGCCATCCATCGCCTTGAAGCGCAGCTCAGCCTTGAAGCGGAAGGCGACAAGATTGCAGCGAGCGGCGAGATTCAGGCGGACATCGTGCAAAGCTGCGCCGTATCGGGGGATGACCTGCCCGCCGACATCCGCGAAGATATCGCCTTTCGATTCGTCCCCCTCGCCAGCCTTGAAGCGAGCGAGGAGGACGAGGAAATTGAGCTGGACGAAGATGATCTCGACGAAATCGGCTATTCCGGAACGCAGTTCGACCTCGGCGAAGCCGTCGCGCAAAGCCTCGCGCTGGCCATCGATCCCTATGCCGAAGGACCGGATGCAGATGCCGTGCGGCGCAAGCAGGGCCTGATCGAAGAAGGCGAAGGTGACGGTCCGCTGGCCGATGCGCTCCGGGGACTGAAGAGCTAGCGAAGACGGAACTCTTCGTGGGGGCCGGGTGTTAAAATGGCGAAACGCAATTCGCCATGAGGACACCGCCCGATGAAAGCCCCGCACCCTGCCGCCCTTACCGCCGCCCTCACAATTGCACTTGGTCTCTCGGCCTGCGGCTCTTCTGAAGAGGTCGACAATTCCGGCCTTGGCGAAGAGCCGGTGGCAGAAGCTGACGTTTACGATGCCGCAGTCACTGACAGCGTCGATACCGACATGCCGACCGAGGGCAACTGGTTAGGTATAGAAAGAGCGCGCGGCGAAATCGAAGAGGTTCTCGCATCGGCTGGTGATGAATATGCGCCAGCTTTCCACTTCGTCATAGTCGAATCGCTCGATCTCGATACAGCGAGTGGAGAGACTCCGTTCATGGCCGCCGGTCTCGCCGCAGCAGATCAGGGCGGGCCGACAATCGTAGTCTCCACGCAGGACAAGCAGGTGCACATCACCGGCGATGAGGGCCTCGCCTATATGGTAGAAGACCGCAATCGCATCGAAGGCGCGATGGCGGACTATTTCGATCGCGGCGAATATGTTGAAGGTATTCGGCAGGGCCTGTCCATGATTGACGAATGGAATACCGGCCCCTGATCGCGCGCGAAAGCTTAGAAACCAAACGTCACGCCCGCACGCCCCATCACATAGTCATAATCGGTGCCGCCAGTGATCGAATTGTTGCTGTAGATGATCTCTGCAAAGGCATTGAGATCGCGGCGACCGCGAGGGCTCTCAAGGCGGAAATTCCCGTATCTCGCAACCGACCATTCGCCGCCGCCGCTATTTTGCGCGCCCACCCCGCCTGCTGCCAGAAACATCCAGCCATCGCTGTCGAAGCGGCGCAGCTGGACCAGTGGGATCACGCTGACAAAATTGCGCGGCGAGAAATAGTCGAACTCGCCTGGCTCGGTTGAGTGGTAATAGCGGGCATCCAGCTGCGCGCTGAGTCCTAGATCCGCGTCGACCGAATGCACGAGCCGTCCGCGCAAGTGTAGACGTTCATTCCGCCCCGAGAATTCCTGAAGCCCGGCGGTGACGCTGGCGCTGGTGGTGTCGGTTATCGGCACATCAGTGCTCGCTCCGATGAAGGTGTAATAGATCCGCCGGTTGAGCCCTTGCTCAGTCTCGATGATCTCGCGTTCTACAAAGAGGCTTTGCGACCAGTCCACGCGGCGGAGTTCCGCGTTGCCCAGAACGGTCTGGCCATCGGTGCCGATCCGCGCCTGCCAGCGCCAATCCTCTCCCCAATGATCAGCGAGATCGAGATAAACTCGTGCGTCGGTTTCGGCCTCTCCCGTGGCGGGAGAAAAGCGCGCGGCTTCCAACGCAATTCCGGCATATCGCTCGCGGTCCTCGAAGGAGATGAGCGCGCGGCCTAGCATTTTGACGACTTCGGTGCCTTCGGAGTCGCCGCTCACCCAGAGTTTGGCCCCAACAGCGGGGCCGCTCTGGTCATCGGACTGCGCCGTCGCCGGAGCAGCAACCACGCTGAGCAATGCCGCCAACGCGGCTCCTGTCATGAAGCGCGTCATCATTTTGTATCCCATGCTTTGCGAAGGCCGATCAGCTCGGCCACATAGCCCCACACACATACCGGCTGCATCAGCAGGCTGTATGCGAGCGCGTAGAAGAAAAATCCGCCGCGATTGCGCCGCACTTTCAACCCTTCACGCCGGTAAACGCGCGACTGGATCCGAAAGATAATCCCGTTCCACAAAATGGTCAGCGGCAGCACCGCAATCGTCAATGGTCCGGCAATATAGAAATAGCCGAACAGCGCGAGCACCAGCCCGGGGATGAAAACCAGCGTGTAGACCAGATCGAGCGGCAGGAAGCAGACATTCCACCAGATAAACAGCGTCGACATGCGGCGCTGGAACAGCAATTGCCAATGCGCCTTGAACGCTTCCATCAATCCGCGCGACCAGCGCTTTCTCTGCAAGGCGAATTGCCGGATCGTGTCGGGCACATTGGTGAACACCAGCGCATCATCGGCATAGCCAATGCGGTAGCCGCGCTTCAGCAGCGCCCATGAGAGCACGATGTCTTCGCCCACGCATTCGGGCCAGCCACCCACCTGCTCCAGCGATTTTCGGCGATAAATGCTGAACGCGCCCTGCGCCACCAGCGTGCCGTGATACATGCCCTGCATCCGCTTTATCGAAGCGATGCCATGGAAATAATCCCACTCTTGCGCCTTGCAGATAAGATTTCTGCGCGAATTGCGCACCATTACAGCACCGGCAATCGCCTGCGTATCGGGCGGGTCGGAATGCAGCCGTTCGACGATCTTGCGAAGGCCATCGCGCTTCACCCACGAATCGCCGTCGATCGTGACGATGAGGTCGTGACTGGCCGCTGCTAGACCATCGTTCAACACTGCCGACTTCCCGCGGTTCACTTCGAAATCGAGCACCCTGACGGTCATGCCTTCGGGAAATTCCAGTTCGTCAATCGCGGCATTGGCAAGAGCGACCGTCTCATCCTTTGAGCCGTCGTTCAGCACGAAGACTTCGAGCAGGCCGGGATATTCCTGTCGTGCCAGGCTGGTCAGCGTATCGCGGATTGCCGCCGCCTCATTATAGGCTGCGACCAGGATGGTGACGCCGGGATAGGTGCCCAGCATCCTGCGGCTCGGCTTCCGGTCGAACAGCAGCGAGGACAACAGGAAGGCGTTCATGAAGCCGGGGACGTAGGCGATGAAAGTGATCGCGATGACCGCGAAGGCCATGGTCGTCACGCTCGCCAGATCTCGGACCCAGTTAAGGGAAAGCCAGACGCTGAACGCTGTCCAGGCACAAGCGAGCAGGCAAGTCAGGATGAATTTGTATTTAAGCGGCAGGTAGAACCGTTTGCGCTGCTCCGGCGGCTCGGGTGCCAGCTGGGGCAAAGCAACATCGCCTGCCTCGACCGAAATCTCTTCCGTGTAGCTTTCCGCTTCTTTGGAGGCCTGGATGTCCATGCGCCCTCAATGGGCAAACATGGATAGCGAGTGCTGAGCAGCACCCTACGCAGTCATACCTAGGTGTTAGCCGCGCCAAAACTCCGGCAAAGGCAGGTCTGCACGGCCGCGATCATTGGGCTTATCGAGTGGATGCGGAAAGGGACCAGCCGGGTCGCCATCGCGCAGCCTGTCTCGTCGTAGCAAAGTAAATTCGATCACGCGCGGGACGGTGATATCGCCGCGCTTTACCACTCCGCCGTAATTGTTGGGATGCGCGTGCACGACAGCAAATTGCTCCAGCAACCGCGTGAACAATGCCGACATCACAGTGAAGCCCTCGCGATCCAGCAGACGGTCCAGATGGTGCGCTTCGAGCACGATAATGCGAAACCGGCGCAACTGATCATGGGGAGCATTCAGCAGGACGGGGACCTCTGCGCCCTCAATGTCCATCTGCAGGATCAGATCATCGTCGCCAGGCGCCTTGTCGTTCACCCAATTTGCGAGCGTAGCAGTGGTCTCATCCTCAACTACGCCGAGATATTTGCGCAGGAAAGTGCCGCCCGAAAGCTCCGCCGGCATCGCTTGAACAGAAGCATCGGCGAGATGCGAGACAATGCCTCTTTTCGCACAATCAGCCTCGAACGTCGCCCGATCGTCCACACCGGGTGAGAAGCAGGCCGCTATGCCTTCCAGATCATCGGGTACCAGATAGCCGCCGTCACCGTCCGCGCCCATGCGGATAAGATTATGCCCGCTGCCTACCGGGCGCAGCCGCCTGATTAGCGCGCGCACAGCCTTCTGCTCGGAAGGCATACCGATGGAGATGCCGAGATTGGCGAAGAGAGAGGCAATGCGATGCTTCAGCATGGCCCGTCAGCCTGCCGCGCAAACCTCAAAACGGAATATCGTCGTCCAGATCATCATAGTTTGAGCCGCCGCCGCTTGACGAACCGCCGCCGGGCGCATTCCCAGCGTTCCCGCGATCGCCATACCCGGCACCGCCGCCTCCGCCGCCAAAGCCGCCGCGCTGGCCACCGCCACCGCCACCGCCGCCGCCGCCATCGCCGCGGCCATCAAGGCCCGTCAGCGTGCCGGAATAGGGGCGAACCACGACTTCGGTCGAATAGCGGTCATTGCCCTGCTGATCCTGCCATTTGCGGGTTTCGAGCTGGCCTTCGACATAGACCTTGCTGCCCTTGCGCAGATATTGCTCGGCGTAATTGGCAGCGCCTTCCTGGAAAATGGCGACCGTATGCCACTGTGTCCGCTCCTGCCGCTCACCCGAGTTGCGGTCCTTCCACGTCTCACTGGTGGCGACGCGCAGATTGCACACCTTCCCGCCATTCTGGAAAGAGCGCACTTCCGGGTCCTGACCCAGATTGCCAATAATCATCACTTTATTGAGGCTGCCCGCCATGATCGTCGATTCCTTGTCTGTTCCGTACGTAGGCTTATCGAAGGGCCTGCCGAGTCGCCACCCCTAGCCAGGCGGTGTGTCCACAGCGGATGCGATTATTCGCTATAATCCAAGGCCGACTGCCGCCCAATAGGTAAGCCCCGCAAAAGCATAGGCAAGCGCGAAGAGATAGCCCACCATCACCATCGGCCACTTCCAGCCATTGGTTTCGCGCCGCGCCACAGCGATCGTCGAGAGGCATTGCGGCGCAAAGACGAACCACGCGAGGAAGGCTAGCGCGGTCGGCAAACTCCAGCGCGCGGAAATCTGATCGCGCAATGCGTTTTCGGTCTCCGCCTCGTCATCCGAATCCACAGCATAAGTCGTTGCCAGCGAAGCCACCGCCACTTCACGCGCAGCCATGGCCGGCACAAGCGCGAGTGTCATTTCGCGCTGGAAGCCGATGGGCTCGAATGCGGGCTGCATAAAGCTTGCGATATGCCCTGCTGCAGAAGCGTCGAGCTGGCTTTCGCCCGGCTCCGCCTTGGGGAAGGTGAGCAGCAGCCACAGGATCACGGTCGCCGCAAAGATGATCGTGCCGGCGCGGCGCAGGAAAACCCATGCGCGTTGCCACAAACCGATCAGCACATCGCGCAGCGGTGGCAGTTGGTATTTGGGCATTTCCATGATGAAGCCCGAAGCCGCACCCTTGGTCGCAGTGCGGCGCAGCACGAGGGCCACCAGCATCGCTCCAATAATCCCGGCAATGTAAAGGCCGAACAGGACGAGCCCCTGCAGCCCGATACCCGGCCCCACGGCGTTCGACGGAATGACCGCCGCGATGATGACGGTATAGACCGGGAGTCGCGCCGAACAGGTCATCAGCGGCGCAATCAGGATCGTCGTCAACCGATCTTTGGGATCGGCGATAGAGCGCGTCGCCATAATGCCCGGAATAGCGCAGGCGAAGCTGGAAAGCAGCGGGATGAAGCTGCGACCCGACAGGCCCACATAGGCCATCAGCCGATCCATGATGAAGGCGGCGCGCGCCATATATCCCGATTGCTCCATCACCAGGATGAAGGCGAACAGGATGATGATCTGCGGCAGGAAGACGACGACCGAGCCGACCCCGGCGATAACGCCTTCAGTCAGGAAATCGCGTACGAAGCTCTCGCCCATCGAAGAGGTGACCAGCGCAGAAGCGCCCTCTGCCAAACCCTCGATCGCCCCGATCAGGGGGTCAGCCCATGCGAACACCGCCTGAAAAACGATGAACAGCAAAGCGAACAGAATGATCGGGCCAAGCCATGGGTGCAGCAACACCTTGTCGAGGTTTGCGTGCAGCTTGCGCTCCCGGCTTTCGGAAAGGATCGCCGCCTTGGCAATATTGCGCGCCGCCAGCCGCTGCTCCGGCATGGAAAGGCAGGCTACTTCGTGGCGAGTGGAGAGATCCTGTTGGCTAGCCGACTCCATCGACTCTGCCAGCGCATCAAGTCCCTTCTTCCGCACCGCGATTGTCGGAACAACAGGCACGCCCAGAGCATCGGAAAGAGCGGCTGGATCAAGCGTGAGGCCGTCACGCTCGGCCAGATCGACCATGTTGAGCGCGACCACCGTCGGCACGCCCAAAGCAATGATCTCCTGCGCGAAAACCAGATGCTGTTCCAGATTGGCTGCATCCAGCACGATGACCAGCAGTTCGGGCCGCGCCTCGCCGGGGAATTCCCCTTGCACGACTTGCCGCGTTACTTCTTCATCGGGGCTTGCCGCATCTAGTGAGTATGAACCCGGCAAGTCGATCAGCTCTATCGGCTGTCCATCGGGCATGATCATCCGGCCCGCTTTGCGCTCCACCGTAACGCCAGGATAATTGGCGATTTTTTGGCGCGCGCCGGTCAGTGCGTTGAAAAGCGCTGTTTTGCCCGCATTCGGATTGCCGACCAGCGCGGCAGTGCGAAAGCGCGTCATAGCGGCTTCACCAAAACAGCCTTGGCGTGCGTCCTCCGGACCGCCACCGTCGTCCGGCCAATCACCAGCGCGATCGGATCGCGGCCGAAAAATACGCCGCGATGCGCGACGGCCACTTGCGTTCCCACATCGAGCCCAAGCGCGCGCAGGCGCTTTGCCTCATCGGGCGCAAGCACGCTCCAGTTGACGGACAGGATTTCGGCCTGCGTGCGCGGCGCAAGGCTATCCAAAGTAGCGGTATCTGAAGGTATGGTTTCGGTCACGGCGCAGGCCGTGCCAGAGCACCCCATCAATTGCAACTAATTCTCAATAGTGTCTGCGCCGACGAGCCGCGGTCAGCTTTGCGGATATCGCAATCGGCCAAGAAAACGCGCGACATCGAAATGTTCGCGATCGCCGCCGAGCCATTTGGCCTTGGCTTTTTCGAACTTCATAACGCCTTCGATCCTGCGATCGAGAAAAGCGGCGGTTTCTGCCTTGTCCTCGCTCTCATCGCTTTTCCAGACAGCGAGAGTCGCTGCGTAAATCGAGGCGAGGATCGCCCGCTTCGTATAATGATTGTAATCGGTGGCCGTATCGCCTGCCAGTCGCCACATTTTGTCTGCCGATGACCAGCCCTGCTTGAGCGCTATCGGCGCATTCTGGGGCTGGGCCTGGATTGCGACAGCGCGTGCGAGCGATTCCTCGAGCCCTTCAATCGCCTGGAGCCGGAACCAGACCAGCGAGCGAATCCGTTCGCGGATTGGCATATTGTCGAGCCGCCCATCGGCGAATTCGGCCTCCATTTTTTCATCGATGGAGGAGACCCACGCATCGATCATGTCCATGGCACGGCCGCTCAGCCCCTTCGCCGGGAACGCAAGCCGCGAGACATCCGGATCGATGCCTTGCGCCTCTGCCGCCGATGCGAGCGCGGCATCGCTCCAGCCATCGAACATCGCGGCCAAGGCGACTTCGGGTGCGAGCGCGACGCGCAATTCTTCCAAGGTCAGATCGTCATTGTCAGCCATCAAAATGCAGGTCCGTAAGTTTCGCCTTCGCCCTCGCTCGCATCGTCCTGCTCATTCGCTTCAAGCACCATCAGGATGCGCGGCGGCACGCCTCGCTCGCGCGCATAATCGCGCGCACTGCGCCCGGTATTGTCCGTAAGATCGGGGTTTGCACCTGCTTCCAGAAGCACTTCGATCAATTCTACATTGCGAGAATGGATGGCAGCGATCAGCGGCGTCTCACCCGCTTGGTTGGCAACATCCACGCGTGCCCCGCGGCGAACGAGCACTTCGATCGCTTCGAGAAAGCCGATCTCGCTTGCAGCGATCAGCGGCGTGCGGCCTCGGCTATCGGCGATATTGGGATTGGCACCTTCTTGCAGCAGCCACCGCGTCCAGGTGATATCCCGGCGCGAAACGACCACATGCAGCGCCGTCTCTCCGCTTGAAAGATCACGGGTATTGATGACCGTCGTGCCCGGCTCATTGAGCATTTCAGTGGCTTCGGTGCCGTTGCGATCACGGACAGCTTCGAGGAACTGATAGCCCTCCGAATAGAATTGCGCCTGCGCCGGCACGGCCAGCGCAAATGCGCTGCCTGCGGCAAAAATCGTCAAAAATGTGCGAAGAGCCGCTCGGGCCACCCCAACCTCCTGTTCGAATTGTGCGCAAAAGCCTGCCCACGGGCCAGACTTTATCTTGCCTGCGCTGCGTTAGCAGAGCATGAACCATTCGTCATGTCTGCCTTGTCAATTACTCTTAAAGCAGTCGCAGCTCTCAGTGCCACCGTGACTTTGGTCGCGTGTGGCAATGCGGAGCCGCAAACCCCACCGCCATTGTACGATTCGGCCGTGGTCGGCGGATTCGATTTGGTCGATAGCGCGGGAAATCAGGTCACCGATGCAGATTTCGAAGGCCAATACCAGATGGTCTATTTCGGCTATGCCTATTGCCCCGATGTCTGCCCTTTCGATGTCGCGCGCATGGTGCAGGGATATGAGCAGTTCGCGCAGGCCAATCCCGATCTTGCCGAGGACATCCAGCCGATCTTCATAACTGTCGATCCGGAGCGCGATACGCCGGACGTGATTGCCGAATTCACGGCGAATTTCTCCGACGACCTGATCGGCCTTACCGGGTCCCCGGAAGCCATCGAGCAGGCGGCCGAGAATTACTTCGCGTATTACACCAAGATGGAGCCCAATGCCGAAGGCGGCTATCTGATGGATCATTCGCGATCGGGCTATCTGGTCGACCGCGAAGGCCAGCCGATGGCCCTGCTGCCGGTCGAACAATCTGCCGAAGCCGTCGCTGCGGAACTTGAGAAATGGGTGCGCTGAGAGAGCGATTTTGGGAATTGCCGCTCGATGCGTTGACGCGTGAGGAGTGGGAAGCCTTGTGCGATGGCTGCGGGCGCTGCTGCCTGCACAAACTCGAGGATGACGACACTGGCGAAATTCACGAGACCAATGTCGCCTGCAAACTGCTCGACACAGGCACTGCGCGCTGCATGGATTATCGCCACCGCAAGGCCTTCGTGCCCGATTGCCTGCGCCTGACGCCCAGATTGGTGCAGCAGGTGCGCTGGCTTCCCAAGACATGCGCCTATAAATTGCGTGCCGAGGGCGATCCGCTGCCCGATTGGCACTACCTCCTCACCGGCAGCCGCGATGCCATGCTGGAGGCGGGCGCCTGTGTTGCCGGTCGCTGCGTCAGCGAGACGGTGGCAGGCGATCTCGAACATCATCTGACCGATTGGGACGAATCGTGATCGATTGGCTTCGCAAGGAAATACAGGATCCCAGCGTGGAAGTTGACGGCAGGCACCTGCCCATCGCCATTCGCCGTCATGCCCGCGCCAAGCGATTGACCATGCGGCTCGCGCCAGATGGCAGCGAGGTTCGGATCACTCTGCCAAGCTGGGGTCGCACGCTGGATGCGATCACATTTGCCAAGGCGCGCAAACCTTGGATTGCGAGGCAGATCGGCAAAGTGCCCGCCAAACTCGAAATCGCGCCGGGCGCCGATGTGCCCTATCGCGGCGGAATACTAAGCCTCGAGTGGCACACCGAGGGCGGTCGCCAAGTCCGTCACGAGAACGATACGCTCTATGTGGGGGGACCGGAGGATCGCCTCACCGGACGCGTGCAGCGCTGGCTTGAAAGCGAAGCTTTACGGCTCTGCGCGCACGACCTCTCATTCTACTGCGAGCGCGCTGGCCTACCTGTTCCGCAATTGCGGCTGTCGCGGGCGAAGCGGCGGTGGGGATCCTGTTCGGGCGAAGGCTCCAATGGCCGCTGCATTCGCATCAACTGGCGATTGGTCATGGCGCCTGACCATGTGCGCCGATCGGTCGTGGCGCATGAGGTGGCGCATTTGGTTCATTTCGACCACTCGCCCGCGTTCCACGCCCTCCTCGGCGACATCTTCGACGGCGAAATCGACGAAGCGGATGCATGGCTGAAAGCGCAGGGGCGCATTCTTTACGCCGCATTCGATTGAGCCGAAGCAATACGCACTCTGGCGAAAGCCGCAAAGGCCGCCTATCTGTGAGGCATGAAGGGATTTTTCCGCCGCATTTCGCCCAAGCGGGCAGTCACCGATTTTGCCGAGCACTGGCGGCAGCCGACGCCGCATCGCTGGCAGATCCTTGGCGTTGCATGCGCCGCGACATTCTGCCTGTTCTTCCTTTTCCTCCCGGACACCGAGCGCGCCCCGCCTGCGCGACCGGAGCTGGTGTACATCTCAACCTTCGCGGAAGACCGGACCGACGCTGAAATCATCGCGACCAATTGCGCCAACCAGGAATTGCAGGACGCGATCGATGCGCGGCTTGCGGAACGCGCCGAATTGCGCCGCGAAATGTATCGCCAACTCGGTCGTGCTACTTTTGTCGACGTGGACGAGATGGAAGCGCAGGCAGAAGCCGAGCGTGAGGCCACTGGCGCAGTTGACGAAGGCCCTACCGAAGAAGAATTGGCGCTGAGTGTTGCGGAATATTGTGCGCGTGCCACCGAAGGCTGACGACACGCGCTGGATGGCGGCGGCGGCTGCACTTGCAGAGCGCGCGCGTCCGCTCAGCTCACCCAATCCGGGTGTCGGCGCGATCATCATAAAGGATGGAATTGTCGTCGGCCGGGGCTGGACTCAGCCGGGCGGCCGACCGCATGCAGAAGCCATGGCATTGGAAGAGGCCGGCGAAGCGGTTCGCGATGCAACGGCCTATGTGACGCTGGAGCCCTGTGCTCACCAATCCACACGTGGGCCGAGCTGCGCGTCGCTGCTAGCAGCATCAGGGCCTAAGCGTCTCGTTTATGGAGCTCGCGATCCCGATCCGCGCACGGCAGGCACAGGCATCAAGATATTGGCGGATGCGGGTGTCGCGTGCGTGCAAATCGATTCCGAAGCGATCCAGCAAAGCCTTGCGGGCCACCTCATGCAGTTCCGCGAAGGCCGCCCGCATGTAACTCTCAAGCTCGCAATGTCATTGGATGGCTGCATTGCGATGGCCAATGGTGAAAGCCGGTGGATCACCGGAGACGCAGCCCGGGCCCATACCCACCGCGAACGCGCGCGCGCCGATGCAATATTGGTGGGCGGCGAGACCGTGCGCAGTGATGATCCGCAACTAAATGTCAGGCTTTCGGGATTGGAAAATCGCTCTCCGCACAGGCTCGTCCTCACTCATGGCAATGCGCCCGACGGCTGGGGAGCGGTGCATTCGCCCGAGGATGTTCGTCGCCTCACAGGCATAGGCTATCTCTTCATCGAAGGGGGAGCTGGCGCTGCCGGCGCATTCCTGCAGGCCGATCTCGTTGACCGCTTGCTGATATATCGCGCGCCAATCCTGATCGGAGGCGGCCGCGCAGGCGTCAGCGATTTCGGTCTGGATAGCCTTCGAGCCGCTCACGGTCGGTGGCGGTCTGACGCCCATATTCGCCTCGGTGAAGACACGCTCGAAATCTATACCCGCACGCGCTAGGAACACTCTCATGTTTACAGGTATCGTAACGGCCATCGGCACAATCGAAAGCGCAGAGCAGCGCGGCGATTTGCGCCTGCGGATCGCCTGCCCCTTCGACCCCGCAGATATCTCCATCGGCGCGAGCATCGCTTGCTCCGGCGTATGCCTCACCGCGGTCGACAAAGGCGGCACGAAAGGCGATGCGCATTTTACTGTCGATCTTTCTGCCGAAACCGTCAGCCGCACCGCCAAAGGCATGTGGGACGAGGGCGCTGAGCTAAATCTAGAGCCCTCGCTGCGGATCGGCGATGAGCTGGGCGGTCATATCGTGACCGGCCATGTCGATGCAGTGGGCACGGTCGTCGATTGGCAGCCGTCGGGCGATTCGTGGATTGCTGTGATTGCAGCACCAGCCGCGCTCGCGCCTTTTATTGCGGAGAAGGGATCGATCACCGTGAATGGCGTGTCGCTGACGGTGAACTCGGTTGAGGACCAACTCGATGGCACAGCGCATTTTACGCTCAATATCATCCCCCACACAGGCGAAGTGACCACTTTGGGCGACCTGAAGAAAGGCTCCGAAGTGAATTTGGAAGTCGATACGATCGCTCGCTATCTGCACAGGATGCAGGCGCTGAAGAGCTGAATGCGCTTCGCCTCAACCCGTCACATCGGTAAGCGCGGCAACGAACGCATCGATATTGCCTAGTGTGAGGCCCGCCACATTAATACGGCCCGATCCGGCCATATACACCGCGTGATCCTTGCGCAGCTGCTGCACCTGCTCTTTCGAGACCGGCAGCATGGCGAACATTCCGCGCTGTTTGCCCAGCGGCGTCAGATCGACACTGCCCGCCGTGCCGGAGGCTGCTAGCGTGGAGCGGACCTCACCGATGCGCTCGCGCATGGATGTCAGCTCATCGAGCCATCGCTGTGTCAGGCCGGCATCTTCCAGAATGATGCGGATCGCCGCGCCACCATGATCGGGCGGCATGGACCAGCTCGCGCGCGCCAAAGCCGATGCGTTGGAAATCGCGCGCGACGTCGTCTCCGCATCAGCAGTTTGAACGTAGAAAGCGCCTACCCGGTCACGATACATGCCGAAGTTCTTATCACAGCTGTAGGCGACCATCACTTCCGGCACGGCGGCCATAACGGTGCGCAGGCCATAGGCGTCTTCGTCCATACCTTGGCCGAGGCCCTGATAGGCGAGATCGATAATCGGAATGACGGGGCTGTCCTTCAGCAAAGCCGCAATCTCGTCCCACTCGGCAGGGGTGTAGTCCACGCCGGTCGGGTTGTGGCAGCAGCCGTGGAGCAGGATGGCATCGCCCTCTCCTGCATTCGCCAGTGCCGAGCGCAGTCCATCCATATTGGCGGTGCCGTCGCTGTTTGCGTGATCGAAAGCGACCAGCTCTAGGCTCAGATCGCCAAGGATCTGCGCATGGTTCGGCCAACTCGGCGTGCCCATCAGGACGCGGGTGACGCCACCTTTCTGTGCGAGTGCGAGGGCAAGGCGAACTGCGCCAGTCCCGCCGGGCGTCTGCATGCCGTCCATCCGCCCATCGTCAGACGCGGCATCGCCAAAGATGTGCGGGATGAGGCCATTGACGAAGCCGAGATCGCCTTCCGGCCCGAGATAGGATTTGCTGTCCTGCGTATCGACCAAGCGCTGCTCCGCGCCTTTGATCGCCTCGAATACCGGCGTTGCGCCGTCGGCGGTTTTGTAAACGCCCACGCCCAGATCGATCTTGTCCGCTCGCTCATCGGCTGTGAAAAGCTTGATGAGGGCCAGCAGGGCATCAGGGGCTTGTTCTTCGAGTCTGTTCAGCATGCACAGCGCAATGCCCCTCTGCGCAAATCATCGCAAGGCTTCTGACGCCAATTTCCGTTGCGAATTGCTATGCGCCCTGAAAGCGCGATTTTAGAACGGCAGCCAGCGCTGCTCGCGGGAGAAGCGCATATAGCCCGCATTGATCCCCAGCCGCAGGCCCGCTCCTACACGGATCGGGATCAGCACAATATCGCCACGGCGCACATAGCTCGCGGTAAAGCCGCCGACGAAATAGGCCTGCCCCTCGCCTGCGGGGAAACGCTCGTAAAGCTCTTCAGTGTCGTAAAGATTGTAGACGAGCACGAAGGTGTTCCCGGCATTGGCGCCGGCATCGAGGCCGATCGAGGGGCCGGTCCAATACACAGGCATGTTGCCTTCGACCGCATGATAGAGCGTGCCGGAGCCATAGCGTACGCCAAGGATGAAAGCTCCGCTGCCTTCGCGGCCGACGATGTATCCATTGGGCTCGCCCTGATCGGCCAGAATGTCCTGGATCAGGCGAGCAAGCCCTTCCGCACCGCGTCCGAAGAGACCCTCAGCGGCTCCGATCAGATCGTCTTCACCGTAGACCGTCTCCGGATCGTCGACCGGAGGGAAGGGTTCGGTATCGACTGTCGCGACTTGCTCGCCCTCACCTTCCATCGGCGGGAGGTCGAGGACGGGGCGCGCGTCCGTGGATTGCCCCGGATCAGTCGTATCTTCGGTCTGATAACGAGGCGTAGCTTCGCTCAGATCGTAGGCGCCGGTGTAAGCGGAGGAATCGTCAGTTGCGGTGTCGCCCGTCACCTGATCGTCCGATTGAGAGTCGAGAAGGTCACCATCGATCACAACATTGGGATCGACCGTTTCCATATCCTGCGCCAAGACCGGCACGGAAAATGCCGCGACCAGCGGCGTGAGGGCGGCAAGCGCGGTCGCGCGGATTGCAGCGGTGAAACCTGTTGTCATGGCCAATCTCCGATCCCGGTACGGGCAAGGCTTTGCGCACCCATGAGAATCCCCTGCGGCTGAAGCAGCAATGAATAGGCGGCGAAGCGAATCCGTTTTGCGATGAACCGAATCCGCCCACGCGCTCAATCCGCGAAGTTCGGAGATAGCAGAAACGCCTCTTGAAGCGTGCTCCACCCCTCGTTATAGCGCGCCACTTGCCACACAGGTCCGGAGACGTGGGTGAGTGGCTGAAACCAGTTCCCTGCTAAGGAACCATACCTCTATCGGGGTATCGAGGGTTCGAATCCCTCCGTCTCCGCCAGTGGCCTCCGCGCGAAGCGTGGAGGCTGGTGGCGGATAGGGATAGGCTGAAGGAGCCTCGTTTCGGAATCGGAGCCGCAACGCGGCGGAGATGTCCGGAGCGCAGCGGAGGACAATCCCTCCGTCTCCGCAACTTGCTGCATGATCCGTGTGAAGAGCGCAGATCGGTCGCAACTACTATTTTTGCAGTTCGCTTAGACTCGCCTCTACACACGAAATCGCCCAACCCTCCGGATCTGCTACACCGCCGCGCTAAATGGCCGTCTCGATTGCGTGCGATAGGGATCGAGCAATGCTGCTATGGTGCGGGAATAGGGCAGGCCATCAGGTGTAATAGTCAGGACATTCCCGTCGAGCGAAGCCAACCCTCGCACCGTGAACGGGCACAGGGCGGTTCGGAGCTCTGCCATTTGCTCCACCGGAAGAATCGCGCGCCCGTGGCACAACAGCGACTCGATGAGTGCCGCAGTGGTCTGATCGGCAGGCGACTTCCCGATGCCCCGCGACACCGTCAGCTGGCCTTGAGAAGCCAACATGCGATATCGACCCGTATTTTTCTCATTCTGCACCAGCAAATTGGGGAATGATGAAATTGCGGAAGCCCCGAGACCAATCAAGGTCTCGGATGGGTCATCGGTAAATCCCTGAAAATTGCGTTTGACGCGCCCATCGAAAGCGGCGCGCGCAACCGGGTCGGAGCCCGCCTTGGCGAAATGATCGAAACCGACCGGAACGTAGCTACGCCCGACAAGATAGGTGAATCCCAGATCGGCCATCGCGAAGCGCGTCGCCGGATCGGGCAGTGCAGATGCATCGATAGCCCTCTGGCGCGGAACGACATGCGGGACATGGGCATAACCAAAAAGCGCAATACGATCGGCACCGAGCACGCGAGTGCGCTGCAGGCTGTCCAGCAAATCATCGCGCGTCTGGCCTGGCAGGCCGTACATCAAATCAAAATTGAGCGAAGTGACGCCTGCATCGCGCAGCCAGTCTACTGTCCGAACGATCAGATCTTCGCTCTGCTCGCGCCCTATCGCTATCTGACATTGCGGAGCGAAAGTCTGGACGCCGAGGCTTGCCCGTTCGAACCCAATGGCGCGGATTGCCTCGGCCCAGTCGGCGCTCATCGTGCGCGGATCGAGCTCCGTCGAAAACACCGGGTTATCGAGCTGGAAATTGACCGTCAGAGCGTCGACCAATCGCAGCATCTCGATCGGTGAAATGGCATTGGGACTGCCGCCTCCGAAGCTGATGCGCGTGACGAATGCCGTTTTCGGAAGCAGCGAGGCGACCAATTCGATCTCGCTATGCAGTGCCTCCAGATAAGATTGCAGCCGCTGCTGACGATTGGATTTGCCGGTATTGCATCCGCAATAGAAACAGATCTTCTCGCAGAACGGGATGTGCAGATAGAGCGAGACCGGCCCGCTCGCATCTTCCAGCGCAGCGCGGTAATCCGCAGCGTGCATTTCGCCGAATTCAGCGGCGGTGGGATAGCTGGTATAACGCGGAACAGGCGTTGCGAGCAGGTCTGGATGATAAGGCCACATGCGATCCCTATCCGGTTTCTGCGATCAGCCGTCTTTGCGCTGGATCAAACTCTTTTCGCGGCCCGCAGCATGGCAAGCCTGCGCCTCGCAGGAATCCGGAAGTGAAGGCTCGCGCGGGGTTAGCGGGATCTCGATCACAGCCGTTCCGCCATTGGCGCACAGGGTGGTCACCAGCACGGGTGGCGCTTCGGGCAGAGGCCCAAGCGCGATGGGCGCAATCGCAACGAGGGCGATCGCCGCGCCGTTCATTCTTCGGGCTCCTCATCGTCTATCAGCACACGCTGGGCAGCGCCGTCGAGATCTTCGAACTGCCCTTGCTGCATCGCCCAGAAGAATGTGATGAGGCCGAGCAGGCCGAGCCCGAGCGCGACCGGAATGAGGATCAGCAGGCCGCTCATCGCGCTAGCCTCGCCAAGCGCAAGGAGTTCGCCACGACGACTATCGAACTTCCCGACATGGCTATTGCCGCGATCAGGGGTGTCACCATGCCGAATAGAGCCAAAGGCACCGCGAAGACATTGTAAATGAAAGCAAAACCGAAGTTCTGTCGGACAACGCGCATGCAAGCACGGGAGGCGCGGATTGCAGCAGCGACAGGCATCAGCGCGCGTCCGGTAAAGACGGCGTCGGCGGCCTGCTGGCTGACATCGCTGGCACTGCCGGGAGCGATTGAGGCGTGTGCAGCGGCAAGGGCGGGACCATCGTTGATCCCGTCCCCGACCATCAATGGCAAGCGCCCTTGCCTGCGCAAATGATCGAGCATGGCGAGCTTGTCCTGCGGGCTGGCACCGGCTCTCGCATGGAGGCCGAGCTCGCGGGCAATCGTGCTGACAGACGCGCTCCGGTCACCTGACAGGATGCGGCTTTCGATCCCCATGTCAGAAAGTGCAGTGATCGCTTCCTCAGCGTCCGAGCGCAAGGGATCGTGAAACCCGATCACAGACGTGTCCACGCCGATCCGCAACTGGCTGGATAATCCCGCTTGCATGCAATCGGGCCGTTCCAGAGCCACTTCGATGGCGCGCCATGTGCCGAACACACCATCGCCGCCTCGCTCGCTGATACTTATCACATTGGCTGCTTCAACATCCGCATCCCGCAGGCTGGATGCAAGCGCCTTGCTGAGCGGATGATTGCTTGCCTGCGCAAGCGCGAGCGCGACGCTACGCGCCTCGGCATCGAGCGCGGTAATATCAGCGCGCGGCGTACCGAGAGTAAGCGTGCCGGTCTTGTCGAACAGGGCGATGTCCACTTCTGCCAGACGCTCCAGCGCGCTGCCATCTTTCACCAGCAGCCCGCGTTTCAGGAGGGCGCCGGATGTCACGATCTGCGCGGCTGGCACGGCTAATCCCATGGCGCAGGGGCAGGTGATGATGAGAACCGCGATGGCGATCACGAGCGATTGATGCCAGCCTGCGCCTGCCGTCATCCACCCCAAGAATGCGAGCAAGGCGAGCGAGTGCACGACTGGTGCGTAAAGGCGGGACGCACGATCGGCGATGCGAACATATCGGCTGCGCGATTGGCCAGCCTCATCCATCAGCTGCGCGATTTCGGCCAAAAGCGTGTTGGATGCAGCGGCGGTCACCCGCACCCTGAGCGGTGCCGACAAATTCACTGCGCCGGCATAAACAATACTGTCCACGCTCACCTGTTCGGGCATGCTTTCGCCGGTCAGCATGGCGTTATCGATTGCGCTCTCACCCTGGGCAACCACTCCATCGGCAGCGAGCGATTCGCCTGCGGCGACGGCCATCGTCATGCCCGGTTGCAGGTCTTGCGAAGGCACCGACCTGAAGCTGCCGTCATCGGCGATCACCATTGCGCTGCGGCCCATACGAGAAAGAAGCGCACCAATCCCGGCGCGGGTTCGTGTCCGCATCGCCGCGTCGAGTGCGCGGCCGGCGAGCAGGAAGAAGAGCAGCATAACTGCGCTCTCGAAATACGCGTGGCCGCCGCCAGCCATGGTTTCGTAAATGCTCAAGGCCGTGGCAAGCAGGACCCCGATCGATATCGGAACATCCATATTGGTGCGGCGGTATTTCAGCGCCATCCAGGCAGAGCGGAAAAAGGGCTGTCCGGCGTAAGCGATTACAGGCAGGGCAATCACGCCGGACAGCCAGTGAAACAGGTCGCGCGTCACGCCGCCTGCGCCCGACCAAACGCTGACCGACAGCAGCATGACGTTCATCATGCCAAAGCCCGCCACTGCGAGCGCGCGCTGGAGCCGTTTGGCCTCCGCATCCTCACTGCCCAGCGGATTGTCGTCGAATTCCTGCGCTTCGAAGCCGAGCTCTTGCAGAGCATGGGTCAGCGCATCGTGCGGCATGTTCTCCGCATGGCGAATGGCGACACGCTTTGCGGAGAAATTTACGCGCGCATTTGCGATGCCTTTCAGCTTCGGCAGCTCCCGCTCAATCTTGGCGATACAGCCTGCACAGCGAATGCCGGGCACGGTGAAGCGGGTATCGACCAGCGCTTCTGAACTAGCCGGATCAAGGCGCGCGGCGACTGTCATTAGATGCGCTGCTCCGCGACCCAGCTCTCCGCACCTGCGGTGATGGTGAGGCGAACGATCCACCGGCCTTCGGGGAGGGTCTCTGTCGAAACAAAAGCGCCATCAGGCCCTGCGTCGAAGCTGAAGCTTTGAGCTTCCGGATCGCCGAGCGGACGGCGCGCCTGGGCGGTCACGATAGCGCCTTCTGGAAGGCCGCTTGTTTGCACAAGCAGGTTGCCATCACTCCGGCTTGACTGTGCGTCCCAGCCCAGCGCCTCCTGCGCGTCTGCGGCATCGAGCCAGCTGTTGAAATTCTGACTGGCGACATAGGAATTGTCGACCACAGTCCCGCTGAAACCGCGAGTGGCGAAGGTCGCCATGGTGAGATTGACGGCGATAACAACAGCGAAGCCGCCGACCATCACTGCCGTCATTTTCTTGCCGGTAAATTGCTGCGCCATCAGGGGCCCTCCGGGGTGTCAAAACGGGTTTCGACGAGATCGCTCTCGGCCTTCTCGTCCAGAGCGGTCAGGCTGAATGCGAACTCTTGCTGCTGAGTACCGCGCGGCGCGGCGACATAGGCGCGCACTTCGCGCACTTGGTCTGCATTCACGGTGACGCGTTGGCTGGCGGCGGCTTGCGAACGGTCGATCATGTCGGTCCACAGCACTGCGCCGGGCAGGCCTTCGATCGCGATTTCCATTTCGCGGGGGCGGCTTTCCATATTGCGCAGCTTCAGCGTGAAGGAATTGCGCACCGCACCGTCGCTCATCAGCATGAAGGGCGGATTGCGATCCGCCGCGACGGAGAGGTCGGTGCGGGTGCGCGTGCCGAGTGCGAAGAGCAGCGCAAGGCCGATTGCTGCCCAGATGCCGAAATAGATCATGGTGCGCGGGCGGAATACGGCTTTCCAGGGCGAACGCGCCGGTTCGCCTTTCGCCTCGCGCTCGCAATCGTCCAGCGTGGCGTAATCGATCAGACCGCGCGGGCGTCCGATGTCGGCCATCACCCGGTCGCAGGCATCAATGCATAGCGCACAAGTGATGCATCCGATTTGCGGCCCTTCGCGAATATCGATGCCGGTAGGGCATACCTGCACGCATTCGGTGCAATCGATACAGTCGCCGTATTTCTCCGGTTGTTTCCGAGCCTTTTTCAGGCTGCCGCGCTTTTCCCCGCGCCAGTCCTTGTAGGTGACCATCAGCGAGTGCTCATCCATCATCGCAGTCTGGATTCGCGGCCATGGGCACATGTAAATGCAGACCTGCTCACGCATAAACCCGCCGAGGGTGACAGTGGTCAGAGTGAGGATCGCCACGGTGATGTAGGCGACGGGGGCAGCTTCCCCGCTGAAGAAATCGGCAAACAGCGTCGGAGCGTCAGCAAAATAGAGGATCCACGCGCCGCCTGTGACGAGGCCAATCAAAAGATAGATCGCCCACTTGAAGCCCCGGCGTGCCACCTTGCCCAATGTCCACGGTGCCCGGTCCAGCCGCATGCGCGCATTGCGGTCCCCATCGACGAAACGGTCGATATGCTGGAACAGGTCAGTCCAGACCGTCTGCGGGCAGGCGTAGCCGCACCACGCGCGCCCGACGGCGCTGGTAACCACGAACAGGCCGATGCCCGCCATGATCAGCAAGCCCGCCACGAAATAGAATTCGTGCGGCCAGATCTCGATGTCGAACATGTAGAAGCGGCGGCCTGCCAGATCGACCAGCACCGCCTGATCGGGCGCATATTCGCCGCGGTCCCAGCGTATCCATGGGGTGATATAATAGATCGCCAAGGTGACGATCATCACCGCCCATTTGAAGCGCCGGAAATTGCCATCGATACGCTTGTTATGAACTGCCTTGCGCGCCTCGTAATAGCTTTCCGGCTCGCGCTGGAAATCAGGCTCGCTGGCGGTGTGCCGCATCGTCGTTGCCTCGGGACGCGCGTCCGCGCTCGACAGTGCAGTATCGTCTTTTCCGGCGGGGCGCGGTTCGGTGCTATCCGTCACTGTTCTCGCTTCCGGCGGGCCGAACTTCTGCAGTCTCACCCGGCACGCGATCAGTCGGCTGAGGAGCAGCTTCCTCACCGCCGCCCAGCGAGTAGACATAGGCGGTCAGCATCTTGGTCGTTGCCGGGCCAAGCCGCTCGCCCCATGCAGGCATCTGACCCATGCGCGGCTGCAGAATCTGCCGTGTGATTTCCGCGGTGCTGCTGCCGCGCAGCCACACCGCATCGTTCAGGCGCGGGGCGCCAAGCTGGCGATTGCCGTCGCCAGTCTCGCCGTGGCATATAGCGCAGTTCTGCTGATACAGGGCAGCGCCATTGGCATTGGGTTCGGCTTCTCCGCCAAGCGAGCGGACATGCTGGGTGACAGCGGCCACCTGAGCAGAGTCGAGAATACCTTCAAATGCCGGCATGGCACTCTGGCGGCGCGCATTGTCTTCCGGCTGGCGAATTCCGTATTCGATGGTGTAATGGATCTCTTCCAGCGTGCCGCCCCACAGCCAGGCATCATCGTTGAGATTGGGGTAGCCAAGCGTCTGCGACCCTGCGCCCTGCGAACCGTGGCACTGGCTGCAATGCACTTTGAAAGCAGCTTCCCCGCCTGCAACCGCGCGGCGGAATAGTTCCTCGTCATCGCGCAGATCGGCGACTTCCACTTCGGCCAGTTCGGCGCGAAACGCCTGGCGAGCCTGATCTTCATTGATCAGCTCTTCCTGCAGAGCGCCGCGGCTGGACCAGCCCAAAATGCCGGTGGTCGCCCGGTCGATAAGCGGCCATGCCGGATACAGCACGACATAAACCGCAGCGAAAAGGATCGTCAGGTAAAAGGTCCACAGCCACCAGCGCGGCAGCGGAGTGTTGAGTTCTTCGATCCCGTCCCACTCATGGCCGACGGTTTCCGTGCCGGTAGGCTCGTCGATACGCTTATTGGTCGCCATCATCGGCTCCTTTGAAGATCGAATTCGCTGCGTGATGGTTGCGCTCGCCGGCACCCGACCGGAACGGGTAGAGGCACAGCAGGCCAAACAAGGCGAACATGACGATAAGGGCGTAGCTATCGGCAAAATGCCGCAGGGTTTCGTAGAAGCTCATCGACCAAGCTCCTCTGACAATTCCTGCTGCGCGGCGGCGCTATCGACATCGACCAGCGTGCCGAGCATCTGCAAGTAAGCGATCAGCGCATCCATCTCTGTCAGACGGTCCGGATCGCCGTCGAAATCACGTGCCTGCGCATTGGGATAGCGCTCGTTGAATTCTGCCTGCCCCGCACCCGGGAATGCACTGCCCTGTAGGATCATGTCGGCCATGGCCTGGGTGATGTCCTCATCGCTGTAAGGCACGCCCAATGTTTGAAGGGTGGCGAGGTTTGCCGCCGGATCACCCGCATCGAGAGTGGTCTCGGCAAGGAAGCTGTAGGACGGCATGATGCTTTCAGGCACCACCGACTGCGGATCGATCAGGTGCTGTACATGCCATTCATCCGAATAGCGCCCGCCCACACGCGCTAGATCAGGCCCCGTGCGCTTCGATCCCCATTGGAAAGGCCGGTCATACATGCTCTCGGCAGCCAGGCTGTAATGGCCGTAGCGTTCCACCTCGTCCCGGAACGGGCGGATCATCTGGCTGTGGCAGACATAGCAGCCTTCGCGGATGTAGATATCGCGACCGGCCAGTTCCAGCGGAGTGTAGGGCCGCATGCCGTCCACTTCCTCGATCGTATTGTCGAGGTAGAAAAGCGGCGTGATCTGCACCAGCCCGCCGATCGACACTGCGATGAAAGTGCAGATCGCCAACAGCGTGATGTTACGTTCAAGTGTCTTGTGACGTGCGGTCATGCTCATGGCATTGGGCCCTTATTCAGCCGGAACGGCGGTGGGTTCGGGATCGGTGATGGGTCGGTCCTTTTCAGGATCGTAAGCCGCATCAATCATAGCCTTTTCTTCGCGCTGCTTGCCCGCCAGCGTCATCCAGATGTTATAGCTCATCAGGATTGCCCCGCTGACATAGAGCAGGCCGCCAAAGGCGCGCAGCACATACATCGGGAACATCGCGGCGACGGTGTCGGCAAAGGACCAGACGAGATATCCGTCAGCGCCATATTCGCGCCACATCAGGCCCTGCTGAATCCCGGCGACCCACATGCTGGCGGCGTAAAAAACGATGCCAAGCGTCGCGAGCCAGAAGTGCCAATTGATCATGCGCAGCGAATACATCCGCTCCCGCTTCCACAGCCGCGGCACCAGGAAATAGACGCAGGCGAAGGTGATGAGGCCGTTCCAGCCCAAAGCGCCCGAATGCACGTGGCCGATGGTCCAGTCGGTATAGTGCGAAAGGCCGTTCACCGCGCGGATCGAGAGCATGGGGCCTTCAAACGTGCTCATGCCGTAGAAAGCGAGCGCCATCACCATCATGCGGATGACCGGATCGGTGCGGATTTTGTCCCACGCGCCGTTCAGCGTCATCAGGCCGTTGATCATGCCGCCCCAGCTCGGCATCCACAGCATGATCGAAAAGACCATGCCCAGCGTCTGCGCCCAATCGGGCAGCGCGGTGTAATGCAGGTGGTGGGGACCCGCCCAGATGTAGAGGAAGATCAGCGACCAGAAGTGGATAATCGACAGGCGATAGCTGTAGATCGGTCGCTCGGCCTGCTTCGGCACGAAGTAATACATCATGGCAAGGAAGCCGGCGGTGAGGAAGAAGCCCACCGCATTGTGGCCATACCACCATTGCACCAGCGCATCCTGCACCCCTGCATAGAGGCTGTAGCTTTTCGCGCCGAGGAGGCTGACCGGAAGCGAGAGGTTGTTGACCACGTGCAGCATCGCGACAGTCACGATGAACGCGAGGTAGAACCAGTTGGCGACGTAGATATGCGGCTCTCTGCGCCTTGCGAGCGTGCCGACGAAGACGATCAGATAGCAGACCCAGACAATGGTGAGCCACAGGTCGACATACCATTCCGGCTCTGCATATTCCTTCGATTGGGTAACGCCGAGCAGATAGCCGGTTGCCGCCAGCACGATGAACAGTTGGTAACCCCAGAACACGAAGCGAGCGAGGCCGGGGAAAGCCAGCTGTGTGCGGCAGGTGCGCTGCACGACGTAATAGCTGGTGGCGATCAACGCATTGCCGCCGAAGGCAAAAATCACCGCGCTTGTATGCAGCGGGCGCAGGCGGCCAAAATTCAGATAGGGCTCTACATTCAATTGCGGCCAGGTGAGCTGAAGCGCGATGAACAGGCCGGCCGCCAACCCTGCAAGCCCCCAGAACATCGTCGCGATAACGCCCCAGCGAATGGGCTCGTCATCATAGTGCGATGGGCTTTCCGGCACTTTGAAGAAAGTATTGAGGCGGCTTGTCGGATCGAACTTCGCCGCGCTCGTGATCATCAGCGAGAGGCAAACGAGCCCCACGATAGCTGCATGGGCGGCAAAACCGGCATCAGCGGCGGCTAACCCCACCGCCAGTGCCAAGAATGCCAGCAATCCCCACAGGATCGTCCGGCTCAGTGCGGCTTCGGCTTGCATTGAAATCTCCGTCCGTTGTCAGGGGAGTGAATAGAAAGCGCCGCGATGCGATTCTTTGATCTGGCGCAAATTTGGATGGGAATTGTCAGCTGCCTGCTGTCAGTTGGCCCTCGTCAGCCAACCGGACCGTTTCTGCAGTTCTTCCGGATGCCGCAGGATGACCTGGTTGCGACCATGTGTTTCGATGATCTGCGCATCGCGCAGTAGGGTAAGCTGGCGGCTGACGGTTTCGATGGTCAGGCCTAAGCTCTCGCCGATTTCGCGCCGCGACATGGGCAGGGTCAGGCGAATGGTGTCGGCCTGCTCCTCGCCAATGCGGCGCGCCATGGACAGCAGGAAGCTAGCCATCCGTTCGCAGGCGTTTTTGCGGCCAAGGACTATGGATTTCTCCCGGCTGCGATCGAGCATCGTGGCGCTTTGATCGAGGAGATGCTGGAGAATTCCCGGCTCTCCGCGCGCCAGCTCCACAAACTGGCTTGCAGAAAAGACCAGCAGTTGCGCATCTTCCAGGGCGACCAGCGTGTAGGAGTGCTCGCATGGGCAAGGCAGGCGCAGAAAATCGCCAGCGAAGTGAAAGCCAATGATCTGCTCACGCTCGCCCGCTCCCTTCGCAACCAGCTTGGCGCTGCCTTGCGCGATGAAGATCAGTTTTTCAGCATCGCCGCTGTGCGTTTGCACCTCATGCGCCGCCAATTCGCACTGCTCGGCAATGGCGCCAAGGTGCATGTAAAGCGCATCCGGAAGGTCCGATGGCAAGATTGCTTCCGCGAACATTGCGAAGGGTTCGGTGGCCTCGATCATAGGGGCCTAAGTCGCACGGACTTACGTGGCCGACATTGATCTGCATCAAGGATCGGCGCGCCTCTTCGCGTCAGAGCATCATCACGCCCCCGCAAATACCTGGGCCACATTGGGTGGCCACTGCGGGGGCAAAGGAAATGATCGATGAAACTGCTGACAACCGCCGCCTTCGCTGCCCTGGCAGTTCTGGCCTGCCCCGCCGAGGCGCAGGATGCAGAAGGCGATCTTCAGATCAAACTGCTCGGCACGGGCGTGCTTCCAGATGGCGCCATCACCAGCGTCAACACCGATATCGTGGGGCTGCCCGCCGATACGCAAACCGAGGCAAGCGATGCCTTCGTACCGACACTGGCCGTCGCGTATTTCGTGTCCGACAATGTCTCCATCGAGACGATCTGTTGCATCACGCAGCATGATGTCGATGCCGTGTCGGGCCTGCCCGGCGCAGAGCTTGTGTCCAATGGCACGCTGATCCCGGCGACCTTCACCGCCAAATACCATTTCGATCTGGGCGACTTAGAGCCCTATGTCGGCGCCGGCGCGACCTACTTCTGGTGGATAGATGTTGAGCCTGGTGCTGCGACCATCCCGCTCGGCGTGACCGAGACAACGCTTTCGGATGAGTTCGGCTTTGTGCTGCAGGCAGGTGCCGACATTCCAATCGGAGACGACGGTTTTGGTATCACGCTCGATGCCAAACGCTATTTCGTGGACACCACCGCGCGCTGGTTTGTCGGCGATACATTGGCGATCGAGACCGAACACGATCTCGACCCATGGGTGGTCAGCGTGGGCGTCAATTTCCGGTTCTGAATCGAGAGGCACCTATCCGATATGGACGAAGAGAAGCAGGCCCGGGCGCGATCGTTTTTCGTAAGAAATGATCTGGAATTGGCCGACCTCTGGTTGGCCCTCAAGAAGGGTTGGCAGGATTACCGGACTTATCCCGCTTTCGGCCTGCTTCTCTCAGCGCTTTTCGTGATTGGCGGGCTCGCCATATCCTACTCTCTGATCAGCCGCGGAGAGACGGTTTGGCTGGTCCCTGCCACCGCAGGTTTTCCAATCCTCGCTCCGTTTACCGCCGTCGGGCTTTACGAAGTCAGCCGATTGCGTGAAGCGCGCATGCGCCCTGATTGGAAAGCAGTGCTATCCGCGATGAAAGGCCGCGGAGACGACCAAATACTGAGTATGGGCGTCATTATTTTCGTCACATTCGGCTTTTGGATGATCGTCGCGCACGGTGTTTATGCGATTTTTCTAGGAAATAGCGGGATTGGTTCCGATCCCACCGCAATCCTCACCACTCCGAATGGGCTGGCGATGCTTGCGATAGGAAGCTTGGTGGGAGGGCTTATGGCACTTGGCTTTTACGCCATTACCGTGATGAGCTTGCCCATACTGGTTCACCGCGATGTGGATGTTCTGACGGCAATCATCACCAGTCTGCAGGCGATCAGGGACAACAGAGGCGTATTGTTGCTTTGGGCTTTCTTGGTGGCCGGCTTGCTCGGCTTGGCGATGATCCCGGCGTTTTTTGGCCTGCTCGTCATCCTGCCTGTTCTTGGTCATGCAACCTGGCATCTCTATCGCCGGACTGTCCAATCGACCTGAGTCGCACAAGACTGCGCTTCGTATCCCTGCAATCGGCCTTTATCAGAACACATCAAATCGGGGTCTGCAGGGCCCTTGAGCAACGTTTTTTTCAAACCCTCTCGAAAATCAGCGATGGCACCTGGTGTATCGCGAGGCTGCCGACATTTTCGAGCGGTCCTTCAAGCGTAAAGCCGTATCTTTCACAGAAATCTTGCACCTGGTGCGGAGTTCCGAGACCATCTTCCTGCCCGCAGATGATGGTGACGTGAGCCTCAATATTCTCGCAGAATTCCGACCAGTCGCTGGATGACAATAAAGTCTGCTGGAGAGGCGCGTCATACGATTCTTCATAAGTGCGCAGCAAAGATGCCTTCATCACCTCAACCACATCGGGATCGTCCAGCGTGCGCAGATCGGCAGGGCTGTTTTCATACAGGCTCGTCAGGAATTTCCCGCCCTCGCCGCGCCGCATCATGGCTGCGGCCGCTGCGAAATAAAGCTTCACGAAGGACGGCGCGCTTCTGGCCAATCGCATCGGCGCGCGATAGCCGAAGGTGAGGTGCGCGAAATCCGCGGGGCTTTTCACAGGCACGATCGTCCCCGCCGCGACCAATCTGGTGAACCGCTTGGGATTTCGCTGGATCGCCCGCAGACCGTAAGGAGCCGACACGCGCACGGTGATGATCGCGCAAGATGGGATATCCAGTGCGTCCAGCAGGTTTTCAAGCCGATCGACGAATGCATCGACTGTGAGAAGGCCGTGCTTCTCAAAGCGAGATCCCGCGTAGAATGGCAGCCACGGCGCGATCACGCGCAGGCCTTGCTCCTTCGCTGCGCGCTGCTGTTTTGGAGTGAAGTAGGCTCCATCAGCCGTCGCATGCAGATAAAGCACGGGGCGACCATCGGGATCGCCATGCACTTCGTAAGGCAGAATATTGCCATCCGGCAGTGTATGGACAAGGCCGGTATTGGCACTCTCGGCTGTTTCCTCTGCTGAAAGAAACTGCATCCGGAAGTGAAACCCGGCATAGAGCGAAACGAGTTCGATCTGCGAGCTGAGACCAAGTTTTTTCAGCAGGACTTTCAATTGGGTGCGCGCAGTTGCCTCACTACGGCCGCGCCGCTCGGCAAACTGCTTCACGCTCCTGCCATTCACGATATCGCGCGCCAGAAGACCCTGCGTTTTGGTGAGCTTGAACAATTCAACGAAAAGCTCGCCCACGCGGTTGCTCCAGCGCAGGCGAATGCTGCGGAATTCCGCGGCAATGCCATCGCGCTGCGAAGGCTCGACCGAGAAAAGCTGACCGGTTTCATCGTCGAAATGCGTGAGCAGCCGGATGAGCGAGGGAGCAATCGTTCCGGTGGCGCGCATCGAAGCCATGATCGCTCGAAAGCCATCCCGATCCGTTTCAGACATCCAATCGGGAATACTCGGCCCTTCTTCGAAGCACTCCACGCCGAAGACCGCCGGATCGTAGGATACAACTTTCCCATCCCGATCCAGAGAAAGCTGCACTTGCGAGTCGAACACCTCTTTCTTCGCGACTTCACCGGGGGAAGCGGAGATACCGTGAAAGTTGGAAAAATCGCGGCCGACTTCTTCGTCTACTTCGGTAATCAGCTCCGTAACCTGCGCAAAATGATCGGCAAGCGGCTCGACATCGTCGGAACTGACGACCCGATTATCCTGCAAAGCATGCAAAAGATCGATCAACCGCTGCGGCCGCGAAACCACGCCATAGGCCGCTTTGATCAGCGCCTCTTCATCGGCAAGATTTGTCAAAATGGCGGTCACATCCTCAAAGCCACGGCATCGCGCGCGCCCTATCATGAGGAGGCTAAAAGCTTAACCCCTGCCTTGAGAAGGATCGCAGGCCGGAATTAGCAGCCCCTTCACGACCGAATTATGAACGCGCGCAACACGCAGCGTGGCACAGGGGGCTGCGCGGGTGGCCTTTCACCCACGTGTTCGCGCTTTTCCATTGGCAATTGACCACGCCCAGACAATCGCGCAAAGCCGCTGCGTCTGGTAAATGATTCTTCGTTTGGCAGATGCGCGGGAGAGCTCTCCATTTTATGGAGGCACCGAAGGAGCAACCGCCCCGGAAACTCTCAGGTCACAGGGACCGCGCAGCTGGCACAGACACTCTGGAAAGCGTGTCCGCCTCGGCGGGCACCACCGAAGGAGTAAGGCGTTCGCTTTTCAAGCCACGCCGGAATCTCTCAGGTCTCGAAGACAGAGGGGGCATGGTGAAGGCGTCCGGCATGCGGGCGTCGCCAAACCGTGCCCTGCGCTGGAAGTGACCTGTTGATGAGCGATACCGAAACCGAAATTGAAGAACAGGCGCCGGAAAAGCTTCCGCTGGATGCCTGGCACCGCGCACAGGGTGGCCGCATGGTCCCCTTCGCAGGCTATGAGATGCCGATCCAGTATGAGGGCATCAAGGCAGAGCACGACTGGACGCGGAGCTCCGTCAGCCTTTTTGACGTGAGCCATATGGGCCAGCTTTCGATGAGCGGTGACAATGCCGCGCAGGAATTGGAGAAGCTGCTGCCCAACGGCATCGCCAATCTTGGCGAAGGCAAGATGCGCTATTCGCTGCTGCTGAACGATGAAGGCGGCATCATCGATGATTTGATCGTTACCAACGCCGGGCCGCATCTCGCGCTGGTGGTCAACGGTGCCTGCAAGTGGGACGATATTGCCCACCTTCGCGAGCACCTCCCGGACGAAATCACGCTGACTCATTACGATGATTTTGCCTTGCTCGCCCTGCAAGGCCCGAAAGCAGCGGATGTGCTGGAAAGCATCATTCCCGGTGTCGGCGATCTCACTTTCATGACCGCGGGACTTTTCAAGTTCAAGGATCAGCATGTCTGGGTAAGCCGCGCTGGCTATACCGGTGAGGACGGCTTCGAGATTTCGATCCATGAAGGCCAGGTTGAAGACCTCGCCAATGCGCTAGTGGCAGACGAGCGAGTGAAACCTGCTGGCCTTGGCGCGCGTGATTCGCTGCGGCTGGAGGCTGCGTTGCCACTCTATGGCCATGACCTGAGCCTCGAAACCGATCCCGTGAGTGCAAGCCTCACCTTCGCCATCGCCAAGGCGCGGCGCGAGACCGGCGGCTATCTCGGCCATGCGGCAACCATTTCGCGGCTCGACGGTGGCAGTACGCATACGCGCATCGGACTCGCCCTTGAAGGCCGCCAGCCCGCGCGCGAAGGGGCTTTTGTCTATTCCGGCGATGAGCAAGTGGGGCACGTCACCAGCGGCGGTTTCTCGCCCACGCTCGGCCATCCCATCGCCATGGCCTATGTCCAAAACCCGTATTGCGAATTGGGCACCGATCTTGAAATCGAAGTGCGCGGCAAGCGTTTGCCGGCCAAGACCGTGCCATTCCCCTTCGTCCCGCACAAATACCACCGCAAAGGAGCCTGAGCAGCATGGCACGTTACTTTACCGAAGAGCATGAGTGGATCGAAGTCGACGGTGAGACCGCAATCATCGGCATCACCGATTTTGCGCAGGAACAATTGGGCGACGTCGTCTTCGTCGAGGTACCGGACACTGGCGCGGAATTCACCAAGGGTGCTGAAGCTGCAGTGGTCGAAAGCGTGAAAGCCGCGAGCGATGTCTATGCTCCGATCGCGGGCACAGTGCTCGAAGGCAATTCTGCTCTCGAAGACGAACCCGAACTCGTCAACACCGCACCCGAAGCCGAAGGCTGGTTCTTCAAGCTGACCATTGCCGACAAGGGCGAGCTCGAAGGCCTGATGGACGCCAAAGCCTACAAGGCGTTCTGCGACGAATTGTGATTTTTCAACCCCCCTCCCGCCTGCGGGAGGGGCCGGGGGTGGGCATGGGCCCGTACGGGCCCACCCCGCTGCGACTAGCTCGCTTCGCTCGGCAAGTCTCGCTCCCCTCCCGCCTGCGGCAGGGGCATTGGATAAAAACTATGCGCTACCTCCCCCTGACCGAAACTGATCGCACTGCGATCCTCGATGCCATCGGCGCTTCGAGCGTCGATGCCTTGTTTACCGATGTGCCCTCCGATCTTTATCTCAATGGCCCCATCGAAGGCCTGCCGCTGCATGCGACCGAGATGGCGGTTGAAAAGCACATGCGGAAGCTGTCGAAGCAGAACCTTGCGGCGGCCGATGCAGCGTTTTTCCTGGGGGCCGGCGCGTATAAGCACCATGTGCCCGCCACGGTCGATCACCTGATCCAGCGCGGCGAATTCCTCACCGCCTATACGCCCTACCAGCCGGAAATCGCGCAGGGCACGCTGCAGATGCTGTTCGAGTTTCAGACGCAGGTCGCAAAGCTGTATGGTTGCGAAATTGCCAATGCCTCTTTGTACGATGGCTCGACGGCATGTTGGGAAGCGGTCGCGATGGCGGCGCGCGTCACGCGCAAGAAGCGCCATGTCCTCTCCGGCGCGCTGCACCCGCATTACGCCGAAGTCGTGCGCACGATGGCCAAGTTCACCGAAGACGAGATAGCCGGCGCGAACGTCAAACTCACCGCGCGGCCCGATGATGACGGGCTGATCGCGCGGATCGACGAGAACACCGCAAGCGTCGTGGTGCAATATCCCGATATTCTTGGCCGCATTCCGGACCTGCAGAAAATCGCCGATGCCGCCCATGCAGTGGGCGCCAAGCTGATCGTCGTGAATACCGAGCCGGTGGCTCTGGGCGCGCTGGAAGCTCCGGGTAATCTCGGCGCAGATATCGTGGTTGGTGAAGGTCAGGCTCTGGGTGTCGGCCTGCAGTTTGGCGGGCCCTATCTCGGCCTGTTCGCAATCAGCGATCCCAAGATGGTGCGGCAGATGCCGGGTCGCCTTTGCGGCGAGACTGTGGATGCCGATGGCAAGCGCGGCTTCGTGCTGACGCTTTCAACACGCGAGCAGCATATCCGCCGCGAGAAAGCCACGTCGAACATCTGCACCAACAGCGGCCTGTGCGCCCTCGCTTTCTCGATCCATATGACCCTGTTGGGCGACAAGGGATTGAAGGGCCTCGCGGCTGAGAACCACCGCCTTGCCTGCATCGCAGCCGATCGCCTTGCCAAGGTGCCGGGCGTCACCGTGCTGAACGATCATTTCTTCAACGAATTCACACTGATCTTCGATGCCGATGCGCGCCAGTTGGTGCGCGATCTGGCCGAACAGAACATTCTTGCAGGTGTCTCGCTGGGCCGCCTGTTCCCGAATGACGATTGCAACGGCCTGATCGTCGCGGTGACCGAGACGACCACGGTGGAGGATATCGAAACCCTTGCCTCTGCGCTTGAGGAGAAGCTGTCATGAACAAGCCGATCAACCAGAGCGGGTGGAAGCCCGGAACGCCTGTCGCATCCGATGGCAGCGAGCACCCCACCGTCACCGGCAACAAGGCACTGATGCTGGAAGAGGCGCTGATCTTCGAAATCGGCGGCACCGATACTTGCGGTGTGGACCTGCCCGAAACACCGACCGATCTGCCGAGCCGCCTTGGCGATTTCGGGCGAAAGCAAGGCACCGGCCTTCCCGGCCTGTCCGAGCCGGAGACGGTACGCCACTACACGCGCCTCAGCCGCCAGAATTACGGGATCGACCTTGGCTTCTTCCCGCTAGGCAGCTGCACCATGAAGCACAATCCGCGCCTCAACGAGAAGGTCGCGCGCATGCCTGGCTTCGCCGATGTGCATCCCATGCAGCCGACCGATACGGTGCAAGGCGCGCTCGGCGCAATGAACGAGCTTGCGCATTGGCTGATCGAACTCACCGGCATGCATAGCGTTGCCATGAGCCCAAAGGCAGGCGCACATGGTGAGCTCTGCGGCATCCTTTGTATCCGCGCCGCTCTGGAAGCGCGCGGCGATGCGCGCAAAGTCGTGCTGGTTCCTGAAAGCGCGCATGGCACGAACCCGGCGACTGCGGCCTTTGCAGGCTATGCGACCGAGGATATTCCCGCCAACAAAGATGGCCGCGTCGATCTTGAAGCTCTGAAGGAGCGGCTTGGCCCCGATGTGGCGGCGGTGATGATCACCAATCCAAACACATGCGGCCTGTTCGAACGCGACATGAAGGCGATCTCGGACGCGGTGCATGAAGCAGGTGGTTTCGTCTATTGCGATGGCGCCAATTTCAACGCGATCATGGGGCGTGTGAAGCCGGGTGACCTTGGCGTGGATGCGATGCACATCAACCTCCACAAGACCTTCTCCACCCCGCATGGCGGCGGCGGACCGGGCTCGGGCCCGGTCGTGCTGTCCGAGGCGCTCTCGCCCTTCGGCCCGCTACCGTTCACAGCACGGACCGACGATGGCTACATCCACCTGGTCGAGGAAGAGAACGCCGACGAGTACGACCACACCAGCGCCTTTGGCCGGATGACCGCGTTCCACGGGCAGATGGGCATGTTTAGCCGCGCGCTGACCTATATCCTCAGCCACGGGGCGGATGGATTGCGAACGGCTGCAGGCGATGCAGTGCTCAACGCCAACTACATCCTGCGCCAGCTCGAAGGTGATTTCGATGCGCCGTTCGCGGCAAGCGGACCGTGCATGCACGAAGCGCTGTTCAGCGATGAAGGCTTTGCGGAAGGGTTCAGCACACTCGATCTTGCCAAGGGCCTGATCGACGAAGGCTTTCACCCAATGACTATGTACTTCCCGCTGGTGGTGCATGGCGCGATGCTGATCGAACCCACCGAGACAGAGAGCAAAGCGGGCATTGACCAATTCATCATGGCGATGAAGTCACTGGGTGAGCGCGTAAAGGCCGGCGATGAGGCGCTGAAATCGGCGCCGCATCACGCACCGCGCGCGCGTCTCGATGAGGCTCAGGCAGCACGCAAGCCGATCCTGTCCTGGATGCGAGACGAGGGCTAAACACACTTCAACCAAAAGCCATTCGGTTTCCGTTCATCATTATGTAGCTATTGATGAACGGAAACGCTATCAATTGGGGGGCAATTTATGACGAAAGCAGGCTATCTTTCCGCTGCGGCCATGGCGGCTGTGCTGATGCTGGCACCGGCCGCCGCGCAGACATTTTCACCGACAGCTGATACAGGGCTGAGCGCATCCAAGCAGGACCGCAAACCCGATTCCAGCAACCGAGCCATGCGCAGTTCAGGCGGTGCGATCGCACTAGGCGAAGGCGTCTCCGGCAATCTGGATCGCGGTACCGCGACTTACACGCTGGAAGGCCGCGCAGGACAGCGCGTGCGCATCGCGCTAAGTTCCTCGCAGTTCGACACCGTGCTTCGCATGACCGGCCCCGGCGGGTTCAGCGAAGAGAATGACGACGCGCCGAGCGGCGGTACGCTCAACAGTGAGATCGAGACGGTCCTGCCCGCCGATGGCACCTATCGTCTCGTGGTCGGAGCTTACGGCAATCAGGGCAGCGGACCGTTCCGCCTTGCCGCGATGGATCCGGCCAATCCCGCCCCCGGCGGCGCTGCGGCCATCGCCATGGGCCAGACTATTACCGGCACTCTAAGGCAAAACGACCAGACCTCGCTGACAGGGCAATATGTCGATTACTATGCCTTCACCGGCCGTGCTGGAGAGAGCGTGACTTTCGACCTGGGCGCTCCCGAAGTCGATACAGTGCTTTCGGTTTACCTTCCCGATGGCCGTCAGGAGAGCAATGACGATTACAATGCGTCGGAAAGCTTCGACAGCCGCTTGTCCATCACTCTTCCGACCGATGGAACCTATCACGTCGCGGCGAGCAGCTTCTCCCCGGGCGAAACGGGCGAATACTCTCTGACGATCCGCCCTGCAGACACCAGCGTGCGCACTGTGCGCCCGGCTTCGGGAAATGCGCGTGTGTTCGCTCTGAGCGTTGGTGTGGCCGATTATGAGCGGATCAGCCCGCTTAACCGCACCGATGAAGACGCGACCCGGGTCACCGCTGCCCTGCGCGATGCAGGCATGCTTGCTCCGGAAAGCGTCACTCTGGTCAACGCCCAGGCGACCCGCGAAAATTTTGCCGAGGCGCTCAGCAGTCTGAATGCCGCGATGGGCGATGACGACTTGCTGCTCGTTTTCTTCTCCGGCCACGGCGAGAAAGTCGAGAACATGACAACCGAGCGCGACGGCAGCGCAGAGACGATCGAACTCTTCGATACCGCCTTGTTCGATTACGAACTGGCCGAGATGTTCGAGAATATCGATGCCCGCACGCTGCTAGTTATCGATGCCTGCTTTGCTGGCGGGTTCGACAATGTCGTGCGTCAGCGCAACAATCGCATGGGCATTTTCAGCTCTGACGAAGATGTGCTGAGCCTTGTCGCCACGGGCGAGAAGGCAGGCGGCTATATCAGCCACATCTTCCGCGCTGCGCTGGAAGGCGGGGCCGATCTCAACGGAGACCGCGCTGTCGAAGCCGGCGAGCTGTCCGAATATATGCGCCGCGAATTCTACACCATGGTGCTGGAAGAACCGCTCGCGACCGATGCCGAAGATTTCCGCGATACGCAGACACCCGGCTGGCAGCACATCATCGTCGATCGCGGCGGCGATGGCATGCCGCACCAGCAGGTGCTGATGAACATGGGCTCCGTGACCGGCGAGCGGGTCGCGCGCCGCTAGAGCTAGTCAGCAGCTAAAACGAAAAGGGGCGGCGGTCTGGATGATCGCCGCCCTTTTTTTATCGTCAGCTTCGCGCCTACTTAGGCCGCGGCAGGCCGCCGGGCAAAGATGCCGAAGCTGGCGATAATTGCGTAGCAGACTACCGGGATCACCATGGCGAGGGCGAGATTGCCGCCCGTTGCATCAGCCACGACACCGTAAAGCAGCGGCACGACTGCGCCGCCGAAGATGGCGACATTGATAATGCCCGATCCGTCGGCTGCACGCGGGCCCAGCTTCTCACAAGCCAGCGAGAAGATCGTCGGGAACATGATCGAGTTCATCAGGCCGACTGCCAGCAGCGTATAGGCAGCGATTTCACCGGCGGTGTTGGCCGAAATCACGATCAGCGTGATCGCACCGATGGCGTTGAAGGCAAGGATCTTGCCCGGGCTGAAGACGCGCAACGCCCATGATCCGATGAAGCGGCCGACCATCGCGCCGCCCCAGTAGAGGCCGATCATCCAGCCGATGACGCTTTCCGGTTCACCCAACACGCGTTCGGTCGACAGGTAATTGATGACGATAGAACCGATCGCGACTTCTGCACCGACGTACAGAAAGATGCACAATGCGCCGAAGCTGAAACGTGCACGCTTCAGCAGATCATTGTCGTAAAGCCACAGTGCGGGTGCGGCGAGAATGGCGAGGACACCAAGCCATGCATTGACCTGCAGCGACAGAAACGCACCAAGGGCCACCAGCGCGAGACCGATGAGATAACGACTGTTCGAGACAAGATCGCCCTCGCCCATCGTCTTTGCATCATGCGGCAACCGATTGCGGAAGAGCCAAACGGCGACAGCGACCAGCGCAATCAATGCGGCAACGCCAAGGTAGCCTTGCCAAATCGCTTCACTTTCAGCTGCGCGGTAGGCCTGCAACGCCGCGCCTTCCAACTCATCCGCCGATACATCTGCGAGGCTGCCAAGTATGACTGCCGCACCGACAATCGGGAAAACTGTCGTGCCAAGCGAATTAAACGCCTGCGCGAAGGTCAAACGGCTATGCGTCGTCGATGGCGGCCCGAGCAAGCTGATGAGCGGGTTCGCCACCACCTGCACAATGACCACCCCGCTCGCTAGGATGAACAGGGCGCCAAGGAAGATGGCGTAGGTCGCCGTCTGGCTCGCCGGGATAAAGAGCAGGCAGCCGATAATCATCGTGCACAGCCCGAAGACTGCCCCGCGCATATAGCCGATCTTCTTGACCAATTTTGCCCCCGGAATGCCGATCACCAGATAGGCTGCAAAGAAGCAGAACTGGATCAGCATCGCCTCTGTGTAGGAGAGCGTGAATAGTTCGCGCAGCTTCGGGATAAGCACATCGTTCAGCGAGGTGATCCCGCCGAAGATAAAGAAAAGGCCCATCACGAAGTAATTCAGACCCGGTGCATTCACCGGCGGTGTATCATCGTCGATCACCGGTTTTGGATCGGTGCTGCTCGACACATCAGGCGCTAAAGCCATTATCTTCTCCCCACAAACGAGACGCTTTGTGACAAGCGCCCCGCGTTAAATCCAGTCCCTAAATTCAAGTGTTCAGAACGAGCACTCGGTGCCTTCTGGCAAATCTTCGCGGCGAATTTCCGCGATGCGCAAAGTCAGATCGGCTTCGGTCATGAAGCCCAGGATATTGCCCGTTTCACCGAAACAGGCTTCGGTCAGGATCATTTCGCGGAAGCCCTTCCCGTGCGCATTCTGGAATTCCATCGTGACATCGAGGACACTCGGCTCCCCATCGGGCGTTGCCATCAGCAGCGATACGGGCGCAGTCGGGCGCGTATCGACTTCATAGGTCAGGCGCCATGCGCCGCCGCCGTCCGTTTCCTGCAGGATGGCGAGGCGCGATCCGGCGGACATTTCGATTTCGCGCGAGTCTTCCTGCGCATTGCGGTCATAGCCGCGCACGCTAATCCCGGCAGCTTCGGATGAGCCACGGAAATTGGGCAGCATCTCATTATCATTGCCGAGCGCATTGCCGGAAACATAGACCAGCGCCCCGTCAGCGAGGCGGCCCGATCCGAAGATTTCCGAACCCGCGCCCACTTCCAGCAGGCTGCAGCTTTCGCCAAGCTCTCCGCGTGAGCCGGTCTCACCGGTGGAAAGGCCGTAGCCGACAGCAAACAGCGCGCCTTCCGCCTGGTTGAGCGGCGTCCCGATGCAGTCATTCGGCCAGCTGAAGGACAGGCGGCCCGTCGCCTGCACTGCACCGGTCAGAATATCTGCAACACCGCCGCCTTCGCTTCCCGGAAGCCAAGATGCGACAAAGGCGTTGGAGGCGTTCATTTCGCGGTTCATCCACAGCGGACGGCCGGAAAGGAAAACGGCAACGGTCGGGATGCCCTGCTCTTCGAACGAGCGCAGCAGTTCGAGCCCTTCCTCGTCGCGGAAGGCCAGATCGCGCTGGTCGCCTGCGAATTCGGCGTAAGGCTTCTCACCGAACACGACGACGGCAACATCGGGCCGCGTCGTAAAGCTGCCATCTTCGGAAAGCGTTGCTGTTCCGCCATTGCTGGTGATCGCTTCTTCCAAGCCTTCCCAGATCGATTCGGCATTGGGGAAAAGGCGGTCAGCGATACCCGCGTCCGCGCCCATTTCGCCTTCGAGGCCACCCTGCCATTCCAGAGTCCAGCCGCCGGAGGCCTGACCGATGTCGTCGGCAGCAGAGCCTGCAACAAGCACATTGGAACCAGCAACAAGCGGCAGGATCCCGTCATTTTGCAGGATTACCTGCGAACGCGCCACGGCTTCGCGCGCCAGTGCGCGGTGTTCAGGCGATGCGAGCAATTCATACTGTCCTGCAACGCCGCGTTCCGATGGGCGCACAGCATCGGGCCCGAGCAGGCCGGCGCGGTATTTGACGCGCAGCACGCGGGTCACCGCTTCATCGACGCGCTCCATGGGAATGGTGCCGTCATTCACCTGCGCGATCAGGTTTTGCGTCAGTTCGCGCCAGTCATCGGGCACCATGTAGATGTCGAGCCCTGCAAGCAGCGATTGCGGACAATTGGTCACCGTGCAACCGCGCACCTGGCCGTGACCGTTCCAGTCACCCACCACCAGGCCATCAAAACCCATTTCGCCGCGCAGCACATCCGTCAGCAGCGCTTCATTGCCGTGCATCTTGCGGCCATTGATCGAGTTGAAGCTCGCCATGATCGTCTCGACACCGGCATCGATTGTCGCGGGATAGGGGCGGCCGTGCAGAGCCAGAAGCTCATCGATATCGCCATTCACATCGCCCTGGTCGACGCCCTGTTCGGTGCCGCCATCGCCGAAGAAGTGCTTGGCGGTCGCGATCACCCGGCCGGTGCCGAGGTAATCATCCGCGCCGCGCGCGCCCTGCAAGCCCTCGACCAGTGCAGCGCCGAGTTCGGCGACGAGATCGGGGTTCTCGGAATAGCTTTCATATGTCCGGCCCCACCGATCGTCCCGCGCGACAGCGACGGTGGGAGAGAAATTCCAGTCGATGCCGGTGACTTCGATTTCGACGGCAGTCGCCTGACCGATCCGGCGGACCAGATCGGCATCGCCTGCAGCGCCAAGCGCGATATTGTGCGGGAAGATCGTCGCGCCAACCACATTGGTGTGGCCGTGAACTGCGTCCGTACCCCACATCGTCGGGATTACCGGTTCGCCATTCGGCAGCGGCTGAACCGATGCGGCGTACATTTCATCGGCATAGCGCAGCCACTCGGAAGCAGGCGCGAATTCGTCGCCATAAGGGCCGCCATTACCGCCATTCAGATAGCTGCCGAAGCGATAGCGCTCCATGTCTTCAGGGGTGAAAGAATTGATCTGCGGCTGGATCAACTGGCCGATCTTGTGCTCAAGCGACATGCGCGAGACGAGATCGGCGATATACGCATCCTCATCGCCGTAAAGGCTCGCCGTCTCGGTGATTGCCTGCGGCTCTGCCACAGGTGTCGTAGCACAGCCCGCAAGAGCCAATGCCAAGACAGTTCCGGCAACACTCGCCCGCAAATTCAATCCCGACCGCATAGTAAACCTCTCTCCAGTTTCCCCGATTGAGAACGTTCTCAATTGATCCGGTTTTACACCGCAGGGCTACCAAGGCAAGCAGTCATTTCACGTTTTTGACGCTCTCTTGGCTGTCAGGAGGATAACGCACGCCAGACCCGAAAGGCCTGCCAGCAAGCCAAACAATCCTGCAAATCCGAACACCGGCACCAGCATAATCGTCAGCACGGACATGATCGGTGACGGCACCGTATTGGTGAGATTGAAGATGCCGAGATCGCGCCCACGGCTTTCCGGGCGCGGCAGCACACGCAGCGTCTGTGCGGTGTGCAGCGACAGGAAGACGTGCGAGACAAGACCGAACACCGCGTAACCTGCCAAAGCCAGTGCCAGATCGGGCGCGGCGGCCATACCGAGGAGTGCGAGCGCGCTTATCCCCGCGGTAATGCCGAGAGGAAAGATCGGCCGGTCATTGCGGTCCATCCAGCGGCCGACCAGCATGCTGACCGGCACTGTCAGGAAAAGCACGCCGAAGAAAATCTGCGCCGCATCATCATCTCCAATGTCCGGATTTATCGATCGCAGCCAGAGATAGAGATAAGCGAACAGCGCCGCCTCGGCGATCTGCACCAGCAGGCGTGCGACCCACATGCGCGCGACCAGACGGCGGCGGTCGCCCGAGTGCAGGTTGCGCTGCGAGGTCGTGGCCGCGAGCAAGTCCGGAAGGGCGACCGGCCTTCCAAACAAGAGCACAGGCAAAACGCACGTCGCCACGATTGCAGCGACCGCAACCATGCGCATGTCTGCGCTCAGCATGCCGGGAATTGTAAGCACCGCACCGCTTAGAGCCCCCATGGCGGGCGCAAATGCGAGCAAGCCGCCCAGCAGGCCCTTCTGCTGATCGGGCACGGTATCGCCCGCCCAAGCCGCAAGCGGGCTCAGCATCATGTTGAGCCCCAATTGCCATAAGACGAGCAAGCCGAGCAAAGTCGCCAGATCATCCGCAGAGCGTAAGGCGACCAGCAAAATGCTGCTGATCACAAGACCGCCCAGTATCCAGTAGCGACGGTCGCGTGTCAGATCCGATAGCCAGCCAAACCCGATATTCGCCACGCTCGCGGCAATTGCCCCGACAAAAGCGGCATAGGCAAGCCAGCCGACGCTTTCCCCTCCTGCCATGCTCTCGACCCGAACAGGCAGCAGGATGGTAAGGAAAGGCACATAGGCGACCGCGCCGCCCGCCACCGCCAGCGCATAAAGCAAGAGAAAGCGGGTGGACTGGCGCTTTACTGCGGCACGTCCACTATCCTGATCAGCCATGCAGGCGCAGCTTGGCGGGCGAGGCGACGGATTCGCGCTCGATCAGCTTGCCTTCGATCACCACCGGCATTTCCGGCAATTCCTCGCCGCGCTGCTTTGCAATCAGTAATTCGACAGCGCGGCCAACCGTTTCAGCAACCGGCTGGTCGATGGCTGTAAGAGCTGGCTGGATGAAACGGACCACTGGCGAATTGTCGAAACTAATTAGTGAAACATCCCCCGGCACACGAAGCCCGAGCGAATGGGCGACGGAGTTTGTCGCCATAGCCATCTGGTCGTTGCTGGCGATAATAGCCGTTGGCCGGGATGATTTTTGCAGCAGCGACCGCGCCGCGCGCTCTCCCGATGCGAAAGAGAAATCGCCGCGTTCGCACAGGCCTTCAGTCGGCAGGCCTGCCTCCTGCATCGCGTCTTTCCAGCCCATCTTGCGGCGATTGCTGACCGCATATTCTTCAGGCCCGGCGATCATCGCAATCCGCTCGTGACCCTTATCGATCAGATAGCGCGTTGCCGTGGCCGCCATCCGGCTATCCGCCATGGTGAGCGAAATACTGCCGCCATTCGCGCGCGATCCGATGCGTGCATAGGGGATCTTGAACTTGTCGAGCAGGTCCGTGATCAGCTGATTATCCGAGTGCGGCGGCGTCAGAATAACGCCATCGGGCTGGATCGCGGCGATTGTCGCTTTCAGTTCGCGCTGGATATTATCATCATGCGTATCGACCAGCTCGAACAGCAGGCGATAGCCGTGCTCGGCACATTTGAGCATGCCGCCCATCAGCATCTGATCGACCCAGTCACTGCCTTCACGAGCATTCCATGCTTCGATCGTGCGCTCACGGTCATTGAGCGCGAGGATGATGTAGGATCGCGATCCGCTCATCCGCTGGGCCGCGATGGATGGGACATAGCCGAGCTTGTCGATGGAGGCCTGCACCCGCTCCTTCATTTCCGGGCGGACATTGGCTTCATTGTTGATTACACGGCTGACCGTTTGCAGCGACACACCTGCATCGGCTGCAACATGCTTGATCGTGACCGATTGACGACGGCGCGCCATCTCAATTTCCCTCCATGCAGCCACGCCCGGTGGCAGGGTCTGCATCACATTGCCATACGCGGACCCAGTCGACTTCCACTTGCTTGGGAAAGCCTTCTGTCGATACGCCGCCCAGATTGGCGCTTTCGGGCCAATTACCGCCGATGGCGAGATTGATGATCAGGTGGAATTCCTGGTCGAACGGGGCGTTGGCGACGCTGCTGGCGGAGGTCCACCATTCGCTCGCTTCCATACTGCCGAAAGGCTCTCCATCGATTGTCCAGGTGAAACGGCCCTCTTCCCAGACGACGCCATATGTGTGGAACTCGCCATCCAGCACACCGGGGAATGACGTCTCTCGATTGGCATAGACGTTGTCAGGAAAGCGATCACCGAAATGCAACGTGCCGAGCACCGAGTTTTCGCCACCCAGTTCGCACTCCGCGCATTCGACGCCGAGATTGACCGTTTCCATGATGTCGATTTCGCCCGAAAGCGGCCATGAGCCGTAAACATCGTCTTCAGGCAGCATCCAGAATGCCGGCCACGCTCCCTGCCCTTGCGGCAGGCGTGCACGCAATTCGATGCGCCCGTATCGCCAGCTGGCATTGCCTTGCGTCGTGACTTTTCCCGATGTGAACGGCTTGGTGTTCTGCGCGTCCGGATCAGATCGATATTGCGCGATGTGCGGCGGCCAGGCGGCGCCCGTCCAGCTTTCCTCATGCGCGCGAAGGATCAGCATTCCGCCTTCCTGCGAAACATTTTGCGGGCGCGCGGTGTAGCATTGCTGCTCATTATTCCCGCCGCCCCAGCAATCCTCGATGAAATTCCACCGGGACCTATCGAGCGCCGGGCCATCGAATTCATCCGACCAGACAAGCTGCCAATCGCCAGTCGGCGCCGCTGCCGTGCTTGGCGAGGGCGCGGGAGCAGATACGCTGGCTTGCGCGCCGGAAGCGCCGCCCCCGCCGCAACTCGCGAGCGTCATACATGCAGCTGCCAAAGTGGCACTGCCAGTGCAGTTTCGCAAAGATCTCATCGTCCCATCCGTTATCTGGATAGCGCATATCCTTGCGCCTATTCCAGAAAAAGAATGGGCCCCGACGCACTTACCGCGCCGGAGCCCATCTGCCCTCACTCAAATGATGAGGCTCCGACTTTAGAAGTTGAACCTGACGAGGAAGGTATAGCGGCGGTCGTTTCGGAATGCCGAGCGGGTTATTCGCGTCCCGTCAAAATCGATCACCTGGCTCGTCTGAGTGACTTCATCGAGCAGGTTCACACCTTGGACACCGATTTTGATGTTGTCGGTGAGCTCATAGAAGATCGACGCGTCGAGCTGCCCTGTGCTCTCACCGTAGATTGGCGAGAATGGGAAGATGACATCGCGGGGCGTAATCAGGAAGTCGGACCGCCAGTTATACGCCGCACGAGCCGAGATACCGTACATTTCGTAGAAAAGCACGGCGTTGACGGTGTGTTCCGAAACACCCTCGAGCGGCAGGCTTGGGGCAATCGGGCTAGCGCCAGCGAGGTTCGTATTGTTGAACGATCCCGCATCGACATATGTGTAGGTGCCCTGGAAGCCCAGACCTCCGAGTGCACCCGGAAGGAAGTCATAGGTCTGCTGATAGGCAACCTCGACCCCTTTCAGAGTCCCGCCTTCGCGGTTGAACGGTCCGCTATAAAGTACTTCTGCGGTCGCGCCGCTTGGCGTCGTGTAATTGCGGATTTCAGCGCCACCACTGACAATCCCTTCGATATCCTTCATGAAGAAGGCGGCCGTCAGCGAGCCCACATCATCGAAATACCACTCTGCCGAAAGGTCATAGTTCCACGATCTCGTTGGCTGAAGGAAGCGGTTGCCGCTCTGGATCGCAAACAGCGGCCCACTTTCAAGCGTGCCAGCTTCCCGCAGCACGCCAGTGTTGTTTCCGAGCGTTCCGCCAGTCTGGAATGCCGCGAGATCTGGACGGAAAAGGCCGCGCGAAACGGCACCGCGGAACACGAAGCCTGTTCCGGTGTCGAAGCGCAGGTTCGCCGCGGGCAGCCAGTTGTCATAAACGACATCCGATCCGTCAGCCAGCGACTCGCCAGTGAACGCCTGAGCGAATTCCGCAAGGCGCGCATCTGACAGCAGACAGTAATCGAGACCCGGCGTGCCGGCCGGCGCGTTCGCGCAGACGTCACGCAGGCCAGCAACCGTCACGACCGTTCCAAGCGGCAGTCCAAGCGCATCGGCGCCCGGGAAAGCGATGTCTCCACGTACGCCTACGGTAGTTTCGACGTAACGAACGCCGACATTGCCGGAGAATTCCGCGCCGCTATCGAAATCGAGACCGAAGTCGAGGCGGGCATAGGCCGCACGCGTTTCTTCATCGATCGAGGAAATTTCAGCCGGAGTGAAGGGCGTACCGGGCACGAGATTTGAACGCGAATAGATCGGGTTCCATGCGTTCGGCGTCAGCGTGAATGCCGTGATGGCATCGGTCTGCTCTTCCAGGCTGCCATCAAGGTAGCGCTGCAGCACATCGTCTCCACCGAAGTAGAAGGCCGTACCGTTTCCAAAAGGTGTTGGCGCATTGCCGCGCTGGAAGTCACCTTCGAATGGCGTGTAAAGATTGGCGCTTTCAGGGAAGTCGAAAACATACGCGCCGCCGCAGCCGAAGGCCTGGAAATCGCCGCAGTTCCAATTGCCGCCGCGTCCCGTCCACGGCGCGCCGAGGTTACCCCAATTGGAGAAGTTGGCGTTCCGCGTGGTGCGATCACGTTCCGACCAGCGAGCACCAAAACGCGCGCTGCGGAAGAAACCCGTGTCGGAAATGTCATATTCGACATCACCGCGCAGCGAGTACATTTCGCCGTCGTTTTCTGCCTGGTTGTCCAGAGCGAACCAGTAGAAGGTGCGCGCCGGATCGGTGAAATAGCTTGGATCCGAAGTGGCATCGCCCGGCGACAGGAACACAACCTGCGGGGTCTCGCCGGAATTGTCGATCGACAGGTCGGAATAGGTTTGCATCGCCGCGATGAAGCCATCGAGCGAACGAGCATTGTTGATGTACTGACCTTCGAAATTGAAGCGCAGGCGATCCGTCGGTTCCATGAAGATCTGCAGCGAGTAATCCTCGACAAGATCTTCATCTTCCTGGTCAAGGCGCAGCAGTTCCGTCGGAATGCCATTGATGCCACCGAACGGGTTGTTCTGCGTCAGAATGCCGCTCTGGAATGCATTGCCGTCGAAGACCGGCGTAGTGCCATCGCGGAAACCCGGGAAAAGCCCGTCATCATTGACAAGAGCGAGTGCGGAGAATTCGCGCAGCGACCCGTCGGTTTCGGCGCGCAGATATTCTGCCGTAATCAGCATACGGCGATCTGCTGTTTCGTACTGCGCTACAACAGAATAGGCGCGGCGATCGCGCTCGAAGTCGCTTGTGCGAACGCCCGCGCCCTTCGGAATGATGACCGCGCCTTCAGGCGGGAAGTTGGTCTCGTCGAACTGCTGTTCGCCGATACCAGCCGAACTCGCCGGAGCGACGCGGATACAACCACCGCTGAAATCGGCATTCCGATAGCAGGGGTCAGTAATCTGCGAAGCATCGGAACGCGTGATGAGCTCTTGCTGTGCATAGCCAAGCTGTAAACCAAAAGTCCCGATACCGGTGTCGAACGTGTTCGAAGCGAGAACAGAGAAACCGGGCGACCACTCCTGCGCGAGATCGCCGTAATTATACTCGAAAGTGCCCGCGATGTTCAGGCCAGGGTTATCCAGCGGCTTGCGAGTAACGAGGTTCACGGTGCCCGAAATGCCGCCATCGATCATATCTGCGGTGACGTTCTTGAACACTTCGACACGGCCGAGAAGCTCAGGCGAAACATTGTTGAAATCGAGGCCGCGACCGCCATTGGCCGAGAATACGTCACGACCATTCAGATTGGCCTGCACGAAAGGAAGGCCACGGATGATCACTCCCGAACCTTCGACCGAGAAACGGTCCGGATCATCGTTACCGATAAAGCGGTCGATGTTGACACCCGGAACGCGCTGCAGCGCTTCTGCAACGGAGCGGTCTGCCAGAGCGCCGATATCTTCAGCGGTGATGACATCGACAACCGTATCGGCGTCTTCCTTGAAATCCTGCGCACTTTGAAGCGAGGCGCGGATGCCGCTGACGATGATGACATTCTCATCGGCGACTTCTTCTTCAGGATCCTCGTCAGCCGGCGCGTCCTGCGCCAGCGCGACATTCGGAACTGCTGCGACCAGCGCGAGGCTGGAAACGGTAGCAAGCGAACGAACCCGTCCTGCGGGTGAAATGATGGATTTGCGCACTGTAATCTCCCCTTCGACGCAGGCTTTGCACACCGCCTGTCGTCGGCACCTGACTGATCCTCGCACGAGGAATCAGCATTTACATACCAGCGATGTGAGCGTTCACAACACAAAAATATGAACGTTCACATTCACCCATGCTTGGTGTAACATTTTTGCAATTATCTGCCTCCACCGCCAAAGGCCCACCCTTCCGATTGGCGGCATGAACGGATAGATTGCGCGAAATATCGGAACTGACTGCCCGAGGGAGTGGGGCGATTATGGCTATTGATCAAATCGTAATTGTCGGTGGTGGCACCGCCGGCTGGATGGCGGCGGCGGCGCTTTCACGGCTGCGCGAAGGGCGTGAGCTTGGGATCACCTTGGTCGAATCGGAAGTGATCGGCACCGTCGGTGTTGGCGAAGCGACGATCCCGCCATTTGTCGATTTTCAGCGCCTGCTTGAAATCGATGAAGCGGAGATGCTTTCTGCCGTGCAGGGTTCTTTCAAGCTCGGCATCCAATTTGTGAATTGGGGCAAGCTTGGCGACAGCTATATCCACCCCTTCGGCAATTATGGCTATGAAATGGGTGGTCTGAGCTTTCACCACATCTGGCATCATCAGCAATCGACCGGCGACAATCGCCCGATCCAGGTTTTCAATGCCGAGACCATGGCCGCCTATTTCGGCAAATTTGCGCGGACCGACGATATGCGGCGCGACGATCTGCCGCCGATCAATTACGCTTACCATATCAATGCGACGGCCTATGCCGCCTTCCTTCGTAAATACGCAGAAAAGCGCGGCGTTGTGCGGCAGGAAGGTAAGATCAGCGACGTCCAACTCGACAGCGAGAGCGGCTTCGTTTCATCGGTCACGCTGGAAAGCGGACAGGAAATCAAAGGCGATTTCTTTGTCGATTGTTCGGGCTTCCGCGGGCTTTTAATCGAGCAGGCGTTGGAGACCGGATACGAAGAATGGACGCATTGGCTTCCGTGTAACCGCGCGGTCGCCCTACCTTGCAATCGCGATGATGGCAGCCCTGCTCCGCCCTTTACTCGCGCCACAGCGCATTCGGCGGGCTGGCAGTGGCAAGTCCCGCTGCAGCACCGAAATGGTAATGGCCATGTCTATTGCGATGCCTTTATGGAAGCCGATGAAGCGACCGATATCCTGATCGAGCATATGGCCGGCAAGCCGACAGCCGATCCCAACCACCTGCGCTTCGTGACGGGACGGCGCAAGAAATTCTGGAACAAGAATGTCGTCGCACTTGGCCTTGCAGCAGGCTTCATGGAGCCGCTGGAATCGACATCGATCCACCTGATCAACACCGGCATTAACAAGCTGATCGCGCTGCTATCGCTCGACGAGGTGACCGAAACGCAGGCCCGGTCCTTCAACCGGCTGACCAATAAGGAATATGAGAAAATTCGCGATTTCCTGATCCTGCATTATCATGCCACCGACAGGGACGATTCCGAATTCTGGAACTACTGCCGCACGATGAGTGTGCCTGACAGCCTCACCGAGAAGATGGAATTGTTCAAACTGAACGGCCAAATCTTCCGCGAGGAGGACGAGCTTTTCACTGAAACCAGCTGGGCTGCGGTGATGATGGGGCAAGGCATATCGATGCAGGGGCATAACGCGATGGCGGCAACGCTCGATCCGACGGAGACGAAGAAGGAACTCGACGAGATCGAGAAATCCATCCGCTTCCTCGTTCAGCACATGCCTTCGCATGGCGAGTATCTGGCGCGATATTGCCCGGCAACAGCGACCTGAGATAATTTCCGCACAACCCCCGCGATTTGCGCGGAAATTGTCATAAGCGAGTCAAATAAAGACGGCACGACACCTCTCGTATCTCAGGATGGCGAGAGCGATGGACCGCGTTACGATTTTCAGCACCGATAGTGCCGCCGCGCAATTCTCGTCTTTCGCCAACGGCGAAACCGAATTCATCTTTGCGCATCTCTCCCCGCAAGGGCCCACACTGCTGATCGAAGGTTCTGTATGGGCCTTTGTGGATTGGGTGATGGACGACCTTTCAGGCCTCGAAATGGTGCGCCGTCTTCGCGCTGATGAGCGCACTAAAGATGCGCATATCACGCTTGTTCTCGATGAAGACGATGCAGAGGATCGCCGCCGCGCGTTGAAAGCAGGCGCCGATGACTATGCCGTGGCCCCGCTTGATCGGCAGGCCATGCTGGACCGGGTTCTCGCATTAGACGACGGCGCAGGTCGATCGGCCACAGAGCGCCAGATCGTGCATGGCGACCTGGAAATCTTCGTAAATAGCGAGCTTGCACGCTGGAATGGCGAGCGCATCGAATTGCGACCAAACGAGTTTCGCGTGCTGCGCTATCTCGCCGAAAATCCCGAGCGGATATTTTCGCGCCAGCAGCTGATCGATGCACTCGGCAAAGAGGGCGATCCGGAATATCTGCGCACGGTCGATGTTTGGATCAAGCGCCTGCGCGCTGGTTTGCGAAAGGTCGGCGCAGAACACTTGCTGCGCACGGTTCACGGCAGGGGTTACGTCTTCGATCGCCCCTGAACTGGCATCGCTAGTCATCCAGTGATTCCAGAAAAAGACCCGCCGCGCTTTTTGGAGCGCGGCGGGTCTTTTTGTAACGCGTTTGGACGTTGGCGATCAGAAAGTGATCGAAAGCGATGCCCCAAATGTTGTGCCGATATCGAAGCTGTTGATCTCCACGCGATCGACACCGTTGGTCTGGAACTCTTCATTGTCCTGGCCGAAGATATTGCGTGCTTCGAGCTTGAGCTCGGCTTCGCTTCCGAAAAGATCGAAACCCTGGCGGTAGACGAAATCGACTCTCAAGCCTGGATCTTCGACGATGTCCGGCAATCCGGCGGTCCCGCGACTGGTCACGCGTTCGCTGCCATAATTCATCAGCAAGGTGAATTGCTGCAATTGATCGACGTCTTCCAGGCTGACCTGGAAGTTTGCGAGGTGATCGGATTGTCCCGTTAGCGGAACGCCGTCGACGAACAGGTTCGTCGCCGGCACGGGGCCGCCTGGGAACAGCTGCGTCACATCAGCAGCGTCCACCGCGATGTCCGATTGGGTCCAGGTATAGTTGGCAAACAGCGCGATCTGCTTGCTCTCGAACCAGCCGCCCCAATTGAGGAGGTCGATCGTATAGGCGAGATCGGCTTCGATACCGTAGAGCGTGGCGCTCGGCGCGTTGGCGAAGCTGGTCAGCTGCTGGTTGTCGGAGAAGCTCGAGAATGCCTCGATCGGATTCTCGATATCCTTGTAGAAACCGGCAACCGAAACGCGATCCGGCCCGCCCATGTAATATTCGACGCGCACTTCGTAATTGGTCAGCTCGCTATCGATGAGCAGCGGGTTGCCGTTGAACTGGCGGTTGGTTTCCGGATCGTAATAGGTCTGGAAAATCAATTCGCGGAATTGCGGGCGCGCGATAGTGCGGCTTGCGTTGGCGCGGATCTGCAGATCTTCAATCGGCTCCCAAGTGACCGTGGCGGCAGGCAACCAATAGCTGTTTTCGAGCAATGTCGAGGCCGAAGAGACAGGTGCAACGTCGAAGACCTGCGCCGGATTTACGCTCTGCTCGGCATCTTCGTAACGGACACCAGCGTCGATGCTGAGGCCGAGAACCGGCTCCCAATTGATCTTGCCATAGCCCGCCCAAATTTCGAGCGCGGCATCGAAAGCCGGATCGGACTGCGTCGATTCGATGAGGCCGATGTCGAAGAATTCGATAATGGCATTGCCGAGAAGCAAGTCAGGCCGCAGCGCGCCGACGCCGTCGGGCAGGCTTGTGGGAGCGTTGAACAGGAACTCGCGGCGTTCGGAGAAACGCTGAGTATCCGTGTAAGCACCGCCTACGGTCACCACGAAGCTATCGAAAATCGGATAGCTGACGTCCGCACCGCCGGACCACAATTCTTCCTGCAAGTCAGAGAACACGACTGCCGCGTCACCCGTCTGGCGATCGAGCACGTTGATGAAACGATCGCCGAATTCGCCCGAGGAATTGTCCCGGACATAGGTGAATGTGTATTCGTAAGGCGCTTCACGATCGGTACGGGCATAGCCGCCGCGCAGATCCAGCGAGAGATCACCGAATTCAAGTTCAGCGACGAGCTGGCTGTCGATCAGCTGGCGCTCGAACCAGGCCGTCTGGGTCTGCTGGATGCTGTCATCGTCCTGGAAATCTTCACCGACCGAAAGCCGCGCCTGCTTCAGCGAGTCGCGAATGAAGAGGTTGGTGAAGCGGAAGCGATGATCGCCGATTTCAAGGCCGATGCCGAGCATGGCGTTGGCAAGAATGCGGTTATCCGTCACCACATCGCGGAAGTCATTGTCCAGCGAGAAGTCGGCCAGAATGCTCTGCGAGATAATGTCGCGTGTGCGCCATTGATTGCTGATCGATCCTGTAAAGACCACGCCGAGCTGTCCGTCGGAACCCACATCGACCGCCGTGCCCGCTGTCAGGCTGGCAGACCAATTGGCCGGAATATCGCCAATGCGTTGCAGCAGGATGAGGTTCGGATCGCCAAGCTGCTGTCCGATTGCCGTCTGCGTGACAGGCGCGCCGTCAAAATTCTGGCTGTCATCGAGCGGAATGTCGCTCAGCTGCAGGCCGCTGTCGAAATAGGTTTGCAGCGCGGGCGGCACATCGCGCGTGCCGTCATCGAAGCCGAACCAGTCGAAATCCGAACCGTAATAGGAAAGACCCGGCTGGAACGTCGTCTCGCTATTCCCGCTGATGCCGCCGCCAATCGTGAGGAAGCTTTCATCAGGCACGGCGCGCGTGGTGAGGTTGATCACACCCCCACCGAATTCGCCCGGGAAGTTCGCCGAATAGGTTTTCTGCACCAGGCTGGATGCGACCACATTGGTCGGAAAGATGTCGAGCGGAACAACGCGGCTGAGAGGCTGGGGCGAAGGCAGCGGGAGGCCGTTCAACAGGGCGAGCGAGTAGCGATCGCCCAGACCGCGGACATACACAAAACCCTGACCCTGGACCGAGAGGCCGGTCACGCGGCCAAGCGCGCCTGCGATGTCGCCTTCACCCGTACGGGCAATCTGCTCGGTCGAAAGGACACTGACAACCTGGCTGGAGCTCTGGGTTGGATCGCGATTGATCCGGCCCGTTACGATGATCGCTCCGCCCGGGATCGAGATGTCGGATTCGTCGACCTGCTCGTCTTCGTCCTGCAGGTCCTCATCCTGCAGGTCATCGTCCTGCGGCGTGCTCAGGTCTTCCGGCGGCGTCGGGTCGACATCCTGCGGCGGAAGCTGCGTATCTTGCGCAAAAGCCGCGCCCGGTATGGTGAGCGCGGTGGACAGGAGAAGCAGGGCCGCCAGCTTCTTGCCAGTGGTGATCATCGGGGAACCCCTCATTTCGATCCAAAATATCGCATCAGGCCGCAGCCGGATTGCCGGTGAGCAAAAGGGGAGCGCCGCGCCTTACCCTGCGCGCCGCTCCCCATGCTCGATCAGTTGAAGACCGGGATGTCGATGCAATTGCCGGTGTTGTTGCCGAAGCTCACCGCCGAAGAATCGCAGGTCCAGCCCTGGGTCCAGTCATCGCTATCGGAAACCGCGCCGATGAAGTTGGTCGCTTCGAAGAAGCTGCCGAGCGTGGTCACGTCGAAAATGGTCATGAAGCCATTTTCATTCGCGCCGTTAAGGTAACCGTTCACCAGCGTGTTGGTGTAGCTCTTGTCGTTGCCGGTGCCGCTGTCGAAAATGCCTTCGGCCTGTGCAGCAGAAATGCCACCGCTGCCGTCACGGAAATCGGTGCCACACTGAAGCGCAACCGATTCGAAGCGCGGCGGGCCGACATCGTCGAGCCCTGCATTGGCGGCGCGAACCGTTTCGTCGAGATCGATCCGGATGCAAGGCGTGCCTGCCGCCGAAGCGTCCCAGATCAGCGTGTTGTAAAGGCCGTAATCCGTGCCGCCACGGATGCGCACAACCTGATCATCGTCCTTGCGCTGAATGAAAGTCGCATTGGCGATCGTAGTGTTCTGACGCGGGGTCTGGTCTTCCAGGCCATTGTTCGAGTCGGCTTCGATGATTGTGTCACCAATGCCATCGCGCTGCGCAGCGATCACGAACTGCATGTTCGCTTTCACGCCCGTGTCGGTATCGATCGAGTCGTCTTCTGCGCCGGCGACGATCAAGTTCTTGATGTTCACGAGACCGCCGAAGAATTCGACGCCGTCATCCGAAGAGTTGACCGACTGGATGAAGCTGAGATCGGTGCCGGAGCCGGTACCGCCGGTGGTCAGCGCCTGCAGCTCGCTATCGCCCGAAAGCACGAAACCGGAGAAGCGGATCTGGACGTAGCGCATGGTACCCGAGCTATCGTCTTCGGTCGCGCCGCCGAAGAGTGCAGGATTGACGGCGCCTTCAACCTGACGTTCGCAATCGACGGTGCCCGGCGTTGCGCCCGGCGTACGGCAATCGGTGACAGGAGCACGGCCCGAAAGGACCACCCCGCCCCACTGACCGGACGAGTTGGCGTTGTTCTGGCCGAGAATGTTGTCACGGCTGGTGAAGATGATCGGCAGGTCTTCGGTGCCGACAGCATTGATCGTGTTACCACGCGTCACGTTCAGGAAGCCCGAGCCGCTGGCATAAAGGATCACACCCGGATCGATCGAGAGTTCGACATTGGTGTCCGAGAGACCGTCCGATGCGTCAGGGGCCGGACCACCATCGGTGCCGACATTCACTTCGCCGGGAAGGCGATAGAGCAGGCCGTCGAAGCGCGGCAGGGTGGTCGAAACATTGATGCGCTGTGGAAGAGCGCAAACGCGCCACTCGCCTTCAGGGCCGGAAATCGTGCCTTCATCGGTGAGACCCTGCGGATCGGCGATCGTCGGGCAACCGCCTGCCGGGGTAACCGCGCTTGACGTCGGGGTCGGCGACGGCGTCGGCGTTGCCGGCGGGTTGTTGATGATAACGTTGCCGCCGGTACCGGGCGAAGCAATGTCGTCAGCGCCGCAAGCCGAAAGGGCAAAAGCGGATACGCCAAGGATGAGCGAACGGGAAAGTAGTGTCACGGCTATGGACCCCTCAAAAATCCGAAAGTGAAAATTGGACTTGTCGTTGAGAGAGGCATCTAGGCCCGCGAGGTGACACTTTATTTGCGGTTATGTGACGCTATGGAGAATCGCCGGACGCCGCATCTATCTATCTGGAATGAAGACGTTTTATTTATACACAGCCAGCACCGGACCTCATTCCCCGGCCCAATATTTCAGATTTGTGACAATGTGACAGTTTTGTTGCAGTCGATCTCTTCGCAGGCCATAAAGTGGCCAGAACTCAAGGAGAGAGAGATGTTTGCAACGCTGGTTTTGGCACCCCTGATGGCAGGTCAGGCTGTGACTGCGGAAATGGTCGAGCAGCAGTATGAAACGCGCGAAGTCGCTTTCGAGCAGCTGATTGAAGGCGATGCCGCTGCGGCAGTGACGCGTCTCGAAGCAGAGCTCGAGGCCAATCCGGGCGATCCTGCGATCCTGATTAATCTGGGCAGCGCCCATGCGCAGTTGGGCAATTACGAACAGGCAGAGGCATATTATCAGGCAGCCCGCGATTCCGATGAAGAGTATCAGCTTGAGCTCGCCAATGGCCGCTGGCTCGACTCGCGCGATGCCGCGCGTTTGGCACTCGCCAGCGTCGAGTTTGAGGCACTTGCCTCACGCTGATAGGAAACGGCGACGCGCGTCTTTCGGGAACGCATAATTAACGGGTCGGTAGGCACAAAGCCGCCGGCCCTTTTGCGTTTCTGTAGCCTTTCTCTCGCTCCCGTTAACGCTGCTCAGTAAGCGTGCTGTCCAAGCACTCTGCAACGACATTTGGCGAAGACTGTCACGTCTGTGTCATTTGTTGTAAGCATTGGCCGTACGGACCCGAGGGATTTGATGATTCTGCGTTTTGCCACCTTAATGGCCGCGAGTGTGCTGGCCGTGCTGACTGCGCCTTCCGCGCAGGCACAAGTGCTGGAAATCGGCGGCGACGGCGATGCGCGCTGGGTCGATGGCGCGGCGCAGGGGCAATATGTGAACCCGGCTGCCATTCCTGCCACGCCCGTGGCGGACGTGCCCTTAGAGATCGCCACAGCCGTGCCGGACAGCGCGATTGCCGATACGCAGCAACATGCCGCAGGCGTTCCCGCAACCTACACCGCCACCATCGCCGCTCTGGCCGCGCAATACGATCTCAGCCCGGCACTGCTGGAGGCACTCGTGTGGCAGGAAAGCCGTTGGCGCGAGAACGCGATTTCTCCGGCAGGAGCGCGCGGTCTTGCCCAGCTGATGCCTGGGACGGCGCGTGAGCTTGGGGTCGATCCGGACGATCCCTTCGCCAATCTTGAAGGCGGCGCGCGTTACCTGCGCCAGCAGCTCGATCGTTTCGACGGTGATCTCGAACTTGCCCTTGCCGCCTATAATGCAGGCCCCGCGCGCGTTGCGCGTTCAGGCCGCGTTCCGAATATTCGTGAGACACAAAACTATGTGGCGGCCATTATGGGCCGCCTATCTGACCATTCCCGGAGTTCTGAATAACAATGCAATTGCTCGCTCGCTTTTTTACCCGACTGGCTGCCTTCCTGACCGTGATGTCGCTGCCTGCTACCGCTTATGCGCAAGACCCGGCGGGTTCCGATCCGATCAACAATGCCGCCCAGTGGATGCAGGGCACGCTGCTCGGCACGCTGGCCACCACGGTTGCGGTGATGGCCGTTGCTGCAGTCGGCTTCATGATGCTGACAGGCCGGGTCAACTGGCGTTTCGGCGCGACCGTGATCGTTGGCGTATTCATCATTTTCGGCGCGGCATCGATTGTTGCCGGAATCCAGTCGGCTGCCGCCTGACGCGAGAGAGATCATGCAGCTTGTCCGTTACCCCGTTCACCGCGCGCTGACCCGCCCGCAAATGTTTGCCGGGGTGACCTATAATTACTTCATCATCAATGCATTGGTAACGGTGGAGGCCTTCCTGATCCTCAAAAGCTGGTGGATCCTGCCCATCCCCTTCATCATGCATGCCATCGGCTATTTTGCTTGTTTAAGAGAGCCGCGCTTTTTCGACCTGTGGATCACTAAGGTCAGCAAATGCCCCCGCGTAAAGAATTACAAACGCTGGGGCTGCAACTCATACGCCGCGTGATGATAATGCGGATGGGAGCAGAGACATGACGGGCACTGGGCCCAAAAACTGGCTGGGAGCCGCCGCGTGGAGCGCCAAGGAAGCGCATGCCGGCGATCGCCTGCCCTATGCGCAGCTGGTCGAACCCGGTGTCATGCTTCTGCGCGATGGGTCGCTGATAGCGGCGCTGCAGGTTCCGGGCCTGCTGTTCGAAACCGAAGATACAGAAGCGCTCAACGCCCATGCCGCGACGCGCGAAGTGATGCTGCGCAGCAATCTGGATGCGCGCTTTATCATGTATCACCACGTCATCCGCCGCCGGGTGAGCGTGGAACTCGACGCAGAATTCCCCGATCCGCTTTCCGCGCATATCGATCAGCGCTGGCGGCAAAGGCTGACTTCAGGCTCGCTCTTCGTGAACGATCAGTTCATCACTCTGGTCCGCCGTCCTGCGCGCGGCAAGGCAGGCCTGGTTGAGCGGGTGAGCAAATTCTTCCGCCGCACGCCGACGGAAGCTGAAGAGATTGACGTCAAAGATCTGCGCTCCCTGCGCGGCGCGGTCCAGTCTCTCGCAGCCAGCCTCGGCGAATATGATGCGCAGCCGCTGGGCGATTATACGGGCAATTCCGGCCACACGCATAATGAGCTGCTGGAGCTGCTTTCCGCGCTCTACAATGGCGAAATGCGCCCGGTGCGCCGCCCCGATCCGGAAGCCGATATCGGCGACATGCTCCCCTATCGCCGCGCGAGCTTCGGCCTCGATGCCATGGAGCTGCGCGGTGCGGGCGGTGTCGACTTTGCCTCGATCCTCAGCCTGAAAGATTACCCCGACGCGACCAGCCCCGGCCTACTCGATGCCATGCTGCGCCTGCCACATGAAATGGTGGTGACCGAAACCTTCGCGCCGCAGGAGCGCCAGAGCGCGCGCGAACGGATCGACCTCGCCATTCGCCGCCTTCGGAGCGCCGATGAAGAAGCGCAGGCCGAGCGTGGAGATATGCTGGCCGCGCGCGATGAGCTGGGCGCTGGCAGCGTGGCCTTTGGCGATCATCACCTCTCCGTCCTCGTGCGGGAGCGTGACCTCGCGCGGCTTGACGATGCAACTGCGTCTATCGCTGCAAGCCTCGCCGATACGGGCGCGATTGCCGTGCGTGAAGACACCAATCTGGAGCCCGCCTTCTGGGGCCAGTTCCCCGGTAATGAGCAATACCTCGTGCGCCGCGCGATGATATCGACGGCCAACATGGCGAGCTTCGGAAGCTTCCACGGCTTTGCGTTGGGGCAGGCGGAAGGAAATCACTGGGGCGATGCCGTCACCCTTTTGCAGACGACCAGCTCAACGCCGTTTTTCTTCAATTTCCACGATGGCGACCTAGGCAATTTCTCCGTCATCGGCCCGTCGGGTTCGGGCAAGACCGTGGTGATGAATTTCCTCGCCGCGCAGGCGCAGAAATTCCGCCCCCGCACAGTCCTGTTTGACAAGGATCGCGGTGCGGAGCTGTTCATTCGCGGCATCGGCGGCAATTACGATCGCATTTCTTCGGGACAGCCGACGGGCTTCAATCCGCTCGCCCTGCCCGATACGCCGGTCAATCGCGGCTTCCTGCGCGATTGGCTTTCCGTCCTGCTCAACGCACAGGGCCCGGAAGAAAGCGCGACAATCGCGGCTGCGGTCGATGCGGCTTATGCCAATGACAGCTCGCTGCGCCGCCTCAGGCATTTCAAGGAACTGGTCTCGGGCAGCCGCCGCCCCGAACCGGGCGATCTGGCAGACCGCCTCTCCGCCTGGATTGACGATGGCGAGCATGGCTGGCTCTTCGACAACGCGACCGACAATCTCGATCTCGAAACCCGCGTCATGGGCTTCGACATGACTGCGCTGCTGGAAAATCCCAAGCTGCGCACCCCGGTCATGATGTACCTGTTCCATCGCATCGATGAACGGCTCGACGGGCAGCCGACGATAATCCTGATCGATGAAGGCTGGAAGGCGCTCGACGATGAAGTCTTCGCCGCGCGTATCCGCGATTGGCTCAAGACCCTGCGGAAGCGCAACGCGCTGGTCGGCTTTGCGACACAGAGCGCGCGCGATGCTCTCGACAGTAAGATTTCGACCGCGCTGGTCGAACAGACTGCGACGATGCTGTTCATGCCCAATGCCAAGGCGCGGGCCGAGGATTATTGCGACGGTTTCGGCCTGACCGAGCACGAACTGGCCCTCATCCGCACCTTGCCTGCCCATAGCCGCTGCTTCCTTGTCCGCCAGCCCGATGCGAGCGTTGTGGTGCGGCTCGACTTGTCAAATGCACCTGAAGTGCTGACCATTCTTTCGGGCCGCGAAAGCAGCGTGCGGCGGCTCGACCACCTGCGCGGCAATCTTGGTGACGCGCCTGCACAATGGTATCCCGAGCTCACCAACACGCCGTGGCCCGGCCCTGATAGTCCCGACAAGAGGGAGGCGGCCGAGTGAGCTCCACCCTTGGCAGTGTGACGGCGGCATGCCAGCGCCAGATGGAAGAGGTCGGCGCCGGTATCGGCGCGTCTTTGCGCGGCGTCGATTGCGCTGCCAATGCCATGAGCGAAGCGACGTTCAACAACCTCTTCACCGAAGGCGGCTTCCTCGGCCCGACGCTCACCGCTGTCCTGACCATTTTCGTGGCGCTGCTGGGCTATGCGCTCATCACCGGCCGCACCCGCATCGGCGTTGCTTCGCTGACGCCAAAAATGGTGACGCTGGTTGCCGTGGTGACCTTCGCCACCAGCTGGTTCATTTTCCAGATTTTCTTCTACAACCTGTTCGTATGGGGCCCGGACTCGATCGCCACCGCGCTGATGGGGACCGATGGCTCCGCCACCACGATTTTCGCCGACAAGCTGGATGCGGTGATGCTCGCGCTGATGGAAGCATCGGGCGGCGATGCGATGGATGCGAACACTTCCATCTTTTCGCCACCGGGCCTGCTCTGGTCGGGCGGAACCATGTTGCTGCTTGGCACGGTCGGCGTGCTGGCGACAACCAAGATCGCGCTCGCTATTCTGATGGGTCTCGGCCCGATTTTCATCCTGACAGCCCTGTTCGAAAGCACGCGCGGCCTGTTCACCGGTTGGCTGAAAGCCGTTGTTCTGATGGCGCTCGCCCCGCTCTTCGCGGTGCTCGGCGGATCGCTGATGCTGGAACTGGCGGTGCCCGTCCTGTCCAGCCTCGCGACCACACCCGGCGAAATCGACGTGCGGCCAGCCATGGCTTTCTTCATGATTGGCGCGGTGCATCTGGCGCTGATGTTCATGGTGCTCAAAGTGCTTTCGACCATGGTGTCCGGCTGGACTGTGTTTGGCTTCGCCAATCCCGAGCGAGTTGCCGACCGCGCTGCGAATGTTGCTGCGGCTGCGAGCACACCGCAGGCGATCTCTGCCGCGATTGCCAGCACCCGGGCGCAGGACCGCGCTGGCGATACCGGAGCCCCTTCGCGCCGCGCCATTCGTGTCGCGTCGACCGTTCCGCTGCCTGCCAATGATCCCGGATCAAGCAGCACTAGCGTGCGGGAAACGCGCATCATTTCGGGCGGCCCATCCGGCTCTAGCGATGGCCCCGCCAGCTCAGCCCCTTCGCGCGCCCGCGGCATCGGCAGCCGCTTCAAATCCGCGCCCAATCGCTCCACGGAGAAAATCTGATGTTACGCGCCCTGTCTTGCAGCATTGCAGCAGCTCTGGCCTTCACCACCCTCGCGGCGCCTGCCGCCCATGCGCAGGATCCGCGCCTGTTGGAGCGGCTTTACGATCCGACGCAGGTCGTGCGCATCGAAGGCCGCACCAATGTGCAGACGACGATCCAGTTCGGCGAAGGCGAGCGGATCGAAAATGTTGCGGTCGGCAATTCCGCGACATGGCAGGTGACGCCCAGCCGCAGCGCCAATTTGCTGTTCGTCAAACCGCTGGAACCGCGCGCCGCGACCAATATGACGGTGGTGACCAATCGCCACACCTATTTGTTCGATCTGGTCGCCAATCCGGGCAATCGCACGCCGCTCTACATCCTCACTTTTACCTATCCTGAGGAATTGGTGCCCGACGACGAGACGGGCATGGCGATGACGCCGCTCCCAGAAGCCAATTCTCTCGAAATGGCTGCTGCCAATGACGATCTCGCTGTACTGGATCCGGCTGACCTCAACTTCCAGTGGTCGAGCACCGGCACTGCCGCGCTTGTCCCTGAAGAAATTTACGACAATGGCCGCGCCACCTTCTTGAACTGGCCGGAAGACCGCGCGTTGCCCGCAATTCTGCTGATGGATCGGGACGGAAACGAAGGCCCCGTCAATTACGCCGTGCGCGGAGACACGATCGTGCTCGACCTGGTGCCTGGCGAAATAATCCTGCGATCAGGTGATGACGAAGCGCGCCTTGTCAATTTCGGCATTGCGGGTGCTTTCCTCGCGGACGGCACCGCACGCGCCGATGCGGATCGGGATTGAAGGGAAATGACGCCATGAAACTCGCCATGCGAATGCCTGAAAAAGGAACCGGAGCCGACACCGATCCGCGCGAAGCGATGGACACCGCAGTCATCGATCTGGCGAGCCGGACGGGTTATCCCGTTGTCGCCAATCGCAACCCGCGCTCGGATGCGCTGGGTCTGGCAGCGGGTATCGGCTTTGTCGGAATTTTGGGCGCGGCTGTCCTTTGGGGCTTGAGTTCAAGCCGCCTTGAAGACCAGAATGCGCAGACCGCAGAGGAAGCGGGCGTTGCAGCGCCGCCGCCAGTAGCGGTCGGCGTATCGCCAGCCGACGGCTTGCCGAGCGCCAATGCTGTTTCGGCTGAAGTGCCAGCGCCAGTCGCTGCCCAAGGCGCCGTTCTGGCGCCCGCGCCCGGTGTGGGAGTGGCGCGATCACCTGCTCCTGCTGGCAATCCCTACAATTCCCCCGCACTGGTTTTCGACGGAACCGCAGCTCCCACGGCGAGCGGCGCTGCCACAGCTACAGGCGCGGCGGTGCCTCCCGCATCTGACACCGGCACCGTTCCGGGCGCAGGCGGCGCGGGTGAATTTGCCGCACGCATCGGAGGGGTCGGTGGCGGACCGGCAAGCGCGACACAGGATTTCAATCCGGCCACCACGGTGACGCAGGGAACGATGATCCCCGCGATCCTCGAAACCGCGATCAATACAGACGTGCCGGGATATGTTCGCGCGGTGGTGAGCCAGGACGTGCGCAGCCATGACGGCGCACGCGTACTGATCCCGCGCTCAAGCCGCCTCGTCGGCCAATACCAGTCCGGCCTGCAGGCAGGCCAGCGCCGCGCTTACGTGATCTGGGAGCGGGTGATCCGCCCCGATGGCGTGTCGGTGCAGCTGCGTAGCCCGGCGACCGCGTTCGATGGCACTGCAGGTCTGCAGGGCGATGTCGACAACCACTTCTTCAGCCGCTTTGGCTCGGCCATGTTGCTGTCGGTCATTGGCGGGCTGACCACCGTAGCTAGTGGCGGTGCCTCGGTTGTGCTCGGCGGCGGCCAGAGCGCGGCCAGCACCGCTTTGCAGCAGGACGGCCAGCGCCCGCCGACCATCCGGGTGCGCATGGGTGAGCCGATCCGCGTTTACACCGCGCGTGATCTTGATTTCGGCAGCGCGCCGGCGGTTCGTTGAGGATCGAGACAACGATGAGCGCAGAAGTCTACGATCTGGGCCAGGAGGCGGGCGTTACGCCGGTTTCCGACAAGCCGCTCGCTGCGGGCGGCTCGGTCTATCTCGATGCATATCTCGCGCCGTTTCGCCAATGGCTGGAGCGAGACACGGTCACCGAAATTCTCGTCAACAAGCCGGGCGAGATGTGGGTGGAGGACGCCGCTGTGCCGGGTCCGATGCAGGGAATTGAGCTTGCCGCGATTGACGACAAGCTGGTGCAGCGCCTCGCCGAGCAGGTCGCGCGGATCAGCCACCAAGGTATCAACCGCGAGCATCCCCTGCTCGGCGCGACGCTGCCGGATGGCGCGCGCATCCAGTTTTGCGGGCCGCCTGCCACGCGCAAGCATTGGGCCATGGCTATCCGGCGTCACCGCAGGCTCGACCTGACATTGGACGCTTATGACGCAGGCGCGCTCGCACCGCCCCAGCAGCCAGAACTGCCCGATGCCCAGGCCGAGCCGATCGCTTTCCTCCGCGCTGCCATCAAGGCGCGCAAGACGATCCTGATTTCGGGCGGCACCAGCACCGGCAAGACAACCTTCCTCAACGCCATGCTGGCTGAAATTCCCCGCGACGAGCGCGTCGTGCTGGTGGAGGATACGCCTGAACTCAAAATACCGGGTGCCAATGGTGTTGGCCTGGTGGCCGTCAAAGGCGAGCTTGGCGAAGCGAAAGTCACGGCTAATGAGCTGTTGCAATCGGCCCTGCGCTTGCGGCCTGACCGGATCGTATTAGGCGAGCTGCGCGGTGCAGAAAGCGTCAGCTTCCTGCGAGCCATCAACACCGGCCACCCGGGCAGCTTCTCGACTATTCACGCGAACTCCCTGCGCGGCGCACTGGAGCAGTTAAGCCTGATGGTCATGCAGACCGGCATCGGCCTCACCCGCTCGGACACGATCGCCTACGCCGCGAGTGTCATCGATGTGATCGTGCAGCTTGATCGCACCAATGGCAAACGCGGGATCAGTGCGATTGCCGAAGCGCACAAATTGGCGGACAGCTGGGCCTGACGCGGCGAAATGTGACTCGGCGCGCTGCTGTCTTGCGTAGCGGCGATAGACGCGCCACATGACACGCATGGCGAGCGATCCGAACCTGCCCCCCACCGCTGCCAATGATGGCGAGACAATCGGCGCGCCGATGAGCGCGGAAGATCGCTATTTCAATCGCGAATTGTCATGGCTCGCGTTCAACGATCGCGTGCTCGAAGAAGCCAATAACGAAGCCTACCCGCTGCTGGAACGGCTGCGCTTCCTGTCGATTTCCGGCAGCAATCTCGATGAATTCATGATGATCCGCGTTGCCGGCCTGATTGGTCAGGTGCGCAGCGGCGTTTCGGAGACCAGCATCGATGGCCGCACGCCGCGCCAGCAATTGAGCGCCATCAATTCGCGGGTGGATGAGCTGGAGCAGGCGCAGCAACAAGCTCTCGCGACCCTGAGGCCGCTGCTTGAAGAAGAAGGCATCCATATTACCGGCGAAGACCGGATCGACGATGAAGCGGAAAGCTGGCTGCGCGCCTATTTCCTCGATCACATCATGCCGGTCATCACGCCGCAGGCGCTCGATCCGGCGCATCCCTTCCCTTTCGTGGCGAATGGCGGAATCGGCGCACTATTCAATCTGAAGCGCCAGGGCACCGGCAGCAAGCTCATCGAAATGGTGCTGATCCCCAGCGCCCTGCCCCGCTTCATCCGCATACCGGGCGATGAAGCGATTTACGTAGCCATAGAGCGGCTCGTCTGCCGCTACGCCGATTTACTGTTCCCCGGTTTCGAAGTGCTAGGCGACGGTGTGTTCCGCGTGCTGCGGGATAGCGACATCGAAATCGAGGAAGATGCCGAGGATCTGGTGCGCCTGTTCCGCAGCGCCATCCAGCGCCGCCGCCGCGGGCAGGTCATCATGCTTGAAATCGATGAGAGCTTCGATCCCGAAGCCGAGGAATTGCTGCGCGAGAAGCTTGGCTTGAGCCAAGCGGCCATTGCCACCACCGAAGGCATGCTGGGCATTTCCGGCCTGTCCGAGGTGGTCGAGGAAGAGCGGCCTGATCTTAAGTTCCCCAGTTATTCGCCGCGCTATCCAGAACGCGTGCTGCAACATGACGGAGACCTGTTCGCCGCTATCGGAGCGAAAGACATCATCATCCACCACCCCTATGAAAGTTTCGAAGTGGTGGTCGATTTCCTGCGTCAGGCAGCTGCCGATCCCAAAGTGGTCTCGATCAAGCAGACGCTGTATCGCGCAGGCAACCAGCCGACCCTGATCAACGCGCTGATCGAAGCCGCGGAGGCCGGCAAATCCGTCACCGCCGTGGTCGAACTGAAAGCCCGTTTCGATGAGGAGCAAAACCTCAAATGGGCAGGCGAGCTGGAACGTGCCGGCGTTCAGGTCATCTACGGTTTCATCGACATGAAGACCCACGCCAAAGTAAGCATGGTGGTGCGCAAGGAAGACGAAGGCGTCCGCACCTACTGCCATTTCGGCACCGGCAATTATCACCCTGTCACCGCGCGCATTTACACCGATCTGTCCTATTTCACCGCTGATCCCGCGCTCAGCCGGGATGCGGCGAAACTTTTCAATTTCGTCACCGGCTATGTCGAACCGCAAAGGATGGAGCGCCTCGCAATCAGTCCACTGACGCTGGACGATACGATAATGGCGAATATCGACAATGAGATCGCCCTGGCGCGCGAAGGCAGACCTGCGACCATCTGGATGAAGATGAATTCGCTCACCGAACAGGCGATGATCGACAAGCTTTATGAAGCGAGCCAGGCGGGCGTCGATGTGGTGCTGATTGTGCGCGGAATCTGTTGCCTGCGCCCGGGCGTACCCGGCCTTTCCGAGAATATCTCGGTCAAATCCATTATCGGCCGTTTCCTTGAACACAGCCGTATATACGCCTTCGGCAATGGCGAGCCGATGCCGGGTGACAAGGCCAAGGTGTTCATTTCCAGCGCGGACCTGATGGAACGCAATCTGCATCGACGGGTTGAAGCCCTTGTGCCAATCATCAATCCCACCGTACACGATCAGGTCCTCGACCAGGTGCTGCTCGCCAATTTGCTCGATACCCAGCAAAGCTGGCTCCTCGATGGTGAGACGGGGGATTACGAGCGGGTGGAGCACGATACAGAGGGCTTCAACTGCCACGAATACTTCATGACCAACCCATCCTTAAGCGGGCGCGGCGAAGCCCTGAAACAGGGCGGCGTACCCAAGCTCACTCTGCGCAAAGAGACACAATGAACGGCGTAGCGGCGAAGCGGGGCAAAGTGATGATTGAGCGGCCAGACCGGGCCGTGATCGACATCGGTTCCAATACCGTACGGCTTGTCATCTATTCCGGCCCGCCGCGTGCCTCCAATGTCTGGCTTAATGAAAAAGTCACCGCGCGGCTTGGCCGTGATCTGACCGCCACTGGTCTAATACCGCAAGAAGCGGAGGATCTGGCGCTATCTGGTCTCGAACGCTTCGCCGCCATAATCGACGATCTGGGCGTCACGGATGTGGCGGCTGTGGCAACTGCCGCCGCGCGCGAAGCCGAGAATGGCCCGGAGTTTATCGCGAAAGTCCGCGCGCTCGGCATTCATCCCCGCGTCCTGTCCGGCGTGGAAGAAGCGACGACCTCTGCCTTTGGTGTTATTGGCGCGTTCCCGGGCGCTCGCGGAATTGTGGCCGACATGGGCGGCGGCAGTCTTGAACTTGTCGCGGTTGAAGACGCTGCCTGTCACGATGGCATCAGCCTACCGCTCGGCACTTTGCGTCTGCCCGCGCTGAGGGCCGACGGCGGTGCCAGCTTCGATGAAGCAATCACAGCGCATCTTGCCGATGCCAAGTGGGCGAAAGAGCAGGACGGCAATCTCTACCTCGTCGGAGGAACGTGGCGCGCGCTCGCGAGCTACGCCATGCACAAGCAGGATTACCCGCTGACCGATCCGCAGGCGTTCTGCATGTCTCCGCAAGAGGCGGATGCGACTGCCGCCGAATTGTCAGAAGCCAATCCCGATGACCTCACATCCATTTCCGGCATTTCGTCCAGCCGCGCTTCCGGTTTGCCCGATGCTGCCGCCATGCTGCGCGTCATCATTGCAGAACTGCAGCCGGAGGCACTGGTCATTTCCGCCTGGGGCATTCGCGAAGGTTTGCTGTTCGAACAGTTGAGCACGGTCGCCCGCAAGCAGGATCCGCTGCTGTCGGCTGTCACGCATTTCACCACTCCGCGCGGAGCGGATATAACCAATGCCACCCTCACTGCAGCCTGGACCGCAGAAGCTGTCGACGGACGCAACCGCGGCAGCGAGCGGATCCGCTTGGCTGCGACTTTGCTCACACAGGCCGCGGCGCGGATCGAGCCGAACCTGCGCCTCGCCCATTCGGTGGATTGGGCGCTTGAGAAACGCTGGCTGGGGCTCGACCATACGGGCCGTGCCATGATCGCCCAGTGCCTGCGCGCAAGCTGCGGCTCGCCTAAGATCGTGGACGAGTACACACGGATGGCGAGCGAAAAGCAGCTCCATCGCGCCTCCGCTTGGGGCCTCGCCAATCGCCTCTGTCGCAAGATCGGTGCCGGCACGCGCATTTCACTCACCGGCAGCGCATTGCGGCGGGAAGACGATACGCTCGTTCTGCGTTTCGATGAAAGCCGCGCCTATCTGATGGCCGATACTGTGGAATCGGAGCTCGCCAATCTGGCCGAGTGGCTGGAACTCGATCATCGCATGACAGTGGGCTTGAGCTAGCTCAGCCTAAAAGCCCCAGCGCAGCCCGACCCACACTGTGCGCGGAATGCCGAGATCGATGCTGTCGCCTTGGTTGCGGGTGACGATTCCCTCATCAAGCAAGTTTTCTGCGCGGGCCGTGAAGGACAGCCGATCCACGATAGGCACCTGCGCAAACAGGTCGATCGGGGTCGCGGCGGGCAGCACATCGTTTTCCTGATCGCCTTCGAATTGCGATCCGACATGGCGCAGAGTGGCGGAAATCCGGCCGTCATCCATAAAGGCATAGGCCGCCGTGACGCTGGCTGAGAATTCGGGCGTTTGCGGCGGGCGGTTGCCGTCGAGATTTGCTGCCGAGCCCGTGCCGACAACTTCCGCATCGGTGTAGACCAGTGTGCCGTTTAAGCTGAAAGGTCCGCGCTCGATACTTGCCGCGAATTCCAGACCTTGAGCGTCTATCGCATCGAGATTGCGGCGCTGGCGCAAATTCGGCTCCAGCGTGACATTGGCAATTGCGCCTTCCACCTGATTATCGAAGAAAGTGGCCGATAGTGCGGCGCCCGCAGCCGGGAAGATGTCAACGCCCAACTCCCAGCCCTCGAGCCGCTCCGGCTCAAGATTCTCATTCGCCTGCGTGACCACGGGAAACACAACAAAAGGCCTATAGAGTTCGTTGAGAGTGGGCAGGCGGAAACCTGAATAAACGGCCCCGCGCACTTCAACCGCATCGCTCAGCGGATAAAGCGCGCCGGCACGCCAGGTGACTTCCCAGTCCGCCCGATCGGCAAATACATCATCGCGCACCACTGTCCCGTCCGCCGCAATCGCGCGGTAGAAGCCATCATTGATTGTGTATCGATCTGCGCGCACGCCGCCTGTCAGGAGAAGATCGCCGATTTCCCAGTCATCCTCGACGAACAACCCCAGATCGGTGTTTACGCCGCCAGCAAAGCGGTTTTCGCGCAATGCACCGGTAAACGCGGAGAAGGAATCTTCGAAGAGTTCACCATCGCTGCGGCGATAGTCGGCTCCGAAGCGCAACGTGTGTCCGCCGCCCACTGGGGGTCGAATTTCAATCCTGCCGCCTAGGCCCGTCGCGGGCGTGTCTTTCTGGTCGAGCACGCGCACAAAACGCGTCGACGAGATAACGACATTGGTGAAATTGCGCCATTGCGCATAGCCAAGCACATCGACTTCCCAATCGCCCCGGCTGACCAACCGCAGGGCGATGTCCTGCCCCTCCGAAGAATTGTCCGCACCTTCAAAGCGCAGCGTGCGATTGTCCTCGAATGCCAGCACGCGGGCCTGCACCTCGAGGTTATCACCCAGTGGCTGCACGATACGCCCGCCAAGCGACCAGGAATCGAAATTGGCCCTGCTCGATGCCGGAACACGTTGGTCTTCAGGCGTAGTGAAGAAGCCATCGCCGCGATCCCAGCGCCCGTTGATCACCGCAAACCCATCGCCGACTTCCGGCGCCAGGCTCGCAGATAACTCAGTGTCGCCCCGATGATTGACCAGCGCGCTTACATTGAACAGGCCAAGCGCATCTGCCCCCGCGCTCTGCAAGCGAATCGTGCCTGCAAGTGCACCCGCGCCGAACGGGCCGGAACCGCCGCCGCGCGTGACACGCACTGAGCTGAGCTGTTCAGGGCCGATCGAGCTGAATGGAATATAGCCGAAGAAGGGATCGGAAATCGGAACGCCGTCGAGCAGGATGAGCGCGCGGCTTGTGGCATTACCGCCAAGCGCGCGAAGCGTCGCGCCCTGTGCGCTGGGATTGGCGGCGCGGCTGTCCGACCGGCGGAATTGCTGGAAGCCCGCGACATTGGACAGCGCGTCTTCAAGGCGCCCACTGCCTGTCGAGATGAGCGCGTCGCGATCTATCGTAATGGTCGAATATGCAGGTGCGGCTGGCGTCTCCGGCAAGCCTTCGCCGAGGACCACGATTGTCGTGTCCGTAACGCTGACGGGTTCGCAGTTTTGGAGATTAGCTCTCTCTCCCGGAGTAAAGCGACACGGATCATCGCGCTCTTGCGCATGGTCCTGCGCCGACGCCGGAAGGGCAGTCAGCATGGCGGCGGAGCTGGTGAGCAGCAGGCGTTTCATGATGGATCTTCCAGACGAGTGGGGAAATTGTCAGGGCGCGGGCCGCCGCACAACCAAAACGTGACAGCTACGGGCGTTCCTGCTTCATACTCAAGGCGGATCAATCCTCAGCGCCGCAACGATTGACGTAAATGCGTTCACCCAAGATCGTCACGCGAGCGGTGTCGCCATTACTGAGCGTATATTCCCGGATATCGAGGCCGCTGCCAATCGCTTCGTAATCATCGCCCCACAAGGCGTCGAGTTCAGCGGCAGTTGGCGGAGTGTCCCCCCGCAGGTCTTCGCAAGCGCGCTCCTCGGCCACTTCTTCGGAGGATGCGCTCTCAATGGCTGCATCCGTTTCTTCCGAAGCTCGTGCCTCATCGAGATCGGTGAGAAAATCATCGCTCAGGCCATCGCGTTCGGTCATCTCTTCAGGCTGTTCGCTCGCTTCTTCTGCATCTGGCACGATGTCGACATACGGCTCCTCGGTCACCGCATTGTCGCGATCGTAAATCCGGCCCTCTTCGAAAGGGCCGATCGCCGAGCCCGGGGCAACGCGGATCAGCGGGAATGGCTCGAGCGGCGTATCGACATAGGTCATGCGCACCTGGTGCTCGCCGGTCTGTTCGAACTGGAAGACGTTTGATTGTCCTCGCTCACGGAAGACCAACCGGACGGCGCCGTCGCGTTCGGCTCCGCCAACGGCCTGAAGGGTGGTCGATCCGCTTATCCGCCCAAAGACGGCGCCATTGGTTCCGAATTCGGCAGGCCTTGTCCAGCTACCACTCCATGCTCCGTCTTCGGCCTGATCGAGCTCGAAAATGAAGATTATCGCGTCGTCAATCTTCAGCGCCCAGGCACCTTCCAGATCATTGGCAAGAGCCTGCGCCGGGAATGCCAGCAAGGCGGCGATGAGAATGGCGATCCGCTTCAACATGGCAAAGCTTGTGCCGCAGCAAGACGCTGTCTTGCAAGCAAAAGAACTGAGCCGCTTTACGCCAGCCAGCGCGCGATGGCGGTATTGACCTCTTCCGCGCGCTGGAGGGTAATCAGATGTGCCGCGCCTTCGATCACCAGCAATGCGGAAACTGGCGCGTGCTCTGCAATCGCTTCATGCTCGGCAGGTGGTGCCATGCGATCATGCTCGCCCGTCATGCTCAGCACGGGGCCAGTGAACGCGCTTAGCAGTTCGGCGAATGGCGGGCGGGCGAGCAACGCCCTGTTATGCGCGTCGAATACGGCCTGGCCTTGCGCGATGCACATGGCACGAAAATTATCGGCATAGGGCGCGCCTGTTTCATCTTCTGACAAGAGGATTCCCATCCACCGGTCCACAAGCGCCTCATATCCTTTCTCATAACCGAAGCGTTGCATCGACTCGCGTTTCTCAGCTTCACCCGGCATCGCGGGGCTGAGACCGCTCGAAACGAGAGCCAAATGCGTTACCCGGTCTGGCGCGATGCGCAGAACCTCGGCAGCGACCCGCCCGCCCATCGAATGGCCGAAGAGCTGCAATTGCGTTTCACCGCGCTCATCCGCCAGCGCCAGCACATGCCGCGCCATCTGCCCCAGCGAATCTGCTATGCCAAAGCCATCGATCAAAAGCGCGTCCGGAAAAGCCGCTTTTTGCGGCGCAAAAACCCGCGAATCGCATAAGAGGCCTGGGCAGAAGACGAGCATCGAAGATTCCTTTTCGTTTGAGGCAGGGCCCTCCCCCAAAATGTGTCGGAAAAAGCGGACGAAAGCCAGTGATCGTGCGCCGCAGGGGTGCCAATCGCGTCCACACCTCCTATAGAGAAGAGCGTACGCAGCGCTCGCCAGAGAATGGCAAAAGCAGGATTACGCCGATGGCAGATATCATAGACGGACGCGCAATTGCCGGCCAACTCGACGAGCAGACCAAGGCAGACGTGGATGCGCTGGTCGCTGCCGGCCACCCTGCGCCAGGCCTGACCGTGATCCTTGTTGGAAATGATCCGGCAAGCGAAGTGTATGTCCGCCGCAAGATCGAGGCGTGTGAGCGCGTTGGCATCCGCTCAAGCGAGCACCGCCTTCCCGATACGATCACGCAGGAAGCGCTGCTGACCCTGATCGCGCGCCTCAATGTCGATCCCGAAGTGCACGGTATACTGTGCCAGGTCCCGCTGCCTGAGCATATCGACACAGGCAAAGTATTGGGGGCCATCGTGCCTGAGAAAGACGTCGACGGCTTCCACCCGGTGAATGTCGGCCGCCTCTCGACCGGCACGGGCGGCATCGTGCCCTGCACGCCGCTCGGCATCATGAAACTGATCCATACGGTGATCGATGATCTGACGGGCAAGGATGTGGTGGTGATCGGCAAGTCCAATATCGTCGGCAAGCCGGTCGCGAACCTGCTGCTGGAGGAAGAGGCGACCGTTACGGTCACGCATATCCACACCCACGGCTTGCCTGACATCGTGCGCAAGGCAGATATCATCGTGGCGGCAGCGGGCGCGCCGCGTCTGGTGCGCGGCTTCTGGGTGAAGGAAGGCGCTGTCATCATCGATGTCGGAATTACCCGCGTTCCGGGCGAGGATGGCAAGACCAAGCTGGTGGGCGATGTCGCCTTCGACGAAGTGCAGCACGCGAAAGCCGTCACGCCCGTACCCGGCGGCGTCGGCCCGATGACGATTGCCTGCCTTTTGTCCAACACGGTGAAGGCCGCACGTGCCGCCTACGGTGTGAACACCGATGTCAATAGTGACATTGACCGGGATAGCGGGCATCATACATTTACAGCATCAGGCAGCCTGCCGAACTAGGCGGCCGCCCGGAATGACACGCAAGAATTGGAACAGCGCATGAGCAAGCCCGACACTGACGTCCTGATTATCGGAGCAGGCCTGTCCGGCATTTCCATGGCTGGCCATATGAAGATGCACTGCCCGGATCGCGACTTCGTCATCCTCGATCGCCGCGATCAGCTTGGCGGCACTTGGGATTTGTTCCGCTATCCCGGCGTACGCTCGGATTCGGACATGCACACGCTTGGCTTCAGTTTCGAGCCGTGGAAACATGACGATGCGATTGCCGATGGCCCGGCGATCCTCGAATATCTCGACCGCGTCGTGGATGAGCGCGGCATTCGTGAGCACATGCGTTTCGGCGAGACTGTGCTGAGCGCCGATTGGGACAGCGACACTGCGCGCTGGACAATCACCAGCCGCGACAAGGATGGCAAGGAAAGCACGCTCACGGCGAGCTGGCTCTATTTCGGCAGCGGATATTACGATTACGACAATCCGCATGATGCGCAGATCCCCGAGATGGACAAGTTTGGCGGGCAGGTCATCCACCCGCAATTTTGGCCCGAAGATCTCGATTACAGCGGCAAGAAAGTCGTCGTTATCGGCTCGGGTGCAACTGCCGTCACGCTGGTGCCATCAATGGCCGAGGATGCCGAAAGCGTCACCATGCTTCAGCGCACACCCACATGGATGGGCAAGGGGCCGCGCCGCGACAAGTGGGATCACCGTTTCCGCCGCTGGTTCCCGGAAAAAGTCGCCTATTGGATGACGCGCCACAAGAATATCCTCTTTCGCGCCTACATCTTCAGCCTCTCGCGCCGTAACCCGCAAAAGCTGGCAGACAAGCTGCGCGGCATGCAGCGGGACAGTCTGGGCGAACTGTATGATCCGAAGCATTTTGAGCCGCCCTATAATCCGTGGGAGCAGCGCCTGTGCCTGATCCCCGATGGTGATCTTTACAAGGCGATGCGCAGCGGAAAGGCGCAAATCGTCACCGACCATATTGCAGGCTTCGATGCATCGGGCGTCAAGCTGAAATCGGGCGACTACCTGCCTGCGGATATCGTCATCACCGCTACCGGGCTGAAGCTTGCACTGGCGGGCAAGGTCCAGGTCAGCAAAGATGGCGAGCCGGTCGATTTCACGGACCACTATTTCTACCGCGGCACGATGTTCTCCAACATGCCGAACCTCAGCTTCGTTTTCGGCTATCTCAATGCCAGCTGGACGCTGCGTGCCGATTGCAACGCGCAATATGCCTGCGATGTGCTGAATGACATGGCGGCGGCAGGCGCCAATGTGGCCGTGCCTGAACTTGCGCCCGAAGATGAGCCCGAAACGGTCGAGCCGTGGGATTATTCTTCCGGTTATTTGCAGCGCGCGCGCAATCTGATGCCAAAGGTCGGCAAGGATCGACCGTGGTCGCTAAAGCACGAATATCTCGCCGATGTGCGCGATTTCCGCCAGCGCCCGGTGCGTGACGGCGTGCTGCGCTTTTACAAGGTCGAGGCCGCAAGCAGCGCTACTCAGCCGGAGGCGGCCAATCAGGGCGAGGCCGATCACTCTGCCATCGCCGCCGAATAACCGCGCGCTTTCATGACGGCATCGGACAAGATCTGGACAGCGGCGCTGATCGTTATCGGCGATGAAATCCTGTCCGGGCGCACGCAGGACAGGAACATTGCCCAGGTCGCCAGCTGGCTACAGCTGCAGGGCATTCGCCTGAATGAAGTGCGCGTGGTGCCGGATGATCTCGATGCCATTGGCGGCGCGGTCAACGCTCTGCGCCAATCGCATGACTACCTTTTCACCACCGGCGGCATCGGCCCGACGCATGATGACATCACGGTGGATGCTGTGGCGAGGGCGCTTGGCGTCGAAGTTGTGATCCATCCCGAAGCGCGCGACATGCTCGCAGCCTACTATGCCAGCAAGCCCGGCGGGTTGAACGAAGCGCGATTGCGCATGGCGCGCGTTCCTGACGGCGCGCAGCTCATCAAGAACCGCATCTCGGGCGCTCCCGGGATTCGCCATGGCAATATCTTCCTGATGGCCGGCGTGCCCAATATTACCGCGCAGATGCTGGAGGGTCTTACCGGGCAGCTTGAAGGCGGCAGGCCGCTCATTTCCGAAACCATCGGTTGCTGGGCGCAGGAAAGCGAAATCGCCGATATCCTGCGCGCGGTCGAGGACGGGCACGATGATTGCCAGATCGGCAGCTATCCCTTCTTCCGCGAAGGCCGGGTGGGGGCGAATTTCGTAATCCGCTCCACCAGCAAGGAAGTGCTTGAAAGCGCAGTTCAAACTCTGTGCGAAGCGCTCGGCGAAGAGGGCTTCGATTTCACCCCCGGCGGCATCTGACGCTTTTGTCTTGTGAAGCGGTAAGGCGGCGCTAATCTCGCGGCCTCGGGGGTCGCAGCATCATGGAATGGCTGATCATAATCGGGCTAAGCGTGATCGTCGCGATCATGTTCACGCGTCTGCAAGCACTCGAAGCGCGGATGCAGCGGATCGAGCGATTCGATTATTCCGACCTTCCCGAACTGATTGACGAGCCGCAAAAGCTGGAGGAGCCGAGAACGATTGCGCCCGAAGAACCTCGCGGGACGATTACACGCAGCGCGCCGCTTGAAGCACCGATCAGTGAAGAACTGCCACCACCGGTCGAGCGCGAGGCAGATCCCGACCCTGTCGCTTCCTGGCGGAAGCCGAGCAATTTCGATTTCAACCTGCCCAAGATCGATTTCGAGGACATTTTGGGTCGAAAACTGCCGATCTGGGCGGGCGGCATCGCGCTGGCTGTCGGCGGCATTTTTCTCGTTCGCTATTCAATCGAAGCGGGTCTACTCGGCCCGCAGGTGCGCGTTGCGCTGAGCTTCGTGTTCGGTTTGCTGCTGCTTGCCGGAGCAGAGGCTGCTTATCGTTTTGAGGAGCGAGTAAACGATTCGCGCGTGCGGCAAGCGTTGGCAGGCGCTGGAATCGCCACACTCTACGCCGCCTTCTATCTTGCCGGTGCGCAATATGGCTTGATTGGTCCGGGCGTGGCGTTTGGCGGACTTGCACTTGTGACGGCGGGCGCATTGGCGCTGTCGTTCCGCTTTGGCTTGCCGACAGCCGTGCTTGGCCTGGTCGGCGGGTTTGCAACACCCATGCTGGTGGCGAGCGAAGATGCCAATCTGCCTGTCCTCGCTTTCTATCTCGCTCTGCTTACCGCAGGCCTTGCGTTGACGGCGCGGCGGCTCGGCTATCGCTGGCTCGGTGCATCTGCGCTGGCAGGCGGATTTGGCTGGGGCGTGCTGATGCTGCTGGGTCAATCCTCCGAGCCAAGCGACCAATTGGCAATCGGTCTGTATCTGCTGGCCCTTGGCGCCGCGTTGCCCCTGATCCTGGGGCGCGAGACGGAGCTGCCCTTCATGCGGATCGTGGCGGGTACAATTGCGACCGTGCAACTCGCCGCGCTGGTGGCGTTGGCGGAGTTTTCCATACTGACATGGGGCCTTTATCTGCTGCTGGCCGCAGCGCTCGCGATACTCAGTTGGGGCGAGAATCGCCTGCGCGTTGCCAATGCGATGGCTCTCGGCCTCGGCGTGGTGCTGCTCTTCATCTGGCCCGATGCGCCGCCTGCCGAATTCGCCCGGGTCACGCAGGTGCTGGCGCTGATCGGCCTTGGCCTGCCGCTGATGCTGGTTTGGCGAAACCACGCGACGCCTCTGGAGCTTGCGCAGTTGAGCCTTGGCGCAGTGGGCCTAGGCTGGGCGAACCACGCGCGCTTTGCGATTCCGTTTACCGACGCTTTCCAGCCTTGGCTGGCGACGACGCTGATCCTGCTCGCCGCTGTCGTGGCGCTCGGCGCGGGGCGTCTCTGGATGAAGGACAGCACGCTGTCCCGGCTGATTGCGCTTCCCGTCGCTGCCGTTGCCATTCTAACTTATGGCGCCACACATGCGCTGCTGCCCGAATGGTCCGAAGTCATCGGCGCTGCTGCGATAGCGCTGGTGATTGTCGAGCTGCTAAGACGACGGCACGACGTTCCTCTCGCAGGGACAGCTTGGGGCTTCGCGGCGCTTGCGCTCTTCACGCTGATCGGGACTGGCGCGACCGGGCGCGAGCTCTCTTATGCAGTTGGCGATCCCTATGGTGAGCGCGATCTGCTGCAAGCAATCGCGCGGTGGAGCGCCGCCGCCCTGCCCTTCGCGGCGCTCGCTTTTATCGATTGGCGGGGTGTTCCCCTGCGGATCGCCGAGGCCATATTCATCGCGATCGCTTACGTCGCGCTTTCGCAATTTGTGCCTGCCGAGCTCCTCGCATGGAGCTGCGCAATAGCAGCGACTGCCGCGCTCTGGTTCTTGCCCATGCGAACGGGACTCTGGGCCACGTCACTCGGCCTCGCTTTCCTGTGGGGCCTGTTCCGCATGGGCGAGTGGGCTGTGCACGCTCTGAGCGCGGCGGGCGGCATGCCGATTTTTGCATCGGACGTGCTCGAGACGGATGAAGCGCTGCTGTACGTTCTGCCTTTTGCCGGAGCCTGCATTTTCGCCACATGGCGTATTGCCGGCCGGCCAAAGCTGGAACGGGCGTTCGCCATATTGGCGGCATTCAGCGCCACGGTGGTGGTGCATTCGCTTTGGAAGCAGCTTTTCAGCATCGACGGTTTGGACACCTTCACCCAATTGGGACTGGCAGAGCGGACGCTTTGGCAGATCCTCCTGATTGGCTCTGGCATAGCGATGCTACGATTTGCTGCAGTCTCACGCATGCTTGGCATCGGCTTGCTTATCGCCGGCCTCGCGCATTTCGCCTGGTTCACCTTGATCCTGCACAATCCGCTGTGGAGTGAGCAGGCGGTCGGTGTGCTGCCGATCTTGAATTGGCTTGCGCCCGCCTATCTGGTCGCCGGTTTCGGCACTTGGTGGCTGTCTTGTCAGAGCGAGGGAGCCATGCGGATGCGGGTGCGGCAATTGGGCGATGCTGCGATCATGGGGCTTATTCTGCTTTGGGCGCTGAGCGAACTTCGCCATGCCTTTTCGGGCAGTGTTCTAATCTCGACGTCGATGAGCCAGACCGAGGACTTGCTCCGATCACTCACAGGCATCGTGCTGGCAATAGGCTTCTTGTTGTGGGGGTCACGCAAGGATCAGCGGCGCTGGCGCATTGGATCGCTCGTGCTGATGGTGCTTGCGGTGTTGAAGGTGTTTTTGCTCGATACGGCAGGGCTGGAGGACTTGTTGCGGGTCGTCAGCTTTATCGCCCTTGGCTTCAGCCTGATCGGGATCGGCTGGTTCTATTCCAAGCAATTGACCGGTCGGAACGCTGATCCGGCGGAAAGTTAGCAGCGCGAGCGTTCATCCGCCCGCGCTGCATCAACGGTATTTATGATTTGCGCATTTCACGCGCGTTGCGCTCCGCTTTACGATAGGTTGCGTCGCTTGCGCGCTTATTGCTGATATAGCCGTAGATAATCACGCCGAGCAGGGCCAGCGCGCCTGCGCCTGCTGCAATGCGTGTGTCGGTCCACAACGCGAGGCCGGTGACGAACGCGGCAATCGCGATAATGGTGATAAGGGTCTTATTCATGATACGTCCTTTCACACCACTCAACGCATGGCGCGCCTGATCTTTCCGAGAGCGTTCTACGGCAAAAGGGCCGTGGAATCGCTCCCACGGCCCTTTCAGTCGGCTTTCCCAACCCTGTAGGGAAGCGATTTGTGTAGCGCCTGAAGCTTACGCGCCTTCGATCTCGGCCAGATCGACCTTCAGGCCGGGGCCCATAGTCGAGGTCAGGGAGACCTTCTTGACATATTTGCCCTTCGCGCCCGATGGCTTCGCTTTCACGATGGCCTGCGTCAGAGCGGTGAAGTTCTTCTTCAGGTCTTCATCCTTGAAGGAGAGCTTGCCGATGCCGGAGTGGATGATGCCCATCTTCTCGACGCGGAATTCGACCTGGCCGCCCTTGGCGTCCTTCACGGCCTGTTCCACATTCGGGGTGACGGTGCCCAGCTTCGGGTTCGGCATCAGGCCCTTGGGGCCCAGCACCTTACCGAGGCGGCCGACAACGCCCATCATGTCCGGCGTGGCGATCACGCGGTCATAATCGAGATTGCCGTTCTGCATGTCCTCCATCAGGTCTTCGGCGCCAACCTTGTCAGCACCTGCGGCGGTAGCCTTCTCGGCATTGTCACCGCGGGCGAACACGGCGACTTTCACGTCCTTGCCCGTGCCACCCGGCAGCGAGACCATGCCGCGGACCATCTGGTCTGCATGGCGCGGATCGACGCCCAGGTTCATGGCGACTTCGACGGTCTCGTCGAAATTGGCCTTGTGCTCACGCAGCGTCGCGATGGCTTCGTCTACAGTGTAGAGCTTCTCACGGTCGAGTTCTGCGACCTTCTGCTGCTTCTTTGTCTGTGCCATGGTATCAGCCCTCCACCACTTCGATGCCCATCGAGCGGGCGGAACCGGCGATGATCTTGGTTGCCTGATCGATGTCGTTGGCGTTCAGATCAGCCATCTTGGCTTCGGCGATCTCGGCCAGCTGGCTGGTCTTGATCGAGCCGATGATGTCCTTGCCGGGCTCTTTTGAACCCGATTTGATCTTCATCGCCTTCTTGATCATGTAGCTAGCGGGCGGCGTCTTCGTGACGAAGGTGAAGCTGCGGTCGGCATAGACGGTGATCTTCGTGGGGATCGGCGCGCCTTTTTCCATGTCCTGCGTAGCGGCGTTGAAGGCCTTGCAGAATTCCATGATGTTCACGCCGCGCTGGCCCAGCGCAGGGCCGATGGGCGGCGACGGGTTGGCGGTGCCAGCGGGCACCTGAAGGTTGATGTAACCTTCGATCTTCTTGGCCATGATGGCCTCCTTTTCTCACTGTCTCCCTCGCGGCCCTGTCCTGAGCCTAACGAAGGATCATGTTAAGCGGTCGAACGGCTTGCCGGGGCGAGCCTCCCGCACGGGTTTCCCGATACTGTGAACGAGAGAGCGCGCACTTAGCGCTTCTGGCGGCAAATGCAAGCGATTCGCCCTCGGCTTGGCCGGGTGGCGAAGCGCGGGGTGTGACAGGTGTGACAGTGTCCAAAGCGGAAAATCCGGCGCGGCAGAAATGGCGCATTTCTGCGGATTGCAAAGCCTTCGGCGAGGATGATGGTTCGAGGCAAAATACCAAGGTCATGCGCCCGTCGGATCATATCTGACTTCTGTAGGAAAGCGCGCCGAGCAGCTTGCCTTAGGCCTCGTCCCGCGCAAAATGCGGCGAAGCACAGGGGAAAGGGCGCGAAATGACAAATCCGGCAGATGTTTTTGACGATCGCAGAGACGTGACAGCGCGCAGCCGGAGGACGTTCCCCCCACCTTCGCTCGAAACCATCGGCTGGGGCCTGCTTCTCGCCCAAATCATAACGGTCGGCTTTGTCTACTTCTTCGGCAGCGCCCTGCCCGCGCTTCCGTCGCTTTTCGAATATGCTGCAAGCGGAGCCGAAGGTGAACCGGAGCTAAGCTCTTTCGTCACATGGTCGACCGTGGTCGTGGGCATGACGCTCGGGCTAATCGTCGCATTCCTGTGGCTGCGGCGCGAGGGTCGCGTCTTAGAGGCATGGACGCTTACCGCGCCGCCGAGCGGCTGGGGCAAAACGCTGGCCTTGGCGGCGGTGGCGACCGCCGTGATTTTCCTGATTTTCGGCCTTGTCGGCGCGGCCGTCGAGGCGATCGGCCTCGGCATGCCCGATGCCAGCCTGGTGCTCAATATGGTCATCGAAAGCCCGATGATGTTCGCACTATGGGTCGTGGGCGTGGCATGGCTGGCGGCGGGCACGGGCGAAGAATTGCTCTATCGCGGGTTCCTGATGGATCGCCTCGCCCGCGTATCTGGGCTGCGCGGCAAACCATGGCTGGTGATCGTCATCCAGGCCGTCCTGTTCGGCCTGCCGCACGCTTATCAAGGCTGGGGCGGAGTGGTGGTAACGGGCACGGTCGGCCTGTTCCTCGGCTGGCTGCGCATGCAGCAAAAGGGCAATCTGTGGGCCTGCATCATTGCCCATGCCGCCGTAGACACCATCGCCATGGCCCTGTTTTACGCAGACGCCATGGGATGGTTTGCTGTCTAAGGCGAAATACTGGCCCGCAGAATTATTCCGCAGGCCGAGCAATCAGCGCGTCTTGGTTTCCGTCACCTGTCCGGCGATGCGATCTTCAGCCGCGATCATATCCGAACTGGGCGTGCGGTCCATCATCGAGAAGGCTGCATTGCGATAGCCCAGCTCTGCCGAGCGGCGCAGGGCCACCTGGCTCAGCATCACGCCGAAGACCAGCTTCGAAGTGACATCGGCGATGGTGTAGAGCGTCTGGCGAACGACCACGCCATTGGCCGAGGAATCGACCACCGGCCACATATAGGCGATCGGGTAGATGGCCCATGTGATGACGAGGAACCAGAAGCACTGGACGAGGCCCTTGCGCACCGCATCGCTATGCTCACCCTGAATATTGCGGACCGCTCCCGAGAGGATCATAATCATCCAGATCATGAAGACGGTGCTGATCGCGCCCCAGATCCACAGCCACTCACCGCCTTCATAGCCGGGGATGCCGGCAGCAGCAGGCTCGTAATACTGGCCGACATAGCCGGTCAGGATCATGGCGATACCGGTGAAGGTCAGGAGCGCCCATTTGCGGAACAGGGCAGCGCCCGCAAAGCCTGCAACGACGACCAATTGCGTCATCAACATCGGCACGTCGATCATCCAGTTCATGTATCTGTAGCCGTTGGAGAAACGCTCTCCATCGACGACCGCAAACATCTGCGTCTCCGGATTGAAGTCGAAGCTCGCATTCCACAGCATCCACAGCTGGCCAATTTCGAGAGCGGCCGAGACCATCACGACGGCGGAGATAATCGAAGTCGCGCGATAGGCAGGCGCGGTCTGGTATGCAGTCATCGCAAAATAGACGAGACCGGCCGCGAACACCGCGACGGTAAAGGCGAAAGCGTGGCGGACGACGTCATATTGCCAGACGGCCATCTCCACGAAATTCTCAATTGTCGGCATAGCGCGTTCCCCTTTTCAGTCGCATTGCGATCAAGCTGCCAGATGCCCCCGCCCGATGCGTTTGGACGACTGGATTTCCGGTCGGTTATCGGTCTGCAAACGCATGCGGGCGGAAAGAGTGCCGAGAAATTTGGGGGCCTGACTACGGGAAATGGTCGGTGCCCGGCACCGGAACAATAACGAGAACGCTCAATTGAATAGCCGACACATGGCGACAGGCGACACAGATAAAGAGGCGTCGGACGTCTCGAAAGAAGAGGCGGCCGGACTGGCAAATATGTCGCCGCCCGTGGCGCTTTGCGCGCTTTATCTTACGGCCATCACGATCGGCACATTGTTGCTTTCAATGCCTTTCGCCCAATCGCAGCCGGTCGATCTGGGCGATGCGTTTTTCACCTCGGTCAGCGCGACGACCGTGACCGGACTTACTGTGGTTGCGACCGGGGAAAGCTATACGCTTTTCGGCGAGGCGGTGATCGCAGTGCTGATGCAGGTCGGCGGGCTCGGCCTCATCGTTTTCGCTTACCCGCTCATCGCGTTCCTCAATGAGAATGACGGCGGGGCAAAGGTATCGCTGCTGCAAACCGAGCTTGGGCGACCCAATGTTCGCGGGATCGGAAAAATCGCGCGTAAAGTGATCCTCGTCGCATTGATTGTGCAAACAGTGGGCGCTGCCATCCTTGCGTTGCATTGGGTCCCGCAAGAAGGCTGGTATGGCGTTTGGCGCAGCGTCTTCCATTCAATTGCCGCGTTCAACAATGCGGGCTTCGACCTGCAAGGGAACAGTTTCCAGGATTACACTGATTTGCCGCAAGTCACGCTTCCGCTCGCCGCGCTTTTCATCATGGGCGGGCTGGGCTGGCTGGTGCTGCTGGAGCTGGGCAATCTTCGGAGCGGTAAAGGCTTATCGGTGCATTCGCGTCTGATGTTGGCCTCTACGCTCGTCCTGCTTGCAGCAGGCATGCTGATGTTTGCCGCGACCGAATGGAGCAATCCTGCGACGCTGGGCGGCCTCGCCGATGACGGGGAGAGGCTTGTCGCCGCCCTTTTTCAATCCGCCACGACGCGCACCGCCGGCTTTGCCACGCTCGATTTCGGGGCGATGCGGCAGGAGACCGGTTTTGCATCCACCGTGCTCATGTTCATCGGCGCAGGCGTCGGCTCGACGGGCGGCGGGGTGAAAGTGACGACGGCAGCCATCGTGCTGCTCGCCACCATCGCTTTCTTCCGCCACCACCGGGAGCCGAGCGTTTTCGGCCACACGATCACGCGCGAGAAACTGTTCGCCGCGCTCGCCGCGCTGTGCGCTTCGGGCATGATCGTGGTGACCGGCGTCTTCGCGCTTATGCTGACGCAGGATGCGGGGTTCGAAGCGCTGATGTTCGAAGCGGTCAGCGCCTTTGGCACCGTCGGGCTCAGCCAAGGCGCAACGGGTGCGCTCGACCGGGTCGGTCAGGCCATCGTGATGGCGCTGATGTTCGCAGGCCGCGTCAGCCCGCTATTCCTCGCCTATTTCCTGATGGCCCCCAAGCATGCGCCCGACTGCGAAGGCTCGGCGCATATCCATATCGGGTAGCCCCAACAAAGAGGCGCCGCTGACTTACTTGACCAGTTCGACTTGGTCGAAATCCAGTTCCACCGGCGTTGCGCGGCCAAAGATCGAGACGCTGACCTTGACCTTCGCCTTGTCGAAATCGAGTTCTTCGACTTCGCCGTTGAAGCTTGCAAACGGGCCTTCGAGCACTTTGACCTGATCGCCGATTTCGTAATCGACGTGGATGTCCTTCTTGGGCGCGGACTTGGCTTCTTCCACACCGCCGAAATAACGCGCGGCTTCCTTCTCGCTAATGGCTTGCGGCTTGTTGCCGCTGCCAAGGAAGCCGGTGACTTTCGGTGTGTTCTTCACAAGGTGATAGACATCGTCCGTCATGTTGAGCTTTGCGAGCACGTAGCCCGGCATGAACTTGCGTTCGACCTGAACCTTCTTGCCGCGCTTGATCTCGGTAACGGTTTCGGTCGGGACTTCCACTTCCTCGACGCCCTGCGACAGGCCGAGGCGCTCCGCTTCGGAAAGGATCGCGTCGCGCACCTTGTTCTCGAAACCGGAATAGGCGTGAATGATGTACCAGCGGGCTGCCATAATAGTCCCTTTTCCCTCAATAATCCTGTTGGCGCGTGTGCGCGATCAAAGCAGGTCGAGCAGCGATTGCACGACCCAGCCGAACAGCGAATCAACGCCAAGGAAGAACAGCGAGAGGATCACCACGAGGATGAACACGAAGATCGCGGTGCGGATGGTTTCCTCACGCGTCGGCCAGACGACCTTGCTCATTTCCGAGCGCACCTGACGCACGAATTCGCCGGGGCTGGTTTTCTTCTTCGGTGTTGGTTCGGCCATGATGGCGCTCTTTCCGCTATTCAAAAACTGTTTCGCGCCTTCCGGGTAGGGTCTCTCGCCGCCCCGGGCTAGGTCCGGGAGGGGCTTGAAGATCACTAATGTCGGAAAGACGATTGGCTATCTAGGCGCGTGCCTGCGCCTTGGCAAGAGTGGGAAATGGGCTCAGCGCAGAGAATCTTCCAGCTATCCGGCGCAATTTTCACATGGGGGCTATGCATGGCCGCTCGCCGCCGATAGCAAGGCGCGCATAATTCTTGAGGGACGCGAGGGGATTTCGCTAATGTCTGCCACGAACGATCCAGCGCTGGAGCTGGTCACGAATATTGCCGATTTCCTGTGGGGCGGCTCCTGGGGCGGCGAGGCAATACTGCCTTTTCCGCCGCTAGCGCTCCTGCTGCTGGGTGGCGGGCTTTACATCATGATCGGCCTGCGCTTTTACCCGATCCTGAAACTGGGTAGCGCTTTCAAGGGCCTGTTCAAAGGCCGTAAAAGCGAAGGCGAAGGCGAGATCTCACCCTTTGCCGCGCTTTCGACAGCGCTTTCAGGCCAGGTCGGTACGGGTAACCTCGCCGGCGTCGCCTCGGCGATCGCGCTGGGCGGCCCGGGGGCGATCTTCTGGATGTGGATCACGGCGCTGGTCGGCATGGCGCTTGCCTTTGCCGAGGGCTCGCTGGCCATTCGCTTTCGTGAGAAGACGTCGGACGGTGTCTATCGCGGGGGCCCGATGACCTACATCATGATGGGGCTCGGTCCGAAGTATGCCTGGCTGGCAATCATCTTCTGTATCCTTCTGCTGTTTTCGGCGATGGTCACCGGCAATGCCATTCAGGCCAATGCCGTTGCCGACGGCCTGAAAGAGCTTTTCGGGATCACGGAGATTGTCGGCGGCATCATCGTCGCCATCGCGGTGTTCGCGGTGATCATCGGCGGCATTAAATCGATCGGCAGCGTGGCGGAAAAGGTCATTCCCTTCATGGCTGGCCTTTACCTCATCATCGCGTTGATCGTGTTGCTGATGAATGCGCCGCTGATCCCTGAGACTTTCGGCCTCATCTTCTACAGCGCGTTCAATCCGGCAGCGGCAACGGGCGGCTTCGCAGGGGCGCTGATGATCCTGGCCATTCGCGCAGGTGTTGCTCGCGGCCTGTTCTCCAACGAGGCAGGCCAGGGTTCGACCCCGATCGCTCACGCTGTCGCGCAGACCAATGACCCGGAACAGCAGGGCCGCATGGCGATGCTCGGCACGTTCATCGACACTATCGTTGTGTGCACCATGACGGCGCTGGTGATCCTGACTGTGCAGGGCAGTTTCCAGGTCGGTGGTGAAACGGGAAGCACCGAAATCGTCAGCTACACCTGGCAGACCGCGATGGAGCCTTTCTCCATGACTGCGACATCATTCGGCACGGCGCTTCCTTTCGAAATTGCGGGGACGCCGATCGGCACGATCATCGTCAGCCTTGTGCTGATCCTGTTTGTTTTCACGACCCTGCTGACGTGGAGCTATTACGGCGAACGAGCTATCACTTTCCTGTATGATCGCATCCCGGGCTCGACACGCGCAGGCGAGAAAAAGCTGCATATTGCATGGCGCGTTTTCTGGTGCCTGATCATCGTGGTCGGCGCCAGCCAGAAGTCGGACTTCGTCTGGCGTCTCGGAGACATCTCCAACGGATCGATGGTGGTGCCAAACCTGATCGCGCTGCTGCTGCTTTCGGGCGTGGTGTTCAAGCTCGCGAAGGGCGAGAAGGATGCCGGACACACGCACACGGTGGAGACGCCTGAAGAGCCGAACGAGTATTAATATGAATGGGGCCGCGCTGGTCGCGGCCATCGCCTTAACAAGACAAAGGGCCGGAGCGGCTTACCCTCGCTCCGGCCCTTTATTTTGCCTGAGAAAAAATCAGTAACGACCGAGCAGGCGATCGAGCCAGCTGGGTTCTTCCATCGGCAGGATCTTGCCGCGCGAAATCGTCGGCTGGTTCAGTCTCTCGGTCGAAATCGGTTCGTTCCAGGCATCACGCCTGCCCGATCTGAAAATTCTGCGCATCTAAGCCTCCGTAAAAGCCCATCCGCGAGAACAATGCCCAAGGATTATAGAAGGTTCCTGTGCTGGACCGAAGCCCATGTTTTGCCTCCGCGCGACCAGATCAGCCACACCAAAGCCAGCGATGCGAGCGGCATGAGATTGATGCCCAACGGCAATGCTGCCGCCCGCGTTGCATAGGGCGCAAAGAACAGCAGCACGAGCGCAAGTTTTTCGTATTCGCGAAATCCATCGCGCAGCCCCACATGCACCAGCCAGAGGATCGGCAGTATCAGGAATGGCAGGTCGTAATTGAAAAGGTATGGCGAGGTGAGCGCGGTCGCCGCCAACACCAACGCGCCGCTCGCCAGCGGATCGCCGCCAAAACGCTTCCATGACAGGAAAGCCAGCGCGATCATCACTAGTGCCACCGCTGCATTTACCGCCAGCGCCACGGGCATCGGCATGAACAGGCGCAGCTGGCTGTAAAAGGTCGCCATCCGCAGATAGAATTCCGGATCATCGCCGCGCATGATCGCCGCGCTCGCATTCCAGCTATCGGCGTAGCTCACCATGGTCGCCGTGCCGAAGACCATCCAGCTCAGCAGCAGAAGGCCAATCGCGCTCGCCCCGGCGGCGAAGAATGCGCGCCACTGTTGTGCTCCGGCCAACCAAAAGGGGATCAGGATCGCCAAATGCGGCTTGATCACCAATGCGCCAATCAGCGCGCCCGCCAGTATTGGGCGTTGCCCCAAAGCGGCGACAGCGCCCACCAGCAGGGCGCCGGTCAACAGCCCGGTCTGCGCATGACCCGCTGCAAGCAGTGCGCCGGGGAATACCAGCACTACCGGCCACAGACGCGGAAACGCTGTGATACTCGCCCAGGCCCACAGCGCGAATGTGATCGCCACCCAGGCGATCCATGCGAGCGGGAATGGTAGAGCTCCGAAAGGGGTCGCAGCAAAAAGAAATGGCGGCGGATTGACGAAGGCAAACCAGCCTTCGCTGCCCGTGCTCGTCTGCACCTGTTCCTGCGCGACCAAATGATATGCCAATGCCGGATCCCCACCGGCAGTGAGCCGCCCCGCTCCCCAAAAGGCGAGGAAATCGGTCCCACTAGGCCCCATGGCCTTGAGATACGAGTTCACCAGCAGAGCCAGCGAAGCAATGCCAAGGATCACCGCATACCCGCGCACGCGCTCAGGCGTGAGCCAGTCGGCTGTGCGGATGTGTTGGAAAAACGGCGCTCTCATTCGGGGTGGATTAGCGCAATATGGTTAACGGGGGATAGAAAGTAGCTGGATCACGTTTTTGTTTTTGCCTCAGACGCCGGCGGTCGCATCCGCTCCCTTAAGCTATCCTCGCCTGAATCCCTCCGCTTCGCTGCGGGGCGGCTGCGGGCGCGCACTCGCGCTTGCGGGCCTGCGGCCCGTGCTCCGCGATACCGATCGGCCGAAGCGCAAGAATCGCTGGCCGCAGGCTAGTGACAGCGAGCAAACGCGAAGCCCGCAGGTGCCGCGCAGGCGGACGAAGCCCGCCGGAGCGATCAGCACCGAGGACGAAAGCGCGGATGCGGTTTCGAAAAGAGAGATGGCAGGGGTGACAGGATTCGAACCCGTGGCCCTCGGTTTTGGAGACCGATGCTCTACCAGCTGAGCTACACCCCTGCATTCAGGAGCGCCGCCTCTAATATGCGAATTGCGCGATGGCAAGCGACGACATGCATTCGGCATGCTACAATCGCACAATGCACGCGCCTACCATACCGACAGCGCCGAAGATCATTCCGCCGGAAATCCTGCTGCTGGCCTATCGCAGCGGCGTCTTTCCGATGGCCGATTCGCGCGACGACACGGAGATTTTCTGGGTCGAACCGCGCAAGCGGGCAATCCTGCCCTTTGATGGCTTTCGCTGCTCGAAATCGCTTGCCAAATTGCTCAAGCAGGATCGCTTCACGATCCGGGTGAACGGCGATTTTGCCAGCGTCATTCGCGCCTGCGCGCAGCCACGCATCGACCATCCGGAAACCTGGATCAGCGAAGTGATCGAGGCGAGTTATTGCAACCTCAACGCGCTCGGCCATGCGCATTCGGTCGAGTGCTGGCAGGGTGAAGAATTGGTGGGCGGTCTTTACGGCGTTGCGTTCGACCGGGTGTTTTGCGGTGAAAGCATGTTTGCGCGCACCGCAAATGCCAGCAAGGTGGCGCTCGCTGCGCTTGTCGTGCTGATGCGGCGTGCGGAATACCAATTGCTCGATTGCCAATTCATCACCGATCACCTCGCTTCGCTGGGCGCGGTGGAGATCACGCGTGATGAGTATCAGGACAGACTGGCAGCGGCTGCTTCAGGGGTGCCGAAATATTCTTTGGCTGAAGCGCTGGAGCGCTTGCGTCAGGACGCCGCGACAGCTTCCTCTTCGCCGGGGAAGCTCATCGCGCAATCCTTGACCCAGACATCATAGACCGGGTGTTCGACCACATTCAGGCTTGGCGATTCCTTGAACAGCCAGCCTGAGAAGATGCGGTTCCACTGCGTGTCCTCGCCCGCTTCTTGCCGCTCATTCACGAAAACCTGAACGAATGCGCCAGTCATTTCAGGGGCTTCCCACGGCGCGGTGCGCTCACACGCAGCGAGCCGCACGATCACATCATCGAAACGGCGCGTTTCGCCCGGATACATTTCGATATCGCGTGTTTCATTATTGCGTTTGTTGACGAGGCCGATGGTGGCAAGCCGTTCTTCCATGGGCGTGCCGATGGCTTCGGGATTGCCGATCTGCGGCTCCGGCTCAGCCTGCAATTCTTCCGGGATTTCGGTCTGTTGCGTGTCGGGCTCAGGCGCATCGCCGCCGCAGGCCGAAAGCAGCGCTACTCCTGCCAGCAGGATTGCCGGACCAAGGGCGCGCCGTAAGACGATCACGCGTCTGGCGACCATGCTTCATAGTCACCGCGTGCCGGGGCACGCTTCCCGCCGCGCTCCAGCGCGCCTGCGGGCAGGTAACGCGCATCGGTACCAGTAGCATTGGGCGTGTAGTCGACTTCCCAAATCTTGGGCGGCGGCAGGTGGCTTTCGGGCAGCGCATCGTATGATCCGTGCAGCCAGCCGTGCCATTCGGCAGGCACGCGGCTTGAATCATTCGCGCCGTCATAGATGACCCAGCGGCGTTCCTGCTGGCCTTCCTTCACTTTCTTGGAGCGATAATATTTATTGCCCTGCGCATCGGTGCCGACATGCTCGCCATTACGGGCGCTCCACAGGATCGTGCCGATGGTGGCGCCTTCCCACCAGGTGAAGATTTTCATCAGAAAGTTCATGGGATGCGCGATTAGCGGATTCGGCTGGCGAGGCCAATAGACATTACCACTCCACCGTGTCGCCGGGCTCCAGCCCCAGTTCCTCGGCGCGGCCGGCGTTGAGTTCGAGCACGGCGATCGCCTCACCGTCCGATGTCACGGGCTCTTCATTATAAGGCTCACCCTGAGCGATATTGATTACCTGGTTGTTCTCATCGATGAAAATGAGGTCGAGCGGGATGAAGGTGTTGCGCATCCAGAAACTTTGCGGCTGCGGCGCATCATAGGTGAAGATCATGCCTTCATCGGGGCCCATTTCGTCGCGGAACATGAGGCCGCGCGATTGCGCCTCAGGCGTATTGGCGACTTCAGCCTGCACCACATGCGTGCCGTCGGATGTGTTGAGCGTGACCGGGATTATCTGCAGGCCGGAAACCGGATGCGTGTCCGCTGCCTGCTCCTCAACCGCGGGCGAAGCATTTTCCTGCGAAGACTCGCCTCCGCAAGCAGCAAGAGCCAGCGCCGCGAATGCCGCCAGAGCGCGCTTAGGAAAAACCGAACCCACCATCATTCTCCTCTTCGGCATCCTCCGCTTCGGACACCCAATCTGTCACTGCTGCTTCATCCGGCGCATCGATCACCGCGCGGGCGTGATCGAAGGAATGGCCTGCGCGCAGCATGGCCGCAATCTGTTTTTCGCGCTTATCCTTATCCGGCGGCTCGACTGCGAACGGACCAAAGCGCCGCCGCTGGGCCAGCCGCATGGCCGCTTGCCGCTTCGTCGCATCGCCGGGCCGCATCGATTCGCGAATGCCTTCGCCCACACCCGCCTGGCCGAGCGCTTGGTTGACCCGCCGCTCGCCATAGCCGCGCCGCAGAAGATCGCCCGTTTTCGCCCGCGCCCAAACCTCGTCATCGACATAGCCTTTATCGACGAAGCGGCGGACCAATGCGGGCACATCGGCCTCCCGATCATCCTCCCACCCGCGCTCGCGCAATTTGCGCGCAAGATAGCGTTCCAGCTTGGCTGCGGTGGTGGAAAACCGCGCGACATAGGACAGCGCCAGCTCCTCCATTGAGGCGGCTGAAAGCGGTTTTGGCGCCCGTCTCTTGCGCGTTCCCCCTTGTCGATTGCTGTCCATTGGCCTTATTCGTGCCACACTTCCCTTCAAATGGGAAAGTTTACGGCGTGGTAAGTGATACTTCCTCGCCGAATTTATATGTGGGAAGCGTCAACAAGGCGCGCTTTATATGAGGGTTCCCCATTACAGACATGACCGAGCTCACGCCGACGCCCAACGATTGTCCGCTGCCGCGCCGCCGATCCGATTTCGCCACGTTCAACGAGGCGATTGATTATGCTGCGCGTAGCGAAAAGGGTCTGAACTTCTACGATCCGCGCGCCACGCTGGAGCGGGTCTATCCCTATTCGCAGATGCGTGAAGACGCGCTGGTGCAGGCGCGCCGCCTTGCGGGCATGGGAATCAGCAAGGGGGACCGTGTCGCCCTGATCGCGGAAACCAGCCCTGAATTCGTCTCCGCCTTCTGCGCCTGCGTGCTCGCCGGGGCATGGCCGGTGCCGTTGCCGCTGCCGACCACTTTTGGCGGCAAGGATAGCTATATCGATCAGCTGGGCGTGCAGCTGTCCTCGAGCGATCCCGCCGTACTGCTGTTCCCCGCTGAAATCGACGAGATGGCGCGCGCCGCTGCTGACAAGCAGGGCTGCAAGGGCCTCAACTGGGATCAATTTGCAGAGCTGGATGCGTCCGATATCGAGCTGCCCGAAGCCGACCCGGACGACATCTGCTATCTGCAATACAGCTCCGGCTCGACCCGCTTTCCCACCGGTGTCGCGGTCACCCATCGCGCGCTGCTGCACAATCTTTATGGCCATGCCGCCAGCATGAATATCGGCGAAGGCGATCGCGGTGTCAGCTGGCTGCCCTTCTACCACGATATGGGTCTTGTCGGTTGCTTCCTCTCGATGGTGGGCAATCAGGTGAGCGCGGATTATCTGCGCACAGAGCATTTCGCCCGCCGCCCGCTTGCCTGGCTCGATCTGATCAGCCGAAACGAAGGCAATTCGATGAGCTACTCGCCCACTTTCGGCTATGACATTTGCGCCCGCCGCATTTCCAGCCAAAGCCATGTGGCGGACCGGTTCGACCTCTCCCGCTGGAGGCTTGCAGGCAATGGCGCAGACATGATCCGCCCCGATGTGATGCAGCAATTCGTCAACGCCTTTGCCGATGCGGGCTTCAAAGCTTCTGCTTTTACGCCGTCTTATGGCCTCGCTGAAGCGACGCTCGCCGTCACGGTGATGCCGCCGGGCGAAGGCATTCGCGTGGAACTGGTCGAGGAAGAGCGCCTGTCAGGCGGAAAGCGCGACCTCTCGCGCCCCGCGCGCTACCGCGCCATCGTCAATTGCGGCAAGCCGCTGCCCGACATGGATGTCGAAATCCGCGGAGAGAATGATGAGGTAAAAGGCGACCACCAGATCGGCAAGGTCTGGTGCCGCGGCCCCAGCGTCATGCACTCCTATTTCCGCGATCCGGGCGCGACCGAGGATTGCCTGGTGGACGGGTGGCTGGACACTGGTGACATGGGCTACATGGCCGATGGCTATCTGTTCATCGTCGGCCGTGCGAAAGACATGATCATCATCAACGGCAAGAACCACTGGCCGCAGGATATCGAATGGGCGGTGGAGCAATTGCCCGGCTTCAACCATGGCGACATCGCCGCCTTCTCGGTCGAAACCGACAATGGCGAAGAAGCACCCGCCGTGCTCGTCCATTGCCGCGTGAGCGATCCGGAAGAGCGCGTAAAACTGCGCAACGAAATCGCCGACAAGGTCCGCTCCGTCACCGGCATGAACTGCGTCGTCGAGCTGATCCCGCCCCGCACCCTGCCACGCACCAGCAGTGGCAAGCTGAGCAGGGCGAAAGCGAAAAAGCTGTACCTCTCAGGTGAAATCGCCCCGCTGGAGCTGGCGGCTTAACCCAACAGCAAAACGCCCAGCACATACAGCAGCGCCAGGAGGCTTACCGTCCATACGTAGGTGCGCACCTTCGGAATACCTGCCCAGTAGAGCGGAAGATACACCAGCCGCGCGCCGAGCCACACCCAGGCGGCGATGACTGTCCATTCGTTCGCCTTATCGGCCAGCACTATGCCCAGCAGCGCGATGATTGCGAGCGGAAGGGTTTCGCGGAAATTGTCTGACGCGCGCTGGAGCCGTCCGGCGATATCGTTGAGCGGCTCTGTATCTTCATCGCGCGCGCCCATGTTCCAGTCGACGCCATATTGCTTCGTCTTGTAATGGATCGCAGCGAAGATGTGGACGATTAGCAGCACGCCGGAAAGTGCAAGGACGGTAAGTTCGGCTGGCATGATTATTCCCCTGTCACCCATTCGACGTTGACGGTGCCATAGCCGGGACCGGTGACCTCTTCCATCATCGTTCGCTCTTCAGCCGAGAGGATCGTGCGCAGCATGGCGACGGAGTCGGCTGGTCCTGTTAGGCGGACGGGAATACTGGTGCGGTCCTGCGCCCAGCTCGCCACCAGAAGCGCGCGGCGCCCCTCTGCGGTGGGTCGCCACGCCGGACCATCGCCCTCGCCATCAGCCGCCACGCGCTCGAACGGGATGTCGGACAACGGGCGGACAGGGGGCGTAAAGCGGATGTCCCATTCGGGCTCGGTCGCATCGATGCGGCGCTCAAGCTCTGCATAGGTCGCCATGGTCGCCCCGGTCAGCGGGCGCGCGACAACGAGAGCGCGGCGCCGCTGACGATCAATCGTCACATCGTCCTCTGAAACTCCTGCAAGTAGCGCCAACCGGTCCGCAATATCTTTCATCTGCTCTGCCGCTTCGGCTTCACGTTGACGGGCAGCGGCGAGCTGAGCCTCCTCAGCTGCACCCTCGCTTGTGCCAACAGGTATCTGCGTCAGCGAGACATCGACGGCGCGGCCCAGCCGCTCTGTAATCGCGGTCTCGGCAAGGCCTTCGGCATTCGCAATCACTTCAGGTGTCAGTACGGTGGTGACGATCTGGATCGTCTCACCCTCATAATTGGGCTCCATCCTGTCGACGCGGGCGCGGCCATCGAAAATCTCGACTATCGCCGTATTCATCGTGCGCGTGGCGGCCGATTCCCAGACAATTTGGCGCAGTGAGAGGAACAGCGGGATTGCCAGCACAACGAAGGCGCTGAAAATCAGAAAAGCCTGCAACTGCGTCTGCTTGTCCGATAGGCTCGTCGAAAAACCGTATGCGCGCGCCATCGCCGTGGCGGTCAGCGCGATGGCGGTAAGGTTGGTGATGAACAGGAAGAGCGCGCCCCAGAAGACCGTGCCGTTCCACACCGCAAGGCCGAAACCGACCACGGCGAGCGGCGGCATCAAGGCGGTGGCAATCGCCACACCCACAATGGTGCCTTCGCGCCCGCGGATCATCGCGTAGGCACCCGCGACCGAGGAAAAAATTGCGACGCCCAGATCCAGCAAAGTCGGCCGGGTGCGCGCGGCAATTTCCGAGGTGATCTGCTGCACTGGCGAGAAAAACACGATGAGCGCGCAGAACAGGATGGCGAACAGCACCCCGACCGCCAAGGACTTGGCCGATTGCCGCAGCCATTGGAAATCGCCGATAGCAAGCGCAAAGCCAACGCCCATGATGGGGTCCATCAAGGGGCTCAGCAACATCGCGCCGATCACGACGGCAGTGGAGCCTTGCAACAGGCCGAGCACAGCGATGCCAGCGCTCATACAGGTCATCAGCAAATAGCGGGCCGACAGTGCACATTCCGCGCGGCGCTTTTCGATCACCGCAATCTGATCTACCGAGCCGCTGACATCCTTGCGCCACCAGCTGTTGAAATGGGTCAATATCTCGGCGAGATTGGCCTTGGCTTTTTGCAGCGGCTGCTCGGCCGCGTTCGCCTTCTCCGCCTCAGGTGCGTTTGGTGTTTGCATTGCAGCCTATTATCGCGGAAACTCCCTGTGACAAAGGTTGAAACACGTGTCTTGCATCATTAATACAGTGAAGTAGGAGCAGAGAGGGATTTTTGCCGCGATGGCCACGACGAACCAGACGACGACCAAAACCGAAAACGATTTTGACCTGACGCCGCCCGATCCGGTGCCGCATGTCGCGCCCGAACGGGCTGCCGGCCTCGTCCCCGTGGATGAAGAGCAGAAGAGCAAGCTGCAGCAAAAGGTCGATGGCTTTGTCGACGAACTGATCGCGCTCGATGCCAATTCTCCCGATTTCGGCAAGAAGGTCGATCAGATCACCAATATGGGGCGCAAGGAAATCATGGCGGCGAGCCAGATGTCCAATCGCTTCCTCGACCGCCCGGTGCGCGCGATGGATCAGGATTCGGGCGTTGGCGCAGACCTTGCCGAACTGCGCCGCACGGTCGAAGATCTCGATCCGGGTCGCAAGGGCAAGATGACCGGTCGCAAGCTCTTCGGCATCATCCCGTTCGGCAACAAGCTGAAAAACTATTTCGACGGCTACACATCTGCGCAGGGCCATATCCAGTCGATCCTCGCCCGGCTTTCCAGCGGCAAGGATGAGCTGATAATGGACAATGCCGCCATCGATGTGGAGCGCCAGAAGCTTTGGGAAGCCATGGGCAAGCTTGAGCAGATGATCCATATCGCCAAGACGCTGGATGGAGAGCTTGAGGAAAAGGCCGCAGAACTCGACGCGACCGATCCGGAAAAGGCCAAGGCTATCCGTGAAACCGCGCTGTTCTACGTTCGCCAACGCACGCAGGATCTGCTCACCCAGATGGCAGTGTCGGTGCAGGGCTATCTCGCGCTCGACCTCGTCAAAAAGAACAATGTCGAACTGGTGAAGGGCGTGGACCGCGCCAGCACGACGACTGTCGGTGCGCTGCGCACGGCGGTTACGGTGGCACAGGCGATGACGAACCAGAAACTGGTGCTGGGCCAGATTACCGCGCTCAACCAGACGACGGCGGGCATCATCGATTCCACCGGCGAAATGCTGCGCGAGAACACCGCCAAGATCCACGAGCAGGCCGCCAGCAGCACCATCCCGATGGAAACGCTGCAACGCGCCTTCCAGAACATTTACGACACGATGGACGAAGTCGACAGCTTCAAGATCCGCGCGCTCGACAGCATGAAGCAGACCGTGGATGTGCTTTCGACCGAAGTCGAGAAATCCAAGGGCTATATCGCCCGTGCCGAGGGGCAGGCGCAGGCTGCGCAGCAAGTGCAGGATAGCGGCCTGCTGACGCTGGAGTCGTAAAGAGAAGACGATGGACAAGGACCTTATCCGGTTCAGCGAACGCATCATGGACGATGCCCGCCGTGTGCTTGATGACAATCGCAAGGGTGGTCGGCACCGGCGCGATGGCAAGGACCTGGCCATCGATCTGGCAGGGCACGCCTTCAAAAAATCGATCGGCAGCCATTCCGTGCGGATGAAAGCCAAGCACTGGATCAAGAAATTGATCCGGGCTTTTGGTAGCGTGGGCGTTGTGATCGTAGGCGCCGTCGTGGTCGGCCTGCTGATGGGCGGGATTGATGTCATCGGCGTGATGATTGCCGGTCTTCTCGCCATGACGCTCTTTACGCTGTTTTTGGCTTTCCCAAGGATGAAGACACCGCAGCGCGTCGATCTACGCCGGACGCAGGACGCAAAGCGTCTTGTCGCCCAGACAGAGATTTGGCTGGAAAGCCAGCGAGCAAACTTGCCTGCCCCTGCGCAAAATATCGTCGGGACCATGGGACAGCAATTGGATGCGCTCGGCAAACAGCTGGTACATGTCGATCCCGATCATCCGGCGGCGGGCGAAGTGCGTAAGCTGGTGGGAGAGATCCTGCCCGAAACGATCGAAAGCTACACCCGCATCCCGGCCCATTTGCGCGGTGAGGAGCGCGCCGGATCGACGCCGGACAGGCAGCTCGTCAGCAGCCTTGGAAAGATTAGCAAGGAAATCGACAGCGTTACCCGCCAACTTGCCGAAGGGTCGCTCGACGCACTTGCCATCAAGGATCGCTACCTCGACTATCGCTATGGCGATGCCGATGGCAATCCGCTGGAAAATGGCGTGCCGCTTAATGAAGGATCGGGCGTTCCGCTTCCCGAGCTTGACCGATCCAAGGCGAAGCGCTGATGCGCGTTGCGATACCGCATAATCTGGGTCGGGAAGAAGTGCGCCGCCGCTTGCAGGCCAACAGCCACAAGATTGCCGACAATATACCGGGTGGCATGGCCGAGGTGACGACCAGCTGGCCGACGCAAGACCGCCTCGCTCTCTCTGTCAGCGCCATTGGTCAAGTGCTGAGCGGCACCATCGATATTGAGGACGAACAGGTGCTGTTCGAAATGACGCTGCCGCCAGCCCTCGGCTTTTTGAAGCCGATTGTCGAAGGCGCGATTGCCGATCAGGGTCCTCGCTTGCTTGAACCGCCGAAAGACTGAGCGCTCAGAGCTTGCGCTCTTTCTCCAGATAGCTTTCCGGAATGCGAAGGGCTTCGGTCGCTTCGCGTGTTTCGCGCAAAAACAGTACCAGCGCCCACATCAGCAGTCCGATCGCGAGAATGAAAGTGCCTGCCGCTATCGGATTGAGCCCGATATGCGCGAACTCCTCTGCAAATAGCAGCACCACGGTGACCCCGATAGCCAGCGCCGATTGCACAAGGACCCTCAGCGCGCTGCTGATGAGATCGATCCGGCGGTCAAGCTGGCGAATTTCGCGCACGACCATGTCATGCTCCGCGCCCTCGGTCTTTGCATGTAGCGCCTGCAGCTCGCGGCTGCGATCGACGACACGGCCAAGCCGCTGGGTCAACGTGGCGATGATCGTTCCGATAGCGACAAGCACGAAGACGGGCGCCAACGCCAACTGGATTGTCTGGGCGATCATTCCGCCGGATTCGATTGTCTGAATCATATGGAAGTTCCGAATTTTGCTGGACTTTTCCGGTGCAGTCAGCTTGTGTCCCATGCTTGGGCATATTTGCGTATAAGGTCGCTAATTCAGGTTTCCAGTGCAAGTGTGCCGTGCAGGAGAGAGAAGAGTTGTCCGGCACGGACCATACCACCACTTTGCGGCTTTTGTTGCGACAGGAAACGGCAAAGCACCACGCCGCCCTTGATGCGACGACCGACGCTGATGAACTGACCGATGCAGAGAGCTATGCCCGCTTTCTGACGCGTCAATATTGTGCGCGCCTGCCGATAGAGGAGTGGGTCGCGCGGGACTGTCCGTCCGACTTTTCTCCTCCTCAGGTCGCCCTTCTGATCGCTGCTGATCTCAGCGCCATGGGTCGGTCGGTCCCGGCACCCTCCCTGCGGTTCGAGCTGCCGAAAAGCAGCGATCCGATCGGCTTGGCATGGGCCATCGCCGGGTCGCACCTGGGCAATCGCATGATGCTGAAAACACTCAAAGATGCGTCATCAGGACTGCCGGACAGCTTCCTCGCGGATGAAACAATGCGACAATTCTGGCGCAGCCTACGCCCGCAGCTTGACCGCCCGATGTCCAAAGTCCATGCGCAACCTGCGATCACCGCTGCTTCATCGGTTTTTGCTCACTTTTTGACCATCTTTGCCGAGCAGGCAGAAAGCAAAGCGGCCGCATGAATGTTCACTCGCAACCAGTCGATCTGACCAGCTGCGATCGGGAGCCGATCCACCAGCTCGGCCATATTCAGGACTTCGGTGCTCTGATCGCTGTTACCGCCGATTGGAATGTCGCCTTTCGTTCGGCCAATCTAGATGAACTGCTGAGTCCGCGCAGCTCCATCGCCATCGGAGATCGGCTCTCCGACCATCTGAGCGCCGATGCGCTCGCCACACTTCGTGAACGCGTTGCGCACGCCCGTGAAATGGACGAGGTCGAGCGCATCTTCGGTGTGGATCTGCTCCACGATAATCGCATTTTCGATGTCGCGGTGCATGTCACCGGCACCTATATCGTGATCGAGCTGGAGCCGACGACACGTGACGGCGCGAGCCAGCAAACAAGCACGCTGCGTCCTGTCATGAGCCGGCTTGAGCGCATGTCGACCATCCCAGAGCTGTGCGAGGCCGCCGCGAAGGAGCTCAAGACCCTGCTCGGCTTCGATCGCGTCATGGTCTACCGCTTCCATCCCGATGAAAGCGGTGAAGTGATTGCCGAAGCGAAAGAACGCGAACTCGATGCCTTCCACGGCCTGCGCTATCCGGCGAGCGACATTCCCAAACAGGCCCGCCAGCTCTATCTGCGCAACCTGTTCCGCATCATCAGCGATGTCGATGCAACGCCTGTTCCGATCGAGCCCGCAACAACGCTAGACGGCGCGCCGATCGATCTGTCCATGAGCACGCTGCGCTCGGTGTCACCGATCCACATCCAATATCTGCACAACATGGGTGTGAAAGCGAGCGTGAGCGTATCCATTGTCGTGCGTGGCAAATTGTGGGGCCTGTTTGCCTGTCACAATTACTCGGCGAAAGTCCTGCCTTTCCCGGTTCGCACCATGGCCGAATTGTTTTCACAGCTGTTCTCCATGCAGCTTGATCTCGCCATCGCTTCGGCAGGGCACAAGGTGCGCGATCAAGCCCACAGCCTGCACGAAAAGCTGATGAGCGTGCTGGTTGGCGGTGGTTCGCTGTCGAAGAATCTCGGCTTGATCGAAGATTCGATCGAGAAGATCATTCCGCATGACGGGATGAGCGCCTATGTCGATGGCGAATATACCTCGCGCGGCCATGCGCCGAGCGAGAGCGAATTTGCGGCCATCATTCCTTCGCTCAACACGTCCTCTACCGGCAGTCTTGTTCACAATGATGCGCTTGCCGGGATCATTCCAGCCGCGGCAGCTTTTGCCGATAAGGCAACGGGCGCGCTGATCATTCCTGTCTCCCGTCGGCCCCGCGATTATGTCGTGCTGTGGCGGCGGGAAATGGCGCGGGTAGTGACATGGGCCGGAAATCCGCAAAAGCCTGTGCAAACGGGCCCAGATGGCGACCGGCTGACCCCGCGCGAAAGCTTTGCGGCGTGGAAGGAAGAAGTCAGCGGAAAATCCTCACCCTGGACCGAAGAAGAACTGCTGATTGCAGAAAACCTGCGCGTTACGCTGCTCGAAGTCATCCTGCGCATCACTGACGAGCAGATGCAGGAACGCACCCGCGCGCAGGAGCGACAGGAACTGCTGATCGCCGAGCTCAATCACCGCGTGCGCAATATTCTGACGCTGATCCGCAGCCTGATTGGGCAAAGCAAGAGCGAAGCGAACGACATTGGCCAGTTCGCAGACATGGTCGGCGGGCGCATTCGCGCGTTGGCACTGGCGCACGATCAGATTACCCGCAAGCAATGGTCTCCCGCTTCGCTGAAAGAGCTTATTCTGGCGGAGGCCGAAGCCTATCTGTCAGGAAAGGTCGACCGGGTGATTATCACCGGGCCGGACGCGCTGATTTCGCCCGAAGCCTTCACCGTGATGGCCCTCGTGATCCACGAGATGATGACCAATTCGGCCAAATATGGCTGCCTGTGCGATCGCAAGGGGCATTTGGAAATCGGGCTGGAATTTAATCGCCATACCGATTTGGAAATCCACTGGCGCGAAATTGGCGGGCCTCCGGTCAAGGCCCCAGAGCGGCGCGGTTTTGGCACTACGATAATCCAGAAATCGATTCCCTTTGAGCTCAAAGGGAGCGCGGATGTTCGTTACGAATTGTCAGGTGTAGAGGCCGATTTCATCATCCCATCCAATCTGGTTGAACCTTCGGAAAATGAAGCAGAGGAAGATGCAGACGATGCTGCCAATGATAATAAGGGAGCCTATCGGGTGAGCAAATCGGATCGGCGAGACGGCGTGCTGGTCGTGGAAGACAGCATGATCATCGCCATGGACGCAGAAGAAATGCTGTCCGACATGGGCTTTGCCAATATCAATGTCGCCGCCAGCTGCGCTTCGGCCCTCGATGTGCTGGGAAGCAGCTCTCCCGCTTTTGCCATGCTCGACTTCAATCTGGGAGACGAAACCAGTGAGCCTGTCGCGCAGGCTCTGAGCGAGCGCGGCATCCCGTTCTGGTTTGTCACCGGGTATGGCGAAGCGATGGAGAAGCTTTCCCGCACGGAAGCGCGCGGCGTCATCCAGAAACCTTACGCCAAATCCGATCTCGAAAAAATCGTCGCGGACCTGAAAAGCTAGGCGCGATTACTGGTTTTTCGCGCCCGGAAGCGAGCCAACTTTCTGTGCGCCAGCCATGGTGGTGACGAGCACATCATCGCCATCGACCACGATGGCCACATCGCTGAGGCCTATCACGGAAACGCGCGGCCCGTCGCTATCGACCAGCACATTGCTGCAATCGACCAGATCGGCCTTGCCGCGCACCCGGTTGCCCTGTTCATCAGCCTCGCGCGCATCGCGCAGCGAATGCCAGCTGCCGATATCGGACCAGCCCATGGAAACAGGCACCATGGCCGCGCGGGATGTCTCTTCCATCACTGCATAATCGACCGATTCAGACTGGATCTGGGCGAAGGCATCGGCCGCCGGATGGAATCGCGCGCCATCCTGCTTGCCCTCATACACGGACGCCCTGACCGCTGCCGCCAGCTCAGGACGATGCGCTTCAAGCTCGGCGATGAAAGCGCCAGCTCGGAAGGCGAAAATCCCGCCGTTCCAGCTATATCCGCCATCGGCGAGAAACTGCGTGGCGCGTTCAAGATCGGGCTTTTCGACGAATCGCCGGACAGCGAAGCCGCCCTCCAGCGCATCACCTTGAAGGATGTAGCCATAGCCCGTTTCAGGATGCGTCGGCGTGATGCCGAAAGCTACCATGTGATCGTCTCGCGCCAGCTTTGCCGCGGCCTGCGCTGCGGCCTGGAAAGCGGGCACATCGGCGATGTGATGGTCGCTGGGGCACACCAGCATCACCGCATCTTCCGGCAGTCGGAGCGCGGCGAGCGCAATCGCGGCGGCAGTGTTCTTAGCCTCCGGCTCGACGATGATTTGCGCATCGTCAGCAGACAGCTGCGCCTCGACGTGCGGCAGATGTGCTTTGCCGGTAACAACCACAGGCGGCGCGAATTGGGCAGGATCGCTCGCGCGGGCGAGCGTCTGCTCGAACAAAGTCGTCTCTCCTACCAGCGGCAGGAAAGGCTTGGGCTTGGACTTGCGACTGCGCGGCCAGAGGCGCGTTCCGCTGCCCCCGCACATGATAACGGGATGGATCAGGCTCATGCCGCTATCCTGTGTGGAAACGCGGCCAAGACTGCAAGTGCGAACTCTAGGATCGTGCGCGGAAATCCACGCGGTACCCGTATCGCGCTTCAACCGGAGTGCCCTCTGCCGTCGTCGCCGGATTGAAGCGGATGCGCTCGACCACCAGCGGGCAGACCTGTGCAGTGGTCGCGGCATCGACACTGCTGGACGCGACTGAGCAATTGCGCGCGCGGCCATCGGTGGTGACGGTGAAATGCACGGTCACCGATCCGCCGAAGCGCGCCTGCCTGCCACCTTCGGGCACGGGGAAATCGCGCGCTTCATTGAGCTCGCCGGAACGCACCGACGGCCCCACGGCGACTGCACCGCCGCTTCCCGATCCGCGCCTGCCGCTGCCCGTGCCATCGCCATTGCCGCCAGCGCCGGTGCCCTCGCCTTCGCGCCGTGCGCCCGAGGCATTGGCGGTGCCGGTGGAGGATGCGCGAGGGGCCGGGCTGGGGCGCGGGAGGGGCTGCTCGGGCGCGGTGACTTCCCGTGCCGTCGCTTCGCGGCCTTCTTCTCCGGCAGCGCCTTCATCGGGCTGGGGCGGCGCAATGCTGGGTTCGGCTTCGGGCTCCGCTGTGCGTACGGTGACGGTGACGATAGAGGTCGCCTGCTCGATCACATTGGCGGTGAATTCAGGCACCAGCGCGCGGGCGAGACCGTACAGCACCAGCAGGTGGAACAGCACGATGCCGACCACCAGCTTCCAGTCCAGCTTCTTGCGTTTGCCGAGAAATCCGGTTTCCGCCATTGCCCTTGTCTCCTCACGCACCTTTTCGCGCGCTCCCTTGCCTGACGCAAGCGTGGCAATTGTGTTCCGCTTTGCCTAGACATCGGCGCATGACGGCATCCTATCGCTTCGCCATAGATCGCGGCGGCACCTTTACCGATGTGGTGGCGCAGCTGCCCGATGGGCGGCTGGTGACAACCAAGCTGCTGTCCAGCAATCCGCAGCAATATCCCGACGCCGCGAGCGAAGCGGTGCGACGCGTGATGGAGGACTATGGAGAGGCTCCGATTGCAGAGCTGCGCATCGGCACAACGATTGCCACCAATGCCCTGCTGGAACGTCAGGGTGCGCGCGTTGCTCTCGCCATTACGCAGGGCCACCGCGATGCGCTGCGGATCGGCAACCAGTCGCGCCCGGACATTTTCGCGCGGCACATCGTGAAGCCCGAGCGGCTGGAGCAGCGCACGATCGAAATTACCGAGCGCCTAGGCGCTGACGGCGAAGTGCTGACGCCTCTCGATGAAGCGGCAGCAAGGCGCGACTTGCAGGCACTGCGCGATGAAGGTTTCGATGCGCTTGCTATCGTGCTGATGCACGGCTGGACCTACACCGATCATGAGAAACGCGTCGCAGCGATTGCGCGCGAGCTGGGCTTTACGCAGGTCAGCGCCAGTCATGAGGTGTCCCCGCTGATCCGCCTCGTCCCGCGTGGCGATACCAGCGTTGCCGACGCTTATCTCTCGCCCGTGATCCGCGATTATGTCGAACAATTGGCAGAGCGTTTACCAGATCACGGCAGTTTGCGCTTCATGCAATCCAATGGCGGCCTCGCCGATGCCCACGCCTTTCGCGGCAAGGATGCGGTGCTCTCCGGCCCGGCAGGCGGCGTTGTGGGCATGGCCCGGACGGCAGAGGCGCTCGGCTACACAAAGTTGATCGGCTTCGACATGGGCGGGACGAGCACCGATGTCTGCCATTATTCGGGCGAATATGAGCGCACCGGAGACAGCGTTGTCGCAGGCGTGCGCATCGCCGCGCCGATGATGCAGGTGCACACTGTGGCGGCGGGTGGAGGTTCCATCTGCCGCTTCGACGGTCAACGCCTGCGCGTCGGCCCGGAAAGCGCAGGCGCTGACCCCGGCCCCGCCTGCTATCGCAAAGGCGGCCCGCTGACGGTGACCGATTGCAATCTGGTTCTCGGCCGGATCGACCCCGAAGAATTCCCACACGTCTTCGGGCCGGATGGTGACCAGCCGATCGATCCCGAAGCATCGCGCGCGCGCTTGGCGGAGGTCGCGGAAACGCTGCCGGAGCCGATGGCGCTGGGCGAACTGGCAGAAGGTTTCCTCACCCTCGCCGTCGATGAAATGGCGAATGCCATCCGCAAGATCTCAACCGCCCGCGGGCATGACGTGACCACCCACGCCCTCGCGTGCTTCGGTGGAGCGGGAGGGCAATTCGCCTGCCGCGTGGCGGATGAGCTGGGGATGGAAACGGTGCTGGTGCACCCCTTCTCCGGCATTTTGAGCGCCTACGGCATCGGCCTCGCCCCGGTGATCGCCATGCGCGAAGCGGGCGTGGTGAAACCGCTGGCGGAGGATTTCTCAGCCGCGCTCGCCGGTTTGCAGGATGTCGCACGCGGTGACTTGCAGGCACAGGGGATCGCAGACGAGAACATCGCGCTCATCACCCGTCTGCGGCTGCGTTTCGATGGCAGCGATACGACGCTCGATCTGCCGCTGAGTGACGATGCGGACAGCACTTTCCGCGAAGAGCATCGCAAGCGCTTCGGCTGGTCCGACGAGGACGCACCGATCATCCTCGAAGCGCTGAGCGTTGAGGCGCAAGGGAGCAGCGGCGGGCTCGCCGCACGTGCTGAATGCGAGAACCGCGGTCAGCTTGCGCGCGGTGAGACCCTGTCAGGCCCCTCGCTGATCGCCGATCCCAGCGCCACGACAATCGTCGAAGAAGGGTGGAGCGCAAAGCTGGCCGAAGACGGCTCGATCATCCTCACCCGCACCGCAGAGCAGACGCGCGCTCCCGCTGCCGGAACGCAGGTGGACCCCGTCCGCCTCGCCATATTCAACAACGCCTTCATGGCGATTGCCGAAGAAATGGGTGTGGTGCTGGAAGCCACGGCCAGCTCGGTAAACATCAAGGAGCGGCTCGATTTTTCCTGCGCGCTTTTCGATGCGGAAGGATCGCTGATCGCCAATGCGCCGCATATACCTGTGCATCTGGGCAGCATGTCGGCAAGCATCCGCACGGTCATCGCCAATCGCGCAAACAGCCCGCGCGGCATTCGGCGCGGCGACGCCTATGCGGTGAATGATCCCTACAAAGGGGGCACCCATCTGCCCGATGTAACGGTCATCGTCCCGGTGTTCTGGAGCGAGAGCTCGCCCAATCCGCAGGCCTTCGTCGCCGCGCGCGGGCATCATGCCGATATCGGCGGGATAGCGCCCGGCTCCATGCCGCCGAACAGCCGGACGATTGATGATGAAGGCATTCGCCTCGACGACGTGCTGCTGGTCGATGAAGGGCGGTTCTGCGAAGCGGAGATGCGCGCATTGCTGGGGGCAGGCGAGCATCCGGCTCGCAATCCCGATCGCAATATCTCGGACCTGAAAGCCCAGCTTGCCGCCTGCGCACGGGGGAGCGATCTCCTGAGCAATGCCGCGAGCGAGCACGGCGGCGAGGTCATCACCGCCTATATGGGCCATGTCATGGATAATGGCGAAGCGGCGGTGCGCACTTTGCTGGAAAGCCTGCCCGAAGGCGAGTTCGCATACGCGATGGACAATGGCGCTGAGGTGCGCATGGGCGTCTCCATCGACCGTGAAAACCGCTCCGCAATCTTCGACTTTGCCGGCACCAGCGCGCAGCTAGGCGACAATTTCAATGCCCCCGCCTCCATCACCCGCGCCGCCGTGCTCTATGCGCTGCGCTGCCTTGTCGATGACGATGTGCCGCTCAATGACGGGTGCCTGCGGCCTGTAACCCTGCGCATTCCCGAAGGCTCCATGCTGTCCCCCAATCCGCCCGCTGCCATCGTCGCCGGGAATGTCGAGACGAGCCAGGTCGTCACCGATGCGGTGCTGGCGGCGTGCGGCGCGCTTGCCCCGGCGCAGGGCACGATGAACAATCTCACCTTCGGCAATGCCGAGCATCAGTATTACGAGACGATCTGCGGCGGATCGGGTGCGGGGCCGGATCATCCGGGCACCGATGCCGTGCAGACGCATATGACCAATTCGCGCCTCACCGATCCCGAAGTGCTCGAAGCGCGGTTGCCGGTGCGGGTCGATGCCTTTGCCATTCGCAGCGGCTCGGGCGGAAAAGGGGCTCAGCGCGGGGGAGAGGGGGTTGAACGCCGGCTTGCCTTCCGCGAAGCCATGCAGGTGCAAATGCTCGCCAATCGCCGGAAGATCGCTCCGCGCGGCATCAAAGGCGGCGAGGATGCAAAGCCGGGAGAGACCTTTGTGGAACATGCCGATGGCCGCGTGACTCAGCTTGGCGCGCAGGGATCTGCCGGAGTCGAACCGGGCGATGTGGTGGTTATCCGCACGCCGGGCGGCGGCGGGTATGGGAAAGCGCAATGAGCATCGATCCATCCATGGCCGGACGTTTCGCGCGCACGGCGCTTGGCCATGTCACACAGGAATATCCCAACAAGCTTGACCATGTGATGGCGAGCGATGCCGATGCGCAAAGCCCGCGGGCGCTGCACCCGGTATTTTTCGGCAGCTTCGACTGGCACAGCTGCGTTCACAGCTGGTGGCTGCTGCTGACGATCCGGCGGATTTATCCCGATTTGCCCGAAGTCCCGCAGATTACCGCGCTTGCGGACGAGCTTTTTACGGCTAAAAATTTCGCTGTCGAAACCGCCTATGCCAAGCGCCCGGAATCGCGCGGGTTCGAGCGGCCTTATGGCTGGGCATGGTATCTCAAGCTGCATCTGGAAGCATCGCAGGATCAGGCGAAGCCGTGGGCGCAGCATATGGAGCCGCTCGCACGCCAATTCGCCACCGGGTGGCGCGATTACCTGAAAGCCCTCGCCTATCCGATCCGCACCGGTGCGCATTTCAACACGGCTTTCGCCATGCGCCTGTCACTCGATTGGGCGGAGGTGTTCGATCCAGCGCTCGCCCGACTGATCGGCGATAGCGCCATGAGCTGGTTCGAGGGGCAGCGCGATGTCCGCCCGATCGAACCTTCGGGTGATGATTTCCTGTCCGGCACGCTCACCGTGGCGCAGCTGATGCGCAAAGTGGGCCGCGTGCCGTTCGCCGAATGGCTGGATGGCTACCTGCCCGATCTCGCGCAGGGCCACCCCGCCTGCCTGTTCGATCCCGTGGTTCCGCGCGACCGCAGCGATGGCAAGATGGCCCATCTCGACGGGTTCAACATTTCGCGCGCTTGGAGCTGGATTGAAATCGGCAAGGCCGCCAATTTGCCGCCCCGCGACGGCCCCCCTGAAATCGCGCTGTATAATGCCTCCATCGATCAGATTGATCAGGATTACATGTCGTCCCATTGGCTGGCGAGCTTCGCGTTGCTCACCATATTGGCTTATGAGGAAAGGCATTGATCATGACCGATACAGACATCGCTCTCCAGCAAGCCACGACGCAGGTAGAGGCAGCATCGGCCGATGCGGCAAAGCGCCCCACCATCGCCGGTTTCTTCGACGAAGCGACCAATACCATCAGCTATGTCGTCAGCGATCCCGCCACGAAAGAAGCGGCGGTGATCGATTCCGTGCTCGATTATCAGGCCGCATCGGGGCGCACGTCCTACGGCTCGGCTGACCGGATCATCGAATATGTCGAGGCGAACCGCCTCACCGTCATCTGGCATATCGAAACGCACGCCCATGCCGATCACATTTCGGCCGCGCCCTATTTGCAGGAAAAGCTCGGCGGAAAGCTTGGCATCGGCAAGGAAATCATCCGCGTGCAGGATGTTTTCGGCAAGCTCTTCAACGCCGGGACAGATTTCGAGCGGGACGGATCGCAATTCGATCACCTGTTCACCGATGGCGAGCATTTCAGCATTGGCGAACTCGAAGGCATAGTCCTGCATGTGCCCGGACACACGCCAGCAGACATGGCCTTCATCATCGGCGATGCGGCATTCGTGGGTGACACGCTGTTCATGCCCGACTTTGGCACCGCGCGCGCGGATTTTCCCGGCGGCGATGCGCGCCAGCTGTTCCGGTCGATCCGCCGCCTGCTGAAGCTTCCAGACGATACGCGGCTGTTCCTTTGCCATGATTACAAGGCGCCCGGGCGCGATGAATATGCGTGGGAAAGCACGGTCAAATTGCAGCGCGAGAACAATGTCCATGTGAAGGACGGCACTACCGAGGATGAGTTTGTCGCCATGCGCGCCGCGCGCGATGCGACGCTCGATATGCCGACGCTCATCCTGCCCAGCGTGCAGGTCAATATTCGCGGGGGTCGCCTTCCCGAGCCGGAGGAGAACGGGGTGAGCTACATCAAGATTCCCGTGAACGCGGTATGACGCTGCTCGCCTTCACCCTGCCCGGCTTTCCCGACGCAGCACCGCTGGCGGGTTTCGCTGGTGGCGCGCTGATCGGCATTGCGGCGGCCATCATGCTGCTGGGCCTTGGCCGGATCGCCGGTGTCTCCGGCATCGCTGCGAAAGCTGCGGGGCTCGGCGGCAGCGGCATGGACCGGATGAGCGCATGGGCCTTCGTGATCGGCCTGCCGCTTGGCGCACTCATCATCGCGCTGGCGAGCGGCGGGCTTGAGCCAAGCTTTGCCGGCCCCATCCCGCTGATCATCGCCGGATTGCTGGTGGGCGTGGGCACGCGCATTGGCAGCGGTTGCACCAGCGGGCACGGCGTATGCGGGATGAGCCGCCTGTCGGTTCGCTCGATCGTCGCAACGCTTACTTTCATGGCGACGGGGATCGCCACGGTGGCGATAATGAACACCACGGGGCTGGAGGTGCTGTCATGAGCGCGCGGGCCATCACGGCATTGATCGGTGGGACGGTGTTCGGCGCTGGCCTTGCCCTTGGCGGAATGACCGATCCGGCACGTGTGCGCGGTTTTCTCGATCTCTTCGGCGATTGGGACCCGACCCTTGCCTTCGTCATGGGCGGCGCGCTGATCGTCATGGCGATTGCGTGGCGTATCGTTCCCGGCATGGCGCGGCCGCTGTTCGAAGACGGCTTCCACGTCCCCACCCGCAGCGACCTGGACGTAAAGCTGATTGGCGGCGCAGCGCTGTTCGGTATTGGCTGGGGCGTTGCAGGCCTGTGCCCTGGTCCCGGCTTTGCCGCGCTCGCCATCGCCCCTGCCGATGCCGCAATCTTTGTAGCCGCGATGATGGCAGGCATGCTGCTGGTGCGTTTCACCGAAAGGAAAAGCTGATGGATATTCGCAAAGTCGATGATCGTTTCGCGGTCGCGCCGCAGGTGCAGGCAGAAGACATGCAGGCGCTCGCCGATGCGGGTTACACCGACGTGATGTGCAATCGCCCCGATGGCGAAGAACCCGGCCAGCCGCCGCTTGACGAGCTGAAAGCCGCAGCCGAAGCAGCCGGCCTCACCTTCCACCACGTGCCCGTATCAGGAGGCCATTTCCCCGAAGAGGCGCTCGAAGAATTCGCCCGTATTCGCCGCGAAGCCGATGGCCCGCTCCTCGCCTATTGCCGGAGCGGAACGCGCTGCATGACGATGGAGACGATTTCAAACCCGATGGGCCTGTCAGTCGATGAGCGCCTGACCCGCGCGGCGGAGGCGGGATATGACCTGTCCTCCCTGCGCTTCTATCTGAGCAAAGGCGATGCGTCGTAAGTCGGAGCGCCTTACAGGCGTGGCAATTTAACAGACATTTGGCGGCGCGGCGCCGAGTTAGCAGCGCTCGTAATAGAAAGGGTCGTATCCCTCGATCCTTTCGGTAATGAAGTTCCCATCGGCGCTCAGCTCATAGCGAGTCGTAACAGCTGGCAGAGCTTCGCCATTTGAGCGCGTATGCTGGCCGGTCATTTCGTAGGTATTCGCGTCTATCCGGCGAACATTGGTGAACCGTGTGATGCCATAGCTGAATTCACGCGTATTGGCCGTAATTATCGAAATGTCGCCCATTCCGGGTTCGCAAGGAAACTCGTTGCCACCCTCAATCGTATCGTCCCATTCGCCGTGGAAAGCAGCAGGCAAGCCGCCGCCCTGTTGCACGACTTCGGTCGCTGGCTGTGCCGGTACGGCGCCGCAGCGTTCCATCCACATGCTGGACGCATCGGGCGAACTCATAACCAGCATGTCCGGGCCGGCAACGCTCAGGCCGAAGCGGTAATCTGCCTCCGGCATTTGCGGATTGCTGACACGATCGAATTCGACCACGCCATCATCCAGCACTTCCATTTTGGACAATGGCGGTTGGTCATCGCCCACGCCGACTTCGGTCGCGTTAATGATAAGTGGGCTAGAGCAATCGCCATAGAAACCCCAGGAACCGTGAAACTCTGCAGGGATGGTAACAGCGGGCGCCTCCGTTGCAGCCTGCTGCTCCGCTGCGGCCATCGCGCCAGCCATGCCGTCGGCTGTTTCGTCCGCCGCGCTGATATCGGCCTCACCGCAGGCCGCCACGGCCAGTGCTGCTGCAATGCCGAGTGGCAGGAATTTCACTTTGCACATGGAACACCCCCTGATTGCCCTTTGCATATTCTGAGATAGGTAGGAGGGTTTTGTCCAGTGGACGCGAAATGCATCGCTTAGTCATCCGAAATCAGCGCTTCGGCCTCGATCTCCACCAGCCAATCTTCACGGCAAAGCCACGCCACGCCCACCATGGTCGCAGCAGGCCGCGCATCGCCAAAATGCTGCTTGTGGACTTCGCCCACAGCTGCCTGGTCGCTTGGCGACACAAGGAACATGCGTGTGCGCACGACATCGACCGCGCTGCCGCCGAGGTCTTCGATCGCTTTCACGATGAGGCGGCAGCAGCGATCCGCCTGCGCGGCGGCATCACCCGGAGTGGTTGAACCATCCTCCTCGATCGGACCTGTGCCCGCGACCACGATCCGATTGCCGTCCTTCACCGCGCGGGTGAAGCCGAATTGCTGTTCGTAAGGTGATCCTGATGTGGCGTGGCGACGCATGCTATCTTTCCCCTCGCTATCAAGAGCAGCGTTTGCGCGGCACTCCGTCGAAGCCATCTTCCTCCGTGCCCGATACGATCAGGAATTGGCCGCTGGAATCCATCTCAAACCGGAAAGTCGTGTCCCAGGTCTCACCTTCGCCGCTCATCGCGACGGTGACGAGCCTGTCACCATTGCTTTCGCGCTCGATATTCACGATGTCTCCGCCGGATTCGTAGAATTCCAGACGATCGCCGGAAATTTCCAGCCGCATGTCGGACATCGGATCACACATGCCTTCGACATAGTCCCACACGCCGTGATAAGTCGGATCGAGCGTGTCGGCCGTCGCAAGCTGCGGCGGCTCCGCGCTTTCCATTTTTGGCGATTCATAAACCTGCGGCGTCGCCATTTCGGCTTCGCCCGCAGCCTCTTCGCTCGCCTCCGGATCAATCTCCGCCTCGCCGGAGCACGCGGATAACGCCAGCGCCGCAGCGACAGCAGTCACAGAAAATTGAATTCGCATATTTCCCCCCAGTTGAAAATTAACCCATCGTTGGAATGACGAAGGCATTCGATCCATCGCCGCCGCCATCGGGCCAGCGCTGTGTGACTTTCTTGGCCTTCGTCCAAAAGCGCATGCCTTCCATGCCATATTGATCCGCATCGCCAAAGCCCGAACGCTTCCAACCGCCAAAGCTGTGATAGCTGACCGGCACGGGGATCGGCACGTTGATGCCGACCATGCCGACATTCACCCGGTGCGCGAATTCGCGCGCGGCCTGGCCATTGCGGGTGAAGATGGCGACACCATTACCGTATTGGTGATCGCTCGGCAGCTTGAGCGCGTGTTCGAAATCCGTGGCGCGCACGATCTGGAGGACGGGGCCGAAGATCTCTTCCTTGTAGCTTTCCATATCGGGCGTGACATGGTCGATCAGTGTCGGGCCGACGAAGAAGCCATCCTCATGACCTTGCAGCGTGAAGTCGCGACCGTCGATCACGATTTCGCCGCCTTCGTTCTCTGCCGTGGTGATCCAGTCCTCAACGCGCTGCTTGTGCTCTGGCGTGACGACCGGGCCGTAATGCGCATCCTTGTCGGTCGAGACGCCGACGCGTAGCGCGTTGATGGCAGGGATCAACTTTTCCTTGAGCCGCTCTGCCGTGTCCTCGCCCACCGGGACCACCACCGGCAGCGCCATGCAGCGTTCTCCGGCAGAGCCGAAAGCCGCGCCGGACAGGTCATTCACCACCTGGTCGAGATCGGCGTCGGGCATCACAATGCCGTGGTTCTTCGCGCCGCCCATGGCCTGCACACGCTTACCCGCTGCAACACCGCGCTTGTAAACGTAGTGCGCAATGTCGGACGAACCGACGAAGCTGACCGCGGCAATATCCTCATGGTCGAGGATTGCATCGACCATTTCCTTGTCACCATTGACGACCTGCAACAGACCTTCCGGCGCGCCCGCTTCGACGAACAGTTCCGCGAGGCGCACTGGCACCGAGGGATCGCGTTCCGAAGGCTTCAGGATGAAGGCGTTACCCGCCGCCACGGCCATGCCGAACATCCACATCGGAATCATCGCAGGGAAGTTGAACGGCGTGATACCCGCGCCAATACCGAGCGGCTGGCGCATCGAATAAACGTCGATGCCCGGCCCCGCGCCATTGGTGTATTCGCCTTTCTGCACCTGCGGGATACCGCAGGCATATTCGATCACCTCGAGCCCGCGCTGCACATCGCCATGCGCATCGTCGACGACCTTGCCATGCTCGCTGGAGAGAAGCTCGGCGAGCTCCTGCTTGTGCTCTTCGACCAGTCGCTTGAATTCGAACATCACGCGGGCACGCTTCTGCGGATTGGTCGCCGCCCATTCGGGTTGGACTTTCTTCGCATTGGCAATCGCGCGATCGAGCAAAGCCGCATCGCCCAGCGACACTTCGGCCTGCACTTCGCCTGTCGAAGGGTTCCAGATCTGGTGTTTGCGAGCGGAGGCGTCGCTGCCTTCGAAGCCCTGGATGAAGTGATCGATCTGACGCATGGGTATATTCCGTTACAAATGAAACTTGTTGCCTAAAGCCCTAGGCCCTTGCCGCGCGCGAGTCCAACTCTGGCGCGGCAAATCTGGCTTAGCGGCCCTTCCATTCCGGCGGACGCTTCTCGACAAAGGCTTTCATGCCTTCTTTCTTGTCCTCAGTCGCGGTGAGGATCTGGAACAGGCGCCGTTCGTGCACCATGCCTTGGCTGAGCGTCGTCTCATAGGCTGCATCGACCAGTTCCTTATTCACCTTGACCGCCATCGGCGCCATCGATGCGATGACTTCGGCTGCTTTCATGGCCTCATCCATCAGCTGATCATGCGGCACGACGCGGGCGACGAGGCCAGCGCGCTCGGCTTCTTCGGCATCCATCATCCGGCCCGTCAAGCACAGATCCATGGCTTTCGACTTGCCAACCGCGCGGGTGAGGCGCTGGCTGCCGCCCATGCCGGGGGCAACGCCCAGTTTGATTTCGGGCTGGCCGAATTTCGCATTTTCGGAAGCGATGATGAAATCCGCCATCATGGCGACCTCGCACCCGCCGCCCAGCGCAAACCCGTTGACCGCGGCGATCCACGGTTTGCGGGTTTTCGCCGTCATTTCATTCCAGCCGGAGAAGAAATCCTCCTGGAAGAATTCAGCGGACGGCTTGTCTACCATTTCCTTGATATCCGCCCCGGCGGCAAAAGCCTTGTCTCCACTCCCGGTCAGGACAGCGCAGCCCTGGCTATCATCCGCGTCAAAGGCGGCGAGGGCCTCGCCAAGTTCACGCTCTACAGTTGTGTTGAGAGCATTCAGCGCATCGGGGCGGTTGATCGTGATCAGCGTAACCGAACCGCGCTGTTCGGTGGTGATGGTTTCGTATGCCATAATTCTTGGTCCTGAGAATCTGTGTTTTTCGCTTCTGCAGTGAAAGCGCGTGAGGGGCTATTCGAGTTCCAGAATCACCGCATCGACAACCAGCGTCTCGCCTTCTTCGGCATTAATGGTGGCGATCGTGCCCGCCTTTTCGGCGCGAAGGATGTTTTCCATCTTCATCGCCTCGACCGTGGCAAGCGGCTGTCCGGGCTGGACTTCCTCGCCTTCCTCGACATGCAGTTTTACCAGCAAGCCGGGCATCGGGCAGAGCAGCATCTTGGACGTGTCGGGCGGTTCTTTCTCGATCATGTGACCGGCATGTTCGGCCAGCCGCGCTTCCAGCACGCGCAGCTCATGGCTCGCGCCGTGCGTGGTCATGACATAGCCGGTGCGTGTGCGCTCAATACCGATGCCGTAGCTGGCCACCGCTTCCGCATCCTCATCGGTGCTGTCGAATACCGAGACATCGACCATCTTGTCGCCCGGCGTATAGGTGAATTCGAGCACGACCTGCTCGCCGTCGACAAGAAGGCCTTCCTCGCCCAGCCTAACCTCGTTGTCACTCTCTCCATTGCGGACGATCCAGTCGCCGGGCGGAAGCAACGGACCGTTGAGCTGGCCCGAAATCCGCCGTGCGCGATCGGCATCGGCTGTGGCTATGACGCCTGCGACGGCGGCCAAGACGCGCCTTGCCTGGTCGCTGACAGCTGCGCCTTCGAAGCCGTCAGGGTATTCCTCAGCGATGAAGCCGGTGGTGAGTTCGCCACTGCGGAAGCGCGGATGTTGCATCAGCGCGGAGAGAAAATCGACATTGTGACCAAGCCCGTCGAGCTCGATGCGATCCAGCGCCGCAATCTGCAAGTCCGCCGCTTCCTCGCGCGTCGGGGCCCATGTCACCAGCTTGGCGATCATCGGATCGTAGAAGATCGAGACTTCGCCGCCTTCCTGAACGCCGCTGTCGAAGCGCGTGCCGTCCACCCCGCGCAAATCGCCTGCCCATGGCTCCACGGGGGTGCGATAGCGCACCAAGCGACCGGTTGAGGGAAGGAAGCCGCGATAGGGGTCTTCGGCGTAGATGCGGTTCTCGATTGCCCAGCCATCGATCCCGATATCGTCCTGCGACATTGCGAGCTTTTCGCCTGCCGCCACGCGGATCATCTGCTCGACTAGGTCGATGCCGGTGATCGCTTCGGTGACCGGATGTTCCACCTGCAGGCGGGTATTCATTTCGAGGAAGTAGAAGCTCTCGCCCGTCGGGTCCGCGCCGCTGACGATCAGCTCGACTGTGCCCGCCGAGTGGTATCCAACGGCCTGCGACAGTGCGACTGCCTGCTCGCCCATCTTCTTGCGCATTTCGGGCGTGACGAAAGGCGAAGGCGCTTCCTCGACCACCTTCTGGTGGCGGCGCTGGATGCTGCATTCGCGCTCGTTCAGATAGAGCACCGTGCCGTGCTTGTCGCCCAGAACCTGTATCTCGATATGGCGCGGGTCTTCGATGAACTTCTCGATGAAGACGCGGTCGTCGCCGAACGAGTTGAGACCCTCGCGCTTGGTCGCCTCGAACCCGTCTTTCACATCCTGATCGTCCCACGCGAGCCGCATGCCCTTGCCGCCGCCGCCCGCACTGGCCTTCATCATCACCGGGTAGCCGATGTCGTTGGAAACGCTCAGCGCCTCTTCCGTCGTGTCGATGGCATCTTCTGAGCCGGGAACGGTGTTGACGCCCGCTTCCTTGGCGAGCTTCTTGGACTCGATCTTGTCGCCCATCGCCGCAATCGCGCTCGCTGGCGGGCCGATAAAGGCGATGCCTTCCTTCTCCAGCGCTTCTACGAAACTGGCACGCTCGGACAAAAAGCCATAACCGGGATGCACCGCCTCTGCACCGGTCTCTTTGCAAGCCGCGATGATCTTGTCCGCTAGCAGATAGCTTTCGGCAGCAGGCGGCGGGCCGATATGCACGGCTTCGTCCGCCATCGCCACGAACGGCGCGCGCGCATCGGCATCCGAATAGACCGCGACCGTGGCAATACCCATGCGCCGCGCAGTCTTGATGACCCGGCACGCGATTTCGCCGCGATTGGCGATGAGGATTTTGGAGAACATCTATTCCGCCCTGATTTGTCTGATTTCATTCGTGCGTTCTGAGGTCAATTCGGCTCGGCAAACTGCTAACATCTCGCCATGATTGGACACTCCTTCCTGCCCAAACCAGAATGTATCGCAATAAGCATTGCGCCACGCGACCCATGCTTCCTGTTCGGTAATAATTAGCTCCTCAGCCCGAGGCATATTGTAGCAGCGCGTGGAATTTTCTGGGGCGCAGTTTCTGATACGGTCTATCGCTGCTTCAAACTGGACCAGCATTTCGTCCTCAGCCGCAGCGAGTTCCGTTACCGCTTGCTGACAAAACTCCAAGTCGCCGCATTCAATGGCGGAGCTATCTACGACCTCACCGGGATCGGGTTTTTCTCCCGAACAACCACTGAGGATCAACAATGGCAAAGCAATGGTAAGAGTACTTCTCACTCCGCGCCCTCCCACAGCCGCTTGATCGCCCACGCCCATACCAGCATCAGCGCGATGGCGACCAGCCACAGCACATTTTCATACCAGTATGGCGCGTCGGGAAAGCCGGAGATGCGCGCATCCTGCTTTTCCGAAGCCGATCTGCCCGCGAGGCAGGATGTCGGCAGCAGGACCAATGTGATGACGACCGAGCGAAGGATGAGGCGCTTGTTCACTCGCCCCCCTCAAGTGCTTCGTCGGCAGGCGGCATATTGTGCCCGAGCAGACGGAGAACATCTGCGGCGGCTTCGACTACATTGGTGCCCGGACCGTAGATTCCCTGCACACCGGCCTTTTTGAGAAACTCATAGTCGGGCTGCGGGATCACGCCGCCCGCCACCACCTTGATATCGGCGCGGCCTGCATCGCGTAGGTGCTGGATCAGTTCGGGGATCAGGGTCTTGTGGCCTGCTGCGAGCGAGCTTGCGCCCACCGCATCCACATCGCTATCGAGCGCCATCTTGGCGGTTTCTTCAGGGGTCTGGAACAACGGGCCGGACAGCACATCGAAGCCCATGTCGGCAAAAGCACTGGCGATCACATTCGCGCCGCGATCGTGGCCATCCTGCCCCATTTTGGCGACGAGGATGCGGGGCTTGTGATCGAGGCGGCGCGCGACGGCTTCGACACCCGCAACAACCTGCGCGTAACGCTCATCATCCTCATAGGCAGCGGCGTAAACGCCCTTCACCGGCTTGGGCAGCGTGTCATAGCGGCCAAAGGCGTTTTCCATCGCGGTGGAGATTTCGCCCAGCGTCGCATCGTGGCGTGCGGCCTCTACGGCCAGCGCAAGGAGATTGCCCTCGCCGCGCGAACCGTCTTCCAGTGCCTTCAAAGCGGCTTGGCAGGCCGCCTCATCGCGCCCGGCGCGCACTTTCTCCAGCCGCGCAATCTGGCTTTGGCGCACCGCGTGATTGTCGATATCGAGCGTGTCGATCGGGTCTTCCTCGGCCTTGCGGTATTTGTTGACGCCGACGATCACTGTTTCGCCCTTGTCGACCCTCGCCTGCTTTTCCGCCGCAGCGCTTTCGATCGCTGCCTTGGGCGCGCCGGATGCGACATAGGCGGTCATCCCGCCTGCCTGCTCGACTTCGGCCAAGAGATCTCGCGCCTTGTCCGCAATCTCCGCAGTCAGCGCTTCGATGTAATATGAGCCTCCCAGCGGATCGGCGACATTGGTGATGCCGGTCTCTTCCTGCAGCACCAACTGGGTGTTGCGGGCGATGCGCGCGGAGAAATCGGTGGGGAGCGCGATGGCTTCATCGAGCGCATTGGTGTGCAGCGACTGCGTGCCGCCGAGCACTGCCGAAAGCGCCTCCAGCGTGGTGCGGATGACGTTGTTGTAGGGGTCCTGCTCCTGCAGGCTGACACCCGAAGTCTGGCAGTGGGTGCGCAGCATTTTCGACTTGGGGTTCTGCGCGCCCAGCCCGGTCATCACTTCGTGCCACAGCGTGCGCGCGGCGCGCATCTTGGCGATTTCCATGAAGAAGTTCATGCCGATGCCCCAGAAGAAGCTGAGGCGCGGCGCGAAGGCATCGATATCGAGGCCGGTTTCCATCGCGCGCTTCGCATATTCCTTGCCGTCGGCAATGGTGAAGGCGAGCTCCTGCACCGCCGTCGCGCCGGCTTCGTGCATGTGATAGCCGGAGATCGAAATGGAGTTGAAGCGCGGCATGTTTGCGCTGGTGTAGGCGATGATGTCCGACACGATCCGCATCGATGGCTCGGGCGGATAGATGTAGGTGTTGCGGACCATGAACTCCTTCAGGATGTCGTTCTGGATGGTCCCGCTGAGCTTCTCCTGGCTGACACCCGCCCGCTCCGCCGCGGCGATATAGAACGCCATCACGGGGATCACCGCGCCGTTCATCGTCATGGAGACGCTCATCTCGTGGAGCGGGATCTGATCGAACAGGATCTCCATGTCGCGCACGGTGTCGATGGCAACGCCTGCCTTGCCGACATCGCCGACGACGCGCGGATGATCGCTGTCATAGCCACGGTGGGTGGCGAGGTCGAAAGCGACCGAGAGGCCCTTCTGTCCGGCGGCCAAGTTGCGGCGATAAAAGGCGTTCGATTCCTCGGCGGTGGAGAAGCCCGCATATTGCCGGATCGTCCACGGGCGGCCGGTGTACATGCTGGCATAGGGCCCGCGGGTGAACGGCTCGAAACCGGGCAGGCCGGGACCTTCCTCCGGCGCATCCTCCGCCGTGTAGAGCGGCTGCACGGCGATGCCTTCGGGCGTGTGCCAGGTCAGGTCGCGACCCTTCACTTCCTTCGCGGCTTTCTCGTGCCAGTCGGCCTTGGTGGGTTTGTCAGTCATAAAACAATCCGGATGCCCTGAGCTTGTCGAAGGGCTGCACTTTCTTCTGTAGTCCCGCGCTTCAAAAAAAGCAGTCCTTCGACAAGCTCAGGACAATCGGGTGTGGGGTTGATGCCCTCAATTGGACCAATGCGCGCCTTCCTTGGGCGTTTCCATGATTTCGGTCAGCTGGCCCATCATGTCCTTGGGGTGGAGGAAGAAGATCGGCGTGCCATGCGCCCCGATCCGCGTGGTGCCGAGAATGCGCTTGCCCTGCTCCTCGAACCACTTGCGCGCGTCCTCGATATCCTCGACCTCGAAGCAAATGTGGTGCTGACCACCCGCCGGGTTTTTCTCGAGAAAATTGGCGAGCGGACTGCCCGGCCCGAGCGGTTCGATCAACTCGATCTGCGTGCCCTCGGTGCCATTCTGGCCGGGCGTGTCGACAAAGCAGACCTTCACCCCCTGCGCCTCTAGATCGAATGACTCATGGATCTTTGTCGCGCCCATCGTCTCGCGATAATGTACGATCGAGTCCGCGATGGAGGGCGTGGCAACGCCAATATGGTTCAGACGGCCGAGTTTCATTGATGGGTTCCCAATAGAGATCACTCCAAACCTAGATGCCTACCTACAATCTCAAGCAGAAGCTCGAAAATAACGCCGAAGAAGCCGAGAAGACCTTGTCCTTCGCGCGACATAACGAACAGCACTACAAGCAGGATCAGGACAAGACAGCCGCAGATTCTAAATTTCCCGCTCATTCCTTGCTGAGCCTCCACTTCCTTGCTTCAACTGCCCTAAGCGGCGTGCGCGCCGTGTGCGATGCGCTGCTCGATTTTGCTTTCCGCTGCATCCGCAGCAACGAAGAAAGCTCCGCCAAATGCTGCGGTCAATCCGCCGAGCCAAGCCATCAACGCCGCTTGTTTCCAATTCATGCGGCGGACCAAAGCAGCAATCGCAGGTTCGGCGGCAAGCAGTATTCCAAGGCCGAGAAATAGCCAACCGGCTATCCGTATTTCACCCGGCATCTCAGGTGTCGGCTGGACGAAAAATCGAGTGAAGAAAATTTCCGAGTAAGGATCGAAAGACCAAGCTTTATACCAAGCTGCCAAAACTAAGATTGGCATACCGATGCCCGCGAAGAAAATGCGCCAGCCTCGCACAAACGGATGGACGGAGCTCTTCACAACGGCAAATTATCATGCTTCTTCCACGGGTTCTCGAGCTGCTTGTTTGCCAGCTTCCGCAGTCCCAGCGCGATGCGCTTCCTCGTCGAGTGCGGGTAGATCACCTCGTCGATATAACCGCGTGAGGCGGCCACGAAGGGGTTGGCGAAGCGGTCTTCGTATTCCTTCGTTTTCTCGGCGATCTTTTCGGGATCGTCGCGGTCTTTACGGAAGATGATTTCCACCGCGCCTTTTGCGCCCATCACGGCGATTTCGGCGGTTGGCCAGGCGTAGTTCAAATCGCCGCGCAGGTGCTTCGATGCCATCACGTCATAGGCGCCGCCATATGCCTTGCGGGTGATGACGGTAATCTTGGGCACGGTCGCCTCGGCATAGGCGAACAGCAGCTTCGCGCCGTGCTTGATGATGCCGTTGTGCTCCTGCGCGGTGCCGGGGAGGAAGCCGGGCACGTCCACCAGAGTCACGATCGGGATGCTGAAGGCATCGCAGAAACGCACGAAGCGCGCGGCCTTGCGGCTGGCATTGATGTCGAGCACGCCCGCCAGCACCATCGGCTGATTGGCAACGAAGCCCACCGGGCGGCCTTCGATGCGGCCAAAGCCGGTGATGATGTTTGCGCCGTGTTCAGGCTGGATTTCAAAGAAGGTGCCTTCGTCCACCACCTTCGCAATCACCTCATGCATGTCGTAGGGCATGTTGGCATTGGCGGGGATGATCGTGTCGAGGCTGTCCTCCATCCGGTCCCACGGGTCGGTGGTCGGCAGTTCGGGCAATTCGGACTGGTTGCTGGCGGGCAGAAAGCCCATCAGATCGCGCGCGGCGAGCAGCGCCTCGATATCGTTTTCGAGCGCGAGGTCCGCGACCGAAGTCTTGGTGGTGTGCACCACCGCGCCGCCGAGCTCTTCCTGCGTGACCTCTTCGTTGGTGACCGTCTTCACCACCTCGGGGCCGGTGACGAACATGTAGGAGCTGTCCTTCACCATGAAGATGAAGTCGGTCATGGCAGGCGAATACACCGCGCCGCCCGCGCACGGCCCCATGATCAGCGAGAGCTGCGGCACCACGCCGGATGCGAGCACATTCGCCTGGAATACTTCGGCATAGCCGCCGAGAGATGCCACGCCTTCCTGAATGCGCGCACCGCCGGAATCGTTTAGGCCGATGACGGGCGCGCCGACGCGCATCGCCATGTCCATGACCTTGCAGATCTTCTCCGCGTGCCGCTTCGACAGCGAGCCGCCGAACACGGTGAAATCTTGGCTGAATACGTAAACCAGCCGCCCATTGATCGTGCCCGATCCGGTGACGACGCCGTCACCCGGGATCTTTTGACTTTCCATACCGAAATCGACGCAATCGTGCTCGACATAAGTGTCCAGCTCTTCGAAGGAATCCTCATCCAGCAGGACATCGAGCCGTTCTCTCGCAGTCAGCTTGCCTTTGGCGTGTTGAGCATCAATCCGCTTCTGTCCGCCACCCATGCGGGCGGCTTCACGGCGGCGTTCCATTTCGGCGATATTCGCGGACATATCTGTGGCTCTCCTCGTGCAAAAGCCGTTGCACGGGAAACCGGTTAAGGTCAACGCAAGCGATGGATGGAATTTGGTGGTGAGCCGTGCTGGGTTCGAACCAGCGACCTACTGATTAAAAGTCAGTTGCTCTACCGACTGAGCTAACGGCCCGACCACGGGCGCTGCACCTAGGGGCAGGTGGCGAGCGGGTCAAGCGGCTTGGTTTGTAAATGTCTGCAATCGGCTCAGATCGGGCGATGTTACTTGCGATGGCGCGCCGAGAGTTGGCGCAGGGTGAAGCCACTCAGCGGATCGCGCCAGTCAGGTGCAATCTCAGCCGCGGGGCCGAGCACGAAGTCTCTCTCGCGGAACAGCGGATGGGGGATGATCAGGTCTGGCGTGCCCACGATGCCGCCACTCCACAACACGATGTCGAGATCAAGCACGCGCGCCTGCCAGCGCTGCCCCCTGCGCTGACGGCCAAGCGCCGCTTCCGCTTCATGCAGCACGGCCAGCAGGCTGAGCGGATCAAGTCGCGTGTCCAACAACAGCGCCGCATTGGCGAAGCGCCGCTGGCTCGGCCCGACGGGATCGCTGTCGACAATGCGCGAGCGCGCGGTGACCGTGCCTGCCGTCCCCTCGAGAAGCTCCATGGCCATGGCCACGATCTCCCGCGGCCTACCGAACAGCTGGTGCCGCTGATTGCTGCCGACTGCGATCAGATAGGTGTGATCGGTCTTTGCCACGCCCACCAGATCATCCCGCAGCCTGCGCATCGCGATCAGATGTCCTCCGCAATCCGCCCGTAAAGCTGCGGGCGGCGATCGCGGAAAAAGCCCCAGCTGGCGCGGTGCTGGCGTGCCGCGTCGAGATCGAGCGTGGCGGTCAGCACGCCGCTTTCCGCCGCACCATATTCGGCCAGCATGTCCCCCCATTCGTCGCAAATGAAGGAGTGGCCGTAGAAGGTCGTGCCGTCACTATCGCTGCCTTCGTGCCCGATGCGGTTCGCGGCGACGACAGGCATGCAATTGCTCACCGCATGGCCGATCATCGCGCGGCGCCACATGCGGCTTGTGTCCATCTCCGCATCTTTCGGCTCGGAGCCGATGGCAGTGGGGTAGAAGAGCACCTGAGCGCCTTTCAGCGCCAGTACACGCGCGGTTTCGGGATACCACTGGTCCCAACAGATACCGATGCCGATGCGCGCACCGAAAACGTCCCACACCTTGAACCCGTCATTGCCGGGTCGGAAATAAAATTTTTCCTCATAGCCCGGTCCATCGGGGATGTGGCTCTTGCGGTATGTGCCCATGATCTCGCCATCGGGGCCGATCATTGCGAGCGTGTTGTAATAGTGGTGCCCGTCTCGCTCGAAAAAGCTCGTTGGAATTGCGACGCCAAGGCTTTTCGCAAGCTTCTGCATGGCGACGACCGAGGGATGCTCTGCCGTGGGCCGTGCGAGGGCGAAGAACTCGTCCTTCTCCTCGCGGCAGAAATAGGGGCCGGAAAACAGCTCGGGCGGCAGGATCACCTGCGCACCCTGCTGTGCCGCCTCCTCTACCTGCGCAGAGACCGCAGCGATGTTCTCGCTCTCATCGTCGGAGCCCAGGGAAAGCTGGAGCGCTGCAACGGACAGTGTGGCCAAGGCGCGTTAGTCCCGCTTGCGGAAGAGCAGCGTCATACGGTCGCTCTCACCGATAGCTTCGTAGCGCGCGCGGTCCTCATCGCCGTAACGCAGCGTGGGCGGGAGCGTCCAAACGCCTCCTTCCCAGTTTGCGGGATCGTCGGAATTGGCATTCACTTCGCTGCTACCTGCAAGCTCGAAGCCGTGCAGTTCGAACAGGCGCACCACATCGCTCTGGCGCAGATAGCCATTTGAACCATTGGCGAATCCGTAAGACGCGTCTTCGGGTGCACGGTGCTGGACCACGCCGACCATCCCGTCATCGGAAAGCAGCGTGCGGATGGCGCGGAGCTCCGCATCGGCGCGGTTGCCATTCAGCAGGCCATGAATGGAGCGGAAGATCAGCACACGGTCCAGCGTGCCGACCACGTCCTCTGGGATCGCATCGCTTTCGAATGCGGTGACCGGCATGGAGCCGGACCAGTCGGCCTGAGCCACGGCCGTGGTGAAACGTTGCGGCCAGGTGGAGCCATCCTCTGCCGGATCACGGCCTGCCTGGAAAGCGAAGTACTGGCCCTGCGAACCGATCCACGGCAACAGCACGCGGGTGTACCAGCCGCCACCGGGGCCGTATTCAGCGACGCGCATAGTCGGCTCGATCTGGAAGAAGGCGAGCGTTTCTGCCGGATTGCGGTATTGGTCGCGGGCGCGATCTTCGTCGCGGTGCGACATGGCGAGCACGTGATCGAGCGAGTGGCCTTCATGCTCGTGCGCACCGTGCTCATGCGGACCATGATTGTGGGCGGCAGCGGGGCTGGCGACGGCGAGAGCCGCCGCAGCGGCAAACAGGGGGGTGTAACGCATCATATTCTCCCAAGGATTGTGTGGATGCGAAATGGCAGCCCAATGGCCAGATGACAAGCGCGGCCTTCGTCCCCACATATCACGGCAAAGGAGACCATGATGAGTGAGACTGTAATCGTAGCCGGCGGATGCTTCTGGTGCACCGAGGCTGTGTTCAAGGACGTGATCGGCGTGCAGTCGGTCGAAAGCGGTTATATCGGCGGCGATGTGCCGAACCCCACTTATAAGGCGGTGTGCACTGGCAACACCGGCCATGCCGAGGGGGTGAAAGTGACATTCGACACAGAGCAAGTCACCCTGCCGGAAATCTACGACATGTTCATGGGCACGCACGATCCCAGCCAGCTGAACCGCCAGGGCAATGATGTTGGCACGCAGTACCGCAGCGCGATTTTCCCGCTGTCCGACGAGCAGCGCGCCGAGGCCGAAGCCGCCATCGCCCGCTGGAACGAAAGTCACGAAGGCCAGAGCGCCGTCACCACGATCGAAAGCGGCGAATGGTATCCGGCAGAGGACTACCACCAGGAATATTGGGAAGGCGAAGGCCAGCGAAACCCCTATTGCATGGCGGTGATTCCGCCCAAGCTGATGAAGCTGCGCAAGAGCTTTGCCGACAAGGTGAAAAGCTGATTTGTTTACTTTGTGGTAAGTGCTGGAGCGCGCTTGAGTTAACCATGAAGAAAGGCCCGCGGCACGGTGTTTTCGTGCGGCGGGCCTTCGCTTTTCGGCCAGACGTTAACTTATCAGCGAGCGATATTCGGCCGCAGTGATGAACTCGCCAAAGGCTTCGCACCAGACCACCACCGTAGTGTAATCCTCGATATTCACGCCTGCGGGCACATCGAGCAGGAAGCCGTCGAATGTCTCGACGCCGCCTATGGCGACCGCTTCGTCCTTGATGGCTTCAAATTCCGCTTCGTCCTCAACGAACTCCCGCGTGAGATAGACGATGTAGTCCGGCCCCGGCGCCAGCTCGCCTTGGTGGACAATCCTGCTATCGGACACGCTGATGGTGCCCTCGCCCCAATGCAGGGCATCGCTGCCAGCGAGATCTCGGGTCAGTTCGGCGGAGTATTCGGCCGAGGCAGCCTGTTCCTCCAGCACTTCGGCAGCCGGAGCATCCGGCGCGGTCAGGATCGGCAGGAAATAAACCCCCAGCGCAAAGCCCGCGCCAAGCGCGGCGGCGTGGGTAACGATCAGGGCTAAAATCTTCTTCATGGTGCCTCCCGGCAAAGTGGTTTCTTATGCCGGGGTTATTCGCTGGGGCGGGCGATTGGTTACAATACGAGCTGCGCTAGCCTTGGAAGCGCGCAATGAAAAAGCCATCGAGACCGCCCGTTTCGGCCAACATGCCCGGGTGCGTGCGCACATGGCCCCAAGCACCCGGCTCCACGCCTTCGGGAAGCTCATCGCTCATCACGGGCAGAGGCGCCAACGTGCAACTTGCCGCCACGTCCTCGCCCTCCTCGGGTTCGAGAGAGCATACAGCATAAACCAGCGTTCCACCGGGCTTCAGCCAATTGGCGGCGCGCTCCAGCAATTGCGATTGCAGCAGCGCCATCGCCTCAATCTGGCGCGGGCCGATGCGGTGGATTACGTCCGGGTTGCGGCGGCAGGTGCCTGTCGCCGTGCAGGGTGCATCGAGCAGGATGGCGTCGTAAAGCTCATCCGGATGCCAGCCCATCGCATCGGCTTTTACGATATCGGCGGAAAGGCCGGTGCGCTTCAGGTTCTGGCGCAGCCGTTCGAGGCGGCGGGAGGAATTGTCGAGCGACGTCACTTTCCATCCCGCAGCGGCCAGTTGCAGAGTCTTGCCGCCGGGCGCCGCGCACAGGTCGAGCACGCGCTTGCCCTCGCCAGCGCCGAGCAGCCGCGCAGGTATCGATGCGGCAAGGTCCTGCACCCACCATGCGCCGTCATCGAAGCCCGGCAGGTTTTCGATAGCCGTGCCACGCGGCAGGCGGAGGTGTCCGGGAAGCAGGCTCTCGCCTTCGAGCCCTTCGGGCAGATCCCCGCGCAATGACAGGTCGAGCGGCGGCGGGGCGGCGATACCCTTGGCGATCTCTGGAGCCATATCGCCCCAGCGATGGGCGACGGCTTCCGGCAAAGTCGGCGCGTCGGGCAGGGTCGCATCTTGCCGGGTGAGCGTCGCGAAAACACCATGCGCCAATCGCTTCGGCCCGCCTGCGAGTAGCGGTAGCGCCGTCGCAATCACGGCGTGCGGCGGTGTTTCCAGCCGCAGCCATTGGGCGAGCATCATGCGCAGGACCATGCGCGCCTTGGCATCATCGGGCAGCGGCTTGTTCGTGGCGCTATCGATCAGCGCATCGAGATCGGTGAGCCAGCGCAGCACTTCGCCGGCAATCGCGCGAGCGAGCGCACGGTCGGCAAAGCTCGGCAGTCCGTTCGCCGCGCCGCCCGCCTGCTCCATCGTATCGCCGCGCCGCAGCACGGCATCGAGCATTTTCAGCGCCGCCTTGCGCGCCCCGCTTCCCGGAATGGTGTTCATAGGGGTGCCCCTAGGCCCAGTTGCGCATCAGCGCCAGAGCGCCCATGTTGCAGAGGCTATGAAACGCGCAACCAAACGCCCCGAAAACTTCAAGAAGCCCGCCCACTGGACGAGCGAACCACCGCCCGAGCCCGAAAAGGGCGAAGTCGACGAAAAGCTCAGCCCCACCCGCTACGGCGACTGGGTGCACAAGGGCATCGCGATCGATTTTTAGAGCTTAAACCCAGCCCGCCAGCTCGCGCCGGATGATCGCCTCGATCATGTCCATGCCGGTGGTGCGGGCGTTGAGGCATTCGATGCGGGCGAACTTTTCGCCGCCCGCTTCGATGAATTCGTCGCGGCCTTCCATGCCGAGCTCTTCCAGCGTTTCGAGGCAATCGGCGGAGAAGCCCGGCGCGGCGATGGCCATGCGTTTGGTGCCTGCCTCGGCCTCGGCAATGATCGTGTCATCGGTGGCAGGTTCGAGCCATTTGGCAGGGCCGAAGCGGCTCTGGAATGTTGTCACCATGCGGATGTCCGGGCGGTTCAGTTCCGCCTGCAGCAGGCGCGATGTTTTCTGACAGTGGCAGTGATAGGGGTCGCCTTCGGTCAGCGTGCGAAGCGGCATGCCGTGGAAGCTCATGAGCAGGACTTCGGGCGTGAAATCGAGCGCATCGAGCTGCGTGCCGATATCCTTTGCCAGCGCGCGGATGTAAGTCGGATCGTCGTGGTAGGGCGGGACGGTGCGCATCGCCGGCTGCCAGCGTTGCTCGCGCAGCCAGTCGCTGACCTTGTCGACGACGGTGGCCGATGTCGCGCCCGAATATTGCGGATACATGGGCGCAAGCAGGATGCGATCGCAGCCCGCCTCTTTGAGCTTATCGAGCTGGGGCGCGATGGCGGGCTCGCCGTAGCGCATCGCCCAGTCGACCATCACATTTTCGCCCAGCCGCGCCTGCAAACCGATCGCCTGATCTTCGGTAATCACCGCCAGCGGCGAACCGCGATCCCACCACACCTTCTTGTAAGCCGCCGCGCTTTTCTTGGGCCGGGTGTTGAGAATGATGCCGCGCAGGATCGGCTGCCAGATCAGCGAAGGGATCTCGATCACCCGCTTGTCCGACAGGAATTCCGCCAGATAGCGCCGCACCGGCCCCGTCTCGGGCGCGTCGGGCGTGCCGAGATTGACGAGCAACACGCCGACCTTGCCGCTTTTCACCGGCGGATGGTCAGCGGGTAAGTGCTGGGGGAGGCCGGAAAACGGCTCTGTCATTCGTTACGTCCTGCAAGGCAGCGGCGGACCCGTTGCCGAATGGGTTGGACGCTTGGCGCGCCCCGATGTTCCGTGCCCCATGCCCTAGCTGAGGCGGAAAGGAAACTCGCCCCAATGTCGGTAATCGCACGCCTCATGCAAATGCGGAGAGCAATGGCAGGCGGCGCAGGCGCAGGCCCGTGGCGCTGAAGAAAGCATTGGCGACGGCGGGGGCTACGGGCGGCACGCCGATCTCGCCCGAATCGAAAGGCGGCGCATCGCTATCGAGCAGCTCCACCGTGATCTGCGGGCAATCCTCCAGCGTCGGCAAGCCAAGCGCGGCGAGCCGCTGGTGCGTCGGCAGGCCGTCGGCATATTCGGTCGCACCGCCCAGCGCCTGCGCAAGGCCGAAGACCAGACCGCCTTCGATCTGCTGAAGCGCTATGTCGCGATTGACGACACGCCCGATATCGACTGCTGCATAGAGGTGGCGCACCCGGACGCCGCCTTCGCCCGCACTGGCCTGCGCGACGAGCGCGATGCGGCCCGTCGCTTCTCCCAATTGCATGCGGTGGCAGGCGAGCCCCTGCCCGCTCCCGCGCGTTCCGCCGTCCCACGCCGCTAGCCGCCCGGCGCGCTGCAGCAGATCGACCATCGGCGCATCCTGTCCGAGCATGGCTATGCGATAGGACAGCGGCTCCCGCTCATATTCCTGCGCGATCTCGTCGATGAAGCTTTCGCGGAAAAAGCACGTATAGCCATGCGCCCCGCCGCGCATCAGGGCTGTCGGCAGATCGAGCGACACCGGAATGTGCTGCACGACCATGTCCGGAATGGCATAGCTTTGCGCGAAGCCTTCGACAGCGAAGGGGTCCGCCTCACCTTCCACCGCTTCAATCGCCGCCCAGCTCACCGAATTTTCGAACAGGCGCTCGCCAAATTCGCGCATGGTCGAAGGCGCGGCGATCCTGGCGCGCAGCTGGCTGATCGAGCCTTCCTCGCGCAATTCCGCGCCGATCAGTGCCGCGACCGGTGGGCGCGGATAGGATGCCGCATGCTCCTGCCAGCGCGACCACGTAAGCTGCACTGGCCTCCCCGCCTCGCGCGCCAGCAGGGCCACTTCGACCGCCGCCTGATTATCCAGCCGCCGATCAAAACTGCCTCCCGCCGCGACGGGATACAGCACAACGTCGGCAGCCGAGAGGCCGATTGCTTTCGCCGCCGCCTGCCGTGCCGGTTCGGGTGCTTGCGTCGCCATCCACAGTTCCAGCAACCCATCGCTCAGCCGCGCAGTCGCAGTGGTGGTTTCGATGGTGGCATGGACACCGGGCGCGACATCATATCGGCGCGCCTCATCGGGCGCGTAATTGTCATCGCCTGCCCCGCGCGTTTCGACCGTGGTCGGAACACCGCGCCGCACAGCCGCGTCCAAAGTCTCGACAACTTCATTGCTTTCCACCGGCCGTCGGACCACAAATCGCGGCGCGATCCGGCGCAGGGCCTCTTCGGCGGCCCACCAATTGTCCGCAATCGCCGCCAGCCAGCGTTTTCCGCGAACCAGCTGGATGAGCCCGCGCTGGCCTGACGCGAGCGTCTCATCGAAAGTGCCCAATTCAGACTGGTTGAGCGGTCCGTGGCGGATCGCTGCGAACACCATATCGGGGAGGCGCACGTCGCCTGCGAACACATAGCTGCCATCGACTTTGGATGGGAGATCGAGCCGCGGCCAGGTAAGGACCCGCTCACCTTCCATCTCGCTTGGCGGAGCACGCTCTGCAGGCTCTTCGGGCAGCAAAGGCGGAGGATCGGGGGCAGAGAAGCCTGCCGATTCCAGCGCAAGCTCCGCAAAGCTCGCGCGATTACCTTCGTGATAGATAAAGCCGTTTTCCGCGCGGCATTGCTCCCACGGCACATCCCACCGCTCTGCCGCCGCTTTCGCCAGCATCGCCCGCGCCGAGGCTCCGGCATTGCGGCACGCCATTTCATAGGCAGCGAGCGATGTGCCCTTGGCGGTGACGTTGAATTTGTTCTCGCTCGCCCAGCGTTCGAGCAGTGCGTCACCTGCATCATTCGCCAGAGCGGGGATGACCGGCTTCCACAGCGGCGCCCATTCCACAGCGAGAGGCAGGTTCGCATACGCGCCGCTGACAGGCGCAGGTTCCACCGCGACCTGTCGCCAGTCAGCGCCAAGCTCCATCGCGACGATCTGCGGCAGTAGCGTGGTGACGCCCTGCCCCATTTCCAATTGCGGCACGGCGACAGTCACCACCCCATCGGAGGCAATCTTCAGCCACGCGTCGTAAGCAATTTCCTCCGGCCCGGGGGAAAGCGGCGTTTCAAACTCGCGCGGCAGGAAATTCCACGCGACCAGCAGTCCGCCGCCAACGGCAGCGCCCGTCAGAAGGCCGCGCCGGGTGACTTTCATCCCACCTGCTCCAGCGCCCGATGCAGCTGCGCGGCGATGCCGATGAACGGCTTGCCCATATCGCTGTCTGCAGCGGCAGCGGGAGGTGTGCCCGCATCGCTTTTCTGGCGAATTTCCATCGCCAGCGGCACCCGGCCGAGGAAAGGCAGGCCCAATTCCTTCGCCGCAGCTTCTGCCCCGCCCTTGCCGAACGGATCGCTGATATCGCCGCAGGACGGGCACATATATCCCGCCATGTTTTCGACAATCCCCGCAATCGGCACCTGCGCCTGCCGGAACAGGTCGAGCGCGCGCTTCGCATCGATGAGTGCGAGATCCTGCGGTGTGGAAACGACCACGGCGGCGCTCGGCTTGAATTTCTGCAGCATGGTCAGCTGCACGTCGCCAGTGCCGGGTGGCAGATCGACCAGCAGCACATCGGTATCGCCCCAATCGGCATCCATCAGCTGGCTCAGTGCTTGACCCACCATCGGGCCGCGCCATGCAATCGCCTTGCCCGCTTCGACCAGCTGGCCCATCGAGACGAACTTCACTCCAAAATCGCTGTCATGCGGGATCAGCTTTTCCCCCTCAGCGCGCAGCTTGCTCGGCGTATCGGCCAGCAGTGTCGCCTGCGAGGGACCGTAGATATCCGCATCGACCACGCCGACCTTATGGCCCATCCCTGCCAGCGCAACGGCAAGATTGGCCGTCAGCGTGCTTTTGCCGACTCCGCCTTTGCCAGAACCGACGGCGATGATCTGGCGTTCTTTCCTGTCCGCCATCAGCGCGACGCGCACTTCGCTTACGTGATCGAGCGCGCCGACCGCCTCTTCCAGCTCGCGCTGCAATTGCGCCGCGGCGGAGCGGCCGAGGCCACCCGCGTCGACCACCAGCGTTGCCACATTACCCCGCAGCGTGGCCGAACGGACCATGCCCGAAAGTTCGGCTGGAATGCGTGCGCGAATTGTCTCATCAATACTCATCTCAGGCCTTGCTAGCGGCTTGAAATGGGCAGGTCAGCAATTTTGCTGCGCGCTACCCCCTGTTTTTTGCAAAACAGCTACCTATAGAAGAGTGTATGGAACGATTGGGCGGTTTTATCGAGAGAATTGGCTTGGCTATGGCCGGCAAACGCAACCCCTGGGGCAAGTCCTCCAGCGGCGGCAGCGGATCGGGCGGAGGTGACTCCGGCGATGGCGATGCGCCGTCCGGCGGCAAAGGCTCCGGCAATGGCGGATCGGATGGTCCGCGCAACCCGTGGCTTCCCGGTGGCGGCGGCGGAGGCGGCAATAATGGCGGCCGCCGTGGCCCGAATATTGAGGATATTTTCAAGAACCGCGGGCCGGAAGGTCCGCGCCGCGGCGGCGGTGGAGGCGGAGGTCCTACTTTCCGCATCCCGCAACGCCCCGGCGGCAAGAGCTGGTTTCCGGTCGCGCTGGCAGCGATTGCCGGTGTCTGGGTCCTCGCGACATCGCTGCATATCGTCGACCCCTCCGAAAAAGGCTTCAAGACCTGGTTCGGCGGTCAATATGCCGGCGATATGAGCGACGGCCTGAATTTCACCGCTCCGTGGCCGATCCAGACGGTGGATATCGAAAACACCGATGAAATCCGCCGCCTGACCATCGGCGATGGCGGGGGTGAGAACCTGATCCTGACCGGTGACCAGAACCTTGTCGACCTGTCCTATCTCGTGCGCTGGCGCGTACGCGATCTGGTGCAATATCGCTTCGAATTGGAAGATCCTGAAGATACACTGCGCGAGGCCGCGGAATCGGCGATGCGTGCAGCGGTGGCGGAGACCACGCTCGACAATATCCTGTCGGGTGAAGGCCGCGCGCAGACGCAGCTGCGGGTTCGCACGCGGATGCAACAATTTCTCGATGCCTATGGTGCCGGGATCGCTGTCGATGGCGTCGATATCAACCGCACGGAAGCGCCTGAGGCAGTGATCGATGCCTTTAACGACGTGCTGGCCGCACGCCAGAACCGTGAGCAGCTGCTGAACCAAGCACGCCGGTACGAACAGCAGCTCCTCGCGCAGGCACAGGGTGACGCGGCGCAATTCAATGAAATCTATGAGCAGTATCGACTCGCCCCTGAAGTGACGCGTCGCCGCCTCTATTACGAGACAATGGAAACCGTGCTTCGCGGCACGGACAAGACAATTATCGAGACGGATGGCGTAACGCCTTATCTGCCGCTGCCCGAAATCAACCAGCGCGCGCGCGGAGCGTCGTCGCTCTCCGCAAGCCCGCAGGGAGGCCAGTAAGATGGAAAAGCTCTGGCAAAACCAGAAAGCGGCGCTGATCGCTATCGCCGTTTTCATTATCATTGCGCTCAGCACAATTGTCATCGTGCCCGAAACGCAGCAGGGCGTGGTGATCCGCGCAGGTGAGCCCGTCCGCGTGATCAATCGCTTCGACCCCGCTCAGGAATTCGGTGCGACAGGCGCTGGCATTTCCTGGCGCATTCCGGGTTATGAGCGTGTGCAGATGGTCGATCGCCGCATCCTCGATCTCGACATGGAAGGCGAAACCGTCTTGTCGAATGACCAGCAGCGTCTCGAAGTGAACGCTTACGCGCGCTATCGCATTTTCGATCCAGTGCTCTTCGTGGAGCGTGCGCGAAACGAAGAAACTCTGACCGATCAGCTCGAACCGATCCTCAGCTCGGCGCTGCGGCAGGAACTTGGTCGCCGGACATTTGCAAGCCTGCTGACGGCGGAGCGCGGCAGTGCGATGACCAACATCCGCGACACGCTGGACACCGAGGCGCGCAATTACGGCGCGCAGATTATCGATGTGCGCATCAAGCGTGCCGACCTGCCCGAAGGCCGTCCGCTCAACGCTGCGTTCGAGCGTATGCGTTCCGAACGTGAAGAAGAAGCAGCAACCATCCGTGCAGGTGGACGCCGCGATGCGCAAATCATTCGCGCAGAGGCAGAAGCCAATGCCGCACAGATTTACGCCGAAGCTTACAATCAGGACCCCGGTTTTTACGATTTCTACCGCGCCATGGAGAGCTATCGCCGGACATTTGGCCCTGTGCAGAGTGGCGAGAGTTCGGAGAACGTCGGTGACAGCTCTGTCGTCCTCAGTCCGGATAATGAATATCTCCGCCAGTTCCGCGGCGGCCGCTGATACTCGGTCCAAGCTTCTTAGACGGCATTCGACTACAAATGTCGTTAAAGAGGTATTCAGCCGTGATCGGCTGGAAACATCGGAGGGACCCATGCGTTCACGGGCGAAGAAGTTTGCCCTGAACGGACACAACAAAGAGGAATAAAGGACGTGAAGCCAGTGCGCTATTCTTACGGCATCACAACGGCATTGCTGATCGGCGGTGCCGCCATCTCAATGATCACCGGCTACCCCGCCGGCGCGCAGGTTGCGCAGAACGATCGAATCCAGATCCAGGACGCCGTTCCTGTGGACGGGGCACCGGCAAGCTTTGCCGACCTTACCGAAGTTCTGCAGCCCGCAGTGGTCAATATCTCCACCCGCCAGTCTATCACGGTGGAGCAGCAGGCAAGCCCGTTCGACCAGTTCTTCAACCGCCGCCGCGCACCCAGCGGCCCACAGACGCGCGAAGCGACTTCGCTCGGTTCAGGCTTCATCGTGAGCGCCGATGGCTTCATCGTGACCAACAATCACGTGGTCGCGCCGCAAAGCAATGGCCGCGTTCAGGCGACGCTGGAAGAGGTGACGGTGACGTTGCCCGATGGGCGTGAATATGAGGCCGAAGTGGTCGGCACCGATCCGCAGAGCGACCTCGCAGTGCTCAAGATCAGCCGCCCAGAGCCCTTCCCCTTCGTGCGCTTCGGCGATTCCAGCCAAGCCCGCGTGGGTGACTGGGTCATCGCCATCGGCAATCCCTTCGGCCTCGGCGGTACGGTGACGAGCGGTATCGTATCATCGGTCTATCGCAGCACCGGCCAAGGCGGCGCCTTCGATCGCTATCTACAGACCGACGCTGCGATTAACCGCGGTAATTCGGGCGGTCCGCTGTTCGATATGCAGGGCAATGTGATCGGCATCAACAATGCCATTCTCTCACCCTCTGGCGGCAGCGTCGGCATCGGCCTCGCCATTCCGGCGGAGGATGCAGAACCCATCGTTGCGTCGCTGATTTCGGGCGAAGAAATCCTGCGCGGCTATCTCGGTGTGCAGATTCAGCCGGTGAATGACGACATTGCCGAGGCGCTGGGGATCGAGGATGATCGCGGCGAGCTGATCCAGATGGTCCAGCCCGATGAAGCAGCCGAACGCGCGGGCCTGCGCGCAGGCGATGTGGTGCTGACCGTAGATGGCGAAACCATCACGCCGGATAACACCCTGTCCTACATTGTCGCCAATATCGCGCCGGGCACGACGGTGCCTGTCACTTTCATCCGCGATGGCGAGCGTCGCAGCGTGAACGTGACCGTTGGCCGCCGCCCAAGCGCGGAAGAAATGCGCCAGCAGCAGATGTTCCAGAATGAGGATGATGACGATCAAGCGGCGCCCAGCGATGGTGATGGCAGCAGCATGATCGAAGAAGCGCTGGGTATTCGCGCAGTGGCGATCAATCCGAACATCGCCCGCCAGCTTGGCATTTCGCCAGACACCACCGGACTTGCCATCGTGAGCGTGGATCCATCCTCCGATGCCGCCCGCCGGGGTCTGCAGCGCCGCGTGGTAATCAGCCGTGCAAATGGTCGAGAGGTTGAGAGCCTTGCCGATCTTGAAGCGGTTATTGCCGATGCGCGCGACGCCGGACGCGGCGCGATCCTCTTGCGCGTCCAGGCTCGTGGCGGTCCGGCACAGTCGATCCCGGTTCGTTTGAACGACTGATCTCGCAGGCTGGCAGAAGTCCGGCTGCAAATAGAAAACCCGCTTCCCAGCACAACGCCGGGAAGCGGGTTTTCTAATTCTGCGCTCGGGCGTTTAGTCGCGCCGTTCGTTCACCAATGCTTCGTCGGAACGTCGCTGACGAGGCCGATCATCCGGAACTTCGCGCCCTGTCGCACGCTCGAGAAAATCATCACTCGCTGCGGCAGGCGGCTTTTCTTCCGCCGGACGGTTGACCGAATTGTTTGATGGGCGATTGCCCGTAGTCACGCTGGGACGTTCGCCGCCGCGTTCTTGATCCATGCCACGCGGATCGAGTGGATCACGCGGCTCTCGCCTCTCGCCTTCCTGATCGAATTCGCCATTGCCGATCCGCTCGCTGCGCCCCGGCTCGACCAGATTGCCCTGCTCATCGATGTAATAGTAGTATTCGCCTTCTTCGCCGAAATAATATTCGTCATCGGGCTCAAGCTGCCAGTCCGGCAATTGCAAATCGGTGTCGAATTCCTCGACCGGCCGATCGCGCACGGCATAGCGCATATAGGATGCAAAGGCTCGCGCCGGAGCAGTGCCCCCGCCCAATCCGCCCACGCGGCCATTGTCGTCGCGCCCCATCCAGACACCGGTGGTGATCCCGCTGGAAAAACCAACGAAATAGCCGTCACGGTTCTCGCTTGTGGTTCCCGTCTTGCCTGCAACAGGGCGCCCGATTTGCGCCGCGCGGCCGGTGCCGGTGGCGACGGCCGTCTGCAGCAGATCCGTAATTCCGGCCGCGACGTAATCGGGGACCAGGCGATAGCTGCGCGCATTCTCATGCCGATACAACTCATCCCCATCAGCCGTCGTCACGCGCAAAATGCCATAGGGCTCGATAGATTCCCCGCCTGCAGATACCGCCGCAAACGCGCGCGTCATGTCAATCAACCGAACTTCGGATGAGCCGAGCACCATGGACGGGAATGTCGAAATTGGCGTCGTGATGCCAAACCGCCGCGCCATGCTGGCAACATTGGAAAAGCCCACTTCATTGCCGAGCTGCGCCGCGACCGTATTGGTCGAATAGGCAAAGGCGCTGCGTACGTCGATTTCGCCGACATTGCGCCCGTTGGAATTGCGCGGGGACCAGCCTTCGATAGTGACCGGTGTATCGACCACCATGTCATCCGGCGTATAGCCTGATTCCAGAGCGCTGAGATAGACGAACAGTTTGAAGGACGAGCCCGGCTGCCGCATCGCATCGGTGGCGCGGTTATAATTGCTGGTCACGTAATCGGTCCCGCCCACCAGCGCGAGAATGGCCCCGTCGCGGTCCAGGCTGACGAGCGCACCCTGCGCACTTTCCGGCACATTGCTCTGCACCGCCGTAGTTGCCGCGCGCTGCATTCCGACATCGAGCGTGGTCCAAACCTCGATCGGCTCGAACGTACCGCTCGGCAGCAACAGGTCGAGCTGCGGCAGCGCCCAGTCGGTGAAGTAGCGAATCGAATCCTGCCCGACTTCTTCGCGAAGATTTACCGCGTCGACATTCACCTGCCGCGCCACGGCCGGATCGAGATCGCCATACCGCACCATCTGCCCGATCACGACATTGGCGCGGCTGACCGCAGCATCAATGTCGGCAGTGGGCGAATAACGGCTGGGCGCTTTTACAAGGCCGGCGATAATGGCCGCTTCCTCGAGCGAAAGCTCACGCGCGGAATGGCTGAAGAATTTGCGACTGGCGGAATCGATGCCGTAAGCGCCGCCGCCGAAATACACCTTGTTGAGATACAGCTCGAGAATCTCATCCTTGGTGAAATTCCATTCCAGCGCCAGCGCCAGAATGGCTTCACGCACTTTGCGATCCATGGTGCGGTTGGAATTAAGAAAGACATTGCGCGCCAGCTGCTGCGAGATGGTAGAGGTTCCGCCGATACGGTCCTCCCCGAACACACCTTCGATGATCGCTCCTGTCGTGCGGATCGGGTCGATGCCGAAATGCGAATAGAAGCGGTGATCCTCCACACTGATCATCGCGTCTTTCATCACTTGCGGAATTTCATCGGCTTCCAGCCATTGTCCGTAGCTTGGCCCCAGTTCCACGATTTGCGAGCCATCGCGGGCGCGGACAAGGATGGTCTGCCCCGTCTGGCTTTGACGAAGCTCCGAATAGCTCGGCATGGATTGCGCCGCGAAATAGACAGAGGTGAAGAGCGCGATCGCGCCGATCAAGGCAATGGCGACACAGGCTATCGCGCCGCGCTTCGTCCACGTCCAAAGCGCCGACTTCCAGCCGCCAGCGCGCGCTTGACGCGCCTCTGCCGCTGCCTTGCGCGAACGGTAGCCTCTCTTCTTGGAGCCACTGCCCCTGCGTCTGGCCATCAGACCTTACATTCCCTCTTTGGGCGAAACGCTGCGTGCACGCAGCCACCCTTTATCCTCGCAACTCAGGATTATGCATAGGATAAATGTAACCCGGCGTGAACGCCTGACAGCGTTCAATCGCCCGCTTTTTCCTGCGGCTCGAAATCGAGCGAGGCGGAATTGATGCAATAGCGCAGGCCTTCCGGGCCGGGCCCATCGGGGAAGACGTGCCCCAAATGCCCTTCGCACCGCGCGCAGACCACTTCCGTGCGGACCATGCCGTGCGACATATCCTTGTTCAGCTCGACATTGTCCTGATCCGTCGGCGCCGTGAAACTCGGCCAGCCGGAGCCGCTATTGTACTTTGTGTCGGACGGAAAAAGCGGCAATCCGCAGGCGGCGCATTTGTACAGCCCTTCATCCTTGTTCTTTTCATACTTACCGGTGAAGGCACGCTCCGTGCCGCCTTCGCGCAGTATCTGATACTGCTCCGGCGTCAGTTTCTCGCGCCATTCGGCTTCGGTAAGGTTGAGTTTCTCGGTCATTTTTCTCCTTTCGCACGCCCATCCGGGCGCGCGTCCTCGGTGCTATTCGCTCCGGCGGGACTACGTTCCGCCTACGCGGCACCTGCGGGGGTTCGCGGTTGCTCGCTGTCGCTGACCTGCGGCCAGCGATACGAGAGCTTCATCTATATAGGAACGCGGAGCACGGGCGACTAGCCCGCAAGGCCGAACGGCCGCCCGCAGCGGGCGCGCAGCGTAGCGGAGCGCATCTAGCGAGGACGAAGCCGCGGATGCGGCTTCGCAAAACCAATCACGCATTCACATCCGCATATTGTCGCGTAGGCGGCAGGCCTTCCATTTTCTGGCGAAGCAACGGTGCGAAGCTGGGCCGGCTTTTCATGACGCGATACCAGCCATGCGCGCTGTCATGACCTTTCCAATCGATATCGCCGAAATAGTCGACCACGGAGATTTGCGCAGCAGCGGTGAAGTCCGCCAGGCTCAGCTGCGATCCGGCAAGCCAGCGGCGATTGTCGATCAGCCAGTCGATGTAATCGAGGTGATCGTGCAGCAGGCGCTGCGTATGGCGGAGTACCTTGCTGTCCGGCGATTGGCGCAGGACCAACCGCTTCTTCATCTTCTCGACGAGCAGCGGCCCGGTGATATCGCCGAAGAAGCTTTCATCGAACAACGCCACCAGCCGCCGGATTTCCGCTCGCGATCGCGCCGAACCGAGGATCAGCGGGCGATCGCTTTCGGTCTCGTCCAGATATTCGCAAATCGCCTGACTATCGATCAGCGCGAAATTCTTGGTCGGATCGTGCAGCACCGGCACCCGGCCTGCAGGGTTCAATTGGCGGAAATTCGGGTCCGCATCCCACGGGTAAAGCGGCACCAATTCATAGCCCAAACCCTTCTCACCCAGCGCGAGCTGAACCTTGCGGCTGAATGGACAGAGCGGGAAGTGATAGAGGTGCCACATATGTGACCATCGCTATTGCCCCATGCGTGGTTCCCGGTCCAGCGGGGAATTCCCGCTAAGTATCAAGCATGGAAAGGCACGCGGGCATGACATCGTCGAGCGTGTCATTGTCCCATAAATCCTGCGCTTCGGCGGAAAACAGCACGGTAAGCTGCTCGCGCGAAAGGCCCGCTTCATCCATCAGGCGCGCGCCTGCTCGCACAAAGAACTCGCTGCCGCTTTCGCGAATATCGGGATAGCGCAGCGCGGCGGCATTGCCGTTGGACTGCCCCTCAGCCACCAGAGCGAAGGCCGCCGAACAGCGCGCCAGCATCCGGTGCTCCAAAGACAGCTGAGGCAAATCCTCCTGCGCCGTGGCAGTCAGCGGTGAAACAGCAAGAACGAGCGAAGCAAGGATCGATAGCATGGCGGATATTATGACCTGCTGAGGATGAACGGCAAGTTCACGATCACGCGGCGTCCAATCTATTTCCATCGATTTGGGGAAATCGCTTGAAGGTGCAGCGTTGGGAGAGGATATGCGTTTCAAGGAGAAACCATGACTGATTACCCCACGCTTCACCTGCTTATCGATGGCGAACAGATCAGCGGCGATGGCCGCAAGACCGAAGATGTTATCAATCCTGCTACAGAGGACGTGCTTGGAACCTTGCCGCACGCGACGGCAGACGACCTCGACCGCGCACTCGAAGCAGCCGAGCGCGGGTTCAAGGAATGGCGCACGACGAGCGCGGACAAGCGCTGCGCGATCCTGACAAAAGCGGCAAATTTGCTGCGCGAACGGGCGAGCGATCTCGGCACGATCCTGACGATGGAACAGGGCAAGACGCTGGCCGAGGGGCGCGGCGAGTTCATGTATTCGGCCAATTTGCTGGAATTTTACGCGCAGGAAGCCAAGCGCACCTATGGCCGCACGCTGGTGCGCCCGGAAGGCAGCCGCGTGGAAGTGCAGTATCACCCCGTAGGCCCTGTCGCAGGCTTTGCCCCGTGGAATTTTCCCGCGATCAATGTGATGCGCAAGATCGGCGGCGCGCTTGCGGCGGGGTGCTCCACAATTGTCAAGCCGAGCGAGGAAACGCCCGCTTCGGGCATCGCCGTGGTGCAGGCACTGCTCGACTCAGGCGTGCCCGGCGGAGTGGTGCAATGCGTATTCGGTGTACCAAGCGATGTGAGCGAGCACCTGCTCGGCTCCCCCATCATCCGCAAGCTGACTTTCACCGGATCCACCCCCGTCGGCAAACATCTCGCCAAGCTCGCGGCAGAAGATCTCAAGATCACCACCATGGAATTGGGAGGCCACGGCCCCGTCCTGATTTTCAACGATACCGATATCGACAAGGCATTGGATACCATGGCCCCCGGCGCTTACCGCAATGCGGGCCAGGTCTGCGTCAGCCCCACACGCTTCCTCATCGAAGAGGATGTATTCGGCAAATTCCGCGATGGCTTTGTCGAGCGGGTCGGAAAAATGCAGGTTGGCAATGGCCTCGAAAAAGGCACGGACATGGGACCGATGGCCAATTCCCGCGGGCGCGAGAATGTCGGCAAGCTGATTGCACAGGCGCAGGATGCTGGCGGCGCGTTGCTTTCCGGCGGAGAGCGGATCGGCAATCAGGGCTTCTTTCACCAGCCCACGGTGCTCGCTGAAGTGCCCACCGATGCCGACATCATGAATGAAGAGCCTTTCGGCCCCGTCGCCATCCTCAATCCGATGGCAGGCGAACAGGCGATGATCGAAGAAGCGAACCGCCTTCCCTATGGCCTTGCCGCCTATGCGTGGACGAACGATCCCGCCCGCCGCCGCCGCCTTGCCGCCGAGGTCGAAGCAGGCATGCTCGCCATCAATGGCGGCAGCGTCTCGACCGTCGATGCGCCATTCGGCGGCGTCAAATGGTCGGGCTATGGCAGCGAAGACGGTCCCGAAGGCGTGCGCGCCTGCATGGTGCCCAAAACCGTTCACGAAGGCTGAGGAGAGACGCATGAAAACCCGTGCCGCGGTCGCATTTGCGCCGAAACAGCCGCTTGAGATTGTCGAGCTTGACCTCGAAGGGCCAAAGGCGGGCGAAGTGCTCGTTGAAATAATGGCAACGGGTATCTGCCATACCGACGCTTACACGCTCGATGGGTTGGACAGCGAGGGCCTGTTCCCGAGCGTGCTGGGCCATGAAGGTGCAGGCGTGGTGCGAGAAGTGGGCGCTGGCGTTACCAGCGTTGCGCCGGGCGACCATGTGATCCCGCTCTACACTCCTGAATGCCGCCAGTGCAAAATGTGCCTTTCGGGCAAGACGAACCTGTGCAGCGCCATCCGCGAAACGCAGGGCAAGGGACTGATGCCGGACGGCACCAGCCGCTTTTCGTACAAGGGCGAGACGATTTACCACTATATGGGATGTTCGACCTTTTCGAACTTCACCGTCCTGCCTGAAATCGCGGTCGCGAAAATCCGCGAGGATGCGCCGTTTGAGACCTCTTGCTATATCGGCTGCGGCGTGACCACCGGCGTTGGCGCGGTCACCAATACCGCGAAGGTGCAGCCCGGCGACAATGTCGTGGTGTTCGGACTTGGCGGGATCGGCCTCAATGTCATCCAGGGCGCGAAGATGGCGGGCGCGGACCGCATCGTTGGCGTCGATATCAATCCGGCGAAGAGGGAATGGGGCGAGAAATTCGGCATGACCGATTTCGTCAATCCAAAGGAAACGTCGGATGTGGTCGCGCACCTTGTCGACATGCTCGATGGCGGAGCGGACTACTCCTTCGACTGCACCGGCAATACCGATGTCATGCGCCAAGCGCTGGAATGCTGCCACAAGGGCTGGGGTACCAGCATCATCATCGGCGTGGCCGAGGCGGGCAAGGAAATTGCCACCCGCCCGTTCCAGCTGGTGACCGGCCGCAACTGGCGCGGCACCGCGTTCGGCGGAGCGAAAGGCCGGACCGACGTGCCCAAGATCGTCGACTGGTATATGAACGGCAAAATTGCCATCGACCCGATGATTACCCACACACTCACGCTGGACGAGATCAACAAAGGCTTCGACCTGATGCATTCGGGCGAAAGCATCCGCAGCGTGGTGGTGTATTAAATTGCTCGGGTTCGTAAGACTGATGGGCTTGTCAGCTACACTCGCATGCGTCGCCTGCGAGAGCACGGACGTTCGGTCTGACCTGGGATTCGACCCTTGCACAAGCCCCTTGGAAGCAGCTCAAGACGTTCGCATTTCAAACGTGTTGTTCTTTTTCGACCAGCACGGCCAGATGGCATTTTTCGAAAACTGCTCCGATTCCGTTTACGGGATCGACACCCCTTTCGAAATTAGAGACGACCCACTTTGGGAAGAGTTCTCTTCTTTCGCCCTCACCGAAATGCATTTTGATCGCCGGGCAGCGCGCTTGACGATACGGGCAGATTACGAGCCTTACTCTGCTAGAAGCGAACTTTATCCGGGAAAGATGACGATCCGCCAAATCGAGAGCTTTGAGCCGACAGAAACACGGCTTTTCGACCTCCGAGCATTTCAAAATCAAGATTAGGGAAAATACATGTTCAGTCACGTAATGATCGGCACGGACGATCTGGAAAAATCCGTAAAATTCTATGAGAAAGTTCTCGGCGTTTTGGGTGCCGGAGCACCGATGATGCATGAAAATGCCACCGGCCAGACCCGCGCCCTGTTCAATCATGACGGCTCCATTCTCATCCTCACCAACCCGATTAATGACGAGCCTGCCAGTTGCGCCAACGGCTCGACGATCGGCCTGCGCTGCAATTCGCCCGAGCAGGTGAAGGCGCTGCACGATGCGGCCGTAGCCGCTGGCGGCACGAGCATCGAAGACCCGCCCGGACCGCGCGATGGCGGAGCACTCGGCACTCTGCACCTGTGCTATTTCCGCGACCTGGATGGTCACAAGATCTGCGGCATCCACCGCGCCGGTTGATGCAACAGGTCTCCACCACCAGGAGCTTCGGCGGCGAGCAACAAGTCTGGCGGCATGACAGTGCCGCCACCGGCACGCCGATGACCTTTGCCATCTATATTCCCGATCACGAGGCAGGTGCGAAGCTGCCGGTGCTCTGGTGGCTGTCCGGCCTCACCTGCACGCATGAAAATGCGATGACGAAGGGGCATTACCAGCAGGCCTGCGCCGAGCATGGGATCGCCTTTATCTGTCCTGACACTTCTCCGCGTGGTGAGGATGTCCCGGACGACGAAACCTATGATTTCGGACAGGGCGCAGGCTTTTACGTCAACGCCACGCAAGACCCGTGGGCCAAGCATTTCCACATGCGCCGCTATGTGGAAGAGGAGCTCCCCGCGCTGGTCGCCGAGCATTTCCCTCTCGATATGGAGCGACAGGCGATCACCGGCCACTCGATGGGCGGGCATGGCGCGCTGACCGTGAGCTTACGCAATCAGGGCCGTTTCCGCTCGACCGGGGCATTCTCTCCCATCGTCTCACCGCTCAATTGCCCGTGGGGCGAAAAGGCGCTGGGCGGCTATCTGGGCGATGACCGGAGCGCATGGCGCGAATATGATGCCTGCGCGCTGATCGAAGAAGGCGCGCGGCTCGATCACCTGCGGGTCGAGCAAGGCATGGCGGATGATTTCCTGGTCGAGCAATTGAAGACCCATCTGCTTGCAGAAGCGTGCGAGAAAGCCGGTATGGAGGCCGATATCCGCCTGCACGACGGATACGACCATTCCTTTTTCTTCATCAGCACGTTCATCGCCGATCACATCGCGTGGCATGCCGAGCATCTGAAAGCCTGAGGCTTTTCGACACCAGGCTGAAACCATTCCGCAATTTCCGGCGAATATAAAGGAACTGCAACGGCAATTCCGCGCTGGAGTAATATGGATTTTACCGCGCCTTCATGGTTGCCCCTCGGCATCATAGAGGGATTGGCCGCGACGCCTTATGGCGACATCGCGGCTCCAGCCATGCTCGCGCTGATCGCCTTTGGCATCATGCTATTTTCCGTGCCTGGGGCGATGACGCCGACGGCATTTGTCTCCGGCCTGCTGTTCGGCATTGGCGGACTCTTTATAGTCCTTTTCGCCGCGCTGCTCGGCAGTCATGTGCTGTTCCTCGCTACACGCTACTGGCTCGGTGACCGGATGAAGATGCGGTTCGGCAAGCGGCTCGATCTTGTTTCCCAGCATCTGGGTAAACGCGGCCCCATTTACGTCGCCACCGCGCGCTTTGGCGGCGTTCCGCATCTGCTGATTACGGCAGGCGCTGCGCCCACGCCCATGACAGCGCGAGCCTTTGCAATCGCCAGCCTTGCCGGAATGCTGCCCGTCCTTACGATCGCTGCACTCGCGGGCAGCGGGCTGGCGATGCTCTAACGGCTCAGCCTGAAAACCGCATGTTCGGCGCGCCAATTGGCGTTTGATCCGCCAATTTCGCGGCCGCCGACGAAGAACCAGCTATCCTCGATAGCGATGCCCATCTCGTCGGCGAGATCCTCGAAATCGTGGATCGTCAGATGGTGGATATTCTTGGTCTCGTACCAAGTCACCGGCAGGTGCCGGACGACCGGCATCTTGCCGCCGAGCAGCAGCGCCATCCGCATGCGCCAATAGGCGAAATTGGGAAAGCTGACGAAAGCGGTGCGACCGATGCGCAGCAGCTGGTGGAGCAGGAAATCGGGCCGCTGCGCCGTCTGCAAAGTCTGGCTGAGGATCGCCACATCGAAAGCGGCATCGGGGTAATCCATGATGTCGCGATTGGCATCGCCCTGCACCACGCTCAGCCCGCGTGCGACGGCCTTTTCGACCTCTTCCGCCTCGATCTCGATCCCGCGCGCATCGACGCTCTTCGCGTCGCGCAATTCCGCCATCAGCGCGCCATCGCCGCAGCCGACGTCGAGCACGCGTGCACCCTGCGGCACATTGGCGGCGATCTTGGCGAGGTCGGGGCGCAAGGTGCTCATCCGATGAAGCCCTTCACCACGCGGTCGAGCGCGGGGACATCGAGCAGGAAGCTGTCGTGTCCGTATGGCGCAGAAAGCTCCACAAAGCTCACCGGCGCGGCGACGGCGTTCAGTGCGTGGACCACTTCGCGCATGTCGGCGGTAGTGTAGAGCCAGTCCGTGTCGAAGCTGACGAGGCAGAAGCGGGTGTCCTTCGCACCCGCAAGGGCATCGGCGAGCTTCCCGCCCGCTTCCTCTGCCAGGTCGAAATAATCCATCGCGCGGGTGATGTAGAGATAGCTGTTCGCATCGAAGCGATCGGTGAAAGTGATGCCTTGGTAGCGAAGGTAGCTTTCGACCTGGAAATCGGCGTCGAAGCCGAAGCTCTTGGCATCACGGTCCTGCAAGCGCCGCCCGAATTTCTCGGTCAGCCCCGCTTCGGAGAGATAGGTGATATGCGCCGCCATGCGCGCGACGGAGAGGCCCTTGTCAGGTGTCTCACCGCCGTAATAGGCCCCGCCCTGCCAATTGGGATCGGCCATGATCGCCTGCCGCCCCACTTCGTGAAAGGCGATATTCTGCGCGCTGTGCCGCGCGGTGGTCGCGATAGCGAGCACTCGGCTTGTCCGCTCCGGAAAGTTTGCCGCGCAGCTGAGCGCCTGCATCCCGCCCATCGATCCGCCGACAATTGCGTGGAGTTTTTCAATCCCCAGCACATCGAGCAGCGCCATCTGCGCGCGCACCATGTCGCGAATGGTGATGACCGGAAAGTCCATCCCATAGGGCGCGCCGCCGGGGCTAGTGCTCGCAGGCCCGGTGGAGCCCATGCAACTGCCCAGCACGTTGGCGCAGATCACATGGTAGCGGCTCGTATCGATCGGCTTGCCGGGGCCGACCATCCGTTCCCACCAGCCGGGCTTGCCCGTCACCGGATGCTCGCTCGCCACGAATTGGTCACCCGTCAGCGCGTGGAAGATCAGGATCGCATTCGCCTTGTCCTCCGCCAGATCGCCATGCGTTTCATAGGCAATTTCCACGCCCTCAAGCTCGCGCCCGCTATCGAGTGCGAGCGCTTTCGGCAGGGTCACCTTCTGAACGGAAAGGGCGGTCTGGCTGGCCATAATCAGAGAAAAAGCGACTTGGGCGAGGCCTTGCCTACTGTCAATCGAAGAGCAACGGCGTTATCGCCACGCGCATGACTGCGAAACGTCCAGAAATGAAGCCCTATGTCGCGCAGATCCATGCCTATGTGCCGGGCAAAAGCTCGGGCAAGGACGGCAAGCCGCTGGTGAAGCTTTCGGCGAATGAAAATCCGCTCGGCTCCTCTGCGGCTGCGCTGGAAGCGCGCGCTGCGGCGCCCCTGCCCAATGCCTATCCGGACCCGGATGCGCGCGAATTGCGGGAGGCGCTGGGCGAATTGCACGGCCTTGATCCGGCGCGCATCGTCTGCGGAACGGGTTCCGACGAGCTGCTGAACCTTGCCGCGCAAGCCTATGCCGGCGCGGGCGATGAAGTGATGTTCAGCCGCTTCAGCTTCGCGGTTTACGATATCGCCGCCAAGCGCTGCGGCGCGACGCCGGTGGAAGTAAACGACACCGACTACACCGCCGATGTCGACAAGCTGCTGGCGGCGGTGACCGACAAAACGCGCGTTGTCTTTATCGCCAATCCCAACAACCCTACCGGCACATATCTGCCAGCCAACGAGATCGCGCGCCTCCATGCAGGCCTTCCCGCCGATGTGCTGCTGGTAGTCGATCAGGCTTATGCCGAATATCTTGAGCCGGGGGAGGATGATGGCGGAATGGCGCTCGCAGCCGCCCATGAAAACGTGCTGGTCACCCGCACTTTTTCCAAGATTTACGGGCTGGCGGGCGAGCGGATTGGCTGGGCGACCGGCGCGCCGCATATAATCGACGCACTCAATCGCATCCGCGGTCCGTTCAACGTGACATTGGCGGGCCAGTCGGCTGCGGTGGCTGCGGTGGCGGATCAGGACTTCGTTGCGCGAAGCCGTGATCATAACAATGCCGAACTTGCACGCTTTGAAAAGCGTATCGCGGCGCTGGGCAATCACGGTCTTACGGCTATTCCGAGCAAGGCGAATTTCTCGCTGGTGCGCTTCTCGGGAGAAGTAACCGCAGAACAGGCGCTACACGCCATTGCCGATGCCGGTTACGCTGTGCGGCACTTGCCCGGGCAGGGACTTGGCGATTGCCTGCGCATCACTATTGGCAAGCGAGAGGATATGGACCGGATCGCCGATGTGCTTGCAGAGCTAACGGGCGAGGCGAATGGCGTTTCGTAACGTCGCGATTATCGGACTGGGGCTGCTCGGCAGCTCGCTCGGCCTTGCGGTGCGCAAGCATCTGCCCGATGTACACACAACTGGTTTCGATGCCGATCCTGCGGTGCGGGAAAAAGCCCGCGAGCTGGGCCTTTGCCACGCGATTGCTGACGATCCGGCAGCGGCGGTGCGCAGTGCTGACCTCGTGGTTTTGTGCGTGCCTGTTGGGGCGATGCGCGCGGCGGCCACGGCCATCGCACCCGGCCTCGCTCCCGATGCCGTGATCAGCGATGTCGGTTCTTCCAAGCAGCGCGTCGCCCATGCGCTTGCGGAAACTCTGCCCGATCATACTATCATTCCAGCCCACCCTGTTGCAGGCACCGAGCAATCCGGCCCCGAAGCGGGCTTTGCCAGCCTGTTCGAAAAGCGCTGGTGCATCATCACTCCCCCCGATGGTGTGGATGCGAGCAAGCTGGAGGCGCTCGGCGATTTCTGGCGCAGGCTCGGCTCAACGGTCGAGATCATGGATGCCGAGCACCACGACATGGTGCTCGCGGTGACCAGCCACATACCCCACCTCATCGCCTACACCATCGTGGGCACGGCGAGCGATCTTGAGGATGTGACCCGCAGCGAGGTCATCAAATATTCCGCCGGTGGCTTCCGCGATTTTACCCGTATCGCCGCCAGCGATCCGACCATGTGGCGCGATGTCTTCCTGCACAACAAGGATGCCGTGCTGGAAATGATGGACCGGTTCCTTGGCGATCTGGGCGCGATGCGCGATGCCATCGAAGCCGCAGATGGCGATGCCATGTTCGACCTGTTCAGCCGCACCCGCGCGATCCGCCGGGGCATTCTCGAACAGGGACAGGATGATGCGCGGCCCGACTTTGGCCGTGAACACAGTTAGGCCGGAAACACGATTAGGAGAGAGCGATGAGCGAGCATACTTCCATTACGCAGGATGGCGGCATCCTCACCCTCACCATGAACCGGCCGGACAAGAAAAACGCGCTGACCGATGCCATGTATGGCGCGATGGCAGATGCGATTGAGGGCGCGCAGGACGACAAGGCGGTGCGCGTCATCGTGATCCGCGGGCATGGCGAAATGTTCTGCGCGGGCAATGACATCGGTGATTTCATGGTCGCGGCGAGCGGCGGCGACATCACCAGGGCCAACGTGTTCCGCTTCATTCGCCTGCTCGGCACGAGTACCAAGCCGCTGGTGGCAGGCGTGCAGGGCCGCGCTGTCGGCATCGGCACCACGATGCTGCTTCATTGCGATTACGTCGTGCTGGCTGACGATGCGAAGCTGACTGCACCTTTCGCCACGCTCGGCCTCGTTCCGGAAGCCGCATCGAGCAAATTGCTTCCTTCGGCCATTGGCCACCAGCGAGCCTTTGCCATGATGGCGATGGGCGAAGCGATTGCGGCTGAGGAAGCGCTGGCCAGCGGGCTTGCCAATGCGATCGTTCCAGTCGAAGGCCTGAACGACGCAGTCGGCGATGCCGCGCAGCGCATCGCTGCCCTTCCGCCCGGCGCGGTGCAGGCGAGCAAGGCATTGATGCGCGATCGCGAGACGATCGCCGAGACCATGGAGACCGAGATTGCGATCTTCGCTCAGCGCCTGCAAAGCGAGGAAGCGCGCGAGGCTTTCACCGCCTTCATGCAGAAGCGGGCGCCCGATTTCTCGCGCTCTTAGCTGCGCAGCCTACCCGGTCGCCTCGCCAGAGTCGCGCTGCTCGTCATTTTCGTGGGCAATGATTTCCATTGCTTCGGGCAGAGCCGTGGTCAGCTCTTCCAGCTTGGTGCGGCAGCAATCGTAATCATTTTTATAAAGGCAATCGAGCGCAGCCGCGAGCTTGCGATCGACCGCTTTGAGCATCTGCCGGCAATTGTTGGCGGAATGCCGATATTGGTTGAGCAATTCGTTGTCGTTCACGCGGACTTCCCTGATTGCGTGCGCGTGCATCTCACCCGGTGATTTGCCCGCTGTGATGTGAGGTAGAATGCACAAAGGCGCGATTCTGATCCCGCCGCGCAAAATCAGGGGATGTCAGACCAGCTTTCAATGCCCACCTCTACGCGGGCGAGCCAAAGTGCAAACTCGCGCCTGAGTTCGCGTTTTTCACGGAAGAACGCTGCATCGGAGCCGCTCCAGCGACGGCAGATTGTGAGGATGATCGGGTCAGGTGCTGGACCATATCGTTCTACATATGCAGCCATTGCCCTGTCGAAGCGATATCCGAAATAGCGCTGAAAATCGCGTTCAGCGGCCTGACCTAGCCCCCTGTCGCACTGCTGGCTGCCCCGCGCTGCATAACTCCCATAGTAGAAGTCGGCAGGATAGGTATCCGCTCCGAGGAACAACGGCTCCACAGGTTCGCTCACCTGATGCGCACACCCTGCGAGCAGAAAGGGCACGATAAGAGCCAGCCAAGATCTCATGCCTGCGGATCCACGCCGCGCTTCCACGCCATCAGGTTCGGCCGGAATTCCTGCTTCAACGCATCATGCTGGTTGAGCGTGCGGCATTGCACGACGATGCGCGCGCGGCCGGGTTTGGAGCGATTAGGAATAATCTCCTCAATCCACGTCAGCAGCCGCAGCCGATCGCCAGGGCGCGTAGGCTCCGGCCAGCGCAGATCGCCGCCCGCGCCGATCGTCCCATTGGCGAAAGGCACCGATTCCACCATCAGCCGCATGGTAACAGCCGCCGTGTGCCAGCCGCTCGCGGCGAGCCCGCCGAAGAAGGTCTCCTGCGCTGCCTCGGGGTCGGTATGAAAGACCTGCGGATCGTAATCGCGCGCAAAGGCGGTGATCCGATCCTCGGTCATTTCATATTCGCTGCTTTCGAATGTGTCGCCAACCGACAGATCGTCGAGATAAAGCTGGCTCACCGCTATTATTCCGCCGGTTCGGGAATCTTCGCTGCATGCTCCAGCGTGGCAAGGAAGCGTTCTGCATCAAGAGCCGCCATGCAGCCTGTGCCCGCAGCGGTCACTGCCTGGCGGTAGGTATGGTCCATCACATCGCCGCAAGCGAACACGCCGGGGATTTCAGTCTTGGGCGTACCGGGTTCGACCAGCAAATATCCGCCATCGTCCATCGGCAATTTGCCTTTGAACAGCTCGGTTGCAGGCGCGTGGCCGATGGCGACGAAGGCACCGTCCACCTCGAGCGTTGAGAGCTCGCCGGTCTGCGTGTCGCGCAGTTCGAGGTGGTGCAGCTTGCCGTCCTCACCTTCGACAAAACGCTCGACCGTCTTGTTCCACAAGGGCGTGATCTTCTCGCTGGCGAAAAGGCGGTCCTGCAGGATCTTTTCGCTGCGCAGCTCATCGCGGCGGTGGATCAACGTCACATCATCCGAATGGTTGGTGAGGTAGAGCGCCTCTTCAACCGCCGTGTTTCCGCCGCCGATTACCGCGACCTTTTTGCCGCGATAGAAAAAGCCATCGCATGTGGCGCAGGCGGACACGCCCTTGCCGCCCAGTTCCTGCTCGCCCGGCACGCCGAGCCACTTGGCCTGCGCGCCCGTGGCGATCACCAGTACATCGCCGATATATTCATCGCCGCTGTCACCGATTGCCTTGAACGGCGATCCGCCTTCCAGATCGACTTCGACAATCGTGTCCCACATCATCCGGGTGCCGACATGTTCGGCCTGCTTCTGCATCTGCTCCATCAACCACGGGCCCTGGATCACATCTTCAAAGCCGGGATAATTCTCGACATCGGTGGTGATCGTTAGCTGGCCGCCGGGCTGCAGGCCCTGCACCACGATCGGCTCCATCCCGGCGCGCGCGCCATAGATGGCGGCGGAATAGCCTGCCGGGCCGGAGCCGACGATGAGCATGCGGGTTTTGTGCGTAGTCATATCTGTCTCGAATCGGTTTTCGTGTTCGCTACGGAGGTAAGGCCCCCCTCCTCTCGCTTCAAGCGAGCGACCGGTTTCTCCCCAAGGAGGAATTGGGCTGCATTGGTATCAAGTGATACTATAGGCGGTCACACTGGCCTTTGATTGGCGGCGCGGCTGATCTATTCGGGCTGCAAGGAGAGCGCGTTGAGCATCAAGCGGACAATCGAAAACGGTATCGAGACTTTCGAGGCGGAGCTCGATGGTGAGCGGATCGTGTGGGATCGCGGCCTCACCTATGCCGATCATTTGCAGACCGACCCGCTATTGAGTGCGCAGGTGCCGATGAGCGGCAAGCATGATGAAATGCTGTTCATCATCATGCACCAGACGATGGAATTGTGGATCAAGCTGCAGATCCATGAGTGCAAGCAGGCGATGGCGCAAATTCGTGCGGACGAGCTTCCGCAAGCCTCGCGCACGCTCGATCGCATCGCCACGATCATGCAACACATGATCCATTCGTGGGAAGTGCTCGCAACGCTCAGCCCGTCCGAATTCATGACCTTTCGCGGATATTTGGGCAAAGCTTCTGGCTTCCAGTCTCACCAGTACCGCGAATTGGAATTCCGCCTTGGCCTGAAGCGGCCCGAGCTGATTACCATCCATATGGATGATCCGGAACGCACCGCCGCGCTGGAAGAGGCCCTCGCCGCCCCATCGCTTTATGACGAGATGCTCTACCTCCTCGATCGCCGCGGATATGAAATTCCTAAGGAAGTGATCGGGCGCGACCTGACCAAGCCATACGAATCCGATCGCACGATCGAAAATGCGTGGCTGGAGATTTACTCCAACCCGCAGGAGCATTGGGAGCTTTACGCGCTGGCAGAAAAGGTCACCTCGCTCGAATACTACTTCCAGGAATGGCGCTTCAAACACATGAAGACGGTATCGCGCGTGATCGGCCACCGGCATGGCACCGGCGGTTCGGCAGGAGTGAAGTATCTGGTGAAAGCGCTGGAACTGCGCTTCTTCCCCGAACTTTGGTCGATGCGCACGCGGATGGAAGCGGACAAGCCTGAAGGTGGAAGCCACGGCGGCGGGCATGCCGAAGGCTGCCCCGTATGAGCGATCCACGCATCTGGGACATCTCGCAGCGCCTCAGCAGCAACACGCCGCTGTGGCCGGGTGAGCCGGAGCTGAAAGTCAGCCGGCATGCCAGCATTTCGGCCGAATGTCCGGTGAATATCGGTGCAATTTCCTTGCCCCTGCATTCGGGCACCCATGCCGATGCGCCCCTGCATTACAGCAGTGATGGCGTCGCGAGCGCGGACAGTCCGCTGGAGCCCTATTTGGGGCGCTGCATGGTGGTCGATGCACGCGCGAGCGGTGCGCGGATCGAGATGCAGGACTGCGATTGGAGCGAGATCGAAGGCGAAGAGCGCGTGCTCTTCCGTACCTACGGAAAATTCCCGCACGATGCGTGGGACGAGAATTTCACCGCCGTCGCACCCGATGTGATTGCCCGCCTGCGCGATGCCGGCGCGCTGCTGATCGGGATCGATACGCCTTCGCTCGATCCGCAGAATTCAAAGACGATGGATGCGCATCACGAAGTTTTGCAAGGCGACATGCGCATTCTCGAAGGCCTTGTGCTCGACGATGTTGCACCGGGCGCTTACGAGCTGATCGCGCTGCCACTCGCCATCGAGGGTGCCGATGCCAGCCCGGTGCGCGCCATCCTGAGGGAATTGCCATAATGGACGCTATTTTCGACAAAGCCGATTCGCTCGATGCGTCCGATCCGCTTCGCGCTTTCCGCGACGAATTCGCGCTGCGCGACGGACTAATATACCTTGATGGCAATTCGCTGGGCGCCATGCCCAAGCGCACACCGGCGCGCATGGATCGCACGATCCAGCAGGAATGGCGCGAGGGGCTGATCACCAGCTGGAATGCGGCGGACTGGGTCAATGCCCCGCGGCGGATTGGCGACAAGATCGCGCCGATTATCGGTGCAGGCGAAGGCGAAGTGGTGGTCACCGATTCCACCTCGATCAATATCTTCAAGGCGCTGACAGCGGCGCTTTCGCTCCAGCCGGAGCGTTCGATCCTGCTGACCGAGACGACCAATTTCCCGACCGATCACTACATGATGCAGGGCATCACGGCCTTTTCAGGCGGCAGGATCGAAACACGTTCCGCCGCGCCGGAGGATGTGCTCGATCACCTGAGCGATAATGTCGCGGTGCTGCTGCTGACCCATGTGCATTACAAGACCGGCCGGATGCGCGACATGGCGGCGGTAACGGCAAAAGCGCAAGAGCACGGCGTGCTCGTCGTCTGGGATCTGAGCCATAGCGCGGGCGCAGTGGAGCTGGCTCTGGGCGCGGCAAATGTCGATTTCGCGGTCGGCTGCGGCTACAAATTCCTGAATGGAGGCCCCGGTGCGCCAGCTTTTCTGTATGCGGCCAAGCGCCACCATGAAGCCATGCCGGTGTTGGCCGGATGGTTCGGCCACGCCCGCCCCTTCGCGTTCGAGGAAGAATACGAGGCAGCGGATAATATCGAGCGGTTCCTGTGCGGCACGCCGGGCATTCTCGGCATGGCGGCGCTGGAGGAAGGCGTAGAACTGATGCTGCGCGCCGATATGGCCGAAGTGCGACGCAAGTCTGCTGCACTGGGTGATTTATTCATCGAATGCATGGATGGCTGGGCGGGTGACCACAGCTTCACTCTCGTCAGTCCGCGCGATGCGGGCCAGCGCGGAAGCCATGTCTCTTATTCCCACAAAGATGGCTACGCGATGATGCAGGCCTTGAAGGCACGCGACGTGATCGGTGATTTCCGCGAGCCCGATGTCATGCGCTTCGGGCTCACGCCGCTTTACCTCTCCTACCGCGACATGGTGGAGGCGGCGGCGCGGCTGCGGTCGATTTGCGAGAGCCGCGAATGGGACAGACCCGAATATAAAGAGCGCGCAGCCGTTACCTGACCGCGCGCTCCTTATCGATATCCGGCAGAATCAGGCAGCAAGCTTCTCGGCTTTGGCCTTTGCCTCTGCAATCTTCTCTTCACGCCCTTCGCCCATAATGCCATCGGCGGCGACCATTTCGACATCGGTGATGCCGAGGAAGCCGAGGAAGAATTTGAGCCACGGGGTCATGTGATCGTAGTCGCTACCCACCGGCGTGCCGCCCGATGCGACGGCGATATAGGCTTTCTTGCCTTCAAGCTTACCCTTGGGACCTTCGGGCGTATATTCGAAAGTGGTGCCGGCCCGGGCGACGAGATCTGCCCATGCCTTTACCGTTGCGGGCACGGAGAAATTATAAATCGGCACGCCCAGTACAATGGTGTCCGCAGCCTGCAATTCTTCGATCAGCGTGTCTGCAATCGCGGCGAGTTCCTGCTGCTCTGGCGTACGTTCGGCGTAGGGTGACAAATTGGCCGCAAAGCGATCTGCGTCGACGAAGGGAATATCGTTTTTCGAAAGGTCGCGTTCGGTGACGGTAACATCGCCCTGCTCTTTCGAACCGGCGACGATGCGGTTGCTGAGATCACGGCTGACGGAATCGTCTCCATGAATGCTGGCGGTGATGTGGAGGATATGAGTCATGGTCTGGCCTTTCGGAACTGGCTTTGAAGGGGTGGCCCCTTCCGCCTGAGGGGGAGGGAGGGGAATGGGAAAGGGGCCGGGGTTTACGCCGCGTCGACGAGGACGAGTTCGCTGTCCTCAAGCGCGGTAATGATGACGCTGTCGCGCTGGGTGATCGCCACACCGTCGCGCGCTTTCGCTTCGACATCCTCCACTTTCACCTTGCCGGTGGCAGGGACGAGATAGAGGTGACGCGAGGCATCGCGCGGCGTGTAGGTGACGCTTTCGCCCGCCTTTACCGTTGCGCCGAGCACGCGCGCATCGGTGCGGATCGGCAAGGCATCATCGTCATTAGCGACACCGCTGGCGAGCGGAATGAACTGGCCGGCGCGATCATCCTTCGGGAATTTGCGCGCACCCCAGCTCGGCTCTCCGCCGCGCTCTGACGGGATGATCCAGAGCTGGAAGAGCGTCGTTTCCTCGTCTTCCATATTGTACTCTGAATGCTGCACGCCATTGCCAGCACTCATCACCTGTACGTCGCCCGCTTCGGTGCGGCCTTCATTGCCCATGGAGTCGCGATGCGTGATCGCGCCTTTGCGGACATAGGTGATGATTTCCATGTCGCTGTGCGGATGCGTGGGGAAGCCGGTGTTCGGAGCGATCGTGTCATCGTTCCACACCCGCAGCGCACCCCAATGCACACGTGAGGGGTCATGGTAATTGGCAAAGGAAAAGTGGTGGTTCGCCTGCAGCCAGCCGTGATTGGCCGAGCCAAGGCTTTCGAAGGGACGCAGTTCGATCATCGCAATTCTCCTGGTTGGAGTGTCTTTCAATGACGCCGAGATAGGCCTTGCCGTTCCATCTGATAACTGCGATAAAACGCACCCTAATGTTCAGGAAATCCGAATAGTGAAATTGGGCGAACCGACGCTGGACCAGCTGCGGATCTTTCTCGCGGTGGAGGAGGAAGGCAGTTTCGGCGCGGCAGCAAAGCGCATGGGGCGCGCGATTTCGGCGATCAGCTACGGCATTTCGCAGATGGAAGCGCAGCTCGGCGTGACTTTATTCGAGCGTGAAGGATCGCGCCGTCCAGTGCTGACCGATGCGGGGCGCGGCCTGCTGAGCGAGGCGCAGGCCATAACGGACCGCGCCGATGCCCTGCTCGCCAAGACCCGCAGCTTGCACGCCGGGCTGGAAAGCGATCTTGCCCTCGTGGTCGATGTCATGGTGCCCGGCGATGTCATCGCCCGTGTGCTGCGCGATTTCCGCACCATGTTCCCCACGGTCGGGTTGCGGTTGCAGATCGAAGGGCTGGGGGCGGTGGCTGCCTGCCTGATGGAAAAGGAATCGCAGCTTGCCATTGGCGGCCCGGTGATTGCCGATCATCCCGATTTTGAGCGACAGGCGATTGGGACGGTTGACCTCCTACCCGTCGCGGCGCCCGGCCATGCGCTCGACCGACCCGATGTGAAGCCCGGACAAAGCCGCGAGCATCTTCAATTGGTCCTCACTGACCGCTCTCGCCTCACACAGGGACGGGAGTTCTCCGTTCTCAGTCCTCTCGCATGGCGGCTTGGCGATCTGAGCGCCAAGCATGCGCTGCTGAAAGAAGGCATTGGCTGGGGCAATATGCCGCGCCCGCTAGTGGCGGAAGATATTGCGGCGGGCCGACTTGTCGTTCTCGACTTGCCGGAAAAGCCCGGCGCCAATTACACTTTCAGCGCGCTGTGGCGACGCGACGACAAACCCGGCCCCTCAGCCAGCTGGATGATCGACGCATTTCGGGACGCGCTCGCCTAGCAGCTAAACATTGAGCGCAAATGCGGAGGCAAAGCCTCCGCAAGCGCAACCGCCCGCCCGCAGCAGCCCTGCAGCGAAGCGGAAGGAATAGCTGCGAGGATGCTCGCCCAGATGGGCGAGCGCAAAACCAAAAATTAAAAGATGGTGCGGTCGAGAAGACTCGAACTTCCACGGCCTTTCGGCCACAACGACCTCAACGTTGCGCGTCTACCAGTTCCGCCACGACCGCACATCAATGAAGGAAGGACCGCATACCGGCCCGCCTTGGTAGGAGCGCGCCCCTAGCAAAAGGGTTTCGGGCCTGCAAGCACTCTATTAGCCCCTTACGAAAGCGGGCGCAGGCTTACTCGGGCTTCCACCCGATTTGCACATTGCGCGCCGCGCGCGGAACGTCCGTCACAGCCTCGTTCACCACTACGGTTTCGCCCGGCGCGAGCGTGCGCTGCGGCGGCGCGACGACCCATTCATACACCTTGCGATCGCGCGAATCGCGCAGCACGATCAGGATCGACGGGATATCGCGCGTGGTCGTGCCGATATTGGTGATGGTGCCGCTGGCGCCGAAATATTCGGTGCCATTAGGCAGCGTGCGCCGCTCCCACTGCTCGGGTGGGAAATCGAGCTGCAGATCGGCATCGGCCGCAGCGAAAGTCGGGCGGTCGACTGGCACCCAGTCGGGCAGCCCCCAATAAGAAACAGCGAAGATCGTTGCCGCTGCCAAAAGGGCAAAGATGCCTGCAGCCCACGTCCAAAGCTTCAGCGGATTGCGACGGGGGCGGAAAGGCGGCTCGTGATCGAAATGCGATGGCTCATCATCACCGTAACTGTCTGAGACAGGCGGAGTGGGCACTTCGTCGGGCACGGCTGGCGATGCCGGGGACGGAGGCGGCTCCGGCAATGGAGGCTCGTGATCCTCGACCCGCGCGGTTTGCGGCTCCTCGACCGGTTCCGGAGGCGCTGTTTGCGGCTCTTCAGCAGGCGCTGAAGGAGGGGGCGGCGGAGCAGCGGCGGAAGCGGCCTGCTCCGGCACGTCGATCACCGGCCCTTCCTGGAACCAGCTGTGGCGGCATTTCGCGCAGCGCACAGTGCGCCCTTCAACGCCGATGGCTGTATCGGGAACGACATATTTCGTTGAACAGGCAGGGCATTGAATGATCATGGGCCGACACAATGCCTACGCCCGCCATGGCCATGCAACAAGATTAACAGCGCCCGTCGGTGCCCCGAATGCGGCCTTTTCCACAAGGAGCAGCACGAATTTCCGCATCCAGCGCCGCAAACGCCCTTTCCGTCCCCTGCGCAAAGCCTTAGCAAAGCCGAATGAGTGCCGCTGACAGCTCCATTGTCCAGTTTGCCAATGTTGGCCTGCGCTACGGCACCGATCGCGAAGTGCTGAGCGATATCTCCTTCACGCTCTATCCCGGCAGCTTCTATTTTCTCACCGGTGCCAGCGGCGCGGGCAAGACCAGCATGCTGAAGCTATTATATCTCGCACAGCGCCCATCGCGCGGGATGATTTCGATGTTCGGCAGCGATGTCATCACTCTGCCGCGCGGTGACCTTCCCGATTATCGCCGACGGATCGGCGTGGTTTTTCAGGACTTCCGGCTCGTCCCTCATCTTTCTGCCTTCGACAATGTCGCGCTGCCATTGCGGATCAGCGGCATGTCCGAAAACCAGATCCAGAAGCCTGTCGCCGATATGCTCGAATGGGTGGGCCTGACGCACCGCATGGACGCGCGGCCGGAAACGCTTTCCGGGGGAGAGCAACAGCGTGTCGCCATCGCGCGTGCGGTTATCGCCCGTCCCGAAATTTTAGTGGCCGATGAGCCGACCGGCAACGTCGATCCTGAAATGGCAGTCAAATTGCTGCGCCTTTTCGAAGCGCTGAATCGGCTCGGCACAACCGTGGTGGTCGCAACGCACGATGTGCATCTGCTGCGCAAAGTGCCGGACTCGCTGATCATGCGGCTCGACAAGGGGCGTTTGTCCGACCCGACGGGCGCACTGCGCTATCCGCCCAAAAGAGAGATGAGCGGCAAGTGAGTTCGCCTTCCCCCATCCGCCGCGGCGCACCGCGATTTGGCGATTCCGCGCGCATCCTGCAGCAGGCGCGGATCGCTGGCCCCATGCCATGGGTGATCGCCATCATGATCGCACTGACAGTGATGGCGGCATCTGCGGGCCTCGCTCTCAAGAACGTCGCGGATAATGCGCGTGACGAAATCGCCGGGGGGATTACCGTGCAGATCGTGGAAGCCGCGCCGGCAGAGCGTGATCGGCAAGCTGAACGCACCGTTTCGTATTTCTCCAATCGCGACGATGTTTCCAGCGTACGCCGCGTGCCCGACAATGAACTTGAGGCACTGCTCGAGCCCTGGCTCGGCGAGTTGGGCGATAGCGCGGAGGACGGCGTGCCGATTCCCGCAATGGTCGATGTGCGGCTGTCCGGCCCGGTCACAGCAGCGCGGCTTCGCGACATGCGCAGCGAATTGCTCGCGCAAGCACCTTCGGCGCGTGTTGATGCACAGGCGAACTGGCTCGGCCCAGTGTTCGATGCCATTCGCTCGCTGCAGATCCTCGCCCTCGGCCTCGTGATCCTGCTCGCGATCACCAGTGCAGCGGCTGTCTGGCTGGCAGCGCGCAGCGCGCTGGGAGCCAATCGCGATACGATCGAAGTCATACACCACCTTGGCGGGACGGATGGGCAAATTGCGGCTATCTTTCAGCGCTCCATCGCATGGGACGCAGCGATTGGCGGCGCGGCGGGATTGCTCCTCGGCTTGACAGCGGTCTTCATCCTCGGCCAGCAATTTGCCGCGCTGGGATCGGGGCTGGTCGCCGGAGGGGGGCTTGGCCCCGTGGACTGGATCACTATAGGGGCGATTCCGATCATCGGGATCATCCTCGCCGCCATTACGGCGCGGTTCACGGTGATCACCGCATTGAGGCGCATGTTGTGATAAAGCCAAATTGCCAAGCCCAAGGATTGAAAGTTCGGCCATGATCCGCCGCATCATCGCAATTCCGCTCATCATCTGGGCGCTGGGCTTTGTCCTGTTTGTCATCACTTTGCCGCAGCCGGTGCCGCTTGCGCATAGCGATGCTGTGGTCGTCCCCACTGGCAGCGGTGGCCGGATCGAGCGCGGGCTGGAAATCCTGCAGCAGGGGGGCGCAGAGCAGATGCTGGTGACCGGCGTCGATGTCGCCGTGCAACCGGGCGAATTCCAGGTGCAATATGATGTGCCGAACAGGCTGATGGATTGCTGCGTGGCGCTGGGCTTCTCCGCTCTCGATACGCGCGGCAATGCGGTTGAGACGGCGGAATGGATGCAGCAGCAGGGCTACACGTCCATGCGCTTGGTGACGGCCGACTGGCACATGCGCCGCGCGGCGGCTGAGTTGGAAGCGCAGCTGCCAAGCAATATCTCCATCACCCGCGATGCCGTGCGATCAGAGCCGAGCCTCTGGACCCTGTTTCTTGAATTTCACAAATTCATCGCCGCGTGGCTGCTGATGGTGTTGGGATAGCTTATCGCGATGATCCTGCTGCGCAATCTTGCCTTTTATCTGGTTTTCTATCCGGGATCATTCCTGATTTCGATGGCGGCGGCAGCAGCCAGCTATTTGCGGCCATCGCTCGTGCGGCCGCTATGCGATAAATGGTCTGACCTGCATCACTGGAGCTGCACGCGCCTGCTCGGCCTCACCATCCGCGAAACCGGATCGCGGCCAGAAGGTCCCGCGCTTTACGCCATCAAGCATGAGAGCTTTTATGAAGCGATTGCGATGGCGCATATGTTCGAGAACCCAGCCGGCGTTGCCAAGCAGGAGCTGTTCGACTTGCCCTTTTGGGGCCGTGCAGGGATTGCCTACGGCCTCATCCCCGTCGCGCGGGAGCAAGGCGCGGTGGCGCTGCGGCAATTGATGCGGGCAGGTAAACAGGCCGTGGCGCAAGGCCGGCCCATCGTGATCTTTCCCGAGGGCACACGCGTGCCGCATGGGGACCATCGCGAGCTGCGCCCGGGCTTTGCTGGCCTCTACAAGCTGTTCAAATTGCCCGTGGTGCCTGTCGCAGTCGATAGCGGGCCGATCTATCGCAACCTGCTCAAACCAAAGGGCACGATCACCTGGCATTTTGGGGAGCCGATCGAGCCGGGCCTTCCGCGCGATGAAGTCGAACGCCGCGTGCATGAAGGCATCAATGCGCTGAATGCGCCCGCCCTCGAAAAGGCCGCGACGGACTAGCTTTCGATCAGCGCGATTATCTCCTGCGCCCAGCGCCGCGCATCCTCGCGCTCGCCAATATCGGCGACGAATTCCTGACCCCGCGCGACGCTTTGCAAGCGGCCCTCGCCGAGCCAGCGGTCTTGTCGCGCATGATAGGACAGGCCGGTTTCCTCCAGCCACGCCGGAATGCGCCAGATGCTCGGGTTCTCGCCTTGCGCCGTCAATTGCAGCGCGTCATCGGCAGGGGCGGCAGCGGACCCACGCCCGCAATAAATCGCATCATTGCTCGCATGCATGCCCAGCGCATGCGGATGATCGAGTGCGGCAAATTCCGCCCGCTCAGCCTCGCTGCATTGCGCCAGATGGACAACACGCTCGACCTGAAGATAGCCGAAGATGCGATGATGCGGCGCACCGCCATCTTCGCAAAACAGGCCGAAGAAGAGGAACACATCCCCCTCCCCCACCCCGTGATTGGCGAGATGCGTTTGCGCTGCGCTGCACTGGCCAAGGAGCGCCTGCCCATCGTCGCAGAACATCGGATCATTGTGGCAGCGGTGGCGGCCGGAAAGCTTGCCCCGGCTCGCGCGCCTAGCATGCCCGCCCAGGCCCAGATTGCCGTAAGTTATGCGCGAAATGCCCATCGTATCGGGGATCGGCAGGCTCAGTGCGCGACCATTCACGATGGGCGATGGCCCGCCACCCGACGCGCTATCGAAGCCTTTGCGACTAAAGATAATTTTCATCCGGGCCCCCTTAACGCAGGGCGCGCGGACATGCACCTGTTCGACTTCGCTTGATTGCACCCGAAGCCGTATGCGATGGGGCGCAGCATATGACGATTGATCGACTCGCTCTCCGCCAAGCCTATCGCATGGAAGAGGAGGCCTGCATCGCCGAGCGGCTGGAACAGGCCGCCCCTGTGTCCGCCGTGCATGACGAAGCCAATGCGCTCGCCACACAGCTGATCGAAGGCGCCCGTGCGCGCACCAGCAAAGGCATGGATGCCTTTATGGCGACGTACGGTCTGAACACTGATGAAGGCATTGCGCTGATGTGCCTGGCGGAGGCGCTTCTGCGCATTCCCGATCAGGAAACCGCAGATGCGCTGATCAAGGACAAGCTCGCCAATGTCGATTGGGCCGAACATCTGGGCGAGAGCCGTTCGGTCTTCGTCAATGCCGCCACCTTTTCGCTGATGCTGACGGGCGAAGTCCTGCGCGGCAGCGACAAGCGTGAGACAGGCCTCGCCAACACGCTGCGCCGCACGACGGGGCGGCTGGGTGAGCCGGTGATCCGGCAGGCTGTGCAGCAGGCGATGCGGATCCTTGGTGGCCAGTTCGTCTACGCCCGCACGATTGACGAGGCGATGAAACGCGCCGCGCCGGAGCGCAAAAAGCACCTGACGCACAGCTTCGACATGTTGGGCGAAGCGGCGATGACGATGGCCGATGCCGAGCGTTATCGGCAGGCCTATTCCCGCGCGATCGAGCGCCTCTCCCAAGAGGAAGGCGGCGTGCATGGCGGGCCGGGTATTTCGGTCAAGCTGTCCGCGCTTTATCCCAAATACGATTTCCTTCATGCGGATGCCGCGCGCGAGCACATCGTGCCCGTGCTGCGTGACCTGGCGGAGCAGGCGCGTGAGGCGGATATCCACTTTACTGTCGATGCGGAGGAAGCCGAGCGGCTCGAACTCAGCATGGATATCATCGAAGCGCTGGCCGAAGACGACACGCTTTTCACCAAGGCCGATGGCACACCGTGGGACGGCTTCGGCCTCGCCATCCAGGGCTATCAAAAGCGCGGTGTGCCGCTATGCCGATGGGCCGCGCGGCTGGCGCGCAAGCACGATCGCAAATTTTTCGTGCGGCTCGTGAAAGGCGCCTATTGGGACGCGGAAATCAAGCTGAGCCAAGTGGGCGGGCATGAAGATTATCCCGTCTTCACCCGCAAGATCGCGACCGATGTGTCCTATCTCGCCTGCGCCAAGGAATTGCTCGCGGCAGACGATGCGATCTACCCGGCCTTTGCCACGCATAACGCCTACACCATCGGGGCGATCAAAGCCTTGGCTGGCAGCACACCTTTTGAATTCCAGCGCCTGCACGGCATGGGCGAAGAGGTCTATGATACGCTTGCCAAGATCGAGCACAATGCGCCAACCCGCGTGCGTATTTATGCACCTGTCGGCGGGCACAAGGAATTACTCGCCTATCTCGTGCGCCGCCTGCTGGAAAACGGTGCGAACTCGTCCTTCGTCAATCGCATGGCCGATGCCGATGTGCCGATAGAGGAAATGACCGGCGATCCGGTGGCCGAACTTTCGGAAATGAACCCACGGCGCAATCCCAGCATTCCGCTGCCCGCGCATATCTATCCCAACCGCCGTAACTCGATGGGCGTCGACCTTGCCGATCCGTTGGTGCTCGCGCCGTTGCGCGAGGAGCTGGAGGAATGGTCACACGATGATCCGCTCGCCCGCCCGACATTACGCGCCCAGCGCGGCGGCAAGATGCATCCTGTTTGCTCGCCCTTCTCGGGCAAGGAAGTGGGCGGATGGGTCTCCGCGACGGACAAGGATATCGACCTCGCTATCGCCCGCGCTGTGGCTGCCCAGCCCATGTGGGATGCGCGCGGAGGCGAAGGGCGCGCCCAATTGCTGATCAAGGCGGCAGACCTGCTCGAAGACAATATGGCGCGCCTGCTGGACCTGTGTCAGCGCGAGGCCGGAAAATCGCTGCCCGATGCCGTGCTCGAAGTCCGCGAGGCTGTCGATTTTCTGCGCTATTATGCGTGCGAGGCGCGCATGCTGTTCGGTGCACCGCAGCCGCTGCCCGGGCCTACGGGCGAGACGAACCTGCTTCGTCTGCATGGCCGCGGCGTATTCGCCTGTATCAGCCCGTGGAATTTCCCGCTCGCCATCTTTATGGGGCCAGCCGCAGCCGCGCTCGCCGCGGGCAATTGCGTGCTTGCCAAGCCAGCCGAGCAAACCCCTCTTATCGCTGCCTTGGCGATAGACCTGTGCCACGAAGCGGGCATTCCGAAAGACGTGCTGCAATTCGTGCCCGGAGACGGCAAGGTGGGCGCGGCGATCACATCAGACCCGCGTATAGCAGGCGTCGCCTTCACCGGCTCAACAGGCACGGCGCACGCTATCAACCGCACACTCGCCCAACGCGATGGATTGATCGGCACGCTGATTGCGGAGACAGGCGGCCAGAACGCGATGATCGTCGATTCCTCCGCTCTGCCAGAACAGGTGACACGCGATGTGATTGCCAGTGCATTCCAGAGCGCCGGCCAGCGTTGTTCGGCGCTGCGCGTATTGTTCCTGCAATCCGATATTGCCGATACCATGCTGGAAATGATGAAGGGCGCATTCGATGCGATGGTGGTGGGCGATCCCAAAGACCTGGCCACAGATGTCGGCCCGGTGATCGATCAGGAAGCCAAGGACAAGCTGGAAGCCCACGTCGCCGAGATGGCTGAAGAAGGCTTCCCGGTGACGCGCCTGCCGTTGCCGGTCAATTGCAAGGACGGCCATTTTGTCGCGCCGACTATCATCGAAATCAGCTCGATCCTCGATCTGGATGAAGAGCATTTCGGCCCGATCCTGCACGTCGTGCGCTACCCCGTCGGAAAGCTGCGGCAGGTCATCGATAACATCAATGCGACCGGATACGGCCTCACCATGGGCCTGCACAGCCGGATCGAAGAAACGCGCAAATTCGTGGAAGCCCACGCCAAAGTCGGCAATTTCTACGTCAACCGCAACCAGATCGGCGCCGTGGTCGGCAGCCAGCCCTTTGGCGGCGAAGGCCTGTCAGGCACCGGCCCGAAGGCTGGCGGCCCGCATTATGTGACACGCTTCGCCACCGAGCGGGTGACGACGATCGATACGACAGCAGCCGGAGGCAATGCGAGTTTGCTGGCCGGGGGCTAATCAGCGCGTTGCGTAACCGCTGATCAAAGCAAACCGTTCATTCAGGCCATCGAAATTCTGGTCCTGGTTGGCGTAGATTACGAAGCCGGCCTCACGTCCTTGCGGCCCATAAAAGCCGCCACTGATGAAATATTCCGGCGCTCCACCGAAGTTGACAATGCCTTCGAAGCCAGCGCGATCATCCCTGCTAAGATCGATTGACGCTTCCCCTGTAAGCGGGCCAATCGTTGTGCGTGCACCGCCGGCTGCCTCGATAGTGAAAGTCAGGCTGATGCTGATAATGCCTGTCTCGGTATTGCCTTCGAACGTGCCAGAGGACTCCACGATTTGCGAAATGAATGCCGAGCCACCAGCCGGGTTCTCATCGAAAATCGCGCCCACGAATTCGACATCGTTGTATGTGACCGTCGTTGCGCTAGGAATGTCTTCAGGATCGGTTGGCACGCCAAGTGTGCAGATTGCCGTTTGCACACCGCCTCCCGCCAGTGGCAGGCGGAAAAAGACATTGCGGCCATACTCGGCAAAGCCACCACTGCTGACAGGCGGTACATTCACTACGTAGCGCGTCGGGATCGGTGTTTCCGTGCCTTCGTATTCCAAGCGTTCAGGCGTATCGAGCACCAGCTCGCTCGGCCCGACCGAAGCGAAGTTACCGCCATTGATTTCGGAGATGGTCCACACCCCGGCATCAGCGTCCAAATCGATTACGCCGGGGCCGGAAAAAGGCACGAAACCGTCCGCAAAAGGCACTCCGTTGCCCCGCACGCCATAGGCGAAACAGGCTGTACCGAAGTCCTGAACACCGGTCAGGTTGGAAAATTCCGAATAGGTGAAAGTCGGTGTGGGAGTAGGCGTTGGCGTGGGCGTCGGCGTGGGCGTTGCCCCGCCCGTGGCAGTCGGCGTCGGGCTCGATCCGCCGCCTCCACATGAAACGACCAACATACCCGCCACGACGACAGTGCTCAAACGACCCCAGTTTTGCACGCGACCCATTCCCTCAGTGGTGACCCTTGGACTTTCATACAGGCATTCGGTTTGAGTTGTCTTGCACTCGAGCGACATTTTTCCACCGCGCCGATACCGAAATGCAAGCCGACCGCTTGCCAGCGCCCTCGCCTTCGGGAATCCCTGTCGGCATGGCAATTCTCTCAGACAAGTGGATTCGGGAACAGGCGACACAGCGCGGCATGATCGAGCCGTTCGTCGAAGCGCAGCGGCGTGACGGCTGCATTTCCTATGGCGTCAGCTCCTTCGGCTATGACGCGCGGGTGGCGGATGAGTTCAAGATCTTCACCAACGTCGATAGCGCGGTGGTGGACCCGAAGAATTTCGACGGCAATTCTCTAGTCGACCGGCAAACCGATGTCTGCATCATCCCGCCCAACAGCTTTGCTCTCGCGCGCACGGTCGAATATTTCCGCATCCCCGACGATGTGCTGGTGATTTGCCTGGGCAAGAGCACCTATGCGCGGTGCGGCATCATCGTGAATGTCACCCCGCTGGAGCCGGGCTGGGAAGGCCATGTGACATTGGAGTTCTCCAACACCACGCCGCTGCCTGCCAAAATCTACGCCAATGAAGGCGCGTGCCAGTTCCTGTTCCTTCAGGGTAATGAACGGCCCGAAGTGACCTATGCTGACAGGGCGGGCAAATATATGGGCCAGCGCGGGGTTACGTTGCCGAGGTTGTGAACCCGGGAATATTTGTCTCATGAAACTGCATCCGCAGGTTCGTCCTCGCTAGACGCGCTCCGCTCCGCTACGCGCCCGCTGCGGGCGGCCGTTCGGCCTTGCCCACGGCTGGTCGCCGAGCGTGCTCCGCGATACCGACCGAATGGAGCGTTGGTCTCGCTGGCCGAAGGTCAGCGACCGAGCGCACGGCGCGACCCGCAGGTGCCGCGCAGGCGGACGAAGCCCGCCGGAGCGAATAGCACCGAGGACGATCGCCCGGATGGGCGATCATGAAACAAACAAACCAAGGATGCCCGCCCGGATGGGCGGGCGTAACCCTTAAAAATTCACCCGCGCGGTCACACGGAAGTTGCGGCCCGCGAGCGGCACGAATTCCTTCGTAAAGCTGGTGTGGCGGCGGCCTTCTTCGTCGAAGATATTGTCCGCCTGCAGCAGCAGCACCAGTCGGTCGGTGCGGAAGGGGTGAATAGATGCCGACAGGTTCACATGGGTGAAGCCTTCGGTTTCTTCCTCGAATGCAGCCACATCGGTCTGGTCGCCATAATATTCGACTTCAGCGCGCAGGTCGAACAGGTTCGACTGCCACTCAAGCGCACCGAGAAGTTCAAGCGGCGGAATGCGAGGCAGCGCAGAGCCGTCATTCAGCTCCGCTTCGATATATCCAAGGCCCGCATCGGCGATCAGGCGACCGCCGCCAATTTCGAACAGTTCGGCAGAAGCTTCAATTTCGAAACCGAAGAAATCGGCGTCCTCCTGCGCAAACATGAACACCGGAAGCTCATCTTCCTCGGCACCTGTTTCCATGAGATAGATGAAGTCATCGAACCAGTTGTTGTAAACGCTGGCGCGCAGTTGCACGGGGCCGATGCTCGCATCGACATAGCCCTCGATGCCCCAAGCGGACTCGACATCGAGATCAGGGTCGCCGATTTCGAAATTCTGCGTGGCGAGGTGTGGGCCGTCTGCAAACAATTCCGTACCCGATGGCGCGCGTTCAGTCCGCGTCAGGTTTGCACCGACGCGCAGACCCGAAGGCGTATTGTAAGACAGGCCGAGTGCGCCGGAGAACGTATCGAAGTCACGCTCGATGCCGAGCAGGAAAGCATCCTGGTTGGTGCTTTCATATCGCGCGCCGGCTTCCACCTCGAAGCCGCCGAAGAAGAATTCCTGCAGGGTAAACACCGAGAACTGGTCGGTCTCATGCGGCGGAATGAAAGCTTCGGCACCCACAGCTGCAAAGTCGCGAATATAGAACTGGGCGCCTGTCACACCGCGCCAATTGTCACTCGGAGCCTGCACAAGCTCGATGCGGCCTTCCGTACCGCGCACGTCGAACACCGTGCCGGTTTCCTCGCCTTCAAGCTCTGTATGCGTGTAGGTCGAATGTCCGATGCGGAGGACCAGCTCTTCGAAGAAGCCACCGAGTTCGACGCCAGCTTCGAAGTCGAAGCGAACCTGCTCGAGGTCGATCGAGACGATCTCTTGCTCTTCGCCTTCTTCCTCGCCGTGATCTTCGTCATGGTCGTCGTCATCGCCATGCTCTTCTTCGCCATGATGAGCGTGGCCGCCGGGGCCGGACGGAATGCCGTAGAAGGTGTCGTAATAGCTTGCGGAGGCTGCTACGCGGAAGCCTTCGCCCACATATCCGGCACCTACGGCGAAGGAATAGGTTTCGGTTGCACTGTTGGGCACGAAGCCCGTGACATTGGCCTGTTCGCGAAGCTCTTCGGCTTCTTCGAATTCCATTTCTTCCTCTTCCTCAGCCGCATCGGCGAGAAGATCGGCGCGCAGGTCATCGGTCAGCTGGAAGCCTGGGATCTCGAAATCATCGGTCTCGCGGTAGCTTCCGCTGAGGTGAAGCACGAAATCGCCGCCGAGGCCGATATCGACCGCTGCGCCAGCTTCGCGCAATTCGTAAGCGGTATCGCCCGAGACGAAAGCGCTGAGCTCGTATCCGTCTTCGGGCAGCTCGGTCGGCAAGCGGCTGTCATTGACGTTGACGACGCCGCCGATGGCCGACGAACCGTAAAGCAGCGTTGCAGGTCCACGCAGAATTTCAATGCTGCGGGCCGTCAGCGGATCGATCGAAACGGCGTGGTCGACCGATGCAGCAGAGGCATCGATGCTGCCGATGCCATTCGTCAACACACGCACGCGCTCACCTTCGAGACCGCGAAGGATCGGGCGCGATGCGCCGGGGGCAAAGCCCGTCGTCGCGACCCCAGGAACAGTATCGATAATTTCGCCTATCTGGCCGGAGCGATTGCGAAGCAAATCTTCCCCCGACACGACGGACTGACCCGCCAGGATGCTGAGATCATCAAGGCCATCCACCTGCACGATGATGCGATCCTGATGAATCGTGTCTTCATCGGCATCTTGCTGCGAAGTGTCTTGCGCAAAAGCGCTCAAGGGCATGGCGGCGGTAGCGAGAAGGCTGAAAGCAAATTTTTTCATGAGAGACGACACGGTCCTGAATACGTTACGTTGTATCATTTCTCACTGAGGATTGCGTCCTTCTCAGTCAAGGTTGAACCAGCACAGTTCGACAAACTGCGGTTTTCTTACGATCAGAGTGTCGCAAATTAGCCACGCTTTGCGCGGTCTAGTCGCTCTCGCGCCCGGTCTTCGCCGATAAGCGGCAGCAACTCGCCCATATCGGGGCCGTGATCCATTCCCGTCAGTGCCTGGCGCAACGGCAGGAACAGCGCCTTGCCTTTGCGGCCTGTGGTCTCTTTCAGCGTGGAGATCAGATCCTGCCATGGCGTGTCGGACCAACTCAACGCCTTTTCCGCCTGCGCCAGATATTCGCGCGTCTCTTCATCGAATTCGCGGGCATCGATCGGCCCGGTGACCAATCGCCACCATTCCGATGCCTCTGCCACGGTCGAGAGATTAGGCCGAATGGCATGCCATCCGTCTTCGTCGATGCCTTTTGGCAGGCGTGGTTCAGCATCGGCATAAGGCATGACGTGAACAATAGCGGTGTTCACCCGCTCCAGCTCGGCATCGTCGAATTTCGCTGGCGCACGCCCGAAAGTCGATAGATCGAAAGTGTCGAGCAACAGATGGCGATCGGCAATAGGTTCGACGGGTTGCGATGTGCCGAGACGCGCGAGCATGGCAATCAACGCTTCGGGCTCGATCCCTTTCTCCCGCATGGCATCGCAACCGAGCGAACCAAGACGCTTCGACAATTTGCCTTCCTTGCCCACCAGGAGCGCCTCGTGTGCGAAACGCGGTGGCTCGCTACCGAGCGCGGTGAACATCTGGATTTGCACGGCGGTGTTGGACACATGATCTTCGCCGCGAAGAACATCGGTAATACCCATATCGATGTCATCGACTGCGCTCGGCAGCATATAGAGCCAAGAGCCGTCCGCACGCCGGATCACCGGATCGGAGAGCTGCGCCGGATCGAATTTCTGCGCGCCCCGCACGCCGTCATCCCATGTGATGGGCTCGTCATGATCGAGCTTGAAACGCCAATGCGGCGCTATGCCGTCCGCTTCCTTCGCAACGCGATCCCCTTCAGAAAGCTGCAGCGCACCGCGATCATAGATAGGTGGCAGGCCACGCCCGAGCTGTATTTTGCGCTTGAGCTCAAGCTCCTGGTGCGTTTCATATGCAGGATAGACGCGGCCACTCGCTTTCAGCTTTTCAAAGGCGGCATCGTAAAGCGCTAATCGCTCCGACTGCCGCTCTTCTGCATCGGGGGTCAGGCCCAGCCAATCGAGATCGGCACGGATCGCATCGACAAATCGCTCTTCACTGCGCTCCGCATCGGTATCGTCGATCCGCAGCACAAAGCGCCCACTCGTTTTGCGCGCCAGCATCCAATTATGGAGCGCGGTGCGGATATTGCCGACATGAAGGCGGCCTGTCGGCGAGGGGGCGAAGCGAGTGATCGTTGTCATAGCCGCGCCCTTAGCGCACGGCGCAGAAGAGCGCTACATGACTTGCAGACGGATTGAGAGGCTAAAGCGTCTCCATTACCATTAGCGCTTCGGCGAACAGGCCTTCGCGCTGTGCGGCCGGGATGAAGCCGTCGAGCACTTTGTCGAATGCTCGGTGATCGCCATCGCTGGCAGCTTGGGCCATTCCAGCAATGATTGTCTCGTCAGGGCTCAGCTCTGCACAGCAGGGGCGATGGACGTGAACCGCTTCGGGCCAGAGCGCACCGCAGCGATCAAGCAGGGCCAGCATGTTCTTGGCTGCACCGACATCATTCAACCGTTTGGTCAGTTCCGCCATCGGATCATGACCTGATTTACTGCAAAGCGCGACAAGCCGCAGCGCCATCACTGTCTTCGCCGCATCGATCCCGTAATCGCCGATGCGCGGCATACGCGAAAGCTTGGCGACGAGATTTGCGACTGCCACCTGTGCAGTGGTCGGGCTCGATTTGCGGATGTGGGACATGCATGGACCTCTTTTGCGATTGATTCGCAACAGATCTAGCAGGTGATTTGCCAATTACAATGCGAATGATTTGCAATAGCGATAAAAGCTGTGATCGCCTATTGTCGAAAGAGCGTCACGCTGCGCCCTCCGCCTGAAATGCGCACACCATTGTTGGGCGTGGTTTCAATGTTCTCGGCCGCGTCGATCGCCTGCATCACCTCATGCAGGCCAGGAGGTGGCGCGATCAAGCAGACGACAGGAGGCGGCGTACCTTCTACTGCTGGCGGCGTGCTGGTGCGGGAGCCGAAAGTGATCGCATCGCCGACAATGACATAGCCTCGAATGGCTCCAAAGCAGCGCGGCTCCCACCACAATTCTTCATCATCCGCCGTCAGTGCGAGGCCGGAATTTGTGTCCAGTGCTTCCCCGTCAATCCCGGCAACGCGCCAATCACCTTCGAGGGTAGCCGGTGCTGGTCTACCAGGCGCAGGCGGCGGATTCTCTATGCCATCTGGTGCGGGCAGCGTCGTTAGCTGCTCATCGGAGGGCGCTTGCTCGCACCCCGCCAGAGCTATCAGTAGCGCCAGCGACAAAAGGATCCTCACGCTCCCCCTCCTGCTGCGGGTGCAAGCAGCACGCTGCGACCATTGCCGGATATCAGCACGCTGCCATTTGCCGTGCGCTCGATACTGTCCGCTTCGGCCATCGCAGTCCAGATTTCGGGGAGCTCGGACGGGAAGCCGATATCGCAGACCATGCCGGGATTGCCGGGTTGGGGGGCGTCGAAGCGGTCACCTTCGATCATATAGCTAACGCCCTGCCCCGCGCAGTTCGGCTCCCACCAGATGGAAAACCAGCTGACCTCGACCGCAATGCCGGGTGAGAGGTCCTCCCCGTCGAGCGCCTGCACCGTCCAGCTGCCGGTGAGGTCGACGGCGCGTGCGGCGCGATCCTCTGCGTCGGGCTCGAAACCCATTTGCACATTGCCGCCGCGTCCGCTCATCCAGATCCCATCGGCCAGCAAGCGCACAGTATCCGCACCGTCTATCGCAGCAATGATCGCTTCCTCTCCGGCCGCGACGCCGCGCGCGCACATCTCGATGGGATCGCCACCGTAGTCCCAAGGGCCGGTCTCGAGATTTTCGCCGTCACGCTCGTAAGACCAGTTCTCGTAGATGCATTGCGATTGGAAATGGATGCGCTCTGCATCGATGGTGACGGTCGGCTCGTGACCTGCGATGCCGATCATCGGCTCGGCCTCATTCACGTAATTTACCACATAGGTGCCGTGAATAGAGCGGAATTCGAGGTCGGCGGCAGGTTCGCCCGCGGTGTCGCCCCCAATGTCGCCCGAAGCGGGCGCCGGGGTGCAGGCAAGCAGCCCCAGCGGTGCAGCAAACCACAATATCCTCATCGGCAATCCCTTTCATCCGTGACAGGTACGAAAAAGCCCCGGAGGTGCGAACCTCCGGGGCCATTTCCGACTGTTGCGATGAACGGGAGCTTATTCGGCTTTATCGTCCTTCGCTTCTTCCGTCAGGTAGTCGCCAGCATCGGCATCGGTGCCATGTGCTTCGCCTTCGGCATTGCCGATCGGATTACCCATGGCAGCCAGCATCGCTTCTTCGCTGGTGGGTGCATCGGGTTCGACATCATCGACATCCGCTGCGGCCTCTTCAGCTGCAAGAGCTTCCTGCTGCTTCTTGTACTGCGCACGGATCGCCGCGTCGCGCGACGAAGCCGTCACACGCATGCGGTTCATGCCGGCACCGGTACCAGCCGGGATGAGGCGGCCCACGATGACGTTCTCCTTGAGACCGACGAGCGTGTCCTTCTTGCCTTCCACGGCCGCCTGCGTGAGCACGCGGGTGGTTTCCTGGAACGAAGCGGCGGAAATAAACGAACGCGTCTGCAAGCTTGCCTTGGTGATGCCCAGGAGGATCGGCTTGCCTTCCGCCTTCTTCTTGCGCGGAGGCAGCTTGGAATTGACTTCGTTCATCTCTTCCAGATCGACCTGTTCGCCCGGCAACAGCGTGGTGTCCCCACCGAACGTGATTTCAACCTTCTGCAGCATCTGGCGAACGATCACCTCGATGTGCTTGTCGTTGATCTTCACGCCCTGCAGTCGGTAGACTTCCTGGATTTCCGTGCAGAGATATTCGGCCAGCGCCTCGATCCCCAAAACTTCCAGAATGTCATGCGGGTTCGGCGAGCCGGAAATGAGCGTATCGCCCTTCTTGACGAAATCGCCTTCCTGGACGTCGATCACCTTGGTCTTGGGGACCAGATACTCGACTGGCTCACCTTCCTCCGGAACGATCGCGATCTTGCGCTTCGCCTTATAGTCGCGGATGAATTCCATCCGGCCAGAGATCTTGGCGATAACCGCAGCATCCTTCGGAATGCGGGCTTCGAACAGTTCGGCAACACGCGGAAGACCACCGGTGATGTCGCGCGTTTTGGCAGCTTCACGCGATGCTCGCGCAAGGATGTCACCCGCTTCGACTTCCTGACCGTCTTCGACCGACAAGGTGGTGCCCGGAGCCAGCATGTAACGCTGGGCTTCGGTTTCCTCGCCCTTCTTTGTCTTGCCCTTGCCCTTGATGTCATCTTCACCAAGGAAAGTCAGGCGCGGACGAAGGTCTTCCTTCTTGGAACGACCCGTGGCGCGATATTCGGTGACCACGCGCTGGGCAATACCCGTCGCATCGTCGACACGCTCCTCCAGAGTCTTGCCTTCGACAAGATCCTGATAACGCACGACACCGGCCTGTTCGGTGATGATCGGCAGGGTGAACGGATCCCATTCTGCCAGACGATCGCCTTCCTTCACCTTGCCGCCATCCTCGAACATCAGGACGGTACCGTAAGGCACGCGGTGGATCGCGCGCTCACGGCCCTCGGCATCGACAACGACCATTTCACCCGAGCGAGCCAGCGACAGGCGACGGCCCTTCTTGTCCTTGATGGTCGGCATGTCGCGATACACGACCTTACCGTCCGAGATCGACTCAAGGTGCGAGGTTTCGTTGATCTGCGCAGCACCACCGATGTGGAACGTACGCATGGTCAGCTGCGTGCCCGGCTCACCGATCGACTGAGCGGCGATAACGCCGACAGCTTCACCGATATTGACCGGCGTACCGCGAGCAAGGTCACGGCCGTAGCAGGTCGCGCAAACGCCCTGTTCGGCTTCGCAGACCAGCGGCGAGCGGATCTTGGCGACCTGTACTTCGGCCTCCTCGATGTCCTTCGCCAGCGCTTCGTCCACCATGGTGCCGGCCTTGACGATCACTTCGTCCGTTGCGGCATTCACGATGTCTTCCGCGACCGTGCGGCCCAGAATACGCTCACCCAGCGAGGCGATTACGGAGCCGCCCTGCACGATGGCGCGCATTTCGAGTGCGTTCTTCGTCTTGCAGTCCTCTTCCACGATGACGCAGTCCTGCGACACGTCGACAAGGCGGCGAGTCAGGTAACCCGAGTTTGCCGTCTTGAGAGCGGTATCCGCGAGGCCCTTACGTGCGCCGTGGGTCGAGTTGAAGTATTCAAGAACGGTCAGACCTTCCTTGAAGTTCGAGATGATCGGCGTTTCGATGATCTCGCCCGACGGCTTGGCCATGAGGCCGCGCATACCGGCAAGCTGCTTCATCTGCGCAGGGCTACCACGCGCGCCGGAGTGGCTCATCATGTAGATCGAGTTGATCGGTGCCTGGCGACCATCGTCGTCCTTCGGCATCGCCTTGATCTCATCCATCATGGCAGCTGCAACCTGGTCACCGCAACGCGACCACGCGTCGATCACCTTGTTGTACTTTTCCTGCTGGGTGATGAAACCGTCCTGATACTGCTGCTCGTAATCGGCAACCAGCGACTTGGTTTCTGCGATCATGCCGTCCTTCGTGTCCGGAATGATCATGTCATCCTTACCAAAGGAAATGCCGGCCTTGAACGCGTGGCGGAAGCCCAACGACATGATGGCGTCGGCGAACAGCACCGTGTCCTTCTGGCCGGTGTGGCGATAGACCTGATCGATCACATCGCCGATTTCCTTCTTGGTGAGAAGGCGGTTCACGACGTCATAAGGGACGGTGTGCGACTTCGGCAGGCATTCGCCGATCAGCATGCGGCCCGGCGTGGTTTCCACCCGCTGCATGAAGGTCTTGCCCTTTTCGTCCGTCTGCGGGACCCGGGTGTGGATCTTCGAGTGCAGCGTAACGGCACCGACGTGAAGCGCCTGGTGCACTTCATCGATATCGGCCAGCACCTTGCCCTCTCCCGGCTCGCCTTCGCGGTCCATGGAGAGATAGTAGAGACCCAGCACCATATCCTGCGAAGGAACGATGATCGGCTTGCCGTTGGCGGGCGAGAGGATGTTGTTGGTCGACATCATCAGCACGCGCGCTTCCAGCTGGGCTTCAAGGCTCAGCGGAACGTGGACAGCCATCTGGTCACCGTCGAAGTCGGCGTTGAAGGCCGAGCAGACGAGCGGGTGGAGCTGGATGGCCTTGCCTTCGATCAGCACAGGCTCGAACGCCTGGATGCCGAGACGGTGAAGCGTCGGCGCGCGGTTCAGCAGAACCGGGTGCTCACGGATCACTTCGTCGAGGATGTCCCAGACTTCCTTGCGCTCTTTCTCGACCCACTTCTTCGCCTGCTTCAAGGTCATCGAAAGACCCTTCGCATCGAGGCGGGCGTAGATGAACGGCTTGAACAGTTCGAGCGCCATCTTCTTCGGCAGCCCGCACTGGTGCAGCTTGAGCTCAGGGCCGGTCACGATGACCGAACGGCCCGAATAGTCGACGCGCTTACCCAGAAGGTTCTGGCGGAAGCGGCCCTGCTTGCCCTTGAGCATGTCGGACAGCGACTTCAGCGGACGCTTATTGGCACCGGTGATCACACGGCCGCGGCGGCCGTTGTCGAACAGCGCATCGACCGATTCCTGCAGCATGCGCTTTTCGTTGCGGACGATGATGTCCGGCGCGCGCAGTTCCATGAGGCGCTTCAGGCGGTTGTTACGGTTGATGACGCGGCGATAGAGATCGTTGAGATCGGATGTCGCGAAACGGCCACCATCCAGCGGCACCAGCGGGCGCAGCTCGGGCGGAATGACCGGTACGACTTCAAGGATCATCCATTCGGGGCGGTTGCCCGAATCGATGAAGCTTTCAACGACTTTCAGACGCTTGATGATCTTGGCTGGCTTCAGCTTGGACTTGGTGGTCTCCAGCTCTTCCAGCAGATCGGCCTTTTCCTGCTCCAGATCGAGATCCATGAGCATAAGCTTGACAGCTTCGGCACCGATACCGGCAGTAAAGGCGTCTTCGCCATATTCGTCCTGCGCGTCCATCAGCTCGTCTTCAGTGAGCAGCTGGAACTTCTCGAGCGGGGTCAGGCCCGGCTCGGTCACGATGTAGCTTTCGAAATACAGCACGCGCTCGAGCTGCTTCAATTGCATGTCGAGCAGCAGGCCGATGCGCGACGGCAGCGACTTCAGGAACCAGATGTGCGCGACCGGAGCAGCGAGCTCGATGTGGCCCATGCGCTCACGACGCACCTTGGTAACGGTGACTTCAACGCCGCACTTTTCGCAGACGACGCCCTTGTACTTCATGCGCTTGTACTTGCCGCACAGGCATTCGTAATCCTTCACCGGACCGAAGATGCGCGCACAGAACAGGCCATCACGCTCAGGCTTGAACGTACGGTAGTTGATCGTTTCCGGCTTCTTGATTTCGCCGAAAGACCAGCTGCGGATGCGCTCTGGCGAGGCAAGACCGATCTGGATCTGGTCGAACGTCTCCGGCTTGGAGAGCTGGTTGGTGAATTTTGTCAGTTCGTTCATGTCTTCACTTCCCTTGGGGGGATAAACAGGGGTTGGCGGGGAGGCGGACCGTGCGGCCCGCCCTGCCCCTGTTATTCAGCGGCGATCTGGCCAAAGCCGTCTTCGTCTTCCTCTTCGCCATCGGTAAGCGAGGTGAGTTCGACGTTGAGGCCCAGCGAGCGCATTTCCTTGACGAGCACGTTGAAGCTCTCCGGAATGCCGGCTTCGAAGGTGTCGTCACCCTTGACAATCGCTTCGTAAACCTTGGTGCGGCCGACCACGTCGTCGGACTTCACCGTCAGCATTTCCTGCAAGGTGTAGGCGGCGCCGTAGGCCTGCAGGGCCCAGACTTCCATTTCACCGAAGCGCTGGCCACCGAACTGCGCCTTACCGCCCAGCGGCTGCTGGGTGACGAGCGAGTACGGGCCGATCGAGCGGGCGTGGATCTTGTCGTCGACCAGGTGGTGCAGCTTGAGCATGTAGATCACGCCCACGGTCACCTTACGGTCGAACACCTCACCGGTGCGGCCGTCATACAGGTCGGACTGGCCGGAGCTGTCGTAACCTGCCTTCAGCAGCATGTCGGTCACATCGCCTTCACGCGCGCCATCGAACACCGGCGTGCCCATCGGGACACCGGCACGAAGGTTGTGTGCGAGTTCGGCGACTTCTTCACCCGTGCGGCTTTCCAGATCGTCGTAATAGTTCTCACCATAGACGTCCTTGAGCTTGTCCATCAGCGCAGCAGGCGGCTTGCCGGCGGTGGCATCGGGGTTCGATGCACGCCATTCGTCAAGCTGCTCGCCGATCTGGTGGCCAAGACCACGAGCGGCGAAACCGAGGTGGGTTTCGAAGATCTGCCCCACGTTCATGCGCGAAGGCACGCCCAGCGGGTTCAGCACGATATCGACCGGCGTACCGTCTTCGAGGAACGGCATGTCTTCTTCCGGCAGAATGCGCGAAATCACACCCTTGTTACCGTGTCGGCCAGCCATCTTGTCGCCCGGCTGCAGCTTGCGCTTCACCGCGACGAAGACCTTGACCATCTTCAGAACGCCCGGCGCGAGTTCATCACCGCGTTCGAGCTTCTCCTTGCGGTCCTCGTACTTGTCCTTGATGGCCTTTACCGCTTCATCATACTGGCCTTTCACAGCTTCGAGCTGCGCCTGCATGTTGTCATCGGCAACGGCGAATTTGAACCAGTCGCGCTTCTCGATGCCTTCCAGCACCGATGCGTCAATCACCGTACCCTTCTTCACACCCTTTGGAGCGGCGGACGCGGTCTGGCCGGCCAGCATTTCTTCCAGGCGGTTGTAGGTTGCACGGTTGAGGATGTTGCGCTCGTCTTCGCTATCCTTCTTGAGGCGTTCGATTTCCTCGTTCTGGATGGCACGCGTACGGTCATCGATTTCGATGCCGTGACGGTTGAAGACGCGGACTTCCACGACGGTACCCGCAACGCCCGGCGGCAGGCGGAGCGAGGTGTCACGCACGTCGCTGGCCTTTTCACCGAAGATGGCGCGCAGCAGCTTTTCTTCCGGCGTCATCGGGGACTCGCCCTTCGGCGTGATCTTGCCAGCCAGGATATCGCCCGGGTGCACTTCGGCACCAATGTAGACAATGCCCGCCTCGTCGAGGTTGCGTAGCGCTTCCTCGCCGACGTTGGGAATGTCGCGGGTGATGTCTTCCGGGCCAAGCTTGGTGTCACGCGCCATGACTTCGAATTCCTCGATGTGAATCGAGGTGAAGACGTCGTCCTTCACGATACGCTCGGAAATGAGGATGGAGTCCTCGTAGTTGTAGCCATTCCACGGCATGAAGGCGACGAGCGCGTTCTTGCCGAGAGCGAGTTCACCCAGATCGGTCGACGGACCGTCTGCGATGATGTCGCCCTTTTCCACCACATCGCCCACTTTCACCAGCGGACGCTGGTTGACGCAGGTGTTCTGGTTGGAGCGCTGGAATTTCTGCAGGCTGTAGATGTCGACGCCCGGGTTACCGGCATCGACTTCGCCCGAGGCGCGGATAACAATACGGGTCGCATCGACCTGGTCGATCACGCCGCCCCGCGTTGCGGCGATGGCAGCGCCCGAATCGCGGGCCACGGTTTCTTCCATGCCGGTACCGACCCAAGGCGCTTCGGCCTTGACCAGCGGCACAGCCTGACGCTGCATGTTCGATCCCATCAGCGCGCGGTTGGCGTCATCGTTTTCCAGGAACGGAATGAGCGATGCAGCGACCGAGACGAGCTGCTTGGGGCTGACGTCCATCAGCGTGACCTGCTCGTTCGGGCTCATCACGAATTCGCCGTTCTGACGGGCGGAGACGAGCTCTTCCACGAACTGGCCCTTGCCGTCGGTGGCAGCCGAGGCCTGTGCCACGGTATGCTTCTGCTCTTCCATGGCCGAGAGGTAGTTCACCTCGCTCGACACCTTGCCATCCTTCACCGAACGGTAAGGCGTTTCGATGAAGCCATACTTGTTCACGCGGGCGAAGGTCGACAGCGAGTTGATCAGACCGATGTTCGGGCCTTCGGGCGTTTCAATCGGGCAGATACGGCCATAGTGCGTCGGGTGAACGTCGCGGACTTCGAAGCCAGCACGCTCACGGGTGAGGCCGCCCGGGCCAAGTGCCGAAACGCGGCGCTTGTGGGTGACTTCCGACAGCGGGTTGGTCTGGTCCATGAACTGCGAAAGCTGCGAAGAACCGAAGAATTCGCGCACTGCGGCAACCGCAGGCTTCGCATTGATCAGGTCGTTCGGCATGACGGTCGATACATCGACTGAGCTCATGCGCTCCTTCACGGCGCGCTCCATGCGCAGCAGGCCGACGCGGTACTGGTTTTCCAGCAGCTCGCCCACCGAGCGCACGCGGCGGTTGCCGAGATTGTCGATGTCGTCGACGTCGCCCTTGCCGTCCTTCAGGTCGACAAGTTCCTTGACCACGGCAAGGATGTCTTCCTTGCGCAGCGTGGTGACGGTGTCTTCGGCATCGAGTCCAAGGCGCATGTTGAGCTTCACGCGGCCAACCGCGGACAGGTCGTAACGCTCACCATCGAAGAACAGGCCTTCGAACAGAGCTTCGGCGGTTTCCTTGGTCGGCGGCTCGCCCGGGCGCATGACCTTATAGATGGCCTCGAGGCCTTCTTCGCGGTTCTCCGCCTTGTCGACAGCCAGGGTATTGCGCATCCACGCACCGGTGTTGACGTGGTCGATATCGAGCAGTTCGAGCTGGTCGACGCCTGCGGCATCAAGCTTCTCGAGGTTTTCCGGCGAAACTTCTTCGCCCGCTTCAATGTAGATGCGGCCAGTCTTTTCGTCGATCAAATCCTTGCTGGCATAGCGGCCGAAGATTTCCTCGGTCGGGATCAGCAGGGTTTTGAGACCGTCCTTTTCGGCCTTGTTGGCAGCGCGCGGGGACACCTTTTGGCCAGCGGGGAAGACTTCCTCACCCGTCTTGGCATCAACCAGCGCGAAAGCGGGCTTCGCACCGCGCCACTGTTCGGCGACGAACGGGATTTCCCAGCCTTCGCCGCCCTTCTTCTTGCCACCGGCACGCTTCCACGTGACCATGTCATAGAAGTGATCGAGGATTTCTTCCTGGTCGAGACCAAGCGCGAACAGCAGTGCGGTGACCGGCAGCTTGCGCTTGCGGTCGATACGCACATTGACGATGTCCTTGGCGTCGAATTCGAAATCGAGCCACGAACCGCGATACGGAATGACGCGGGCAGCGAAGAGGAACTTGCCCGAAGAGTGCGTCTTGCCGCGATCGTGATCGAACAGCACGCCCGGCGAACGGTGCATCTGGCTCACGATCACGCGCTCGGTGCCATTGATGATGAAGGTGCCGTTCTTCGTCATGAGCGGCATGTCGCCCATGTAAACGTCCTGCTCCTTGATATCGAGCACGGAGCGGGATTCGGTTTCTTGGTCGACTTCGAACACGATCAGGCGCAGCGTCACCTTCATCGGGGCTGCGTAGGTGATGCCGCGCTGGCGGCATTCGGTCGTGTCGTATTTCGGCGGCTCAAGCTCGTAATTCACGAAATCGAGTTCGGCGGTACCGGCAAAGTCGCGGATCGGAAAAACGCTGCGCAGCGTCTTTTCCAGACCGGAGACATAATCGATCGAAGGATCGGAGCGCAGGAACTGCTCGTAGCTCTCACGCTGCACCTCGATCAGGTTCGGCATCTGCACCACTTCGTGGATGTCGCCGAAAATCTTGCGGATGCGCTTCTTCTTGGAACCCTGAACTTCAGGAGCTTTCGCCTTGGTCGCCATAATGTGGACGGGCCTCTTCTTCGCGTGTGTGCGCCAGCAAGTTTTGCGGGCGCGAAAATTTTCGTGAGCGGGAATATCGCGCGAGACGCAGAAAAGGCCGACGATGAGCGCACCGCTACCGGTGCCGCATCGCAGCCTTGATCAAATCATGTCTCACGCAGATGCCGAAACTTCCGTTCCTGGATGCGCCCCCGCGTAAAGGCGTACCTTGCTCGAAGCTCTTCGGCGATGGGGGCCATATAGGAAGCGTGTAGGATTCGGTCAATGGGTGGATGGATCACCCCAGATTGACCCTTGTCGAGCCCGCCTCCACGGTTGCCACCAGCGCACTGCGCATCTCGCCGCCCGTTGTCGTTACACGATCTACTACGCGGAAATCGGTCTGCCAGCGCTCTGGCGTCACATCGCATAGCGCGAATCCGCGCTGCGCATTGTGCCATTTCAGCTGGTCGTTTTCCGCGGCAATCGCGGTGGTATCGCGGCGCTGGAATTCGCCATCGCCATTTGAGGTGATCGACGTCGTCACGAATTCAGGCGCGATGGGTGCAGGGCCCGGGTCCTGACCATCGAAATGCAGCTCGCCAGCGTAGTTCTGGTGCTCGTCTCCGGTAAGCACGACCGGGTTGGCATCGCGCAGGCTCGACAGCGTTTCCAGCACACGGCGGCGCGGATCGCGATAGCCTGCCCAGCTATCGGGATTGACGACGCTGCCTTCACCCGGAAGCCGATCGAGATCCATCATCATCACTTGCTGGGCGATCGCCTGCGAGTCGCGCAGCTTGTCTTCAAGCCAGCTGGCCTGCGCCTGTCCCAAAACCTCGGCCTCGCGGTTGAGGTCGTCGCAATTGGGCTCCCAGCTGTCACCGCACGCCTGATCGGTTCGGTATTGCCGGGTGTCGAGCAGGTTCAGATCAAGCAGATCGCCATAGCGCGCTTGCCTGAACAGCTGCATGCGCGGCCCGGTTGGCAATGACGAGGCGCGCAGCGGCATATTTTCATAATAGGCCTGCATCGCAGCCTGTTGGCGCAGGGCGAAGATCCGCGGCGGCACGCCATCCTGATCGATGTCATCGACCCAATTGTTATCGATCTCGTGATCGTCCCAGGTTACGAACCATGGCGCAGCGGCATGTGCGGCCTGCAGGTCCGTGTCAATTTTGTATTCGGCATAGCGACGGCGATAATCGTCCAGCGAGTACGTCTCATCGCCCGTGACCTGCCGCGGATTTTCGCGTGGCCCATTGGGGCTGTTCCACACGCGGCGTGAGCGCCCCTCATATATATAGTCACCATAGCAGAAGACGAAGTCCGGCTCTTCTTCCGCCAGATAGCGGTGTGCAGTGTAAAAGCCGTGCTCGTAATTCTGGCATCCGACGATGCCGAAGCGCACCCGGTCAACCGGCGCGCCAAAGCTGGGCGCAGTCACCGCGCGGCCACGCATCGAGCGCTCGCGTCCAGCCGAGAAGCGATACCAATAGGGCCGACCGGGCTGCAATCCCGCGACTTCGGCATGGACGGAATGGCCGAGCTCCGGCCTGGCGATGGCTGTTCCGCTTGCGACAATCTCGCTCATACCGCGATCGGCAGCGACTTCCCAATCCACTTCGACCGCGGCGCGCGGCATGCCATATCCGTATTCAAGCGGTTCGGGCGCCAAGCGCGTCCAGATGACAAAGCCATCGGGCTCTGCCTCTCCCGAAGCCACGCCCAGTTGGAAAGGATATGCGCGGAAGATCGGCTGTGCGAGCAGCGGAACAGGTGAAAGCGCTATGCCGAAAACGCTTATGGCGCTCGCACCAAACCCCCGAAGCAGATTGCGGCGCGAAAGCGCGAGGCGGCGATTGATAATGCGGTGGCTCATTGTGACGGTCTCCGATCCTCCGAAGTGCTTTCCCCGGTCAATATTGCAGTGTCATGGCACTTGTCACGCGAAGGCCGGCGAGACGCCTTGCCATACTGCCAGCAGCTAAGCTTCGCACTGCATATCGTTTTTCAATATTGTTGATTGACAATAAGAATCGACTCGTCCATATCGTTTTTCAACAAACACGATATAGGAGATCGATAAATGCAACGCTTCGCCACCAAAACTCTCGCTGCTCTTGCAGCCGTGATTTTCGCCACGACCAGCTTCGCTGCCATCACCAGCGTGCCGGTCGACCCGCAACCCATTGCCGTCACATCGACGCTGCTGGCGTAAGCCGGATTGTCAGGAGATTTCCAATGAGTACTTCAACACGGCCGAATGATCTGCTGCTGGTGTCCGGCAAGGCGCTGACAATCCTGATGCAGATTTTCATGAGCATCGCTGCATTCGCGCTTCTCATCACGATTCCCGTCCTCCTCTTCTACCAGGCCGATATCGCCGCGGAATTGACCGCAGAGCTGGGCCAGGAAATCACTGATTTCCCGCTTCCTACAATCATCGCATTGTTGGTGATGGCGTTAATGGTAGTCGCTTTGGTCTTTGCCTTCTTCGACCAGTTGCGCCGCATCATCAATACGGTCGGCCATGGCGATCCGTTCGCTCCGCAAAATGCGCGTCGCCTCGGCAATATGGGCTGGCTTTTGCTTGTAGTGCAATTGCTCATGATACCCATTTCCGGTGCAGGCCTGACCGTTGCCAAATGGGCGGACGAAGTCGGGCATGAGGACATCACTGTCGATGCAGGCCTCGATCTGACCGGCATACTGATGGTCATCGTTCTCTTCATCCTGGCCCGGGTGTTCAAACGCGGCGCGGAAATGCGCGATGATCTGGAAGGAACGGTGTGATGCCACCCAAATCCACATCAGATAGCGAAGGAACCAGGATCATGGTCAAACTGGACGACCTTCTCCACGAACGCCGCATGACGCTGACCGAGTTGGCAGAGCGCGTGGGCCTCACCCTCGCCAACCTCTCCATCCTCAAGACGGGCAAGGCCAAGGCCATCCGCTTCAGCACACTGGAAGCGATCTGCCGGGAGCTGGAATGCCAGCCGGGCGACTTGCTGACCTATGGCGAATAAATTGCGGCAAAAAAATGGCAAAACGAGGAACCGACGCTGTCGAGAGCGGTTGGCGAGGTGATACCGGGCAATTCCGGTCGCACTACAGGAAGGATTCATTATGAAAAAGATTATCGCATTCGCCGCCGCTCCCGCCCTCATGCTGGTCGCTGCTTGCCAGGAACCTGCTGAAGATGCCGAAGAGCAGGCAGAAGATGTCGCTGAAATGGAAGCTGAAGTGATGGACGCCGAAGCTGGTGTTGCAGAAGCCGAAGCCGAGCTCGCTGAAGAAATGGGCAATGAAGGCGCCATGATGGAAGCTGAGCAAGAAGCCGAAATGCTGGAAGAAACCGCTGACGACCAGTAAGTGGCGCCAATCCACTTAAGCAGTTTTGCTTGACTCTCGGGGCGTGGCCTTTAAGGGCCCGCCCCGATTGCTTTGATCCATACGGATTGGGGCATTCATCCGTCCGAGACAGTTGGTGGTGGCAATGGGGTCATCTTAATTTCCAGCCTAGACGGGGAAACGAGATTTTTCGCGCGGCCACCATGGCCTCGCAATCAGCGTGATGCGTCACGCACCTCCTTCCCCAGAAACGGACTTTTGCCCTGTCGCATGAGCGGCGGGGTGATTTGAGCCGGTCGTCCGCGCGAACCCGCGGTCGGCCATAGTGAAGGAGTACGGCATGGATCGTTCGCAAAAAACCGAAGCGGTCGCCCAGCTGAACGAAGTCTTCAACGAAGTTGGCGTGGTCGTCGTGACCCGCAACCTCGGCCTGACGGTGGACCAGTCCACCGAACTGCGTACGAAGATGCGTGAAGCCGGTGCGTCCTACAAGGTCGCGAAGAACCGTCTCGCCAAGCTCGCCCTGAAAGACACCGATTATGTCGGCATCGAAGAGTTTCTCTCCGGTCCGACAGCACTGGCATGGTCGGAAGACCCTGTCGCAGCCGCCAAGGCTGCTGTCGAATTCGCCAAGTCGAACGACAAGCTGGAAATCGTCGGTGGCTCGATGGGCACGCAGGTTCTCGACGAAGCAGGTATCAAGTCTTTGGCTTCGATGCCCAGCCTCGACGAACTGCGCGGCACCATTGTTGGTCTGCTCAACGCCCCGGCGACGAAAATCGCCCGCGTTGTCAACGAACCGGCAGCCAAGCTCGCTCGCGTATTCGGTGCCTATGGCGCCAAGGACGCTGCGTAAGAGACGCTTTCTCGCAAGAGATACGAAACATACTCGGGGCCGACCGAAGGAACGGAATGCCCCAACAATTGGAGTGATACATCATGGCTGATATTGCCAAGCTGGTTGAAGACCTTTCGAAGCTGACCGTTATGGAAGCAGCTGAACTCGCCAAGGCACTGGAAGAAGAGTGGGGCGTTAGCGCCGCTGCTGCAGTTGCTGTTGCTGGCCCCGCTGGTGGCGGTGCTGGTGAAGCTGCCGCTGAAGAGAAGGACGAATTCGACGTCATTCTCACCGGCGACGGTGGCAAGAAGATCCAGGTGATCAAGGAAGTCCGCGCCATCACCGGCCTGGGCCTGACCGAAGCAAAGGGCCTCGTCGAAGGCGCGCCGAAGCCGCTCAAGGAAGGCGTGAACAAGGCAGAAGCCGAAGAGATCAAGGGCAAGATCGAAGCAGCCGGCGGTACCGTCGAACTGAAGTAAGCGCCTGTCCTCGCGCAAGCGGGGATCAGCTTACACTTCGATCTCTTCCGAGAGATCACCAAGGGGGCGTCACCAGCGATGGTGGCGCCCTTTTTGCTGGTCGCCGCTGCGCGCCTTACGGAATATCTTGGCAGCCGGGATGAAGTTTGGCAGTCAAAGCGTAATGCCAGCGCGTGTCTCCCGCATCTTTGCAAAACTCACCCCGCCGCATCGTGACTGGATCATGATCTGCGCGCTGCTCGGGCTCGGTTATCTCGCAGTTTTTCTCAGTGACGCAGGCATCCTCTCGGCGAAAGTCGTGACCGATTGCCTGATCAATGTGATCTCGCTGTACCTTCTGGGTATCGCATCTTTCCCACTCTTGCGACCGATCCTTTCCCTGCCAAATCAAGCGCTACAATTTGCCTCGCTCGCCGTTTTCAGCATTGCCTTCACGCTCATCTGGTACGTGTTGATTACGTCACTTCATGGATGGGTTGATGCAGGGTTTGTTGCTGGCGGGATGATCATTCCATTTTCAGGCCCTGCATTCCGCTGGCAGATGTTCCAGGGGATCGTGATTGCGCTTCTCCTGATTATTCTCGTGCGCGCTACTCATCGCCTTGCGGAAGCGAAAGGTGGTTCTCAAGATACGGAGGGAATCGCCGCTTCAGACACGCCAAAGGCTCTGTTGCTGCGTGATGACGATCAGATTGCGCGTGTCGAGCTTGAGGATATCGTTGCCATCCGCTCGGTCGACGATGAAATGAAGGTCTTCACTGCCACGCGCTCATTCCCGACCCGGCGAAGTCTGAAAGAACTGTCAGAGCAGCTGCCGGAAAGCTTCGTGCGCATTCACAGATCGGCGATCATCAATCTCGATCAGCTTGTTTCGGTTGAACCGGCCGGCGGCGGTCGCATGACGGTTCATCTCAATGACGGCTCATCGCTCAATACCAGCCGCTCTGGCGCACGGCTGATCCGTTCTTATGCTATGTGATCACCGGGAAGCCGGTTAGTCGAACTATCCATGCGGTCCGTTCAGGCACCAAAAGTGTCCGTTCAGCAAATTTTGCCCGATTGCGTGTGAGGTTGGTCCATAAGCTTCGGCATGCAGAACACAGCCCCATCTCACCCACGACAGACATTTACTGAGCATCTGATGGCCGCAGCCTCAATCGCCGCCCTCGCCCTACTTCCGGCCTGCGCGGCGTCGACATCGTTAGCCCAGACGAGCGCTGAGCGTCCACTACCGACGGCCATTTCAGAGGAAGCAGCGGCAGAGGCATTTGATGCGTTTCTAACCATCGAGCGAGACAGGTTGCGAACGATGGCGCAGTCCGACCGCGTGGCCGCCGCGTTCCTCGGCCTAATGGACCGCCGTGAAGGGAGTGCCGACGCTATGATGCAAATCGTACGGTCGATGCCTGCTGGCGAGTTGAAGGACCGCATGTTCTTTATCGCCGCAGGCCAATTGATTGCGGAGCATCGCTGGGCTGACGTGGCCGCTGCTTCTGAAGCGAATGGCATGACCAATCTTGCAGACTTCGCAAGGCCCTACGCCAATTGGCCCGATGCATCTGTCGATTATAATGGCGTCGAAGTGACCGAAGTGCCTTTTGATGGGCTTCGCATTCCTGCGCAGCTCAATGGCGTGGATATCGAGATTGCGTTCGATACAGGCGCGCCTGGGGTCGGTGTGCACCGCGACTTCATCGACTTGCTCGAAACCGATGGCTCGGCGCCGCAAACTTACGCGCTGCCCGCATTCGACATCGTCGCAACCAAGCATCACGCGCTGGTCGGCAGTCTGACGATCGGTGACATCACGCTTCGCAATGTGGCCGCGTCTGTAGGACTGCCGCCTGAAACGCCTGAGGATCAGGCCAAGTTCGAGCGCATGGATCAGATTGTCGGGCGTTATGATATCATCATGGGGCTCGATGCGCTGCGGCCCTTCTTCGAAGTCATCGAATTTGATTACAATCGGGACGTGGTGCGTCTGATTAGGCGGGACCCGCGGCCGCGCGCCGAGGCCAACATGCTGATGGGAGCCGGACGCAAGCCGCTGATCCGGATGCGCACGCAAAACCGTATCGGCAATTACTATATCGACACAGGGTCATACGGCCATCTGCTCGGAGAAGGCGCGTTCGACATCCGCGAATGTGACGCGCAACGCACGATGACTGCGCCATGGCGCGAAATTGCCGAAACCCGCGTTTCGGTTGGTTTCGAAGATCAGCCGCCTGTAGAGATATGGGCGCAGCCCACTAGCGTCGTCACCGAGCCCGAGTGGGATCTGTTCGGTTATATCGGCAACCCGCGCAGCGGGGTCTACCGTATCGACGTGCGCGATGGCCATTTCGCGTTCGAAGACTATTCGAGCGAAGGGCTCGATAGCCTGTGGCCAATCTCCGCAGAGCGCGAAGGCAGCTGCGCTCCGGCAGCGCCAATGCCTTAGTCCCGATGCACGCGTGTGACGCGCAGGCCGCACTTCGCAGATATACAGCCTATTTCCCCTTTGCAGGAAAGCACGACGCGCCTATCCGGTGCGGCTGTCCGGCGCATTTTCGCGGGGGCAGCATGAGATACCATGCGGCCGATTGCCCACCCCGAAACGCCCGACTGGACAGTCGAGACGCGCGAAACGCTGAAGCTGGCGGGGCCGCTGGCGCTCGCCAATCTGCTGCAAATGCTCACCTATGCGATCGACGTGATGTTTATCGCGCGGCTGGGTCCGGATGAACTCGCCGCATCGGCGCTCGCCATCGCCCTGTTCGGGTTGATCGTCTGGGGCTTGCAGGCGCTCACCAGCGCGGTCGCTCCGATCATGGCGGCAGAAACCGGGGCGCGCGGACCGGCGCTGCGCCCTGTTCGCCGCTCGGTGCGTATGGCCTTGTGGCTCAGCATCATCGTGTCGGCTATCGGCATGGGTCTCTGCGCGCTCGCAGGCCCGCTGATGCGGCTGACAGGGCAAGAGCCGCACATTACGGCGCTCGCCGTATCATACATGCAGGTCTTGCTGTGGTCGGTCGCGCCGATGGTGATCGCGGGCGTTTTGCGCAATTATGTCTCGACGCTGGGCAAACCGATCATTGCAACAGCAATAACCGGCGTGGGTATCGGCGTGAACGCACTGGCGAATTACGCCTTCATCTTCGGCAATCTGGGCGCACCTGCCATGGGCCTGCCCGGTGCAGCGGTCGCGACACTAATCACCTCACTCGCGATCCTTGCCATGTATGCCGCAATCATTCGGGTCGACCCGCGCCTGCACCGCTATCACATCATGGGCTTTTTCTGGCGACCGGACTGGCCGCGCTTTTGGGAAATGCTGCGCATCGGCACGCCTATCGGCATCACCGTGTTGGCAGAAGCGGGCGTGTTTGGTGCAGCGGCATTCCTGATGGGCCGCGTCGGCGGACTGGAACTGGCCGCGCATACACTCGCGCTCAATCTTGCTGCCTTTGCCTTTCAGGTCCCTTTCGGCGTGGGACAGGCGGCGACCATCCGCGTTGGCTATTTCTATGGCGCGCGCGATGCTGTGGGCATGGGCCGCGCAGGCTGGGCGAGTATTGTGATGGGAACCGGCTTCATGGCGCTGACCGCAATCGCCATGGTCACGATGCCACACGCGCTGCTCTCAGTATATATCGATATTGGCGATCCAGCGAACGCACAGCTGCTCGCTGCTGCAACCGGCTTCCTGATGATTGCCGCCGCATTCCAGCTGTCCGACGGGGTGCAGGCCGTGGCGGCTGGCGCGCTGCGCGGTCTCAAGGATACGCGCATCCCGATGTGGATTGCTATCTTCAGCTATTGGCTGCCTGGCTTCGGCCTCGCTGCCGGTCTTGGACTCGGCACGCAGCTTGGCGGCACTGGTGTCTGGATCGGCCTTGCAACAGGACTGACCTTCGCCGCCGCCCTGCTCCTCTGGCGCTGGAATGCGCGCGAAAAGCTGGGGCTGACGCAGCGCAATTCCTGAGCGGACGCCCCCATGCCACGCCCTGGCTGATTGCATGCAACTTTTTCGCTGAGACACCCATTGACTCTGAATGAACGCGCACCCAAATGCGCCGCACTGGCACTCTCGGTCGGAGAGTGCCAATCACGTTTAACCACTCAATTGGAAGAGGTCATAAATATGGCATTCCGTCCACTGCACGACCGCGTACTGGTCCGCCGCATCGAAGCCGAAGAAAAGACGGCTGGCGGCATCATCATCCCCGACAGCGCCAAGGAAAAGCCGAGCGAAGGCGAAATCGTCGCTGTCGGCAACGGCTCCAAGGCTGAAGACGGCACCGTCACCGCTCTCGACGTGAAAGTCGGCGACCGCGTGCTGTTCGGCAAATGGGGTGGCACCGAAGTGAAGATCGACGGCGAAGACCTGCTGATCATGAAGGAAAGCGACATTATGGGCGTGCTCGGCTGAGCCCCCTGATAACGCTTCCCAATACAACCCAATCCAGGAGAAGATCCAATGTCTGCTAAAGACGTAAAATTCGGCCGCACCGCCCGCGAAGGCATCCTCAAGGGTGTCGATACGCTGGCCAATGCCGTCAAAGTCACGCTCGGCCCCAAGGGTCGCAACGTCGTGATCGACAAGAGCTTCGGCGCACCGCGCATCACCAAGGACGGCGTTACCGTCGCCAAGGAAATCGAGCTCAAGGACAAGTTTGAAAACATGGGCGCGCAGATGCTGCGCGAAGTCGCATCGAAGGCAAACGATGCCGCCGGTGACGGCACCACGACCGCAACCGTGCTGGCCCAAGCCATTGTGCGCGAAGGCATGACCGCCGTTGCTGCCGGCATGAACCCGATGGACCTGAAGCGCGGCATCGATCTTGCCGTGAACAAGGTTGTCGCAGACCTGCAGAGCCGTTCGAAGGACGTGTCCGGTTCGGACGAAATCGCCCAGGTCGGCATCATCTCCGCCAATGGCGACAAGGAAGTCGGCGAAAAGATCGCCGAAGCCATGGAAAAGGTCGGCAAGGAAGGCGTAATCACCGTGGAAGAGGCCAAGGGTCTCGAATTCGAGCTTGATGTCGTTGAGGGCATGCAGTTCGACCGCGGCTATCTCTCGCCCTACTTCGTCACCAATCCGGAGAAGATGACGGTCGAGCTGGAAAACCCCTACATCCTGATCCACGAGAAGAAGCTGTCCAATCTGCAGGCCATGCTGCCTGTGCTGGAAGCTGTGGTGCAGGCCGGGCGTCCGCTGCTCATCATCGCTGAAGATATCGAAGGCGAAGCGCTTGCCACTCTCGTGGTCAACAAGCTGCGCGGCGGCCTGAAGGTCGCAGCCGTGAAGGCTCCGGGCTTCGGCGATCGTCGCAAAGCCATGCTGCAGGACATCTCGATCCTCACCAATGGCGAAATGATCAGCGAAGACCTCGGCATCAAGCTGGAAAGCGTCACGCTGGGCATGCTCGGTGAAGCCAAGACCGTCACCATCGACAAGGATAACACGACCATTGTCGACGGTGCAGGCGATGCGGAAAACATCAAGGCCCGCGTCGAGCAGATCCGTGCGCAGATCGAAACGACCACGTCGGACTACGATCGTGAAAAGCTGCAGGAACGCCTGGCGAAGCTCGCTGGCGGTGTTGCCGTGATCAAGGTTGGCGGCGCTTCGGAAGTCGAAGTGAAGGAACGCAAAGACCGTGTCGACGATGCGCTGCACGCTACCCGTGCTGCGGTTGAAGAAGGCATCGTTCCGGGCGGTGGTACTGCCCTGCTCTACGCCACCAAGGCTCTTGCCGGTGTGGAAGGCGAGAACAATGACCAGATCCGCGGTATCGACATCGTGCGTCAGGCCATCATGGCACCGGTGCGTCAGATCGCATCGAATGCCGGTCACGATGGCGCCGTGGTTTCGGGCAACCTCCTGCGCGAAGGCGACGAGACCCAGGGCTTCAACGCTGCAACCGACACTTACGAAAACCTCGTGAAGGCCGGCGTGATCGACCCGACCAAGGTCGTGCGCACCGCGCTGCAGGATGCGGCATCGGTTGCCGGTCTGCTGATCACCACCGAAGCTGCCATCAGCGAAGTGCCGGAAGAAAAGGGCTCCGCTCCTGCAATGCCCGACATGGGCGGCATGGGCGGCGGCATGGGCGGAATGGGCTTCTAAGCACCACCGCTCGTCTCACCGACGAAGTACGAAAGGCCCGGCGGGAGCGATCCTGCCGGGCCTTTTCTTTTGCCTGCTCGCCCTTCATACCTGCTGCCATCGAGACGCATCGAAGACCTGAAGAGGGGATCACAACATGAAACGCTACGCAGCACTTCTGCTGGCATCGGCCGCGCTGGCCGGGTGTCAGACAACCGAAGCCGACACGGCGACAATCGCCTGTGCCTCCACGCAAACCGAGTGCATCGACGCCTTCTTCGAGGAAAAGTTCGAGGAATTTCTCGCTTTCAGCCCGATCCAGCAGACCAGCCTCGGGATCAAGACGGACTATGACAAGCTGGGCGATTTCAGCGTGGAAGGCATTCGGGAACAGAATGCGTGGCTGCAGCAGGCCCGCGCCGACATGGAAGCGAACTTCGATTACGACGCGCTGGATGATGAGGCCAAGCAATCATACGATATGATGGTCTACCTGGCGGAGAGCTCTGCCGGACGGATGGATTATCTCGATAACGAATACATCCTCCACCAGATGCAGGGCGCTCACGCCTACTTTCCGAGCTTCCTGCTCAGTCAGCATACGGTTGAGAGCGAAGCGGATATGATCGCGTGGAATGCGCGGCTTGAAGCAATGGGCCCGGCCATGGACCAGCTGCTGACCCGCGCGCAGAATAATGCCGCTGCCGGCACGCGCCCGCCGCGCTTCTCCTACGAGGCGGTAATCGCAGAATCGCAGGGGCTTATCTCCGGTGCGCCTTTTGACGGCGGCGCGCCATCCGCTCTCTGGACCGGGACAGAAGAACGGCTCGCATCTTTGGTCGAGGCAGGGACGATCACGCAGGCCCGCGCCGATGAGCTACGCGAAGATGCCCGCGTTGCTCTTACCCAAAGCATGGCCCCAGCGTATCAGCGCGTGGTCGACTGGTTCAGCGAAGATATCGCCAACACGGCTGAAGTGGCGCAAGGCGTCGGCGCGCTGCCCAGTGGTGAGGCCTATTACAATTATATGCTCGAACAGAGCACCACGACCGAGCTGACCGCCGACGAAATCCACGAAATCGGCCTGTCCGAAGTCGCCCGCATCCGCGGCGAGATGGAAGGGATCATGGAAGAAGTCGGCTTCGAGGGCACGCTCGACGAATTCTTCGTCTTCATCCGCACCGATCCGCAGTTCTTCTTCTCGAATGATGAGGCAGGCGCGCAGGCCTATATAGACCGTGCCACCATGCATATCGACGAGCTGACAGAGCGGCTGCCCGAATTCTTCGGCCGCCTGCCACGCGCCGCGCTTGAAGTTCGCCGGGTGGAGCCATTCCGCGAACAGGATGGCGCCGCGCAGCACTATCGCCCCGGCACGCCAGATGGCGCTCGACCCGGCGTTTATTACGCGCATCTCTCGGATATGACGGCCATGCCGATCCCGCCGCTGGAGGCGATCGCCTATCACGAAGGCAATCCCGGTCACCACATGCAGATCAGCATCAGCCAGGAACTCGAAGGCATTCCGCGCTTCCGCACGCAGGGCGCTTACCAGACCGCCTATGTCGAAGGCTGGGCGCTCTATTCCGAAGTGCTGGCAAAGGAAATGGGTGGGTATGAAGACCCCTATTCCGAGTTCGGCCAATTGCAAAGCGAGATGTGGCGCGCGATCCGCCTCGTGGTCGACACCGGCATCCACGCCAAAGACTGGACCGAGGACGAGGCTGTTCAATACTGTCTCGAAAACTCGCCCAATCCGGAGACTGTCGCACGCAGCGAAGTGCAGCGCTATTTCGTGCTGCCGGGTCAGGCGACCAGCTACAAGATCGGCATGATGCGCATCCAGGAACTGCGTGCCGAGGCCGAACAAGAGCTGGGCGATGATTTCGACATTCGCGGCTTCCACGATACGCTTCTCAATGGCGGTTCCATGCCGCTCTCGATCCTCGAACGGCGTGTGGAATTGTGGAAGGCTGGCTTGCAGGAGGGCTAGGCGACCTCAACCAATTCGGGAAAAGGCCGGGGACGTGTCTCCGGCCTTTTTACATGACCGCAGGCTTTACCAGCATCCAAATCGCCATGCCGACCATGAACAGATTTTCGGTGAGCGAGATAAAGCCCAGCGGCACGTTGCTGTCGCCGCCGACACAGGCGCATTTTAGTTCGCGTTTATCGATATAAACTGCCTTGAACACACTCACCGCCCCGATGGTGCCGATGAGCAGCGCGACGGGAATAGAGACGATGTTCAGCACATGCGCGGTCATCAACACGCCCGCGAGGCCCTCGGCCCATGGGTAAATGTAGCCATACGGCACCCAGCGCTTGGCGAGCAGGTCGTAATTGAGGAACATGCTCGAAAAGCTCTCGATATCGCGGAGCTTGAGATAGGCGAGCACGCACATCGAGAAGCTGACGAACCATTCGGCAGACAGGATCGAGAGCGGCTCTCCGGTGGCCACGAAGGCTCCGCTCAGCGCCATCAGCGCAGTCATCATGAACAGCACGGCGACGGGCCAATAGCTCGTGCCGTCCTTGTTGACCGGATTGCCGAAATGCGCGCGCAAATCGGTATAGCCACCGATCCGCTCATTGCCGATCCAGGCCTGCGGAGTGGTCTTCACCCCGTGCTTTTCCTTGAAAGCGTCGGTCTCGGCGCGCGTCTCGAGCGTATGATCCTCGACAGTGTATCCCTTGCTTTCCAGCAGCCATTTCGACTTCAGGCCGTAGGGACAGGTGTGGTTTTCCATGACCATGCGATAAAGTGTGGCGGTCTTGCTCATTTGCGCGTCCTTTCCAGAAGGTCGACGAGCTCCGCAAATTTCTGTTCCTGCTCTTCCCTGTCGCCCGAAGCGATGGCCTCGGAAACGCAGCAGGCCGCGTGACGCTTCAGGATTTCACTTTCAGCCTTGGCCAAGGCAGACTTCACCGCCTGCATCTGGTTCAGCACATCGATGCAATAGCGGTCCTGTTCGACCATGCGTGCAACGCCCTGCACCTGCCCCGCGATGCGGTTCAGGCGGTTCACCGTGGTTTTGGCGCTGGCGGTGGCTGGCATGGACAAAAGACCTGTTTCAATACCCTATGGGGGTATATATATGGCTTCACCATGAGCAATGGCAAGATCATTTCCCCCGCCCTTTCCCGCCGCACGCTGCTGAAAGGAACCGGCGCTCTGGCAGCCGCCGGTCTCGCAATCCCGGCCTGGGCTCGCGGTCAATCGCTCAGCCATGCGCGCAATGGTTTTGGCGAGGTCTCGGGCGAGAGCATCGACCTGACGATCGACAATCACCACTTCACCACGGGCGGCCGTAGCGGCCATGCCATCGCGGTGAATGGCAGTGTACCGGGTCCGCTTATTCGCCTGCGCGAAGGCCAGGATGTGACGCTCAACGTCACCAATAACCTCGATGAGGACAGCTCGATCCATTGGCACGGCCTGCTGCTGCCGTTCCAGTTCGATGGCGTGCCCGGCGTCAGCTTCCCCGGGATCAAGCCGGGCGAGACTTTCCAGTACCGCTTCCCGATCCGCCAGAACGGCACATACTGGTGGCATTCGCACAGCGGCTTGCAGGAGCAGGCGGGGCATTACGGTCCGCTGGTCATTGATGCTGCGGAGCCCGATCCGCGCTATGACCGCGACCTTGTCGTTTTGCTGAGCGAATTCACGCCGCGCCACCCGCATGAAATCGCGCGGATGCTGGCGGTAGGGGAGCACTATTTCAACCGCTCCATGCAGACCGTTGGCGATGGTTCGATGAGCCTTGAAGACCGGCTGATGTGGGGCGCGATGCGGATGAACCCGCGCGACATTTCCGATGTTACCGCCTCCACCTATACCTATCTCATCAATGGCCACGGTCCGGCGGACGACCTGCAATTCCAGTTCCAGCCGGGTGAGCGCATTCGCCTGCGCATCATCAATGGTTCGGCCATGACTTTCTTTAACGTCCGCATTCCCGGCGTACCGATGACAGTGATTGCCGCCGACGGCATCGACGTGGACGATGTCGAGGTCGATGAATTCCAGATCGGCGTGGCCGAGACTTACGACGTTATCGTGACCCCGCCCGATGGCAGCCACGCGCTGGTGGCAGAGGCGATGGACCGATCCGGCATGGGCGTTGCCAGCCTCACCTCGCATGCCGGACACCGCGCCACCCCGCCGCCGCTGCGCGAGCCGGTGAACCTGACCATGGTCGATATGGGAATGGGCGGCATGGATCACGGCGGCATGGACCACGGCGCGATGGGACACGATATGTCCGGCGAAAGCGACATGGCAATGGATCACAATATGCGTGATACCTCGCTGCTGCCCCCCGATGTCGAAGTGAATGCGGGCGTCGACATGGTCAGCCCGATGCCGATGGACCGCATGGACTTCCCCGGTCTCGGTCTCGACACTGTCGATCACCGCGTGCTGCGCTACACCGATCTGCGCGCCAGACGCGCGAACCCGCACCGCATGCCCACGCGCCAGCTGGAGATTCACCTCACCGGCAATATGGAACGCTACATGTGGTCATTCGATGGCCGCCAGTTCAGCGCGGTGACGGACGATCCGATCCGCTTCGCCTATGATGAGCGGGTGCGGGTGAAGCTGGTCAATGACACAATGATGGCGCACCCGATCCACCTGCACGGACATTTCTTCGAGCTGGTGAATGGTGCGGACCATACGCACCAGCCGCTGAAGCACACGGTCGTCGTGCAGCCGGGTGGCACTGCGACTTTCGACCTGACCGCAAACGAGCCGGGCGACTGGGCCTTTCACTGCCACCTGCTCTATCACATGCATGCAGGGATGATGCAGACCGTCACAGTGCGCCCCTTCCCGATCGAGGGAGAAGGTTGATGCGCGCGATCTTCCTCGCAGGCGCCGCCCTGATCGCGACCCCCGCCATGGCGCAGGATCATGGCGATCACTCGGGCCACGCAGGCCACGCGCAGCATCAGGACCATTCGGCTCACCAGCAGGCGGAAGAGGCCGAAGCTGGCGCAGAAACGGATCATTCCACGCATCAGGCGATGGATCATTCGGCCCACGAGATGGCAGCCGAGCAGGATCATGCGCAGATGGATCACTCAGGCCATGAGGGCATGAACCACGGCGCGATGGATCATAGCGAGATGGACCATAGCCAGATGGATCATGGCGCGATGGACCATTCCCAGCATGGCCAGATGGATCATTCGCAGATGAACCATGGCGGCATGGATGCCGAAATCCCCTCTGGCCCGCCACCTGCCGAGGCTTTCGAAGGCCCGGCACACGCCGCAGACGAGATCTGGGGCGAGGATGCGATGGTGGCCGCGCGCGGATACAACCGGGCGACGCATGGCAATGCGCGGTTTGGCGTCATCTTTGGCGAACGCTTCGAGGCGCGCATCGGCGAAGGCCATGATGAATATCTCTGGGACCTGTCCGGTTGGTACGGAACAGGGACCGAGAAAGTCGTTTTCAAAAGCGAGGGCGAAGGTGAATTCGGCGGCGGTGTGGACGATGCCGAGCTGCAATTGCTCTGGGGCCATGCGATCGGCCCATGGTTCGATTTGCAGGCGGGCGTACGCCTAGATGTAGAGCCGGAAACAACCGCGCATCTCGCCGTGGGCGTATCAGGCCTCGCGCCTTATATGATCCATGTCGATGCCGCAGTCTTCCTCTCCGACGAGGGAGATCTGACCGCCCGCGTCGAAGCTGAACACGATATGCGCCTGACCCAGCAGCTGGTGCTTCAACCGCGCATCGAATTCGATCTCGCTGCGCAGGATATCCCTGAGCGGGGCGTTGCCGCAGGTCTGGTCCAGGCCGAGCTAGGTGCAAGGCTGCGATACGAGTTCGTGCCCGAATTTGCCCCCTATATCGGAGTGGAATACGAAAGCGCCTTTGGCGGCACTGCCGACATTATCCGCGCGGCAGGAGAGGATCCGGGCGGCTTCGTCTTTCTCGTCGGCCTTCGCACCTGGTTCTGACACGAAAAAGGGGCGCTCCACAATCGGTGAAGCGCCCCATTTTCGTTATGGCAGAAGCTGGCCTTAGCCGCCCATGCGGCTGCGCTCTGCGGCTTCCATGGCTTCTTCGCTCCACGTCACCGGGACCTGCGTCTGCGGGTTGAACGTGTCACCCATTTCAGCAGCCTCGGCAGCGGCGATTTCTTCTGCGGTCAGGTACTCGCTCGGCTCCAGCGCGAAAACATCGATGCCGCGGGCGATCTCGGTCGCGTAGATGCGACCGTTATACCAATAGGCGGACCAGTAACCGCCGGTCACCAGCTGGTCTTCATCCACCGGACCGCGATCGAAGAACGCGATTTCATACGGATTGGTCGGATCGGTGAAGTCGATCACCGAGAGGCCGCCCTGATACCATGCCTGCACGAAGATATCGCGCCCCGGCACCGGGATGATCGAGCCGTTGTGCGCTACGCAGTTTTCCATGTCGCTCTGCGCGCCCGGAATCTTGAACGTTCCGCGATAGACCAGCTCGCCATCCTCGATCCCGTAGAAGGCATTGGCGCCCCAGGTGGTCGGATCGGCTGCCTGACAACGCGGACGGCCACCGCCGCCCCATTCATCGGTGAACAGCACGACAGAGCCATCATTGTTGAACGTGGCCGAGTGCCAATAAGCAAAGCCCGGATCGGTCACCGCGTCGAGGCGGACGGGGTTATACGGGTCCGAGATATCCATGATGATGCCGTTGCCCGAACACGCGCCAGCGGCGAGGTTCAGCGACGGGAAGACAGTGATATCGTGGCACTGGTTCGTCTGGCTGGTCGTCTGCGTGCCATCGCCATGGTCACCGCCGAGCCACAGGCCTGCGATATTGCCATCATCATCGGCGAAAACGCGAGGGGATGAGGTAATGCGCGACTGCGAAGGATCGGCCAGCGGGATTTCGATCACATCGATGCTGAACAGCGCGGTGCGATCATCGCCCGGGATATAGCCGACGCAGCCTTCGAGTTCTTCACCATCGCGAACGCCGGCGGTGCCGGAGTTGTAAACGATGATCCGCTCTTCATTGGCATCGACGACCGAGTGCGTGTGGCTGCCGCGGCAGGTCTGCACGAGGCCGACCTGCACCGGAGCGCGAATGTCCGAAATGTCGAACACGCGCAGGCCGCGGAAACGATCTTCGCTTACATCTTCGGCTACACCGTCACGTCCGCAATCGACGCGGCCACGCGTCTGCTCGACACTCATGATGAGGATGTCGCCGACGACAGAGACGTCGCCCTGTCCGCCGGGGCAAACAACCGAGCTGACGAGTTCGGGAACCCCATCATCGCCCAGCATATAGGCGTTGAAGCCGTGATAATTGCCGGCAATCATCATGTCGTCCGAGAACGCCATGTCGGTATTGGCGAAGCTCAGCAGGCCGCCGCGTTGGGCGTAGCGCACCGGGGGTTCGGCAGCTTCCTCTGCCGGTTCTTCGCCATCGCCGCTTTCGGTTTCGACATCCTCTTCGCCTTCGGGCATTTCAGCGGCCGCCATGTTGTGGCCTGCATGCGCATCGGCTGCTTCCTCAACCTCTTCTTCCTCTTCCATCTCTTCTTCCGGCGGAAGGACCATGCGGCCGCCAGCCGGATTGGCGGGATCGAAGAAACCGGCGGGTTTGCGAAGAAACGCAACGTGGCGCAGATTGCTGATCGCTTCCTCAGCGTCGAACAGGCCGCCTGCAAGGCCGGAACGGGGATCTTCCGAAAGCGAGGCCAGCTCAACCGACATACGGTCTATTTCGGCCTGCTGATCGTTGCGGACTTCGCTAGTGAAATCGAACAGCACCGGATCGGTCGCAGTACCCTGGATCGAGAACAAATCGCGCACCATCGTTAGTGCGCCATTGTGGTGGGCAATCATCAGCTGCAGGAACTTGCGGTCGAAATTCACGCCGCGCGCGTCGCGCAATTCGGCCATGTCTTCGGCGCTTGCCATGCCAGCCATATCGACGTGGTGCATATGGCCCATGCCTGCCATGGCAGCGGGCTGACCGTAGCCTGCCAGCCATTCGGTCATAAAGCTGATTTCATCCTGCTGGGACGCAGCGATGCGTTCTGCAATCGTCTGGATCGCTTCGTTATTGGTGCGGCCATCGACAAGCGCGGCCATTTCAACAGCCTGCTGGTGGTGCACGATCATGCCCTGCATGAAATCGATATCGGCGGGCAGGTAATTCACGCGAGCAAGCTGGGTCGCCTCATCTTCCGAAAGGGCACGCGCGCCCTGCCCTGGCGCGCCCGGCTGCACGATCTGCACATCCTGCGCCAATGCAGGGGCGGTGGTTGCCAGAAGCATGGCGGCAAAAGATAATGAAAGCGGCGTCGAACTCTTCAATTTCATCAGGCGGTCCCTTCACGTGATATTTTGTCTCGCGCATCAAGCGTATCTGCCCGCTTCGGTCAATACGGGATAGGGATTGCGGTCTGCCAACGGAGGACTAGGTTCGATGAGGGCCATTGAGGGAGAACGTCATCATGCACCGTCTGTTTGCCACAGCCATCGCCGTATCCGCATTTGCGCTCACCGCATGTAGCGGTTCGGAAGAGGCGCCGGGTGAGGAGGCGGCGAGCGAATACAATGCGCGCCAATACATGCAGGCGATCAACGATATCGGCCGGCTGGACGATCAGGAGCAGGACGCGGCGCGTAAGCCCGGGGAATTGCTCGCTTTCGCGCAGATCGACCGCGGCGATGTGGTTGGGGACTTCATCATGGGTGGCGGCTACGTGACGCGGCTGCTCGCAACAGCCGTTGGTGCGGACGGCAAGGTGTATGCCTTCCAGCCCGAAGAATTTATCGCTTTCCGCCCCGAATATGCGACCGAGCAGGACGAAACCGTCCGCCGCTATTCCGATAACGATGGCAACCCGATCAACATCTTCCCAGTGCGCGGTCCGCTGGTGGAGCCGGGCTGGCCCGAGCAGCTCGATACGATCATCACCGTCATGAATTTTCACGATCTCTATCTGGATCAATTTCCTGAAGGAACTGCTGAACAGGCGATCGGCAATCTCTATGATGCATTGAAGCCCGGCGGGACACTGATACTGATCGACCATGTGGCCAGCGAAGGCGGGGGCGTTGAAGCTGCAAACACGCTGCACCGGCTCGATCCGCAAATGGCGATGGACGCGTTGACCGCTGCGGGCTTTGTCAGCGAGGCGGAGAGCGATATTTATTCCCAGCCCGATGATCCGCTGACTGCCAATGTCTTCGATGACGAAATTCGCGGCCAGACCGATCAAATTGCGTGGCGTTTCGTTAAGCCGGAATAGAAAGGCAGTCTTCCAAGAAGGGTGATCGCTTTTGCCTTGGTTCCTGCGTTTTTGATCTTTCCACTTCGGTTTGGCGATAATTCGGCGCGTTTCGTCGCGCGCATCTCGTCACCTCATGAAATATTAAGCATTTGAAAACCACGTTCCTCACATGTTTGGTTTTATGATGATTTCAAAGCTCGGTCGTTTCATTTCCGCATTCGCTCTTGCAGCAGCGCCGCTCGCCGCCTCTCCGGCCCTCGCCGGGACGGGCGATGAGTTTCAGGACTTCGAGTCGTCCTTCGATAGCGCCTTTGGCACCGAAGTCCGCAGCCCGCGCAATTATTCGCCTGACTTCGACAACCAGCTTGAATATCGCATCGCCCAGCTTGCCGATGGCAGTGAAGGGCGCATCGGTGTTGCTGCAGTCGATTTGTCCACCGGTCAGTCTGTTTCGATCCTTGGCGATCAGCGTTTCCCGATGGCGAGCACGAGCAAGATTGCCATCGCGGCTGCCTACTTGGAAGGTGTCGATCAGGGCCGCTGGAGCCTGACGAGCGAATGGCCGCTGTTGTGGCCGGTCCGCTCACGCCCGTTCTCCTCCGCCGCTGCGCCTGTACGCCAGGGCGAATACATGAGCGCGATGGAGCTGATCGATCTGATGATCACGCGCAGCTCCAACCCCGCTACCGATGCGCTGCTTGCAGCGCTGGGCGGAACCGATGCTGTGAACGATTGGGCACGGCGTGCCGGCCTTAACGGCTTTAGTCTCAACCGCGACATCGCCACTCTGGTGCGTGATGACGGCGAATTCGATCCCGAAACCTATATCGACATGCGCGACAGCGCGACGCCTGAGACCATGGTGCAGCTGCTCGCCGGGATTTATCAGGGCCGTTGGCTTACCCCGTCGAGCCGCAACGTTATCATCGATGCCATGGAGCGTTGCCGGACAGGCACGCGGCGTATCCCTGCGCTGATGCCCGATAATGTCACCGTGGCGCATAAGACCGGATCGCTCAACAATACGTCCAGCGATATCGGCATTCTGACTGCGCCTGATGGCCGTTCGATTGCTGTTGCGATTTACGTCACCGGCAATACGACGCGCCGCAATCGTGAAGCGCGTATCGCTTCGATCGCGCGCGGCCTCTACGACGGATTTGAGCTTGAAGCGAACCGCAACTACGCCAGCGCGAATTACAACGGAAACTGATAAGCTCGCCTCGTAAATCCACGGAGCGAAAACGCGGCTCCATCAACAGACAAAAGAAAAAGGCGCGGCCATCGCTGGCCACGCCTTTTCTTTATCAGTCCGAAGACCGAAGCGAGGATTACTCAGCTTCGTTCATTTCTTCGGTGACTTCGGCTTCCATGCCTTCTTCCATGTTTTCCATGCCGGCTTCGGCATCGTCAACAGCGGTGTCTACGGCATCGCCAGCAGCTTCAGCGTTGGCTTCGGTGTCAGCCATTGCGCCTTCAGCGGTGTCTTCTGCGGCTTCTTCGGTACCTTCCGAGCAAGCGGCGAGCGAGAGTGCGGCAGCCGAAGCAGCAGCAACGAGAGCAATCTTACGCATAGGTTTGAACCCCTTAATCTGCGAATAATTGAGAGAGGAAACGTCCTCATCCCAAGCCTCCCATCCGGTCGGCTCACTGCCTAAATAAGGCCACATTTGAGGCCGCGCAAGCAAATTATGGCATAAATAGGGCGGAAACTGGGCGCAATTGCGGCGCGTCTATCCGTAAAACTGCCATAAACAGAGCCGTGGATATTTGGCCTCAATCCATGCTGACCGGGCCCGTTTTGCATGCTAGCAAGCCTGATATGGCCGAAAAACAGCATCTCTACCTGGTCGATGGTTCGGCCTATATCTTCCGCGCATATCACCGTCTCCCCCCCCTCACCAATCCGGAGGGAACGCCTGTGGGCGCGGTTTACGGATATACGACCATGCTGTGGAAGCTGGCGCAGGATCTAGACGATGCTGATGGGCCGACTCACCTTGCCGTGGTGCTCGACAAATCGAGCCATTCTTTCCGCAATGATATCTATCCGGAATATAAGGCAAACCGCCCCGATCCGCCCGAGGACCTTGTCCCGCAATTCCCGCTGATTCGCGATGCGACTCGGGCCTTTTCCCTCCCTATGGTGGAAGAGCCCGATGTCGAGGCGGACGATATGATCGCATCCTATGCTTACGCCGCGCAGGATGCCGGATGGGATGTTACCATCGTCTCCTCCGACAAGGATTTGATGCAGCTGGTAGGAGAGAAAGACGGCGCGAAAATCGACATGCTCGATACGATGAAGGACGCCCGCATCTATATCGAAGAAGTGCAGGAGAAATTCGGCGTCGCGCCCGAGCTGGTCGGCGATGTGCTCGCGCTGATGGGCGATAGCGTCGACAACATTCCGGGCATCTACGGCATTGGCCCCAAAACCGCGTCAAAGCTGATCGGCGAAAATGGCTCGCTTGCCGCCGCGCTCGATGCTGCGCCCGACATGAAAAAATCGAAGCTCAAGGAACGCCTGCTCGAAGGGCGCGAGATGGCGGAACTCAGCCGCGAGCTGGTGGAACTGAAAAGCGACTGTCCGCTGCCCATCGCCATCGAGGACATGAAGCTGGATGGTATTCCGCCCGAACCGCTCGCCGATTTTCTCGAAACGCACGGTTTCAATTCGCTGCTCAAACGGCTTGAGGCCGGCACTGGCAGCCCCGGCCGCACCACCAATCTCAATCCGGAAAAAGCCGATACCAAAGGTGATGAAGGCACGCCGGATGGCAATATCCAGCCGCTGCCCGAATGGCCCGATGTTGATCGCAGCGCCTACACCACGGTGCAGACCGAAGATGCGCTGAAGGAATGGATCGCTCGCGCGCGCGATTTGCGTGTGGTGGCCGTCGATACCGAGACCAGCAGCCTCGATGCGATTGCGGCGGATCTTGTCGGGGTCAGCCTCGCCCTTGGCCCGAACGATGCGTGCTATATCCCGCTGCGCCACGGCGGCAGCGACATGTTCGATGAGAAGCCGGAGCAGGTCGATTTCGCTACTGCCATCGCGCTGCTGAAACCGCTGCTGGAGGACGATTCCGTCCTCAGGATCGGGCAAAATATCAAATACGATATCAACGTGCTCGCGCGCCACGGCATCGCGATGGGCCCTGTCGATGATACGATGATCATGAGCTTCGATCTCGATGCGGGCCGCTCTCAGGAAGGGATCGGCGGCGGTCACGGCATGGACGAGCTGGCGGAGCGTCACCTCGGCCACACCACGATGAAGTTCAAGGATGTGTGCGGCACGGGGAAGAAGGCGATCCCCTTCGGCGAAGTGCCGCTGGGCAAAGCGACCGAATATGCTGCCGAAGATGCCGATGTGACGTGGCGGCTCCACGCGCATCTCGCGCGCCGGATGCCAGATGAAGGCGCGACGCGGATTTACCAGCGCGTCGACCGCCCGCTGATCCCGGTGGTCGCGAAGATGGAGCGCGAAGGCATCAAGGTGGACCGCGCCGAGCTATCTCGCCTCTCCGAGACCTTTGCTGAGACCATCGGGCGGCTGGAAAAGGAAATCCATAAGGACGCAGGCGAGGAATTCACCATCGGCAGCCCGAAACAGCTGGGCGAAGTGCTGTTCGACAAGCTCGGCTACAAGGGCGGGAAAAAGGGCAAGAGCGGCCAAAACTCGACCGACCAAAGCGTGCTGGAGCGCCTTTCAGGCGAGGGCCATGCGATTGCCGACAAGGTCCTCGAATACCGCCAGCTCTCCAAGCTCAAGAGCACCTATACCGACGCGCTGCAGGAAGCGATCAATGAGCGGACTGGGCGCGTGCATACGAGCTACAGCCTCGTGGGCGCGCAGACGGGCCGCCTTTCCTCAACCGATCCCAATTTGCAGAATATCCCGATCCGCACCGAAATCGGGCGGCAGATCCGTAAGGCCTTCGTGCCCGAAAGCGGCAATGTCCTGCTCGCCGCCGACTACAGCCAGATCGAGCTCCGCCTTGCAGCCCACATGGCCGATGTGCCCGAACTGAAGGAGGCCTTCGAACAGGGCGAAGACATTCACTCGCGCACGGCGAAGGAAATGTATGGCGAAGTAGACCGCGACACGCGCGCCGCTGCCAAGACGATCAATTTCGCCATCCTCTACGGCATTTCGCGCTGGGGTCTTGCCGGGCGGCTGGGCATCGAGCCGGACGAGGCGCAGGAGAAGATCGACACCTATTTCCAGCGCTTCCCGGGCATTCAGTCCTACATCCACTCGACGCTCGAAAGCGTCCGGGCAAAGGGCTATTCGGAGACGCTGTTCGGCCGCAAGACGTGGTTCCCGCGGATCAATTCCAAGAACCAGGCCGAGCGGCAGGGCAGCGAGCGCGCGGCGATCAACGCACCGATCCAAGGCACCAGCGCCGATATCATCAAGCGCGCCATGGCCCGCATGCTTCACGCATTGGAGGCCGAAGGCTTGAACGATGTACGCATGCTGCTGCAGGTGCATGACGAACTGGTATTCGAACTGCCCGAAGACGATGTCGAAAAGGCCAGCCCGGTGATCGAACGCGTCATGGCCGAGGCCGCGCAGCCCGCTGTCACGCTCGACGTGCCGCTTGGCATCGAAATCGGTACCGGGCCCAGCTGGGATGACGCGCATTGACGATCGAAGCCGCCATCGCACCTATCGATGAGGCCTTGCCGAGCGCATATGCACATTGGGCGGAGGCCGCGCTGGTTGGCGGAATCGCAGTTGCTCTCGCGCTATTGCTGCACTGGATCATCTTTCGCCTCCTGCGCAAATTCTCGCGCGCCAGCGAGACCGAGACCGACGATATCGTTGTCGGCAACATCAGGCGCCCTACCCGCTGGGCGCTGGTCGCACTTGCGCTCGTGCTCGCCGCGCGCGAGACGCCGATGCTCGAAGATGTGTGGGAGCGAATTTCCGGCTTTCTGATGCCCGCGCTTATCGGATGGATGGCGCTCGCGATCATGCGCGCTTTCGTTCATGCGCTGCAGGTCAAAGCCGACATTGGGGTGGCGGACAATCTCCAGGCCCGCCGCCGCCAGACGCGCCTGGCGATTTTCAGCCGCATCGGCACCTTCATCATCATCTTCGTGACCATCGCGCTGATGCTGCTTTCCATCCCCGGTGTGCGTGACATCGGGGTAACGCTGATGGCCTCCGCCGGGCTCGCCGCATTGGCGGTTGGCGCGGCTGCGCAGCCGGCTCTGAAGGCACTGATCGGCGGGCTGCAAATGGCGCTGACCGAGCCCATCCGCATCGACGATGTCGTGATCATCGAAGGCGAATGGGGCCGGATCGAGGATATCCGCACCAGCTATGTCGTGGTCAAAATCTGGGACGAGCGGCGATTGATTGTCCCATCCAACAAATTTCTAGAGGAAAGTTTCGAGAACTGGACGCGCTCCGGATCAGAACTGCTCGGCTCGGTATTCCTGCATCTCGATCCGATGGCCGATATCGACCGCCTGCGCGCCGAATTCGAGCGGCTGGTCACGGCGAACGGTCTATGGGATCGCCGCGTGCAGAATGCCAAGGTAACTGGGACCAGCCTCGATGCACTGGAATTGCGGCTGCTGATGAGCGCGAAAGATGCAGGCACGCTTTTCGACCTGCGCTGCGAAATCCGCGAGCAAATGCTCGCATTTATTCGCGCAGAAATGCCCGAAGCCGTTGCAGTACGCCGCGTAACCTCCGCCGCCGAAGCGATCTGGGAAGCCGCCGAGCCGGGGCTTGCGCCAAGCCAAGGCTAAATCTATACCGTCCGAAACGGGCCGAAAGGCCCGCAAGGCCGAACGGCCGTCCGCAGCGGGCATGCAGCAAAGCGGAGCGCGTCTAGCGAGGACGAAGCCGCGGAGGCGGCTTCGCAAACTCAATCAGTGTTTACTATCTCGCGTACTCTCCACCATCCCATCGGTGATGAAGCCGATCGGTTTGACTTCCAGCGCCCGCTTTTTCAGTTCGCCTTTCATCTTCTTGTATTCGGCTTCCATCTTGGCGGTCACAGTCGGGCGGCTGTCTTTCATTGCCGCTTCAAAATCGTCTTTGGTTACCGTATCGGGCACGCCGTCGCTTCGGCGAATGGCGATCAGGCCCGCACGGCGCGTCACGTCTTCCAGATCGGCGCCGGTGAAGCGCTCCGCCTTCTTGGCAATCGCGGCGAGATCGACATCGTCTGCAAGCGGCATGTTCTTCGTGTGGATTTTGAGAATGTGCTCGCGGCCCGGAGCATCGGGAGCGCCGACATAGACCAGCTCGTCAAAGCGCCCGGGGCGAAGCAATGCCGGATCGACAAGGACCGGGCGGTTGGTCGCGCCGATGACGACAATGGAGGATAGCTCCTCCATGCCGTCCATCTCCGCAAGGATCGTGTTCACGACACGCGCCGTCACCTGCGGCTCGCCTGCGCCCGATCCACGGGCGGGAACGAGGCTGTCGATCTCGTCGATGAAGATCACGCATGGCGCCACCGCGCGGGCGCGGGCGAACATTTTCGCGATCTGCTGCTCGCTCTCGCCATACCATTTGGAAAGAAGGTCCGAACTCTTGATCGAAATGAAATTGGCTTCCGCCTCTTTCGCGACAGCTTTGGCGAGCAAGGTCTTGCCGGTTCCCGGAGGGCCATAAAGCAGGAAGCCCTTGGCTGGTCGAATGCCAATCTTCTCGAATGCTGTGGGGTTCTTCAGAGGCAGCTCTACCCCTTCCTTCAGCTTGTCGATTGCGTCATCGAGGCCGCCGAGATCTTTCCACCCGACGGTGGGTGCCTGCACCATGACTTCGCGCATGGCAGACGGCTGCACGCGCTTCAGCGCCTCACGAAAGTCTTCCTTTTCGACGCATAATTCATCGAGCACATCGGCGGGAATTTCCTGCGCGTCGAGATCGATACGCGGCATCATCCGTCGAACGGCTTCAATCGCCGCCTCGCGCGTCAAGGCGGCGAGATCCGCGCCGACGAATCCGTGCGTGGAACGCGCTAATTCAGCCAAATTGACGCCCTCGCCCAGAGGCATTCCGCGCGTATGAATGGCGAGGATTTCGCGGCGGCCGCTGTCATCGGGCACGCCAACCACGATCTCGCGATCGAAACGACCGGGGCGGCGCAGCGCCTCGTCAATCGCATCGGGCCGGTTGGTCGCGGCGATCACCACCAGATTGGTGCGCGCTTGCAATCCGTCCATCAGCGTTAGGAGCTGCGCGACAAGACGCTTTTCCGCCTCACCCTGCGTGCGCTCGCGCTTGGGCGTGATCGAATCGATCTCATCGATGAAGATGATCGCGGGCTGGCTCTTCTCCGCCTCTTCAAAGACTTCGCGCAGGCGCTTTTCGGATTCGCCATAGGCGCTGCCCATGATCTCCGGCCCGTTGATGGTGAAAAATTCTGCATCGGATTCGTTTGCCACTGCCTGCGCCAGACGTGTCTTGCCGGTTCCGGGCGGGCCATGCAGAAGCACGCCCTTAGGCGGATCGACACCGAGGCGGGTAAACAGTTCGGGATAGCGCAGCGGCAGTTCCACCATCTCGCGCAGCGCCTTGATGGTATCTTCCATCCCGCCGACATCGTCATAGTTGATCATGCCGCGGGCATCGCGCGGTTCTTCGAATTCGGCGCGCAGCTCGACTTCGGTATTCTCGTCGATATGGACGATGCCCTTGGGGCTGGTGGAGATCACCTGCAGGCGGATTTGCGTCAGCGCATAGGCGGGCGCGTTGAACATGCGGCGCACTTCGGGCGGCACATTCTGCACCGGCTGCTGCCCATGCGTCGCGACCAGATCGCCAGCGGTCACGGGCTTGCGGAAGAAAACACGCTTCAGCGCTTCGGTCGGCCCCTGCAGGCGCATTTCCTTACGCGCGGGAGCGAAGACAACACGGGTGGCGGGCTTGCTGTCTGCACGGCGCACCACAACGTGTTCGCCAGAGGATGTTTCGGCATTGCCGCGCTGCAAGCCATCCAAGCGGATGACATCAAGCGCTTCGTCTTCATCATAAGCCGGGGCGGCAATCGCGACCGTGGCACGCTTGCCTTCGATTTCGACCACATCGCCTTCGGTGATGCCCAGCGCCTGAAAGGCGCTGCGTGGCATGCGGACGACGCCGCGTCCCGATTCTTCCTGCCGCGCCGCTGCGACTTGCAGCCTTACCGTATTCTCTTCGACTATAGCTGCGTCTTCCTGCGCCATTCAGTGCGGACCTTCTTGCCGTTTGCATGTGAGTGGAGACCTAGGAAGCCCCCTTCCAGATTACAAACTGGCTTGGCGCACATTGGTGCCAGAAAAGAAAAAGGCCCGGTCGTTGCCGACCGGGCCATGGAAGTTTTGGGAGAGGATGCCTGAAAGGCAGGGAGACATATGCAAGCGGGACCGTGATTTCGCAAGTGCGAAAAGGTCATCGCGTGTTGCATCGCATGCAACACATGCTTTTCACGCTGTAATTGCTTAATAAATTAGCTCGCACGAGGATTGGAGAGAACTACAAACACGTATTTAAATCGAAAGTTGAACGATTTTTCATGTTGCAACGCACCATCGCGCACTCGCGGGGTGACACAGACAGCATCACCCTCTATTCCCGCGCCATATAGCTGGATTTCGACAAAAGGATCGTTCGCATGCAGAAGCTCTTCCCCGATGCCGCCGCCGCTCTTGATGGATTGCTGCGCGATGACATGCTGATCGCCGCTGGCGGATTTGGCCTGTGCGGTATTCCGGAACGTCTGCTCGGCGCGATCCAGGATAGCGGGGTCAAGAACCTCACTTTCGCCAGCAACAATGCCGGTATCGACAATGAAGGCATCGGCAAGCTGCTGCGCACCAAGCAGGTCAGCAAGATGATAAGCTCCTATGTCGGCGAGAACAAAGAGTTCGAGCGGCAATATCTGGCAGGCGAGCTGGAAGTCGAATTCTGCCCGCAAGGTACTCTTGCCGAGCGCATGCGCGCTGGCGGTGCTGGCATCCCCGGATTCTACACCAAGACGGGCGTCGGCACGCAGGTGGCCGAGGGTAAGGAAATGAAGCAGTTCGATACCGGCGATGGCCCGGAGGACTACATCCTTGAAAAGGGCATCTTTGCCGACCTATCGATTGTAAAAGCGTGGAAGGCGGATGAGACGGGCAACCTGATGTTCCGCAAGACGGCGCGCAATTTCAACCAGCCCGCCGCCACTTGCGGCAAGGTCTGCGTCGTCGAAGTCGAGGAAGTGGTGAAAGCGGGCGAGCTCGATCCCGACAGCATTCACCTGCCCGGTGTCTTCGTGCAGCGCATGATCATCGGCGCACCCTACGACAAGAAGATCGAATTCACCACGACCCGGGAACGCGAGGCCGCCTAAGCCTTGTCCGCCGCCCGCGCCCTCCTATTGCTTGTTGCCGCTTTCAGCCTGCAGGGCTGCCTTCTGGCTGCAGCTGCCATTCCCTTGGCGGCTGGCGGGGCGATTGCGGGGAATGCGGTTTTCGGAGAACGCACCGCGCAAGCGATTGCGGTAGGCACCGATATCGACCCCGATACGATTGGCGAACGAAGCTTCGGGGAATATGCGCTGCTGCCCACCGGCGTGCTGCCTGCGCCGACGATGTCCACATCCCTCAGCGGGAGTTTCGCGGCTTTGGGAAGCTTCGTCAGCGGCGGCATGGAGCAATTGGCTGCGAGTGCCGCGGAGCCCGATGCGGAAGCTGCACCACGATCCGCCTTGCTCGAAGATCCGACTTCCCTGACGCCCAGTCGCGCGCCATGCGAAGCATCTGTGCCGGCTGTCCTCATCGACCTTGATCCTGCCGAAAGCGTCCTGCCGTTGGGAAATGGCGCGGTGACGGATCCATCGCTTGTGGCAGTAGTGGAAGGCTTCCGCCGCGAAGGCATCGCCATCGCCTGGATTACGGATCGTGAGCCTACCGATGCGGGCATCATCCGAGGACTACTGCAGCAGGCACGCCTCGATCCCACCGGCCGCGACCCCCTTTTTGTCCAGCGCTACCCGGGAGAGACGAAGCAGGAGCGCCGCCAGGCGCTGCTGGAAACACATTGCGTGCTTGCCATTGCCGGAGATGAGCGCGCCGATTTCGACGACCTTTACACCTACATTCGCGACCCATCCCTTGCCGCCGGGCTTGAGCCCATGATCGGCCAAGGCTGGTTCTTGATTCCCACTCCCATCGACTGAAGGAAACCTTTTATGCCCCACGATGCCCAAGGATGGACCCGTGATGAAATGGCCGCCCGCGCTGCGCAGGAGCTGGAAGACGGTTATTATGTAAACCTTGGAATCGGCATCCCGACGCTGGTTGCGAACCACATCCCGGAAGGCATGCAGGTCACGCTGCAGAGCGAGAACGGCATGCTCGGCATCGGCCCCTTTCCCTATCCGGACGAGGTGGATGCGGACCTGATCAATGCCGGTAAGCAAACCATCAGCGAACTGCCGCACAGCGCCTATTTCGACAGCGCAACCAGCTTTTCCATGATCCGCGGCGGACATATCGACCTGACCGTGCTGGGTGCGATGGAAGTCGCCGAGAATGGCGATATCGCCAACTGGATGATCCCGGGCAAAATGGTGAAGGGCATGGGCGGCGCGATGGATCTGGTCGCGGGCGTGAAGAAAATCATCGTGGTGATGGAGCACACCAGCAAGCATGGTGACCCCAAATTCATCCCCGAATGCACCCTGCCGCTGACCGGCACCAATGTGGTCGACATGATCATTACCGACATGTGTGTTTTCCATCGCAAAGACCATGACAGCCCCTTCCGCCTGATCGAGCTTGCTCCCGGCGTGACGGCTGAGGACGTGGCGGAGAAAACGACCGCGGCTTACGAGGTTGCGCTTTAATTGAGCGCCTACACCCTCATCACCGCCAATCGTAATTACTCCAGCTGGAGTCTGCGACCCTGGCTGCTGATGAAGGCGCTCGGCATCGCCTTCGAGGATCGGATCGAGCCGTTCACGGAGGCGGTGAACTACAAAGCCTTCCGCGCTTTTTCGCCCACCGGACAGGTGCCCGTGCTGATGGATGGCGTGCGGACCGTGTGGGATTCGCTCGGCATCGTCCTTTACCTTGCTGAGAGGCACGAGGGGGTCTGGCCCGAAGGCGAGGACGCTCGCGCATTCGCCATGTGCGCAGTCACGGAAATGCATGGAGGCTTCTCCGCGCTGCGCAACCAGTGCCCCATGAATGTCGGCGTGCGCGTCAAAATGGCGCCTCACGATTCCGCGCTCGCCAGAGATGTCGCCCGGCTGACTGAGCTCTTCGGAGAAGGTCTCGACCGGTTCGGCGGCCCATGGCTGGCCGGACCCGATTTCACCGCCATGGACGCTTTCTACGCCCCCGTCGCCTTCCGCATCCGCACCCATGGGCTGGACGTGGGCGGTGCGCAAACTTGGGTCGATGCGATCCTCGCTCACCCCGCCATGCAGCAATGGGAAACAGAAGCCCTCGCCGAAAGCTGGCGCGAGCCCAGCCATGAAACCGAAGTCGGCGCGAGCGGTGAGATTATCGAAGATTTCCGGACGGGTTAGACCAGCACCATGATGGTGTTGCCGAAGGAATGCATGAGCACAGGCAGCAGCAGGCTGCCGGTCCGCATCCGCACCCAGATTGCGAGCAGCGATGGAACGGCGGTCAGCGCGAAATAAATCGGATCGAATGCAACCGATCCGTCGGAATAGCTGAATGCATGCGCCAGCCCGAAGGCGATACAGGCAATTAGCGCACCCCAGCTCCAATCGATGCCCAGCCATCGCACCCTGCCACAAAACGCCTCGTACAGGGCGAGCAGGAGTATGCCTCGGTAAAACGGTTCTTCCTCAAAGCTGGGCATGGTGAGTTGGAAAGCTATGGTTTCCGCTGACGCTTCCTGATTTGGGAATACCAGCGCGAGGGCGAGGAAGAACAGGCCGTATAGGATGGCGACCGGCAAAGCGGTTCGCATGCTGCCCGGCGCTTGTGCGAGCGTCAGGCCCGATCGTTTCCAGCCGAATGCGGGATGCGCTGCGATGGCAAGCGTTGCGAGAAGCGCGAGTGTTTTGCCCTGCCAATTCCAGTCCAGGCCCGGCGCGACGCGCGGCAGGATGCCGTAGAGATTGGTCAGCAGCGCATCATTTGTGAAGATGAGCCCGCCTGCGGCCAGCAGCCAACCGAAACGAAAATTCCGCCTGTCGAGCAAACCCAATATTAGGCCCGCGCCCAACAGAATGCCAATGATCGCAGCGATCGAGATCAGCTTGTCGTCCATCGACGCGCCCCTTGTCAGCAACCGAGGATATTAATGCCTTTCTCGCTGAATGGCGTATGACTTACCGCCCAGCTTCGCTCGATTTCAACCAACCTACCATCCGCTTCCATGTCGGCTTGCCGTCATTGAGCAAGCTTGCGCGGAAGAGGCGACCGAGCAGGCGAAGTTCAATCCAGACGAAGATGACCATCAGCACCATCGTGCCGATTATCTCCCATGTCGCAACGCCCGTCCCCAGCCGCGCCAGCATCGCAAACGGCGTATAGATCGGGATCCATGACAGCACCTTCACCACGAGCTGGTCCGGCCCGCTGATCGCGGCCTGCATCACAATCAGGACCGGGATCATGATGAGCAGGATCACCGGGGTGAGATAGCTCTGCGCGTCCTGCATGCTCTCGCTGACCGCGCCAATCGCAAGGAACATCATGGCGAGCACGATGTAGCCGGTGACGAAGTAGAACAGCATGGCAAAGATCAGCAGCGGATCGTCCAACGCTTCCAGCGAAGGCCGCAGCACATCGGCGGCGAAGCCTTCGAAATAGAGCGCACCGATCATCCCCGTGCCAGCCCAAACAATAATGATCATGAAGCCTACCGCGCCAAGCCCCAGCAGCTTGCCCTGCATGAGGGCATCGGGCTTGATACAGGCGAGCACGCTTTCGACGAGCTTGTTGGAGCGCTCTTCTACAACGCCCTGCAACATCAGCGAACCGGTTGTGACCGCAGTGATCAACAGGAGGTAGACAAGGGCGATCGGCACCACCGAACGGGTAGCGACAACACTGCGGCCTGCACCGGGCGGCGGCTCGATTACGGAGACCGGCGCCTGCAATCCCTGGATGGCGAGTGCCGTATCCGGCGCGATGCCCTGCGCGGCAAAAGCACCATCTTGCAGGCTTCCGGAAAGCTCTTCGCGGATGACGCGGATCAACCCGGTGTTCGATCGGCCGTTGGTGAATATCCGCGCCTCGGCGCCCGGTTCACCGAAGTTTGCAGGGATTTGCAATACCGCGCCAAAAGGCAGCTCGCGATCCTCTACATCGACATCGCCTTCCAGCGCCGCGATCAGCTTTTCGTCCGGCTCCTCACCTGCGTCAGGCAATGTCAAATCATCGGGAAAGGCAATTTGTTCGTAGGAGCGGTCATCGGGCTCGAATTCGGGTACGCCTTCCTCGCGGAACGGCTCCAGCGCAGCGATGGCGGCCTCGGATCCGCCCATATCGGCGAAGCGCTCGACTTCGGCAGGGAACAGCCAGCTCTGGCGGCTTGCCCAAGGCGCATCGGGGACCGCATCCTGCAATTCCCAGCGCTCGACATATTCGGCGAGATCGCGCAGCTCGCTTGCCTGATAATCGTATTCGAGCCGCGCGGTGATACGATCTTCATACAGGCCGGTCTCATCGACCACGCTGTAAGCGACCGAGCGTTCGGGCGCGAGCTGGTTGCTGGCGAAGCCCGAAACGGCAAGCGCCACCGGTACTGCAGCGATCATGAACCAGAAGCCTTTCGTGCCGAGGACCTGGCGAATTTCGCGCATGGCGACAAGCATGACTTCTCTCATCGCTCGATCTCCTCATTGGCACCGACGAAGTGGATGAACACCTCATGCAGGCTAGGTGTTTGCACATCGAAGCTGCGCAGGCCGAAACCGTTCGTGGTGCAATGTTCCAGCAGCTGCTCGGGCGTGACCCCGGAATTGAGCCGCACATCGTATTTGATCCAGCCATCCTCGGCCGTGCCGATGGCTTCGGCGCTTTCGACGCCGGGCAAAGCATCAGGGGCAGTCCGGCTCGCCAGTTCGAGGCGCGCAGGCAGAGCAGCGCGCGCTTCATCCTGCGTGCCGTCGAACGCCTTCTTGCCGCGCGCCAGCATCAGGAGCCTGTCGCACAGCCGCTCGGCATGTTGCATGACATGGGTTGAGAAGATCACCGTCGCGCCATCCTTAGCGGCATCGGCGATAAGGTCTTCGAGCATTTTCTGGTTCACCGGATCAAGACCGGAGAAAGGCTCGTCCAGCATCAGCAGCTTCGGCGAATTCACCAGCGCGGTTGCCACTTGCACCTTTTGCGCCATGCCCTTGGAAAGTTTCTCGACCGGGGATTTGGCCCAGTCGGCCAGCTCCAGCCGTTCGAGCAGCGCCATGGCAGATTGCTTGGCAGGGCCAGCTTCCATCCGCTTCAGCCGCGCGAAATAGACGATCGTGTCGAGCACGCTCATTTTTTTATAGAGCCCGCGCTCTTCGGGGAGAAAGCCAATATCGCTCGCGCTTTCTCGGCTGGGCGGATTGCCCAGCACATCGATCCGGCCACCGGTGGGCGTCAGGATATCGAGTGCCATGCGCAGCGAAGTTGTTTTACCCGCGCCATTGCCGCCGAGGAAGCCGAATATCGTCCCCTCAGGCACGGCGAAACTCAGATGATCGACGGCGGTAAAATCGCCGAATTGCTTTGTGACCCCGTCAAAGGCCATCGCGGCTGCGGACATAGTGTGGTTGCTCCCCGGAAGGTCGACTGCGATCTGATGGCAAGAAGGTTTAATGGTCAAGCCTCAACCGAAGATTTCAGCAAGTTAGCTGGCGGGGGTCGGTTGCTCTGGTCGGGCGGGCTTGGGGATGGTGAAGGACTAGTCCAGGCGCTGCTGCAAATGTTCGCCCAGCGCGAAAGGCCGTGCCGGATAATCGAGGCGCCACACCGGATCGAGCGTATCGAGCATGTCTGCCTCGATCGCGCCGTAAACGTAGAACACGTTGCGCCGCCACATGCCGATACCCTGCCGATCGATGGCGCGCAGCGACGTGGCGAGGCCTCCGCGCCGCTCTGTGAAAGCGTCAACATAGCGTGGATCGTCCTGCGCCATGCGCTGCGCCAATGCCAATTCGGTCCAGCGGGCAACCCCTTCCTGCCCTGCCTGAAACTCGTAATACAGCCAGTCCTCGTGGCCGATCTGCGCTTCCGCTGCGTGCCGCGCTGCAAGGTAATCGACAATCGCGGCGCGTCGCGCCGCCTGGTCGGTGGCTGCCAGATAGGTGTGCGCCGCAGCCGCCATGGGCGCGAAGGCTTCGGCTGTTGCAGCTTCGGCATAAGGAAAGGGATAGGTGAGCATCCATCCGGCATCGCCGGCATCGGCAGGAGCCAGGCGCGACGTGACTTCCATTACTGCTGCGTTGTAGCCCGGCATACGGTCCTGCCAGCTGTGGAACAGTTCGTGCGCAAGCGTCAGCTGCCAATCGATCCCGTCCGCACCCAGCGCGTCAGGAAGACCGATGGAGGCGACCAGCACGTCGCCGATCTCCGACGGTGCCGCAATATCCGCTGGAGTCTGCACGGGCCGCGTCTGGCGGCTGCACCCGGTCACGGGTTCCGTCCCGACCGCCACGAAGCCTTGTTGCTGCGGCGCGCAGAGAAGATATTCGGCCTCTTTGGCGACGAGGAGCACCGCCCGATCATCTTCGGCCCAGCCGGGCCACAGCGCCTCTCCATGCACTGCGACCATTGTGCGTGCCGCGTGGGTATCGACCATAGGTAAGGTTGGCGCATTCAGCGTAGTGGCACAGGCCGCCAGCAGCGCGCTTGCCGAAAGCAGCAGAGAGATGCGGGGCGACATCACTGCAGGTGACCTCCTAGAAACCAAGCCGTGGGATAGCGCGCCAGTCGAAACGCACCAAACGAAAAGCTTGACCCCCTCGTGCATTCCTGTATTTCTGAAATTACAGAAATTGAGAAATGAGCGAGCGAGTCGCGTTTGATGACCAAGGTAATCGATATTCCCGAAGCCCGCGCCTTCATCCTCCACTGGGGGGAAATGGGCAGCCATTGGGGCGTCAATCGGTCGGTAAGCCAAGTACATGCACTGCTCTATCTCAGCGAAGAGCCGATGCATGCCGAGGAGATCTGCGAGACGCTGGGCCTCGCGCGCAGCAATGTTTCGACCGCGCTCAAGGAATTACAGGGATATGGCATAGTCACCCGCACCCATATCATCGGTGACAGGCGCGACCACTTCGCTGCCGAAACCGATTTATGGGACATGCTGATGAAAATCGTGATCGAGCGCAAGAAGCGTGAGATCGATCCGACCATCCAGACTCTCAGCGACCTCACCGACCAGATGGCCGCGCGCGATGACGTGCCTGCATATGTGCGCGAGCGCATTGGCCGGATGCATGATTTCATGGGCACGCTGTCAGGCTGGTACGAAGATGTCCGCCGCCTGCCCAAATCCACGCTGGTCGCGCTGATGAAAATGGGCGGCAAAGTCGCCCGCTTCATCCCCGTCCGCAACCAGACGAAGCACTAAGGCCTCTTCGCAGGAGCAAGCCATGCAGACCACGCCACCACCTCCTCACACCCCTGCATTTCAGAAATTACCGAAAGGACAGGATTTGCCGTCGCACCTCAAGGCGTTTTGTGCGGCAGTGGCTGCCGGGACGATGGGAGGTGGCGGGCCATGGCTCTTGCTCTCAATCCCACTGGCGATTGATCGTCTTGGAACCATCGGTCTGCTGGATGCGATAAGAGTGATGCTTGCCCCGTTGCTTTTTGGAGCACCCTTTGCGTTGCTCGGCATGCTGACAGTCGGGCTGGGCGCAACCCGAGTACTGCATCACATCTCTCGTGAAAGCATCCTGTCCTATCTGGCAGTTGGCGCGATCGGAGGCGCGATTATCGCTCTGCTGTTCGTGCTCATTCTGAGCGGCGAACTCACCGAATACCCTCTTTTTGCGATTTTCAGCGTGCTGGGCGGCGCAGGTGCGAGCCTCACATGGGGGCGACATCGCATGCGGCTCAAGAGGGTGCGCGAAGAAGTGAAAGACGCGCCCGCCAACCCCATCCACGACCTGTTGTTCTGAACCCCCGACCAACCAACCCCAAGCGGACTAACCAAGGAGAAGTCCCATGATCGAAGCCAGCTATTTCGCCTATCTCATCATCGCCATTGCCATGACCGGTTGGGTGGCGCGTACGCTCAGCGTCAATGGCGAGGTGTTCCTGGTCGATTGCTTCGGCCACGATGAAGTGCTGGCGCGCAGCACCAATCACCTGCTTGTCGTCGGCTTCTACCTCGTCAATATCGGCTTCATCCTGCTGACCATCAGCCTTGGCAGCGAGCCGACCACCTATGCCGAGGCAATTCGCTTCGTCGCCACCAAGGTCGGCCTCGCCGTGCTGGTGCTCGGCTGCTGGCACTTCTTCAACATGCGCGCGATTGCCCTATACGGCCGCAAGGTCGGCCGCTGGGTGCGCGAACAAAAGGGTGATCTCGCCCTCGCGGATTGAGGCTCATTCCTCGATAGCCCACCCCCACCCCCTCCCGCTTGCGGGAGGGGAGCGAGACTTGGCCCATCCCGGACATGTTCCGGGGTGGGCTTAGTCGCAGCGGGGTGGGCTGACTTAAAAAACGCCAGAGCGCCTTCCGCTCAGCTACATTACTGCTAGACCAGCTCCCATGAAAACCCGCCGCAATTCGCCTTCGCTCGCGCTGGGCATCCTCGCTGCGATTGCGACTGTCGGGTTTATCGATCGCATTGTGGTCAATGTGCTGGTCGAGCCGATCAAGCAGGAATTCGGCCTTAGCGATACGCAAGTCTCCATGCTGACATGGGCTTTTGCGGCGCTGAACGTGCTGGGCGGATTTGTGACCGCGCGCTTTGCCGAGCGAGTGAGGCGGCTCACTTTGATCGCAGGCGGGGTCACCATCTGGTCGCTATTCACCGCTGCTTGCGGGCTGGCTGGGACTTGGATGCAATTGCTCACAGCGCGCATGGGTGTGGGCCTTGGCGAAGCCATCGGATTGCCGCCCAACCAGTCGGTGATCTCCGATTATTTTCCCGCGAACAAGCGCGGTCTCGCAATCTCGATACTGTTGCTTTCTCCGCCACTGGGTGCCTTCATCGGCTTTGTCGGCGGCGGCTATGTCGCGCAGAATTTCGGCTGGGAAGCGACCTTCCTTGTCGCGGCTATTCCGGGCTTTGTGCTGGGACTGGTAGCCTATGTGTTCGTGGGCGAACCCAAGCGTGGGCAATTCGACGCAGAGCAAGGCGATGACGTGCCGCCGATCAGCGCCTTTATCGAGCGGATCTGGTCTCTGCCGAGCGCGCGTTACCTGATCCTCGGCAGCTTCATCGCGGCCGCGCTCAGCTACGCACTCAACTTCTTCTTCGCATCGCTGCTGGTGCGCAAATTCGGCATGGGTCTGGCCGAGGCGGGCCTTTACACCGGCGTGCTGGCGAGCCTCCCCGCCGCGCTCTCCATTGTCGGCGCAGGCTGGCTGGGGGATCGGCTGGGGGAGCGCAATCCTGCGGCATATGCGCTGATACCCGGCGTCGGCTTGGCGATCGGCGGGCCGCTGGGCGCGTTCGGCATCATGCAAGGTGATTTGACGCTCCTGCTGGTGTGCGTTGGCGGGTCGATTTTCTTCACCCTCAGCTATCTCGGCATCACTTTCGCGACCATTCAGAACCTGATGCACCCGCGCATGCGTGCCACTGCCTCGGCTACGCTCAATGGCATTTACACGCTCGCCGGCGGCGTCGGACCGACGCTGATCGGCTTGCTGAGCGACAATCTCAGCCGGGAATATGGAGCAGGCCAGGGCCTCGCCATTGCGATGGCGATTGGCGGGGCGTTCTATCTGCTGGCAGCCCTGTTCTACTTTCTCGCCGCGCGGCATTTGCGCAGCGATATGGCGCGTGTCAGCGGCGCAAGGGCAGCAGCCTGAGGCCTGCGAGGCAGCGCCACACCCACTCCGCTGGACCCTGCCGAAAACACGCGAGCCAGAGCGGCGACCAAATCAGCATCAGCGCGATGGGAATGAGGCCGATCAGCAACGCCTCACCGCGCGAGACTTGCGCAAACAGTCCCATCCCCCAGCCCGCGAAAATGGCCGCGAGGATCACGCTGGTAGCGAGATAATTCGTCAGCGCCATTCGCCCTACCGCGGCGAGCCGTCGGGTCAGCCCCCCACCGCCCGCGAAAATCGCCATGCCCAGCGCCGCCCAGCCGACGCCCAGCAACAGGTCGAGAGGCGCGCTCCACACCAGCGCGTTGGCTGTCGTGAAGATAGGATCAAAGCCGGAGCGAAGTGTCCATACCGACAGCGCGACAAGCGGAGGCAGCGCCAGCAGACCGCACCAACGCGCGAGCCGCATCAGCCTCGCCCGCTCCCAATGCCCGGCAAGCAGGCCATTTTTCCAGAACGCCATCCCAACAAGCATTGCCGCGAGGGCTGACGGGAGCGATGCCGCAATAAAGGTCACCTGCTGCGGCAGAGTGTCCAGCCGCATTGCGATACGGTCCGTCAGGGAGCCGCTATTTCGCGCGATCGCCTCCTCAACCACCTGCGGATTGAAGCCGTAAAGCGCCTCTGCCTGTTCCTGCGGGGCGGGATCGACCAGCGCGCCGCTCGCCCTTTCCAGCGCATAGGCCACCCAATCCCATGCATACCAGCCGGAAACCGCGAGCTGCGCAAGCATCAGCAAACCAGCCGCCACCAGCAAAGTCCGCGCCCGCCAGCACACTACAATCGGCAATAGCAGCCCTGCCACGGCATAGACGCGCAGCACATCATTGTTCGCCAGCAGCACCGCATGAACTATCGCGATGGCGAACAGCACCATCATGCGGGCATAGTGATCGCGCAGCGGGTGGTCGCTCGCCTTGCCAAGCAGGATGGCAACGCCAGCACCGAACATCATCGCGAAAAGCGCGCGAAACTTGTCCTCGATCAGAACGAAGCTGACCGCCCAGATCGCGCTTTCCAGCAGGTCATGCCCTCCAAAAGCGCGCGGGTTGAAATAGGCAGCGGGCGGCATCGCAAAAGCGATGACATTCATCGGCACGATGCCGATCACCGCCAGCCCGCGCAGCGCGTCGAGCGCCTCGATCCGCTTTCTCGCAGGAGCGGCGGTGAGCGAAGTGTCTTGCGTGCTCACCGCCCGTCTCGTGTCAGGTCAGGCCAAAGCCGCCTTGAGGTCGTCCACCAGATCGGTGCGTTCCCATGGGAAGGCATCGCCTTCTGCCGAACGGCCGAAGTGACCGTAAGCCGCGCTCTGGCGATAGATCGGCTTGTTGAGGCCGAGGTGCGTGCGGATGCCGCGCGGGGTCAGGTCTCCCAGCTTGGCAATGGAGCGGATCGCATCTTCGATCTTGTCATCGGACACCGTGCCCGTGCCATGCGTGTCGACATAAAGCGACAGCGGCCGGGACACGCCAATGGCGTAGGCAAGCTGAATCGTGCACTTGGTGGCAAGGCCAGCGGCAACGATATTCTTGGCGAGATAGCGGGTGATATAGGCCGCGCTGCGGTCCACCTTGGTCGGGTCCTTGCCCGAAAACGCGCCGCCGCCGTGCGGGCTCGCACCGCCATAGGTGTCGACGATGATCTTGCGACCAGTCAGGCCGGCATCGCCATCGGGGCCGCCGATTTCGAAGCTGCCTGTTGGGTTGATGTGCCACACGGTGTTGTCGGTGATGAAACCATCAGGAAGGATATTGCGAACCACGCCCTTCACGTAAGAATGCAGTTCGGCTTCCTTCTCGCCCTCGTCGTATCCCGGCGCATGCTGGGTGGAGACGACAACAGCCGTGCATTCCACCGGCTTGCCTTTTTCGTAGCGTAGCGTGACCTGGCTCTTGCTGTCCGGCTCCAGGAAGGGCGCGGTGCCGTTCTTACGGTCGGTCGCCATCTGATGCAGGATCTTGTGGCTGTAATCGAGCGTCGCCGGCATCAGGTCAGGCGTCTCGTCACAGGCAAAGCCGAACATGATGCCCTGGTCGCCCGCGCCTTCATCCTTGTTGCCGCTGGAATCGACACCCTGCGCGATATGCGCGCTCTGCCCGTGAAGGTGGTTCTCGAAAGTCAGCGTTTCCCAGTGGAAGCCATCCTGCTCGTAACCGATCTCTTTCACCGTCATGCGGGCAATTTGTTCGATCTCTTCCTTTGCGCCCGGTGCCCAATAATCGTTGTGCTTCCACTCTTCGCGTCCCTTTTCATAAACGCCCTTGCAGCGGATTTCACCGGCCAGCACGACCCGCTGCGTCGCAGTGAGAGTTTCGCAGGCCACGCGGGCCTCCGGGTCTTTCGCCAGCATCATATCGACAATGGCATCGGAGATCTGGTCGGAAACCTTGTCCGGATGGCCTTCGGAGACGCTTTCGGACGTAAACAGGTAGGATTGGCGCATGTTGGAGATTGCCTTCTCATTAAATCGAATAGGATATTCAGCCGGCGGCTCTAACTGGCTCTCCGCCCTCTTGCAACGATACCGAGGCCGAGGAGCAAGATTGCCCATAAAATCGGGAGTATATTGCCCATTAGGGCAAACAGTGTGGGGCTGGCGGGAGGCGGGATTACCGCGTCGATCCGGTCTTCTTCGCTCGGCCTGAGATAGGCGCGCACCACGCCGCGCGGATCGATCACGGCGCTATAGCCATTATTCGTCGCGCGCAGCACGGGCAGCCCCTCCTCAATCGCGCGCATGCGTGACTGAGCGAGGAATTGCGGCGGACCGTTGGAGCCAAACCAGCCTTCGCTCGACGGGTTGTAAATGTAATCGGGACGCGCATCGCGGTCGACGACTTGCCCTGAGAAGATGATCTCAAAGCATATCTGCGGGCTGACGCTTCCGAACTCTTGCAGGTCGAGCGTCTGCGCACCCGGCCCAGGCCAGAAATCGATAGAGCCGGCCACAAGGCGGCTCAGCCCAATCGGCTCCAGCCATCCGCGCATGGGGAGATATTCGCCATAGGGCACCAGATGCGCCTTGGCATATCCGGCAAGGATTTCACCTTCGGGCGACAGCGCAGTTACGGCGTTGCGAGCACCAAGCGCGCGCACATAGCCCGTTTCATCCTCTCCGATTTCCAGATCGATCGCGCCGGTGAGGAGTACGCTGTTTTCGCCCACCGTGGCGCCAATTCGGCGGCGCGCGAATTCGGGACTGCCGAGCGCGGTGGTCGCATCGTAATAGCGCTGCGGATAGCCGGGACGCAGGTAGTCCGCCATGCCGCTTTCGGGCCAGAGGACCACGCGCGGACCGGATGGTTGATCGGCTGCGCGTGCGGAAAGCCCAGCGAGCTCTAGGAAATTGGCTTCGTAGCGGCGCGGATCGGAGATGTCTGGCTGCGCAATCTGTGGCTGCACGATAGTGACAACCTGGGTGCCTTCGCGCGTCGTGGTGGCAGGCCAGTACATGCCTGCGGCCAGCAGAACGCTCACCAGCACGGCAACGCGCCAGCGCCTTTCTGCCGCCAGCAGCACGAGCGCCGTGCCCAGCAGCACCCCGATCCCCGATAGCGCATAGGTGCCCATGATCGGCGAAAGCGCGGCGAGCCCCGGCCGGTCGAACGGGCCAAGCAGCGCCATCGCAAAGGGGTTCCACGGATAGCCTGTAAAGACCCAACTGCGTAGCCATTCGGCAATGATCCACGCACCTGACAGCACCAGCGCGAAGCTCCAGCCCGGCCCACTCCGGACGACAAGCCGCGCGGCAAGGCCAGCGAGCGCGGGATAGAGGCCGAGGTAGATCGCCAGCAGCGGCACCGCCAGCCAGCCGAGAAAAGCGGGCATTTCCGATTGATAGGTGAATGCAGTCGCGATCCAGTTATTGCCGTAGGTGAAATGCGCCCAGCCAAACAGCCAGCCGATCCAGAGCGCCTGCTTCCAGCTTGCACTGCGCGCAATCATTACGGCGAACAGACCCATCGCGATGAGCGCGACCGGCCACAGTCCGAGCGGCGCAAACCCCGTCGCAGCGAGGAGACCAAGGCCGATCGACCACGCCCATGCCCGGCGCGGCATCGCGTCGATTATCGGGTAGCGCCGGTGAGAAGCCTGTGCAGCAGGAGCCGTCATGCCTGAGCTTTCCTGCTCCCTACCCGCCAGACTTCCGCGTGGTTAGCCTACGGCCTCGAGCGCTTCTTCGCCGTCATCCTTCGGCTTGCGGCGCGGCTTCAGGCCCCTGCGAGCTTTCGGAGCGTCATCGCCAGCGGCATCATCGTCACCGCGCGCGATAGCGGGCGGCAGCACGCCGGGATCGAGATTGCTCTCGCCAGCGCCTTCATCCTTTTTCTTGCGCGGCTGGCGCGGTTTGCGCTCTTTCTTCGGCTTCTCATCATCGCGGTTTAAGGGATTGTCATCCTCCCCCTGATCGCCGCTTTCGCCTTCCTGACCGCTGTCCTGATCGGCATCACCTTTGCGCGGGCGCGTGTTTTTCCGGCCGCGGGGCTTCCTGTCATTCTGGCGATCGTCATCATCATCAGAGGAATTATCCTGCCCCTGATCGTTCTGACGTTCGGCAGCTTTCTTCGCCTGCGCCTCTTCCTTCTGTGCCTTGCTGTCAGCAATGACGCGGAAGTAGTGATCGGCGAACTGCAGGTAATATTCGGTCTGCACCCGGTCGTCATTCAGCTGCGCTTCCTGCGCCAGCTTCTTGTACTTGTCGAGCAGCTGCGGGGCATTGCCACGCGCGCGGCTGTCGATCCGGTTGTTCTGCATGGGATTGCCGCCGCCACGATTGTTGTTGCGACCACCACCACCACGACGACGATTGTTATTGCGATTACTATTCAAAGGAACTTCGCTTCCTTGTTGCGATCCCCGGCCACCTGGCCTGGCGGATTTGCGCTTTTGCGCAAGGCACCCAAACGGGTGCGTGTTAGCCCTTCATCTGCATAGTTCTGTGGCGGCTCATCCGCTCCAGCCAACAAATGTCGGAGTTGAGGCGGAAAGCAATCGAACTGCTTTTCCGTCCTGATTCGAGAGTTAACTAGTCGATTCGCCTTTGCCAAGCCTTAATCGCAAGATCACCGCACGATCACGCCCGCCCAGATCCAGGCGGACTTGTGCGGAAAAGCCATTATTGTTCGATATTTCAGATACTTGTCCTGTCTGAGACGCGCCGATTTCGAGCACAGCGACGCCATTTTCTGTCAACAGATCGGGGAGTTGCGGTATCAATATCCGGTAATCATCGAGTCCATCTGCTCCAGCAAACAGCGCTTCGGCAGGCTCAAAATTGCGCACATTGGGCGCGAGATCGGCATCGGTCTCGACATAGGGCGGATTGGCGATGATGAGGTCGAAGCGGCCCAGCCCGTCGGCCCATCCCGCTTGCGTCCAGTCGCCTGAGCGGATTTCGGCGCGGTGAGCAACGCCAAGCTGATCGGCGTTGCGCACGGCAATTGCGCGAGCAGGCTGCGAGCGTTCGATCCCTATACCCTGCGCCTCGGGCAGCTCGGCCAGAAGCGTAAGCAGCAACGCGCCGGAGCCTGTGCCAAGGTCGAGCACGCGCCGCGCTTCTGGTGCTGCGCTCAGCGCCGCGTCGACGACACTCTCGCTGTCAGCGCGCGGGATCAGGACATCGGGAGTGACACGAAACGGTCGCCCGTAAAACTCCTGTTCGCCGATGATGTAAGCGACCGGCTCGTGCTGCATGCGGCGATCGAGATGCTCCGCGAACGCAGCAGGCGCGGCTGTGTCCTGATGCCGCAGCAACAGGTCCGAACGCGAACAGCCAAGCGCATGCGCCATCAGCAATTCGGCATCCAGACGCGGGGTGTCGGACGTCTCGGCGAGGCGCGCGGCGGCCTCTCTTATTGCTTGGGACACTAACAATACCGCTCACCCTGAGCTTGTCGAAGGGTCGTCCTTCACTTCCGGGACTGCGCTAGAAGATAAAGCGATGCTTCGACAAGCTCAGCATGAGCGGAATCCTTCAGTCCGCCAGCGCAGCAAGCCGCTTGGCCTCGTCTTCGGCGATCAGAGCATCGGTCAGCTCACCCAGACCAGGGCCGGCGAGCACTTCATCGAGCTTGTGCAGCGTTAGTCCGATCCGGTGATCGGTCACCCGACCTTGCGGGAAATTGTATGTCCGAATGCGTTCGGAACGGTCGCCCGAGCCGACCATCGCCTTGCGCGCCTCTGCCTCTGCTCCGTGGGCTTCCTCGCGGCGCTTTTCATAGAGCCGCGCGCGAAGCACTTTCATCGCCTTGTCGCGGTTCTTGTGCTGGCTGCGCTCGTCCTGCATCGCGACCACGATGCCGGTGGGCACGTGGGTGATGCGCACGGCTGAGTCGGTCGTGTTCACATGCTGACCGCCTGCACCGCTGGAACGGTAGATGTCGATCCGCAGATCGTTGTCGTCGATCGAGACATCGACCTCGGTCGGCTCCGGCAACACCGCAACGGTCGCCGCGCTGGTGTGGATGCGACCGCCGCTCTCGGTGACGGGCACGCGCTGCACGCGGTGGACGCCGCTCTCGAACTTCATCTTGGCGAACACGCCCTGCCCGGTAACGTTCGCCACGATTTCCTTGAACCCGCCAACTTCGGCTGCGTTCATGCTGACCGGCTCGACCTTCCAGCCGTTCTCCGCCGCGTAACGTTCATACATGCGGAAAAGATCGCCCGCGAACAGCGCCGCTTCGTCCCCGCCCGTGCCCGCGCGGATTTCCAACATGGCAGGGCGCTGGTCGGCGCTATCCTTGGGCAGCATGGCGATGGACAGTGCGCGCTCGGCCTGCGGAAGCGCCTTTTTGAGCGTTTCCAGCTCTTCTTCCGCCATGGCTTTCATTTCCGGATCGGCGAGCATTTCGGTGAGCCCCGCGATCTCCTCGCGCATGGCCTGCACTTCGGCAGCCGACTTCGCCACCGGCTCCAGCTCGGCATAATCGCGCGAAGCCTGGACGAATTCCTCGCCTTCCAACTGCCCAGACGCCATCCGCGCCTCGAGCTCGGCGAAGCGATTGGCGATCTGGCGAAGACGTTCGGCAGGGATGGTCATGCGTCGAGATCGAGAGAGCGCAATGTCGCGGCGAGGCTTTCGAGATCGGGAGAACCCTCATCATAGCGCACGCGCCTTTCACCGTCGCTCATGGCGATGATCACGCGGCTGCCGACTTTTACGGCCTTGTCGAAACGCTTCTTCTTTCCGCCCGAGGCGATGAACTCAGCGGACAGGCCAGCATCGCGAATGGCGCTGACGGCGGATTGACCTTGCGAAACCATTTCATCGTCTTCCACTACGACGACGACATCAGTCTGGCTTTCTTGATGGTCACCCACCAGCATAGCCAGCCGCTCGATCCCCGCAGCCCAACCCACAGCAGGCGTCGGTGCGCCGCCGAGGCTTTCCATCAGCCCGTCATAGCGACCGCCGCCCAAGATCGTGCTCTGGCTGCCCAGCGCATCGGCGGCAGCCGAGCCTTCGTCCGGGATGAACTCGAACGCCGTGTGACGATAATAATCGAGGCCGCGCACGAGGCTTTCGGCGCGCTTCCATTTGACACCTGCCGCATCGAGCCCGCTCGTCACCGCGTCAAAGAAAGCCTTGGCCTCGGCGGACAGGAAGGCGTCAATCTTGGGAGCATCGGCGACAAACTTCTGATCGCGGCGATCCTTGCTGTCCAGGATCCGCAGCGGGTTCTTTTCCAGCCGCTCCTGCGAATCTTCGGAAAGCTCACCCTTCACCGCGCTGAAATACTCCACCAGCGCCGCGCGCCATGCTTCGCGGCTGTCGCCATCGCCCAACGTGTTGAGGTGCAGCGTCACGCCCTCGATGCCCAGTTCGCGGATCACCTGGTCGGCCATTGCCAGCAGTTCGACATCGGCCTGCGGCTCTGCGGCGCCAATGATCTCGGCGTCGATCTGGTGAAACTGGCGATAGCGGCCCTTCTGCGGGCGCTCGTAGCGGAACAGCGGGCCGTGCGTTGCGACTTTGAGCGGCGCATGTTGCTGCCAGCCATTGGTGAGGAAAGCGCGCGCGATCCCGGCCGTGAACTCGGGCCGCAGGGTCAAAGAGTCCCCGCCGCGATCCTCGAACGAATACATTTCCTTGGAGACAACATCGGTCGTCTCACCAATCGCGCGGCTGAAAACCTCGGTCTTCTCGAAAACCGGCATTTCCACGCGGCGGAAGCGGTAGAGCTTGCGCACGCGCTCGAATGTTTCGACGACGAAAGCGAATGCCTCCGCCTCGGGTCCGAAAATATCCTGCGTTCCGCGGATCGCCTGCGGTGTGTTGCCTTTTGCCATGACCGCTGCCCTTACCCACCTTCGTCTAATTCGCAAATCCCTCTCGCCAAACCATAAGCTATCGGCTAGGCGCTCGCCCAGTTTTGGGAGGGGGTGCCACCAGATTCCTTAAGGAACGGAGCATTCCATGCGTATCGAACATATCCCGACGGGCGATAATCCGCCGGAGAGTCTGAATGTCATCATCGAAGTCCCGACGGGCGGCGAGCCGGTGAAGTATGAATTCGACAAGCAGTCGGGCGCACTGTTTGTCGACCGCATCCTGCACACGCCGATGCGCTATCCGGCCAATTACGGCTTCGTTCCGCACACGCTTTCGCCCGATGGCGACCCGCTGGATGCGCTGGTGATCGCCCGCTCGCCTTTCATGGCCGGCTGCGTTGTCCGCGCTCGCCCGATTGGCGTGCTCAATCTAGAAGACGAACATGGCGGCGATGAAAAGCTCGTCTGCGTGCCGGTCGACACGACGTTCCCCTACTATTCGGACGTTGGCGAAACCAAGGATCTGCCAAGCATCATCTTCCAGCAGATCGAGCACTTCTTCACCCATTACAAGGATCTCGAAGCCGAAAAATGGGTCCGCATCGGCGCATGGGGCGATGCAGCAGAAGCCAAGCGTGTTGTCGTCGAAGCGATAGAGCGCGCGAAAAACGGCTAATTGAATTTCTGACAGAAAAACGCCCGAATGCTTGATTAAGCGTCCGGGCGTTTTGCTATTAAATCCTCGATGAAAAACAACCGCGAATGGTTCTCCGGATTGGGCGGCGGATCGGCGCGGTCGGCTGCCTCATTCAGCAGCCATTCGACTTCGCGATCTTTCACATCACCCGGCCCTTCTATCACATAGTGATACATGCCCTTGCTCGCGCGGCGCAGCAATTCATCGTAATCGATCATCCGGTCACCCTGCGGGAAATCATAGGTCACCCAATATCCGTGAAAGCTGACGGTCACGATGGTGTGATCGAGGCTCATCCCGGGCGTGTGATGGATGCGCAGCAACCCGTCGCTTTCATCGACGATACGATTGGCGGTCGGCATGGCCTTGACGACCGCGCGCAAAGCCTCGCGCCCGATAGCAGCGAGCGTGGCGCCCTGTTTGTCGATCAGAACGTCGAGCCGCTGAAGGGGAGTTGTCGCCTCAGTCACGCTCGGTCTTCTTGCCTGATCTCTGGCTCATGCAGAGATGAGCCCAAGCTTTAGCGACTTCACAGTCGCAGTGACCCGATCCGAGGTATCGAGCTTGCGGAAAATCCGCTTCGTATGCGTCGAAACCGTATTGGGCGAAATGTCGAGAATGGTCGCGATATCGGTATTGGATTTGCCTTGGGCGATCCAGTGCATGATGTTGGTTTCCTGATCGGAGAGCCTGACATCCTGCATCGCGTCTGCATCCAATAACATGCAGATCCTGCGATGCGCTGCCTGCGCAATTGTCTGCAAGGCGGCGACAATTCCATCAGAATCCGGCGCAAGCGCTTCGGCAAAACCAAACGAAGAATAGGCATTGCGCCCGCGCGGGCCGTAAAGCGGTATGCCTATGCCGTGCAGCAAGCCGCTTGCATCGAGCGCGCCGAAAAACTCCCGCGCATCTTCATTGGTAAGGCGCAATTGCTCGCGCACCTGTTCCCATGTGGTGACTTTGCCGCGATCCATGATGGTTTCGGGGATCGGATCGTTTTTCCGGAAAGAGAAATCGTCATAGATCGCAATCCATTTCTCCGGAAAGCCGGACGCCTCCACGATCGCCTTGCTTGATGTCTGCCGCTCAAAAATCGGAGTGAAATGGTAGCTGTGCCTGATTGCGCCATAGATTCGTGCGCCCTGGCCGACCACCTGCAGAACCTCAGCCGGGTCGGTGCTTTTATCGATCGCGGCGATAATGCGGTACATGGCCTTCGCACACCTCCTTGCCCCGCGGCGAGTGTAGCGCGCAATCGGCGATGGCGAAAGGGTGCCCCCTCTTGGGGGCCCAAGAGGACGATCGCCAGCTCAGTTTTCGGCGGTTTCGCCCCATTCTGCCAGGCGATCGTAATTTTCCAGATCGATCTGCAGCCTGGTCAGCTCGGAGATCGAATGAGCATCGATTTTCGCCATCAGACGCGCGCGGTGGCTTTTGACTGTTTCGGGCTCCATTCCCAGCTGCTGGGCGGCTTCCTCATTTGTGCTGCCAGTGGTGAGGCAGCGTAGGACGTCGCGCTCCACCTGGGAAAGCTTGGCCACCCGTTCGCGTGCATTCACCGCGCCATGTGCGATATGCCACAGGAAATTCGATGGCTCGACGCGGCGGGTCGCAATTGCATTCACCGCCTCGTCTCCGAACGGCCATTTCACATAGTCGCAAGCCCCCGCTGCAAGTGCTGCGAGGATTTTCCTTGCTGAAGGTTTCTCCGAATAGGCGACCAGCCGCGGCGCCCTTAGCCCGGAGCGGACCATTTCCGTGACCCAGACGCCCATGGTGGAGCCTTCATCATGCGCGAAGAGTACATTCGGCTCGGCATAGGCAGCAAAATAGGCGCGGCTGTTATCGTAGATTTTCGCCTGATACCCGGCATCCATCACCGTTTGCGCGATGAATTGACCACGCGTTGCGTCACTATCGATAATGGCGAACACCGTCGGCGTGCGCTCCGGCTGAGCGCTCGCGGCTCCAATCTGCGTGATCGCAGTTTTCGGATCGTCTCGAGACATTGTGATACACCAGCTTCTGAAAAAGCCGGGCTTCTAGTGGTCGCTGTGAAATTGTGCAGTCGCCCAGTTGGGTGACATGCGGGGTCGCTAGGCCTGCCGCCTCACTCTACCGGGCGGGAGGAATCGAGAAGGTCGTCAGCATGATCGCCTCCTGCGTGGTCGCGCTCTTCCTTTACCATGCGTGCAACTTCGTCTTCCGGGGCAACATCTGCGTTAATGTCGGTGTGCTTGGGCGTCGGTGACGGGGTAGGCGATGGCGCGGGTGCAGGTTTTGGCCGATCGCCTCGCTCGCCCACGTTCTGGAATGGGAGGGTTGCGGTGCGCTGATCGAAGCGCAGGCGATAAATCGGTTCGGGCAAGGCAAAGCCGGCCTCTTCCAGCGCAACTTTCGCAATCGCGATTGCGCGGCTTTTAGCCTTGAAAAAATCCGCCTTGCCCTGATCGATCCAGCCGAAGAATTGCAGCACGACGTTGGAATCGCCCACTTCGCTAATGCGGACTTCGGGTGCGGGATCGTCCAGCACGAACGGCATCCCTGCGAGCGTATCGCGGCCCAGCTGGCGCGCTGCCTCCGCATCGTCATCCGCATCCACGCCCAGCGCGAAGTCGAACCTTCGTTGAGGGTTGCGGGTGTAATTGAGGATCGTGCCTTTGAAGACGGTGGAATTGGGAATGCGCAAATGGTTGCCGTCCAGCGTCAGGATCACGGTCGCGCGGCTGGTCAGGCGGATGACGCGGCCTTCATGCGTACCGTCGATCACGATATGATCATTCGCGCGGAATGGCTGGCGAAGCGAGAGCATCAGGCTGGCGACGTAATTCTCCACGGTATCGCGCATCGCGAAGCCCAGCGCGATCCCGATCACGCCTGCGCCGCCGAGAACCGCCCCCATCAGCGCGCCCGCCCCGATCATGTCGAGCGCAATGACAATGCCGAGCACGACGAAGACGAAGCGGATCGCGCTGACGATCAATTCGGCCAGAAAGGCATTAGGAGTGATGCGATTCCATAGCGGGCGGAAGGATGCGAGAAGATAGCCCAGCAGCGCGATTGCAATCGCCACGGCCAGGGCTAGCCCCGCCAGCGGAAGCATGCGCCAGATGTCAGCAACGCGGTCCTCTATTCCGCCGATCCCTTCGCCGAGATCAACCGACACATCGCGCTCGATCGAATTTTCGACTGTCACCACGCTATCGAAGCCCAATGCAATCGCCTCTGCGCGGGCGATTGCTGCATCGTCCGGCGCGGTGCCGGACAAAGTTACCACGCCCTCGCTGACCGTGGGCGTCACATCCGAGAGGCTCGGTACATTGGCAAAGATTTCGCTGAGACGCGCGGTAATGCGCTCATCCTCGCCCTCCGTCTGCTCTGTTTCCATAGAGCGCGGCTCAGGCGCGGCGGCGGCATCAACTTCCTCAGCAGGCGCATCGGCAGCTGGCACCGCAGCCATAACCGGCGCAGCCAGCGCGAGCAGAACGCCCATCAGTAGAATGGAAAAGAACCTCAGAAGAGCGCTGCCACGCCCTTGAACAGAAGTGTCAGGCCAATCGGCAAGCCAATCGCGCAAAGCCAGAATAAGCCCATCTCCTTCCTGAACATCGGCGCCAGGGTCGCATCATCAACCCCGCTTGCAGCCAGCTGTTCCCACCGCCGCTCCAGATAGCGGCAGCCCGGAATGATGGCGATCACCAGCACGACCAGCGCGAAATAGGGCAGCACAGAGCCGCCGCTGCTTTTCAGCTGGGTCATCGTCCAGAAAATATGCATGCCGGTATACACCAGCAGACCATAAGCGATGTGATCGCTTGCTTTGCGGTGCCATGCGGTGCCGCTGTGCTCTGCCTGTTCCGCCCGCTTTTGCGTGTGCGAAGTATCGGCAAGCGCCTTTGCCATTGCGCGTCTCCCTCTCCAGAGAATCAGGAGCCTAGTCCCAAGCGGGGCATAGTTGCAAGCGCATCAACCAAATGTTCAGCAGCGGGGCGGAATGACAGGCGGCATGCAGGAATCTTGCCAAACACCCTTCAAACGCCGCTCACCTGTGCCTATGGAGAGGCTATGAGCTCGCTCGAAACCGATTTGATCGATGAGGAAGCGCTGGCCGAATCCATGGCCGAAGCGCCCTCCAACGCCGCGCCGGACCTGCCCGAAAGCGGCGGGCTGGAAGTCGTCTCCATCGCCAAGAGCTATGACAAGCGCAGCGTGCTCTCTGACATCTCGCTGACGGTGGCGAAGGGCGAAGTGCTCGGCCTGCTCGGCCCCAACGGTGCGGGCAAGACGACGTGTTTCTATTCGATCATGGGGCTGGTGAAGCCCGATAGCGGCCGCATTATGATGGACGGTGTCGATGTGACCAAGCTGCCCATGTATCGTCGCGCGATCCTCGGCCTTGGTTACCTCCCGCAGGAAACCAGCATTTTCCGCGGCATGACGGTGGAGCAAAACATTTCCTGCGTGCTTGAAATGGTCGAGCCGGACAAGGACGTGCGCGCCAGCGAGCTCGAACGCCTGCTCGACGAATTCGGCCTCACCCGCCTGCGCGAAAGCCCGGCCATGGCGCTGTCCGGCGGTGAACGCCGCCGCTGCGAAATCGCCCGTGCGCTTGCAGCGAATCCGTCGATCATGCTGCTGGACGAGCCCTTTGCCGGGATCGACCCGCTCTCGATCAGCGATATCCGCGATCTTGTGAAAGACCTGAAACAGCGCGGCATTGGCGTGCTGATCACCGATCACAATGTGCGCGAAACGCTCGACATCGTCGATCGCGCCTGCATCATTTACGGCGGCCAGGTACTCTTCGCGGGCAGCCCGCAGGAACTGGTGGCTGACGAGAATGTGAAGCGCCTCTACCTCGGCGACAATTTCGAGCTGTGATGCTGGTTAGGTAATCCCATGGCTCTCGGCCCGAGACTCGACCTCAGGCAATCGCAATCGCTGGTGATGACGCCGCAGCTGCAACAGGCGATCAAGCTGCTGGCGCTGTCCAACCTCGAGATCGAGGCCTTCATCGGCGATGCTTTGGAAAGCAATCCGCTGCTGGAAGCGGGCGAAATGCGCGAGCGCGACGGCGAAGAACCTGCCGAACCCGACTTGCATGACTCCACTCCCGGCGATGGTGAGCGCGCCCTTGATATCGACGAGAGCGCACTCGACCGGGACCGCGACACCGGCGACTGGTCCGAAGCCATGGCATCGGGCGGCGGCGAGAATTCGGGTTTCGACCTCGAAAACCGCGAGGATGTTGCGCTCAGCCTCGCCGATCATCTCGAGCAGCAGGTCGGTACCTGCGCGCCGTGCCAGCATACCGCCTTCATCGCCCATCACCTGATCGCCCAGCTGGACGAGGCAGGCTATCTCACCGCCAAATTGCAGGACGTCGCAAACGCGCTGAACGTCCCGCTCGCCGATGTCGAGCGCGCGCTCGAATGCGTGCAGAGCATGGACCCGACGGGCGTTGGCGCGCGCGATCTTTCCGAATGCCTCGCGCTGCAGGCGAAGGAGGCCGATCGCTACGATCCGTGCATGGAAGTGATGATCAACAACCTCGATCTGATCGCCAAGGGTGCCTTCGCTCAGATCAAGCGTATCTGCCGCGTCGATGACGAGGATCTGGCAGACATGCTGTCCGAATTGCGCAGCTACAATCCCAAGCCCGGCCTGGCGTTCGGCGGCAGCGGCGCCAGCGCGGTGGTGCCCGATGTGCTGATCACCGAAGGCAAAGGTGAGGCAGCATGGGACATCAAGCTGAACGAAGCGACCCTGCCCCGCCTTGTGGTCAACCGCAGCTATTACGTTGAATTGAAGGAGGGCTCCCCGGGCAAAGACGCGAAAAGCTGGCTCAATGAAAAGCTCGCCGATGCCAACTGGCTGATCAAGGCGCTCGACCAGCGGCAGAAGACCATCCTCAAAACCGCCGCGGAGATCGTGAAGCAGCAGGACGGTTTCTTTCGCAAGGGCGTGAGTGAGCTGAAACCCCTCACTCTCGCCAAAGTGGCCGAAGCCATCGAAATGCACGAAAGCACCGTCAGCCGCGTGACGAGCAACAAGTTCCTCCATTGCGACCGCGGCACGTTCGAGCTGAAATACTTCTTCTCCAGCGGCGTCGCGTCCGCAGACGGCGAAGGCGCGAGCGCCGAAGCGGTAAAAGCCCGCATCAAGGCACTGACCGACGCCGAAGACCCGAAGAAGATCCTGTCCGACGATGCGCTGGTGGACCTGCTGAAAACCGAAGGCTTCGACCTCGCGCGGCGCACCGTGGCGAAATACCGCGAGGCTATCGGGATTGGCTCAAGCGTCCAGCGGCGGCGGGCGAAGAAGCTGGCGGCAATGAGTTAATCTGTTGAGAGCCATTGTAATTCAGGCCCCTCGCCACCATCTATAGATCAGCTACCAGTCGCAATAGACGGTCTGACCGGCGCCAGAACGCGCCCCTTTTTCCATCCTTTGAGCCTCCTAGCCGCAGCCGTGGCCAATACTGGTGCGCTGCACTCTCCAGGAAGGAAATATCATGGCCCATTTCGGCAACATCAAATCCTACAATCAGGACAAGGGTACCGGCACGATCGTCCCGGAAAAGGGCGGTGATGCCCTGCCTTTCAAGAAGAAAGACCTGCAGCAGGAAGCTCAGGCTCCCAAGGTCGACCAGCGCTTCTCTTACGAGACAGCCGAAGTTGACGGCGGGCACAAGCGCGCCACCAACCTGCAAATGCAGGCCGACGAGTCCTCCCATGAGAAACAGGCCCGCAATCAGCAGGGCTGATCAGGGTTGAAGAAACCGGCGCGGCACCGAGGGCAGCAATGCTTGCGGTGCCGACCGGGTCCCTGCCCCGATCCTCCGGCTCCTTGAAGGAGGCCCCCATGTCCATGAACGAACTGCTCTACGATCATCAGCTCGCCATACTGCGCGCGCAGCATGCGGCGCTTGGCGAGGGCGATCTGGACCTGCGCGACCGGAGCCATCTTTTCGCCCAGCGGATCGCCGACTGGCGCAGCGGCCATAGCCTGCCGACCGTGGGCTGGCCCGGCCACGCTGAGGATGACCAACGGCCCGAAAGGCACGGTGGGACCAAAACGCTCACCGTGCAAACGCCTCCCGCTGCAAAGGTCACCCCATGAATATCGAGCAAGACAGCCTGCGCTCCAGCCCCTTCGGCACCAATGAATGGGAAAACGAAGGCGGCAGCACTGCACCCCCTCCCGTGCCGGATGGCATGCCCAAGGGCGTGAGCGCCAGATGGGTCCTCGAATACCGGGTGGGCGATTATCGCTACACCAGCCTTGCCGATGCGAAGTCCGAACAGCAACGCCGCAACCGCATGGCGGACAAGGCTAAGGCCGAGGCGCGGAGCAGTTGAGGGAACACGCCGAACAACCCTTCTTCGGGCCCGAAGCCCCGTCGCTCGCCCCGCACAAGCACCCACGCATCAAGCGCTGGCGCTCGGTCGCCAAGGCCATATCGTGGCGAGCGGTCGGAACGCTCGACACGCTGATCCTTTCCTACCTGCTGATCACCTATCTCGGCCCGTTTTTCGGTATGGAGCTGGCGCAGGAAGACGCGGTCAAGACCGCCGGCCTGATCGCCGCGACCGAAGTCGCGACCAAGCTCATCCTCTATTTCCTCCACGAACGCGCGTGGCAGGCGATCCAGTGGGGCAAGAACCCCGCGAGCGAACGCAGCCGCGAAACGATGCGGCGCACGACGGTGAAAACCGCCCTGTGGCGCACCATCGCCTCGCTCGACACCTTTCTGCTCGCGTGGTTCTTCACCGGCAACGCCGCAACCGCCCTATCAATCGGCGGGCTGGAGATTTTCACCAAGCTGATCCTGTATTTTATCCACGAACGGGTGTGGGGCAGACTGCCGTTCGGGATTGAGAAGGCTGGGGGCGAGATGGCTGTGGGGTGAGGGACGCCAGAGAGCCGAGGCGGCGAAGACCCGAAGAAAATCCTGTCCGATGATGCCCTGGTAGACCTGCTCAAAGCCGAAGGCTTCGACCTCGCGCGGCGCACCGTGGCGAAATACCGCGAGGCGATCGGGATTGGGTCGAGCGTTCAGCGGAGGCGGGCGAAGAAGCTGGCGGCTATGGGATGAGAATCGAAGTAGCCCTCAAGCTAAAATGAACGACCCCTCCAGTAGGGTGATTAATGACGGCCTGCGCGCATTTCGGCTAGCCAAAGGACGCAATTTTTCCATCATGACTGGCAGCGCATCCAAGGCCCTCCATTAAGCATCGTCCGACATAGTGACCAAGCTCGACGGGCACCGCATTTCCAATCATCAATTCCAGATGAGTTTTGGCAGCATCCCAAGTGAAACCTCTCGGGAAAGTTTGCAGTCGTGAACGCTCCGATGTTGAAAGCGCTCTGATGCTTTGATCAATCGGAGCTGCATCCGCACGATGACCAGGATAACCACTTGGTACGGGTCTATTCACTCCACGAACCGTCGCAGCCGGTTCATCAATCGTGTAGACTGCTCGTCTATTGTAGTTGCGTGGATGCCGGTAATAGAATTCGAAATCGATTTCATCCGACATATAATCCCGGACCGTCATCTCTTTCGCAGCCAGATTGCGTTGAATCACATCCTCCAAGAATTGGTCTGGCAAGTCCCGTATCCCAATACAGAAAAATCGCTTCCGGCGCTGCGGAACCCCGCACAAACTGGCATTCAAAGTTACTTCTGTGAGCCCGTAGTCTTGACTCCTAAGAAAATCGCTAGCTTCGGCGTAAGCCCTGCTCGACTTCGCACGCGCGACATTCTCCATGATGAAGAACGTGGGTCGAATTGCAGCGATCACATCTGCGAAGCTTCTGGTTAGGTTGGCCCGATCACCTTCGCTACGCTTGCCAGCTGTCGAAAAATCTTGACACGGAGGCCCGCCCACGATTCCGTCCACGCCAAGGGGACGTATTTTATTGGCTGTCTTAAAGACATTGCTGACATCCATTTCTTCAACGCGATGGCTGAAATTATCAGCATATACATTTACAGCCTTGTCCCAGTTGTCGCACGCCCACAGTATTTCGAATCCTGCGCGTTCCAAGCCAAGGGACAAACCGCCGCAACCACAGAAAAGATCGACGATTTTCATAAAAGCTCTCCGTTCTTGGAACGTCTTGGCTGCGTGCTGTGAAAAAGCGATTGCCTCATACGACAAGCACAATACCCGCCTGAGCCGCACAAACAAGTGACAGGCTGTGCATTACCAACTAGATGCATCCGAAGTGGATGATTTTGCACAGGGCGATGTGGATGGGGAAACCTGATTTCCAAGGCGGGCTGTTTGGTATCACAAATTCAAACCGTGAGGGCGCTGATTTGTGGGGGAAGAATCAGTTTAACAGCACATTCCCTGCATCACTTGCTTGCCACATGCGAGCGCAATCAATTGACGCGATGTACCTGTGCATCGGACCGCAGAAAAAGTTCCTAAATAGGGCGATCAGTATCGATGAAGTTTTCGGTACGAAAACGGCTCCTGATCAACTTTATTTCAATTTCGAAGGTCGGTTTGAGGACTATTCAAATACAATCTATGGTCCGTTGGAGCGCGTGGATCTCGTGGTATCCAGGGCCAAAAAGAGCGCTGACCATCAAGTCGTGGAAGATAAACAATATCGCGCTCTAGAAGTGAAACTGACGGTGGTTCCAGATCACACGACGTGCAAGCGATCAGAGACAGAATGGGGGCCAGAACTGGTAATTCGCCCAGCTACTAGCAAGTATTGCGCTATGTCGATGGCTGCTAATAGCAGTCTAAGCGCTCGAGAATTACAAAAGATTTTCGTTCACCGTCTTAACGGTGTGAAAGACTGGGGCAATGAAGTCGAGGCGCTTTCAATACTGCCTGATGCGATTGGTTGCCTTCAGGAATTCGAACGCGCTTCTTGGAAGGATCAAATCCCGCTTGTTCTTCAGCCAATCTGGAAAACCCAAGGTAAGTCTCCAGCACTTTCTGAAAAAGCTTTTGACCTATTTGTATGGAGCAATTTTGGATTAGCGAGGTTGATTTGCGATCAAGCTGCGGGTTCTGTGGGAACGAAGTCGATCCGCCGACCTGCGCGAAGCGCGCTTCGCCTAGCTAGGTATTTCCTTGAGTTTGCGAAATCAGGAAAGCCTTCGATCGATGATATCTACTCTGGGATGACCTACGGACACCAAAGCGATAAAGATTTTGCAGTCAACGGCACGGTGACGCGAAGATATATGACAAATGAATGCGCATATAGGCCTCGGATCTCACGCGATGTCGTTGACAAAATCATACTTGGTGCAGGAATTGAGAATCTTTCCCCCGAACGCAGGTTCGATCAATCGATATATTTCCTCAAAAAGTACGATTGACCGAAAATTTCATGTCAAACCGCCCACCCCTAACCATCCTCGGCAGCCTAGCGCTCGCCACCCCCGCCCTCGCGCAAGACGTGCCCGAGCCGCAGCCGGATATTTTCCTCTTTGCCTACGATGCCTCCGCCTCGGACGACGCGCTTTCGGGCGGCATCAACACCACCAATCGCCCCACGCTCTACGACAACCAACCGTTCTTCACGCCGGGCGGCGACAGTTTCGTCTACTCGCGCAGCGATGGCGCGCAGACCGATGTGTGGGAGTATGACATTGCCTCCGGCACGCACACACAGATCACCCGCACGCCGGAGAACGAATATTCGCCCACGCCTTCGCCCGACAATCGCACGATCTCTGTCGTGTTCGAGCGCAACCGCTCGATCTGGCAAGTGGACCGCGCCGATCCCGGCAATCCCGTGTGGCTGCTCGAAACAGCAGGGGTGGACGAGCCGGTCGGCTATTTCGCGCGCAACCATGCGAGCGGCGACGTGCTGTTCTGGTCGCGCTATGGCTTCAACGTCGCGCTTAGCCATGCGGGCGAGCAGGCGTATCATTTCGTCAGCGGCCATGCCGTGCCCGCTTCCCCGCATTTGATCCCGGGCACCTCTGAATTCAGCTTCGTTCACCGGCAGACCAATGAGGAGGTGTGGATCAAGGCGGTCGATCCCGAAAGCCGCGCCGTGCGCCCGATCACGCCGATTGCCGGGACCAATGCCAATTACACCTGGGCGCCCGACGGCTCGATCCTGCAGATCGAAGGCACGCAGCTCCACCGCTGGCGCGAGGGGGCAGAGGGCTGGGAGGTGATCGCCGACCTCGCCCACCACGGCCTCGCCAGCGCGACGCGTATCGCGGTGAGTCCTGATGGGACGCGGGTGGCCGTCGTAGGGATCGCGGCGGACTAAATCAGTCGCGCCGCCCGATGTTGCCGCCGTGCAACGTGACAAACAAGTCGCAGAATTGCCATTCGGCTGTCACCGATCCGCAATCGGACGGACACACGCGCGGCCTAATCACCTCCCATCTTTTCTGGGAGGTCCATCATGAAATCCACTCGCCTGCTCGCCAGTGCCAGCGCATCCGCTCTCGCACTAATCGCCACGCCTGCCCTTGCCGGGGACGTCGTCGGCGTCGTCGTCGATGAGACCGAAACCGTCTCGCTGCAATCCGCGGTCGTCAGCATTGTCGAGCTTGGCCGGCAGGTGGTGACGGAGCGCGATGGCAGCTTCCGCATCGCTGACGTTCCAGCAGGCACTTACACGCTGCGAGCACGCTTCCAGGGCGTGCCGAGTGAGAGCCAGACCATTATCGTGCCGGAAACGGGCACGGTCACCGCGAACTTCCTGCTCGGCGGTGACGATGCCTCCAGCATCCTCGTCTACGGCCAGCGCGCCAACCAGTCGAATGCGCTTGCGCGCGAATATGCGTCGGACACCATCGTCGATGTGCTGAGCCGCGATGCCATCGGCCAGTTCCCGGACCAGAACGTGGCGGAAAGCTTGCGCCGCCTGCCGGGCATCAACGTGCTGAACGATCAGGGCGAGGGCCGCTTTGTGGCCGTGAGGGGTCTTGACCCGAACCTGAATGCCACCTCGATCAACGGCGTACGCGTTCCCTCGCCCGAAGGCGATATCCGCGCCGTCGCGCTGGACGTGATTGCCAGCGACATCATCGAAAGCATCGAGGTGCGCAAATCGCTCACGCCGGACATGGATGCCGACACGATCGGCGCCAGTATCGAGATCAACACGGTCAGCGCGTTCGATCGCCGCGGCGATTTCCTCACCCTCTCGGCAGAGGGCAGCTACAATGAATATTCCGAAGAACTGAACCCGAAGGCGAGTGCGAACTTTGCCTATCGCCTGACCGACAGCATCGGCATTTCGGGCGGCCTTTCCTATTACAACCGCTTCTTCGAAACCGACAATATCGAAGCGGATGATTGGGAGAGTAATGACGGACTCGTCTATGCCGAGGAAGTCCAGTATCGCGACTACGATGTGGAGCGCGAACGGATCAGCGGATCGCTTGGTCTGGATTTCCTTATCTCCGACACCACTGAATGGTATGTGCGCGGCCTCTATTCGCGCTTCGACGATCAGGAGTTCCGCCGCCGCCTGACTTTCGATTTCGGCGATGCGCTGGTCGGCGGCACGAGCAATGCCGCGACCTATGCCGATTTCGACCCCTCCGATCCGGGCGAGGAATATGGCATCACCGTGGAGCGCGATGTGAAGGACCGCTTCGAGCGGCAGGAAATCTATTCGCTGAGCCTTGGCGGCGAGACCGTAAGCGGCCCATGGACCGTTGAATATATGGGCAGCTATGCCCGATCATCGGAGCGCGAAGACAACAGTGTCGACCCGACGACTTTCGAGCGTGATTTCGAAGGTGACGGCCTTGTGGCGACAATCGACTATTCCAACCCGCGCGTGCCGCTCTACTCGGTCACCGGCGTTGCTGATTTCTTCGATCCGTCAACTTACGAGCTGAACGATGTCGAGCTGACGCAGCTTTCGGACGCCGTGGATGAGGAATACACGCTGCAATTCGATGTGGCGCGTGAATTCGTGTCCGATGGCAGTGTCTTCACTCTCCAAACAGGCCTGAAGGGCCGCTGGCGCGACAAGACATTCAATGGCGATATCGCGTTTTACGAATTGGACGGCTACCTGCTGTCCGATGTGCTGGGCGAAGGCCCGACCTATCGCATCACTGATCTCTCGCCGCTGCCCGGCCTGACCGAACCGACCGATTTCTTCTTCGCCAATTTCGACCAGTTCGAATTCCAGCCGATCGACAGTCAGTTCGACAGCGCGGCTGAGGATTATGCGGTCGAGGAAGACGTTTATGCCGCCTATCTGTTGGGCCGCTGGGAAACCGATAATTTTCTGGTGATCGGCGGTGTGCGATATGAGCACACGCAGACCGATATCGTCGGCAATTTCGTGCAGCTGATCGAGGAAGACGGCACGCTACCAAATGGCATGATAGCCGCCGACGATACCGTCATCGTCAATCAGAATCTTACCAGCAGCAATTACGGCTATTTCCTCCCCAGCCTGAATATCCGTTATGAGCCGGTGGAAGATCTCGTCTTCCGCGCCGCCGCGTATCGCAGCCTTGTGCGCCCCGGCTTTTCCCAGCTTGCACCGCGTTTCGTGACCGAACAGAACGATGATGACGAGGTGGAAGGCGAATTCGGCAATCCCGATCTCGAACCCTACGAAGCCTGGAACCTCGATTTTGGCGTCGACTATTATTTTGGCGGCAATGGCGCGGTGAGCGCAGGCATCTTCTACAAGGATGTGTCGAACTACATCGTCAATGTCGAGTATGAAAGCGATGGCGATCGCCTCGTTTTCAACGGCATTCCCTTCGATGAAGCGGTGATCCCGCTTAATGGAGACAGCGCAGAAATCTTCGGCGTCGAACTGGGCTTTGCCATGCAGTGGGACATGCTGCCAGCGCCCTTCGATGGCATCATCACGCAGGCGAATTACACCTGGACGGATGCGAGCGGCGATGTTCCCGATAGCGGCGTGGGCGAACTGGGCGCTGTTGGCCCGACGCGCACCATCGCTTTGCCGGCAACGTCGGAGCACACGCTCAACGGCGTCATCGGATATGAGCGCTGCCCCATCAGCCTGCGTTTGGCAGGCACATATCGCGACGATTACTTGGATGAGCTTAATGGTTCGCCGGAAGAGGATCGCTTTGTCGACAGTCACTTCCAGCTCGATGCCAGCGCACGCTATCGCATCACGGAGAACTTCCAGATTTTCGTAGAGGCGGTGAACCTGACCGATGCGGAATATTTCGCTTACAACACCGTTGGCGGGCGTCAGAACAATTACCAGTATGAAATCTATGGCCGCACCTTCAAGGGCGGTGTGCGGGTGACCTTCTGATGCGCAGTCTGGCAATCGCGACGATGTCCGCCCTCCTGGCAGGGTGTGCAACCACGCCGGTAGGCCTGCCGCCCGCGCCGGTAGCGGCACACGCAGAGACTGTACCTGTCGGTACGCAGAACGATGATGCGGCGGATGATCCGGCGATCTGGCGCAACCCGAGCGATCCCTCCGCCAGCCTGATTGTGGCGACCGACAAGAAAGCGGGCCTTTATGTCTACAATCTCGAGGGCGAGATATTGAGCTTCACCGACGCCGGAGAAGTCAACAATGTCGACCTCGTTGAGCTGGGAGACGGCACCGTCTTCGTCGCTGCGAGCGACCGGAACGATCCGCTCAATTCGCATATCGTGTTCTACACGCTCAATACCTCGGCAGGTGAGATGGAGCCTGTAGGCCGCGTGCCGAGCGGCCCGGGCGAAGGCTACGGCCTGTGCCTTTCCACCCATGGCGCGCTTACCGTGCTGGCAGTGCTGAAAAACGGCGCGCTACGCGAATATGAAATAGCGGAATGGGCCGACGGCCAAGTGCCGCAGACCGCGCTTATTCGCGAATTCTCCGTCCCGACACAGCCCGAAGGGTGCGTTTTCGATGATCGCGACGGAACGCTTTATGTCGGCGAGGAAGTGGCGGGCATCTGGCGTTTCGCCGATGGGGCGACGCAAGGCGCGCTGGTCGCCCCGATCGACAACCAATATCTGGTGGCCGATGTCGAAGGGCTTTCGCTGGCTCCTGATGGCGCAAATGGCGGCTACCTCGTCGCATCGAGCCAGGGAGACAACGCTTTTGCGGTCTATCGCCTGCCTGACATGGCGCCGCTGGGCCGCTTCGCGATTGGCGAGGGGCTCTAAGGTTCGGCAGAGGAAACCGACGGCATCGACCTCACCCTCGGCAATTTCGGCCCGGATTACCCGCAAGGGCTCTTCGTGGCGCAGGACGGCCTGAACGCGCCAGCCGCGCAGAACTTCAAGCTGGTCAGCTGGCAGGCGATCGTCGAGGCGTTGGAGTCGGACTAACCATCCTGCCGCCGGTTGGTAGAAAATGTTGAGATGCCCCAACCTCAAAACCCGCCAAAATTAACGGGTTCCCGGGTGTCACCCGAAAGACTCACCGAGAAAGTGTTAACGCCGGAAACAAATTATTAACCTTTTTTGGTGAGAAGTGCCGTGGTTAATTCATGGCAACACCTCCTATCGGGAGGTTACCAACGGGGACACAAGGGGACCCATAATGCGCGTTCTGTTGATTGAAGACGAGCCGACAACGGCAAAAGCAATCGAGCTGATGCTCACCACCGAAGGCTTCAATGTCTACTCGACCGATCTGGGCGAGGAAGGCCTCGATCTGGGTAAGCTGTATGATTACGATATCATCCTGCTCGACCTGAACCTGCCGGATATGCACGGCTATGACGTGCTGAAGAAGCTGCGCGTCGCCAAGGTGCAGACGCCGGTCCTGATCCTTTCGGGCATCGCCGAAATGGACAGCAAGATCCGATCCTTCGGCTTCGGCGCAGACGATTATGTGACCAAGCCTTTCCACCGCGATGAGCTGGTTGCCCGGATTCACGCCGTTGTGCGTCGCTCGAAAGGCCACAGCCAGTCGATCATCCGCACCGGCAAGCTGGCAGTCAATCTCGACGCCAAGACTGTCGAAGTCGACGGCGCCCGTGTCCACCTGACCGGCAAGGAATATGCGATGCTCGAGCTGCTTTCGCTGCGCAAGGGCACGACGCTCACCAAGGAAATGTTCCTCAACCACCTGTACGGCGGAATGGACGAGCCCGAACTCAAGATCATTGACGTGTTCATCTGTAAGCTGCGCAAGAAGCTCTCGAGCGCATGCGGCGGTGACAATTATATCGAAACCGTATGGGGCCGCGGCTACGTGCTGCGCGATCCCGACGCAGAGCAGGAAGCTGCGTAATCTTCTCCTCAAGCGCCGGCGCGAACATCCGCCCGCTTGGATTCGGCGCTAACCGCGCGACGGCCGGTCGGCCTTGCGGATCGCAGGCGATCCGAGAATCTCTTTAATGCCCGCTTGAACCCCGGGCTGCGATAACCCGTTTTCGAATGGGGGGTACCCGAGAAAACCCCGGACGCGCAAAACCGCGACCGGGGTTTTCCTTTGCCCTTGTCGCTTGCCATTCATGTGCGCGCAGATAAGCTGCGCCGCATGGAACTATTCTCCCGCATCGCCGCGACTCTATTGGCCATTCTGGCGTTCGCACCTTCCGCAGTGATGGCGCAGGCCACCCGATATGATGGCGACATCATGTTCCTGACCCGTATCATCGAGCGGGAATATGCAGGGTTCGAAACGGCAGACCGGCAAGATTACGAAGCGCAGCTTTCGCTGATGAATGAGCGGATTGCCGCAAATCCAGAAGCGCGCATCCATGCGATGTCGGCGCTGCTGGAATGGTTTGGCGACGGGCATCTGGCCATCCAGTCCAATATCGTTTCGCCGCCAGACCCCTATCCGGACACCGGTCCGCAGCGGCACTATCGCATCTTCGACCTGCCCTATGCCTTCACTTTCACGCGACTTTCCGAGGATACGGTGATTCTGCGCGTGCCGCATTTCCAGATGGAGGCGGCGGACGAATTCGCGGCTCTGCTCGAAGAGCATCACGAGACGATTACGTCTACGCCCAATCTCATCATCGACATGCGCGGCAATAGCGGCGGATCGGACCTCACCTATGCGCCGCTGATGGCGTATCTCTACACCCGGCCGATCTATACAGTCGGCGCGGAGCTGCGGGCGTCGCCGCGCAATCTTGCGTATTTACGCGAACTCGGCGCGGACGAGACCATGCCGCAGGAAGTGCGCGATCTGGTAGCCAGCGTGATGGCGCGCGCGGAAAGCGGTGCCCGATATGTACCGCTCGGCGAGGATGTCGTAAGCATCGAGACCTATCCGCAAGTTTACGAATTTCCCCAGCGCGTCGGCATCCTGGCTGAGGGTGCAGGCTCATCCGGCGACCAATTTGCGATTGACGCGCGCTTCAGCGACAAGGTCACCTTCTTCGGCGGACCCACCGCCGGGGTTATCGATTATTCCAACGTTATTGAGGCGACCTCGCCTTCGGGTGACTATACCCTGCGCTGGCCGATGACCCGGTCTATGCGGCTGCCGGAGGAGCCCTTCGACAATGTTGGCGTGCCAGCCGATGTGCCTTTTGAAGACGACGTTGCCGACCACGTCGAGGCCGCTCGTCTTTGGCTCGAGAGCCGCTGCGACTAATCTCAACTGGCGTTCCGCAGATTGGTGAAATCGAGGCCGCTCGGCTCTTGGAATAGACGCAATCCGAACTCCGGCAGAATTGCCAGCAGGTGATCGAAAAGATCGGCCTGGATACGCTCATACTCCGCCCACACGGTCGTGCCTGTAAAGCAATAGATCTGCAGCGGCAGGCCCTGCGGCGTCGGCTCCAGCTGTCGGACAAGCAGGGTAAAGGCTTCGGTCGAAAGCTCCGGATGGGCTTTCAGATAAGCGATCACATAGGCGCGGAATGTGCCGATATTGGTAAAGCGCCGCGCATTCACCGGATTGGTATCGCCCGCCAATTCGCGCGCGTTCCATTCGCGCAGCTCAGCATCCTTGGCGGAAAGGTAATCGTTGAGGAGGCGAAAGCGGCGCAGGCCCTGCACTTCCTCGTCCGACAGGAAGCGCACCGAGTTCTGGTCGAGCGGCAGCGACCGTTTGATCCGCCGCCCGCCGGCTTCGGACATGCCGCGCCAATTGCGGAAGCTGTCGGCGATCAGGCGATAGGTCGGGATGTTGACGATCGTCTTGTCGAAATTCTGCACTTTCACCGTATGCAGTGCGATATCGATGACATCGCCATCGGCATTCATGCCGGGCACTTCGATCCAGTCTCCCACCCGCAGCATATCGTTGCTCGACAGCTGCACGCTGGCGACAAGTGAGAGGATCGTGTCCTTGAACACCAGCAGCAGCACCGCCGCCATCGCACCGAGGCCGGACAGCAGAAGCAGCGGTGACTGCTCGATCAGCGCAGCAATCGCCAGGATCGCGGCCGCGCAATAGACGACGATCTTGATGACCTGGATGTAACCCTTGATCGGCTTATTACGGGCCTGCGGCGTGCGATTGTAAATCTCGTTGACGTAATCGAGACCCTTGCTGATCGCCATCGCGACGCTCAGGATAATGCTGGCCATCGCGACGTTCTCGATCAGCTGCCGGACTTCCTCCGGCAAATGCGGCACCTGATAGATTCCGCGCGCAATCAGCAGCAGCGGAGCGACCGTCGCCAGCCGGGCTGCGGCTTTGTCTGCCGTCAGCGTGCGCGTATCGAGGAAAGGTGCAGCAAGTCGCAGCAGCACTTTCTTCAGCAGGAAATTCACCAGCAGCGCAGCGACCGCCAGCAGGATCAGCCCGATCAGCGATTGCGCCCAGAGGGGCTGGGCTTCGAAAAGTGCAAGTGCCTGTTCCATATCGCGCGCGACCTAGGGCTTGGCCTGCCACTCCACAACCCCTTCACGAATCTGGACAGAGCGCCGCCGCCGCATTAGCGGGGCGGCCATGTCAGCATTCAAAGTAGGCGATCCGACGACACTCAACCGGCTGTATGGGCGCAGCCAGGGCAAGCCGCTGCGTGCCGCGCAGCAGGAGTTGGTCGACAATTTGCTGCCGCGCATATCACCGCCTGCGAAAGGTGAAGTGACTGCGAAATCGCTCTTCGGCGAGGATGTTCCGCTGCATTTCGAAATCGGCTTCGGTGGGGGGGAGCATCTCGCCTACCGCGCAGACTTGCTGCCCAATCACGGCTTTATCGGTGCCGAGCCGTTCCTCAATGGCGTTGCGCAGGCGCTCACCCATGTGCGTGACCAGAACCTGGGCAATGTACGCATTTTTCACGGCGATGGCTTGGATGTGCTGAGCCGCATTCCAGATGGCGCGCTGACGATGCTCTATCTGCTGCACCCCGATCCATGGCCCAAGAACAAGCATGCCAAGCGCCGCATGATGAATGATGGGCCGGTGCAGATGATCGCCGATAAGCTTAAGCCAGGCGGCGAGTTCCGCTTCGGCACCGATCACCCGGTCTATGTCCGCCATGCGCTGATGGTGATGCAGCGGTTTACCGATCAGTTCGAATGGGTAACCGAAGGGCCGGACAGTTTCCGCAATCGCCCCTCCGGCTGGCCGGAGACACGTTACGAGCACAAGGCGCGCAATACTTACGGCCACGAAGTCTGGTACTTCCGCTTCCGCCGTACAGGGGATTGATCACGCGAGAACTGGCGGAACCACCGCCGCTTTGGCTCGCTGATACATTAAAGCATCAGGAGCATTTGCATGAGTGACAAGACAGCCATCGTCGTGGGCGCATCGCGTGGGATCGGCCTCGGTTTCGCGAAGCATCTCGTGGAGCGCGGCTACAAGGTTATCGCGACAGAGCGCAGCCGCAGCGATGATCTGCACGCTGCCGCCGATGCGAGCGATGGCGCGATCACAATCGCCAATTGCGATGTCACCGACATGGCGAGCGTGAAAGCGCTCGGCGATCGTGTTGAAAAGGGCACTCTCGATCTTCTCGTCATGAATGCCGGCATCATGGGCGAAAGACCGCAGCCGCTCGATGCCCTGGCACACGATAATGTAGCGGACATCGTCCACACCAACGCCACCGCGCCGATCCAGTCAGCGCTCGCCATACTGCCGCAGATAAAGGAAGGCGGCACAATAGCCATGCTCACCAGCAAGATGGGCTCGATCGATGATTCATCGGGCGGCGCAAACCTTTACCGCGTGTCCAAGACAGCGCAGAACATCTTCGCGCGCTCGCTGTTTGAAGAGCATGCCAAGGATCGCAGCGTGGGCGTATTGTCGCTCCACCCCGGCTGGGTACAGACCGATCTGGGAGGGCCGAATGCACTGATCGATGTCGATACCAGCGTTTCAGGTATGCTCGATGTGATCGAGGGCCAATCGAAGGCGGAGCACCGCTTTGTCGCCTATGACGGTTCGGAGATTGCGTGGTGAGCGATTTCAACTCGATCTATATCGACCAGCTGCAGGATATGGTGAGCGCCGACCGGCAGTCGCTCGAATTTACCAAGCGTCTGCGCGATGCCGCCAGCCATCCGCGTCTGGTGGAGGCTCTTACCAATGGCGTGTGCGGTATTTCCGATGGTCTCGACATCGTTACAGCCACGCTTCACCGGCATGACGCCGATCCGGAGGCAAACCGATCGCCCGGAATGGCGGGGCTGGTAAAAGAGGCCGAGGAGCGCGCTTTTGCCCGGCAATTCGACACCGACGAGGCGCGCGACGCCATGATCGTCGCACAATATTTGCGCATCACGCATTACGGACTTGCCGCCTACGAAGCTCTTACAGCTTTGGCCAAAGGTGTCGGCGATGCCGAGGGTGGCGATGAATTGCAGACTTGCCTCGACAATGCCCGCGATGGGCATGCCGACATGAAGGACGTGATTGCCGCCTTGCTGGGTGAAGAGGCGAAGCCGGGCTAACCGACTACGCCTGCGCTCGCCAGCACCGCCAGCGTGAGCACTTCAGGTGCAATCGCCGTCATCGGCGCGATCTGGACAGGCTTTTCCATGCCGATCTGAACCGGGCCGATGGTGGCATCGCCCGATAGTTCGCGCAGCAGCTTTGCCGAAAGATTGGCGCTCTGCAGGCCGGGCATGATGAGCACATTGGCGGGGCCGGATAGGCGGCTGAACGGGTAAAGCGCCATGACCTTAGGGTTAAGCGCAGCATCGGGCGCGACTTCGCCCTCATATTCGAAGCCCGGATCCTCGGCATCGAGGATGGCCACTGCATCGCGGATATTGCCAAGCCACTGACCCGCAGGATTGCCGAAAGTGGAATAGGACATGAAAGCTACGCGCGGTTCGTGCCCCATGCGGCGGGCAACGGCGGCAGTTTCCTTGGCGATATAAGCGAGCTGTTCGGCGCTGGGCCGCTCATTGATCGTCGTATCGGCAAGGAAAGTCGTGTGGTTCTTGCCCACCACCATGTGGATGCCGAACGGCGTTGCATCGGGCTTGGGATCGAGAACGCGCGCGACTTCGCGTGCGGTCTGGCTGAACGTGCGGGTGAGGCCGGAAATCATCCCGTCACCATGCCCCAGAGCGACGAGCAACGCCGCAAAGACATTACGTTCCTGATTGACCATGCGGCGCACATCACGCTCGGTATAGCCGCGCCGCTGGAGCCGTTTGTAGAGATACTCCACCATCGGCTCGATATCTTCGTAATTGGCCGAATTGGCGATTTCGAAATCTTCGGGGTTGTCGACCGAAAGTTCGCGCAGTTTTTGCAGCACCTTCTCTGTGCGGCCGACGAGGATTGGCTCGCCATAGCCGAAATCGCGGAACTGGATCGCCGCACGCAGCGCCACATCCTCCTCCGCCTCGGCAAACACCATCCGCTTCGGATTGGCCTTGGCATCCTCATAGACACGGGTAAGCGCGGAAGACGTCGGATTGAGGCGCGAACGCAATTGCAGCGTATACTCGTCGAAATCCTCGATCGGGTCCTGAGCCACGCCGGAATCCATCGCCGCCTTGGCCACCGCGCAGGATACGCGCTCCATCAGGCGCGGATCGAAAGGCGCCGGGATGATATATTCGGTGCCGAACTTGTGATCGATGCCATATGCGGCGGCCACTTCGTCGGGCACACGCTCGCGAGCCAGCTCCGCAATGGCTCGGGCGGCGGCGACTTTCATCTCCTCATTGATAGTGGTCGCCCGGACGTCGAGCGCGCCGCGGAAAATGAAAGGGAAACCAAGGACGTTGTTAACCTGATTGGGGAAGTCGCTGCGGCCGGTCGCGATGATCGCATCGGGGCGCACGCGCTTGGCCTCATCCGGCATGATTTCGGGCACGGGATTGGCCATGGCAAAGATGATCGGGTTATCCGCCATCTTCTCCACCCATTCCGGCTTTAGCGCACCGGCAGCCGACAGGCCGAGGAAAATATCCGCGCCTTCCAGCGCCTCTTCAAGGGACCTGTGCGGCGTATCGACTGCATGCGCGCTTTTCCACTGATCGACATTGTCGCGGCCCGGGTAAATCGGGCCGGAGCGGTCGCACACGATCACATTTTCATGCGGAATGCCGACCGATTTGATGAGCGCGGTGCAGGCGAGCGCAGAGGCACCCGCGCCGTTCACCACCATCTTGCAATCCTTCAGCTCTCGCCCGGTCAGATGGCAGGCATTGATCAGGCCAGCCGCCGCGATGATCGCGGTGCCGTGCTGGTCATCATGCATGATCGGAATGTTCATCCGTTCACGCAAGGCTTGCTCGATAATGAAGCATTCAGGCGCGGCGATATCTTCCAGATTGATGCCGCCAAAGCTCGGCTCCATCAGCGCGACCGCTTCGATAAATTTGTCCGGATCTTCGGTATCGAGTTCGATATCGATGGAATCGACATCGGCGAAGCGCTTGAACAACACCGCCTTGCCTTCCATTACCGGCTTCGAAGCCAGCGCGCCGAGATTGCCAAGGCCGAGGATGGCGGTGCCGTTTGAAATCACCGCGACAAGGTTGGAGCGCGCGGTGTATTTCGCGGCCAGCGAGGGATCGCGGGCGATCTCTTCAACTGGCGCAGCAACGCCGGGTGAATAAGCGAGGCTGAGGTCGCGCTGCGTCGTCATCGGCTTGGAGGCGATGATTTCGATCTTACCGGGGCGGATGGTCTCGTGATAGAAAAGCGCTTCGCGAGTGGTGAAGCTGGTGTTCTCTTTTTCGTCCAAGACTCATTCTCCTCTATTGCGGCCTCGCATAGAAGGAGTTGGGCCAAAGCGATAGGGGTTTGGCAGGGGAAAGTTTCGCGCCCCGCCCTTTCCGAATCATCACGAACCCCGCTAGCGATGGTGGCCAGATGGCCGGTTCCGCAACACCCATGATGCAGCAGTATTTCGACCTAAAAGCCGAGGCCGGGGACTGCCTGCTGTTCTACCGCATGGGCGATTTTTTCGAGCTGTTTTTCGACGATGCGAAAGAAGCGGCAGGTGTGCTCGATATCGCCCTCACCACGCGCGGGGAGAACAATGGCGAGCCTGTGCCCATGTGCGGCGTGCCGGTGCATTCGGCGGAAGGCTATCTCGCGCGGCTTATAAAAGCCGGATGCCGCGTCGCCATTGCCGAGCAGGTCGAAACGCCCGACGAAGCAAAGACGCGCGCCAAGCGGGAAGGCACGCCAAGTTCCAAAGCGCTGGTGAAGCGCGACATCGTTCGCTTCGTGACGGCAGGCACGCTGACCGAGGAATCGCTGCTCGAACCGCGACGGTCCAACGTCCTTGCGGCACTATGCGAGTTGCGTGGCACGATCGGCGTGGCGTCGTGCGATATCTCCACTGGCGCGATGACGCTCGAGGAATGCGCAGCCGAACGCGTCGGTGCAGTACTCGCCCGGATAGGCGCCAGCGAAATTGTCGCGCCCGACGATTGGAGCGATGCACCCTCAGATGCCGTGTTCCGCCCACGCGGAGATTTTGCGAGCGATGCGGGCGAGACATCGCTCAAGAAAGTGCACGGCGTTTCAACACTCGACGGGTTCGGCCAGTTCAGCCGGCCCATGCTGGCGGCGGCAGGCGGGCTGATCGCGTATCTCGACCATGCCGGCCGCGGCACACTGCCCTTGTTGCTGCCACCGCAGGCGCGCCAGTCGGGTGAGCACATGGCGATGGATGAGGCAACACGTGCGAGCCTGGAAATTCTTGCCAGCCAGCAGGGCGGCCGCGCGCATTCGCTGATCGCGGCGATTGATCGCTGCGTCACGGGTGCTGGCGCACGGCTCTTGGCGGATGACCTTTCCGCGCCGCTGGCGGACAAAGGTGCGATCGAGGACCGGCTGGCTTTGGTCCATTACCTGTACGCCGATCCGCTGCTGCGCGCAGACCTTCGCGGGCTCTTGCGCGCCTTGCCGGATATCGGGCGTGCGCTCGGGCGGCTGGTGGCGGGGCGCGGGAGTCCTCGCGATCTGGGACAGATCCGCGATGGCCTGATCGAGGCACGGCGGGTGCACGATTTGCTGGCGAGCAAGCCGGACCGCCTAGCTCTGCTGAACGCACTGCTACCCGCGCTGACCGGTCATGCCGAACTGACCGATCTGCTCAGCCGCGCACTCGTGCCTTCCCCGCCGACTGAACGCAGCAATGGCGGCTTTATCGCAAGCGGCTACGATCACGCTTTAGACGATCTTCGCGAAGTGTCCGGCAATGCGCGCCGCGCGATTGCGGCGATGGAGGCGCGCTATCGTGAGGAAACCGATACGCCTTCGCTCAAGATCAAGCACAATGGCGTGCTCGGTTATTTCATTGAAGTCCCCGCCAAGCATGCCGACAAGCTGATGGCGGCGGACAGCGGCTTCACCCATCGCCAGACGATGGCCAATGCGGTGCGTTTCAATTCGCTGACCCTGCACGAGGAAGCGGGCCGGATTGCCGAGGCCGGTGGCCGCGCACTTGCCGCTGAAGAGGCGCATTTCGAGGACTTGACGAGCCATGTCGCCAGTCGGCGCGAGCCTATCGCGCAAACGGCTGCTGCGCTCGCTCGCCTCGACGTTTCCGCGGGTCAAGCCGAACGGGCGAGCGAAGGCGAATGGTGCCGTCCAGATATCCTCGAAGAGCCTGTGCTCGACATCGAAGCAGGACGCCACCCGGTGGTCGAAACCGCGCTGGCGCAGAGCGGCGATCGCTTTGTCGCCAATGATTGCGCGCTCAGCGAAACCGATCGCCTGTGGCTCGTCGGCGGCCCGAACATGGGCGGTAAGTCGACTTTCCTCAGGCAGAATGCGCTGATTATCCTGATGGCGCAGGCGGGCGGTTTCGTCCCTGCCAAGGCTGCACGGATCGGACTTGTCGATCAGCTTTTCAGCCGCGTTGGTGCTGCGGACAATCTCGCACGCGGACGCTCGACTTTCATGGTCGAAATGGTGGAGACCGCCGCGATCCTCAGCCAGGCGAGCGAGCGCAGTTTCGTGATATTGGACGAGGTCGGGCGGGGCACATCAACCTATGATGGCCTCGCGCTTGCTTGGGCGGTGGCCGAAGCCATCCATGAAACGAACAGGAGCCGCTGCCTCTTCGCGACGCATTATCATGAAATGGCGCGGCTGGCGGAGACCTGCGAGGCGCTGAGCCTGCACCATGTCCGCGCCAAGGAGTGGAAGGGCGATCTCGTCCTGCTGCACGAATTGGCCAAAGGCGCGGCAGATCGCTCTTATGGGCTGGCTGTGGCAAAGCTTGCTGGCGTACCCGCACCCGTTGTCAAACGTGCGCGCGGCGTGCTCGATCGGCTGGAGAAAAGCCGCAATGAAACGGGCGGCCTTGCTGCGGGTCTTGGCGAACTGCCCCTCTTCGCAAACGCAATCGCGCCCGAGGATGAAAACACGGACGCGCTACGTGAGCGTCTCGATGCGATTGATGCCGACAGGCTTAGCCCGCGAGAGGCGCTCGATCTGTTGTACGAATTGAAACGGCTGTCAGAGCAATCCGACAGCTAGGCTATCAGGTGCCATCACCGCGAAGGCCATCCGGCTTTTTGTTCTTGCCGTATTTGTCGACATTGTCGTCATGATTGGGCTCGCCTGCATAGGCATCCATATCGATGCGACCAGAGCTTTCCATTTCAGACATCTGGTCGATCATGTCCTGCTTCGATGCGCCTTGTACACCGATGGATTCGCTCACCTTCTTGCTTTCAAGCGGGCTTACGGTTTCGCTGGTTGTCGCCTGCGCCTGCTCGGACACCTCCTGAGCCTGCATGCGGTGATCGTCCTGTTCGTCATTGTGCGTTTCGGGCGCAAGCTTGGCCTGACGTTCTTCGGGGCTGTCGATTTTCTTGTTTGCCATGGTGAAATCTCCTTTGCCTGACCAACGGTTCAGGCTGCGGAGATGTTCCGGCTTTTCCGGCGCAATCAGCGGTTGGCGCCGGGCGTCCAGGTCACGTCTGCAGCGCCATTGTCATTCATGATGCGGCACAGAACGAAAAGATAGTCCGAAAGACGATTGATGTAGGTCAGAGCAGCCGGATTGACCGGTTCTGCTTCTGATAGGGCGGTCAGGCGGCGTTCGGCGCGGCGAACACAGGCGCGCGCCATGTGCAGCCGAGCCGAGGCTTCGCTGCCACCGGGAAGGACAAAGCTGCTGAGCGGCTCAAGTTTTTCGTTGAGCGCATCGATACGCGCTTCAAGCCATTCGGATTGTGCCGAAACCATGCGCAACACCATTTCGGACGGTTCGAAATCCTCGCCGCCAACTTCTCCCAGCGGCGTTGCCAGATCGGCACCCAGATCAAACATATCGTTTTGGATACGCTCGATGTGAGCGGCGTGATCGCCTTGCATCACCACTGCGGCATGGCCGATGGCGGAATTCGCCTCATCTACCGCGCCAACGGCTTCCATACGCAGAGCATGCTTCGGCAGGCGCGAGCCGTCGACCAGCCCGGTCGTGCCGTCATCGCCCGTGCGAGTGTAAATCTTGTTCAACTTGACCATCTCTGCCCCCTACAGTCGCGCCTGATCAGCTATTGACCAGCAGCAGAATCACCACGACCGCGACCGCGGCGGCCTGGTATTTGATCCGCGCGAACATTGCCTTGTTCTGGCGCATCTGCAGCTCTTGCGAATTCGCGCCGCCTTTCTCCAGATCAACCTTCGTGGTCTGCAAAAAGGCAATAACGCCGCGCACGAGCGACACCACGACCATGATGGACAGGAAGATAATGACGATAGTCAGAAATGTGTTCATGTGACACCATGTGGGTAGCGTGACAGGCTTATTCCACCCGGCATTTGGCCCATACGCAGCATTTCCGCCAGCTCTTTGCCATCTTCCCCGCTTATGCGCCGATCCGCCAGCGACGGAGAACTCCGCCGCTTGGCGAGCTTCTGCCCGTCCGTATCGAGCAGCAGATCGTGGTGATGCCAGCGCGGCACCGGCAGGTCGAGCAAGGCTTGCAGCAGGCGATGGATATGGGTGGCGTGAAACAGATCCATGCCGCGTGTCACCAGAGTAACTCCGTCCGCCGCATCATCTAGCGTGGCGGCGAGGTGATAGCTGGCGGGCGCATCCTTGCGCACCAGCACGACATCGCCAAACTCGCGCGGATCGGCGCTCTGCTCGCCCGTAATGGCGTCCTCCCACACCAGCGATCCCGCCTTTTCCATCGCCGCCATGACGTCGAGCCGCATCGCCGCCGGTTTGTCAGGATCCCAATTGCGCCCTTTGCAGGTGCCGGGATAGATAAATCCCTGCGGCCCCATGCGCGGCTCCAGCGCCTCAATCTCAGCCCGTGTGCAGGTGCAGGGGTAGAGCAAACCCATCTCGACCAACCGCGCTGCGGCCCGCTCGTAGCTCGCCAGCCGGGTGGATTGTGCGGGAACTTCCTCCCACTCAAGTCCCAGCCATTCGAGATCGGCGCGGAATTCATCGGCCAGCTCGGGCCGCGAGCGCGCGCCATCGATATCCTCGATCCGCAGCAGGAAACGTCCACCCGCATCTCGCGCCAGATCATGCGACACAATGGCCGAATAGGCATGGCCAAGATGAAGCGAACCATTAGGACTTGGGGCGAAGCGCGTGACGATCATGATGCTGCCCGCCGCCATGGCAGAAAGCTGCTTGTGTTCACAACCCTGTGGAAAGCCTGTCTGTAACAGTCTTGACGCTTTCCCGTGCAAATGCACAACTCAGGCCAATCACGGGAGGACACCCAAAGTGTTCAAAGCCGAATTGATGGAACGGGCCGCTGTTTTCCGCAGTGCGGAGGACGATCCCACGCGCAAGCTGGAAAGCTGCCCGGCTCTGGTGCTTAACGCCGATTATACGCCGCTATCCTATTATCCGCTCAGCCTCTGGCCGTGGCAGACTGCGATCAAGGCAGTGTTCCTGGAGCGGGTCGACATCGTCGCGAGCTATGACCGCGCGGTGCATTCGCAATCGCTCGACATGAAAGTGCCCAGTGTCATTGCGCTCAGGCAATATGTGAAGCCGAACCAGTTCCCGGCCTTCACCCGATTCAACCTCTTTCTTCGCGATCGCTTCGCCTGCCAATATTGCGGGAGCGAAAAGGATCTGACTTACGACCATGTCGTGCCGCGCCGCCTCGGCGGCAAGACGACGTGGGAAAACATCGCCACCGCCTGCGCGCCCTGCAATATGAAGAAAGGCGGTCGCACCCCGCAGCAGGCCAATATGCAACTGCAATATAAGCCGATCAAACCGACCAGCTGGCAATTGCAGCAACAGGGCAAGAGCTTCCCGCCCAATTACCTGCACGAGACGTGGCGGGATTGGCTGTACTGGGATATCGAACTGGAAGAGTGAGCAGCAAGAGCTGCGGCTACTGATCGATCACCTTGGTTTCAGGGTGATGCTTGTCGAGATGCTTGCGAACGATCCGCAAATTGCGGGTGTTCGAGCGGAACATGAAGTCGAACACGTCGCCCACCAGCGGTACTGCGCCGACCGCGGTATCGAAGCCGACATTCGCGGCCATGCGCATCAGCTTCCACTTGGGCAGGCCCAGATTGCGCGCTTCCCACACGATGTAGGCACCCATGCCCATCGCAATGATATCGCCGACCACGGGCACGAGGCCGATAATGGAATCGAGGCCGACCGGGCGATTGATGCCGGGAATGACGAAGCTGCGTTCGAGCACCTGTTCCATCATTTCGATGCGGCGCCGGATCGAATGCACGTCCTTGCCCATCGGCATGTCGAAATGCATCGCGCCGGGGCGCGCGTCCTGGCCGTCAAACGGCTCCGGCTGCATCGGCACAGGCTTACGATTTTCCACCATCAACAGGCTCCTTCCCGTTCTTCATCTGGGTACGCGCGCGAGCGGGGGCAAGGGATGGAAGGCATAGGCGTTGGATTCCAGCCCATCGACACTGCCGCGCACCAAAGTCCAGCGCAGGGGCGAACCGATGGGAATGTAGATATTCTCCAGCGTCAGCTCTGCCTCAGCCTGCGCCATCAGCGTGGCGCGCTGGGTGGGATCGGTTTGTGCGGTCGCATCCGCCACCAGCGCGTCCGCTGTCTCGCTGCACAAAGTCCGCAGGACAGAGCAATTGAACTGGTTCAGGAACCAGCGCGGGGCAGGATAGCGCGCTATACGGTCTATCAGCACAAGGTCGGCGGCCGCGCGGCTTTCGGCGCGAACAAGTTCGATATCGATCCCGGCAAATTGCCGCACAAGGTTATCGAACAGCAATTCCCAGCCATTGTAGCGACCCATCGCTATGCTGATCGTATAGGGCTGCGACAGGTCGCCCTCGTCGAACTGTTGCCGCCAGGCCTGCACGCGGGCGACGGCTTCGCTCTGCCGATCTTCCAGAGCCATATCCTGCCAGCGCTCGGCCACGAAGCCGGGATCCCCAGGCAGGCCGGGGGAGACAGGCCGCGTCGTCGGGGTCAATCCGTCGACATTGAAATCCGCGAGAAGCCCTTCGCGATCAAGCGCCATGGCTAGGCCCTCGCGCACGTCCGAATTGCCAAGCATCCCTTCATCGTTGCGGATCAGCAGGCCGAATAGGCCCACCGCCGCATCGATCCGCAATGTGCCCGATGACAGCGGACCGGTTTCGACCAGTGGCAGGCTGCCAAGATCGCCGCCGAGCACCAATTGCACCTCGCCTGCATTGAACATCGCGATGGCTTCCTGCGGCCCGGCCACGCGCACATCTATTTCGCGCACGTCCTCCTGCCAGTTCTCATCCTCGGGCTCTCCACGTTCGAGCGGCGGCTTGAATTGCAGCCGCGCTCCATCTTCAGTCCGCTCGATCAGGAGCGGGCCTGTACCGTCGCCAGGCTGGCGGATGGCAAGTTCCGGCTGGGCGAGCAATTGTAACAAATAGGGCTCCGGGCTGCTCAGCCGAATTTCGAGGACGCGCTCCGTCATCGCGCGCACATCCTCGATCACGGACAGGTCCTGGCCAAGCGATGTTCCCTCAAGCTGGCCGATGGTGGCGAGCAAGTCGGAACGCACGGCTTGCGCGGTCAATTCCCTGCCATCGGGGCGGTCGATATCGCGCAGGCGGAAGAAGAGGCTCAGCCCGTCCTCAGTCGGCACCCAGCTTTCTGCAAGCGACGGCACGACTTCACCGCGCCTGTTCATCGCGACCAGGCCGGACTGGGTTGCTGCGCGGATGTGCTGCGCGCCAGGTGACAAGCGCAGGCTGTCTGCAAACACCGCATCCTCATCGCCGATTAGAGCAATATCGATAGCGCCATCATTTGCTGCGCCGCAGCTCGCCAACAGAAGCATGGCTGCGCCTGCCGAGAGAATGCGTGAAGAGATTGCGCGCCAGCTCATACTGCTGCGAATAAGGCCGGAGCGGGTCCGCTTCAACCGAAAGCGCGAAAGCAGCGCGAGCGTAACCCTAGTTCAGAGCTTGCGAAGTCCGCGATCGCGGTCATTGCTGCTCATCGGGCGTCCATCCCGGTCTGTTTTCACTGTGGAGCCCTGCACCGGAGCGCGCGCCAATTTGGGATCGATTTCGTCGACAAAGGCGATGCCGAAGCGATCGCCTTGGCACCAGGCGACGCTACCTGCGACCCAGCCCAGATTGCGCAGCTCCACATCCACCCGCGCCCCGCGCATGACGTTGAGATTGCCTTCGGCCATCATGCCGCCAGCCGACAAATTGCGAACTTTGACGCGCACCGGCGTGTCCTCGCCATCCACCCGGATTTGGGCGAGCAGGAACAGGCTATCGCGGCCTACCTGGCGGGTATCGACATTGCTCATTGCGTCCACTCGAACTCCCGATAAACGGGGCCGTTCATGGCGAAGCGCGCGCTGCTGGCTCCGTCTCGGCCAAATTTCTAAATCATGCCCACGCGTTGGGGCTGAAAACCCTAAGTGAAAGTTAATGCGGGGCTTCACCCGTCAAACTGTATCAAAACGGATCAATCGTCGCGCGAAATCTTTTCGCGTCGTTCATGTGCTTGCTGTGCTTCGACAGTCATGGTGGCGATCGGCCTTGCGATCAGGCGATTGATGCCGATCGGGTCACCGGTGACATCGCACCAGCCATATTCGCCTTCATCGATCCGCCGCATGGCCGAGTCGATCTTCGCGATCAGCTTGCGCTGACGATCGCGGGTGCGCAGTTCGATACCCCAATCGGTCTCGCTCGATGCGCGGTCGTTCAGGTCCGGCTCGCGAATTGGGCCATCCTGCAAATTCTGCAAAGTGCCCTCTGCCGCTGCGACGACGGATTTCTTCCATTCGAGCAGCAAGACCCTGAAATAATTAAGCTGCCTGGCAGACATGTACTCTTCATCTTCGCTCGGCGTGTAATCCGCAGGCAGGGCACGCTTGGCTTTGGCGAGTACGTCTATGTCATCATGCATGGCTGTTGCCATCAGATACTCCAAATCCCTTTCGGTGCGCTTTTCCTGCTGCAGCAGCGCTTGCCCGCTTGAACGGATCGGTTTGCGCCCGGCTGCAAAAGCGCCGTGGTCGGGCGGGCCTATAGGGGGCGAGAAAGTTGCGCACAAGGAGCAATCTGTCGAAGCACACGGATTGCCCGCAATCATCGCATTTTCACGCCCATCATTTGCGAAGTGTTAAGAAAGCAGGAGGCGCGTTAACCAATTATTGACCACGTTCGTCAAAACATCGGCCCATCGGAAAGGCCGGGCATCCAGACACCGGCTACGAACAGGGGAATACGATCATGGAACTCGTAAAGATCGAACAATTTGCCAAAGTCGAGGCCGCCGATGTCAACGGCGCCGACATGATGGTCGCATGCTGCCTTGCCGCTGCCGCCGATGGGGACATCAACGCCTATTACGACCTCGGCGTCGCCTTCTCGACCGGAAGCCACGGCGTGGATTGTGACATGATCGAAGCCCACAAATGGTTCAATCTCGCCGCATCCAAAGGCCACGAAGCTGCCAGCTGGTGTCGCGCAGATATCTCGGACGAAATGACCGCTCGCGAAATCAGCGAAGCCCAGCGCCGCGCCCGCGAATGGCTTCGGACCGGAACCAGCCGAGCAGCTTAATCGCCCCGGCGAAACGGCATGCGACGGGACAGGTAATCCCGGTCTATCGCCACGCCGCTCCGCTCCGCTTCGAGGAAGTCCGAAACGGCTTGGCGAAAACCCGGATCGGTGATCCAGTGCATGCTGGTGGTGGTGACCGGTTCGTAGCCGCGCGCAAGCTTGTGGCCGCCCTGAGCACCCGCCTCTACCCTTTTCAGACCCCGCTCGATCGCAGCATCGATTGCGCGGTAGTAACACAGCTCAAAGTGCAAGAAGGGCTTGTCCGCAAGGCAACCCCAATAGCGCCCATAGAGCGCGTCCCTTCCGATGAAATTCAGCGCCCCTGCAATCGGAAGTCCATCCTCAAAGGCGAGCAAAAGCAGGAGCTTGTCGCCCATCCGCCGCCCGAATAGATCGAACGCTTCGCGCGTCAGGTAGGGCGTCCCCCATTTGCGCGCACCGGTGTCTTGGTAAAAGAGCCAGAAGGCATTCCAATGTTCCGGCTTGATGTCATCGCCCGAAATCGCTTCGATCGTAATGCCGGTATTCGCCGCACGCCGTTCTTTGCGCAAATCCTTGCGCTTGCGCGAAGTCATCGAGCCGAGAAAATCGTCAAAGCTGGCATAATCGCGATTGCTCCAATGAAACTGGATATCTTCGCGTTTCAGCCAGCCCGATTGCTCGAATAGCGGGACCTGTTGCGGCTCGACAAATGTCGCATGCGCGCCCGACCAGCCATTATTCGCAGTAAGCTGCATCACTGCCTGCAAAAGCGGCGCGGCGTACGCCTCATCCTGCACGAGCAGCCGAGGCCCCGTCGCCGGAGTAAATGGCGCACTGATCTGGTATTTCGGGTAATACGAGCCCCCCGCGCGCTCATAGGCATCGGCCCAGGCGTGGTCGAACACAAATTCACCTTGGCTATGCCCTTTCAGATAGCCAGGCACAGCTCCCAGCAGGGTATTATTCTGATCGCGCAAAACCAGCGCGGCGCTTTGCCAGCCCGTGCCCGGACCGACGCTGCCGGATTCCTCAAGAATGCTCAGGAAATCATGGCTGACGAAGGGGTTGTCCGCGCCCGCCAGCGCGTTCCAGTCCGCTTTGGCGATATCGCCAACCGATCCGATTATCTGCGCGCGAAGCTCTGTGTCAGCCATTCAAAAGATTTAGGAAGCCGCATCCCATGCCGCCACCCCGGCCCCTTCAAGAATGGGCACAGCACCGCATTTTATTGCCATCTCGACATGCGCAGTGCTGCGCACGGTCCAGGTCAGCAACGGGAGTCCGCGTTTGGCTTGAGCCCGCGCAAAACGGCTCGGCAAGTCGCGAATATCGTAGGCGAGGAACATCGGCTTTGCATGACGGACGGACATGCGCCGCTTGACCGCGCCCGACAGGGTTCGCGCATCCTCTTCAGTAATAACGAGCCCGCGCGCCAGATCAGGCATAGCCTTGGCGAACCAGCGTCCGACACGCGGATCGAAGCTCATTATCGCGACGTTCTCCGAATAGCCTTCCAGATCGCGCCGCACTGCGCGACACATGCGCTGGATATTGGTATTGTTGTCGCTCTTGATTTCGATGAGGAGTGGCACCGACCCCGCGACCTGTGCCAGCACATCGCGCAGCGTCGGGATAGTCTCATCCGACCCGAGCAGCATCATCGCGGTCAGATCGCCGACGGGCTTGCCAGCCGTCTTGCCCGGATTGCCCGTCAACCGCTCCAGATCGGCATCGTGGAACACCATGGCGCGGCCATCTGCGCTGAGGCGCACATCGCATTCAATGCCGTAGCCCCCGTCAATCGCGGCAGAAAAGGCCGCACGCGAATTTTCCGGCCGCTCGCCATCGTGCAGCCCGCGATGCGCATAGGGCTGGCGCGTCAGCCAGTCAGGCGCGCCTGCCATCGGCTTAATCAGCTTTCAGCGCGATGATAGCATCGACTTCCACTGCGGCACCCAGCGGGAGGCACGGAACGCCCACAGCCGCGCGCGAGTGGCGACCCGCCTCGCCAAAGACCTCGAACATCAGATCCGAAGCGCCATTCGCCACTTTTGGCTGATCGGTATAGGCGGGCGTCGAATTGACGAAAGCGCCCAGCTTGATCACGCGCTCCACCCGGTCGAGCGGGATTTCGGTCGCGCGAAGCTGCGCCAAGATCATCAGGCCACAGGCACGCGCCGCGGCTTGCCCGTCTTCCAGTGAAACATCCTCGCCCAATCGGCCGGTCACCAGCTCGCCATCGATAAAGGGCAACTGCCCGGACACGAACGCCATGTTGTTGGTGACCACGACCGGGACGTAGGATGCGACCGGAGCGGCGGCTTTGGGCAAAGTGATGCCGAGTTCGGCAAGGCGGGCTTCAACGGACATTTCAGTCATCTCCATGCAGGGTTTTCTGGATCCATGGCAGAGCCTCTGCCCAGCTGTCTATCCGCGCATTGGCATGGCCGGCCTTGTGCGCACAGGGGATGTGCGGGGCGATGGCAGGCTCTCCACAGAAATGCAGGCGATGCACATCCGGCGTGATTTCTGCGGCGGAGGCGTGATGCTGCGCCAGATCATCGATAAAGATCGCGCGGCTGGGATTATGCTCTTTCACTATAGCCTGCAGTGCAGAACCTTTGGGCCCCTGATTGGTATAGACCGGCGCTGTGATGCCCACATCCAGCAATTGCGCGCGGCGCGCTTCATTGCGGTGATCGACCAGATTGGTCAGCACCACAACGTCTGCATCACGCTGTAGCTCTTTAACGGCCTCCACCGCGCCGGGGATCGCGGTTTGGTGAGCCATCTGGGTATCGAAGAACCCGCCGAGCAGGGACCAGACTTCTTTCTCTTCGATCACCTCATTGCTTTGCCGCCGGGTCATCGATTGCACGAAGGGATTGCCATCGAGCGAGAACGCAATGTCATGCTCTGTATCGAGCCAGTCGGCAAAATGCCGCACCATGTGCAGCAGGACTTCATCGCAATCGGTGATGACAAGCGGGCGGCTCATGCGCCAATCTCCCTGTGGGCTCTCGCAAAGGTTTCGGGCTGCACGTTCAAAGCGTTTGCCGCGGCGATAAGGTCCGGCTCGTAAGCTGCGAGAAATTCGAAAACAGCGCGGTGGGTCGCTTCATCCCCGATTGCCGCGCGCAGGCCATCGGGCGTCAGGCCGGTCAGATCGAGGAAGCGATGCGCGCGATCATCCGACTGCATGATCCAGCCGAGCGCCGCGAGCGCAAGGGCGGAAGCATCCGCAGACATCATTTTACAAAGCTCGGCATTTGTAGCATTCCCGTTTTGGGAGTATTCCAAGAGTAGCTTTCCGCTACCTATGACGGATGGACTCGGGGGCGCAATGACGAAGAGAATCCTCGTTGTCGAGGACAACGATCTGAATCGAAAACTTTTCTGCGATGTCCTGCAGGCAGGCGGCTTTGCCGTCGAGCCCGTTGCAGATGGCAATGAAGCGATCGAGCGCGCGCGCGCTTTCTTTCCCAATCTGGTGGTCATGGACATCCAGCTGCAGGATGTGTCTGGCCTTGATCTGATTGCCACGCTTAAATCCGATACCGATCTTGCCTCGGTCCCCGTGCTGGCCGTGACGGCCTATGCGGGCAAAGGCGATGAGGAGCGCATCCGCGACTCCGGCGCAGAAGGCTATTTGTCGAAGCCAGTGAGCATTGGCCCCTTCATGGCGGCGGTCAAAGGCTTGGTCGATGCGGCTGAAGACACAACGCCCGCGCATTGATTCCCAGCTGCCGGAGCAAACTCGCGCCCCGCTCGCCGCTGTCCACACATTCGCCGTCCCCTTGCCGCGTGCACGCACCTGCCCTAGAGGCGAGCAGGACAAGCTCTAGCAAGGAACAGGACCGTTTATGGACCGTGCCGAAATCGATACCCGCATCCGCTCGATCATCGAACCCTTCAACAAGAAGGATGTCGCCATCACGGATTCGACGACTTTTGCAGGGGATCTGGAATTCGACAGCCTGACGGTGATGGATTTCGTCGCCGCGATCGAGGACGAGTTCGACATCATCATCTCGATGAACCAGCAGGCCGAAATCGAGACTTACGGCCAGCTTGTGGATGCTGTCGCCAAGATGACAGAAGCCTGATCCATTATGAGCGAAGGCATCATGCAGTCCGACCGTCCGGAGACCCTCGAAGGCGATTCCAAGGACCTGTTCTCCAAATTTGACGAGACGATTGAGCTGCGGCGAAATCTGCTGTCCAGCGGCGTGCAGGACCCGTTCTCACTCGTCATGGAAAAGGTGCTTTCGCCCACCCGCGCGATTTGTAACGGGCGCGACACCATCCTTCTCGGCACGTATAATTATATGGGCATGACCTTCGATCCGGACGTGCTCGAGGCCGGAAAACAGGCGCTTGACGATTTCGGTTCCGGCACCACCGGCAGCCGGGTTCTCAATGGTACGTTCCAGGGCCACAAGGAATGCGAAGAGGCGCTGCGCGAGTTCTATGACATGGAACACGCCATGGTCTTTTCGACCGGCTATCTCGCCAACCTCGGGATCATCTCTACCATCGCCGGAAAAGGCGATTACATCATTCTCGACATCGATAGCCACGCCAGCATCTGGGATGGCTGCGCGATGGGCAATGCCGAAGTAGTACCGTTCAAGCACAACGATGTCGAAGCGATGGAAAAGCGCCTGAAGCGCATTCCGGAAGGCGCCGGAAAGCTGGTCATCCTCGAAGGCGTTTATTCGATGCTCGGCGATGTCGCGCCGCTGAAGGAAATGGTGAGGATCGCCAAGGAAAACGGCGCGATGGTGCTGGTCGACGAAGCGCATTCCATGGGCTTTATCGGCGAAAATGGCCGCGGCGTGTGTGAAGAGGCAGGCGTTATCGACGACTGCGATTTCATCATCGGCACTTTCTCGAAAAGCGTCGGGACCGTGGGCGGCTTCTGCGTTTCCAACCATCCGAAATTCGACATCATGCGGCTGGTTTGTCGCCCCTATGTTTTTACTGCGTCCTTGCCGCCCAGCGTGGTGGCGACCGCCGCGACTTCGATCCGCAAACTGATGGACGCATCGGAAAAGCGCGCGCACCTTTGGGAAAATTCAAAGCGCTTGCACAGCGGGCTCACCGAAATGGGCTTCAAGCTCGGCACGGATAAGCCCGAAAGCGCGATTATCGCTGTCATCATGCCCGATCTGGAAAAGGGCGCGGCGATGTGGAGCGCGCTTCTGGAGGAAGGCCTCTATGTCAATCTCGCCCGCCCGCCGGCAACGCCTGCAAACATGACCCTGCTGCGCTGCTCTCTATGTGCCGAACATTCGGGCGAAGAGGTCGAGACGATCCTGCAGATGTTCGAAAACGCCGGAAAGGCCGTGGGGATCATCTAGGAACGCGGCAGCCACTCGCGCGTCTCATGGGAAAGGAGATTTCCCATGAAAACCACGAACACCGGCAGCGCAACTTACGAAGGTCTCGGCAAAGGCGGGAAAGGTCATGTGTCGACCGGCTCCGGCGCGCTTTCCGCGCAGCCTTATGGTTTCCAGACCCGTTTCGAAGATGAAGCAGGAACCAATCCTGAAGAATTGATCGCCGCTGCCCATGCGAGCTGCTTTACCATGGCGCTCAGTTTCAAGCTGGCTGAAGCCGGACACGAAGATGGCTCGCTAACGACATCATGCGAGGTCACGCTAGAAAAAGATGACGGCGGCTTCACTGTCACCAAATCGGCGCTGTCCACCAAGGGCAAGGTGCCGGGCCTCGAACAAATCAAATTCGAAGAGCTGGCTGCCGAAGCCAAGGCGGGTTGCCCGATTTCAAAGCTGCTGACAGCGGAAATCACTCTTGAGACGGAGTTCGAAAATTGATCGCCGGGTGGCTTCTCGCATGGGTGCTGCTGGTGGCAAGGCGATTACCGTGATCGGTTTTTGCGCATAAAGACCTGGTAACTGATCGGATGGTCGCCGCGAATTCTCCCGCAGTTCAACAGCAAAAGGAGAATTCACATGATAAAGACCGCCACCATTGCCGCTGCCGATCCCAGCGCCGACCGTAGCGCCGTCACCACGCTCGCCGGGACAGTGTCCGCTTTCGTATCCCTGCTTTCGATTGTCGCCACCACGTCGGTCGCGACCGTTACCATGATGATGTGACACTATTCGCCTAATTGGAGAGGCCGCGCCGAAGCTTCCTCTCCGATTGCGCGGACACGAAGAGCTAGATTTGCTCCAAGGAAGTGACACTATTGCAGCGGTGACCATCGTCATCTGCAGCATCATCGCTTCCGCCTAGCTGGGTGATCGCCACGAAACCGGCGACCACAAGCACCACGAAAATCGTGGTCACCGTGCCAAGATATTTGTCGATGATCGCCTTGATCGGCGCACCGAATACTTGGAACAGGATGCCCACCACCATGAAAATGAGCGCGCGCCCCGCGATGGATGCGAGCGTAAATGTCAGCAGGTTCATTTCGATGAAGCCCGCGGTAATCGTCATCAGCTTGAATGGGATGGGCGTGCCGGCGGCCAGGAAGACGGCTGCTGCCCCCTGTTCACGGATGTAGCAGGCGGCGACCGGGAAACTCTCGGTCAGTCCCAATACGCCCAGCATCCACGTGCCTACAGTCTCATACAGGAAGAAGCCGATCGCATAGCCGAACAGCGCACCCAGAACCGAGGAGATGGTCGCGATCAGGGCGAAACGGATCGCCTTTTTCGGCTCTGCCAAGCACATGAGACCAAGCAGCGGATGCGGCGGGATCGGGAAGAAGCTCGATTCGATGAAGCAGAAAAACGCCAGCCACCATTCCGCCTTGGGATGGGCCGCCTTTTCCATCGTCCATTCATAGAGCCCGCGCAGCAGACGCATCATAAGGTCAATCTCCCGCTGAAGAGTTTAGCCGCCTCTATGCCACCCGCGCCAGTCAGGCAAGCTCCCCGCAAGTCCAACAAAATAACCTATCTGGCACTTTTATATTGACATCGTGACACTATTTGGTTAGAGAAGCAGAACATCGCGATAGAGCGAGTCGGCAGCACGAAGTTTTTAAGGGCGGTCCCGCAGGGGAGCCGCCCTTTTTCGTGCCCGATGCGCAGCGCAGGACGAGCCAGGAAAACGGGATCGAACGCATGGCGAAAAGAGTAAAGCCGAGGAAAGAGCAAAAGCACCAGAACCTGCCCCAGAATTGGAAATTCATCTTCCTCGAAGAGCTGGCGGAAACATCGAATGTCACCAAGGCTGCCGCGAAGTGCGGCGCAATGACATCCTACGTCTACAAGCACCGCCGGGAAGATCCCGAATTCCGCCGCAAATGGGGCACCGCACTCCTTGAAGGTTACGAGAATCTGGAGATGGAAACGCTCGAAAGGCTGCGCTTTGGCACCGCGCCGGGCGATGCGAAGTTCGACATTCCCAACGCGCTGCGTTTGCTCGCCGCACACAAGGAAAGCGCCGCGCGGGAGAAGGCGCGCCGTGGCAAGCGGGACCGGGCAACGGTGCTCGCCAGCCTGAATGCAAAGCTCGACAAGATGCGCGAGCGACGCGCTGCGGCCGACAAATTGCTGGAAGCTGACGAGCCACCGGAGAATTCGGCCGGCGGAGAGCAATGCGCATGACGGCAATTGAGCGCGGCGCGGCACTCTTCCGTTTGAATACCGACCGCCGCCAAAAATTTCTCGGCGAGCTGAGCGATGACGAAAACGACCTTCTGGAACGCTACTGGCCGCTGTGGGCGCGCGCCGAACAAATGCCCCCCGCCGCGCATTGGCGGCTCTGGCTGATTTGCGCCGGGCGCGGCTTTGGCAAGACGCGTGCCGGGGCGGAATGGGTGCGCCATATCGCAGAGGAGCACGACGAGGCGCGTATTGCCCTCGTTGCCCGGTCCATCGGCGAAGCGCGCGCTGTGATGGTGGAAGGCGAAAGCGGCATTCTCGCGTGTTGCGACGGAAGCGAGGACCGGCCTTATTTCGAGCCCTCGCTCCGCCGTCTCACATGGCCAAGCGGGGCGCAGGCGACGCTATATTCTGCAGGTGAGCCGGAGAGCCTGAGAGGACCTCAACATTCGCACGCCTGGTGCGACGAGATCGCGAAATGGGACAATGCCGGCGAACGGGCACTCACCGCGTGGGACAATTTGCAAATGGGCCTGCGACTTGGCGAACATCCGCAGGTGCTGGCAACGACCACGCCGCGTGCGGTCCCGCTCATGCGCAGGCTCATCGGCGATGGAAGCGATCCCGACATCGTGGTGACGCGCGGCAGCTCCTACGACAATGCCGAGAACCTGCCTGCAGAATTCCTCGCCGCGATGAAGCGGCAATATGGCGGCTCTTCGCTCGGTCGGCAGGAGTTGGAAGGCGAGCTGCTGGCCGATGTCGAAGGCGCGCTGTGGAGCCGATTGCTACTCGAGGAATGCCGGGTGCCGGCAACGCTGGAAACCATGGTGCGCATCGTCGTCGGCGTCGATCCGCCCGCTTCGTCGCGCGGCGATGAATGCGGCATCGTGGTTGCTGGGGTGGATGCGGAAGGCAAAGCCTATGTTCTAGAAGACGCCTCGCTCACCAAGCCCAGCCCGGAGGCCTGGGCCCGGCGGGTGGCGGTGACATTGCGCAAATGGAAAGCCGACCGCGTGGTCGCCGAAGCCAATCAGGGCGGCGATATGGTCGCCAGCGTGCTGCGCGCGGCGGACTGCATGATGCCGGTGAAGCTCGTCCATGCGAGCCGCGGCAAGGTGGCCCGCGCCGAGCCGGTCGCAGCCCTCTACGAAAGCGGCCGCGTGGCGCATGTCGGGCATCTGCCGAAGCTGGAAGACCAGCTCTGCGGCATCATGACCGGCGGTGGGTATGAAGGCCCGGGCAGGTCGCCGGATCGCGCGGATGCTCTGGTGTGGGCTCTGACGGAGTTGATGCTGGGACGGAAGGGGCATCCTTCAATTCGCAGTTTCTAGACCCTCGTCACCCCCGCGCAGGCGGGGGTCCAGCTCTTGTGGCTGTGGCAACATCCAAAGCTGGATTCCCGCCTTCGCGGGAATGACGACTCGCATTCAGGAGAAAACAAGCATGTCTTTCATCGACACGCTCCGCACCGCCTTCAAGGGCGATGGCGGGGCTCGTGTGCCGTTGGCGCGCAGCTTTCAGTCACCCTGGGGATGGACCTTTGAAAATGGCGGCGCGAAGCCGCCTTTTTCGTATCGGGACTCCGTTCGCCACGCGTTCCTCGACAATCCGGTGGCGCAGCGCGCGGTGCGGATCGTCGCGGAGGGAGTGGACGGCGCTCCGGTGCAATCCGATGCGCCGGACCTGCTCGCTCTGGTGCAGGCGACAAGTGCCGGGCAGTCGCTGCTGGAAACGCTTGCCGCGCATCTGCTGCTGCATGGCAACGGCTTCGTGCAGGTCGCTCGCGATGGCAGCGGCAAGCCGGTCGAGCTGTTCGCACTGCGGCCCGAGCGGGTTTCGGTCGTGCCGGGCGAGGATGGCTGGCCGCGCGCCTATCGCTACAAGCTGAATGATCGCACGCTGGAAATGCCGGTGGAGGATGAGGATGGCTGGCCTTGTGTCATCCATTTGAAGAGCTTTCACCCGGCGGACGATCACTATGGCGCGGGATGCCTTTCGGCGGCCGAGCAGGCGGTGGCGATCCACAATGCCTCGGCCAGCTGGAACCGGGCGCTGCTGGAGAATGCGGCGCGGCCATCAGGAGCGCTCGTCTATGATGGCGGGGCGGATACTTCGGGGCTGACCACCGACCAGTTCGAGCGGCTGAAGGCCGAGCTGGCGCAGGCTTATCAGGGCGGCGGAAATGCCGGGCGGCCGATGCTGCTGGAAGGCGGGCTCAAGTGGCAGAGCCTCTCGCTTTCGCCTGCCGATATGGATTTCGCCGAGCTGAAGGCCGCCGCCGCGCGCGACATTGCGCTCGCTTTCGGTGTCCCGCCCATGCTGCTCGGCATGCCGGGCGACAATACCTACGCCAATTACCGCGAGGCCAATCGCGCGCTGTGGCGGCTCACACTGCTGCCGCTGGCGGGCAAGATCCTGTCGGGCCTTTCCGAAGGCCTTACGCCGTGGTTCCCGGAGGCGAAGCTCAGTGTCGATCTCGACCGCGTGCCTGCACTTTCCGAAGATCGTGAGCGGCTGTGGAAGCAGGTGAGCGAGGCCGATTTCCTTGAACCTGCCGAAAAGCGCGCGCTGCTCGGCCTCGATCATGGAGCAACGCAATGAACCGCGAAGACATGCTCGCCGCGCTGATGGCCCAAGCCCAAGCGGGCGGCACAGACCTTGTCACATTGCGCGCCATTGTCGAGGAAGCCAGCGAAGTCGGCGCGCGGCGCGCGGTCGAGAAGCTTGGCCTTGGCGATGACGATGCACAGGAAGACCTCGACGAATTGCGCGACCTGCTTGGCGCATGGCGGACTGCAAAAGCCTCCGCCTGGAAAGCTGCGGTCGACTGGATCGTGAAAGTGATCGGCGCGCTGCTGCTGATCGGCATCGCGGTGCGGCTCGGCGTGACGGAGCTTGTGCGATGAGGATCGCCGGGTATGCCGCGCTGTTCGATATTGCCGATGGCGCGAAAGACACGATCGTCGCCGGTGCCTTTGCCAAGTCCCTGACGGAACGCGCAGAGCCGATCCCGCTCTATTGGCAGCATAATCCGGACCAGCGGATCGGCACTGTCGAACTCGCCGAAGAGGACACACGCGGGCTGCGTGTCATCGCCAGCATCGACAATCCGGAGAGCCGCGCTGTCTCCGATGTTCTCGCCAAACGCGTGAGCGGCCTCAGCTTCGGCTACCGCGCGCGCGGCTACGAACGCACCGCCGATGGCCGCGTGCTGCACGATATCGACCTGTTTGAAGTGAGCCTTGTCTCCCACCCCCTGCAACACGGCGCCCGGGTTCATCGCGTCGCTTGAGCACCCCCACCCCAACCGAAAGGCCAATACCCCTATGGATGTACAGATCGAAACAGACCAGCTTACGGAGAGCTTTGATATTGTCGCGCGGCAGGATGCTGCGGACGAGAAAATCGCCACGCTGCGCAGCGATGTCGATGAAGTGAAAGCGCGGCTCGACCGGGTGAGCAAGGCCGCCTCGCGCCCTGCGATCCTTGGGCCAATCGCCTCGGCCACCAGCGAAGCCAGCCCCGAAGTCAAAGGCTTCGTCGATGGCTATCTGCGCCGTGGCCGTGAAGCGGAGATCAAGTCGATTTCCGGCGCGGTGCCGCAGGATGGTGGCTATGCCGTCCCGCGCGAAATCGACGCCATGATCGCCAGCGAGCTGAAGGAGATCTCACCGATCCGCAGCCTTGCACAGGTCGTGCAGGTCGGCTCTGCCGGCTATCGCAAGCTCATCACCACCGGCGGCACTGCGTCGGGCTGGGTGGGCGAAACTGCCGGTCGCCCCGAAACCGATGCACCTGAATTCGCCGAAATCGCCCCGCCCTCGGGCGAGCTTTACGCAAATCCGGCAGCGAGCCAGGCAATGCTGGACGATGCGGCATTCGACCTTGAAAGCTGGCTGGCGAGCGAAGTGGCAATGGAATTTGCCCGCGCCGAAGGTTCCGCCTTCGTCGGCGGCAATGGCACGGACCAGCCGCTCGGCTTCCTGTCCTCGCCAACCTCGCTTGCGGGAGACGCGGTTCGCCCCTTCGGCTCGCTGCAGTATATCGGCTCGGGCGATGCGCAGGGTTTCGATGCCAATCCGGAAAGCCGTTTGATCGACCTCGTCCACACGATGAAGGCCGGACATCGCCAGGGCGCAAGCTGGGTGATGAACTCCGCCACGCTCAGCGAAGTGCGCAAGCTCAAGACCAGCGATGGCGCCTTCCTTTGGCAGCCGGGCCTCGTCGAAGGCCAGCCCGATCGCCTGCTCGGCTATCCAGTGGTCGAAGCCGAGGACATGCCGGACATCGCGGCAGACGCGTTCCCGATTGCTTTCGGCAATTTCAAGGCGGGCTACATCATCGCCGAACGCTCCGCGACGCAGGTGCTCCGCGATCCCTTCACCAACAAGCCCTTCGTCCACTTCTACGCTACCAAGCGCGTGGGCGGCCAGGTGCTCGATAGCTACGCGATCAAACTGCTGAAAATCGAGGTCTAATTTTGAGCCCTCAAGCGCCGGGCGCACACATCCGTGTGCTTGGCTCCTCGCAAAAGCTCGGGCGGCCATTCGGCCTTGCGGTCGGCTCCGCCGCCCGAAATTGCGCTGAACCCCGGCGCCTCAACCGGGCGGCAGGCGTAAGCTAGCTGCCCCGCACGCCCGCTCCGCTGGAGTCCCCTTCCCGCTCGCGGGGCGGGCGTGCCCTTACCTGTTTCATCCAGAAGGAGACCGCTTATGAAGCGGCAAATCGTCGCGCCGGCATTCTTGCCACAAGCGGCCCTTAATGAGCTTAAAGAATGGCTCGCGATCACAACGACGCGTGACGATGCTGCGCTCAGCGCTTTGCTGCGCGCCAGTCTCGACACCTGCGAGAGCTTCACCCGCGCCATGCCGATCGAGGCGCTGTGTGAAGAGGTGGTGCCCGCTACCCGAGGCTGGCATTCGCTCGCCACCAGCCCCGTGCAGTCGATCACCACGCTGGAGACGATTGCGGCTAACGGCACACGCGGCGCAGTCAATCCCGGCGACTATTTGTTCGACATCCTCGCCAATGGCAGCGGGCGAGTGAACCTGCTGCGCACCTTTGCTGACGTTCGTATCGCGGTGCGCTTTACCGCCGGACTTGCGCCCGATTGGGAAAGCCTTCCCGAAGGCCTCCGTCATGGCATCATCCGGCTGGCCGCGCATCATTATCGCGAGCGCAATGAGGGCGGCTCCAATGCTCCCCCCGCCGCGGTGACGGCGCTGTGGCAGCCCTGGCGCGGCATGGTGATCGCGTGATCGATCCGCAAATGAAGCGCGACATCAACTTCGCCCAGTGCATGACCAATCGCGCCAAGCTACTGGCGCTCGCTTACGCCGAGAACCGCGCGCGTCGCCGCGTGACGGACGGATCACGCTGGCGCAATCCGCGCCTGCTCTGGCCACTCACCAGCAGGGATGTCTGATGATGGAAAGCACTCTCAGAACTGCCCTTGTCGATTGGCTGAAGAGCGACCCGCAGCTGTCCGCCGCGCTGAACGATGTGACCGAGGAAGCCCCATCCCGCAGCGCGCCGCCATGGCTCGGCATTGCCGCAAGCGCGAGCACGGATTGGAGCACGAAAGGCACGAAAGGGCGCGAAGTGCGCATCGCCATCGAGCTGCACACCCGTGGTGATGCGGCGGATGAAACCGCATCGCTGGTGTCGCTTATCGAAAACCGGATCGAGGCGCTAACAGCCGCGCAAACCGGCTTCCACCTCGTAACCAGTCAATTCCTGCGCGCTCGCGCCGAACAGCGACCACGCAACACGCGGGCCGTGTTGCTCGAATATCGTTTCAGATTGCTTGCCGCCTGACCCTTCCCGCTTGCGGGAGGGGAGCGAGACTTGGTGACGAAGGAGCCTAGTCGCAGCGGGGTGGGCCCTTGCGGGCCCATGCCCACCCCTAGCCCCTCCCGCAAGCGGGAGGGGAATTCCCAGCTTATCACTCGGAGAACCCCCATATGACTGCCCAAAAAGGCTCTGCCTTCCTCCTCAAAATCGGGGATGGCACGCAGCCCCCTGCCTATGAAACTGTCGCTGGCCTCAGGACCACGCAAATGTCGATCAATGGCGATGCCGTAGTCGTCACGCATAAGGAATCGGGTGGCTGGCGTGACCTGCTTTCCGGAGCGGGCGTGCGTTCGGTCTCTGTCAGCGCGGCGGGCATTTTCCTTGGCAGCAATGCCGAAGCCGCCATCCGCGCCCATGCGCTTGCCGGGACGATCGAGGAATACGAATTGTCCTTCGAAGACGGGCAAAAGCTGCACGGTCGTTTCCTTGTCCAGCGGCTGGATTATGCGGGCGATTTCAATGGCGAGCGAAATTACACGCTGCAGCTCGAGAGCTCCGGCGCGGTGCTGCCTGCATGACTGCGAATGCTATCCGCGGTGAAGCGGTTTTGCGCATCGCTGGCGAGGAGCATCTGTTGCGCCCCAGCTTTGCAGCGCTTGTCGCGGCTGAGGACGAACTCGGTCCGCTGTTCGCGTTGGTCGAACGGGCATCGGAAGGCCAGCTGCGCCTCACCGAAATCGCCGCCCTGTTCTGGCATTGCCTGTCTGATCGAAGCAGGGTTTCGCGGGACGATGTGGGCGAAGCCGTAATGGCGTTGGGCCTCGCGAAATCGACAGCACCTCTGCGCGTGCTTCTCGCGCAGATCCTGCAGGGCGGCGAATGACGAAGCAATTTGCTGACGGTGCACGCCGGCTTGCGGGCGCGAGCGGCAGGCTGCTCGGCTGGCCCCCGCACTGGTTCTGGCGTGCGACCCCGGCAGAACTGGCAGCAATCCTGCTCGACGAAGCGAATGGGGCCGATCCCGGCATCACCCGCAGCCAGATCGAGCACATGATCGAAAGCGACAACAATGGACGATGAAATCGAAACCCTGATGGTGGAGGTACGTGCAAGCACCAGCGGCTTTCGCTCCGATATCGAGGACATGCGCGGTGCGCTCGACACATCGCTGCTCGATGGCTTCGCCAAGGCAGGCGATGTGCTGGAACGCAGCCTGCTGTCTGCCATCCGGCGCGGCAAGCTGGGCTTTGACGAGCTGAAATCCATTGCCCTGCGCACGATGAATGAAATCGCCGCGCAGGCCCTTCAAAGCGGTATCGGAGCGATCTTCGGCGGTCAGTCTCCCATCGGTGGCGGCACCAATTTCGGCTCCATCCTGAACGGCATTTTCAGCTCTTTCCTCGGACTGCCCGGCCGCGCGACCGGGGGGCCGGTGTCGCCGGGAACACCCTATGTCGTCGGCGAGCGAGGGCCGGAGCTTTTCGTGCCGACGAGCGCCGGTCGAGTCGAGGCGAACGGACAGATGGGCGGTGCTCGCGACGTTCGCGTGTCGATCAATCTCAATACGCCGCGCGGCACGCAAAGCCCGGTGATTCTCAAACGATCATCGCGCCAGGTCGCCAGTGCCATCGCCCGTTCCATGAGAGATTACTGAGAGGTATCCGAGATGGCATATTGGTTGGCGAAGAAGCGCGAAGGCCAGGATATCGACTTTATCCAACGCTTCGATCCGCCTTTCTGGACGGTCGATTTCCCGCGACCGATGATGGCGAGCGTGATCACGACAGCGCCGGACGCATTGCGGGTGGATTGCGAGTTCCACCACCACGATGCGCTAGCGGGCCTGATCTGGGAAAGCGAAGACCGGTTCGATCATCCGCTGCTGTCTTACGATACGGAGCGTGACTACAGCCGCTTGACGCTCAATTTTCGCTGGCAGTCATCAGGCGTTTTGCCGCTCGACGCGGTGCATGGCCCCACACTGACGATCGAAGGCCGCGATGCCTCCGGAGCCGCGCGCACCTGGTTCGTGCGGCTGTGGAATTACGCCGATGGCACGCCGGAGGATGCGCGCATCACCATCCCCTTCTCGGACCTTCGCGAAGGGTGGGCCGGCGATGGCACTCTTATTCATCCGGCGTCGATCGATCGCATGTTCATATCGATTGTCCCGCCCGCTTATGATCCTGCCAATTCGCAGCTTTTGCCTGCCCGAGCGGATGGATGGGTGGAATTGTCCGATATCTCGGCAGATGGCGAGCGCGCCATGCTGGTGATTGGCGATGCACTGTTGCCGCCTCACGATGTCGGAATGTGCACGGCCTATGATGACAGCTACAATCTTACCCCGGCGCGGATGCTGCGCAATGTGCTGCATCTGGGCTATCGCGGAACTTATGTACATTACGTCGGGATGAGCCACTATTACCGGCTCAAGCCCGATGCCACGCAGACACTCTTGGTCGATCCGAACACACCGCTTTGTGAGCCGTGCATCGCATGGCATCGCAATCTTTTCGAAGCCAGTCTTCAGCTTGGCCTTTCGCCTATCCTCTCGCTTTCCCTCGAGCTCTTCGACGAGCACTGCCCGGAAGCGTGGAAGCAGCGGGATTGGGATGGCAATCCTGCGCTGACCGGATGGGTGCCGCCATCGACGCTTGTCTCCCCTGCGAACAATGCCGCAGTACATTTTTTGCGCGACGCGACGACAGAACTTGTATCTTTGCAAGTCGCCACCGGCCTCGATCCGCATTTTCAAATTGGCGAGCCTTGGTGGTGGATTAATCCCGGCGGCAAGCCGTGCATCTATGACGCAGACATGCGCGCATCCCAGCCACAAGTTCCGCAGATCACCGCCAGCTCCGACCCGAACGACCCCGCTATTTCGGACTACATCGATGCCGCCGCTTTCAAGCTGGGTTTTACCGCGACGTCGATGCGCGGACGGGCTCAGCAAGCGGGCGGGTCTGAAACCTCGACCTACATCCTGCTGTTCACTCCGCAGGTTTTTGATCCGGCGCATCCCGTGGCGGCGCGGCTCAATATTTCCAGCAGGTGGAGCTCACCCGCTTTCACGCGCTTGCAAGTCGAGGATTATGATTGGCTGACCGCCGGCGCTGAGGCTGAACGCAAGCGCGGATATGCCGCGCTCGATGCGCGCCTCGCTTATCCGGTCGATCGCCAGCATTATCTCGCAGGCTTCGTCCTTAATGCCGAGGATGCCGAAGATTACTGGCGCCTGATTGATGGCGGGCTCGATGAAGCCAAGGCGCGCGGCGTGGAGCGCACTTTCGTGTGGGCGCTGCCGCAGATCGTGCGCGATGGATATGTCCGATTGCCTGATGAGGAGAATGACGTGCAATCATTCGATGATGTGCTCTACCCGCTTGCGCTCGGCCGCGATGCATCGGTGGCACCTGAATTTTCGACTTCGATCTTGCTTACTGCATCGGGTCATGAACGGCGCAACAGTCAGTGGAGCGATGCGCGTTTGAATTACGATGTCGGCCCGGGCATTCGCTCACAGGCAGAATTGGGCGTTTTGCTGGAATTTTTCCGCGCTCGCCGGGGCCCTGCACGCGCATTTAGGCTCGCCGATCCCTTCGATTTCAGCAGCAACGGGCTGAGCGGGACACCCACCATGATGGACCAGCTGATCGGCACGGGCGACGGCCTGACCGCGACTTTCCAGCTGAGCAAAAGCTATGGCGCGATCGACGAGCCTCAGCTGCGCAACATCACGCGGCCTCGCGCCGATACGATACTGATCAGTGTAGACGGCGTGGCCGAAACCGATTGGCTCCTTGGCGACGGCGGCAGGATCACTTTCACCAATGCGCCGCCCGATGGCGCCGCCATCCGCGCTGGCTTCCTTTTCGATGTGCCCGTGCGCTTTGCGGAAGATCGGCTGGACATCAGCGGCGCCACTTTCGCCGCAAATGATGCTCCTTCCGTCCCGCTTATCGAAGTGCGCGAAGACATATGAGCGGCCATGTTTTTTTCACCACAGAGCTGGAAGGCGTTGCCACCTATTGGAGCATCAAGCGGCGGGACGGGATGTGCCTCGGCTTCACCAGCCACAATCGTGATCTGGTGATCGACAGCGTGCGCTATCGCTCCGCCCCGGGCATGATTCCGTCCGCTATCCGGCGCACAGCGCAGCTTGAGCGCGATACGGTCGAAGTAGAAGGCGTATTGGCCCACGATTCGATTTCAGCAGAAGATATGGAGCAAGGCCGCTTCGACAATGCGCGGATCTCTATTGGCCTGGTCGATTGGGAGACGCTCGAGCATACGTCGCTCTTTCACGGGGAATTGGGCGCAATTTCGCAGCGCGATGGGAGCTTTGAGGCGGAGCTTCGCTCGGCAAAAGCGCGTCTCGAAGTGGATGTCGTGGCGCGCACCAGCCCGACCTGCCGTGCTGCGTTCTGCGATGCGGCATGCCAGTTGAGCGCGTCGCGCTTCACCCACATCGTCGAGGTCAGCAGCATCGATCTGGAGAATAATCGCGTCAGCTTCAGTGCAGCACCTGCTCCGGCAAATATCCTGCATGGCAGCATCAAGTGGATCGACGGGCCGCATGCAGGGATGACCATGCAAGTAATAGATGCAGATGCGGCTGGCATCGTGTTTGACCGCCCCATTTCCAGCGATATCGGCGCCGGCACGCGCGCTTTCTTGCGTGAAGGCTGCGATCATACTTTGGCGACCTGCAACGCCCGATTCGGCAATGCCGCAAACTTTCAGGGCGAACCCCATTTGCCCGGCAACGATCTCCTCACGAGCTATCCGACCAGCTCATCATGAGCGATGCTGGCGCTGCACTAGCAGAGGCTGCAGAACAGCTTATAGGAGCGCCATTCAGGCTTCGCGGCCGGGACCCGCAGACGGGCATAGACTGTATAGGCCTCGTGCATTGTGCGTTGCTCGCGATCGAACGCATACCGCCGCCAGTACCCGCTTACACTTTGCGCAATGTGGGGCTCGCAACCTTCATGCCGCTGCTGTCACAGCTCGGCTTTGCCAGAACCGACGAGCCGGACATGGCCGGCGACTTGGTTCTGTTGCACCCTTCACCAGGGCAATTCCATATCGGCATAGTCAGTGTCGACCATCACCTGATCCACGCACATGCGGGCTTGCGCCGCGTCGTCAAGTCACCGCGGACGCCAGCTGCACCAGAGCTGAGCCGCTGGCGCCTCGCCTGATTTCAAGGAGCCATTATGGCCACTCTCATACTCTCCGCAGCTGGCACAGCGATTGGCGGCCCAATCGGCGCGACCATTGGATCGGTTATCGGTAGCCAGATCGATGCGATGATCTTTGGCCCACCGGACCGCGAAGGACCGCGGCTGCAAGAGCTGAAAGTCACAACCTCTTCTTATGGCGCACCGATACCGCGTCATTTCGGAAAAATACGGGCTGCCGGCTCCATCATCTGGGCGACAGATCTCAAAGAAACAAGCGAAGAAAGCGGCGGGAAGGGTCAGCCGACAGTCACGACATATTCCTATTCAGGATCATTCGCCGTTGCCCTGTCGAGCCGCCGCATCAATGGCATTGGACGCATCTGGGCGGACGGCAATCTTCTGCGGGGCGCCGCAGGTGATTTGAAAGTCGGCGGCGAATTGCGGGTCTACAATGGCGAGGGCGACCAACTGCCCGATCCCCTCATTGCAAGCGCCGAAGGCAACGCATGCCCTGCCTATCGCAGCCTTGCTTATTGCGTGTTTGAAGAGCTGCAATTGGCCGATTTCGGTAACCGCATACCAAGCCTGACTTTCGAGATATTTGCGGATGACCGTGATGTCGCTCTCGAAGAAATCCTCGGCCCGGTCCCCGGCGATTTGACTGTCAGTCGCCCGCTTGAAAGCTTGAAAGGCTATTCGGACGAAGGTGGGACGATATTGGAAACGCTTTCATCGATCGACCGTGTATATCCGATCTCAAGCAATGCAGGGAATAATCTGCTCTCGATTTCAAGCGGTGAACCTACGGAAGATACACTGCAAACGCTCCCCGAACCTGTGGTTGATATCTCCGGAGATGACGCGCGAAGCGGCCGCACCGAGCGCCGCAAATCGGACGAAACCCGCATCCCGGCAGGCCTGCGCTATTACGATATTGATCGCGATTTCCAGACCGGATTGCAGCGAGCGGGTGGCAGAGCCACGCCGGGTCGTAATCGCCTGATCGAATTTCCCGGAGCGCTCCTTGCCACCAATGCGCGCAAGCTGGCCGATGATGCGGCAGAGCGGGCGCGCTGGTCTCAAGATCGTATGTCCTACCGGATTGCAGAGATCGATCCGGCTCTCACACCCGGCCAAGTCATTTCCGTGCCCGCTCGCAACGGGAAATGGCGTATCGATGCTTGGGAATGGCGCGAACAGGGCATCGAACTTGATCTCGTGCGAATGCCCCAGCGAAAAGCCGCAACTGTCAGCACCGATACAGGCCGGTCACTGCCAAAGGTCGACAACATCGCGACTGCGACTTCGCTCGAAGCCTATGAGCTTCCTTGGGATGGCATGGGGCCATCCGACCAACGCCGGGTTTATGCAGCTGCTTCCTCTTTTTCGGCCGGCTGGAGCGGTGCTGCGCTTTATGCGGTGCAAGGTGAATTGCTTTCACCAATCGGCACCACCGGATCGCGGCGGAGCATTATTGGAGAACTGACCTCGGACCTTTCGCCTGCCCACCCTGCCCTAATCGACCGACACAACGCGATCGAAATTCAGCTCGATTCGACTGATTTCTTGCTCGCAAGCTGCACGTTGGAGGAGTTAGTCAGCGGGAAAAACCGCGCGCTCATTGGCGAAGAGATTGTGCAATTCGCAAATGCTGAGAACATCGGTGCAGGTCGCTGGCGGCTTTCCGTCTTGCTGCGCGGCATCGGCGGCAGCGAGCATGTGACCTTCGCTGACCACACTCAGGGCGCGCCATTCATCCTGCTCGATGATCGACCCATTCGCTTGGATAATGCAGCGATAGCGCAAGCACACAGGATTGCCGCGATCGGGCTCGCGGACGATGCCCCGGTCATCGCTGAGATCGGGGGTGAAGGCAGCTCGCTTCGCCCGCTGACTCCCGTCCATGGCGAGATGCGGACCAATGTGGATGGCAGCATGTCACTAATTTGGACACGCCGCGCGCGCGGTTCGTGGGTCTGGTCCGGCACCGTGGAAGTACCGCTTGTTGAGCAAAGCGAAAGCTATGAAATCGGACTTGGCGATCCTGAAACCCCACGGAAGGTTTGGGCCATGGCGGCACCCGAGTTCACCCTTGATCCCCCAACCGTCAGCGACTTGCAGGCGAACCATCCCGGTCAGCCGCTATGGGTTCGCCAGATCGGGACATTCTCCCGCTCATTGCCGCTTCTCCTGACCACAATAGACTGAGGTTTTCGATGACCGACCCTATTTCCTTTTCCTCCGCCACTCCACGGTTCTCGCTTCCCAAACTTTTCGCCGCGCAGGCACAGAAAGAAGTGTTCGTAAATGAAGCGCTCGCGCGAATAGATTTGCTGCTGCATCCGGTTGTTGAGGGCGTTTCCGATATTCCACCTTCATCGCCTACAGATGGCGAAAGCTGGATTGTCGGCGCCGCCCCCACTGGCGATTGGATTGGGCACGAAAATGCTATCGCGTCCTTCCAGTCCGGCAACTGGCTGTTTGCTAATCCGAGTGGCGGAATGATCGTCTACGATACTGCGGCATCAGCTAGCGCCAGATTCGACAATGGTTGGACCTATGCAGCAGCAATTTCGGCACCCAGCGGCGGCAGCACGCAGGATGCGGAAGCTCGCGCGGCAATTGCTGCGCTTATCGCCTCTTTGCAAACAGCAGGAATCTTGCCCAACGCCTGAGGAACTCGAAGAAGGCTCGGAGAGTTAACCGGTAAAGGCAATTCTCAGAGGACTTCTCGCCATGACCATTCTCAAGCAGCTCGCCGTCCCCGCAATGGCCCTATTGTCGCTAAGCGGATGCGCGACGGCTTACGAGGCCGCTGCTACGCAGATCGCTGAAGCCGACATCATGAACCGATCCGGACAGCAAGTTGGAACAGCGCGGATGTATTCACTTGGCGAGGAGGTGACAATCAATGTCTCCTTTACCGGTCTGACCACAGGCTTGCACGCTGTCCACCTGCACACGGCAGGCGATTGCAGTGCGAATGATTTTACGTCGGCAGGAGGCCATCTCAACCCCGGTGGACAGGAGCACGGTACGCTCAATCCTCGCGGCGCTCACCTCGGCGATTTGCCCAACGTCTCGATAGCGAGCGACGGTGCTGGCACGGTGAGTTCCATTCTGCGAGGAAATCGGAGCATGGTGGAAGCCGCACTTTTCGACGCGGATGGCACGGCTCTGGTGGTTCATGAAGGACCGGACGATTACAGCACCGATCCGGCCGGTGCGGCCGGAAGCCGCGTTGCATGCGGGATCGTTACGCGTAGCTAGCCCGCGTGATTGGCGTAGGCAGTGGTGTCGGTAACGCCAGCCTCGGCAAAACCCTTGCGGCGCAATCTGCAGCTGTCGCACAGGCCACATGCCAGCCCCTCAGGGGTCGGATCGTAGCACGACCAGCTCCAGACCGGGTCGAGGCCGAGCCGCGCACATTCGCGCGCAATATCCGCTTTCGACATATGCTGAAGAGGCGTGTGGATTTGGAAGGGAGAGCCTTCAACGCCTTGCTTTGTGCCCAATCGCGCAGTCTCCGCAAAGCTTTCGATGAACTCAGGACGGCAATCGGGATAGCCGGAATAATCGAGCGCATTGACGCCGATAAAGATATCGCTTGAGCCCGAACTTTCCGCAAATGCGGTGGTCATCGCTAGGAACAACAGGTTGCGCGCAGGCACATAGGTGACGGGAATGCTGTCATCGACGCCGCCTTTCGGCACGGCAATATCGTCCGTCAGCGCGGAGCCACCGAATTGTCGTAGGTCGAGCGCGAGTGTGATGTGCCTTTCCGCCTCCAACTCGCCCGCGATCCGCTCTGCAGATTCGAGCTCCCGAACGTGACGCTGACCGTAATTGATGGTGAGGCAGTGCAGGCGAAAGCCCTGCTCGCGCGCGATGGCGGCGCTGACCATGGAGTCCAGTCCGCCGGACAGCAGGATAGAGGCGATGGGCTTGTCTTTGCTCATGTGAAGCCCGCTAGGCAGTTCGCACGGTTACGGCAAGAGCGCGGCGGTCAGCAGCCGCCAGTACGTCGCGCCTCACCTTCGACAGAGAATGGCGTGCCGGCCCGGATACCCTGGCTGCGTATCTGCACCAGTTCACTGCCCTCGCTGCGAATCGTGGTACGACCATATCCATTGCCACGGCAGGTATATTGAACGGTTACTTCGTTGCGATCATCCTGCACGACAAATTGCTCGCAGCCTGCCTGACGGTGCCGGATCTGGATGAATTCACGCCCGGTACGCACACAAATCCGCGAGGTCCGGTCTTCATCACGGATGCGCAAGGTCCAGCTGCCCGGCTCAAGCCTATCCAGCATTGCGAGCTCAGGCGCCTGCGCAACAGCAGGCGTGAACGTAACGGCTGCGACTGCGCCGGCGATGAGTGTCTTAGCAATATGTTGCATTCGCATAAGCGGATCCTTCGATGCAGCCATCTATACCAGAACAATTCTGAACAACCAATCGCGCGCGACTTGAGCGATCAGTCTTGAATAGCGAAGGCCTTTGAACAAAAGGCGCAATCGACGACAATGATCCCGTCATCGTTGGCCATTTCGCGCCGGTCTTCCTTGGGAAATCGTGCGAGAACGTCTTCGAAATGCGCTTCGGTGCAGCGACATCCTTTCCCGAGCTTGTATCCGGTGGTCACGCGAACTTCGCGTTCTTCGTGGTAAAGCCGCCAAATCAGATCTTCGAGCGGAAGCGTCTCGTCTGATAATTCTTCATGGCTGAGGCTCTCTGCCATAATTGAGACGTGCTCCCATTCAGGGTGATCAAGGCGCACATGCAACCGCTCTCGCCCTTCTTCTCCATCCGGAAAATGCTGCACGAGAAAGCCTGCAGCCATAGTCCGCGTGGAATCGGAAGAAATGGCCGTGCGAATGCGGGTCGGCACTTGCTCGCTCTGCGCGAAGTAGTTTTCTACTGCTGACGGAAGCGAGTCGCCTTCCAGCGGGACGATGCCCTGATAACGCTTGCCTGTCTTTGCGATGTCGAAAGTGATCGCGAGATGGCCTTTGCCGAAAAGCTTCTCCAAGCTGGCACTCGCACCGCCGTCCGCAAACTGCGCCGGATCGTGCTCGATGTATCCGCGAAGCTCACCATTGCGGTAATCGCAGACCAGCAAATTTGCCAAGCCGCCTTCGCTTTGCGCCTGCATGGTCAGCTGATCACCCTCGCCTTTGAGCAAACCACCCATCAGCGCGGTGAGCACAAGTGCTTCTGAAAGGCAGTGGCGCAGAGGGACGGGATAGTCATGCGCGCTCAAAATTTCGTCGAGCACGGGGCCGAGGCGTACTGCGCGTCCGCGGCAATCACGATCAGGTATGGTAAATCCGAGCAACTGATCGGAAAATGTCTGGCTGTGTGAAGTTTCCATCCGCGCCATATGGGTGCGGATCGAGGCAAATCAAAGAGATCAGCCCAGTTTGTCGAAGCACCACAGTAGGATGGATTTTTGCGCATGGATGCGGTTCTCCGCCTCATCGAAAACCACTGACTGCGGGCCTTCAAAAACGCCTTCACTCACCTCGTCACCCACATGGGCGGGCAGGCAGTGAAGAAATATCGCATCTGGCTTGGCTTTGCCCATAAGCTCCGCATTCACACGGTAAGGTTGCATGGCGGTGAGCTTCGCACTGCTATCTGCTTGCCCCATCGATACCCACGTATCGGTGACCAGTACATCCGCACCGCGCGCAGCCTCTGCAGCGTCCTGCGTCAATGTGATGGTGCAACCAGCATCGCGCGCCATCTCCACAAATTCAGCCTCGGGCTCGAACCCTTCGGGCGTCGCCACGCGCACTTTGAACTTCATCAATGCGGCAGCTTCTAGAATAGAGTGCAGCACATTGTTGCCATCGCCGAACCAGCCCACTTCGAGGCCCGGCAACGGCTTGCCTTTTTCGATGATGGTCAACAGATCGGCGATGATTTGGCACGGATGCGAACGATCAGTAAGTCCGTTGATTACCGGCACGCTGGCATGATGCGCCATCTCCTCGATCTTGGCGTGATTATCGGTTCGAACCATGATCGCATCGGCCATCCGGCTGAGGACACGCGCAGTGTCCGCGATGCTCTCCCCTCGCCCAAGCTGCGATGTTCCGGCATCGAGGACGAGCGTACTCCCCCCCAATTGTCGCATAGCGATATCGAAGCTTACCCGCGTCCGGGTGGAGCTTTTCTCAAACACCACGGCGAGTACGCGATCCTGCAAGGGCGCGTCGATATCACTAGCACCTTTCGGTTTCCCAATGCGTGCGGCTTTACGATCAATCGCATCCGCCAGCATCGCAGCTATCGCGTTGCCACCCGCATCCGAGAGATCGAGGAAATGCGCCATAAGCTCAGGAAACTATTTCCTGCACATAATCGGCAGCGCCGGCAGAAAGCTTGTCAAAGAATTCGTCCATTTCCGCATCTCCGATCACCAGCGGTGGCAGGAGGCGCAAAGTCTGGTCGCCCGCAGCAACCGTCAGGAGATCGTGATGGTCGCGCAGATGGACCATGAAGGGTCGCGGTTCGCCCTTCATCTTAATGCCAAGCATCAGACCCATCCCACGGACACTTTCGAACAGGTCGGGATAATTGCCGATAAATTGCTCGAGGCGAGAGCGCAGGCGTTCACCCTTGGCGCGCACTTCGGCAAGAAATTCATCATTGGCCACAGCCTTCATCACGGCGACACCGGCCGCCATGGCAAGAGGGTTTCCGCCATAGGTTGAGCCATGGGTGCCAAAAACCATACCGCGCGCAGCCTTCTCCGTGGCGAGGCAGGCACCCATCGGGAAACCGCCGCCCAGACCCTTGGCTGAAGCAACGATGTCCGGAACGATGCCGTACTGCTCGTACGCATAAAGCGTGCCCGTCCGGGCGACGCCGCACTGCACTTCATCAAGCGCCAGCATCAGATCGTGCTCATCGGCCAGTGTGCGCAGGCCCTGCATGAATTCCTGGCTGGCCGGACGGATACCGCCCTCGCCCTGCACCGGCTCAACCAGGAAACCAGCGGTATTTGGCCCTACAGCAGCTTTTGCGCCCTCAAGATCGTCGAACTCGACATATTTGAAACCGGGTAGCAGCGGCTGGAAGCCCTTGTGCATCTTGTCTTGGTTGGATGCGCTGATCGTCGCCATCGTGCGGCCATGAAACGCGTTCTTGAACGTGATGATTTCGAACCGCTCTTCATTGCCTTCATACTGGTGATAAGCGCGCGCGGTTTTGATCGCGCATTCCACAGCTTCGGCGCCGGAATTGGTGAAGAACACCGTGTCGGCAAAGGTGTGATCGACCAGCATCTGCGCCAGCTCTTCCCCCTGCGGACTCCCATAGAGGTTGGAAACGTGCATCAGCGTTTCCGCTTGCTTTTGAATTGCGCTGATTAGTCCCTCGTGGCTGTGACCAAGCAGATTTACCGCAATACCCGATGCGAAATCGAGGTAGTGCGTGCCGTCCTCGTCAATCAAATGGCAGTGCTCACCGCGCACCGGACGCACGCCGCAGCGCGGGTATACGGGCATCAGCGGGGTAATGGTCATCGCGAAAATCCTTCAACGCAGAACAAGAGAGAGGCGGCCGGGCCTTGCTGGTCCGACCGCCTGATCTGTGCTTCTCTATGCATGTGCAGGCAGCCGGTCAAACATAAGGCCGCCAAGCTGTGGACCGGTAGGTTTAACCCTGTGCCGGGACCAGATTGACGGCAGAATATTTGCCGCGGCGGTCCACTTCGAGATCAAACTCGAAACGATCGCCTTCTTCGATCCCCTGCAGGCCCGAACGCTCCACTGCACTGATATGCACGAAGGCATCTTCCTTGCCATCATCACGGGTGATGAAGCCGAAGCCTTTCATGGAGTTGAAAAACTTCACCGTACCGACAGCCTTTTCGCCGGTCAGTTCGCGCTGCGGCGCTGCTTTTTGCACTTCGATCACGTCACCGACGACTTGAAGATCGGCAGCAGACACCTTGCCACCACGGTCCACGAGGTTGAATTGTAGCTCCTGGCCTTCCGCCAGACCTTCGAGGCCGGCGCGCTCAACCTGGCTGATGTGAACGAAAACGTCCTCGCCCCCTTCATCGCGCTGGATGAACCCAAAACCCTTTTGGGCATTGAAGAACTTCACCTTGCCCTGGCCGGTGCCGACGACCTGTGCCGGCATTCCGCCGCCACCGCCACCGCGCGGTGCTCCACCGCCGCCGCCGCCGCGGAATCCACCGCCGCCGCCACGATTGCCGCCACCGAAGCCACCGCCCCGGTTGCCGCCGCCACGATCCTCATTGAAACGGTCACCGCCGCCGAAGCGGTCATTGCCGCCATCGCGCCAGCCGCCACCGTCCATCGGTGCAGGGCCGCCATCCACGAAGGGGTCGAAACCGTCTTCCCCGAAACCATCACGCTTGTCGCGCCCCTTACCGCGACGTCCTCTGTCGTAACCCATGAACCTAAAAAACCTTCAATCCCGTCCTGTAACTCAGGCTGACGACGCGGACGAACTCTCCGCCAACCAGAAGCAACGAACTTCCCCCGCCACTTCTTTTGCAGGCTTATAACCGTAAATTGAAGGCGATGCGAATAATTTAGTGTTGCAGTTGAATGACGGGTGCGAAATGGGACGAGCGGACCGCCCGATAGCGCGAAGAGCAAGAGGATGAGATGAGCGCAGAGATCATCACAATTGGTGCGTCGCTGCTCGCAATTCTGGCGCTCGTCGCCCTGGTGCATTTTCTTGGCTTTTCACGCGGCGGAGTACTGCAGACAGATAGCGATGCAGAGGGATTCTTTCGCTTGGCCGCTGGGGGTTTCGCCCCTTTAGATATTGCGATCAACGACCAGCGGACAGGTGCGCTGGCACGTGATGCGAACGGTCGGCTGGCAGTGCTGCTAGCACATGGGGGCTCCTTCATCGCGCGGGTTTTGGGTGATGAGGCAAGTTTCGCTTGGGAAGGGAAGCGGCTGTCGATCACAGACCAAACGATTGGTCCTCGCTCGCTCGTGTTGCAATTCGACAACAGCGCTCCAGACTGGGTGAAAGGCTTGGCTAGTGCTAAGTAGCCAGCGATGATTCCCGATCCAGTCACCCTTGCGATACCGCTCTTCGTAGCGCTTATCATTGGCGAAGTGCTTTGGGCACGTTCCCGCCGACCCGAAGCCTACGAATCGCGCGACACGGCGACATCGCTTTTCATCGGTCTCGGCAGCACTGCCGTCGGCGCGATCACCGGTGGTGCACTCGCAGCCATGCTTTTCTGGGCGCATGCCTCCACCCCCTTAAACATCGGTTGGGTATGGTGGGCGTGGCCGCTGTGCTTCGTGCTGGATGACTTCGCCTATTACCTGTTTCACCGAAGCGCCCACCGCGTGCGATGGTTCTGGGCGAGCCATGTGAATCACCATTCGAGCCAGCACTACAATCTCTCAACGGCCCTGCGGCAAAGCTGGACGGGCTTCTTCGCTGCCAGCTTCATTTTCCGGTTGCCGCTCGCTTTTGCGGGATTTGAGCCCGCAATGATTATCGCCTGCGGCGGGATCAATCTGATTTATCAGTTCTGGATTCACACTGAATCCGTCGGTCGGATGCCGCGTTGGTTCGAAGCGATAATGAACACCCCATCACATCACCGCGTCCACCATGCGATCAATCCGCGCTATCTCGATCGCAATTATGCTGGCGTTTTCATCATCTGGGACCGGATGTTTGGCACGTTCACGCCGGAAGATGACAGCGACCGGATCCGCTATGGCATCGTCAACCAGCTAGGCACATTCAACATCGTGAAGGCCGTGTTCCATGAATGGTCGGCGATAGCGAAGGACGTGTGGCGCGCGCCGTGGCGGCACAAGCTATCCTATCTATGGCGCGAGCCCGGCTGGAGCCATGACGGCAGCCGCGAAACCTCCGACATGATCCGCGCTCGCTGGGAACGGGAGCGGCTGGATTAATTGCCCGAGCCCGGACCGTAGGTGATTTCCACCCGGCGGTTCTGCAATTCGCGCACGCCGTCGGCGGTGGGAACGCGCGGCCGACTTTCGCCAAAGGCCTGTGATGCGATGTCAAAAGCGGGAAGGCCGCCTCTCGTGAGGTAGTCGCGCACCGCCGCGTTGCGCCGTTCGGAGAGACGGACATTGTAAACGCTTGGCCCTGATGTATCGGCATGACCGGCCAGCATGACGCGAACATCATTACATCGGCTGTAGGCCGTAATTGCAACATCCAAAACCGCCGCGGCTTCGGGAGTAATCTCGCTTTCATCCCAATCGAAGAACACGATGAACGGGCCCTGTTCACAGGGGGTATAAAAACCTGGAGGATGCCCACGCGGCCTTTCTGGCGGCGTAGGCGGAGGAGGAGCAGGTTCTGGCGCGGGCGGCACGCTAACCGGCTCTGTGGGCGGATCCGAACGCCCGCCAAGGTGCACCGTCAGCGTTGCCGTCAGCGTATGCGTGCGCAGCTCGAAATCGGTGGCGCGGCCAGCGCTGTCCTCCACCTCGAATTCCAGCGTGCTGAAATAGCGATAGCGCACGCCCAGATCGACCCGCTCTGCCACCGGCACTCGCGCTTCAGCGAGCAATTGCCACGCCCATTCATTGTCGCTGGCATCGAGATGATCGACGCTCGCGCCGACAATGGCGGACTCCACATCCATCCAGCTGCGCCCGATTCCGCCGCCTGCGGCGAATTGCACCTCGTCCGCGTCGCCGAAGTCGACCAGTGCATTGGCCATCACTGAGGTGAGTGAGAAGTCGCCGTCATACTCTTGCGAGCCGGTCGCGAAAGTCGTGGCACTGTCCGGAATTCCGCGCGTGGCAGAAGTGATTTCTTCTGCTCCAAAGAATTGGTGCGAGCCCTCAAGCTCTAAACGGATACGCCCGGCATCGTAGCCAAGCCGCGCATCTACACCCCAGCCAAGCTCCGTGGACGTGCGAGCATCTTCCTTATCCGCGCCGATATCGGTGTCGAAATCGGCGGGCAGAACAGCGCCTGCATCGATGGCGACGTAAGCACCACGCCTCGGATCGTCATCCTGCGCGAGTGCTGGAGGCGCGGCGATTAGTGCCGAGAGGGAAAGTGCAGCGAAAGCTCTTCTCATGCCGGTACTCCTTCCAGCGATTGCGGCATGGTATGGCGCAAGGGGCCTGCAGCGCAAGCTCGGCGCTGATTTTATAGCGCATTTTCGTCGACTTCGCCCGTCCTGATACGCGTCGCGCCTTCAAGCGGCAGGACGAAAATTTTCCCATCGCCAATTTGTCCGGTGTTTGCGGCATTGCGGATCGTCTCGACCACTTGCGGAGCCATTTCGTCGTCGACGGCAATTTCCAGCCGCACCTTGGGAAGCATATTCACCGCATATTCGGCGCCGCGATAGATTTCGGTCTGCCCTTTTTGCCGACCGAATCCCTTGGCCTCGCACACGGTCATTCCAGCAACGCCAATTGCGGCCAAAGCCTCGCGTACCTCTTCCAGTTTGAACGGTTTGATGACGGCTATTACGATCTTCATCGGCTCTCCCCTGTGCGCATGACGGGCATGGCGACCCGCCCAGTGTGCGATGCGCGCACCCTCCCATGCAACCAAAAAATGGGCCGGAGCGGGTGGCTCCGGCCCTCAAGTTGTACGTTCGCAGGAGGAACGAGTTTCGGCGGGGACGAAGGGAGAGAGTTTCTTCCCCGCCAAGCTGGTCAGGTCACGACTGGTTGGCGAGACCCGGATAGGCTTCGACACCGATTTCATGGATATCGAGGCCGGTGGTTTCGACTTCTTCATCGGGACGAACGCCCATGATGGCTTTAAGGGCGAGCCAGACTATCGCGCTCGCGACAGACACCCAGACCATGGTGAGCAGGACGCCAACAAGCTGACCAAGGAAAGTTACACCCGCATCAGGAGCGGCCGTCCAGGCGACAATCAGCGTACCCCAGATACCTGCAAAAAGGTGGACCGGGATCGCGCCGACAACATCATCGATCTTGAACTTGTCGAGCAGAGGCACGGTGAACACCACGATCGCACCGCCGACAGCACCGATCAGAATCGACTGGCCCACGGTTGGCGCGAGCGGTTCGGCCGTGATCGATACGAGGCCGGCGAGTGCGCCGTTCAGCGCCATGGTCACATCTGCTTTCTTGTAACGAAGCTGGGTCAGGATGATCGCGGTCACCACGCCGCCAGCGGCCGCCATATTGGTGTTCACGAAAATCTTCGACACGTCCGATACGTCACCCACTGTGCCCATCGCCAGCTGCGAAGCGCCGTTAAAGCCAAACCAGCCGAGCCACAGGATAAACGTGCCAAGTGTGGCGAGCGGGATATTCGAGCCGGGGAAGACATTCACCTGCCCGCCCGGACCATAGCGGCCAAGACGCGGACCGATGATCAGCGCGCCAACAAGAGCCGCCCAGCCGCCTGTCGAGTGGACAAGGGTCGAACCGGCAAAGTCGGAGAAGCCATGCACGCTATCGAGATAGCCGCCGCCCCATTCCCAGCTGACCACGACCGGATAGATCACGCCGGTCAGCACGGTCACGAAGATGAAAAACGGAACGATCTTCACTCGTTCTGCCACGGTGCCAGAAACGATCGAAGCGGTCGTGGCGCAGAAGACCATCTGGAAGAACCAGTCCGATGCGACCGAATAGCCGGTATCCAGATCTGCCTCGCCAACGCCCTGCATCGAATAAATGCCGGTGAAGCCACCGATCAGGCCGAGGCTGTCCTCGGCAAAGCTGGGGTAGGCGATGTTGTAGCCGATGACCCAGAACATCAGCCCGGCAATCGAATAGAGGCCGATGTTCTTGAGGCACTGCGTGCTGGTATTCTTGGTGCGAACGAGGCCCGCTTCGAGCATGGCAAAGCCAGCCGCCATCCACATCACCAGGAAGCCACCGATCAGGAAAAGCAGCGTATTGAGGATATAGGCCGTGCCGCCGCCGACGGCATCTGCGGCCACCGCAGGCGCGGCCTCGGCCACCGGTGCTGCGAACGCTGGACTGGATAGCGAAAGCGCAGCCAGTGCAGCAGCGCCCATCTTAAGAATATCGGTTTTCATCATAAAATGTCCCCTGGTCACAGCGCGGTTTCGTCGGTTTCGCCGGTTCGGATGCGCGTGGTCGATGCGAGATCGAGCACGAAAATCTTGCCGTCGCCGATGGCTTGTGTGCTGGCGGTCTGCTGAATGGCCTCAACCACTTTGGGCATCATTGCGTCGCTGACCGCAATTTCGAGTTTCACCTTCGGCAACATGTTCACCGAGTATTCGGCCCCGCGATAGATTTCGGTCTGGCCCTTCTGGCGGCCGAATCCTTTCACTTCCGAGACTGTCATCCCGGCGACACCGACATCGGCAAGCGCTTCGCGCACCTCATCGAGTTTGAATGGTTTGATTATGGCGATGACGAACTTCATCACTGACCCCTGTCCTGCGCCGGCGATCATCCCGGCCACAGGATCAATCTGCAAAGGCTGTGCCAGTTTGCCTTTTCGGATGCTTTTCAGGAGATCGTGGGATCAACTGTTCTGTTGTTTGTGCTGCAGCGCACAAAATGCAGGCAGGCTGCTCAATTTTTGATCAGAGATAACTCGGCCCTAATCGGCAAGTGATCGGATGCTTGCCGCGCTGCCGTGCTGGAATGGACAGCGGCATTCACACACTTCCAGTGCGGCGTATGCATGACCCGGTCGAGTTCGAGCATAGGCTTACGGGCGGGAAAGCTCTTGCCCGGAATCACCATTTCCCAATGTGCAGCGAGGCCACGATCCCCGCCAAAGGGCTTCATCCATTCATTGCAGTCCCCCATCATCACGGCTGGAAGGCCTGGCGCACGCGAGGCATTGCAGAGATGCGAAAACTGGCGTTTGCGCAGCAATCCGCTGAGATCAAGATGCATGGCGGTGACGCACAATTCGGCCTGCTCGAGGCGAAGGCGCGCGCGCACCGCGCCGCGCGGCTCGATCTGCGGCAGGTTTTCCGCGGCAATGTCGAGGATATCGATCCCGCGTCGCACTAGCAGGGCGTTACCGTGCCACCCCATGCTGTTCGGCTTGGTCGGCACAGCCGCCACTTGCCAGCCTCGCTTCTCGATATCGCCCAGATCGAGCACGCTTTGCCGGTCCCCGAAACGGATGTCGACTTCCTGCAGCGCGACCACATCGGCCTCCAGCTCATCGATAACATCAAGGATGCGAGGCGGATTACGCTGCCCGTCTGCGCCGATCCCCTTATGGATATTGTAGCTGGCGAAAGTGAGTTGCATCGCCCCTGACTTACTTTTCAGGGGCAGGCATCGTTCCCTCGATATAGCGATCGGTCCTGGTGGTGGGCAGTCCATCGATGCTACCCGGATGCGCCTGCCGCTTGCCGACCCACTTCTCTTCATCGACATCTTTATGCGCTTTCAACAGCGTGTGCCGCTCGCGCTCATACTCCATGAAAGGCACACCCCAGCCGCAGCTGGTCTGCACGCTTTCGACAGCGATATCAAAGATCTGCCGCGTTCCGGGAAGCAAGGTGAAATGCTGCGCGAGATCGTACCAACCATGTTCGGCTGGCAATACCGGCTTGCCGCGCCCATAAATGCGCAGGATCAGCGCGGGCTGCTCAAAATTGCAGAACATTATGGTGATCCGCCCATCGGCGAGCAGGTGTGCATTGGTCTCATTGCCCGATCCGGCGAGGTCGAGCCAGGCTACGCGGTCCGGCGCGAGCACGCGAAAGGCGTCATAACCCTTGGGCGAGAGATTAATTCGCGCATCGGGCGCAGCGGTAGCAACAAAGAACACCGGCTGGCGTTGAATCATCGCGATGTGTTTGTCGGTGAGCGTGTCGGTGAAATCGGCCATTTGCCGAGACTACCTCACTCGTCATCCCAGCGAAAGCTGGGATCGGAAGGCGGGGAGACCCCGGCTTTCGCTGGGGTGACGGAGTTATGGTCTATCGTTCTTTCGTTGCTGAGAAAGTGAGCTCAGGGTTCTTCTCTTCCTGATAGCCGACATCCCATGGGCTTTTCGCCATGAATACAAGGTCGCCGTCACGGTCCTTGGCGAGATTGCCCTGATTGAACCGCTCGAAATCGCGCAGAGCTTTGTCGCTGCCCTTCAGCCAGCGCGCCGTGGCGAAGGGAGACGCTTCGAGCGCAGCATCGACCTTGTACTCCGCACCCAGGCGCGAAATCAGCACGTCGAGCTGAAGTTGACCGACCACGCCGACAATGCTGCTGCCGCCGATCTCCGGATAGAAAACCTGGATAACGCCCTCTTCCGAAAGGTCATCGAGCGCTTTCCTCAGCTGCTTGGTCTTGGTCGGATCCTTCAACTGGATACGGCGCAGGATCTCCGGCGCAAAGTTGGGCAGTCCGGTAAAGCGAACAGTGTCCTTCTCACTCAGCGTATCGCCCACGCGCAGCGTGCCGTGGTTCGGAATGCCGATGATATCGCCTGGCTCTGCCGTATCGGCAATCTCGCGATCCTGCGCGAAGAACAGGATCGGGGAATGGACGGCAATGGGCTTGCCAAGGCCGGACGGGGTCAGTTTCATGCCGCGTTTGAACGTGCCCGACACCTGCCGCATAAAGGCGATCCGGTCCCGGTGGTTCGGGTCCATATTCGCCTGCACTTTGAAGATGAACCCGGTGACTTCGCCGTACTCCGGTCCGATCTTCTCCTCACCCGCAGGCTGCGGACGCGGCGGCGGTGCGTAACGGGCAATCGCGTCGATCAGCTCCTCGACACCGAGGTTCTTGAGCGCGGAACCGAAATATACCGGAGTCAGGTCACCATTGCGATAGGCTTCGAGGTCGAATTCGGGATAGCCGGCTTGGGCCAGCTGGTATTCTTCCTCGTAATTCTCCGGGATACTGGAATCTGCGAGCGCATCGCGCTTGCCGAGGTAATCTTTCGAACCGCCTTCGACCCGCGCCACTTCCTCGGTACGAAAATCGAGCAGGCCCTCGAACAGGCCGCCCATGCCGATCGGCCACATTTGCGGACTGACATCGAGCGCGAGCATATCCGCCACTTCGTCCAGCGTCTCGAACGGGTCGCGGCCTTCGCGGTCCACCTTGTTGACGAAAGTGATGATCGGCACATTGCGCAGGCGGCAGACCTCGAACAGCTTGCGCGTCTGCGGCTCAATACCTTTGGCCGCATCGATCACCATAATCGCGCTGTCGACCGCCGTCAGGGTGCGATAAGTGTCTTCGGAGAAATCTTCGTGACCCGGCGTATCGAGGAGGTTGAAAGTGATGGTCTCGCCATCGTACTGCTTTTCGAACGTCATCACGCTGGAGGTGACCGAGATACCGCGCTGCTGCTCGATCTTCATCCAGTCAGACCGCGCCCGCCGCGCTTCCCCGCGCGCCTTCACAGCGCCCGCCTGATGAATAGCGCCGCCTTGCAGCAGCAGCTTTTCCGTAAGCGTGGTCTTACCGGCGTCAGGGTGCGAGATGATCGCAAAAGTACGGCGATTTGAGGTCATGGATTACCCGCGAAGCTCCGCGCCCTGTTTCACAGCCGCAGCAACCACCGCATCCGAAATCGCCTTCAGCTCGTCATCCTTGAACGATTTCTCGCCCGGCTGGAGAGTGACTTCCACCGCGACGGATTTCTTGCCTTCTGGCACGCCCTGGCCTGCGAAGACATCGAACACACGGGCATCGACGATGTTTTTCTTGTCCGCGCCTTTTACCGCCCGCAGCAAATCGCCCGCAGGCAGATCCGCGGGGACCAGAAAAGCGAAATCGCGGGTCACGGCCTGTAGAGCGGGCGGCGCGTAATGCGGCTTGGCAAAGCCCTGCTTGCCCTTCTTTGCCGGGATTGCATCGAGATAGATCTCTACCGCGACAACCGGGCCATCGACATCGAAGGCGTCGAGCGTTGCGGGGTGCAGCGCGCCGAAGCGGGCGAGCATATTCTTCGGGCCGAGCCGCAGAGTGCCGGACTGACTGGGATGGAATTGCGGGCCAGCATCACCCATCACCATCAGGTTTGCCACCGGTGCGCCTGCTTCCGCCAGCAATGCTTCGGCAGCACCCTTCGCGTCGAAGGCATCGAACATCTGCGCCTTTCCGGTCGCCCAGCCGCGCGGTGTCCTTGCGCCAGCCAGCAGCACGGCGAGCGTCGGATGCTCGTCCGAAGAGCCATCCTTGGCGCGCAAATAGCGGCGACCGATTTCGAACAGGCGCAGGCTTTCCGCCCCGCGATCCATGTTGCGTTTGACCGCCGAGAGCAGGCCGGGGATAAGCGAGGGGCGCATGGCCTTCATGTCTTCGCTGATCGGATTGTCCAGCACCCAGAGCGCTTCCCGCTCATCCTGAGCCTGTCGAAGGGCGGCGAAATGCTCAGCTTGGTCGGTGGGGAGGAAGCTCCACGTCACCGCTTCGTTCAGCCCGCTTGCCGCAGCGGCACGGCGGAGCTTGCGCTCTATCTGCTGCTGCGGCGTGGCGGTTGGACGGGCAACGCCATCGACGCGCGGCAGGGCAACGCTTTCGACATTGTCGAGGCCGTGGATGCGCACGACTTCCTCGACCAGATCAGCCGGACCTTCGATATCGTGGCGGCGCAACGGGCAGGTGACGTTCCAGGCGGCATCGACCGTGAAGTCCAGGCTTTCGAGGACACGCTTCTGTTCGGCTTCGTCCACTTCGACACCGCCCAGCTTCGCAGTCAACGCGGGATCGAAACGAACCACTTTGGGCTCGCTCGGCGGCGAACCGGCGCGCACGACTTCGCTCGCTTCACCGCCGCACACGCGCTGGATCAGGCTGGTAAGGATCGCGAGGCCATCATCGAGGAAAGCGGGATCGACACCGCGTTCAAAGCGCGTGCGCGCATCGGAGGCGAGACCAAGCTTGCGGCCCGTCACCCCGATCGCTTCGGGATTGAAATAGGCGATTTCGAGCAGCACGTCGGTGGTCTCTGGCTGCACGCCCGAATGCTCACCGCCCATGATCCCGGCGATATCGTGGACGCCATTATCGTCCGCAATCACCGTCATGCTGGAATCGAGAGTGTAGGTCTTCTCGTTGAGCGCTTCGACCTTTTCGCCATCCTTGGCGCGGCGCGCGACAACCGGACCGGAGAGCTTCGCGAGGTCATAGGCATGCGCCGGACGGCCGAATGCGAGCATCAGGTAATTGGTAATGTCGACAATCGCATTGATTGGGCGCTGGCCCGTGGCAATCAGGCGCTTTTGCATCCAATCGGGTGAGGAAACGGTGTTGTCGACGCCTTTCACCACGCGGCCATAGAAGGCCGGGCAGCCTTCGGGATCGTCCGTGCGAATTTCGACGGGGCATGCGCCTTTGGCATCGATTGCGCCGGGTTCGATCGGCTTGAACGTGCCGAGGCCCGCTGCTGCGAGATCGCGGGCGATACCGTAGACACCCATGCAATCGGGCCGGTTGGGCGTGATCGCCACGTCAAACACCGGCGAGGCGTTATGATATTCGGCAAAGCTTGTGCCGACGGGCGCATTTTCAGGAAGCTCGATGATCCCATCGTGCTCATCGCCCAACTCCAGTTCGCGCACCGAGCACATCATGCCGTTGCTCTCGACGCCGCGGATCGCGCTCTTCTTGAGCTTCATCCCGTTGGCCGGAACTTCCGCACCGGGTAGGCCGAGCACACCTTTCATTCCCGCGCGCGCATTGGGTGCGCCGCATACCACCTGCAAAGGTTCGCCTTGACCGGCATCGATGGTGAGCACCTGCAGCTTGTCCGCATCGGGATGCTTTTTGGCGGTCAGCACTTCGGCCACGCGGAACCCGTCCAGCTTCTCCGCCGGATCGTCGATCCCCTCGACTTCGATGCCAATCGCATTGAGAGTCGTTGCAACATCCTCGACTGCCGCGTCGGTATCGAGGAAGTATTTCAGCCACTCGAGCGAGAACTTCATGCTTTTGCTCCCACGCCGCCGGACAGGGTAGGCTGGTCGAGACCTGAAAAACCGTAGTGCTGCAGCCAGCGCGCATCGCCATCGAAGAAGGCGCGCAGATCGTCCATGCCGTATTTCAGCATGGCGAGACGATCGACGCCGAGGCCCCAGGCAAAGCCCTGCCACTCGTCAGGATCAAGCCCGGCAAATTCGATCACGCGGCGATTGACCATGCCGCTGCCGAGAAGCTCCATCCACGCATGGCCGGGCGCATCGCCGCTGCCGCCCAGCACGCGCTTGCCGTCAACGATGGCAAAGCCGACATCGACTTCTACGGAAGGTTCGGTGAACGGGAAGTAGCTCGGGCGCAGGCGCAGAACGATATCGTCGGTCTCGAAGAACGCCTTCAAGAAAGTCTCCAGCGTCCACTTAAGGTGACCGAGGTGAATGCCCTTATCGATCACGAGGCCTTCGACCTGATGGAACATCGGCGTATGCGTGGCGTCGCTGTCCGAGCGATAAACCCGGCCGGGCGCGATGATTCGCAGCGGTGCGCCGTCCCTCATCATCGTGCGGATCTGCACCGGCGAAGTATGCGTGCGAAGCAGCATCTTACCACCCTTGGGCGCAGGGTCCGGGAAATAGAAGGTATCGTGCATCGCGCGCGCCGGATGGCTTTCCGGCATGTTGAGCGCGGTGAAATTGTACCAGTCGTCCTCGATCTCCGGGCCGGTGGCGACCGAGAAGCCCATGTCGGCGAAAATCTCAGCCAGCTCGTCCATCATCTGGCTGACCGGGTGCACGCTGCCACGCGGCGCGTCAGGTGCAGGCAGGGTGAGGTCGAGCGTTTCCGTGGCGAGGCGCGCTTCCAATTCGGCCGCTTCGAGCGCAGCTTTGCGATCCTCGATCGCGTCGGCCACACGGGCGCGAATGCCCTGGATCCGCGGCGCTTCGGTCTGCCGTTCTTCAGCCGTCATCTTGCCGAGCGTTTTCATCAGCTGGCTGATCCAGCCCTGCTTGCCCAGCGCTTCCACGCGAATGGCTTCGACATCGCTGACGCTGGCAGCCTGGTGCAGCCGTTCGAGCGTCTGGGTGACCTGATTTTCCTGTTCGGTGCTCATGATGCGGGACCGCTTAAAGGGGACAAACAAAAAGCGCCACCCTTTCGGATGGCGCTTCCTGATTTCGTGCATTTCACCAATTAGGCCGGAAGCGCTTCCTTGGCCTGCTTGATGATGTGACCAAAGGCTTCGCCTTCGTTCATGGCGAGATCGGCCATGACCTTACGGTCGAGCTCGATACCTGCCAGCTTCACGCCGTGCATGAACTGCGAATAGGTGAGGCCTTCGGCGCGGACAGCAGCGTTGATGCGCTGGATCCAGAGGGCGCGGAAGTTGCGCTTCTTAACCTTGCGGTCGCGATAGGCGTACTGGCCGGCCTTTTCGACGGCCTGGCGCGCGACGCGGATCGTATTCTTGCGGCGGCCGCGGTAACCCTTGGCCTGTTCCAGAAGACGCTTGTGCTTGGTGCGGGTGGTCGTACCACGTTTAATGCGAGGCATATCTTATATCCTTTGTAATCTGCTCGGTGCCGGCCCGTCTCCCCCTCCCAGCCACCCGATGCTCACCCGAGACAATATCGGGTGGCTGGGAGGGGGAGCGGGCAGGAGCCGCTCTTCGAATCAATCCAGCCCGTAGGGCGCCCACTTTTTCACGGCTGCCTGGTCGGCTTTCGCCAGAACCTTGGTGCCGCGCTGCTGGCGGATATACTTTGCACTGTGGCTGATCAGGCGGTGGCGCTTACCTGCAACGCCATGCTTGACCTTGCCGGTGGCGGTGAGCTTGAAGCGCTTCTTCACGCCGCTCTTGGTCTTCAGTTTGGGCATTTTCGTTCTCCCCTAAAAGGATGTGGGTCAGAAACACGTTCAACCAGCCCTGGCAGCCCTAACGGCCAGACCGGCAAATGAATCACGTGTCAGTGAAGGCGCGCATTTAGCGGTTTCGCGGCGAAATGCAAGCGGCGGAGCGCGCTTTCGCGCGCCCCGCCGTCGAATGTTGTGCCGCTGGTTCGCGGAACAGCTTAAGCCGCTGCCATCTCAAACTAGAATTTCAGCTTGCCTGTCAGGTTGAGGACGGTGGCGACCGCAAGCAGGATGAGCAGGTAGCCGCCAAAGCCCAGAGACCAACCTTCGCGCACGCTGTCTGCCGAAATGAAACCGCCAAGCCGTTGCTCAATCGCGCCAGCCATTACTTCCTGAACTCCGATGAAATAGAGCATCGCCCAGCCAGTGGCGACGATCGTCAGGATTTCGAAAGTCCGCGTCGGCTGGCCTTTGATGGCGCGAAAGATGGTGACGCCCGCAAAGATCGGAAGGATCAGCAACGTCCAGCCCATGATTGCCAATCCGTCGAAGACAGTCGCCACGTCTCGCAAGGTGGCGCGGTCGCTTTCCGCCATCAGCCACGTGTTCTCGGCCCGGTCGCGGGCATAATCTGCAAGGTCTGCCAGATCGGTACTGCCACCAACAGCAAAGCCGATCAGTGACGTGGTATCGTCCGAGCCCATGAAAGAGACGCTGATATAAGGAAGGAGCAGGCAAACGAAGAGGATTAGTCCCGCAATCACCATGGCTGGCGCGCTTTTCATTTTCTCGACGATGCCGGAAGCGCCTGCGCCCTCTGCCATGCGGGAAAGCCCTTCACCCCCGCTCTGCAATACCGCGCCGAAATCAGGCGCCGCAGCTGCGCGTTTCAGCGGATAAATCTCGCCCGCAGTGCCGTCTGCATTTTCAATGAAATCCACGCGTTCGCCGCCACGCGGATCGCGCTCACTTTTCCATTCGCTTCTTGTGAATTTGTATCTCTTGCCATCATCGCCGGTGATGGCGCCGTCCGCGCCCGAGAAGCCAAGAACCTGACCTTGCATAAAATACCCCCTATTTCACACGTAACCTATGTTAATTTGCAAAAAGAAGGCCTCGTGTCAAAGCCGCGCGGGTTCGCCTGAAGCAGTAAGCAGAAATGATGCGGATGTCCGGATCGGAAAGAGCCTCAGCCAGCTAGAATCTCGACCACATCATCCAGCCGTGCCGCATCGCCTAAAGCGAGCACCGTGCCATCAGAGCCTGCGTGCAGCGGCTCCCCGCGCCAGTCCCCCATAACACCGCCCGCGCCTTCCACGACGGGTACGAGAGCGGCATAGTCGTATAGCTGAAGTCCCGCCTCGCAGACGATGTCGAGATGGCCGGATGCCAGGCAGCCGTAATTATAGCAGTCGCCGCCCATCACCATCCGCTTGTGATCGGTTTGCCCTGCCAGCGCCATGAAGCGATCGCCCTGCTCTACCGAGAAATAATGCGGCCCTGTCGTGGCGATTGTCGCCTTGTCGAGTTCGGGGCAACGGCGTGTGGAAACGGCTTTGCCGTTGAATGTGGTTTCCTGCCCCGACACGCCCAGCCAGCGTTCGCCGAGGATCGGCTGGTCGATCACGCCGAGCACTGGAAAACCGTCTGCGAGAAGCGCGATCAATGTGCCGAAAATCGGTCGACCAGCAAGGAAGGCGGTGGTCCCGTCGATCGGATCAAGGACCCATTGGCGGCCCGATACGCCTTCTTTCACGCCAGATTCCTCGCCATGAATGCCATCGGCCGAGCATTCAACTTCGATGATTTTGCGCATCGCGGTTTCGGCATTGCGATCGGCCTCTGTCACCGGCGTGGCATCGCCTTTCGATTCACTGCCGAGACCAGTGCGAAAGAGCGGGCGGATTTCAGCCCGGGCGGCATCGGCAAGGCGATGCGCCAGGGCAATATCAGAAGATGAGATCATAATCGCTTTCTATGGCGAGAGTGGAAAGTTGCATTTTGCAGTTTCTTTACGCAAGAACGAAAGCAATGAACAAGGGGCCGCAGATCACATCGCAAACAGGTGCGACCAAAAGTGGCGCGCCCCTCGCAATGTCCCGCGCGCCTGCGCCCGACCTGCGGCCATGGCTTTACTGGTGGAGCATGTCGGAAGGGGAGTTGCCACCCGGCGTTCGCGTCCATTGCGGTCGCACTGTGGATCACCCTTGCATCACCTTTATCTTCCACGATGCGTGGACGGCAGGCACCGCTGATGGCGAACAAAGCTGGCAACCTGGCAAGCACGGCAAGGCGCTTTATTTCGGGCCGCAAACGCGGCGTATGCCGCTCAGCATCGCCGGCAAATACACCGCCATCGCCCTTCACTTTAACGCAGGGGCAGCGCAATTGCTGGGCTTCCCGCCTCCCTCCGAAACGGTCAACCGCATTATCGATCTCGATGAGTATTTCGGCCGCGACATTCCGCTCGCCAAGCTTGTCCCGCTGGGCAATGACTATGAGACGTGGCTTGCCGTGCTGGAGGAAGATTTCCTGAGGCCGCTCGTCGCGCAGGGCGGGAAAGAGCGTCCGGATGCGATCAGCCGCGCGTTTGAGACCGCTTGCTTGGCGGAACCGGAAATAACAGTAGAAGAATTTGCCAGCCGGCAATCGGTATCCAAACGCACCATAGAGCGCTGTATCAAGCAATCCTTCGGCATCACGCCCAAACAGGCGCTGCGCCGGGCACGCGCGCTGGATATGGGTGCGGCTCTCCTGGGTGTCGCCAGGCCGGAAGACCAGCCAGAAATCGAAGATCGCTATTTCGACCAATCGCACCAGATCAAGGAAGTGCGTGCTTTCTTCGACATGTCTCCCGGCGAGCTCAAAAACGGCATGCATCCGTTTCTGCGGCTAGCTCTGGAAGTGCGGCAACGCCGAAGGCTCGATGCGCTCAACCGGTTGGATCCGGAAGAGCTGGGGCCCTGGCGTGATCCCGATAGCGAACCGCGTTCAGGGCCGCCTGAAGGCTGATCAGTCGAACAGGCTCGACACCGAGCTTTCGTCCGCAATCCGGCGCATCGCCTCGCCTAGCAAGGGAGCGATTGTCAGCACTCGAATGCGATCAGATTGGTGCGCCGCTTCAGTGGGCTGGATGCTGTCTGTTATGACCAGTTCCTTGAGCGCTGATTTGTCGACCCGGGCCACTGCTCCGCCCGAGAGCACGCCATGCGTAATATAAGCGGCCACGCTTTTCGCGCCCTGATCGAGCAGCGCCTGCGCCGCATTGCACAGCGTGCCGCCAGAATCGACGATATCGTCAATCAGGATGCAGCTGCGCCCCTTCACGTCACCAATGATATTCATAACTTCGCTTTCGCCCGGGCGATCGCGGCGCTTGTCGACGATAGCGAGCGGCGCGTTGTCGAGGCGCTTGGCAAGCGCGCGGGCACGCACCACGCCGCCGACATCGGGCGACACGACCATGAGGTCTTCATCGCCGTAACGCGCCTGAATGTCCGCCGCCATGGTGGGCGCGGCGTAGAGATTGTCCGTCGGAATATCGAAGAAGCCCTGAATTTGCCCGGCATGCAGGTCGACGGCAAGCACGCGATCCGCGCCTGCTTCGGTAATCAGGTTAGCCACCAACTTCGCCGAAATCGGCGTGCGCGGGCCGGGTTTGCGATCTTGCCGGGCGTAGCCGAAATAGGGCACCACCGCCGTGATCCGCTTGGCCGATGCACGGCGCAGTGCATCTATGCCGATTAGCAATTCCATCAAATTGTCATTCGCCGGAAAGCTCGTCGACTGGACGATGAATACGTCTTCCCCGCGTACATTCTCATGGATCTCGATAAAAACCTCTTCGTCGGCAAAGCGGCGGACGCTCGCGTCGGTCAATGGAGCCTCGAGATAGGCTGCAATAGCGCGTGCGAGCGGCATGTTGGAGTTGCCGGACATGATCTTCATGGAGAACGAATCCCTTTGAGCGAGTGCTTGAGCGTGCCTAGCCGAGAGTCATGGAAACGCAACAGAGGGGGAAATCAGGTTGTCCTCAGATCAGAGGCGACAGGAAGCGATAATGGCGGCAAGATCGTCCGGGATCGGCATCGGCTTAATCGGGCTCACATTGCTTCCCCCGGTGTTTCCTGCCGGGATCAAGCCGAATGCCGTTTTGGTCATCGCGCCAATCAGGCGAACAATCTGGCCGGTTCCTTCCCGCCAGTCTCGCTGCTGCCACGCCCATCGCAGCATGGCAAAATGAACAGCCGTATGATCCTTCGTCGAATATTGAGACAGCACATGCGCGCGCTCAAGATGTCGGAAGGACGAAGCTGGCTTGACCTTTCGATGTGCAAGATCCAATTCGAGCCGTACGTGATCGGAAAGCGAAAGACTGTCTGCCTTTTTCATGCCGACAGACTAGCAGAAAAGTTTCAAACCGCAACTTAATTCAAAGTCGGTGCTCGCCCTTGATCCAGCGCACGGTGCCCGAACTTGCGCGCATCACCACGCTTTCGGTCGTCATCACCCGGTCGCCATTGGGTCGACGAAGCCGTTTCACGCCGGAAAGTAGCGATCCTTCGGTAACGCCGGTTGCCGCGAAGATGCAGTCGCCCTTGGCGAGATCTTCCAGCTTATAAACGCGGTCCAGATCTTCGATGCCCCATTTGGCGGCGCGGGCGCGTTCATCATCATTGCGGAAGACGAGGCGACCATTGAATTGGCCGCCAACACAGCGAAGCGCGGCAGCCGCTAGCACACCCTCGGGCGCACCGCCTTGGCCCATATACATGTCGATTGTCGTGTCTTGATCGGTCGTCGCGATCACACCGGCCACATCGCCATCGCCGATCAGCACAACGCCGCAGCCGAGACTTCGCAGCTCTGCAATCAAATCGGCATGTCGGGGGCGATCGAGCACACAGACAATGATGTCCTTCGATTCGACGCCCTTAGCGGCCGCAACGGCTTCGACATTCTCGGTCACGCTTTTGTCGAGGCTAATCACATCGGCAGGGTAACCCGGTCCAACAGCAATTTTATCCATATAGACATCAGGCGCGTTGAGCAGGCAGCCTTCCTCAGCCGCAGCGAGCACGGCGAGCGCATTCGGACCCGCCTTGGCAGTAATGGTCGTGCCTTCCAGGGGATCGAGCGCGATGTCGATCTTCGGCCCCTTGCCCGGCGCGCCGCCGACTTTCTCACCGATATAGAGCATGGGCGCTTCATCACGCTCTCCTTCACCGATAACGACGGTGCCATCCATATAGAGAGTATCGAAGGCGCGGCGCATGGCCTCCACCGCCGCAGCGTCAGCGGCTTTCTCGTCCCCGCGCCCTATCAGATCGGATGCGGCAATCGCGGCGCTTTCGGTGACCCGCACCATCTCCAGCACCAATACCCGATCAAGCACGCTCTGCTCTTTTAAACCCGTCGAATTCATCGGTAATTCAGCCTCCAACGCCTCTGTTGCGGCTCGCTTAGCAGGAGGGTCGCGGATGTCGAGGCTATTGGTCGCAATGTGCGCCGCGAGTGCTGTAATTCCGGTCTCTGCGGCATCGCAGGAGGTCTACGGCCCCGCAGTTGAGACCGAAGTCGATCAAGAGGTGCCCCTTACGATCGTCGAAGAAAGGCCGTGTGAGACCGAGGCGACTGAGGAGGGCGTGATCCTCGTCTGCCGCCAGCTCGATGAGACCGAACGCTATCGCTCGCCCATTCCCCGCGAAGTCCAATCGGACCGCACCGTCATTCCCGGGCTGACCGACCCGCCATGCTGGGTGACTAATCCCGGCGCGGTTGGCACGTCTGCATGTATCCGCGTCGGTTACGCGCCCGAACCTGCCTACATGCTCGATTTTTCCACCCTGCCGGAGCCGTTAGCCAGCGACCAAGTGGAATTGGTCACCGAAGTAGAAAACGCAGCGCCGAGCGCTGAGCAGCTATCGGGAGAGCGCGTCCCGATCGACTTGTCCGAGGATGATTAGCGCAGGAGCCGCATCACCAGAGGCTCCTCGACAAGGCTTGGCGAGCCCTCGAGCAGCGTCAGTGCCTTGCTTACCGCAGCTTCGGGCGATTCGTGCGTGACCATGCCGATCAGTACAGGGGCGTCATCGCCATCAGGCTGGCCATGCTGAATAAAGCTTTCGATGGAAACTTCAGCATCGCGCATGGCAGCGGTGATCTCCGCCAGGACGCCGGGCTTATCGGCAACAACCATCCGAATGTAGGCGCGATTGCGACGATGCCCCGGATCTGCAGGCGCGGTTTCTTCCAACGCAGATACGGGAATGGAGAATGGTGGCGGCGTACTGCCACGCGCTATGTCGATAAGGTCCGCAACTACCGCGCTCGCCGTCGGGCCATCGCCCGCGCCGGCGCCTTCGAATAGCAGTCGACCCGAGAAATTGCCTTCGCATACTACGGCGTTAGTGGGACCCGACACGCCTGCCAGCGGGTGATCCTTCGCCACCAGATAGGGCGCGACGCGCTGGAACAGCTGGAGCGATTCCTCGCTCCCCGAAACATCCGCGAGACCTATCAGGCGAATGACGTAGCCCAGCGCATCGGCCTGCGCGATATCGGCGGCGCGAATGCGGCTGATCCCGCTCGTATCGACTGAAGCGAAATCCAGCCGCGTGCCAAACCCCAGTGCCGCGAGGATCGAGAGTTTGTGCGCCGCATCCACGCCTTCGATATCGAACGTCGGGTCGGCCTCCGCATAGCCCAGCGCCTGCGCTTCGGCGAGAACATCGGCAAAGTCGCGCCCCGTGCTTTCCATTTCGGAGAGGATGTAATTGCAGGTGCCGTTTAGGATGCCGTAAATGCGCTCGATGCGGTTCGCCGCTGCGCCCTCGCCAAGGCCCTTGATGGCCGGGATGCCTCCAGCGACAGCAGCTTCATAACGCAAGGCAGCGCCGCTTTGCTCGGCCAGCTGCGCCAGTTCCAGCCCGTGATGCGCGACCATCGCCTTATTGGCGGTGACGAGGCTCTTGCCGTTCTCCAGCGCCTTGCGCGCAAGGGCGAGAGCCGGACCGTCCGATCCGCCGACCAGTTCTACCACGACATCCACATCGCCGCGCGCGGCAAAGGCAGTCATGTCGTCTTCCCAATCATAGGCGGACAGATCGACGCCCCGGTCTTTGGCGCGGTCCCTTGCAGATACCGCGACGACCTCGATCGTCCGGCCCGCGCGCTTCGCAATCAACGAGCCATTCTCCTCGAGCAGACGAACGACACCTGCACCCACCGTGCCAACCCCTGCCAATGCGATACGCAAATTGTCTGCCATGATCCCCCCGTCTTGCCCTGCGGTGTTAGATACCGATGCGCGTTACGAATGCAGTCAGTCGGGGGCAAGCGAGATGGGCTTCGCTTTCGTCAACGAAAACTTCGTCCGAGATGAAGGCGCTCAGCTATATCGGCGTTCGCAAGGCCCCAGCTGCTCGCGAACGAACGCGTAATCTTCCCGGGCACGGCGGCGCGATTCCGCATCATCTTGCAGGAATGTGTCATCTGACAGCGATTCGGGCAGGGAGCATGCAAAGCGGAACCAGGCGAGTGTTTCAGGCTCTGGCGGGCGAGCCGATACGTCCACAATCTCACCCAGCGACACGCCCCATTCAGGTGCCTGGCCCGGACGGCGAATGACGGTGAGCGAAACGGGCGCGCCCGTAGTCGTCTCAACAAACATCTGCGTTTCCGATTCACCCGCCAGGTTCCCCGGCACCGAAATCACATCGCGCACGCCTGTGATAGGTGGCGTCGCATCGGCTGCGGCGAGCTGTCGCAACACACGGCGCACCCTTTCCTGCAGTACAGGTCCGGAAGGAAACATCGCGCGAGACGATATGAGCTGCACGGCATTAGGTTGCGTCGTCGACATGTCGGCAAAGATCACGAAGCTGCGATTGTCCCAATCGGGCGCATCACCATCGGCATCGCGATCGGTCTCGGTGACGAAAATGAGCGATTCGCCAACGCCGCGCGGCGCGGTGAGGAGGTTCTGCGTGAGCGATTCTATATAAAGGCGCACGCGTTCCGGCCGAACATCGGGCGCGCGCTCCTGCGAGAACGCAATCGCCTCATCGATCTGCACGGTCGCAACCAATTCCGCTTCCAGCGCATAGGTCACGAGATCGGCGTAGGTGGGATCCTCTCCCTGCCCGAGCTCCACAACCATTGCCTCGTCGCGGTCCTGCGAGAGGGCGGGAAGCGAAGGCAATGCAGTCGAACAGGCGGCAAGCGCGCTCGCTGCCAGCATCGCAAAACTCAGTCGGAAAGGGGGCCGAGCCGTGGAACGAAGAAATTTAATGCTCATGCGAATCTCTCTCAACTGATTGACTGCTGAATGCAATGGCCGGAGCATGCAGAGACATGTTCAACGCGTCTGCACACCCGCCGCCCGAATGGACTTTTGCTTGTGCCTCAAAGGGAAACTGCGCTTAATCGTGACTTAATCGGAAAAGCATTTGCTCAGACCCTTCGGTCCGGTTAAGACGCGCCCCGAAAGGCCCCCGGGATAACAAAAATAATCCGGATGTGGCCAATCGGGCACTAATCTTTCATTGCTTGGTTGGTCTTGCAGGACAGAAAATGGGCTGGACAACAATCCGCCACGGCTGGCAAGGTGGGAATCTTAACGGTCGAGTAGCCGGGCTTAGCCCCGGTGCAATTAATGGAGTGAAGGGACTGGATGGCTTACGCTGACCAAGAAATGAGCGGTAATCGCATCATCGCGGTTATTATCGTTGCCCTTATTCACATCGGTCTTGGCTATATGCTGGTGACCGGTCTTGCCTATTCAGCTTTCAAGGAAGCTGTCGAACGCGTGACCACCGTGGATATTGACGACCCGCCGCCACCGCCACCTGAGGAAGAACCGCCGCCACCGCCGCCGGAGCAGGAAGTTGCTCCGCCGCCACCGGTCGCGCCCCCGCCGCCGATCAATGTCGCGCCAAACCCGCCGCCTGTGCGGGTCCAGCCGAACATTCCGCCGCCGGCACCCATCAGCCGCGTTGTGCCGCCACCGGCTCCTGCTGCGCCGCCGGCACCGCCGCCTGCACCGCCGCCTGCGCCTAACCTGTCGCGTGATGCATCGCCAGACAATCAGCGTCGTTGGGCCAGCCGCATTCAGGAAGCCTATCCTTCGCGTGCCATTCGTCGCGAAATCGAAGGACAGGTCCGCGTGAGTGTGACTATTAATTCTGAAGGACGCGTATCTGGATGCACACCTTCCGGTTCTGCTGACGATATTCTGAAAGAAGCGGCTTGCGACGGTATGCGCAGGTATGCCCGGTTTAACCCAGCCCTCGATCGTAGTGGCAACCCGACATCGGGCAGCTTCTCGACCACAATCGTGTACCGGCTCAACTAAAACTCATTATTTAAATTCTCTTAGAAGAGGACATTTAGCATGCTTATCGATTTTCTGGCCGCGGCCAACGATGCTGCCCCGGCGACCCAGTTTGGTTTCTGGGAAGCAATGGAAGAAGGCGGCCCGGTCGCCTGGTTTATCCTTGGCGTGATGATCATCATGTCGGTCGGTTCATTCTACATCCTGATCACCAAATATTTCGAACAGAACAAGGTGATGAAGGAATATCGCTCCAACCGCGCAGCATTCTGGCGCGCCGGTTCGCTGAAGGACGGCGCCACCAAATTCGACAAGAACAGCGCATGGCGCCAGCTGGTCGATGACGGCATCCGTGCCGGTCAGGAATCCGACAAGATGACGGATAGCCTCGAATCGCACGATTGGCTCCACGGCACGCTCGCTCGTTCGGAAGCGTCCATCAATGCCAAGCTTGCTGGCGGCCTGCCGTTCCTCGCTACCGTGGGTGCAACCGCTCCCTTCGTCGGCCTGCTCGGTACCGTGATCGGTATCTATCGCGCGCTGATCAAGATCGGTGCAACCGGTTCGGCTTCGATCGACCAGGTCGCGGGCCCGGTGGGTGAAGCCCTGATCATGACCGCCATCGGCCTGATGGTCGCTGTGCCGGCTGTGTTCGCATACAACTACCTGCAGTCGCGCAACCGCAAGATCGCATCGATGCTTTCCGGCTTCTCGACCGATCTGCAGGCGAACATCACTTCGGACGGTGCCGTTAAGCCGACTTTGGCTACTGCCCCGAACAAGTCGACTGCCAAGGCCGCACCGGCAAAGGCCGCTCCGGCTGCCAAGACCCCGGCTGCCGGCACCACCGCAGGCGCGATGCCGAAGCCGAAGAGCTAAGCTAGACTGTATGAATTGGCGGGCATCGTCGCATGCTGATGCCCGCCGCTTCCTCACTTACGTGAAATAGGAAAAGACACATGGCAATTCAGTTGGGCGGCGAAGAGACACCGATGTCCGACATCAACACGACGCCGCTCGTCGACGTCATGTTGGTGCTTCTGATCATCTTCTTGATCGCAGTTCCAGTGGCCATCCAGACGGTTGAAGAACTTCGGATCCCGATCATCGAAACGCAAGAGTCGGATGACAAGGTCGAAAACCTGCTGATTACCGTGACCACAACGGATGCACAGGGCCGTACGCCCGACACCATCCGCAGCGGCTTCACCGGTGCCACGCGCGACGGGGAATGCCGCGTGTTCCTGAACAACACGACGCTTGTCGATTCGACCGAGCTTTACGATCGTGCATTCGAACGCCTCGATGCCATCGTTCAGCGCGCAGGTGGTCCGGAAGCTATCATGGCCGATCCGGAACTGATCCCGCAGGTGCACATCCGCGGTGACGTGAATGCGCCATGGCGCTGCGTTGCAGGAACGATTTTCAATGTGCAGGCAGCCGGTTATCCCACCGTCGCCTTCATCTCGAACCCGGTCGATCCCGAAGGGCCATAATCGCCTTCGCCGACCGCTTTCGAAAGAGTAATTTAGGAGTACGCAATCATGGCAATGTCAGGTGGCAGTGATGATGGCTCACCGATGATGGAAATGAACATGACGCCGTTGATCGACGTCCTGCTCGTTCTCCTCATCATGTTCATCATCACCATCCCCGTGGCGACGCACGCCGTTAATATCGACCTGCCTTCTCCGGTGAACAATCCGGACACGCCTGATGTCGAACCGATCAAGAATAAAATCGTTCTGACGCAGGACGGCCAGATCCTCTGGAACGCGCAGCCGATCAGCCAGGGCGAGCTCGTTGGCAATCTGCAAGAGTCGCTCGGCTTCGCGGTGGAGCCGGAACTGCAGTTCGAACCCGAGCCCCTCGCCAGCTATGAGCTTGCGGCAGAGGTGCTGTCGATCATCAAATCGTCAGGCGTCACCAAGTTCGGCTTCGTCGGAAATGAGCGGTATCGCCAATTCTCTGCCGAATAGACGGAAGACCAAAGAAACACGAAAGGGCGGCTTCGGTCGCCCTTTTTTGTGTCCGCTCTCGGTCGGTCCGTTCTCACCAGCATTTCACGATCGCGCAGGTTTTCACGACCGTTAAACGGCCCGATCTTTGACTTGGCGTGATCAATGTGATGTTATGTTACCTCTTCAAGCGAAGAGGAGAATGATTATGGCAATCAAGTCGAGGCTATTGGAACGCCGTTACGCAACCCACGCCCAGCCGATGAGCGAGCTCAATATCACGCCCCTGATTGATGTCCTGCTGGTCCTCCTCGTCATGCTCATCCTCTCCATCCCCATCGCCACCAATTCGATCGAGATCGACCTACCCAATGGCCGCGAAGTCGGGCCAGAGAGCCAGCAGATCGCATTGGTAGTGACCGAAGGCGGCGCAGTCCTGTGGGATGGTGAGCCGGTAGATCGCCCCACCCTCGAAGCGCGCCTCGCCCTCGCAGCGACTGCCGAGGATGCTCCTGTCATCCGCTTCGAGCCTGAGGCCAATGCCAGCTATAATGACAGCGTGCAGGTGATCAATCTGGTGGACGATGCCAATATCAGCAACTTCGCCTTCGCCGGAGCGCACCAATACCGCACCTTCGATGCCGAGTAGGCTCCGGCGCAAGCGCTGGCTTCACCTGCCCCACGACCATGGCGAGCCGCTTAGACAGCCTCGCTATGATGTGGTGGCGGGGCTGACCGCTCTTTTTGTCGGCATGGTCGTGTGGATAGATGCGTCGCTTAGAACCCACGCGATCACCTTCGATCTCCCCACTACTATGCCATTCGAGTTTGAACGCTTACCGGGCGAAGTGGCCAAGCGTGTCGGCATCAGCGCAGACGGGCGCGTCACCCTCGATGGCCAGACGATGGATCAATGGAGCCTCTATGATGCTCTTCAGGAAGGCATGGGCGAGCCCATCGAGCCACTGGTCATATTCGATCCGCACCCCGATGCGGCCTACGGCGAAGCAGCTTTGGTGCTGGCCGTTATCGAAAAGGCAGGCATCACGAAGTTCTGTTTCGCCAGGCAGGAGGCCCGTGAGACGTTCAGCGACGGCGGCGAAGATCGACTATATTTGCTGCCCGAAACCAACTTAGATCCAGTCGAGCGGATCGTCATGCCACCAATACCGACAATGACCTATTGTCCAGATGACCTTATCGAGTCTCAGTACGACCGCTAATCTCCCAGCCCCTCCGGCAGCCCCTCAACTCGCATCGCCGCGCCGGCAAGCGTTTCCGCCTCCAGCAGCAGCTCGTCATCCGCACCGCCTTGCGGCACGGCTTCGCGGCCGATCATCACCATCACCGGCACGGCGAGCGGGCTGACGCGGTCGAGCTCCACGAATTCCAGCCGCTCGGCTGCCGTATCGAGCAGGTCTCCAAGCCGACCGATATCGGTCATCTTTTCGCGCGCGTCGGCCCACGCGGCCTCGATCAGCACATGGTCGGGCTCGTACTTGCGCAGCACGTCGTAGATGAGATCGGTGCTGAATGTGACCTGCCGTCCGCTCTTCTTCTTGCCGGGATGCTGGCGCTCCACCAATCCGCCGATAACCGCAACCTCGCGGAAGGCGCGGCGCAGGAGGTGGCTGTCCTGCACCCAGTCGATGAACTCGTCAGTCAGGATGTCGGGCGAGAGCAGAGGGCGCGGATCCTCCACCGGCTTCAGGCTCCAGACTGCCAGCGAGTAGTCATTCGCCACGAACCCGCCCGGCATCATCCCCAGCGCCTCCATGCGCGAAGTGATAAGCATGCCGAGCGACTGGTTCGCGTTCCAGCCGGTAAAGGTGTAGTAGACCGTGTAATGCTTACCCCCATGCGGGAAGCTTTCGACTAGTAGATTGTCGGGCCCCGGCAGCTGGCTGCGCCAATCCTGCACTTCCAGCCATTCTCGCACATCATCGGGAAAGCGCGCCCAGCCCGCGCGATCGGTCAGCAGTCCGCGCACCCGGTCCGCCAGATGAGTGGTCAGCGGCAGGCGCAGGCCGCCATAGCTGGGGATCATCGCCGACTTCTTGCTGGCGCGCACGATCAGCTCCATATCCTTGAGCTGCTCGACTTCGACATTCACGCCGGCAAACTGGAACGTGTCGCCGGTCCGCAGCGAGGCGGCAAAACGTTCCTCCACCCTGCCGAGCGATCGGCCATTGCGGAAGCGCACTTCCAACATTTCGGCATCGATGATGATCCCTGCATTCATGCGGTGCTGATAGGCGCGTTCGGGATGGGTGAGCCGCCATACGCCGTCCTTATCGCGCGTGATCCGCTTGAACTTGTCGTAAGCCCGCAGCGCGTAACCACCGGTCGCGACGAATTGCAGCACGCGCTCCCAAGTCGGCTTGTCGATCTGGGCGTAGGGAAGGCAGCTGGTCACTTCAGCGAGGAGCGCATCCTCGTGGAACGGCCCGGCACAGGCGCAGCCCATCACATGCTGGGCGAGCACGTCGAGACCGCCCGGGCGGAAGTCCTCACCATCGCGCTTACCCTCCTCCACCGCTTCGAGCGCGGCGGTCGCCTCGAGAAACTCGAAGCGATTGCCCGGCACCAGTAGCGCGCGGCTTGGCGTGTCGAGCCTGTGACCCGCGCGCCCGATGCGCTGCAACAGGCGCGATGAGCCCTTGGGCGCACCCATTTGGACGACTAGGTCGATATCGCCCCAATCGACGCCCAGATCGAGGGAAGCGGTGCACACCAGCGCCCGCAGCTTCCCCTCCGCCATCGCCGCTTCCACCTTGCGCCGCGCCTCTTTGGAGAGCGAGCCGTGGTGGATGCCGATAGGCAGATTGTCCTCATTCGCATCCCACAGATGCTGGAAGATGTACTCGGCCAGGAAGCGAGTGTTGGTGAAGACCAGCGTGGTGCGATTGTCGCGTATGCGCTGGTAGAGCTGCGCGATGGACCATGTCGCGGCGTGCCCACCCCAAGGCACACGCTCTTCATCGGGCAGCAGGATCTCGACTTCAGGTTCGGCCCCGCTTTCCCCCTCGACCAGCTCGACGCTGTCGACATCGCCATCGGGCGCGATCCAGTCGCGAAAGGCATCGGGATCGGCGACCGTGGCAGAGAGCGCCGCGCGCTGCATATCGGGCGCGATGGCCTGCAATCGCGTGAGTGCGAGGGCAAGCAAGTCACCGCGCTTTTGCGTCGCAAAGGCATGCACCTCGTCCACCACGACGCGCTTCAGGCCCTTGAACAGCTCGAAGCTGTCTTCGTAGCTGAGGAGCAGAGAGAGGCTTTCGGGCGTCGTCAGCAACACATGCGGCGGCTTGCTGCGCTGGCGGCGCTTCTTGTCGGAAGAGGTATCGCCGCTGCGCGTTTCGATGCGCAGCCCCAGCTCCATCTCCTCCACCGGCGTGATCAGGTTGCGCTGCACATCGTGCGCCAGGGCTTTAAGCGGCGACACATAGAGCGTGTGCAGCCCTTCCGGCGGCCTGGCGCCATCCAACCGTGACGGCGTGAAGTCAGCCAAAGTCGGCAGGAAGCCTGCCAGCGTCTTGCCCGCACCCGTATCCGCGACAAGCATCGCGTGTTTTCCGCTGTCAGCGGCCGCCAGCATCTCCGCCTGATGTCGCCGCACGCGCCAGCCCCGCCCGGCGAACCACGATTCGATCTCTGGCGGGACGCCTGCGCCGCTCATTCGGCAACCCTTGTTGCGGCAGGGTGTGACAGGTGTGACAGTGTCCAGGAGAGAAAAATATCGCCCGCAATTCTCCCGCGATCACAAAGTGTTAGAGGAGAAGAGAGAATGCAGGTCATTTGTGCCTTGTTTCAGAAGATTGCGATGTAGGAAATGGTGCCTCCACCCCCTTCCTGCAACTACAGCGCGGCAAACTGCGCTGGCGTCACGTCATTGCGGCGTTCAAGCATCGCCTCATGCAGAGCGATCGCAGTGCGGCAGGTGTTTTCGGATTGGCCATTCGCATGCGCGGCCCGGATGAAACGCAGTTCCAACCCGGTGCGCTCCGCCGCAGCCTCGAAAGCCCAATCGGGGATTGTTCCTGGCGCAACCAATCCTTCCTCTGGAAGAATGGCGAAGAGGCCCGGGGTGAGAGCCAGTTCAGCGGAGAGGCTACGCTCGAACCGCACCCAGTCTGCCCGCATTATCGGCTCGCCTCGCAGGAACCTACCGTTCTTAACGTTCCGGCAGGCCTCGTCACCCACCTGCTCCGCCGTCAGCAACCAGGCGAGGCGCAATTCAGCAATGGCGGCAGCCTGATCTGGGCTGACACGCGGGCGCACGGCGAGCATTTCATCGCGCATCATGTTCATGGCCGCTTCGATCTGCCCATCACGCCCCTGCAATTGCGTCGCCAGCCAGTTTGCAAGCGCCGGATTGGCAGCGGCCACGGTTTGGAAAGTCGCGTCCCCGCCGAACAGCTCCTGCTCTGCCTGCCTGAATGCCGCTTGTTCGTTGTCGCTCTCCGCAGCAGGCGGGAGAACTTGCATTGGCGGCTCGTCCGCTACCGGCGTAAAAGGCTCGTCCTCATCTGTGCCCCCGCCAGAGCACATCGACAGAAGGAGCAAAAAACCGCCAAGCCACCACACGCCGTATTTATTCAGCGAGTAGCGGCGAATGGTGGCGTTGATGCCGCTTTGCTGCCCCTCGCTTGTGTCGACAAAAGGCGCGATATCCTCGTCACGCCAATAGCCAGGCTGGTCTGATGGCAGGCTTGCCGGGCGATGCATGAGAAAGGCGCCATCCTGATCGAAATGATCGAGATAATCGGTCGGATCGGCGTAGCGTCCACCCGGCTCGTAGACTTCCGCTTCCTCCGCGTGATTGATTGTCGGCTTGGGGGCCGGGATGGTTTCGCGCTCAAGCGGCGCGCCGCGAGCCGATGCCCCGCTCAGATATTCCTGCAGAGGTGACAGGGTCTCAGGATCCGCGCCAGGCTCAAGCTCGGGCTCGGGCTCAGGCTCAGGCTCATGCTCCGGCTCAGGTTCGGGTTCGGGCTCGGGTTCGGGTTCGGGTTCGGCGGGTGGCTCCGGCGCTGGAGCAGTCGTGTGAACTGGCGGCTCGCCTCCACGCGTAGCTTCGCGCTGCATCTCTGCGGCAAGAAACAAAGCCTTGCCCTTGGCAGCAGTCAGATCGGCGAATGCCGAGATTGACGCGCTGCCATCAAGCTGCGCGCGCGCCAGCTCATAGGCTGCCTCGATCGCCGCTCGATCAGCTGTCGGAGCAATGCCGAGCGCGATCCAAGGCCATTGCGAGGCATCTTCTGCGCTCACGATCGCGGCTACTCGCTTGCTTCACCCGTTGCTTCTTCATTGGCTATCGCAGCATCGTATGCCTCGCGCGCTTCCATCATGTCTTGTAGCCGCGCCTCGCTCACTCCTAGCAAGGCAGCGAGATGACCTCGGTCGCGTTCTGAAAGCTCTGCATGGATCGGCCGCGCGGGAAGCTCTGCGCGCAGGCGCTCCATTACGGCATACTCCACACTCATTTCTTCCTCATCAAACCAAGGAGATGTCATCATGGCATTGTAAACCCGCGGATCGGAAGACATGGACATCGCTTCGCGCGCCAACACCAGCCCCGCTTCGGTACCAAAGAAGGCTTCGATTTCGCGCAGCTGATCTTCGGTAAAACGCATGGCGTAGATTTCTATCATCGCCTGACGCATGGCCGGTTCTGTAGCGGCGCGCATCCGCTCCATATAGCTGACCATAGCCGTACGCTCGGCTTCCTGGCGCGCGCGCCAATGCGGGTCCAGGATTGCCAGTGCACGCTCGGCCTTCGAAGGTGGCAGTTCCTCGTTGTAGTAGCCGAATGAAAGCGCCTCGTTAATCGCGTTCATGGGGCTGATCTCGCCATAATCCTCGGGATCTACTTCCCCGAAAAGATTTTCGAAAACGCCGCCTGTGAGACTGGCCATGCCGTTCTCGGCAATCAGAAGTTCCACAACGCGGGTGGCGGAGGGAATACGCGCCATCTGCTCGGGAGTCATCACTTCCATGGGGAATGCCATGGCGTCTGCGTCGGCCCAATCCATGTCCGCTGCGTTTCCAGCGGCATCCTCCATGGCGTCCTGCGCGGCAGCAGGCGCGCAGATACACGCCAGCGCCAGAGCAGCACCCGCAGAAAGTAGTCCATTTGCCATGATCTTGCCCTCTAGTGCCCCACGCTTTCGCCGCGTTCGAGTCCGCTTAGCGCCAATTGTTCGTCGATCTGGCCCATCAGCCGCTCAAGCCCGGCTTCGGTGTCGCTTTCAGCCCGCGCGACGAGAACATCCTGAGTGTTGGACGCGCGCAGCAACCACCAGCCGTCTTCGGTCGTGACACGCACGCCATCGGTGGCGTTGACCTCGACACCTTCGGGCACATCGTCACCGGTCATCCGCGCAGTCACTTCGTCGATCGCGGCGAATTTGCGGCTCTCATCGACCTGGAAGCGCATTTCCGGCGTATTGAGCATCGCGGGCATTTCGCTGCGCAATTGCGTCACCGATTTACCGAGCCGCGCCGATGCCGCGAGCAGGCGCATGCCGGCATACAGCGCATCGTCGAAACCGTAATAATCGTCCGCGAAGAAGACGTGGCCGCTCATCTCGCCTGCCAGCGGAGAAGATGTTTCCTTCATTTTGGATTTAATCAACGAGTGGCCGGTTTTCCACATAAGTGGCTTGCCGCCGTGCTTTTCGACGTGGTCGAACAGCGCGCGGCTGGCCTTCACATCGGCGATAATGGTCGAATTAGGTAGTTTCCCGAGGAGGTCCTCGGCGTAAATCATCAGTAGTTGATCACCCCAGATAACGCGGCCTTCGCCGTCGATCGCGCCGATCCGGTCGCCATCGCCGTCAAAGGCAATTCCGAAGTCGCAGGACTTCTCGGCAACCACGACTTTCAGGTCCGCAAGGTTCGCCTCGACAGTGGGGTCAGGATGATGATTGGGAAAGTTTCCGTCGACGTCAGTGAACAGCAGGTGATGCGTGCCCGGCAGCTTGGCGGCGAGCTTCTCCAAAGCCGGTCCGGCGGCGCCATTGCCCGCGTCCCAGGCGACGGTGAGGCCTTCGAGCGCGGCAGTGTCGATACCGGCAAGCGCGCCGAGCATATTGTCGACATACTCATCGAGGATCTCGACTTTCTCGACCCTTCCTGCGCCATCGACCCAATCGCCGGCAGCAGCCATTTCGCCGAGCCGCTGGATGTCCGTCCCGAAGAACGGGCGGCCCCGAAATACCATCTTGAAGCCATTGTAATTGGCGGGATTGTGGCTGCCAGTTATCTGAATGCCGCCGTCTGCCTCTTTGGCTGAGGCTTCCGCGTAATAGAGCATTGGCGTTGCGCCCATGCCGATGCAGCGCACGTCGCAGCCACTCGATGTCAGCCCTTCCACCAGCGCGTGTTCGAGGATCGGCGAGCTGACGCGGCCATCATAGCCCACAGCCACCATCGGGCGGCGCGCATCACCAATGTCGCGGACCAGCAGCGTGCCGAAACCGCGGCCGATTGCGCGCGCATCGTCGGGGCCAAGCGTTTCGCCGATAATCCCGCGAATGTCATATTCGCGCAGCGATGTCGGGTGGAAATTGTGAGACATGGATGCAGAACCTTTCGTTGGCTCTGCGGTAGCTTAGCGCACTTCGTGGGGCAACTCATCCAGCAGCAAATCCCGCGCGGCATTCGCTTCATGGACCTGATCGTTGGAGCCGCCGCGATCCGGGTGGACCATGGCGATCAGACGCTTGTGCGCGGCCATGATATCGGCGCGATTGGCCCCAGCTTCGATACCGAGCAGGCGGCGGGCGCGGAAGATCGCCTGATTGCGTGTCGAAATCTTCGGTTGCCACGGCCATCGCCCGACGATCCAGCGATAGGCGAGCAGCCCCACCCCGATAAGGACGATCAGGCGCATCATCTCAGGCGGGCTCTTTTACAGGCTTGGTAACGGGTCGCACCGGCTCGCCCGCTTCAGGCTTTCCCGGCATCGGCAAGCGCAAATTCTGCACAAGATTGCGCAATTCCTGCCGGGCGACGAGATGGCTGGTGCCGAGCTCACCCAGATGGCCCTTGTCTAGCAAGGTCAGCCCGCTCGGAAACAGTTCGCGATATATGACGCGCTCGCTCATGCCCTGCACCGGGCGGAAACCGACTCGCTTGGACAGCTCGGTCAGCGCCTGATCGATACGCCGCTGGTTCCGCGCATCGGCATAGCCGGTGCGGTTGCGCACCACGACCCAGTCCATCTCCCGCTTGTTTTGGTCGATCTGCGCGCGGCTGCGCTTGATCCGCGCTTCCCAGATCAGCTCGGCATAGAAGGACAATTTGCGAACCTTGAACGTCTCGGCATCGACTTGTCCGATCAGGTCGAAATCGACGAAACTGTCATTCATCGGCGTAACCAGCGTATCTGCACTCGCGGCGACATGGCGAGCAAAGGGATCATCGCGCCCGGGCGTGTCGAAGACGATGAAATCCGCGCCCTCGCCGATCCGCGCCGCCTCTTCTTCCAGCGCCTCGATCGTGTCGCCATGGCAGCGATCGAATACCGGCCCCGGCAGCTGCGTATTGCGGCGCTTTTGCGTATCGGCACGGTTCTCGCAATAACGAAAGAAAGTCGCCTGCCGCGTATCGAGATCGAGCGCCGCGACCTTCGCGCCCTGATAGGCGAGCGCCACGGCCACATGGACAGCGGTGGTCGATTTGCCTGTTCCGCCCTTTTCATTGGCAAAGACAATGCGATGGGGGGTAGTCACGTCGGCTCTTTCTCTCATGGCGATGCGCGTCTAGCGTGCGCGTCAAACACTACAGCCAAGGCATGCACCCATGCAAACCGTCACTACAATTGTTAATCTTCGCGAAGCTGTGGATGAATTGCGTGGCTCAGGAAGCGTGGCCTTGGTTCCCACGATGGGGGCGCTGCACGATGGCCACCTGACCCTGATGCGCGAAGCGGCGAAACATGCCGATCACGTCGTCGCCTCGATCTTCGTCAATCCGCGCCAGTTCGGCCCGAATGAGGATCTCGACGCATATCCGCGCCAACTGGCTGAAGATTCTGCAAAACTGGAAGGCGAAGGCGTCGCGCTACTGTGGCACCCGGGCGTGGAGGCGATGTATCCGGACGGATATTCGACGAACATTTCGGTTTCCGGCGTCAGTGCTGGCCTGTGCGGTGCGGATCGTCCCGGACATTTCGACGGGGTTGCGACCGTGGTGTGCAAGCTGTTCAATCAGGTGCGACCGGACATGGCCTTTTTCGGCGAGAAGGACTGGCAGCAACTCGCGGTCATCCGCCGGATGGCACGCGATCTCGACCTGTCCTTCCCGCAGGTCGATGCCATCCACGGCGTGCCCACGGTGCGCGAGGCAGACGGTTTGGCGATGAGCAGTCGTAATGCGTATCTGTCGCCCGAAGAGCGCGAAGCAGCCGCCACTCTGCCGCGCGCAATGAAAGAAGCGATTGCTCGCATTCTCGACGGGCAGGAAGTCACCCCCACCCTCGGCATGCTGGAAGACGAGCTCCTCGGCGCAGGCTTCGCATCCATAGATTATACCGAGCTGCGCGATGCGGACAGCGTCGCACTGCTGGATGAGGACAATGGCAACGCGCGCCTCTTCGTCGCCGCGCGGATCGGCAAGCCGCGGCTGATCGATAATATGGCGGTCGCCTGAGCATGCGGTGGGGCACGATCCTGACTCTGCTCGCAGCCACGCTGCTTGCGGCGTGCAGCAATGATATCGAAGTCGAACCGCCGCCCCGTGTCGAAGACCAGCCGGTGCTCGGCAATCAGACATCGACAATGCAAGTGCCGCTGCAAATCTCGCTCGATGAGGTGCAACGCGCGCTCGAAGCCCGCACTCCGCGCCGTCTGTGGCGAATGAATGAACGGCGCAGCGATTGCATTCCCGCCACCCGCGTCAACCCACTCGGGCTGGGATTCAACGTCACTCCCAATATCGCCTGTACGATCATCGGAGAGGCGAACCGCGGCCGCATCCGCCTGACAGGCAGCGGCAACCGGCTGACCATCCGCGTACCCGTCAATGCCACGCTGCGCGCAGAGGATATCGGCGATATCATCAGCGGTGAGACCGCCGATGCTTCGGCCGATGTTATCATCAATGCGCGCCTTTCGATGACGGACAATTGGGGCATGCGCGCCGATCTCGACCTCGATTATTCGTGGAGCGAGGAGCCGGGCATCGATTTCCTCGGCCAGCGCATCAATTTTACTGAGCGGGTCGATGAAGAGCTCGACACCGTCATTCGCGATATCGAGCGCGAGTTGGAACGCACATTTGCGCGAATCTCTGCACGGCCCCTTGTGGAGGATGCTTGGCAGAAAGGCTTCACCACCGTTTCGCTCAACGCTGAGAATCCACCTGCATGGTTGCGCATCACCCCGCAGCGACTTGGTGTGACCGGTTATGATGTGCAGGGGCGGTCCCTGAGCGTAAATATCGCATTGGAAGCGCGCACCGAGACCATGATCGGCGAGCGGCCCGATCCAGTGCGGCCCGGCCCGCTGCCAGCCATGGCGCGCGACTTTACCGGCGATGGCGTCCTGGTCGCAGTACCCGTGATCGTCGATTACGCGCAGTTGGAGCCGGTGCTGCTGCGCGAGCTGGGCGAATTCGCAGAAGGCGGTATCACCCTGCCGCGGATCGGCGTGGTTGATGCGGCATTCAGCGATGTCGAGATTTACGCCACGCAGGATCGCAGGATCGCTGTCGGCATCAATGCCAGCGTGACACCGCGCGAAGGCGTGGCCGCGCGCTATGGCGAAGCCCAAGGGCAGATCTGGCTGACGGGTGAGCCTTACAATGCAGCGAACAGTGCGGTCATCTCCATCCGCAATCTCACCATCCATGGCGATACCGATCGCAATACAGTGGATTTGCTGATCGCCCTTTTTGCCGATGAACAGGTGCGCAGCAAAATAGAGGCGGCGCTCGTGGGCGACTTTACCCGCGACTATGATCGCATCATCGCCGATGCGCGCGAAGCAGTAAGCGAGCTGCAGACAGATGGCGTGACGCTCAATCTCACGATCGACGAAGTGCGCCACGGCCGTGTCCGGGCGACCGGTGCCGGGCTGTTTTTGCCCGTTGAGGTAGAAGGCAGCGGCAGGCTGAGGGTAACTCTCTCTTCATGATCGGTAAATTCTTAAGCCTCATGCGCCGGCGGTCGCATCCGCTCCCTCAGGCTATCCTCGCCTAAATCCCTCCGCTCCGCTGCGGGGCGGCTGCGGACGCGCGTTCGCGCTTGCGGGCCGATGGCCCGTGCTCCGCGACACTTCCCGGCTGAAGCGCGAGAATCGCTGAGCGCAGCTCAGCGACAGCGAGCAACCGCGAAGCCCGCAGGTGCCGCGCAGCGGGAACGAAGTCCCCGCGAAGCGAACAGCGCCGAGGACGCGGCCACGGATGTGGCCGCACGAGGCAAACAATTTCCGAGGACGCGCCGACGGATGTCGGTGCGAAAGACCAACAACCAAATTTCCAGCGAAAATTTGGAGCGGGTAAGGGGAATCGAACCCCTCTAGCCAGCTTGGAAGGCTGGAGCATTACCACTATGCTATACCCGCGCCCGATAAGACCGGTCAGGTCGGAGGGCCGATTGCCACCTGTGCAGGCCTCACGTCAAGCGACAAAATCAGTTGGCAGGCGTTCGCGCCGGTCGCGGCGTGGAGCTGGCATTCGGCCTTGCCGGGGGCGCAATACGAAGCTCGACACGGCGATTGCGCTGGCGGCCCCGCTCATTTTCGGTGCCATCCGGCAGCGCGTTGGGCGCGACGGGGTTCTGCTCCCCGAACGCGATCACTTCAATCCGATCATCCTCTACGCCATATTCGACGAGCCAGGCCGCCACTGCTTCGGCGCGGGCGCGCGAGGCGCGCAGATTCGCCTGATCATTGCCCGAAGAATCGGTATGCCCGCTCAACGTGATCGGCCAGTTTTCGTCCATCGCATCGCTGGAGAGGACATTCACCAGAACGCGCTGTGCAGCGGCGTTTACTTCCGCGCCGTCTGGCATCGGAATGATGACGCTGATTGGCTCAGCCGGCTCTGCCACCTCAGGCGCTTCCGTCGCCAGGTCTTCGCGAATGATGGAGGCGGTTTGTGTCGGCGTAGGTGTCTGTGTCGGCGTTCCAGCGGCAGTGCCCTCGCTCGCATCGGGCTCTGCGCTGGGCTCCGCCGCCGGATCCCCTTCTGCCCCGTCGCGGCGCACTTCGCAGGCGGATAGTGCCAGCGCGCCCAGCGTGAGCGCCAATGCGGAGGTCAGAGGTCGGGCGGTGCGGAAAGTCATGATCGATATCCGTATCATCATTCTGGCGTATCAGGCTGGCTGCGGGTCTGGATCATTATCACGCTTTGCCGCCTGTTCGATTTTCTTCGTGGTCTTTTTAGCAATGCGCTCTTCGCTTTTCTCCCGCGGCGGAGTGAAGGAGATGATCGAATCTCCCGGCTGCGGTTCCGGCGCGGCGGCATGGGTGAAGAAAACGAGCTCGCCATTGGGCTTCATCAGCATCAGCATATCGGCAGACTCGGGCAGGGTATTGAGCGCATCTTCCAGATTGAACTGCTCGGACAGTTTTGTGTAGCGGAATACCCAGCCCTCGCTCTGGCGCTGCTGCACTTCATCCACGCCCCACCCCGATGCGAAGAGCGCGCGCCCCCGCAAGCTCGCCGGGATGGCGCGGTGATCGTCCTCATCGGCGCCTTCGCCCAATTGATAGACCTTGTCGGTACCGATTTCGGGCGCGAATTCCGCGCAAACGAGTGCATTGTATGCTTCATTGTCGGTTGCGGCGACCAGCGACTGGAAGGGCGTTAGGTCGAGATTATGCTCGGTCGCCTCATTCAGGATTTCCCCGTGATAGGTGGGCAAGCCGCGGCTGCGGGCGGGCTTCAGACGCTGCCATGAAGGATCCACGATCATTACCGGGGTATCGAGTTCATGAAGCTTTTCTGCGAGTGAAATTGTCCAGGGCGTGGCACCTGCAATGAGGACGCCCGGTCGGCTCGCGCCTTTGACGCCGAGCAATCTGGCAACGATATTCACCGTGAATCCGTGTGCCACGATAGTCACCACCACGACGGCGAAGCTGAGCCCGATCAGGATCGACCCGTCGCCATATCCCAGATCGCTCATCCGCAGCGCAAAGAGGCCGCTGATTGCTACAAGCACGATACCGCGCGGCGCGATCCAGGCGAGGAACAGCCGCTCGTTCCACGGGACCGAACTGCCGAGCAGCGAGATGAGAATGGTGAGCGGGCGTACCAGAAACAGGAGCGCGAGCAGGAACATGTAAAGCCTGAAGCCGGACGGTGTGAGCGGATTGAGATAAGTCAGCTCGGTCAGGTCGAGCGAGGCTGAAAGCAGGATGAAAATACCCGACACCAGCAGCACCGCGATGTTCTGCTTGAACGGGTGGATGCTGCGCAGGCTGGACACATGCATGTTCGCAAGCGCGATGCCCATCACCGTCACTGCGACGAGACCTGCTTCATGCTCGATTGCGTTGCACAGCACGAATACGCCGACCACGGCGACGAGAAGCACAGGCACTTTCAGATATTCGGGCACGTAGCCGCGCGGGAAGCTCCAGGCGATGACCTTTGCCGCGGCCCAACCAATAATGCCGGACGCGAGCGCTGCGCCAGCAATCCAGGGCACGACTTCAAAAGCCGTCCCGCCATCGCGCACGGTGACGCGGAAATATTCGTACGCAATGACGGCGCACAGCGCGCCGATGGGATCGTTGACGATGGCTTCCCATTTCAGCAGCGCGGCGGGGCGTTGCTGCACGGCCGATTGGCGCAGCAGCGGGATAACCACCGTGGGTCCGGTCACAATGAGGATGCCCGCGAACAGGATCGCGACCGGCCATACGAGTCCGGCGATGTAATAGGCCGCAAGCGAGCCAATCAGCCAACCGACCGGAGCACCGACAAAGACAAGTCGCCCGACACCGCTGCCGTATTTCTTGAGTTCGCGAAAATCGAGGCTCAGCCCGCCTTCAAAGAGGATCAGCGCAACACCGATGGCTACCATGGGCTCGAGCAGATCACCGAAAGCGCCGACGGGATCGAGCAGGCGGAAGCCGAAATAGCCAAAAATGGGCCCGGCGATGAAGCCGGCGGCCAGCATCAAGACGATCGCAGGCCAGCCAGTTCGCCAAGCCACCCATTGTGCACCAATGCCTAAAACGCCGATAATGGCAATTGTGAGCGCCTGTGATTCCATGAAATTTCCTGTGCGCTCGCCTCATCACCCGAAGCGATGGTAGCACCATAATGCATGGGAGCGGGATACTTTCCGAGAAACCTCAGTGGCCTTCGAAAGAAATGACGCTGTGCGTCTTTAGTGTCTCATCTGCCAAAGCGCGTGCGCCGCCCAGTTCGGGCAGGTCGATCACGAAAAGTGCATGTTCCACGACTGCTCCGGCGCGCCGCAAAAGTCGCGCCCCGGCGATTGCGGTGCCGCCCGTGGCCAGAAGATCGTCGATAAGCAGCACTTTCTCGCCATCACTCACGAGCGTGGGGTCGAGCTCAAGCCGCGCTGTGCCGTATTCGAGCGCATAGTCCTCGCCGATAGTTTCGACGGGCAGCTTCCCGGCTTTGCGCAGCGGGACAAAGCCGAGTTCGAGTTCTAGCGCGAGTGCAGTGCCGAAAATGAACCCGCGCGCTTCTATTCCCGCGACCGCATCGGCATCGAGCGAACGAGCAATCGCCGCCATTTGCTTTATAGAGCCGGCCAGCCCCTCGCCATGGGCGAGGAGCGTCGTTATATCGCGGAACTGGATGCCGGATTTCGGAAAATCCGGAACCGTGCGGATCAGGCCCTTGAGTTCGTCAGGACCCAATGCGCGATCAGTCGTCTTTGCGCTTCGGCTTGATGTCCGCCCAGATCTGCTTCTTGGCAAACCAGGCAAGGATCGTAGCAAACAGCGTAAAGGCGAGCACCCACCAGCCGGTCTGCTTGCGCTGGACCATTGTCGGCTCGGCAGTCCAGGTGAGGAATGCCGCAATGTCCTGCGACATCTGGTCAACCGTCGCTTCGGTACCGTCTGCATAGGTCACCTGACCGTCCCGCAGCGGCGCTGGCATCGCGATGCCCAAGCCGTAGAAGTACGGATTGAAATAGAGACCGTTGCCGATTTCGAAATCGGGATAGGCTTCGCTTAGGACCACGCCATCTTTCTCGAAGGTCGACATATCTTCGTAACCGGTGAGCAGCGCGTAGACATAATTCGTGCCATCGTGACGAGCCTTGGTCATCAGCGAAAGGTCAGGCGGATTTCCAAGACCGGCATAAGGCACTGGCGGGAACTGATCCGTCGGAAGGCCGGGCTCGCGCACAACCTCGGCAGTTTCCTCGTCATAACGCGGGACCGTGTAGGTTTCTGCTTCGGCTTTGATCTGCGCATCCGAATAGCCGAGGTCCGCAAGGTTGCGGAAGGCCACATATTCCAGGCTGTGGCAGGCAGCGCACGCTTCTTTGTAGACCTGATAGCCGCGCTGAAGCTGGGCGATATCCCAGCGGCCGAACGGGCCATCGAATGAAAAACCGCCTGCGGGCGCTTCAGCTTCGAGGTGAAATTCATAGGACGGGTTCGGCGCGACCTCTTCCGTGGCGGCGGTGTAGGCACCGACGCCGAAGGAAATGAGGGCGACCAGCGTAAAGCCGAGACCGATAAGGATACCAACGAGGCGGATCATAATTCTATCTTTCCCCTAGCCTTACGCTTCAGGTGGCCACCGGCTCGGCATTTTCGCCAAGCACAGCTTTCTTGTCCGAGCCCAGCACCGCTTCGGTGATCGAATAGGGCAGCGGGTCAGGACGCTCGATCGAGGAGATGATCGGCAGGATGACCAAGAAGTGCAGGAAGTAGTATGCGGTCGCGATCTGGCTCAGCATCACGTAAGGTTCTGCAGCAGGCGCGCCGCCCAGGAAGAACAGCATGGCCATGCACGGGATGAGGCCGAACCAGAAGAACTTGCGGAACAGCGGACGATAATGGCCGCTGCGAACCGGGCCCTTGTCCAGCCACGGCAGGAAGAACCACACCAGGATCGATGCGAACATGGCCAGCACACCCCACAGCTTCGCCGGAAGGATGAAGTCGAAGGTGAAGGCGCGCAGGATCGCGTAGAACGGATAGAAATACCATTCCGGAACGATGAGTGCCGGCGTCGAAAGCGGGTTTGCCTCGATATAGTTATCCGGGTGACCCAGCACGTTCGGCAGGAAGAATACGAAAGCGAAATAGATCAGCAGGAAGATGCCGAGGCCGAACCCATCCTTTGCCGTGTAATACGGGTGGAACGGCACGGTGTCGCTTTCGCTCTTAACTTCGACGCCGGTTGGGTTGCTCGAACCCGGGATGTGCAGCGCCCAGATGTGCAGCACCACACAGCCGGCGATCACGAAGGACAGCACATAGTGCAGGCTGAAGAAGCGGTTGAGCGCCGCATTGTCCGGTGCATAGCCACCCAGGATCCAGACCTGCAGCGACTCACCGACCAGCGGAATGGCGCTGAACAGACCGGTGATCACCTGCGCACCCCAGAAGCTCATCTGGCCCCAGGGAAGGACATAGCCCATGAAAGCGGTTGCCATCATCAGCAGGAAGATGACCACACCGATCAACCAGATCATTTCGCGTGGCGGCTTGTACGATGCGTAAAACAGGCCGCGGAAAATGTGGATGTAGATCACCAGGAAGAAGAAGCTGGCACCGTTGGCGTGCGCATAACGCAGCATCCAGCCCCAATTGACGTTGCGCATGATGTGCTCGACCGAGGCAAAGGCGACAGTCGTTTCAGCGGCGTAGTGCATTGCGAGCACAATGCCTGTGACCAGCTGCAGCATGAGACAAAAGCCGGCGAGAACACCGAAATTCCAAAAATAGGATAGGTTGCGCGGGACCGGGTAACCGGCGCCTACGGCATTATAGACGAGGCGCGGAACGGGCAGACGCTCGTCGAGGAACTTGGTGAAGCCGTTGGCCGGCTGGTATTCCTTGGCCCAGGGAAAGCTCATGTTCTTGCCTCTTGCTTGCCTTAGCCGATCACGATCGTCGTGTCGGATGCGAAAGTATAATCGGGGACCAGCAGATTGGTCGGTGCCGGACCTTTGCGAATGCGCGCTGCGGTATCGTAGTGCGAACCGTGGCACGGACAGAAATAGCCGTTATATTCGCCTTTGTTCTCACCGGTGACGGCTCCCAGCGGCACACATCCAAGGTGGGTGCAGACACCCATGACTACCAATACGTCTTCATGTCCGGGTTGCGTGCGGTCTTCCAGCGACTCGGCATCGCGCAAAGACCCAGTCGGCACAGCATTCGCTTCGTCGATTTCGGCCTGCGTCAGGCGGCGCACAAACACCGGCTGCTTGCGGAATTCGGTGACAATCGCCTGGCCCGCTTCAAGCGTGCTGATGTCGAGCTCGGTCGTGCTGGCAGCGAGCACGTCTGCCGACGGTGCCATTTGGCTGACCAGCGGATAGACCATCACAAGGCCGCCCACACCCGCCACCGAAACGGCGGCGATTTCGATAAAGTCGCGGCGACGCACACCATCCTTGGTGGTCGTCTCGCCGGTTTCAGGATTGCCCGTAGTGGTTGCCATATCCTTGCCTTGCATGCTGAGCCGTTGAGAAGGGTTCCTCTTCAGGCTCGCTAGAAATCATCTCTGCAATGTGGCGCTAACAACGCACGCGTCACAGCAGTCTGGCGCGGCTGATAGACGAGCGCAGCGCCAATGCCAACCCGCCTTTTGGGGGTAATTTGGCGATATTTCGCAAGGATGAGGCGTTTGCCTAGTCGGGCAGGCCGATCAGGGAGAATTGCCGCCCGTCTTGGGCTTTGCCCTGATGAGTCGCGCGGCGATAGGAATGAAAGCGTTCGGGATTGGCGTAAGTGTCGACACCCAAGTCCTCGACCTGCCCGAGATTGAGCGATTCGAGTCGCCAGAGGACATAGGCAGGCAGGTTGAAATGCCATTTGCCGGGGCGACCGCGGCGAAAGAAATCGGCATGGCGATCTTCGAATTGTTCGTAGAAATCGAAGCCGACTTCGTAATTCTCTTCGGCAATGGTCGGGCCGATGGCAGCTGCAATATTGGTGCGTTCTGCGCCGAGTTCTTCCATCTTGCGAACCGTGGCTTCCAACACGCCGTAATGCGCCCCGCGCCAACCGGCATGCGCCGCGCCGATCACACCGTTGTCGATGTCAGCGAATAGCACGGGCGCGCAGTCGGCTGTAACAATGCCAAGTATGACGCCGGGGGTCTTTGTCACGAGGCCGTCGACTTCCGGCCGCGCGTGATCCGGATACGGGCTTTCGACAGCAATCGCTTTCGCCGAATGAACCTGCTTGGTGAGAACCAGCTTGCCGCCCGGCACCAGCAATGCCGGGTCCGGCTCGCCCGTATGGCCTACTCCGGTCAGAAAGCCATGCGGGGTGCCATGCGGTGTGCCATCCAGTACATCGGCGCGAAGGATCTCACGCTGGTCAGCCAAGGCTGCGGCTCACCTGCTCGGACGTGTCGCGCGAGAGATCGCCCGCCGCGGCAATCTGCTCCAGCTCCGCTTTCATCAGCGCCGAGCGTTTGGGCTCGATCCGCCGCCAGCGGCCCAGCGGGGTGACGAACCGCGCGGCAGTCTGCGGGTTGATCGGATCGAGTTGGAGGATCAGGTCCGCGATCATGCGATACCCCTCGCCGCTCGCATCGTGAAACGCCTGCGGATTGACCGCAAAGCCCATGTAGAGCGAGCGCACGCGGTTGGGGTTTTTCAGCGTGAACTGCGGATGGTCAGCCAGCGCCTTCACATGCTCGATCGCATTGGGATGCAGCGACATCGACTGGAGGCTGAACCATTTGTCGATGACCAGCGCATTGTCCTTGTACCGATTATAGAAATCGAGCAGTGCGCGGGTCCGCTCCGGCCCGTCGAGATTACACAAGACCATCAAAGCGCCCTGCCGATCGGTCATATTGTCAGCGCTCGAATATTGCTCCCATGCGAGCTCTTGAACGCCGTCGACATCGCCAGCCGCGAGATAGGCAAGCGCATGCGTTTTTACTTTGCGCGCGCCGCGAGCCTCTGCATCATGCGAAAACGGCACGGATGAGGCGCGTTGGTGCAGGGCCTTCCACGCCTCTTCGAGCTGCGTTCCGAGATAAGCTCTCAGCCCCTGCCGCGCTTCGTGGATCGCGCCGGGATCGGCGACCAGCATGGTTTCGGCAAGATAGCCCTCGCTCGGCAGCAACAGCATTTCGCCGCGCATCAGATCGTCGATGTGCTCATCGTCCAGCACAGCGGAAATGGCAGCGGCGATTGCCTGCCTGCCCGTGTCGCGCTCGCTATCATCCAGATTGCCGTCGATCACATCTTTCAAATGGCCGACGACCAGATCCTGCAAAGCCTCGTAGCGGGCAAAGGGATCGTCATCGTGCGCTGCGAGGAAGACCAGATCGTCCTGCGCAATGTCGCGTTCGATGACGACGGGAGCGGAAAAGCCGCGATTGATGGAGAGCACGGGTTTTGTAGCGAACCCCTCGAAACTGAAGCTATCTTGAGCTTTGGTGAGCGTAATCAGTTGTTCACCATCGTGTTTCCCTGATTCCCTGTCGAACAGGGCAATGCGCAGCGGAATAGGCATGGGCTGCTTTTCGGGCTGGCCGGGTGTTGGCGGCACGTCCTGCGACAGGTGCAGGGTGGCCGTATCGCCATCATGCTCAAGCCGGACGGAGACTTTCGGCGTGCCCGCCTGGCTGTACCAGAGGCGGAATTGCTCGAGGTCCAGCTCCGCGCCATCCTCGATCGCTTTGACAAAGTCCTCGCAAGTCGCCGCTTCGCCATCGTGGCGGTCGAAATAGAGGTCCGTCCCGGCGCGGAAACGCTCCTCGCCGCACATGCTGCGCATCATGCGGATGACTTCGGCGCCCTTATTGTAGATCGTCGCGGTGTAGAAGTTGGAAATCTCACGGTAGCTGTCCGGGCGGATCGGATGGGCGAGCGGGCCTGAATCTTCGGGGAACTGTGCCCCGCGCAGGACGCGCACATCCTCGATCCGCTTGACCGGCTCGCTTCCCATGTCCTGGCTGAAGAGCTGGTCACGCAGCACAGTGAAGCCTTCCTTAAGCGACAGTTGGAACCAGTCGCGGCAGGTGACGCGGTTGCCGGACCAATTATGAAAGTATTCGTGTGCGATGACGCCTTCGACACCGTCGAAATCGCCATCGGTCGCAGTATCCGGGTCGGCCAACACATATTTGGTGTTGAAGACGTTGAGGCCCTTGTTCTCCATCGCCCCCATATTGAAGTCCGACACGGCGACGATGTTGAAGAGGTCAAGATCGTATTCGCGTCCGAACACCTTCTCATCCCAACGCATCGATTTCTTGAGCGACTCCATCGCATGGCCGGTGCGCGGCAGATCGCCATCGCGGACATAGATGTTGAGCGCCACTTCGCGGCCTGACATGGTTGTGAAGCTGTCCGAATTCGCGACCAGATCGCCAGCGACCAGAGCGAAGAGATAACTCGGCTTTGGCCATGGATCATGCCACTCGGCCCAATGCGTCCCGTCTTCGCCTTCGCCTTGCGCTTCCAGATTGCCGTTGGACAGAAGCACCGGAAAATGTGCCTTGAGGCCACTCATCCGCACGCGATAGGTCGAGAGGACGTCCGGGCGGTCAGGGAAGAAAGTGATGCGCCGGAAACCCTCTGCCTCGCATTGGGTGCACAGCATGCCGTTCGAGGCAAACAGGCCCATCAGCGCGCTGTTGGCGGCGGGACTGATCTGGGTGGTAACGCGAAGTTCATGCCCTTCGCCAGTGAGCGGAATGATCAAATCATAGCCGTCCATCGACCAGTCGCTGACTATTTCGCCATCGACCTGCACGGCAAGCGGCTCCAACCCGTCTCCATTCAGGCGGATCGTCGTTGAGGGATCGGCTTTCGCATTGGGCGCAACGCTAAGCGTCGCGACCACCCGCGTCGACCCCAGCCCCAGATCGAAATCGAGCGACACCTCGGGCACCAGCCACTCAAAAGGCTTGTAATCCTCGCGCCGGATAACGGGCGGCTCATGCGGCGTGGGCGCGGCATCGGCCATTACAGTGTTGCCATCGGGCGAAGAGGGTGTGCGAGCGATATCCATCATACGAAACTTGGTCTTTCTATTGGCGGTGTCGAGGGTCTAAACGCACGACATGGCAAATCTGTTCATTTTTGGTCTCGGCTACACTGCAAAGCGTATCAAGCATCGGGCAGAAGCGCTCGGTTGGACAGTCTTCGCGACAGGGAGCGACGGCAATGTCGATTTCGAAGATGAAGGCGCAGTAACTGCCAGTCTGGGCGTGGCAGACTACGTCCTCTCCTCTGTCCCGCCGAAGGATGGCGGCGATCCGGTGCTTGCCAGATATGGCGATTATCTTGGTGGGCTGCGGCTCGGCTATCTCTCATCAACCGGCGTCTATGGCGATACCGGCGGCGCTTGGGTCGATGAAGGCTCGCCCACCGGAACGGGCCGCCGCACGGCGCGGGCCGAATGCGATGCCAAGTGGCTGGATCGGGCTGCGCACGTTTTTCGCCTGCCCGGCATTTACGGCCCGGGCCGCTCCCCATTCGACCGTATTCGCGAAGGCAAGGCGCACCGCATCGATTTGCCCGGACAGGTCTTCAGCCGCGTGCATGTGGAAGACATTGCCAGCGGCGTCACCGCCGCGATGGAAGGCGATGCTTCGCCCGGCGCCTATAATCTTGGCGATGATTTGCCGTGCAGCCAGAACAGGGTGATCGAGCATGCCTGCGGTCTGCTGGGTGTTGATCCCCCGCCGCTGCAGACGATGGATGAGGCAGGCCTATCGGACATGGCACGCGGCTTTTACGCAGAGAACCGCCGCGTCGCGAACGGCAAGGCAAAGCGGATACTCGGCTGGGAGCCGCAGTTCCCGACTTACAAAGAAGGCCTGTTGAATCTGCTCTAATCGACGTCGTGGCGGAGGCGGCCCGATTGCTGGACCTGGACGCTCTTCTGACCTCGCGCGCGAAGGGCAATCAGCATGCCGATGACGGCCAGAGCCATGCCGAGCGCGGTGAGCGTGGTCCAGCGATAGCCTTCCAGCAAAGTCGAGAGCAGCATCGCGACAGAAATCGTGACGATCGAATTATAGGCTGATCGTCCCGCACCGATCTCCCGCACAAGATTATAATGGAGCGGGAAAGTGACGACCGACCCGATCAGCGCCAGATAGACGATCCCCGTCCAATATTCGCGTCCCTCCGGCATTGGCGGGGGCCCGGCTGTCACCCACGCAAAGCCGAAATCGAAAATCGTGCCGTAAAGCATGGCCCAGGCAAGCAGGCTGACCATAGGCACGGCGCGGCCGGTGGGGTTGGCCTGGACGACATTCGCGATGGATGCTGCCAGGATCCCGAGCAGGGCGAGGAAAATGCCAAAGCCCACATTGCCGCCTATGACGCCTGCATCGGGATTGGATTGCCATTCGTGAAACAGCAGGAAGCATACGCCCACGATCGCAATCGCGCTGCCGATCATGAAGCCACCCTGCACTCGCTCTCCCAGAAAGATGCGCGCAAAAATGGCGTTTGGCACCATCAGCAGCGCAAACATCATCGCGACGATGCCCGAGGTGACGAACAGCTCTGCGTGATAGACGAACAGGAAATTTCCACTGAATTGGAAGAGACCCACAAAGAGGGCGAGAAGCTGCTCAGGCCGGGTGAGCGCCAGCCGACGCTTCATAAGCGCCGCGACCAAAAACAGCGCGGGCGTGGCGAGAGCGAAGCGGTAGAAAACAGACCATGCCGCGGGCACTCCGTCGATCTGGCCAGTGATCACATACCAGGTCGAACCCCAGATCGCTCCGGTGAGAAGGAAAGGCAGGATGACGCGCCAACTCAGCATGGCCGGCTGCTCGGCGCTCATAAAGCGGCGATGGCCTTGCCGAGCTTTTCAGAGTCCTCGTGCCTGCTCGCCCAATGGGTGACGAGGCGCACGCAGGTCTCATCCCAATCGTAGAAGGCAAAGCCCTGATCGCGCAGCGCCGCGCGTTCTCCAGCCGTCATGCGGACGAACAGCTCGTTGATCTGCTGCGGGTGGACCAGCCGGTCGCCCGCTTCGTCAGCGATGATCTTTGCGGCGTCATTGGCAGCGCGAGCATTTTGCAGCCAGATTTCATCGTCCAGCATAGCGAGGATCTGCGCAGCGAGATAGCGACCCTTGCTCTGCAGATGACCTGCACGCTTGCGCCGCCAGCGCACCAGTTCTGCCTTTTCGGTGTCGAACAGGATTACTGCCTCTGCGCCCATGCCGCCGTTTTTGACGAAGCCAAAACTCAGCGCGTCGACGGGTCCGGCGACTTCTACCGCAGGACCGCCGAGCGCCGCCACGGCATTGGCAAAACGCGCGCCGTCCATATGCAAGCCAAGGTTGTGCTCTTTTGCCATCGCCCCAATGGCCGCCAGCTCTTCGGGCCGGTACGGCAAGCCATACTCGCTCGCCTGCGTTATCGAGATCGCATGGGCAGGCACCTGGTGCACACCGCGCGTGATCCCGGCGAGGACGGCGTCGATATCGGCAGGCGTCAGCTTTGCACCCTCACCTGCCGCCAGCAGCAGCTTTGCGCCATGCAGATAGAAGCCGGGGGCGCCACACTCATCCATTTCGATATGGGCTTCGCGGTGACAGATCACGCCTCCATGCGGCTCCACCATGGTCGCGAGTGCAAGGCAATTCGCCGCCGTGCCCGTCGCCACCCACAGAGCCGCGCATTCACGGCCGAACAGCGCGGAAAAGCGCGCATCCATTTCGCGGCTCAACGCATCGGTATCATAAGGCGTGTCGGGGTTATCTGCCGCCTGCATCGCTTCCCACACTTTGGGATGCACCGGGGCGGCATTGTCTGACAGGAATTGCATGGTGGAACGCCATGGCCTCGCAGTGCGTTTGGCGCAAGAAGGAGTAACACATGGCCAATATCGAAATCATCGTGACTGACGAGGGCAACCACGGAGCCTACTGCGCCGATGTAGAAGGCACGGATCAGAAGGCCGAATTGACATGGCGCAGTGTCTCTCGCGGCGATGGAGACGTGCGCAATGCCAACCACACCTTCACTCCGCCCGAAGCACGCGGCAAGGGCATCGCCCTCAAACTTGTCGAAGCGATGATCGCCGATGCGCGCGAGCAGGATTTCAAAATCGTGCCGGGATGCCCCTATGTCGCCGCGCAATTCGACAAGCACCCCGATTGGTCCGATCTGCGCGCGTAACTCCAAAAACCGACATCGTGGAGCTAAACATAGAGAAAAATGAGATTTTCTCGGAACATACTTCATGCCTGACCGTTTATTAATTGAACGCGCCGATGGCGTTGACAGGCGCGGGCCAATCGCGCTCCCCGGATTACCGGGTTGAGCACCTCTCTCAGAGGCAAGACGTAGGCCCACAAGCAAGCATCCGCTCAGGATCGCGTCCGCCATCGGTCACCAAAGAGGAGCCATTTTATGACTCAGCAGACTCTCAGAAACCGTAACGACTTTTCCGACGCCGAGCTGGATCGGCGCGCACAATTTGACCGTTCACGCCCGATGGAACGGGACGCAAGCGCGGATCTAATTTCAAGCGACCGTGTGAGCGGTACGAAGGTCTACGCCACCGATGGCGAAGAGCTCGGCAGCATCGATCACCTGATGATCGGCAAACGCTCCGGACGTGTCGAATATTCAGTCATGAGTTTCGGCGGCTTTCTAGGCATTAACGAGAAGTACCATCCGATCCCATGGGACGCGCTCGATTACGACACCGAAAAGAACGGTTATGTCGTCAATATCGACAAGTCGCGCCTGAAGGACGCACCGAGCATCGCGAAGGATGAGCGGAGTGGCTTTAACGAAGATTTCGGACGTAACGTCTATGCCTATTACGGTGTGATGTACTGATAACTAGTAGAGCGGCTCATGCACGCGGTTTGATCAAATGATCACCGCAGGGCCGCAGAAACGAAGAGGCCCCGGCGATTACCGGGGCCTTTTTTTTGTGCGGGTTGGATTGGCAGCAGCTATTTCGGCAGCCGCGCAAAATCGACCGACGCAATGCTATCGAGCACGGCAGCGCGCAATTTCTTCGCATCCTCCAGCGCCAGGCCGCGAAACGCGAAACGCCCGCCCGCCATGCCGAACACCAGATCACAATAATTGTGCCAGCGCCCAAGCGGCCCTTGGGCGATTTCGACCGAATGCAGCTTCACCCGATTGGCGATCTGCGTGCGCGGCGCGAGCCAGCCGCGGCGGGAAAGGACCTGCTCGGGATCGAGCGCATGACGATCGTAGCGCCACAGATAATATTGCCGCGCGGCAGTCAGCGAGATCAGCACTGCGACAATCGCGCCGATGATGTAGAGGCCAGGAACGTTCCGCTCAGCCTCCGCCGCAGCGACGATGAAGACGACCAGGCCGATCAACAGGATCACCAGTGATTGGATCAAGCCACGATCAAAATAAAACGCAGAGCTGGGCCGGCGCCACTCCTCGGTTCTCTCCGGTAATGTAAAACCAGCTTCCGAAGCGATGGGCGCAATTTCCGTCATTTTGGCAAAAGGCGCCACATCATGATTGGCGCTGCCTGAATCTTGCGCCAGCGAGATAAAGGACAGGCCGTGCCAGCCGAACCGGCGGCGGATCAGGCCGGTGGAGACTATCAGGGCCTGCACCCGGTGGACCGGCATCACAACATCGGTTTTGGTCAACAGGCCGCGGCGGCGACGGAAGCCTTTCGCGGTGCGCTCCAGCCGGAATTCCCAGTCCCGCACGAAGGTCTTTACCACGCCGCTGGCAAGACCAACGAGCACGACCGATGCAATGAGCCACGCAATCCCGGCAATGCGCGCTATCGTGTCCATGCCGCTGATATACGAACCTGCCTCGGCATAGCGCTCATCCTCGAAATAGTCGGCAATGTAATCGACCACATCGAAAGGGAGTAGGAATTCGAATTGCTGCACCACGCCGACCAGCACGGCGAAGATCACCAGCGAGAAACTGAACAGGCCGAACGTCAATAGGCGCTGGGGCGGCATCGCGAAGAGAAGCCTATCCCCTGTGTCTCGTACGCTAACGTGCTCGCCGGGCTGGACTTCGCTGGCGACGCAGATGGCGGCAGTTTCGTCTGCGCCCTCGACCAGGCCACGCACCACTTCGCGCAGGCGCTCGCCTTCTTCCTCGCTGACATAAGACAGTGTCAGCTCATCCTTGCCGCCTGCGCCCGTTTCGAATTTCACTTCGACAAGGCCCAACAGGCGCGGGATCAGCTTCTGCTCGAGACTTACATCCTGAATCCGGTCGTAGGGGACCGAGCGCGCGGAGCGGCTGATAATGCCCTGCTCCAGCCGCACATCGCTGCTGCCGATGCGATAGCGCAGCCGATACCAGTTGAGCCATGCTGGCAAGATATTGATCGCGATGATCAGGCCCAGGATCGGGACAAGCCAAGGCGCTAGGCCGGAGAGCTTGTCTTCCTGACGAGCTGCAGCGAAGAGGACGAAAGCCGCCGGGATGATCGCGCTCCCGATGGTCCGCACTCCTTGCGCGACAACAGAAAGCGGGCTGACACGCCGCCACTCGTCCACCTCAATGGTGTCGCCGGCCTGCGCGATTTCGCTGTCGCTGTCGCTCACATCGATTCCCGCTTCACATGCTGGCGAATTCCTTCCCGCATGCTCGTCGCATCGCCATGCCGCAGGCCCGGAAGCGTGACCGAAGCATTATGCGTTCCCGCCGTGTGCAGGATCAGCCGCGCGATGCCGAACAGCCGTTCAAGCGGCCCCTGCTCCACGTCGAGATGCTGCACCCGGCTGAACGGCACGACCGTGTCAGAATGGAAAAGCACACCCTTCACCACCCGCAGCCGGTCCGTGCTCATGTCATACCCACGTGAGTGATAACGCTTCAGCGGCAGCACGCCGATCAGGATAACTGCAAGAATGACCACCGGGATCGCCGGAACATAGGCAGGCACCACCTCCGCAAGCGAAAGCACCGTAGCGCCAATGACAAAGGGTAAGGTCGTAATCAGCCCCTCGATCCGCATCACAGTGGTGTAGGAAGGGTCGAGCTGGGTAAGCGGTTCGGTGTCCATCGGGTGATATCTATAAGTGACACACGGAGAGGGGAAGAGGGTTGTTCTTCCGCGGGCGTTTCGTTTTGTTTTCTTCTTGAACCTGCATCCGCAGGTTCGTCCTCGCTAGACGCAATCTAATTTGTTTGGCCTCAGGCGCCGGCGGTCGCATCCGCTCCCTTAGGCTATCCTCGCCTGAATCCCTCCGCTCCGCTGCGGGGCGGCTCCGGGCGCGCATTCGCGCTTGCGGGCCGATGGCCCGTGCTCCGCGACACTTCCCGGCTGAAGCGCGAGAATCGCTGAGCGCAGCTCAGCGACAGCGAGCAACCGCGAAGCCCGCAGGTGCCGCGCAGCGGGAACGAAGTCCCCGCGAAGCGAACAGCACCGAGGACGCACGCCCGGATGGGCGGGCGGAGAACAAACAATCATTTTTCCTTCAGAAAAATGGTGCCACGAGAGAGAATTGAACTCTCGGCCTCACCCTTACCAAGGGTGCGCTCTACCACTGAGCTACCGCGGCTCCGGTCCTGTGGGCAGGTGACAAGAATCACCGTTGCGTTTCATTACCCGTCAGGCAGGCGCGCGCTATTGTCATCTGCGCCGCGAATGTCAAGCCAAGCTTGAGCCGAAACGCACCTTGCGGCAAGAGGTAGGCTATGTGCAAGGACATGACCCGCGAAGAGCGCCTGGCCGCCAAGTTGCGCGAGAACCTGCGTCGGCGCAAGACGCAGGCGCGCGAAATGGCAGACCGGCAAAAGGCCGACGAAGCTCTTCCCAAGACAGATGACGAAGGCTAACGCCCTGCCTTGCTGTGACCGCAAGACCTAAAGGACATTTTCCGTGCCCAAACTGATCCTCGTTCGCCATGGCCAGTCCGAATGGAATCTCGCCAATCGCTTTACCGGCTGGTGGGATGTCGATGTCACCGAAAAAGGCGTTGAAGAAGCGCGCGAGGCGGGCCGCCTGCTGAAAGAGAAAGGCGTATTCGCGACCGTCGCTTTCACCAGCGTGCAGAAACGCGCGATCAAGACGCTGCATCTGGCGCTGGAAGAATGCGAGCGGCTGTGGATTCCGGAAACCAAGAACTGGCAGCTGAATGAGCGCCATTATGGCGGGCTGACCGGGCTCAACAAGCAGGAAACGCGCGACAAGCACGGCGATGAGCAGGTGCATATCTGGCGCCGCAGTTTCGACGTACCGCCCCCGCCGATGGAAAAGGGCGACAAATACGATCCCGGCAATGATCCGCGTTATGACGGGATCGACGTTCCGCAGACCGAGAGCCTGAAGCTGACCATCGAGCGCGTGCTGCCCTATTGGGAAAACACCATCCTGCCGCAGCTGGAGAAAGGCGAGACGGTGATTATTTCCGCGCACGGCAACAGTCTGCGCGCGCTGGTAAAGCATCTCTCGGACATTTCCGATGACGAGATCACGGGTCTCGAAATTCCCACCGGCCAGCCGATCATCTACGAATTCGACGATGCGACAATGCAGCCGGGCGAACGCTATTACTTAAAGGATTCCTGATCCAATGAGCGCACAAGTGGCAATCGTGATGGGCAGCCAGTCTGACTGGCCGACCATGCAATGCGCGGCAAAGGTGCTGGATGATCTCGGCGTTTCGTACGAAGCGCGCATCGTTTCCGCTCACCGCACGCCGGACAGGCTGCACGCCTTTGGCAAGGGCGTGGCGGAAGAAGGCTTTCAGGTGGTGATCGCAGGCGCTGGCGGGGCGGCGCATTTGCCCGGAATGATCGCCGCGCTCACGCATCTGCCCGTGCTCGGCGTGCCGGTGCAGTCGCGGGCGCTCAGCGGTCTCGACAGCCTGTTGTCCATTGTCCAGATGCCCGCAGGCGTTCCGACCGGCACGCTTGCGATTGGCGAGGCTGGCGCGACCAATGCGGGCTTGCTCGCCGCGTCGATTCTCGCACTCGGCGATGATGCCCTGGCAGGGCGGCTGCAAGACTGGCGCGCGGCGCAGACCGACAAAGTGGCTCAGCATCCTAAGGAATAATCACAATTGCCGTTCGTCCTGAGCTTGTCGAAGGACTGCTTTTTTGGTCTAGCGAAGCAACAGTAAGGACAGCCCTTCGACAAGCTCAGGGCAGACGGAGGTATGGTGCTAGCTCCCGGATCGACAATCGGCATTTTGGGCGGCGGCCAGCTTGGCCGGATGATGGCGATGTCTGCCGCGCAATTGGGCTATCGCTGTCATATCTTCTCGCCGGAAGAGCATAGCGTTGCAGCCGAAGTCAGCGCGCAGTTCACCAAGGCATCCTGGCATGATCGCGAAGCGCTGGCAGCCTTTGCATCTGCCTGCGATGTGGTGACCTATGAGTTCGAGAACGTGCCGGTAGAGCCGCTTTCAGCGATCCCTGCCGGTATGCTGGCCCCCGGCACACGCGCGCTTGAAATCGCACAAGACCGGGTGAGCGAGAAACGCTTCGTCGAGGAGCTCGGCGGATTGCCCGCGCCCTTCGCCGTGGTCGATCACGATGCCGATCTGGCTGAAGCTATCGAGAAGGTCGGCACGCCCGGCATCCTGAAGACACGGCGCGATGGCTATGACGGCAAGGGCCAGTGGAGCATTGCCAGCGCGCATGAAGCGGACGGCGTGCGCGTGCCTGCAAGCGGCAGTGTCTATGAAGGCAAAGTCCGCTTCGAATGCGAATTCTCGGTTATCCTCGTGCGAGGGCGCGAGGGCGAAGTGCGATTTTGGGATTCGACCCGCAACCGGCATGACAGCGGCATCCTCGCGCACTGCGAATTGCCCGCGCCCGCTATCGTTGGCGAGCAGGTAGAAGCCGCGCGGACGCTGGCGCAAAAGATCGCCGAAGCGCTCGAATATGTCGGCGTGCTCACCTGTGAATTCTTCGCCACGGCGAATGGCCCGTTATTCAACGAAATGGCCCCGCGCGTGCACAATTCGGGCCACTGGACTATTGAAGGAGCCGTCACCAGCCAATTCGAGAACCATATTCGCGCCATCGCCGGTCTGCCGCTGGGCGATACCGCCAGCGTGAGCGGAACGATGGTCATGGACAATCTGATCGGCGCGAATGCGCTGGATGTAGCAAAGCACCTCTCCGACCCCAAGGCTCACCTCCATCTCTACGGCAAGGCCGAGGCGCGCGAGGGTCGCAAGATGGGCCACGTCACCCGGGTGGGCTGAGTTTTGACTGACGCCGCTGATCGCGAAATTCTATTCATCGTCGCCCGCGCCATCAATGGCGTGATCGCGCGCGATGGCGCCGTGCCCTGGGCAATTTCGGAAGATCTGAAAAGGTTCAAGCGCCTTACCATGGGCAAGCCGATGGTAATGGGCCGTAAGACATTCGAAAGCCTGCCCGGTCTTCTGCCCGGTCGGCGCCATATCGTGCTGACGCGATCCGAAGACTGGCAGGCCGATGGTGCCGAAGTCGCGCACGACCTCGGCGGCGCACTCGCTTTGGTGGGGGATGAGGATTTCTCCGTGATTGGCGGGGCGGAGATTTTCGACCTGTTTTGGGATCATGGTACCGTTTTCGAACTCACCGAAGTGCATGAAGACACCGAAGGCGATGTCACCATGCGCAGCCCTGCCGATGACGATAGCTGGGTCGAAGTGGCGCGCGAAGCGCGCACGGCTGAAGGCTTTCCGCCTTTCGACTTCGTCACTTTCGAGCGGCGCACGTGATCGGTCGGCTTCTCAAAGGTCTTGGCATTGTGCTGGTCGTGGCACTGGCGGGCTTCTTCATCTTCGCCCCCGGTATCGCCGAGCGAAATATGAATGTGATCGATGGCGGATCGCTGCCGGAAATTACCGATGAAGCACGCGAATTGCATGCAACGCTGACGATCGTCGATCTGCATTCGGACACTCTGATGTGGGCGCGTGATCCGGTGGAGCGCGCGGATCGCGGCCATATGGATTTGCCGCGCCTTATCGATGGCAATGTGGCGCTGCAGGTATTCTCCAGCGTCACCAAATCGCCTGCGGGCCTCAATTTTGATGAGAATTCCGCCGACGCGCGCGACAACATTACGCTGCTTGCCATCGGCCAGCTGCAGCCGGTGTCAACCTGGACATCGCTGCTCGAACGATCGCGCTGGCACGCATCGCGCCTGACCCGTGCCGCCAATCAAGCTCCCGATGCGCTGAGAACGATCCGCTCTCCCGAAGATATCGATGCCTTGCTGGAGCAGCGCAACGCGACAGGTCGCCCTATTGGCGGCCTGTTCTCGGTCGAGGGGCTGCACAATCTGGAAGGCCGCGCGGAGAACCTCCAGCGCCTGTATGATGATGGCATGCGCATGGCAGGGATCACCCATTTCTTCGACAATGAACTCGCCGGATCGATGCATGGTGAGGATAAGGGCGGCCTGACCGATTTCGGGCGCGAGATGGTGGGTGAAATGGAGCGCATGGGTGTCATCGTCGATGTCGCCCATTGCAGCCATCAATGCGTGGCCGAGCTGATCACCATGGCGCGCCGCCCGCTGGTCTCCAGCCATGGCGGGGTGCAGGCGACCTGCCCGGTCAATCGCAACCTGACCGACGATGAGATTCGCGGCGTGGCGGCGACAGGTGGAGTGATCGGCATCGGCTATTTCGACGGCGCTGTGTGCGACACTTCGCCGCAAGCCATCGTCGCCGCGATGCGCCATGTGGCGGACCTCGTCGGCGTGGAGCATGTCGCGCTTGGCAGCGATTATGACGGAACGGTGGAAGTGCGCTTCGACACGGCACAGATCGTACATGTGACGCAGGCTCTTATAGAAGACGGCTTTTCAGAGGACGAAATCCGCGCGATCATGGGATTGAACGCCCTGCGTGTCATCCGCGCCGGCATCGCCCCTATGGAGCAGGCGCCATGAGGCTTTCCCACCGCGATCCTGTCCCTGAAAGCTTGCGCGGCGCCATCGTCGCGCTCGGCAATTTCGATGGCTTTCATCGCGGGCACCAGCATGTCGTGTCCGAAGCGGTGGAGTGGGCGAAAAGCGAAGGCCGCCCGGCGATTGTCGCCACATTTGATCCCCACCCCGTGCGCCATTTCGCCCCCCATGTGCCGCCTTTCCGCCTGACGAGGCTGGACCAGCGCGAAGAGCTTTTTACCGAAGCGGGCGCAGCGGCGATGCTCGTGTTCGAATTCGGCGATGCGCTCGCCAGTATGGAAGCGGAGAGCTTCGTGCGCGACCTGCTTGGCAGCCATATCGGCGCGGCGGGTGTAGTCACGGGCGAGGACTTTACCTTCGGCAAAGGCCGCGGCGGCAATACGCAGGTCCTGCGCGAGGTCGGTGCAGACTGCGGCATTCAGGCGCGCGCCATCGGCCCGGTCGGCGATGGTGGGCAGGTCATTTCCTCCAGCCGTATCCGCGATGCGCTGAAAGCTGGCGAATGCGATACCGCCACCAGCCTGCTCAGCCGCCCATTCACCGTGCGCGGCGAAGTGATCCATGGCGACAAGCGGGGCCGCGAATTGGGCTATCCCACCGCCAATATCGACATGGGCCAATATCTGCGGCCCCGCTTCGGCATTTACGCCGTGCGCGGCAAAATACTCTCGACCGGGCAGGGGCTGACAGGCGCGGCCAATCTGGGTGTGCGCCCGCAATTCGATCCGCCCAAGGAATTGCTGGAGCCGCATTTCTTCGACTTTTCCGGAGATCTCTACGGCGAAGTTCTCGACGTGGAATTTCACCATTTCCTCCGCCCCGAAGCGAAGTTTGACGATCTGGATGCGCTGATCGCGCAGATGGGGGTCGACTGCACAAAGGCTCGTACGCTACTCGCATGAAAATCTGGCTCTATCGCGGCGCGATGGCACTTGCCGTCGCTTTTCTCATCCTGACCGTGGTCAATGCCAGCTGGCTTGCGCCGACGCCGCAGGGTAATCCTCAGCTGATCGCCCATCGCGGCGTTTCGCAGCTCTATGACAAGGAAGGCGTCGGGCGCGACACCTGCACTGCGGACCGGATCGAGGAGCCGGTGCACGATTATCTTGAGAACACGCTGCCCTCCATGGCCATGACGCTGCAGGTCGGTGCACAGATGGTGGAACTCGACATTGCGCCCACTACCGATGGCGAGATCGCGGTTTTTCATGATTGGACGCTGGACTGCCGCACCGATGGCAGCGGCGATACCCGCGATGCGAGCATGGCGGAATTGCAGGCGCTCGACGCAGGCTACGGCTACACGGCTGACGGCGGCGCAACGTTCCCATTTCGCGGCAATCCTGACAACCGCATCCCCACCCTGGAGGAAGCGCTGCAAGTGCTGTCGCGCCGCGCTATCGTCTTCAATTTTAAATCGCGCGATCCGGCAGAAGCGGACCTGCTTGCCGAGAAGCTGGAAGCCTCGGGCCGCCGGGTAGAGCGGATGGGCGATGCTTTCTACGGCCACCCGAATGTGATTGCGCGCATCCGCGAGTATTATCCCGACGCATGGTCGTGGACCGCGCCGGAGCTGGAGGAATGCTCGCGCGATTATGTCGCCTATGCCTGGACCGGCTATCTGCCGCAGAGCTGCCGGGGGCGCACACTCGTCGTGCCGCTGGACAAGCAATGGGCATTCTGGGGCTGGCCCAATCGCGCCATCGCCCGGATGGAGGAGCATGGCGGACGCGTGCTCGTGATCGGCCCGATGGACGTGGAGAATCACCCGCGCGGCCTCGCCCTGCCCGAACAGCTTCAGGAAATTCCCAGCACCTATAATGGCTATGTTTGGGTGGAGGATATCTGGACGATCGGCCCCGCCCTGCGCCCGAGTGCTGATCGCCGCCGCGCGGATGTTCGCGCCGGGTCCGAAGATGCCCTGCCCGCCCGCCGCGTGCGACTGGGGTTGGATTAGCTTTAGCAACGCGCGATGCGGTGTTGCCGTAGGGCGCGTTTGCCCTTACTTGCCTGCGCCCTATGAGCGAAGAATCTAGCAAGCGAGATTACCGGGACACCGTCTTTCTGCCGAAGACCGATTTTCCCATGAAGGCCGGCCTTCCGCAGAAGGAACCGGGCATTCTTGCGCGCTGGGAAGACGATGGCGTCTACAAGGCGCTGCGCAAGGCGCGTGCAGGGCGCGAGAAATTCGTGCTGCATGATGGCCCGCCCTACGCCAATGGCAATATCCATATCGGCCATGCGCTGAACAAGGTGCTGAAGGATGCGGTCGTCCGCACGCAGAGCCTGCTTGGGCGTGATGCGCCCTATGTGCCCGGCTGGGACTGCCACGGCCTGCCCATCGAATGGAAGGTCGAGGAAAAGTACAAGAAGAAGAAGCGCAACAAGGATGAAGTCCCGGTGCGCGAATTCCGCCGGGAATGCCGCGAATATGCCGCCGAATGGGTCGGCGTGCAGCGCGAACAATTCAAGCGCCTCGGCATCACGGGTGAGTGGGACAAGCCGTATTTGACGATGGCTCCCGCAGCCGAAGCGGGCATCGTTGCCGAATTGCTCAAGTTTGCAGAGAGTGGCCAGCTCTATCGCGGCGCGAAGCCGGTGATGTGGAGCCCGGTTGAAAAGACCGCGCTGGCCGAGGCCGAAGTCGAATACGAGGACATCACCTCGACGCAGATCGATGTGGCGTTTGAGATCGTCGAGAGCCCCATCGAGGAGTTGGTCGGCGCGCATGCGGTGATCTGGACAACCACGCCGTGGACGATCCCTGTGAACCAGGCATTGGCTTATGGCCCTGACCTTTCCTACGATGTCGTCGAATGGAACGGGAAGCGCATGCTTGTCGCCTTTGGTTGCCAAGCAGAATCAATGAAGCGTTGGGGCTACGAGCCAACCACCGGTGAAGGTGGCTTGGTTGGCTCAATCAAAGGCTCTGACCTCGCCGGCACAATCTGCCGCCACCCAATGCACCATCTCGGCGGGTTCTTTGCCGAGCCGCGTCCGCTGCTTGCGGGCGACTTTGTCACCACCGACAGCGGTACTGGCCTCGTGCACATGGCACCCGACCATGGCGAGGACGATTTCGACCTCTGCAAGGCGCATGGCATCAATCCGAAGTTCGTGGTCGATGCCGACGGGCGTTACCGCGAGGATTGGGAATGGCTGCCGCGCACCGATGCGCGCAATGGCTCGGTCATCAACCCCAAATTCAACGCGCCCGACGGGCCGATTTGTTCGGACCTGCGTGAGGCAGGCGCACTGCTCTCGGCTTCCGCCGATTACGAGCATTCCTACCCGCATTCGTGGCGCTCCAAAGCCAAGGTCATCTATCGCTGCACCCCGCAATGGTTCGTGCCGATGGACAAGCCCTCCGTCACCCCAGCGGAAGCTGGGGTCTCTGAGAGCAGCGCGGAAAGCGGCGAGATCCCAGCGTCCGCTGGGATGACGTTGAGGGATGTGGCCCTCTCCGAAATCGACAAAACGCGGTTCGTTCCGGCGAAGGGCAAGAACCGGATCGGCTCGATGGTCGAGGGGCGTCCCGACTGGGTTCTGTCCCGCCAGCGCGCATGGGGCGTGCCGATCACGCTGTTCGTCGATCGCAAGACCGGCGAATATCTCGTCGATCCGGCGGTCAACCAGCGCATAGTGGAAGCGATCATGGCGGACGGTGTCGATGCGTGGTCCGAAGAGAACGCGCAGGCGCTGCTCGGCGCGAGCTACAAGCTCGAAGACTACGAGATGATCGGCGACATCCTCGATGTCTGGTTCGATAGCGGCTCGACGCACGCCTTCGTGCTCGAAAGCGATAATTGGCCGGACCTGCAATCGCCTGCCGACCTCTACCTGGAAGGCAGTGACCAGCACCGCGGCTGGTTCCAGTCCTCCCTGCTCGAAAGCTGCGCCACGCGCGGCCACGCGCCTTACAAGAGCGTGCTGACCCACGGCTTCACCATGGCGGCGGACGGGCGCAAGATGTCAAAGAGCCTCGGCAACACGGTCGATCCGCTGAAGGTGATGGAGGAATACGGTGCCGACATCATCCGCCTGTGGGCGCTGAGCGTCGATTACACCGAAGACCATCGCATCGGGCCGGAAATTCTGAAGGGCGTTGCCGACCAGTATCGCAAGCTACGCAACACCTTCCGCTATATGCTCGGCGCGCTCGGCGGTTTCGACGAAAACGAACGCGTCGATGTCAGCGAAATGCCCGAGCTGGAGCGGTATATGCTCAGCCTGCTGGGTGAGCTGGATGCGAAGCTGCGCCAGTGCATTCACGATTACGACTTCAACGCCTATACCCGCTCGCTCGTCGATTTCATGAATGAGGACCTTTCGGCCTTCTTCTTCGATATCCGCAAGGACCGGCTCTATTGCGATGCGCCCGGCAGCGTGGAGCGCCGCGCCTACCGCACCGTGCTCGACACGCTGTTCCACGCGCTGATCCGCTATGCCGCGCCGGTACTGGTGTTCACCAGCGAAGAAGTGTGGGGCACCCGCTACCCCGATGCCGGCAGCGTGCACATGCTGGAGCTGGAGCCGATCCCCGCAGCCGATGCCAATTCGGACCGCTGGGAAAAGCTGCGCGACCTTCGTGAACGGGTGATGGAAGCCATCGAGCCGCTGCGCCGCGAGAAGACCATCCGCTCCGGCCTGGAAGCCGAAGTCACCGTGCCCGCAAGCGCCGTGCCTGAAGGCTTCAGCGCCGAGGATCTCGCCACGCTGTTCATCACCGGTGAGGTGACGCTCGGCGATGCAGATGAAGTGTCAGTCACCAATAGCCCCGATGCCAAATGTGGCCGATGCTGGCGCCTCCTCCCCGAAGTCGAGGAAGATGGCGACCTTTGCAATCGCTGCGAAAGCGTGGTTGCCGAAATGGATGCCAGCGCATGAGCCAGCTCAACAAGTTCCGCGCCATCGGCCTTGCTGTTGCCGCGATCATCTTCGCGCTGGACCAATGGGTGAAGCACTTTGTCGTCAACGATCTCGGCCTTGACCAGATCGGCGAGAACTACCCGATCCTGCCATTCTTCGATTTCACCCGCACCAACAATTACGGCGTCTCGCTCGGCATGTTCGAGGCGACCAGCGTGGAAATGCGCTGGATCCTCGTCGGCGTCACCGCGCTCATCGCGCTTGTCGTCCTCATATGGATGTTCCGGGAGAAACTCTTCGGAGACATTCTCGCGCTCAGCCTGATTCTGGGCGGGGCAGCGGGCAATATCCGTGATCGCGCGCTGTATGGCTATGTCATCGATTATGCCGATTTCCACATTGGGGACTTTCGCCCCTTCCTGATTTTCAATATTGCCGATGCTGCAATAACCATCGGCGTGGTGATTATCCTTGCCCGCGCGCTGTTCATGCGCGAGAAACCCGAGGGCGAGCAGGACACTGCAAACGAATAAGCGCTGAGCCGCTAGAGAGTAGAGACAATGGCCAAATTCACCCGCATCATCATTCTGGCAACTGCCGCAACGGGCCTTACCGCCTGCGGTGGTATCGATGTCGCCAGCCGCGAACGCCCGGACGAGTTCGCCGTGCAGCGTCAGGCGCCGCTGGTGATCCCGCCCGATTTCCACATGGTCCCGCCAGAGCCCGGCGCACCGCGCCCGGTTGAAGGCACCGCGTCGGAGCAGGCTCTCGAGGCGCTGTTCGGCGGCCCTGCCGCGCGCAGCGAAGTGGAAACCAGCGCGCTGGAAGCGGCCGGCACGGCAGAGCCGGGCATCCGCACGGTCGTCGGCTTTCCGGAGACTTTCACGGTCGACAAGGGTTTGGACGTGCGCACGATCCTCGCCGCTCCTGAAGGCAATGGCCAGACAGCGCAGGCTGTCATCCCGAGCTGATCGAGGCTTTTTAACCGATCCGAAAACCGCGGCGCGAGGCTCAGCTTCAGCGCCGCTTTTTCATGCGTGCTTGAGAGTGCTGGCGGAAAGCGCCATGACAGCCCCCATGACCGATTTCACGCTGACCGGCTTCGACCTTGACCGCTTCGTGCGGGAAACCCTTGCAGAAGATTTAGGCGAAGGCCTTCCCGGTGGTGGCCGCGATGTGACTGCCGAATCGGTGATTCCGGCAGATGCGCGCTTTTCAGGCGTCATGGACAGCCGCGATGCGATCACGGTTGCAGGCCTCCCCGTTGCTGTCGCTTTTTTCCGCCACCTCGACCCCGACATGACCATAGAGGTGCTGGTGGAGGAAGGCGCGCAGGTCACCCCCGGCACCGATCTGATGCGCCTGTCCGGCAATGCCCGCGCCATGCTGACGGCAGAGCGGAGCGCGCTCAACACCGTGCAACATCTCTCCGGCATCGCCACCATGGCGCGGCAATATGTCGATGCGATGCGTGCAGGCGGTGACAATCAGGATTGCACGTTGCTCGATACGCGCAAGACCATTCCGGGTCTTCGCCATCTGGAGAAATATGCCGTACGCCAGGGCGGCGCGAGCAATCACCGCATGGGCTTGTGGGATGCCGCCATGATCAAGGATAATCACATCCTGGTCGCCGGCAATGTCGGTGAAGCAGTGCGCCGCGCGCGCGATGCAGGCGTCGAGCACATCATTTGCGAAGTCGACCGGATCGACCAGATCGAGCCTGCACTGGCCGCTGGCGCAGACCATCTGCTCCTCGACAATATGTCGCCTGAAACGCTGCGCGAAGCGGTTCAGCTGGTGGCAGGCCGCGTGAAAAACGAGGCATCAGGCGGCATCAATCTCGAGACCATTCACGCAAAGGCAGCATCAGGCGTCGATTACGTCTCCGTCGGCCGCCTCACGCAAAGCGCTCCGGCCGCCGATATCGGTCTCGATTTTACCGTCGCTTAGGCTTTGTCTTTACCGGAAGGCACAGGTCTGCCATTCCGATGATCAGTCACAGCAAATGGGGAGAATGACTGTGCGGCCCGATGCCATCCGAAAGTTCGATCTGTTTTTTCTGGCCAGTATAGCGCTGGGCCTGGCGAGCGGTCTGCTGAATTTCGATACGCAAGTTGGCGCGCTCGCGCAGGAATGGACGCAGGTCGGGCTGCAGGACCAGGCGGAGAATTTCATTATTGGAGTCACCATCCTTGGCTTCGCGGTCAATATGCTGCTCTGGTATCTCGCCTCCCGCAAAAGGCAGGGCTGGGTGAAATGGGTGCTTGTCGTGTTCGTCGCCTTTTCCGCCGTGTCGGCCATTACTGCCTTGGCGAGCGATGTGGGATCGTTAAGCCTGACCGGCGCGATTGCGCTGCTGCTTAAGGCGATTGCGGTCTTCTTCCTCTTCCAGCCCGACGCGAAAGCATGGTTTTCCGGTCAGGTAAGCTGATCCGCGCTTTTGCATGGCTGCTGGCAGCCGCTCTGCTGCCTGCACAGGCGGCAGCGCAGGCCTATCAATGCCGCATCCCGCAAGGCCGCATCACCCTGCCGGAAATCGAGCCCGATGGCCCTGTCCGACAGACACGCGTCACCGGCTACACGCTGGCGCTGAGCTGGAGCCCCGAATTCTGCCGCCTACGTGAAGACGCGCCGCGCCATGCGCGCCAATGCTCAGGCCGAGACGGTCGTTTCGGCTTTATCGTGCACGGTCTATGGCCAGAGGGGCCGCGCGGGCAATGGCCGCAATGGTGCGGCACGCGCGGCGAGCCCTCGGCGCGGGAAGTCGCAGCATCGCTCTGCATGCAGCCGGACACCCGCCTGATCGCGCGGCAATGGGCCAAGCACGGCAGTTGCATGACGAGCAATGCCGATACCTATCTGCGCGTGACACGCATACTCTGGAACAGCCTGCGCTGGCCAGATTTCGACCGTATCTCGCGCGACCGTGATTTGACCGCCGGGACGATCCGCACGCGGCTTTCCGATGCCAATCCCGGGCTACCCGCCAGCGCCATCGGCCTTGATGTCAACGAGCGCGGGTGGCTGGAGGAATTGCGGATTTGCTATGGCGCGGACTTTATGCCCGTGTCGTGTGATAGTCGACGCTTCGGGCCTGACGACATTGACGAAGTGCGCATCTGGCGGGGGATGTGAATTTGGCAAGAGAAGCGTCGATCCAAAAACAGCTTCAGGATGCACGGCTCGCCATCAAGCGACAGCTGCAGCTGCTTTCCAGCCCTGCCGATGGTGGCGGCGCAGGCGATCCACCTGATAATGCTAAGTTGATTGCTATGCTGAAGGAACAATTGGCTGAAATCGACCAGTTGCTTTCTCAAAAACGTTGGTGATCTCTAGCGTTTCGGTCGGAACTATCTCCGTTCCCTGAAAAATTCGCGCAACAACTCCCCCGCCTCGCCTTCAGCCATGCCGGAATAGACCTCAGGTCGGTGCAGGCATTGCTCCTGATCGAACACGTGGGCGCCGTGATCGACGGCGCCGCCCTTGGGGTCACTTGCCGCATAATATAGCCGCGCGATGCGCGCGTGGCTGATTGCGCCCGCGCACATGGCGCAGGGTTCCAGCGTCACGAAGAGATCGCAGCCGGTCAGGCGTTCATCGCCAAGATGCTTGGCCGCGCGGCGAATCGCTTCGATTTCGGCATGGGCCGTCGGATCGGGGCTGGAGCGAGTCAGATTGTAGCCTTCTCCGATTATCGCACCGTTCTTGACGACTACCGCGCCGACCGGCACTTCGCCCACACGCGCGGCTTCGCGCGCCAATTCGAGGGCACGCGTCATTGCTTCGGGAGTGGGCCAACGGGTCATTGCCCCATGCGCTAGGGCCCGGAGTTGCTTGACGCAAGCGCCCCCCACCGCTATGCGCGCGCCTTTCCCAGCTTAAAGCTGTAACCGAATCACAAATTAGCGAGAGATTTCGCCATGTCGCGCATCTGCGAACTTACCGGCAAGGGCCGCCAGGTCGGCAACAATGTTAGCCACGCCAACAACAAGACCAAGCGGGTATTCCTGCCCAACCTGCAGAACGTCACGCTGCTGAGCGAAAAGCTCGACCGTGCGTTCAAGTTCCGCGTCTCCACGCACGGCCTGCGCAGTGTTGAGCACAATGGCGGTCTCGACAACTGGCTGCTGAAGACTCGCGACGAGAAGCTTTCGACGCGCGCGCTCAAGGTGAAGCGTGAGCTGAAGAAAGCCCTGAACGATTCTGGGGCTGAAGCGGCCTAAGCTTCGGCGGTCAAAAACGAAATTTATGGCGCGCGAGGGTTATCCTTCGCGCGCTTTTTCGTACTTGCGATCAGGGCGCGTAGACCAACCGCGCCAGCAGGGTGCGCTGGAAGGCGGAGAAATTGTCGTCTGAAATCAGCCACAGTTCGGCTGCACCACCGGGCAGCGGACGCACCGCAAGCCCTTCATAATTCTCGCGCGGCACAATGCCTTCAAGACTGGCGAGCAATTGCGGCCTCCAGATCGCATCGGGAACGGGGGACTCGCCCACCACCAGCAGGCTTTCGAACGTGGGAAGCGGTAACGGAGAGAAGCGCCGCATAAGCACCAGCACCCGGCCATCCGGTAATTGCGAGGCATCGGTCGGGCGGTAATCCGCGACAGGCCATTCGACGGGGAAGCTCGCCAATTCGGCTCCATCTGCGGGATCGCCTGTAAAGACATAGCCGTCATTCTGGCCCTCCGCGAAAGCGAGAAACTGTCCGTCCGCCAGCCGAACCAACGCCTCTAGCCCCGCATTGAGTGGAAGGCTGAGCTCTTCCTCCAGCAATCGCACCGCTTCCGCTGAGTCGTCTGCGCCATACCGGTGGATCGCATGAGTCGCTTCGTAAGAAAGCCAATAGGCAGAGCCATCAGGCGCAGAGGTCGCCGCCTCGATGTCGAAGAGCGAGAGGCCGAAACCATCGGCAGGGATAACCTGAGCGGTATTCATGCCCGCCGGCCCGTTCTCTTCCATGGTAAAAGTGAGTCGCCAATTGCGGTCGGAAAATGCGCGCAATTGATCATTCGGCATCGCGATCAGGGCGGAGAAGCCGCCAAAGCCGGCGCCTGATCCATTCACTTCCCAAACATGGGTCGCGGTAACTTGCCCCTGTCCCGATGCCTTGGGCACGGCAAGTTGCGTCACATTAAAGTGGTCGGAGGGACGCAGCGATACAGGGCTGCGCCACCAGCTGAGCACCAGCAGCAGCACGCCGATTACAATGAGCAGGACAAGCCTTTTGCGGCGACGGATCGAGGAAAGCACCTGCCGCCTGGTTATGGCATGGGGCCGACAAACAGCAGCGGATCAAGCCGCGCCAGGTGCCATTTGATGCTCCAATGCAGATGCGGACCCGTTGCGCGGCCGGTCGCGCCGATCAGGCCGAGCCGATCGCCCTGTTGCACCCGCTGTCCCTCGGTCACGAAGATCTGCGAGCTATGCAGGAACGCGCTGTTCAGACCCGCGCCGTGATCGATGATGATCAGATGGCCTTCGAGGCTGAAAGGATCATCCGCCGCCAGCGTCACCACGCCATCGGCGGGAGCGACAAAGGGCACGCCTGCACCGGGCGCAATATCCAGGCCGGAGTGATAGCTGCCGGGTTCACCGCGATAGATGCGCTGCGAGCCGAAACGGCCCGAAATGCGCCCGGTAACCGGCCAGATGAAGTCCTGCTTCCACCCATCGCTGTCCGAATTGGCGGTGCGTGCATCCCAGATCGCGTCGAGCTCCGGCTGGCGGCGGCGCATGAAGGCTTCGCTCGCTCCGCCGGGTCGGCGAGCGACGTTGACGTGTTCGATATTCCAGTCGCGCAGGGAGACGGTGATCGGGCTGCGCACTTCTCGGCCGTTTTCAAGTGTCGCTACCAATTCGGTCGTGCGCTCAGCGTCGCGGTCAAAAGCTGCGAAAAACCGCCCCTCGTCATCAAGTGACAATTCCTGTTCGCCCAAGCGCGCAGTTGCGGTGCCGCCGGGAGCTTGGCCCCGGATCCATCCGCCTTGCGTCAGCTCACCGTCATACAGGAACGTTGAGGGCCCGGTTGGGGTCGGCGTGGGGGCAGGAGCAGGCGCAGGAATGGGCGCTGGCGTAGCGGTGGCGACGGGTTGCACCGTTTCGGTGTTTTCCGATGTGGCCTCAACTGAAGGTACGACGGCGCATCCGGCAATCAGCGCGATAATCGCGGGCCCTGCAAACCAGGCCTTGCCCATCACGCCTCGTCCATCGCGCGCTGGGTCGACAATTCAGCAGTCGCATAAGCTTCCTGTCGATCGACGCTCCAATAACGAAGCTCTTCCAGCGGAACGGGCACGCCGCTCACAGCACAGGGCACGAAATGTCCCGGCTTGATGACGCGAAAGCCATTCGGCCCGTAGAGCAAAGTGGCGGCGTTTTCTGACGAATTCATGAGCATCTCCCCTATTTAGGGGCAGCTTGGCAACAAAGCAATTTGCACGCCACAGGACCGAAAGGCCTAGAACAGCTCTGTCTGGCCGGTATCTGCGTCTTTCGGCTTCGCCTTGGCTGCCTTGCGCGGCTTTCGAGGCGAGTCGCCCGGCACGGCCCTGATTTCTCCATCGGAGAACCGGATGCCGAGCACTGGCTCGCTTCCAGCCGCCGCCGCTGTCGTGACCGCCTTGCCATCTCCATCGAGCACCATGGCATAGCCACGCGCCAAGGGTTTTTCGGGATGCAATTGCTCGGCGAGGCGGGCCAGCGCATCAAGCTGCTGGCGGCGTTCCGCAATTGGCCGGCTGACAAGCGCTGACACCAATCGCGCCGAGGTGAGCCGCTGCGATGCATCGCGCAACGCGCTGCGCAGGATGCCGGGCGAAAGGCGTGCCTCAGCCAGCCGCTCGCGCCCCTTGGCCGCGCGATCGATCAATCCCTGTCGCAGGCGCGCACCTAGATCGTCGAGCCGCTGTGCGTGGGGCTGCAGCAATTGCTCTGCGCCCGGCAGGCGCTGCACGCGTGCCTCCAGCCGCTCACGGCCAAGATCGAGTGGGCGCCGCACCACTTTGCGCTGGCGCAGCGCGAGATCATCGAGCGTCGCCTCCAGTTCGCGTTTCACAGGCACGGCGATTTCCGCCGCTGCCGTCGGCGTAGGCGCACGCTTGTCGGCAGCGAAATCGCAAAGCGTCGTATCGGTTTCATGCCCGACGGCGCTGATGACTGGAATAGGCGATTCGGCGACAGCGCGCACAACCGGCTCTTCGTTGAAGGCCCACAGATCCTCGATTGAACCGCCGCCGCGCGCCACGATCAGCAAGTCGGGCCTCGGCACTGCGCCGCCCGGCTCCAGAGCGCCGAACCCACGCACCGCCACCGCAACTTGCTCTGCCGCGCCCTGCCCCTGCACCAGCACCGGCCAGACCAGCACATGCGTAGGAAAGCGATCTTCGAGACGGTGCAGGATATCGCGGATCACGGCCCCGGTCGGTGACGTCACGACGCCGATAACCTTAGGTGCGAAGGGCAGGCGGCGGACATTGCCGAAGAGGCCTTCCGCCTCGAATTTCTTGCGGTTCTTTTCCAGCAGGGCGAGCAGCGCGCCCTCGCCCGCGATCTCCATCCGATCGACCACAATCTGGTATTTGGAGCGTCCCGGATACGTCGTCAGCTTGCCGCTTGCGACCACTTCAATGCCGTCTTCCGGCTGGAAAGGCAGCCGCCCGGCATTGCCGCGCCACATCACCGCATCGAGTACCGCGCCCTCATCCTTGAGGCTCATATAGACATGGCCCGATGCCGCCCGCTTCACGCCCGAAAGCTCTCCGCGCAGCCGCACGAAGCCGAAACGATCCTCGACCGTGCGCTTCAGCGCCTGCGAAATTGCGGTAATCGATAGCGGCGCGGCATTGTCGCCATCGCGGCCCTTCGCTACCAGACCGCCATCGCCCGAAGCAGCATCGCCATATGGAGTATCGTCAGCCATGAATATCCTTGTCCTGGGTTCGGGCGGGCGCGAACATGCCCTGTGCTGGAAGCTGGCGCAATCCGCAGCTGTGGCCGAGCAGGGCGGAACGCTATACGTATCCCCGGGCAATCCGGGAATGGCCGAATGCGCGCAGTTGGTGAGCCTGGATGCGGGCGATCATGATGCGGTGATCGGCTTTGCCAAAGAGCACGACATCGGGCTTGTCGTGATCGGCCCCGAGGCACCACTGGTCGATGGGCTGGCGGACAGTCTGTCGGCAGCCGGCATCCCCACCTTCGGGCCGGGCAAGGAAGCTGCCCAGCTCGAAGGCTCCAAGGCCTTTACCAAGGAGATGTGCGACCGGGCGGGCATCCCTACTGCTGGCTATGTGCGCTGCACCTCGCTGGAACAGGCGCGTCAGGCGCTCAGCACTTTCGCCCCGCCCTTCGTGCTGAAAGCCGATGGGCTGGCTGCGGGCAAAGGCGTGGTCATCGCTGACAGTATCGACCACGCCGAAGAAGCGCTGGAAGACATGTTCGGCGGCAAATTCGGTGCCGCGGGCGCTGAGGTGGTGATCGAGGAATTCATGGCAGGCGAGGAAGCCAGCTTCTTTGCCATCACCGATGGCGAGACGGTCGTGCCCTTCGGCACGGCGCAGGATCACAAGCGCGTGGGCGATGGCGATACCGGGCCCAATACCGGCGGCATGGGCGCCTACAGCCCGGCCCGCGTACTGACTGACGAGCTGGTGGCGGAAACGCTCGAGAGGATCATCTTCCCCACGGTGCGGCAGATGCGCAAGGACCGTCATGCCTACCAAGGCGTTCTCTATGCAGGCCTCATGCTGACCGATGAGGGCGTGAAGCTGGTCGAATACAACGCCCGCTTCGGCGATCCCGAATGCCAGGTGCTGATGATGCGGCTGCAGAGCGATCTCGCCGATTACATGCTCGCCTGCGCCAAGGGGACCCTCGGCGACATGCCGGAACCGGAATTCAGTGACGACACAGCCATGACCGTGGTGATGTGCGCGAAGGGCTATCCCGGCACGCCCGAAAAAGGCGGTGCTATCCATCTCGGCCATGCCGAAGCCACCGGGGCCAAGGTCTTCCACGCGGGCACGAAGCTCGAAGGCGATCAGCTCGTCGCCAATGGCGGCCGGGTGCTGAATGTCACCGCGCTGGGCAAGGACACGAAAGCCGCCCGCGATGCCGCCTACGCGGCCGTTTCAGCCGTTGAGTTCCCCAGCGGCTTCTATCGGAGCGATATCGGCTGGCGGGAGCTGGAGCGGGGATAACACACTCATCTTCTCGCAGATAGAAGATCATCGTGTTATATGTTCTTGATTAGTTCCAACCGATTCGAGAATGCGATGTCTGATATTGAACCTGTTCACCTCCAAGAGGATGAGGGAACCGGAGATCACTTTCTCGTCTATGGCGACGGAACGGGCTTACATGTCGAAGTAAACTATTCAGGTGATCAGCTCTGGATGACCCAGGCCCAGATCGGATCTCTCTATGGCCGTGACATCTCTACTATTTCTCGGCACATCTCGAATATCCTTGAAGAAGGAGAGCTCGAAGAGGCGACTTCTTTGCAAAAAGCGCAAACAAGTCTCGGCAGACCTGCAACTCTCTACAGCCTCGATATGGTCATTTCGGTTGGCTACCGAGTTGCCTCAAAGCAAGCGACGCTTTTCCGCAAATGGGCCACTGAGAAGCTCGTGCAGTTTGCCACAAAAGGTTTCGTGATTGACTCAGCTCGGCTGAAGAACCCTGAATATCGAGACAGGCTAAAAGAACTTAAGGAAATCATTCGCGACATCCGAGCGGACGAAGCGAATGTTTACCGAGAGCTTCGACAAATTTGCGCAATGTGCCAAGATTATGATGGCAAGTCACAGGTTTGGCAGGAATTCTACAGGAACACGCAAGCCAAGCTCGTTTACGCGGTATGTTCAGACACTCCCGCTGGGGTGATTGCAAGTAGAGCCGATGCATCCGAGCCCAATATGGGACTTCAATCATGGCCAAACGAGAACATCCGAAAATCAGATGTTGCCATCTCAAAAAATTACCTTGGCGAAGGCGAGGTTCGTGAGTTGAACAGGTTGACGACTATGTTGTTGGACATGTTCGAAGACCAAGTTGAGCTCGGGAGACTAACGCTTATGCATGAAGTCAGTGCCTTCCTCGACAGCCAACTCAAGACTTTGGGCCGAGTCGTCTTGCAACATGGTGGTCGTGTCAAAATGACCGCAGCCAAACGTCATGCTGAACAGGCTTATGCAACATTCGACAAGAGGAGGAAGGATAATCGCCAAGCGGATGCTGATGCTAAGATCACCGAAATAAAGAGGGCGGCCAAATCCCTCACAAAGAAGAGCTAATTAGCCCAGCTTCTCCGCCATCAGCGCTTTCATATCGACTTCCGGACGCGGGCCGTAATGGCTGATCACTTCGGCGGCGGCCACAGCGCCGCGCTTGAGGCAGGCGTCGATTGGTTCACCCTTGGCATGGCCTGAGAGGAAGCCTGCGGCGAACTGGTCACCCGCGCCAGTCGTGTCGACGACCTTGTCGATCGGCTCTGCCGCGGTTTCGAAGCGCTCTCCATTCGCCACGCAAATCGCGCCCTTGGCGCTGCGGGTAGCGACAAGGACGGGCACTTTGTCCTGCACAGCGGCGATGCCGGCGTCGAAATCATCCTCGCCTGTCAGCGTGGCGAGTTCATGCTCGTTGACGAACAGGATATCGATCACGCCGTCATCAATCATCTGGCGGAAATCGTCGCCATGGCGATCAATCACGAAGCTTTCGCTGGCGGTGAAGGCGACCTTGCGGCCCGCCGCCTTGGCCACATCGATGGCGCGGCGCATGGCCTTGCGCGGCTCTTCCGGATCCCAGAGATAACCTTCGAGATAAAGAATCGCGCCGCTGGCAATCAGATTTTCATCGAGCGCGCCCGCGGGCAGGAATTGTCCAGCGCCGAGGAAGGTGTTCATCGTGCGCTCGCCATCGGGCGTGACGAAAATCATCACGCGGCCTGTCGCCGGCTCGCCTTCGCGGGCGGGCGTGTCGAAATCGATGCCGGTTGCGCGCATGTCATGACGAAAAACCTCGCCCAGCTGATCGTCGGCGACCTGACCGATGAAGGCGCATTGCAGGCCGAGCGTGCTCAAACCGGCCAGAGTGTTGGCCGCCGAACCACCCGACAGTTCGCGCGCCGGCGGCATTGCGTCGTAGAGTTCCTTCGCCCGCTCCTCATCGATCAGCGTCATGCCGCCGCGATTGAGGCCCAGCTCCTCAATCAACTCATCGCTGCACGATGCGATCACGTCCACCACGGCATTGCCGATGGCGATAACGTCGTAACGGGGTTCGGTCATGAAAACTCCTGATGCGGTAATAATCGATTATTTGGCGGGTTTCGCCGCGTCGGCGTTGACTTGGCGGAAGGGCCGCGCAATCGCAACCCAAGATGACACGGCTCGGAAAATCTTTGGCGCTTGGCTTCGGACAGCTGTTCGATGGCGCGGTGCTGCGCATCCTCTTGAAAAGCCTCGCCGTGACGCTGGTGGTTTTTGTGGGTGTGGCGTTTCTTGGGTGGAACCTGCTCGACTGGGCACTGCTGAGCGGCGGGCTGGAGGATGACAGTTTTGCAGGGGCAGGCGCGGTGCGAGGAGCGGTGTCGCTGGTACTGGCAATCATAGGGCTCTGGCTCGTCTGGCGCCTCGTGGCGATGACGGTGGTGCAATTCTTCGCCGACGAAGTCGTGCTGGCGGTTGAACGCAAACACTACCCTGAGGAAGCCAGCATGGCGCGCGAGCTGGGCTTTGCCGAACAGGCGCGCAATGCGGGCCGCTCCGCCCTGCGCGCGCTGCTATTCAACCTTATCGCGCTGCCTATAGCAGTCCTGCTGCTGGTAACCGGTGTGGGCACTTTTGTCGTCTTCTGGTTCGTCAATGCGCTGTTGGTAGGCCGCGAATTGCAGGACATGGTCTGGCTGCGTCATCAAGGGAGTGCAGCTGATGGTCCGCCGGTCAGCAAAGGAGAGCGCTTCCTGCTGGGCGGAGCGATTGCCGGACTACTCGCTGTGCCATTTGCGAATCTGCTCGCTCCCGTGCTCGGCGCAGCAAGTGCCACTCACCTCATCCATCGGAACCGCCGTTTGCAGAAAGCTTCCTGACCCCATGCGCCTTCTCGCGACTTTCGCATCCTTTGCTTTACTTTCCGCCTGCGCCACCACGCCGCAGGACGTGCCGCCACCTCCGCCGCGCCCGGTCGATGAGACGACGCAGGTGCCACCTTCCGCTCCTGCAGCCCCGCGCGCGATCGGTAGTGTTCCCGCACCGCGCATCATGGAGGGCCCCGGCCTCGGCGGCATCATCCGCGAGCCGGCTGCCGTCCTGACGCGCCGCTTCGGCGAGCCACGCCTCAATGTGCGCGAAGGCGATATGCGCAAGCTGCAGTTTTCAGGGCAGGCTTGCGTGCTCGATGTGTTTCTGTATCCGCTCGCGCCGGGCGCAGAGCCCGTCGCCACATGGGTGGAGGCACGCCGCGCGTCTGATGGTGCGGCGGTCGATCGGCTCGCCTGCATCCAGGCGCTGTCGTCTCGATAAGTTACTCTGGCTGAGGCCCCAGTGCGTAGGCGACTCAGCTGAGTTCAGACCATAAAGCTTTCGCCGCAGCCGCATGCGCCCTTGGCATTCGGATTTTCGAATACGAAGCCAGCGGTGAAATCATCTTCCACCCAGTCCATGACGCTGCCGACAAGGTAGAGTACGCTCGCGCCATCGATGTAGAATGTGCCGCCCGGCGTTTCGATCTTCTCGTCGAAGGCGACTTCTTCAGTGATGTAATCGACCGAATAGGCGAGGCCTGAGCAGCCCCTGCGCGGAGTGGAAAGCTTCAGCCCAATCGCGTCCTCGGGGGCCTTCGCCATCAGGTCGGCGACGCGCTGTTCGGCAGAGAGTGTCAGCTTGACGGCGGCGGGAATTTCGCGAGTCTTCGTATCAGCCATCAGAGCATTCCCAGTTCGAGGCGCGCTTCGTCCGACATCTTGGACGGATCCCATGGCGGATCCCATGTCACCACGACTTCGGCATCGCGCACGCCGGGCAGGCCCATCACGCGCATTTCGATTTCATTCGGCATCGTCTCGGCCACCGGACAATGCGGCGTCGTGAGCGTCATGGTGACGACCACGTCGGAATCATCGGAGACCTCCACATTGTAAATGAGGCCGAGGTCATAGATATTCACCGGGATTTCCGGATCATAAATGTCCTTCAGCGCATCGATCACCGTCTGGTGCAATTCGCCGCCCGGCTCACCCGGAGCCACGCCTTCGGGCTTTTTGGCGAGAAAGCCATCGAGATAATCGCGCTTGCGCTCCAGCTTTGCGCCTGCGGTTTCCTTTACGTCCTCTTCCGAGATGTGATCGGGCAACGGCGCATCTTCCACACGGGCGCGCGGCGGCTTTTCGACGACCTGCTCGGTCGGCGAAGGAGCCGCGATGTAGTCTTTCTCGTCGCTTGGCGCTGAATCGTGATTATCCATCAGCCGAAAATCCTTTTGGTGCGTTCGATGCCGCGAATAAGCGCCGCGACGTCCTCTTCATCTGAATAAATGCCAAAGCTGGCGCGCGCGGTGGCGGGAATGCCGAGCTTTTCCATCAGTGGCTGCGCGCAATGGTGGCCCGCGCGGATCGCCACATTCTCTTCATCCAATATGGTGCCCAAATCGTGCGGGTGAATACCATCGATCAGGAAACTGACGATCCCCGCAGACTCTTCGGGCCCATAAAGCGTCACATCGTTCATCGCGCCAAGCGCATCGCGCGTTTGGGCAACCAGCCGCGCTTCGTGTGCATGGATGCTTTCCAGCCCGATATTCCGCACGTAATCGCAGGCCGCGCCGAAAGTGATGGCTTCGGTGATGGCGGGCGTTCCGGCCTCGAAGCGTTGCGGTGCGGGCGCATAAGTTGTCCGGTCGAACCCGACCTGATCGATCATCGCGCCGCCGCCTTGCCAAGGTGGCATGGCATCGAGCAGTTCCGCCCTGCCCCACAGCGCGCCAATCCCGGTCGGGCCATATAGCTTGTGTGCCGAGAGGGCATAGAAATCGCAATCGAGCGCGGCTACATCGACAGGCATGCGCGGTACAGATTGACACCCGTCGAGAAGAAGCTTTGCGCCGACACTGTGCGCCAACTCTGCGGCGCGCTCGGCGTCAAGGACTGACCCCAGCACATTGGAGACATGCGCGAAGCTCACCATCGTGTGTTCGCGTGTCAGCATGGCTTCGGCAGCATCGAGATCGATCTGCCCGTCGTCGGTCAACGGGCACACATCGACCTGCCAACCCGCCAATTGCCACGGAACGATATTCGAATGATGTTCCAATTCGGATAGCAGGACCCTGCCCTTATCCGGATAGGAGTATGCGACGAGATTGATCGCCTCGGTCGCACCGCGCGTGAACACGACCTCGCTGTCATCTGCACCGATCAGCGCAGCAATTTTGCGGCGCGCCTCTTCATAGCCCAGGGTCATTTCGGCAGAGCGCGAATAGACACCCCGATGCACGGTGGCGTAATTCTCACCGAGAGCGCGCGCCATCGCGTCGATCACGGCCTGCGGCTTCTGCGCGGTCGCGGCGCTGTCGAGATAGTGCCAAGGCGCGCCGTCTGCGGTGATGAGGCCAGGGAAATCGGCTTTGCGGGATAGTGTTGCAGTGCTCACAGCTCAGCCTCATCCAGCTTGGCGAGCGCCTGTTCCATCATCTCTTCGCGCAGCCCGTCATCGGCCAGCTCGACGAAAGCATCGCCGATAAAGGCTTGCACCAGCAGTTTGCGCGCGACCTTGGGCGGCAGGCCGCGGCTGGCCATGTAATAGCCCGCCATTTCATCCATTTGGCCGATTGCGGCACCGTGTGCGCATTGCACATCGTCGGCATAAATTTCGAGTTCAGGCTTGGTATTCGCCGTTGCGCCCTTTTCCAGCAGGATGGCCCGAAAATTCTGCGCCGCATCGGTTTTCTGCGCATCGCGCACGACTTCGATCCGGCCTAGGAAATTGCCCGTCGCCTTGCCCCAATGGACCGCGCGGACCGTCTGGTTCGACGTGCCATTGGGCTCTGCATGGATTGTGCGGGTGACGAATTCCTGCGTCGCCTCGCCGCCGCCAATCGTCACACCGCCAAATTCGAAATGCGCGCCATCGTGCAGCGTCACTTCGACTTCGGTGCGACGATAGCTGTCTTTGTCGAGAATGGCGAAAGCTTCGAGACGAGCACCCTTGCCTACGGTCACGCGCAGGCGTTCGACGGCGCCCTCACCGGTAGCGAGTATCTCACACCGGGTCTCGCCAGCGGGAACCTCGATTTCGCTCCACGTCTGCATCGCTTCAGGCGCAGATTCGGCAAGAAACTTGCCGTCCGAATATCGCCAATCCTCGTCGCGATTTGTGGGCCTTGGGAGAGTTGCAGTGTCGGTCATTGCCGTTCCTCAATCAGCCGCTGCCGAAAATCGGCGAGCGTCCGGCTGCGATGCGTGCGAACGCATTCTTCGATGGCGGCGCGATCATCGCCGTTTTCGCGCACGCAATGGGTGGTGGTGCGGCACAGCCGGCTATCGATGATTTCGCTGCCGCTGGATGCAGAGAGGCTGCAATGCCAATTGCCTTCCCGGTCCTGCCCGACATTCACCTCAATCGAGCGCAGGCGTTCCGCCATGACCAAGATCTGGTTCTCGACTTCGGCGGGAACCTCCTGCGCTTGAAGCGGCGATGCGAGCAATGCGAGTGCGAGCAGATTTGTCACGATTGCGCGCGCTCCCAAGCCATGCGGGTGAGTACTGCGTCTTCGTAGTCCTCTGAACATGGTCCGACGCTTTGCGCGAGTTCGTTGATGCGCGCATTCAACTCGCGGCGCGGCAGGTCGAGATCGGCGAGCGCCTGGATCTGCGGATCGACCTGCATCATGCAATAGCGCAAGGCATCGCAGCGCACATTATCTAGCGCCTCATCACCGGTGCTCACTTCCACGTCGCAGAGGAACACACCGTCGCGGCGGCGGACGTCGATGGTGGAGCCGCCAAGTCGCTCGGCCATGACGCGGATTTCTTCCTGCACTTCAGGCGGTGGCGGCGCGTCCTGCGGTACGGTCGCGGCCTGCGCCAGCAAAAGACTTAAAAGCAGCATCAGGCGTCCTCCTTCATGACGGCATCATAGCCTTCTTCTTCAAGGCGATGCGCCAGTTCGGGGCCGCCGGTCTCGACAATGCGACCCTTGGCGAGGATGCTCACCTTGTCCGGCTGCACCACATCGAGCAGGCGCTGGTAGTGGGTGATCAGCAACACGCCCTTGGCGGGATCGCGCATGATCGTATTGATGCCTTCGCCCACGACGCGCAGTGCATCGATATCGAGGCCGCTATCGGTCTCGTCCAGCACGGCGAACTGCGGGTCGAGAATGCCCATCTGCACCATCTCGTTGCGCTTCTTCTCGCCGCCCGAAAAGCCCACATTCACATTGCGCTTGAGCATATCCATGTCGAGTTTCAACAGCCCGGCCTTTTCCTTGGCGAGCTTCAGGAATTCCCCACCCGACAGCGGCTCTTCCCCGCGCGCCTTGCGCTGGGAATTGAGCGCTTCGCGCAGGAACTGGACATTGGAAACGCCGGGAATTTCGACCGGATACTGGAAGCCCAGAAACATGCCCGCAGCGGCCCGCTCATGCGGATCCATGTCGAGCAGGTCCTTACCATTGAACGTCACCGAACCGCCGGTCACTTCGTAACCGGGGCGGCCGCCCAACACATAGGCGAGCGTCGACTTGCCCGCGCCATTGGGCCCCATGATGGCGTGGATTTCGCCCGCCTCGACCGTGAGGGTCAGGCCGTTGAGGATTTGCTTGCCGTCAATTTCGGCGGAGAGGTTTTCAATTATCAGCATTAGTAGCGTTCTTTCTGTCCGGTTTTGCGCTGGGCGAAATGCTCGCGCCTAGCTTCGGCCTTGTCGGCAATACGCAGGCGCATTCCGGCGGTGATGCGCTTCAAAACGTCGTCCATATTCTCGAGAATATCCGCGGCCTTGAGGTGCATCACCTTGATGCCGACGCTTTCGAGGCTCTTGTCGCGGCGGCGGTTGAGCTTCTCGTCATCGCCTTCCTCATCGATCACGATAGCCATGCCGAGGATATGGCAATTGAAATCGACGATCGCGCTGCCGACAACGGCGAAGCGCTTGAAAGTGTAGCGACCAAGGTCAGCCTTGGCGAAACGCTCGGCCAGCGCCTTGTGCGCAGGGCTCGCATGCCGCTTCATTTCGCGCGCACGATCATGCAGCGCATCGAGCCGCTTTTCGCTGATTTCCCAGCCGCGGCCCTTTTTTTTGAGCTCAGGCGCTTCGGCGGTGTCGCGGACTTTAAGGGTTTTCCGCTCAGTCACGTTGGCCTCTGAAATGGCGATAATAATTAAGAATAAGCCCTGCGACTGCACCAATCCCTATGATCAGCGAAAGCAACCTAAGCCCGGACCCAGCACTATCGCCAGTGTCCGGGCCAAAAATGCCCAATCCAAGAAAAATAGCTGCGACTAAAGCGAGAAAAAGTCGCTGTTCTTCTGCGTGACGCCTGCCCATCATCCCACACTCCCCTCGAGCGAAATAGCCAGCAGCTTCTGCGCTTCAACGGCGAATTCCATCGGCAGCTCCTTCAGCACGTCCTTGGCGAAACCGTTGACGATCAGCGCCACGGCCTCTTCTTCGTCCAGCCCGCGTTGCATGGCATAGAACAGCTGGTCGTCGGAGATCTTGCTGGTGGTCGCCTCGTGCTCGATCTGCGCGGTGGGGTTGCGCACCTCGATATAGGGCACGGTGTGCGCGCCGCATTCGCTGCCGAGAAGCAGGCTGTCGCACTCGGTAAAGTTGCGGCAGTTCTCGGCATTGGCGGCAATCGCCACCTTGCCGCGATAGGTGTTGTTGCTTTTGCCCGCAGAAACACCCTTGGAAATGATCGTGGAGCGGGTGCCGCTCGCATTGTGGATCATCTTCGTTCCGGTATCGGCCTGCTGGTGATTGTTCGTCACGGCGACCGAATAAAATTCGCCGACCGAATCCTTGCCGTTGAGCACGCATGACGGATATTTCCACGTCACCGCAGAGCCGGTTTCGACCTGCGTCCAGCTGATCTTCGAGCGAGCGCCCTGGCACAGGCCGCGCTTGGTGACGAAATTGTAGATTCCGCCCACGCCTTCGCTATTGCCCGGATACCAATTCTGGACGGTCGAATATTTGATCTCAGCATCTTCCATCGCGACCAGTTCCACCACGGCAGCATGCAGCTGGTTCTCATCACGCATGGGTGCGGTGCAGCCTTCGAGATAGGAAACGTAAGACCCCTTCTCGGCCACGATCAGCGTGCGTTCGAACTGCCCTGTATTCTCTGCATTGATGCGGAAATAGGTGCTGAGCTCCATCGGGCAACGCACGCCTTCCGGGATGTAAACAAAGGTGCCGTCCGAGAAGACCGCGCAATTGAGCGTAGCGAAGAAGTTATCCTTCTGCGGCACGACCTTGCCGAGCCATTTCTTCACCAGATCGGGATATTCCTTGATCGCCTCGCTGATGGACAGGAAGATCACACCTGCTTTTTTCAACTCCTCACGGAAGGTGGTGGCGACTGAAACGCTGTCGAACACCGCGTCGACCGCGACCTTGCGCGCACCTTCGACGCCGGCGAGCACTTCCTGCTCGGCAATCGGAATGCCCAGCTTGTCGTAAACCGCCTTTATCTCCGGATCGAGTTCGTCGAGCGATTCAAGCTTCGGCTTCTTCTTCGGCTCGGCGAAGTAATAGGCATCCTGATAATCGATCTCGGGATAGCCGAGCTTGCCCCAGTCGGGCTCCTCCATGGTCTGCCACAGGCGGAAGGCTTTCAGTCGCCATTCGAGCATCCATTCCGGCTCACCCTTTTTCGCCGAGATAAAGCGCACCGTATCTTCAGTGAGGCCTTTCTCTGCGAATTCGGTTTCGATGTCCGAAGACCAGCCGTGCTCATATTCCGCCGCTTTTGCAGCGGCTTCCTTGGCTTCCCGGTCTGTTTCTGGAGCATCCATTTCGGAGCGATCCTGGAGTTTCACATAATCAGTCATGCGACTTCGGTTTCCTGTGTTTCTGTTCGCGCCAGTTGTACCAGCGAAATATCGGCGAGCGCGCCGCGCAGGGCTGCGTTCACGACGGGCCAATGCGGCTTCACCGCGCAGTTTTCTTCGACCGCGCATTCGCTGCCCGTGACGCAAGGCGTGAGCGCAATCGGCCCTTCCACCGCCTCGACAATGTCAGCCACGCTGATCGCTGCAGCCGGACGCGCCAGCTGCAAGCCGCCTCCTGCCCCGCGTGTGGAGCGCAGCAGGCCAGCAGCGCTCAGCTTGCTGACCACCTTTTGCACTGTCGGCACCGGCAAGCCCGTCTCGCTCGCCAGCTCACTCGCGCTGGTGCGCCCGCCACCGCAATGGCGCGCAGCCGCACTCATGGTGACGACGGCGTAATCGGCAAGATTGGACAGGCGCATGGCTTGCGAGCGATTCCTAATTGGACCAAATTGTTCCGATTAGCCATCTATGCGGAAAACTGGCGGAATCAAGCCATTTCCCCTTGTTGCGAGTCGTTAGCATTTTTGTCTTCCGCACGCCCATCCGGGCGCGCGTCCTCGGTGCTATTCGCTCCGGCGGGACTTCGTTCCGCCTGCGCGGCACCTGCGGGCTTCGCGGTTGCTCGCTGTCGCCTGCCTACGGCTGGCGATCATTGCGATCCCTTCGATCGGTCTTACGGAGTTCGCTCGGCGACCAGCCGAGGGCAAGGCCGAACGGCCGCCCGCAGCGGGCGCGCAGCGAAGCGGAGCGCGTCTAGCGAGGACAAAGGCGCGGATGCGCCTTTGTGGTTTAGAGAGCCCGAAATTTCTGCAATCGGTCGAAATTCTTCATCTGCAGCAGGGTTTTCAAGATCGGCTGCCCTGCTCCGCCGAGCCGCGTCGGCGTGTGGCCGCAATAGCGGCGGATTTCGCGCACCATATGCGGCTGATCGTAGAAGGCTTCCGCGACAGCCGCCGCCTCGGCATCGGACAGGCCCTCTTTTGCCAGGATCGCAGCCGAACGAATGGCGCGAAATTTTCGGGCAACAGCCGCTGGCGGAAGACCGAAAAACCGCTCCACAAGCCGCTCGGCCTGACGGCGCGAGTAATTGAGGGTTGGAAACAAATCCTCGATATCGGGATTAAGCGCGCTACCAAGCCATGAGATTGTCTGTTCGATCAGCTTTTCATGCTGCGGCGACACAGATCCCAGGCGGGCGGCCAGCCAATCGCCGACGGCATCACACGCAGCCTCAGGCTCCAATTGGCCCAAAATATATTGCGCGCTCACCTCCTCGCCAAAAGCAAATGCCTCCTCGCCCAGGAGTTCCGCCGCAGGGAAATAGCGATCGATGTGGTCGCTGGCCGCCTGCCCGGTCAGTGCCGCCCAGCCGAGCGGCGTGAGACTCGCGCCGATTGCATGCCACGGGCCTCGCATGCGGAAACTCGCGGCCTTCGTCATCCCGGCATGTAAATTGGCCTTGGCGGTGACAGGCTGCGTGCCCGCATCGAAACAAATCTCTCCCGTGCCGCGCGGAAAAATATTGAATTGCGCGAGCGCTCCCGAAACCGAATCCTCGGTAAGATCGGCTTCGGTAGCGAAATGGAACAGCACGGTTATGTGCCGTTTCAAACTCTCCGGCGGATCGTAATAGGTGAGCGAAAAGGGGCGCGCCATTACGCGGAACCCCCATCCCGCGTCGGATCACCGGACGATAGCGACACGTCTCAATTCCGCTGCATCACCGTATTTCCGAAGCGATCCAGTCGTCGACCTGTTCTTCAAGGATATCGAGCGGCACCGGGCCATTTGTCAGCACCACTTCATGAAACATCCGGATGTCGAAATCCTCACCCAGCTCGTTTCGCGCACGTTCGCGCAGCTCCATGATCTTCAGCTTGCCGATGGTATAGGCGGTCGCTTGGCCGGGATATACAAGGTAGCGCTCGATCGCCTTGCGAATATCGCCATCGGGGTTGGGCGTATTTTCGGTGAGGTAAGCAATGCCCTCCTCCCGGCTCCAGCGGTGATGGTGCATGCCGGTATCGACGACGAGGCGGCAAGCGCGCCACAGCTCCATGCCGAGCCGCCCGAAATCGGAATAGGGATCGGTGTAGAACCCCATCTCCTTGGGCAATTCTTCGGAATAGAGGCCCCAGCCTTCAGTATAGGCGGTGAATCCGCCAAAGCGCCGGAAAGGCGGCAGGTCGCCAAGCGCCGTCTGGATAGAGCGTTGCATGTGATGGCCAGGAGAAGCCTCATGATAGGCGAGTGCTTCCAGCTCATTCCGGCTCATATCGCGCAGATTGTAGAGGTTGACGTAATATCGTCCGGGGCGTGAGCCGTCCGGCGCGGGGCTCTGGTAAAACGCCTTTCCTGCGCTTTGCTCGCGAAAGGCTTCGACCGGTTTTACTTCCAGCTCATGTTCGGGAAGCGTGATGAAATATTCGGGCAGGCGCTCATCCATTGCCGCGATGACTGCATCGACCTCGGCCAGGTAATCTTCGCGGCTGGTGTGGAAGAAGCGATCATCGGTTCGGGTAAATTCGAAGAACTCCTGAAGAGTCCCTTCGAAACCGACCTGCTGCATGATCGCGCGCATTTCGCCGTGGATCCGGTCCACTTCGTCAAGGCCGATCTGGTGGATTTCATCGGCACTGAGATCGGTCGTCGTGTAATAGCTCAGCAGCGCATCGTAATATTCGGCACCGCGTTCAAAGCGCCAGATGCCGTCTTGCGTCGGCGCATAGGCCTGCTGACGCAGCATTTCGGAGCGCAAGCGGCCGTAGGCGGGGGCGGCGAAGGATGACCACGCCGCTTCTGCATCGGCAATCAGGGCGGCGCGCTCATCTGCGCTGATGTCAAGGTCCGACACTTCGCTGCGAAAATCTTCGAGTACGGCATTGTCCAGCCCTGCATCGAGCAGATTGGTAACGTCCGAGAGAACGTAGGGGTAAACCCAATCAGGCGGCATTACGCCATTATCGGCACGCGTCGCGGACCGGGCGATCAGCGTATCGAGATAAGGGCCGATGCCCCCGATCCGATCGATGTAAGCGCGGGCATGATCTACATTCTGCACAGCATGCGTGTTGATGAGAAAGGCCGGGATTCCGCTTTGCGCGCCGCGCATCTGATCGAAAATGTAGTCATACTCGCGGAAAGGGTAAAGCAGTTCGGATCGCGCATTGGTCGCTTCGAACAGGCGATAGGACAGTGCCTCCTGCCCTTCCAAATCGCCGAGATCGTAGCCGCTGCGCATGCGGGCGAGGAAAGAAAGGCGCATGGCGCGCTGCGCCTCTTCAGCTTCGGCGGACGGATCATTCCAGAGGCCGTAATCCTCGTCCCGGATTCCGCGATAGGATTTTGTTTGCGGCGATAGCTCAAGCAGCGCGCTGTCGTACAATTCGAAGAAGCTGTTGATGTCCGACGGGACGGTTGCCTCTGCCGATACCGGCGGAACGGACGCGGCGCTTTGCGGCATCGGGCTTGCGGCACAGGCCGACAGGGCGAGCGTGCTGGTGGCAAGGGCAGTGATGCGCAAAAGCTTGGCTGTCATGGGCGGCGATCCTTCTCTTATGGCGATGCATCGCATCTAAGAGAAACTCCGCAGCCTGCCAATAGCCGAGCAGCGGGAGCAAGGCGCAAAAAAAGGGCGGCCATCCGCAGATCGCCGCCCCTTGGAGTGGAGAACTCGTAACGCCAGGCGTTCCGAGCCCTTCGGGTCGCAAGTGTTGCATGCACCCCAAATGTTACATTGAATTGTAAGAACGCGACATAATATCACATGATTATGCCTCGCTCCGCATTTTCTTGCGGGACAACGCGTGCGGGATTGCTTTGGTTGCCGTTTCGCTGCCATGGGCGATGCATGCTTTACGACATCATCCGCCCGGCCATTTTCAAGCTCGATGCAGAGCGCGCGCATGGCTTGACGATCGCCGCGTTGAAAGCCGCTCCGCGAAAGGCTGCACCCTCATCTGGCGGCAAGCTGGGCGTTGAAGTCGCAGGCCTGCGCTTCCCCAATCCATTGGGAATGGCTGCCGGTTTTGACAAGAATGCCGAAGTGCCCGACGCGCTTCTGGGCCTCGGCTTCGGCCACGCGGAAGTTGGCACGATTACCCCCAAACCGCAGGCAGGCAATCCGAAGCCGCGCCTCTTCCGCTTGGTCGAAGACCAAGCGGTGATCAATCGCATGGGGTTCAATAATGGCGGCGCGCAGGACGCGCTTAAACGGATCAAGGCGCGAGCCAATCGCCGCGGCATCATCGGCATCAATATCGGCGCGAACAAGGACAGTGCGGACAGGATCGCCGATTATGCGCTGATGACGCGGCTGATGGCGCCGCACGCTTCCTACCTCACCGTCAATATTTCCAGCCCCAACACGCCGGGCCTTCGCGCATTGCAGGATGAAGGTGCTTTGATCGGCCTTCTGGACGGGGTGATCGAAGCGCGCGCTTCGGTCTGCGGTGGCAAAGCTCCCCCCATTTTCCTCAAAGTCGCGCCCGATCTCGAGCCAAGCGACATCGATGCCATCGCGCGCATTGCGGCAGACAAGGCATTGGGCGCGCTGATCGTTTCCAACACGACCATCGATCGTCCACCGCTTTACTCTGCGCATGCGGGCGAGACAGGCGGACTGTCTGGCGCTCCGCTGAAAGCGAAGGCCTTGCAGCGCGTGCGTGATTTTCGCGCGGCTACGGGTGGGGGCATCCCCCTTATCGGAGTTGGCGGTATCGCGACGGCTGAAGACGCATGGGAGCGCATTCGGGCAGGCGCCAGCTTGGTGCAGCTTTACAGCGCCATCGTCTATCGTGGGCCGGGCATCGCCAAGGACATCTGCACCGGGCTGGAAAAGCTGATGCGGCGCGATGGCTTTGCCACCATTGCCGAGGCGGTCGGAAGCGAATAGCAAGCGAGACATGAAAGCCTCACGTTTACTCTTTGCCCTTTCCGCTCCCCTGGCCTTGGCCGCATGCCAGACCGGCGAAGAACCTCGCCCGGCAGTTTCTGCACAGGTGCCCACCACCCCCGGAGTCGTCAGCACGGCGGATCCGCGTGCGACCGAAGCGGGCGTCGAAATCCTGCGGCAGGGCGGCAGCGCTACCGATGCATCAATCGCCGTGATGCTCGCACTGACCGTCGTCGAGCCGCAAAGCTCCGGTATCGGCGGCGGCGGATTCTTCCTGCATCACGATGCCAATGGCGAGCTCATCACCATCGATGGCCGCGAGACTGCGCCTGCTGCTGCCGGTTCCGATTGGTTTCTGGACAGCGAAGGCGAGCCGCTTGGCTATCGCGAGGCTGTCATCAGCGGCCGCTCTGTAGGCGTTCCGGGGAACATCGCGCTCGCAGCGGAGGCCCACGCGGCCCATGGCGAACTTGAGTGGGAAGCGCTGTTCCAACCCGCCATACGCCTCGCGCGAGAAGGCTGGGAGCTTACCCCGCGCTTCGTGAATTTTGCCGAGCGTGTGCAAGAGCGCGCCGCGCATCAGGCCGAAGGTGCGGCGCTGTTTTTCGATGATGATGGCAATATCCTCCCTGCCGGGACGCGGGTCACAAATCCGGAACTGGCACAAACGCTGGAAGCGATAGCGAGCGCCGGGCCGGAGCATTTTTACGAGGTGATGGCGCAGGGCCTGGCGGAGCACATCGCCGCCAACACGCCCGGTGACGCGGCCATGACGCCAGCGGACATCACTGGCTACTCCGCCACCATGCGCGACGCACTTTGCGGCACTTATCGCGATTATCTGATCTGCTCCATGGGCCCGCCATCCTCCGGCGCGACGACGGTGCTCGCGATCCTCGGCCAGCTTGAGCGGTTCGATATTGCCGGGATGGGTGCGGACAGCGTTACCGTTTGGCATCTTTTCGCCGAAAGCCAGCGCCTCGCTTATGCCGACCGGGAGCTTTACCTTGCCGATCCGGACTTTGTCCCGGTCCCGGCGCAGCAGCTGGTCGACCCGGTCTATCTGGCGGCTCGCAGCGAACTGATAGCACCCGACATGCGCATAGCAGAGCCGGAAGCGGGCGTGCCCGCCGGGGTGATCCAAGCCTTCACTGACGGAGACGAGCCTGAGGAGCATGGCACAAGTCATTTCTCCGTCGCGGACTCGGCAGGCAATGTGGTCAGCTGGACTTCCACTATCGAAGGGCCGTTCGGATCGGGCCTGATCTATGGCGGCTTCTACCTCAACAATGAGCTGACCGATTTCAGTTTCCGGCCCGAAGTGGATGGCGCGCCCGTCGCCAATCGCGTCGAAGGAGGCAAACGGCCGCGCAGTTCCATGGCGCCAACCATCGTTTTCGATATGGATGGCAATCCGGTCCTCACCATCGGCGCGGCGGGCGGAGGCACGATCCCGGTGCAAGTCGCCAAGGCACTGATGGGCTATATCGATTGGAGCCTTTCCGCGCAGGACGCGATCGCACTGCCCATGCTCTATTCACCCGGCGATACGATATCGCTGGAGGAGGATAATGTCGTTCCCGGCCTGCCGGAAGGTCTGGAAGCGCTCGGCCACACGGTGAGGACGCGCAGCCTGCCGTCAAAAGCGAATGCCGTTGAGTGGTCAGGCGGGCGCTGGATAGGCGCTGCCGATCCGCGCAGCGAGGGAACATCTGCCACCCAATAGGGATAGATCATGTGAAACGGGGCAGGCTTGCCCAGCATGGGCGGGGCGCGTAATCCGTCCCGCAACGAAAATTCGCCGGGAAAACCCGGTGCAGGAGAGATGCCGCGTGTTTTTGAACGATATCGATAATGCCCAAAATCTCGTCAGCCTGTTTCTGAAACGGGCCGATGAAAAAGGCGATACGCCCTTTCTCGGTTTCAAGGGCGAAAGCGGCTGGGAAACCATCTCCTGGGCGGAAGTCGCGCGGCGCGTCTGCCTGATGGCGGAAAATCTTCGCGAAATGGGCCTGCATGATGGCGACCGGGTCGTGATCGTCTCGGAAAATCGCCCCGAATGGTGCATCGCCGATCTGGCGATCATGGCGGCGGGCTGCATTTCCACCCCTGCTTACACGACAAATACCGAACGCGATCACAGCCATATCCTGGACGATTCGGGCGCACGCGCCATCATCGTATCCAACGCCAAGCTCGCCAAGCCGCTTTTCCCTGCGATTATCAAGACCGGCAAGGCTGAGAATGTCATCGTGATCGAGGGCATTTCCACCGCGCAGTCCGGTGCATTCAATTTGCACAAATGGGACAACATGCTGGCAGGCGATGCCGATGCAGCGCGCGCCGAAGTCGATAAGCGGATTGGGCTGATCCAGCGCACCGACACCGCCTGCATTATCTATACCAGCGGCACCAGCGGCGCCCCGCGCGGCGTATTGCAGCCCCATGGAGCGCTGTTGTGCAATATCAGCGGGGCGGCCGAAATCCTGATCGAGGATTTTGGCGTGGGTGAGGAACGCTTTCTGTCCTTCCTGCCGCTCAGCCACTCCTATGAGCATACAGGCGGGCAATTCCTGCCGATCAGCGTGGGTGCGGAGATTTTCTATTCCGAAGGTCTGGAAAAGCTCGCCAGCAATATCGAGGAAGTGCGCCCGACTTTCATGGTCGTCGTCCCGCGACTGTTCGAAGTGCTCCGCACTCGCATAATGAAGCAGGTCGAAAAGCAGGGCAAAGTCGCCAATTACCTGATGGACAAGGCGCTGCAGATCGCGTCTCGGGAAAGCGAGATGGGCCGCAAATCGCTGATGGACCGGCCGATGGACATGATCATCGACCGCACGCTGCGCCCGAAAATCCGCGCGAAATTCGGTGGGCGAATGAAGGCGATGGTCTCGGGCGGTGCGCCGCTCAATCCCGAAGTCGGTAATTTCTTCGAAGCGATGGGTCTCACCATGCTCCAAGGCTACGGGCAGACCGAAAGTGGCCCCGTGGTCAGTTGCAATCGGCCCAAGGTCGGCCTGAAAATGGACACCGTCGGTCCGCCGATGCGCGGCGTCGAAGTGAAAATCGCCGACGATGGTGAAATCCTGGTACGCGGAGAGTTGGTGATGACCGGCTATTGGCAGCGCCCCGAAGATACGGAGCGGACGCTCGAAGGCGGCTGGTTGCATACAGGCGATGTCGGCCATCTCGACGAGAAAGGCCGGATCAAGATCACCGACCGCAAGAAGGATATCATCGTCAACGACAAGGGCGATAATGTCGCGCCACAAAAGCTGGAAGGCATGCTGACCTTGCAGCCTGAGATCAGCCAAGCGATGATCGCAGGCGACAAGAAGCCGTATATGGTCGCACTGATCGTTCCCGATGCGGAATGGGCACTCGAATGGGCCAAAGCGAACAACATCCCTTTCGATATGAAGGAATTGCAGGAACTGCCCGCTTTCCGCAGCGCGATGAAGGCCGCGATCGACCGGACCAATCAGGATCTGTCCGTGATCGAAAAGGTTCGCAAATTCACTTTTGCCGACGAGCCATTCTCGGTCGATAACGATCAGATGACCCCGACGATGAAGATCCGCCGGCCCTTTATCACAAAGGCTTATGGGGATCGGCTTGAGGCGCTTTATTAGGGGTTTTCGCAGCATCCTAAACCGATTTTTCATCCTGACCTGACATAAAGGTCCGCATTGGGGTCGGCGTGACCGTACCCCGCGTGAAATGTCAGGGATTTGAAATGTCGATGCGTATTGCGGCCGCTCGCGGTTGCCCGAAGCTTATCGCCGGACTGCTCCTTTCCACATCCGCACTGGCCGCTTTGCCAAGCATGGCGTCGGCGCAGGATATGACGGTTGAAGACCGACTGGCGGCTCTGGAAGAGCGGCTCGGCCAGCTTGAAGAAGAGAATCGGGAACTCCGCGAGCAGGTCGATGCTGCGGAGCAGACCGCCATCGTCAGCGCTCCGCCAGTCGTGGCGCCAGCACCCGCGCTTGCTCCTGTCGAAACGGTGCGTGGCACTGAGGACCGCGATCTGATCGGCGTGAACAGCACCTATGCTTTCGCGATGCTCGATCACACCGAGAACATAACCACCCGCCCGCTGGTGCAGCTGGAAGCCCAGCGCGATGGCCTGCTGGATAGCCGCGTGACGCTGTCGGGCCAGGTAACTGCAATCGCCAACTATCAGCGCAGCGATACGGACGATAAATTCGGCTATCTTATGCGCCACCCGACAAGCGTGAACCAGCTAGGCGACAATGTGTCCGAAGCTGTGCTGCATTCGGTCTCGCTCGCATTCACCGCCAATGTCGCGCCGCGCGTGACCGCCTATGGCGAGCTGCTTTACGATCCGCAGCAAAGCTTTGGCGGCGGCACGATTACCTCGCTCACCCGCAACCAGATCCAGCTGCGCCGCGGCTGGATTATGTATGGCGATCTCAACGAAACGCCCGTCTATGCGCTGATCGGCAAGATGGATGTGCCATTCGGGTTGAATGACACGGTGAGCCCATTTACCAATTCGACCAATTGGCACGCCTTTGCAGCTCTTGCCTATGGCGCGCAGGTAGGCTTTGTGTCGGACGGTTTTCACGTCCGTGCAATGGCGGTGCAGGGCGGTGCGCAGTTCCGATCAGCCAATGTGCCTGTGCAGGGCAGCTCCACCCCGTCGCGCCTTAACAATTTCGCGGTGGACGCGCGCTACACGCTCGATCTGGGCGGATATGGTAACAATCTGATGGTCGGCGCGAGCTATCTGCACGGCACCGCCTATTGCCAGGGCTACCCGGTCTTCCATTTCAACCCGTGCCAGGACAATAATCCCGGCATCGCGGCCTATGCGCGGCTGGAATATGGCGATCTTGAGCTCTTGGGCGAGTACGCCGAGACCACCCAGGTCTGGGAAGGCACGCAGGTGCCCAATCCGATGAATCCGTTGAGCGTGTTTGAAGCCTTTGCGCCAAGCGCCCTGACCATCGGTGCGCGATATGGCTTTGGCCCTCGCGGCGCCAATTCGCAGCGCCCGATCCAGTTTTCGGCTGAATTTTCGCGCTTCCTTGCCGGCCCTGAAGGCGCCCCTTGGCGTCGGCAGAACCAGATTGTGGCGGGCCTTTCGTGGCAGCCGCTGGCGAATGTGAACCTGTTCGGCGAGTTCATCCATGTGGATGGATTTGTGCCGCTGAACTTCCTTTCCGGCGGCAATTTTCCCGATGGGAGCACGTGGTCTGACCCCGACGTTGATACGGACGTCGTGCTGGTCGGCGCGCAGGTCGCTTTCTAGGGGTCCAGCTCTGAGCTACCGAAAGCGCCCGCTCGGCATGGGCCGGGCGGGCGTTTTTCATTCTCTCGCTAGTTTGATTCGGCCCTAAGCCGCAAGCTGGTCGACCTTTTCCGGGAAGAACCCAGGCTCGCGCGGTGACCATGCAGGCGCGGTCGCCGCCGATTCGCTCAGGCTCTGCAGCAGCATCTTGCGGCGTTCCGGACCGATCTGCGGCAAAGCCGCAGCACCGCAGAACGCCGCGGGAAGGAACGGGCGAACCGCCGCGCCGAGCAGCCGCTCATACAAAAAACGATAGGCCGAAAAGCTATCGAGCTGGCCAAGCGCAATGTCCTGCGCAGAGATACGCACCAGCGCACCGAGAAACTGCTCGACCCCGTCAAAACCGACTGTGCCCGGAACGCAGCCGCGCAGTTGGCGCAGCTCACGATAGGCGAGATACTGGCCGCGGATCGAGCGCTGATCGTCCGCCGTGCGGCTCCAGGTCTTGAACGCATCGCCCCGGCCCATGCCGATATCCAAAGCCCGCTCGATAAAACTGCGCTCGTTTTCGGTGAAACCGGCGAACTCGCGCATTTCAGCAATCGTCAGCGAGGCAGTTTTCGCTTTAGCCATGACAGGCTCCCCATGTTGAAGCCTGACAATCGCGCAGTATGGTTAATTTTTGGTGTGAGGTGAGTGAAAGGACTGGTCAGCCAATCGGACCGCGCAATCTTTGTTTTGCGAAAGCGCATCCGCGCTTTCGTCCTCGCTAGACGCGCTTCGCTCCGCTACGCGCCCGCTGCGGGCGGCCAGTCGGCTTTGCCCTCGGCTGGTCGCCGAGCGTGCTCCGCGACACCCTTCGACCGGAGTGCAGGGATCGCTGACCGTAGGTCAGCGACAGCGAGCGAACGCGAAGCCCGCAGGTGCCGCGCAGGCGGAACGAAGTCCCGCCGGAGCGAATAGCACCGAGGACGCCCGCCCGGATGGGCGGGCGGAAATCAAATGAGTCCCGCCAAGGGGCTGCTCGGATCGGCATATTTGCGCCGACCCATGCGGCCCGACAGATAGGCTTCTCGGCCAGCCTCCACCGCCAGCTTCATCGCGCGGGCCATGCGGATGGGGTCTTTTGCCTCGGCGATTGCAGTGTTCATCAGCACGCCGTCACAGCCCAATTCCATCGCGACGGCAGCATCGCTTGCCGTGCCGACACCGGCATCGACCAGCACAGGAACATTTGCCCCTTCCACAATCAGGCGGATTGTGACTTGGTTCTGGATGCCAAGGCCCGAACCGATTGGCGCGCCGAGCGGCATGATGGCCACCGCGCCTGCGTCCTCCAGCTGCTTGGCGGCGATCGGATCATCGACGCAATAGACCATCGGCTTGAAGCCTTCGTTCGCCAGCACTTCGCAGGCGCGGATGGTCTCTACCATATTGGGATAAAGCGTCTTGGCCTCTCCCAGCACTTCCAGCTTCACCAGATCCCAGCCGCCTGCCTCACGCGCGAGGCGAAGGGTGCGAATGGCGTCTTCTGCAGTGAAGCAGCCTGCGGTGTTGGGAAGGTAGGTGACCTTTTTGGGATCGATATAGTCCATCAAAACAGGCTGGTTGGGATCGGAGACGTTCACCCGGCGCACCGCCACGGTGACGATCTCTGCGCCCGCCGCTTCAACCGCAGCGGCGTTCTGTTCGAAATCCTTGTACTTACCCGTACCCACGATCAAGCGACTGTTAAAGCGATGCCCTGCCACTTCCCAGCTATCGTCAGTGTCACCCGATCCGCCGCCAACGAAATGGACAATTTCGAGTTGGTCGCCTTCGCTAAGTCGAGCATCATCCAAAGTGGAGCGCGGCGCGATTTCGCCATTGTGCTCGACCGCCACTTTGGCAGGCTCCAGCCCGAGCTCGCGCACAAGAGCGGCTATCGTTTCGGCAGAGGTGCGACGCGCGTCGCCATTCACGGTAAGAGAGATTTGCTGAGTCATCGCCAGCGCAGATAGCGCGTATCAGGCGTGACGCAAGTTGAGCATATGCCCGGCAGCGACAAGGCCCACACCGATCACGGTGAACACCGCCTCTTCTGCCCCATGCCCGACAGCCAAAGCACCACCCATGAAGGAAAGGCCTGTCATCGCAACGACGAAAGGCCCCGCGCGCCGATGACGGACTGCGCCAATGCCGATCGCAACTCCAGCCACCAGCGTGGCGAGCAGAAGACCGACACGATGGATGGCAGGATCGAGCAGGAAGGTTGCGCCAAGGCCAAGCCCGGCGACTAGGATCAGCCCCAGCACGCAATGCGTAACGCACAGCGCCGACAAGAAAATGCCGATGCGGTCTAATCTGCCGCGGACTGATGGGACAAGCTGCGCCATACGGAGCCATCTATGTGATGCTGTAACATTGCGCAAGGCTTTAAAGCGCTTTTCGTATCAATACCCGCCCTTGGTGCAGCTTGCGCTTTGCCAAAGAATGCGCAAATCGGCGCGCATGGCGTCTCAGGCAGAACCTTATTTCGCATCGGAAGCGGATGGCAGCACCATCCGTCCGCTCGCGCTGGCGAGCTGGCTGTTCAGCGTGGCCGTGTTGGTGCTGATCATGATTGCAGTGGGTGGCATCACGCGTCTTACCGAAAGCGGGCTTTCGATTACCGAGTGGAAACCCGTAACCGGCGCGCTGCCACCCCTAAACGAAGCCGACTGGCAGGCCGAGTTCGAGCTCTACAAGACCACCGGCGAGTACCAGAATGTCAGCGGACCCGCCGGGATGACTATGGCGGATTTTAAATTCATCTATTTCTGGGAATGGTTCCACCGCCTGCTCGGCCGCATTATCGGGCTGGCTTTTGCCATTCCGCTCGCATGGTTCTGGGTGAAGCAGGCGATCCCGGCAGGCTATAAGCCGCGGCTCGTGGCTCTGCTTGCGCTCGGAGGCCTTCAGGGTGCTTTCGGATGGTTTATGGTCCGCTCCGGCCTGTCGACCGAAATGACCGACGTTTCGCATTTCTGGCTTTCGATCCATTTGCTAACCGCGTTCCTGACGTTCGGCGGATTGATCTGGACAGCGCTCGATCTGCGTCAGCTTGCGCGAGGCAATGCCCGTCCCTCTCGGCTGACCGGGCTGACGATCGGAGTCGGCTTCATCTTCTTCCTGCAAATGCTGTTCGGCGCATGGGTAGCAGGGCTGAATGCAGGCCTTGCATCCAACAGTTGGCCGCTGATGCAGGGTCAGCTGCTGCCGAATATCAGCTGGGCAAGCGGCATCTGGTGGACGCTTACCCATGATCCTTTCTGGCTGCATTTCATTCATCGCTGGTGGGCATGGGTGGCGGCGGCCGCTCTCATCGTGATGGCATTTCGGACCAAGCCGCTTGATCGACGCGCTTCGATCGCGCTTCATGCGATGCTCGGAATCCAAATCCTCCTCGGCATTGCCACTGTCGTGACCGGCGTCGAATTGTGGATTGCCGTTGCGCATCAGGGCGTCGGCGCGCTTCTGGTGGGAGCTTATGCCTGGTCCGCGCACGTGCTTGGCCGCGCCGGATGAGCCGCGGCGTCGCGGCGATGATCTGGTGTCCCTTCCCGGACACAGATAGCGCTCGCACAGCTGCCTCAAAATTGGTCGAAGAGCGCCTTATCGCCTGCGGGAATATCATTCCGCAGATCGAATCGGTATTCCGCTGGAAGGGAGAGGTGGAAACGTCATTTGAATGCGGACTGCTGTGCAAAACGGATACGGTCCATCTGCAAAAAGCTGTCGCGCGACTGGAAAGATTGCATCCCTACGAGACGCCAGCCATTATGGGTTTTCCCGTAAGTGCGGCGGCACCAGCCACCCTTGGCTGGCTGGCCGAGCAATTGGGCGGGGACGGATCGTAGCGAGGAGGGCGCATTGGCCCAATGGCATCGGCGAGAAAGCTTGCGGCTCGCGCTCGCAGCTGCGCTTTCGGCTGGACTGACTGGCCGGACGGCTCTGGCGCAGTCTTCCGGATCGCACCTCATCGCACCTCCACGCGGCAGGATGCTCTATCGCCGCAGCGTAGCGCGTGATCTTGTCGATGGTCGCGAAGTACAAGTGGTGCGGACTTTCACCGTCGCATTCCGTGAGGATGGCGATGGCTTTCTCCTCGATGGACTGCAGCAAAGCGTTTCGGTTGAAGCGCCCGCCGCCCTTTCCCGCTTTGCAGAGCTGGAGGAATCGCGGGACGAAAGCGGATTATTCCCACTTGCGCTGACGGCATCCGGCCGAATCGCTTCGCCGCATGGCACCGGGCCACAGCAGGCTGAAACACAAGCGGCGGTCGATCATGCGCTCGAGCTTATGGCGCAGCGAAATCCGCCGCAGTCCGATCGTGAGCAGGTCGAGCAATATATCGGTGCGATCCATGCCGCCGGGCAGGGCATCACCGCGATCATGCCTGAAGATCTGTTCGCGCCAGCGGCTGAACCCCGAAGCACCAGCGAGGTGATTATCCTGCCCGATGGCAGTGAGGGTCGCGTTGAAACGCTTTTCGAAGCGGAGATGGACCGCGCGACCGGGCTAATGCGCAATGCGGCACGAGACATCGTAACCGCTATCGGAAACAGCCGCCGCACCACGCGGGAGCGGTGGACTTTAACGCCACTCACTTAAGCCAATTTAAGCTGGGGGTATTATTTTACCTCTCCGCTACACCGCAGATTTGCTTGACTTCGCGGGTCTAAAGCGACAAATGCGCACCTTCGCAACGCTTAGGCATCAGCGATTCTGCTTTGCAGGAAAGCAGCCGGACTAAAGCAGCGATCATTCGCACACGAATTACAGGAATCAAAAGCCATGAAGGCTCTGAGCAAGACCACCCGGTCGATCAAGCCGACCGAGGTCGAGAAAAAGTGGCACATCGTTGATGCCGAAGGTCTCGTCGTCGGCCGTCTCGCAACGATCATCGCCAACATTCTGCGCGGCAAGCACAAGCCGAGCTTTACCCCGCACGTCGATTGCGGTGACCATGTAGTCGTCATCAACGCCGACAAGGTGAAGTTCACCAGCAACAAAGCCGCCAAGAAGATCTATTACAAGCACACCGGCTATCCGGGCGGCTTGAAGGAAACTACTGCAGAGAAGGTTCTCGAAGGTCGTTTCCCCGAGCGCGTTCTCGAAAAGGCTGTTGAGCGTATGATCCCGACGGGTCCGCTGGGCCGCGCGCAGATGAAGAACCTGCACCTCTACAACGGCACCGAGCATCCGCATGACGGCCAGAAGCCCGAAGTGCTCGACGTTGCCTCGATGAACCGCAAGAACAAGGTGTCCGCATAATGGCTACCGAAGACAAGAACACCGCATCGGACCTGTCCGAGCTGAAGGACGTCGTGGGTGACGCTCCTGCCGCTGACGCTGCCGAAACCAATGTCGAAGTCCCCAGCACGCCGCTGCGCGAGCAGGAAATTGACGATCAGGGCCGCGCCTATGCAACCGGCCGCCGCAAGGACGCGACCGCTCGCGTCTGGCTGAAGCCCGGCACCGGCAAGATCACCGTCAATGGCAAGGATCAGGAAGTGTATTTCGCACGTCCGACCCTGCGTCTTGTGATCAACCAGCCGTTCGCCATCTCCGAGCGCGAAGAACAGTATGACGTGGTCGCCACCGTTTCGGGCGGCGGTCTTTCCGGCCAGGCCGGCGCTGTGAAGCACGGCATCAGCCAGGCGCTGACCCGCTACGAGCCGACGCTGCGTGCAGTGATCAAGGCCGCCGGCTTCCTCACCCGCGACAGCCGCGTGGTCGAGCGTAAAAAGTACGGCCGCGCCAAGGCACGTCGTAGCTTCCAGTTCTCGAAGCGCTAATTCGCTACAACCAGTTTCCTCGACGGAGGAAAATGCGAAGGGCGGCCCCCACGAAGGGTCGCCCTTTTTGCATGCGCTTTCGGAAGATGTCAGTGTTGGGTAGGCTGAACGGGCTCGCCGGCAGCTAAAAGAGCATCCACCTCGCTGAGCAATTCATCGATGCCCAGCGGCTTTGCCAGATAGCCGCGCGCGCCCGCACGGCGGATTTCGGCCTCATCCTGCTTCCCGGCAAAGGCCGTAATGGCAAGGATCGGGATGTGCTTCGTGTCAGGGTTCTTCTGGATCTTGCGGATCAGCTTGCGCCCCGAAACATGCGGCAGGTGGATGTCCATGGTGATAAGGTCGGGCGCAAAGCTATCGACGGCGTCAAGCACGTGCGCGCCATCGTCGACTACCATCAGCTGGTAACCGCGCTGCTTGAAGACCGCTTCGTAAAACATGCGGTTCAGCAGGTCGTCTTCGACTATCAAGACCTTGGTCATAACCTGCGTAGAATGCCCTACCTTGCCAAGGCGTTCCTTGCGATTGCGACAGGGTGCCGAATTTCAAAGGCCGGATGAGCCATTTTAGTGCTTTGGAGGGTCCGTTCGCGGCACTTTGTTGACGGGAGCGACTGGTTCACCGGGCTCCCTCGGTGGCATCGCATCTTCCGGCACATCGTCGATCATCATGTCGGATGTCGCCACATCGCCCAGCGTGCGCACCCGCACATCCAGTTGCTTTCCATCCCATCTCAGTTCGTTGAAGCTAGGGGGTGTGGAGCGAATCCGTTGCGATAACGTGCCCGCGCCAATCATGCGCACGCTGCCATTGCCGACATCTTCCATGATATCGAACGGATCATGGACGTGGCCCGACAGCACGCCGAGCACATTGCGCCGCGCCAATTCGCGCAAAGCTTTGGTGCCATTATGAGTCAATGCAGTCCCGCGCGTACCTGTCTCTCTGAGTGGATGGTGCACAGTCACCAGCGCGCGCATTCCGTCTGGCAGTGCGTCGAGCTGCATCAGGCATTCGGCGAGCGCTGAAGTGCTGATCCAGCCTTTCGACCAGTTCAGGCGCGGCTGCGCAGGGACATTACTGTTGAGGGGCACGAGCGCGAGGCCGGGAAGCTCGATCCGCCGTTCCACGACTTCGCGAAATGCTTCGAACCGGCCCAGCGGATTGAGATAGCGTGACGGCAGATAATAATTAGGCAGATCGTGATTGCCCGGCTCAACCGTAACAGGAACGGGCAGCGAATGAATCCACTTCTCCGCCGCCGCAAATTCATGATGCCGCGCGCGCATCGTCAGATCACCGGTGATCGCGACCGCATCGGGCGTCCGCTCGGCGATTTCTCTGCTGACCCAATCGAGCGCTTCATTGTCTTCGAGTCCGAAGTGAAGATCGGACAGGTGGAATAGGAGCTTGCTCTTCGACATTACCCGCCTGCGCTAGCAGTATCTGCCGTCGCTTCGCCAGCGCGAATGGCTCTGAAGCGCAGATTCCTAAAGCCGGCGGGTCACAATCGCCCAGGCCGCTCCCGCATTGATGAGCGAATAGGCAAGATAGGCCCACATCCAGCCGCTATGCCCTAAACGTACCGCATAAAGCGCGCCGCATAGCAGCAGGAACTCGAATGACAGGCTGACAGGCCGCAGGACGCGCAAAGCCTCGGGCGTCATATCCTGCACCATGCGATGTCCGCTTTCGATCACCGCACGGTGCGCGACGAAATTGGCGATGCCGAGCAGCGTGGTGAGGATGAGAGCGAACAGCGAAGCCATGATTCTTATCTGCCCAAAGGCGAGAAAAAGGGCAATGCGCACTTCGTAGGGCTAAAAATGTCGTTTGTCGGATGCCAGAATCGCTCGTCGACAATTGACGTCTTCCAATCGAGCTTGGCGCGCGAATCGAATGGGTCTGGCCTACATCCGTAATCGCACCGCAGCCGTTCCAGTCCCACCGGCTGCGGTGTGACCCTCCTACCGGGACGAGGAGGCAAAGGAAGGAGACCCATGATGAACCGTATATCCGCCATGGCTCTGGCCGTTGTCGCCACCGGCATTGTCCTCAGCCCCGCCATTGCATACGCCCAGGATGAGCGCACTGCGAGCATTTCCTACAGCGATCTCGATCTCTCGACCGAAAGCGGTGTCGCCGCTCTTGAACAGAGGATCGAGCGCGCCGCGCGCTACGTCTGCGGCCTCGATGATGTCAATCTCGGTACAAGGCTCCGGAGCCGCGAGGCGCGCCAATGCGTTAGCGAAGCTCGGACAAGTATTGAGGAAAGCCTCGCCGAGGTGATCGAACTTTAATTTCCAAGATCAAAACCCCCGTGATGGGCGCCTTTCGGTAAGGGAAGGCGCCCTTTTTTTGGCGCATTGCAATGCACGCCGCCTTCAGCGGCCAGCCATCGCTTTCACTTTCTTGAGATAGGTGCGGCCGATGCGCAGCTCTTCTCCATCTTCCAGCTCCGCACACCAGACACCCAGCCCCTCATGCTTCAGGCCGCGAATGAAATCGCGGCGTAAAATCGTAGAGCGGTGGATGCGAATGAATTTGTCCGGGTCGAGTTTTTCCTGGAGGCCGGCAATGGTTTGCAGCAGCAGATAGCTGGTCTCGCCGACATGAAGGCGAACATAATCGCGCTCGGCATCGATGCGGAAGACTTCGGAAGCTTCGATGCGCAGAAGCTCGGAGCGATGCGGCACCCAGAACTCGGTGAGCCACGGGCTTTCTTCTTCGCTCAGCTCGCTTTCTCCGCGGCGATTGATGGCGCGTTCGATGGCCCGCTCCAGCCGATCGGAGGCGACCGGCTTCAGAACGTAATCGATCGCTTCGAGATCGAATGCCTCAACCGCGAAATTCTCATGCGCGGTGACGAAAATGACGGCTGGGCTCTTGTCCTGCTCTTTCGCCGCTTTCGCCACTTGCAGCCCGTCCATACCGGGCATGGTCATATCCAGCAGCAGGAGATCGGGCGAAAGCTTCTCCGCCAGTCGCAGCGCCGATTCGCCATCGCTCGCCGTGCCGATGACGGTCAGCTGCGGGATTTCCGCGCAAAGCACCTGCATCCGCTCAATAGCGAGCGGCTCATCATCGACGATCAGCGTGCGCAAAGTTTCTGGATTATCATTCATGCGGACCGTCCTGAACTTGTGTGAAGTTTACGCTGCCACCTGTTCGCGCATGCGCAACAGCGGCAGGCGCAGATGCGTTACGAAGCCATCGGGCGAGTGGCCTGATGCGACCGTCGCTTCATTGCCAAAGCGCGCCTCAAGCCGTTCATGCACGTTGTTTAAGCCGATGCCGAAGCCGGGGCGGACCTCCTCACTGTCGCGCGCGCTCGTGCCATTGTCGGAGACTGTCACGACAAGGCGACCGTATTCTTCGCGCGCGGAAATGCGGATGGTAACCTGCCCGGCGGAAGGCGCGACGGCGTGTTTCACGGAATTTTCCACCAGCGGCTGCAGGATCATGCCGGGAATGAGCGCGTCTTCCAGATCTTCCGGGATGTCGTAATCGGCGACCAGGCGCATGGGGAAGCGCACCGCCTCGATATCGAGATAAAGCTTCTGCTGGGCGATTTCCTCTCGCAGCGGGACATCGGCGGTGGTGTCATCGGCTAAGCTGCGGCGGTAAAATGTGCTGATCATCTGTATCATTTTCTCTGCCGCCTGCTTTTTGTCGGTCAGCACCAGCGCAGACAGCGAATTCAATGTATTGAATAGGAAATGCGGATTGACCTGATAGCGCAGGCTTTTGAGCTCTGCCGCCTTTGCTGCGCTTCGAAATTGCTGCTCTCGCCGCTCCGCCACGCGCGCACGCTCGCCCGACAGCAAAGCTAGATAAAGGGCGCACCAGGCGAGCATCATAAAATAGCGGCTGAAGGTAATCTCGACGATATATTGCAGATTGCCGCGCTGCATGAACTGGCTGATGCCCTGCAGCTGCGCATCATCGACATCCTCTTGCGATACGCCGCTGGTTTCCACCAGCTCTCGCAAAACCTGATCGTTCAATTGCGATTGCAGATCGGCAAACACCATCCGGTTTGCCTGCATGCTGAGCAGGGCAGCGGGCAGGGCGAATACTAGCGCGGCGCAGGTTTTGGCCCACAGCGGCTTCGTATCGAAGGCGCGCAGCACGACCCACAGGCCCAGAGTGATGAGAATACCGATTGCGCTGGCGATCAGTCGCCGCTCAAACATCTCGCCTGCATTTTCCATACCGAGCAATTCGGCGCGCAGGGTCATGAGGACGAGATAAGTCGCCCACAGCCCCACCACGGAAGCGAGCACGATGCGGAATGGCACGCGCGCTGCCGATTTGCTGGTTTCAGCTTTGTCCATCCAGCCGGTTTAGCCCCTCAAGGCGCTTTTACGCCAGCCTTGCGGCTCGTTTCCATCGAAACCGGTATGACGCTGGTCGATGATTTGCGCCGATTCAGGTCTGGAGGAGGCCTTCTTCACGAATCTTCTCGCGCCAATGGAGCGGGGCGAGCGTGTGGACATTGTTTCCTTCGCTATCGACTGCGACGGTAACCGGCATGTCCTTCACCGTGAATTCGTAAATCGCTTCCATGCCGAGCTCTTCGAAAGCGACGACTTTCGCTTCCTTGATTGCGCGCGCAACGAGATAGGCAGCCCCGCCCGTCGCCATCAGGTAAGCGACCTTGAAACGGCTTATCACCTCGACAGCATCGTGGCCGCGCTCTGCCTTGCCGATCATGGCGAGCAGGCCAAGGTCGAGCATCATTTCGGTGAATTTGTCCATGCGTGTGGCCGTGGTCGGGCCAGCCGGGCCTACGACTTCGCCCATCACCGGATCGACCGGGCCGACATAGTAGATTGCTCGGCCTTTGAATTCGACGGGCAGCTCTTCACCCTTGTCGAGCATATCCTGTATGCGCTTATGCGCCGCGTCACGGCCAGTCAGCATCGCGCCGTTGAGAAGCAGGCGATCGCCGTGATTCCAGCTGGCGACTTCTTCCGGCGTCAGATTGTCGAGATCGACCCGCTTCGCCTCGGCATCGGGCTCCCAATGCACATCGGGCCACGCATCGAGATCGGGCTGCGGGATATAGGCGGGGCCGGAGCCGTCGAGCGTCACATGCGCGTGGCGCGTCGCCGCGCAGTTGGGGATCATCGCCACAGGCTTGCCCGCCGCATGGCAGGGCCAATCGTAAATTTTCACGTCGAGCACGGTCGACAGCCCGCCGAGACCCTGCGCGCCGACACCTGTCGCATTGACCGCGTCGAAAATGTCGATCCGCAGCTGCTCGATATCGGTCTCGGCCCCGCGCGCCTTCAGTTGCGCCATGTCGATCGGCTCCATCAGCGATTTCTTGGCGAGCTTCATGCAATGCTCTGCCGTGCCACCGATGCCGATGCCGAGCATGCCCGGCGGACACCAGCCTGCGCCCATGCTGGGGATCTGTTCGAGCACCCATTCGATGATGTTGTCCGACGGGTTCATCATCTTGAACTTGGATTTGTTCTCGCTGCCACCGCCCTTCGCGGCGACATCGACCTCCACGGTATCTCCGGGCACCATTTCAACATCGAGGACGCAGGGCGTATTGTCGCGTGTATTCCGGCGCGTGAAAGCGGGATCGGCGAGGATCGAGGCACGGAGTTTGTTTTCGGCGTGGTTATACGCGCGGCGCACGCCTTCATCGACGACTTCCTGCAAGCTCTTATCCGAGTCCAGCCGGCAATTCTGGCCCCATTTCAGGAAGACATTTACAATGCCTGTGTCCTGACAGATCGGACGGTGCCCCTCTGCGCACATGCGGCTGTTGGTAAGGATCTGAGCAATGGCGTCCTTCGCAGCGGGGCCTTGCTCCGCTTTGTACGCTTCGCCCAGCGCCTGGATGTAATCCATCGGATGATAATAGGAGATATATTGCAGCGCATCCGCGATCGTTTCGATCAGGTCTTCTTCGCGGATGGTAATCATGTCGCTCATCGTGCCGTTACTCCTGTTGGTCGAGACCCCTTAGGCTTTACCGGCAAGGCAGGTAAAGCACTTGGCGACGGGGAACACAGTCCCTAAGGCACCAAGAGAATTTGGGAAAAGAATTTACCACTGGATTTTGCCGACGTGACTACTGCTGAAATGACCGAAACAGACGCCTCGCACCGCGCCCGCCGCGCGATGATTGAAAGCCAGCTACGCACCAGCGGCGTGAATGCCGAATTCGTGCTGAAGCGGATGAGCGCCGTGCCGCGTGAGGATTTCGTCCCCGCCACTGCCAAGAGCTTTGCCTATATGGACCGCGCCATTCGCCTGCCCGAAGGCGGCGCGCTTGCGGCTCCACTGGTGCATGGCATGATGCTGCAGGAAGCCGAACCGCAGTCGGATGAGCATGTGCTGCTTGTGGATGGCGGCACTGGCTACCTTGCCGAATTGCTCCGCCCGCTGGTTGCCGATCTCACCGTCATCACACCGGAGGATGCGGTTGGCTCGGGTCGCAAAGGCAAGGGCGCAAACCTGCTGATAATCGACGGCGCCGTGGAAGAAGTGCCTGCCAAGCTGGCAAAGCGCCTCGCCGATGGCGCGCGCATTGTGACGGGCCTCGTCGATAATGGCGTCACCCGCATCGCTGTGGGGCGCAAGGGCGATCGCGGCGTTTCGCTGCTCCCTGTATTCGATGTCGGCATTCCGCAATTGCATGCCTTTGCCAAACCGAAGGAATGGAGCTTCTAACCATGGCGAAAAGGCGGATCATCGCCGGCCTGCTGGCCGGGGCGTTCGTTTTTTCAACGCCTGCATCCGCCGAAACGCTGAAGGAAGCGCTCGCGCGCGCCTATTTCGACAATCCGACGCTGGCGGCTGCCCGCGCCAATCTACGAGCCACGGACGAGAATGTCGTGATCCAGCGCTCGCAAGGCCTGCCCGGCGTCGATGCCACCGGCAGCTTTTCCGAATTGCTCCAGCAAAGCACGCCCGCAGTTGTCTCGCCCGAAAGGCTGATCCGAGGCAATGTCAGCCTGAATGTGCCGGTTTATCAGGGCGGCGCTGTACGCAATGGCATCTTGGCGGCCGAAAACCGTGTCGAAGCGGGCCGAGCCGATCTTCGCGGCACCGAAAGCGCCGTCTTTGCCCAAGTCGTTGCGGCCTATATGGATGTCATCTTGAACGAAGCGCTTGTCTCGCTCTCGGCGAACAATGTCGATGTGCTGGCCATCAATCTACAAGCGACGTCTGACCGATTTGAAATCGGCGATTTGACTCGCACCGATGTCGCCCAATCGCAAAGCCGCCTCGCGCTTGCAGAGGGCGATCTGGAAAGCTCGCGCGCCAATCTGATCGAAGCGCGCGAACGGTATCTGCAACTGACCGGCGCACCGCCCATTGACCTGCAGGCCCCGCCGCCGCTTCCGGGCCTACCAGCTTCGCCGGACGGAGCAGTGGATGTGGCGCTGGAATACAATCCCGACATTATCGCTGCGCGCGAGAATGCAGAGGCCGCTGGCTTCGATGTGGAGGTGGCAGGATCTGGCCGCCTGCCGCGCCTCAGCCTGTTTGCTTCGAGCGACTACCAGAATTTTCTCGGCACGCTTCCCAGTGGCAACAATGCAGGTACCGACCTGACTGTCGGGGCGCAGATCTCCATCCCGATTTTCCAAGGCGGCAGGCCAGCCGCGCAGCAGCGCCAGGCCGGGGCATTCGCCAGTGCAGCTCTCGAGAACGCCATCGCCGTAGAACGCAGCGTCATCGCGCAGGTACGCGCTGCATTTTCTAGCTGGCGCGCGGCCCGGGCAGTAATCGTTTCAAGCGAAGTAGCAGTCGATGCCGCTGCATTGAGCCTTGAAGGTGTGCGGGCTGAAAACACGGTCGGCAATCGTACCGTGCTCGATATCCTCGACGCGCAGCAGGAATTGCTGAATGCGCAGACGCAGCTGGTGACTGCACGGCGCAATGCCTATGTCGCAGGCTTCTCCCTCCTTGCCGCAATGGGCCGCGCAGAAGCGCGCGACCTTGGGCTGGAAGACGAAGGCCCGCTTTACGATCCGATCGACAATTATGACCGCGTGCGCGGCATTATCTGGGATTGGCAGCGCGATCTCGAACCTGCAGTAGAAAGCGCCCGGACCGTTGACATCCCCGCGCAAGACGGTGAGATATCTGCCGACATACCAGCGGGGGACTAAATGCGTCAGGAAGGCGAGCCTTCAGTCGAAGAAATTCTCGAATCGATCAAACGGGTGATCGATCGCGATTCTGTACGTCAGGAGAAAGACCCGGCGCCGACCGAGGCCGAATCGCCACTGCAGCGCAGCGCTTTCAACCTCGATCCCGTCGACCAGGATGAGGCGGAGGAAATTCTCGATCTCAGTGAAGCCGGGGCTGAACTGGAGGATGAGGACGACACCACAGCCGACACGCTGACCAATGCGCAGGCCGCCGATGCCATGCGGCAATCGCTTGCTGCGCTGGCCATGCTGTCGGAGCCTCCTGCCAAACCCCAAATCGTTCGCTCTGGTGAAACATCGCTGGAAGGTATGGTGCGGGACATGCTGCGCCCGATGCTGGCCCAATGGCTTGATGCCAATCTACCCGACATGGTGGAGCGGCTGGTCAAAGCCGAAATTGCCCGGATCGCCGGCAAGAAGCGCTGACCCTGTCCAAGAAAAAAGACATCGAGAAGGCTGAAAAGGCGCTCGCCAAGATCGGCGGGTCAGCCATCGATCGCCACGTGTTCATCTGCGCGGTTTCCGACAAGCAGAAATGCTGCAAGCGCGATGTCGGCGAGAAGGCCTGGAAGTATCTGAAAAAGCGCCTGAAAGAGGTCGGTCTTGCGGGGAAGGGCGGTGTCCAGCGGACCAAGGCCGATTGCCTGCAGCTCTGTGCCGCTGGGCCTATCGTGGTCGTCTGGCCTGACCGGGTCTGGTATCATTCCTGCACAGAAGAAGTGCTGGAGCGGATCATTCAGGAGCATCTGATCGGCGGCACGCCTGTCGCCGAATACCGCCTGCAGCCCGCGCCTTAATCGTCATTCCTGAAATCGAGATCGTCGAGCGAATTGTCGACCGATTCGTCATGCCCCGTGCCGCTGGACATGAAGACGAGGCCCATCAGCGCGCTCATCAGCAACATGGAAAACCCGATACCCAGCGCCGTCGCGATGAAGAAATGCGGTGAGACGTCCTCAACCTGATTGTAGATGATCGCGAGCGCGATCACGACCACAGCCACCGTAATGCCGAGCATCAGCCGCATAATCTTGCGGAAATGCGCCCAGGCGTGTGCTGCGTTTACAGGATCATCGAGGGGTGATGGCTTGACCATTCGCCTGCACATGCCTGCCAAATGGCTGTGATGCAACGGGGCGTTTGGTCCGCATTTGCCGGGAGCGGACAATCCGTGGCATAATCGCGGCTGCGGGAAAAGAGGAGTGCACCCATGACCATAGCCAATCTGATCGCCAACCGAGATGACACGGTGGTCTCTTGCGCTCCGACCGACAGCGTCCAGCACGCCGCCAGCCTGCTTGCCGATAAACGCATCGGCGCGCTGCCGGTGATGGACGGAGAGAAGGTGGCGGGGATATTCTCTGAGCGTGACCTGCTTTATTGCATTGCGCGTGATGGCGCTGATGTGCTTCACCGCGCGGTAAACGAAGTCATGACGGCGCCCGCAATCACCATCTCGCCCACGGAAAGCGTGCTGAAGGCGCTTTCCATGATGACGAAACGGCGTATTCGGCACCTTCCCGTCACCGATGGTGATCGCATGGTCGCCTTCGTTTCTATCGGCGATTTGGTGAAATACCGGATGGATATGATCGAGGCAGAGGCGCAGCAGATGCGCGAATATATCACCTCTGCTTGAGCAGACGGTCGCTCGACCCTACATACACCGCATGGCAACTCATCTGACCCTTAGCGAATCTGCTGCAAAGCGTGTTGCGACTATCGCCGAAAAGCAGGCGAAACCCGCCGTGCTGCGCCTGTCCGTAGAAGGCGGCGGCTGTTCGGGCTTTCAGTACAAATTCGAGCTTGGCGAGCCGGAAGGCGAAGATGCGGTTAGCGAGACCGATGGCGTGAAGCTCGTCGTCGATCCGGTCAGCCTCGACCTTGTCGCTGGCAGTGTGGTCGATTTTGTCGAATCGCTTGGCGGTGCGGCTTTCCGGGTGCAAAATCCCAACGCTGCTGCGGGATGTGGTTGCGGTTCCAGCTTTGGCATCTAAAGTCCGCTGCATGCGGATTGCCTCATTTAACATCAACGGTATCAAAGCGCGCCTGCCGCGGCTCAAAGAATGGCTGGAGGAAACCCGGCCGACAGTCGCCTGCCTGCAGGAAATCAAGACGCAGGATGAAGGCTTCCCGGCTGATGAATTCGAAGAGATGGGCTACAAGGCGATCTGGCACGGGCAGAAGAGCTTCAACGGCGTCGCGATCCTTAGCGATGGCACTGCGCCAGAGGAGGTGCGGCGCGGCCTTGGAGTCGACGGGCCCAAAGAGGGTGAAGGCGAGCAGTCGCGCTATATCGAAGCCGATGTAAACGGCGTGCGGATCGTCAATCTTTACCTTCCGAACGGTAATCCTCAGCCCGGGCCGAAGTTCGATTACAAGCTCGAGTGGATGGCGGCGCTGCGGGAGCGGTTGCAGGAGCTTCTCGCCAGTGAGCAGCCCACCGTGGTGGTCGGCGATTTCAACGTGATCCCGCGCGACAATGACGTTTGGTCGGTCAAGGCTATGGCTGGCGATGCGCTGATGCAGCCGGAGTCCCGCGAAGCCTACACGCGCATTCTCAACGATGGCTGGACAGACGCGCTCGGCCTGCTCAATCCGCGCGGCGGTGTATGGACCTATTGGGATTATCAGGCCGGCGCGTGGCAGCGCGACCATGGTTTCCGCATCGATCACCTTCTGCTCTCACCGCAAACGGCTGATCGCCTCGTTTCCGCAGGCGTCGACCGCGAATACCGCGGACGCGAAAAGGCGAGCGATCACACCCCTGTTTGGGTTGAGATTAGGGATTGATTTGTTTCGTGATCGCCCATCCGGGCGATCGTCCTCGCTAGACGCGCAGGCAAGCTGCGCCCGCTGCGGGCGGCCATTCGGCCTTGCCTTCGGCAGATCGCCGAGCGTGCTCCGCGTCTGTGATCAATTGAAGCGCTAGTCTCGCTGGCCGCAGGTCAGCGACCGAGCGCACAGCGCGACCCGCAGGTGCCGCGCAGGCGGAACGCAGTCCCGCTGGAGCGAATAGCGCCGAGGACGCGGCCACGGATGTGGCCGCATGAGACAAACAACTACCTATAAAAAATGTGATTATTGATCCGCGCGCGGGTCGTCATGCGGCGTGCCCAGCTAGGGCGAACGTAAGTCGCATGGAAATAAAGCGCGTCGTCAGCAGGGCTTTCCCACAGATCGCGATGAGCGATGCGGGCGATCGCCTTGGCGCGGTTCCAAGCGGTCGTGCCGCGGTTCGGCGCCGGGATGCGGCCGCCGCGTACGAACGAAAACTGCGAGCGCTGGGTTACCACCGAGCAATAGTCATCGGGGAAAGTGTCGCTCTCTGCGCGATTGATGATCACGCGGGCGACGGCCAGCTGGCCATCGAGCGGTTCACCACGCGATTCAAAATACACGGCCTGCGCCAGGCACATCATTTCACGCGAGAGCTCACCTGAGGTGTCGACGGTGTGGACCAGCTCACGCAGCGAGCTGGCATCGGTTTCTTCGACTTCCGGCGTTTCCGGAACGTCCTGCACCACTTCGCTGGCAACGAACCGGACCTGTTCATCAGCGGTGGGTTCGGCAGCGTTCTGCGGCACTTCAAATTCTGTCTGTGCCAGCTCGGCCACTACCGGGTCCGTCTGGTCCTGTGCGATGGCGCCGCTCACTGCGGTACCGAAACTGCTCGCAAACACAGTTGAGGCGAGGGCGATGGCCCCAGCCCGCTTCAGAGAAATTTTCATCAATCCTAAATCACACGGCGGTGAGCGACTGATGCAGGTCTTGCGGCTGCGACACTGTGTGACGTGTCATCTCTTACCGCTTGCCATCCCTTGGGACCTGCAAGTCCACTCCCCGTCTGCGCGCTGCATCGCACCACCGCATTGCGGTGCAAGGCAACATACGCTGTCTGGAAGGTTGCGGGCCAAATAGCGATTGCCGCCGCAGTGTCAAATTTCGGGGAAGTGGTTTCCGATGAAACGTTCTGGATTCACGACGTCCAGCTCAAGGATCCAAAGGTCGCTATCCTGGCGCTTTCTCCGGTCTATATATTCGCTGAATTGCATAGGGTTTTCAACGTCTTGAGACTTCGAAAGCACCCATGTGCGGGTGCCATCCAATTGTGGCATTCGTTCGTATGCGCGCAATTTTGTGCCATTTTCGCAACATATTATCATCAATGTTCCGGCTGTCTTTTCGCCCTTGGCAAGAACGGTGGCAAAGCCGCCTTCGGCCGAAACAGCCTTTATCAGGCCACTGACTTCAAGATGCGCAGGGATGCGATCGTCCATGACCCTAGTCCGGCTGGCGGTAGCCGGAGAGGCCGGAAAGTGCGATGTGCGAACGCATGAATGTGCCCGTCCCGCGCCCGATTTCATCGCCTTCTTCATCGACCAGATTGGCCTCGGCGATGAAAACGCGACGCTTTCCGCTAACCCAGCGTCCTTCGGCGACAACTGTGCCGCCTCGAATAGGCTTAGTGAAATGTAGGTTGAACCCGGTCGTCAGGAGGAAGCGATCGGAAACAAGCGAATTCGCAGCGTAAAAGGCCGCATCGTCGAGCATCTTGAAATAGATCGTACCATGCGCAGCGCCCGCCGCATGGAAGTGGGCTTCCTGCGCCGAAAACGTGATCCGCGATCGGCCCGGCTCGAGTATCTCCAGCTCGGATCGAAAAAGATTGTTGATCGGAGCCGAGGCATAAAGCTGCTCCAGCGCGCGAAAATGGGCGGACTGCCCATTCTCATCAGCCTGATCAGGCAGCGTCACGATCCGTCACATTGGTTACGAGGCTATAGAGAGCCTCGACATTGGGCGCATCGCAAAGCGCGTCATGCATCCGGTCATCACGCATCATACGCGAGACGGCGGCCAACGCGTGGAGATGTGTCGCGCCGCAATTTTCCGGCGAAAGCAGGCCAAATACCAGATCCACCGGCAGGCCATCGGCAGCATCGAAGTCCACCGGCTTTTCCAGCTTGATGATCGCGGCGACCGGACGGCTCAGCCCTGGAAAGCGGGCATGCGGGATCGCGACGCCGCGGCCAAAGCCCGTGCTGCCGAGCTTTTCACGCTCCTCCAGCTGCTCAAGCACAATAACGGGATCCAGATCCCAAGCGCGCGCAAAGGTGTTCGCGACCAGCTCAAGAATTTCTGATTTCGACCCGGCACTGGTGAAAGCGACCGCTTCCGGCTTCAATACAAAATTGGAATTCATTGCTCTTATCGTACTGCGTTCCCGCCAAATGCCTTGATCACCCCAGAGGAGTGTTCCGCATGGCAGGGAACGATTGAGATTGGTTCACCGATTTCCGCTACCGCTGAAAAGCGGCGAAAATCAGGACGGCTCGACCCACCCGATCGATCCATCGTCGCGGCGATACACCATATTATGATGTCCAGTTCCAGCATTTTTGAAAAACAGCGCTGTTGTGTGGCGTAAATCGAGCAGCATCACCGCGTCAGATACGCTGACTTCGGGCACGTCGATGCGCGTTTCTGCAATCACAGGAGGCGATTCTTCGCCGCCTGCTTCTTCGCTTTCCGGCTCTTCAGCCGCGAAGATCGTATAGGCCGCCTCTTCTTCCTTCACCGCGTGCGCCGCCTGTTCGTGGCGATCATTCAGACGGCGCTTGTAACGCCGCAGCTGTTTTTCGATTTTGTCAGCAGCCTGATCGAATGCGACATGCGCATCATGCGCCTGCCCATGGCTTTTCAGGATAAGCCCATGGTTCACATGAAGGACGATGTCCGCAGCAAAAGCGCTGGCAGGAGCTTTACCGAAAGTGACCGTGGATGAAATCGCGCGACTGAAGTGCTTGTCGACAATTCCTGTGAGCCTGTCTGCTGCATGTTCCTGAAGCGCGGCTCCGGTATCGACCTGATGTCCCGACACGCGAATATCCATGGGCGGTATCTCCTTCCCTTATGTTTTTCCTGCGCTCAATGTGGTGAGTGCGACTCACGAGGTCCAGAGCGGGGTTTCCAGAGTTTCCAGAAATTGGGCATGACGCGCAAGTTCTTCCTCGCTCGCTTTGTGCGGACGGGGGGCACGATATTCGCCAATCTTCGGTGCGAATGTCGTCGTCTGCACCGGATTCTGCGGGTCGTTATCGACCGCCAGCTCCAGACCGATCTGGCGTCCGCCCATCAACTCGACATAGACTTGCGCCAGCAATTCGGCATCGAGCAGGGCGCCGTGCAGAACGCGGTGCGAGCGATCCACACCATAGCGCGCGCACAGCGCATCGAGCGAATGCTTGGCGCCCGGATGGCGGCGGCGCGCGATGGCGAGCGTATCGACCATGCGATCCGTGCCGATGATATCCAGCCCGCACAGCGTCAGCTCGCAATTGAGAAAGCCGAAGTCGAATTGCGCATTATGAGCGACGAGCGGGGCATCTCCCACGAACTCGAGCAGCTCTGCCGCACCATCTTTGAACAGCGGTTTGTCAGCCAGAAAGCTCGCCGAGAGGCCGTGCACCTTCTCGGCCTCCGCCGGCATATCTCGTTCGGGATTATAATAGGCGTGAAAGGTGGCGCCGGTGGCGACGCGATTGACCATCTCGACGCAGCCAATTTCGACCATTCGGTCGCCGGTCGCAGGATCAAGGCCCGTCGTTTCGGTATCGAAGATGATTTCGCGCATGATCAGCCTATCGCAAATGCGCTCCTATGCGCGCAAGTCAGGATGCGGACCGGGGCGTAGCTTGTCCACCAGCGCCTCCACCTGCGCTCGGGTCTCGTCCAGCGGGACACCCGTTTCGACGATAAAATCGGCGCGCGCGCGCTTTTCCGCATCGGGCATTTGCGCGGCGAGGATGGCGGCGAATTTCTCTTCGGTCATGTTTTCGCGCGCAAGCACGCGTTGTCGCTGCATTTCTGCCGGAGCGGAGACGACTGCCACGGCATCGAGCCTGCCTTCGCTGCCCTTTTCGAACAGTAAGGGTATGTCAAACACGATCAGATCGGCATCATGATGGTCTCGAGCAAAGGCCTCGCGCCGCTTTGCTACGGCGGGATGGACAATGGCCTCGAGCGCAGCAAGCCGCTCCGGATTGCCGAACACCTGTGCGCCGAGAAGCGGACGATTCACACCATCGGGCCCGGTCGTCCCGGGAAACTCCTGTTCAATCGCAGGCAGCAATTCGCCGCCCGGTCCCTGCATGGCGCGCACTTCATGATCGGCATCGAAAACCGGCACACCGCAATCGCGCAGCATTTGCGCTACCGTACTCTTGCCCATCGCGATCGAGCCGGTGAGGCCGAGGATAAAAGGGCGCTTTGCCTCGCTCATGACTGGAGCATTTTGCGAAGCTCGGCGTCGCCATCATCGCGCGGTGGAGGCTGGCCGAAGAAGCGTTCAAAGGCGATGGCAGCCTGACCGATGAGCATGGAGAGGCCGTCTATCGTCTCGTAGCCCGCTTCACGCGCTGTTCGCAAAAGCGGCGTATCGATCGGATGAGTCACGATATCGTAGAACACACTTCCGGGCGGGGCATGACTCAGGTCGAAAGCGAGTGGATCGTGCCCAGCCATGCCGAGCGGGCTGGCATTGACGATCAGATCAAGGCAACCCTCCCGGTCATCGAAAGCAAAATCGGTCGGCTCGGCGAAATGCAGTAAAGGTGCAACATGGTGCGCCCCCTCAGGGTCGATGGCGTAAAGCAATGCCCGTGCTTTGCCTTGGCTCCGCCCCGCAATCACGAGAGTGAAATCTTTCTCAGCGAGAGCAGCGGCAATCGCCCGAGCCGCGCCGCCTGTCCCGATAATCCGCGCCATGCGAAAATAGTGCTGCTTAGCCAGCTCATTGCGCAGGGGCTCCAAGAAGCCCTCGACATCGGTATTCGTGCCGATCAGCGCGCCATTGTGGCGGCGGGTGACGGTGTTAACGGCGCCGACCAATTCCGCCCCGATCTCCAGCCTGTCTAGCAGCGGAATGATCGCCTGCTTGTGCGGCATGGTGACATTAGAGCCGAGCCAATCAGGGTCATCGCGCCGCGCGGCGATATAGTCGGACAGTCCTTCGCTGGTGACGTGGTGGGCACGATAATCCGCTTCCAAGCCAAGTTTGCCGAGCCAGTAATTGTGGATCGCGGGAGACTTGGATTGCGCGATGGGGTCGCCGATAACTTCGGCATAAGCTGTCATGCTGGCAGCTCCCCCAGATCGCGAAGCGCGCCGAGCACCGGCAGGAGTGGCATGCCGAGTACGGTGAAATTGTCGCCTTCGATCCGCTCGAACAATTGCGCGCCTAGTGCCTCGATCCGGAAAACACCGACACAATAGCCGACTTCGGGCCATTCGCGTGTCAGGTAATCTTCGATGAACTTGTCCGATAATTCGCGAACATGCAGCCGGGCGAGGGCGGCGTGGCTCCACACAATTTCACCGCCGCGCGCAATGACGGCGGCTGAATGCAATTCCATCACCTTGCCGGAGAAAAAGCGCAGATGCTCAGCAGCATTCTCTCGGCTGGTAGGTTTATCGAAGCGGCGACCGTCCACCACGACGAGGGAGTCGGAGCCGAGGACAGGAATCTCAGCCTCTTCGACCGCCAGAGCCTTCGCCCGGGCCAGTGCGAGTGCGACTTCCGATGGCGCAGCACCTTGCAGCTGCTCCTCAATCGCACGCTCGTCCAAATCGGCAGGTCGCGCTTCGAAGGGTACTCCGGCATCGGTCAGCATAGCCTGGCGCGAGGCGGATTTGGAGGCGAGAATGATGCTCATATCGGCTTCGGTCCGACACGCGGAGGAGTATCGCGCGCCTCGCGTTCCTGGTGCAGACGGATCACCGCGGCGGCGGTCTCCTCGATCGAGCGGCGCGTCACGTCGATCACTGGCCAGCCATTGTCGGCGAACATTCGCCGGGCAAACATGACTTCGTCCTTTACGCGCCCCTCATCGACATAGGATGTCTCGGTCTTTTCATTGAGCGATAGCAGGCGATTGCGGCGGATCTGCACCAGCCGGTCCGGCGCGGTGGTAAGGCCGACAACCATCGGATGCTTCAGTTTGTACAGGCTTTCAGGCGGCGGGCTTTCCACAACCAGCGGGATATTGGCGACCTTGAAGCCGCGATTGGCGAGATAGATGCTGGTCGGCGTTTTCGACGTGCGCGACACGCCCGCGAGCACGATGTCTGCCTCTTCCCAATTCTCCCAACCGATCCCGTCATCATGCGCGATGGTGAACTGGATGGCATCGACACGGGCGAAATAGGCTTCGTCCATTGCGTGCTGGCGTCCGGGACGGCCCTTGGCTTCCTGACCCAGCCGCTCTTCCAGCGCTTCGGTGACCGCATCCAGCGCCGCGACGTGTTGCAGCCCAAGCGCGCGACAGCGTTCCTCCAAGTGATCGCGGATATCCTCATTCACCAGCGTGTAGAGAACAAGGCCGGCATTGGCCTTGAACTCGGAGACAATCCGCTCAAGATGCTGGCGCGATCGCACCATGGGCCAAAAATGGCGCACAACGTCCTTATCCTCGAACCGCGCGAGAGCGGCCTTGGCAATCATTTCCAGCGTTTCACCGGTGGAATCGGACAGGAGGTGGAGGTGCAGTCTGGCCATGTGGATATGTGCTTGCATAAACCACGGGAGAGAATGGCGGACAAGGTGCGGATGAGATTCCATGCCCACTGCGGGCCGATTCGCCAGCAGGGAAGTGCGCGCAAGCGGCAATCTTTACCGCGCCTGTGAGTAGTGTGGAGAAGCTTTGCTTGACGCGGAAAGCCAACGAGTCGATGCCTTGGTTTCGACAGTTTCATCAAAAAGGATTCCGGTGATTGCGCACTTTCCCCGCAATCCACAGGCCCAACAGAAAACAGAATCCTTTTATAAATAATATTATTTATTGGATTGGACCCAATCAGGATGCCCGGACCCCTTCTCGAAAATTTGCGCGGAACCCGAACCGAGCGGCGGCCAGTCTGGCTCATGCGGCAAGCGGGGCGTTACCTGCCGGAATACCGTGAGCTAAGGGCCAGCAAGGGTGGGTTTCTGGAACTGGTCTATGACAGCGAAGCGGCATCGGAAGTCACTCTCCAGCCGCTGCGCCGTTTCGACTTCGACGGGGCGATCCTGTTTTCCGATATCCTGATCGTTCCCCATGCGCTGGGGCAGGATCTGTGGTTTGAAGCTGGCGAGGGGCCAAGGCTCGCGCCGCCGCTGGTGGATGGGGCCTGGCAGAAGCTGGAAAAGGCCTTCCACCATTTCGATCCGGTCTACCGCACCGTAGAGCTGACCAAGGCAGAGCTGTCCGATGAGGTCACGATGCTCGGTTTCATCGGCTCGCCATGGACAGTCGCAACCTACATGGTGGCGGGCCAAGGGTCGAAGGATCATGGCGCAACCCGCGCTCTCGCCTATCGCGATCCGCAGGCGTTCCAGTCGCTGGTCGATGCGATCGAGGCGGCGAGCCTAGAGTATCTGATCGGCCAGATCGATGCGGGCGCAGAGGCTGTGCAATTGTTCGACAGCTGGGCGGGATCGCTCAGCCCCGCGCAATTCGAGAAATGGGTCATCGCTCCCAATGCGCGGCTAGCGGCCGCCATACACGAAGCACGCCCCGGCGTGCCGGTGATCGGTTTCCCGAAGGGCGCTGGCGCCAAGCTTCCGGCCTATGCCCGGGAGACCGGTGTCGATGCTGTTGGGATCGATGAGACGACCGATCCGGTGTGGATCAATGGCGAATTACCCCCTGAGATGCCCGTGCAGGGCAATTGTGACCCGATGCAGCTGCTTGCGGGTGGTGAGGCCCTTGAGGCCCATGCGCGCGCCATCCTTGACGCTTTTTCGGAGCGTCCCCATATCTTCAATCTCGGCCACGGGATCGACAAGACGACGCCGATCGACCACGTTCACCATTTGCTGCGCGTCGTTCGTGGCTGAAGAGTGATGACGCAGGGCCAGTGATCGCGTAGACGCATCGCATGCAAGAGATTCTCCTTCCGCTATATCCCTGGCTCAAGGCAGGCCACATCATCTTCATGGTGTTTTGGATGGCGGGTCTCTTCATCCTGCCGCGGCAGATGATTTACCTGCATCCCTACGGTGCGGAGTCGCCGGAAAGCGATGTCTGGGCAGACCGGATGGGCAAGCTGCGCAAGATCATCCTGACCCCCAGCCTGATCGTCGTCTGGGTCCTAGGCCTTGCGCTCATGTCCGCAATCGGCGCGCATACACAGGGCTGGTTTCATGCCAAGCTGCTGCTGGTACTTATCCTGACTGGCTATCACGGATGGATGGTCGCCAAGGCCAAGGCCATGCTGCGCGGAGAACGCCCGCTGACAGATAAGCAATTGCGGCTGTGGGGCGAAGTGCCCGGCATCATGCTTGCGCTGATCGTTATTCTGGTGGTCGTCAAACCGTTCTGATTTTCAGGTCGCCAGTCAATGGCCAGCGATTAACGAATTGACCGGCCACGGCCGCTCCCATATTGAACAGATATCCAACGGCAAAGGATCGCATATCGCTTGCGACCGGGTCTGCTTTCTCCAAGCCCTAATGGCCCGCCGGCTCCCATATTGAATACGGAAATTACCATATGCATTTGAAAGAACTGAAAGAGCGGACGCCGGCAGAGCTTGTCTCGATGGCCGAAGATATGGGTGTGGAAGGTGCGTCGACCATGCGCCGCCAGGACCTGATGTTCGCGATTCTCAAGGAAGTCGCCGAAGAGGGAGAGGAAATCCTCGGCATCGGTACGATCGAGGTTTTGCAGGACGGCTTCGGCTTTTTGCGTTCGCCCGAAGCTAATTATCTCGCCGGTCCTGACGATATCTACGTCTCGCCGAACCAGGTCCGCAAAATGGGCCTGCGCACCGGTGACACGGTCGAAGGTGAAATCCGCGCTCCCAAGGATGGTGAGCGCTACTTCGCGCTGACGAAACTGAAGCAGGTCAATTACGAAGACCCCGAAGCCGTCCGCCACCGCACCAATTTCGATAACCTGACGCCGCTCTATCCCGATGAGCGCCTGCATCTCGATACCAAGGATCCGACCGTCAAGGACAAGTCGGCGCGCGTGATCGACCTCATTTCACCGCAGGGTAAGGGCCAGCGCTCGCTGATCGTCGCCCCGCCGCGCACCGGTAAGACGGTGCTGCTGCAGAACATTGCGAAGGCCATTACCGACAACCACCCGGAAGTCTTCCTGCTGGTATTGCTCGTCGATGAGCGTCCGGAAGAAGTGACCGACATGCAGCGCAGTGTGAAGGGTGAAGTCATCAGCTCGACTTTTGACGAGCCCGCCTCGCGCCACGTCCAGGTCGCTGAAATGGTGATCGAAAAGGCGAAGCGCCTGGTCGAGCACAAGAAGGATGTCGTGATCCTGCTCGACTCGATCACGCGTCTTGGCCGTGCTTACAACACCGTCGTGCCCAGCTCGGGCAAGGTCCTGACCGGCGGTGTCGATGCCAATGCCCTGCAGCGCCCGAAGCGCTTCTTCGGTGCGGCGCGTAACATCGAAGAGGGCGGTTCGCTCTCTATCATTGCCACCGCGCTGATCGATACCGGCAGCCGCATGGACGAAGTGATCTTCGAAGAGTTCAAGGGCACGGGTAACAGCGAAATCGTCCTCGATCGCAAGGTTTCGGACAAGCGTATTTTCCCGGCGCTGGATGTCGGCAAGTCCGGCACGCGCAAGGAAGAGCTGCTTGTCGACCAGGCTACTCTCAGCAAGATGTATGTCCTGCGCCGTATCCTGATGCAGATGGGCACCGTCGATGCGATGGAATTCCTGCTCGACAAGATGAAGGATTCCAAGACCAACGAAGATTTCTTTGAGACGATGAACCAGTAGGCCTCAGCGGGTGGGGCGTAAGCCTTCCGATCTGGCGCATGTGGCAACGATTACCTCGCGGCCACATGCGCTGGTTATCGCCAGCGCCTTGGAACACGAGGGCATACCGGTCTGGATCGATGGCGTATGGCATGCCTCCGCCGATCCCCTTTCTAACGCGCTGGGTGGGCATCGGCTGACCATTCCGGTGGCTGATCACGCCGCCGCCAGTTCCTTGATCAGGGAGATGGGGCTCCCGGACGCAGAGATTGCGTCGGAGGGTCAGACGCGAGCAACCCAGCTTCTTGTCGCCCTCTTTTTAGGACCGACCCTCTTCTTCGGCATCCCCGCAGTGATCGCAGGCTTGCTGGCGCCTGCCTCACTATTGGTCGTTTTGATTGGAATTCCGACCGCGCTTCCGGTCGATCCGCGCGGCCAGAATGACTTCTTCCTTACAGAGGACGGTGTCTGAGGCTTCCGGTCAGGCCAGATGCTGCTCGAAGAACGCAGCAGTCCTACTGTCAGCCAGTTCCGCAGCATCTTCGCTTCGCCGCTCGCCGAACTCGGTTGCGAAACCGTGGTCGAGCCCTTCGTAATCGTACAGCGTGGCCTTGGGGTGTTCGTCCAGCCCTTCATGCATGGCCCTTTGCGTCTCTTTGTCAACGAATCCGTCTTCGGTCGGAATGTGGAGCATCACCGGGTTGGCGATGGCCGCTTTCTCGCCGAGCAGATTGTCGATTCCAACACCGTAATAGCCGACCGTTGCATCCACATCGGTGCGCGCAGCTGTCATGAAGGCGAGGCGTCCGCCGAGGCAGTAGCCTACCGCGCCGACCTTGCCGCTTTGCGTCAGATCGCGCACGTAATTAATGGTCGCCTGTATATCGCGGACGCCCTTGTCCTGATCGAAATTCCCCATCATTTCCAAAGCTTTATTGAATTCAGGCTCAATATCGGGATCGAGCTCAACACCTGGTGTCAGACGCCAGAACAGGTCGGGCGCGATCGCGAGATATCCCTCTTCGGCGAGCTTATCGCACTTGCGGCGAATGCCTGCGTTTACGCCGAAGATTTCCTGGATCACCACGATCGCCGATTTGGCTTCACCCTTTGGCCGCGCAATATAGGCATCGAAGCTGTCGCCGTTTTCATCAAGGGTGGCAATCGTGACTGTCTCACTCATATTGGGATCTCTCGCAGTTTGATTGTGCTCTATGCTACATACGCAGGAGCTTGTGAAAGGTGTCCGCAGATGAAGGTGAATATTGAGATCGATTGCACGCCGGCAGAGGCGCGAGAGTTCATGGGGCTGCCCGATGTCGAGCAGGCGAACAGGATCTACATCGAGAGCGTAACCAAGGCGATGCAGGGCGCGACGAATGTCGAGCAGATGGAAGAATATGCCAGGCAGCTCGCGCCAATGGGACAGATGGGAATGCAGATGTTCCAGAGCTTCGTCGAAGGCGTGAGCAAAACCGCCGGTGCCGGGAGCGCGAAATCCAAGGGCTCGAAAAGCTAAAGCACTGAGAAATGTCGACGATTTTCGCTTTATCGAGCGGTGCTCCGCCCGCCGGTATCGGTGTGATCCGTATCACCGGCCCCAATACGCGTGCGGCATTGGAGGCGGTGACGGGCACAGTCCCTGAAGCCCGATCTATGCGACGTGCGACTTTTCGCAACGCGGACGGCGATGCGCTTGATGATGGCCTGCTCGTCTTTTTCCCCGGGCCGCGCTCTGTCACGGGAGAGGATCTGGGCGAATTGCATTGCCACGGTGGGCGCGCAGTCATCGCAGCGGTCGAAGCGGCTTTGTCTGCGGTGGAAGGCTGCCGCAGGGCACAGCCCGGTGAGTTCACGCGCCGCGCCTTTGCCAATGGGCGTATTGATCTGTCTGAAGCCGAGGGTCTTGCCGATCTGCTTTCCGCCGAAACCGAAATTCAGCGACAAAGCGCAATGGCGATGGCAGGCGGAGCGTTGTCTGCTCAGGTCGAGGGCTGGCGGGAGCGCCTCCTCGGATTGTCGGCGCAAATAGAAGCTGCACTCGATTTCGATGATGAGGACGATGTTTCGGAATTGCCCGAGAGTTTCGGCGCTGGTGTCGCTGCTCTGCAGAGCGATATTGATGCAGCGCTCGATGCACCGCGTGCGGAGGTTTTGAAAGAGGGATATCGCGTCGCCTTGGCCGGTCCGCCAAATGCGGGAAAGTCCACACTCTTCAACGCTCTGACTGAGAGCGAAGCGGCGATAACGGCAGAAATTCCCGGCACGACGCGCGATGTATTGACCCAGTCGGTGGCTCTCGGCGGCATTCCATTCACCTTTGTCGATATGGCTGGCCTGCGCGCTCCCGGTGAAGATCGGATTGAGGCTATTGGCATAGAGCGCGCGGCTGGGGAAATTGCGAAGGCGGACCTGACGCTCTGGCTTGGGGCCGAGGGCGAGGGGCCGCCCGACGCTTGGGAAATCGAGGCGCAAGCTGATCGCGAGGATCATGCGCGAAAAAGTAATCCGCGATGCCGTCTGTCTGCTCGCACAGGGGACGGTTTGGCGGAGTTGCGGCATTTGCTCATTGCGCGCGCTTCGGAGGCTATGCCGAAACCGGGATCTGTTGCGCTCAACGCGAGGCAAAGAGAGCTATTGTCGGATGTTCGTGCGGCTCTCCGGTCCTGTGCCAATGTGCATGACCCTTTGCTGATCGCTGAGAATTTACGGCAAGCCAGATCGGCGTTAGATGCCCTTGTAGGACGCACCTCGACCGAAGACGTTCTTGACGCGCTCTTTGGCCGCTTTTGTATCGGGAAATGAAGTTGTTCCACGTGGAACATTTCTTGATCGCCAAAGCGCAAGAAGAGACCTTTTGACCTCTTAAGCGAAGAGCATTATTTGGGTTCGCATGTCCCAATTTGATGTCATCGTTGTGGGCGGCGGGCACGCCGGCTGCGAGGCCGCGGCTGTTGCCGCGCGCATGGGTGTGCGTGCAGCTCTCGTCACCTTCGATGCCGACAAACTTGGCGCCATGAGCTGCAATCCGGCCATCGGCGGCTTGGGCAAAGGGCATCTTGTGCGCGAGGTGGATGCGTTCGACGGATTGATCGGCCGCGCTGCCGACGCGGCTGCGATCCACTACCGCATGCTCAACCGCTCAAAAGGTAGCGCGGTACACGGGCCGCGTGTTCAAGCGGATCGGAATCTGTTTCGTGAAGCCGTCCAGCGGATGCTCAAAGGCCAGGACGGCTTGTATGTGATCGAAGGTGAGGCTTCAGCGCTCCTCCTCAACGCTGGCCGCGTCGAAGGCGTGTCGCTGGCAGACGGAAGCGAGGTGCGTGGGCAGCGCGTGATTCTTTGCACCGGGACTTTCTTAGGAGGAACGCTGTTCCGCGGGGAGGAGCGCTTCGAAGGCGGCCGGATCGGAGAGGACTCAGCGCAGGAATTGGCTCGCCAGCTGCGCGATGCGGACCTGCCGATGGCGCGATTGAAGACCGGTACGCCGCCGCGGCTCGATGGACGCACGATCGACTGGGCGCGGTTGGAAGAACAAGCATCCGACAGTGACGAATGGACGATGTCTCCGCTGACGCCGGAACGAGTCAATCCGCAGGTTTTCTGCGGGATCACCCGCACGAATCCGCGCGCACATGAGATAATCGCCGCCAACCTTGATCGCTCACCGCTATTCTCGGGTGCCATTGATGCGGCAGGGCCGCGCTATTGCCCTTCGATCGAAGACAAGATCCACCGTTTCGCCGATCGGGACGGGCATCAGGTGTTTCTCGAACCGGAGGGCCTCGACACACATCTCGTCTACCCTAATGGGATTAGCACGTCTCTGCCCGTCGATGTTCAGCAGGACATGCTTCGCGCCATGGACGGTTTGGAACAGGTGGAAATGGCCGTTCCGGGCTATGCTGTGGAGTACGATCATATCGATCCGCGTGCTCTGGGGACTGACCTTCAGCTGCAAGCCATATCCGGCCTGTACTGTGCGGGTCAGATCAACGGAACGACGGGCTATGAAGAAGCGGCGGCGCAGGGCCTGCTCGCGGGGATGCACGCAGCTGCCGCTGTGAAGGAAATCGCCCCGCCAGCGCTCGACCGCGCGAATTCCTACATGGCGGTGATGATGGACGATCTGACGCTGCACGGCGTGAGCGAGCCATACCGTATGTTGACTGCTCGCGCCGAGTATCGCCTCAGATTGCGCGCGAACAATGCGTCTACCAGGCTGACCCCAATCGCGCGCGCCATGGGCTGCGTCGGAGATAAGCGGGGCAAATGGTTCGGTGAGAGACAAGAGGCATGTTCCACGTGGAACACTGCCCTAGATCGCGAAATTAGCGCTGCGGACCTCCATGATGCTAATCTATCGGTGAAGCGCGACGCTGGGCGAAGAATGATCCGCGCATGGCTAACATTCCCAAACCTCAACCTTCAGGAATTACGCTCTTGGCTACCTGACGATTGCGATCCATCCTCCGAACTGGCGGCTGAATTGGAGGAGGACGCCGCATACGCCCCTTATCTGGCGCGGCAAGATGCAGAGCTTCGCGATCTGCGCAGCAGTGAGGGTCTGACGCTAGACTATGATTTTCCATTCGCCGAGGTACCAGGGCTGTCGAATGAGATGGTGGAGCGCCTCTCTTCTGCACGCCCAGCGAATTTGGCGGCGGCGGGACGTGTGCGCGGAATTACGCCGGCTGCACTTGCGGCATTGCTGGTGCATGCAAAGCGTCGTAATCGGGCAGCATGATACAAACCGAAGAAGAGGCGCGGGACTTCTGTGCCGAGCGCTGCGATAGCGCGGCGATAGATCGCCTTACGCGCTTCGTCGCTTTGTTGACTGAGGAAAACACACGCCAAAACCTCGTGTCAAAGGCGAGCCTCGATCACGTATGGCAGCGCCATATCGCCGACAGCATTCAATTGCTCGATCTCGCAAAGGCGGTAAAGGGGCCGTGGCTTGATCTCGGCTCCGGGCCCGGACTTCCGGGGCTTGTAATCGCATTGGCGCGCCCGGATATGCCGATGGGCCTGGTCGAATCGCGCCGTAAGCGATTCGACTGGCTTGAGTATGTAAAAGGTGAATTTTCGCTCACAAATTGCCGCGTGCACGGAATGAAGTTGGAAAATTTGGAAAGTCGCGAAACGGGTGTGATTACGGCGAGAGCCTTTGCTCCGCTTGGCAAACTGCTCAAGTTATCCGCCCGTTTTTCCACACACTCGACCCTTTGGTTGTTGCCGAAGGGGCGGTCAGCAGCGCAAGAATTAGCAGAACAGCCGTCAAAGGTGCGAGAGATGTTTCACGTGGAACAATCGGCAACAGACGCAGATGCCGCCATTCTGGTCGGCAAAGGGAGGCCAGCACAGCAATGATCGTCATCGCGATAGCCAATCAGAAGGGCGGGGTGGGCAAAACCACGACCGCCATCAATATCGCGACAGCGATGGCGGCAAGTGGATGGCGCACCCTCCTCATCGATCTCGATCCGCAGGGAAATGCGTCGACGGGCGTGGGTCTCAGCGCAGCCCAGCGTGATATGTCTTCCTACGATCTGTTGGTCGATCAGGCTCCGCTTGACGATTGTATAGTGAGCTCTTCGATTCCGGGGCTGGATCTCATTCCGGCGACAGTTGATTTGAGTGGGGCAGAGGTTGAACTCGTCGGTGCCGAAAAGCGCACACATCGCTTGCGCGAGGCCCTGGAAGCGCATGAAGCTCACGATATTTGCTTCATTGACTGCCCGCCATCCCTTGGCCTGCTGACGCTGAATGCACTATGCGCCGCTGATACGCTCATGGTGCCGTTGCAGTGCGAATTCTTCGCTCTGGAGGGACTCAGCCAACTGTTACAAACCGTTGAGCAGGTTCAGCAGCGTTTCAACCCCGATCTGGGCATAATAGGCATCGCTTTGACCATGTTCGATCGCCGCAACCGGCTGACCGACCAAGTGGCAGATGATGTGCGCGAATGCCTCGGCGATCTGGTGTTCGAAGCGGTGATCCCGCGCAATGTTCGCCTGTCAGAGGCTCCAAGCCATGGCCTGCCAGCGCTGGTTTATGATCATGCATGCATGGGAAGCCGGGCTTATATGAGCCTTGCGAGAGAATTGATCGGCCGACTGCCGCAGGAGAGGGTTGCCGCATGAGCGAGAAAGAAACTGCAACGCGCAAACGCAAACTGGGCAAGGGGCTTGGCGCATTGCTCGGAGAAGCGCGCCGGGAAGAGCCGTTGGTCTCATCCCGTCCTGCCCCCCAGAACGATGATAGCTCCACCACGGAGCAAAATGCGGAAAACGAACGCGCGGACGGTCTCAAAACGCTGACCATAGCGGATATCGAACCGCACCCTGACCAGCCTCGCCGCCATTTCGACGAGGATGCGCTGGCAGAGCTTGCAGCTTCTATCGCGGCGCGAGGCGTCATCCAGCCCGTCATCGTCCGACCCATCGGCAAGGGCAAGTATCAGCTGGTTGCGGGTGAACGTCGCTGGCGTGCCTCGCAAAAGGCACAACTCCATGAAATCCCTGCAATAATTCGCGATCTTGATGATCGTGATGTCATGGCGTTGGCGCTTATCGAGAACATCCAGCGCGAAGACCTCAATCCGGTTGAGGAGGCGCGCGCTTACCAGCGGCTGTCCGAATATGAGGATATGACGCAGGCGGAGATTGCACGGCTTGTTGAAAAATCCCGTAGCCATGTCGCGAACCTGCAGCGTTTGCTGTCGCTGCCGGAAAGCGTGCTCGATTATCTAGAGGCTGGCAAACTTGATATGGGTCATGGCCGCGCGTTGATTGGCCTGGATAATGCCGAAGAAATTGCCGAAGAAGCGGTCTCCAAAAGCTTGTCTGTCCGCGAAGTCGAAAAGCTGGCGCGCAAGAGCCGCTCGGGCAGTGAAGCGCCGACGCGCCGACAAGCGCGCCCGCCGCGCGATCCTGCACAGGACGCTGATATTGCTGCGGTGGAAAATCACCTCGAGGAGTATCTGGGCCTGCCAGTGAAGATCGCGACCGATGCCGATCCCCGCTCGGGCGCGGTGACGGTGCGCTTTCGCACACTGGATCAATTAGACCTTATTTGTCAGAGGCTTACCGGCGGCGGGATCTAGCCACGCGCCGTTCCGAAAGTTGCGCGGCGCAATTTCTGGCTGATTTGATGACTGGGGGGTCGAGGACACCCGGCGCTACTGCACCTCAACGAGCGGTGCGCTCGATCTCGATGATCTCTTCCTCGATTATCACCTCTTCCGCGCATTGCGAGCAATGTGGGCGGCGCATGGGGGCTGCGCGCACAGGCACAAGCATCATCGGCTGCGCATAGGCATAGCCCGCGCCCATTTCGTGGCGCGCCAGATAGGCATCGCAATAGCGCGCAGCCCACAGTTCTTCGCGGTCAAACTCAGCGTAATCGCCCTCGCCATCCACGGCTGAGCCAATTGCTGATCCCGCCAGACCGCCAAGCCCCGCGCCAACAACTGTGCCGAGCAGGCGATCGCCATCGGCGATGCGATTTCCGGCAACACCACCGGCGACTGCTCCCAAGACGCCGCCGATCAGGGCGCCGTCCGGGCCGCGATCGTAGCGGTCATCGTAATAGCCGCCGCCACCGGCCATCAGATAACGGCACTCGGCCAGCCACTGATTGCGCTGCGCGGTCGTATAACCGAGGCCGGGCGCATGCGCAGTGCTCCGAGGGTATTCGCGCCATCCACCGCGTCCATCATGCGTAAGGGCTCGGCCATCTTCGCTCATGAAATGCGCGTCGCCCATCCACACGCCGCTATATCGTGCTTCTACCTGGCGGCCCTGCGCATCCGTGTATGTGCCGTTCCAGTCGCCGGCCCAGCGCTCTTCGCTTTCCCAATGACCGTTCCAGTCGCCGTCATATGACCCATTATGCGCGCTGTATTCGCCGCCGTGATCCGCTGCATCGCTCTCTAGCGAACACTCGATCCACGGATTTGCCTCGCAGTATGCCGCCTCGGTTTCGACATCGACATAACGATCATCGACTTGGGCAAGGGCCGGCGCAGCCAGCCCGAGAGTGGCAACAGTGGCGAAAAACGTGGCAGGGCGAATCGGCATCTGAATATTTCCCCTCATACGGAAATGGGCCTTTGCCCGATTTACGCGATATTTACCTTGGGGAAGCGCAGAAATCCAACCACGCACGCCTATCTGTCCCGTAACGGGGCAGGCATCGCACCTGAATGCCAATCAGATCCTATCGGAGAGAATAGTTGCGAGCGCCTCGATCCCGGCGCGATCTTCTTCGTCGAAACGCGCAAGGCTTGGGCTGTCCAGATCGATAACGGCAATCACCTGGCCGTCACACTTGACAGGCACCACCAATTCGGACCGGCTGCGCGCATCGCAGGCAATATGGCCGGGGAAGGCGTGCACATCAGCAACCAGTTGCGTTTCACCCTTAGCTGCTGCACCGCATACGCCGACACCTACGGGAATGCGGATGCAGGCGGGCCTCCCTACGAAGGGACCGAGCACCAGCTCGCCATCCACCATCCGGTAGAAGCCCACCCAGTTGGTATCGCCCAGAAACTCGCCCATCAGCGCGGCGACATTTGCCATATTGGCAACGCCATCGCTTTCATCACGGGTGAGTGCATCTGCAGCCTCGTTCAAAGCGGCGTAAAGCGCAGCTTTCGGGGCATTGGGATCGGGGGCGAAATCGAACATCGGCGCGATATAGGGAGGTGAGGCGGGGAGGCAAAGCCCCATTGCCGTGCGCGCGCGCCTGGCTTATCTCCGTTGCATGAGCATTCTCAAGAAGATCCTCCTCACCCTGTTGATCCTGATCGTACTGGGGGCGGCCATAATCTGGTGGCTGACCCGCCCGGTTGAGGCACAATATACGCTGGATGAAACGAGTGGGACCGATCCGATCCTGGCCGAGCCCGATCCGCAGCTGATCCCGACGGTGCGTATCAACACACCGATCGGCTGGCCGGAAGGTCAATCGCCGGGCGCTGCGGAAGGCCTCGTGGTCAATCGCTTTGCCGAGAATCTGGAGCATCCACGCGTAATTTACACACTGCCCAATGGCGATGTTCTGGTGACGCTGACCAATACGCCGGAGCGCGAGATTGCTGGCGGTTGGCTCACGAATTTCGTTGCGGGCCTGCTGTTCAGCCAGGCCGGCGCGGATGTTCCTTCGCCCAACCAGCTCGTCCTGTTGCGCGATGGTGACGGCGATGGTGCGGCCGAAGAGCGGCATATCCTACGGGAGGAAGGCCTCGATTCGCCTTCCGGCATCGCGTGGTATGATGGCAATCTCTACATCGCCAATCACGACAGCGTGCTGCGCTTCGATTACGCACTCGGCGAGAATGCCGTGATGGGCGAAGCCGAGAAACTTGCCGACCTTCCCGCAGCAGGCAATCACTGGATGCGCAATATCATCCTCAATGAGGACGGCACGCGGCTGTATGTCGCGGTTGGCTCAGCGTCCAATATCGCCGAGAGCGGGATCGAGATCGAGGAAGGTCGCGCTGCGATACATGAAATTAATTTGGAAACGGGCGCCACGCGCATTTTCGGTGCGGGACTGCGCAATCCCAATGGCATGGACTGGAACCCCTGGACCGGCGAGCTCTGGACGACAGTAAATGAACGCGACATGCTCGGCTCCGATCTGGTGCCGGATTACATGTCGAATGTCCCAATTGGCGTTCATTACGGCTGGCCATGGGTTTATTTCAACGATGTGGTCGACGAGCGGGTCGAACCACCCATGCCACGCTTCCTCACCGAATATACGCGTACGCCGCAATACGCCCTGGGTGCGCATGGCGCGCCGCTCGGCATGGTCTTTACCGCGCCCGGCAGCCGTTTGCAGGAGCGCTTCGGCAATGGCGCTTTCATCGCGCGACACGGATCGTGGAATCGCTATCCGGCGGCAGGATATGACGTCGTATTCGTAGCCTTCGACGATCGCGGGAATCCCGAAGGTCTGCCGCAGCCGGTGCTAGAGAGCTTTCTGGCTGGTGAGGGCGAGACTTATGGCCGTCCTACTTGGGTCGCCTGGGATGGAACGGGCGCGCTTCTCGTCAGCGATGATACCGCAAATATCATCTGGCGCGTGACCGATCCCAATGCCGCACGTGCCGAGGCGATCGAGCGCAATGCCGGGGACAGGCTGCCGCCGCGTCGTGAGCTGCGCGGTGATCCATCGCGTGCGTTCGAGGAAGGTGCGGTCGATCCGTCCGAGATCTTGCCTGCCATAGGGAATTGAAATTGATCAGAGCCGCTTTCCGGCACGCCCAGCGAGTTCGGTAATGAAATGCCATGCCACCCGTCCTGACCGGGCACCGCGGCGCTTGGCCCATTCCAGAGCCTCGATGTCTTCGTAATCGAGATTGTATTCGGACGCGTAGCCGCGCACGACATCCAGATAATCCTCTTGGCTGGCATTGTGAAAGCCGAGCGACAGGCCGAAGCGGTCTGCCAAAGCGAGCGTGTCGTCGATAGCGTCGCGCGGATTGATCGGATCATCCTGTTCACTCGCATGGCGCGGCAGGATCGCGCGACGATTGGAGGTGATCGCGAGACGGACATTGGCTGGGCGAGCCTCGACGCCGCCGTCGAGCCAGCTGCGCAAATGGCGTGGTGTGGTGGCATCGCTTTCGGAAAAGCCCAGATCATCGATGAAAATCAGGAAGTTGCGTGCAACCGGTCCTAAATGCGCGAAAAGCTGCGGGAGCGACGTCACGGCGTCAGTTCCGACTTGCACCAACGCGATAGCCCCGCCATCATCCTGCGCTGCACGCACGGCTGAGCGGATCAGTGTGGACTTACCCGTCCCGCGCGCGCCCCATAGGAGCATATCATGCGCCGCGTGCCCCTTCGCCAGTCGATCCACATTTGCTGTGACGGCAGCCTTTTGCGCTTCGATCCCGCGTAGCAGGTCAAGCACGGGTGCATCGATCTCAGCCACCGGTCGCGCGCCTGACTTTGTCCAGACATAGGCTGGAGATGCAAGCCAATCGATATTGCCCGACTCGCTCGGAGAAAGCCGCTCCAGCGCGTCTGCGATCCGGGCGAGCAGTTGGGCTTGGTCTTCCATCGCCGATGTCCCTATAGCGCCATGCGATGAGCGGCAAGAAACCTGCAATTCTAAAGCCTGATGCGGGCGGCATCGCGCGAGCCGTAGATTTGTTGCGCGAAGGGAAGCTCGTCGCTTTGCCGACGGAAACCGTTTACGGTCTCGCCGCGCGCGCAGATCATCCGAATGCAGTGGCGGAGATCTATCGCGCCAAGGGTCGGCCCGACTTTAATCCGCTAATCGTGCATGTGGCATCGGTCGCGATGGCGAAGCGTCTCGCGCGGCTCGATGGCCGTGCTGAGGAGTTGGCGCGCAAATACTGGCCAGGTCCGCTTACGCTTGTCCTGCCCCTTCGTGACGACGCCGGGATAGCCCCTGCGGTGAGCGCCGGCCTTTCGACTATCGCGCTGCGCCAACCTGCTCATCCGGTTGCCGCCGCTGTCCTCTCAGCGCTCGACCTGCCAATCGCGGCCCCGTCTGCCAATCGCAGCAACGCGCTAAGCCCAACAAGCGCCGCGCATGTGCTTTCGTCGCTCGGCGAAGACAGCCCGGCAATCCTCGATGGAGGCGATGCTGAGGCCGGGCTGGAATCGACGATCGTTGCACTGCGCGAGTCTGGCGAGTGGAGCCTTTTGCGACCGGGTCCGATTACTGCAGAGGAGCTTGAGAACACCCTAGGCCCTGAACTAAAGTTGCGCGGCGCGACAATTGAAGCGCCTGGACAGCTGAAAAAGCATTATTCGCCGGGCAAGCCAGTGATGCTCAACTGTCATGAGCCGACTGAAGATGCTTTCATGATCGGGTTTGGCTCTGTGCGTGGCGACGCAACGCTTTCGCCGACAGGTGATCTCGCCGAAGCGGCCGCACGACTTTACGCGTGTCTGCATGAGGCAGCTGCGTCCGATAAGGCGCAGATTTGTGTCGCACCTATCCCGAAGGAAGGTATGGGTCGCGCCATCAACGATCGATTGAAACGCGCTGCCGCTTAATCGTCCGCCTAATCGCCCTCTGGCGGGTCAGCGGGAATATAGCGGATCAGCTCATCCATTTCGGCGCGTAGTTCGACAGCTTCGCGGCAGGCGCGATCATTTCCGTCTCGGCAATCTTCCGAAAGCTCTTCGTAATTGCCCTGCAATTCGCCGAGCCGCTCCTCGCGCTCACGAATTTCGCGCCCGCGATTGCGATCGGCTTCGTCCTCGCTGGTCGTGGCCCAATCGGCGACCTGCGCCACGCCGCGCACAGGGGCGGTGGCGACATCGACCAGCGTCCTCGCCACGCAGCCGCTCAAAAGCAGCGCGGCGAGCGGCAGGGTGGTTAGTCCTAAACGCAACATGGCGGGCTCCTAAGGATGCCGAACGCAGCCTTAGTGAACCCGCCATGCTGTCATCGCAATGAATTTGCGATCAAATGCTTACTCTCCTGCGTCGCTGGCTGTCGCACTATCTTCGCAAATCAGGCTGCCGGAACCCACGGCGGTCGATTCGCAATTCGCTGATCCGATAACCCGCACATCGCCGGATCCGACGAAATTCGCCTCGACGCGGCCATCGGACATGAATGTCGCATCGCCTGATCCGACGATATTCACATCGGCGCGGTCCACAGACAGATCGGACATCTCCGCATCGCCGCTACCGACGACGTTGAGTTCCAGCCGCTCCGCGCTGCCCGATGCGATCACAGACCCGCTGCCCGGGATATCGACTTCGAGCCGGTCGGCCTCGACATTCTCGACCGTGATATTGCCCGATCCGATTATCGCCAGTTCGGCATTACCTGTGAGCGTGTCTGATGTGAGCGTCCCCGATCCGGGAATGGTGAGCTTTTCAACAACCGGAACAGTAATCGACACGGTAGCCGTCTCTGAATCGTCCCAGGTGCCGCCCTCGCGGTAAACAGCCAGCGTGTCGCCATCCAGATCGAAGAGCAGACGCCCGGTGGCTTGTTCGGAGCCATCGACGGTCACGGTGAAGGTATCGCCCTGCGTGACATTGACTGTATCCGAACCGATGAGTGCAATGCCGATGGGCGCGTCGCCCGAGGTGTCCAATTCCGCAAGAGGTACACCGTCGCCCTCGAAATTTACTTCCATCCCGTCACAACCGGTGAGCGCTGTCGCCGCCGCAAGTGCAGCGAATGGCGTGATTCGCCGCGCGAGTTTCCCCAAATCCATGTTCTAGTCCTCCATGTGTGTTGGCTATGTAATACAGAAATATGGGGATTTGGGCAAAGCCGCTCGTCGACGGCTCGCTGGGGTTGAGCGAAGAGCCTTTCCACGCCCAAACCGAACGAAAAAGGGCCGCTCACATGCTGTGAACGGCCCTTCGACTATTTTCAAAGACTTTCAGCGACGCGCTTAGTCGTCGTCGTTATTCTCGTAATATTGCGGCGCGTGTTCTTTCAGAACGTCGAGGATTTTCTCTAGCGCGGTCGGCTCATCGGTCTTTTCCATGGCGGCGAGCTCGCGCGCCAGACGGCTGGATGCCGCTTCGAAAATCTGCCGTTCGGAATAGCTCTGTTCGGGCTGGTCTTCGGGGCGGAACAGGTCGCGCGTCACTTCGGCGATCAGCACGATCTCACCCGAATTGATTTTCGCTTCATATTCCTGGGCACGGCGCGACCACATGGTGCGCTTCACCTTGGGCTTGCCCTTCAGCGTTTCCATCGCTTCCTTCAGCGTCTTGTCGCTGGAAAGCTTGCGCATGCCGATCGATTCAACCTTGTTGGTCGGCACGCGGAGGGTCATCCGCTCTTTCTCGAAACGCAGCACATACAGCTCCAGCTGCATGCCGGCGATTTCTTCATTCTGCAGCTCGATTACACGGCCAACACCGTGCTTGGGGTAGACAACGTAGTCGCCGACTTCGAAGACGGGCGCATTCGCAGCCATAAATATTCCTTTCTGTCGCAAACCCCCGCAAACCAAAATAAAATTCCCCCTCCGCTGACCATCAGCGGCGACGAACCGTTACCTGTTGCTAGAAGCGGGGACCTGCCTTCCTATCCGCCTGAGGCCCACGAAGAGCCGCCAGTTGCGTAAGTATATAACAGATTCGTGACATAATTGCCACCCTGTTGCGCTTTGCAACCTAACTCCACGATTCAGGCGGGTTCAGTGGCTGCCACCTCTCCGCCGAACAAGAGTATATAGGCGCTCAAATATAGCCAGGTTAGCAAGACCACGACAGCGCCGAGTGAGCCATAGGTCGCGTTATAACTACCGAAATTGGCGACGTAGAATCCGAAAGCTGCGGTCAGGACAAGGATGCCGAAACCCGCCAATAGCGCCCCCGGAAGAACGCGCTTCCAACTCGGCGATACGCTTGGAGGGGCGATACGATAAAGCAGCCCCGCACCCGCCGCCGTGCCGATGCCGACGATGCTATACGTTAGCAATTGGCCGAAAGCTTTCGCTGCCCCAGAAAGATCGGGCAATTGGGCGATCACGGTAGAACTCACCGCCAAGGCTGCCGCGATCAGGCCGCCGCCTAATATTGCGCCAACAGTCAGTACAATCGCTAGTAGATTCGATCGAATGAAGCTGCGATTGCCGTGATCGACAAAAGCGGTAGCTATTGCCGTGATCAGGGTATTCGCCGCGCTGCGCACACCGATCAGAGTGATGGCGAGCGACACCAGCAGGCCGAGCCCTTTGGCACCACCGGAAGTTTCTACAATCGATTCCAGCTGCGTACCGATCAGCTCGGCCGCTGATTCCGGAAGCTCACTCGCAATGCTATTGAGGTGGTCTGCGACGGTCGCTGGGTCCGCCAGCAACCCATAGGTCAGGATCACCGACCCCAATAGCGGCACGAGCGCGAGAAAGGCGTAGAACGCGACGCCTGCAGCCAGAATGGATGTGTTGTGATCGGATGCCTGCGACCAGGCGCGCTTCAGTCTGTCGATAAACCCCATGCCCACCAACGCCGCAAAGCGCAGATGGTTCATGGATCCATAGAATGCGGTGAAACGGGTGGAGCCTTAGTCGCCTTCACCGGGTTCTTCGGAGAAGAATTTCTCGAACTTGCCTTCTTCACCCTTGTGCTCATCGGCATCTTCGGGCGGATCTTTCTTCTCGGTGATGTTGGGCCATTCCGCGGAGAACTTGGCGTTCACTTCCAGCCATTTCTCGAGATTGTCCTCGGTATCGGGCAGGATGGCTTCGGCGGGGCATTCCGGCTCACACACACCGCAATCGATGCATTCCGACGGGTTGATGACGAGCATGTTCTCGCCTTCGTAGAAACAATCGACCGGACACACTTCGACACAGTCGGTATATTTGCATTTGATGCAGGCGTCGGTGACGACATAGGTCATGTGGCGGAAATCCCTTCGAATGGTCCGGCGAAAGTTGTTTTCGCGCTCCTATGGCGAAGTCGGGCGGAGCGTCAAGCGTTGCGGCTATGTTCGTGATAATGCGCGCGTGCCTCTGCTGCGGGGCCGCGGCGATCCGGCAAGCTCTCGATAGCGATCACGCGCACCGTGCGGCCGATTGGAAGGGTCAGCACGTCTCCCGGCGAAATCGGCTCGTCGCTGGCGACCACGCGCTCTCCATTGCGCCGAATATGACCCTCGGCGATACAGCGCTGTGCGAGCGAGCGGCTTTTGGCAAAGCGCAATCGGCACAGCAGCAGGTCGAGCCGCATCGGCGCCTATTTCTTGAGCAAATCCGCCAGCCCTGCCAGCGCTTTGCCGGTGGCCGGCTGGTTGGCGGGCTTGCGCGGTCCGCGAGAGTGCCTTTGATTGTCTGGCTTGCCCTGGGGTTTCCCGACCGGCTTGCCTTTGCGCCCTCCTGCAGGGCGGTGGCGGGGTTGCGGTGCATTGTCCTTGCGCGGTGCACGCCAGGTCCAGGGAACCGGACGCTCGGGGCCATACATGCCCTCTGCCAGCTCTTCCTTCTGCCCCTGTCGGAAGCCTGCATCCTTCATCAGGCTGCGGAAATTCTCATCAGCCAGCCCCATGCTGGTGGCCAGCGCGATATCGACAGGGAAGCCTTTCGCCCCTTTGTCGCCCGCTGCCTGCGCCTTGGCGCGCTGTTCGTGCGCGGAGCGAAAGAGCTTTTCAGCCATATCGACGCGGATCGCCTGCCTGCCTGCACGGCGATATCCGGTGGGCATGGGCTTTGCACTTTCGATCACCGCTTCCATCTGCTCGCGAACCGGGCGCGGATCGACGCCGAGCGCTTTCAGTAGGCGGCGCGGCGCAGGCTTGAGCAGCGCGGGCATATAGACATCGAGCGAGCCGATTGTGACGCCAAGACGGCGCATGAAGGGGCGCTTTTCCTTGGGAATGTGCCGCAGGCCCGCATCTTCGCGCCAAACGGTGCCGTTCCGGTCCGCAAGCGTCAGCAGCAGGGCGCGTACTTCGCTGCCCGCTTCTGGGTCTTCAGCGGCTTCTTCGATAGCTTGCAAAGGTGCGAGCGGCGCCAGTTGCTCTGTCAGCCAGACGCGAAGCGCATCTTGAAGGCGAGACTTCTGCGCCGGATCGAGCTGAACCAGCTCCCTCGTCATCACGATGCGCGGCTGGGTGATGAGCTTGCTGCGCTCAAGCTCGGCCACGACCTTGTCATCACGCATGATCTTGCCATCGGCAATCGACAGCTCGCCCAATTCGTCCGCAATCAGCTTGTTTGCCTTTTGCGCGAGCAAAGCTGCCATATGCTTCTCAGCCGCCGCCAGCATCAGCTTGCGATCCTCATGACTTGCCTCGGGATCGACCACGAAGCGGAAGCCATCGAGATGCCCGATCGGCTGGCCTTCGACCGTGACCCGGCCATCGTCTTCAAGATTTACACGCAAAAGTCCTGCATCCTTTCCCATTCCCCGCATCAATACAGCGGTTCGGCGATTGACGAAACGTTCGGTGAGGCGCTGGTGCAGCGCATCGGATAATTTGGCTTCGGCGGAGCGGGCTCTGGCGGCCATTTCATCGCGCGCCAAGACCCAGTCGGGACGCTGGCAGATATAGGCCCAGCTACGGATCGCCGCGAGCCGGCCCTGCAGCGCGTCGATATCGCCTGCAGTATTGCCCAGCTCGTCGATGCGCCGCGCCACAAAATCCGCCCCGATATGACCATGCTGAAGATCGCTCCAGAGCCGCGCAACAAAGCGCGCGTGCGCCTCCGGGCCAAGCTGGCGAAAATCGGGCAATTGGCACGCTTCCCAGAAGCGGCGGACATGCCCTGACGTCTTGACGCCGCGGGTGATCTCCGCATCTTCGGAAAGGCGCTTCAGCACCGCGAGATCGATCGCTTCAGGCGCAGCCGTCAGGCTTTCGACACGCGGGCTCGCCTCAAGATCGCCGATCAGCACATCCAGCGTGTCAAAGCGCGGTTGCGGCTCTCGCCAAAAAAGCTTGGTAATCGGCGCGAAGCGGTGTTCTTCGATGGCGAAGACTTCTTCTTCGGTGAATTCGAGCGGAGAACCGCGTCCGCGCGTGCCTTGCCCACCCGACAGCGTGCCGAATGTGCCGTCGGTCTGGTGCCGCCCGGCTCGCCCGGCGATTTGCGCCATTTCCGATGGGAAGAGGCGACGCTGGCGCACACCATCGAATTTGCTGAGCGAAGCAAAGGCGACGTGGTGGACATCGAGATTGAGGCCCATGCCAATCGCATCCGTGGCGACGATGTAATCGACTTCGCCCGACTGGAACAATTCGACCTGGCGGTTGCGCGTTTGCGGGCTGAGCGCGCCCATCACAACCGCTGCACCGCCGCGAAATCGCCTGAGCAATTCAGCAACCTGGTAAACTTGCTCGACCGAGAACGCGACGATCGCGCTGCGCGGAGGGAGGCGCGAAAGCTTGCATGCGCCTGCATGGCTTAGCGTCGAAAAGCGCGGCCGCTCTTCGATCAGCGCTCCCGGCACCAGCGCGCGAACCATGGGCTCGAGCGTGGCGGCTCCCAGCAGCATGGTCTCTTCGCGGCCACGTGCATTCAGCAGGCGATCCGTAAAGATATGGCCGCGCTCCCGGTCCGCGCCCAATTGCGCCTCATCCAGTGCCACGAAGGCTCTGTTGCCCCCATCACGGGGCATGGCCTCTGCCGTACACAGGAAATAGCGCGCATTGGGCGGCTCGATCCGCTCCTCGCCGGTAATCAGCGCGCAGGCATCCTCCCCCTTGATCGCGCAAACCCGATCATAGACTTCGCGCGCCAGCAGCCGCAGCGGAAAACCGATCGTGCCCGAGGAATGCGCACACATGCGCTCTATCGCCAGATGCGTCTTGCCGGTATTGGTGGGGCCAAGCACGGCGCGGATACGGCTGTCGGTACGGGAAGCAGTCACGATGGGTTCGCCATGCCGTTTCGCGCGGACCAGCGCAACCTTGGGGCGCTGCGGACGCGGCTGGACTCACCTCGTCGCGCAGAGGACTCACTTTGTCGACGTTAAAGCGAAATTTACTTTATGGGACCACTCTTCCGGGCAATTACCGTGAGCCGGAATCGGGTCGCGCCGTTTCTGGCTTCCCAGCCATTTGCGCGGCCGCCAAGGAGGGCGCGTTGTTCAAGGATCGCGAAAGCGAACATGATGGAGCACCGGGTGGAGACTATCCGCCCGCGCAGCTGTCGCAAGGTCAAGTCCTTGCGGTGGCGGGTGCCTCTACGCGTCGACGCATCCCGCGTGGCTCTGGATTCAGCGGTCGCTGGCAGGCTTGGCGCGAGCGCACTTCACAGAAATTCGCGTCGGCCGACCTCGCCCCAGATCTCGCCAACGATATCGGTTCGCGCCGCTGGCTGCGTGGTGTGTTCACGCTTGTGGGCCTTTCCGCCGTCGCGCTCGCCGCATGGCCGGGTTTCTCGAGTGTCGAAGCTGCACCCTCAATGCAGATCGATGATGCGGTGCGCGATGAATTCCGTAGCCAGATGATCATGCCGCTGGCGCTGGGCGCCGATAGCGGTCGCCGCATGGGCGCAACTTTCGCCGTTGCAGAACTCGAAGGCGCGCCTGAACGCCCGCGTCTCGACCTCGTCGCCACGCTGGCGCAGGGTGACGGTTTCGACCGCATGCTGCGCCGCGCAGGCGTGAGTGCGGATGAGGCGGGCTACATTGCCACGATGATAAAGGGCGCTATTCCGGTGGAGGACATCGAGCCCGGGACGCAAGTGGACATTACGCTGGGCCGCCGCGCATCTCCCGATGTGCCCCGCCCCGTCGATGCGCTTTCCTTCCGCGCGCGTTTCGATCTGCAGCTGAACGTGACGCGCCGCGATGGTCGACTTGTGCTCGATCCGCGTCCGATCATGGTCGATGCAACTCCGCTGCGTGTGCGCGGCACTGTTGGGGACAGCCTCTACCGCTCGGCTCGCGCGCTGGGCGCTCCGCCAAGTGCAGTGCAGGACTTCCTGCGAACGCTTGGCCGCGAATACGATCTCGATCGCCAGATCAGCTCGGGTGACGAGTTCGACATGATCGTCGATTATCGCCGCGCGGCTACCGGCGAGACTGAAGTCGGCGATTTGCTCTACGCCGCAATCATTCGCGAAGATCGTCCGCGCGTGCAGCTGATGCGTTTTGGCCGTGAGGGACGCTTCTACAGCGCCGCGGGTGAAGGCGCGCAACAGGAAGGTCTCGTCCGGCCGGTACCGGGTGCGGTTTCCTCTCGCTATGGGATGCGCCGCCACCCGATCCTCGGCTATCGCCGGATGCATGGCGGTATCGATTTTCGCGCTGCCCATGGCACGCCGATCTATGCCGCTACCGATGGTACGGTGAATTATGCCGGGCGCAATGGCGGTTTGGGCAATTTTGTGCGCATTCGCCATGCTGGCGGCCTCTCGACCGGATATGCGCATATGAGCCGGATCGCGGTGCGAAATGGCGAGAGTGTCACGCGCGGCCAGGTGATCGGCTATGTCGGCTCGACAGGCCTCTCCACCGGTCCGCACCTCCACTACGAAATGTATCGCAACGGGCAGAAAATCGACCCGCTCAGCGTGCGATTTGTGACGCGCGAGCAATTGACCGGATCGCAGCTGGCCAATTTCCGCGAGCAGCTCGTCCGTCTGCAGATGGTCGAAGCAGGTGCTGCGCTGTCAGAACTGCCGCCCGATCCTTCCATGGCCGATGAGCCGGTGCGCGAAATCGACCGGATCGAGAATCGCCAGCGCGTGAATTGATCCGTCGCTTTATCCCGGCGACTAAATCGCCCGTGGCGCATTGCCCGTGCAGTGCTTTTGCGGCAGGACTTGCATCATGAGCAGAAGCTATCCCAACACCAGGCTCCGCCGCACCCGCGCCACGACATGGAGCCGCGCCATGGTGCGCGAAACCGTGCTGACCCCCTCGGACCTGATCTGGCCGCTCTTCGTCACAGAAGGCGACGGAGTCGAGGATCCCGTCGGCAGCCTGCCCGGCGTATCGCGTTGGTCCGTCGATGGCATCGCCAAACGCGCCAAAGAGGCGGTCGATCTCGGCATTCCCTGCATCGCCCTCTTCCCCAATACCCAGGCGGACAAGCGCAGCGATGACGGGGCGGAAGCGTTCAATCCTGACAATCTGATGTGCCGCGCGATCAAGGCGGTGAAGGATGCCTGCGGCGATGATATCGGTGTGCTGACCGATGTCGCGCTCGATCCCTACACCAGCCACGGGCAGGATGGGCTGGTGGATGATGCGGGCTATGTCGTGAACGATGATACAGTCGCGGTGCTGGTCGATCAGGCAATCAATCAGGCGGAGGCGGGCGCGGATATCATCGCCCCGTCGGACATGATGGATGGCCGCGTTCACGCGATCCGCATGGCGCTGGAAATGGGCAATCATCATAATGTCCAGATCATGGCTTATGCCGCGAAATATGCCTCCGCCTTTTACGGCCCGTTCCGCGATGCGGTGGGCAGCGGCGGGCGGCTGGTGGGCGACAAGAAAACCTATCAGATGGACCCGGCCAATGGCGATGAGGCGCTGGCCGAAGTCGCGCTGGATATTGCCGAGGGTGCAGACAGCGTGATGGTAAAGCCGGGCCTTGCCTATCTCGACATCATCTGGCGCGTGAAACAGCGCTTTGAAGTGCCTGTCTATGCCTATCAAGTCAGCGGCGAATACGCGCTGATCGAGGCGGGCGCTGCAGCAGGCGTGGGAGACCGCGACGCGCTGCTCATGGAAAAGCTGATCGGCTTCAAGCGCGCCGGATGTTCGGGCGTGCTGACCTATCACGCGCCGCGTGCTGTGCAGATCCTGGGTGGCTGAAGCTGTGACGAAGTTCAGGCACGAGACCGAGCGGCTGGTGCTGCGTGACTGGCGCGAAGAGGATTGGCCGCGCTTCTGGCAACTCACCAACACGCCCGCGGTAATGCGCTGGCTTGGCAATGAGGCGGATGAAGCGACCAAGGCGGCTGCGCGTGAGCGGCTGGAGACCTATCGCCGCAAATTCGGCCACACGTTCTGGATTGTCAAACGCAAGGATGATGGCGGACATTTGTCGGGCGAAATGCTTGGCTTCTGCGGCCTCAAACGCGCGAATGGCGAAGGCTCACCTGTCTTCGATATGCCCGAAGTGGGCTGGCGACTGCGCGAAGATGCCTGGGGCAAAGGCTATGCCAAGGAAGCGGCGATTGCCTCGCTTGATTTGGGATTCGCGCATTTTGGTTATGATGAAATTATCGCCCTTACTGTCGAAGGGAATGCGCCCAGCTGGGGCCTGATGGAAAAGCTCGGCATGCAGCGCCGCGAGGAATGGGATTTTCGTGACGATAATTGGCCGGAGCATCTCAATCCGACCATCGTCTATTCGATCACTGCGGAGCAGTGGGGGGACCGCGCCAATGACTGACACTTCTGCCGCGCGCACCTCCTCGCAGCGCTGGCTTTTCACGATCACGATCCTGGCGGGCAGTTTCCTGCTGTTCCTCGTCCAGCCGATGGTTGCGCGAATGGCGTTGCCACGCTTGGGCGGAGCGCCCAATGTCTGGAACAGCGCGATGCTTGTGTATCAGGCGCTGCTGCTGGGCGGCTACGCCTATGCCCATTTTATCGGTCGTTTCGCGCTGAAGACGCAGGGGATCATTCACGTCGTCGTGTTGGTCCTTGGTGGATTGACTCTGCCGCTGGCGCTCGCCGACCTTGATGCGCCTGCGCCGGGTCTTGAGGCGCTATGGGTGCCGTGGCTGTTCCTGTTAACGGTTGGTCCGGCCTTTTTCGCGGTATCGGCGCAGGCGCCGCTGATCCAGCGCTGGTTTGCTGCGCATCCTCAGGCGGGCAACCCTTATCCGCTTTATGCCGCGTCCAATCTGGGTAGTTTCGGCGGTTTGCTCGCCTATCCCCTGCTGGCGGAGCCGCTTTTCTCCATCGGCCAGCAGAGCCTGTTTTGGACGATCGGCTACGGCCTGCTGATCCTGCTGGTCGCGTCTGCCGTGTTTGCGCGGCGCGATGTTTCAGCACCCGCTGCAGAAGTTTCGGCCGAAGCGAATGAGGACCAACCGCAAACCGGCTGGAAGACGATTGCCCTGTGGCTGGCGCTGTCCGCTGTTCCATCGGGTCTGATGCTGTCGACCACGACATTCCTCACCACCGATATCATGGCCATGCCACTGCTGTGGGTGATCCCGCTGGGACTATATCTGCTCAGCTTCTCGATCGCCTTTGCGGAAAAGCGGGCCATTGCCGCCGTTTTCGTATTCCTCGCGCCAGTGGTGCTGCTGGTCGATGGCAGCGTCGCGATGTTTGCTGCAGGCCGCGCGGATCTGCTGGCAGCGGCAGCGAGCATCATCTTGCTGTTCGTGGTCGCCGTGGCGCTGCATTCGCGCCTCTATGAAAGCCGGCCTCCGGCATCGCAGCTGACGAAATTCTATCTGATCATGTCCGCCGGCGGCGCCTTGGGCGGACTGTTCACGGCCTTAATCGCACCAATCGTGTTTGATTGGACTTGGGAGCATCCGCTGCTCATTCTCGGCGCGGCGGCATTGCTTCCGCTTGGCCCGTGGAAGCGGCTGATCGGTAATCGCTTCAGCAATCCGCGCATGGCGCTCATCCTGCTTTCGGTGGCGCTGCTGATTGTGTTCAATGCATCGCTCATGATCTTCCAGTCTAGCCTGGCAGATTCGCAGCTGAGTGCAGGCCAGTGGGCCGCTCTGCTGGGCATTCTGTTGCTCGCTATCGTCTTCGCTGCGCGTCGCTGGTCTTACGTGCTGGGCTGCTTTGCGCTGCTCTTATCGCTTGGCGGCCTCGCGAACCTGCAGATGAGCGCCGAGGGAATGCGGGAACGCAGCTATTTCGGCATTTATTCCCTGCGGGAGGAACCAGATGGCGACCGGCTGCTGATGCATGGCACCACTATCCACGGCGTCCAGCGCGAAGGCGAAGAGGCGAGCCGCTCGCCAACCGCCTATTACGGCCCGAGTTCTGGCGTGGGCCGCTCGCTTTTGATGGCAGATGCGATGTTTGGCAGCGATGCGCGTGTTGGCGTCGTCGGCCTCGGGGTGGGCACCCTCGCATGTTACAAGCAGCCTGAGCAGGACTGGACTTTCTTCGAGATCGACCCGGTCGTGCTCGAATATTCGGAGAATGGCGAATTTACCTATCTCTCCGATTGCGCGCCGGACAGCCCTACCGTCATCGGCGATGCGCGGCTGGAGCTGGAGAAAATGTCGGCTGACAGTTTCGATATCCTTGTGATCGACGCCTTCAGTTCGGATGCCATCCCGTTGCACCTGCTGACGCTCGAAGCGCTCGACATCTATTTGCGCGCCATTCCCGATGACGGCCTGCTGGTCATGCATATCTCGAACAATTATATCCGGCTCGAGCCGGTGATTGCTCAGCTCGCTGCGTCACGCGGGCTCACCGCGCGCGTGCGGAGCGACGGGGAAGAACAGGAGAACGAGCTGTTCGCGTCGAGTTGGGTCGCGCTGTCGCGCGATCCTTCGCGGGTGCAGGCGCTGGTCGATGAAGGCGGTTGGAATGAGCTTGAAGAGCCAGAAGGTCAGGTGTGGACCGATGACTATGCCTCGATCCTGCCCTATCTTGTATGGAAGAACTTCCTGTGACCGATGACAGATTTCCTGGCGCCACAATCCTGGAATTTGATGGCAAGTACCCGCAGATCGCGGACAGCGCCTTCATCGCGCCGGGCGCACGGATCATCGGTGATGTCACCATCGGGCCGGAAGCGAGCGTCTGGTACAATTGTGTCCTGCGCGGCGATATCCACCGCATCGAAGTCGGCGCCCGGAGCAACGTGCAGGACGGCAGCGTCTTCCATGTCGAGGGCCCGCGGCCCGATACCGATGGCGAGCCCACAGTCATCGGCGAGGATTGTGTGATCGGCCACATGGCGGTCGTCCACGGGTGCCAACTCGCAAATCGTGCTTTCGTCGGGATGGGCGCCGTGGCGATGGATGGTGCGCGGATAGCCGAGGGCGGAATGCTTGGTGCAGGCGCATTGCTCAGCCCGAACAAGAAAATCGGACCGGGTGAAATCTGGATCGGTCGCCCGGCGAAATACTACAAGACGCAGGACGAAGCGCAGATCGCCAAGATCAAATTCCAGACCGAGCGATATTGTAAATTGGCTCAGCGGCATCTGGCTGAGTTGCGCGGCGCGACTTCTTAGTCTTGCGAAGCCGCATGCGCGGCTTCGTCCTCCGTGCTATTCGCTCCGCCGGGACTACGTTCCCGTTGCGCGGCACCTGCGGGTCGCGCTGTGCGCTCGGTCGCTGACCCATGGCCAGCGATTTTGTGCTTAACTCAATCCTTGATCAACGCCTTCAAGCTTTCGATCCTATCCGCCTCGTGCACGGGCTTGTCCCAGCGGATGCGGTGAATGCGGGGAAAGCGCATTGCGAGGCCTGATTTATGCCGCTTACTGGTGTGAACACTATCGAAAGCGACTTCGAAAACTAGCGTCCGCTCCACCTCGCGCACAGGGCCGAAGCGGTTAAGCGTGGTCTGGCGCACCAGCCTGTCGAGTTTTTTCAACTCGGCATCGGTGAAGCCCGAATAGGCCTTGCCGACGGGAAGCAATTCAGCGCCCTCATCGGGGTCGCCATCCCAGCAACCGAAAGTGTAGTCCGAATAAAAGCTCGAGCGCTTCCCGCTCCCGCGCTGAGCGTACATCAGCACCGCGTCGATCAGCAGCGGGTCGCGTTTCCATTTGTACCACAGGCCGGTTTTGCGGCCGGGAATATAAAGGCTGTCGCGCTTTTTGAGCATCAGCCCTTCGATCGCTGCATCGCGCGTCCCTTCGCGGATCTCGGCGAGATGATCGAAGTCGCGCGCTTCAACGAGTTGGGAGAGATCGAAATGGCTGTCCAGCAATTTCGGAACGAGGTCTTCCAACACTCCGCGTCGCTTCTCCCATTCGAGCCCGCGGCGATCTTCGCCATCCCAAGACAGCACGTCGTAAAGCCGCACAAAGGCCGGACTTTCGGAAAGCATCTTCTTGCTCACGGTCTTGCGACCGAGCCGCTGCTGCAACGCGTTGAAGCTCGCCGCGCCGCCTTCCTCGCCGCCCTGCATGTCGCCGCGCACCAGCAATTCGCCGTCGAGGACGGCAGGCCGGTCGAGCGCAGAGACCATTTCGGGAAAAGTCGCACTGATATCATCGCCGGAACGCGAATAGACCCGCGTCTCCCCCGCGACATGGACCAGCTGGACGCGGATGCCGTCCCATTTCCACTCCGCCGCATAGTCACTGAGATCGACTCGCGTCTCCTCCAGCGGATGCGCGAGCATGAAGGGCCGAAAAAGAGGGATGTTCTCGGTATCGGGCGGATCGGCGCCATCGGCGGCCCAAGCGAAGAGCTCTTCGAAAGGCGGCTCAAGCGCGTGCCAATATTCCTCGACATCATCGACACTGACTTCGAAAGCCTGCGCAAAGGCGACCTTGGCCAGGCGGCTCGATACGCCAATGCGCATGCCGCCCGTCGCCAGTTTGATCAGCGCGTAGCGCCCCGACGGGTCGAGCCGGTCGAGCATTTTCGGCAATTCGGTCGGCGCGGTATTTCGCGTCATCGCCGATAGCGCGGCGACCGCCTCGCTCACCGTGGGTGCAGGCGCGACATCGCCGAGGGGCTCAGGCCATAACAGGCTGGTCGTCTCTGCCGTATCGCCGACAAAGTCACGGCTGAGTTTCCACAGCACCGGATCGACCCGGTCCTGCATCAAATTTCGCACTGTCGAGCTTTTGACCGCTTTGAAATCGAGCCCGTCCGTCAGCGCGCCCAAAGCCCAGCCCCGGTCGGGATCATGCGTTTCGCGCAGATACTCCGCAATCAGCCGCAGCTTTTCATTGCGGGAGCGGGTGTAGACCAGAGCTTCAAGGAGATCGGCGAACTCTTCCAATTATTCATCCTCATCCTCACGCCCAACCATCGCAAGCGCACGTGCGCGGCGCTGGTGCAGCTGGTGCCAACGCAGCAGCGCTTCCTCGCGGCCGTGCGTGATCCATGTTTCGTGCGGGTCGACTTCCTGAATCGTCCGCGTCAGCTCGCCCCAGTCGGCATGGTCGGAGATAACCAGCGGGAGTTCGACATTGCGTTGCCGGGCACGCTGGCGAACCCGCATCCACCCGCTGGCCATGGCGGTGATCGGATCGGGCAGGCGGCGGCTCCACCGGTCATTAAGAGCGCTGGGCGGTGAAACGACGATGTGTCCGCGCATATCGTCCTTGTCATGGTCCATCACCATGCGCAGTTCGCCCAGATCGACACCGTGCTCTTCATAGAGCCGGCACATTTTCTCCATCGCGCCGTGGAGATAGATCGGCTGCGTGTGCCCTGCCGCCCGCAACTCCGCGATCACGCGCTGCGCCTTGCCTAGCGCATAGGCGCCGACAAGCACGCAGCGGTCGGGATGCGCATCCAACCGGGAAAGCAGCTTCGCCATCTCGTCCTCGATCGGAGGATGGGTGAACAGCGGCAGGCCGAATGTCGCCTCGGTGATGAAAATGTCGCAGGGCGTGACTTCAAAAGCCGGGCAAGTGGGATCGGGCCGGCGCTTGTAATCGCCTGTCACCACCACCCGGTCCCCCGCATGCTCGAGCAGGATCTGCGCGCTGCCGAGAACGTGTCCCGCGGGAATATAGGTCGCATCGACTCCGCCATCGAGCCGCACCGTCTCGCCATATCCGACCGGCCGCGTGTTCTCTCGCGTGTTGTAGCGCAGCTCCATGATGGCGAGCGTCTCGGGAGTGGCGACGGTCTTGCCATGCCCGCCGCGTGCGTGGTCGGCGTGGCCGTGCGTGACCAGCGCCTTGTCCACCGCGCGCGAGGGATCGATCCAGCAATCGGCGGGCGGGATGTAGATCCCGTGCGGGTCAGGTTTGATCCAGGAAAAAGGTGCGGCCATCCCTAGGAGAATTCACCGCCGCGCGCTCTGTTCCGTTCAGCGCGATTCCTGCCAGCGGGCGATCGCCTCGTCATACATAAGGATTTGGTTGCGCGGATCGACCAGCACATGCGCGTCGGCGCGTGGCAGACTCATCTGTGCGGTGCCGCCCGGCATTTCGACCCGCTGTTCCACCCCGTCCACCACCACGTCCAAGGGCATTTCGAAATCGAGCGCAGAAGGCGTTTCCCAGCGCAGCGTCAGTACGTCGCCATCGCGGGCTGAGACGAGCCGCGGCAGCTCGGGCTGATAGAAATAGGCATCGAAGAACCATTCAAGGTTCTCGCCGGTCATCTCCTCAAGGATCAGGCGGTAATCATCGGTGGTGCGCGTTACAGGTTCGATCTGGCCAGGCACCGGAGTATCGGTGCCGTAAGTCAGCCGGGTGAGCGAGGTGAAGGTCACATCTTCGCCCACCAAATAGCGCAGCGTGTGCATGACCCAAGATCCCTTGGCATAGATATCGCTTCCCCAGCCCGCCTCGCGATCATTGTAATCGGGCAGCTGGCCTTCGGGCGGGACGAGCGGCACGCGGCTGTTGATCATCTGGCGCTGGCGCCACATTTCGGATGTGTAATACATCTCCCCATGCATCCAGCCGAGGTAAAGCGGCTGCATCCACGTGCCGATGCCTTCGTGCAACCACATGTGATTGACGCTGGCATGCGTCAGCTGGTTGGCGAACCATTCATGCGCGAATTCGTGATGCAACAGCCAGTCATAGCCCAAAGGGTCGGGCCGGTAGCGATTACCATAGGCGTTGATTGTCTGGTGCTCCATGCCGAGATGTGGCGTCTCTACGATGCCGGCCTTTTCGTCTCCGAACGGATAGGGCCCGATCAGCGTCTCGAAGAAATCGAGATAGGTCTCGGTCTCGCGCACCAGCCGCCGCGCATCTTTGCCATTGCCGGGAAGATGCCAGAACCGGATCGGGATGGTGTTGCCATAGCGGCTCTCATACATCCGCTCGGCAAGCTCATATGGGCCGATCTGCAGCACCACGCCGTAATTGCTCGGATCACGTGCGCGCCAATGGAAAGTGGTGGTGCCATCGCCGTTGTCATTCTCGCTCACCAGCACACCATTGCCTGTCGCAACGAGGCCGCCCGGCACTGTCCAGCGCGTCTCGATCGTATCGACACGGTGAGTGAAATTGTCGATGCAGGGCCAGAGCATATCGCAACCCTCGCCTTGGAAGGCGGTTGCGATCCATGGCTGGCCTTCATGCTCCGACCATACGATGCCGCCATCCCATGGCGCATTGCGGGCGACATGCGGAGAGCCCGCATAGGTGATGGAAACCGCTACAGTCTCCCCGGCCTCAACCGCATCGGAGAGCACCAGTGTCAGAAGTCCGTCCGGATTGCTGATCGCGCTCGCAGGCAATTCAGCTCCGCCCACGGCGACGCGAGACACGGCGTAACGCGGATCGAGATCGAATTGCAGCTGCTCAAGCCGGTCAGACACATTGATCGTGTAGTCGGCAGAGCCTTCTATGCGCCGCTGATCCGGAAGCACCTGGATCGCCAGATCGACATGCTCGATCTGCATCGAAGCGCGTGGCCCCTCAAGCGGGAGGCCGCTGATCGCGGTGCGTTCATTTAGCGACTGGGCGGCAACAGGAGCGGAAACGCAAACGGCGAGAGCCGCAGCCCCCGCCGTCCACAATGCTTCGGAAAATCTTGGCGTCATGGCGGCAGGTGTAACCCGCGCGTCGCGCCTCGACTAGTCCTCGCTTTTCTTTTCCGATCCACCATCAGCCGCCGGACTATCCGGCTTCTTCTTGGTGACAGTTTTCTTCTTCGCAGCGGGCTTTTTCTTCGCCTTGGTCTTGGGCGGAGCAGGTGTCAGCTCGAAGGCTAGTTTTTCGTCCTTCACGCTTACATGCACTTCGCCGCCCTGTGCCAGCTTGCCGAACAACAGCTCTTCAGCGAGCGGCTGCTTGACCTTCTCTTGGATCAGGCGAGCCATCGGGCGGGCACCCATCAGCTTGTCATAACCGCGCTTGCCCAGCCATTCGCGTGCGTCACCATCGAACTGGATGTGTACGTTCTGGTCGGCCAACTGCAGTTCGAGCTGGAGAATGAACTTGTCCACCACCCGGCTGATCGTCTCATTGCCGAGGTAGCCGAAGGGCACAATGGCATCGAGGCGGTTGCGGAATTCGGGGGTGAACATCTTCTTCACCGCCTCTTCCGAAGCTTCCGTCTTCTGCCCGGCGCCGAAGCCGATACCCTGCTTTGCCGCGTCAGACGCGCCGGCATTGGTCGTCATGATCAGCACGACATTGCGGAAATCCACCGTCTTGCCGTGATGATCGGTCAGGCGGCCATTATCCATCACCTGCAACAGGATGTTGAACAGGTCCGGATGCGCCTTCTCGATTTCGTCGAGCAGCAGCACGCAGTGCGGATGCTGGTCGATGGCATCGGTCAGCAGACCGCCCTGATCGTAGCCGACATAGCCCGGAGGCGCGCCGATCAAGCGCGAAACGCTGTGCCGCTCCATATATTCGGACATGTCGAAACGCTTGAGCTCAATGCCCATGATGGAAGCGAGCTGGCGAGCGACTTCGGTCTTGCCGACGCCGGTCGGGCCGCTGAACAGGAACGAGCCGATGGGCTTGTCCGGATCGCGCAGGCCTGCACGGCTGAGCTTCATTGCCGTCGACAGCTTGTCGATCGCCTGATCCTGTCCGAAGACAACGCGCTTCAGCTCTTTCTCGAGATTGGCGAGCGCGGCCTTGTCGTCCTTGCTGACCGATTTCGGCGGGATGCGCGCCATGGTCGCCACGACCTTTTCGATTTCCTTGGCAGTAATCGTCTTGCGGCGGCGGCTCGGCGGGACGAGCATCTGCATCGCGCCAACCTCATCAATCACGTCGATTGCCTTGTCGGGCAATTTACGGTCATTGATGTAGCGCGCGCTCATCTCGACCGCGGTTTTGATGGCGTCGGGCGTGTATTTGACCTTGTGATGCTCTTCAAAGGCGCTGCGCAGCCCCTTGAGGATTTTCACCGTGTCTTCGATGCTCGGCTCATTCACATCGATCTTCTGGAACCGGCGGAGCAGGGCGCGATCCTTTTCGAAGTGATTGCGGAATTCCTTGTAAGTCGTCGAACCCACGCAGCGGATTGCGCCGCTGGAAAGAGCGGGCTTCAGCAGGTTGGACGCATCCATCGCTCCGCCGCTGGTGGCACCAGCGCCGATGACGGTGTGAATTTCGTCAATGAAAAGAATGGCATCGGGCATTTTTTCAAGTTCATTGACGACCTGTTTCAGTCGCTCTTCGAAATCGCCGCGATAGCGCGTGCCAGCCAGCAGCGCGCCCATGTCGAGCGCGTAAATCACCGCCGGTTCAAGCACTTCGGGCACGTCGCCTTCGACAATCTTGCGCGCCAGGCCTTCTGCAATCGCGGTTTTACCGACGCCGGGATCGCCCACATAAAGCGGGTTGTTCTTCGAACGGCGGCAGAGGATTTGCACCGTGCGATCAACTTCCGGACCGCGTCCGATCAGCGGATCGACTTTACCGTCGAGCGCCTTCTGGTTGAGATTGACGCAGAACTGGTCGAGCGCCGAATCCTTTTTCTTTTCAGCCTTTTCCTCTGGCTTTGCTGCGGTTTCGTCTTCCGCGCCTTCAGCAGGACGATCGGCAATCTGCCGGCCGTTCTTGCCGATGCCGTGGCTGATGAAGCTGACCGCATCGAGGCGGCTCATATCCTGTTGCTGCAGGAAATAGACCGCATAGCTGTCCCGCTCAGAGAACAGGGCGACAAGCACATTCGCGCCGGTCACCATGTCTTTGCCCGAAGACTGCACATGCAGAATGGCGCGCTGGATCACCCGCTGGAAGCCGGCAGTCGGCTGCGGATCGGTGTCATCTTCTGATTTAAGTGATTGATATTCTTGATCAAGGTACTGGCGAACGACGCTCGCCAGCTCTTCCCCGTCGACGCCGCACGCGCTCATGACCTCGGCCGCGTCGCTATCTTCTACCAGCGCCAGCAGAAGATGTTCGAGCGTCGCATATTCATGCGTACGATCGATCGCATGCTGGATCGCTGTGTGGAGCGTTTTTTCGAGATTTTGCGCAAACTTTGGCATTATCGTCCTTGGATTATGGTCTGGCCGGGAAGGCGGCGGAAAGAAAAGCTGCGGGGACAGTGCTGAACACAGGCAAAATGCAGCGAATAAAATAAGCTTTCAACGAAGCTGTTTTATCTGACGTGAAAGATATGGTGCGCTTCTGCGCAATTGCGAGGGGTCCGAAAGGCCTTACCAGCCTCACCCGTCGCTGCCCTTCGATTTGAACAGGCTATCCGCCAGTTTGCGATGATCGGCGGCCTTGGCGTGCTGCGCCTTTACCCGCGCGATTTCCGCCTCCAGCAGCGCCACGCGCTCCATCAATTCGTCCTGCGAATAGCTGTCGAGGCTCTCGCCAGCCAGTCCGGCTGCGGCGTCACTGCGCCGACGGGGCAGGTCATCGTCCATTGGCATAGAACATCCCTCTCGCCGCGCTTGCTGTCAATGGCGTGCGGCCTTAGGGGTGGTGGAGAAAGTGGGCGATGTAACGGGGATGCGATGAGCCGCAATGGGGGCGATGCCTTGCCGGGCAAGATGCAGGTTGTCGAAATCAGCGAGCCGGGCGGGCCTGCAGTCCTGCAATTGGCAGAGCGCGCCGTGCCGCAGCCTGCTGCGGGCGAAATGCTGGTGAAAGTCAGCCATGCGGGCGTTAATCGGCCCGATTGCCTCCAGCGAATGGGTCTCTATCCGCCACCCGAGAACGCCTCTGATCTGCCGGGATTGGAGATTTCCGGCGCGGTGGTGGCGCTGGGCGAAGGTGTCGATCCGGGCGAGATGGGCAAGCGCGTCTGCGCCCTCGTCGCCGGCGGCGGCTACGCCCAATATTGCATCGCGCGGCCGGAACACTGCCTTCCGGTGCCTGATAATCTTTCGATGGAAGAAGCGGCGGCCTTTCCCGAAACGCTTTTCACAGTGTGGCACAATGTCTTCCAGCGCGGCTTTGCGCGCGATGGAGAGGTGCTTTTGGTTCATGGCGGAACAAGCGGGATTGGCACGACCGCCATCATACTGGCCAAGCTGTTCGAGCTGACAGTGATCGTCACCTGCGGTTCGGACGATAAATGCGCAGCGGCGCGGAAAATTGGCGCGGATCAGGCTATCAATTACAAGTCGGAGGATTTCTCCGCCCGCGTGCTGGAAATTACCCAAGGGCGCGGCTGCGATCTGATCCTGGACATGGTGGCGGGAGATTACGCGCAGCGCAATCTGGATTGCCTCGCGGAGGATGGTCGCTTGGTCATTATCGCAACGCTTGGCGGGCCCAAATCAGAGATCAACATGATCAAGCTGATGATGAAGCGCCAGATGGTGACCGGATCGACGTTGCGCCAGCGCAGCGATGTCTTCAAAGGCATGATTGCCGATGAACTTTTCCGCGAAGTCTGGCCTGCAGTCGAGCATGAAGAGTTGCGCCCGGCAATGGATCAGATTTTCCCTCTAAGCGAGGCGGCCGCCGCTCATGCACGTATGGAAGCGGGAGACCACATCGGCAAAATCGTGTTGCGCGTCGCAGAGGACTGACTCGCAACCGTCATACTGTCGCCGAACTGCCGCCAAACTGCGATTCGCATGTCATAATTCGCTGTCATCTGACCTTAGCCAGGATGTGGCGACAAGGGATGTGGCAGCATGTTTGGCCAGTATTTCGAAGGCGAATTCGGCAATAACGGCGTAGTTGAAAGCCTGGCGGATTATGTGTCCGGCAGTGCTGAGCCCCCGAAACCCACCGTACCAGAGCGCTCCGGCGAAGAGCGGCGCAAATACCGAACCGTGTGGATCAGCGATGTCCACCTCGGCACGAAGGGCTGCAATGCGGAGCTGCTGATCGACTTTCTCGACAGCGTGGATAGCGAGACCATGTATCTGGTCGGTGACATCATCGATGGCTGGCGGCTCAAGAAGAAGTTCTACTGGCCTGCAGAGCATAATGACATCGTCTGGCGGATCCTGAAACGCGCCAAGCGCGGCACGCGGATCATCTACATTCCCGGCAATCATGACGAAATGCTGAGGCAATTTTCAGGTATGAATTTCGGCGGGATTGAGATCCAGCGCGCTGCCTTTCACGATACCGCCGATGGGCGGCGGCTGATGGTGCTGCATGGCGACGAATTCGATGCCGTCATGCTATCACACCGCTGGCTCGCCTTTGTGGGGGACGCGCTTTACCATCTCTCGATGCGGGCCAATTACTGGGTCAATGTCGTGCGGCGGCGGCTTGATTTGCCCTATTGGTCGCTCAGCAAAATGGCGAAGCACAAGGTAAAGAACGCCGTCGAATTCATCGGCAAATACGAAGAAGTCGTCGCCCGCGCGGCCGCAGAACGCGGTGTCGATGGCGTGGTATGCGGCCACATCCACACGGCAGAGCATCGCATGTTCGGGGACACCGAATATTGGAATGATGGCGATTGGGTTGAGGGCTGCAATGCACTGGTCGAACATTTCGACGGGCGCATGGAAATCCTTCACTGGCCCGAGGAAGTCGCAAAGCGCGACGCTGAAGCGCCCGCAGTGGCAGAGGCGGCATGAAGATCGCCATCGTCAGCGATGCCTGGCATCCGCAGGTCAATGGCGTCGTCCGTACGCTCACCACAGTGATGGGTGAATTGCTGCGGCAGGGGCACAGCGTCCAGATCATCTCGCCGGGTGACTTCCGATCCATTCCTGCGCCCTCCTATCCCGAAATTCGGCTCGCGCTGACCGGCAAGCACGGAGTGGGGAAGCGGCTGGAGCGGTTTGCGCCGGATTCGATCCATATCGCCACTGAAGGTCCGCTCGGCTCGGCAGCGCGGCGGTGGTGCATTAAGCGCGGCATTCCTTTTACGACGGCCTACCATACGCAGTTCCCCGAATATCTTTCGCGGCGTACGGGCCTGCCTGCGGGATTGTTCTGGCCCGTCATCCGCCGCTTTCATCGACCAGCCGAGCGCATCATGGTCGCGACCCAAAGCGTGCGTGAGGAATTGCGCGCTCACGGCCTCACGCAATTGCATCACTGGTCTCGCGGTGTGGATATTTCTGTGTTCCACCCCGATCACCTGCCGCCGGAAATGTTTTTCAGCCTGCCGAGACCGATACAGCTCTATGTCGGCCGGGTCGCGGTGGAGAAGAACATCGAAGCTTTCCTGCGCAGCGCTCATCCCGGATCGAAAGTGGTGGTGGGAGACGGCCCCGCGCTCGCCAAACTGAAGACGCAATTCTCCGATGCACATTTTCTCGGCAGCCGCAAAGGCGCAGACCTCGCCGCCTGCTATGCGGGCGCTGATGTCTTCGTTTTCCCTAGCCGCACCGACACGTTTGGCCTTGTGATGATCGAAGCACTTGCCTGCGGAACACCTGTCGCTGCTTTCCCGGTGCAGGGACCGCTTGATGTGCTGCGGCCGGAAAGCGGCGCGATTGCGGAGGACCTCGACCAAGCGATCGCAGCCGCGCTTGCGCTCGACCGAGCAGATTGTCTTGTCCATGGCCAATCCTTCAGCTGGCGGGAAAGTACCCGGCAATTTCTTGCCGGACTGGCGCTTATCGAACCGGCCCCGGCTCGCGATCGCAGAGTATTGCGCACCGCCTGAGCACTCCGCCGCACCCGCGCACGGCGCAAAAGCTTGCGAGCAAGCGCGAAACCGCCTACATCACCCTCGCAATGGCCGTCCCGTGAGGGGCGGCCCTTTTATTTCGGAGAAACATCGTGGCTGATCAGCCCAAACCCCTCATGCCGCACGCGACTGCCAGCTGGCTGGTGGACAATACCGCATTGAGCTTCACGCAGATCGCGGAATTCTGCGGCCTTCACATTCTTGAAGTGCAGGCCATGGCGGATGATCTCGCCAGCTCGAAATACACCGGGCGCGATCCGGTGCATTCTGGCGAGCTGACGCATGAGGAAATCGAACGCGGCCAGGCCGATCCTGAATATTCGCTCAAGATGCAGAAGGCTCCGGTCGATGTCAGCCGCACAAAGGGCCCGCGTTATACGCCGGTGTCGAAGCGGCAGGACAAGCCCGATGGTATCGCCTGGATCCTGCGCAACCACCCTGAAATTTCCGATGCGCAGATCGGCCGCCTCATCGGCACGACGCGCAATACGATCAATGCGATTCGTGAGCGCAGCCACTGGAACATTGCCAACATCCAGCCGAAGGACCCGGTAACGCTTGGCCTGTGCTCGCAGCGTGAGCTTGACGCAGCAGTGGCGAAGGCCGCCAAGCGCGTTGCTCCGGCAGAGCCTGTGGAAGGCGAAGAGGCGCCGGTGGTCGTTGGCGATCCGCGCGACGACAAGGAAAAGCTGATCGAGGAGCTGCGCAAAGAGCGCGAAGAGGCGGCCAAGGCGGCAGCCCAGGCGGCGCAGGAAGCCGAAGCTGAAGCATGGCTCGAAGCCAAGCGCGAAGCCGAAGCCAATCCCGAGCCCGAGCCCGACAAGGACTCGATCTAAGCCCTAAACGAGTTGGGGCGGCCCGATGGACCGCCCCTCCCTCCCAAACTGGAAAATCTGATTGTGCGCTGGTGACTCAGTTCGTCAGCGGCAATCCGCCGCTTGGCGCGTCAGTCTTGGCAGGCTTTGCAGCGACAGGATTGCCGGTCGGTACAGCCTTGCCATTCTTCGCGCCGAGCGGTGCGAAACGTCCATCGACGTGAGCACCTTGCTCGATCGTCAGCGTTTCGTAGCTGACATCGCCGTCGATCTTGGCGGACTTCAGCACGACGAGGTTCTTCGCCTCGATCCGGCCATGCACGCTGCCTGAAAGGCGCGCAGTCTCTGCCTTGATTTCGCCTTCGATGTGGCTGTCTTCACCCTGTACCAGAGAGGCGCAGGCGATATCGCCATGAACGCGGCCATCGACATGGAGGTCCACCGTGGCTTCGATATTGCCGCGGATCGTTACATCGGTGCCGATGACAGAGAATGTGCTGCCGGAATTACCCTTCATGTCACTGGCCTGCCGCTGCGGCATGGGGCGCGAATTCTGCGCGGGCTTCTTCGAGAACATGGGGAGCAGTCTCCAGGAAATGCCGCGGGTTTACCGCGCGGCCGTTGACGCGCACTTCAAAGTGCAGGTGCGGTCCGGTTGAACGGCCAGTACTGCCGATGGCGCCGATACGATCACCAGCTTCTACTGCCATGCCGACACGGGCATTGAAGCCGGACATATGCGCATAGCGCGTCACGATGCCAGTGTTGTGAGTGATTTCCACTACATTGCCGTAGCCCGACTTGCGGCCCGCAAAGGTCACTTCACCAGCGGCGGCAGCGTAAATCGGTGCGCCATGCGGAGCCCGGAAATCGAGGCCGGAATGCATGGTGGCGCGGCCATTGAACGGATCGCGGCGATAACCGAAGCCCGAAGAAATCGAGTTGATATCGGCGGGCATAAATTGCGGGATGGTCTCCATGCCGCGTTCCAGCGCGCTCATACGGGCAAGGCTGAGGCCGAGGCGCTCGAAGCGCGGATCGATTGCGCTGTCACCATCGCCGAACATGCCTTCGAAAGGACCACCCATCGCGGTCGAACTGTCGGCGACTTGCCGAGGGTCCAGGCCAAGCTCACGAATTGCAGCTTCCGCGCGCGCCGCGCGGCGATCGGCATAAAGCGTCAGCGCTTCAACCGTTGCGAGCTGGCGCGCTTCGATCTGTGCGAGGCCAACTGCCTCAGGGAAAACTTCGCGCATCATGCTGATAAGCTCTGCCGATTCCTCGGAACTGTCGGAGACAGTGTCTTCCGCCTCGGCGACGAGATCTTCCGGGAGCATCTCTACGATGCCGTCGAGCATTTCCTGGCGGGCCTGAAGATCGGCCACAGTCGCATCAAGATCGTCCGAATAGGCGTCGAAGCGTTCTTCGCTCTGCGCGACATGCGCTTCACGCTCCAGCAGCGAAGCGCGCTCCGAACTAGCGCGATACTGATTGAAAGCCATCACGCTCATCGAAATCGCCCAGCCAAGCACGGCTGCGAGCACAACGGCTGCAACTGTCATCTGCATGCGTGTGGTGATGGTTATGAAGCGGACCTGTCCCTGAGAGCGCATGAAAAACTCACGCTCTGGAAACCAGCTCCGCAGGCGATCCCATTTTCCGCCAGCGGTTTCTTTTTGCAAAACGACCCCGTGTGTTTTGGAAGCTTTTTGTTGTGTCGGGTCCATACCCAACATAGCGCCAAGGTCGAGTCAACCTTGCCCAGCACAGGGCGAAACGGACGTTCGATGCGATGAATCGTTTTAACGTTCACAATTTTATTGCCGAAAGCGGGAACCAAGTTGTCTCGGAACGATTCGACGTCGCTTGCGATTGGTCAGCAAGAGCCCATGTCGAAAGCAGATAAGAGCTGACTGAGAATTTTTATGAACGATATGTCAAACACGCCCGATCCCTCCACCCTGTCGCCTGAAGAGCTGATAAAAGAATTGGCAACACGCGGCCGTGCCGCCCAGCGCAAGCTCGCTCGAATTGGCGATGAGCGTAAAGCCGAAGCGCTGCGCGCTGCTGCTGCGGCAATCCGCCGAGATGAGGCCACGATCCTCGAAGCGAATGCAAAAGATCTGAGCGAAGCGGAAGCTCGCGGCCTTTCCGGCGCGATGCTCGATCGCCTGAAATTGGATGCCGAGCGGCTGGAAGGTATCGCGAGCGCGATTGAGAACGTTGCCTCCCTTCCCGATCCGGTAGGCGAAGAAATCAGTCGGTCCGAAGCTCCTGCGGGTATGACTCTCGTGCGCCGCCGCATTCCGATTGGCCTCATCGGCATCATTTATGAAAGCCGCCCCAACGTAACCGCAGACGCGGCATCCCTGTGCCTGCGGTCAGGCAATGCTGCACTGCTGCGTGGAGGTAGCGAAGCGGTGCATTCCAATCGCGCGCTGCATGCCGCTTTCGTGAAAGGCGTCAGCCAGGAAGGCGTGCCCGAAGATGCGATCCAGCTTATGCCGACGCAGGACCGCGAGGCAGTTGGCGCGATGCTGAAAGCTGCAGGGCTCGTCGACATGATCGTGCCGCGCGGCGGCAAGAGCCTGGTTGCCCGTGTGCAGGAAGATGCGCGCGTTCCTGTGCTCGCTCACCTCGATGGCATTTGCCACACCTATATCCATGCCGACGCCGATCCGGAAATGGCGCGCGAAATCGCGCTCAATGCGAAAATGCGCCGCACCGGCATTTGCGGGGCGATGGAAACGCTTTTGATCGACAGCCTGTTTGATGATTGCACCGATGTCCTGTCAGCCTTACTCGATGCGGGCTGCGAATTGCGCGGCGATGCGCGGGCGCAGGAACTCGATGATCGGATCAAACCTGCCGATGATGAGGATTGGGACACCGAATATCTCGATGCCATCCTGTCCGTCGCAGTGGTCAACGGGATTGGTGAGGCGCTCGAGCATATCGCAGCGCATTCTTCCGGGCACACCGATGTGATCGTGACGGCAGACGATGCCGCGGCGCAGCGTTTCCTCGATGAAGTCGATAGCGCAATCGTAATGCATAACGCCTCGAGCCAGTTTGCCGATGGCGGCGAATTCGGGCTTGGCGCAGAAATCGGCATTGCCACCGGTCGCCTGCACGCCCGCGGACCCGTCGCGCTGGAAGGTCTGACGACATATAAATGGCAGGTGCTTGGCCAAGGCCAGGCGCGTTCCTGAGCGGCCTGCACACTTGAACCAAACCGGGTCCGTCACCGGCCTGTTGGGCGGGAGTTTCAATCCCGCCCATGTCGGCCACCGTCGCATTTCGCTGTTCGCAGCCGATGCGCTGGGGCTGGATGTGGTCTGGTGGATGGTCTCCCCCGGCAACCCGTTGAAACCGAAAAAGGGCATGGCGCCGCTCGCCGCGCGGGTGAAATCGGCCAAGGCCATGAGCCGCCGCGCGCCAATCCGCGTGACGGCAATCGAACAGCAGCTTGGCACGCGCTACACGGTGGACACGTTGCACGCACTCAGCCTGCGCTATCCCAAGCGTCGTTTCATCTGGCTGATGGGGTCAGACAATCTCGCCCAATTCCACCGCTGGAAGGATTGGCGCGGTATAGCGAGGCAGATGCCCATTGCCGTAATCGCCCGTCCGGGTTATGACGATGATGCTATCGCGAGCCCCGCAATGGCCTGGCTGCGGAAATACCGGTTGTCTGCAGTTGGACTTCATAACCGGAGCGAATGGAGCGCACCTGCGCTGATAGAACTGCGTTTTGATCCCGATCCGCGCTCGGCGACAGCGATCCGCCGCGCAGATCCCCAATGGGCAGACGGCTATGCCGGGCCTGTGCCGCGGGACGACGTAACGCATTCCCTCATCCATGAAACCAGTCCGGGAGGTGGCGCATAATGCAGTCAGCTCTTGGAAAGGCTTGTTTCCATTCCCATTTCAGGAGCATGATCAAACGCGATGACCCAGCCCAGCAATGCCGCAGAAACGCGCGCAGCCGCAAATGGCAGTCCCGCCGCAACAGCTACACTCCTATCCATGACTGAATACGCAACTCCGCAAGACGCAAAACCCGGCTCGCTTCACGAGCTTGTCCTCCAGCAGCTCGATGATGATCAGGCGCAGGAAATGGTCTCCATTCCGCTCGAGGGTAAAAGCTCGATCGCGGATCACATGATCATCGCCTCGGGCCGCTCCACCCGTCAGGTCGCCGCCATGGCGAACAAGCTGGCGGAAAAGATCAAGCAATCGGGCAAGGCCATGCCGCGTGTCGAAGGCCTGCCGGCTGCCGACTGGGTGTTGATCGATGCCGGAGACGTGGTGGTGCACCTGTTCCGGCCCGAAGTCCGCAGCTTCTATAATCTGGAGCGGATGTGGGGCTTTGGCGAAGACGGTAAAACTCGCCAGATGGGTAGTGCTTGATTGATTTGAGTCCGCGCATCCGCGCGGACTTCCTCGGTGCTAATCGCTCCGCTACGCTGCGCGGCACCTGCGGGCGGCCAATTCGGCCTTTGTCGCCGCCTTAGGGCGACGATTTTGGGAAGGTTTTTGTGAGCGCACAGTCGCGATATCGGATGGCCAACCGCGCCATGTGGGCATCTTGGGGTCTGTTCGCTGCATTGGTGGTCTACAGCGCGATCAACGGGCCGTTTCGCCTTTCGCGAGAGCCTCTTTTCACCTTCGGTTTCATACTTTTGCTGGTGGCCATGGGCGTGCAGTTCTGGCTGGCAAAGCGCGCTTACAAGACGGTGCATTGCGGCAAATGTCGCCATCGCTTCTTCGATCGCATGTTCGTGATTTTCCCTGCCAAAAATGGTTGCTCCAAATGCGATGCCTCAATTGAGCATGCATGGGTCTGGCAGGGAGAGGACTGAATGCTATTACATGTGATCGCACGCGGTAAGATCGCTCGCTCTCCCGAAGGTGAACTCGTCGATCGCTATGCCAAACGCATCCAGTGGCCGCTCAAGCTTACGGAACTGCCTGAAACAGGCGGGAAAATCCCCAAACCATCGGCCCCTTTTAAAACCGTCCTGCTCGACGAAAAAGGCAAAAACCTTGGCTCCGAGGAGCTCGCCGCCATTCTCGAACGCTGGCGCGATGATGGCATGCGCGAATGCCGCTTCGTGCTGGGCGCCGCCGATGGTCATTCTGCTGCCGAGCGCGCAGAGGCGGATCTTCTGCTTTCATATGGCAAGGCAACCTGGCCGCATCTTCTCGCCCGGGCCATGCTGATGGAGCAGCTATTTCGCGCGACAAGCATCCTTGCAGGCCATCCCTATCATCGGGCAGGATAGCGCCCATGGCGTGGCTCAATCACAGACTATTCCTGCTGGGCGGATCGGCGCTGCTCTGCGCAGTCGCCGCCGTGGGCCAGCGTGCGCCCGCTCTCGATGATCCCGACGATACCCGCGCCGCGCTCGCCGAAGCGCTGCAGGAACGCCGCGCTGCCGAAGCGCGCAGTGAACGGCTGGAAGCAGAAGCTGCCGAGGCCGAAGATGCCGCCGAACGCGCCGCTCGCGAGGCTGCGGCGATTGCCGCGCGCATCCAGCAGGCCGAAGCCGGAATAGCCGCCGCCCGCGCTCGCATGACGATGATCGTGCGCGAACGCGACGATCTGCGTGAAGAATTGGGCCGTGAGCAGCGCCCGATCGTGCGCCTCACCGCCGCGCTCCAGCAATTCTCGCGCCGCCCGGTCGCCTTTTCCGTGCTTCGCCCAGGCGATGTGTCCGATGTCGTCCACCTTCGCGCCATGCTGCACAATGCTGTGCCGCAGGTGCAGCAGAGCACCGAAGGATTGCGCACGCAGATCGCCCGCTCCGCCGAATTAAGTCGTGAAGCAGCCGCCGCCGCCGAAGCGCTGTCCGCAGATGAAGCGGCGCTAGCCGAGCGGCGCGACGAACTCGCAGAAATTGAAAGCCGCGAACGCCTCGCCGCGCGCGCTGCCGACAGCGCGGCAGATCGCGAAGCCGAACGTGCACTCGCACTGGCGGAAGAGGCGCGGGATCTCGACGGCTTGGTGGATCGGCTCGATCGCGCTGCCGCCTTGCGGGAAAGGCTTGCCGCGCTGCCCGGACCGCAATTGCGCCCTGCATCGCCAGCGTCTGCAAGGGTTACCGACGCGTCCGGCGCCGCGTCTGGCAGTATTCCCTCAGCGAGCGCTTCAGCTGGCGCGGCAGATGCGCCGCCGTCACCCTACATCCTGCCCGTTGCCGGGCGCACCCTTACCGGCTTCGGCGCGCCGCAGGAGGCAGGGCTGAGCCAGGGGCTGACGCTCGGCCCCATTGCTGGCGCGCAAGTCGTTGCGCCAGCCAACGGGCGGATCGCTTTTGCAGGCCCTTACCGCGGGTACGGCCAGATCGTTATCATCGAACACCGCGGCGGCTGGACCAGCCTCATCACTGGCCTCGCCCGCAGCGATGTGCGCGTCGGGCAGGACGTAGTCGGCGGAGCGCCCTTAGGCGTCGCCGGGCCAGACAGGCCCAGCGTGACACTGGAACTCAGGCGCAATGGTGAGCCTGTAAATCCAATTACGTTCGTATCCTGAGCTCTACTTCCTCATCTGGCGTTAAGCGCCGCTGTGCGATAAACCCGGGGCAATGGGACTCAACCCGTCTAGGAATACCGTACTATGAAGTTTGCCCCCGCCATCCGTGCCGCTGCCCTGTGCACCGCTGTCGCGCTGATGCCCGTCACCACTGCCGCCATCGCGCAGGTTGAAGGCCGCGCTTCGCCGGAATTTGCGCGTCTTTTCGCGACGTACCAGCGGATCAAGGCAAGCTATGTGGAGCCGGTCGAGGATGAAGTCCTGATCCGGGGCGCTATCGACGGCATGCTGGCATCGCTCGATCCGCACAGCGCCTATATCGATGGCGCCGCGATGGAGCGGCTGACCACGATGATTGACGGCAATTACCAGGGTCTCGGCATCACCATCCAGATGGAAGATGGCGCGGTGAAAGTCATTTCGCCGTTCCGCGGCAGCCCTGCCGAGCGCGCCGGGATCGCGGCGGGCGATTACATTACCCATATCGATGGCGAACTGATCTACGGCCTCGAAGTCGACGAAGCCGTTGCACAAATGCGCGGACCTGCCGGTTCTGATGTCGAAGTGACGATTTTCCGTCCCGGCCGTGCCGACAGCTTCGAAGTGACGGTGACGCGCGGCGTGATCGAGCTGGAGCCGGTGACGTGGGAGCTGATCGGCGATGACATCGGCCATATCAGCGTGAACGAATTCTCTGCCGATGTGGGCGCGGATGTGCGAGGCGCGCTGGAAAGTCTGCAGCGGCAGGCGCCGGGCGGCCTTGCCGGCCTTGTGCTCGACATGCGCCGCAATCCGGGCGGTTCGCTCGATGAAGCTGTCGCACTGTCCGACCTGTTCCTGACCGACGGTCAGATCGTGTCGCAACGCGGCCGCACCCGGCGCGACAGTGTGTTTTACGAGGCAGAGACGGTCTATCGCGGCGATGTGGCAGAAGGTCTGCCAATCATCGTTTTGATCGATGAAGGCTCCGCCTCGGCATCCGAAATCGTTGCAGGCGCGCTGCAGGATCATCGCCGCGCGCTGGTGATGGGTGAACGCAGCTTCGGCAAAGGTAGCGTGCAGACGCTGCTTCCGCTGACGCGCGACACAGCGCTCAAGTTAACTACCGCGCGCTATTACACGCCTTCGGGCCGCAGCGTGCAGGAAGGCGGGATCGAGCCCGATATTCGCGTGCCGCAGCTTTCCGATCCCGATGCCGAACGCCGCCAGCGCCTTGCCCTGCGCGAAAGCGATTTGCGCGGTCATCTGATCAATGAGATCGGGGTTGAGGACGAAGGCCTCGAGCGTGACCGGATCGACGATCCACGCTTCCAGCTGACCGCCGAGGAATTGGAAGCGCAGGGCGTGGACGACTTCCAGCTCGACTATGCCGTGCGCACCCTGCGCCGCACGACCGGTATTTCCCTGGCCTCCCGCGAGCGCTAAGCCTCCGATACCATGACCAACCTCACAGACGCGTCTGATCGCCTGGCCCAGCGGCTTGCGCTGGCTGTTCCTGCTGCGCTGCTCGCGGGCGCGTATATTTCGCAATACGGGTTCGACCTGTTTCCGTGCGAAATGTGCTGGTGGCAGCGCTATCCACATTTCGCTGCCGTGGGTCTTGCACTGCTGTCTTTCGCTGCCCCGCCAAAAAAGCTTTGGATCGCCCTTGCGGCGCTCGCCATTCTCGCTTCGGGCCTGATCGGAGCCTTTCATGCCGGGGTCGAGTACGGCTGGTGGCGCGGAATCACAGGTTGCGCGACGACGGGTGATGCCATGTCGCTCGATGTCATTCGCTGCGATATCGCGCCATGGTCTTTCCTCGGTATTTCCCTCGCAGGGTGGAATGCGCTTCTTTCCATCGGCAGCGCCATCACCATATGGGTGTTGCTGATAGCGAAGGAGAAACGCGTATGACCGCCACAAAAGACCGTTCGGAAATGATCCGCGTCGATCAGGCGGGCGAGTTCGGCGCCACGCGCATCTATGCCGGTCAGCTTGCCGTGATGGGGGAACGCGGCCCGCATTCAGCCGAAATCCGCGCCATGGCAGAGCAGGAAGCCGGCCACCGCGCGGAATTCGATGCGCTGATCGCCAAGCGCGGGGTTCGCCCGACGCTCCTCCAGCCGTTCTGGAATGTCGCAGGCTATGCGCTGGGTGCAGGCACAGCACTGCTCGGCCCCAAGGCGGCGATGGCCTGCACAGCGGCGGTCGAGGAAGAAATAGACCTTCATTATTCCCGCCAGCTCGATGAGTTGGAAGCAGATGGCGATGACCCTGAGCTTGCCGATATGATCCACCGCTTCCGCGAAGACGAGCGCGAGCACCGCGATGCGGCGATTGCACACGGGGCGGAAGAAACGCCGGGGTATCCGCTGCTTCACGCTGTCATTCGTCTCGGCTGCAAGGCGGCTATCCGCATTTCCGAGAAAATCTGATAAAAATCGCGACACAAATGGCTTCATCGCCCGTTCAAGGGATGAAGCGCTCTATGCGCGAAACACTTGTGACCCGAGGGATTATCATGACTCGCCTTCTCGCCCTGTCCGCCGCTTCGGCCATTGCCATATCTTTTTCCGCCGCGCCTGCTGCTGCGCAGGATGAGGCCGGAGACCGGGTGAACCAGATCATCGTCTATGGCGATGACGAGTGCCCCGAATCGGACGAAAACACGATCACCGTGTGCGCGCGCATGAATGAATCGGAGCGCTATCGCATCCCGCCGCAGCTACGCAATAGCGACTCGCCGCAGAACGAAAGCTGGAACAATCGCTTCGAAAGTCTCGAAGTCGTCGGCGCATTCGGCCCGCTTTCATGCACGCCCGTTGGTTCGGGCGCGGCGCATGGTTGCACCATGCAGATGATCGAGCAGGCCTATGCCGAGCGTGCCGCAGGCCGCGAAGTGCGCATGGGCGAACTGATCGCAGCCGCGCGTGAAGAGCGCCTTTCCACCATCGATGAAGATGCGGCGATCTATCAGGAGCGCGTGGAAGAGCTGGAAGACGCCGAACTGGAGCGCCGCCGCCGTGCGCAGGCCCAGCCAGTTGGCGATGAAGTGGTCGATCCCGACGCGCCGCCTGCCGACATCGTCGATCCCGATCGCATGCCGCCGCGCGATCTGCCCGCACCCGAATTCGACGATGATGAAGAGCAGGTGCCGCTCGATGCGACACCGCCGCCCGCAGAACCCGGCGCGCTCTAAGGATTAGCCTAGCGCGATATCGGGCGCGTCTTCCTGCTTCATGCCAACGACGTGATAGCCCGCATCCACGTGATGGGTTTCCCCCGTCACGCCCGATGACAGGTCCGAACACAGGTAAAGGCCCGCGCCGCCCACATCCTCGATCGTGACATTGCGGCGCAGCGGCGCGTTCAGCTCGTTCCATTTCAGGATATAGCGGAAATCGCCGATCCCGCTTGCCGCCAGGGTCTTGATCGGCCCCGCGCTGATCGCGTTGACCCGAATGTTGTCTGGCCCCAGATCATTGGCGAGATATTGCACGCTGGTTTCCAGCGCGGCCTTGGCAACGCCCATCACATTATAATGCGGGATCACCTTTTCCGCGCCGTAATAGGTGAGCGTGACGATGGAGCCGCCTTCACTCATCAGCGGAGCAGCGCGCTTGGCAGCGGCGACGAGTGAGTAGGCCGAAATATTCATCGTCATCAGGAAATTATCGAGGCTGGTGTCGACATATTTGCCGCGCAGCTCGCTTTTGTCAGAAAAGCCGATGGCATGGACGAGGAAATCAAGCTTGCCCCAGCGCTTTTCAATCTCGGCGAAGGCGGCGTCCATATTCGCCATATCGGCCACATCGCATTCGATCAGAAAATCGCTGCCGACCTGCTCGGCCAACGGGCCGACGCGCTTTTTCAGCGCTTCGCCTTGGTAGGAAAAGGCCATTTCAGCGCCCTGCTCGTGCAGCTTCTTCGCAATGCCCCATGCCAGCGACTTGTCATTGGCGAGCCCCATGATGAGGCCCTTCTTGCCAGCCATCAGTCCACTCATTGCGTTTCGTCCTCCTTACCAGCAGCGGTTGCCGCCTCATCATTGGCGGGTCCACCGATGCGGTTGCGTTCTTCCTCGGGCGTTTCGGCAAGTGCCGCGTTCAGTTCCGCCCCTGCAACCATCCCTAAGCCCACCAGCCAGAAAAAGAAAAGCGCGATCATGAAACCGGCGAGCGATCCGTAGGTGAGATTATAGGCAAACAGGCTGCGCAGCACAGGCGGAAGCGCCACGGTGACCGAAATCCACCACACTGTAACCAGCAGGGCTCCCGGCCACTTTGGGTAGCGCCGTGTGCGATATTGTTCGGGCGTGAGCGAGATGAACAGCAGGAATAGCGACAAATAGAGGCCGATAGCGGGAATGATGCGCGATATTTCCAGCGTGCCCAGCGCGTTGCTCAATTGCGGCAGGTAAGCATCGATGAATTCCTGCGCTGCGCCCAGCATGATCTGCGCGAACAGCGACAAGACGAGCAGGAACACCGCGCCAAGTATGATTCCGGAGGAAAACAGGCGATAGGTCCAGAAGGCCTTGGTCGCGCGCGTTCCGTAGGCGCGTCGCAAAATGTCGCGTATCGTCTCCACCAGGCTGCCCACGGTCCACAGCGCCACCAGCGCGCCGCCCCATAACAGCCACCCGCTGCGCATCTGCACGACATTGCGGGCCACAGGCTCGATCACATTGGCGACCATCGGCGGCAGGGCCAGCGCCAGCGTGTCGATCGCGGCGGTGCGTTCGTAGTCCTCGCCCACAACCGAAAGCACTGCTGCGCCAAGGATGAAGAAGGGAAAGATCGCCAACACCGACATATAGGCAAGGTTGCCGGCATGAATCAGCCCGTCATTGAAACAACCGATGGCCACCCGCTTGGTGATGACCCATGCTCGGCCCCACGGATTCTCCGCCGTTTCCGCATCGGGATCCTGCTTTCGTTCGAGCGCTGCCTTGCGCCGCGCCTCGGGCGTAGCGGTCTCCAGCTCCCTGTCCTCGGGCAGCGTCTCTTCTTCGATGTCGGCAAGACCGCTCACTCCGGCCTTTTAACAGCGTCAAGCCGAGTGTCGAGCACTGGCAAAGGTTTAGCCGCCCATCTCGCTGCGCGGATTGCTGTCGTCCGTCCAGTCGCCAAGCTCCTCCTGCAGGCCGGAAAGGTCCTCCGGCAACACGATCTCGAGGGTAACGAGCTGGTCGCCGCGCCCACCGCCTTTGGTGCTCCAGCCTTTGCCTTTGAGGCGCAGGACTTTGCCCGAACTCGATCCGGGCGCAATCGTCATCATCACCGCGCCATCGACTGTGGGTACTTTGATCTTCGCGCCATTCACCGCTTCGGAAAGCGTAATGGGCAGGTCGAGCCGGACATCATCGCCTTCGCGCCAGAAATGGGCATGCGACTGGACTTTGATCGTCACAATGCCATCGCCATTGCCGCCTGGGCCGGACTGACCCTTGCCCTTGAGACGCATCTGCGTGCCGTCTTCCACGCCTGCGGGAAGCGAGAGGTCGATCGTCTTGCCATCCGCAAGCGTGATGCGTTGCTTGGTGCGGGCGGCAGCGTCAATGAATGGGACCGTCAGCGTATAGCGAATGTCCGCGCCTTTGCGCGGGGGCGGTGGCGGAGGGGATCGAAAGCCACCTGCGCCGGGACCTGTCCCGCCGCGTGGACCACCTCCACGGCCAAACAACCCCTCAAACAGATCGCCTATGTCGACATCCTCGGTGCCGAAGCCCTGAAAGTCGCGCGCCGAATATTGTGCGCCGCCAGGGCCGCTTCCACCAAAACCGCCGCCGGGCCGCGCGCCGCCAAAGCCGCCATTCATGCCGAAAGGCATGGCGGGATTGCCGTCAGCATCGATCTCGCCGCGATCGAACTGGCCGCGCTTTTCCTTGTCGGACAGCAGATCATACGCCTGCGTGACCTTGGAAAAACGCTCGGACGCGTCGGGCTTGTCCTTGTTCCGGTCCGGATGCAGCTCTTTTGCAAGCTTGCGATAGGCAGACTTGATCTCCGCCTCGCTCGCGGAACGGCTGACACCGAGAAGAGTGTAGGGATCGCTCATGGTGTATTAGTTAGGTAAGGCGCGAGGATTCGGCAAGACATGCCTTTCCTACGGCTTGCGGGCGGTTTAGGTCCCTTCGCATGACCGCGCCAATCGCCTTTAATGACTTACGCTTTTCGGACCGGTTTTCGCTGCCTTGCATTTTTGCTCATGAACACTGTCACACCTGTCACACCCTTGCGAGAAACCATGGTTGAAACCGACACCATCCCGACCGAAAACCCGCTGGCCATCTTCGATGACTGGTTCGCCGAGGCACAGGATTGCGAGCCCAACGATCCCAATGCGATGTGCCTCGCCACGGCGACGCCGCAAGGTTGCCCGTCCGCTCGCATGGTGCTGCTCAAAGGCCATGATGAACGCGGTTTCGTGTTTTACACCAATGCAAAGAGCCGCAAAGGCGGTGAAATCCGCGCCAATATGCAGGCCGCGCTGCTGTTTCACTGGAAGAGCCTGCGCCGCCAGATCCGCATCGAAGGCCCGCTCGAGGAAGTGAGCAGTGCGGAGGCGGATGCCTACTTCCACTCGCGCCCGTTCAAAAGCCAGGTCGGCAGCGCGGCGAGTGACCAGTCCTCTCCGCTGCCCGATCGGCAGGTCTATCTCGATCAGGTGGAGCTGCTGCGCGAGCGCTACGAAGACGCAGGCGAGGTGCCTCGCCCGCCGCATTGGACAGGCTTTCGCTGCCAGCCCCGCGCTATCGAGTTCTGGACCGACCGCCCGAACCGCCTGCACGAGCGGCGGCGGTTCATCTCTGATGGTGGCGGCTGGACCAGCAGCTTGCTCTATCCGTGAAGACAGGCATCCCAACCTCCGTTCGTCCTGAGCCTGTCGAAGGGCGCGAGCGGCTACGTCCTTCGACAGGCTCAGGACGAACGGGGAGTCGCGCATGAACGATACCCGCGCCGCCCTCACCAAAAGCGCAGCCTTGGCCTCTATCGCAGTGGCGCTGCTGCTGGGCGCGCTCAAGATCTGGGCGGTGTGGCAAACGAGCTCCACCGCCATGCTCGGCTCGCTCGCCGATACGGCGCTTGACTTTGTGGCGAGCCTTGCGGTGCTGGTCGCAGTCATCGTCGCCGCGCAGCCTGCCGATGCCAACCACCGGTTTGGACACGGCAAGGCTGAATCGCTCGCGGCCATGTTCCAGGTGATCCTCATCGTCCTGTCCGCCAGCGCGCTTAGCTTCCGCGCAGTGCTGCACCTGATCGAGGGCGGAGAAACGAAGGCGGCAGAGGCAGGCATCGGCGTATCGGTGATCGCTATCGTTGCAACGCTCGCGCTGGTGGCGTGGCAGCGACATGTGGTGATGCGCACCAACTCCATCGCAATTTCGACCGACAGCGTGCATTACCAGTCGGACCTGCTGCTCAACCTCGCGGTGATCGCGGCGCTGGTGCTCGACCAGTATATGGGCTTCACCAAAGCCGACCCGCTGTTCGGCCTCGGCATTGCGGCCTGGCTTCTGTGGAACGCGTGGCAGGCGTCGAGCGAGGCGATCGATCACCTGATGGATCATGAATGGCCCGAAGAGCAGCGCCGCGCCTTTGTCGAGCGCGCTGCCCGCCACCCCGAGCTCGCCAAGATGCACGATCTGCGCACCCGCACCAGCGGCACGCATGACTTCGCGCAGTTCCACGTCGATCTGCCTGCAGACATGACCGTGGCCGAGGCGCATGATGTGATCGAGCGTGTGGAGACGGACTTGTGCGAGGCTTTCCCCAACACCGAGATCCTGATCCATATCGACCCGGAAGGCCATGTGGATGAGCCGGGCAATACGCTTGTCGAGGCAGACGAGTTCAAGAAGTTGAAGGAGCCAGAATGAGCACCACCACCAAAGCGATTCCCTATTGGCATGTCGATGCATTCGCGGAAGAGGCGTATGGCGGCAACCAGGCCGCAGTAGTCATTGTCGATGCTTGGCCGAGTGATGACGTGATGCGCACGGTCGCGGCGGAGAACATGTTCGCCGAAACCGCCTTCCTGATTCCCACGCCAACCGGCGAGGCGGATTACAAGCTGCGCTGGTTCACGCCTACCCTCGAAGTCGCGCTGTGCGGCCATGCGACGCTGGCTTCGGGCCATGCAGTCCTGTCTGGCAATGAGGCAAAGGGGCGAGTGACCTTTTCGACTCGCAAAGCCGGTATTCTGGAAGTGCGCCGCGCTGGCGACCGGTACGAACTGGCGCTCCCTGCGATCCCGACCGAGCAGGAGGCGTTCGACGACGCGGTTGCGCTGCTCGGCACCCAGCCGCGCGAGGTGTGGCGCAATCCGGGCCGATACAACATCTTCCTGTTCGACCATGCCGAACAGATCCGCGCGCTCGATCCGGATCTTCGCGCTTTGGCAAAGCTGGGCGATCACCAGTTCATCTGTACCGCTCCCGGCGAGGAGACCGATGTGATCACCCGCAACTTCGTGCCTGGCGGCGGAGTCGATGAAGATCCCTTCACCGGCAGCGCTCATGCCGTCCTCACACCCTTCTGGTGTAAGCGGCTGGGAGTGGAAAGCTTCACTGCCTTTCAAGCGAGCGAACGCGGCGGGCACGCAATCTGCCGCCTCGACGGAGACCGCGCGATCCTGACGGGCGGCTGTGTGACTGTGGTGGAGGGGACCTTCTACCTGACCGGATAGAGCGCGAAGATATCGGCCAATTCCTCAACCAGCGCAGGTCGCTCCTCGCCTTGCGTCATTCCCATGCGCACCACGGTCAGCCGCTGATCCGGCGAGACTATCACATATTGGCCGAGTCTGCCGACCATGGCGAAGGCTGTATCCGGGCCCTGCTCTGCAAACAGGACATTGCGGTCCGCCTCGGTCGCGCGGTTGAGCCACAATTGCGCGCCGTAATCATCCGATGCCGGACTGGGCGTGCGCATGAAGTCGATCCAACGCCGCGGGACGACTTGCACGCCGCCTGCAACCCCGCCTGTGCGCATGAATTCACCAAGCTTCGCCCAATCGCGCGGGGTCGCCCAAAAATTGCTGCCGCCCAGCAGCGTACCGCTCGCGTCATACTCGCCGACGAGCGATGGCACGCCGATCGGCCCGGCGATGCGGGCGGCAACATAATCCGCCATGGCCTGCTGCCGGTCTTCGGCATCCTCATCGGGCGCAAGCAAATCGGTGGCGATGTCGGCAAGGATCATGCTGGTGGGGGTCGAATACTGGAAAGTCGAACCCGGCTCATCTTCAAGCGGCTGCGCTTCCGCCCATGCCGCCATGTCGCCGCGCCCTTCGAGATACATCATGCGCACTTCCGGCGAGGTGTAGAGCGGTGCTGCGGCTTCTTCATGCCGAAGGCCGGAGCGCATCTGCAGCAGCTGGCGCAAAGTGATATCGCTGCGCGGATCGCCAGTGCGCTGCCAGGAAGATACAGGCGCCGGATCATCGAGCCGCAAACGCCCGTCTGCAACGAGCGAGCCGATGATGAGCCCGGTCACACTTTTGGACATGGACCAACCGATCTGAGGCGCTTCCGGATCGATCCCGGCAGCGTATCGCTCGGCAACGATCTCGCCCTCGTGCATGACGATCAGCGCACGCGTCTCGCCCACACCCTCTGCAGTGAACACGTCATCTACCGCCCGCGCCAGCTGCTCCTGCGATACTCCCGGCTCGACTACCACGGCATTCAGTGCTTCTTCGGGAAGCGGCGGAATGGGCGGAGGTCCGTCCTGCGCACAGGCGCCCAGCAGCGCGGCAATCATGCCGAGCGCCATCACAGCTCTTGGCGAGCGGCGCTGTTGGCGGCTAGGGGAGGTGCGACGCGTCATCGGGACGCATCCTTTCCTGCAGGAACTTGCAAATGGCAACCGGAAAACAGGCCAAGACAAGCCTCTTCTCCATTCTCTTGCGCGCTACCGGCTTTATGGTCGTTGCCGTGTTCCTGATCACGTTCTTCTTCGGTGAAGCCATCGCAGGCTTCAGCGATGTCGGCACAAGCTACGCAGCCAAGCACGGTTGCGGCTGCGTCTATATTGCTGGGCGCGATATCGATAGTTGCTATGCCGACCTGACGCCCGAAATGTGGCCGATCTGGCTCAGCGAAGATGCCGATGCACAAAGCGTCTCTGCGTCGATCCCGCTGATCGCGAGCGAAGAAGCGAGCTACCGCGAAGGGTATGGCTGCGTGCTGGAAGCTTACTCGCGCTAAGAATCAGGCGGGTTGCGTGGCCTCGATCCAGCCGCCACCCACAACGCGTTCCCCTGCATAGATGACAGCTGCCTGCCCCGGCGCGACACCGAATTCGGGCTGGGCGAAGCGGATCGACACCGTCTCGCCATCACCGATCGCCCCCTCCAGCGTCACAGGCACAGGCTTCGCGAGCGAGCGCACCTTCGCGGTCAGCGGCACGTCCGGCACCGGCCCGATGCGATTGGTTTCGATGACTTCCGCAGCGACAACGGCTAGCAGACGCTTGGGCCCCACGCGGACCTCCGCCTTTTCCGGATCGAGACCCACGACATACAGAGGCTCCGGCTGACCGCCGATTTCCAATCCGCGCCGTTGACCGACGGTATAGTGGATAATGCCGGGATGACGCCCCAGCTCTTCCCCGGTCTCCGCATGCACGATTGCACCGTCACGCGCGCCTTCGGGGCGCATCTTTTTGACGATCTTGGCATAGTCGCCATCGGGCACGAAGCAGATATCCTGGCTGTCCGGCTTTGCGGCGACGACAAGGCCAAAGCTTTCGGCAATCTCGCGCACTTGCGACTTGGGCAGGCCGCCTAGCGGGAAGCGCAGGTAATCGAGCTGCTCCTCCGTCGTCGCGTAAAGGAAATAGGACTGATCGCGCGCCGGATCGAGCGCGCGGTGCAGTTCCACGCCATGCTCTGCCTCTACGCGGCGCACATAATGCCCGGTGGCAAGGCAATCCGCACCCAGCTCTCGCGCCATGCGGAAGAGGTCGGTGAATTTCGGCCCCATATTGCAGCGGATGCAGGGGATGGGCGTGCGCCCGGCGAGATATTCGTCGGCGAAAGTCTCGACCACGTCTTCGCGAAAGGCGCTTTCATGATCGAAGACGTAATGCGCGATGCCCAGCCTGTCGGCCACTTGCCGCGCATCGCGAATATCGTCGCCTGCACAGCACGCGCCCTTGCGCCCCGTTGCAGCGCCGTAATCGTAGAGCTGCAGCGTAATGCCGATAACCTCGGCACCGGTCTGCGCGGCTAGCGCAGCCACTACCGACGAGTCGACACCGCCAGACATCGCTACGACGATGCGGCATTGGGATGCCGGGCGGGGCAGGTCGAACAGCGCTTCGGCGTTAACGCTTTCCGGCAAGCTTGCAATATCGGTGAGAGCCTCGGTCATGGGCGCAGCCCATACACTCAAGCGGCGGTCTGCAAAACCCCGCGCTGGATGTAACATTTGGTTAAGCGGGATTTTACCGGATCTTGACGCTTCCGCCTTATCGGAAGCTGTATGTTTGAAGGAAAACCCCCTGTGCCCCCTGCGGCGCGCGCTTTGAATCGCGGCGAATCTGCCGATGAAGAGCTGAGCGCTCTCAGCTGGTCCGATCTGGTCGCGAAGCTGGCTGCCGCGCGCGATCTGCGAGGAACGCTGACGCAGGAAGAGGAAGCCGCGCTTGCCAGCTTCGATCCGGACTGCGCCGCGCATATCGCATCGCATCAGGACAAGTTCCCTGAAGATAGCAAACGGGACGTTAACCCTAATGGTTTAGGCAATAGCAAAGGGACTGGCGGCAGTGTCGTTTCGCCCAATGATAACGACGATCCGGCGATCCGAGGAAATTCATGATTGAGAACCAGAAAATCCGTCCGGCACAAGTGATTGGCCCCCTTGGGGAGCCACTTACACTTGATGACCTGCCTTCGCCGAAGACGAAGCGTTGGGTCGTGCGTCGCAAGGCGGAAGTCGTCGCGGCTGTGAATGGCGGCCTGCTGACGATCGACGAGGTTCTCGAACGCTATGGCCTTACCCTGGAAGAATTCGCCAGCTGGCAGCGCGCGGTGGACCGCTCAGGCATGCAGGGCCTTCGTGTCACCCGCATCCAGCATTACCGCGATTTGTATGAGCGCCAGCTCAAATACTGATCTGAAACACCGATATCCGCGCTGGTCCAGACACTAGCGCATCACCAGCCACCACCCACGCAGGGGCGGTCCGGAACAGCCGGGCCGCCCCTGCGTATTAACATGCACAGTCCAAATGGTGGATTTGTATAAGGAGTAGAGGGTTATGGAAGGTGATGGCGTAGGCATTATTGTGATGATCATCGTCGGCGGTATCGCCGGCTGGCTTGCGAGCATGGTCATGGGACGCAACGCGTCGATGGGTATCATACTCAATATCGTCGTCGGAGTTATCGGAGGCTTCCTTGGCGGCTTCCTCCTTGGTGGTCTGATTACGGTCGATGGTTGGCTTGGCTACCTGATTACGGCGTTCATTGGCGCCGTGGTGTTGTTGCTGATTGCGAACCTTATCCAGCGTGGCCGGGTAAAATAACGCCTCAAAACGCTTGAGTTTCGTCACGAGGGCGGGCCAATTCGGTGGCCCGCCCTTTTCGCGTATGATTGCACTTCGTCGGGCGATGAGCGTTTTTGGCAGATGCCGCCATTGCCGCGCTGGCTGGACCTGTCTAGGGCGAGATCGCCGTATTCTCGGACTTCGCGTAAGAGCGAGGGCCGTGCTATGCGTCGCATTGGACTTAGAAGGCGCATGCCGATGAATTTCGAAACGACAGTGGATGCATCCGACATGGCGCGGGCGGGAAATGGCGCTGCGGGCGGTGATGGCGCTCGTGTAGACGAAATGCGCGATACTGGTCGCAAGCGCTCGCTCTTTATCGCGCTGGCGGTCCTTGTCGTTGCAGCGATCGTCGCGGCTTTCATGCTGTCAGGCGGTGAGGAAGAGCCTGCCTTCGCGCCGGACGATGCAGGCAATCTGCCCGCAGTCACCGTGTTGGCCCCCGGATCGGGTACAATCCAAGGTGTCATCAACGCAACCGGTACGCTCGCGGCGCGCCGGGAAATGCCGGTAGGCGTCGTCGGCGAAGGAGGGCGTGTCACCGCTGTGCGCGTCGAAGCGGGCGAGTGGGTGCGCGCCGGAGAGGTCCTGGCAGTGATCGATCGCTCCGTCCAGAACCAGCAGGCCGCCAGCCAGCAGGCGCAAGTCGCCGTAGCGCAGGCGGATGCCGATCTCGCGCAATCGAATCTCGACCGTGCCCTGCAATTGGTGGAGCGCGGTTTTATCTCGCAGGCCGATATCGACCGGTTGACAGCGACGCGCGATGCCGCCGTCGCGCGCGTTGCCGTGGCCCGCGCGCAGTTGGGGGAGCGCCAGGCACGTAACGCTCAGCTTAGCATCGTCGCCCCGGCAGCGGGCTATGTTCTCACGCGCAATGTCGAAGTCGGCCAGACAGTCGGTGCAGGCAGCGGAACGCTCTTCAGCATCGCACGCGGCGGCGAAATGGAACTGCTTGCCCGGGTCGGTGAAGCGGAACTGGCTGCGCTTTCCATCGGCGCGATGGGCGTTGTTACGCCGGTCGGCACTGATCAGCAGTTTACCTGCCAGATCTGGCAAACCTCGCCCGTGATCGATGAAAATACGCGGCAGGGCACGGCGCGCTGTGCGCTGGCCTATGATCCGGCGCTCCGTCCGGGCGGATTTGCGTCCATTGCGCTCAATGGCGAGACAGTGGTCGCGCCGCGCCTTCCGGAAAGCGCCGTCTTGTCGGATGACCAAGGCAGCTATGTCTACATCGTCAATGACGAGAACGTCGTCGAGCGTGTCGATGTCGAACTGGGCGAAATCAGCGATGAAGGCGTGGCGATTGCCGCAGGCCTTGTCGGTACGGAACGTGTCGTGCTGCGTGCCGGCGGTTTCCTGACGCCGGGTGAAGAAGTGCGCCCCGTGGCGGAGGGCGCGAGCTAGGGCCGGATCATGGATTTCAGCCAAATCTCCGCATGGTCGATCCGCAATCCGATCGTCCCGATCCTGGCTTTTATCGGCCTGATGCTGATGGGCATCACTGCCTTTCAGGAAATGGATGTTCAGGACAATCCGGATATCGAATTCCCCGTCGTTCAGGTCAGCATTTCGCAGCCCGGCGCCGCGCCATCCGAAGTTGAAAACCAGATTACCCAGCGCGTCGAAGCGGCCGTGGAAACGCTCGACGGCATTGAGAACATGTATTCCTCCGCCAGCGAGGGGAATTCCTTCACCAGCATCGAATTCGCGCTCGGCACCGACATCGCCGAAGCGGTGAACGAAGTAAAAAGTGAAATCGATAACATCCGCGGCGAATTGCCCGATGGCATTCTCGAACCGCGCGTGTTCAAGCAGGCGACGAGCTCTCGCCCCATCGTGAGCTTCGGCGTCGCCGCCGATGATATGACGCTGGAACAGCTTTCCTGGTTTATCGATGACACGGTTACCAAGGAATTGCTGACAGTCGATGGATTGGCGGAAGTCAGCCGTAGCGGCGGGGTGGACCGCGAAATCCTGGTGATCCTCGACCCCGCGCGGATGCAGTCGCTCGGCGTAACGGCCAGCCAGGTCAACGGCGCGCTGCGACAGGTCAATTTCAACGCTGCAGGCGGCCAGGCGGAAATCGCCGGATCGCGCCAATCGGTGCGCGTACTTGGCAATGCCGAGACTGCGTATGAACTCTCGCAAATGCAGCTCAATCTCGGCGGCGGGCGCACGGTCAAACTGACGGATATCGCTTCTGTGCGGGACAGCTTCGGCGAAGTCCGCACGGTGGCCAAAGTCAACGGGCAGCAGGTCGTCACTTTCTCCATCACGCGCGCGCGGGGCGAAAGTGATGTGCGTGTCTATGACGAAGCGATGGAAGTGCTCACGCGTGTCGAGGAAGCCAATCCCGGCGTGACCTTCACGCGCCTGTTCACGGAAGTCGACTACACCAAGGCACAGTATGAAAGCAGCATGGCTCTGCTTGTAGAGGGCGCTTTACTGGCCGTGGTGGTCGTTTTCCTGTTCCTGCGTGACTGGCGCGCGACCCTCATCGCTGCGCTCGCCATCCCGCTATCAGCCATTCCGACATTCTATTTCATGGAATGGCTCGGCTTCTCGCTGAACACTTTGTCGCTGCTCGCGCTGGGCCTCGTGGCTGGCGTGTTGGTGGATGATGCGATCGTGGAGATCGAGAACATCGTGCGCCACATGCGCATGGGCAAAAGCGCCTATCAGGCGAGTATCGATGCAGCGGACGAGATCGGCCTGCCCGTGGTTGCGACGACATTCTGTATCGTTGCCGTCTTCCTGCCGGTAGGGTTGATGCCGGGCATCTCCGGCCAGTTCTTCAAGAATTTCGGCCTCACCGTAGTGGTCGCCGTGCTGATGAGCCTGGCGGTGGCGCGAATGATCACGCCGATGGCGGCGGCTTACTTCCTGAAGGCCAAAGGTGAGTCCGAGCATGGCGGCGGCAAGTGGATGGATCGCTATATGCGCCTGCTGCGCTGGTCGCTCGACAGTAAGGCCTTTGTCGCCATGCGGCAGCGCGTCGGTCAGGCGCGCACGCGTTGGTGGTTTGTCCCGCTCAATCTCCTATCGGCGGTTGGCGTAATCGCGGCCATTTGGGGCGTGAGTGAGCTGGTCTCGGCGATGGGCGAAGCACCTGCAGAAGCGCCTGCCGCATCGGGTGATGAACAGGAATTGCCCGCTTGGTGGGTAATCTTGCTCGGCATTGCTGCACTGTGGTGCCTCGGTGCACTGATCAATATCGGCATCGGCACGCTTGCCGGACGCTTCAAGCAAAATGCGGATGGCGATCCCTTCGTCCATCGTTCGCGCTTCCTTGCCGCGCGTTTCCTCGATCACCGCGTCTGGATGATGCTGCTGGGCGTGGTCTCGCTGATTGCAACCATCTTTATTGCCGGATCCCTTCCGACGCAATTCTTCCCCGACTCCGATAGCGATTTCAGCCGCGTCAATGTCTCCATGGTGCCGGGCACCACGCTGGAGCAGACCGAGGCCGTCATCGACCGGATCTCCGCGCGTTTGAGCCAGGAACAAGAAGTGGCCGTGGCGCTAGGGATCGCCAATGAAGGCTCCGGCCGGATCAGTCTGGTGCTGCGCGACGATCGCGTCCGCTCCAGTCTGCAATTCGAGCGTGAAATGACGCCGATCCTGCAGGATATTCCCGATGCCCGCGTCAGCTTCCAGAACAATCAGGGCGGCGGCGGAGGCACGGGTCGCGCGATTTCGATCATGCTGTCCGGCTCCGATCCCGAATTGCTCGAAGCAACGGCGAACACTCTGGTTGAGCAAATGGAGACAGTCGAAGGCGCAGTCGCCCCGCGTATCGAACGCGATTTGCAGCGTCCTGAACTGTTGGTGACTCCCCGTGAAGACCTGGCCGCCAGCCTCGGCGTGACGACCGCGGCGCTGAGTCAGGCGATCCGCATCGCGACGCTTGGCGATATCGACCAGAACGCAGCGCGCTTCTCGCTCTCCGACCGTCAGATCCCCATCCGTGTGCGCTTGTCGGGAACGGCCCGCCGCGATCTTTCGAACATCGAGAACCTGCCTGTCCCCACCGCGAATGGCGGATCGGTGCCACTCTCGCGCGTGGCGGATATCTCGCTCGGCATGGGTCCGACGTCCATCGAGCGCTTCAATCAAAGCCGCCGCGTGTTTGTCGGCCTCGACATGGCACCCAATGTCGCGCGCGGCGATGTGCTGATGGCGATCAATTCGCTGCCGATCATGGAGAACCTGCCTGCCGGGGTTTCGAATATGCCTGTCGGCGCCGATGAATGGCAGGCGGACCTTGCTCGCGATTTTCAGACTGCGCTGATAACCGGTTTGTTCCTCGTCTTTGCGGTACTCGTATTGCTCTATCGCCGCGTGGTATCACCGCTCGTCAATATGGCGTCGCTTCTCTTGGCGCCGCTTGGTGGTTTCGTGGCGCTGGTCATTGCGGGCTATATCCAAGGCTTTTCGACCGGTAATTTCGCGCCGCTGCCGATTTCCATGCCGGTGTTTATCGGGATGCTGTTGCTTCTCGGCATCGTGTCCAAAAACTCCATCCTGCTTATCGATTTCGCGATCGAGGAAATGGAACGCGGCACCGGGAAACTCGCCGCCATCATGGAAGCAGGTCACAAGCGTGCCCAGCCTATCGTGATGACCACTGTGGCTATGACGGCAGGCATGGTGCCGACTGCGCTTTCGCTTGGCGGTGACAGCGCGTGGCGCGCACCCATGGGCACCACCGTGATCGGAGGATTGATCCTCTCTACCGTGCTGACCTTGGTCATCGTGCCTGCCGGCTTCAGCCTTGCCGACGGGATGGAAAAGAAGCTTGGCCCTTGGCTTCGTGACCGGTTTCTGACCTATAAGCCGGGTGATGAAGCAAGCGATGGATCACCTGCTGCACAGCCTGCAGAGTAAAAGATGGCGCTAACAGTCGCAGGAGCACCCCTGCCGCCTGACAAGGCGCGCCGCATGCGCATCACCGCCACGCTGATGCTGGTCGCGATGGCGGTGATCTTTGTAAGCTCGCACCAGATGCTCGCCGTGCACCCCGCATGGGGCTATGTGAACGCCTTTGCAGAGGCCGCCATGGTCGGCGGCTTGGCAGACTGGTTTGCGGTGACCGCGCTTTTCCGCCACCCGATGGGCCTGCCGATCCCGCACACGGCGATCATTCCTAAAAACAAGGATCGCATCGCCGATACGATGGCGGCTTTCCTGCGCTCCAATTTCCTCACCCCTGTCGTCGTCGCGCGGCGGATGCGCGAAATGAATGTCGCCAAGGCCGCGGGTGATTTCCTGACCAAGGGCGGCGGCGGAGAGGTCAACCGAATCAAGGCTGGCGCCGGGCAATTGCTCGTCGAATTGCTCGAATCCCTCGATCCGGACAGGCTCGGTCTGCAAGTGAAGGCGGGCCTCGCGCGGCAGGCGGAAAAGCTCGACGTCGCACCGCTGCTTGGCCGCGTGCTGGAAACTGCGATCGCCGATAATCGCCATCGCCCTCTCATAGACGGCTTCATCCGCTGGGCGGGGCTGACGCTGGAAGACAATGAGGACATGGTCCGCGACATGGTGCAGCAGCGCGCCAACGCCATTATCCGCTGGACCGGGCTCGACGGCAGGCTGGCGGAATCAGTGCTCGGTGGTCTCTACAAATTGCTCGCAGAAATGCATGTCGATCCGGAACATCCGGTGCGCGGGAAGGTGGAAGAAGGTCTCTCCAATTTGGCACAAGACCTCCAGCACGATCCCGAAATGCGCGCCCGGGTTGAGCGGATGAAGAACGATCTGCTCGCCAATCCGGCGGTCGCGGACTGGTGGATGGGCGTGTGGGAGCGGATGCGCCTCTCGCTCATCGAGATGGTGCGTAATCCCGATGCGGCCATGTCTGGCCAGATGGGATCAAGCCTCGCCGAACTGGGAAAAGCTCTCCAAAGCGATCCGGCGTTGCAGATACAGGTGAACCGCTTCGCTCGTCGCACGCTGGTGGGCGTGGTGACACGCTATGGCGAACAGATCGTCAGCCTGGTGTCGAATACGGTGAAAAGCTGGGACGCAGAAACGATCACCCTCCGGATAGAGCGCGCCGTGGGGCGCGATCTGCAATTCATCCGCATCAATGGTACTCTGGTAGGCGGGCTGGTCGGCCTGACCATCCATTTCCTCATCGAGGTTCTATGACCCTGCGCCATGCAGCCAGCCCAATGCTGGTCACCGATCGATTGGAGCTATGGCTGCCGCAGGCAGGCGACCTGCCGCGCATGATCGAGATTGTCGCCAATCCGGAAACGCATCGCTTCCTCGGTCCGCAAGGAACCTATGCCGACCATATGTCACGCATCATGCGCAACTCTGGCAGCTGGGGCCTGTTTGGCTACGGCATTCTGGCAGTGAAGCGCCGCGACAACGGAAGGATCATCGGCAACTGCGGCATATTTCACACGTGGCGCGGGTTGGGAGAGGATTTTGATGATCGCGCAGAGGGCGGCTGGATCATCGATGCCGAACACGTCGGCAATGGCTACGCCGAAGAGGCGATGCGCGCCGTGCTTGCCTGGTTCGACGCAGAATTCGGTCGCGAGGTTGTGGCGCTGATTACGCTCGGCAATGGCCCGTCCTTCCGGCTCGCGGAAAAACTGGGCTTTCGTGATTTGCGCGAAGCGGAAATGCCGGGCGGCGAGGCGGTGCAATTGCTCCGCAGGCCGCCACCCGGCTCTTGAAGCTTAAAGCTTTTCGGTCAGTTCCGGCACGGCATTGAACAGATCGGCGACGAGGCCGATGTCCGCCACCTGGAAGATCGGTGCGTCGGGATCCTTGTTGATCGCGACGATCGTCTTGGAATCCTTCATGCCCGCAAGGTGCTGGATCGCACCTGAAATACCGATGGCGATGTAGACTTCGGGTGCCACGATCTTGCCGGTCTGGCCGACCTGATAGTCGTTGGGCACATAGCCTGCATCCACCGCAGCACGCGATGCGCCGATGGCGGCACCGAGTTTGTCTGCCAGCGGTGTGATGTACTGTTCGAAAGTCTCCCCGTCTTTCAGCGCGCGGCCACCCGAAACGATGATCCCTGCACCGGTGAGTTCCGGACGGTCGCTTTCAACGGCATCCAGCTTTACGAATTCGCTGTTGCCATCACCGGTCGGGCCCGAGACTTCATCCACGCTGGCACTGCCGCCGGTGGCTTCAGCCTTTTCGAAAGCTGTTGTCCGCACCGTAATCACGCGCTTGGAATCCGAGCTTTCCACGGTCGCAATCGCGTTACCGGCATAGATCGGGCGCTTGAAAGTGGTCGGGCTCTCGATCGCAATGATGTCAGACACCTGCATCACATCGAGCAGAGCGGCAACGCGCGGCATCACATTCTTGCCGGTGGTGGTGGCAGGCGCGAGGATTGCATCGTAGCTATCGGCCAGGCTGACAATCAGCGGGGCTACGTTTTCCGGCAGCTGGTGGGCATAGGCAGCATCGACCGCGCGCAGCACCTTGGCGACGCCTGCAATCTGCGCAGCAGCACCGGCTGCAGCGCCGGCATCATCGCCGCCTGCGACCAGCACATGCACATCGCCGCCCAGCTGGGCTGCGGCAGTGACTGTTGAAAGGGTGGCTTCGGCGATTTCGCCGCCGTTATGTTCGGCAATTACAAGAGCAGTCATTTAGGCAACTCCCAGAGCTTTGAGCTTGGCGACGAGCGCGTCTACGTCTTCCACCATCTCGCCAGCCTGTCTTACCGGCGGTTCGGAAACGTTGGACATGGCAAGGCGCGGCGAAACATCGACACCGTAATCATCCGGCGTTTTCGTATCGAGCGGCTTTTTCTTCGCTTTCATGATGTTGGGCAGCGAAGCATAGCGCGGCTCATTGAGGCGCAAATCGGTGGTGATCACAGCCGGAAGGTCGAGCTTCACCGTTTCGAGGCCGCCATCGACTTCGCGGGTGACCGAGACACTGTCGCCGTCGATCTGGACCTTGCTGGCGAAAGTGCCCTGCGGGCGGCCCATCAGCGCGGCGAGCATCTGGCCGGTCTGGTTGGAGTCGTCGTCAATCGCCTGCTTGCCGAGCATGACGATGCCCGGGTCTTCTTCCTCGGCGATGGCTTTGAGGATCTTGGCGACAGCCAGCGGTTCGACATCCTGATCGGTCTCGACGAGGATCGCGCGGTCTGCACCCATGGCGAGCGCAGTGCGCAGCGTTTCCTGTGCCTTTGCCGGGCCGATGGAAACGGCGATGATTTCTTCGGCCTTTCCGGCCTCTTTCAGGCGGATCGCTTCTTCGACGGCGATTTCGCAAAACGGGTTCATGCTCATTTTGACATTGGCCAGGTCCACGCCTGAGCCATCCGCCTTCACGCGAGGCTTCACATTGTAATCGATAACCCGTTTGACCGGGACCAGAATTTTCATCGGGCTTTCCCTCAATCCAGAATTTGTCTACCGCTTATGTAAGCAAGTTGACGTATAGGTCAAGCAGAACTCTCGGCCTGCCATGAGGGATATACGCTTTGCGACCACTCCCTGTTCCTGTGCGAGGCGGCGCTCAGCGGATGCTGGTATGTGGCGCGCTCCACGCGTTTTGCGGATGGTAGAAAGCACGGGCCCGCCAGAGGTGTTTGCGAGCCCGCGCTCGAAGTCAAAATGGGAAGCCGATCAGGCCGCTTGCTTCACCTCGGCGACAATTTTCTTGGCGGCATCGCCAAGATCGTCTGCCGGAATAATCGGCAGGCCCGAATTGGCAAGGATATCCTTGCCTTGCTGCACATTGGTGCCTTCGAGGCGGACGACCAGCGGCACGTCCAGCTCGACTTCCTTGGCAGCGATCACAATGCCTTCTGCGATAGTGTCGCAGCGCATGATGCCACCGAAGATGTTGACGAGGATGCCCTTCACCGCAGGGTCGGACAGGATGATCTTGAACGCTGCCGTCACCTTCTCGGTCGTGGCGCCGCCGCCCACGTCGAGGAAGTTGGCTGGGAAGGAACCGTTCAGTTTGATGATGTCCATCGTCGCCATGGCAAGGCCTGCGCCATTGACCATGCAGCCGATGTCGCCATCTAGCTTGATGTAAGCAAGATCGTGCTTTCCGGCTTCGACTTCCATCGGATCTTCCTCGGTCTCGTCACGCATCGCTTCCACATCGGGGTGGCGATAAAGCGCATTCGAATCGAAGCTCATCTTGGTGTCGAGCACCAACAGCTCACCGCCGTCAGTTTCCACCAGCGGGTTGATTTCAAGCATGTCGCAATCGAGCGTCGTGAAAGCCTTGTAGAGCTTCTTCGCCAGCTTCTGCGCTTCCTTGGCGAGTGCACCTTCCAGCTTCAGCGCGAAGGCCACTGCACGACCATGGTGCGGCATGAATCCGGTGGCCGGATCGATGGTAATGGTGGCGATCTTGTCGGGCGTATTGTGCGCGACGTCTTCGATGTCCATGCCGCCTTCGGTGGAGACGATCATTGCCACGCGGCTCGTCTCACGATCGACGACCATGGAGAGGTAGTATTCCTTGGCGATATCGACGCCATCGGTCACATAAAGGCGGTTGACCTGCTTGCCTTCATCGCCCGTCTGCACAGTTACGAGCGTGTTGCCGAGCATTTCCTTCGCGTCGGCCTCGACATCGTCCACACTCTTGGCAAGGCGCACGCCGCCTTTCGCATCCGCGCTCAACTCGGCAAACTTGCCCTTGCCGCGGCCGCCTGCATGGATCTGCGCTTTCACGACGTAAAGCGGGCCAGGAAGCTTCTTCGCGCCTTCGACCGCTTCTGCAACGCTAATGGCGGGATAGCCGGTTGGCACGCCGATATCGAATTTCGCGAGCAGTTCCTTGGCCTGATATTCGTGGATGTTCATGAGGGGTTTACTTTCCTGTCACGAGAAGGGAGTTGTTGCGCCGCGCTAAAGCATCATCGCAGCGTCCTTGCAAACCCTACATTCGTCGATCATCTGATAGGCATAGATGATCGACAGTATGAAACTCGAACAAATCTGCCGCGAGGCGGGCCATATGGCGCTTCGCCGATGGCCGGGCCACGGGCATGATTTGAAAACATGGGAAAAATCGCCGGGCAATCCAGTGTGCGAGGCGGACCTTGAAGTGGATGGGTTCCTGCGGCGCGAATTGCAGGCTCTTCTGCCTGCCGCGGGCTGGCTTTCCGAAGAAACTTCGGACGACAAGGAGCGACTCGAGAAAGGGTTGATCTGGCTGGTCGATCCGATTGATGGAACGCGTGACTTCATTCGCGGACGTAAAGGCTGGGCAGTGAGTGTCGCCTTGATCAGTGGCGGCAGACCCTTGCTCGGCGTCCTAATTGCCCCGGCGCGTGATGAGGTCTGGTCGGCCAGGGCGGGAAAAGGCGCGTGGCGCAATGGCGAGCGTTTGCAGGCCAGCACGCGAAGCCGCTTTGTTGGAGCCCGCGTTCCGGCGCACGATCTGCCCAAGCAGGATCGCGACCTCTCCAAGGTCGAACAGCCCAATTCGATTGCGCTGCGCGTCGCTATGGTCGCCAATGATGAGGCCGATCTGGTTGCCACGCTGCGCTGGGGTTTCGAGTGGGATATTGGCGCAGCCGCGCTGATTGCGCGCGAAGCCGGTGCAGTCGTGACAGACGCATTCGGCGCGCCTCTCGCTTACAACAAGCGCGATCCGCGAGCCTTTGGCTTGCTCGCCACAGCGCCTGCAATCCACGCCGATGCGGTAGAGCGCTTGGCAGAGCGCGCGGCGCGGCTTTCCTGAGCCATTCGACGAAAAAAGGGGCGCCCGGAAAGACGCCCCTTTCTGAATTTAGATTGCCTAGTCGCCTTAGTAAGCGGCTTCCACATCTTCTTCCGTAATCGGCGTGATGCGGATTTCGACGCGGCGATTCTGCGAACGGCCTGCTTCGGTCGAGTTATCGGCGATCGGATATTGCTCGCCATAGCCAATCGTCTCGATACGCGCACGGGCGACGCCGCGGCTGGTGAGATAGTTGGCGACCGATTCGGCACGGCGGCGCGAAAGATCAAGATTATACTGATCGCTGCCCGTGGCATCGGTATGCCCCATCACATCGATCAGTGAATTGGGATAGTCGACCATGCTCTGCGCTACTCCATCGAGTGTATCGCGCATTTGCGGCGAGATGTTGGTCGAGTTCACGGCGAAGGTCACATCGGGGAAATTGACGAGGATGCCATCGCCGCCCGGAGTTTCGGTCACGTCGACGCCCGTTCCGGCGGTGACTTCTTCCAGCTCACGGATTTGTTCATCCATGCGGTAGCCGACATAGCCGCCGGCAGCCGCGCCAATGCCTGCGCCGACGATACGCGCGGTTTTGCCGCCGACCAGTCCGCCAAGCAGATAGCCAAGGCCAGCGCCGCCGATGCCGCCGATCGCGGTACGGGAAATAACCTGGTTGCCGGTGTTCGGATCGGTCACGCAGGCGGTTGTCGTACCGGCCAGCGCGAGGGCTGCGACGGTCGAGGTGAGAATTCTTTTCGTTTTCATGTCCACTTCCTCCAGATCACACGCGTGAGATGCTCGTTTGCGCGGTGTGTAAGCCCAATAACTCGCTGAACGGCCCCGTGTTCCGCAATTGGCGGTGAGGCGATCCACGGCTTTGCGTTTGAAACCCTTCGCCTTGTGGATTTTATCTGCTAGCGGGCAAGGTCTGATGGACCCGTTTCCCTGGCATTATCTCGCCGCCCTCGTCCTACTGATCGTGCTCAACGGCGTTTTCGCCATGTCGGAGCTTGCGATTGTTTCCGCGCGCACCGCGCGGCTGCGCGCCGCGGCTGAAAAGGGCAGCAAGAGCGCCGCAATCGCGATGCGCCTGGCGCAAGAGCCGGGGAAGTTTCTTTCCACCGTGCAAATCGGCATTACGCTGATCGCAATCGGAACGGGTGCTTTCGCAGGCGCGCAATTGGGCGAGCCGGTGGCCGAGCGGCTTATCCGCACCGGCCTGTCGGAGGACGCGGCTTATAACGTCGCGTTTGCTGTCGTCATCGGCCTTACGACGTTCCTCAGTGTGGTCGTGGGCGAATTGGTGCCCAAGCAGATTGCACTGCGCGCGGCTGAGCCGATCGCCATCCTCATGGCGCGCCCGATGCATATTCTCGCCCGGGTTGCGGCGCCTTTTGTCTGGCTGCTCGATACCACCTCTAACCTGCTACTGTCCCTCCTGCGGGTCCGGCACAAGGGCGATCATCGCCTGACCGCCGAAGAGCTGCAGATGATTTTCGCCGATGCGACACGCACTGGGGTGATCGAAGAACAGGAGCGCGCGATCCTTTCAGGTATTATGCGCCTGCAGGACAGGGCGGTGCGCGAACTCATGACGCCGCGAACGGAAATCGACTGGCTGGAAGCCGATGCCGACGAAGCGCGCATGCGCGAAGTCATTGCCGACACGCCGCATTCGCTCCTGCCTGTTGCCGACAGTACGCCGGACAAGATCTTAGGCGTCGTCAAAGTGCGCGAATTGCTGGCACTGCTGATGGCTGGCGAGATGATCGATCTGAAAAGCCTGCTGCGCAAGAATGAAGTCGTGCCTGACCAGCTCGATGCGATGGACGCGCTGCGCGTGTTGCAGATGTCCGGCACGGGCATGGCCATGGTGCATGACGAATACGGCCATCTCGATGGGCTGGTGACCACAGCCGACCTTCTCGAAGCGATTGCCGGCGATTTTGCAAGCCATCAGGACGAAGGCGATACGCCCATGATGACCGAGCGCGAGGATGGGTCGCTGCTCGTCTCAGGTGCGCTGGCCGCCGATTCCATGGCGGAGCGGCTGGGGCTCGACCTCCCGGAAGGACGCGAATTCGCCACGGCAGCAGGATACGCGCTTTACGTGCTCAAACATTTGCCGACCGAAGGCGAATATTTCATCGATCAGGGCTGGCGCTTCGAAGTCGTCGATATGGACGGGCGCAAGATCGACAAGCTGCTGGTCAGCCAGGAAGACTGACCGCCACCTCTTCGCGCTGCTTAGTGCACAAACCGCGCGACCACATCGCGGTAGCTACGCGACACTTTCACTTCGGCCCCGGAATCGAGCACGAGGAAGCACTCACCGTTCGTGTGCGGCTTCACCTGGCGGACCTGATCGAGATTGACGATCGTACTGCGATGCACGCGCTGGAAGCTGCGCGGATCGACGCGGCGCTCAAGATCCTTCATCGTTTCGCGCAGGATAAGTGAATTGTCGGCGGTGTAGATCACCATGTAATCGCCCGCTGCTTCGATCCGTTCGATCGTGTCGACATCGACGCGGAAGATCCGCCCCTTATCCTTCACATTGATCATCTTCTCGTAGCGCGCACTGCTTTCGTCTTCCTCGCCAATCTCATCGAGGCTTTCCGGGCTCACTTCTGCAAGCACGTCTTTCAGCTTTTCCGCTTCATCGGCAGAACGCTTTTCAGCAAGGCGCTGGCGCACCCGCTCGATCGTGTCGGCGAGCTTGTCTTCATCGACCGGCTTCATCAGGTAATTGACGGCATTCGCTTCAAAAGCGCGAATGGCATGTTCCTGGAACGCGGTGACGAAGACGATCAGCGGCGTATCGACATCCATAATGCCTTTGACGACGGAAAAGCCGTCGAAGCTCGGCATCTGGATGTCGAGAAAGACAAGGTCAGGCTTCAACGTTTTGATTGCCCGGATCGCCTCCCGCCCATTGGCGCAGGTTTCAATCACCTCGATATCGGTAAAAGGCTCAAGGCGTAGCTGCAGGCCTTGTATGGCCAGCTTTTCGTCATCGACGAGAATGGTACGAATAGTCATGCGGGGGCTCCGGTCTGGGGGGTTCCGAAAGAGGTTGCCCTGCCTTGCTCAACGGATGAAGCGCGGGGAAGTTTCTTCGCCCCCTCGCTCTCATTCGCATCCTCGGCAGCTTCGAATGGAATTTCGATGATGACAGTGAAGCCTCCATCGCGCGGCGTTTCGATGTCGAAGCGGTGCTCCTCGCCATAGGCCTGGGAAAGGCGCTCCATGATATTGGCGAGGCCCACCCCGGTTGAGGAGTGCCCCCTGGCAACCGCTTCGGCAGCGTTCTGATTGCCTTGCAAGCCCGGCCCGGTGTCGGTCACCGTCAGGCGCAGGCGCGATCCGATGACGCGCGCCGCAAGGCTGATGCGCGCGCCCTCTTCCTGGGCAGAGACGCCATATTTGATCGCGTTCTCGATCAGCGGTTGCAGCAGGAAAGAAGGGATGCAGGCATTTGCGGCCAAATCATCGACGCGAAATTCGGTGCGCAGCCGGTCTTCAAATCGCATGCGTTCGATTTCGAGATACAGCTTCAGTGTCTCGACTTCCTGCGCGACAGTCACCTTGCTACCGGGCTGGGCAACAAGCGTGTGGCGCAGAAAGCTGGAAAGCTTGGTCAACATGGCATTGGCGGGCGCAGTCTGTTTTAGCAAAACCAATGTGCTGATCGAATTCAGCGTATTGAACAAGAAGTGAGGGTTGAGCTGGTATCGCAGCATGGCGAGCTGCGCGCTGGTGGCCTGTGCTTCAAGGCGTTCGAGCCGGTCGGTCTGCTCTTCCACCTGCAGGAAGAAATTGATGGCGTAATAGAGCGCGGACCACGCGCCAAGCAGAGTCATGTCGATGTAAAACACACCAAGCATAAGTTGAGCAAAGCCAGATTCACTACCGCCCTGATAAACATCAATCGTCCATGCGTTGATGAATGCAGACACACCCACGGCCAGTGCTAACGTCACACCAGTGAGGCCCCATGTTATAATTGGGCTGCGATTGATAAGGCGGTTGTAAATGACCGAAAGTACGGTGCTTATTGAAAACCCCGTGATTGCGGCGATTACGACCACAATAAGAAAATCTGCACCGCGCTCATTAGCAATTGAAGTAGCGCTTCTCAAAACCAAGGCGCCCGACCAGCCAAACAATTGCAGACGCCAGAAGGCGCGGTTCTTGTCCTTGAAAAACGGGGTCGGCTGGAAAGGCAGCATGGCCATGCGCCTGTTTTGAGCGGCAGGAGTGCGCTGCGTCAGAGGATTTTCCATCTGTTGCCCTCCTGTGGCTGGTGTTTCACCTTACGAATCGCGCGCTTCGGCGATGGCTTCGCTCAGCGGATCGAAGCCCACTGCACCATCGAGCACCTGGTCTCCGACGATGAAAGCGGGTGTACCGGAAATGCGCAGCGATTGACCTAAGAACACATTGTTTTGCAATTGTGTTTCATAGGCGCCTGCAGCGATAGCAGCATTGGCGGCTGCAAGATTGAGCCCAGCCTGCTCTGCTGCAGCTTCAATTGCCTCTGCAGACAAACCATCCTGCGCAAACATCGCGTTATGAAACGCTTCAAACCTGCCCTGATCGGCGGCCGCCAGCGCCATCCGCGCGGCATCAGCGCTGCCAGCTGAGAGGACAGGATATTCACGGATAACGACCCGTAAATCGGGATTGCTGGCAATCAGATCATTCACATCTTCCAGACTCTGGCGACAGAAACCGCAGGCATAGTCGCTGAATTCCACAAGCGTAATTTCGCCATCTGGATTGCCGAGCACGGCACCGGGATAGGGCTGTTCCAGCTCATCACGCAGCGGCTCGATCCGGGCCATCATGTCACGGCGCTGCAATTCGCCCATAGCTTCGGGCAGCACTTCGGGGTTCGCCATAAGGTAATCGCGCGTGCGCTCCGGCCCCAACCCCGAAAAATCCCACGCAGCCGCGCCGGCGAAACCGGCGAGAAGCGCAATCGCGGCGGTGATGAGAAAGCTACGCATGAAATGACGCTAGTTGCGTTCGGCGAGCCGTTCAAGCTGGGCGCGGGCCTGAAGTTGCACATCCTGCGCGCGGATCCAGTCGGGCGTGCCTGTGGGAAGCGACTGCTCTGCTGCGCTTGCATTCACCAGCGCGCCCTGCGGATTGCCGGAAAGGATTTGCTGTTCCGCACTGGCGAGCCGCGCGCGTGGGGTATCGCCGCGTTGGCCGTAAACTACGCCCAGCTGGTACCAGGCAAAAGGATTCTCACGGTCCCGCCCGATAGCGGCGCGTAAGACAGCCTCTGCTTCATCGAGATTGGCGGGGTCTTCGGTGGCAATCAGCGCATGGCCCAGGAGGGTTGCAATCAACGGGGTCGATCCGGTCAGGCGTGTCGCTTCGCGCAGCGGCGGCAGGGCCTGAGCGACGCGTCCCGATTCGAGCAGGATCTGCCCCTGCAGCTCCAGAAAATACGGATTGGACGGCTCCATCACCAGCAGGGCTTCCGTTTCCCGCAACGCTTCGTCCATCCGTGCATCCTTGTGGAACGCGTAAGCGCGGGCATAGCGGGCCGGGACGCCTTCCATATATTCCGGGAAGAATTGCAGCGTGCGCTCCGGCGTCGAAAGGAAGCCGAATAGCTTGGCCTTTACGCGCTCGAACCGCTCCTGAATGTCGGGATCGACGGGCCGATCCCAAGCCGGATCGGCTTGGTAGATCGCTTCCAGCCGCGATATGCGGTTGCCCGACAAGGGGTGCGTGCGGCTATATTCGCGTTCCTGCGCCTGGCTGATGCCGCGGCGGAATTCGTAATTCTGGAGCTTCGCGAAAAAGTCGAGGCTTCCGCGACCGCTAATGCCTGCATCGCTGAGATATTGCGCGCCTGCAGCATCGGCCGATGCTTCCTGTGTGCGACTGAAGGCAAGGAAACTGCCCATCGCGGCCTGCTGGCCTGCTGCCATAATGCCCATCGCCGCTTCGCCGCCACCGCCTGCAAAGGCCGCAGCTGCAGCCAGCAGCGCAGAGAGCAGCGTGATGCGCGTGGCATTGCCCGCCCCCTCGGAATAGCGATTGATATGGCCGCCGGTGATATGGCCTAACTCATGCGCGAGTACGCCTTGCACTTCCAAAGCGCTGTCTGCGGCGTTGATCAGGCCCGAATGGATATAGACGCGCTGTCCACCGGCGACGAAGGCGTTAATCGAATTTTCATTCACCAGGACAACTTCGACTGCACCTTCACCAAGCCCAGCGGCATCGGAAAGTGGATCGATCATGTCCTGCAACAGCGCTTCTGTCTCCGCATCGCGTAAGATGCTGATGCCCTGCGCGGAGGCCGGCTGGGCCAGCATGGCGAACACGGCCAATATCGCGAACAAGCGGGCGAGCAGGGATTTGATCATGCGCATGAGCGGGGCTGTCATAGCGCTGCTGGCGCTGAACGGGAAATGAAGATTATTCGGCGGATGCCGTACTTGGCTCTTTCGCGCCGCTGACTGTCTGTACGACTTCTTCCGCATCGCTTTCATGCGCCAAGCCTATCGAGCTGAGAAACGCTTTGCCTTTCGAATAATCGTCGCCCAGCCAAAGCGGCACATCCGCCTCTTCGATAATCGCCTTCGCATCCTGTTCATCGCTGTCGAATGGTTCATCTGCCGCGCGGCGCAGGAAGATGGCTGCTACCTGTCCGGGGAAATCCGCAACGGCCTTGGCAAAGGCAGGCAGGTCTCCCTGCGTGTCGTCGCCCACCAGGGCAAAGCGCATGTCCGGATACATTCCCAAGATAGAAGCGATCGCCAAATCCTTATGCGCACCATGGCTGCTATGGCCGAATGTCTGTGCATTCAGCCCCCAATCGCGCAGCATCATCGGGCCGACCGGCAGATTGTTGATCTGCTTGAATGTCAGCAGGTAGGAAAAGATATTCCACGGACTGGATGACACGTAGAAAAACGGTCGCTTGCTCGCTGGTAGCGCGCCCTCAGGCAGGTGGTGTCGTGGACCGGAAAGGTTTCCGTAGAATTCGGGCGCGCCCGGCACGGTATGCCGTTCGCTCGGCATTTGTGCGACGACACGTTTCCAGTTCCGCGCAACATTGCGCAGGCCGCCAGTGATGCCGGATTCGATGATCGTATCGTCAATGTCGGAGATAATCGCGATGTCGGACGATGCAGCGGGTGCGAGGATACTCGCATCTGCCTGCTGCGGCCCTTCGGCGTTCAGCCATTCTACGCGGGCGCTTTCCCATGCCGTGGATTGCGGCAAATCCGCTTTGGCATCCAATTCGAGATCGAAATGAACAAAGCCCTCTTTGTCGCTCGTGCCGCGCGTATCCAAATGGACCGTATCGCCATGCTCCAGGACGAGCCGGACCTCGACACCTTCGACTTCGCGGCTGGCGAATTGGCTCAGCATTTTTCGCAATGCGCCGACGCGCGAACGGCGGTGAAAACGCGGGGCCGGGGATCGCAATGCGCGCACGGAAAGGCGGAGCCGCTCCCGGTTGCGAAAGCCCAGATAAGGTTGGATGCGAGTGTCGGTTAAGCGGGAAAAGACCATGCCAAGGCAATGGTTCAGCCTCCCGCTCGTTCCTAAATGCGGCCCGTGAAGGCGCGCTTAGTCGATGATTTTGCGCGCCGCCTTTTCGATCAGCGACACATCGCCTTCGACTTCGCCAAGCATCACGACATCGCCATTTTCCGTGCGGCGGATCATGACGAGCGCGAATTCCTCGCCGCTCGCAGGCACTTCGCTCAAATGCTTCGGCGCCAGTGCGCGCAGCTTCTTGGCGATGGCTTTGCGAGGCGCGGTGCGCGGTGCTTTTACGGTCGCTCCGCTTTGGGCACGGCGGAAAGCGCGTTCTTCAGCGACGACTGCTTTCAGGCCACCCTGAGCGGCTTTCAGATGCTCTCCAAGAGCACCCTGCGCAATCCCATGACGCTGCGCGTAGGACAGGACCGCAGCATATTCGGTGAGGCGCGTCTTGTCGTAATCGACACCGAAAACAAGCTTAACAATAGGCGTCATCGGCGCGCGTTCCTGCGCTGCAATGCCTGCATCGTCGAGCAGTTCGGCAAAATCTTCCGGCGCTTCATTGGCCGCAATCGCAAAATCCCAGGCCTGGCCGACAGCTTCATACAGCGCAGCGCGTGTCCGCTCTTCGCTGCTTCGGGCTTGCTGGGCGGTTTCGCGAGCGGCGGCGAGCCAATCGGCAAGCGACAAGGGCTCAACGGCGGCCGCGGGAACGACATCTTCGTTCGATTCAGATTGTCCCGGAAGATCGAAAGATGGGCGCACGTCCTGACCGTCGCCTTCGCCCTTCAAGGCATCAACGATCGAGGGAATGTCAAAGGAAGCTGCGGGGCCATCGGCCCAATCCGTCAGGCTTTCCTCCTCGCTCGCGGACGTGTCGTCGCCCCGGTCGATATCGAGCGCCTGATCGATTTCGAGCAGCAATTCATCGGCAGAGCGGGCATCGGCCAGCTCTTTCCAATTGATTACGCCGTAAATGAAATCGATGGTTTCGTCATCGCTGGAGAAAGGCAGCAGGATGCCGCGATAAAGTATGGTGGCGCCCGTCCCGTTTACAAATTCCGCTTCGAAACCAATCGGCGACTGGTTGGCGAGAATCTGCATGTAATGATCGGTAATCCGGCTGAGCAAAGAGCGCGGCGGCACTTCTGAAAGCCGTTTCGGCATTTCGCTGCTTGCGGTGAGGCATTCCTCGGCGAGTTCAGCGCCGATATAATTAATGCTGGGATCCTCGATGCCGGTCGAAAAATCCAGCAGGACGCTGTTCGGGCCGAAATCCGGCAGTAGTGTCGGATCGAGGTCTTCGATCGATGGAAAGTTGCGATCTTCCAGCAGGCCGGCCCAAAAATTGTAAGCGCGCACCTGCATACGGCGTTCATCGGTGCCGATGGCGGGAGGCGGCGTGTGATCCACGCTTTCATCCGTCTCGTTTTTCTCATCCACAGGCTCGATAGGCTCGGCAAAACCGTCCAGATCGAGTGCGTCGAGCGGTCCGAAATTGTCCCGCAAAGTGTCCATGCCGAAAAGCCTTTCCGTGGTATGCAGAGGCTCTTGTGGCGCGACGTGGTAAATTTTCCGTGAAGTTGCGCGGCTTTTTCCCGCAGCTTTGCAGCGTCAGCCTGCGGGAAATGATAATTACCTACAGCATGTAGCGCATGCGGATCGTCTGCTGCACGGCAGAGGTGCCCACTTCGATTGCAGCATCGTCAAAATCGGGCGGCCCCATCCTGACGCGGGCATCACGGGAAAAGCCGAACCCTTCGGTAGGCATCATGCCCAGCGCGCGGTCTGCACGGCCATTTTCGTTCTCGTCGTGCAGAAGCGCAATCGCATAGGTGCCCGGCGCGACATTGCGGAACCGCAGAGTAGTCGCTTCGCCCGCAGGCACCACAACGCGGTAACCCAGGTCCGAATTCTGGCAGCGGGGAAAGCGTTCCTCATCGCGCGTCATGCAGGCGCGAACAACGCCATCCGTATTGCGCATATTCGTGACCTGCACAGTCACGCTCACGCCTTCTTCCTGCCCTGCAGCCGATGGTGCGGCGGCGAGGCCAGTGAGCAAAGCGGCGCTCAGGATTGCGATGCGGGCTGATCCCATGTCGGGTCGGCTAGGCCTTTGTCTGTTTTGCACAAGTGATCCCAAAATCTGAAATAGAGCCCATAATTGCAGCGATAGGCATCATGGTGACGCTGGTGGTGGCTGGCTGTTATCAGCCACTTCCCTGCTGGCGAATGAACAAGCCGGCGCGGAAACACTTCCCAGCCCATATGATTGGTAACGCCCATGACGGTCATGATGGCGAGCACTGTCGCAAGAGCGCCGATATGAATCGGGACAAGCAGCACAAGCACGGGGATGACGATCGCGCCGGTCAGCGCTTCGATAGGGTGAAAGCTCATCGCGGCCCAGGCGGTAGGCGGGCGGCTGGCATGGTGGACCGCATGCGCCATCTTGAACCATTTGGGCCGATGCATCAGCCTGTGCGTCCAGTAAAACCAGGTGTCATGCGCGAAAAGGTAAAGGAAAACGGAAAGCGGCAGATACCACAGCGGGAAAGCGCCGATATCGGAATAGATCTGTGTCCATCCGTGGTTTTGCCACCCCCAGGCGATGATGCCCGCGGGCACGCCGTAAATAATCGCAGAGGCCATCGACCACCCGATCTCGCGGACGATTTGCGGCTGCAATCCACGATAAAGGCCCGGACGCGTGCGGCGCGTCGCCCAAGCAAAGAAACCACCTGCAAGAAAATAGCGTGCCGCGATGATCGCGCTCATCAAAACGGCGGATAGGGCAATGGCGATCAGCATGGTGATGTCGCCCCTATGCCCTGCCGGTGAACAATCCTCTACCCCGAATCGCGATTTTTGCGGACTATCCCGCTATTTCGCTGCCCCAGCTGGCGCATTGCGGGTCTGCCGCGATGATCTGGCGGCGCAGCGCAGCGCGTGCAAGCCGTTCCACTTCAGCTTTTCGCCGCGCAGCTGCCAAGGGGTGGCTGGGCGCAGGCCGCACGATTTCCGCATCATATTCATCGGCCACGATAATGCCGCAGCAATCGGGCCGGTAATCGTCGCCTTCGAGAACGTCACGATCGAGCTCCGGCGGCAGGCCCCAATAGAAGCGATCGCAAAAGTCGAGATAATCAGGCCATTTCTCATCGCCCAGCAGGTCTGCGCGCGCCGTCTTGATTTCGACGATGACGATTTTTCCTTTGCCATCGATCCCCATCAGATCGGCGCGCCTGCCATTACGCAGCACCATCTCGCCGAGCACCCAGATATCGTTGCGCGCAAACAGCCGGCAAATCCCGCGGACGACCGCCTGCGATCGCAACGGAAAGACGGTGTCGGAGGATGCGGCGGTGGGTTTTGGGGAAACGAGCGAATCAGTCATCGCCGCAAGTTGGAACGAAATGGGAACATGGTCAAGCCGTGCCCGGTCGTCTCAATGTGCGTAAACGGTCAGGCGCTGCGGCGCGGGCCCATCTCGCCGGAAGGCGGCAGCAGATCGAGGATGGATGCTCTTGCAGCGGTATACTCGCTCCACAACGCGCTGGCGGCATCGGTACAATCCGCACCGCGCGCATTGATTGCCAGTAAAGCCGAAATGCCAGGCTCCATAATGGCGGCCAGATCGGCGCATCCATCTTTTGCCAGATCGCGGCGCCATGGCTCTGCATCGCGGATCAGCGCAGGAAAATTTCGCGCGCGCTTGTCGTCCGGTTCTGCATCCTGCCCGGCGAGCATGCATACGACTTTGCCCGCCTCGCTGAGCGCCGCCCAGCGCATGCTGAGTGCGCTCGCATTTGCCATCGTTTCGGATGCCGACATATCGCCGGTGTGCCGGACATTCTGTCCGAATATTTGTGGCATTGCGCTCATGACGCGCGGTGCTTAGCCCAGCACCTCTTTCCAAGACGTTAGCGAGCAACTGCCGCCGGCCCGCAACAATTCCGCTTGGCGCACGCGCCCGCCATTGCTAGGCGACCTGCTCTGACCGGCACCCGTAGCTCAGCTGGATAGAGCGCTGCCCTCCGAAGGCAGAGGTCACAGGTTCGAATCCTGTCGGGTGCGCCAGTTCCCTTCAAATCTTGTCTGATCTCGGAACTGGTTCGATCAATTCCCGGATGTCATTGCTGACATCGATAATCGGCCTTAACGTACTCAGATCGCCGCGCCACGACCGGCATGCCGGATGCATCGCCGTATTTCGCTCTAGTCAGCTATAAGCTCCGCCTTTGACTGCGAATTGGCACCAATAGGGACCGGCGAACTCCGCGAAATCTTGGCCAGCGCAATCTGCTGCTCGGCAATCGCTTCGGAGGATTCCTGCCGAAATACCCGCCCTCACAATTATTTGCAGACGGCATGCTGCCGAGCCATTCGGTTCGCACCATTTGCGGGACCTTCAGCTTCTCAATACACGCAGCACATATCGCCAATGGCGCAGCAACGCCCCAGGGTTGCGCCGCATCAACAAACGCCGCAATCGGGGCTGGCCTTTAAGCCACGCCTTCTTCAACGTGACCTGTCCGCCTGCATTGAGACGAAATTCATCGATCCCTTCGAAACGAGGCGCGGTAGGATCGCTCGCTTCGCCGAGCACCATGGTCCAGCTCGCAAAAGCAGCGTCATCGTTGAGCAGGATGCTCGCGCCGACGTAAGTGTGCGGTCCAGCCATCGCAAACTGGCGAATGAACGCGCCCCTTATCGCTTCTTTGCCGTGATACTCGTCACCCCGTGGACCTTCGCCCAGAACATCGCAGTAAACGGCGTCGTCTGCGATCAGTGCCATGATCGAATCGATATCCTGCTTGGCGAATCCTTCGATCATCCGCTCAATGGTCTGGCGGCTTCCTTGGCCACCACTGTCTTCGGCAGTAACCGGCCTGCCGGATTGCTGAAGCGAACTGCGATCGGTCCTTGCCACAAGAATTCTCCGGCAAATCCGAGATATCGACTGATGGTCGGTAATGGCCGGCAAGCGGTCGGTTTGTCAAGGTGGGCAGGGAATAAGCACGCGGCGGCCTGTCCGGTTTTCGGTAGCATTAGAGCTACGCGCGGGCGGCGAGCCCCGAGAGAAGAGTTTCGAGCGTATCGACATAAATCGATGCTGACGCTTCGAAATCCTTCTGCGCGGCACAGTCCAGTGCCGCTGCCTGTATCGCGGCGAGGACGATATTGGCCAATGGCTCCAGAGGTTGCGGCGCAATGGCTCCCGCTTGCATGGCAAAGGCCAATCCACCGGTAACAAGGCCTCCGAAATGCGCCGCGTCGAGAGCTCTCCAACGCTCGTTGCCGAGGACGCTGGGCGCATCCTGGAGGGTGATCCGAGCGATCGAAGGATTGGAACACAATCGGAAATAACTGCGTGTAGCTTCGATCATGTTTTCGAGCGGATCCTGGTCCATCCGCATGCCGGAAGCGACAGATTTCGCCAGCTCAGCTGAAACGCTTTCAAACACCTGTTCAAAGAGCTCGTCCTTGCTTTGGAAGTGATGGTAAACCGCGCCTTTCGCGACCGATGCATCGGAGGCGATCGCATCGACAGTCGTTTTAGAAAAACCGAAGGTTCCGAAATTCTGTCTAGCTGCAGCCAGAATAGCAGCCCTCGTTCGAGATCGTCGCTCGTCTTGCCGCACCAAATACTCCTCGCTTGACTTACCGACCGCTGGTCAATAAATGCCGACCGAGGTTTTTGGGATAGCGAGGTTTGCAAGGGGTCTCAATATGGGCGCGGTCGAGCTCCTTCTTGGCAAGGCAGGCTTCATGGTTTTCACACTTGGCCTGGCAATCGGCGCCGCGATCCCTCGTTTCCGCAATCCGCGAATGGGACTATCGGCACATACTACTGCAGTCCAAGCAGGTATTGCGCTGGTCGCGTTCGGCCTTTTCTGGCCCCATTTTGGAATTGCCGATTGGGCATCTTTGCCCTTGGCGATATCGCTTATCGCATCATTCGGTATTCTGATCCTTAGCCTGCTTCTAGCTGCGGCCTTTGGCGCAAGCGAAGCTCTGCCCATTGCTGGAAAGGGATTTAGCAGCTCCAAGGCGAAGGAGCGGGTTGTTTCGATCCTGGCGATTGGGAGCTCGGTTTGGATGCTTCTCGCGAGCATCGCGGTTTGCTTCTTCTTCCTGCTTACGTAGCGATTGGATATTCGCTGCTTGGCATCGCGAGAATGAGCGATTGCTACCGCAAGTGAGGTCGTTGGCTGATGTTTCATCGCAATCTCGATGGCGAAATATTTAAGGTAGGTGCAATGCCAAAGATCGGGCGTTTTAGAGAAAAGTCAGACGGGCGGCGTTTCGGTTGATGTCTGTCTCACCAGGATATGCTCCGTACGAGCCTCAGTTACGACCGATCGCATGGGGCGAAAACATTTGGATTGTCGAAGGTCCAGAAGTGACCTATCGGCTGGCCGGAGTACCCATACCGTGTCCCACTAGGATGACAGTGGTCCGCAATGATGATGGGAGTCTTCTACTTCACTCCCCGGTATGTCATTCCGAGCAGCTAAGCACAGCCTTGGCTGCACTTGGGACCATAACGAAGCTCGTCGCCCCGAATAGCTATCATTATCTTCACATAGACGATTGGGCGTTGGCGCATGCCTCTGCCGCGGTATTCGCTCCTCGCACTGCGGCTAAAAATGTGAAAGCTCAGTGTGAAGTGATAAAAAATGATCCGGATGTGCTCTCGCGGGTTGGACTTCCCTCGAAACTCATCGATCTCGGGAACTTCCAGGAAGTAGTTTTTTTCCACGAACCCTCGCGCACGCTGATTGTAACCGATTTAATGCAGAACTTTGAAGCGAGCAGGGCCAGTAGGAGACTGACTCGGTTCTTGCTCAAGGCGGGTGGTGCGACTGGGCCCAGCGGCCAACCGTCATTGGAAATTCGTCATGCCGCGCGAAAGCATAAATCCGCGCTGGGTGAGGGCATTCAGCAGATGCTTGATTGGCATCCTGAACAGATCATCCTTTCGCACGGCAAATGCTACCGCTCCGATGCTGTCCGCGAACTGGAACGAGCGTTTGCTTGGCATTGAGGGTAGCGCTCCGCTCCTCAAGGATTTTTCGCAACTGATAAACATTGAGCGTCGGTCATCGGCTGGCGAGGAATGATCGGCGAACCCCAATGACGATGGCGCACATTCATTTCCAGGTGGTCTGATACAGGCGCAGAAACGGTCTCCCGATACCAATCATCGAGCAAGTTCTCCCAGATTCCTCTCCCTACGCAATGCGAACGCAGGTCATCGCGTCCAAACGAGAAACAGGGCTTCCAAAGTGCCACCCGTGGCCTTGATCATTTTCATCTCGTCAAAGCCGGGCAGAGATAAAAGAGCATCGAGGACGTGCCAGGCATTTTGTTTCAAAACTGCCAAGCCCTCTTCATCAATCACGACTTCACGCGCCGCCTAGCGACGGATTGTCAAATGAGTCGCACTGACCAAAAATTCGATTTGCGGTCGAGCCTTCTTTGGCAAGAATAGCTACCGTAGTTTCGTTTGCAGATTGCTCGCTAGACTATAGAATATTTAAGTTCTCTGGGCAGGCCAGTGAGATCGTTATGATCTTTCATGACTGCGCCGGCAGGGAAAGCGGGTCAACACCCGCGCCTTCCCGAAGTCGTCGCGAGGAGGAATAATGCGTCGGGTGCTACTCGTAATTGATATGCTCAACGATTTTCTTGACGAATGGCCAGCAGCCGATAGGCGCGCTTTGATCCGGCGCATAAACTTGCTGATCAAGCATTTCCGCGCCACCGGATATCCGGTGGTTTGGGTTAGGCAGGAGTTCGAGCCGGACCTAAGCGATGCATTTTTGGAGATGCGTAAAAAAGATATCCGGATCAACATCAAGGGAAGTGAAGGCGCAAAGATCCACTCGGACCTTGATCGCTTGGATTCCGACGAGGTAATCCTCAAAAAACGCTACTCTGCCTTTTTCGGAACGCCTCTCGACCGACATCTCGAAGCGCTTGCCATCGAGGAGATCACTTTATGCGGAATAAATACACATGCATGCATCAGGATGGCAGCAATTGACGGGTATCAAAGAGATCTCGAAGTGGTTGTTGTAACAGATTGCGTCGACACAGGAGATGAAGAGCATGGACGCGTGACGCTGAAATATCTTGAGGGCAAAATTGCGACGCTCAAGACAACCGAGGAGGTTCGACTATCATTCGAGCGAAATTAGTCTTCGATCACCGTTGACGCGATGGCCGCCGCATTATCCTTTGCCGGCTAAGATGTCGGGCTTTCAATCAGATCCCAGCGATTGCCGTATAAATCTTCAAAGACAGCAACCTTTCCATATTCCTCGCGTCTGGGTTCCTCGACGAAATGGACTCCGCGACTGGAGAATTCGGCATGATCGCGGTCAAAGTTGTCTGTCTCGAGAAACAGGAAAACGCGGCCGCCGCTTTGATTTCCAACTGCCTTGCGCTGTTCATCATCGGAAGCGCGAGCCAATAACAGGCCGCCTTCTCCCTTCGACGGCGTTATCACCACCCATCGCTTCTCTTCGGATAGGCGCTTGTCTTGCACGATCTCGAAGCCGAGCTTCCCGACGAAGAAATCGAGCGCTCGATCATATTCGTCGACGAGGATCGCGGTCAGTGAAATGCGTCGCTTCATACTCTACCTCCAGGGCCACATCAGATTTTTTGGCTTGAAGCGAAAAGCTGCTTCTATCTCGCCTCTCGCAACGTCTTGACAAGGCGGACAGTCTCCGCCCGAAATCCTTGTCGGTCGTAAAAGGAAAGTGCGCGCGTGTTGCTGCTAAAGACGTCAAGTGTAAGGCGTGAAAAACCTGCTTCCGCTGTCCATTCTTCCGCCCTCCGAACGAGGGCCTGCGCTACACCTTTACCCTCGCAATTCTTCGAGACTGCCAAGAGAGCGATATAGCCGCACGGTTCTTCGAGGATGTCGTCAACTCCCTCGCGAACGTGCACGTATCCGACCCTATGTCCTGCTTCGTTCTCGGCTAAGAAAGTCGCACCCGATGCATTCTCTTCGCTCCAAGCAGTCGAGGTGAAAGACGCTTGGAACGCAGCGATCTCTTCCCTCGTACGTGCGTGTAAATCAATGACATCGACCAACCTCGCATCCAGGCTCTCAACGAATTGGCGGTCTTCAGGACCGTCTTCCAACCTTATCGAGAAAATTTCCATCGCTTCTGCTTCCCATACTTTTGGCAAGGTGCATCCCAGCCTAGTCTATGGCTGGCGATCCTTTTGGGAATTCCGTGGCTATCTCCAAAATCTTCGATGATGGCTCGCGCTTTTCTAGGAAAGGTCCAGCCAGTGGTTTTCCAGGCTGGCATTGTGCGACCACGACGCGTCCTTATTCTCGTAGAGAGAAACGACGGATCTGGCCGCGTGTTGCTCGGCATCCTTCGTTCGCTTAGCCTGTTTCCTCTGTGAACCCATCTCGATCACATTTCAGCATTCACTGAGCTGCGGGCAAATCCCCACAGGAGCTTCGCCCAGTTGTGCGGCGCATTTGCTTGTTCGTGGGCGAAGGCTGCCAGTTCATCGAGTGTATCCGGGTCATAAAGCCTGCCGTCCTGCAAGACTGCGCGTATGGTCTGCGTGTTCCGAATATCTCGCAGGGGATTAGCCTCCAGTAAAACCAGGTCGCCACGTTTGCCGATAGCGACGCTTCCGGCCTCTTGGTCCTGGCCAGCATAGCGCGCCGCTTCGAGCGTCGCTGCACGCAATACCTCTGCAGGGGCCATGCCCGCCGACACCAGATGCGCCAACTCGTCATGATACCTCAACCCGCCGGCAATAGTATCGGTGCCGACCAGGATTCGGACCCCTGCCTCATGTGCCCTGCCGGTCAGGTCGAGGCCGTGTTTGAAGTATGCGTCGATTGCTTGCGCGCCGCGCTCTCCTGGATAGGAATTGCGCAGAGCGGATTGGTCGTCGTTCCAGGCCCATGCCGAAAGCGGATCCAGAAAAGCGAGCGCGCGGTTCTCGGTTTCTGCCGGATCAAAAGCGCGGACATCATCCTCACGCGTGACATGTGTGGGAACGTACCAACTGCCGGAACGGGAGAGCGCATCGAGCAGTTCGCCGCAGCGCTCCGTGTCGTGATCCTCGATGAAGGTCTCTACCCGTTCCGTCGGCGAAAGGCTCTCCAGTTCTCCCGATCTCCATTCCGCCTCCTGTTCCATGCACGCGCGGGGTAACAGGTGCGCATGTTCGAAACTGTCTTGGCCAGCCTCCAATGCCTCTTCGAGCGATACTGCTTGCGGTAAATGGCCGACAAGGCGCAGACCGCGCCGCTGGCTTTCTCGCGCGGCTGCAAAATACGCGTCTCGCGATAGCTGATTGTAGACCTTGATCGCCTCGAGCCCACGCTCGTCATAGTTCGAAATGCGGTTTACGACCTCGCGCGGCGTAAGGTCGGCATTGGCCAGATAGAAGCTCGCAGTTTCCACGATGGTGGGCGCTGCCATGCTCCCGGCTGCCACCTGCGCGTTCCATCGCTGCTTGTCTTCGTAACAAGCAATCAGGCTGTCACTGTCCGTCGGGCAGTCCATCATGTCCCGGACCTGTGTTACCCCGTTGGCTATCCAGAGCGGAAAGTGTGTCTGCGGAGAAGATTGGAAGGTGTGGACATGCATGTCCCACAGGCCAGGTATGAGAAATCCGCCTTCACCGTCCAAGACCTGCTCATCGTCCATCGGTCGAAGGCCAGGTCCGATCGCAGCGATGCGGCCTGCCGAAATCCGCAGTCGTGTCAATTCGCCCGTGGTACCGTCTTCGACATCGACAATGCGAACGTTGATCAGCAGCCGGTCCTGCGCAGCGTCGGGAAGCGGTGCCGATGGCTTCGGCCACCATATCGCCACCGCAAAAAGCAAAATCACGGTCGCTAACGCGATTCCAACACCTTTCAGAATCCGTTTTAGCCAAATCATGATGTAATAGCCTTTTCGAAAAAGATCCGGACTTCGAATTCCTGTTCGGACCTTGCGGTCTCAAGTCTCCACCCAAGTTTGCCCAGCAACCGCTCAAGGATTGTCATGCCGAGGCCGAAGCCTGGATTGGGTGACGAAGATACGGGGTTGCGGATGGCAAAGTGGTCCCGGAAGCCAACTAATGAAATTTCCCCAGGTGACCCGTGACTAATCGCGTTGCCTACAAGGTTAGCGATCGCTGCCTCGACGGCCTCGCGAGGCGCTTCAACGGAAGCGTCCGAACCTTTTGGAGCGGCGATATATTGGCCGCGCTGCGCTGCCAGGGGCGCGTATTCAGTTCGCAAGTCTCCCCATATGGCGAAAACAGAAAGCCTCGAACTTGCCAGTTGTTCGACATCTGCGCCGATAAAGAGGGTCGCCTGCGATGCCCGCGTAAGCCGCGAGATCGCGCGATCCAGTCGATCGAGTGCAGCGCTTGACGGAACATCATCGCGAATGACAGCAATGCTCGCGCGCGCTGATTGCAGAGGCGTCCGCAATTCGTGTGCGAGGAAGCTTACGGTATTTTCCTGTTGCCGTACGGCCTGCGTGCGCTTGTGCCAAACCTCTGCGTGCGCCGTCAGGAAGGCGGAAACATCTGCAATGTCCTGTCGCTCGGCAAGGGCGGAGACTTCGTCCGGCGTTCGGCACTGTTGGAGGTCGCTGAGCAGGCGCTCACTCCTTTTCGCGACACGCCTACCGATACTGTTTGCGACGATTGCGGCGATAAGGACAAAGGTGAAAAGCGACCCGAGCGACATCCATGCCGCAGTCAGGGCGATCGGTGTTACGACAAGCGCATCCGAGGCATCGTAGATCAGATATTGGCGATTTCCATCGCGGCTTATGGCGGTCGCATGGAAATAGGATCCGTCTGCCATGCGAAACTCGGAGCCCTCGCCGGATTGCTTCTCCGCCATCGCTATCTCGATCTCTGGCGGGGCCGCCTCGGTTGAGTATATTGAGAAACCGGACGGCAGATCACCGGGCTCAATCGTGTCCGAAATTAGATCGCGGGCGGTCGATTGCACCAAGTGATCGATAATGCGGTCTTCAACGAAATAGGCGACGATACCGGCGCATAGGATCGTGAGCAGCCCTGTCAAAAAGGCAAACCCCATCCAGTAACGCAAGAGCGCGAAACGAAGTGTGCGCCGCTTCAAGGCCGGCCATCCCAGCAATAGCCGAGGTTCCGGACGACCTTGACCGGGTCACAATCGAACGTTCCGCGCAACTGTAATCGCAGGCTATGTATGTGCGCGCGCAATGGATCGCTGTCCGGCACTTCTCCTTCCCAGATGCGATCGCTGAGCTGGTCGCGCGAGACCGTGCCGGGCGCGTTTTCCATCAAAGATCGCACGATGAGCAATGCGCTCTTCTTCAGTTGCAAATGTACCTCGCCGCGCCGCAACAGGCCGGTATTGCTTTCCAACGTAAAAGATCCCGCTTCGATCACCTCTTTGTAAGGGCCCAATCCAGGCCGTCGGTGGACCGCCTCGATACGAGCGAGGAGCTCGGCAGGCTCGAACGGTTTTACGATATAATCGACTGCACCGGCCCCGAAGCCCGCAAGCCGGTCTTCAAGCGTTCCGCGAGCTGTGAGAAACAGGACAGGTGCTGGAAGAGACCCTTGCTCCGACAGCTGTCGACAGAAGTCTATCCCGTTTCCATCGGGAAGCTCCACATCCAGTACGATCACATCAGGTGTTCTCACCGCGAGAGACTGGCGAGCATCTTGCAAAGAGTAGGCGAAATCGATGCGCAGGTCGCGCGCCTCGAGGTATTGCGCGAGGCTGGCCGCTACATCGATATCGTCCTCTACAAGTAACAGCCTGAGATTCGGCGGAGAGCTTGGGTTCAATGTGCGAGCCTTTGTATCTGCAATGCCACTCCGGGTTGCCCTTCCATCAAGGCAATAAGAGCGTGGAGCAAGATCAGGCGCTTGTCGCTTCCCGATTGGCTTTCCCTGTCCGCAAGCGCTGCATCCATTCCTTGCGCATGATAGGTTGCCAGCAGCGCAATTGCCTTTTCTTCCGACGAAATCTCCCGCTCTACCGGTTCGTGTCCCAGCGCCCGGATCATGCCTTCGGCGACCGTCCAGGTCGACCAAGGATTTTGGCCCGTGACCAGCCTGCCGTCCGTTATTGTATGGTCGAGATATTTCGGCGCCTCGCTGTAGTTCTGCGCGGCTTCCCTCAGGCCGTCCTCCAAAAGGTAGGGAAAGACGTCGCGAGAATCCGGGATGATGAAAAGCTCTTCCTCATTGCTGAAGCCGGCGACTGATTTGTTTTCGAGAAGCGTTGTACCATCTGCGAGCTGGACGCCGATGAGCGCGGCAGGGCCGTGGCAGACTGCGCCGACCACACCGCCCGTATCGTAAATCTGCGAGGCAATAGCTTGGATGTCTGGATTGTCGGAAAAATCGAACATCGCGCCCTTGCCTCCAACGAAATAAACCGCGTCGTAATTTGCTGGATCGACATCTGCGACCCGAAGCGTCGCTTCGACAAGTCCTTGCGCCTCCGCCTCATTCAGGAATGCGTAGTCGTACTCCGTCAGTTCTTCGTCTATGTTCACCGGTGCCCGGCCGCCCTGCGGACTCGCTACCACCACGTCGTAACCGTTGGCTCGGAACACGTAATAGGCGCGCGCCATTTCGGTCAGCTCATAGCCCGCGTTTATTCCGTCTCCGGCACGTTCCGTACTGGTCACAACCGCCAGGATGGTGCCGCGGTCTTCTTCGACCGCATTCGCAAGGAAGGCGAGATCGCCGGGGCTGGTTTCGGGATCTGCTAGTGGCTGGCTGTCAAGATCGATGCTGATCCACCACGCCGCGAAAGTCACGGTTAGAACACCGACTATAACGAGGCTGATGCGGAAAAAGGTTCTCAAAAATCGTTTCACAAGTCGGACTCCGAATAGCTCTTGGCGTCGCTGATACCTTTATTGAGTCAAATGAGATGCAGCTCAGCATTTGCCTTGCGGATGCTTTCGCAAGTGAGGGCAGCCGATGTAGTTCGCTTTACATCGTGGACTTATCAGCAGCTGGTCCGACGTTTGCGTTTCAGGCCCGACCCATAGTGCCAATAGCGCTTCGTCCATTTCGTGATGGGAGACGACCTTGTTGTTAGAAGTCCTACTTTTGATTCAGGCCGTCAGCGCGGACCCAGCCAGCCCCTCCGACGTCGATGGCAATCGGCTCCGTGAAGGTCGCGCGTGCTATGACATCCTTCTGAACAATGAAAAGATCGGCGCGACAGTCCAAATAATCGAGGCTGCGGAGCACGATCTTGTCCCCGCGTGGAGAATAACGATTCACCAGGCCGTGCCAGCACGGTCGTTCGAAATGCGCGATGAATTCTTCGTAGACAGAGGCAGCTTGCTGCCGATCAGTCTGGTTAGCGAGCGGGGCGAAGATCGGAACGCGGAGAGCTGGCAGCGCATTTCGGTCACATATCAGGATGGCAGGATTTCGGGCACGCGGGAAACGAAAGGCGGCGTGCTGCCTATCGATGTCCTCACCTCCGTGCCCGTTTGGGACGGCAATCTCTGGGGGCCACTTTTCGCTTCGCTACCTTTGGCAAGTGGAGCTGAATTTACAGTACCTATTTGGCAATATGACAACGGCTTCGGCGAATTCGAAATCGAGGTGTCAGGAAGCGGGCCATACAGCACCCATGAAGGCACAGAGCCAGCCTGGTTCGTGGAAGCCGGTACGAGCCCCAATCGTCGTTCGCGCTACGTGTTTAGCCAAGCGAATTTTTTGGAACTTGCCTCCGGCGCTGGGCCGTTGCGCCAGGAAATCAGCCAGTCGTGTGAGAGCACTTAGGTACCAAGACCCGACGCCCTAAGTTTCCTTATTCAATGGTCATACTTGAACCGCGAAGCCCATGTATTTCCGGGACGAGTTCTTTGGATTGCAAAAGGACAAAAGAAGGGGAAAATTGATCGACGCCATAGGACGAACGGTTTGCTCACGCCTTTGGGAAAAGACTGCCATGCACCTTCTTTTGGCTGCCGCAGCGGCTGCGCTCACGACACCATATGATAGCGAGCTCCTGCTCGCCTGCTCCGCGCCGCTCGGGCAGCAGCCGGAGCGAGCAAACCTGTCAATTATCGAGGATATGGCTTCGGATGAGGAATTGGGTCGATTGCGTGTCATAGTGAAAGGCACCGACCATTTCATGCTGATCTACTCTGACGCCGGCTCAGAGCGCATCGCTCGCGCACGTGCCGCCTGCCTCGGCGAGCAAATTGCGGCCGTGGCACGTATTGTCGGCGATGCTCGTCAAGGAGCAGAATGGCATAGCGTCGTCTTCACGCAGGACCAGGATTACATCCCGCCCCGCATCGAAGGACAGGCCGTCCGCTGGCCAATCCATGTTCAGCCGGACGGTGAGCTAGATGCAGCTAACCACGAGATGGTCGTCGGAACGATGCCTCATGAACAGGTCCACGATTGGCAGGGTAGAAACGGTACGCGGCTTCCGAGATGGGTTTCCGAAGGTCATGCGTTTTGGGTGTCCTCCAAAATCGCGCCGCTGCTTGATCCAATTGTCGCTGCGCATGCCGCTGCAGATGGTATGGCACGACTTGCCGCGGTCGATGAGGAAATAGACTTGGCGTCTTGGGGCAGCGTACGTCCGAGGCGCGAGGCAATTTTGCGGCAGGTTTCGCCTGAAGATCGAGCCAGAATGGAGACAGATCCCCTCTTTACCCCACCTGGGCCATTCACGTTCACTCAAGACGACTTCGAACTGGATATGAGTAACGAGGTCGCGAACTACGCTGCGGCTGAAGAGGCCTTCAGACGGCTGGAGGCACGCTATGGCCAAGCTGCCGTGCACGCTTGGATGGAACAGTTGACAGCATCAGGCGGTACGATCACGCACAGCGCGGTGATGACATCGTTGGAAGAGCACTTTGGCGACAACGCGACGGATTTGCTGACCGCCAGATAGATCAATCGATCTTGAAAGCGACCACCATTTAAGCAGCTGGATTGAAAGAAGGCTTCGAGGCGAGGAATTTGCATCTGTGGGTGGATTATCTCCTATCACGATCGCTGCAGCACTGATCGACGATGACAAGGGCCGTTTGCTTTTGGTCCGCAAGCGGAACACCAAATGGTTCATGCAGGCCGGGGGAAAGATCGAGCCGGGAGAAACGGCGCAGGATGCCCTTCGAAGAGAACTGAAAGAAGAGATCGGATTATCGATTCAGGATGCTCGACTTCGCTATCTCGGTACGTTCTTCGCGCCGGCTGCAAACGAAGCGGACTGCGTTGTCGACGCCGCGCTTTTCCATATCCGTCATTCGCATTTGCCGATAGCGAAGGAAGAGATCGAGGAAGCCGTTTGGGTCTCCCCTGATGACGCTCTTAACCTACCGCTCGCCCCATTGACCCGTGATCACGTCCTTCCGATTGCGCGAACCCTTCAGGCATCTCGCCGGCCCTAAACGCGCCGTTCGTCCAAAAAACTTCCTAACCTTTAGCTGGCGGCATCCGGCCAAATCGTGCTCTTGCCTCGCGTCTGGCGGCTTCCGCGGTCCAGGCCCCGTACGACCCGATCGAGTTTCGCCGAGAGTGCAATCTCCGCAAAGTTTCGTCCTACGATTGTCTCTGTGCGAGCGCGTGCTAGTCTTTTCGGCACAAGGCAGGCCGCAAGCTTTGAGGGGGCATGATCGATGCGGAAAACACGAAAGTCTGGTGATCGTCGTCAGTCGGATGCGAAAAATCGCGGCGATGAAAAGGCGAACGATCTGTTCCTGCATATTTTCGCGAGCCATTCGGGCCTTATCGGTACCGAAGATTTCCCGCCCGAGATGTCGGACATCATTCAATCCAATGCTTACGCGGAGCTTGGGGGTTGGCGCCGCCGCGAACTTGCATTTGAGCGCGAGGTGACGAGCGGACGTGCGGTTTTCATAGATTCAGACCTTGCAGGTGCGCTGGCGGGGTACAGCCTGGAAGCTGAAGACCCGGCTTCGCGTCTGCTCATAAGCAGTGTTCGCAATGCGCTAGTGCAAGGTATCGGAGACGCACTCGAAGAGCGCGATCAAGAAGATGAAGACGGCTTTTCATTTGAAGAATTGCAGCTTCAAAGCATCGACATCATCCCATTCCTGAATGGGGAAATGTCTCTCAGAGTGTGTGTCAAATGGGATGATGGCTGGCGCGATAAGCGCTTTTTCAAAGCGTTTGGCCATGAACGTATTAACATATCGACCGAGCAATTCTGCAGCAAGTTGGGGCCGCTGATCGGCGATTTCCAAGCGCGTCTGTCCGAGAATATTGCGAAGGATTTCCGCGCCGGGAAGCTCCAAAGCCCGCCCGATTTTGAAAAGCCCGAAGTCAATTCACTGCATGTCATGTATGCAGGCGACCTTGGCGATCATGTTCGCGATAACATGATATGCGATCCCGTCCGCGCCATGCTCTATGCGCCAAGCGGCGGGGCCATCGCGAACCAGTCCAATGCGCGGGACAGGTTTGTATTCATCGGGTATGCCTTTTCGCTGGTATCCGCCGACAATCCAGAGCGGGCCGCGGCCGAATACGGGCTCCTCATCCGTATCACCCATTCGCTGTTCGGCAGCCTGAACAAGCTGTGTGGCGAAGTCGAAGCCGTATTATCGAAAAGAGAGAAAGCGCGAAGCGCTGATATCAGGGCGCTCGAAACGAAGGTGCGCGTATATTACCACAAATTGCGCCTGCCGACGTTCACCTATCGCTATGAGTTCCTGCTGATCCGCGATGCGCTTTTCCAGCAGTGGCAAGTGGCCAAAGTGCTGGATCATGCCGAGTATTTGCTGCGCGCCCTTCGGATTGCGGCAGAAGAGCGTCAAATGACGTTGGAGCGAAGATCGGACCGAGCAATCAATTTGTTTCTCTTGGCGATCGCGCTCGTATCGCTAGTGGGCGTCATAGTGGATTTACACCTGATCGGCTGGATCGAATTATTCTAGCTCCGGCGGCTCCACGCGCGGCCCGATCAGTGCTTCCAGTCGTGACGCGATGCGTAGCACCATGTCGTCGCTGCCTGCCGGGCCGAGTATCGACATGCCGATCGGCAATCCGGCGCGCGTGGACCCGATGGGAATTGCAATCTCCGGCGCTCCTGCAGCACATGCGAGATAACCGGGCAGGTAAGGATCCGCCGCAGCGCACTCATACGGTGTGCCCGTTTGGTCATAGGCTGGAGAGGCGGGACAAAGCATGGTTGGAAAGCACAAGACGCTGGCATTGTGCCCATCGAGCGCGTGCCTGATGGCCGTGTTTGCCTGCGCGCGGAAAGCTTTGAATTTTCTGAAGACATCCTCGTCATCATGCGTTTCTCGTGTCCGCGCAATCGCGGATAAAATCTGTTCGACACGAAGACGATTGGTTGCCGGAAAATTGCCGGAGCGCAGGCGCTCTTCCAGCTCTCTGAGGTTTTTTGGTCCCCGCGACAGACCGGAGAGGTAGCGCGAGAGAGCGGAGCCAAATTCCGCCGAGATAAGCTTTTCAAGTCGCGGCCATGGCGAGTGCTCGAAAAGAGCCGCGTAATGCTGGCTGACAATGTCCAACTCTGCCGACAATTCGCGTGATATATTGCTGATCGCAGCGCCGATTTCAGGATGAAGACCATCAAAACCTGCCATCATGACGATCGCGGACTGCTCTAGCAGCTTTTCGCCAGAAACCTCTAGCGAAGCCGACAGATCTTCCGTCTTCAGGGCGGCATCGCCCCTTAGGACGGAAAATACCCGCGCCGCGGTGTCTACGTTTGCCGCTATAGGGCCCGCCGTATCGAGGCTTGGACTGAGCGGGACGATGCCATCAAGCGGCACGGAGCCATGCGTTGGCCTGAAGCCGACGCATCCGGTCGCCGCGGCCGGCGCGCGAATGGAGCCGGAGGTGTCGGTTCCAATTGCAAAGCTGGCAAAACCTGCGGCAACGGCGGCAGCGGCTCCACTGCTCGATCCGGCAGCATTACGGCTGGTGTCATGCGGATTGCGCGTAAGCCCGAATGTCGAAGAGTACCCCAGCCGATCATTAGAAATGGCGAGCTCGCTCATATTCGCTTTGCCGAGCAGGATGCCACCAGCTTCGCGCAGCCGCGATACCAGTCGTGCGTCTCCGGCCGGCATTGCATCGTGCAAGGGCGCGAACCCGGCTGTCGTTGGCACGTTCTCGATATCAATATTGTCTTTGACCACGAAGGAGAGGTTTCGCAGCGCCCCCGCGTTTGATGGTTCTGCCTCGCCATCGCGCAGTGCATAGGCTGCGGGAGAAACCCAGCTCACCGCTTTCAGGTCCAAGCCTTGCGAATTGTGGCGCGCAATCCTCCCTAATTGCCGGTCGAGCATAGGGCGTACCGGGCCGCGACCTACCTCATGGTCATTTTGCGGCATACCCGCTCAGCCTTTCGCGAGCCGGCGACGCGAAGGTGCTGTTGCGCTCATTCCCAGCCTTGGTCCAGAAACTGAAGCGCGCAGCCGGAGAGGAAAGCGGTTCCCTTTGGTAGGACCGTCTCATCCAAGATCATGTGGCTGGAATGGAGGCCGCAGCAGCCCTGCCAGTCGACGCCTTCTGCCGCCACGCCGAGGAAGAACATAGCGCCGGGGACCTTCTCGATTACATAGGAGAAATCCTCTGCGCCCATCGTTGGGGCAGGGCGCGTGGCCCAAGGCTCGTCACCGCCCAGCGTGCGGGCGACGCTTTCGCCCAAAGTTACCGCGCGCGCATCGTTGATGGTCGGCGGGAAGCCTGGCGTGATTGTGATCTCGGCGGAGCACCGATGGGCGCGGGCGATGTTTTCAGCCACTTCGGCAATCGCTTCTTGCACCGCCGCGCGGCGTTCCGGCGAGAGATTGCGGGCCGTGCCCAGCAGATAGGCGCTGTCGGGAATGACATTGTTTGTCGTGCCCGCCTCGATCTTGCCGAAAGTCAGCACACTTGCCTCTGTCGCATTGAAGCGGCGGGTGATCATCGCCTGCAGCGCCAGCACGATTTCAGCGGCGACGGGGATGGGGTCGATCGCATCGAAAGGCATCGAGGCATGCCCGCCTTTGCCGGTGACGGTGATCTCGATCATGTCGGCAGAGGCCAGCATTGCGCCCGTGCGCCCCTCGATCCGCCCGTGCGGGGCGTTGGGCCAGACGTGCAGCGCGAAGGCTGCATCGGGTAGCGGATAATCCTGCGTGCCGCCCAGCAGTCCGTCTTCCAACATAAAGCGTGCGCCGTGAAAGCCTTCCTCGCCCGGCTGGAACATGAAGCGCACTTCGCCTTCGATCTTATCCTTCATGGCACAAAGCACGCGCGCGGCCCCTGCCAGCATGGCTGTGTGGGCATCATGACCGCAGGCATGCATGCGGCCCGGAATGGTGGACGCGAAATCGAGGCCGGTATGCTCGCTCATCGGAAGCGCATCCATGTCACCGCGAAGAAGCACGCTGCGGCCCGGCTTCGCGCCTTTCAAGACCGCAACCGCACCGGTGCAGCTTGGCCCTTCGCGCCAGTGGAGCGGCAGATCAGCGAGAGCGGCTTTGACTTTGGCCAGCGTCTTGGGCGTTTCCAGGCCCAATTCGGGCTCCAGATGGATGGCGCGGCGCAGCGATACGATTGCGTCTTCGTGCTCACGCGCTGTATCGAGCAGGGCTTCGGTTAGCATCCAATTACTCCCGTAATTCATTGGTCTTAAGTCACGCAAGAGGCCCGCTAGCTTGCGGAGACGTAAAGCTTCACTATCTCACGAGCGGATGGGAAATGTAACCCGCTTCATTTGCGGGGGCGAAGGGAACCATGGCGCGCTAGCTATGTTGCACTGCGATGACAGTGCGGCTGCTTTCGTGTAAAAATGCATAGCCAGCGCAGGCTGGCGATGTGTAAGGCGAAGGCGAGATGCACAAGACTATCCACCTTTTCGACCGCTTGCCGCAAGTCGATGCTCGCGAGGAAGCGGAGACGGAATTTGTTCGTCCATCGATGCGGAAGGAGCCTTTGATCGGCGTAATCCGCAATGCGCGCAGCCATCGCAACAATAACGGAAATGCCAGCGGTGATTTGCCTGCAGGTGTGCTTGTGGCGACACCTGAAAAGCGCGGCGAGCTACCCACCATTCTCGCCGATTTTGCCGCCAAGCAAGTGGATTGCATTGCCATCGATGGCGGTGACGGCACGGTCCGCGATATCCTTACCTGCGGCGCGGGCGTTTTCGGCGATAGCTGGCCCGATCTTATCATCCTGCCCAATGGCAAAACCAACGCGCTTGGCCTCGATCTTGGCCTGCCGCCGGGGTGGAGCCTTGCCGAAGCGATCGCGGCGGTCAAGCGGGGCAATACCGTGCGCCGACGGCCAATGGTCATTGCGCAGCGCGAAAATCCTGCAGCGCAAGTGCGCGGCTTCATCATGGGCGCAGGCGTGTTCAATCGCGCAATCGCGCTCGGCCAGCGCTCGCATGATCTCGGCGCTTTCAACGCTGCGGCGGTGGGCGTGACAGCGGCTTGGAGTGTTTTGCAGGCGCTGTTGGGCCGAGCAGGAAATCCGTGGCGGCGCGGCACTTACATGAAGCTGCGCACCAGCGATGGCGCCGAGATCCCGCATGCTGGCGGCTTGCCTGCAGATGAGCGTTTTCTTGTGCTCGCATCGACACTTGCGAACTTCCCTGCCGGGCTCGATCCCTTCCGCGGGATGGAAGAGCCGCTGCGTATGGCGGTGCTCGACAATCCGCGCCGCGGCCTGCTGCTGCGCATCGGCTCTCTGATGCGCGGCAATGCGAGCGATGCGACGCTGCGCCGCGGTGCGCATCTTGTGGGCGACGAAACGCTCGAAGTGGACATTGCCGATAGCTTCATCCTCGATGGCGAGGCGTTTCCTTCAGGGCATTACATTCTCAGCGCGGGCACACCGCTGCGCTTCGTCGTTCCGTGAATCTGACAGCCCGCGTCAAAGCGACGCTGGCGCGTGGAGTCGACCCGGCCATCAGCGCTTTTGCGGCGCGGCTGGGTGAGGAAGCGAGTGCCAAGGCCGTATTATTTTACGGATCGAACTTGCGCACCGGCTCGCTCGATGGCGTGCTCGACTTTTATGTCCTCACGCGCGGAGAAGCGGAAAAAGGCATCTGGCCGACCGTATCCTATCGCGAATGGCAGCATGGTGGCCGGACCCTCCGCGCAAAGATTGCGACGATGACAGCGGCGAAATTCGCCTATGCGGCCGAAGGGAATTCACGCGATACGACCATCTGGGCACGCTTTGTGCAGCCCTCTACTCTGGTCTGGCGCAGTGAGCCGATTGGCCACCGAGAAATCCCCGAAGCCGAGATCGCCGAGCTGATTGGGAAAGCGATTTGCACGGCGGCTCGTCACGCGGTCGCGCTCGGTCCTGCGACCGGTACCGAGCGAGAATTCTGGCTCGCGCTATTTCGCGAGACTTACAAGGCCGAATTACGTGTCGAAAAGCCGGGCCGTGAGAACTCGATACTCGATCTTAATGAGGCGCATTTTGACGGGCTCTTGCCTGATGCCCTACAGTCGATGGACATCGCTTTCTATCGGGAAAGGGATTTGCTCACCCCGGATTTGCCCGATGCCGAGCGCGCTCGAATTCGCAAATCCTGGAACCGGTCCAAACGCTGGGGCAAACCGCTCAATATCGCGCGGCTTTTGCGGGCGACGAGGACCTTCGAGGGCGCGGGACGCTATGCGGCCTGGAAAGTGGAGCGGCACACGGGTGTGAAAGTCGAAGTCACCCCTTGGCGCGAAAAACACCCAGTCCTTTCGGCACCGGGTGTCCTGTTCAAGGTCTGGCGCGCAAAACGCCGCGCCGGATGAGGGCTTACATATAGCGCATGCGGATCGTCATCGGCTTCACTTCGCGGCCGATGGAGAAACGCGTGCGATCAATGCTCGGGCGACCGAGGTTGAAGATGTTGATGCTGGGATTGTTCGACATGCCGCCGCCGTCACTGGTGATGTCAGTACGGCCATTCCCGTTCAGATCGTGGCGGATCGCGATGGCATAATTGCCGGTGGCAGGCACGGGCATGCAGACCTGCTGCGAGCCGGCGCGTGCAGGCAGTTCAATGCGGTGCAGCCAGCGGCCGCGCTCAAGCCAGTCGCCCTCGGTACCGCGATAAAGCTGGACGCGCAGCGTGCCGCGCGATGCCTCGACATCGGTTACGTTGATCCATACCGCCGGGCCATTGCCCTGACACGGGGCGACCGAATGGCGCAATTCCTGCCGATATTGCTGCGCGGACACAGGGGTGGAAAGCCCCAGCGCAATCAGCGCCGCACCGGCGAATTGTAGAAACTTGGTACGCATATTCTCATCCATAAGTGGCTTGGAAATTGGCAACTCGGCAGTAGTGCCTCCGCTGCGCAACTTTCCTATAGTTGATTGCACTTTTATATCTCGCCCAGTTAACCGTGGCTGAAGCGCCCTTTTCCAAGCGTAAAATGCGAAGTTTTCCCCGAAGAAACGGGTAAAATCGCCTTTAGCTTCTTGTTGCCCGATTCGCGCATCTTTAACTGTAATCGGCAACCATGGCACATCCCCTAATCTCCCCCTCGATCCTCTCGGCCGATTTCGCGAAGCTTGGAGAGGAAGTGCGCGCTATTGACGCAGCAGGGTGCGATTGGGTGCATGTCGATGTGATGGACGGGCATTACGTGCCCAATCTCACCATCGGCCCTGCCGTGGTCAAAGCCTTGCGCCTTCACACGCAGAAGGCCTTCGATGTGCATCTGATGGTTTCTCCGGTGGACCAATGGGTGGAGGAATTCGCCGACGCAGGCGCGGATATCATCACCGTTCATCCTGAAGCGGGCCCGCATGTGCATCGCACGGTGCAGCAGATCCGTAACCTCGGTAAAAAGGCGGGGATCTCGCTCAATCCGGCAACGCCTGCCAAGATGCTCGATTACCTGCTCGAAGAAATCGACCTTGTCCTGATTATGAGCGTCAATCCCGGCTTTGGCGGGCAGAGCTTCATTTCATCGCAGTTGCGCAAGATCGAAGCGGTTCGCAAGATGATCGACAAGGCGGGGCATGATGTCCTGATCGAAGTCGATGGCGGCGTGAATCCGGAAACCGCGCGACAATGCGTCGATGCAGGTGCCGATGTTCTGGTGGCAGGCTCTGCCACTTTCAAAGGTGGCCCCGATCACTACGCCGCCAATATCGCAGCCCTTCGCGGGGGCGGCGAATGAACGCGCATTCTCTCGGCCTGAAGCGCGATGTAAAAACGCGCGAAACCGGCGGAGAGGTCCAGCAGGCGCTGCCGCTCGATAGCTTATCTGAAGAGGCGCTTGTCAGCGATAAAGAGCGCACCGAGGATCTGACTCCCGACCGCGCGTTGGTCGTCACCGATTTCGATCCGCCTGCCATTTCGGCGAGCGAGCGCTTCATGCGCATGGCCTATCGCATGGGCGTTTCAGGCAGCACGCTGGTTTCGCCCTTTCGCAAGCCCGCCCGGCCAAAGCTATTGGCGACGGTGGAAAGTCCCCTCCGTGGCGAGCCTGCTGCGGGGACAGCGCTGCGGGCGGGACATTTTTATATCTACGGGGTCAAAGCGCCGATCGCGCAGGTGGATTTCGGCCCAACGGCCAAAATCACTCCGCCATTCGAGCGCGTGCTGCATGGCTTCACCTGGCTTCGCGATTTGGAAGCCTGTGCGCCGCGTCACCAATGCACTGCCGTGGCAGAGCGGGTGCTGACGAGCTGGCTGGCGGCTAATCCCAAACCCGGCAAGGGGCCTGCCTGGAAGGTGGAATACGCTGCGCTGCGCCAATTGGGGTGGCTGGTCCATGCTCCGCTGATCCTGTCCGGTAAGGACAAGGCGCTTCGGCAAAAGGTATTGAGCGCGATCGAAAGCACGGCTCGCTGGCTCGATCGCAACGCGTCGCGCGCGACAGACGGTCACGGCGAAGTCGCTGCATGGTGCGCCACTATCGCCGCCGGCCTGCTGCTGCCCGAAGGCAAGCCGCGCCGACTGTTCGGTGAAGCAGGCCTCGCCCGCGCGCTCGGCGAATTGGTGGGCGATGACGGCGGCGCGCTTTCGCGCAATCCGCTCGCCCAGCTTCAGACAATCGAGAATCTGATCGAGCTGTCGGCTTGCTATCGCGCCACCCGCCGCGATGTGCCAGAAGCTGTCGAGACGGTTCTCGCGATGCTCGTTCCGCCGCTGCTCGCGATAACCCATGGCGATGGCGGGCTGGGCAGTTGGCAGGGTGCACCTGCGGTCCGCGCAGACCGGCTCGCGGCGCTGATCGAAGCGAGTGGCGTGCGTGCGCGTCCACTCAAGGAAGCGCGCGGCTGGGGCTACCAGAGGCTCTCGGCAAAGCCCGCAGTCCTGCAAGTCGATGCTGCACCGCCCGCTCTGGCCCGGCATGCGCGCAATGGCTGCGCTTCAACGCTGGCGTTTGAATTTAGCCATGGCGACTATCGCCTGATCGTCAATTGTGGCGGTGCGGCGGCTGCGGGAGGGCAGGTGCCGAGCCGCATCGAACAGGGGTTGAGAGCCACCGCAGCGCATTCTACCCTGGTTCTCGGCGATGCCAATTCCACCGCCGTGCTGCTAGATGGAAAGCTGGGCAATGGCGTTTCCGAAGTCGAAGTGGATCTGCGCGAAGTGCAGCTCGACAATGGCGGCGCGCGGCGGCTCGAGGCAAGCCACGATGGCTATGCTTCGCGCTTCGGCCTGATGCACAAGCGCATCCTGATACTGCGCGATGACGGCAGCGAACTGCGCGGGGAGGATGTTCTCCTGCCTTCGGGGCGCAAGGGCAAGCGCGGCAAGGTGCCTTACGCCATCCGCTTCCATCTCGGCCGCCATGTCGAGGCGACTTTGTCCGACAACAAGCGCGGCGCCAGCCTGTTGCTGCCCGATGGCGCACTTTGGCAATTCGTGACAGGCGCAGAAGAGCTCGAAATCGAAGAAAGCATGTGGGTCGATGGAAACGGACGCCCGCATCCGGTACAGCAGCTGGTGATTCAGGGACTCGCCTCGCGCGGGGGCGGCAATTTCGCCTGGCTGCTTAAGAAAATGGGATAGAATTCACACAATGACGGACGTTGCGATCAAGCGGGCACTCCTTTCAGTGTCCGACAAGACCGGTATTGTCGAACTCGCCGGACGGCTGGCCAAGACGGGTGTCGAACTGGTCTCCACCGGCGGCACGGCGCGCGCTCTTCGCGATGCCGGACTGGACGTGCGCGATGTGTCCGATCTGACAGGCTTTCCCGAAATGATGGATGGCCGCGTCAAAACGCTGCATCCCATGGTGCATGGCGGCCTGTTGGCCGTACGTGACGATCCCGATCACGCCGCCGCGATGGAAGCGCACGATATCGGCGCGATCGATCTTGTCATCGTCAATCTCTATCCCTTCGTGAACACGGTGGCGAGCGGCGCAGACCGTGACACCATCATTGAGAATATCGATATTGGCGGGCCGAGCATGGTGCGCTCTTCAGCGAAGAACCATGCCTATGTAACGATCGTCACCGATCCAGGTGACTATTCGGAACTCTATGACGAGCTGGCCGAGCATAATGGCGCGACGACGCTCGCTTTCCGCAGGCGCATGGCGGCCAAAGCCTTCGCCGCCACTGCGGCTTACGATTCGGCGATCAGCAGCTGGTTCGCTTTCGCCGATCAAGGCGCGCAATTCCCTGAGGCGCTGACGGTCGCGACTAATCTCGGCAACACCTTGCGCTATGGCGAGAACCCGCACCAGCAGGCGGCGCTCTACCTTCCGGCTGGCCCCGCAAGCCCCGGTGTCCCGCAGGCGGAGCAGGTCCAGGGCAAGGAACTCAGCTACAATAATCTCAATGATGCCGATGCGGCTCTGGGCCTTGCTGCCGAGTTCCCGGCAGACAAGCCCGCGATCGTGATCGTGAAGCACGCCAACCCGTGCGGCGTGGCCGTGGCGGATACGCTGCTCGAAGCGTGGCAGCGCGCCTTGGCATGCGACAGTGTTTCGGCCTTCGGCGGTATCGTCGCCAGCAATGTAGCGCTCGACGGGCCGACAGCCGAAGCGATCACGCAAATCTTCACCGAAGTTGTCATCGCGCCCGGCGCAGACGATGCAGCGCGCGAGGCGTTTGCGAAGAAAAAGAACCTGCGCCTGCTGATGCTGGATGATCTTCCCGATCCGGCGCGACCGGGTCTCGAAATGAAGAGCATTGCAGGCGGCATGCTGCTCCAGTCGCGCGACAATGGGGTGGTGGGCGAAAGCGATCTCAAAGTTGTCACCAAGCGCGCACCTACAGATCAGGAAATTGCCGACGCGCTATTCGCCTGGAAAGTCGCCAAGCACGTCAAATCGAACGCTATCGTCTACGCCAAGGACGGCGTGACGGCGGGGATCGGTGCGGGCCAGATGAACCGACGCGATTCCTCGCGCATTGCCGCTGTCAGGGCGCGCGAGGCGGCAGAAGCTGCTGGCTGGGATGAGCCCCATACCAAGGGCAGCGCTGTCGCATCCGATGCTTTCTTCCCCTTTGCCGATGGCTTGCTGAGCGCGGTCGAAGCAGGGGCCACAATGGTCATCCAGCCGGGTGGCTCGATGCGAGATGAAGAAGTGATCGCGGCTGCGGATGAAGCGGGCATTGCGATGGTCTTCACCGCGATGCGCCACTTCAGGCACTGATACTTGCAGACCATTAGCGGCAATTTAACCATGTGCGGCGACAAGCGGCAGATGAACAATTGGCAACGCGCGAATTCAGTCGGTCGTCAGTAACCATCGGCTAAGTCGTAGCGAACGTTACCAATATCATTCGCCGCTGGACTACAAACCAATGTCTCTCTTTTCTTCTGATCTGTATCGCTCATTTTTCCTGGGTTTTGGAGTAACCGCTGTCCTGCTGGCAGCGAATATCCTTCCGAACTCAGGAGGAGCTTGATGCAAGCCAAACCATTTCTCGCCGCTCTCGCGCTGGGCCTCAGCGCCTGCGCATTGCCCGCCACCAGCGCCTCTGCCGAAGAGGTGTTCGACGCGCCCGTCGCCGCGCGCCAGGCCAGTGAAAGCGGATTGCAGACCGCCGTTTTTGCAGGCGGCTGTTTCTGGGGCATCGAGGCGATCTTTAGTCATACGCGCGGTGTGACCAGCGCAGTTTCCGGCTATCATGGCGGCACTGCTGAAAACGCCAATTATGGCAGCGTCACCAGCGGCTACACCCGTCACGCAGAAAGCGTGCGGGTTACTTATGATCCGTCGGTCGTGCGCTACGACCAGCTTCTCCAGATCCTGTTCTCGGTTGGCGCGGATCCGACCTTACTCAACCGGCAGGGCCCCGATCGCGGCACGCATTATCGCACGGCCATCGTCCCGATGAGCGGGGAGCAGCGCGCTGTCGCGCAGGCCTATTTGCGCCAGATGGAGCGTTCGGGCGTATGGGATGATCCCATCGTCGCCCGCATCGAGAATTACCGCCGGTTTTACGAGGCTGAGGAATACCATCAGGACTACCTGCTGCGTAATCCCAATAGTTCTTACATCCGCCGGTGGGATATGCCCAAGGTGCGCGCGCTGCAGTCCAACTTTCCGCAGCTTTACCGTTCACGCTTCCGCACCGGCTGATTGCTGTTTGCTGCGTCAGCATCTATGTAGGGCGTATGGCAACACAGCATAAGCACCACGACCATTCCGAGCACTCTGGCGACCAGCTTGTTGAAGAGGCGGCAGACGTTTTGCGCGAAGCGGGCGAGCAATGGACGGCCATGCGCGAGGATGTGTTCCGCGTGCTGGCAGACAGGGCCCGTCCGGCGAGCGCCTATGACATCGCTGAAGATGTGGGAAAGGTGCGCGGCAAGCGCGTTGCGGCCAACAGCGTCTACCGCATCCTCGACCTGTTCGTGCGCGCCAATCTCGCCAAGCGGATCGAGAGCGCAAATGCCTATCTCGTCAACACGCATCCTGGCTGCCGGCACGATTGCATCTTCCTGATTTGCGACGATTGCGGTCAGGCCGAGCATTTCGATGACGACAAGCTGACCAATGCGCTGCGCGATGGCGGTAAGGCGCATGGCTACACGAATGTTCGCCCGGTGGTGGAATTGCGCGGCCTTTGCGGCGACTGCGCGAGCTAAGCTGCGCCAGTCCGTGCAGTTTTGTCGATAAACCGTTCATCGACAGGCCATAAAATCGCGTGTAAAGCCTCTAGTTATGACTGCATCACGTCCCGATACGCCGTTGCTCGATACGGTTGATACGCCCGAAGATCTCCGCAAGCTGAAAACGGAGCAATTGCGCCAACTTTCCGACGAATTGCGGAGCGAAATGATCGACGCCGTCGGTTCGACCGGCGGACACCTCGGTTCCGGCCTCGGCGTTGTCGAACTGACCGTGGCGATCCATTACATTTTCAACACGCCCGATGACCGGCTGATCTGGGATGTCGGCCACCAGGCCTATCCGCACAAGATCCTGACGGGGCGGCGTGACCGCATCCGCACTCTGCGTCAGGGCGGGGGCCTTTCGGGCTTCACCAAGCGCAGCGAGAGCGAATACGATCCCTTCGGCGCAGCGCACTCCTCAACTTCGATTTCGGCAGGCCTTGGCTTTGCTGTTGCCAACAAGCTGAATGACAAGCCGGGTAAGGCGATTGCAGTAATCGGCGACGGCGCGATGAGCGCCGGCATGGCCTATGAGGCGATGAACAATGCCGAACAGGCGGGCAACCGCTTGATCGTGATTCTCAATGACAATGACATGTCGATCGCGCCTCCCGTTGGCGGACTGTCAGCCTATCTCGCGCGTATGGTATCATCGAGCGAATATCTCGGCCTACGCAATCTCGCGTCAAAGGTCGCTAACAAGATAAGCCGCCGCGTGCATTCCTCGCTCGGCAAGGCAGAGGAATATACCCGCGGCCTCGTCACTGGCGGAACGCTGTTTGAGGAGCTGGGCTTCTACTACGTCGGCCCGATCGATGGGCACAATCTTGATCACCTGATCCCGGTGCTGGAAAATGTGCGCGATAGTGAGCAGGGCCCGATCCTCGTCCATGTCGTGACGACCAAGGGCAAAGGCTACGATCCGGCTGAAAACAGCGCCGACAAATATCACGGCGTACCCAAATTCGATGTGGTCACTGGCGAGAAGAAAAAAAGCGCAGCAGGTCCGCCCGCCTACCAAAACGTATTCGGCGAAACGCTCGCCAAGTTGGCCGAGACCGATGATCGCATCTGCGCCATCACCGCTGCCATGCCGAGCGGCACGGGCGTCGACAAATTTGCAGCCGCGCATCCTGATCGCAGCTTCGATGTGGGCATTGCAGAGCAACATGGTGTGACATTCGCCGCAGGTCTTGCAGCCCAAGGCATGCGACCTTTCGCGGCGATTTACTCGACCTTCCTGCAGCGCGCCTATGATCAGGTGGTGCACGATGTGGCGATCCAGAACCTGCCGGTCCGCTTCGCTATCGACCGCGCTGGCCTTGTTGGTGCCGATGGCGCGACGCATGCGGGCTCTTTCGACATCACATATCTCGCCAGCCTGCCCAATTTCGTCGTGATGGCGGCGGCGGATGAGGCCGAGCTTGCGCATATGACCTACACCGCTGTCGAGCATGACAGCGGTCCGATCGCTTTCCGTTACCCGCGCGGTAACGGTGTAGGTGTAGAAATGCCGGCCGAGTTCAAGAAGCTGGAAATCGGAAGAGGCCGGATCGTGAAAGGCGATGCGGACAAGGGCGGCAAAGTCGCTATTCTGTCGCTCGGCGCGCGTCTCGAAGAGGCGAAAAAGGCTGCGGCGGAATTGGAAGCCAAGGGCCTCACCACCACCATTGCCGACATGCGCTTTGCCAAGCCTCTCGATGAAGAACTGATCCGCAAACTCGCCGCAACGCATGATGTGCTGGTGACGGTGGAAGAAGCTGCCATCGGCGGCCTCGGCGCACATGTGCTCACAATGGCTAGTGATGAGGGCCTGACCGATGGCGGGCTGAAAATCCGCACCATGCGCCTGCCAGACCTGTTCCTCGATCACGACGATCCGATGAAGCAATATGACGAAGCACGCCTGAATGCGCCGCATATCGTTGAGACGGTGCTGAACGCGCTGCGGCACAACTCGGCAGGCGTGGAAGAGGCGCGGGCCTGAGCCAGCGGTTGCGAAGGGGGCTGAGGATGTTCGCTACCGTCGTCCTGATCCTCGTCGCAATCTATGGCGGGCTGATCGCGCTCGTTTACCTGAACCAACATCGGCTGATTTACGCTCCACCCGTCACGCGCAGCGATGTGCCTGCTGGCTTCGAGCGGGTGACCTACGCAACGCCTGACCGGCTGGAGCTGACTTCCGGCTATAGGCCGGCGCGTGAGGGCATGCCGACAGTGCTGTTCTTCCACGGCAATGCCTCCAGCTGGCAGGCTTCCGCCATGGTGACCGATGAGCTTGCCGCTCAGGGCTACGGCGTACTCGCAGCGGAATATCGCGGCTATTCGGGCAATCCCGGCACCCCTTCGGAAGATGGACTCTATCAGGACGCACGCGGTGCTTGGCAGTATCTGCGCGAAGAGCAGGGCCTTGCCGAAAGCGATATCGTACTGGTGGGCAATTCCATCGGCGCTGGCGTGGCAGTGCAGCTGGCGACCGAAGTGCGAGCGCGGGCGCTTGTGCTCATCTCTCCGTTCGACAGCCTCGAAGAAACCGCTTCACGCAAGCTGCGCTGGCTACCGGTGCGCATGCTTCTGACCGATCGCTACGCCAATGACGAGAAACTGCCCGAAATCGGTGAACCGATCCTGATCTTGCATGGCGAAGCGGATTCGCTGATCGCGCTGGAACAGGCGCAGTCACTCGCATCAGTGCGCGATGATACGGTGATCGAGACCTATCCCGGCTGGGGGCATGATCTTGTGGTGCATGAGCCGGTGCAGGAGCGGATTGCTGCATTCTTGAACGAGCCTGCGGAGTAGACTCTGGCCGTGCCGGAGTGGCTGTTGGGTACGCTGTTTGTCCTTGCCGGATTTGGCATCATTTGCGCATTCGCGTGGCGGAAATCGCGCAAACAAATCGACAAGCTCTTACAGCGCCGGCCGAACCCTTCACGCGAGGAGTTCATTGCGCTCATGGCGCCTGACGTCGGGCCGGAAGCCTCTGAATTCTTATGGGGAAAGGCGTTTTTCATTGTACGGCCGCGGCTTACCCCACACCCCGATGACGATCTGGCCAAGGACCTTCCGATTCTAGCCGAGGAATGGAGCACGGATTGGCCGAGGGACTGGGCTGAGCAGCAGGGCTTTCACGAAAGCGATCTTCCCGATTGGCCGAAGGATTGGCCACCAACGGTCCGGAACTTCGGGAAATGGCTATCGTTGGGGCCGGTCGGTTAGAGCCAGCGCCAGATCCCCGCAGGCACATTGCCGACGTGGATATGGGCGTAGGTCGCGGCGAGCCATGCTGCGGTGCCGAGCGGCCAGAGTTTCCAGCCTGCTTTCGGCAATGCGCTCCATTTGGGCCAGTAGCTGGTCTTGCTTTCCCATTCGGCCCAGGCATCGCCCATGAGCGCTTCCTTCTTGCGATCCTGCAGACGCGCGCCGACGAGGGCGAGGATGAGGATCGCCAGCGCAACGATATTGGTGCGCCAGCTCCACCACATGACGATGTGCGAGACCGCCCAAAGCGCGATGCCCCACATCATCGGATGGCGTGTCACGAGGAAAGCGCCCGCAGGCTGCTTGCGTGCCGCCTTCTCTGCGCCGGGAGCGGGCAGAGCCGGATTTGCGATGAAGCTTCCGAGCAGCAGCACTATGGCGGGCAAGGTCAACACAGTTGCAATGATCCAGCCCACATCGCCGTTGCCACCGAGAAACCCGCTCTGCACTTCGCCAAAGGCATGCGCCATCCACGCAATCGCGGCAAAGGCCACGATCGAATAGATGATGGTAAAGCCGAGCTCTCCCGCCATCCGCACGATAGGCGCGCGCAGCGGGTGCGAGAGGGCGAAATGCGTGCCGACGAAAGTGATGCTCGCGGCAATCAGTGATGTGAGTGCCGGCTCCATGCTTTAACGCCGATAGGCTGGCGGAAGCTGGCTTTCGTCCAGCGTGCGATAGCGTTCGCGCAGCCGTGTCTGGTGGTTTTCCAGCGGCTGTTCCACGCCGTCGATCCACACACGGACCGGGGCAGAGCTGACTTCCAGCGGATCGCCATCCCACAGTACCAGATCGCCATGCGCACCGTTTCGCAGCACGCCTTCATTGGCATGGCCGGCAATGCGCGCAGGCACCGATGTGATCGCGGCAAATGCCTCACCCCAAGTGAGGCCCGTGTGCCCCGGCACATTATTTATGCCTACCAGGTTGCCTGCCATTTGCGGCAGGTTGCGCGGATGCTCTCCGCTGCTGTCGTATTGCGCGATGGCGACGGTGACGCCTGCATCGACCATGCGGCCGACATTGCTCTGCGTGGCTGCAAGCTGCTCGAAGCTGGCGGGCAAGTCGCGCAGGGCAGCGGCGATCACCGGAATGCCCGACGCGGCGATTCGGTCTGCGACCATCCAGCCTTCAGTTGCGCCCACGATCACCATGTCGAGCGAGGGGAATTCTTCGCGCAGGGCAATCGCTGCCAAAATATCGCTCGCACGTTCGACGCGGACGTAAAGCTGCTGCTCACCGCGCAGGGCAGGGACCAGTGCGGCGGCATCGAAGCGGGATAGCAGCACATCGCCTTCGCGTTCTGCCCGACCAGCCAAACGCGGATCGATCGAGAGATCATCGCCGCTGCGCACGCGGCCATTGTCCGTCACTGTGCGTAGCCGACCCACGTCATCGAGATCGGCCGCCTCGCGAAGGGCATTGCGGAGCAGGGCATGCGAAGAGGTGCGGCTGCCACCGGCCAAACGCGCCCCGCGTTCACCCATCTCGACCATCTGGAAAGCGCGCGCCTCACGCACAGCGTCAAAATCTGCACCCAGATCGATAATCGCGCCTTGGCCTGCAAAGATGGAGGAGCCTGCGCCCGGCGTAACGCTCGCCCGCGTCACACCGCCCGCGCGGCTATAGCTGAAATCCTGCGCCTGCGGATTGATGGCGGGCGCAACGTCCAATGCCGCGCTGAACGGCGAATCGTCCGCATCGATATCGTTGCTGGCCGAAACTGCGCCGACATCCTCCAGCCCGATATTGGTAATCGAGGCGAAGATGCCGGGTGTCACCCATGCGCCCGTGCCATCGAGCACCGGAATGCCCGCAGGCACCTGCACGCCGGCGCCAGCAGCAACCACACGGCCACCCCGCACGACGACAGTGGCATTCTCGATCGGATCGCTGCCGTCGCCCGTCGCGACAGTCGCGCCGGTGATCGCGATATCCTGCGCGGCGAGCGGGCTGGCGGCGAGCGCTATGGCCGAGGCGGCGAAAGTCAGGAGGCGCTTCATTTCACATCTCCTTCACCGGGCTGGCCAAGCTCGAAATCGCTTACCGGGCGCATCAGCGGATTGTTCATATCGTACATGAGTGCACCATCGATCCACACCATTTCGGGGCGAGAATAGACCGAGAGCGGATCGCCGTTCCACAACACGATATCGGCCATCTTGCCTTCCTCAAGGCTGCCCGTCATCTCGTCGATGCCCATGGCGCGCGCGGCGTTGAGAGTGATCCAGCCAATTACATCGGCGTCAGAAATGTCGAACCCCATGCGGATGCCATCGGCCTGTGCCTTTGCGGCCTCCTGGTTAAGGCGCTGGATGCCGTTTTCATCATCCGAGTGGATGACGACGCAGGCACCCGCATTGTGCAGCAGCGCGGCGTTTTCGGGGATCGCGTCATAAGCTTCCATCTTGAAGCCATACCAGTCCGCCCAGACTGCCGCGCAGACATCATGCTCTGCCAGAATATCGGCGATCTTGTACGCTTCGACAGCATGGTGGAATGCGGATACCTGGTATCCAAATTCATCCGCCATATCGAGGACGAGCGCCATTTCATCAGCGCGATAGCAGTGGTTCTGGATGCCGATTTCGCCATCGAGCACTCCCGCAAGCGTTTCCATGGCGAGATCACGACTAGGATTGTCCCGCTCCATCCACGCCTGCGCTTCCATCCATGTTTCGCGGTTGACGGCGAAATTGCCCATGCGGGTGGAGGGCATGCGGCCCCGGCCACCGTAGACGCGCTTGGGGTTTTCACCGCAGGCCATTTTCATCGAATAGGGTGCGCCGGGGAATTTCATGCCCTGCACAGTGCGGCTTGGCACATTCTTGAGCGTCACCGTGCGGCCACCCATCAAGTTCGCCGATCCCGGCAGGATCATCAGCGAGGTGATACCGCCGTTCGCGAGCGCGCGGCTGAAGCCCGGATCCTGCGGCCAAACCGAATGCTCGGCCCACACTTCGGGCGTGGTCGGGCTGGTCGCCTCATTGCCATCGGCATGGGCAGGCACGCTCGGCGAAGGGTAATCGCCAAGGTGCGAGTGGATATCGATAATGCCGGGAGTTACAAAACGCCCGGTGCCGTCGATTTCCAGATAGCCGTCCGGGATGGTGAGGCTAGAATCGCCCACGCCCACCACTTCGCCGTTCGCAAACAGTACCACGCCGTTCTCGATCCGGCCGCCAGCGCCGTCATAAATGGTAGCGCCTACCAATGCAGTGGGCACGCCCGGATAGCGCTCATAGGTCGACGCATAGGGCTCGCTCGATGCGTCGCTGGCGGCAGGAGCAGCGGCGGTTTCGGGGCCGGTGGCGCCCGATGCCGCTGCGCAGCCGGTCAGCGCCAGCGCGACGATGCTGGTGAACGCGGCGGCTGGACCGCCTTTCCAATAGTGACGGTCCATTCGCTTCTTATCCCTTCACTTCAGGATGGATGCCTGCGCCCTGTGGCTCGCCCGGTCCTTCGGACTGCCCGGCCAGGTCATCGCCGACATTGTCGTCTTTCAGCTTGTCGAGATGCATCAGCTTCTTCACCAGCGGGCTGACGATAGTGACGAAAACGCCGATGCCGACAGCCACAAGGCCCATGGCCCAATAGACTTCCAGCGCCGCTTCGCGCGTCATATCGCCGCCTTCGCCTTCACCCATGAGCGATCCCATGAAGCCCGCGACATAATTGCCGCCTGCAGTGCCGAAGAAGAAGGCTGCCATCATCAGGCTGGCCATGTGGCGTGCCGAAAGGCGGTTGATTGCCGAAAGGCCAACCGGGCTGAGGCAGAGCTCACCCGTGGTCGACAGCAGGTAGAAGAGGAACAGGAACAGCACCGGCGTCAGCAACGCGCCAGCTTCTCCCGTAACGCTGAACTGCTCTGCACCCCAGACGAAGACAACGAAGGCGAGGCCCATCTGCACGATGCCGAGACCCATCTTGGCGATGGCCGAAGGCTCCCACCCGCCGCGCGCCATCCACTGCCATGCGGCGGCGAACAGCGGTGCAAGCACAATGATGTAGATCGGGTTGATCGACTGGAAGAATGTGGTCGGGATGCCTCCGCGATCGACATGGCGATCGGTGTAGAGGTTCATCGAGCCACCGGCTTGCTCGAACAGGCCCCAGAACAGCGGCATGAGCAGGATGACGAAGATCATCGCGAATACGCGGTCACGCGCATAGTTCTCACTTTTCTTCGCTTCCATTGCGCTTGCTGCGATGACCAGGATCAGGCCCAGTCCGCCCACTGCATTGGAAATCAGGCTCGTGCCATTCTGGTAGAACATCAGTGCGGCAGCCACCAGCAGCGCCGCGACACCGCCGTAGAAGATGCCGGTCGTGGAGCCTTTGCTTACCGTGCCGTCTTCACCCGGCAGCTTGTACAGCGCCTGTTGGAGTACATAGCCCAGCAAAAGAATGCCCGAGAGCAGCAAGATCCAGCCGACAGCTTCCTGATACTGGATCAGCACCCAGATCACCGCTACGCCGACGAGGCCGACGACATAAAGCAGCCATTCGAGATTAAGGCCTGCAACCTTCTCCTTGAGCTTGGCGGGTACAGGCGATTCGCCATTTCCGCGTAGCAGCGACTTGCCGAGCACGAAAACGACGAGACCCAGCAGCATGCCGAAGCCGGCAAGGCCAAAGCCCCAAGCCCAGCTCACCGTCTCACCGATATAGGCAGCGATCAGCACGCCCGTGGCCGCGCCCAAGTTAATGCCCATGTAGAAAATGGTGTAGGCGCTATCGCGGCGAATATCGGTCCGCGGATAAAGCTGGCCGACCATCACTGAAATATTGGCTTTCAGGAAGCCTGAGCCGACGATAATCAGCGCCAGAGCGAGCCAGAAGATATTGACCGTACTGTCGTTAGAGTAGCCCGAACCATCCCCTTCGAAGGCCATGAAGAAGTGGCCAGCTGTCAGCAGCACTGCGCCGAACAGCACCGCTTTTCGTTGGCCAAGATATTTGTCAGCCAGCCAGCCGCCCAGCACCGGCGTGATGTAAACAAGGCTGGTATAGGCGCCGTAAATCAGGTTCGCATTGCTATCGTCGAATAGCCAGTGCTTGACGAGATAGAGCGTCAGCAGCGCACGCATGCCGTAATAGGAGAAACGCTCCCACATTTCCGCGAAGAACAGCATGTAGAGGCCTTTGGGATGGCCCAGCACCTCTTCCTGCGGCCGCGTGATGGCCAAGGCGCCGCCTACAAGAAACGCTCCCAGGACGAGCACGGATATGGCCGCCGCCCAATCCGCATAGTTCCACAGCGCAAGCTCTTTCAATTCAGTCATTATATGCGATTTCCCCGTCCGACACTTATCGGCTGTGACCATATCACCGGTCATGCCGTGTTAGGCGCGCACCCTAGCGTTTGTTTCAACGATGTGAAGCCGTTTTCGGCCTCCCGCGTGGTCTGATACAGGCCTTTAGCCTACTTGACCTGACGCGCTGTATTATGGCAGTGATGCACCACCATGGCCGATACGAAACCCGTTTACCTTCGCCTGCGAGAGCAGATTGCCGCCGCCATCATCGATGGGCGCTATGCCGAAGGAAAAATGTTGCCTTCCGTGCGAGCATTTGCCGCGGAACAAGGCGCCAATCCGCTGACAGTTGCCAAAGCATACCAGCAGTTCCAGGCAGACGGCCTGATCCGCGTCCAGCGCGGGGTCGGCATGTTTGTACGCGAAGGCGCTTCTGCCAAATTGCTGGAAAGCGAGCGCGATGCGTTTCTGCGTGAAGAATGGCCGGATATTCAGCAGAAAATGACGCGTCTGAACCTTTCGGTCGCCGATCTGGCCGAGACCGCCTGACGCAGCGCGAACAGCGCTTTTGTCAGCGTCGTCACGACTAACAACAGAAAAAACTTGCAAAAATTCAGGCTCAGGATTGCGCCGCGAGGCGATATCTGGCAATTAACAAATGTCAATGTGCTTTGGACGGCACATCGTTTGCAATTGATGCGGGTCGCACCGTTACGTTACCCAATCGGGAGGAAACATGATCAGGTCCGAGCTTCTTCAGGCGCTTTGTGCGGACAATCCAGACCTAAAGCCCGATGAGGTTGAGCAGGTTGTCGACATCTTCTTCGATGAGATCACCGCACGCTTGGCGGAAGGTGGCCGGGTCGAATTGCGCGGTTTCGGCACATTTACCACGCGCCAGCGCGAAGCGCGCACCGGCCGTAACCCGCGCACCGGTGAAGCGGTAGACGTGCCGGCAAAGCGCGTCCCCTATTTCAAGCCAGGCAAGGAAATGCGCGAACGGCTGAATCCCAGCTGATGGATCCTGATCGGCTGATCGCAATTTGCGATAAGTTGCGGAACATGTCGCCAGCTTGGGGAGTATCTCTTGTAATTACAGGAGATATTTCATGATTGGCAAAATTATCGGTGCAATGGTCGGCGCGCGCGCTGCTCAAAACGTTCGCAGTATCGAGGGACCCGGTGGTGCAGTGCTTGGCGCACTCGCAGTCCCGATCATTTCGCGCCTGCGGCTTCCGACGCTTCTCGCGCTTGGAGCGGGTGGTTATCTTGTGAAGAAATTCGCGGATAAGGAAAAAGCAGCAACAACGCCGCCACCCGGCACAAGGACCACCTCCTCCGTCTGATAGAATTTTCGGCTCAAATCAGCCCGCCTTTGCTCGACGCAAGGGCGGGCATTTTTGTCCTTGCACTGCTGAAAAAATTTCGGTCGCATCCAAGAAAACGCGATTGCTTTGGTCCGCGCCATCCGTTTAGGCAGCTTACCGGCGCGGGCGTGGCGGAATGGTAGACGCCGGGGACTTAAAATCCCCTGATCCTATAGATCGTGTGGGTTCGAGTCCCACCGCCCGCACCAGTTTTTGTGACACGATCCAGTCCGGGGGACTGATGTGGCCGAAAACTCGAAAGCGACAGCGCAGTGCTGCGCTCGCGTCCCCCAATAATCCGAGTAGTAAAGCCCCCGGTAAGAATTGCCTGCGGGAAACACCGATGCCGCATGTCGCAATTGCTCATCCAATGCCGGCTATCCCATCCCAGGATAAAGCGTGCCGCATTGTCGGCCCGTTCGCCGCGTTTGGGGAAAGCAATGGCAGAGCAATTATATCGCAATGCAGACAACCTTGATATGGTCGAACAGCCGGCCACCTCAGTCGAACAGCGCCGGGCGAAGCGTTACACACTGCTCATTCGTGCGGCCAAATTGGTTACCCCCAGCGGCGAATTCCTCGGCGTTATCCGCGATGCATCGGAAACGGGAATTTCGATGCGTATTTTTCATCGCATGCCCGATTGCGGCTCGATTTGGCTCGAACTGCAAAATGGAGATCGCTACGGGGTCGAGCTCAGATGGCAGGATGGCGACCGCGCCGGCTTTCGCTTCGCTTCGCCTGCCGATATCAAGCGCATTATCGAAAGCCCCTCAAGATTTGCCAAGCGCCCGGTGCGCCTCAACCTGACCGCCGCTGCAGAGGTGGAATGCCTTGGCCACCGCGAATATGCGACCATCCAGGATATTTCGCAGCAGGGTGCAAAGGTCGCCTGTTCCAGCAGCTTCGCCACCGATCAGCGCGTGAAGCTCAGCGCCGCAGGACTGCCCGGCACCTGTGCAAAGGTACGCTGGCGGCGCGATGGGACTTGCGGCCTCGTCTTTGAAGAAACGCTGCAATTCGAAGAGCTGGCGCGCATAGCGCGAGACCTTCAGCGACGGCCATGAAAGCGCGCTGCGGTAGCGAATTAACCATCCCCTAACCATTTTCGTTCACTCCCGGTCAGGACCAACAACCGGGGGCTTTCATGTCGCAATCCATAACGCCTGACACAGTCAAACAATCGGGCGAAATCAAGGTCGATGTGGCCATTATCGGCGCAGGACCGGCGGGCCTGACGGCTGGATATCTGCTGACGAAGGCGGGCAAAACCGTCGCGATCATTGAAAAGGATGCGACCTATGTTGGCGGCATCAGCCGCACGGTTGAGCACGAAGGCTATCGCTTCGATATCGGCGGCCACCGCTTCTTTTCAAAAAGCCAACAGGTGGTGGATTTGTGGAATGAAATCCTTCCGGATGATTTCATCCAGCGCCCGCGGATGAGCCGCATCTATTATGAAGGCAAATTCTACTCCTACCCGCTGCGCGCATTCGAGGCGCTGCGCAATCTGGGGCTGTGGCGCAGCGCCATGTGCATGCTGAGCTACGGCAAGGCGAAGGCGTTTCCCAATCGCGATATCAAAAGCTTCGAGGATTGGACGAGCAACCAGTTCGGCAAGAAACTCTATTCGATCTTCTTCAAGACCTACACCGAGAAAGTGTGGGGCATGCCGTGCAATGAAATGAGCGCGGATTGGGCGGCGCAGCGCATCAAGGGCCTTTCGCTCTGGAGCGCAGTCGTGGACGGTCTGAAGCGTTCGCTAGGCCTCAACAAATTGAACGATGGCAGCGGCACGCAGGCCAAGACCCTGCTCGAAACCTTCCGCTATCCGCGCCTTGGCCCCGGCATGATGTGGGAAGCTGCGCGCGACAAGATTATCGCCAGCGGCCACGGCCAAGTGATCATGGGGCATGAGCTCAAACAGCTCGCCGATGATGGCAATGGCGGCTGGCGCATGACGGCCAGCGGGGTCGAAGGCGAAGTGGTGATCAATGCCGCACACGCGATCAGCTCTGCGCCGATGCGTCAGCTGGGAGCGCGCCTGCATCCGCTGCCCGAAACAACGATCAACGCAAGCAATCTCAAATATCGCGACTTCCTGACGGTCGCGTTGATGATCAAATCGGAAGACCTTTTCCCCGACAACTGGATCTACATCCATGACGACAAGGTGAAAGTCGGCCGCGTGCAGAACTTCCGCAGCTGGTCGCCCGAAATGGTGCCGGATGAGGATGTCGCCTGTGTCGGCCTCGAATATTTCTGCTTCGAAGGCGATGGCCTGTGGTCGATGAAAGACGAAGATCTTGTCGAGCTCGCCAAAAAAGAAATGGACATTCTCGGCCTCGTTTCTCCCGGCAAGGTAGTTGGCGGCGCAGTGGTGCGGCAGGAGAAGGCCTATCCCGTCTATGACGAGGATTATGCGGCCAATGTCGATGCCATGCGCGAGGAGCTGGAAGCCAAGCATCCGACGCTCCACCTCGTCGGCCGCAACGGCATGCACCGCTACAACAACCAGGATCACGCGATGATGACCGCCATGCTGACGGTGGAGAACATCCTTACCGGGACACGCATCTACGACACGTGGTGCGTCAATGAAGATGCCGAATATCATGAGGCGGGCGATGAAGGCGCTGAAGCCAGCCTGCCATCGCGCGGTGTCACAGCCGATCAGGCCGCTGCGCTGAATTCGCTTCGCGATGTGCCGCAGCGTGTCGGCGACAAGGAAGCCGCCTGACCATGATCGCCGCTTTCCAGCGACTGACAGACTGGCGCTTCGCCCGTTACCTGCTGGCGAGCGTCGGCGCGCTCGCGGTGGATGTCGGCACGTTCCTCGCGCTGCTTTCCGTGGGCATTTGGGCGGCAGGCGCTTCGGCGGTCGGCTATTCTCTCGGAATCATTGCGCATTGGCTGATGAGCAGTCGCGCGGTCTTTATCGGCAATGTCGCCGAGCGCGGCGCCGAGCGGACGCGGCAAAAGGCGCTGTTCGTCATTTCGGCCCTGGTCGGGCTCGCCCTGACCACCGCGATCGTTTGGGCCGGCGATGCCAGCGGAATGGATCCGCGCCTTGCCAAGCTTGCCGCGATCGGAGTGAGTTTTTTCGCAACTTGGCTACTGCGCAGCCGCGTCGTTTTCCGCTAAGCACCCTCCCGCTATGGCAAAAAGAGGGGCAGATCGTGGTGCGCTGATGCGCTCGGCATGGGCGGTGCTGGCCGTCTGGGCGATCTATTGCGCCGTGCGCCTTGGCATCCATCCACTAATCGGCTGGCAGCCTGTCGGTCCCGATGACTGGACTCGCCTTTTGCAGGTCCGCGCGCTGCTGGACGGTCAGAGCTGGTGGGATGGCACGCAATATCGGATGAACCCGCCTGACGGGTTTTCGATGCATTGGTCACGGCTGGTGGACCTGCCGCTGGCGCTGTTCATCACCCTTTTCGGCGAGCGCTGGGGCATGGCGCTGGTGCCGCTTTTCTGGCTGCTGCCTGCGCTATTTGCGCTGCGATCCATCATGCTGCGATTGGGCTTTTCCAACGCGGCGATGGGGTTCGGGCTTGTCATCCTGCCGCTCTTCCCGCTGCTGCCGGGCAATTTCGCGCCGATGCGGATCGATCATCATGCACCGCAGGCGGTCTTCGCGCTGGCGACAGCCGCGCTGATGCTTTCGCCGCGTCGGTGGGGAGCATTAGGGGCGGGCGCGATGGCGGCAATCTGGCTGACCATTTCGATCGAAGGCCTGCCGCTCGTCGCGATGGTCGCGGCACTCTACGGCCTCCAATATATCGCGGAAGAGCGGCGGCTCCTACCGTGGTTCCTGCTCTCGCTGACCATTTGCGCCGCCTTGCTGGCGTTCAGCACGCGCTCCAATCTGGAGCTTTTTGGTGCCTATTGCGACATTTTGCGGCCCGGCCATATCGCAAGCTTTGGCGTGGCGGCAGTGGTGGCGGGCATGGTGCCTTTCCTGCCGTTCCAGCAGCATGCAGCCGGGCGCACAGGTGCGCTTGTGCTCATTCCGCTGGCCGCGCTGCCTTTTGCCTTCAGCTTCCTTGGCGATTGCGCGAGCAATCCGATGGCCGGGCTCGATCCGGTGCTGGCGAGCTGGTGGCATGGTTACATCACCGAAGGCCTGCCGTTCTGGAAACAGCCGGTATCGGTCGCCGCGATGCTGATCTGGACGCTGATCCCGCTCGTCGGCGGTTTCTGGCTCGCTGCACGCGGAGGAGCCTTTGCGGATGGCGCGGGGATGGGCTGGGTGATGCTGTTCGTGCTGGCGCTGTCGGCATGGGGATACAGCCTTTTCATCATGCGCGCTGCAGTGATCGCGCAATTGCTCATCATCCCGTTTGCCGCCGTCACTTTGGCGCTGCTGCTTCCACAGGCGCGCGCGATACCCTCGCTCCTTCCGCGCCTCGGCGCGACGTTGGGCTGCATCTTCCTCGCGACACCTGTATTCGTGAGCGCGCTCACCAAGCCGCTCGATCCGCTCTTCCCCACACCGACCATGGCGCGCGGAGCAGCGGCGCCCATTGCTACGGGTGAATGCGAATTTGCAGAACTCGATGCGCTTGCGCCCGGTCTCCTTCTCGTCACCATGGACAGTGCGCCCGAAATTCTCGGCCAGACGCGGCACAGTGTTGTCGCGGCAAGCTATCACCGCAATCAGGAAGCGATGGTGGCGACGATTAAGGCCTTTACCGGCGAGATCGAAGACGCCCGCTCCATCATCGCAAACTACGACGTCGATTACGTGGTCGCCTGCCTCTCAGCCGGTGACCTCGGCCTGTATCGCACCGCTTCGGACGATAATTTCGCCAATGCTCTCGCGAGTGGCGAGGTGCCCAATTGGCTCACGCCTGTCGCCGGTTTCGAAAGCGGTGTTTTGCGCGTTTACCGGGTCGATTAAGCGGGGCGGAATTCCATCGCCACACCGTTTATGCAATGGCGGTGGCCGGTCGGGCGTGGGCCATCGTTGAAGCGATGCCCGAGGTGCCCGCCGCAATCGGCGCAATGCTCTTCGGTGCGCGGATATCCGAGGTTGTAGTCGGTCGAATAGCCGACGGCGCCGCTATCGATCGGCTGCCAGAAACTCGGCCAGCCGGTGCCGCTGTCGAACTTATGTGCGCTGGAGAACAGGCGATTGCCGCAGCCCTGGCAGTGATAGGTGCCGCGCCGCGTCTCATCATTCAGCGGCGAGCTGTAAGGGCGTTCGGTTGCTTCTTCGCGCAGCACGCGGAACTGCATCGGGGTCAGCCGGCGACGCCATTCGGCCTCGCTATAAGACACGGGAAAGTTCTGCCGCGCCTGCGCTTCGCTGCCTCCGCAGGCGGAAATGACAGGCAAGGATGCGCCAGCCCCCAGCCAGGCGAGGGCGGAGCGGCGGATTATCTTTGTATCAGCCATAGCATGGACTCTATCCAGTCGGTGTCGAACGGTTCCTGAACACACCCAGCAGAGCTGACAGAGGACCACGCCGCACCGTACCGCGCGGGCCCGATTTCATCACCCGGCGGCGGAACATGCCCGCACCCGTGCGCACGAAAATCGCCACCCACATTGCCTGCCAGCCAAGCGCCAGCAGGTGCGGCCACAGCGCTTCCTCTACCGCCGCCCGCGCCACCATGGCGAAAGGCGAACTCAGCGGGAATGCCATGGCACTATATTCGATGATACCCCCGCGATCGGTTACAACGAGGCTCGCAAAAAAGAACACCAGGATCTGGAACATGGTAGCGGGCATGGACAGGGTCTGCACTTCGCGCACCGTCGTGGCGAGCGAGCCGACCGCCAGGAAGATCGAGCCAAGCAACAGGTATCCCATCGCGAAATAGGCGGCGAAAAGCGCGAAGAACATTGGCCAGCCGACACCCGGATTGGCGAAATCGGAAAGCGACATGCCGCCTGCAAATAGAATGCTCGCGCCCGCTCCGCCCCATACGGCGATGCCGACCACCGAGATGCCGAGCATGGCGAACAGCTTGCCCAGAAACACCGCATCCATCGGAATGGCGGCGGCAAGAATTTCGATAATCTTGTTGCCCTTTTCCTCGACGAGGTTGGAGAGCACCATGCTGGCGAGCAGCATGATCAGCAGGAAGAGCAGTACCTGCCCGCCCTGCGCCGTGCGAAGGCGGCCGGTGTTCTCCTGTGCGCCGCTGGTCACGACCACGCTCGTCCCAACAGGCGGCGCGGTGGGCCTCGCACCATCGCGGGCATAGCCAGCAACCATGCCGACCGTGCCTTGCCAGCGCGCAATGCGCCCTTCGGTAGCGGTGAGCACCGGCGCGTCGAGTGAGCCCGTGACAACGGCGGCGAGACTGCCTTCTGCGTTCTCAAGCACGCTTCGCGCATCAAAATCCTCGCCCGGCTGCAACCGTTCCAGCTCAACCATCGGCGGCACAGTACCGGGAAGCTGGTTCGCCAGCGCGTCGCGGGCCTCGAGCATCGCATCGACATCCTCGCCTTCCATGGCAATGCCGACATCGGCGACCATTGCCTCGCTCTGCACCTGTGCTCCAACGCCGCCCGCAAGCCCCATCACGACAACAGGAAAGAGCGGGCCGAGCAGGAAGAAAATAAAGGCGCGGCTGAACAGGATAGCGGTGAAATCGCGCCGCGCGATGACAAAGGCTCCGCGCCACATGGAGAGGCGTCCGCCGGTTTCGATCGCCGACTGGCTCATGCTTGCTCTCCTGCGTTCTGCGAAACCATGTCGCGTGCGGCGGCTTCACCGGCGATGGCGACAAATGCATCGTGCAGGCCTGCTCGCTCAATACTGAGCGAGAGAATGCCTGCGTCACCTTCAATCAATGCCTTGAGCAGAGGTTCGACGCCGCTCGTGGGAAGCGGGAATTGCCAGAAGTCGCCGACACGGCGCGCATCATCGGGCAAGGCAGCACGCCATCGGCCGTCCCGCGCGCGGGTCTCCAGCCGCACTTGTGCAGGGATCCTGTCGCGCGCGACTTCGACACTGCCCGCATAAGGAACTTTCCCGCCTGCAATAATGGCCACGCCTTCACATAGGCGCTCCGCATGATGGATCACGTGGGTCGAGAAAATGACAGTCGTGCCCTTGTCCGCCAGATTGCGGATCAGCACTTCCAGCTTGCCCTGATTAATCGCATCGAGACCGCTAAAGGGCTCGTCGAAAACGACCAGCTTGGGATCGTGCACCAAAGTGCCGAGCAATTGCACGGTCTGCGCCATGCCTTTGGAAAGCTGGCGGATCTGCTTGTCGATCGCGTGGCCAAGGCCATGCTCTTCCAGCAATTGCTTGGCCCGCTCGCGACCTTCCGGCAGCGGTACACCGCGTAGCGCGCCCATGAAGGCAATCGCCTCATAGCTTTTCATCGAAGGATAGAGGCCGCGCTCCTCGGGCAGATAGCCGATCCGGCGGGCGACATCCTGCGGATCGTCTGCGCCCAGGATCCGGCGATAGCCCGCGTCGGGATCGATGATGCCCAGCAGCATGCGCAGCGTGGTCGTCTTGCCCGCGCCATTGGGGCCGAGCACGCCGTAAATCGCGCCTTCGGGAATGGCGATATCGACGCCGTCGACCGCCAGCGTCTGGTCGAACCGTTTGACGAGGCCGCGCGCCTCGATCGCCAGCGGGCGCGGATCGCCTGCACCAGCGTTTTCGCTCGAATTGAATTCACCTGTCGCCATATCCATGCCGATGCCGCTACACGGATAGGATGAACGAGCCGCACTCGCTTTATGGTTAACACGCCGTCAACTCTCTCACTTGAGGATCGCCTGAAGGCCAAAGCGCGCGAGCTGGGCTTTGCCGCCGTGGGCGTTGCGCCTGCCGATGATGATGCGGTGCGCGCAGAGCGCCTACACGAATGGCTGGGCGAGGGTCTTCACGGCACCATGGGCTGGATGGAGGACCGCGCCGATGTCCGACAGGGGCCCAGCAGCATGTGGCCGGAAGCGCAGAGCGTTATCGCGCTTGGCATGTCCTACGCGCCGGACGTCGATCCGCTGGCGCTGGAAGGCGACGCCGAAAAGGCGCGCATTTCGGTCTATTCGCAGGGGCGCGATTATCACGACGTGCTGAAAAAGGCTGCCAAGGCGCTCGCCCGCTGGATGGTGGAGCAGGAGCCGGACAGCCAGCTCAAGGTCTTTGTCGATACAGCACCGGTGATGGAAAAACCGCTCGGCGAGGCGGCCGGTCTGGGCTGGCAGGGCAAGCACACCAATCTCGTCAGCCGCGAGCATGGCAGCTGGCTGTTTCTCGGTGCGATTTACTGGACAGTGCCGCTCACACCCGATGCGCCAGGAACGGACCGCTGCGGGTCATGCCGCGCCTGCCAGGATGCCTGCCCCACCGATGCTTTCCCGCAGCCCTACCGCCTCGATGCGCGGCGTTGCATTTCCTATCTCACCATTGAGCACAAAGGGCCGATCCCGGAGGAATTTCGCAAAGCCATCGGCAATCGCATCTATGGTTGCGATGATTGCCTTGCCGTGTGCCCATGGAATAAGTTCGCCGAGACCGCCGCGCGGCACAAAGCCTTCGCTCCGCGCGACGGGCTGGTCGAGCCCCAACTCGCCGAACTGCTTCAGCTCGATGATGCGGATTTCCGCGCGAAGTTTTCCGGCTCCCCGATCAAACGTATCGGCCGCAACCGCTTCGTGCGCAATTGCCTGATCGCCGCCGGGAACAGCGGCAATGTCGATCTGTTGGAGCAGGTCGCTGCTTTATGCCGAGATGAGGACGAAGTCGTCGCCGAGGCTGCGCAATGGGCCAAGGCTGAACTTACAGCATCTCCTTGAGAGGCTTCTCTGTGTCGGCCAGCTCTTCCGGGTCCACCTCGGCGCGGGCTTCCACCAGCTTGCGGCCCTGCACATAGTCCTTGGTGCGATTGACCGCATCGACGGCGATCACCCGGCCATCTTTCAGATAGATCACCGAAAAGCTGCGCTCGTCGGGATCGCCGCGGAGCACTGTCTGGTCGTGGCCGATACTCAGGCCGGCTGTTTGCAGGCGCAGATCATACTGGTTCGACCAGAACCAGGGCAGCGCATTGTAAGGCTCAGGATTGCCGCAAATGGCCTTTGCCGCCGTGGTCGCCATGTCATTGGCGTTCTGCACGCTTTCGAGGCGAATTACCGCGCCATCGGCGTAAGGGTTGGCGTGCGCCGCGCAGTCGCCAATGGCGTAGATTTTATCGAGGCTGGTGTGGCAGATTTCGGTCACATCGACGCCGTTCGCAGCAGCCGCTCCGGCAGCGATCAGGGGGCCAACCGCAGGAACGATGCCGATCCCGATGACGACAGCATCGCAGGCGATTTCTTCGCCATCGCTGAGCACAACGCCGGTCACGCGTTCTTCGCCCACCAACCGCTCGACACCGACGCCGAGACGCAGTTCGACACCGTGGCGGTGATGCTCCGCCTCGTAGAAACGCGACAACTGCTCGCCCGCAACGCGGCTGAGCACGCGGTCGAGCGCTTCGACCAGCACGACTTCGCGATCGAGCTTGCGCAGCACGGCGGCTGCTTCCAGTCCGATATAACCGCCGCCGATCACCACGAAGCGCTTGGCACCGCCTTCAATGTCTTTCAGCAGCGCGTCTACGTCTCTTTTATCGCGCACGGCATGCACACCGTCGAGATGCGCGCCGGGGCATGACAGACGCCGCGCATCGCCGCCCGCCGCCCAGATGAGCCGGCCGTAGCCGATCGTTTCGCCGCCGCTCAGCTGCACTTCACGCTCTTCGGGCATGATTTTCGTCACCGATTTGCCGAGCAGCAATTCGACATTCTTGTCGGCCCAGAATTTCTCCGGGCGGATCAGTACGCGTTCGAATGGCTTTTCGCCGGCGAGATACTCTTTCGACAGTGGAGGCCGTTCGTAAGGCGGGACATGGTCGCGCCCGATCATCAGGATCGAGCCTTCGAAGCCCTGCTGGCGGAGGGCGATGGCAGCTTGCGCGCCGCCATGGCCAGTCCCGACAATTACAACATCATGACGCGTCATGGCGGAAGGCCTGCGCAAAACCGCCGCCGCCGTCAAGCGGCAGCGGCTCTGCACATGCTCAGCTTTGCAGCAGGTTGCGCGCCTGGCTGGCGATCTGGGCGAGCATCGCAGGCGCGACAGGGCTTGCGGTTTGCGCCCGCTCGATCATGCGGCGGAACTGCTCGATTGCCGGGCCGCGCTTCTCGGCCCACGCCTGAATCATCGCCTGCGGCTCATCGGCATCCTTGCCGCGCTTTCGTGCAAGGCCGCGCAAGAAATCGACCCGCATCTGCTGGAAATCGCGGGCAAGGCCGGACACCAGCAAACGCTCCCACGGGTCAGCAGGGCTCATGGTCGCAGCGCGGCCCTGTGCCCAGTCTATGCCAAGCAATTCGCCCAGATCGATGAAAGCGCCCACCAGCGATGCAGGGGCAATCCCGCTATCGGCAGAGAGCTTGGCAAGCCCGATCGCGCCGTCGACAGCGAAGAGGTGCGCAACCATGGCGGCTTGCTTTTGGCTGGCCCCCGCCTTGATCAGGCGCGCGGAAATCGCTTCGACATTGGCGCGCGCCTCATCGCCCATCAACGTTTCCACTTCGTCGACAAGCTGGCGCACCATGTCGCCGATTTCGTCGGTGAGTTTGGACGGTGAGATTTTCGTTCCGCCCGCACGAAGCAGGTCCGCCATGTGGCCGCGCAGGGCAAGAGCCGCCTGGTCGAACGCCATCAGACGGGCTTTTTCCGGCATGTCCTGCGTATCGAGCGCGTGCCAGATCTGTTCCATGCCTAGAAGCTGCGATGCAGTGACGAAGGCCGCGCCGATGGCATCGAGCCCAGCGCCTTCCTCTTCGAACAATTCGAAGGGATGCAGCATGCCCATGCGATTGACGATGCGGTTTGCCACGACCGTACCCACGATCTCATTGCGCAGGCGGTGATCAAGCAATTGCTTGCTGAATTGATCCTGCAGCTGCGGTGGGAAATCGCCGAGTACCAGAACGTCGGCTGCGTCATCTTTAGCAAGCGAACTCGCTTCAATCGCATCCTGCAGAACCAGCTTGGAATGCGACAGAAGCACGGCGAGTTCGGGCCGTGTGAGGCCCTTGCCGTCCGCCGCGCGCCTGCCCAGCGTTTCATTATCGCCTAGCCCTTCATTGTCGCGGTCGAGCCCGCCCATTTCCTCGAGCATCTCGATCAGGCGCGCATGCGCACCGACCGAACGGCTGCCGCCCTGCTCCGCAATCGAGAGCGCGAGTGCCTGTAGCCGATTATCCTCGAGCACCAGCTCTGCAACTTCGTCGGTCATATCTTTCAGGAGCGCGTTGCGGCGCTCTTCGGAAAGGCGACCGGCTTCGCGTGCAGCGGCGAGTGCGATCTTGATATTCACTTCATTGTCCGAGCAATCGACGCCTGCCGAATTGTCGATAAAGTCGGTATTCACCCGCCCGCCGTGAAGCGCGAATTCGACTCGGCCCGCCTGCGTTGCGCCCAGATTGGCGCCTTCGCCGATTACCCTGGCGCGCATGCGCTTCGCATCGACGCGAAGGGCATCGTTGGCAGGATCGCCCACTTCCGAATTGCTCTGGTGGCTGGCCTTGATGTAGGTGCCGATGCCGCCGAACCAGATGAGATCGACAGGGCTCTTCAGGATGAGGTGAATCAGGCTGTCAGGATCGAGCGCGCCTTCCTTCAGGTCGCTTTCCTCGATACCTAGAGCCTTCATGGCGGCTTTCGTCGGTTCGATACGTTTGGTAGTGCGCGGGATAATCATCCCGCCTTTGCTCATCACCTTCTTGTCGTAATCTTCCCAGCTCGATCGCTCGAGATCGAACAGGCGCTTGCGCTCTTTCCAGCTTGCTGCCGGATCGGGATCGGGATCGATGAAGATATGACGGTGATCGAATGCGGCGACAAGTTTGATCGACTTCGAAAGCAGCATGCCATTTCCGAAGACATCGCCCGACATATCGCCGCAGCCTGCCACGCGGACCGGGTCTTTCTGTACGTCGACACCCATTTCGAGGAAATGCCGCTGTACGCAGACCCACGCCCCTTTTGCGGTGATGCCCATCGCCTTGTGGTCATAGCCATTGGAGCCGCCGCTGGCGAAGGCATCGCCCAGCCAGAAATCGCGCTCCATCGCGATGGCATTGGCCGTGTCGGAGAATGTCGCCGTGCCCTTATCCGCCGCAACCACGAAATAGGGGTCTTCGCCATCATGGATCACTACGTCCTGCGGGTGAACGACCTTGTCGCCCGCATAATTGTCGGTGATCGAGAGCAGCGTGCGGATGAACAGCTTGTAGCTTTCCTTGCCTTCCGCAAACCAAGCGTCGCGATCAACAGCCGGGCTGGGTAGTTGCTTGGGATAGAAGCCGCCTTTCGCGCCGGTCGGCACGATTACGGCGTTCTTCACCTTCTGCGCTTTCATCAGGCCAAGGATTTCGGTGCGGAAGTCATCGCGCCGGTCAGACCAGCGCAGACCGCCGCGGGCGACAGGCCCGGCGCGCAGGTGCACGCCCTCGACGCGCCGCGAATAGACGAAAATTTCACGCCACGGCACGGGCTTTGGCAGGCCGGGGACGAGCGAGCTGTCGAGCTTGAATGCCAGCGCTTCTTCAGCCGCCGGGGCGAAGGCGTTGGTCCGCAGGATTGCCTTGATCGTAGACCAATAACGGCGCAGCAGGCGATCGTCGTTGATGGCCTGCACGGCAGCGAGATTGGACCGGATATCGGCGTGGATGTCGCCAGCAACTTGCTCGCGGTCGCCATCGAAAGCGGGATCATGCAGCGTGCGGAAGAGGTCAATCAGCCCGCGGGTGACCTTGCTCGCACCCGCCAGCGCGTCGACCACCGTGTAGATGGTGAAAGCGATATTGGATTGGCGCAGATAGCGATAGAAAGCGCGCAACCAGTCTGCTTCCTGAGCGTCAAGACCGCTGGAGATGACGAGGCGATTGAAAACATCATCTTCCGCCTTGCCGTTGAGGACGCTGGTAATCGCCGCCTCGATTGTCTCGGCACGTTCGAGCAGCGCATCGGTCGACATGCCAGCCGGCAGGCCGAGAATGAAATCGTGGATGGTGCCGCTATCTTCGCCGCCTAGGTCGGTAGGTATTTCTGACAGCACACGGAAACCGAAATTTTCGAGCGCCGGAACGGCATCGGAAAGCGGAAGCGAGCCTGAATGCTGATAGACTTTCAGCCGCAGACGGTCGTCCTCATCCTGCTGGGCGCGGTAGAGACGCGCATCACGCTCTAGGCCGGTTTCCTCCACATGGGCGGCCAGCTGGCGCAGGCGAGAGATGTCGCGCGCAGCCTCTGCGGCGCCATATTCAGTGCGGTAAAAGGCCGGGAAACTGCCAGCATAGCGCGCCGCAAGCGCTGGTGCGCGGCTGGCTTCCTCGCCCTCCGCCAGCGCATCCTCCACCGCATCAGACCAGCCACGCAGCATGTCCTGCAGCGAACGGTCGATCGCGGCGGTGTCCAGCTCATCGCGTTCCCCGCGATAATCCATCACATAGCGCAGCAGCGCCAGCGCGCCGCCTTCGACCATCAGGCTCCAGTCGAGAGTTGTTGCGCCGGTGCCCTTCTCCAGCAAATCCTGCACCTGCAGACGCACGGTGGTGGAGAGCATGTCTCGCGGCAGCCATACGAAGCCGAAAATATGCCGACCGAGAGGCGCAGTCACCAAAGTGGAGCGTGGGCGCGGGCGCTCTGCGAGGCCCATCATCGCGGTCGAGACGCGCGTAATGTCGTCATCGGAGAAACTGATAATCAGATCGTGCGGCAGCGCGGTGAGCGCGTGCACGAGAGCCTTGTAATCATGGCTGTCGGTCTCGAAATCGAGCCGCTCCATGATCGCTTTCAGCTGCTGGCGCAGCACAGGAACGGTCGCGGGCGGTGCGACCAACGCAGCACTCGTCCAGATGCCGGCATGCACGGAAAGGGCAGCCACCCGGCCATCTTCAATCAGCGGGACAATGAAGAGGTCCAGCGGCACACGGCGATGCACATTGCTGATGCGATTGGCCTTGATGATCAATGGCGCCTTGCCGGGTTTGCCATCCTTACCATCGAACCACGCAAAAGCCTTTTTATAGGCGGCATCGGCCAGCAAATCCGGCGTGGAGCGGCGGCATATGCCGAGCATGTCGGACTGTTTTCCGTCGCGCGTGCGGGTGACATGGCCCAACTGGGTCAGCATCCCCCCCGCAAGCCAGCGCAGCAGAGCCGCGCCCTCGGCATCTGACATGCGATCGGCATCGTCCGTCATGAGCTCGCGCATTTTGGGCCAGTCGGCCACGGTCGCGCGCACATCGAGGATGGCGGTCTCCAGATCCTTTTCCAGCGCGCGGCGATCTTTCGCATCGACGCGCGGGGTTTCGACATAGACCCAGCTTTCTTTCTTCTCGCCCGTGCCATCGCCTTCGGGCACATCGGCAAGCGCGCCATCATTGCGGCGCACGGGAAGGATGGGATGGACCAGCCGGTCGATCGAAAGGCCACGCGCAGCCATCGTTGCCGCGATGGAGTCGACCAGGAAAGGCATGTCCTTGTTGATTACCGCGATACGCATGATGCGGTGGCCATTGGTGGCAGAGCGCGTGAGGATCGACGGCTTGCCGTCTTCGCGGTGACGCGCGGCCTCGACTATGAAGGCCGCTGCGTGATCAAGCTTGTCCCCTTCAAGCGAAGTTTCGCCCGGCAGGATGGAGCCGCTGATGCGATCCTTCAGCGTCTTGGCGAAGCCACGCTCCTGCTTGGAAAGGTCGGAAAAAGCGTCACTCTTGCGCTTCGTGGTGGCCATGGCGTCCGGTTCTCCTTCGCCGATCCGAGTTGGCCGGCGCTTCGACTCGTCTTATCGTTGCCCTTCCTAGCGCAACATCGCGCAAGCCTCTAACGCAGCGCGAAACGGCTTGCATCAAAAATGTTTCAATCGAAACTAAATTGAGCGTGTCCCATCCACTGTGCGCAGGAGCAGGGCGACATCGCTTTCCCGAGAGAGCCGGTGATCGCCGCCTTTGACTAACGTGACCTGCACATCTTCACTGGCGATAGCCGTAGCAAGGCGCAGCGAAATCTCCGGCGGCACGTCCTTGTCTTCTTGCCCGTGGAGCAACCGGACAGGGCAAGTGACGGGGATGGGCCCATCCAGCAATTTGCGCTTCTCCGCATCGTGCCAGAACTTGCCATGCGTTGGCATCGGGTCGTAGTCGTAATCGCTGTCTTCAAATATGGTCTCACCTGCGCGCAGCTGCACCTTTTGCGCCTCGTCAAAGCCCCATTCTGAGAAGTCGGGCGCCGAGGCGATACCGACAAGGCCGGCGAGCCTGTTTCCCAGCTCCAGCGCGACAAGCAGCATAAGCCAGCCGCCCATGGAGGAGCCGACAATGATCACTTGCTCACTATCAATCTGGTTGGCGATCAGCAGCAAAACTTCGTCGCGCCAGATGCCAAGCGTACCATCGGCAAAATCGCCGTCGCTTTCCCCGCAGCCAGAATAATCGAGCAGCAGGCATTCGCGCCCCTGCGCCCGGCAATGCTCGAAAATCGCAGTCGCCTTGCTGCCCGCCATGTCCGACATATAGCCGGGCAGGAAAACCACAGCAGGGCCGCTGCCGGGCGTGTGACGGAAAGCGAGCGTGATGCCTTCAGCTGATGGCATGGTTTGCGTGTCTGTCATGCGCGATGTGTAGGGGCCACATACCGCCGACTTCAAGGCATGATGCCACTTGGCGACAGGGCGGATACGCACTAGGTGGCGTCGCATGACCGATTTACTCAAGATCAGCCTCCCCGATGGATCCGTTCGCGAGATGGAGCCGGGCGCGACACCTGCCGATGTCGCAGCCGCTATCGGACCGGGTCTCGCCAAGGCGGCGCTGGCAGCGCGCGTCAATGGCGAAGTGCGCGATATCAATCGCCCATTCGATTGCGATAGCGAGCTGGCGCTGATCACCTCGAAGGACGAGGAAGAAGCGCTCGAGCTCGCGCGGCACGATTACGCCCATATCCTTGCCGAAGCGGTGCAGGAGCTTTTCCCCGGCACGCAGATCACTTTCGGCCCGGCGACCGACGATGGCTTTTACTACGATGTGAAAGCGCCCGATACGCGCGATCCGTTCTCGTCGGAAGATCTGCCCGCGATCGAAGAAAAGATGCGGGAGATCATCAAGGCCGACAAGCCGCTGAAGCGCGAAGTCTGGAGCCGCCAGCAGCTGATCGACAAATGGGAAGCCGAGGGCGAAACCTTCAAGGCCGAATGGGCGAAGGAATTGCCCGAGGACGAAGAGCTGACGGTCTATTGGTCGGGCGATGATTGGCTCGACATGTGCCGCGGCCCGCACCTCGCCAGCACCGGCAAGCTCGATCCGCAGGCCTTCAAGCTGATGCGCGTCGCGGGCGCTTACTGGCGCGGCGATCAGAACAATGCGCAGCTCACGCGCATCTACGGCACCGGCTGGCTCAACAAGAAGCAGCTGAACGCGCATCTCCACCGGCTTGAAGAGGCCGCCAAGCGCGACCATCGCAAGCTGGGCCGCGAGATGGACCTTTTCCATCTGCAGGAAGAGGCGCACGGATCGGTCTTTTGGCACCACAAGGGTTATCGCATCTGGCGTGAGCTTGAGGCTTATATGCGGCGCAAGATGGATGGCGCGGGCTATCGCGAGATTAAGACGCCGCAGCTGATGGACGTGAAGCAGTGGACCCAGTCCGGCCACTGGGGCAAATATGCCGAAAACATGTTTGCAGTTCCCGATATCGTGCCCGAAGTGGACGAGGAAAGCGGCGAAAGCTCTCCCACCGTCGCAAAGGATGCTGATTGGCTGGCGATGAAGCCGATGAACTGCCCTGCGCACGTTCTCGTCTTCAAGCAGGGCATCACCTCCTATCGCGATCTGCCGATCCGGCTTGGCGAAATGGGCTGCTGCCACCGCAATGAACCGCACGGCGCGCTGCACGGATTGATGCGCGTGCGCCAGTTCACGCAGGACGATGCGCATATCTTCTGCACCGAGGCACAAGTGGTCGAGGAAGTCCGCGCCTTCTGCAAGCTGGCGGATGAAGTCTACAGCGATTTCGGCTTCACCTATGACGTGAAACTGGCGCTGCGCCCGGAAAAGCGTTTCGGCAGCGATGCCGATTGGGACAAGGCTGAGCAGGAACTGCGCGATGCCGTGGCCGAAGCGGGCATGGATAATGACGAATATGGCTGGGAAGAACTGCCGGGCGAAGGTGCGTTCTATGCGCCCAAGCTCGAGTGGCACCTCACCGATGCCATCGGCCGCACCTGGCAGGTCGGCACCATCCAGGGCGACCGCGTGCTGCCCGATCGCCTCGATGCGACCTATGTGGGCGAGGATGGCGACAAGCATCGCCCTGTCATGCTGCACCGCGCGATCTTCGGCTCATACGAGCGGTTCATCGGCATTCTGATCGAACACTTTGCCGGTCGCCTGCCGGTATGGCTCGCGCCAGTGCAGGCAGTGGTCGCGACTATCGTTTCCGATGCGGACGATTACGCGAAGGACGCTGTCGCCAAGCTGGAAGCTGCGGGCATCCGAGTCGAAAGTGATCTGCGCAACGAGAAGATCAACTTCAAGGTGCGCGAACATTCGCTCGCCAAGGTCCCGCATCTGCTCGTCGTCGGCAAGCGCGAGGCGGAGGAAGGCACCGTAGCCGTCCGCACGCTGGGCGAGAAAGAACAGCGGGTGATGAGCCTCGATGAAGCCATTTCCATGCTGAAAAACGCCGCAACCCCGCCCGATCTGAAAGCCTGACCGTTTGGAGCTCGCCGCCGACTTCTCGACGCAGCAAATCGTCGCGGCGGGTCTCGCTACGCTCGGCGCAGCGTTCGTCAGAGGGCTGACAGGGTTCGGCTTTGGGTTCCTGCTCGCGCCGATCCTCGCGCTGGCGCTGGCCCCGATCGAAGCCATCCTTTTGATCAATATCCTCGCCTTCATGCTGGCGCTGAGCGAGATACGCTATGTGCTGCGCGAGGCGGATAAATCGGCCTATTGGATCATGGCGACTTTAGTGCTCACCACTGCGCCGGGACTTCTCCTTCTTGCGGCGACCCCGCCCGGTATCGCGCGCGTCCTTATCGCGCTGGCAGCGCTTGCCGCGTTTTTGATCGTCGTCCTGCCGCGCCGCGGAAAGGCGCTGAAACCCGGCCCTGCGCTCACAGGCGCGACCGGCCTTATCGCAGGGTTGATGACCGGATTTGCCGCCATGCCAGGCATATCGGTGGTGCCTTATTACGTTCGGCAGGACCTGCCGCGGGTCATGGCAAAGGCGTCCATGATCGGCGTGTTCGGCGTATCCGCGCTGGCCAGCCTGGCATCGGGCGCGGTAACGGGACTGCTCGAATGGCATCTGGTCGCTTTCGGTCTGGTGCTCTTCCCGGTCATGGCGCTCGGCAATTGGATCGGCTCGCTGGTGTTCGGCCGCGTGAGTGATCCCGTATGGCGCGCCTTTGTCGGTATTGTGCTGGGCGGAGCCGCTGTGGCAGCGCTGCTGAAACTTTAGACAGGGCGCGCATTTGTTCGGATTTTCTCCAGAGGCGATAGCGGTGGCGATCGTGGCTGCGATTGCGGCTGGTTTCGTGCGCGGGCTGGCGGGGTTTGGCCTGTCGGTGGTGCTGGTGCCGGTGCTGCAACTCGCCATAGAGCCCAGCGCCGCGGTTCTGGTCGGCATCATTTCGCTATTCCTGATTGGCCTAACCGATATCGGGCGCATCCACCGAGAGGCGGACCGGTCCGCCATTCCCATCACCGTTATCGCACTGGCGTGCATGCCACTTGGGCTGTGGGCGCTCGTCTCTCTCGATCCGGCTTGGGCGCGGGTGCTGATTGCCATGGTCTCGCTTGGCGCATTCGTGCTGGTTGTAGTGCCACTCGGCAAGATCGCCTTGCCCCGCTATCCGGCGATGGGCCTGTCAGGGTTCTTCACTGGCTTCTTCGGTGGTTTCGCAGGCATGCCCGGACCCGGCATGGCGCCCTTCTATCTGCGCGGGCGGCTGGAGCCGCGCGTGGCGCGCGCGAGCATGATGGCGATCTTTCTGGTGGTGACACCGCTCTCTGCGCTGTTCTTCGTCTGGCAGGACATCGGCGGCTGGGATGAGATGGAGCTTGCCGCGCTGTTATTCCCCGCCGTGCTCTTTGGAGACTGGTTCGGCCACCGCGCGTTCGGCAGAGTCAGCAAGACACAATGGCAAGTCACCACAGCACTGGTTCTGGGCGGGGCTGCATTGGGAGCTGTGTGGAAGCTGCTGGCTTAGAGCGGCAGGAACTGGCCGGCGGCGATCAGCGCGACACCGCAGAAGCTCACGATCGCAAGGCGCGCATATTCCTGCGCGGAAGCGAATCGGGTGCGAGTGAAGGCGATTGTTCTGGCCATACGGCCATTGTCCGCCCAAATTCCTAACGAAAAGTTAAGATGTCCTCTTAGCCGGCCGCCGGCACATGTTGGCTGGCACAGTGAAAGCTTCCACCGCCGGTCAGCACAGCGTCGGCGCGCAGGCCAACGACATCGCGGTCGGGGAAGAGGGCGCCTATCGCCGCGACCGCATCGGCATCGAGCGGCGAGCAATAAGTCGGCACCACGACCACGCCATTGGTCACGGCGAAATTCATATAGCTGGCAGGCTCCACATCCTCGCCTTCTCCCATGCGACCGGGGGAAGGGATATCGCGCACCTCCAGACCGAATTCCCGCGCCCGCAGCCGCGCATCGGTGTAGACCTCGGCATTGGGATCGTCTCGCTCGGTCGCGCTGGGAATAGCGATCACGTCTTCGCCGACCATGCGCGCAAGATTGTCGACATGGCCATCGGTATGGTCGCCCAGCAGCCCATCGCCCAGCCACAAGATCCGATCGAAACCGAGATCGCGTTGGAGGTTCGCCCAGATCTGTTCGCGTGTAAGATCAGGATTGCGGTTGGGATTGAGCAGGCATTGCTCAGTGGTCACGACCAGCCCGGTGCCATCGGTCTCCACCGCCCCGCCTTCGAGGATCCAGCCCGCTCGCGAATATGGAAAGCTCCCCGCCTCGGCGAGCGAAGGTCCGGTCTCCTGATCGCCCGGCAGGAGGTATTTGCCGCCCCATCCGTTGAACCCGAAGCCCTGCGCGCGGCGAGCGCCACTGCCATCGGGCAGGATCAGCGGGCCGGTGTCGCGTATCCAGATGTCGCCATAGGGATGCCGCTCGATCGCGACCTTGGCGGAGACGAGCTTGCGCGCGGCCTCTGCCGCTGCATCGTCGCGCACCACCAGCCGCACATCCTGCCCGGCTTCGGACACCGCATTGGCGAAGGCTGCCATCTGCTCCTGCGCGGGCGCGAGATCTTCTTCCCACAAATCGGCATGAGCGGGAAAGCCAATCCAGATCCAGTCCTGCTGCGCCCATTCGGCGGGCATGCGCGCTGTCATCGGATCAGCAGCCATCGTCGCGCAGCGCGCAGCTTTCATCGCGGGTGGCGCGGAATTCATCGCCCTCGTTCCAGTTCGGCCATTCGCCGGTGTCACCCAGCGCGCGGGCGAGCATGAAATACAGCTCCAAATCCTGCATCACGCCGGCCCAGTCCCAATCTTCGGAATATTCATCGCTCGCGGCGTGATAGTGATTAGTGTTGTAATCCTGATAAGCCGCTTCGCCAGCCTCTGCGCCGCCTTCGGACAGTGTCTGGCCGCTTTTCACATAGAACATCGGAACGCCGCGCTTGGCGAGGCTGAAGTGGTCCGAACGGTAGTAGCGTCCTGCCTGCGGTGCGGCGTCAGCGGTCTGGCTTCGGCCTTGCGCTTCGAGAGCATCGGCAAGGTAGGCATCCAGCTCGCTCTTGCCGCCTCCGATCACCGTCACATCGCTCGCTTCGCCCAGCACATAGAGCGCATCGATATTGACCCCGCCCACCGTGCGATCGAGCGGATAGACCGGGTTCGCGCCATAGTACTCGGAGCCGAGGAGGCCCGATTCCTCTGCCGTCACGGCAAGGAAAACCTGCGTGCGCTGCGTCGGCCCGGCAGCGACATGCGCCTCGGCCAAAGCGACGAGCGCGGCAGTGCCGGTCGCATTGTCCACCGCGCCGTTGCAGATCATGTCTTCATCGCCTTCCTCGCCGCAAATGCCGAGGTGATCCCAATGCGCGGTGTGTAGGATATATTCGGTCGGCCGCTGGTTGCCCGGCAGCACGCCGATGACGTTCTGCGACGTGAAGCGGCGGATGGAATTGTCGAAACTGGTGGAGGCGGTTTGGCCAAGCGGGATCGCCTCGAACCCCGGCTGGCTCGCAGCTTCGACCAACTCGTCCAGATTGAGGCCTTCGGCGGCCAGAACTCTGCGCGCGGCGTCCTGAGTCATCCAGCCATTCATGTCGGTATTGCCTGCCCCGCCATCGCCGGTGTCGGCATAGGCCTGCGCGCCGGTCCAGCCGCCTTCGACCACATTCCAGCCATAGCTTGCGGCAAAGTCTTCATGGATGACGATGGCAGCGGCAGCACCCTGCCGCGCAGCCTCTTCATATTTGTAGCGCCAGCGCCCGTAATAGGTCATCGCGCGGCCGCCGAAGGTCCCGTCCAGCCCCTCTTCCATATAGTCCGGATCGTTCACGAGGATGAGCGCGGTCTTGCCCTCCATGTCGAGGCCTTCGTAATCGTTCCAGCCACGCTCGGGCGCATTGATGCCGTAGCCGACGAACACGACTTCGCTGTCAGTGAGCTCGGTGCGCTCGACCAGTGGGTAGGACACGCCAACCCATTCGCTGCCGTGTTCCAGTTCAATATCGCCGATGGTGAGCGGGGCGAAATTGCTGCCCGTCACTTCGACCAGCGGGACATCCTGAACCCAGCTATCGCCATTGCCCGGCTGCAGGCCAGCCGCCTGGAATTGTTCGATGAGGTATTCAACCGTGCGCTCACCACCCTGCGTGCCCGGCTCGCGCCCCTCGAATGCATCGGAAGAGAGCGTGCGCGTGACGTCTTGCATGGTTTCCAGCGAAATCTGCGGTTCGAGCGGCACCTCTTCAGTGGTGCAGGCGGCGAGTGACAGGAGCGCGGCGGGGGCGAGAATGCGGAACATGCGAAACCTCGGATGAGAGTATGTGTCGTTGGCGCATCTCTGGCACCGCGCACGCGGCAGCACAAGCGCACTTGCGAGCACCGCTGCGGCAGGGCAGGAGCTTGGTCGATGACAGTAGATTGGCAATCGGCGATGGATCGCGCGCGGAAGTGCTCGCCTTTCCTTCGCCGCGCGCTTGAGCGCCGGCCTGAGCTTGGCGAGCTGCTATTGCAGGGTACAGGCGACGGGGCTCTCGCAGCAGCCAAGGTGAGCGGCGTCGATTTGTCCGATCCAGGCGAAGTGCTGAGGTATGAGCGGCTGTCACTGGCGCTGGTTCTCGGGATCGGGGATTTGGCTGGGGCTTTCACGCTCGAGCAGGTGATGCAGGAACTGAGTGACTTCGCCGATCGTGCGCTCGACACCGCCATGAGCGCCGTGATCACCAGGCGTGTTCCCGATGCCGACACCAGCGGCTTTATCGGTCTGGCGCTCGGTAAGCAGGGTGCAGGCGAGCTCAATTACAGCTCCGATATCGATCCCATCCTGCTTTTCGATCCGGCGCGCCTAGCAAAGCGGGAGCGAGATGAGGCGGGCGAAGCGGCGCAGCGCTACGCGCGGCAATTGGTCGAAATGCTCTCCCAGCCGACGGGTGAGGGCTACGTGCTGCGCGTCGATTTGCGCCTGCGTCCGGCAAGCGAAGTGACTCCGCTCGCCGTGCCCGTGAACGGCGCGATCTCGCATTACGAAAGCTCTGCTCTCGCGTGGGAGCGCGCGGCCTTCATTCGCGCGCGGCCGGCGGCAGGCGACATCGCGGCTGGCGAGGATTTTCTCGAGGCCATCCGCCCTTTCGTCTGGCGCAAGAGCCTCGATTTCACCGCGATAGAATCGATCCGCCGCCTGACCGCGCGTATCCGCTCCGCTTATAAGGGGCCGAGCGAGCCGGGGCCGGGCTTCGATGTGAAGAAGGGACGCGGCGGCATTCGCGAAGTCGAATTCTACGCGCAAACCCATCAGCTGATTTACGGTGGCCGCAACCCGGCGCTGCGCTGTCATGGCACGCGCGATGCACTTGATGCGCTTGCCGCGGCAGAGATCGTCACGAGCGAGGATGCGCGGGTCCTGGGAGAGAGCTATGACCGGCTGCGCGTGATCGAGCATCGCCTGCAAATGATCGATGATCGCCAGACCCATACGCTTCCGACACGCGAAGAGGCGATCGACAATATCGCCAAGCTGGACGGCCTTTCCGATGGCGCGGCGCTGATCGCGGAGCTTCGCGAGATTACCGAAGCTGTCGGCGCGCGCTATGACGATTTGCTCGGCGAAGACGATCCGCGGCCCGTCGCAATCAGCGTGCCCGATGCTTTTCGCGACCATTACGATACTCGTATCAAACATTGGAAAGGCACTATCCGCGCGCTACGCTCCAACGAAGCGCGCAAGGCCTTCGATGCGATGAGCGATGAATTGGTGCAGGCGCTCGCCGACGCACCGGATCCGGACCGGGCTCTGGCGCGGTGGGAAACTTTCCTTTCCCGCCTGCCAACTGCGATCAATCTTTTCCGCCTTTTCGAAGAGCGGCCCGGCCTTCTGGAACGCGTTTTGCGCATTCTCACCCTCGCTCAACCGCTTGCCGACGAACTCGCCCGCAGACCTGAGCTCCTCGACGTGCTCTTTGATGCGAGCGGAGGCGAATTGCCGGGCGATGTCGCCTCGCTGGCACGGCGAATGGCGCGCGCGGAAGAAGATGATTACGAGGTACGGCTCGACCGGCTGCGACAGATCGTCGGCGAAGAACGCTTCGCACTGGGCGCGCAAATGATCGAATGCCGCCACGACCCGCTCGATATCGCAGAAGGGCTGTGCCGCGTGGCCGAAGCCGCGATCCAGACCGGTGCCGATGCGGCGATAAAGGAGTTTTGCGAAACCCATGGCGAGATCGAAGGGGCGGAGTTGGTCATCCTTGGTCTCGGTCGACTTGGCGGCGGCGCGCTGACCCATGCCTCCGATCTCGACATCGTGTTCCTGTTCAAGGGCGATATCGGCCAGGAATCGAATGGCCGCCGTCCGCTATCTTCCACGCTCTATTTCAATCGCCTCGCCACTCGTGTTTCAGCGGCGCTCAGTGTCCCGACGGCGGAAGGCGCGTTGTATGAAGTGGACACAAGACTGAGACCGCAAGGCAAGCAGGGGCCGCTGGCAGTCAGTTTCGATGCCTTTGCCAAATATCAGCGCGAAAGCGCGTGGACGTGGGAGCATATGGCGCTGGCCCGTGCTCGCCCACTCTACGGGTCGCGCCGCGCGCATGACCAGCTTCGTAGCATCATCGTTGATGCACTCTGCCAGGATCGCGACACCGAAAAACTGCGCGAGGATGTGCTGGCCATGCGCGCCGATGTGCTCTCCAACAAGCCGGCGCAAGGTCCGCTCGACGTCAAGCTGCTGCGCGGCGGCCTGGTCGATTCCGAATTTCTGATCCATTACCTGCAACTGCGCGAGGGCATCGCGCTGAAGCCCGCTTTGGAAAAGGCAATCGGGGGCCTTGTCGAGGCAGACCTGCTGCCCCGCGAGCATGTCGACAATCACCTGATGCTGACCCGCTTCCTTGTAGCCGGCAGGCTGTTTGTGCCGGATGGGTCGGAGCCGCCGGCAGCAGCGCGCCCGGTGCTTGCCAAAGCCTGCGGGCATGACAGCTATTCGGACCTATTGCAGGCTCTGCGCAATGCGCGGCAGAACATAGCCGAGCAGTGGCACCGCCATTTCGATGAAAAACTGGAGATAGATTGATGAGCGATACCCGCCCTGATGCCGGAGACATGATGCCCGATGTCGCGATGGAGACGCCGGATGGTGGAAGTGTAAAGCCCAGCGATTTTCGCGGGCAAAAGCTGGTGGTTTTCTTCTACCCCAAGGACAACACGCCCGGCTGCACGACCGAAAACAAGGACTTCTCCGAGCTTAAGGCCGAATTCGACCAGGCGAATACTACTCTGCTCGGCATCAGCAAGGATTCGGCGAAAAAGCATCAGAACTTCATCGCCAAGCATGACCTCAAGGCCCCGCTTGCGACCGATGCGGAGACCGACGGATTGGCAGAGGCGCTTGGAATCTGGGTCGAGAAAAAGATGTATGGCAAAACCTTCATGGGCCTCGAACGTTCGACTTTTCTTGTCGATACAGACGGCCAAATCGCGCAGGTTTGGCGCAAGGTAAAAGTGAAAGGTCACGCAGAAGAAGTACTGGCCGCCGCCAAGCAACTGTGAGCATCGACCTCTCCACCGCAATTCGCGATGCCCTGCTAACCGGCGACAAGCGCGCCAAGGTGATGAAAACTCGCGCGCTGGTGCGTGATTATCGGCGCGGGGCGCTTCCCGTTTGCTTCACCGCCACAATGCCGAATGAACCTGCACGGCCGGACAAGCTGACGGTTCTCTCACCCGGCCAGATGCCCAAGCGCGGCAAGGGCAGAGCGCAGCGCAATCGCATCGCGTTGTGGCACAGCATCGCCCATATAGAATTTGTCGCGATTGACCTTGCGCTCGATATGGTCGGGCGATTCGGGGCGGAGATGGATGAGGCGTTTATCGCAGATTTCCTGTCCGTCGCGGCGGATGAAGCGATGCATTTCGCGCTGATTGAACGTCACCTCGCCAGCATGGGGGCTGCCTACACCGATCTGCCGGTGCATGACGGGCTGTGGCAGGCGGCGGGAGATACCGCGCATGACGTTGCCGCGCGCCTTGCAGTCGTGCCTATGGTGCTGGAGGCAAGAGGCCTCGACGTCACGCCGGCAATGATCGAACGTGTCCGATCGCACGGCGATTCGCGCGGGGCGAAAATCCTGCAACGAATCCTTGACGACGAAATCGGTCATGTCGCCGCCGGATCAAGGCATTTCACCGCATGGTGTATCCGTAAGGGCCTGAACCCATCGATTCATTGGATAAATTGCGTGAAATTATATTTTAGAGGGGGTCTGAAGCCGCCATTCAACGACTCGGCGCGTCTGGCAGCCGGTTTATCGCGAGAAAGCTACGCTTTGCTTGTTTGATTAACTTTTCCGCGCATACCTCAGCATCACACGAACGACGGGGGTCGCTAACGGTTCCGAATATTTCGACGGATTGAATGCAATTCGTTCGGCGAATGGAACCGGGATGGAAATAAGGGATCGTATGATTTTCAAATTTGCCAAAGCTATTGCTGCAGGTTCGCTACTTATCGCGACGCCCGCACTGGCCGAAGACGAACCGCGTACAGGTTTGATCGACGCTGACAGGGTCACTGAAGGCGGTATGGATGAAGAATTCAGCGAGCTGTTCGCAAGCTGGGAAGAAAGTGACAGCGACATTGCTGCGGACCGCGCCGAGATGGCAGCCGATTATGCGCCTGCTGCCTCTGGCTCCTTCGAAGTCGTGCAGTCGGTAACGGTGTCCACGCCTTGGCTCATGCCGATCGAGGGCGCTCGCCTGACAAGCGGCTACGGTAATCGCAACCACCCAGTCCTGCGCCGACGTGCACACCACCATGGCGTTGACCTTGCTGCACCGACCGGCACGCCTGTCTACGCCACAGCTGACGGCACCGTGGAAATGGCGCAGTGGTATTCGAGCTACGGCAATTACGTGCAGATCGATCACGGTGGCGATGTCGAGACGCGCTATGCGCACCTTTCCCGCTACACCGTGCGCGATGGCGAGCGCGTGAGCGCAGGCGACCTGATCGGTTATGTCGGTTCGACCGGCCGCTCGACCGGTCCGCATCTGCATTACGAAATCCGCATGGACGGCCAGTCGGTCAACCCGATTCCCTACATGACCGCACAGCTCGACACCGATAATAGCGAACAGGCAGCGCGCGGCGGCGACTAAACTGCGGGCATCAATTGAACTTAAAGAGAAAAGGCGGGCTGCCAAGCCCGCCTTTTTCGTTTTCTGCGATGATGTCGCGGACCGCGTTACTCGGCCAGCAATCGCTCCGCGATAGAGCGGATTTCCGCGCCCATATCATCGCGCTCCAGCGCCAGCGCCAGCGTGGCTTCGACGAATCCTGTCTTGCTGCCGCAATCGAAGCGACGCCCTTCGAAGGTGACAGAGTGGAAAGCCTGGTTGCCGATCATCCGCGCCATTGCATCGGTCAGCTGGATTTCGCCGCCGGCCCCTTTGCCCTGCGTTTCCAACGTGCGCATGACTTCGGGCTGCAGGATATAGCGACCAGAGATGATCTTGTTGGACGGCGCCTCTGCCACCGGCGGCTTTTCGACAAGGCCGTTCACTTCGGTCAGTGCACCAGAACTTTCGCCCGGGTCGATCACGCCGTAGCTTGCAACATTTTCATGCGGCACTTCGAGCACGGAAATCAGGTTTCCGCCGACCTCGTTATAGGCCTCGACCATCTGCGCCATGCAGCCCGTGCCGCCTTTATGGGCGACCATCATTTCATCGGGCAGCAGGATCGCAAAAGGCTCATCCCCTACGATAGCGCGTGCGCACCAGATGGCGTGGCCAAGACCCATTGGCACCTGCTGGCGAACGGTAATGATATCGCCGGGGGTGAAGCGACTAGAATCCAGCACGCCCAAATCCTTGCCGCGCTCTTCCATTGTCGTTTCAAGCTCGTAAGCGACATCGAAATGCTCGACAATCGCGGTCTTGCCGCGCCCGGTGACAAAAATCATCTGCTCAATACCCGCCTCGCGCGCTTCGTCCACCGCATACTGGATTAGCGGGCGATCCACGATCGGCAGCAATTCCTTAGGGATAGCCTTGGTGGCGGGAAGGAAGCGGGTGCCGAGACCAGCGACGGGGAAAACGGCCTTGCGGATCGGTTTATGTGTGCTCATGCTCCGCGTCATGAAAGCTCATGCCCGAAGGGTCAAGCGCGCCATCCCAGCGTTCGCAATCGCGGGCCTTCTGGCCGCCTGTGCCCAGCCGCTCACCACGCCCGAACAGGTGACTTTCGCCCCCGGCTTCAGCACCGTGTCCGGGCAGGAGACCGGTCAGCCTGGCATTTACGACCTGCGGGTCGATCCGCGCTTTGCGGATTTCGCGCAGGATATCCTCCAGCAACAATATTCGATGCTCGGCAGGGAGGATCTCGCGGCACGCACCAGCCATGAATACAGTGCCGTTGCATGCGAACCGCATTCCTCTGGGGCCAGCGGCGAAGATGCAGTTCTGGCAGAAATCGTCAGGCAGGCGCGCGATGCGCGTGTGGTGATCGTCAACGAAAGTCACACGTTAAGCCGCCATCGGGGTTTCTCGCAGAGACTCGTAGAGGCGCTGCGCCCGCTTGGCTTTACGCATTTTGCCGCGGAAACCTTTACCCACCCGGCGGATGCGATCGCCCCTGCCGAGGCTGGCATGGCGCTTCCTTACCCTCGGGATCTCGAGGGTCATTATCTGATCGAGCCTGCTTTCGGCCGGCTGTGGCGCACGGCGCGCGATCTGGGGTATGCGCCCATCGCTTACGAGCAGAACACCGAACGGGACGAAGCGGCGTCTCGCGATGAGCGGGTTGCGGCGCGCGAAGCCTTCCAGGCCCAGGCGCTTGCCGAGGCGATCGAAGAGGCGGGGCCGGATGCGCGCTTTATCATCCATGTCGGCTATTCGCATGCCAGCGAGCACGAAGGCGAGTTCGGACCGGTCTGGATGGCGGGCCGCTTAAAGGCCCTGACAGGCATCGACCCGCTCACGATCTCTCAAGTGCAGTGTCGGCAGGACACCGGCAGCACCCGCTTGGCGGCCGATGGCAGTGACCAGCTCGGGCAGGAATTCGATATTTTCGTCGATCACCCGGTCACGCGCTTCGAAGGCCATCGCCCCTTGTGGCGTGCAGCGGCAGGCGATGTCCGCGTTCGGGTGCCGGATGCACTCGTGCCGAACGAGGGAGCGCATGTCATCGAAGCTCGCCTCGCTGGAGAGCCGGATGAAGCGGTTCCGATGGACCGCGTCCTGGTCTTTCCCGGTGAAGAGGTAGATCTGCTGCTGCCACCCGGCCGTTATCGCCTGCGCGCGGTCGTGGCGATCACCGAAGAAGGCGAGTAGAGCGGGCTGCGCCTACTCTTCGCCCGGCGGGCTCAGCAAGTCGGCGACGAGCCACAGGCGCACGGCGGTCGCCAGCCCGGGCGGCGTATCCGCTTCCAGCCGCTCTGCATCGATCTGTGCGATCACTGCGTTGAGCGGTAGCGCCTCGCGCTGAGCGACTTCGTTCAGGATATCCCAAAAAAGCGGCTCCAGACTGATCGATGTCTTGTGTCCGGCAATCTCGACCGAACGCTTTATGGGCGGGTGGTAGATATCGCTCATGGCGGGGATTTAGGTGGCAACAGGCGACCGCGCTACGATTTTTTTGGGGTATCTGAATGCGGCTCTGCTGATATCCTTGCCGCATGGCTTCGGGCTTTGCATCGCTGACCGAGAAGGAGCGCGAGACGCTGCGCCTGTTGCTGCGCGGTCATGACGCCAAATCCATGGCTGGCGAATTGCAGCTATCGGTCCACACTGTGAATGAGCGATTGAGGCATGCCCGGCGCAAGCTCGATGTGACCAGCAGCAAGGAAGCCGCCCGGCTGCTTTATGAGCAGGAGGCGAGGGACCCGAAATTTCTTGGAGACAAGAATTTGGGGGATGCGTGGGAAGGGCGCGACGCGGACGATGGCGAGCAATCGAAAGACACAGAAACGCCGCGCACAGGGCGCGGTGTCTGGATCATAGGAGTGCTTGCCATGATTGCTGCAGCAATATTTCTTGCCGTCCTCGCGCAACCCGCGGCTCAGAGCGAATCGGACCAAAGTTACGAGGCCGTTCTAGTCGCGCGCGATACCAGCGTCGAAGAAGCCGCGCGTGAGTGGCTCACCATCGTCGATAGGTACGACTGGACGGCCAGCCATGAAGTCGCAGGGGAGTATTTCCGCGAAAATAACAGCCTTGCGGATTAGCAGGCTCAGGTAGACAGGAACCGCGAAGCCTTCGGAGACATCGCGTCACGCGAATATCTCAATTCGCGCTTTGTCGATGATGGCGAAGGCGGCTTCCGAATCATCATGTTCCGGACTGAATTCGCGAATGGCAATACTCAGCTTGAGGCGGTGAGCCTCTCACCCGAAGCGGGCGGTTGGAAAGTCACCAGCTATTACATCGATTAGCCGCGCGAGCGGGAGGTGCGCATCGAATGCGCCTCCCGCTCAGCAGCGATCAATACATGTGCTGGCCGCCATTGATCGACAGCGTCGAGCCGGTGATGAAAGCGCCGTTTTCCGACGCGAGGAAACTTACACCACGGGCGATTTCGCTGGCTTGGCCAAGGCGGCCGACCGGAATTTTTGCGACGATCTTTTCGAGCACATTCTCCGGCACGGCAGCAACCATGTCCGTGTCGATATAGCCCGGCGCGATGGCGTTGACGGTAATGCCGTAGCGCGCGCCCTCCTGCGCCAGCGCCTTGGTGAAGCCATGAATGCCGGACTTGGCCGCGGCATAATTCACCTGACCATACTGACCTGCTTGGCCGTTGATTGAACCGATATTGATGATGCGGCCCCATTTGCGTTCTTTCATGCCTTCGAACGCGGCCTTGGCCATGTTGAAACAGCCGCCTAGATTGGTGCGCATCACGTCTTCCCAATCCTGCAGGCTCATGCGCATCAGCGTGCCGTCGCGGGTAATGCCAGCGTTATTCACCACCACATCGATCGGGCCGACTTCTTCGGTGATTTTGTTGCAGGCCGCGATGGTCGCTTCGTGGTCGCCCACGTCGAACTTGTAGGTCGCAGTCCCCGTTTCATCGGTAAATTTGCGCGCGGCATCATCATTGCCCGCATAGCTGGCGACAACGGTGAACCCGTCCTCCTTCAGCGATTCGCAAATAGCGCGGCCAATGCCGCGGGTCCCGCCGGTGACTACTGCAACCTTACCCATGCATCATTCTCCATCTTTTTGTTTTGAGTCTTTTTATTGTGGGCTGCCTTCTAAGGCAGGATGCCGACGATGCGCAAAGAAAAACCCCGCCGCAGCGGGGCTTTGCATACTTATGTCTGGTGTTCGCGAGGTCGAGCGACCGGTCAGAAGCGCAATTGCGTGCCGATATAGACCGCTTGGCTGTCCTGCTGCTCAACATCGGGAAGCGGCATGATGTCGCGATCCTGCTCCAGCCTAACGCCGGCGGTGATGTCGAGATTATTGGTCAGACGATAGCTGCCGCCAAGGTCAAGCAATTGATCGCCGACAGATGCACGCGCGTCCTGCCGGCGGTTCGTGCTCTCTTCCATTGCGACGCGCGCTGCAAAGCGGCTCGGCTCATCGCGCGAAGTGGTGCGCGGCGAGAAATCGGAAATGTCCGGGATGTTTGCGCTCGAAAGCGCGCTGGACAGTTCAGGCGAACGGCTGTTGGTTGCAGGTGCGAAATTGCTGAACCCGCGAGCAATGCCGAGATTGTAGCGAGTTGGCGCGACCTGCAGGCTGGAAGGCATGTTGTCGCTTTCCCGCGCGCCGGCGATGCTGGTGCTGGCAGCGAGTGCTTGTGCCGTTTCCTGGTCGACACGAACGGCGACGGTCACTGCGCGCTCCGCATTGTTGCCGGTGGCCCCAGCGGGCGTGAAGCGCATCATCCGCGCCTGGCCCTGGCTGTTGCGTGCCATCATCTCTGCAACCGCCGGATCGGCAGCAGCAGGCGTAAAGGCGATGTGAGCGGAAGCATTGGGAGCGGCGACGCTTTCGCCGTTCAGCAGGCCGATGGCGAGCACCGAACTGGGCAGCGCAATGGCAAATGCAGCAGCAGACGCGGCCAGCGTCAGCTTTCCTGCCAGTGATGTGCCTTGCCGTTTCATGGCGCCCATTATTCCCTGTTTGCGATGGACTCGCGCTGAATGAACGAGTCGTCTCTCAACTTGGTTCCGAGTCGGTGTGTTAGGCCTTCCATTGCGGGTTTTCCACTATTTGCGCAGCATGCAGAACCGCTTTTGGCAAAGTGTTGCAGCGACCACACAAACGCGCGCTTGCGCAATTTCCGCGCATTAAGCCCTCATTCACGGCCTGACCGCCCATTTGCACGCAATTGTGACGCTTCGCCTTGCCGCGCCCCATGGGGCTTGTATAGAGGCGTCACTTGCCGAGTTTTGCTCATTGGGTTTTCGCTCGCAAACGCGCTTTACAGGACAGATAATGCCACAGACCTCTTTCCGCCCCTTCGCCCAGAAACGCCGCGTGGCTGGTGCCGCGCTGCTTGGCCTCGCTACGTTCGGCCTTGCTGCATGCGGTGGTGGTAATGACGAAAGGCTGCGGACGGACTTGGCAGCTGCGCAGACGACCTCGATCGGCGTGAACTCCTATCTCTGGCGCGCCAGCCTAGAAACGCTATCCTTCGCTCGGCTGACCACTGCCGATAGTTCCGGCGGCGTGCTGATCACCGATTGGTACACCAACCCGAACAGCCCGAATGAGCGAGTGAGCGTTTCGGTCGCCATTCTCGATTCCACCTTGCGGGCTGATGCGCTTCGCGTAAACGCCACGCGGCAGGTGATGCAAGGTGGCCAGTGGGTCGATGCTCCGGTGCAGGCTGCCACGGTTCAGCGCCTTGAAGACATCATCCTCACCACCGCTCGCGATTTGCGCCGTTCCACTGTGATGTAACTCCCGCTAGGGACTCTTCATGAGTAACGAGAGATTCGATCCGTCAGTCGCTGACGGGCGCTGGCAGGCTGCGTGGGATGAAGCCCGCTGCTTTGAAGCGGATAGCAATTCGGACAAGCCCAAAAGCTATGTGCTGGAGATGTTCCCCTATCCCAGCGGGCGCATCCATATCGGCCATGTGCGCAATTACACGATGGGCGATGTGCTGGCGCGTTATCGCAAGATGCAAGGGCGTGAAGTGCTGCACCCGATGGGGTGGGACGCTTTTGGCATGCCGGCGGAAAACGCTGCGATGGAAAAGGGCGTCCATCCTGCCGGCTGGACCTATCAGAATATCGAGACAATGAAGGGCCAGCTCAAGCAGCTCGGCTTTGCTCTCGACTGGTCCCGTGAATTCGCCACCTGCGATCCCGAATATTACGGTCACGAGCAGGCGCTGTTTATCGACCTGTTTAACGCCGGCCTCGTCTATCGCAAGGAAAGCGAGGTCAATTGGGATCCGGTCGATATGACGGTGCTCGCCAATGAGCAGGTGATCGACGGTAAGGGCTGGCGCTCGGGCGCAGAGGTCGAGAAACGCAAGCTCAACCAGTGGTTCCTGAAAATCACGCAGTTTGCCGAAGACCTGCTGGAAGGCGTTCAGGGTCTGGACGACTGGCCGCAAAAGGTCCGCACGATGCAGGAAAACTGGATCGGCAAGTCGCAGGGTCTCGAATTCGCGTTCGACCTTTCGAACGGCCAAAAGTTGCCCGTTTACACGACGCGCCCCGACACGATCTTTGGCGCGAGCTTTGTGGCCGTGGCGGCCGACCATCCGGTCGCGCAATCGCTCGACAACGAAGAAGCTCGCGATTTCATTGCGCTCTGCAAGAAAGGCGGCACCACCGCTGCGGAGCTGGAGACGGCGGAGAAGCTGGGCTTCGACACAGGCATCACCGCACGCCATCCCTTCACCGGCGCAGAATTGCCGCTCTACATCGCCAACTTCGTGCTGATGGATTACGGCACCGGGGCCATCATGGCGGTGCCGGGGCATGACCAGCGCGACTTCGAATTTGCGACCAAATACGGCCTTCCGATCCCGCGCGTTGTTGCGCCTTCAGTCGATGAAGCGGCAAAGCCATTCGATGGCGAAGCCGAGGCGGGCGAAGGTGTGCTCGTCAATTCCGATTTCCTCGACGGGATGAGCGTTGAGGATGCCAAGGCCGAAGTCATTGCCCGCGCCGAAAAAGGCGACTGGGGCGTGGGCACGACGGTTTGGCGCCTGCGCGATTGGGGCGTTTCGCGCCAGCGCTATTGGGGCACGCCGATCCCCTTCATTCACTGTGCGGATTGCGGCGTGGTTCCCGTGCCCAAAGACCAGCTTCCGGTGAAACTGCCGGACGATGTCTCTTTCGAACAGCCGGGCAATCCCTTGCTTCGCCACCCGACATGGAAGGACACGACATGTCCGAAATGCGGCGGAGCGGCGGAACGTGAAACCGATACGCTCGACACATTCGTCAATTCCAGCTGGTACTTCCTGCGCTTCGCCAGCCAGCCGGGTGACAAGCCCTTCGATGCGGCGGAAGTCGCCAAATGGCTGCCGGTGGATCAATATATCGGCGGGATCGAGCATGCGATCCTGCACCTGCTCTACGCCCGCTTCTGGACGCGCGCGCTGGCGCATGTCGGCCTGCTGGATGTGAAGGAGCCGTTCGGTTCGCTCTTCACGCAGGGCATGGTCACGCATGAGGTTTACACTCTCCCGTTTAATTTCACTTCCTTGGACGGCAGAGTCATTCGTGTGCCGGAAAACGTTGGCCACAAACACGGAAAATTCTTCGCTATTTCGGACAATGTAGAGGTCTTACCTCGACCTGCACGGCCCGGTGATCCGATGCATTACGTGAACCCGTCGCAGGTTCGGAAAGTTAGCGAGAAAGCATACTTTCTAGACTCTGATCTCGAGCTCAATATCGGCAAGGTCATCAAGATGTCCAAGTCGAAGAAGAATGTCGTCGACCCGGAAGACATCATCCGCGATTACGGCGCCGATGCAGTGCGCTGGTTCATGCTGTCCGACAGCCCGCCAGAGCGTGACTTGCCGTGGTCCGAGGCAGGCATCGAGGGCTGCGGCCGCTTCGTCCAGCGCCTGTGGCGGCTGTTCGGCCAATATGAGGAGAACGCGAGCGGCGAGGACAAGGATCTTGCTCGCAAAACACACCAGACGATTGCTGCCGTTGCCGAAGATATCGAAGCGCTGGCTTTCAACAAGGCTGTGGCGCGGCTGTACGAGCTGACCAGCGCGGCGGAAAAGGCTGCACCTTCGGATAGTCGCAGTCATGCGATCCGCTCTTTGTTGCTGATGGCCTCCCCCATGATGCCGCATCTTTCCGAAGAGGGCTGGGTGGAGATGGGCGGCAAGGGTCTTGTCGCCGAAGCGGCCTGGCCCGAAGTCGATCCGGCGCTGCTGGTCGAGGATGAAGTCACCATCGCCATTCAGCACAAGGGCAAGCTACGCGATACGCTGTCCGCTCCCAAGGGATCGTCGAAAGAGGATCTGGAGGCGCTTGCGCTCGCGAGCGAGAAGGTCCAGCGTTCGATCGATGGTGCGGACATTCGGAAAGTGATCGTGGTGCCTGACAGGCTGGTGAATATCGTCACATGATGCGGCTGCTCGCCTCGCTTGCCGCTCTTGCGCTGCTGTCTGGCTGCGGCCTGCAGCCGATCTATGCCGGTGGCAGTCAAGGTGTGGTGGCGCAGGGACTTGCCAATATCGAAGTCGCGCCGATTGAGGGCCAGGAAGGCTGGCTAGTGCGCAATGCGCTTGAAGACCGGCTCTATCGCAGCGGCTCGGCCAATGGCAGCGCGCAATACAGGCTCGATGTGCTGCTCGATGACCGGCTTGAAGGGCTCGGCCTGCTGACAGACGATACGATTGGCCGCCAGCGCCGCACGCTGCGCGCGCGCTACCAGCTGGTCGATATCGCGACAGGCGCAATTCTTGTCGATGCCACCGCCGGGTCCGATGCCGGGATCGATGTGGTGAGCAGCGAATATGCAACCATCGCTGCAGAGCAAACTGCGCTCGAAAATTTGTCGAAAGAAGTTGCCGACCAGATCGTGGTCCGCCTGACGCGCGTCTTGCGCGAACAGGACCAGTGAAGGCCACCCAGCGCGATTACGCCCAGGCTGCCAAGCGGGCAGGCGAACGGTGTCGCCTATTCTTCTTCTGCGGGCAGGATGAGGCAGGCGCCTCTGCTGCGATTGCCAAGCTGATTGCCGAACTGCCCGACGCGGGTGAACGCGTCGACATTTCCGGCGCTGACCTCAAATCCGATCCCTCCCGCCTCGTCGATGAAGCGCGCTCGACATCGCTTTTCGGCGACTCACGCCATATCCTGGCGCGCGTTTCGGGAGAGGAAGCGCATGATGCAATGGCGAGCTGGTGCGAGTTGGTCGATCGCGGCGAGGTGACTGATGGCTGGCCGATTTTCATCGTCGCCACATCCGCAACCGACAAATCGCGCAGCGCGAAACTGTTGTTGAAGCGTGAAGATGCGCTGGTGGCGATTTTCTACCCGCCAGATTTGCGCTCCGTGACAGCCGATGTGCGGGCGATGGCGGATGCCGTGGGCTTGCGGCTCGACGGCTCGCTTGCCGAAACCATTGCCCGTGCCGCCAATCTCGATGTCCGCCTCGCCCAGTCCGAAGTCGACAAGCTAGCGCTCTATCTCGACGCCTCCCTGCAGACGCCCAAGCGCGCGGATCTCTCGGCATTCAACGACATCGGCGCGAGCGCGGAAGAGGACGGCTTCATGCCGCTAGTCAATGCTGCGCTGAGCGGAGAGCTGTCCAAATTGCCGGGAGAGCTCACGCGAATGCGCGAAGTCTCGCTCAACCCTGTCGGCGTGGCGCTGGCGCTGGAACGGCGTGCCGCGCAACTCGCCGTGCTGTCACCCAAGCTGCGACGGGGGGACGATATGAAGCAATTCCTGAAGATGAACGGGGTGTTCTTTAAAGAGCATCGCGAAGTTGGCGATCAGCTGATGCGGTGGAATGGCGGCAGGCTGGAGCGCCTTGTGCCGCGCCTTGCCGATCTGCATCGTTCGCTGCTCGCCAACAGCCAGACGGCAGAACTTCTACTCGCCCGCGAGCTCACCCAAATCGCCCGATACGCAGCCGCGCGCCGCTGAAAAGCGGTTGTAACGGTGCAAATTCGCGCCAGTCTGCTTGTGCGCGCCGGTCATACAAATATCTGCAAGCAATTACGTGGTATTGCGTATGTAGCGGTAACTATTTGGGCGTGAGGCCATTGATCGATCAAGTGGCATTACTGGAGGACAAGGCAGAGGCGGATTTTTCTTCCGTTGATGATGCCGGTCCGCGTGAGCACTTGGACAGCACTACACCCGCAAAGCTGCCACCGGCGCCGCGCAACGGGCTCCTGCCTTCGCTGGAGCGCAAGCGGCTGCGAGCTTATTTGGCGCTTCTCCTCGGCGATGTCGCAATCCTGCTCGGTGCTTTTTTCGCTGATTCAGTTCTCTACTTCGGCACGGTGACCAATTGGGCGCTGCTCGAAGGGGGCATGATCTCGGCCTATGTCATCCTGCCGGTTTACCTGACGGTCGCCTTGTATAATGGCACCTATTCGCGTCGCGCGCTGACCAATTGGCAGACGAGTGCATTCCGGGCAATTACCGCGCTGATAGTCGCCGCTGCCCTGGTCAATCTCCTGGCCTTTTTCGCCAAGAGCAATGCGGAATTTTCGCGCATGGTCTTCGCACTGGGCCTCGTCACGACTGCGGTCCTGATGACCGCCATGCGTTTTGGCGTGTCGCGCGTACTTTCCCGTAAATGGGGACCGACTTCGCTCAACAAAATGGTCATCCACGCTGGCGGGCCGGAGCTTACCTTGCCCCATGCCATTCATGTGGATGCTCGCGAGCATGGCCTTGTTCCAACGCTGGATGATCCACGCGCTCTCGATCGGCTGAGCAAATATCTGCGTAATATGGATGAAGTGGTTGTAAGCTGCCCGGCAGAGGAGCGCGCGGCTTGGGCGCAGGTGCTGAAAGGCTCGGGCATCGATGGCGAGGTGACGCATCAATTGCCGCGCGAAATCGGAGCGGTAGGTGTAGTGCATTATGACGCTGCTGGAGTTTCAGCGCTCAAAGTGTCGTCGGGGCAGCTGGGAATACGGGCGCGCGTTGCCAAGCGGCTGTTTGACGTCGCTGTGTCAGGCCTTGTCTTGCTGGTCGCCGCGCCGCTAATGTTGATTGTCGCATTGCTGATCAAGCTGGAGGATGGCGGACCTGTCTTCTTCATCCAGAAACGCGTAGGCCGCGGCAACCGCTTTTTTGCGATCCTGAAATTCCGCTCAATGCGCGAGAGCGATGATAGCGGTGCGCAATCGACACTGCTTGAAGACGAGCGGGTGACACGCATCGGACGCTTCATCCGTCGCACCAGTATCGACGAATTGCCGCAGCTCATTAACGTGCTGAAAGGCGACATGAGCCTCGTCGGCCCGCGCCCGCATGCGCTTGGATCGAAGGCCGGCAGCAAGCTTTTCTGGGAAGTCGATCGCAATTACTGGCAACGCCACGGCTTGCGTCCGGGCATCACCGGCCTGGCGCAAGTGCGCGGGCACCGGGGTGCGACCGATACAGAAACGCAGCTGAGCAACCGGCTACTGGCAGACTTGGAATATATGCAGCGCTGGAGCCTGTGGCAGGATATCGCCATACTCGCCGCAACGCTGCGCGTGATTACCCACGAACGCGCCTTTTAGCGCGCAGCTTTACTGCTTGCCTTCGCCAGCCAGAAAGGCGCGATAGGCATCGGCGATCCCTTCGCGCAGTTCGATCTTCGGCTTCCAGCCCATGGCGGCGATCTTGTCTCCGCTCATCAGCTTGCGCGGCGTGCCATCGGGCTTGCTGGTATCCTTTGTGATGCTGCCGTCAAATCCGACGACATCGCACACCATTTGCGCAAGCTCGATGATTGGCAGATCCGTGCCAGAGCCAAGATTGACATGTTCCTCGCCCGAATATTTCTTCAGCAGGAAAACAGCACCATCGGCCAGATCATCGACATGCAGGAATTCGCGGCGCGGTGAGCCCGTGCCCCAGATTTCAATCGAATCCGCGCTCGCCTCCTTCGCCTCATGCGCCTTGCGAATGAGGGCTGGCAGCACGTGGCTGTTGGCGAGATCGAAATTGTCGCCGGGCCCATAGAGATTGGTCGGCATGGCGCTGATAAAATCGACGCCATATTGCTTGCGATAGGCCTGGCACAGCTTGATACCGGCGATCTTGGCCACGGCATACCACTCATTGGTCGGCTCCAGCGGGCCGGTCAGCAATGCGTCCTCCGGAATCGGCTGGGGTGCCATCTTCGGGTAGATGCAGGACGAGCCGAGAAACAGCAGCTTCTCTACGCCATTGCGATAGGCAGCCTCGATCAAATTCGCCTCGATCATGAGGTTGTCGTAGAGGAATTCGGCCGGATAGGTGTCGTTCGCGAAAATGCCGCCGACTTTCGCTGCAGCGACCACAACGGCGTCTGGCTGGTTATCGGCAAACCATTCGCGCACGGCGGATTGTTCGCGCAGATCTGTGCTGCGTTCACTGGTCAGGACGGTGCAGCCTTCGCTTTCCAGCCGCCGGACGATGGCCGATCCGACCATACCCTTGTGCCCCGCGACATACGCGCGCTTGCCAGCAAGATCGTAAGACATCAGTCGCCGCCTGCGATCGGTTCGGCTTTCATGATTTCCATATCGGCCAGCAGCATTTCACGCGCCAGTTCGCGTGGTGATGTTTCGTGCTTCCAGCCGAGCTTTTCCTGCGCCTTTGTCGGATCGCCAAGCAGCAATTCCACCTCGGTCGGGCGAAAATAGCGCGGGTCGACTTCGATCAGGCAGCGGCCGTCATCCTTGGCATAGCCCTTTTCCTCAACGCCTTCCCCGCGGAATTCGATAGGAATGCCAGCGTCCTCAAATGCCCAGCGAACGAATTCGCGTACCGGAGTAGTGACGCCGGTGGCGAGCACGTAATCGTCGGCCTGCTCTTGCTGCATCATCATCCACATGCCGCGCACATATTCGCGGGCGTGGCCCCAATCGCGCTGGGCATCCAGATTGCCGAGATAGAGCTTGTCCTGACGGCCCAGAGCAATCGCCGCAGCCGCGCGAGTGATCTTGCGGGTTACGAATGTTTCGCCGCGCAGCGGACTTTCATGGTTGAACAGGATGCCGTTGCTCGCGTGAATGCCATAAGCTTCGCGGTAGTTCACCGTGATCCAGTAGGCGTAAAGCTTGGCGGCAGCATAGGGGCTGCGCGGGTAGAAAGGCGTGGTCTCGCTTTGCGGCACTTCCTGCACGAGGCCGTAAAGCTCCGATGTGGACGCCTGATAGAACCTGGTCTTTTCTTCAAGCTTGAGAATGCGGATCGCCTCCAAGAGGCGTAACGTGCCGATAGCATCGGCATTGGCCGTATATTCCGGCGTTTCGAAGCTGACCGCGACGTGGCTCTGCGCGGCGAGGTTGTAAATCTCGTCCGGCTGCACTTCCTGCACGATTCGGATCAGGTTCGTGCTGTCTGTCAGATCGCCATAATGCAGGTGGAACTTCTGATTATCGACATGCGGGTCTTGATAAATATCCTCGATCCGCCCGGTATTGAAGCTCGACGAACGGCGCTTTACGCCGTGCACTTCGTAGCCCTTTTCGAGCAGCAGGTGCGACAGATAGGCGCCATCCTGTCCGGTCACACCGGTGATCAGTGCAGTCTTCGCTTTGGTCATTTTCGGGTCTTCCAGCCGCTTGATTGAATTCAGGGGGTCAAAAGCCTATCGCCTGCGATTATGCAAGCGGCGACTTGGTGCAATGCAATAGGAAAGCCAATGAACTGAAATGAATACCGTCATTTTTGGCCTTGGTTATGTTGGCGGCACAGCCGCGGGATGCATCGCATCGCAGGGCCATAGCGTGGTCGGTATCGACATCAATGACAGCAAGGTTGCGGCCATCAATGCAGGGCGCAGTCCGGTGAAAGAGCCGGGACTGGAGGCCTTGATCGCAAAGGCGCGTGCGGATGGCCTGCTAAGCGCTCAGGCGGATATCGGCACCGCGCTTGCAGAGTGTGATTTGGCAATCGTGTGTGTCGGAACGCCGAGCGCGGCAGATGGCGCACACGACATGAGCCACATTCTGCAGGTCACGCGCAATATCGCTGCGGCGATCAATTCTGCCCGGACTGCGCCACTGACGGTGGCATATCGATCGACCATGCGCCCCGGCTCCATGGATCAGCTGATCCAGCCAGTTTTCGAGGCAGCCCTGGGAGACGACTGCGCGCGATTGGTGTCGCTGGTCTACAATCCGGAGTTTCTCCGCGAGGCGAGCGCGATTGCCGACTATTTCGATCCACCGAAGATCGTCATCGGCACGCGAGATGGTGCGCCAAATGCTGCGATGGAAAATCTCCATGAGGGCATCGATGCGCCAGTCTTTCGCGTCGGCTTGCGCGAAGCAGAATTGACCAAGTTCGTCGATAATAGCTGGCACGCGGTGAAAGTCGCTTTTGCAAATGAAATCGGCCGGGTCTGCGAACAACTCGATATCTCCGCCGCGCAGGTCCACCAAATTTTCGCTGCAGATACAAAACTCAATATTTCCGCCCATTACACGCGGCCGGGCGCTGCCTTTGGCGGATCCTGCCTGCCCAAGGATGTGCGCGCCCTGCAGCATATGGCGAGTGATGTCGGGGCCCACACGCATCTTGTGGACGCGCTGCTTCGATCCAATGAAGCGCACAAGCATCATCAGTTTTTGGCAGCGACGCAGGGTCTGGAGAAAGGCGCGAAGCTGTTGCTCGTCGGCCTCGCCTTTAAGCGTGAAACCGATGACCTGCGCGAAAGTCCGGCAGTCGACATGGCGCGCAAGCTGCTCGATGCAGGCTTCGATCTCGACATTTATGATCCGGGCGTGGAGCCGAGCCAATTGGTCGGACAGAATCTCGGCTACGCGGCGGCTTTGCTGCCCACGATGGAGAGCTTACTGGTCGATCGGGAGACTGCACAAAAGCGCGATTACGCGCGTGTCATCGCAACGAATTCGCTTATCGAGACGCTTGACTTGCAGGCCGCAGATATCCTCGACATCAGCCGCATTGCCTGACCATGGCAGAGGCGCAGGACTTTTCTTTTCCGACTAGGATCGAGGGGCATCCGCTGGCGGGCAAGTCCGTGCTGATCGTGGTCGAAAACCTGCCGTTGCCGTTTGATCGGCGCGTCTGGCAGGAGGCGCGAACCTTGGTTGCGGCTGGAGCCACGGTCTCTGTCATTTGCCCGACCGGCAAGGGCTATGAAGCGCGCTACGAGCAAATCGAAGGCGTGCATATCTACCGCCATCCCCTGCCGCTCGAAGCAGACGGAGCGCTCGGTTTTCTGATCGAATATGGCGCCGCCCTGTTCTGGGAAACGCTGCTGGCGTGGCGTATTTACTTCAAGCGCGGGATCGATGTGATCCATGGCTGCAACCCGCCCGACCTCATTTTCCTGGTGGCGCTGCAATTCAAATTGCTCGGCGTGAAATACATTTTCGACCACCACGATATCAATCCCGAGCTTTACGAAGCCAAGTTCAACAAGCGCGGCTTTTTCTGGCGGCTGATGCTGCTTTTCGAGAAGCTGACTTTCAAATCTGCCGACGTCTCAATCGCGACAAATGAAAGCTACAAGTCGATCGCTGTCGAGCGCGGCGGCATGGGTCCGGAAAGGGTCTTCGTGGTGCGCTCAGGCCCCGATCTCTCCCGCCTCAAGTCCGTTGAGCCAGTGCCCGAATGGAAACACGGGAAAGACTATCTCGTCGGCTATGTCGGTGTGATGGGAGAGCAGGAAGGGATCGACCTGCTGATCGATGCGATCGACCATCTGGTCAATCGAATGGACCGCCATGATATTCGTTTCGTCTTGGTCGGCGGAGGGCCGAGCCTGGATGGTCTGAAGCGACTGGTTTCCGAAAAGGGCCTTGAGGACTGGATCCACTTCACCGGTCGCGCGCCTGATCAGGTGCTTTTCGAAGTGCTCTCCACAATGGACATCGGCGTCAATCCGGACCGGGTTAATGCGATGAATGACAAGTCGACCATGAACAAGATCATGGAATACATGTCACTCGGAAAGCCGATGGTGCAATTCGAGGTGACCGAGGGCCGCTATTCCGCGCAGCAGGCATCGCTCTATGCAAAACCGAACGATGCGGTTGATCTGGCGGAAAAAATCGCGGAGCTGCTCGATGATCCTGCGAAACGTGCCGCGATGGGATCATTCGGCCGCGAGCGGGTGGAGAAAGAGCTCAACTGGAACACGCAGGTTCCCGCATTGCTGAGCGCCTATGCCGCCGCTCTTGGGAAGGATTAGGCGTGCTTTCTGGCGAGACGGGTGTAGATCAGCCCCATCGCCGTGATCGCCAGCGTCAAGCCAATGTCACTGATCCAATTCGGCCGCAGCGGACCCGCGTAAAGTACCGCATCTACGCTGTGCAGCGAGATGATCCGAAGCGCATATAGAGCGGTGAATGAGAGCCCCGCCACTACTGTCGCCTGGCGCAGAAAGCTGAGCGGTCTGGTGCGTACACTCCACAATCGCTTCACGAGAAAAGCGAGGGTCCCGATTGCGACAAGCGCCAAGACCAACACCAGCACGGTCTGGATATCACCCCGATCGGCATAGGCTCCCTGTTCGCGCAGCTGCGCGCGCAGCCATTCGCGCAGGCGATCTTCTCCGGAGAGCAATCGGCTCAGCGCGAAAAAGGCGAACAAAGCGGCTGTGCCGAGAAAAGTGCTTCGATGCCGTTTTGGAAGTCCAGACCGCCCGGCTGAAGCCGCGGCCCGCAGGCAGCTTGCGATGGCTGCGCAGTAAAGGAGGACTGCAATCACATTGAGCCAGGAAATCATCGTCATTTCCCTTGCACATAGATTCAGCGCTTCACCACGGTTTTGGTCGCATTTTTTGCACAGCCTCCGGTGCGGGCAAGGGCGCGTCGGGTTGCTAAGCGGCTTCACGTCATTCACGGTTGAGCCAAGTGGTTCTGCCTAGGAACGCACGCGAAATTTTGGCGTGGGAAAGGGTAAAACCCGGGATTGCGCAAATAATGGACATTTCAGATCCCATATCTCTGCAAATCAAAGCCTTTCTCGGGCTGGTGGTAACTTGCGCGCTGTCGGCATGCGCGAGCGGGGAGACCATCGCACCCGGCATTGCCGTGTCGACCCCGGATGTGGCTGCCAATCAAGCCGCATATGTTGCCGATCTTTCGGGCGCATACATGCTGCGTCCGACAGATGTCATTTCCGTCACCGTCTACCGCGAAGAGGATCTGTCGCTCAGCGATGTGACGATTGGCCCGGATGGCGACATCGCCATGCCCTTGCTAGGCGCAGTGGCAGCAGCGGGGCAGACGGCAGAGCAGCTGGCGGGGCAGATCGAGGCGCAACTGAATGCCCGCTTCCTTCGAAATGCCGATGTGGCGGTGAACGTCGTCAATTACGCCTCGCACCGCGTGACGGTGGAAGGCGCGGTACAGACGCCCGGTGTTTACACTTTCCTGCCCGGCACTCGCCTTTCCGGCGCTATTGCGATGGCTGAAGGGCCGACACGCGTGGCGGCGCGTGAGGAGATCGCAGTTTTCCGGGAGACACCCGAGGGCATCGCCATCGCGAAATTCGATTACGGCGCGATGCAGGCAGGCACCATGCTCGATCCCATGCTCGCGCCGGGTGACCGTGTGGTTATAGGCACTGATGGGCTCTCGCAATTCTGGCAGGACCTGCTGCGAACGCTTCCCGCTTTTGCCCTTTTCACGAATGTGAATATTTGAGCGGGCCGGCAAGCGATGAACGAAACCATCAATATCTACGGCCCGCGCCCACAAGACGTTCATGACGACGAGGTCTATTATGGAGAGGATGGCGGCAGCCTTTTCACTCTGAACAATATTCGCGCTTTGCTGTGGCGACAGCGATACATTCTGGTGGGTGTGACGGCATTTGCCCTCATCGCAGGATTGCTGCTCACCCTGCTGATGAAGCCGTATTACCAGGCAACATCGCAAGTGCGCGTCGATTATAACGAGAATGACATTGTCGAAGGACAGGACCTTACTTCGACTTATCTCACCGGCACCGAAGTCGCGCGGTATCTGGAAACACAGGCCGCCGAAATCCGCAGCCGGAGCATGGCGCTGCAGGTTGTTGACGATCTCGATCTCGCGTCGGGAGACCGGCTGCTCGGGCCTGCCACAGACGATGCCGGGACAGCCCTTTCCGAAGAAGCGACTATGGAAGCCCGGCGCGCAGCCGCGGCATCCATGCTGGTCGATAATCTGACTGTCGAAGTACCAATGGAAAGCCGGGTCATTTCCATCCGCTATTCCGCAGCAGAGCCGGTACTGTCTGCCGATGTCGCCAATGGCTATGCGCGCGCATTTCTCTCCAACGATCTCGACCGTTCGCTCCAGGCCTATTCCTACGCCCGCGAATATCTGCAAGAGCAGATCGACGACACGCGCAATGCGCTGCGCGAGGCGGAAATCCTTGCCAACCAATATGCGCGCCAGAATGCGATTGTCGGCCAGCCTTTCACGTCGGTTGGCGGCGATGGTGGTGATGGCGATATCGTGGCGACACCGACGCTGACTGCCAGCAATCTCGCCCAGATCAATCGCCGCTATATCGAAACCCGGGCTGCACGCATCGCTGCGCAGGAACGCTGGCAATCGGTCGCGAACACGTCTGCAATGGAGCTGCCGGAAGTGCAGAACAGCGCGGTTGCCCAGCAATTGCGTGGACGCATTGCCGAGCTGGAAGCGCGGCTGGCCGACCTGCTCGAACGCTATCAGGAGGACTTTCCCGCAGTTCGCGAAGTGCGCGCCGAAATTACCTCTCTGGAGCGGCAGCTGGCGAATGTGGCAGCCGAGATCAAAACGTCCATCCGCAACGAATTCTTGGTCGCGCGAAACCAGGAACAAGCGCTGGAATCGGAGCTGCAGCGTGTGTCCGGCGAAGCGCTCGATGAGCAGGATCGGCGTGTGCAATACAATTTGCTCGATCGCGACGTTGCTGCCTACCGTGCCCAGCTCGCGTCCTTGCTTGAGCGTTTCAACGAGATTTCCTCGGCTGCAAATTTGCAATCGAGCAAAGTAACTTTGCTGGACGAGGCGATCGTGCCCCGTTCGCATTACAAACCAAATCTGATGCGCAACATGCTCATCGCATTGGTGGTCGGCGGCGGGCTGGCGCTCGGCCTCGCTTTCCTGCGCGAAATTTTCGACGATCGCCTGCGCTCCACCGCCGATGTCGAGCGGCGACTGGGCGTCCCGGCGCTGGGGCAGACGCCTTTCACGCCAGAAGGTGAGATCACGGAAGCGCTAGACGATCCCTTCAGCGCGATCAGCGAATCCTACTCCTCCGTCCGCGCCACTCTGGACTTCTCGCTGCCGGAAGAGGCGCGGCAAGTCATCCAGTTCACCAGTGGCCAGCAGATGGAAGGCAAGACGACATCGGCCATCGCCGTCGCAGCGCGCTATGCCGCTGTCGGTAAAAAAGTGCTGCTGATGGATGTCGATCTGCGGCGACCGGCCGTAGGCAAGCGGCTGACCAATCAGGATCCCAAGGAAGGGCTGGTGAGCGCGCTTTACGGCCGCGCCGATTACAAGAGCTTGCTGCTGCAAACGCAGGTGCCTAACCTTGATGTTCTGCCTGCCGGGAAAGCGCCGCCCAATCCGGTGGAAATCCTTTCATCTGGCCTGATGCACGATTTTCTGGCGCAGGTGCGCGACACCTATGATGTGATCATCCTTGATGGTCCGCCCGTGATGGGCCTGGCCGATGCACCGCTCGTATCGCGTTTCGTCGATTGCACGGTCTTTGTGGCGGAGGCAAATCGCGTCGAATTCGGCAAGACGAAATCCGCCGTCAGGCGCTTGCGCGATGCCGGGGCCAATATTGCGGGCGCTATCCTGACGAAATATCGCGCGCTCGAAGCAGGCGAGAGCTACAATTACGAATATCAGTATTACACCTATTCCAAGGGATAGGGAGGCGGCCGGCAGGTCAGACGGATGCCCGTTATGAGCACAGGCGACACAGCATCGATAGGGAAAGGCGAAGGTCGGGCGCAATCAAAGCGACCGCCGTTTTCCGTCATCATCCCCGCGCATAATGAGGAGCTGGTGATCGCCCGGTGCCTAAACGCGATTGTCGATGGCGTTGCGCCTGAGGATTTGCCCGAAATCATCGTGGCGGCGAATGGCTGCAGCGATCGCACTGTGAAGACTGCCCGCGAAACCGCGCCGAGCGCAATGGTGCTCGATCTGCCAGCCGGATCGAAAGTCATCGCGATGAACACTGCGAACACGCATGCGACAGTTACGCCGCGTTTCTTCCTCGATGCCGACGTGCAATGCGATTATCGCTCGCTGCTGGCGACAGCGAAGGTGCTCAAAGAGCCCGGCGTGATGGCAGCATCGCCGCGGTTGGAAATGGATCTGCGCGGCTTTGATCGATGGGTGCGCGCCTATTATCGGGTCTGGCTCACCCAACCCTATGTGCGCGACCGCTTGGTCGGATCGGGTGTTTTCGGTTTGTCTGCGGAAGGGTTGGAGACGATTGGCACCATCCCGCCGACTTTTGCAGACGATAGCTGGGTGCGAACGCGATTCTCATACGAGGAACGGCGCAATGTCGCGCAGGATGAGTGCGGCGGCGAAGTATCTTTCACTGTCACCCCGCCGCGGACAGTCTCTGATCTGGTTCGCATAGAAGCGCGGCGACGCATTGGAAGCGAGCAGGTCCGCGTTCTCTATCCCAGCCCGCACAATGGCCGCATTAATCGGCCCGGCGATCTACGCACAGCCTTGTCCGATGGGGCCAGCATCGCGGATGTCGTGATTTATCTGAGCCTTAAGGCAGTGGCCCTTTTGCGTTATCGCTGGGACAAATTGCGCGGGAAGTCTCCCCGCTGGGTGCGCGATGAAAAGGCACGGCAGGCGGCATGAGCACTGGTGTACCATCGCTGCCCCGCCGTTTTCGCTCGGCAGCGCCTGCGAAGCGGCGCGTTTTGCAAAGCGCGGGGCTGCCCAAACACCTCTATTTCCTGATTATTGCCGGCTATGCCTGCCTGCTGCCACGCGAATTTACTGTGTCTATCGCTGGCGCCAATCTGCCGCCCTATCGGCTGATGCTTGTGTTCAGCCTGCCATTCATTGTGCAGAGCTTTCAGTCGGGGGGCGTCAAGGTGCGCCCCTTCGATGCCGTCGTCGTGCTCGCCGCGCTGTGGTTCCCCATCGCGCTCGCCAATACGGCCACGATGCGCGACGTTTTCATCGTGGGCGGGTCGCAAGGCATTGATTATCCGCTATCCTACCTGCTCGGGCGCGCGTCGATCAGGCATTATCGCGATGTCGGGAGGTTCTTCCGCGCTCTGATCCCGGGGCTGGCGGTGATTGCACTAATCCTGGCTGCCGAAGCCGTCAGCGGGCAGATGATACTGCGGCCACTCGCCGCGCAGATCACCGGCCAAGCGCCGCCCATATTGTATGAGCAGGAAAGGTTCGGCCTGCTGCGCGCGACAGGCCCGTTCCCGCATCCGATCCTGGCGGGCCTCTTCATGGCAACGATCCTGCCTTTCGCCTGGTACGTTTTGCGCCGACCAGCCTATCGCGCAATCGGCTTGGTCATCGCTTTTTGCGCCGTCTTTACGGTCAGCAGCGCTGCCGTGATCGCCGGAGCCATCTCCGGCGCAGCGATCATTCTCAATTGGCTCAAGCGGGAGACGCGGTTACCCGTCTGGCCGCTAGCGCTGTTTGGCGCGTCGGTGATTGCGCTGTTTATCGAACTTGCATCGGGCAATGGACTGCTCAATTTTCTGCTCCGCAATTTCACGCTCGATAGCGGGTCTGCCTTTTATCGCCGCTTGATCTGGGAATATGCGGGTGCAGAGGCGCTGGCGCATCCGTTCTTCGGCATTGGGCTGAGGGATTGGGAGCGCCTGCCGTGGATGGTCGAATCGATCGATTCCTACTGGCTTCTGCTTGCGACCCGCTATGGCATGCCGCTGCCCGCACTGATTATGGTGCTGATGGTGGGTGCAATCGTGATTACCCTGCGCCAATCGCGCGGGCGGCCGCGTTATGAACGTGATATTGCGGCAGCTTTCGCCATCGCCATCGCCAGCATGATTGTCGCCGGTTTCACGGTGTTCATCTGGGAAAACATGACCTGCTGGTTGCTGCTTCTCTGCGGCATGGCGGTAAGCCTGGGCATGGAGCAAAAACCTCAGAAGCGCCGGGTGAGAAGGCCAACGCCGCGCCCTGCCTTTTCCTCGCCGACGGTTGACGGAGCATCGTAATGCAACGGCGCATGTGCGTAGTAACCGTCACCTATCGCGGTGATATCTCGCTGTTCGAGCAGCTCTGCCAAAGTATGGACGCGGTCATGCCGGAGATGGAGCATCATGTTCTGCTCGACCCGTCGGACCTTACACTGTTCCAGCGCTTTGAGGGGCCGCATCGGCGGATCGTGGATGCATCCACCCTGCTTCCGCAATTCCGTGAGTTCACACTCGGCTCGCGGCGATTGTGGTGGCGCTGGCCGTTTTTCATCGCGCGCGGCTGGACGTACCAGCAACTCGTCAAAATCGCCTATGTCAGCCAGCTCGATTATGATGCTGCATTGCTCGCCGATAGCGACATGATCTTTCTGCGTGCGCTGCAAGACAGCGATGTTTTCGACCCTGAGCGTGTCCGCCTCTATCATCGCCCTGGGCAAGCCGATGGACCGGAGTTTGTGAAATGGCACAATTCCGCCTCGCGCTGTCTCGGACTGCCGGAAACGGGCTATACCGGCAGTGACTATATCTCGACGGCAGTGATCTGGAGCCCGGAAGTCGTGCGCGCCATGGTCACGCGGATCGAGACCTCGACAGGTCGAAAATGGCACGATGCACTGATCGCCAATTTCCGCTTTTCAGAATACATTACCTACGGAATTTTCTGCCAGCGCGTGCCGGGCGCACATCGCGATCTGGTATCGCCGACCAAGTCAGAACTATGCCACTGCTCATGGCATTATGACCTCCGCAGCGAGGCCGGCGTCGAGGCATTCGTCGCCGAGTTGCAGCCGCATCATGCGGGCGTGCTCATCCAATCCAACCTTGGAATGAACGAAGCCGAGCGCAACGACATTCTCGCGCGCTTCAGGGCATCATGACAGTGAACGTGCCGAAGGTTAGCGTGCTCGTGCTCGGCTATAATTCGCTGCGCTATCTGCCGGAATGCCTGCGATCGGTTCCTGAGGCGGTGGGAGGCTCCAGCTACGAAATCCTCTTCCTCAACAACGGTACAGATGCTTCCGAGGCGCTTGTGCGCAGCGAATTTCCCGATGTGCGGGTTCTGGCCTCGCAGGGCAATATCGGCTTCGCTGCGGGAGTGAACCTGCTGGCTACAGGGGCTCGAGGCGAATGGTTGCTCAACCTCAATCCTGACACCGTGCTAGAGCCCCGCAGTATTGCAAGCCTGCTCACCTTTGCCGAAGGGCGGCCGGAATTCGGAGCGGTGGGCGGCCTCAATGTCGATGCCGATGGTGAGGCCTTGAGCATTACCCATGCTCGCCTGCCCAGCCTGCAATCCATTCTTCGCCGATCCCTTGGCATCGAGCGCCGCGTCACCGATTATGCCCATGCGGGAGCGGCAAGTTACACGCAGGTGGAAACCCTGTGCGGCGGCTTCTTCCTGATGCGCCGCGATTTATGGCAGAACCTCGGCGGCTTCGACGAGAGCTTCTTTCTTTATTGCGAAGAGTTCGACCTCTTCAAGCGCTTGCAGATGCGGGGCTGCAAGGCCGCGCTTGTCCGCGAAAGCCGGGTCTTCCACGATGTCGGAAGCGGATCGCCGCTGTCGCCGGATCGCATATTTTACCAGGTGGTCGCCAGTGCCCATTACGCGCACAAACATTTCGGGAAAGCCGAGGCTGGGCTCGCGATCGCCGTGATCTGGATTTCCGCCATCGGCCGCTATCTCTACGCCGCGCTGCAATCATGGCGGGGTGGGCGATATCCGGCCATGCGGCGGGCATTTGCGAAAGCTGCTTTCGAACCCGCAAGCTGGATGTTGGGTTTCAATTCACCGGGAGCCGATCCGCGCAAGCCGGCGAGCAGGGAACCGACTTTCCGTCCCTAGCGCACTGCTTGGGTGCTGCTGAAAGCGTTTGAGGGGCTCTTCTCACGCCTTGGGCAAGAATGCGCTTTCCTACAGTTTCGCCGCATCAATAGGCCCCTCTCTTCCTGACACAGAGAAGAGGATTCTGCCATGATTGATGATTTCGAAAATACCGCCGACAGCCCGATTGCGCCCGCGCAGGCATGCTTTGCCATCACGCCGTCGGACACGCTCGACCTGCCGATGGCCACCAAGGGAATCTATGTCGGCGTGGGCGGAGACCTCAACGTGCTTAGCCTGCGCGGAGACCAGCCGGTGCTGTTCCGCAATGTGCCCGATGGCGCGATAATCGATATTCGCGCGCAGCAGATCCTTGCCAGCGGCACGACGGCCGACGCTATCGTGGGACTCGCCTGATGGCAGGCTTCGGTTTCGGTTTCGGATCGGGCGCGCGCCAGCGTGGCTTTGTTGGAGGCGAGCAGCTTCCCGCGCTCGAGCCATCCGCCGCGTGGACAGGCGTTGCGGGCAGTGGCTTTACGAGCACGCCTGCCGATCCCGTGCGCAATACGGCAAAGCCGGTCATGCGCGCGCTCGTTCCGCCCAATCAGTATTTCACCGACAGCCAGCTGATCGGCGTCATGGCGGCGGCGAACAATCAGGGTACCCTGCTGGACAATCTTGGGCTGCGGAAAGTGGTCGTGCACTGCGAAGGCGAGACGGTCGATATTGCCGCGCCCAGTGTCCAGACGTTTGAGCGCTATGACGGCACGATTTACAGGATGCTCGGCTGGTGGGCGAAGCTGAGAAAGCCTGCAGGCAGGGCCGGCCATGCGAATGTCTATTTCGAGGCCGTGCCGCAGGACCCGACCATGCAATCCCGCGTGATCGGGCCAATGCAATTCAGCCCGGTCGATATACTGCACGATTGGACCGCCACAATCGCGAGTGACGGCAGCGGCGATTTCGCAAACGTTCTCGAAGCAGTACAGGCAGCCAAGGCCGCGAATGCGCAAAACCCGCTTTGCACATTCACGCAGTCCGGCACGTATGACATATCGGGCGGCGCGCCCAATTACACCGGAGCGGGTTATCTCACCTTTGCCTGCGCAGACGGCGTTTCGGTCGATTTCGCCAAGCCCGGATACACCACCGATCTCGCCATGCAGATGCGCACGCGTTTCGACGGGTTGTGGTTCCGCGGCCGCAGCTTCACCTTCGATTTCGCCTATGTGAGCGAGCTCTATCACGAAGCGCAGGTGATCAGTCCGTTTGCATCTGGCCGCAGCCATGTGTTTGAGGGTGTCCGTTTCACTCGCTCGCTCACGCCCGATGCGCTCATCCGCAAGGCATTGCCCGGCGGCGGAGTGGCATGGTCGGTGCGCGGATCGCCATGGTTTCTCGAATGCGACATCCACAAGATGCAGGACCCGGCAATGGCGGCGAGCCTCTTTCGTGGTTGCACCTTCCGCGACGGTTTTCACGATGTCGCTTATGGCGCGGCCTGCATGGTAGGCTGCACTGTCGAGGGCTGGTCATCCGAAGCTTACCGGAACCCGATCCCGGCATTGCAGGTGCAATATAATGGCGCAGCTACCGCTGCGACGGTCTCGCTTTCGGGAATCAACGGCGCTGGCAGTCGCACGCTGACCATCAAGGAGGACGGCGTAGCCACGGCGTCCTTGACGGTGGAGGCGAGCGAGGCAGCTTACATCGCCGATGCCAATTACTCGGTGCAGAATGTGGTCGATTGGCTGAGCGCGCAGCCCGGATGGTCTGCCATGCTCAATGACAATTCGCGCTACGCTGCAGTGTTGACCGATGGCAGCGCAGGTTACGGTGCCTTTACCGATCTCGACGCCAAGGCTGCGCCCTTGCAGCTCTTCACCGCCTTCGACCTTCACACCGATTTCTATCAGAAGGATGCATTCAACCTGGCCGAGAATGTCATTATCTATGGCAATTCAGGCGTCGGCATCGACGCCCAAATGCTGATGATTGGCGGCAACGCAACGCGCGATTGGCTGTTCGCCAACAATGCGCTTGATATTGCGGGGGCGACGCTGGACAATCCGGGCGGTGTGACGCTGCGTAGCCAGTTCTCGAAGCCACACAGCCATGTCATCTTTGCTCACAATTCCTATCCGCGACAGCAATTGTGGCTGCGGACAGGCGGCGCATCCATTCGTGGCTACGATCCCGATGTCTACTGCCTCGTGGCGAACAATGCGCTCGCCGATTTGCAATGGGATATTGGCGGCGCGGATGCGGATGTAACGATCGCTGACAACCACTTGCATGCAGGGGCTATCGGCACGGGCGATCTGGGCGAGGCGAAAAGCGGTGATGCGGCGAGCCTGTTTGCTGATCACGCGGGCGGCGATTTCGCTCCCGCCGGAGATTTGGTGAGCATTCCCGCGACGCCGAGTTTGCCATTCGACCTCAGTGGGCGAAAGCGCGCGGCGATGGCGGCGAAAGGTGCGTTCGCTTAGCGTTCGTGATCGGCGGCAGGTGGTGCGCCGTGCCTCCTGCCGCCTCGCGAAAGGCTATTTTCTGCAAGTAAAGAGCACTTCGGCGGGATCGAGCTGCCATGCGCGCGCAGCCTCCGGATCGTCATCGAATGCGCTATATGGCTCCACCTGCAGTCCGGCCGATTTCAACCCGTGCATGTAGCTGTTGAGGCTGAAGAGGCGCAGGTGATCGTCCTGCCCCAGCTTCTCTTCACGTTCCCGTCCTGAGCTTTCGGGTGGCAATTCGATCGTCTCATCGAGCGCCAGAGCGATGGGGACTTGCAGGACGGCGGTCGCACGCTCGGCCATGACGCGCATGATCTCGCTGAGCGCCTTTTTGAGATCCGGCACATGTTCCAGCACGTGGTTGCACACCAGCAGATCGACGCTGGCACTTTCTATCGGCAGATCGCTCAGATCCGCGTATTTCACACCGGATAAGTGACGGTAGCGAGAGGGGTCGAGATCATAGGCCGCATAGCCGGAAGGCGCAGCCTGCGAGAGTCGGCGGGACAGCGCTTTTTCAGGCGCGAAGTGGGCGATGCGGATGTGTGGCGGGAAACGGAAGCCCTCGCCTTTTTGCGAAAGCCAGAACCAGATCAGCCGCTCGCGAGCGGAGGAATGACACACCGGGCACACGTCCCTTTCGCGCCGCCGTCCGCCCACAACTTGCAGCCGCTCCAGCACGTCAAAGCCGTAGCCATAATCAAGGAAGCGTCGCACGCTGTTCTCGCAAACCGGGCATTTGCGCGAGCCGCGATACAAGAAGCGGCGCCCATGTTCGATCAGCGGGTACGGAAGTGCGCGACCGATGGCTTTCTTGAAGCGCATTCAGGCGGTCCCTCCATTCGTTTTGGCGTTACCTAAGACGCGGCGGAGCATATCGGCAGGCCAATGTTTATGCCGCAATGCAGGGCGCTCGACCATAGTCCAACTCACCCATGCCACGAGCATGGATAGCAAAAGGCTGGCAGCGAACAGGCCGAGCCAGGACTGCATCCCGGTGTAGTGGACCAGAAGAGTGAGGATGACGCTATGAGTCAAATACACACCGTAGGATAAATCGACCTTCGCCAGGATGCCTCCCCACGGAAAGCGCATGAGGCCGCAACCGACGACGAGATAGGTGACGAGAAGGGGCGCAAACAATGCTCCTGCACCAGCCCAAAGGGATAGCGCCAGTGCGATCAATGCCGCCACCATCAGCAGCGCAGACCAGCGGACAGCATCCCTGAACAGGAAGATCAGCACGCCGCTCCCGAAATAGCTGAAGAGTGTCAGGAGAAGGTAGGCCCAAGCGTTTTGCCCCGCATCCGGCGACAGACCGAAAATGCCGACAAGCGCTACAATCGCAGCCACGTACAGCGTGAGAAACAACCAGCGATGGCGCAGCATGCCTGCCAGCGTCGCAGCGGCGAGCATGCCATAGCAAAGCCATTCGAAATGCAGGGACCAGAGCGGCCCGTTGATCGCGCTTCCGCCATCGTAGCTGGTGACGCCGGGCAGCGTCAGGCTGAGCAGCGTGGTGATATTGCGCAGATAGTTCCACGTCTCCGGCTCGGCGAAATACTGCGCCACAGGCAGGCTTGTCAGCAGCGGACCCACCACAAACATCGTAATAAGCACCACCGTCGTCAGCAGCGGCATGATGCGCATGAAACGGCGGCTGAGATAGTAGAGCACGCTGCCGCTTTTCAGCAGCCCGGGCGTCACCAGGAACCCGCTTAGCGCAAAGAACACTGACACTGCGAGCAATCCAAGATGCGTATACTGGCCGGAAAAGGCGTAGATCACATCGTCCCGCACGATATCGTGCTGCAACGCGCCGGCATGATGCAGGACGACCGCGCTCGCAGCGATCAGGCGCAGCGTGTCGAAGCCCGGTGCCCGATAGCCATGCGCGGCGTAGGCCTCCTTGAAAGTCGGCGCGCTGGCGAGCACCGAGCGAAATGAGATTTTGCTTTGCATGGGCGACATGGTTGCGACGCGCTCTTTCAGGCCAGCTTTGCGAATGCGACTTACACCCTAGGCCCGATCTGCTATCGGCTGAAAGCCCCACCGATGCGCGATGCGCAGATTTCGCCAGGCTGAGCAGGGACGATAACCATTATGGCTTTTCGGCAGGCCCTCGCTCGCAGCTCGCAAATGGTGAGTGGGACGCTCGGCAACCTATTGTTCCAGCTGATCCGTAACAAGCTGATTGCGCTCGCGCTGGGCCCGGCCGGGGTGGGGTGGATCGCGCTGGTCAACAACCTTGTCGAAACGACCGCGACTGTCACAGGCGGCGGGGTGAGCGATGCGCTCAACCGCGAATTGGCGCGCAAGCGGCCTGCCTATACCCAGGGGCAGATTGTCTCGACTACTCTGGGCATATCGCTTCTGCTGATGGCGCTCGCCCTGCCAGCGGTTGCCGTCGCTCTCGCCTGGATTGTGCCGCAGAGACTGGATTTTGCGGTCTTGGCGCTCGGCGTGACTGTGGCAATTGCGGGGGCGACTGGCTGGCGCATTATCGCAGGATTGTTCCTTGGGCTGGGGCTGGCACGGACCATGGCGCTGGCGACGCTCGCCGGCGCGGCGGCCAATCTGGCGCTCACCGCAATGCTCCTTTCACTGGGCGTGACCGAGCCACTTATCTTCGTGATGCTCTCGCCGCTTTGCGTCATCATTTGCGGATTGATCGCTGCGCGCAGCCGCCTGGCTGGATTGATCGAAAGCGCCGCGATCCGCGTGATGCCAGCCAAAGGCCCGGTCATGATAATCGCCCTGCCGGTTTCCATCGGCCTGCTGCTCGATCCGCTGATTGCCCTCTATCTAAGATCAGTCGTCGGCCTGCAGCTGGGCGAAGTGGCCATCGGTCTCCTGCAACCGGGCTTCCTCTTCGTCCTGCTGGCGGCGAGCATTTTCAACACGGTCGCGGGCATCACCGTAGTCCGCTGGGACCAGTCGGAGGAGCGCGCCTTCTCGCGCGATTACGCCCTGCTGTTGCTGGCCGCTTTTTTACTGCCCATCGTAGGAATAGGCCTGATCTGGCTGTTGCAGCCGATCTACCCTTTACTGATTTCGCTGCTTTTTGCCGACGAATTTCGCAGCGGCGCAATCGCCGTGCCGTGGCTGCTCGCGGGTGAAGCGCTACGCATGGGCGGGGCGCTGTTCCTTTTTACCTTTCTCTCGCGCCAACTTGGCTATCTGACGATCCTTCCGCGAGTGCTCGGGCTCGCTACCGCAATTGCGATGATCGAGATGAGCCCGCAGCTTACTATCGAAGTGGCGGCGCGAAGCTACGCCGCCGCCTTCGCCGCGAATTTCGCGCTGTCACTGATTTTGTGGCTGGGGCTGCAATTGCGGCTGTACGGCAATGGCGGGACGAATTAGCGCGTGCTGACAGCTCGCCACCACGCTTCATTGTCCAGATACCATTGCAAGGTGTCGCGAATGCCTGCTGCGAAGTCACGCTCTGCCCGATATCCAAGTTCCGCGCGCGCCTTGCTATCGTCAATAGCGTAGCGCCGATCGTGACCCATGCGATCTGTCACAAATGACTTCAGCTCACTGGATGAGCGCCCTTTGGCGGCTGGCGCATCGGGGAAGCGGTCGGCAAGAGTTGCGTCCTGTGCAAATGCGCGGTCCACCTCAGCGCAGACCCGGTCGATCACCGCCATATTGGCCATTTCTGCCCCGCCGCCGATATTGTAGGTTTCGCCCGGCACGCCGCGCGTCATGCAAGCCTCGATGGCGCGACAATGGTCATGCACATGCAGCCAATCCCGCACATTCATTCCGTCACCATAAATCGGCATCGGCTTTCCATGCAGCGCATTGAGCAGGAATAGCGGGATCAGCTTTTCGGGATACTGGTACGGCCCGTAATTGTTCGAGCAATTGCTGGTCGTCACCTCCAGCCCGAATGTGTGATGGTAAGCGCGCACCAAGTGATCGGAGGCAGCCTTCGATGCCGAATAGGGCGAATTGGGCTGGTAAAGTGTCGTCTCGCTGAACGCCGGATCGTCCGGCCCTAGCGAGCCGTAGACTTCGTCGGTCGAGATGTGGTGGAAGCGATGTGGTTTGCCTGATTCCTCGTCGAGCCACACCGCGCGCGCCGCCTTCAGCAGGCTATGCGTCCCGAGCACATTGGTGTCGATGAAAGCATCGGGTCCTGTGATCGAACGGTCCACATGGCTTTCGGCCGCGAAATGCACAACCGTCGAAATTGAGCGCTCGCGCAGCAATTTTTCGACCAGTGTCGTGTCACGAATATCGCCGACCACCAACTCTGCCTGCTCGACATTCGCGATGGTTTGCCAGTGGGCGGCATAGGTCAGGCTGTCGAGCACTATCATCGCGTCATCGGGGTGCCTCTCGGCCCAGTAATGGACGAAGTTGCCGCCGATAAATCCCGCACCGCCGGTGATAAGCAGACTAGCCAAGGTGCTTCTCCGCGCGCAGCATATGCCACAAATTCATGCGCCAATGCGTATGGCCATCGCCCAGCAAGTCCCGCGTCTTGCTGGAATCGAGCAGGGAGAATGCCGGGCGTCGAGCTGCGGTGAGATAGTCCGCAGTAGCGATGGGAATAATCGGAATGCTGTTTTGCAGCAGACCCATAGCGCGGGCTTCTTCCTGAATAGCGACAGCAAAATCATACCAACTGGCAACGCCTGCATCGCTGTGATGAAAAGTGCCGTCAGCCTCAGCCCCGATCAGGCCCCAAATCGTTTTGGCAAGTCCCGGCGCCCAAGTCGGGCAGCCAACCTGGTCGGCTACCACGCCAAGCTCATCCCGCTCACTCATCAGGCGCAGCATGGTCCGCACGAAGTTTCGGCCACCTGCTGCGTACAGCCATCCCGTTCGGATCAGCAGGTCTCGCTCCCGCAGGTGATCTTCTCCGGCAGCCTTGGTTCGGCCATAAGTCGACAACGGATTGCGCGCGTCATCGGGGCGGTATGGACGGCTGGACGTCCCGTCGAAAACGAAGTCGGTGGACACATGCACCAGCCTGCCGCTGTGGGTCGAGGCAATTGCCTCTACCGCATCGGCGTTGATCGCCCGCGCCAGTTCCGGCTCGCTCTCCGCCTGATCGACCGCAGTATAGGCCGCGCAATTGATGATAAAGTCCGGCGCGTGATCGGTCACCATCGTGCGCACCGCATCAACATCCACAAGGTCGCAATCCTGCCTGTCTACGCCTGTGACCTGAACCGAATGCGGAGCCAAATCCATCACGGCGCGCCCCAATTGGCCCGACGCGCCTGTCACGAGCACTTTCATGCGAAGGCCTCCACCTCGCGGAAAGCAGCGCCCTCGCGATCTTTCGCAGACAGCCGAATTTTATCTGCCGAAATGGGCCAATCAATGCCGATGTCCGGATCATTCCATGCTAGCGTATGCTCGTGCTCCGAAGCGTAAAAAGCATCGCATTTGTAAACGAAATCGGTGCCGTCTTCGAGCGTCAAGAACCCGTGCGCGAAGCCACGCGGGAGCCATAGCATCCGTCTGTTGCTCGCCGATAATTCGATGCCGACCCATTGACCGAATGTGGGCGAGCTACGGCGCAAATCCACCGCTACATCGAAGACGGATCCGGTCACCACGCGCACCAGTTTCCCCTGTGGCTGCGGGTTCTGGAAATGCAGTCCGCGCAGCACTCCCCTGTCCGAATGTGAGTGATTGTCCTGTACGAATTTGGCGTTGATCCCGGCCTTGGCAAAGGCTGCGGCATTCCAGCTTTCCATGAAAAAGCCGCGATCATCCTCGATAATACGCGGCTCGATGAGCAGCGGTCCTTCCACGGCGCAGGGCGATACCTTCATGAGCGTGCGCCTTCGCTCAGCAGGCGCAGCAGATATTCGCCATAGCCCGATTTTGCGAGCGGCTGCGCTATCGCCTGAAGCTGCGCGTCATCGATAAATCCTTGCCTCCACGCAATCTCTTCCGGACAGCAGATTTTGAGACCCTGCCGCTCCTCGGTAATCCGCACATAGCTCGCCGCATCAAGAAGCGAAGCATGCGTGCCGGTGTCGAGCCAGGCAAAACCGCGGCCCATGATTTCAACCGAAAGTGCATCATCGTCCATGTAGAGGCGAATGAGATCGGTTATCTCCAGCTCTCCGCGCGTCGACGGTGTCAAACTGCGCGCCCGCTCGACTACGGTGCTGTCGAAGAAATAGAGACCGGTGACGGCATAGGCTGACTTTGGCGCGGCCGGCTTTTCCTCGATGGATCGCGGCTTGCCCGCCGCGTCGAAATCGATGACGCCATAGGCTTCGGGATTGTTCACGCGATAGGCAAAAACGCTCGCTCCCCCAGTTTGCGCAGCGGCGCTTTCGAGCAATCTCTGAAGCCCGTGGCCGTAAAAGATGTTGTCTCCGAGGACGAGCGCACATGGCGCCCCATCGAGCCAATCGGCACCGATGTGGAAAGCCTGCGCCAGCCCATCTGGCCGTGGCTGCGCGGCATAGGACAAAGTGATACCGAGATCTGATCCATCGCCCAGCAGGCGCTGGAATTGCTCCTGATCCTCCGGCGTGGTGATGATCAGGATATCGCGAATGCCAGACAGCAACAGCGTGCTGAGCGGATAATAGATCATCGGCTTGTCGTAGATCGGCATCAGCTGTTTGGAGAGGCCGCGTGTCAGCGGATAGAGGCGCGACCCCTTGCCACCTGCCAGAATGATACCTTTGCGTTGCAAGAAAGCGGGCCTCTGCTGCCGATTGGAGTGCGCATCGGCATCGCCGCTATCGCCCATGCCGTCAACCTTCGTGGCGAAGGTGAAGTTTCTCCATCCGAGGTTGCCGAAAGCACTCTGGCCAGCGGCTTGCGGAAGTTGCAAGTAGGCGGTGACCCTTGTCCCTTGTCCGGCAGAACCGAAAGGCTTTTCATCCGTGCCAGTGTCCGCTGCAACCCTTACCGAGCATGCACCCGTATTGCGCGGCTTGGACGTTGCGCTGGCTGCGATGCTGCGCGGCGAGCAGGCGGATTGGCAAGACGCGTGGTCGGCTGAAGAAAAGGCGGCGATTGAGCGCATACGCTATCATGGGATCGCCTTGGCACTGATCGAGATCGGTCATGATTTTTCGAGCTGGCCAGCCGAAGTGATCGAGGCCATTCGTGATGAAGCACGGCTGCAAGTGCTCTGGGAAGAATCGCACCGCGATGTGCTCGTCCCGGTGCTTCAGCGATTGGCCGCAGAGCAGATCCACTGCATCGTCATGAAAGGCACGGCGACGGCATATCTGCTGCATGACACACCTGCCGCACGCAGGCGCGGGGATAGCGACGTGCTGATACAGCCGCAGCAGCTCGATTCCGTCCGCGCTTTGCTGGAAGAGCTCGACTGGACGCGGCATGAGATCGACTATTTTGGGCAGGAAAGCTGGCTTTTCGACACCGGCATGGGCTTCGTCCATGCGATCGACCTGCATTGGCGCAGCGTGGGCACGCCTTTCCTCGCACAGGTCTTCGGTGAGGTAATCCTGTTCAAAAATCAAATCCCGCTGCCCCGCCTATGCGACGCAGCGCGAACGCTCTCTCCGCCGCTCCTATTGCTGCGCGCCGTGATGAACCAGAGGCTGCACGATCTGTCGGGCTATATCCAGGATTATGCTCGGGTCTTCGCAGATGACCGGCTGATCTGGCTGCTCGATATCGCGCTTCTTATGCAGCGATTTTCCGACGCGGATTGGGCCGATCTGGTCGCCGCGGCAGAGAGGCGGGAGATGGGCGCGATGTGCCTCGACCAACTCAAAAAAGTCGACGCATTTTTCGACGCGCCATTGCCGGATGATGTCGCCTCCCGGCTTGCGAGGAAAAGCGACGTGACGGGTGTCGAGAGCTATTTTGCGCTGGGATCGGCAGGAGCACGTCTCTGGCGCGATCTGGGAAGCCTTGATGGGTTTGTGCCCCGCTTAGGCCACCTTCAGCGCCACCTGTTCCCTTCGAAGGATGCCTTGGAGAAGCGCTTCCCCGAAGCCGTGCATTGGCCTGCGCCATTATTGTACGCAAGACGCTTCGCGAGCGGTGTCCGAAATGTTTTCGCAGGACGTGGCCAATAGCGCCAGTCAATCCGCAGCAGGCTTTATCAATCCGTGTTCGAGCAGGTCGGTCGCCAGCGCAATCACATCAGCCTCGGCCTGGACGGCATCGATCTCATATTCCTCGGACAGTAACTGAGTAATTTCGACGACGGAGCGCGTCTCGCCGTCAAGGAAGTTCCAGATTCGCCCACCCACGGGGTTGAGGCCGAAATACACGCCGTTTTCCAGATCGAGCAGCACCGTCTCGCCGCCCACTTCGCGCGCGATGACATCGGGGGATGAAGTAAAACTGTCGCCTGCCTCAATCGCCATTGTATTGCCCATCAAAGCTGTCCGCGATTGCTGCCACGACCTCCGGCAATCGCGCGAAGTCCCGCGGATAGTCAAGCTGATAGCACGGGACAGCATTGGCCAGCGCAGCAAGTCGCTCGAAATGCGCGGACAGCCTCCGGCGATCCTCAACATCCAGCACGAAGCTGTGCTGCATGATATCAGCCAGCGCCGCGGATGGTCCTAGCTGCGTGATAGACACTGTATTTATCTCGCCCGCGCCGAGCAGGCAAATGGCTCCAAGCTCGGCCGAGTGATGTGCTGCCGGCAAATCCGCGCTTCCCGCAATCTCGCTTTTCTCACCCTGGTCCGAAGGCGGCTGCCCAGCGAGGTATGCGGCGGTGTCGGCAAAGACGCGAAGCACGGGCCTTTGGGGCGCGACCTCATATTTGCGACCGTCAAGTGTGAGGGCCAGCACGTCTTCACTCAAAAATGGGTGCCCAGCCTTTGCGAGCGCGCCTGCCAGCGTCGTCTTGCCCCGGCGTGAATAACCCATGATCGCGATCGCCTTTCCGCCGATCACCACCGCGCTGCCGTGGAGGTTCAGCTCACCTGCATGGTTGCCGATTACGGGCCTGACCGAATTGGCGAAAAGCGACGCGATAGTCTTCTCGTCGGTCTCTGGCGCGGGAAGACAGACGATCTCGGCCAAATCTGCCGCGATGCTGAAATCGGCCTGGTTCGGAAAGCGCATAAGATAGCTAACGCCCGTCCGGTGAAATTCCGCAGCCACATCCCCGGCAGGTGTCAGCCATCGATCGTAGGGTGTGCTGGCAAGCGCTTCCTGCTCGCGCGCGGCCATCGTTTGCAGGACCGGCGCAGGTGTCACTCGGAGACCGATTTCAATTCGTGGGTCAAAAAGCGCTTCACCTCATCCTCTGACGGGAAAAGCGGCGGTTTCATTGCGAGCAACGCGGCTTCAATGTCCTGTGCACTGCGATGGCCATCGATCAGGTCAAGCAAGGCTTTCCGCGCACGGCCGAGGTCGTTGGCTCGCAGCGGTGTGCCGCTTTGCCCGGACAGGTCGCTCGGCGACACAATCGTGCTGCACCAAGTGGACATGGGCTGCGCATTTCTTCCGTCCTGCCGCGCCACGGTCCAGGACAGGACTTGATGCTCGTGATCGATGCGGAAAGAGACGCTTAGCCTCTCGCCCGCTTCGACATCCATGGGTTTGCCAAGCGGGAAGAATGCCTGCGATCGGGCGATGGCGCGATCCTCGACAGGCGAGTTTGTCATCCAAACGCCTTCTGCCAATTCGCAATCGAACCAGCCCGCAATTCCATGGAGCACGCCGCCTTCTTCAATAGTGACCTCACTTTTGAAGCGCAGCACATCGGGGCAATCGCTGTCGAGCGAAACGCTGCCAAGCGCAGCAACCGCGCTGCACAATTCGTCCGCAGCCAGTTCCACGCGATGCTTCGAATTGGCAGCATAGCCGTCCAGCCACACATACTCGCTCGGCACAGGAGCGGTGGACCACGCTTTGGTGAGTTTCGCGCATTTGTCCGATCGCACGCCGGCAATCTGCAAATCGATCCGCCGAGGCATCACGGTCCCCCCAGGCTTCAGCATCCGCCGCCGCGCATCGCCCAGCATCGCGATAATGCCATAGTCGATGCCGAAGAAGCCGACATGATCGCAGATGATTAGCTCGACTTTCTCGTCCAGCTCTGTTCGGAAGCTGCTGCCGCGAATGCAATGATAGCGATCAGATAGCCCCTCCCGCCGCGCCGTTTCGCGCGCAATTTCTATCGCATCGGTGCGATCGAGGCCGTGCACTTGCGCCGCGCCGGCTTCCAGGCACTGAAAGCCCAGTACGCCGAAGCCGCAGCCCAGATCAGCCACGGTATCGCCCGGGGCCAAGGCTTTCGCGATGGCCTGCGCATAAAGCTCGTGCCTCCGCTCCGTCGATAGATATTCGTAATGTTCTTCGAGAGTGCCGGCCATGTCTCAGCCATTGTCCCGGCAAAGCATCGGCGCGTAAAGCCCGAAATCAGGCGAGGGTAATTCCCAGCTGAGCATAGTCGACGCGGGCGTAGCCCTTGGCATCGCGGGTGACGGCGGAAGGGAGGATCGCCTCGACTTCATCCGCCATCACGCCGAACTGGCGATCAGCACCGTGCTCGGCCTGGAATTGCGGCTTGTAATCAAAGCGATAGAAGCCAAATCCTGCGGGGTGCGAGCCGACGCGAACGATATTTTGCTTCGCCCGCGGATCCGACATGGCCATCGTCATGATGCCGCCATCACCCACATTGCCCAGGCTGCCGCCCGTCAGATTGCGCACCGATCCGAAGACCTTTAGCTCAGGCCGGACGTAAGCGGACTTTTTGGCTTTTTGGCGTTCCATGGTCTCACTGCCTTCGTATGTTCAATAGTCTACTCTCGCCTGTTCCAAAAACAGGGCTGATGCATATGTTCCCCATAGCGACCAGATGGGTATCTGGTCAATCGGAGCACCCTTCGCCCCGTCGAACGCGGCGCACACCGTGTCGCTTTCAACTAATTGGCGAAATTCAGCATTTTCATGGATTTGCTCGGCAACAAGTGCCTGCATTTCGGGAAGATAGGGCAGGAAAGTCTGGCTGAAATGGGCTTTACTCTCGCGATCGATGATTTTGTCCGGCAAAATGCCCTTCATCGCCTCGCGATGGATATGCTTCGTCGTGCCGCCGCGCAGCCGGATGTGTTCGGGCGTGCGCGCGCTGAACTCGATGAACTTGCGTGACAGCATCGGATGGCGATTTTCTACACCGAGGCGAGCCGCTTGCACATTGAGCATGTCGAAGACGAGCAGCGCGAAGGGCGCGACCAGCTTGCCGCGCTTGGGGCGGTCATCGGTGGGCAATGCTGCCATTTGCGCCCTAAAAGCGTTGGAGCGTCTCCGAAGCTCCCGCTGCATTTCGCCTGACAGCCAATGCGTGCCTGTCGCGATTTCAGGCTCGCCATCTCGCAAAGCGCGCAGCCCGTCCGTGACGCCATCGGGCAAACCGGCGACGACACTCTGCCTGACCGCCTGCGCCGCCGACCATGCTAGGCCACGCGCGCGCCGATCCGCCCGAAAGCTCCGCCCGAAGGCGGACAAATCCCCGCCGCGCAAGGACTGGCGATAATAATGCGGCAATCCATCGAGCCACTGATCGCCGCCTTGGCCAGTAAGGCTGATCCGGCAGCCGTTATCTGACGCGGCCTTGGCCAGGCCGCGCAGCATCACGGTGTTGGGCAAGAAGGGGAGGCGCTGATCAATCTGTGCTTGCGCTTCGAACCAGTCGAGATCGGGGCAGAACAGCGGTACGGCCTCTATCTCTCGACCGATGGCAGAAGCCAGAGCTTCAATGTAACGCGCTTCATCGGCAGGCGTGCCGCGCGGGGCCGATAGCGTGAAACCTGCCAGACCGGGGGAAGGCCAATTGCTCGCCCGATCCATCTGGTTCGCCAGTGCGAATATGGCCGATGAATCGAGCCCTCCACTGACTTCGCACGCCACGGGCCGATCGCTGCGCCCGGCCTCGGCAACGCATTCTGTCAGCAGGCTACGATAATGCTCGATATACTCGCCATCGCTGCGGTAGCGTGTGGTAATTTCGAGTGGCAGTTCCCAATATTCGCGCCGCTGGAGCTTGCCGTTTTCGAACGTCAGGCAGTGCCCGCGCGGCAGTCGCATGACGCCCTGCCACGGCGTTTCGTCATAAGTGAACCAGCCATTGGCGATATGCTCGGCCAGATATCCATAGTTTGGCGCGGGCCGCTCATCCAGCGCTGCCAGAACACCGGCGATATCGGTGGCCGCGACGAATGTCCTCCCGTCCCAATGATAATGCAACTGACGAAGCCCGGTGTGGTCGCAGGCGCAGAACAGCGTTTCATTGGCGTGATCATAAATGCCAAAGGCGAACTCGCCGTTTATGTGCTCGAGACATTCTCGGCCCCAAAGGATGTGGGCCTGAAGGACCAGTTCCGCGTCGGAGCGATTGCGCAAGGTGACGCCCCGCTGCGTCAGATCGCGGCGCAGTTCCTCGTAGTTCGCCACATAGCCGTCGAGTGAGATCGTATAGCTCGCTTCATTTTCGCTAAGCGGCTGCACACTGTCGCGATCTTCTGCGCTGACGTGGAGCGCGCAATGGCCGATGGCGCACGGACCCAGCACTTGATGATGCACACCGTCCTGCCCGCGATAATGCATCGCAGCGGTCATCGCGCTGATCGCAGATGCGGCGGCGGGTTCGCCGTCTGTGTGCAGGATCGCCGCGACTGCGCTCATCGGTGCTTTCCATCTGAGTGCGGGAGGTGACGGGTTTCTAGAGTGGCGCCGACGCCTGTGTCCAGCGAATGCTTGGAGCGGACTGTCGCACGCAGCTTGCATTGCACCCTATGGCGGGACTAAACCGAGGCATCGACCGCTACGGGATAGTCCGAATGCTGAAGAACGCGCTTGCAATCGCCGCCGCCACCTTGATGGCCATTACGCCTATCGCGGCGCAGGCGAACACGCGTGCGAATAGCGCCGGTATCTCGCTTGAGACCATACAGATCGCTGCCATCACGGACGAAGATGATGATGACGATGAAGGTTTCATCTACATCCTGCTTGGCGCATTGCTGATCGGCGGCGGATTGCTGGTGCTGGTGGCCGCGGACACCAATGAGGGCTCCAACGCCTCGCCTGGCACGGGTGGCTGACCCAAACCGCCTTACGGGCGTTAATCATCAATCTCGACAATTTGCCCTCTGGCGCAATGCGCCGGTTCTGCACCTCTGCGTCCTCATTACGCTCGCTATCCTGCTGGGCGGCGGCGGCGTGGCCTATGGCCTCAGCAATATGGTCATCCAGCTGGCGGCCATCGCTGTGCTGGCGGTGAACTGGCGCACCTGCTCCGATTTTGCTCGTTATGCCCCCCGCGCACTGGTTGTGCTGGTCGCCGCGACCCTGGCTCTCCCGCTGATCCAGCTGATCTATCTGCCGCCCACTCTCTGGCAAAGCTTGCCCGGGCGCGACCTGATTGCGGAAAGCTTTGCGATCGCAGGTCTTGGCGCGGATCGCTGGTTTCCTGCCAGCGTCGATCCCATGCGCACTTTGGTCGCCTTTTGCGGCACGCTGGCACCGCTAGTCATCATTGCCATCGGCAGCACGCTCGAGCGCGACCAAAAGCTGGCCTTGCTGCGCTTTACCTTGCTCTGTGTCTCGGGGGCCTTCCTGCTCGGCGTCGTGCAATTTGCGTCCGGCAATCAGTGGGGCCTCCTTTATAATGAGCGGTCCGATCCGGGTGTTTTCTACGCGACATTCGCGAACCGCAATTCGACCGCATTGTTGTTCGTGATCGCGCTAACCTTCCTGGCGGCGCTTCCTCGTCCAAAGGATCTGCTGAGTGTCCTCGTCACCGGCACTGCTACGGTGTTCTTCACGCTTGCCGTGGTGCTGACCCAGTCCCGGACTGGCATGGCTCTGCTCGCCATGCCCTTGGGACTTTTCCTCCTACGGCTGGGCGCGGCGGTGATCGGGCGAGAAGCGCAAGAGCAGGCCAATCCGCGGATGGCTTTCGGGATCGCACTTGCTGCGGCAGTTTTCGTCAGTGGTCTGTTTGCGGCCTCCTATATGACCGGGGGGCGGGTTTCCGAAAGTGTCGATCGCTTCGTATCGGCGGGCGCTGCAGACCGGCCGGAGATGTGGGAAGACAGTTATTACGCAGCCGGACAGTATTGGCCGGTGGGCAGCGGGATGGGCACGTTCGACGAGGTTTTCCAAGTCCACGAGTCGCTCGAACACATATCGCCGCGCCGCGCGGGCCGAGCGCATAGTGATTGGCTGGAGATCGCGATCGAGGGCGGCATCTTTGCGCTGGTGATCGCGCTGCTCTGGCTCGGCTGGGTGCTGCTTTCCGCCCTGCCGCGTCGAAGCGGTAAGGGCACTTGGCTGCGTCTGGGCGCGGGCGCAGCGGTAGGGGCGATCGCGCTGCAATCGCTGGTCGATTACCCGCTGCGCAACCAGTCGCTGCTGTGCATTGCGGCGCTGTGCATTGTGCTGATGGTCTCCCGCAGAGAGCCGACCTCGTGATGGGCCGGCTCATCTGGACCGGCGCGTTGTTGGCGCTCGCCGTGGTGGTGATCTTCGCCCAGCTCGATCGTGCATCGCGTTTCCAGCCGCATCTCACGCCGCTAGTCCCGCGCGCTTTCTCAGGCTTTGCCGCCGAACAGCGCAGCCGGGATGCCATCGCGGCGGAGGCGGGCGAGACCGCCGTGAGCGAGGCCCGCCGCCTCATCGCGCGCCGCCCCTTGCCTGCCGAGCACCTCGCCCTGCTCTCGCTCGCGGCGACGCAAGATGGCGAGCGGGCACTGGCCCTTGCCGCGATGGAAGCGAGCGCGACGCGCGGCTGGCGAGTGCCAGTCGCCCAGCTCGCCTCCGCGCGCGCTGCGCTCTCGGCAGAGCGTCATGACCTCGCGGCGCAGCGCATTGCGGCGCTGCTATCGACTGGCTCGCTACCCGACGAGACTCGCGCCTTGCTTGCCGAGCTCATCGTCAGTGCAGAAGGCCGCGCCGCTATGGTCGAGCGCTACGCGGCTGACGGACATTGGCAGGCCAACTCGCTCACGGTGGCGCTTCCGTCTGCCGATCCGCGCGATGTCGCGCTGCTTCTGGCCGAGGCGCTCGATGCGGGGGCCACCCTGCCGTGCGACCGGCTCGCCATTCTCGTCGCATCCGTTGCGGCAGAGGATCGCGCGCTCTTCTGGCCGCGCGATTGTCCTGCTGACTAGTTGCTTTCCGGAACGGCGAACGTGCCCGATACGCGCCCGTCGCTAGCGCGCGAACCCTCCCCGTCGACGCTTGTCACGCCGGAATTGAGATCGAGCACCAGACGACCGCCATCGAGCCGGTCGGTCCCGCGATTGATAGCCACACCGCCGGACAGGATGATCACTCTCCGATTGAAGTCATAGACAGCCGCATCGCCGCGCGCGCGTTCATCGCCGCGGGTCACCACGACGCCGCCGGTTGCATTGATGCGCTGGATGCGCAGCGTTCCCGCATCGGTATAGGAGATGGTCGTGCGATCGGCAGTCATCCGCAGATTGCCTTGCTGGATCACGACATTGCCTGAGAGGACTACGCGGTTCTGGCGATCCTGCAATTGGCCATTGTCCGCAGCCCAGCTGACCGGCTCATTCGAGACGATTCCGCCCAGATCCTGCGCGCCCGCCAGCGCACCAAAGCCAAGTGCGCTCGCACCGCCCGCCAACAGGCCAGCGGCAAGCCCGCGCAGGGCCAGCTTGCGTAAGGAGAGGCGGGAAGCAGTTGTATCGGTCATCGTCGATCTCTCTGTCATACTAACGTCCCGGCATGCTCATGCCGCTCGGCATGCGCAATTGTCCGGGCACCATGCGTCCGCGCACATTGCCGGTGAGAGTGAAGGTACGCGCTTCCATGTCGGCCTGCATCGAGTCTGCCTGGAACGTGCCTGCCGGTATCTCGCCACGTATCCCGCCTTCGCCCATCAGCGTGCGGGTGAGAAGGTTGATCGTCACATTGCTGGCGGTGAATTCATAGCCGTCGGATGCGGTGAAACGGACAGTGCCGGGAATGCCCACCTGCTCGTCATCAATGTCATAGGTGCCTTCGGGCGCGCTCAGCACGGCGGGGCCTTCGGGCAGCAGGAGGCGCGCCGTCAGATCGCGCATTTCGACCAGTGGCACCGAATTGCTTTGCTGCACGGCGGAGCCTGCGATCAGCGAGAATGGGCGGCCTTCGCCGTCCTCTCCGCGGTACATTGCATTGTCGACGCGCAGCCGGTCTTCGGCGATAGCCACCTTGTTGCGATCGAGCAGGAAGCTCACTTCGCCGCGCGGCCCCAGCGGCGTGATCAGCATCAGCGCCGCCACGACGCCGACCAATGCGGGCAAACCGACCGCCAGCAGGCGCACGACCTTGTCGAGCGAGCTGCCCGGGGCGGCGAAAGCCTGGCGCTTTGAGCGCATACGGTCGGCGGCGATGGTCATCGTGTGTTTCTAACGCCAAAGGCTGGCGATTTGCTCCTTACGCGTGGCTGAAGATGTCGTGTTCTGCCCAGCCGGCAATGTCGAGCCGGGCGCGGGTGGGCAGAAAGTCGAAACAGGCCTGCGCCATTGCGGTGCGTCCTTCGCGCTCAAGCCGCTCGATGAAGACCTCGCGCATGCGGTGGAGGTAGCGCACATCGGACGCGGCATATTCGCGCTGCGCATCGTTGAGTTCCGCCGCACCCCAGTCACTCGACTGCTGCTGCTTGGAGATCGACTCGCCCAGCAGTTCATCGACAAGGATCTTGAGGCCATGGCGATCGGTATAGGTGCGGGTCAGCTTGCTGGCGATCTTGGTGCAGAAGACAGGGCCTGCTTCCACGCCCAGATAGTGCTCGATGGCGGCAAGGTCGAAACGCGCGAAATGGTAGATCTTGATCCGATCCGGATCGGCAAGCACCGCCTTTAGGTTCGGCGCATCGAAGGTGCTGTCCTTGGCAAAGCGCACCAGATGCTCATCGCCCTGGCCATCGCTGATCTGGACGACGCACAGCCGGTCGCGCGGCGTCACCAGCCCCATGGTTTCGGTATCGACGGCAACGGGGCCATCGGCGAGCACGCCTGCGGGCAGGTCTTCTTCATGAAAGTGTACAGTCATCGCTGCCGCCTTAGTCGCAATGGGGATAGGAGGGAAGGGCGGACTGGCCCTGCGATCCCGGCGCCCCTATCCGTTCGTCCTGAGCCTGTCGCAGGGCGATGAGAGGTTGATCCATGTCCGATGCCATTCCCGATAGCTGGAAGCCGGTCCTCGAACCTGCACTCGCCGCGCCTGAAGCGCGCAAGCTGGGTGGCTGGCTGCGCGCGGAGGAGGATGCGGGCAAGCGTATCTACCCGCCGCGCGGGTGCCGACTGCGCGCGCTGGAGCTGACGCCGCTGGACAGCGTAAAAGTCGTGATCCTGGGGCAGGATCCGTACCACGGGTCGGGGCAGGCGCATGGCCTGTGCTTCTCGGTGCAGGACGGCGTCAAAGTGCCGCCATCGCTGGTCAACATCTTCAAGGAGCTGGAGAGCGATATCGGCATTGCGCGTCCCACCCATGGGAACCTTGAAAGCTGGGCGCAGCAGGGCGTGCTGCTGCTCAACAACACGCTGACGGTGGAGGAAGCCAGGGCGGGCAGCCATGCGGGTAAGGGCTGGGACGCGATTACCGATGCCTGCGTGGCGGCAGTGGCCGAGCGCGATGCTCCGTGCGTTTTCATCCTCTGGGGCAGCCATGCGCAGGCCAAGGCAAAGCGCATTCCGGCATTGGGCGCGAGCGATCGGCATCTGCTCATCACCAGCCCGCACCCCAGCCCGCTGTCCGCCCATCGCGGCTTCCTTGGCAGTAAGCCCTTCAGCCGGACGAACGCCTTTCTGGAAGCGCAGGGGTGTGAGCCTGTCGACTGGTCGCTTTGATCCGATTCGATCGCCGAAGGGTGTGACAGGTGTGACAGTGTCCTGAGGCAAAATCTCCGGGGCAGGTTTTGCGCCTGCAAAATGCTGTACCGGAAAGAAAATTTGCACTGCGCCGACCATGGGCGGGGTTTTGACAAACGCGCAGTTTGTAGGAAAGCTGTCTCGCATGACAGAGGATGACGCGCGCAAGGCTCTCACCGCCCGACTGGAAGAGCTGGACCGGCTCGATGCGTTGAGCGCGGAGGGCCGCGAGCCTGTCACTCTGCAACAGGACAGTGTCGGCCGCCTCTCTCGTATGGACGCAATGCAACAGCAGGCGATGGCGCAGGCCGAGGAGCGACGCCGCGGCGCAGAACGCGCGCGGATCAGGGCTGCCTTTGCGCGGCTCGACGAAGGCGAATGGGGCTATTGCGCAAAATGCGGCGAAGAGATCGCTGCGGGGCGGCTTAAGAATGATCCAAGTGTGGCGCGCTGCGTGGGGTGTGCAGGGTAAAAAATTTGCCGAAATGTCATTGCCTTGACTCGCGGAAGGGTCGATTGCAGTTTGCGCGAGAAGGGGAAAGGTCATGCTTGGCGAAGGATTCGTCCATGCCGTATTGGACAGCACTGACAGCCTGATTTTTGTCAAAGACCGCGAATCCCGCGTCGTCTATGCCAATGACGCGTTTCTCGCCCTCTATTCGCCGGAAGAACGCAAGCACGTGATCGGCGCGACGACAGCCGAGAATTTTGCCGAAGATGAGGCTACGCTTTTCCTTGAGGAGGACCGCAAGGCATTTGCCAGCGGCCAATCCGAAATCGTCGAAGAGATCACCGATTGGGAGGGTGAAACGCGGATCCTCAGCACGCGCAAGACGGTCTATACGACAGAGGGTGGCGAGGAATTGCTGCTGGCGATTGCCAAGGACATTACCGCGCTAAAGAATCGCGAGCACGCGCTGACCCGCGCCAACCGGCAATTGCGTGAATATGCCCATTCGGTGGCGCATGATTTGCGCAGCCCGATTGCAGCGATCATCAGCGGTGTGAGCATTATTGAGCGGGACAAGAATTCAAGCCTGAGCGAACGCGCCACACTAGTCAGTAAGGCCGTCAAGGAAAGCGCGCATGGCCTTGCCAATCACCTTACGGCCATGCTGGAGGCTGCGAAATCAGACCAACTCGGCCTGACTTTCAAGCGAACCGATCTCAACCTTGTGCTGGAGGAAGTTCGCTTCAATTTGTCCGCGCTGCTGATCAGTCATGGGGCAAAAATTCTTTCTCCGCGCTTGCCGGTAGTCGTCGTCGAGCCGACTCTGTTTCGACAGATGATGCAAAGCCTGATTGAAAATGCCGTGCGCCATGCGGGGGTCGAAAAACCGGTGGTCAAACTGACCGTCAGGCGCGACGGCGGGGAATATGAGTTTGGCTTTTGCGACAATGGCCCCGGCATTCCCAAGGAGAAGCGCCATTTGGCGATGAAGCCGTTTTCCAAACCGGAAGACGGGCATGTCGGCGAAGGCTATGGCCTTGGACTGATGCAATGCCAGCGCATTGCCCAACTCCACGAAGGATTCCTCGAAATCCCGGAGGAGAAAACAGCCGCCGACGATCCGACAATCGTCGCGCGTATCTCTGCCGAGCTGCAAGCGCGCTGAAGCCGGGTTGCACCGGGCAGATCGTCCGGCGAGCTCCCCTCCCGCGATTGAGAGAAACGCAAGCAATTCGCGCTAAACCCGTGCCATGACGAGGAGTGCGGAGAGATTTCACACGCTTGATGCGATGCGCGGGATCGCGGCTCTGGCTGTGGTGTTTTACCATGCCGGGCGGTTGGTGCCGCGCGGATACCTCGCCGTTGATCTGTTCTTCGCGCTCAGCGGATTTGTGCTGTTTCACGCCTATGCCCACCGCATGCAAGCAGGGCCTTTCCTGATCGAACGGCTTATCCGGCTTGGGCCCATGATGGTGATCGGGGCCGCGATCGGTCTGGCGATCAATGGCGGTTCTGCCGGGACATTGCTGATGATTCCTACAGGCAGGACCTTTCTCTATCCCGCTAATATTCCGCTCTGGTCGCTCCTGTTTGAATTCATCGCGGGGGCTGCATTTGCCCTCCTGCTCGGCTTTGGTCGGCGCGCATGGGTGGCAGCTCTGCTGATAGGCTTGGTCGGCGTCGTCATAGGCATCGAAGTGCGCGGTAGTGCCGACCTGGGCTTCCGATGGGATACATTCGGCTATGGCCTCGCGCGCACGGCGTTCAGTTTCTGCATCGGCATTGCGATCTACCGGATCGTGACTCTGAACCGCATGCGCCTCGGCTGGCCGTGGGGAATGCTCGCCCTGCTCCTGCCTTTCACCGTCATGATGATGCCGCAGGATGGCAATGTGCTGGTCGACTATGCTGCCCTGATGGTGGTGATGCCGCTCGCCTTGTGGCTGGGCGCGGTGAGCCAGTTTCCGAGCGCGAAAGTGGCCGCGTGGCTGGGTATTCCGTCCTATGCGCTTTATGCTGTCCACCACCCGCTAGTGAAAATGGATCTCTCCGCCTGGCTGACCATTCCTGCGGCAGTCCTGCTGGCGATAGTGCTGGGTTTTTTGGTCGAGCCGCGATGCCGCGCCGCCTTGCAGCCCATGCAACAACGCTTCACAAATGCTCACTTTCGCGCCTCTGTGAAAGGCCTATGATGGCGCCATGGCACGCGCCCTGATCGCTCGCATTCCGCGCAATATCGCGGTGATTATCGCCACTATTGCTGCTGTGGGTCTCGCGCGGCTGATGACCTATACGGATTGGGCTGCGGCGAATGTTACAATTGCAGCGCTGCTCTTCGCTTGGATCGTCGTCGACTCGCTCTGTCTTTCGACTATCGCCAAAGCGCAGGATCGCAGGCCCGCTGCCTTCGCAATGCTCAGTGCGGCCGCGATCGGGGCGCTGATCGTGCTGCTAGGCGGCGCGCCTGCGGTGCGCGAACGCATCCTCGCCATGCCGCCACTGCTTGCAGCGCTGGCGGGCACTATCGCCCTCTGGGCTGTGTGGTCGGGTGTGAAGCTGCTCGCCGCGCGGCGTGTTGGCGTAGAGTGGGAAGCGGCGCTGGGCAGCGTCCTGCCGCCGCCAATGGTCAAAATGTGGGCTACCGAACTACGCATGATGCACCTCGCGCTGTTCGTCTGGCGGCGTGCCCCCGATGTGCCTGAAGGCGCGAAGGGCTTCGCCTATCACCGCTATCTCGCACCCATGCTGGTGACGCTAATTGCCTTGCAGGTGATCGAACTGGGTGTCGTGCATTTGCTGCTGATGCTGTGGAATCCGGTTGTCGCATGGATCGCTTTCGCGCTAACGCTGGCAGGATTGCTCTGGTTCGTCGCGCTCACCAAGAGCCTGCGGCTGATGCCGGTGCTGGTGGGTCCGGACTATGTCCGCATTCGCGCGGGCGCTCCGCTCGATTTTACTGTGCCGCTGGATAAGATTGCCGCAGTGGGAGAGGCGTTCGATGCCGAAACGCTCAAGGCCAAATCGACCATCGACACTACGATCCTTAGCGCGTCCAACATGACACTCCGCCTGGGGGAGCCGGTCGAAGTCCCGGGCCTGTTCGGTAAAACAAAGCTGATCACTCACATCGCCCTGCGCCTCGATGAACCTGCCGCCTTTCGTGCGGCGCTGGCTGAGGCGCGCGCGGACTAGCGCGGCAGCTCGGTGACGCCCATCAGCGCTTCATCCACGCTGGCGGCGCATTGGCGGCCTTCGCGGATGGCCCATACGACGAGGCTCTGGCCCCGGCGCATGTCTCCGCAAGCGTAAATCTGCTCGTCCGAGGTGCGGTAATCCTGCTCGTTCGCATCGACATTGCCGCGCTGGGTGACCTCGACTCCGGCCTGGTCGAGCATTCCGCGCCGCACCGGGCCGAGGAATCCCATTGCGAGCAGGATGAGATCTGCCTTCAGCGTGAATTCGCTGTTCGGCACTTCCTTCAGCTGCCCTTCGGACCAGTCCGCGCGAACGCATTTGAGGCCGGTGACCTTCCCATCCTCGCCGATCACTTCCTTCGTCAGTACCGCCCAGTCTCGCTCCACGCCCTCTTCATGGCTGGAGGATGTGCGCAGCTTCATCGGCCAGTCTGGCCAGGTGAGCAGCTTGTTCTCTTTCTCAGGCGGCTGCGGCATGATCTCGATCTGGGTGACCGAAGCCGCGCCCTGCCGGTTGCTGGTGCCCACGCAATCGCTGCCGGTGTCACCGCCGCCGATCACGATAACATGCTTGCCCGTGGCGGTCAGCGAGCCGCGCGGGGCGGCGCGGGTTTCATCATCGCCTGCATTGCGTTTGTTCTGCTGGGTAAGGAATTCCATCGCCAAGCGAACGCCAGCCATTTCCGCGCCCGGTATCTCGAGCTGGCGCGGATGTTCCGCCCCACCGGACAGCACGATCGCGTCGAAATTTTCCTTCAGCGATTTCATCGACACATCGACGCCGACTTCGGTGCTGGTGCGGAAGGTCACGCCTTCGGCTTCCATCTGCACCGCGCGGCGATTGATCAGCGTCTTCTCCATCTTGAAGTCGGGAATGCCGTAGCGCAGCAGCCCGCCCACGCGGTCGCTCTTTTCGAACACCGTCACCGAATGTCCGGCGCGGGCAAGCTGCTGGGCGCAGGCCATGCCGGCGGGGCCCGAGCCGACCACGGCGACGCTCTTGCCCGTCTGCTTCTTCGGCGGCTGCGGCTTCACCCAGCCTTCCTTCCAGCCGCGATCGATAATGGCGCATTCGATGCTCTTGATCGTCACCGGCTGGTCCGTGATATTGAGCGTGCAGCTCGCCTCGCACGGAGCGGGGCAGATGCGGCCGGTGAATTCCGGGAAGTTGTTGGTCGAATGCAGCACTTCCAGTGCATTCTGCCAGTCGCCTTCGTAGACGAGGTGGTTCCAGTCCGGGATGATGTTGTTCACCGGGCAACCGTTGTGACAATAGGGGATGCCGCAATTCATACACCGGCTGGCCTGTTTCTGCAGCGCCGGCTCGTCATGCGGAATGACGAATTCCTTGTAATGCTTCAGCCGCTCCTTGGGATCGGCATAGGTGCGATCTTCACGGTCGACTTCGAGAAAGCCTGTCTCTTTTCCCATTATTCTGACCCTTATTCCGCCGCTTCCATGGCGGCTTCATCGCGCTCAGCCTCAAGCTGCTTCAGAGCGCGCGCATAATCCTTCGGCATGACCTTAACGAATTTGCCCAGCGTGTTTTCCCAGTCGCCCAGCATTTCCGCCGCGCGGGCAGAGCCGGTGTGCAGCTTATGCCGTTCCAGCAGGATCTTCAGCCGCGCGGCATCGTGATAGAGCGGATCGCCCATGCCGAGATCGTCGACGGTGGAGGGGCGCTGCTGTGGCAGGCCCATACCGTCTGAATCGTCTGCCATGGGATCAATCTTTTGCAGCTCGATCTGCGCCATGTTGCAGCGTTCGTGGAACGTGCCCTTGGGATCGTAAACATAGGCAACGCCGCCGCTCATTCCGGCAGCGAAATTGCGGCCCGTACGGCCGAGCACGGCGACAACGCCGCCGGTCATGTATTCGCAGCCATGATCGCCCGTGCCTTCAACCACGGCGACCGCGCCCGAATTGCGCACGGCAAAGCGTTCTCCCGCCACGCCGCAGAAATAGGCCTCGCCCGAAATCGCGCCGTAGAGGCAGGTATTGCCGACGATAATGTTCTTGCGCGGATCGCGGTCCACGCCATCGGGCTGTCGCACGATCACGCGGCCACCGGACAAGCCCTTGCCAACGTAGTCATTGGCATCGCCCACCAGATCCAGCGTCACGCCATGCGCCAGCCATGCGGCAAAGCTCTGCCCCGCCGTGCCGGTCAAGTTCACGCGGACGGTATCGACCGGAAGGCCTGCGTGGCCATGTTGCTTGGCGATTTCGCCCGACAGCATTGTGCCGACGGTGCGGTTAACATTGCGGATCTCGCGCTCCACCTGCACGCTTTCACCGCGCTCCAGCGCCGGCGCGCAGGCAGTGATAAGCTCATTGTCGAGCGCGTTTTCAAGGCCGTGATCCTGCGTTTCGGTGTGGAACAGCTCCTTGCCTTCGGGCGGCTCGACCGTGTGCAGCAGGCGGGAAAGGTCCACCCCGTCCGCCTTCCAGTGGTGGATGGCGCGGTTCATGTCGATCCGGTCCACCCGGCCGATCATTTCCTCCACCGTGCGAAAGCCCATTTCGGCCATGATCTCGCGCAGCTCTTCGGCGATGAAGAAGAAGTAATTGATCACATGCTCGGGCGTGCCGACGAAGCGCTTGCGCAGCTCAGGGTTCTGCGTGGCAACGCCCACGGGGCAGGTGTTGAGGTGGCACTTGCGCATCATGATGCAGCCCGCCGCGATCAGCGGAGCGGTGGCAAAGCCGAATTCGTCCGCGCCCAGCAATGCGCCGATCGCCACATCGCGCCCGGTGCGCAGCCCGCCATCCACCTGCACCGCGATGCGGCTGCGCAGATTGTTGAGGAGCAGCGTCTGCTGCGTTTCGGCGAGGCCGATTTCCCACGGGCTTCCTGCATGGGTCAGGCTGGTGAGCGGCGATGCGCCCGTGCCGCCTTCATAGCCCGAAATGGTCACATGGTCGGCACGCGCCTTGGAAACGCCTGCGGCCACCGTGCCCACACCCACTTCGGATACGAGCTTGACCGAAATGCGCGCGGCCGGGTTCACATTCTTCAGATCGTGGATCAGCTGCGCGAGGTCTTCGATCGAGTAAATATCGTGATGCGGCGGCGGGGAGATCAGGCCCACGCCCGGCGTCGAATGGCGCACCTTGCCGATGCGCTTGTCCACCTTGTGGCCGGGCAGCTGGCCGCCTTCGCCGGGCTTTGCGCCCTGCGCCATTTTGATCTGGATATCGTCGGAATTGGCGAGATATTCGGTCGTTACGCCGAACCGGCCCGATGCGACCTGCTTGATCCGGCTGCGCATGGAATCGCCATTGTCCATCGGCTTGAAGCGGAACGGCTCTTCCCCGCCTTCGCCGGTGTTGGAGCGGCCGCCGATGCGGTTCATCGCAATCGCCATGGTCGAATGGGCTTCATGGCTGATCGAGCCAAGGCTCATCGCGCCGGTGCTGAAGCGCTTGACGATATCTTCCGCGCTCTCGACCTCTTCGAGCGGGATCGATTGATCCGCCTTTTTCAGTTCCATCAGGCCGCGAATGGTCAGCAGGCGCTCTGCCTGTTCGTTCACCGATTTGGCAAAAGCCCTGTAGCGATCCTGCGCATTCTGCCCCGGCTCGCTGCGAACGGCGTGCTGCAGGTCGGCGATATTGGCAGGCGTCCAGGCATGCTCTTCGCCGCGCAGGCGATATTGGTAGATGCCGCCTACATCGAGCATGTTTGTGTAGATCGGATTGTCGCCATAGGCCTCTGCATGGCGGCGTACGGTTTCCTGGGCGACTTCCTTGAGGCCGACGCCTTCGATGGTTGTGGCGGTGCGGGTGAAGAAGCGCTCGACGAATTCGGAGGACAGGCCCACCGCATCGAAGATCTGCGCCCCGCAATAAGATTGATAGGTGGATATGCCCATTTTGGACATCACTTTCATGATGCCCTTGCCCACCGCCTTCTGGTAGTTTTTCTCAACCTCTTTCGTGGTCAATTCAGGCGCCTTGCGCTGGCGGATATCCTCCAGCGTTTCGAAAGCGAGGTACGGGTTGATCGCCTCCGCTCCGTAACCTGCCAGCACACAAAAATGATGCACTTCGCGCGCTTCGCCGGTCTCGACGACGATGCCGGTCTGCATGCGCAGGCCCTGCCGGGTCAGCTGGTGGTGCACGGCAGCCGTGGCGAGAAGGGCGGGCATGGGAATGCGGTCCGGCCCCTGTGCACGGTCGGACAGGATCAGGATGTTCTTGTCTTGCAGCACCGCTTCGGTAGCCGCCCAGCACATTTCCTTGATCGCCATTTCGAGGCCCTCTGCCCCGCTGTCCGCTTCCCAGGTGATGTCGATCGTTTCGGTGCGGAAGGCGCCGTCGAGCACGCTTTCGACCGAGCGGATTTTCTCCATCCCGCTATTGGTCAGGATCGGCTGGCTGATTTCGAGGCGCTTGTGAGTGCCGGCTTCCCGGCCAAGCAGGTTCGGGCGCGGGCCGACCATGGTCAGCAGGCTCATCACCAACTCTTCGCGGATCGGATCGATCGGCGGATTGGTGACCTGCGCGAAGTTCTGCTTGAAGTAATCGTAGAGCAGGCGGCTGCGCTTGGAGAGCACGGCAATGGGCGTATCGGTGCCCATCGATCCGATCGGATCGTCCCCCGCCACCGCCATCGGCTCGAGGAATCGCGAAATGTCTTCCTGCGTGTAGCCAAAGGCCTGCTGGCGATCGAGCAGGGAGACTTCGTGCTGCTGCACCGCCTCGTCATCGGTCTCGATCGCTTCGAGATCTTTCAGTTTGTATTGCGCAGCGTGCAGCCATTCCTCGTAAGGATGCGCATTGGCGAGCTCGTTCTTGAGCTCCTCGTCCTCGATAATGCGCCCTTCCTCAAGGTCGATGAGAAGCATGCGGCCCGGCTGCAGGCGCCATTTGCGGGTGATGTCCTCTTCCGCGAAAGGCAGCACGCCGCTTTCGGATGCGAGGCAGACGAGATCGTCCTTGGTCACGCAATAGCGCGCGGGGCGCAGGCCGTTGCGGTCGAGCGTCGCGGCGATCTGGCGGCCATCGGTAAAGGCGACCGAGGCGGGGCCATCCCATGGCTCCATCAGCGCGGCATGATATTCGTAGAAAGCCCGGCGCTTGGGATCCATGAGGTCGTTCTTGGCCCATGCCTCCGGGATCAGCATCATCATTGCATGGGCGAGGCTGTATCCGCCGAGCAGCAGCAGTTCGAGCGCATTGTCGAGGCACGCGGTGTCCGACTGGCCGTGCGGCACGATCGGCCACAGCTTATCGAGATCGGCGCCGAGCAGCTCGCTTTCCATCGTGCGGCGGCGGGCGTTCATCCAGTTCACATTGCCGCGAACCGTATTGATCTCGCCATTGTGGCAGATCAGACGGAAGGGCTGGGCCAGCCGCCAGCTGGGGAAAGTGTTGGTGGAAAAGCGCTGGTGCACGAGGCCGAGCGCGCTCTGGCAATCGGGATCGCGCAGATCGTCGTAGAAACTGCCGACCTGATTGGCGAGCAGCAGGCCCTTGTAAACGACCGTGCGGCTGGAAAAGCTGGGCATGTAGAGCTTGGTTAGGCCCGGCATGTCATGCTTTTCAGCGAGCTCTTTGAGCGGATTTTGCGTCTGCTTGCGAATGACGATCAGCTTGCGCTCAAACGCGTCTTGGTCGGCGCAATTTTCGCCGCGCGCGATGAAGCACTGGCGGATCACCGGCATGCTTTCCAGCACTGCCTTGCCAAGGCCGGTCTCGGTCGTCGGCACATCGCGCCAGCCGATCAGTTGCTGGCCTTCCTTGGCAATGAATTTCTCAAATTGCCCGGTGATGAACTCACGCGCCTCTGCGTCCTGCGGCATGAAGCACATGGCGACCGCGTAATCGCCCGGCTGGGGCAGTGTCAGGCCTTCGCTATCGGCCCAACGGCGATAGAGCTTGTCCGGAATCTGGATCAGGATACCGGCGCCATCGCCCAGCAGCGGATCTGCACCCACGGCACCGCGGTGATCGAGATTGGCGAGGATTTCCAGCGCCTGCGTAATAATGTCGTGCGATTTCGCGCCTTTGATGTGCGCGACGAAGCCCATGCCGCAATTGTCATGTTCGTTTACGCTGTCATACAGGCCCTGAGCTTGGGGAAAATCGGCACGATACTCGGTCAATTGCAATACTCTTCCATGTTGCGAGACGGATAGAGAGTGCTTCCGAAACCGGTTTCACCGGTAACGAATTGCGCTACTCCAGCACGCGGCTGCACGAATATGTCGTGAACCACCCCTATGGCGACATGAAAAGTCTTTTGCAAATTTTGTTGCAGCGCACAAGGGGGCAGAAGGGCGGTGCAAAGCTATGCACGCGCCTTGATACTGCTCAGAGGCTGACTGTGGCGAAAAGGCGCGCGAGGCGGTGTTCGCCGTGGGCGCTTACTTGCCCATCCGCTGCAAATTCATCAGCGCTTCGCGAAGGGCGCGCTCATTGTCGTCGTTCGAGGCAGCTTTGCGCGCCTGCGAGGCGGGTGCTGCGTTTGCGACAGGCTCTGACTGGCGCGTTTCCTGATGCGGGAAAACGACAGCCGGGCGCGGCGCGTCCGCAGCAGGCTCGGCATCTTCTATTCGGACAAATTCGGATGCATTCTGCTTGAACGGGTTGCTGACCGAAGACAGCGAGCCGTAGGCGGCGTCACGCGAATGGTCGGTGCTTTGTACCGCAGTATCGCTATCTTCACCGTCCGAAGTGTCGTCAGTTTCCGTGGCTGGCTGATGCAGACTTGGCGAGGGAGGAGGAATATCGAAAGCGGGGCGCGGCGTGGGCGTTGCCGTCTGCGGTTCCGGCGCTGTGACCTGCTGTTTGAGAGGAAGGCTGAAAGATGCGCCGATCTCGTCAAGGTCGTCGTCATCTTCATCCTCGACGTCTTCGCCGAGCCGCATATTGGCCGACAGGGGAGCATAGGCTTCGCCTGGAGCGGGTCTTGGAACGGTCGGATGTTCCGGGTCGCTGTCTGTAGGTTTGCTGAAATAGGCAGCCATGGCTTCGGCAGCATCTTCGGGCGGCGCGGCTTCGAATACTTGCGGAACCGCAGGAGCGCTTTCGGCGGGCTCTGCTTGCGGAGCAGCTTCGAACATTTGCGGGACGGGAGCGGGATCGTCCCCTACTTCATTGGAAGGGTCAAAGGCGGCATGCACAGGCGCTGTCGCCTCTGCGGCGCGCTTGGCAGACCATTCGCGGTGCTTTTCGAGCGTGTTGCCCAGTTTCTGGACGAGCTGGACAAGGCCGTCATTCTCGACGCTATCTTCGTCCGCTGTCGCATTTGCCTGATCTGGCTCAGCGTCTTCAGTGACGAAGGACGTTTCGGGATCGGAATCGAAAAACTGCTGGTCCGTCATGCTGTCCTCAAAACTTTCGTCGGTGTCGCCACTTTCTTCGACACTGCTTTCGTCAGCAGCATCCGGCTCATAAGCGGTCGGTAGATCAAACGGCCGCACGTCGTTCTCAACCTCGCCATCCTCTTCCAGCCGGGCCATTGATGGCGGGGAGAAATGCAGCGGCTCCGGCGCGGCTTCGTTCGACTCATCGACGAACCGCTCTGCAGGTTCCTCTTTGGGAGCGATAAATTCCTGCCGCTCCGGCCGGTGCTCCGACGCCTCGGCAGGGCCTGTCACTTCAACCTCTTCAAAGGCAGCATCGGCATCCAGATCGAGCAAATCATCCAGCAGGATGTCATGCCCTAATTCATCTGAACCGGGCAGCGGCGCAGCCATCAGGAATTCGCTTGGGCCCTCTACCTCCTGCATCGCCAGCGCACGGCGACGCTTCTTCGGTGCATCGCCTTGCACTTCCTGAATGGGCTCCACCTCGTCAGCGTCAGGCTCGATGCCGTCTTCCTCAAGGTCCATTTCGGCATTGAAAGGTTTGTGACCAGAGTCTTCGAGATCAAGATCCTCCAGCAGATCATCATCCATGTCATTGCTGGTTCGAGCGCGTGCGACGCGGCGCGCAGCGACAAGGCCGATCAGCGCGCCGAGAATTGTCGCCGCGAGAGCGATGGCAGCGCGGGCGGTAAAGCCGAGAGGCGGTGCGGCGGCGGGAATGAGCGAGGCTATGCCAGAAGCGCTGACGAGCCGTTCGATCAGCGCACCCGGCAGGATGAGGCTGCCGAGGCCGAGCAGCGCAGCAAACCACAGTGCGACCACCGCCGGAAAAGCGGGATGCGCACTGACCGGCGGCCTGCTGCCTCCGCGTGACGTATGCTTCTGTTCGATCGGCATGGATGCCATGAGAAATCCTATCGTCGCGCCCGGCCGCAGCATCCTGAATGATCAGGCGGCATTCGACCTCTGGCTATTCCCGGGGTCACCTAGCAAGCTTTGGTAAACGACCTGATAACGCTGTGCATTGCGGTGCCAGTCATGATTATCGCGAACATGCGCACGGCCGCGCTCGCGATAGCCATCCCATTCTCCGCGCGCATCGAGCAGGTCGGCGAGCGCATTTGCGCAGTTCGCGGGATCATCCGGCGCGAACAGCACGCCGGTTTCACCATGGGTGATCAGCTCACGGTGACCGCCGACATCGCTTGCGGCGACGAGTTTCATCTGCGCCATGGCTTCGAGCGGTTTGAGGGGCGTGACCAGATCGGTGAGGCGGCTTTTCTTGCGCGGATAGGTCATGATGTCGGTGAGCGCGTAATAGCGTTCGACTTCGGAATGCGGCACGCGCCCAGTGAAACATATCGCATCGGCGACCGGAGAGGCTTCAGCCTGCGCTTTCAGCTCATCTGCCATGGGGCCACCGCCGACCATCAGCAGCCGCGCATCGGGATGGCGCTCTATCAGCATGGGCATGGCAGCGATCAGATCGTCCAGCCCTTCATAATCGTAGAAACTGCCGATGAAGCCGATCACCGGGCCGCTACCTAGGCCGAGTGCATCCGCCAAGGCATCATCGCGCGGGGCGGGTTCACCGAACATCGTCAGGTCCACGCCATTGGGCATGATGCCGATCTTGTCGGGCAAGACACCGCGTGACACGAGATCGCTTTTCAAGCCCTCGCAAATCGTCATCACATGGTCTGCGCCGCTCACCGCCATGTTCTCTAGCTGGCGTGTGAGGCGATACTTTAATGAGCCTTCGGTGGAGGTGAGATTGCCGACAGCGGCATCCTCCCAGAAGGCGCGAATTTCGTAGACCACCGGAATGCCCAGCTTTTTGCCCGCGCGCACCGCGGCGAGGCCATCAAGCGCGGGCGAATGGGCATGGAGGATGTCGGGCCGCCACTCCTCGGCCAGCGCCACGATCGCATCGGCAAGCGCGCCGATCTCCCGCCATTCCTTGAGACCAGCGGGCCCTTCCGCATTGCCCGGTGTACGGTGGAAAGTGAGGCCGTCCACCTCTTCGACGCGCGGGCCATCCGCACTGTGGCGCAGACCGGTGATCCCGCGAACGTCCAGCCCCATCGCTTTCTGCGCGGTCAGAATCGCGCGCGTGCGGAAGGTGTAGCCGCTGTGCAGCGGCAGCGAATGATCGAGAACGTGCAAAATCCGGGTCATCGCGCTCGCATCTGACACATCTTGCTTAACGCAGCGTCAAGAGCTTGCGCGTATGGGCGAGGCTGAACCGCATTCGGAAACCGCTTTGTGATCGATATTTTCTCCATCCTGCTGACGCACGGCCTGATCCTTCTGGTCGGCTGGCGCATGCTGTTCCGGGATGATCTTGATTATGACGATCCGGAGGATGGAAAGTCGCCGCGCGGCTGGGAACGCCAGCCTCGCGATGGCGCACCGATGGGTGAAAAGGCGGAGGGCGCAGGCGATGCGTGATATCCTGCTATTCGCCTTCATCGCCGCCATGCTGACAATGGGCTTCAAGCGCCCGTTCCTCTGGGTGCTGCTCTATATCTATGTCGATATCGTCGCGCCGCAGAAAGTAGCGTGGGGCTTCCTCACCAGCCTGCAGGTCTCGCTGATCGTCTTCCTTGCAGCTTTCGGCGGCTATATATTGCTCGACAACAAGCAGGGCAGCAGGCCCTCTGTTCGGCAGGGGCTCATCATCATGCTGTTGCTGTGGTGCGGCTACACGACGCTGGGGGCGGAATTTCAGGACTCGGCATGGGAGAAATGGGACTGGGTCTGGAAAGCCTTGGTCTTTGCCGCTTTCCTGCCGCTGACCTTGCGAACGAAACTGCGGCTGGAATCCGCTGCACTGATCATGGTGCTGAGCGCTGCGACGATCATCATTCCCGCAGGCATCAAGACGGTGTTTTCCGGCGGTGGCGGTTACGGCGTGCTTGTATCGCTGGTGCAGGAAAATAGCGGCCTTTACGAAGGAAGCACGCTCTCCACCGTCGCGATCACCATGATCCCGCTCATCCTGTGGGTCGGGCGCTATTCTTCGATCATTACCGAGAGACGGATCGCTTGGGCGTTTGCGCTAGCGCTGACTTTTGCCGCCTTGCTTACACCTATCGGGACGCAAACGCGGACGGGCCTTGTCTGCATCGCCGCTTTGGCTGTGCTGATGATGCGCAGCGTGAAGCACAAATTCCTTTTCGCCGGCATGGCCGCTGCTGCGGTGCTGGTGGCAATCCCCTTTCTGCCCGCCGCCTATACAGAGCGGATGTCGACCATCACCGATCACCAGTCGGACCAATCCGCCTCCACCCGCGTGGCGGTGTGGCAGTGGACCCTCGACTATGTGGCAGCCAATCCCACGGGCGGCGGCTTCGATGCCTATCGCGGCAACAGTTTTACCTACAACACCCGCAATGTGACCGAGCTGGGCGAGACGCAGCAGGTCGAATATATCGAGATTACAGAGGAAAGCCGCGCCTACCATTCGGCCTATTTCGAAGTGTTGGGTGAGCAGGGCTATTTCGGTTTTGCGATCTGGCTGGCGATTCACTTGACGGGTCTGATCAGCATGGAGCGCATTCGCCGTCGCTATGCCCGCTTCACGGATGAAGAGGCGGTGAAATGGCGCGGCTTCGCGACCGCCCTGCAGCATGGCCATGTTATCTACCTGGTCGGCGCGCTGTTTATCGGTGTGGGTTATCAGCCTTTCATCTTCATGATGGTGGGGCTGGAGATTGCGCTCGCCACGATCCTGCGGCGCGACAAACGGTTCGAGACGGCAGAAACCCGCCCGTGGCTGAAGGATCGCCAGCCTGCAGAGGCATCTGCGTGACAACCGTCATCGCTCCGCCTGAGCGGCCGCCGCATCTCCCCGCGCTCACCGGCATTCGCGGGATCGCGGCGTGGTTTGTGGTGCTTTACCACGCACGGCTTTCGCTGACCGACTGGGTGCCGGACGCGCTGATTGACGTGTTTGCGCAAGGCTATCTGGCGGTGGACCTGTTCTTCATGCTCTCAGGCTTCGTCATGTGGCTCAATTATGGGCCGCGCTTGCGGGAAAGCGGATTGGCGGGGGCGCCCGATTTCTGGTGGCGGCGGGTTGCGCGGATCTGGCCGCTGCACATTGCCGTTTTGCTGGCGATGGTAGGCTTTGCGCTATTGCTGCTCGCGACCGGGCGCTCGACAGAAGGCTATCCCTTCGTCGAACTGCCACTGCATGTGCTGCTGTTGCAGAATTGGGGCTTCACCGATGCGCTCAGCTGGAACCACCCCGCGTGGTCGATCAGCGCCGAATTGGGCGCTTATGTCCTGTTTCCCTTCATCGTACTGGCCGCCCGATGGGAGATTTTGCGCGCGCCCGCTTTTATTGCGGTCATTATCGGATGCGCATTGCTGCTGGCGGGGATTTTCACCGCATTCGGAGCGACTACGCTGGGCGGCGATATTACGCGGCTCGGCCTTATCCGCTGCGTGCTGCAATTTATAATCGGCATGATGCTGGCGCTGCTGTGGCTGCGCTGGCGCGATGGCGAAGTGATTGCGCTTTGGCCTGCCATTCTCGGCTGTATGCTGGTTGCGGCTTGGATAGTGACCCAACGCGCGCAAGTTTTTCTTCTCCCGCTCGGCTTTGCGGCCTGTTTGCTTGCGCTGGCGCTGTCCACGGGCCCTGTCGCGTGGATGCTCGGCGGGAGGGTGTTCGAATGGCTCGGCGATATCAGCTACTCGACCTACCTCATTCACTTCCCGCTATTCATCCTCGCCAAGATCTTCCTTGCGGATGATCGGGTGCAGATCGGGCCCGGCGGATTTGCGCTCTATTGCGTGGCCCTCCTGATCCTGAGCCACTGCGCCTATCGCCTGCTGGAGAAGCCAGCCCAGCGCGCACTCAATCGCTTCGCGCCGTCCAAGCGCCGCAGGGCCGTCCCGGCTGAATAGGCGCGCAAGCTCGACATTTGCGCCGCCTGCGGGAATACTCGCGCGCATGGATGGGACGAGCTCACTCGGCATCATGGAAATCATCGGCATAGCGGGCAGCATGAGCCTGCTGGCGGGCTGGCGGCTGTATCTCGTGATCTTCGCGACTGGACTGGCGATGAGTACCGGCCATGTGCCGCTGCCCGAGCATCTCGAATCGCTGCAAATACTCGCCAACCCATGGGTGATGGGCGTGGCCGCTTTTGGCGCGCTGGCGGAGTTTTTCGCCGACAAGATCCCGTGGCTCGACAGCGCGTGGGACACGGTTCACACGCTGGTGCGCCCGATTGGCGGCGCGCTGCTGTCGCTCGCCATCGTCGATCCGGGCGATCCTGCCCTGCAAGTACTCGCCTTTCTGCTCGGCGGCGGCGGCGCACTGCTTTCACATGGCGGCAAGGCAGGCGCCCGCGCGGCGATCAACACAAGCCCTGAACCCGTCAGCAATATCGCCATGTCCACAGCAGAGGATGTCGCGACGATCGGCCTGTTGTGGTTCGTCTACGAATACCCCTGGGCTGCCGCAGGCGTGGCGCTGGTCCTGCTCGCGCTGGCCATCGGGACGGTGATTATGCTCCGCCGCCTACTGAAGCGGGTGTTCGGGAAGCGGGAAGGTGGCGAGGCATCGGTTTGAGTTTGAGTGAGTTTGTTTTTAGAAAGCGCATCCGCGCTTTCGTCCTCGCTATACGCGCAGGCAAGCTGCGCCCGCTGCGGGCGGCCATTAGGCCTTGCCCTCGGCAGGTCGCCGAGCGTGCTCCGCGACACCGAATGTAGGTAGCGCTAGTCTCGCTGGCCGCAGGTCAGCGACAGCGAGCAACCGCGAAGCCCGCAGGTGCCGCGCAGGCGGAACGTAGTCCCGCCGTAGTGAATAGCACCGAGGACGAAGCCGCGGATGCGGCTTCGCAACTCAAGAATTGGCTCTCATCCACTCTTCGACCACCGGGGCAATCCGGTCGCGCCATTTGCTGCCATTGAAAATACCGTAATGCCCGCAATCGCGTGCGAGGTGGTATTTCTTCTTCGCCATCGGCAAATGTTCGGCGAGGTCGAGTGCGGCGCGCGTCTGGCCGATGCCGGAAATGTCATCCAGCTCGCCTTCGATGCATAGGAGCGCGGTATCGCGGATGGCACCGGGATCGACCGCTTTGCCGCGATGGACGAATTCGCCCTTAGGCAGCGAATGCTCCTGGAACACATGCACGATCGTCTGCAGGTAGAATTCCTCGGTCATGTCGCAGACCGAAAGGTATTCGTCGTAGAACTGCTTGGTCCGGTCGGCGCTGTCATGATCGCCAATCGTCATGTGCTTGAACATCTCGTAATGGCTCATCATGTGATCGACCAGGTTCATGCTGATGAAGCCTGCCAGCTGCAGGAAACCGGGATAGACCTTGCGGCCGGCGCCCGGATAGTTGAACGGCACGGTCGCAATCACATTGTTCTCGAACCAGCTCAGCGGCTTTTCCATCGCGAGGTCGTTCACGCTCGTCGGGCTCGCACGCGTATCGATCGGGCCGCCCATCATGGTGAGCGTCTTGGGTCGGCACGGATCCTTCGACGCGCCCATGACTGCGGCGGCGGCAAAGGCTGGGACCGAAGGCTGGCACACGGCGAGCACATGCGCACCTTTTCCGATGAATTGCAGAAATTCGATCAAATAGTCGATGTAATCGTCGAGGTCGAACTGACCTTCGGACAGTGGAACCAGCCGCGCATCGGCCCAATCGGTGATCCAGACTTCCTGATTTTGCACCATGCGCTGCACCGTTCCGCGCAGCAGAGTCGCATAGTGGCCGCTCATCGGCGCAACGATCAGCAGCTTGGGCGCATCCTTGGGAAGACCGTCACGCTTGAACCGCCTCAGCGAACCGAAGGCTTTTTCCAATACCACGGTTTCGGAAACGGGCTTGAGAACGCCGTCCACATCCACCGGCTGGATATCGAAATCGGGCTTGCCGCGCTCTTCATAAAGATGCGCGAAGAGTTTCAGCGCGCTGGCGGCGGCAGGACCCATGCCGAAATAGCCCATCGGGAGTGACGGATTGTCCAAAAGCCGCGCGCCCACCGTCGCCCAATTGCTGGCCGAGCTGAACCACGCCTTTTGCATTTCATATGCGGAATAAAGCAAGCTGTTGCGTCCCCTGCGTAATTGGCGGCGGCGTTTCAGGCTGGACGGTTTCGTCCTCTCCCGCCGACCGGGAATTCGAGCGCCTGCCATTATGGGCTAGTGCGCGAGATGCCGTGACATGCCCTTTTTTGCCGGATGTTGCAACGCGGCATAAAGATTCCGCACTGCGGCAGTGGAAAATTGCCATGTCTCGTAACCAATCCAGACTGTAGGCCGGGTTGACGGGGCCACGCATTGGGCTAGGTCGCTAGGTACTTATGGCGCTTCCCCAAACGGCAGACGATCCCAAACCGGCCAAGAGCCTGAAGCCCCTGCGCATGATTGTGCGGGAAGCGAAGAAGTATCCGCTGCAAATTATCCTCGCATCCATCGCGCTGCTTGTGACAGCGGCGGTGATGTCGCTGGCAATCCCTTACGGTATGAAGCTGGTGGTCGATCGCGGGTTCGGCGGCGATGGCGATATCGATCGGTGGTTCCGCTATCTGCTGCTGCTCGTCTGCGTACTCGGCATCGGCACGGCGCTGCGTTTCTATTTCGTCAGCTGGATAGGGGAGCGGGTCGTCGCCGATATCAGGGACCGGGTGTACACCAACTTGCTGCGCCTTTCGCCAAGCTTCTTTGAGGAAAACAGCCCCAAGGAAATCAGCAGCCGGATGACATCGGATACCGCGATCATCGAAACGATCGTCGGGACCACGGTTTCGGTCGCGCTGCGCAATTCGATCATGGCGGTGCTGAGCGTTGGCTATCTCTTCTGGCTCGCCCCGCAGCTGACTGTCTGGCTGCTGGCGGGCATCCCCATCATTATCATCCCCATCGCAGTGTTCGGGCGGCGGCTGCGTACCGTGAGCCGCACCAGCCAGGACAGGGTGGCAGATGTGGGCGGGATCACCACGGAAGTGCTGTCCGCCATGAAGATCGTGCAGGGCTTCAACCAGGAAGAGCGCGAAGCCGGCCGGTTCCGCGGCGCGGTGGATGAGACATTCGCCATTGCGAAAAAACGCATCCTGATCCGTTCCATCATGACCGCCACGATCATGACGCTGATTTTTGGCGCTATCGTGCTGCTGCTGTGGCGTGGGGCAGAACTGGTGAGCCAGGGTGAAATTACCGGCGGCACGATCACATCCTTTGTGGTCGGCGGAATTATCGCGGCCGGATCGTTCGGCGCGCTGACCGAAGTCTATGGCGATCTGCTGCGCGGAGCAGGGGCCGCGAGCCGTTTGGCCGAATTGCTGGAGGAGGAGCCGGAGATCACCGCTCCCGCCCGTCCGCAGTCTTTGCCCACACCGCCGCGCGGTGGCCTCGCCTTCCAGAATGTCACATTCAGCTATCCGACCCGCCCTGATGAAGAGGCGCTCGCCGATTTCAGCCTAAGGGTCGAGCCCGGTGAAACCGTGGCAATTGTCGGACCGTCAGGTGCAGGCAAATCGACAATCTTCCAGCTCGTCGAGCGGTTCTACGATCCCAAGGCGGGCACGATCAAACTGGATGGCGTGCCGCTGACGCAGGCCGATCCGGCTGACATTCGCCGCCGCATCGCCCTCGTCCCGCAGGAAGGCATCCTCTTCGCTGCGAGCGCTCGCGACAATTTGCGCTACGGCGCATGGGATGCCGATGAGGAGGCGATCTGGGATGCGGCGCGCGCGGCAAATGCCGAGGAATTCCTGCGTGCGCTTCCCGATGGGCTCGATACATTCCTTGGCGAGGGCGGCGCGCGGCTTTCCGGCGGGCAGCGCCAGCGCGTTGCCATTGCCCGTGCGCTGCTGCGCGATGCGCCGATCCTGCTGCTCGATGAAGCGACCAGCGCGCTCGATGCGGAAAGCGAGCGCCTGGTGCAGGATGCGCTCGACCACCTGATGGAAAACCGCACCACGCTTGTTATCGCGCACCGCCTCGCCACCGTGCGCGCGGCAGATCGCATCGTGGTGATGGAAGACGGGCGTATGGTGGAACAGGGCGATCACGCCAGCCTTAGCGATACAGGCGGGCTTTACGCGCGTCTCGCCTCGCTGCAGTTTGACGAGCCTGCGGCGAAGTGAGTCATTACCGCGATGACTTGCGTCGAGCGGAATCGACGTTACATCGATATGGTAACGACAGAAACCGTCCCGCATTGCTGTGCGAAACTGGTCATTGCTTACCCCAATCTCATAGAGAGGACTGCACGGATATGATCCGCAAGATTTTGATTACGACGGTCTCGGCCCTAGGCCTTGCCGCAACCGCGCCTGCACTGGCGCAAGAGCATCACCATCACGATGGCGAACTGCATGAACTGGTCCATGACGAACTCGTCGGCCAGGATATGGGCGGCAGCGAAACGCCGACCATGGACTTTGGCGAATGGGGCGTCGGTCTCGACTACATCAACGCCAATCTCGATCCGGGCGATGATTTCAACGCTTATGCGAATGGCCTGTGGATCGAACAGAACGAAATCCCGGCTGACCGCCAGCGTTTCGGCGCTTTCGACATGCTGCGCGAAAAGTCGGTTGAGGATGTGCAGGGCCTGATCCGCCAGCTGGTCGATTCGAATCCGGCAGAAGGCACGACGGCGCGCCGTATCGTCGATGCCTACAACGCCTATGTCGATGTGGAAGCGATCGATGCGAGCGGCCTCGCTCCGGCGCAGCCCTACCTACAGAACATCTTCACCGCGCCCGATCTGGAAGCGCTGGTGCGGCTGATGGAGCAGCCGGGCTATTCCAGCCTAGTAAGTGCAGGCGTCGGTATCGATGCGCGCAACCCGACAAACTATAACGTCTCGATCGGCTTCAACGGCATGGGCCTGCCCGACCGCGACTATTACCTCGTCGATTCAGAGAGCAATCTCGAAATCCGCGAAGCCTATATTGAATATCTCGGCACCATGCTGGAAGCTGCCGGCTATGCCGATGGCGACGCTGCGGCACAGGCCGTTTACGCTTTCGAACGTAACGTTGCCGAACTGGAATGGGCGCGCCAGATGCTGCGCGTTCCGCAGCTCACCTATAATGTGCTGAGCCGCGAGGAGCTGGTCGAGCTGTCGGGTGAATTCCCGATCGAAGCGCTGCTCGAAGCTGGCCAGTTCAGCGAAGAAGATCGCTTCCTCGCCAGCCAGCTCCCGCCAACCGATGAAGAGATCGCAGAGCTTGGCCTGACCGAAGACCAGCTCGCCATGATTGGCGGCGGCCTGCCGGCAATGATGGAACTGCTGACCGAAACGCCGCTCGAAACGATCAAGGCCTATATGGCTATCCGTTTCCTCAGCGGGAATGCCGATGTGCTCTCGAGCGAGCTCGATGCGGCAAATTTCGCATTCTACGGTCAGACGATCAACGGTCTGGAAGAGCAGCAGCCCCGCTGGAAGCGCGGCATTTCGAATGTCGAAGGCATGCTGGGCGAGCAGCTTGGCGCGCTTTATGTCGAGCAGTTCTTTCCGCCTGAAAGCAAAGAGCGCATGGATGCGCTGGTGGGCAATCTGACCATCGCGATGAGCGGCTTCCTCGACCAGAACGAGTGGATGACGCCGGAAACACTCGCCGAAGCGCGCACCAAGCTGGAAGGCTTCGTGCCGATGATCGGTTATCCGGATGAATTCGAAACCTATGACGGTATCCAAATTAGCGATGATCCGCTCGCCAACCGGATGAGCGCCACGCAATGGGCGATCAATGACAACACCTCGCGCCTCGGCACGCAGGTCGATCCCAGCGAGTGGGGCATGCTGCCGCAGACGGTGAACGCCTATTATTCGCCGCTCACCAACCGCATCGTCTTCCCTGCCGCAATCCTGCAGCCGCCATTCTTCAACGGCACCGCTGATGCGGCTGTGAACTATGGCGGCATCGGCGCTGTGATCGGCCACGAGATCGGCCACGGTTTCGACGATCAGGGCTCGCAATTCGATGCCACAGGCACGCTGCGCAATTGGTGGCAGGATGCAGACCGTGAAGGTTTCGAAGAATTCACCTCTCGCATGGGCGAATATATCGAAAGCTTCTGCCCGGTCGACAGTCCCGAAGGCCCGGTCTGCCTGCGTGCGCAGCAGTCCATGGGTGAAACGCTGGGCGATGTTGTCGGATTGCAGATGGCCTACCGTGCCTACCAGCTTTCGCTGGGCGGTGAGGAAGCACCTGTCATCGACGGCCTGACCGGCGATCAGCGCTTCTTCCTCGGCTACGCTCAGATCTGGCGCGGCATGGAGCGTGAGGAGAGCCTGCGCAACCGCGTGATGACGGCGAACCACCCGCCGGGTGAATTCCGCCTCAACAACGCAGTGCGTCACACCGATGCCTGGTACGAAGCGTTCAATGTCACCGAAGGCGATGAGCTGTATCTGCCGCCGGAAGAGCGCATCCGCATCTGGTAAGCGCTTGCTTCAAAACTTTAGAAACAGCCCGCTCTGGACAGCTGCCAGGGCGGGCTTTTTCTTTATTGCCCACCCCCAACCCCTCCCGCAAGCGGGGTGGCCAGCCACTTACGCTTGACTTGGCCTGCCATCGCGCCATTGAGCTACGCCCATGACCTTTCTCCAGCTGCTGTTGATCGCCATCGTTCAGGGGATCACCGAATTCCTGCCGATTTCATCGTCAGGGCATTTGATACTGATCCCCTATCTCACCGATTTTCCCGATCAGGGGCCGCTGATCGATGTGGCGGTGCATGTCGGATCGCTGCTGGCGATCATGGTCTATTTCTTCAAAGACGTGGCCATGCTCGCGCGCGGCGGCTTTGCCAGTATCGGCATTGGCAAAGCGCCTGCGGCACGCCAGCTATTTTGGTGGATTGCGCTGGGAACGATCCCGGCGGTTGTTTTCGGCCTTTCTATCAAGCTCGGCCTGTTCAACGGCATCGCGACAAGCATGTTCGGCATCACCATTGTCGATGACGATCTGATGAGCTCGATCCGTTTCACCGATCTCATCGCTTTCAACCTGATTTTCTATGGCATCCTGCTTGGGCTTGCTGACCATTTTGGGCGCGAGCAAAAGCGGTTCGAGGATATGACCTGGCGCGATGGCCTCATCGTCGGGATCGCGCAGGCGCTGGCGATCATTCCGGGCACCAGCCGTTCGGGGGTCACGATGACGGCTGCCCGCGCGCTGGGCTATAATCGTTTCGAGTCCGCGCGCTTCTCCTTCCTGCTCTCCATCCCTGCCGTTGCCGGGGCGGGAATACTGATTGTTCCGGAAATATTTGAAGCCGGATCGACGCTTGCCATGGAAGCGCTGATTGCCGGCGTTCTTACATTCATCGCGGCTTTCCTGACGATGGCTTTCCTTATGAATTTCCTGAAAAAAGCGAGCATGCTTGTCTTCGTGCTGTATCGCATTGCCATGGGCATAGCCCTGCTGACCTTCTTCTAAACGGCGCGAGTTCGCAGGCTCGAAACAGCCGTTTTCGGAACGTTTAGGCTCAACTCCTGTTTTTGAACCAGGTCGAGAGTTGTAAACACAGGTTTATTCCGTGGGTATTGTTTTCATGATTGTTGCAGGAGCCGTTACGGGGTGGCTCACAGCGTTTGTTCTGCGTGCAGAACGGCTTTCGCGCGGCATCGGTTTGAATGTCGTGGGCGGCATCGCCGGCAGTTTGATTGCCGGGCTGCTCGTTGCGCCGGTGCTCGGGGCCGGCAGCCTTGCCGAGGGCACATATACCATATCCGCGGTTCTTATCTCGATTCTGGGTGCAATCGTCGCGCTATTGGTGGTGAATCTGTTGCACTCCCGATTTATTCGTTAAGCATACTCTTGCACGCCGTGAAGGTGTGTTGGAACCGGGTCAGCGCCAAAGGGCGGGCCGGAACCAATTTCGGTCGCACCACGCAATCCCAGAGGATGCTTTGATGAAAAGACGTACTGTATTCGCCGCCGCCAGCGCGCTCGGCCTGAGCCTTGCCGCCTGCGGAGGAGCAGCCGACGATGACACGGAAGAAATGGCGGAAGAAGGCGAATACTCAGCCGAAGCCGAGCATGACGGTGTCGTCATGTCCGACGCGGAAGCCAACTCGATCGTCGATGAAGCTGTAGAGGGCGGAGAAGACAGGGCAGCGATGGATGGCGAGGCAACGGAAGACGGCGACGGTATGTAATCGCCGCGCTTCTATCGGTTTAGCAAAAGGGCCGACGCCGTGATGGCGGCCGGCCCTTTTTTCTTACGCTATGGGCTCAGACCAGCTTTGCGCTGCTGCCACGGCCACCGCGCAGGAAATATTCCTGAGTGCCGCGATGCACCACATTGTCGACATCGATAATGGCCGAATTGGCATAGGTGAAGCTCGGGCCAAGGCTGCGATAAAGCCGATCGAAATCGCGCTCAACCGTCTGGCGGTAGAGATCTTCGAAGCTCTCGATCACGAAATAGGTCGGCTGCAGATCGTCGATCACGTAATCTGTACGCATGACGCGGTCGACATTCAGCATGATGCGATTGGGGCTGTCCGCTTCCAGTGCGAACACGGCTTCCTGCGGGCCGGACAGGATACCTGCCCCGAATATCTTCGGCTCGCCCTGCTCCATAATCAGGCCGAATTCGACCGTGTACCAATAGAGCGCGCCCAGCGCCTTCAGCCGGTTGTAGCGCATGGCTTTCCACCCGGCGCGGCCATATTCCTGCATGTAATCGGCGAATACCGGATCGGTCAGCAGCGGCACGTGCCCGAAAACGTCGTGAAAAACGTCCGGCTCCTGGATGTAGTCGAATGTCTCGCGCGTGCGGATGAAATTGCCTGCCGGGAAGCGACGATTGGCGAGGTGCCAGAAGAACACGTGATCGGGAATGAGCATGGGCACCGGGATGACGCTCCAGCCCGTCATAGCGCCCAGTTCTTCGCTCAGCCGGTCGAAATCGGGCACGCCGCCTTTGCCAAGGTCCAGCTTTTCCATGCCTTCCATCATCGCGCTGCAGGCGCGGCCGGGCAGGACTTCCATTTGGCGCGCGAACAGATCATTCCAGATCGCGTCGTCTTCCGATGTGTATTGGGTCTGCTGGGGCTCGATCCAGTTTTCACCCACATGGTCGGGGCGTTTCAATGGAGCGGTAAACACGTCGCTGGAAACTTCAGGAAGCGCGGAGAAATCCTGCGCCTGTTCGGATTGGTGCGTCACAGTGGCCATGGGTTGGAAATTATCACAATTTGAAAGGGCTATCCACTTTCAAGGGACGCCGCATGGTGTCTAGGGAGCGGGCCTGTCGGGCGCATTGGCTGCAGGCTCGTCATCGCCCGTTCTCTCACCGAGCATTTCTGTCGCCTGAGCAATGGCGCGCTCTTCATCAGGCGTTGGCGGCTCGGGCGCCTCGGTGCTGTTCTGCGGGGAACAGGAGATAAGCGCCGCACCCAGGGCGCATGCCGTAAGGGTGCGGCGCATCGTCAGCTTACTCGGCTGCTTCCATTTCGGCTTCGGCTGCTTCCGCCGCTTCGACAACGCCCATGGCATCGTCGCCAGCCTGCTCGGCCATGTCTTCATTCACGTCCATTGCGGCTTCGGCATCTTCATCGCTCATGGCTTCGTCATCGGCCAAGGCGTCTTCGTCGGCGACCGGCTCCGGCATGTCTTCCATCGCGGTATCGGCAGGCACTTCTACCGTGTCGGCGACAGCATCATCGGAAGCGTCGGTGGTTTCACCGCAGGCAGACAGCGCGAAAGCAGCACCAGCGGCAATAATGGCAAGTTTCTTCATGGATGAACCCCTCTCAGGTGGTGGTAATCAAGGCGAGCACGCTTAGCGCAGAGAAAGCCAAGTGGAAATGCGCTTTGCGGTGCTGGCGAGGCAGGGTGCGATCTGGCAGGGACGAAATGCGATGCCCACCGCCTCAATCCTCTCCTTGCCCGACGCCGATCACGCGCATGATCAATTGCGCCGCATTTTCGGTTTCACCCACTTTCGCGGTGTCCAGGCGGATGTGGTGGCGCGGGTGCTGCATGGGCAATCGACACTGGCGGTAATGCCCACAGGTGCCGGCAAATCGCTCACTTACCAGCTGCCAGCCACGATGATGGACGGGACCTGCATCGTCATCTCGCCTCTGATTGCGCTTATGCACGATCAGCTGCGAAGCGCGCGCGCCAACGGCATTCGTGCAGCCACGCTCACCAGTGTCGATGCGGATTGGCGCGAGACGATGAGCGCGTTCGAAGCGGGCGAGCTGGACCTGCTCTATGTCGCGCCCGAGCGCGCCAGCCAGCAGGGTTTTCGCGATCTCCTGTCACGCGCGCGCATCGCCCTGTTCGCGGTGGATGAGGCGCATTGCGTGTCCGAATGGGGTCATGATTTCCGGCCCGATTACCGCCAGCTGCGCCCGATGATGGATGCTTTCCCGGATGTGCCACGACTTGCACTCACCGCCACCGCAGACGCGCATACGAGGGCGGACATCCTCACCCAGCTGGGCATTGCCGAGGAGGGCCTGATCGTTGCTGGCTTCGATCGGCCCAATATCCGCTACGCCTTCGCCCCGCGCGATTCGTTGGGGCGACAGCTGGCTGGGCTACTGGAGGAGCATACGGGTCCCGGCATTATTTACGCGCCCACGCGCAAGAAGGTGGAGGCTTTGGCAGAGCAATTGGCGTCGGCGAGCGGTCGGCCTGTCCTGCCCTATCATGCAGGCCTTCCGCCGGAAGTACGCGCTGCCAATCAGTCCGCCTTCGTCGCCAGCGAAGACATGGTGATGGTCGCAACCATCGCGTTCGGCATGGGGATCGACAAACCCGATGTGCGCTTTGTCGCGCATGCGGGCATCCCCAAATCGATCGAAGCCTATTACCAGGAAACCGGCCGTGCGGGCCGCGATGGCGATCCGGCGCTGGCGATCACGCTGTGGGGCCCCGGCGATTTTGCGCAGGCCCGCGCGCGTCTTGGCGATGTGGGTGAAGAGCGCCAGCGCGGTGAGCGCAGCCGCCTCGATGCGCTCGCCGGATTGGTGGAGACCGCAGGCTGCCGCCGCGCGGTGCTTTTGCGGCATTTTGGCGAAGACCCGCCTGAAACCTGCGGCAATTGCGACAATTGCCTCGATCCGCCTGAGCAGATCGACGTGACCGAGCTGGCGCGAAAGCTGCTGTCCGCCGTTTATCGCACGGGGCAAAGCTTCGGCTTCGGCCATCTGCAAAAGGTGCTGACGGGCGCGAGCGATGAGCGCGTGATGCAGCGAGAGCACGACAAGCTTTCGGTCTTCGGCATAGTCGAAGGTGAAGAGGCCCGGCTGCTGCAACCCGTCGCGCGGGCGCTGCAGGTGCGCGGCAGCCTTGTCCAGAACGACTATGGCGGGTTGAAGCTGGGAGGCGATGCGCGCGCTATCCTGACGGGAGAGGCCGAGCTGACGATGACGCGTCCGCCTGCCCGGTCAATGGGCCGCAAACGTCGGCGTGACAGCACGCCCAATCCTGTCGGCGATCCGCTGTTCGATGCATTGCGCGAACTGCGCCGCGATCTCGCCGCGCAGGCGCAGGTGCCGCCCTATGTCGTGTTTCACGACGCTGTTCTGCGCAGCATGGCAGCTGACAGGCCTGCGACACTCGCCGAAATGGGCACGATCCCCGGCGTGGGCGAAAAGAAACTCGCCGCCTATGGCGAGGCATTTCTGAAGGCCATTCGCGACAATTGATCTTCTGCAATCCGGTTTTCCTTGCGCAAAACCAATCTGTGATATAAAGATGATATCATAATTATATCAACAGGAGGATTTATGACGGAGATTTCGTCTGCAATGACTGCCAGCCAGGAGCGTAAGGCTTCGGGCTACAATGGCTTTGTGATGCTGGCAGCCGCCACCATTTTGACAGGGCTTTCCATCTGGATGTTCGTTCACGCCATCAATCTGAAGGATGCGGGCGCACCATATGCGGTGCAAATGTGGACGACGCTGGCGGTGTTTCTTGTCGGCCTGTTTGCCTGGTGCGGCTTCTACATGATCCAGCCCAATCAGGGCGCGGTGATCACGCTGTTCGGCGAATATCGCGGGACGGACCGGACCGAGGGTCTGCGCTGGGTGTGGCCGTGGATGGGGCGCAAGAAAGTCTCCGTGCGCGCGCACAACGTTCACTCCGAACGCATCAAGATCAATGACAAGCGCGGCAACCCGATCGATGTCGCCTGCAACGTGGTCTGGCGCGTGCGCGACACGGCGCAGGCGGTTTTCGATGTCGATGATTACAAGGAATTCGTGAATATCCAGATCGAGGCGGGACTGCGCACCGTCGGCGCGCGCCACCCCTATGACGATTTTGAGGAGAATGAGACGACGCTGCGCGGCCACCCGGATGTGGTGAATTCCGAATTGCAGGCTGAGCTCAATGACAGGCTGAAAGTCGCCGGGATCGTAGTGGACGAAGCAGGGCTCACGCACCTTGCCTATGCGTCCGAAATCGCCGGAGCGATGCTCCGCCGCCAGCAGGCCGATGCCGTGATCGCGGCGCGCAAGAAAGTGGTGCTGGGCGCTGTCGGGATGGTGGAAGACGCGCTGGAGAAGCTGGCGAGCGATGACATCGTCCATCTGGATGATGAGCGCCGCGCCGCCATGGTTTCCAACCTGCTCGTTGTCCTGTGCGGCGATCGGGAGACCCAGCCCGTCGTCAACGCTGGATCGCTGTACCAGTAGTTTGTCATGGCCCAAAAGCCAAAACCCAAAAAGGCCTTTGCCCTGCGGCTTGATCCGGCGCTCCACGATGCAGTGGAGCGCCTCGCCTCGCGCGAATTGCGCTCAGTAAATGCCGAGATCGAAGTGCTGATCCGCGAGGCGCTTGCCAGGCGCGGCATCGAAGTCAGCATGTCGAAGACACCACGCCGCGGGCGACCGCCGAAGGAGGATTGAATATGCTGCACAGCATTTTGAGCGATGACCCATGGTTTGAGCCCAAGCGCCTTGGATATGGTTCTGGCCTGCCATGCGCATGGCAGGGATGGGTTCTGCTCGGCGTCTATCTCGCGCTGATGGTCGGTTTCGGCCTCATGCTCGAAGGCGACTGGCTCGCCGTCGGAGCGATCGGCATGGCATTCTCGACGGTCATCTTCGTGTTGCTCGCCAAACGCCATACGCGCGGCGGCTGGCGCTGGCGCAGCTGAGCAGCGCGCTAACCCTCTCCTTAGCGGGCAATTAACCCTTTTTCGCTACGGCTGGCATGGTGATGACCTATGCCGCGCCCACGCTCGCTCGCCCCATGGTGAAACGCCTTCCGACGAAGGCCATTCTGGCAGTCTTCGGCCTCGCTGTGGCGGCCATTCCTGCCGCTTCGCTTTTCGCGCAGGATCGTGCGTCGCCCTACACTGTGGTCGAGACGGGGCAGGGTTTCGAGCGACTACAAGATGCGGTCAATGCGATCGGCAGCAATTCCGGCACTATCGCCATAGCGGCTGGGCGCCACGAACAATGCGCGGTGCAGACGCAGGGCAGCATTTCCTATTTCGCCAGCGAGCCGGGGAGCGCCATTTTCGATGGCGTGACCTGCGAAGGCAAGGCCGCGCTGGTGTTGCGCGGGCAGAGCGCCGACGTTTCGGGCCTCATTTTCCAGAACATGCGCGTGCCCGATTTCAACGGATCGGGCATTCGCCTTGAAACGGGCGATCTTACCGTCGCGCAAAGCTGGTTCCGCGACAGCCAGCAGGGCATTTTGACCGGGAGTGATGGATCTTCGCGCATGGTGGTCGATCGCTCCACCTTTACCCGGCTCGGCACATGCGATGGCCCGGGCGGCTGTGCGCATTCGATCTACACCGGCGATCTCGGCCATGTCCGCATCACCAATTCGCGCTTCGAGCAGGGGCGCGGCGGGCATTACGTCAAATCGCGCGCCGAGCGGGTGGACATCGCTTCCTCCAGTTTTGACGATGCCGCAGGCCGCGCGACCAATTACATGATCGACCTGCCCGGCGGCGCATCGGGCCAGATCACCAATAATTGGTTCGTGCAGGGCGCGGACAAGGAAAACTATTCCGCCTTTATCGCCGTCGCCGCCGAGGGAAGCCAGCGCTCCTCTTCCGCTTTGCAAGTGGTCGGCAATGATGCTCGCCTTGCTCCGGGCGTGAGCCGCAACACCGTGTTTGTCGCAGACTGGTCGGGCGACATGGGCGGCATCGGCGATAACGCTCTTGGCCGCGGTCTCTCCCGCTACGAGGTGCGATAGCGCCGGAACACATGCCTGCTGCCGCCCGTTGATCGGGCAGGAGATATTATATGGCAGGCGGTTGGTCGCGCGATGGCGCGGTTCAGGATCAGATTGAAGACAGTGTAAACGATGCGGTGGCTGCGGCGCGTGCCCGCCTGCCCAGAGGCGAAAGCGCGCTCTATTGCCGTGAATGCGGGGAGGATATCCCTGAAAAGCGCCGCATTGCCGTTCCCGGCGTCCAGACCTGCGTAGCCTGCCAATCAGGCAAGGATGCAAGCGTGCGCCACTCTGCCATCAATCGCCGCGGTTCCAAAGACAGCCAGTTGCGCTAAGGCCACCTCCATGTCCAAGCCCTTCATCGCTCTCCAGCGAATTGTGCCGCACCACGCCATCTCGCGCTTCGCCGGAAAATTCGCTGGCAGCACGACGCCGTGGATCAAGGATCGTCTGATCCATCGCTTCATCGCATCATACGATGTCGATATGAGCGAGGCAGCGCGGCCTGTCGAAGCTTACGAAAGCTTCAACGACTTCTTCACGCGCGAGCTCAAACCCGGCGCGCGCCCGCTGGCCGATAGCCAGACGCATGTGCTTTCCCCAGCCGATGGCGCGGTGAGCCAGATCGGACGTATCACCGAGGGGCGCATTTTCCAGGCCAAGGGCCGCGAATTTACCGCCGCGCAATTGCTCGGCGGCGATGCGGAAGCGGCAGAGAAATTTGCGGGCGGACACTTCGCCACGATTTACCTCAGCCCGAAGGATTACCACCGCGTCCATATGCCGGCAGTGGGCGATCTGCGTTCGACACGGTACATGCCGGGCGATCTGTTCAGCGTAAACCAGGTGACGGCGGAAAATGTTGATGGCCTGTTCGCGCGCAACGAACGCCTCGCCTGCCTGTTCGACAGCGCGCGCGGCAGCTTTGCCAGCGTGATGGTGGGCGCGATGATCGTTGCCGGGATCGAAACCGTGTGGGGCGGGCGTGAGGCGGCGCACAGCCCGAAGATGCGCGAATTCGGTTTTTCGCCCGGCACGCACCGGCTGAAGGCGGGCGCGGAAATGGGGCGCTTTTTCTTGGGCTCTACTGTCGTTTTGCTGTTTGAGCCGGGCACGCTCGAATGGGACAGTGCACTGAAAGCCGGAGACAGCGTGCGCATGGGCCAGGCCATCGGGCGCTGGCTTTAAACGCCTTCTATCCGAAGGCGGCTGCGTAGCTCACCGTCCCTGCTGGCACGTCACCCTGCAATATAAGTCGCATGAAGTTCTCTGCAGGTGGGCCGGGATATTGCAGCTTCGGATCACGCTCGAAGCCGAAGCGGGGGTAATATTCGGTCGAGCCCAGCAACACGATGCCGCGCGCTCCCGCCGCTCGCATGTCCGCGATACCGCGCTCGATCAATGCGCTGCCCAACCCTTTTCGCTGGCAATCGAGTGCTACGCTGACTGGCCCCAGGCCATACCACTCTTGCGAACAATCGCTGATCGCTACGGGTGAAAAAGCGATATGGCCAACAATCCGGTGTTCATCCTCTGCCACAAGTGAAAGTGCCAGGTCCCCGCTTTTGCGCAGGCCATCAATGATGGCGGGTTCGCTGCCATCGCTGAAGGGCATTGGTGCGAACGCTTTTGCGGTCAGGCTGTGAATGGCGGCTTCATCGTCCTCGCGTTCCTCCCGAATCACCCAGCTCATGTGAGCAGATGCCCCGCCCGGTCGCGTTTGGTCGCGAGATAGCGCGTATTGTGCGGATTGGACGGCAGCTGGTGGGGCACGCGTTCGATGACTTTCACGCCTGCATTTTCGAGCGCGGTGACCTTTTCCAGATTGTTGGTCATCAGCCGCACTTCGCGCACCGCCAGCAGATCGAGCATCCGCGCGGCAAGCGGGAAGTCGCGCGCTTCCTCCGGCAGGCCAAGGCGCTGGTTTGCCTCCAGCGTATCCACGCCTTCATCCTGCAGACGATAGGCGCGAAGCTTGTTGATGAGGCCGATGCCGCGCCCTTCCTGCCGCATGTAGAGCAGGACGCCCCAGCCGCCTGCCGCCGCTTCGGCTGACATGGCCGCAAGCGCTGCATCCAGTTGCGGACCGCAATCGCATTTGAGGCTGCCGAAAATATCGCCGGTCAGGCATTCGGAATGCAAGCGCACCAGCGGCGGCCTGTCCGATGTCTGCTCGCCGAGCACCAGCGCGACATGTTCGCGCATGTCATTGGCGCTGCGGAAGGCGATGATGTCGGCCTCTTCCTCGCGCGCGATGGGCAGGTGCGCGCGGGTAGCGACGGAGAGGTTGATGGGTGCGCTCCAGGCCGCGAGGTCGGTCGGCTCCAGCGACACCGGTTCTCCGGCAGGATCGGGATCGACAAGGAAGGCAGGGAGAATACCGGCGATCCGCGCCAGCTCCATTGCGGCCTCGGCCTCGGCAAGCCATGGGAGATCGAGCGCCTTGAAGGGGCCTTTCAGCGGATTGGCGGTGTCGAGCGCGGGGTCTGCAATCGGCAGGGCTGCGCGCACGTCCAAAGCCTCTGCGGCGCGAATAAACACCGGATGGTGGCCGCCTGCCGCAGCGCGCTGATTGCCTAGCCGCAGCGTCTCTGCACGTGCAGCAGAGACCAGCATCTGCGCCGATTGCGTCGCGCGCTCGGCCGCGGTTTCGATAGGCAGCAGTGTAAGGCCGTCGCCGATGCGCAGCGGCCAGCCATGGCGCAGCGCGTCGACCGCCTGCGCCACCCGCCGCTCGGGCGAGGGGTAGGCGGCCGACGCGCTCAGAGATCGAACTCCGTAATGAGCGGAATGTGGTCGCTCGGCTTTTCCCAGTCGCGCGCATCCTCACGCAGCCAGTGGCGCGTCGATTGCGCAGCAAGTTCGGGGCTCGCCCACATGTGATCGAGCCGCCGCCCGCGATCGTTCACTTTCCAGTCCTTGGAGCGATAACTCCACCAGCTGTAATAGCGATCCGGATCCCTGATGAATTCGCGCCCGATATCGGTAAAGCCGTGGGCATCCTTGAACCGCTGCATCGTTTCCACTTCGATGGGCGTGTGGCTGACAACTTTAAGCAGCTGCTTGTGGCTCCACACATCGCTTTCCAGCGGCGCGACGTTGAAATCGCCCACGATCAGGGTGGGCCGATCGATTGTGTCCGCCCAGCGCGTCATCCGCTCGAAGAAATCGAGCTTCTGGCCGAATTTCGGATTTTTTTCGCGATCAGGCTCATCGCCGCCTGCGGGGATATAGACATTCTCGACGATCATTCCGTCATGGTCGGGCAATTCGACACCGACATGCCGCGCCTCGCCATTGGCCTGCCAATCATGGCGGGAAAATTCGGTGATCGGCACCCGGCTGACCGTGGCGACACCATGATAACCCTTCTGCCCGTGGATCGCGAAATGATTGTAGCCCAGCGCCTCAAACGCCTTGAACGGGAACTGATGCTCCTGGCACTTGATCTCCTGCAGGCACAACACGTCAGGCGCTTCCTCCTTCAGGAAACGCTCGACAATGGGCATGCGCAGGCGGACGGAATTGATGTTCCAGGTAGCGATTGAAATCATGGGGGAGGGATAGGGAGCGTAAACCCAAACCTCAAACAAAAACCCCCACCGCGGGGGCATTGCGGCGGGGGTTCCTATTAAGCGTTCGTCACGCTTCACAAGGTGCGGTGTGATTGAGAATCGGGCAACAGGGGGGAAACCCGCCTCAACCGCACCTTGTTTAAGTAAATTACGGGTTCACGCCTGTCTCGCCAATGAATTTCGGCGGCCATTTGTCGCAAATTTACAACCACTCGGCCCCGAGGCGATTATCCCGGACGACGACTTGAGCGGCGCGGATCGCGGTAGCGGAAGGCACTGTCGGGTACCGAAGCGCCATAGCGGTGATTGCGCAGCCGCACGGTGGTGCGCGTATTTTGCGAGTCGAGTGCCACCCAGCTGGCGAGTTCCAAGCCGCCGGGCGCGCTGGCATCTTCAACGAAAATGAGCGTCATCACGCCGAATTCCGGGCGTTCGGGATCGCGCACATTGATGCTGATCACATTGTCGCTGTCGGTCGGTTGCACCGTGCCGTAGCGGGTCATGTCCCGGTTCGGATCAAGCAATGCGCCAAGCGGTGAATTGCGGATCGGCCAGCGTTCAACCTGCTGCACATCGTAATCGACCAGCGTCAAAGCGCGCCCGTCAGACACGACGAGCATGTTGACGCTTTCCTCATATTCGAAGCGAATGCGCCCCGGATTGCGCAAGGTCAGCTCGCCCGAGACGGTGTTTCCGGCGCGGTCCGTCTGGGTAAAATCGGCCTGCAGCGTTGTGATCGCACGCAGCGCGCGGGTCGCGCGGGACAGATCGTTCGACTGCGACTGGGCCGTGGCAGTCGCCACTGGCAGCGCCAGCGAAGCGGGCAGGGTAACAGCCATCGCGCCCGCCATTACGGCAGCGAGAGGCTTTTTCGATAAGAGAGTTTTCGCGTTCATACTGCAATCCTTAGTGGTGCAGCGTTGAACTGTCACTGAACTGGCGTGGTTCCCGCCGTTCATAAATCTTGTGAGCACACCGCGATTGCGCGCGGGCTTCGCTTACTTGATTTTGCCTTCCTTGTACTCGACGTGCTTCTTCGCAATCGGGTCATACTTGCGGAAGGTGAACTTTTCTGTGTGGTTACGCGGGTTCTTCTTGGTCACATAGAAGTGGCCAGTGTCCGCGGTCGAATTCAAGCGGATCTTGATGGTTGCGGGCTTCGCCATGGTCTTGCTTCCAAAATTGCTTTGAGGGGCTGGCCGAATCGCGTCCGGGTGGCCCGAAAAAATACAGGCGGCGCACCGGTGCACCGCCGTTCCGGCGCGCCCAATGGGTGAGAATCGGGGAAAAGTCAAGCGTGGAACGAACACCTTCCCCTCGACGGGGGAGGGATATGCAGACTTGCAAGCTTGCTTGCTAGTCGAAGCTGGGAGGGGGTGATTCATTACACGCGCGGTCACCCTCTTCCAAGCTGCGCTAGTTGGCTCGCCGACAAGCTTCGCTATCCTTCTCCCGTCGAGGGAGAAGGACTCACAGGTCGATCTTTCCGCGCAGGGCCTTCTTTTCGCCGTGAGCCTTCTTATTGGCGAGGCGTTTTGTCTTGCCCACGCGGTTTACCCGCGTCTTCGCGCGCCTCTTGGGCTCTTTCAGCGCTTCTTCGATCAGCTCGCCGAGACGTTCGCGTGCATCGCGGCGATTGGCTTCCTGCGTCCGGTGGCTGCGCGCATCGATCAGGATTTCGCCCGCCATGTTGAGCTTGCTTCCGGCGAGCTTCTTGAGCCGATGAAACACGCGCGGCGTCAGGCCGAGCTCGTAAATATTCACCCGCAGCTGGACGGCAGTCGCCACCTTGTTGACGTTCTGGCCGCCGGGGCCGGAAGCGGCGATGAAATTTTCCTCGGCAATTGCATTGGCCCGGGAGAGCAGCTCTTCCAGGCGGCCGCTCATTATTCCGCGCCCAGTTTGATGAAATCTGCAGGCAGAGGGGCGTGGGCGGTGATTTCCGGTTTATTCTCGCGCGGCACTACAAGAGCGCTCGCATGCAGCATAGTGCGGCCAACGCGCGCATCCTTATTGCCATAGACGGGGTCACCCAGCAGGCTGCGCCCGAAAGCATGTTCGGCATGCACGCGAATCTGGTGGGTGCGACCGGTTTCCGGGCGGAATTCGACCAGCGTAACACCGCCTTCCAGTTCCTTGCGCTTCGTCCAGTGCGTAACCGAAGGCTTGCCCTTCTTCGCCACGATCATGCGCCAGCCTTTCGCTTCGCTGCTGATCTTGCTGAGCGCGAGATCGATCGTGCCTTCATCCTCTTCCACCGGCCCGGCCACAATGCCGAGATAGGTTTTCTGGACGAGCTTTTCCTGAAAGGCAGTATTGAAGCGCTTCAGCGCCTTGGGATTGCGCGCGAGGAGCAGGCAGCCGGATGTATCGGTATCGAGCCGGTGCACAGCCTGGGGCGCGCGCTGGAAGCCGAGCTTCAGCTGCTCGATATGGTCTGCAAGGCTCGGCCCGCCCTTGCGCGGCTGTTCGATCGGCAGGCCTGCGGGCTTGTCGATGACGAGCGCTTCGCCGTCTTCGTAGACAATGGGAATTTGGATCATATCAGGGTCGCCGGAATGAGGCCGCGTAGGGCGTTGCCGAGGAGGAAGCCGTCCGCGAGGTCGTCCAGCGTCAGTTCCGCCTCGCGCGCCTTGCCTGCTTCGAGCAGGGAACGGCGGAGCACGCCCGGCAACAGGCCGAGCGAAGCGGGCGGGGTGAGGAGCGTGCCATCGCGCTCGATAAAGACATTGGTCCAGCAACCTTCGGTCAGCTGGCCGTCATCGCGCACCAACAGCGTTTCATGCGCGCCGGCATCGCGTGCGCACTCAAGCGCCGCTTCGTAAAAACTGCGATCGGTGCTCTTGTGGCGCAGGCGCCAGTCATGCGCGACGGTGGGATGGGGCAGAGCGATACATTTGGCCGGCTCATCCAGCGGTGAAGGAAGCGGATGTGTTTCGAGCGACACTGCACCCGACCGGCTGAGCATCAGCCGCACTTTCGCAGCGTCCTCCAGCTCGAAACACAGCGCCTGGATGCGATTGCGCGTTTCATGGCGGTCGAAGGAAAAGCCCAGCTCCGCCGCGCTCGCTTTCATCCGTTCAAGGTGCAATTCCAGCAGCGGCATGCCGTGCTGCGGATCGAAGCGCATGGTCTCGATCAGATCGTGGCCGGCTGCTGCACCGCGCACGAACGCGCCTTTCACAAGGCATTCGCGCCATTCACCCATCGCATCGCTGTCTGCGACAATCGCGCTGCCAACGCCGAGCACGGCCTTGTGTTTCTGGTTTTCACCCGGGGTCAGGCGGATTGTGCGGATCGCGACATTGAAAGCGGCATCGCCATCCGGCCCGATGCGCCCGATGGATCCGCAATAGGGCCCGCGCGAATCGCGCTCCACCTCGTCGATCAGTTCCATCGCGCGGATTTTCGGCGCGCCGGTGATCGAACCGCACGGGAAGATCGCGCGCAGCATGTCGACCGCGCCTTTGCCATCCTGCAGCCGCGCGCGGACGGTGGAAACCATCTGGTGGACGGTGGGATAGGTCTCGACCGCGAAGGGCTCTTCAACCCGCACGCTGCCAGCCTCTGCCACGCGGGAGAGATCATTGCGCATCAGGTCGACGATCATGAGGTTCTCGGCCCGGTCCTTGACCGAGGCGGCAAGCTCTTCGCGCAGCGCGTGGTCTTCCGCCTGATCGGCAGCGCGCGCCCGCGTGCCTTTCATCGGCTTGACCTTGGCCTCGCCCGATCTGAGCGAGACGAACAGTTCAGGGCTGAAGGACAGCAGGTAATGCGAGCCATCGAAAATCAGCCCGCCATATCCAGCTGCGGCATCGGGGCGGATCTTGGCATAAAGCGCCAGCGGATCGCCGCGCGCGGGGCCTGCCAGCGGGAAGGTGAGGTTCACCTGATACATGTCGCCCGCGCGGATCGCTTCCTGCAAGCGCTCGAACGCCGCGACATAGCCGCCGGGGGAAATTTGCGGATCGAGTGGGCCGATACTCGCCGCATCGTCGCGGGCGCGGTCAGCCAGCCATGCGGGCATGCGTGCGGCCGGGATGATCTCCGGCGCATCGAACAGGCCCAGCCACACCAGCGGTCCGTCTGCACCGGCGCGGGGCTTGGCGAGCGGAGCCAGGCGATCCTCCAGCGCAAGGCCAGCCTCATACGCCACATAGCCCGCCAGATGTTTGCCGGATTTCACACGCGCGGCATCGGCGGCGGCAAGTACCGCGTCCACTTCCTCTGGCAGGCGCGCGACGAACACCTCCTCGGGCGCGGCAAAGAAATGCGCATCGCTCGCACCGGAAGCCCTTGCATCATCCAGAAGTACAAAGGGGGTCTTGCCATCCATTAGCTCTGCCCTAGTGTCACTGCCCGATCACGGCAACACACGAATAGGGGCCACAATGGCAGACATTTTCCTCGGCAACGATCTGGACGGCAACCGGCAGGCACTCGATCTCGGCCGCGCGAACCGGCACGGGCTGATCGCCGGCGCGACCGGTACCGGCAAGACGGTGACATTGCAGGGCATGGCTGAAAGCTTTTCTGCGCATGGTGTGCCGGTTTTCGTGGCCGATGTGAAAGGCGATCTTTCAGGCATCGCCATGCCGGGTTCGCCCACTTTCAAACATGCCGACAAGCTGGAAGGCCGGGCCAAGGAACTGGGCATGGATGATTATGCCTATTCGGATAATCCGGTGGTGTTCTGGGACCTTTACGGCGAGCAGGGCCACCCGATCCGCACCACAGTGTCCGAAATGGGGCCCTTGCTGCTCGCCCGCCTGCTCGATCTCAACGAGACGCAGGAAGGCGTGCTGCAGATCGTGTTCCGTGCAGCGGATGAAGGCCTCGCCACCGATGGCAAGCCGACCCTGCTGCTCGATTTCGACGATCTGCGTACGATGCTCGCCTGGGCTTATGACAACTCCAAAGATTTGTCCGGCGAATATGGCAATGTATCGAAAGCCAGCGTCGGCGCGATCCAGCGGCAGTTGCTGAGCTTCGAAAGCCAGGGCGCGGACAATTTCTTCGGCGAGCCCGCGCTGGAGATCAGCGATTTCCTGCAGACCGATGAAAACGGCAAGGGCATCGTCAACGTCCTCGCCGCCGACCAGCTGATGCGCAGCCCGAAGCTCTATGCGACTTTCCTGCTGTGGCTGCTCGCCGAGCTGTTCGAGAGCCTGCCCGAAGTGGGCGATCCCGAAAAGCCGACGCTGGTGTTCTTCTTCGATGAGGCGCATCTGCTCTTCGACGACGCGCCGAAGGCTTTGCAGGAAACCATCGAGCGGGTGGTGCGCCTGATCCGCTCCAAGGGTGTCGGCGTGTTCTTCGTGACTCAGAACCCGATCGACATTCCGGAGGAAGTCGCGGGCCAGCTGGGCAACCGGGTGCAGCATGCCCTGCGAGCATTCACCCCAAAGGACCAGCGCGCGATCCGCGCGGCGGCGGAGACCTTCCGCATCAATCCCGATCTCGACGTGGAAGAAGCGATCACCGAATTGCGCGTGGGTGAAGCGCTGGTCTCCACGCTGGACGATGAGGGCGCGCCCACGGTGGTGCAGCGCACGCTCATCAAGCCGCCGCGCAGCCGCCTTGGCCCGGTGACCAAGAAAGAGCGCGCGATTATCCAATCGGTCAGCCCGCATGATGGCAAATATGACGAGCGAATCGACCGCGAAAGCGCCGAGGAAGTGCTCGCACAAAAGGCACTCGACGCTGTCGAAACGGCCAAGGAAGTCGACGAAAAGGGCGAGGAAGAAGTCCGCAAGCGCGAACGCAAGTCGACGACGCTGTGGGGCATGGATATCGGCACAGCTGGCAAACGCGCCGCAAAGGCTGCAGCCGGATCGCTGGTGTCGATTGGTGTTGCCAAGGCACTCGGCCGCCGCTCCCGCGCAGACCCGGTGCGCACCGGGCTAAACGCCTTCGTCCGCAATATCGTCGGCGGGCTGATGCGCTGAGGTGGACAAATCGCTCGCCGAATTCCTTGACGAAAGCGGGCTTTCGCAGCCGGGCGATACGAGCGCGCTTTACGATGTGGAGCGCATTCGCGCCCTGTTGCTTGAGGCCGCCAAGAGAGGCGAAGCGGTGAGCTATTCCGAAATGCTCGGCAAGCTGGGCTTCCGCTTCACGCGGCCCAAAATGCGCACCTTATGCCGGACGCTCGATGCCATCGACGAAACGGCGCGCGCCAATGGGGAGCCCGAACTGGCGGTGCTGGTTGTGCGCGAAAGCGACCGTCTGCCGGGGCAGGGCTGGTGGACCGGCCGGACTGACTATCGCGGCGAGTGGACCGGTCGCGAGGCGCTGCGTCATGTTGAGAAACTGCAGCAGCAGGCCTTCGACTATTGGCAGCGTCGCAGGGCCTAGGCCGAACCGTCCATTGGCAAGCGGATTTCCGCAACCAGCCCCGCGACCTCGCCATCTGCACTGCGAGTATTGGCAAGCGTCAGCGTGCCGCCGTGCTGTTCGGCAATCGCGCGGGCGAGCGTCAGGCCCAGCCCGGCGCCGCCAGTCTCGCGATTGCGCGAGGCCTCGCCGCGGGTGAAGGGTTCGAGCATATTCGCTATCTGGTCTACGGGAATTCCCGGGCCGCTATCGGCTATGCGGATTACTGCAGCGTTATCCTCTCTGGTGAGGCTGACGCGCGCCTGATCGCCATAGCGCAGCGCATTGCTGATAAGATTGCGCAATGCCCGCCGCAGCCAGGTGGCGCGCAGCGGAATGGCGATGCGTTCGCTCTCGCTGAGCACCACATCGCGGCCCCTGTCTTCATATTCCTCGACCACGCCGGCGATCAGCGCGGCCAGTTCGGTCCGCTCCAGTGGATCGCTCGGCCTGCCGACGCGGGCGAGCGAAAGGATATCGTCGAGCGAGGTCGTGATATCCTCGATACTCGCGGCCATCCGCGCACGCTCTGAGTCGTTCTCCACGCTTTCAATCCGAACCCGCAGCGCGGCGAGCGGGGTTTTGAGATCGTGACCAATTGCGCCCAGCATCACGTCTTTCTCGTCGAGCAAGGCCGCGATGCGCGCTTCCATTGCATTGTGAGCGGTGATCAGGCGGCGTGTATCGGCGGGGCCGCTCGCTGGCAGAGGATCAGGATTAGCTTTGCTACCGTCGAAGTCCTCCACCCGCGATGCCAGCGCACCGAGCGGGCGGGTGATGCGGCGCAGCATCAGATAAAGGATCGTCATTACGATGACGAAGATGACCAGCGTTTGAAAAATGATCGCGGCGACAGCGCCTTGCTGCCGGGGAGGCTCAAGAATGCGGGCGGTTTGCCAATCGCCGCCATCGTCCAATTGCACAGCGGCAATCAACAACCGGCGCGAACGCCAGTCATCGAGCCGGTTAAACCGCGGGCGCTCCGCAGCGTAGGCATTGAGGGACGGATCATCGCCTGCGCGAACCACTGCAACGCGCATGGCATGTGGATCCGCGCCCTGCCGGGCCAAAAGCTCTCGCAAGAACGCCTCTCTATCGCCTTCGGATATGGTGATATCGAGACCCGGCGGCGGCGTTTCGGTCCGTTGATAGCGCAGGGTGGGCGGTAAACCGCTCTGCCCGCGATCACCAGCTCGTCTGTCTTCAAGGGCGCGACGCAAAGGGCGCTCACCCGCCTCACTACGCGCGCCATTCACTAGCTGAAAGGCGGCACCGGTCAGCGCGGCCTCTTCGCGCCTCTGTTCGCCCGCGCGGAACAGCAGGACAGCAGAGGCCATTTGCGCGAGCAACAGCGCACCGGCGACAGCCAGCATGACTTGCCCCAACAGGCTTTGCGGAAACAGGCGGCGCAGCATTGCGGGGCTCTTGTGCCCTATTCCGCGTCCGGCACAAAACGGCGCACGTCGCTGGCGAAGCGGTAGCCGCCGCCCCACACCGTCTGGATGAATTTGGGATCGCGCGAATCCTCTTCGATCTTGCGGCGCAGGCGGCTCACCTGATTGTCGACCGCGCGGTCGAACAGATGCGCCTCGCGGCCCTGCACCATGTCGAGCAGGCGATCACGGTCGAGCACTTGTCTGGGGTGCTCGAGGAAGGCGGTCAGCAGGCGAAACTCTGCCGAAGAAATCGGCACTACGGTACTTTCAGGATCGGTGAGGCGGCGCTTGAGAGGATCGAGCTGCCAGCCTTCGAACTCGTAACGTGCATCGCTTTCGCTGGTTGCGCTTTCCGCGCCGCCTTTCGCCGCACGGCGTAGGACGGAGCGGATGCGGGCGACCAGTTCGCGCGGCTCGAAAGGTTTGACGACATAATCGTCCGCCCCGATTTCCAGCCCTACAATGCGATCGGTCGCTTCGCCTTTTGCCGTAAGCAGGATCACCGGCAGGCCTCTGGCTTCGACCAGATGGCGGCACAGAGAAAGCCCGTCCTCGCCCGGCATCATGATGTCGAGCAGTACCAGGTCGGGCGTCCAATCGAGCAAGGTAGAGCGCGCCTTGTTGGCGTCTTCAGCCTCTTTCACGACAAACCCCTGGCGCGAGAGATACTCGGCCAGGGATTGCCGTAACGCTGGCTCATCATCGACGAGCAGCAGTTTGACGGGATCGTCAGCCATTACCGGCGGCCGCGGTTCCCGCGCATTGCGCCACGTTGCTCAGCGCGCTGGGCCCGGCGTTCCTCAACTGTCACCACGCCATCATTATTGGCATCGGCGCGATCGAAGCGGGCGAGGGCAGCAGCGGTAAATTCCGACTGGCTGACAGCATTGTCGCCATCGGTATCGGCATTGCGCAGCATGCGCATGGCCATGCCGCCTCCGCCTCGGCGACCAGCACGTTCACCGCGCTGACCTCGCCCACGGCGCTCGGCGCGCTGTCCGCGGCGTTCTTCGCGCGCCTCGCGGCGTTCTTCGCGTGCTGCCTGCATTTCTTCGAAAGTCAGCGCACCGTCGCCATTGGCATCGGCCTCTGCAAAAGGTTCTCTTGCGCGGGCCTCGCGGTCCTGCGCATTGATGACACCGTCTCCGGTCACATCCATCCGTTCGAAAGCGCTGGCAGCACGCTCGGCAACATCGGCGCGGGTCATATCGCCGCGCGGCATGTCCTGTGCGGCAGCCATGCCGCTGGTGGTGAGGCCTGCAAAGGCGGCGGCGAGCAAAAGGGGCTTTTTCATGGCTCTATCTCTACTACAGTTAGTGGGTAGAGCAACGCGCCGCCGTGTTGAAGGGGACATGGGAGGACCGGCAACACGCTGCTCTATGCCTGCAGTTCTAGGAGCCAAGTGTCGCAGCATTTTGCCGGGATCGCGGGAAATTGTCGCAAATTGTAACGAAAAAGCCCCGCCGTTCAGCGGGGCTTTATCTATTCAAACTTCCGTTCGGAAGCGGCGGTCTCAGGCAGGCACGCTAGTCATGCAGAAGGCATTGAGCTTGTTGCCGTCCCGATCGCGGAAATATCCGGCGTAGAAGCCGCCTCCACGCTGGCCGGGTGCGCCCTCGTCACTGCCGCCCAATTCCAGTGCGAGTGCATGGATGCGGTCGACCTGTTCGGGGTCTTTCGCTTGCAGCGCGACCATCATACCATTGCCGACCGTCGCCTTTTTCTTGTCGAATGGCCGTGTGGCGGCGAAGCCCGGCGTGTTGTCCGGCCCGGTCCAAGCGATGAAGTAGCCTTCTTCCTCCATCATGCGCGAACCGCCCATCTCTTTGGCGATGGCGTCGTAGAATTCCGCCGCGCTGTCGAGATCGTTGGTGCCGAGTGTTACATATCCGATCATGTCTGTTCCTTCCGCAAATCGAGTCGCGACCCTCGAGTCCCGCTGGGAACATTACATGAACATATGCTAAGTTACAATGGCTGGCATGCGTCTTCGAGCCAGGCCAGATTGTCACCTTCGAGCTGCGGAGCGAGCACTTCGCGGACCTTAGCGTGGTAGTCGTTCCACCAGGCGACTTCCGCTTCGCTGAGCAGGCTGCGATCGACAAGGCGCTTCTCGATGGGAACGAAAGTCAGCGTTTCAAAGCCCAGCCAGTCGCCTTCCATGCCTTCGATCTCGCGCTCTTCGACGAGCACCAGATTTTCGATCCGGATGCCGTATTCATTGGCTTTGTAGTAGCCGGGCTCATTGGAAAGGATCATTCCTGCGATCAGCGCCTGGTCGGTGCCGGCCTGTGAACCGGAGCCCTTCGCGATGCGCTGCGGTCCTTCATGCACGGCAAGGAAGCTGCCGACGCCGTGGCCCGTGCCGTGCGCATAGTCGACGCCCGCCTGCCACAGAAACTGCCTCGCCAGCGCATCGAGCGCGCTGCCCGGCGTGCCGGTCGGGAAAGTCTGCGTGTCGAGCGCGATGTGGCCTTTAAGCACGCGGGTGAAGCGATCTTTCACTTCGGCGGGCGGTTCGCCGGGGCCGACCCACACGGTGCGGGTGATGTCAGTGGTGCCATCCTTGTACTGGCCGCCTGAATCGACGAGATAGACGCTGTTGGGTTCAAGCGGCAGGCACGTCTCTTCGCTCACGCGATAGTGGCACAGCGCGCCGTTGGAGCCTGCGCCTGAAATCGTGTCGAAGCTCAGGTCGAGCAGCTCGCCCGTCGCTTCGCGAAAGCTTTGCAGCTTGGCGGCGGCGGAGAGTTCATCAACCGTGCCCTTGGGCGCTTCGCCTTCCAGCCAGTTGAGGAAGCGGCTGACCGCTGCACCATCGCGCGCCTGCGCGGCACGGTGGCCTGCCTGTTCGGCTTCGGTCTTGATCGCCTTGGGCAGCACGGCGGGATCGGTTTCCTGCACGGGTTCCGCGCCAACATCTTCAAGCCGGTCAAAAATCGCATAGACGCTGCGTTCCGGGTCTACCGCGACGCGCTTGCCTGCAAGCTCGGCAAAAGCCGCTTCGAAAGAGTCGCGAGGCCGGATGCGTACTGCATTGCCAAGGGCGCTCGCCACTTCGTCAGGCACCTTGTCAGGCGCGATGAACCAGTCCGCAGTGCCGTCTGCCTGAACCATCAGGTAAGACAGGGCGACCGGTGTGTGATCGACATCCGCGCCGCGAATGTTCAGCACCCATGCGACCGAATCGAGCGCGCTGATAACGACGGCGTCGAGCTTTTCTTCCTTCAGCCAGTCGGCGATCTCGCCTCGCTTTTCAGCGCCCATGCGGCCGGTGAATTTATCATCCTGGATGAAGACCTTGGCAGGCGAAGGCTCGGGCTGGTCGGCCCACACCGCATCGATGGGATTGCTGTCCAGCGCGACAAGCTCGATCCCGGCCTTGGCGAGGCGCTTTTCCATCGCTTTAGCCCAGCCGCGCGTGTGCAGCCACGGATCAAAGCCGATGCGTGCACCTTCTGCGCATTTCTCGGCAATCCAGTCGCCCGGCTTGTCTGCGGGCACGCTCTTGTAATCGTACAGCTTTCCATCGACCTGGTCGCGCACCTGGATGGTGTAGCGGCCATCCACGAACATGGCAGCGTCGTCCTTCAGAACAACCGCGCTACCTGCACTGCCACCAAAGCCGGTGAGCCAGCCGAGGCGCTGCGCATAGGCGCCGACATATTCGGACAGGTGCTCGTCACTGATCGGCACGAAGAAGCCGTGCAGCTCGCGCCGGGCGAGTTCCTCCCTCAGGGCAGACAGGCGGGCTTCGTGGGTTTGCATCAACATGGCTTGCAGTCCTTTCTTGGGGCCTACATAGGCGTCATCCATGAGCGATTCCACCCATCCGCCGATTGCGGCAAAACGCCCATTCTCTTTCACCCATCACGGCATCACGGTCACCGATGATTACGCCTGGCTGCGCGATCCCGGCTATCCCGAAGTGAAGGACGAGGACATCTTGTCCTATGTGAAGGCTGAAAACGCCTGGTTCGAAGCGCAGATGAAGGGGCAGGAAGGGGCGGTGGACGCGCTGTTCGAGGAAATGCGCGGGCGGATAAAGGAGGCCGATTCCAGCGTCCCGCAAAAGGATGGCGAATGGGAATATTGGATAGAATTTGAAGAAGGCGCCGAATACAAGAAATGGTGGCGTCGACCAGTCGGCGGTGGGCCAGACCAGCTCATCCTGGACGAAGTGGCGCTGGCGGCGGGCAAGGAATATTTCCGCCTTGGCGCGCTGACGGTAAGCCGCGACGGGCGGTTGCTGGCCTATTCGGTGGACGACAATGGCTCCGAACGATTTACGGTGCGCTTTCGCGATCTGGCAACCGATGCCGAATGCGATGATGCGATTACCGGAACACGCGCGCCATGGGGTAATGACGCGGTTGAAGGTACCGTTGGCAATATCGTTTTCACGACCGATGGTAGCGCGCTGGTCTATGGCCGCGCTGACGAAAACTGGCGTACCCGCACTTTGCTGATGCATCGGCTCGGAACACCGCAGAGCGAGGATGTAACGCTGTATTTCGAAGAGGATATCGGCTTCTCCGTTGGATGCGCCCTGTCTGCCAATGAGCGATGGTTGATCTTCTCCGCAACAGACCATGAAACGAGCGAGTTACGGCTTGTTCCTGCCAACGATCCCTGTGCAGAGCCCCTGCTCGTGAAGCCGCGCCAGAAGGGCGTTGAATACGATGTCGATGAACGCGATGGGCTTCTTTATGTCCTGACCAACGACACCCACCAGAATTTCCGTCTCGCCACTGCGCCGCTTGAGTCGCCGGGTTCATGGACGACCTTGATCGAAGGTTCGGAAGAATCCTACCTCACCGATTGCGAGCTTTTCGCCGATTTCTACGTCCTAGAAGGGCGGCGCGGAGGGCTCGATTTCATCGAACTGCGGTATTATGACGATCCGCAGCGGGTCGAACCCATCGCCTTTCCCGAGGCATCCTACACAGCTGGGCTTGGCAGCAATCCCGAATGGCAGACCGGCGTACTACGCCTGTCTTATGCGAGCATGGTGAGCCCGGCCACGACCTTTGACTACCATGTCACCGACAAACGGCTTGAACCGCGCAAGGTGCAAGAGATCCCTTCGGGATACGACCGTGACCTCTACGCAACCGAGCGGCTGGAAATCGAAGTGCGCGACGGGGTGAAGGTTCCGGTCAGCGTGATGTATCGCAAGGACCGTGACGCGCTGAATGGCGGCGCTGGCGGACCGCTGCACCTCTATGCTTACGGCGCCTATGGGATTGCCGTTCCGCCGGGCTTTTCGACCACCCGCCTCAGCCTCGTCGATCGCGGCTTTGCCTATGCCATAGCGCATATCCGCGGGGGGGATGATCTTGGACGGCAATGGTATCTCGACGGCAAGCTGGAAAAGCGCACAAACACTTTCAACGATTTCGTCGATGTCGCACGCGGGCTTGTCGAACATGGCTTTACCTCCGCCGGCAAGCTGACGGCCAGCGGCGGCTCTGCAGGCGGCGAGCTGATGGGGGCGGTGATCAACCAGGCGCCCGAGCTGTTCGGTGCTATCGTTGCCGATGTCCCATTCGTCGATGTGCTCAACACGATGCTCGACGAAACGCTGCCGCTGACACCGGGTGAATGGCCCGAATGGGGCAATCCGATCGAGAGCAAGGACGCTTTCGAGCTGATCCGCAGTTATTCGCCCTACGACCAGGTGAGCGCGCGGGCCTACCCTTCTATGATGGTCACCGCCGGCCTCAACGATCCGCGCGTCACCTATTGGGAGCCAGCCAAGTGGGTCGCGAAACTGCGTGAGATGAAGACCGACGATAACCTCCTCATCATGAAGACCAACATGGGTGCAGGCCACGGCGGCAAGTCGGGCCGCTTCGAAGGCATCCGCGAAACGGCGGAGGAAATGGCGTTTATCCTCTGGCAGATGGGAGTGCCGGTGGAGGACGCGGCATGAGCAACTCCTTCTCCCTCCAATTCACCGCACTGCCCGAGCACATCGATGTGAACGGACACGTCAACAACACCGTCTGGGTGCGCTGGATGGAAGACCTTTCCGGAGCGCATTGGGATGCGCAGGCGCGCGAGGAGGACAAGGATCAGTTTGTCTGGCTCGTCCTGCGGCATGAGATCGATTATCGCGGCAATGTGGCTGAAGGGGCCGAAGTCACCGGCCTCACCGAAATTCGCGAAGGTCCGCGCGGCCCGCGCTTCAATCGGCACTACAGCTTCACCGACAGCGACGGCAAAGAGCTCGTGCGCGCCAAGACGACGTGGGCGATGATAGAAAAAGCGAGCGGAAAACTGTTGCGTGTGCCGAGCGAGGTAGCCGCGCCCTTCATGCCCGAAGGTGGTTGGGACACGCCCACCCGATAGATCAGGCAGCTTGCCTGCGATCCTCGCGCCGACGGTTTTTGTCGCGGCGCGGTTCGAAAGCCTTCAAATGCTCGCTCATGGTCCGGTCGCGGCCGGACGCTTTCGCTTCGTAAAGCAGGCGGTCGGCGCGATCGTACATCTGCGTAAAGCCCATCTCGGAAAGCGTTTGGCCTGGAGCCACCACAATGCCCATGCTGGCGGTGACAGCGCGCGGCAATCTAAGCTGGTCATGAATTTGGGCTGAGATTGCGAGACGCAGGCGCTCCGCTTCGATTGCCGGACCCTCACCTTCAACCAGCAGCAGGAATTCCTCACCGCCCATACGCGCGGCGAGCACGCCCTCTTCATTATTGAGCGACGCGCCGACGATACGCAGCACTTCATCGCCTACAGCGTGACCGAAAGTGTCATTGATCGATTTGAAATTATCGAGATCGAGAACGGCGAGCGCCGAATAGCCGCCACGGCGCAATTCCATGAAGCGTTCTTCCACAACACGGCGATTGTAGAGGCCCGTCAACGGATCGCGCTCGGACAGCTTTTCCAGCAAACGCGCTTCTGTGCGCGCTTTGTCGCGCTGATGCTTCAATACCATCATCCGGTCCGCCACTCCAAAGCTCGCCACCGCCGTGCCCATGGTGCAGCCGACATAGAACAGCGTCATTAGGTCGAAAGAGGATGCGAAGGGGATGAAGTGGTCGGTCATCGTCATGGCCACGGCGACCAGCACCATCGACCAGCCCATCAGCTGCACGCGCGCTTCCCTGCTGCCGCGGCGCATGGCGGCGAAAAGCATGATGATAAATATCGCCAGCACGGGGACGAAAGCAGCGTTGTAGAGGCTGTGATGCCACGGACGCAGCGCAAAGGGGAATGCGGCGTGCAGCACGCTGACAGCAGCCATCCAAGCCGCAGCTATGGGAAAGGCAAGCCGCAACCGGCTGTCGAGCCGCGAACCATCCAGGAATGTCCAGCCGAACATTCCGCCAACGGCCACTGCCATGCCCAGCATAAACGCGTCTGCCGTTGCGAGGAAGGATACGCCCAGCGGTAGGAAGAAAGTGATGACGCCAGAATCGACAAGAATCGTCAGCAGGACGGCTGTTGTCAGCACGCCGTGCCAAATCACAAATCGCTGTTGCAGAACGCGGTAAAACGCCACGTTGAAGAAGAGTGGCATGATCAGCAGACCACATAGAGCCGCGATCAGCAGTGTTTTCGCTTGCGTAGCGGGGACCGCGATGGGGTCATTCTCCGCCAGTTGCGCGCGCCTGATCGATGCAAGCGTCGTCGGTCTGTCGATCGCGACGTAGATATATCGGGCTTCCTGTGTCCTGTCCCTCAACGGGAATTTGACCATGGCGCCAGCTTTGGAGTGCTCGCCTTCGCCATGCAGCCAGCGGCGTGCTGAAAGGCTTCCGTCGAGGCTTTCGGTGATAATCGTCACTGCCTCGAAGCGGCTTCGATCGGTCAGGAACCAGGCAAGCCTGTCACCGCCTTCGCTATCGCTGACATCAAAGCGCAGGACAATGCGCTCTGGATCAAGAGAGACAGTTCGCGGCGCAGGGTCGCAGTTCCATTCGAGTGTGGGCAAGATCGTCTCGAGATTTTCCCCAAGCGGCGCTGGCGCGCGGCAGGCCTGTTTCAGCGAAGCCCGTTCTGGTGCAGAGGCTCCGGCAGCACCCTGTGCGAGGGCATGGGACGAGGGCATGGCCACCGCCAATACCGCTATCCACACGGCCAATCGCGTGAGCAAAAAGTTGATCCGGTTCCCCCTCATCGCGAAGGGGATAAAGGAATACGCCTAAACCTAAGTTAAAACGAGAGCGAAAAAATCGCGATTTTTCGTTTTATTTCAGCGATAGCTTTGCGACGGACAGACCCCGCTGTTTATCAGGCGATGGCCTGCCCGATTGGCAACTCATCATACCCCAATTCGCGCGCCACGGCTGGATATGTCACGCGGCCGGCATGGACGTTGAGGCCCTGCGCCAGATGCGGATCGGTGCGCATGGCTTCTTTCCAGCCCAGATTGGCGATGCGCAGCGCGTGCGGCAACGTGACATTGTTGAGCGCATAGGTGCTGGTGCGGCTGACAGCGCCGGGCATGTTGGCGACGCAATAATGCACAATATCATCAACCACATAGGTCGGATCATCGTGCGTGGTCGCCTTGCTCGTTTCAAAGCATCCGCCCTGATCGATCGCGACGTCCACCAGCACGGCACCCGGCTTCATGGTCGAGAGCATCGCACGGCTCACCAGCTTGGGTGCGGCGGCACCCGGCACCAGAACTGCGCCGACAACCATGTCTGCCTCGGCGACCGCTTCTTCGACATTCGCCTTGCTGGCAAAGCGGGTGCTGGCTCGCGCTTCGAAATGGGTGCCGACTTTTTCCAGCACTGTAGGGTCGAGATCCATGATCACGGTGTCTGCGCCAAGACCCGCCGACATTTGTGCTGCGTTAAAGCCGACGACACCGCCGCCAATGATGACTACCTTCCCCGGCATCACGCCCGGTACGCCGCCGAGCAGCACGCCGCGGCCACCTTGCGCTTTTTCAAGAGCATGTGCACCTGCCTGAATACTCATGCGGCCAGCCACCTGGCTCATCGGGGTAAGCAGTGGCAGGCCGCCGCGCGGACCGGTGACCGTTTCATAGGCGATGGCGGTACAGCCCGATTCGACCAGCTCGTGCGTCTGATCGGGGTCGGGTGCGAGGTGCAGATAGGTGTAAAGCAGCTGGCCTTCGCGCAGCATGGCGCGCTCGCTCGCCTGCGGCTCTTTTACTTTCACGATCATTTCGCATTCGGCGAAGATTTCTTCGGCGGTATCGACCACCTTCGCGCCGCGATCGCGATATTGCGCGTCATAGGCACCGATGCCTGCGCCCGCGCCTGCCTGCATCCAGACTTCGTGCCCGGCATTCACCAGCTCGCCCGCGCTTTCGGGCGTCAGGCCGACGCGATATTCGCGGTTCTTGATTTCAGTAGGGCAACCGATGCGCATGGGGGACTCCGATGGATGAGATTTTGCGCGCTCGTTACAGGCGAAACCGGTTTCGGGCAACGCTTATCGGATTAGCCAATGAGGCTCAGGCCATGACTGCTTCGATGCCGGGAACGGTAATCGTTCGCTCGCCGCCGAAATCCTCATGCACGCTGATTAGGCCGGTCTTCTCCAGATGATCGAGCAGCCGGCGGATGCGGCCCGGGCTGGCGGTGCCGTAGACGCGGGCGAGCGTGTCTTCGTCAGGAGCACGCTGGCCCTTGGCGGCGGCGACGACGATGGCGAGATAGGGCGCGAGCACATCGTCAGCCACTTGGCTTGCCATCTCCTCGACCGCTTCGCGCGCAGCCGGATCGAGCTGGTCCACCCCGGCGCTGGCAAATGCGAACATGCGGCGGAAAACGCCCATGTCGATGTGTGCAGAGGGAATTGCGCGCTCCCGGCAGCGGGTGGCGAAGGTGCGGAACAGAGTTGCGACCGGCTTGAATGTCGCGCCTTCTTCTGCGGCCATTTCGCGCAACAGCCCGTCCACATCGCCCTGCGGTAAGGGAATGGCTGGTTGGTCACCGTCGCTATCCGACACCGGTTCGGCGCGCTCTGCCAGGCTTTGTGCAATGGCTTCGACCGGCGGGGCAGGCGGGGGCGAAGGCGGCGGAGCGCGCACTGGCTCAGCCGCCTCCTCGGCAAGGTCTGCATGCAGCAATTCGCCCATGGATGCGGCGTCGGCCTGCGGCAACGGAGTAAGCGCCGTTGCGGCATTCTTCCCGCCCGATTTTACATCGCCGATATGCACCGCCACCGGGCGGCGGCTCACCGCCGGACCAAGCCCGAGGAAATGGCCGCATTGCAAATCGCGAATGCGCTCTGCCTGCTTGCGATCCATGCCGAGAAGGTCGGCGGCGCGCTGCATATCGATATCGAGGAATGTGCGGCCCATAAGGAAATTGCTCGCCTCTGCCGCGACATTCTTGGCAAGCTTGGCGAGGCGCTGCGTCGCCACGATCCCGGCAAGTCCGCGCTTGCGGCCCCGGCACATGAGGTTGGTCATGGCGGAAAGCGTCATGCGGCGCGTGTCTTCGGCCATTTCTCCGGCAGCAGCGGGCGCAAACATCTGCGCTTCATCGACCACCACCAGCGCGGGAAACCAGTGCTCACGCGGAGCATCGAACAGGGCGGTCAGGAAAGCGGCGGCGCAGCGGATTTGCTGCTCGACTTCCAGATCATCGAGCGAAAGCACAACGCTTGCGCGGTGCTGCCGGATGCGGCCTGCCAGCGCCTCGATCTCGCGCACCGAATAGCTGCCGCCTTCGATCACGACATGGTCGAAATGATCGGCCAGCGAGACGAAATCGCCTTCGGGATCGATGACGATCTGCTGCACCATCGCAGCGCTCTGTTCGAGTAGGCGGCGCAGCAAATGCGACTTTCCGCTGCCCGAATTGCCCTGCACCAGCAGCCGCGTGGCCAGCAGTTCCTCCACGTCCACCGGTACCGGCGTGCCGTGGGCATCCTTCCCGATTTCGATGTCCGTATTCACATTGATCACTTTATGGGCGGGGCAGAGAGTCGCATAGACGCCTCGGCCTGTTTTCCCACGCGAAGCGAACTTCAGACCAGGCTTAATCCGGGCACAAGCCTTGCCGCGATGCGTAAATGCCTTCAGATAAGAAGAATTCTCGCGTAAAAAGGAAAATCGATGGCAGGTTCCGGCGGCGACGAAGCTGCTCTTTCAAAGAGTCTGAAGCTGTTCGACGTTTATGCGATGGCGACAGGCGCGATGTTTTCGTCCGGTTTGTTCCTCTTGCCCGGCATTGCTGCGGCGACTACCGGCACTTCCGTCTATCTCGCCTATTTTGCCGCCGGTTTCCTGATCCTTCCGGCCATGTATTGCATGGCCGAACTCTCCACCGCCATGCCCAAATCGGGCGGAACCTATTTCTTCCTCGATCGCGCGATGGGGCCCCTGATGGGAGCAATTGGCGGCCTTGGATCATGGGTCGCGGTGGTGTTCAAAAGCGCCTTCGCACTGGTGGGCATGGGCGCCTACCTTGGACTCTATCTCGATGTGCCAATCACGCTGACTGCGGTCGTTCTGACGCTGGTTTTCGGCGCGATCAACTATGCGGGCGCAAAAGAAACGACGATGCTCCAGCGCATCCTGGTGACCACTCTCGTGGTAATTCTTGGCGCCTTCGTCATCCTCGGTTTCGCCGAAGTGGGCGTGCCCGACGCCTTTACGCCGGGTCCGGAGTATGGCGCGTTTTTCAACGATGGACTGGTCGGTTTTATTTCCACCATAGGCCTCGTCTTCGTGTCCTATGCCGGCCTGACAAAAGTCGCGAGCGTCGCGGAAGAGATCGAGAATCCCGATCGCAATGTCCCGCTGGGAATGACGCTGGCACTTCTCACCGCCACGGCGATTTACACGCTCGGCACGCTGTTGCTGGTCAAGCTGCTGACACCGGAAGAACTGTTCGGCAGCCTCACGCCAATGGCGGATGGCGCGGCGGCATTTCTTGGCTGGGTGCCATTCGACCTCGGCGTGATCCTGATCGTGGTCGCGGCCATTGCTGCCTTCGCGTCTACAGGCAATGCCGGGATCATGTCGGCCTCCCGCTATCCCTTTGCGATGGCGAAGGACAAGCTATTGCCGGAAAAGCTCGCAACGCTCAGCCGTTTCGAGACGCCGAGCCTCGCCATTGCGGTAACGGTCGGCGCGATGGTGGCGGTGCTTGTGCTGTTCGATGTCGCCTCGGTGGCAAAGCTCGCCAGCGCCTTCCAGCTGCTGCTGTTCGGGCTCGTCTGCCTTGCCGTGATCGTGATGCGCGAAAGCGGCATTTCTTCCTACAAGCCGGGCTTTCGCACGCCGTTTTATCCTTGGGTCCCAGTCGGGGGAATCCTGATCGCCTTCTGGCTGATCGTCGAGATGGGCTACCTCCCCATCGGCTTTACAGGACTCATCGTGATCGGATCGGCGCTCTGGTATCAGTTTTACGCTGCCGACCAGGTGAAGCGCCGCGGCGCGATCTTCCATATGCATGAACAGCTGGGCAAGAGCCGCTATGAAGGTATCGAGCATGAGCTGATGTCGATCGTGCACGCACGTACGGCCGAGGCGAATTTGACCTACGAAGCCGCGATTGCGCGCTCTGCGATGATCGATCTGGATAGTGGCCATTTCGATCTGGAAATCCTGCTCGAACGCGCCGTCGGCGAAGGCGAAGAGCGGTTTGGCATCGATGCGGACGCTCTGCGCGGCGATCTGGAAACCAATCCGTATGAGCGTCACCGCGTACTGGCGAAGGTGATGCTGATGCACCGCTCCGTTCCGGAGATTTCGGAGCCGTGCATGTTCGTTTTCCGCCTGCGGGAAGAGGCGCAAATCTCCTTCGGCAGCAAGCACGATCTGCACACGGTGGTTATCTTGTTGGTGCCGGAAGAACCGGTGGGCCTCGATTTGCGCATTGCCGGGCACCTTGCCGAAATCGCGCGCAGCCCCGATTTCGAGGAACGCTGGCTTTCGGCAAAGGACGAGGCGGCGATGAATGCGCTGCTCGTTCGCGACGACCATTTCCTGCACGGATATCCTGCCGATTTCCCCGCGCTGGCGGATGCGAGCGGCAAACCGCTGTCCGAAATCCCTTTGCCCGAAAGCTGCCTGATTGTGATGGTCGAAAGGGGCGGCGAATTGATTATCGCTCGCGATGATTTGAAATTGCGGGCAAATGACCTGCTTTCCATCATCGGCGAACCAGCGGCGATCCGCCAATTGGCAACAGGGCAAATGGCCAAAGCCTAATTGCGGGGCATTCGGACTTCCCCGACCAAGGCTCAGGTCACCGCTTCCATATCCAATAGAGTGCCGCCGCATTGATCAAAGGCGCACCGATGCCGAGCGCCGGTCCTCCCAGCCCAGCCTGCTCACCGAGCAAGTTCCAGGGCAAGCCCAGCGGCATCAGGAAAATACCCGACAGCGGGTCGCGCTCCTGCCCGAACCAGCCATAGGTTCCGACGAGCAAGAGGAAGACCGCGATCACGTAAAAGATGGCAAATATGAGAAACGCCCATTTCGCCACTGGCCGCTGTGGTGCCTCCGCTGTCACATCAGCCACCGGTGATCAGCGCATCGACGATGACATAGGTTTCGGGCCCGTACTGTATGGTCACCCGGTCGCCATCGCGGGTGTAATCGAAATCCCAGCCCGCCGAACCGTCAGCCTCTGCGCTGTCTGCGCCCACAGGCGTCGTGCCGTCGAAGAACAGCGCGCGTTTGAAGCCATCGGGTTTTTGAACCTCGACGAGATGCGAGCCGTCCTCCATCCAGTTGCGCACGACACCCGCATCACAGCGTTGCGTGGGCTCTGCGCCGTCAAAACCGCAATCGAGAATAGTCGTGGCGTTGTATTCGGTGCCATCGACCAAGGCATCGCCCTCAGCAGGTGGAGGCGGTCCGTTTTCGCCCATTCCGACATTGGCATCGCCCATCGGGACGGAGACCAAGCGTACGCCTTCGACATTGCCGACGATGTCGCCGCCCAGCGCCTCTGCCGAGGCTTCACTGGGGCATCCGACCAGCAGTGCGCTGTCATCCAGGTAGTTGGAGGTCGCCTCGCTTTCGCCAAGCTGGCGACACGGATCGCCTGAAGCAGGGTATCCATCTCCAAAAGGTGCGAGGCTTTCGGGAATTTCAGCCAGCTCCTCCGTGGTTTCAGGATCGAGCGTTTCGGCCTCCCCGCCACAGGCAGCGAGCGGGAAGGCTAGGGCAGCACCCAAAAGTGCAACTCGACGCATCACGCTCTCCTCAACGGCAGTTCGGGTTCTGGCCGATATCGCGAATGTCGTAGATGTGGCCATCAGCGATCGTCATTTGCACGCACTGGCGCGTGTTCCGGTTATATTGGATTGAATAGCGCGTATTGCCGCTCGTGAAATTGTCCACCTGGCGGAAGCCGCGACTTTCCATCGTGTCCATGGCACCGGCTGCGCGCGAGCCCTGCAGGTCGCTGATCTGCGCTGCCTGATGGTATCCGCCACGCCGGCTGTGATGGCGCAAGTTGGTGTTACGTTGATCCACCCCGGCCGAATAGCCAGCGGAGTACCCCTCCGACCGGTCGCGGTTGTGATAGGATGCGTTGTGCAGCCCGTCATTATAACCGCGCTCATAGTCGCGTTCGTAAGCATGATCGTCGCTGTGGCGGTTATCATCGTGATGGTTGCTGTTGTGCCCAAAGATCGCGCCAAGAACGGCTGCACCCGCTGCGACACCCAGCGCAGCCGTGGCATCAGCATTCATGTGATGGCCGCAGTCCTGATCGCTTGCATCGGTGATGGATTGGATGCGACCGCGGTATTCCTCGACCTGCACGCAGTCATCATCCTCTTCGTCCCACCAATAGCTGTAATTGTAGCCCTGCGAGTTCCGATTGTGGCTCACAAAGCCGAACCCGCGATTGCGCAGCTCGGTCTCCGCATCGGCAGCGAACATACCGTTAATATCAACAAGCTGGGCTGCATCTTCCGCCTGTGCGGCGATCGGCATCGCCATCATCGAAGTGGCGGCAAGCAGGCAGGCGGTGGAACGGATTTTGCAAAACATCGGTCTCTCCCCAATTTGGGAAGCGAGACCGGGTAAAAGTGACTCGCTTCCAAGACGGAAGAAAGGTTGTTTCAATAAATCAATGAGGTCAAGCCGGTTAAGGTTTACGAGACGCTCTATTTCTTAAGTATAATTTCGCCTTGGTCAGCACTTCTCGCCTGCTTCAAGCATCTTCGCCCGCAGACCTTTCTGGTTGATATTCTGGATTTCGATGCCGGGGTGCGCGTTGACTTCAAGCACCATCGGGCCGTCATTTTCATCGAGAATGATATCGACACCGAGATAGCCGAGACCGATCGCGGCGCTGCATTTGGAGCTCATTTCCAGCACCCGGTCCCATTCGGGCAGCTTCACGCCGATGAGGTTGAAGCCGGTGTCCGGGTGATGTGTGATTTCGCGGCCGACGACCATTGCGCGGGTAATAACGCCCGTATCGATATCGACTGCCGCACCGATGGCGCGCTGGTGCAGGTTCGCCTTGCCGTCCGAGGCGAGCGTCGGGATGCGCATCATCGCCATTAGGGGATGCTCGCGCAAGCTGATGACGCGCACGTCCGGCAGGCCTTCGGGCACCAGTTCGAGGATGCGTTTATCGGGCCGGATCAGCGGCTCAATCAGCGCAGCATCCTCTGCCGCGCTGTCGCCAGAAAAGCCGCCATCCACGATCCGGCGGATGTGGTTCACCACATCGCTGGGCGTCAGCTTCGTGCCCGATCCCTTGTACCAATTGTTGCCCTCGCGCCTCAAGGCGAGAACGATGCCGTCACCCTGTGACCCTCGCGCAGGCTTGATCGCCCAACTGTCGGGCAAATCGCGCAACGGGTCGAAATCAAGCAGATCCCCATAGCTGGAGATTACGCATATCGTGCCGGTAGTTACGACGCCGCCAGCGTTCAGGGCCACTTTGGCCGCCACCTTGTCGCGCGCTTGTTCGATCGCCCAGCGCGGGTTGTATTTGGCGATGATGGCGTTGCGCAAGTTGATCCCAAGAATCTCGTCCATCGGGCTTCCGAACTTCAATCGGCGCAAGCTCTCGTCCGAAGCTCGTGCCAAAGGTCGGGATTGGAATTTGGGGAATTCGAGGCGCGACAGGCGCGATAATGATGTCTTCTTCTTCGGTCTTTGGCTCGTCTGTTCCGTTCGAAACTTCCGTCGCCTGGGCGGCCTCTTCAAGAGCTGCGATAGCTTTGGCATTGCGTCTTCCTTCAAGCCAGATAGGGGCGAAGCGTTTGATTTCGCTGATGCGCAGGCCGCGATATCGGCCAAGCAGGGCAATCGCGAGACCGGCAAAGCCGGGCAGCACCAGCGGTGAAATTTCGATGAGTGTAAGGGCAACCCGGCTGACCATCACAAACTGGATGATCAGTGCCAGGAAGAATGTGCTCATGGCGATGGAGAACGCTTCCCACGGGCCATCCTTCTCCCATTGGCGATACCAGCGCTCGACCACCAGCGCAGTCACCACGACGGGGAAGGCATCAACTTGCAATTCGGTATCGAAAGCCACCTGCAACGCGGCGAGCACGAACACGACGAAGCTGATAAGCACGCCGAGGAAGCCCACGCGCGTCATGCGCAGTTTGAGAAGTGTGGGGGCGACCAGCATGCCGACGCCCACAGCCGACATCAGCACCAGCGGGCCGTAAATGGGGCCGATCTGCAGGAAGGCGATGGCGATCAGCATGGGCGTAAACAGGCCGAATGCCTTCATCCCGACGAAGCTACGCGCCAGCACCACCAGGAATGCGCCGATGGGCAGGGCCATCAGCAGGTTCGAAGGCTTCATGCCCCAGACCTGGTAGGAAACGGCATTCTCCCCCAGCGATTGCGGCATGTAGAATGCGTTGGTTGTATTGGCGATGCCCAGGAATGCGAGCAGGGCAATAACGCCGAAAACGGCCGCGCCGATAAGGGCGGGCCGTTTGATCTGCGGGGTCGCCTTGGACAGCACCCGTCGCAGCTTGCGCCACCTGCTGAGGCGCCATTTGCGCCAGAGCTTAGAAGACATAGCCCACGCTCACGGCAAAGCGATACCCCTCGCGGTCCCGCGACGGATCATTGCTGCTGCTGAAAATGTATTTGGCTTCGCCCTCGATCCGCCAATTACCGGTCCACCAGAGCAATTCGACTTCGGGCACTACCTGCGTATCGTCGCGCTCTTCCGCATCGACGGTGAAGCGACCGTCGAAACGCGTATGCCGCAGCTCTATCGCAGGACGCACACGCAAGTTGCGCGTGATCGGGCGGGTGTAGGACGCGCCGACGGATTCGCGGGTATAGGCGCGGTCGGGATTGGCTGAATTGATCTCTTCGGCGCGCAGATCGAAATTGATGTAGTGATAGCGGCCGATCCGGTGGCGATATTCGAAGTCGACGCGCGGGCCTTGGCCTGTCGATGATGCGCCATTCACGCCTTCGCCATCGTCATATTCCCGGTCTCGCCATGTGCCGCGCAGGCGAAAGCGATGCGCGCGCTCAGGCTCGTATTCGACCTGGACGGAGCCTTGCAATTCGTCCGTATCGATCGATTCCACCGTGACAAGATCGTCATACAGGCGGCCGCGCAGCTGCACTTCCCAATCATCGTCGATCGCTTGGCTGAATTGCGCTGTCAGGCGATCGCGATTGAAGCCGTCACGCCCCGTGGCCGAGTCAAATCGTTCGACTTCGATGCGGTCGGCATCAAGGCGCAGTTCGCTTGTATCATTGCCGAAAGTGATGCCAATTTGCGCGCGCAGATAGCCGCCATCGCCATTGATGATGAGGTCGTTTTCGCGGTCCCCGCTTTCGGACAGGACGATCCCAGCTTCGACCCGCGCAAACGGATCGAGCACCCACGCGCCATCGTCCGCCTCATCCTGCGCGTTGGCAGGAGAAGCGATGAGCACAAATGCGCAGCCGACCAGCGCAATCAGGCGCAGCACATTGCGAGCGCGCGCCATGGCAGCACGGAGGGGTTTGTCCCTGAACATGTCAGGGTTTCTACTGAGTGAGTGGTTTAGGAATTGCTAACCTTAAAGCGAAAGGTTTTGCGCCGCGATCCTTGCGGTCAGCCGAAGATGCTATCCTTTGCCGCGGGTCTTGGTCTTGCCGTCCTTCGCATTGTCCTCGATAAACTTGATGATCGTGCCTGCAACATCCTTGCCGCTCGCTTTCTCGATCCCTTCGAGCCCGGGGGAGGAGTTTACTTCCATAATCACGGGGCCATGATTGGACCGCAGCATGTCCACGCCGCAGACGTTCAGCCCCATATGCTTGGCCGCGCGTACGGCGGTGGAGCGTTCTTCGGGGGTGATCTTGATCAGCTCTGCGCTGCCCCCGCGATGTAGGTTGGAACGGAAATCATCCGCCGCGCCTGTACGCTTCATCGCCGCGACGACTTTACCGCCGACCACCAGCGCGCGAATATCGGTGCCGCCGGCTTCCTTGATGAATTCCTGCACCAGGATGTTCACATTCGCGCCGCGAAACGCCTCCACAACTGATTTGGCGCTGCTCATCGTTTCGGCCAGCACCACCCCGATGCCCTGCGTACCTTCGAGTAGCTTGATGACGACCGGCGGACCGTTCACGGCTTTGATAATCTCTTCTGCCTGCTTGGGGTCATTGGCATAGGCCGTCAGCGGAAGGCCGAGGCCATATTTGGCGAGGATCTGCATGCTGCGCAGCTTGTCCCGGCTGCGCCCGATGGCGACGCTCTCATTCAGCGGCCAGCAGCCCGCCATTTCAAACTGCCGCAACACGGCAAGTCCATAATTGGTGATTGAGGCGCCGATACGCGGAATGACCGCGTCATACCCCGACAGCGTCTCACCATTATAGGTGAGCGTCGGTCGGTGGCTGGCGATATTGACCGTGCAGCGCGTGGTGTTGAGGATATCGAGCGTGTGCCCGCGATCCTCCGCCGCTTCGACAAGGCGCTTGTGCGAATAGAGATTGGCGTTTCGCGCCAGCATGGCAATTTTCACGGCTTATGACCTTTCACCGGCTCCATGCCGGGTGTTTGCAACCAGGAATGACCTGAATCGACGACAAACCGCCGCCGCAGGCTCGACCTGCCGATCAGCATCGGGAATTTCATGTCCGATCGATCCGCCAGGCTGATCTCGGCGCGGAAAGTAAAGCTACCGATCGTCAGCGGCGTCTTGATGACATAGCGGCGCTGGGTTTCGCCATTGGAACTGGTGATGCCGCGTATGTCCACATGTATCGCCTCGCAAGTATGACGCTCGCCGCCCCAGTCGACGCAAAAGCGGACATAGCGTTCTCCATCACGCTCGAAATCCTCGATCACCTCAGCATGCAGCGAAGACGTACGCGCGCCGGTATCGATCTTGGCAGGAATGCCGTCGAGACCGAGCTCCGGCAGCGAAACCAGCTCCCGCCATCCGACAATATCGGCGGGTGAGGGTTTGCGTTTCTTCGGCTTGTCGGCGGATTCGCTCATTGCCGGCGCTTAAAGCATTTTGAGAAGGAAGGAACTAGTTGTCTTCGTCAGGCTCGGTGAGTTCAATTGGTTCGCCGAGTTCGATGCGGGTAACGACCAACGGGCGATAGTTTTCGCGACCAAAGATGATGATCGCTTCGTCGATCCACATGTCGGGGCCCTCACGGCCGTCGCTCTCTGCGAGATCAATATTAGCCCTAATTTGGACTGTCTCTGGATTCAATCCAGACGCTCGATATGGCCTGACGCTTTCAAAATTCGTCTTCCAATAAGCGGTGATGGCCGCTCGCCCCTCGACGATGGCTCCGTCGTGATCGGTCAGGATGGCGCCGCGAGCGAGAATCCGTTCGGGCAGAGCATAATCGTTCCCGCCAAGCTCAAAGCGAGCGAATAAATTCAATGCATGCGACGCGGCAACGGTATCACCTTCAAGCAGGGAACACTGGTCAAGCAGCGACCAAGGTGCGCTGAACTCTTCCCGGCTGAGATCGGCGCATCGTATGAGAGTGTTTGCCGCTAGCAGATGCAGTCGTTCGGCATAGTTATATGCTAGAACGCCTGGTCGGCCGAGCGCTCGGTCGCAACTATGTCCAGCTGCGCGGCGAATATTACCATCACTTGATCTGGTTTCGACAACTGCCAAGATACCATCTGCGCATACGACGATGCGGTCATCGTTGCGCGGCGGGGGAGGGCCAACACTGCAAGTGATCAGTGCACTCTCACGTTCCACCCTGTTCCAAACTTCGCCCGAGATTGGTTGCGTGAGCGTGAATTGTGGATCAACTGCAAAGCGGACAGTCAGTTCGGGGGTCTGGCCAGCCGGGCGGGCAAATACAATTACATGACGCTCCTGATCCCAGGCGTCGATCAGATAGATGCGATACTCTTCGCCTTCGATATCGGAAATCGGTGCGAGGCCGTATGCTGTCGCACTTTGCGCGGCCCGCGCTTCCACACAAGCCGGCTCTTCGCGCTGTTCCCATGGGCACGCGCGCTCATACTCCGCATCGTCTTGTGCTGTTGCCGAGGCGGGCGGCAAGGCAAATGTGCCTGCAGCCATCAATACCAGCGAAGCAAGGAATTCCCTCAAATCGGATTGCCATCCTTATCGCGGTAGATATCTCGCCGGCCGACGTGGTTCGCTGGCCCCACAAGCCCTTCGCTTTCCATGCGCTCGATCCAGTTGGCGGCGGTGTTGTAGCCGACTTTCATCTGGCGCTGGAGCCATGACCCGCTCGCCTTCTGGTTCTCGATTACCATCTGGCAGGCCTGGCGATATTTGCGCTCTTCGGGATTGTCGCTGGCAGTGAATTCGTCCTCGAAGGAGAAGCCGCCGTCTTCGGGCTCTTCGGTCACGGAATCGATATATTGCGGCGCGCCCTGCTGGCGCCAGTGTTCGGCGACCTTTTCGACTTCTTCGTCGCTGACGAAGGGGCCGTGGACGCGGGTTAACTGGCCGGAGAGCGGCTTGTAGAGCATGTCGCCTTTGCCGAGCAGCTGCTCCGCACCCTGCTCGCCGATGATCGTGCGGCTGTCGATGCGGCTGGATACGGCAAAGCTGATGCGCGTCGGAAGGTTAGCCTTGATGACGCCGGTGATGACATCGACGCTGGGCCGCTGCGTCGCGGTAATCACGTGGATGCCTGCCGCGCGGCTCTTCTGGCACAGGCGCTGGAGCATGCCTTCGATTTCCTTGCCGACGACGAGCATGAGGTCGGCGAGCTCATCCACGATCACCACGATCTGCGGCAGGACTTCGTATTCGAGCAGTTCTTCCTCGATGATCGCTTCGCCGGTCTCGGGATCGAAGCCGGTCTGGACGGTACGCTGGAGCGGCTTGCCCTTGGCAGCAGCAGCGCGGACGCGGTCGTTGAAGCCGGCGAGGTTACGCGCACCGACATCCGACATCTGCCGATAGCGGCGCTCCATTTCCTCGACCGCCCATTTGAGCGCGCGCACGGCCTTGGGCGGCTCGGTCACAACTTCGGCCAGGAGGTGGGGGATGTGTTCGTAGCTCTTCAGTTCCAGTACCTTGGGATCGATCAGGATCATCCGGCACTCTTCGGGAGTGAAGCGGTAGAGCAGGCTGAGGAGAATGGCGTTAAGGCCGACGGACTTACCCGCCCCCGTCGTACCCGCGACGAGCAGATGCGGCATGGCGGCAAGGTCTGCGACGATCGGGTCGCCCGAAATGCCTTTGCCCAGGATGATCGGCAGGCTGCCCTTATGATTCACATAGGCTTCGCTCTCGACCAGCTCCTTGAAGCTGACCATCTGACGGTCTGCATTGGGCAGTTCGATGCCCATCACGGTCTTGCCCGGAATCGGCGCGACGCGGGCGCTAATGGCGGACATATTGCGGGCGATATCTTCGGCAAGGCCGATCACGCGGCTGGCCTTTATGCCGGGAGCAGGCTCCAGCTCATACATGGTGACGACCGGACCGGTCTTCACCGCCGTAATTTCGCCCTTGACGTTGAAATCGTCGAGCACGTTTTCGAGAAGGCGGGCGTTGCGCTCGAGCGCCAGCTTGTCGAGCGGGGCGGCGTTGCCGGGATCGGTGTCTTCGAGAAGCTCTATGCTCGGCAGATCGTATTCGGCGAACATATCCTTTTGCGCCGCCTTGGGGGCAGGCTTGGCACGGCGCGGGGGTGCAGCGGGGTCGGAAATCTCGGTCGGACGGCGCTTAGCGAGAGTAGGGGCCTCACCGTCGCCGGGCTCGCCATCATCGCCATCGGCAGAACGAATATCCGGCTTGCGACGCTGCTTGCGCTTCGCCTCTTTCTGAAAGGGGTTAGCCGGTTTGGTTAATTGCGGCGGATTTTTAATCCATTCCGGGATTGAAAGGAAACGTGACCAGTCAAGAGCGAAGATGCGTCCGGCGAGCACAGCTCCGCCAATCAGGCTCAGCGCGCCGCCAGCAAGGATTGCCCAGAAACGCCCGGCTTCGGGCAGCAGTCCGGCAAGCGCACGGATACCGCCTTCGCCGAGAAGTCCGGCGAGGCCACCAAAGCCTGCTGGCCATGAGTGATCGCGGGGATCGGTGATGAGCGAGAAGGCGGTGGAAAGCAGCGCCATCGCCAGCAGCATGATCGCCACCGTGCGCCACCAATTGCCGCCCCAGCTTTCCTCTTCATCGGCATCACGCCACAATTTGCGTGCAAAAACATAGGTGAGCGGGAGAAACAGCACCGACACCCAACCGAACGCAGTCAGCGCCAGATCGGCGACAAATGCGCCGGGCTTACCCATCCAATTGTCCACCACGTCGCCCGCTGCGGTGGAGAGCGAGGGATCGGTCTGCGTGTAGCTGAGCAGCGCAATCGCGAGAAAGAGGGTGAAGCCATACAACACCACCGCGCCCGTCAGCTGCGCGCTGCGGGCGAGCGATTTACGGAAAGCGGCTTTCCAGTCCGCGCCCTGATTGGCGGCTCTGCTGGCCATGTCTGATCCCTTTGCAAATATGTCCCGCTGGAGAGAATCCCATAGCCCGAGTCCCCGGTCAATGGTGTTGGGTGATTAACTCAAACCGTCGATGGCCGCCCAACGTTTGGATTTAAGAACTTTCGCCTTCTCGCGCGTCATGCCGCCGAGCGCAATAACGGGCATATGCGCGTAATTTGCCAGCGCATGCCAACGTGTCGCTCCGAGAGTCCTCGCACCGGGATGCGAGCGCGTTGGGAATACTGGCGAGAGCATCACGGCATCGGCCTCCACGCGGTTCGCCTGCGCTATCTCGCGCATATTGTGGGCGGCGGCGATCTGGATCAGGTCGTGGCGGCGCGGATAGAGGCTGAGCGGAGCGCCATAGATCCCGTCCGCTCCCCATTCGCGGGCAGTGAGCGCGCTGTCTGCAAGTATCACGAGATGTCCTTGCGCTCGAGCGATCCGGTTCAGCTTGCAATAGCGCGCATACCGCTTGGCGTCGGGCAGGTGGTAGTGGCGGTAGACGAAGCCGACGGGCTCACCGAAGCCTCTCAGGCGCTCCTCCACCACATGATCGTTCCGCTCATCAGACAGCAGCCAGAGATCGGGAAGGGGCTGGAAAGCGGCCATGGCCCCGCTATAGCGCGCACATGACCGAAACCGCTACCTCTCGCCTCGAAACCGTCAATGCGGAGATTGCCCGGGCCTGCCAGATTTCCCGGCGCGAGCCCGAGGATGTGACACTCATCGCCGTCAGCAAGACGCATCCGACAGAGAAAATCGCGCCCGTCATCGCCGCCGGACAGCGTGTGTTCGGCGAAAACCGGGTGCAGGAAGCGCAGGACAAATGGCCCGCGCTACGTGAGGAAACACCGGACATCGAACTGCACCTCATCGGCCAGCTGCAATCGAACAAGGCGGAAGATGCCGCAGCACTGTTCGATTGTATCCATTCGCTCGACCGGCCCAGCCTTGTAAAGGCGCTCGCCAAGGCGTTCGATAAGGTCGGGCGGCAAGTGCCCTGCTTCGTGCAGGTCAATATTGGCGATGAAGACCAAAAGGGTGGCTGCGCGATAAAGGATCTGCCGAGCCTGCTGGAAAAAGCGCGCAATGCCGACATTCCGCTCGCCGGGCTCATGTGCGTGCCGCCCTTCGGCATAGAGCCCGCACCCTATTTCGCGCTGATGGCAAAGCTGGCGGACGATCACGGCCTGGACAGCCGCAGCATGGGCATGAGCGGTGACTTCGCCACCGCGATCATGCTCGGCGCAACGCATATTCGCGTCGGAACGGCGCTGTTTGGCGAGCGTGGTTGACGCGCGACCAGCCGCGACGCAGAACATGCTGAATTATCTATCGGAACGGATTCCTCGCATGACCCTTCGCTACGCCAATCTTCTCGCTTTTCCGTTATTTGCAATTGCACTCCCGGCGCAGGCGCAGGACAATCCTTATGCCGATTGCGCAGCGATCAGCGACGATGCCGAACGGCTGGCCTGTTTCGATCGCACCTATGCCGAGCAGGTGGTCGTGATTGCGGAACGTGAGGAAGCAGAGGAAGAGCGACGCGAGGAGGTATTCGGCTTCCGCGAGGAGGATGCGGTTTTCGAGCGCGAGGAAGAGGAAGAGGCGACGCTGACGGTCACCGTGCAGGAAGTCCTGCGGGGCTCACGCCGCGATCAGGTGCTGCTGATGGACAATGGCCAGCTCTGGCGCGAAATCGATGGCTCCACTTTGCGCAACCGCGTGCGCGAAGGGTGGACCGGCACGGTCTCGCGTCATTGGAGCGGTGCCTATGAAATCCGCTTCGAAGGACGCTCAGGATATCTTCGCGTGGCGCGGGTACGGTAAACTGCCAGCCAGCTAGGCGAAAAGCCTGATTGTCGTGAACACCTGAAGTTAACCGCACTGCAATACACACCCTGATTACGAACGGATCTCCTCAGGGAAAGTGTTTACGCCATGGTAGAGCCAGCAACCGATTCAGCTGACCGCTTCAATGCGGAAGAGGCCGAGGAGCGCCGTGGGAAAGGTCGCGCGTCAGTCAATCTGGAATGCGAGATCAAAATCGGCTCTCGCGCATGGCGTAAGACGCAGATCAAGGATCTGACGCCAAACGGTTTTCAGGTGCAAATCCTCGACATGCCGCCGCGCGGCACGCCGATATTTGTCAGAATGGCAAACTTGCAGATGATGCAGGCGGAAGTGTGCTGGACAGAAGTCGACAAGGCTGGATGCAAATTTACCGCGCCGCTCAGCGAATATGTCTTCAATCACATACTGGAATTCATCCGCAGCTGAGGACTGATCACGCTGCTTTGCTTGCCGCCTCCGGCTCGCCGGCGGCAATCGCATCGAGCAGAGCCTGCTCGACCTTGGCCAGCCGGTCGGGCGATTCCAGCTTCGTGCCTAACAGGTCGGTCACATAGAAGGCATCGACCGCGCGCTCGCCATAATGAGTGATATGCGCCGAATTGATGAGCAGGCTCTGTTCGAACATGGCACGGGTCAGGCGGTTCAGCAGCGCGGGGCGGTCAGTTGCATTCACTTCGATCACGGTAAAGCGATTGGACGCGTCATTATCGAAATCGACTTGCGGCGCGATGCGAAAGTTTTCGGCGCGCATTTGCTTGAGTGGACGCTTGGCAAGGCTCGGCACCATATCGATGCGGTCGGCCAAGGCATCCTTGATTGATTTCTTCAGCCGCCCAAGCTGCTGCGCTTCGCTGAAGGGTTTGCCCATCGGATCCTGCACCAGCAGATTATCGACCGCCTTGCCCACACGGTTCGTGTGAATGCGCGCATCGATGATATTGCCGCCAGCCAGCGTAATCGCCCCGGCGATGCGATAAAACAGGCCCGGGTGATCGTCCCCGATCACCGTCACCAGCGTCGCGCCCAGCGAGGGGTAATATTCGGTGTGGATGGAAAGCGAATGATTCATATCGTTCGCCGCTTGATAATGCGGCAGGTTGATCGCGATCACATCTTCGGGCTCCGCAATCCAATAGCTGTCGTTGAAAGCATCTGAGAGATCCTCGACCAGATGCGCCCGTTCGCCGAGCATGTCGGCGACGCGCTCCTTCTTGGCTGCAACGCGCTCTGCTCGGCCATGGGTCTTGTGGCCAAGGCGAAGGCGCTCCTGCGCCGCCTCGAACAGATCGGCGAGTAGCTGGCGTTTCCAGCTGTTCCACACGCCCGGCCCCACCGCGCGAATATCGACGATGGTCAGGATGGTGAGCAGCCGCAGGCGCTCCAGCGAGTGCACTTCGGTGACGAAATCGGTGATCGTCTTGGGGTCCGACAGGTCGCGCTTGAAGGCAAATGCGCTCATCCAGAGGTGATAGCGGACCAGCCAGCTGACGAGCTCTGTCTCCTTCGAATCCATGCCGAGCCGCGGACAGAGCTTGTTCGCAACGTCTGCGCCCAGCACCGAATGATCGCCGCCGCGCCCCTTTGCGATATCGTGCAGCAACGTGGCGACATAAAGCACCCGCCGGTTGACCAGCTTGGGCAACAGGTCGCTCGCCAGCGGATGATCTTCCAGCAGCTTGCCGCGCTCAATCTCGCTCAGCAGGCCGATGGCGCGGATCGTGTGTTCGTCCACCGTGTAGTGGTGGTACATGTCGAACTGCATCTGCGCGTTGACCTTGCCGAAATCGGGCACGAAGCGGCCGAAGACGCCCGCTTCATTCATCCAGCGCAGCACGGTTTCGGGGTCACTGCGCCCGGCCAGCACTTCCATGAACAGGGCGTTGGCGCGTTCATCCTTGCGCGTTTCGGCAGTAATCAGCGCTGCATCGCGGCGAGCGATGCGGATTGTTTGCGGATGGACTTCCAGCCCTTCGCGCTCGGCGATGGCGAAGACTTCGATCAAACGCACCGGGTCGGCTGCAAACCAGTCATCCTTGGGCGCTGCAATCGTGCCATCGTGGACGAGATAGCCGTCCACTTTCTTGGCGCGGCCTTTTCGCATCGCCGTGAGCAATTCGGCAAAGCGGCTTTTCTCCGCAGTCTGTTCTTCAAGCTGGGAAAGGAACACGCCGGTCAGGTGGCCGACATGTTTCGCCTGCAGGAAATACATTTGCATGAAACGCTCGACCGCGCTCTTGCCCGGCCTGTCGGCGTAATTCATACGGTCGGCGACTTCGCGTTGCAGATCGAAGGTCAGCCGGTCCTCGCCGCGCTTGGCAATGGTGTGCAAATGCGCGCGCACGGCGAGCAGGAAACTCTCCGCCCGGCGGAAGCTGCGATATTCCTTCTGCGTGAATAGCCCCTTGTCGACGAGCTCTGCCGCGCTGTGGACGCGGTGAACATATTTGCCGATCCAGTAGAGCGTCTGGAGGTCGCGCAGGCCGCCCTTGCCGTCTTTCACATTGGGTTCGACGACGTAGCGCGAATCCCCCATCCGTCTATGCCGCCCATTACGCTCTTCGAGCTTTTCCTGAATGAAAGTGCTTTGCGATCCGGGTACGACATCGCCCCAGAATTGCTCGCGCGCCGCATCGTAGACATCCTGATCGCCCCACAGGAAGCGTGCCTCCAGCAAAGCGGTGCGGATGGTGAGATCGCTTTTCGCCATGCGCGCGGACTCGGCGAGAGAGCGACTGGAATGGCCGACCTGCAAGTTGAGATCCCACAGGTAATAGAGGATCGCCTCGATCACCTGCTCGCACCAGCTGGTCGGCTTGTCCGGCGTGATAAAGGCGAGGTCGACATCCGAAAACGGTGCCATTTCGCCGCGCCCGTATCCCCCCACAGCCAGCAGCGCGATGCGTTCGCCGCTGGAGCGATTGCCCACCGGATAGACATCGGTGATGACGTGATCGTGGATCACGCGGATCAGCTGGTCGATCAGGAAGGCCTGACCATGTGCATGGACATGGCCGGTGCCGGGGCGCTTGGACAGGCGTTTCGCCAGCTCCGCACGGCCTGCCTCCAAAGCCTCGCGCAGCCGCTGAACCACTTGCTGGCGCCCTGCCTGCGCGCCCTTCTCCTCGATGATAGAGGCGACATCGGCTGCCAGCGCGCGCCGGTCGATGATCTTGCGTTGCTTGGGGATCTTGGGAAGGCTCACTCATACAAAATACGCATTGCCACCCGCCATTGCAAAGCGATGTTTGGTGTTTGCGCGTTTAGCGGGGCTTTAACCTGCGCGTGCTCTATGCCAAAGCGCAGCCCACAGGGCCGAAATCGGCGCAATGCAGCCAAAGGGCGAATTACATATGCTGGACATGCTGGCGAGCGCCACGGGCGATGTCATTCACTGGAGCGAGCTGGGCCTGCGCCCGGGCATCGATCTGGGTTTTTTCGAGCTGAAGTACTATTCGCTCGCCTATCTGATCGGCCTGTTGTTCGCCTATTGGCACCTCAGCAAGATGATCAAGCAGCCCGGCGCACCGATGGCGCAGGTGCATGTCGATGACTTGTTCTTTTACTGCATGCTCGGCGTGATCATTGGTGGTCGATTGGGCTACGCGACTTTCTACGATCAGAGCCTGTGGTACACGTTTGAGCCCGACACTTTCGTCAGCTGGCGCGTGCTGCGGCTATGGGATGGCGGAATGAGCTTCCACGGCGGGCTGATCGGCGTCGTCGCTGCGATTGCCTGGGTCAGCTGGCGGGGCGGACTGCCGTTCCTGCGCGTGTGCGATTACATCGCGGTCAATGTCGGCATGGGCATGATGCTGGGCCGCCTGGCGAATTTCGTTAATGGCGAGCTGTGGGGCCGCGTTGCCGGACCCGATGCGCCGATCGCGATGATTTTCCCGACCGATCCTCTTGGCCTGCCGCGCCATCCCAGCCAACTTTACCAAGCTTTCGGAGAGGGCTTTGTTGTCCTCACCGTGATGCTGGCACTGTTCTGGCTGACCAAGGCGCGTTTCCGGACCGGGCTGCTGGTGGGCGTCTTCACCGTGCTCATTTCGCTCGCCCGCTTCGTGAACGAATTCTTCCGTCAGCCGGATGTGCAGCTTACGGAATTTGCCGAGCGAACCGGGCTGTCCATGGGCCAGTGGCTCACCGTTCCGCTCATCCTGCTCGGCCTTGGCCTGATCATCTGGTCGCTTACACGCAAGCCTGTGGGCACTGCGCGCACCAAGCCGGCGCAGCCCAAAGGCGCGCCGCCGGAAATCACAACGGAGCAGCCGTGAACGACCTGCGTGACGAGGATGCCAAGCGCAGTCTTGGCGATACGTTCCGGCGGCTGATCAGATCCACCGGGCCAATCAGCCTTGCGCACTACATGGCGGAATCGAACGCGCGGTATTACGCGGACAAGAAAGCCATCGGCGGGCCGAGCAGCTATGGCGGGGGCGATTTCATCACTGCGCCCGAAGTCAGCCAGATGTTCGGCGAATTGATCGGACTGTGGCTGGCGGACGTGTGGATTCGCTCGGGCCGCACGGAGCCTGTCCATTATGTCGAGCTTGGCCCCGGCAAAGGCACTCTGGCGCGCGATGCGCAGCGGGCGATGGCGCGATACGGGTTGGAGCCGCGCATCCATCTCGTCGAAACCTCGCGGCGGATGCGTGATGCGCAGCTGGCTTCGGTGCCGGGGGCCATTCATCATCACGATCTCTCGAGCATCCCGACCGAGGGCCCTATCCTGCTGGTCGCGAACGAGTTCCTCGACGCGCTACCTGTTCGCCAAGTGGTGAGGACCGATGAAGGCTGGCGCGAAGTCATGGTCGGGCTGGGTGAAGACGACCGGTTCGTGGAAGTGCCCGGTCGCCAGCCGATGGACAGCGCTGTGCCCGAAGCACGCCGTGACGATCCGCCCGGAACGGTGATCGAAACGAGCCCCGCCTCCGCTGCGATCATGTTCGAAGTCGCCGGGCGGCTAATCGATCAGAGAGGTGCCGCGCTCTTTATCGATTACGGCTATCGCCATGGTCGCAGCGGTTCGACCGTGCAGGCCGTGAGCGGTCATCAGAGCGTCGGCGTGTTCGAGGCGCCGGGCGATGTCGATATCTCCGCCCATGTCGATTTTGCGCAGATGGAGCAGGTGGTGCGATCGCGCGAGGCGCGCGTGCTGGGCACGGTGACACAGGGTGAATGGCTGCGCGCTCTCGGCATTCGCGAGCGTGCCGAAGCGCTGGCGCAACATTCACCGCAGCACCGAGAGGCGCTGATGCGCGCACGCGATCGCCTGATCGATGCAGACCAGATGGGCGAATTGTTCAAGGTGATGGGGCTTGTTGCCCCGCATTGGCCTGAAGGCGCGGGCTTCCCGAATTATCAGGCGGAGCGCCCGATGACCGGCTGAGTTACTGGCTGATCGCCTTTTTTGAGACGGTCAGCGCAGCAACCAATCCATCCTCATGGTATTGGCGATCGATCGATCCGCCCAGCTGTCCGCTGACACTCATTTCGAGCAGGCGCGTGCCAAAACCCTCTTTCCCGCTGGCCGAAACTTTCGGTCCGCCGATCTCGGTCCAGGTCAGCGCCAGCGTATCGCCGCGATCTTCGACAACGAGCGTCACATGCCCATCATCGGTGCTGAGCGCGCCGTATTTGGCAGAATTGGTGGCAAGCTCATGGAACACGAGCGCGAGCGGCGTTGCTGCCTTCTGGCTGATTTCCGCATCGCTGCCAGTGATGCTGACGCGCGGCTCATCCTCGCTGAACGCATAGGGTTGGAACAGCGCAGTCAAGAGCCCGGTGAGGCTTTGCTGCACCACGCCGCTTTCAGGCCGCACAAATTCATGCGCTCGGCTGAGCGCCCGCATCACTTCCGTCAGCTCACGCGCGAAGGGCTCATGCTCAGGCGTCCGCTTCACTTTCAGCGAGGCAAGGCCGATCACCACGGCAAAAATATTCTTGATCCGGTGCGAAAGCTCGCGCGCCAGCATGTCCCGCTCATGCAAAGCCTTTTGAACTTCGTCGATATCGGTGATTGTGCCGAACCACCGCATCGTATGATCGTCCGCGTCGGTCACCGGAACGGCCAGCGCCAGCATCCAGCGCCAGCTGCCATCGCTCTGCTTCATGCGGAATTCGGTGCTGTATTGCTCGCCTTGTTCGAAGGCTTCGTGCCAGCCGCTAAAGGCCTCTTCCTGATCCTCGGCATGAATGTAGGAGCGCCACGCCTCTGCATTCGTGGGAGGTTCGGTGCCGATGCGTTCCTGCCAGCGTGAGTTGAAATAGTCGAAATTGCCGTTGGCGTCAGCGGACCAGGCGATCTGCGGCACGCCGTCGATCATACGCTTCAGCCGCCCTTCGCGCTCGGCAATCGCACGGGTCGCAGCAAGGCTTTCCCGGCGGGCATTGAGGCGACGCATTACCGCTTGGGCGAGAACGGCCATGCCTTCGCGCTGCAAGTCGCTCAACCCTTCGGGCCGCGGCTCGGTATCGATGACGCAAAGTGCACCCAGCGGTGCGCCTTCATCTGAAATGAGCGGCTGCCCGCCGTAAAAGCGAATGTGTGGTTTGCCAGTGACTAGATCGTTATCAGCGAAGCGCTCATCCTTCGTCGCGTCGCGAACTTCCATCAGGCCCGGCGTCTTCATCGCATGCTTGCAGAAGGAAGAGCGCCGCGGCGTGGATGTAACATCCAGCCCTTCGCCTGCGAGGAAATGCTGCCGCGTTTCTTCGACCAGGCTGACCTGCGCGATCGGCACATTGCAAAGTCGCGCGGCAAACTGGACAATCGCTGCCAGTTCCGGGTCTTCCTCCAGCGCATCGGGCTGGAAACTTTCAAGGATAGCCAAACGCGCAGCGTCATCCACGAATCGCGGATCGGGTTCCGGCATCAGCCGGTCGTCGGGCGTATCGTTCAAAGTCAATAGCTTGTCCTGGCAGCGGACTTAGCGTGCCTTTACGAAAATGCAATTGCAGCGCGATGCAGTTTCGCCTGCAACCAGTTTCCCTTTGCCACTGCCCTTGCTATGGGCGGCGCACAGATAAAGGAACTGAGAATGCGTGCTACTCCCGATTTCGATTTCGGCCTGACAGACGAAGCCCAGATGATTCGCGAAACAGTCGCCCGCTTTGCCGATGAACGCATCGCGCCGATGGCCGCCGAAATCGATGCGCAGGACCGGTTCCCCGAAGAGCTTTGGCCCGAAATGGGCGAGCTTGGCCTGCACGGCATGACCGTGAGCGAGGACGACGGCGGCACGGGCCTCGGCTATCTCGAACACACCATCGCCATCGAGGAAATCAGCCGTGCGAGCGCGTCGGTCGGCCTGTCTTACGGCGCGCATTCCAATCTCTGTGTCAACCAGATCGCGCGGTGGGGAAAAGCCGATCAGAAAGCGAAATACCTTCCAGGCCTGATCTCAGGCGAACATGTTGGATCATTGGCGATGAGCGAACCTGCCGCCGGGTCGGACGTGGTCAGCATGAAGCTGAAGGCGGACGCGGTGCAGGGCGGCTATTTACTCAACGGCACCAAATTCTGGATCACCAACGGCCATTACGCCGAAACGCTGGTGGTTTATGCCAAGACCGATGCGGGGGGCGGCTCCAAGGGCATCACTGCTTTCCTGATCGAGAAGGATATGGCTGGTTTTTCTGTGGGCCAGAAAATCGAAAAGCTCGGCATGAAAGGCTCGCCCACCAGCGAGTTGGTGTTCGAAGACTGCCATGTTCCGGAAGAGAACGTGCTTGGCGAGGTGGGCCGCGGCGTGCAGGTGCTGATGAGCGGCCTCGACTATGAGCGTGTCGTGCTTTCCGGCGTTCAGCTCGGCATCATGCAGGCCTGCCTCGACACCGTCATCCCCTACGTCCGGGAGCGCAACCAGTTCGGTAAGCGCATCGGCGATTTTCAGCTGATCCAGGCGAAGGTCGCGGACATGTATGTCGCGCTGCAATCGGCGCGCGCCTATACCTACGCCGTCGCCAAGGCGTGCGACAATGGCAAGACGACACGCTTCGATGCGGCAGGCACGATCCTGCTTTCCAGCGAAAACGCCTTCCGCGTGGCGGGCGAGGCGATCCAAGCGCTGGGCGGCGCGGGCTATACAACGGACTGGCCGGTCGAGCGCTATCTGCGCGATGCGAAATTGCTAGATATCGGCGCGGGCACGAATGAAATCCGGCGCATGCTGATCGGGCGGGAATTGATCGGGGCGGCGTAATGCCCGCCTACATCATCGCCCGTTTCCGCATTCATGATCGCGAGAGCTATGACAGGTATGAAGCCGCATTCATGCGTGTTTTCTCCAAGTTCCAGGGCAAGCTGCTGAGCGTCGACGAAGCGCCCGAAGTCCTCGAAGGCGATTGGGACTACACCCGCTCGGTCCTTATCGAATTTCCGGATAAAGCCGCCGCCAAGGCATGGATCACATCACCCGAATATCGCGCCATCGCCAAGGATCGCCTGAACGCCAGCGAGGGTCAGGTTATCATAGTTGAGGGCTTGCCCCCACACGCATAAAGCCGCAAGGATTTGCCGCATATGACAGCACCCATTCTCACGACTACTCTCGACCGCGAAGCGCCCGATGCAAAGGCGCGCTTCGATCATAACAAGGCTCTCGCCGAAGAGCTGCGCGCCAAGGTGGCAGAAGCCGCGCTCGGCGGGCCCGAGCGGCATCGGGAGAAGCATGTTTCGCGCGGTAAGCTGTTGCCGCGTGAGCGGGTTGAGCGATTACTCGATCCGGGCTCGCCTTTCCTTGAGATCGGCCAGCTGGCGGCGCACGGCATGTATGGCGGGGATGTTAACGGCGCGTCGATGATTGCCGGGATCGGGCGCGTTTCCGGTCGGCAGGTGATGATCGCCGCGAATGATCCGACCGTGAAGGGCGGCTCCTATTACCCGATGACGGTGAAGAAGCACTTGCGCGCGCAGGAAATCGCGCAAGCGAACCGGCTGCCTTGCGTGTATCTGGTCGATAGCGGCGGGGCGAACCTGCCGTTCCAGGCCGAAGTCTTCCCCGACCGCGACCATTTCGGGCGCATTTTCTACAATCAGGCGCAGATGAGCAGCATGGGCATTCCGCAGATCGCCTGCGTGATGGGCTCGTGTACCGCGGGCGGGGCCTATGTGCCCGCGATGTCGGACGAAAGCGTCATCGTGAAAGAACAGGGGACGATCTTCCTTGCCGGACCGCCGCTTGTGAAAGCCGCGACGGGCGAAGAGATCAGCGCCGAGGATCTGGGCGGCGGCGCGCTGCATGCAAAGAAATCGGGCGTGGTCGATCACTTGGCCGAGAATGACGAGCACGCGCTCACCGTCGTGCGCGATATCGTCAGCCATCTCGGTCACAATGAAGGCGCGAAGCTCGATATTCGAGAGCCGCGCTCGCCCAAATTCGATGCCGAAGATCTCTACGCCATCGTGCCCGAAGATGTGCGCGCACCATACGATGTGCACGAAGTGATCGCGCGCATCGTGGACGGCAGCGAATTTCACGAATTCAAGCGCGAGTACGGCTCCACTCTGGTGTGCGGCTTTGCGCATATCTGGGGCATGCCGGTGGCGATCCTCGCAAATAATGGCGTGCTTTTTTCCGAAAGCGCGCAGAAGGGCGCGCATTTTATCGAGCTTGCCTGCCAGCGCGGCATCCCGCTGCTGTTCCTGCAGAACATCTCCGGCTTCATGGTCGGCGGCAAATATGAGGCGGAAGGCATCGCCAAGCACGGCGCGAAACTGGTAACCGCGGTCGCCACCGCGCAGGTGCCCAAGATCACCGTGGTGATCGGAGGCAGCTTCGGCGCGGGCAATTACGGCATGTGCGGCCGCGCCTATTCCCCGCGCTTCATGTTCACCTGGCCCAATGCGCGCATCTCGGTGATGGGCGGCGAACAGGCCGCATCGGTGCTCGCCACCGTCCACCGCGATGCCGACAGCTGGACCGACGATCAGGCCGAGGAATTTAAGGCCCCGATCCGCCAGAAGTACGAGGACGAAGGCAACCCCTATTACGCCACCGCGCGCCTATGGGATGACGGCGTCATCGACCCTGTCCAAACGCGCGACGTTCTGGGCCTGAGCCTCGCGGCCTGTCTGGAAGCGCCGATACCGCAGCGACCGCAGTTTGGCGTGTTCCGGATGTGATGGTGACCAAAGACACTCTCTTCATCCTCGAACGCTCCTACGCTTCCGAAGATGGCGGCGAGTATTTCTGCCGCGATTGTGTCGAGGTCGACGGGCTGCTGGCGCTGTTCCCGGAGCTGGCGGAGAAGCTGGACGTGGTCCGCGTCCCTTGGCCGAAGCCGCGCGCGGCGGTGGTCGAGGCGCTGGGTCAAAGCAATCAGAATTGCCCCGCGCTCGCTTTTGCGGAAGGCGGTTTCGTGAATACGCAGGATGCGCTGCTCGCAGCGCTGCGTGAAAGGCACGGCTTCCCGCTGCGCAATAGCTGACCCGCTTTTCGCCAAGCCACTGGCAATCTCCCGTGCGGCTGCTAGGCCGGTTGCAGGAGAGACAATGCCGCAATCGCCAGACCGCACCGATCACGCACCAAGCCTGCTGTCCCGCATTGTCTGGCGCATCCTGCGCGGGCTCTATCGGCTCAAAGGCTTTCGGATACTCGGCTCACCGCCGCCGCTCAACAAATTCATCCTGCTCGGCGCGCCGCACACCACCAATTGGGATTTCGTCTATTTTGCAGGAGCGGTGCGCGAAATGGGCGTCGCGCCCAGTTTCATCGGCAAGCACACGCTGTTCAAATGGCCGATGACGCGCTTCATGAAAGATATGGGCGGCATGCCGATCGATCGATCGCGCAAAGGCGGATATGTGCAGGCGGTGGCCGCTGAATTCGCGCGCCGGGATCGCCTCGCATTGGTGATTGCGCCTGAAGGAAGCCGCTCATCCGACGGTCGCTGGCGCAGCGGCTTCTGGCATATCGCAAAGGCGGCCGGGGTGCCATTTGTGCCCGTCTGGTTCGACTATGAGAAACGCTACGGCGCGATAGGTGAGCCGATCATGCCGGGTGAGAGTTTTGAGGATGATCTTGCCAAGATCGCCGCATTTTACCGCGCCAACTTGCCCGATTTCGATCGCTTCAAACTGCTGGAAGCCCAGGCGCGCGGCGAGGTTGAAGGGCCGGGCAGGCAACGTGGCTGAGCTGATCCCCAATGCGCTGGCGCTGCTCGCAGCGATGGCGGTGCTTTGGGTGATCTCGATTGGCCTTGGCAAAGTCAGTTTCGTCGATTCCGTTTGGGGCTTTTCCATGGCAACGCTCGCCGCCCTCTCGCTATGGCGCGCGGATGAGCCGGGGACGGTGGCATTCCTGCTGTGCGGCATGACGGTGCTATGGGGCGTCCGCCTCGGCATTCACCTATTGCGCCGATTTCTGGGCGGCGGAGAGGATAGCCGCTATCGCAAGATCCTGCCTGACCCGGATAACCGTGTGAAATATGCGCTGACGGCGCTGTGGAAGGTATGGCTGCTGCAGGCTGTACTCATCATGCTGGTCAGCAGCCCTGCGCAGCTCGGCATTCTGCGCGCCGGGGCTGAGGCCTCAATCGGTCTTTTGATGATCGCCGGGCTGATGCTGTATCTGGTCGGGCTTTTCTTCGAATGGGTGGGCGATTGGCAGCTCGCCCGGTTCAAGGCCGATCCGGCGAATGACGGCGAAGTCATGAATCAGGGCCTGTGGCGCTACACCCGCCATCCCAATTACTTCGGCGATGCATGCGTCTGGTGGGGCATATGGCTGGTCGTGGCAGGCGTGGATTTCACCACCGCGCTATGGACCGTGGCCGGGCCTGTCTTCCTCACCTTCACGCTCGTCAAATGGTCGGGTGCAGCGATGACGGAAGACGGCATGCGCGACAAATATGGCGACGAATTCAAGCGCTATGTCGAGCGGACTTCCGCCTTCATTCCCATGCCGCCCAGCAAAGGCAGCTGACCCATGGCCATCGCATTCGCCCCGCCATGTGATGAAACAGCCGGGCGCGAGGGCAGCGGCACCTGTCCTTCGCAAACGGGCACGCTGATCGCGACGGTGCTGGGATCGAGCCTCGCTTTCGTCATGGGCGCAATCATCAACGTCGCGCTGCCGCAGATGCAAGCTGATTTCGGCACGGATGCGGCCGGCGTGCAGTGGATCGTCAACTCCTACCTGCTGCCGCTTTCGGCTTTGGTGCTGGTGGCAGGCGCGTTGGGAGACCGCTTCGGTCGCAAACGCCTCTTCCTGCTCGGCCTCGCATTGTATTCCGCCGCGACGCTGGCTTGCATTGTCTCACCCACGCTCGAAATTCTGCTGGGCGCACGGGTGGTGCAGGGTGTGGGTGCGGCGATCCTTGCGCCGAACAGTCTGGCGATCCTCGCCGATGCCTTCACCGGGAAAGCGCGCGGCAAGGCCATCGGGACTTGGGCCGCAGCCGGGGCCATCGCGGGGGCTGCTGCACCTTTGGCAGGCGGCGTGCTGGTCGATTGGCTGAATTGGCGCTGGGCCTTTGCCGTCGTCCTGCCGCTTGCGCTGGGCGCGGCAGTGATCGGCTGGCGAGCAATCGGCGAAAGCCGCGAAGAGGAGGGCGAGAGGCCGCCGCTGGATTTTATCGGCGCTGGACTCGTGACACTCGGCCTCGGTGGGACGGTCTACGGCCTCACGGCTTTGCCTGATGGAGGATTTTCGGCCGGAGCCGTTGGGCCGCTTGCCGTGGGTCTCATCGCGCTGGCGGCCTTCTTCTGGAATGAAAATCGGCTGGGTCAGGATGCGATGATGCCGATGGGCGTTTTCGGCAGCGCATCGTTCAGCGCCATCTCGATACTGACACTTCTGCTTTACGCGGCGCTGGGCGCGCTGCTGGTGTTGCTGCCTTTCATGCTCATTAATGCGTTCGACTATGGCGCGACGGCTGCCGGCGCGGCGATGCTGCCGTTTCCGCTCATCATGGGCGCTCTTTCTCGCCAAATCGGAGGGCTGTCGAGTAAAGTGGGCATGCGCCTCATGCTAACCGCCGGCCCTTTGCTGGTCGCAGCTGGTTTTGCACTGATGGCGATCAGCGTGGGGCCCGATATGAGCTATTGGACCGGCATTCTTCCCGGCCTCATCGTGATGGCGCTCGGTATGGCGGCCAGCGTCGCGCCCCTGACGACCGCCGTGATGAATGCCGTGGAGCAACGCTTTACCGGCGTCGCATCCGGCATCAACAACGCCATCTCGCGCACGGCGGGCCTGATCGCAACGGCACTGCTGGGTTTTGTCCTGACCGGGGGCTCGGCTAACCCAAGCCTGCTCGTCAGCGGCTTTGCCACCACCGCATGGGTGTGCGCGGCGCTCGCAATTGTTTCTGCGGCAACGGTTTTCTTCTTCGCCAAGGATGAAGAACTGACACAGTAAGCCGCGTGACTTTCGCCATGGGCTGTGTGATGAGCAGCCGTGATGAAAGTATGGATCGCCCGCTTTGCTCGCCTGCTGATTATAGTCGGCGTAATCGCGACGATCGTCGCGTTTGTTGCAGCGGACAAATGGTGGATTCGCAGCTTCGATTTCCCGCGCCTACAGATTGTGGTGCTGCTGGTGTTGGCGCTCGCCACGCTGTTCGTGTTGCGCGCGAAGCGGCTGGTGATCTGGAGCGGCCTCGGCGTGCTCGCAATGGCGTTTCAGGTTTATCAGATATTCCCCTACAGCCCGCTTGCCTCCAAGCAGGCCGTCGATGCCGAGCAGTGCGAACCAGTAAACGCGCTGTCGATGGTTGCGCTCAATGTCCTGCAGAGCAATACCGATTACCAGCGCACCATCGACTATGTGCTTAGCGCTGATCCGGACATTTTCCTCGCCATGGAGAACGACCAGGCGTGGACCGACGCGCTCTCCGAAGCGCTTGATGAACGCTATCCGCATTCGGTGAAAATCCCGCTCGACAATACCTATGGCATGGCGCTGTGGTCTCGGTTTGAGTTGGTGGATGCGGAGCGCAACCAGCTGGCGGGAGGCGGCACCCCGTCGATCCGCACACGCCTTCGCCGGGAGGATGGCAGCTTGCCAACGCTGTTTGCGGTCCATCCGCGTCCGCCCAAGCCCGGGCAAGATAGCGGGCAGCGTGATGCCGAGCTTGTCCTGCTCGCCGATCTTGTGCGCGAATCCGGTCGCCCGACGATCGTGATCGGCGATTTCAACGATGTCGGATGGTCGCGCGTGACCGAGACGTTTCAGCGCATCGGACAAGTGGTCGATCCGCGCATCGGTCGCGGTTTCCACGCCACTTTCAATGCCCGAAATCCGCTGATGCGGTGGCCGCTTGACCATGTTTTTCACACCGATGATTTCGGTGTGATCCGCTTCGATGTCGGCCCGGATGTCGGGTCGGATCATTTTCCGCTCGAAGTCGAATTGTGCCAGCAAAGCGCGCGCTTTTCCGGCCAGCAGGAAGCACCCGAACTGACCGAAGAGGCGATTGAAGATGCGCGCGAAGAGCTGGAAGCAGCCTCACAAGGCGGCGAAGGGCCCGATGCGGAAAACCTTACTTTGCCTGATGGCGATGAGGATGAAGCGTTCAGCCCTGCCGATTGAGCGCGTATTTCAGGCTGAAACCAATCAGCGCGCCTGAAATGGCGATGATCAGGCCAGCCCAAAGCCAGTGCGGCAGGAACAGCGCCTGCTCCATGATCGCAGTGTCGGACGGCATGGCGCGCCCGCCGATCAATCCGCCTTCGGAAAACAGATAATCCCAATCGCGAAACATGCTGAGCGCGGCCAGCACGCCGAGGAATTGGAGCGTGAAGCGCTGTGCCCACGCTTTGCCCTTAAGAGCGATCCAGATCAGGCCAGCCGCGAGCAATGGCAGGACAATGAGCCCCGTCAGGCTGCGCACCCAGATCACGACGGATAGCGCGATGATTGCCGCAAGGCCCAGCAAAGCGGGCTTCCACCACTCGCGCCGACTGCTGGCTATGATTAGGCCTGCGCCAAAGACGCTCGGGCCGATCGGGCCTCCAGCCGCAATCAGGGCTCGCGATGGGGCGGAGAGCGGACCGCTCGATGTGCTTTCGGCATAGCCCGATCCATTCGGCAGGAGCACCAATCTCTCGAAATCGAGGCCGAGCAGCATCGCCGTCAGACCGTGGCCCATTTCATGAAACCAAGTGGTCAGGATGGTGAAGGGGAAAAGCAGGTAATTGCCGAATGGCAGCGCCGGCAGGGCGATCACCAAAACTCCAGTAAGCACCAGTCTGCCGACCTGTTCTTCCTGACTGCCTTTTCGAACGCCGTAATTCATGGGCGCTATATCGGGATCGCACCTGTAAAGGTGCAAGCCCCAATCTACGAAGTGGCCTCAGGTGCCCCACCAGCGCGATAGGCTTCCTCTGTGCGCATTTCGAGCAAAATGCCCCATCCGGCGAGAAACAGGCCAGCGGCCATCGGGCCCACCACGATCCCGGCAATGCCCATCGCCGCAATGCCGCCCAGCGTCGTGATCAGGATCATCCAGTCGGGAATGCCCGTATCGCGGCCTACAAGAATTGGGCGCAATACATTGTCGACCATCCCGATGATCGCGACACCTGAAATCAGCACGACTACGCCCTGCCAGATATCGCCCATCGCCAGTAAATATGCGGCCACAGGCACCCAGACGATGGCGGGGCCGATAGCGGGCACGAGCGAGAAGAGCGCGGTCAGCAGGCCGAGCAGCACGACCGAAGGCATTCCCGCAATCCAATAGGTGATTGAGCCGAGCAGGCCCTGCACCAGCCCCACCACGACCGACCCTTTGATCGTCGCACGCACAATGGAAAGAAAACGATGCGCCAGACGCTCGGCAACATTGCTGGCGAGGGGCAGGTGGGCGAGAACACGCTCGCCGATTTCCTTGCCATCGCGCAGCAGGAAATAGACGACATAGAGGCCAACGCCGAAGGAGAGCACAAAGCCGACGGCGCTGCCGGTGATGGCGAGCGCTTCCCGCGCGATCAGGCCTGATGACTCGAGCGCCAATTCCTGCACGCGCTGCTGGACCAGTTCGGCTGTGCCCAGTCCCTCGCCGTCCAAATTTTCGCGCACGACCTCCGGCAACGCGGCCTGAACCGCATTGAACCAGCCGATGAGATCAATCTCTCCGCGCTGAAAGGCGAGAACCACTGCGGTCGCCTGCTCCACGACCACACTGCCGATGAAAAGCGCAGGCAGGATCACCGCAAAGGTGATGACCAGCAGCGTCGCGATCGCTGCACGGTTTGCGCCGCCGCCCATCTTTTTCAGGAACCACTGATACATGGGCTGGAACATGATCGCAGCCAGCGTCGCGAAAAGCAGCGGGGAAGCGAAAGGCCAGGAAACGAACAGGAAGCCTGCGGTCACCAGCAGAAGGAACAGCAGGTAGCCGCCTGTTTCGAGGTTCTCGCGACTGCCTGCTGTATTCACCGAGCGCTCCGCTTACACATCGAGGTTCGCCACGTTCAGCGCGTTGTCCTGAATGAATTCGCGGCGCGGTTCGACGACATCGCCCATCAGGCGGGTGAAGATCTCATCGGTAACATCGGCGTCTTCGACTTTTACCTGCAACAGCTCACGATTGTCGGGATCGAGCGTGGTCTCCCACAGCTGTTCGGCATTCATCTCGCCCAGACCCTTGTAGCGGCTGACCGAGAGTCCCTTGCGACCTGCGGCCAGCACCGCTTCGAGCAATTGAGTCGGGCGCAGGATGGCAGTCTGCGGATCGAAGGCAGGAGCCTCTGCATCGGTCTCATCAGCGTCCGCGTCGACTGGCTGCGCATCGCCGGAGCCGATTTTTACGAGCCGCGCTGGTGAGGAGTAGGTTTCCGCCTGTTCCACGCCGCGGCGATGAAGCTTGCGCGCCTCGGCACTGTCGAGAAACTTTGCTTCGACCAGATGCACGTCGGTGACGCCGCGCCACACGCGGTCAAACCGCACATCGCCTGCATCGTTGAGCTTGGCCGACCAGTCGGCTTCGGGATCGGAGAGCTGCATCTGGGCTGCAGCATCGGCGAGGCGCGCATTGCGCGTGTCGGTGCTGAGGTCCGTCTCGAGCGCGCCGGACATGGCCATCGCCTCGATCACGGCGGAATCGTATTTGCGCGGCGCAAAGGCCAGAAGGTTCTTCAGGAGCAGCGCTTGCTCGACCAGATCGGCCAGATCGGCGCCAGAGCGCGCGCCGCCTGCCGTTTCCAGAACACGGTCTTGCAAGCCGGCCTGCACCAGATAGCGATCGAGCGCTGGCTGATCTTTCAGGTAAACTTCGCTCTTGCCTTTGCCGACTTTGAACAGCGGCGGCTGTGCGATGAAGAGGTGTCCGGCCTTGATGATTTCGGGCATCTGCCGGTGGAAGAAGGTCAACAGCAGCGTGCGGATATGCGCACCGTCGACGTCGGCGTCGGTCATGATCACGATTTTGTGATAGCGCAGCTTTTCAAGGTTGAACTCATCGCGCAGGCCCGTTCCCATGGCTTGGATCAGCGTGCCGACTTCCTTGGACGAAATGATCCGGTCGAAACGCGCGCGCTCCACGTTGAGGATCTTGCCCTTCAGCGGCAGGATCGCCTGATATTTGGAATCGCGGCCAGATTTGGCGGAGCCGCCTGCCGAATCGCCCTCGACCAGGAAGATTTCGGATTTGGCCGGATCGCGCTCGCGGCAATCGGAAAGCTTACCCGGCAGCGAGGCGACGGACATCGCACCCTTGCGGCTCATTTCGCGCGCCTTGCGGGCAGCTTCACGCGCGGCGGCGGCATCGATGATCTTCTGGACGATGGTCTTCGCATCGTTGGGATTCTCTTCCAGCCACTCGCTCATCTTCTCGCCAATCAGGCTTTCCAGTGGAGAGCGAACCTCGGAGGAGACCAGCTTGTCTTTCGTCTGGCTGGAGAACTTCGGGTCGGGCAGCTTCACCGACACGATCGCTGTCAGCCCCTCGCGCATGTCCTCGCCAGACAGCGAAATCTTGCCGCCTTTCAGAAGGCCCGAACTCGACGCGTAATTGTTCAGCGTGCGCGTGAGCGCGGCGCGGAAGGCCGCAAGGTGCGTGCCGCCATCGCGCTGCGGGATGTTGTTGGTGAAGGTGAGGACGTTCTCGTAATAGGAATCATTCCATTCCAGCGCGACATCGATGCCGATGCCGTCCTTCTCTGCCGACACCGAAATCGGTTCGGGCACGAGCGGCTGCTTGTTGCGATCCAGCCATTTGACGAAGGCAGCGATGCCGCCCTCGTAGAAAAGATCGTGCTCCACCGCCTCTTCCGGGCGATTGTCGCGAAGCAGGATGCGCACGCCAGAGTTGAGGAAAGCGAGCTCGCGGTAGCGGTGCTCCAGCTTTTCGAAATCGAATTCGGTCACGTTCTTGAACGTATCCGTGCTCGGCATGAAAGTGACGCGGGTGCCCTTTTTCAAGCCGTTCTCATCCCCGTTTTTCTCGACCGGCGGCGCATCGCCAACGATCTCAAGCGAATTCACCGCATCGCCATGCTCGAAACGCATCCAGTGCTCTTTGCCGTTGCGCCACACGCGCAGCTCCAGCCATTCGGACAGCGCATTCACGACCGAGACGCCCACGCCGTGGAGGCCGCCCGACACTTTGTAAGCGTTGTCGTCAGAGGTGTTTTCGAATTTGCCGCCTGCGTGCAGCTGGGTCATGATGACTTCGGCAGCGGACACGCCTTCTTCCTTGTGGATGTCCACCGGGATGCCGCGACCATTATCTTCGACCGAGACAGAGCCGTCGGCATTAAGTTCGATCAGCACCAGATCGCAGTGACCGGCCAGCGCTTCGTCGATGGCGTTATCCGATACCTCGAACACCATGTGGTGCAGGCCGGAGCCATCATCTGTATCACCAATATACATGCCGGGGCGTTTGCGCACGGCATCGAGGCCCTTCAGGACCTTGATGCTGTCAGAGCTATATTCGCCATGGCGTTTGTTGGGATTTTCTGCGGAAGTTTCCGCGCCGGTTTCGGGCGTATCTGTCATGCCTTTTATATAGGCGCGCAGGGGCGTTTTCGGAAGCTTTGCAGGGCATAACCCCCCGGTCTTTTCCACCGCCCATCGCCAAATGACCTGTCTTAAGCACTTTCGCGGCTACTTGCTCCGTTTTGATACGCCCGGATTTGCGCGATGGCTTCGCAAACCGTCATCGGCCACCCAAGCATCAGCCAAATGGAATCACGTCCAATGGGGGCAAGAATATGAAACTCAAACTCGCACTTTCCAGCGCAGCATTGGCGCTGGCAACGATCGCGACACCGGCCCATGCCGATGTCCTCGATTACGATGTGAGCAATGCGACGAACCAGACGGGCTGCTCGCACGGCCTGTGGGTCAATTCGCTGCGTAGCGGCTGCGATCGCCGGTTCTCCTTCCAGGACGATGTCACCTTCTCGGTCGACACCCACGCTGGCACGGGCACGTTTAGCGGCACGGCCATCAACGCGCAGGGCGAAGTCGCCACGCTGGACCTGTCGCTCAGCGGCCTGATCGATACGCTCGACGGCACCGGCTTCGACTATAAGGCTCGCGGTGGTCCTTACGATCCTTCGGTTCAGGACTATTTCACCAGCGCCATGGGCACGATCACCGTGGCAGGGATCACCTACACGCTGAACCCGAGCGATCCCTTCGCTGGCGATACCGTTTTCCAGTTCGGCATCGGCGCGAATGACAAGACGATGGATTTCGGCGGTTCGTCATGGCTGAACATGCTTGATCCGCACCTCAACAGCATCCCGCATTTCGATATCAATTTCGATCTTACCCACGTTCCGGGCACTCCGGTTCCGGCTCCTGCGGGTCTGTTGCTCTTCGGTCTGGGCATTGCCGGTGCATGGGGCATCCGTCGCCGCAAGCAGCTTGCTGCTGCCTAAGCTCACCAAAAGCGAAACGTGAAAGGCGGCGGTGGCTCGAAAGAGCTGCCGCCGCTTTTGTTTGAGGCGTCCCCGCTTTTAGCGGCTTTTTAAGACCGGGAAGCTATTGTCGAGCCATGAAAATCCGCTCCTTTCTCCTCGCCTCTGCGCTCGCTGTAACGGTCTCGGCCTGCGGCGTGCTGGACGATGCCGATCCGCTTGAAACTGGCCTCTCCGCCTATGAGGAGCGCGATTACCAGACGGCGCGCATTTCGCTTGCCAATGCGATGAATGCCGAAAATGCCGATCCGCGTGCGGCCGAGTTTTATGCCCGCACTCTGCTGGAACTGGGCGATGGCAGATCGGCAGAGCGTATCTTGGCAATGCTGGAAGAGCGCGCCGATCCGCCTGCCGATCTTGCCGCGCTGCAGGCGCATGCTGCCCTGTTGCAGAATGACTTCGATGCCGCGCTTGAGCTGGCAGAAACGGCGGGCGACACGGCGCTGGCACACTGGGTGGCAATACAGGCGCTCGGCCAATCGGACCGCTTCGATGAAGCATTGGCCTTGGCTGATAGCGCGACTGAAGCGCATCCCGATGATGCACGCTTGCTCGCCCTGCGCGGAGCGATGGCGCTTTCCCAGCGCCAGCCTGCCCTTGCCAAGGAAATGGCAGATCGCGCGCTCGCCAGTGACGCAGAAAGCCTCGAAGGGCTTCTGCTGGCGGGGCAATTGCGCCTTATGCGCAGCGATTACGGCGCCGCGCAGGAGTTTTACGAGCGCGCCGCAACAGAGCATCCCTCCAGCATGCGCGCGCGCTTTGCGATTGCTGCTGTGGAAGCGGATCTGGGCGATTTCGATGCTGCCGATGCGCATTTGCAAGCGATCCTGGACATTTCGCCAAGCCATCCTCTCGCTCTGCTGCTGCAGGCACGCTTGGCATTTGCGCAGGGCGATCTCGACGATGCGAACGACATCATCCAGAGCGCCGAGGCAGAGATTGGCGCAATTCCGCAGGGCCGCCTGCTGATGGGCGAAATTGCCTATCTGCGCGGCTTCCCCTCGCTGGCAATCGCACATTTGCAGGATTTTCTCGGCCAGATGCCGGGGCACCAGCATGCCAGCACGCTGCTCGCCAGCGCTTTGATGGAAGAAGGCGAGATGGAGGAGGCTTGGGCCATAGCGGTTCCGCTGGCAGATAGCGCGACAGCCACGCCGCAGCTTTTGGCGCTGGCATCGACTTTGGTGCAGGAACGCGGCGAGGAGGATCGCTTTGCAGCGCGTCTTGCGCCCGGCGACCTCCCCGATGATTTCGCCGATCGCGCGTCGGCAGCGCAAAGGGCGCTCAATGCCGGGAATGATGAAGAGGCGGATCGGCTCTATTCCTCGCTGATCGAAGATGGCGGGGAGCGGATCGCTGTCATCATGAACAATGGCGCGCTGGCAGCGCTAGAGGCGGGCCGCAATGCTGAGGCACTGCAGCGCGCCCGTGCCGCCCATGCGCTCGCTCCGCGCGATCCGCGTGTGCGCGATACCTTGGGCTGGGTCTTGCTGGAGAACGGTCAGGCCGCTGCTGGTCTGGAGCATCTCTCCGCTGCGATCGAAGGGGCGCCGGGCAATCTGCAGATCCGCTGGCACTATGCCAATGCGCTGGTCGCCAATGGCCGCAATGCCGAGGCGCGCACTATCATTCGCGGCATTCGCGAATTTGCGACATCAGACCAGCGTGCCGCGATGGATGCCCTGCTCGAGCGGATCTGACCCGCGAAACTTTCGCTTTTTGAATGCCCCCAAAGCAAGAATGGCCACCCCAAGTGGATGGGAATGGCCATTCTCGCTTCGATCCGGAAAACGGGAAGGGGGGAGAGAGGCCTTCCGGATCGGGGTTCTGGTCCGACGCGCCGCTTACCCTTGGCGCGTCTGATGACCGCCAAATAGGCCGCGCAACAATATTGTTCAAATGCGAAATAAGCGACATGTGTTGCATGTTTTGCAATATCCTGTTCGGGCGGCTGTTTGTGCTCCTGTGACAAGCAGGATGAAAATTCTACGTTTGTGCGCTATGCCTCTTTAATTATCGCAATGGCGGCCGCTATCGGCGGTTGCCGCAGCTTTTCCATGAGGACTGTTATGGAAAGTGGCGTCTTCATTCTAATCCTTGGCGTGACACTCAGTGTCCTCGCGATCATCGTGCTTATCGCGCTGGGGCGTTTGCCGTCCGAGCTTGCCAATCTCCGCCGGTCTTGTGAGCGGACCAAGACCACGCTGCTCGCTGCCGAGCGTCTTGGAGGCATAGGAACGTGGTCGATCGACCTGCAAACGCGTGAGATCTTCTGGTCGAAACGGGTGTTCGACATTCATCGGCGCGATCCGGCCAAAGGCGCACCGGCCATGGATGCGGCCATTTCCTATTACCACCCATCGGATCGCGAAATGGTGCAGCGATCGGTCGATAGGGCGCTGGCGCGCGGCGATGATTATGAATTCAGCGCCCGGATTATTTGCGACGATGGCGAAGAGAAACGCGTCGTGTCGCGCGGCATGTGCCAGACGAATGTTACCGGCACAGTCATCGCCGTCTTCGGCATTTTCATTGAAACCGGCACTGCTACCAGCGCCGACGGTGCGAGCGACAACGCGCCGGCGACAGGGGATCACATTTCTTCACAGCAGGAATAATGCGGCACCTCGCCGGGCCTGCACGCTTGCCAGTCGGCGCGGCGCGCCTTAACCCGCCGCAATGCAGCACGACCATCTCCCTGATTCCATCCTTATCGTCGATTTCGGCAGCCAGGTTACCCAGCTGATTGCACGCCGCGTGCGCGAGGCAGGCGTCTATTCCGAAATCGCGCCCTTCAGCATGGCCGAAGAGGCGTTTCATCGGATGAAGCCCAAGGGGATTATCCTTTCCGGATCGCCCGCCAGCGTGCCTGACGATGGCTCTCCGCGCGCGCCGCAAGTGCTGTTCGATAGCGGCCTCCCGATCCTTGGCATTTGCTACGGCCAGCAGGTGATGAGCCACCAATTGGGCGGCGAAGTTCGCCCCGGGCATGAGACGGGCGAGGGCGGCGAATTCGGCCGGGCTTTCTTGACGGTGACGAAGGACTGCGCGCTGTTCGACGGACTCTGGCAGGAAGGCGAGCGACATCAGGTCTGGATGAGCCACGGCGACAAGGTCACCAAATTTGCGCCCGGCTTCGAAATCGTCGCCACCAGCGATGGCGCACCTTTCGCGGTGATCGCCGATGAAGCCCGTAAATATTACGGCACGCAGTTCCACCCTGAAGTCGTTCACACGCCCGATGGCGGCAAGCTGCTAGCCAATTTCGTGCACAAGGTATGCGGCCTCGCCGGCGACTGGACCATGGCTGCCTATCGCGAGACCAAAGTCGCCGAAATCCGCGAGCAGGTGGGCGACGGGCGCGTGATCTGCGGCCTGTCGGGCGGGGTCGATTCTTCCGTCGCGGCAATCCTGATCCACGAGGCCATCGGCGACCAGCTGACTTGCGTCTTCGTCGATCACGGTCTGTTGCGTTTGAATGAGCGCGAACAGGTCGAAACCATGTTCCGCGATCATTACAATATACCGCTCGTCGTGGTGGATGCGGAAGAACGCTTCATGAAAGGCCTCGCAGGCGAGACCGATCCCGAAAGGAAGCGCAAATTCATCGGTGGCGAATTCATCAATGTGTTCGAGGAAGAGGCGAAAAAGATCGGCGGCGCCGATTTCCTCGCGCAAGGCACGCTCTATCCCGACGTGATCGAAAGCGTCAGCTTCACCGGTGGACCTTCGGTGACCATCAAGAGCCACCACAATGTCGGCGGCCTGCCCGAACGCATGAATATGAAACTGGTCGAGCCCTTGCGCGAACTGTTCAAGGACGAAGTACGCGAACTCGGCCGCGAGCTCGGCCTGCCGGACATATTCGTCGGCCGCCACCCGTTCCCCGGCCCCGGCCTCGCGATCCGCATTCCGGGCGAAGTCACGAAAGAACGCTGCGATATCCTGCGCAAGGCGGACGCGATCTATCTCGAGGAAATCCGCAATGCCGGATTGTATGACGCAATCTGGCAGGCCTTCGCAGTCCTGCTCCCCGTCCGCACGGTCGGCGTGATGGGCGACCACCGCACCTATGACAGTGTCTGCGGCCTTCGCGCCGTAACCAGCACCGACGGCATGACCGCCGACGTGTACCCCTTCGATGCGAGCTTCCTAACGCAGTGTGCGACCCGCATCGTGAACGAAGTGCAGGGCATCAACCGCGTGGTCTACGACTATACGAGCAAGCCGCCCGGCACGATCGAGTGGGAATGATACACTCCAGCGTCGGCATTTCGACTTCATGCAACTCCCCTTCGGCCCCGATCCGCGCACTGATACGCTGGAGCGCATTCAGGCGACGCTGATCCGGGCGTTCGGGCGGATCATTCGTCCCGATGACAAGCGCCGCGATCCGGTGTGGGTGCTGGTGCAGGGGGTAATCGGCGCGCAGAGCAAGACCGCGATTTCAAACGCCTCCACCGATGCGATCAAGGCGCGCTATGGCAGCTGGGATGCGGTGGCCGATGCCGATCTCGGTGAGCTGGAAGAGCTGTTGCAGGGCCAGACTTTCCCTTCGGTCGCGGCAGAGCGGCTGCGCGCCAGCTTTCGCAAGATCCGTGATGAACGCGGGGCAGTGGATTTGCGCCACCTCTCTAACCTGCCCGATGATGTGGCCATGCAATGGCTGGAGGACCTGCCCGGCGTGGGTCGCAAGATTGCTGCAGGCGTCATGAACACCAGTATCTTTTGCCGCCGTGCGCTGGTAATCGACGGGCACCATCGCCGGGTGATGCAGCGCACCGGGCTTATCCCGCCCAAGGCGGACACCGCGCGCGCCTACGATGCGCTGATGCCGCTCTTGCCGCAGGAGTGGAGCGCGGAGGATATCGATGAGCATCACCTGCTGGTGAAACGCCTTGGTCAGGTCCATTGCAGGCCGCGAAACGCGCATTGCGAAGCTTGTCCGATCCTTGGCGATTGCGAAACCGGCTCGGCGCTCATTCCAACGCGCTGAGCGCGGTTCAGGGGAACCGTCGCGGCCCGTGCGCCGTTCGCAAAGCAAATCGGTTTTTATCGCTTTGCCTATGGAGCCCGCCAATGCCCGACACCGTTATGCCATCCGATCGAAGCCTTTCCGCGCTTTTCAAGCCGGGCCATGTCGGCGCGCTCACCACCGATAACCGGATTTTCATGGCACCGCTGACGCGCAGCCGGTCCGAAGCGGACGACAACACCCAAACCGCGCTGCACGCGCTCTATTACGCGCAGCGCGCCAGTGCGGGCGTGATCGTTTCGGAAGCCACCCAGATCAGCCAGCAGGGGCAGGGCTATGCCTGGACACCGGGCATCTACACTGACGAACAGGTCGAAAGCTGGAAGCTGGTAACCGATGCTGTGCACAACGCCGGGGGGCGGATTTTCTGCCAGCTGTGGCATGTCGGTGCGATCTCGCATCCGGTTTTCCAGCCCGATGGCGGACAGCCTGTGTCGGCAAGTGCATGGACCCCGGAAGGTAAGGCTTTTGTTGGTGATCATCATCAAGATGGCCCGCAAGTTTCCTTCGAGCAAGCACGCGCGCTGCGTACCGATGAAATTCCCGGACTGATCGAAGATTACCGCCATGCTGCCCGCTGCGCGGCAAAGGCGGGGTTTGATGGTGTCGAAGTGCACTGCGCCAACAATTATCTAATCGATCAGTTCATCCGCTCCGAAACCAATCACCGCGATGACGACTATGGCGGGTCGCTTCAAAACCGCCTCCGCCTGATGGAAGAGGTTGTCGCCGCAGTCTGCGACGAGCTTTCGCCGGAGCGGGTGGGTGTGCGTCTCTCGCCGATGGGCGGGCCGGGCGGTACTTCCGACGCGAAGCCTGAAGAAACCTATCCCGAGGCGGCGAAAATACTTTCCGGACGCGGGCTGGCCTATCTGCATGTCATCCGCCCCAATTCGCACACAGGCGGCGAAGAGGGTGAGAAGAGCGATCGCATTATGAAGTCCATGCGTGAAGCATTCGACGGGTTCTTCATCGCCAACGGCAATTTTGAACCGGATGAGGCCGCACAGTGGATCAGCGATGACCGCGCCGATGGCATTACGTTCGGTCGCCTGTTTCTCGCCAACCCCGATTTGCCTGAGCGTATTGCCCAGGGCGGCCCATATAACGATCCCGATGAGGACACTTTCTATGGCGGCGGCGCGGAGGGCTACACCGACTATCCGACGCTGGAAAAAGTCGACGATCCGCTACCCGCGTGATTTCGACGCAGCAAGTTGAAGAGGTCTATCGCCGCCTGGCCAAGGCCATGCCCGGGCGGACAAAGGACGCTAAAGGGCCCAAGGGGCAACCCGATCCGTTCCGCAGCTGCATTTCGTGCATGCTCTCTGCCCAGTCGCTGGACAGTAATACGGCGAAGGCCAGCAAGGCGCTGTTCGCCCTTGCGCGCACGCCGCAGCAGATGCTCGCGCTGAGCGATGAGGAGGTCGCCGCAGCGATCAAGCCGTGTGGGCTCTACAACAACAAGGCGCGCAACATCCGCAAGTTCTGCACCGCGCTGCTTGCCGACCACGATGGTGTCGTGCCGCGCACACGGGAGGGACTGCTCGGCCTGCCGGGCATTGGCCGGAAATGCGCCGATATCGTGATGAGCTTTGTCTTCGATGAGGACGTGATCGCGGTCGACACGCATGTCCACCGGGTGTGCAACCGCATCGGGCTGACCGATGCGAAAACCGCCGAGAAGACCGCGGAGCAGCTGGAAGACAGAACGCCGGAGTGGGCCTTGCGCGATGGGCACTTCTGGCTCATCCAGTTCGGCAAGCGCATCTGCCTATCGCGCAGCCCCAAATGCGGGGAATGCCCGGTGAGCGACCTATGCGAGTTTTATGCCGAAACGACCTGAGGGGAATGCATGAGTTGGGATGATTACTTTGCCGAGGATGCCGGTGCGGATGAGGCAGAGGCACGTGGCAAACCGCGCACGGTGACCGTCGGCTGGACAGTGCGCTGGCCGGGCAATGGTGATGCCATCTGGGCGCCGCCTAAGACATTCAGCCGCTCCGATCCCAAGGCCGCTTCTGCCAAAAGCATCCAGGCCTGCCCCGCTGCCATCGACTTCGATCGCCGCCATTTCGTAATTCCCTGCCCGGTCGACCTCACTCTGAAATTCGAGAAGAATGCACAGGGGCAGATCCAGCTCAACGATGCCGATGGCGAGAAATCGGGAATGCGCCCGCAAGGGCGCGCGAACCTGTTTATCGTCCAGCCGCCCAATGAATGGCGCGATCCAAATCGGCCCATCGTACAGTTCACCGCGCCTTACGTCTTCGTGGCGGACCAGCCCTGCTATGTGGTCCAGACCGCTCCTTATCTGCATTGGTTTCCCACCCCGCGCCCGGGAGTGCAGATGGGTGGACGTTTTCCCATCCATATCTGGCCGCGCCCGCTCGCATGGGCATTCGAGTGGTATGACATTTCCAAACCGCTCGTGCTGAAGCGAGGTGAGCCTTGGTTCTACGTCTCCTTCGAAACGGAAAATCCCTCGGCACGCGTTCGGCTGGTCGAGCAGGAAATGACCGAAGAGCTGGAAAGCTACGTCAATTCGATCACCGATGTGTCGAACTATGTGAACAAGACATACGGCCTCTTCGAAGAAGCGAAACGCATGCGCCCGGAAAAACTGGTGAAGCCGAAAGGCTGAGCTACCAGCTAAACCCTGCATCGATAGCGCGCTGTTCCGCAGGTGTGGTTTTCCGCTCTAAAATATCGTTGCGATGCGGGAAACGCCCGAAGCGCGCAATCATGCGGTAGTGGCTCCGCGCAAAGCTGAGATTGCTCCCATCCCTGATCCGCCGGAAAGCCTCCAGCGAGCGCAATTGGTCCGCAATGTCCTCACTATGCATCAGGGGCATGGCGAGGAATTGTGCGCGGCGCGGCGGCAATAGGAGGTCACAGCCGAAGTCGAGCGCGTAATGCGTTATATCGCGGGCCAGAGGATCGAAAGCGAACGCCCTGGCCGTGCCGCGATAGATGTTGCGCGGCATCTGGTCGAATAGCAGCACCGCGGCAAGCGCCACTTGCGGATCGGCTACGAAGTTTTCAGGCCGCAAAGACGAAAGCGCCTCCAGCTCTGGCCGGAAGCGCTTTTCACATTCCCGATCCACCTCTTGCGATCCGCCCCACCAATCGGCAGGCGAAAGCTCGTGAAACCAGAAATAAAGCAGGTTCGCGGCCCAACGCCTCTGTGCGAGTGCCATCGGACGCGCGCCGTGGCTCAGCCTTCTGCGCTATCCACTTCGGTGTAAGGCACCCAATCTTCAAAGAATACCACGCCGGAAAAAACACCGCTCGAACGATCGATCAGGCGCGTCACATCGTTGCGGCAAAGCTGGCTGCCATACCGCTCGATAATGGGAACATCCCACGGCCCAATGGCATCGGGTTCGGTTGTGCGGGCAACCCACAGCGTATCGCCCCTGCGATAGGCGAGGCCGACATGCTCCACCACTTGCAGGCGATTGGAATTGAAAATGCTGATGCAGGTCTGTGCTTCGCCGGAGCGCTCGCGGTCTTCAACCAATTCGGCAAAAGCTTCGTCGGAGCGCTGCTGCATGCGTTCGTCGCGGTCTTGCGCCAGTGCCGGAGCCGAGATGGCAAGGGCGACGCCAGCGGCTGCGGTTGCAAATAGCTTGGTCATGGCATTTCTCCTAGGAGCGCGGATGTAACACAGTTTCACTGAATAGAAGCTGTCAGCCGGCCCTCGGGTTCCGGCCTGCGCGCTAATGCCGCGTGATTTCCAGCGTCACCCGCTGGTTAGGCCTCGGGGTTCCCGACAGATCGTAATGCTCGATCTGTACACGCCAACCCCCTGTGATTTCGCCGTCTTCCGCTTCAAACCAGCTGTCCGCACTCCAGACCTGTGGGCCGCCCCGTGTGTTGCCCTCATCGCTCAATTCCAACGGCCTGGGCAAACAGGCCTGAAAATAGCTGTGCAGCCTCGCGAATTCCTCCGCCGCTTGATCGAAGCTTTGCATATGATGGGAGCAATGGACGCTCATCTCGTCTTCGGTCGGGCCAAGATCGAGATTACAGGTGTCTGCGCCAAACGGGATTGCCGCCACGCCGTCCAGCGCCACGCTTACATGCCTTTCGGGGCGAACAACGATCGAGATCCGCTCGTATGCCTGCGCTTGCGGATCAAGTATAACGTTGATCAGATTACAGGATGGTTGCGAAGCCGAGGCCAGGGCGGCGCCAAGCAGGATTGCCGAAGAGCTCAATATGCCGGGTTCTTGCGCGCGGTTTTGGCATCTGCGCCGGTGGCGGACACGTCGGGCACATTGCCATCATCGGCCGGGCCGCCTTTCAGCACGAAACGCCGATCGCAATAGCCGCAATCGACATAGCCCTTTTCATCGATCTGCATCCACACGCGCGGATGGCCAAGGCTGGCGGGCAGATAGTTCTCGCCGCCGCGAATATCGCCGGCGCCATCGCACCAGACGCGGGCGGAATCGACAAGGGTGGTTTCAGGGGCAGGGATCGAAGAGTTGCTCATGGCCTCAGCCTCTATCGCTTTACGCCGCTGCGGAAAAGCCCCAAAGAGCGCGGCAATGTCAAACGATCAGCCATCCGCCGCAATCGAAATCCGCGACCTGAAAAAGGTTTATGCCGGGACGAAAAAATCCGGCCCGAAAGAAGCGCTGAAAGGCGTCAGCTTCGATGTGCCGGAAGGGCAGGTCTTCGGCCTGCTTGGCCCCAATGGCGCGGGTAAGTCGACGCTGATCAACATCATGGCCGGGCTGGTGAACAAGACTGGCGGCAGCGTGAAAATCTGGGGTCACGACATTGATCGGGACCACCGCAATGCAAAGCTCAACATCGGCATCGTGCCGCAGGAAATCGTCTTTGATCCGTTCTTCACGCCCTATGAAGTCTTGGAAAACCAGAGCGGCATGTATGGCGTGGCCAAGGCGCTGCGTCGTTCGGAAGAATTGCTCAAAGCCGTGCGGCTGGAAGACAAGCGCGATGCCTATGCCCGCACGCTGTCGGGCGGGATGAAGCGGCGGCTGCTGATTGCCAAGGCCATGGTGCATTCGCCGCCCATCCTCGTGCTCGATGAACCCACCGCTGGCGTCGATGTGGAACTGCGCAAACAGCTGTGGGACCTGGTCGGCGAGCTAAATGCAGAGGGTGTGACCGTGGTGCTCACCACACATTATCTCGAAGAGGCCGAAGAGTTATGCGAGCGCGTCGCCATCATCAATCATGGCGAGCTGATCGCCAACAAGCCGACGCGCGAGCTGATCGGAATGATGGGCGAAAAGATTGTCCGCGTGCAGGTGGACAAGGACCTTGGCGGCCCGATCATGGAAGAAGCTTTCATCAAGGCTGAGGTGGTGGAGGACCGCGTCCTCGAAGTCACCTATGACAAATCCGAAACGACCGCCGGGCAAGTCCTCGCCAAGGTGCAGGAGCATGGCTACGCGATCGAGGATGTGACAACGCGCGAGGCGGATCTGGAGGATGTGTTTGTCCAGCTGACAAGCGAGGAGTGAAGTGATGGCTATGACCGCTCAGGCTGAGGAAGCCGCTTCGGGTAAAATCAAGATAGGTTTGCCGTGGTGGACAATACTTTTTCCGATTGCTGGATTGCTTGCGGGTGCTTTGGGCCTTCCCAAACTGGGCGGATTCTGGACGCCGCTCTTGGGCGGTATCCTAATCGGGGCGGTCCTCGCCGCAGTCCATCACGCGGAGGTGATCGCACACAAGGTCGGAGAACCTTTTGGCACGCTTGTTCTTGCCGTGGCGGTTACCGTCATCGAAGTCTCGTTGATTGTCTCTTTGATGATTTCGCAGGTCGCGAATGCCGAAACACTGGCGCGCGACACGCTGGTCGCTGCCATAATGATCATCATGGCAGGGATGCTTGGCGCTTGTTTCCTTGTGGGCGGTATCAAGTTTCGCGAGCAGCACTTTACGAGGGAAGGGGCTATGGCTGGAATAAGCACCCTTGCCGCATTGGCTGTCCTCGTCCTCATTCTGCCGAACTTTACGGCAAACGGCTCAGAGGCGTCTTATTCGCCTTCGCAGCTTATATTTGTCGGCATTGTGTCGCTTGTCCTTTATCTGACGTTCGTGCTTGTCCAGACCGTGCGACACGTCGCCTATTTCCTTCCGGCGACCCCGGCAGCTGAGAAAACCTCTGTAGACGAGCCGACCGCCCGTCTCGCGTGGAGCGCGTTGGCCATGTTGCTGGTTTCTCTCGGCGCGGTCATTTTGCTGGCCAAGGGGCTATCGCCGACAATTGAAGGTGCGCTGATTGCGGCCAGCTTGCCGCTTGCGCTTATGCCTATCCTAATCGCTGGAATGGTCCTTGCACCGGAAGGGCTTGCAGCCGTTCGCGCCGCGCAGCGAGACGATCTGCAATCCGGCATCAATCTCTCCGTTGGATCGGCACTTGCTGCGGTAGGGCTGACAATCCCGGCAGTCGCTTTCGTCTCAATCCTATTTGACCTGCCGCTGACTCTCGGTGTCAGCCCGCGCGACATGACGCTTCTTGCGTTGACGCTGTTTGTCGCCGCTGTCGGGATGAGTCGCGGGCGCGTAACCGTCCTGCACGGGACTGTCTGTCTCGTGATCTTCGCCACTTATCTTTTTACGACGATGGTTCCCTGATGACGATTGCTGATCAACACGACGTCCTTATCATCGGTTCGGGCGCGGCGGGGCTTACGGCTGCGCTGACGCTGGCGGAGAAATGCAAAGTCCTGGTCCTCGCCAAAGGTACGCTGCGCAGCGGTTCCACCGCTTGGGCGCAGGGCGGCATTGCGGCAGTGCTCGATGCGGGCGACACTTTTGAAGATCACATTTGCGATACCATGGTCGCGGGCGCGGGGCTGAATGATCGCGAGACTGTCGAATTCGTCATCGAGGGGGCGCCTGCTGCGATCGATCGCCTGTGCGAGCTGGGCGTGCCGTTCAATCGCGAGAGCGGCGATCTGCACCTGACGCGCGAGGGCGGGCATTCGCATCGCCGCATCGTCCATGTCGACGATGCGACCGGCTGGGCAGTTCAAGCGGCATTGCTCAAGGCGGCGGAAGAGCATCCCAACATCACCCTGCTCCCGGATCGCACCTGCGTCGATCTTATCACCGGGCGCAATGCCGAGAAATACTCAGGATCGGGCCGCGTGTGGGGCGCCTATGCGCTCGATGTGACGACCGGCAAGGTGGAGACTTACACAGCCAGGGCGACGATCCTTGCAGCGGGCGGCGCAGGCCGCGTCTACCAGTTTTCGACCGCTCCGCGCGGAGCGACGGGAGACGGGATTGCGATGGCCTGGCGCGCAGGCGCGCGCGTTTCCAACATGGAAATGATGCAGTTCCACCCGACTTGTCTCTACAATCTGGAGGTCAAGAATTTCCTCATTACAGAGGCGGTGCGCGGCGAGGGCGGGCGGCTGTTCCATCCCGAAACCGGCCACCGCTTCATGGAGGATTACGACGCCGAGCGGATGGAGCTTGCCCCGCGCGATGTGGTTGCCCGCGCGATCGACGACCAGATCAAGCGCTACGGCCTCGATTACGTGCATCTCGACATCAGCCACATGCCCGCCGATTTCGTGACGCATCATTTCCCGACCATCCATGAAAAGCTAATGGGGCTGGGGATCGACATGACAAAGGGCCCGATCCCGGTCGTACCCGCGCAACATTACACCTGCGGCGGGGTGGTGATTGACCTCAACGGTCGCACCGATCTGCCCGGCCTCTATGCCGCGGGCGAAGTCACCGAAAGCGGCCTGCACGGCGCCAATCGCCTCGCGTCCAACTCCCTCCTCGAATGCTTCGTGTTCGGGGAGGCGGCGGGCAAGCATATCTTGGCAAATTGGGACGGGTTCGACGCGCCGCCAGCCATCCGCGAGTGGGATGAAAGCCGCGTCACCGATTCCGACGAAGAAGTCGTCATCAAGCAGAACTGGACCGAGATCCGCCGCATGATGTGGAACTATGTCGGCATTGTGCGCACCACCAAGCGGCTCGAACGCGCGGGCAACCGGATCGATCTGCTGGGCGAGGAAATCCGCGACTATTACGGCCACTTCCGCGTGACGACCGACCTCATCGAGTTGCGCAACCTCCACCAATGCGCCGACCTGATCGTGAAGAGCGCCCTCAAACGCCACGAAAGCCGCGGGCTGCACTATACGCTCGATTATCCGGAGACGGCGGAGGTGGTCGAAGACACGGTGCTGGTGCCGTGATCGTTTACCGGAGCGAGGAGAAGACCCGACATATGCGCTTCGTTTTCTTCCTCATCCTAATGTGCTTACCACTCGCGGGCTGCAGTTGGGATCGCAGCGCGAGAATCGAAGCAGGGACATCGCAGCCGCAGTTCACCTTCACCAATCTCGGGCGTTTCATCGGCTCAAATCCGGAGCCTGTCTGCGCGACGCGTGTCAGCATGCACCAGAACGAACGTATCGTCTGGGAGATATTTGTGCCGATCGAAAGCACAGATGAAGCGCCAAAATGCAAAACGATTGCCGATATTCGCTACGGCGAGGTGCCCACGGGCTTCATGCAAAGCGTTCCGCCGGAATATCTCCGCGAAAACACGCCTTACGAACTGCGTTTTGACAATCTCGGGGAATATCCGCGGAGTGGACGCCGCGCATTTTGCCTCAATGAGGACCGCGAGGCTGTGGATGTCCGCTTTGATAGCGGACGTCCTAGCTCTTGCGAAGACTGAGAAGCCCTCAATCGTCCATCATGAGTATGAAAACAAAGGCGAGGAACGTTCCGCCAAGGAACAGCATCCAGCTCCAGTAGAAATCGAAATTAATTCCATATTCGGGAAAGTTCACATCGACCTGGAAAATGTTCAGCATGCCGCCCGTCGCGCCGCCTGATCCCATGAACAAGGCAATTATCACGGCGAGCAATGCGCCAAACGGTATGGCTTTCAGAAAGGCGATCATGACAAGGCTGGCTCCTGACTGAAAATGGTTGCGCAATGCTTAGCGGCTTCGCGCACAGCGTCCAGAGTCGCGCCAACTGCGGTGGACAAATCGAACGAAAATTTCACGCCCGGATTCGATTGATTCACGGATCGCTCATTTTGAATCGCATTTGTGAAACTGCACAGATTTTTTTCCGCAGATTGATTTTACCCCTTGCGTGACCCGCGAGCCGTGGACTTTCCACGCGTCGCGGTGCTTTGTGAGCATAACACACCGCTAATTCGCGACACAAATTGACGGTAAATCGCCTTTAACCCTCTTGCGTCTCACCCGCTGCCGATTCACAAGGGGTTGTGGTCACGGCTGCGGGGCTACCCACTAGACCTTGTTTTCACGCCTTGCGTGCTGATTCGCACGAGGGGCCCGGATTCGGCGAATTCCGGCGTAAAGAACAGGGGGCCTTGTGGACCATGCAGTGGGTGATCTGATGATGGGCGGGGGATAAAGATTCCGCGCCCATCCATGTGAAAAAGCGTTGTGAATGACTACATAGGGGTGACAGCCCCGAGTCGAACACAAGCGGAACAAAAACGCATTCGGCCGGGTTCATCCCCGCGCCGTGCAGAAACGGGAAACGGGGCCAATGGAATTTCGAAACGGAGACGATGCGGCGATGGGACTGGACGAAAACATGACGACCGATGCCCCTGAAAAGCCCGCTTCTGAAAAGAAAGCTCCGAAAAAGGCAAAGGCAGTGAGCATGGATAAGAAAGACGCCGGAAGCGAAGAGCTGGTGGCAGAAGCTGCCGCAGGCGCGATGGCGGAAGCCACCAAGGCTGCCATGTCGGAAGCCGCCAAGTCCAAAAGCGATTCCAAGAGCATCCTGCCGCGCCGTTTCGACGTGAAGATCGACGAGACGCGCGATGCGAACCTGACCGAATTCGGCAAGGAAACGCTCACCGATCGCTACCTGCTCCCGGGTGAGAAATATCAGGACCTGTTCGCCCGCGTCGCCGATTATTATGCGGACGATGCCGAGCATGCGCAGCGCCTGTATGACTACATTTCCAACCTGTGGTTCATGCCCGCAACGCCCGTTCTCTCGAATGGCGGCACCACGCGCGGCCTGCCGATCAGCTGCTATCTGAACTCCGTGTCGGACAGCCTCGATGGCATCGTCGGCACGTGGAACGAGAATGTCTGGCTCGCTTCGAAGGGCGGCGGCATCGGCACCTATTGGGGCAATGTGCGCGGCATTGGTGAGCCGGTTGGCCTCAACGGCAAGACCAGCGGCATCATTCCTTTCGTGCGCGTGATGGATTCGCTGACGCTGGCGATTTCGCAGGGCTCGCTGCGCCGCGGCTCGGCTGCCTGCTACATCGACATCCACCACCCGGAAATCGAGGAATTCCTCGAAATCCGTAAACCCTCGGGCGATTTCAACCGCAAGGCTCTGAACCTGCACCACGGCGTGCTGGTGACGGACGACTTCATGGAAGCCGTGCGCGCTGGCGAAAGCTACGATCTCGTCTCGCCCAAGGATGGCAGCGTCCGCAAGACGGTGGATGCCCGCTCGCTGTTCCAGAAGCTGGTCGAAACGCGTCTCGCCACAGGTGAGCCCTACATCGTCTTCGCCGACACTGTGAACCGCATGATGCCAAAGCATCACCGCGATCTCGGCCTCAAGGTCTCGACCTCGAACCTGTGTTCGGAAATCACCCTGCCGACAGGTGTTGATCACCTTGGCAATGATCGCACGGCGGTGTGCTGCCTGTCCTCGCTCAACCTCGAAAAGTGGGAAGAGTGGAATGGCGACAAGCAGTTCATCGAGGACGTGATGCGCTTCCTCGACAATGTCCTGCAGGACTATATCGACCGCGCGCCGGACGAGATGGCCCGCGCCAAATATTCCGCCGCGCGTGAGCGTTCGGTCGGCCTCGGCGTCATGGGCTTCCATTCCTTCCTGCAAGCCAAGCAAATCGGCTTCGAAAGCCCGATGGCGAAGGTGTGGAACCTGAAAATGTTCAAGCACATCAATGCCAAGGCGAACGAAGCATCGATGATGCTCGCGAAGGAACGCGGCCCTTGCCCCGATGCGGAAGAAATGGGCGCAATGGAACGCTTCAGCTGCAAGATGGCAATCGCGCCGACTGCGTCGATCTCCATCATCTGCGGCGGCACCAGCGCCTGTATCGAGCCGATCCCGGCGAACATCTACACGCACAAGACCCTCTCGGGCAGCTTCGTGGTGAAGAACCCGCATCTGGAAAAGATCCTCGACAAGAAATCGAAGAACTCGACCAATGTGTGGAATTCCATCCTCGAGAAAAACGGCAGCGTCCAGCATCTCGACTTCCTGACGGATGAGGAAAAGGCCGCGTTCAAGACCAGCTTCGAAATCGATCAGCGCTGGCTGCTCGAATTCGCCGCCGACCGCGCGCCTTTCATCGATCAGGCGCAGAGTCTCAACCTCTTCATCCCCGCCGATGTCGACAAGTGGGACCTGATGATGCTGCACTTCCAAGCGTGGGAAAAGGGCATCAAGTCGCTCTATTACCTGCGTTCGAAGAGCGTGCAGCGCGCCGGTTTCGCAGGCGGCGTGGAAGCGGACAACACCGCCGATGCGCAGAAGTTCGAACTGGCTGCCGAGCAGACCGACTATGAGGAATGTCTGGCTTGTCAGTGACGAGCGAACTTTGACAAGTTTCCGATATCGAAGTCGGAAAAGCCGAGACCCGAAGCAGCGGCAACTGCTCCGGGTCTCTAACATCAACACCCAAGGGTGATTGAAGTTGCGTGCTCACAATGTGTGAACAGAGTGAGGCAGTCAATCCCTTGGGGAAACCTGAGAAGGATTGAACTATGCCGAAAAGAGTAAAAGTGACCAGAGAAACCGATAGCGGTCGGAACGCTGGTTTTCGTGATAATTTCACGGGTGACGAGATGACACGTGCACAGTTCGTCCGGGCTATCGAAAATGGGGAATATCCAAATTACCACGTACGTGATGTTAACGGAGTGAAGACTCCGGCTTCGAACCCGGACGGTACTCGCAACAACAATCTTGGCTGAATTAGCGCGCCAGTTGGCGCGAAGCCTTTCACTGGCTTATCGCATCGCCCTCCCGAGCTTCGGCCCGGGAGGGCGATTTGTTTTGTGATGAATTGGTCGTAGGCGGTGAGGCAGAGCTTCCCCGCGCCAGCAATCACGGTTAGGCTCTGTCGTTCAAGCTGGCGGGGATAAGGGGACGCGCGTGGACGGGAATATACCGATGATTGTCGGGATCGTAGGCACGGTGCTTGCGGTGCTGGTGTTTGTGAATGGCTGGCGGATGCGCAAATCGGGGCGGTCGGGCGCCGCGTTGGGCTGCGCGCATATGGTGCTTGCAGTCATTTTCGTGCCGATGATCTGGTGGATCATCAATAATCTGCTCACCGCAGCATAAGGGAAGGCAATCATGGATAATGACGCGCTGTTTGTCTCCGCCATCGTCGTGGTCGGCGTTCTGGCCATTCTCAACGCGTGGCGCGGATCGGTGTTGATGCGCGGCGGCGATGTGGCGGGTGCGCGCAAGTTCTTTATCATGGGATTGACCATGTTGTTCATGGTGGCCTTCGCGATCTATATCAGGCCAGTGGGATGATTTGCGGGGAGGAGAATTCCGCCATGTTCCAGAGAATTGCCATCACTGTAGGGTTGGCCGTGCTGCTGTCGGCCTGTGCGAACCAGATCGATGCGGGTGTCTCAGCCGAGGCATCCGCACCCGGTTTCTGGTGGGGCCTATGGCATGGCTTCGTCTTCCCCTTCGCTTGGATCGGATCGCTCTTCGATCCGAACATTGCGGTCTACGCCGTGCCCAATTCGGGCGGCTGGTATGATTTCGGCTTCTTCCTCGGCATCACCGTGCTTGGCGGGGGCAGTTTCTTCGGGTCGAAAAGCCGGGGCTGAGGCCAGAAACGCGGAGCCCGGCCTCGCCAGCCTCCTTGAGGCTTTGCGAGCGCCAGGCTCCTTTTGCTGCCACCCTCACGGGCGGACAGAAACTCGTTTTCAATCAGACGGTGGCTTGGGCCTTGTTGCCCAGACCCGCCGGAATCCGTGCATCCTTCTTGAGGTACACGCGATTATCTTTCACGCGGTCGACATCGTTCATGCTGAGGAAGTGGTGCATATCATCCATGCTGTCCGACTTGGTCAGCTTAATATTGTCATTCTCCACCGCATCCACGGTGCCGATATGCTCGCCTTCCGAATTGGTGACTTCCATGTGTTCACTGATGCGTAGCTTCTCAAACATAAAGTAATTTGCCTTTCAAATTAGCGTCTTACTTAATCAACGGAAGGGCGGGGCACACGTTCCTCATTTCATCGCCGATGATGCACGGCTCATTTTTGGTAAGGCTTTCCTAACCATTCTGCGCGTATGCAAGACGCATGGGTAGCAGAGCCAACAAACGCTTTCCGACGCATCACGGATATGGCGAAATCGGTGTGTCGCGGTTTCTCGTCCTCTACGTCGCGCAAGTGGCGTGGTTCGGGCTGGGCATTTACCTCTATGCCGATGCCTATTGGCCCTCGACTTGCCAGCCCGAAAACCTGCTGGAAATCTATGGCTGCTCGATGCGGCTGCCTGAAAATGGCGGCTGGAGAGAGGCAGGGCTGCTCACCTGGCTGTGGGCGACGCCGATCCTGATCGGTCTCGAGATTTCGCGCCGCATCAACAAGCAGGAGCGCTGAGCGCGCGCCAATCGCCGCTACTTGGCAAAGCCACCAGCGAGAGAACCGTCCGCGTGGCGCGCGCGTGTGGTCTGTTTTTGCTGCGGGCCATGATGGAATTGCGGCCTCTCCTCGGTCAGCACGCCCATCTGGCGCATCCGGTCGAGCGATTGCGAGACTTTGGGCGACGGGTCGTCCTGCTGGGCCGGCGGGGGCAGTGTATTCCAGCCGGTCTTTCCCGCACGTGATGTGGTGGTCATTCTCTCTCTCCAACGCGCCGGAATTGGCTACGCGTAAATGAAACATTGTATCGCGGATTTGCGTTCCAACGGCTCGTCGCAAAAACCCGTCGGGCCAAACGCAAAGAGGCGAGCCGAAGCCCGCCCCTTTAAAAACAACCGATTACTACGCCTTAGCTGTCTTTAAGGCCGCGCTCGATCGCGCGTTCGATTATATCGTTGTCGGGATTATCCTTTAGAGCGGGGCGCTCACCCTTGGCACGCATCCGCGCCTCGTCTTCGCGCACGCCGGTGGCGGTCAGGCCTGCACCATCAGGCTCTTCCTGATGAGTGACGGCGCGGCTGTCTCCGGGCTCGTAATCATAGGTGTTGCCAGTGCTGGTGCCGTCGGTCTCATTATAGGCGGACTTCGTTTTGCTGTCGGACATGGGGGGCTTGCTCCTGATTTTCAGTGCGGGTTCGTAACCCATCAATCCACGCGCGAGGCCGCATGTTCCGAAACATAGCCTAAAGCATGCACCGCAATCCCCAAATTATCCCCGACACAAAGACCATGCTTGCTATCGAATCACGCCTGTGATTCCCTATATAGGTTATTCGCACAAACACCGGAGACCACCACATGTCGTTGCTCGAAGCCCGCAAGACCTACAAGCCCTTTGAATATCCGTGGGCCTATGAGTTCTGGAAACGGCAGCAGCAGGTCCACTGGATGCCGGAAGAAGTGCCCCTGGGTGAGGACTGCCGCGACTGGGCGCAGAACCTGTCGGATCATGAGCGGAACCTGCTCACGCAGATCTTCCGTTTCTTCACCCAGGCCGATGTCGAGGTGCAGGATTGCTACCACGAGAAATACGGCCGCGTGTTCAAGCCGACCGAGGTCAAGATGATGCTCGCCGCCTTCTCCAATATGGAGACGGTGCATATCGCGGCCTATTCCCACCTGCTCGACACGATCGGCATGCCCGAAAGCGAATACGGCATGTTCCTCGAATATGAGGAAATGAAGGACAAGCACGACTACCTTCAGGAATTCGGCGTCGATAATGATGAGGATATCGCCCGCACGCTGGCGATGTTCGGCGGCTTTACCGAAGGGCTGCAGCTCTTCGCCAGCTTCGCCATGCTGATGAACTTCCCGCGCTTCAACAAGATGAAGGGCATGGGCCAGATCGTCAGCTGGTCGGTGCGCGATGAAAGCCTGCACTGCGAAGGCATCACCCGCCTCTTCCATGCCTTCTGTCAGGAGCGGGACTGCCTGACCAAGGCGGTGAAGGAAGACATCATGGACATGTGCCAGAAAACGGTGCGCCTGGAAGATGCCTTCATCGATCTCGCTTTCGAAGATGGCCCCGTGCCCGGCATGACGGCGAAGGAAATCAAGAAGTATATCCGCTACATTGCGGACTGGCGCCTGCAGCAGCTCGGCCTGCCGACCATCTATATGGTCGAAGACCACCCGCTGCCCTGGCTCGCCCCGCTGCTGAACGGCGTGGAGCACGCCAACTTCTTCGAAACCCGCGCCACCGAATATTCCAAGGGCGCGACGACGGGCAATTGGCAGGATGTGTGGAGTAGCTTCGACAAACGCCGCACCGCCAAAGCCGCGAACGAAGAAGAAGTCGCGGACGAAGGCCCTGATATGTTCGGCGAGACCAGCGCTAAGGGTGTTGCTGCGGAGTAGGTCCCGGTATGGATCTGACCGAGATTATTCATGGTGCAATCGAGGATTTGCCAGCTGGCGATTTTATGCCAGGTCTTCGATCAATTCAGCGCCACATCGCTGTAGCGATAAAGCACTTTGAGCGAGAGGACGATGGTGAACTAGATTCGTGCACTGATGCTATTTACCGTTGTAATCAAGCCTTTGAAGGGGGGTTGAAAGAAGCTTATAGGGTTCTTGCGGGAAAGGATCCGTCTAAGCTCACTCCCTTTAAGATCGAAGAATATTTGGAGAAAGAAAAGCTGATAAGGCCGCGCGCCCTTAAACAGCTTACGCGTTACCGCGAGGACTACAGGAACCCGTCAACTCACGATTACAAGCTCGACTTCGACGCTGATGAAGCTCTGCTAGCAATAGTTTCTGTTTCAGCTTTCACAAAGCTATTGGTGAATCAGATTGCAGGTAAAATCGCTTTCGATGCCGGCAAATCCAGCTCAAAGAAAGTTTCGAAGACAACAATTAAATCTGTGGAGCAGTTTGGCGTTTTCGTAGCGGAATTCGTGCGCAAAAAGTTGGGCGAGTCGCCTGAGTTTGAAGCATCCGACAGAACCCGGACACGATTATTTCTTGATGGCGCGCTCAATGGAGCGGGTATTGAAACTCAATTTAATCTTGATCCAGATGAGGACGAAGAAGAAGACTTTCCTTGGAATAGCCTAGCTTTCCTTGGTGAATATGTATGTCCATTGGAAGTGCGGTATTTGCATATGTGCAGTGTCGAAGTTTCATTCGCTTGGGTCAAAAGCAAAATGGTAGAGGATGGTCTCACTTCGGCGGTTTTGGTTTTCTATGAGAACCATGGCTCTACAGAGTATCGTATAGCCAAGCATGAAATTGAAGGTGTGGGCCATATTCAAGTAGTTTATCCGAGTGAATTGCGCAAAAACCTAAGAGAAGTCGATCGAAAGCCCTATGAAGAGCTGACGGTGGGTGACTAGAATTACATTCGCCTCTCCCCCTCCTGCCTGCGGGAGGGGTTAGGGGTGGGCATGGGGCCGGGAGGCCCCACTCTTCTCTGGCAAGCGGCGGGGGGATTTTGCCCGCCCCGCTGCGACTAATCAGCAAGCTGATAAGTCTCGCGACCCTCCCGCAGGCGGGAGGGTTGGGGAGGTGTTGTCTGGCGATCGGTGCTCGGAATTGCCCACCCTGCTGCGACTAGGCGGCATAGCCGCCAAGTCTCGCTTCCCTCCCGCGGGCGGGAGGGATTTATTTGGGCTTTGGCTTTAGGCGTTCGACTTCTTCGCGGATCATGTGGAGCACGCCTTCGGTGTTGTGCCGCACATCCTCGTTCGCAAAGCGGAGTACGGTGTAGCCTTCGGCCTGCATGAAAGCATCGCGCCGCGCGTCGTGATCGGGGCGCAGATCGTGGCTCTCGCCATCGCATTCGACGACCAGTTTGAGATCGCGGCACAGGAAATCGGCGAAATAGGGGCCGACGGGCATTTGGCGGCTGAACTTTACGCCGAGCTGTTTGCGGGAGAGGTGCTGCCAGAGGGTGCGTTCTGCCGGTGGAGCGGCGTTGCGCAGGGTGCGGGCGCGGTTGGTGTTTCGGGGGTTCCACTCGGGCATGAGGTGGGTTTGCCTTAAACGTTTGGGTTTGCCCACCCCGCTGCGACTAACCAGCAAGCTGGTAAGTCTCGCGACCCTCCCGCAAGCGGGAGGGTTGGATTGCGCGCGACATGTTCCCCTCCCGCCTGCGGGAGGGGCTAGGGGTGGGCCTTTCTCAGCTACCACCAAAAATCGCCCTCCCTCCGGGAACCACCCCGCCAATGAAACATTGTATCAATGCGGACCGGGCCCCTCTGGCGGGCGGCGAAAGCCTCTCGTGATGTCGGACCGCATCGGACAGCCGGTGCGTGTTTGACGGTGGCCCAAGCCTCCCGGAAAACACCGAAACGAGCAGCGGCTGGCCGATCTCTCCAACCCTCCAATCAAGGAGACTGAAGATGAAGGCCCGTTTCAAAACCCTCGCATGTGCACCCTCGGTGCTGAAGGCGAAAATGCGCGGACGCCGCCGGCCGCGCGCCAAGAGCCTGTTTGGCAGGCTCATGCCCAGGGCGTTTGCGCCCGGGCTGCTGCGCGGATGACCCGCGCCAATTAGGAGAGGCGAGGGAGCTTATGGCTGCCTCGCCTCTTTCCTTGGGCGGCCCCTTTTGCGCTTTCCTACAGCCCGCACCCGCTCTCACCCTCCGGCGCATGAGCAGCGCCACACCATCTCGCCATCCCCAAGCCGGTCATCCCAAGCCGCGCCGCCGCATTCCGGCGTTCCACCCCGTTCCCGTGCGCGCACGCAAGGACGGGTGGACGCCTGAGCGGCAGGGTGCGTTTATCGGTTATCTTGCGCAGACGCTCTGCGTGGCGGAGGCCGCGCGGTGTGTCGGGATGGATGTGACCAGCGCCTATCGCTTGCGGCGGCGGGCAGGTGCGGCGGGGTTCGCCAATGCCTGGGATGTGGCGCTGGGCAGGCGGGTGAGCCGTATCAATCGCGCCTCGGCAAAGTCCACCGGTCTCTCGGCCGCCTATCGCTTCCACACAGGGCTGGTGCAGGTGGTGATGCGGCGCGGGAAATATCGCAGAATTCTGCGCAAGAATGACGATAATGCGATGCTGCAATTGCTCGCCCAATGCGACAGGCCGGGGGTGCATTATGGCTGAGGAGCGCGTGTCTTACACCTTCAGGGAGTGTTCCACTCTTGTGCTCATATCAGGGGCGCCCACATCAGCGCCGCCCGATGGCGAGCCGCGGCATCAGCGCGAAACCGATCTGGCCGAGAAAGCCATAGAGGCCGGGTGCCCGGGTGAGCGAGGCAAGCCAGCCGCGCGCGCCTTCGCCGATCACGCTGGCCAGCACCAGTTCGGCCGCCATCAACAGCGCGAATGCCGCACCGCCCATGACAAGCGCCTCGCGCGCAGTGGCAATAGCGAAGCGCCGCAGCAGCCAGCGCGCCGCAAGCCAGCTGGCGCCGAGCATGATGGGAATCTCGATGGCCACGAAGGCGGTCTCCCCCAGCGCCTCTGCGCCCCAGAGCACGCGCATTGTGCCGAGCACGAAGCCCAGCGTGAAAGTCACCGCCCAATAGGCGAGGACCGGCGCGGCGAGCCGCATGGCGGCCTACCAGCCCCAGGCTGGCGGGGGCGGCTCTATCGGGTCGCTCGCATCGAACTCCACGCGGAACAGGCGGGTGGGATCGTTGCGGCGGGTGAGCTGGTAAGTGAAGCGGGCGCCGGGCGCGTCGACATCATCCACCTCCATCCGCCAGACATTGGTGAGCGAGGCGGTGAGGCCTTCGCGCTCGAACAGGGCGATGGAGTAGGCATCCACCGGGAAGTCCTGCACCCGCGCCGTGCCGGTGGACAGCGTGTCGCCGCCATATTGGGTCAGCACATCCTCGCTGCCGTCCTCATGCCGGTGGTCGTGCTTGAGACGCAGACCATCCTCAGTACGGGTGACGAGCCAGGTGCGGCTGCGGTTCCAGCCGCCGGGATAGGTATCGTCCTCCACATGGAAGGCAATGGCGATGCGCGTGTCGGAACACTCGGTCCAATGCGCGATCATGATCTTGCCTTGCCAGTCGGCATCGCGCTCGTCCGAGCTGGTGAGCTCGCCCGCATAGGCATTCCCACAATGGCTGGAGAGCGCATCCCAGAACGCCTCCTGCGAAGCGGGAAGGGCGGGGGCATCGGAAGTGCTCGCACAGCTGCTTAGCGCAAGCGCGGCGGGGGCGAGGAGGAGTGCATAGGTGCGCATCAGAACAACAGGGCCTTGGGGTTGGGCATCGGGCGGCGCTCGCCTGCCTTAACCAGTGAGAGAATGCTGCGGATGGCGAACCATGCAGCGCACAGGACGAAAACCAGCATGCCGCCGAACATGATGACGAAGAAACCACCGGGAGGGCCCGAAGTGCTCGGTCCTGCATCGAAGGTAGCCATCGTGCCGAAAATCAGGCCAAACCACCCAAGCGCGAAAACAAGTGAGATCGCCAGTCCAATCCAGAAAGTGCGGATGAGATAGGTGAAATGGGTCTGCTCCCACTGGCTCGTCCGCTCTTCCCCGCGCCAGACATAGGCGAGGATTACGCCGATGAAGACGGAAACGCCCAGCACGAAATTCGCAAGATACAGGATCGAAATGATCACCGGCCGCTGCATGCTGAGCGAATTGTCTCGCGGCGCGCTGGCCGTTTGCGGTTGTGAAGCTTCGTCCATGATATCCCCTTCCGAGAGAAGATGTTTTGCGTAAGCCTAGGCGGCGCGGCACTGATAGGAAAGGCCCATTGAAAACGGGAGGTGATGCAAAAAATCGCTTCTGCTTGAAACCAAATCCGATGTTATACATTTACATGAATGCGGACCGGGCCCCTCTGGCAAGCGTCTCATTTGCGCTTGTGATGTCGGACCGCATCGGACAGCCGATGCGTGTTTGAACGGAGAGCCGGACGCTTCTCCCCACAAAACACAGCAAAAGCTGACCGATCATCTTCAACCCGTGTTTTGGGAGATTTTGGATGTCGGCCCGTTTCTATAAACTCACCGAGCTTCATCAGAAGCTGGACGCAGCGCTGCGCATGGAAAGCATGCGGCGGCTGCCCGATCAGTTGAAAGTCATGGCTCTCAAGCGCCGCAAACTGCGCGTCAAGGAGCATCTGGTCCGCCTGACACCCAGCCACGTGCTGGCCACCTCTCGAGGCTAAGCCTCGGCGAGGGGCGGGGCGGAAGCGGCAAGTCCACTTCCCTTCCCCCCCCAAATGTCGCGGCCGGTCCGCCCCTCGCTTTTTTGGAAATCCTCTTACCGCCTGCCCCGATCCGCTGAAGAGACGAAACTATGATTAGCAAAGTCGCTCCCATGCTCACCGATTTTCTGAAGAAGGAAAGCGCCGGCGGTATTGTACTGATCGCTTCTGCAGCGCTTGCTCTGATAATTGCCAACTCGCCCTTGGCGGAGGGCTATTTCAGCGCGCTGCAAATACCCGTGGTCGCGGGCATCGGCTCAGCTATGATCGACAAGCCATTGCTGCTGTGGATCAACGATGGATTGATGGCGATCTTCTTCTTCCTCGTTGGTCTGGAAGTGAAGCGTGAAGCGCTGATCGGCCAGCTCAATAGTTGGAACAAGGCGAGCCTTCCGCTCGCTGCTGCTGTCGGCGGCATGGCGATCCCCGCTGCGGTGTTTCTTGCGCTGAATTGGAACTCGCCTGAGAACATCAGCGGCTGGGCGATTCCCGCCGCAACTGATATTGCCTTTGCGTTGGGTATCCTCTCGCTGCTCGGCCCGCGCGTGCCTGTCGCGCTGAAGGCCCTGTTGTTGGCGATTGCGGTGATCGACGATATCGGCGCGATCACGATTATCGCGCTCTTTTATACCGCGGAAACCGACATCACGATGCTGCTCGCAGGGGCGGTAACGCTGGTTGTGCTGGCTGCGTTCGGCCGCGCGAAGACAGGCTCCAGCATACCGTACGTCATTCTCGGCATCGTCCTGTGGGTTTTCGTGCTCAAGTCCGGCGTCCATGCGACCCTTGCAGGTGTGGCCGCCGCCATGTGTGTGCCGGTGCAGGCGAAAGACGGTTCACGCCCGCTCGAGCGGATGGAGCATGCTCTGCACCCCTATGTGGCGTTTCTCGTGATCCCGATTTTCGGATTTGCCAACGCCGGTGTTTCGTTGACGGGTGTGGGCCTGGATACGCTGCTTGCTCCGCTGCCGCTGGGCATTGCGCTCGGCCTGCTGATCGGCAAGCAGATCGGCATCGTCGGCTTTGCATGGGCCGCTGTGAAGTCCGGCATCGCAACTCTGCCCGAGAATGTCGGGTGGAAGCAGGTGCATGCCGTCTCGCTGCTCGCTGCAATCGGCTTCACCATGAGCCTGTTTATCGGCAACCTTGCCTTTGAAGACCCGGCGCAGATTGACGCGGTTAAAATCGGAGTCCTGTCCGGATCGCTCATCGCGGCCATTACAGGCTTCCTGCTCCTCAAGGCGACGCTCCCGAAAGCACCGGCTGATGAGGAAGAAAACGCGCGAGTCAGCGCTGCGGGCTAGCCTTCACCGGCGCACCAATCTTGGTCGAAACCGCTGCGGCGGGCGAGATTGCGGGCCACCATGTAGTCGGCCACTTGTTCCCCTGCGCGTCGCGCGCTCCGCAATTCGCGGCCATATTGATCGCGTGGCGGCTCTGCTCCGCCGTCCATTTCAAACGAGCCGCGATTGAGCCAGCGCGTCAGCTCATAGCGTGCGACGGATGCCAGCCGCCGTTCGGCTTCGCAGGCACCGTCGCGTTCTGGCGTGTCGAAACCTGTCAGGCGAATGCGCCTGTGGCCGATCACCAGAGTATCGCCATCGATGACGCAGGCGGCTCCGCTCCCAGTGCCGCATTCGATCCAATCGTAATCCACCATGTCCCATTCCGCCGAACGGTACCCAAACCGCTCATAGGCCCAAGCTGCGGCAATTATGATCACGATAAGCAATGGCCAGCGCAGCCGCCGCCAAGACCGTTTCCTGCGCCGCCGATCCTGCCATTTGGCGTCGAAGCGCGGTGGTGTGCCCGCCTTGCGGAACAGCGCTTAATCCTCCAGCGGGAAGGGAGCGATGGGGTGAAGCTGGCCATGCTCTTCGCCGAGAGGTTCATGGCCGAGTTCGGGCCACGCCAGCTCCTCGTCCGGCACATGCGTATCGGGCAGCCTGTCGAGCAGATTGCGGATCAGTGTCAGCCGCCCGTGCCTCTGGTCGTTGTAATCGACGACTGTCCACGGGGCATGCTCGGTATGGGTGGCGGCAAACATCTTTTCGCGCGCGACAGTATATTCGGCGAATTTGGTGCGCGATGCCACATCGATGGGTGACAGCTTCCACCGCTTGAGCGGATCTTCCCGCCGCTCGGCGAAGCGTTCCTCCTGATGTTCCTGATCGGCGGAGAGCCAGTATTTGAACAGGCGGATGCCATCGTCGACCAGAAGTTTTTCGAAAACAGGCGCATTACGCAGGAAATTGGCGACCTGCCGCTCATCGGCAAAGCCCATCACCTTTTCAACGCCTGCGCGATTATACCAGCTGCGATCGAACAAGACGATCTCGCCAGCGGCGGGCAGGTGCGGGACATAGCGCTGGAAGTACCACTGTGTGCGCTCGACATCGCTCGGCTTGGGCAGGGCGACGACGCGGCACTGGCGCGGATTGAGCCGCGCGGAAATGGCCTTGATCGTGCCGCCTTTGCCCGCCGTATCGCGGCCTTCCAATAGCACACATATGCGCTCGCCATTGGCTTTCGCCCAGCGCGCCATGCGCACTAGCTCATGTTCGAGCGGTTCGAGCAGCGAATTGTAGAGTTTGCGTTTCATGCCGGCCAACCTGCCGCAGCTTGGCGGCCTTGACCAGATGAATAAGCGCCCAGATCAATCAGCACGAATAAACGCGCGGCGTTGCACGGCGATCTTCGCCGCTGCGCCGATCACCGCCTTTGCGGCGGTCAGGCCCGTCGAATGGAAGCTGCGCCTTGCGCCGATCTCCGCTTTCACGGCGGTCGCCGCGCTTTTCTTTCGGTTCGTTCATGCTGCCCCCCTCGGCGTCGCTTGAAAGGTGTGGCAGGCGCAGTGGCACGCTTGCCTCAGGGGAATTTCGCAGGAGAGGGTTAGTATACCGTTAAAATCCACAGGAAGCCTCTTCGGCGGAAAAGCTGGCCCTCTTCGGAAGAGCGGCTTATGCCAAGGGCGATGAGCGAAACTTTACCCGATCCGATGCTGGCCAAAGCCGAAACGCTGATTGAGGCGCTGCCCTATTTCCAGCGCTATGCCGGGCGCAGCTTCGTGGTCAAATATGGTGGCCACGCCATGGGCGATCCCGCCGCGGCGGAGGATTTCGCGCGAGACATCGTGTTGTTGAAAGCTGTCGGCATCAACCCTGTCGTGGTCCATGGCGGCGGGCCGCAAATCGGGGCTATGCTGAAAAAACTGGGCGTCGAAAGCACATTCGTCGATGGCCTGCGTGTGACGGACAAGGCGACTGCCGAAGTGGCAGAAATGGTTCTGTCGGGCGCCATCAACAAGGAATTGGTCGGCTGGGTGAACCAGGCGGGCGGCAAGGCGATCGGCCTTAGCGGCAAGGATGGCAAGATGGTCCGCGCCGAAAAGGTCAATAGGACGGTGAAGGATCCCGACAGCCAGATTGAGCAGGCAGTGGACCTCGGCTTTGTCGGGGAGCCGAAGCATGTCGATACCACCATCCTCAAGACAGCGAGCGATGCGGGCATGATCCCCATCGTCGCCCCCATCGCCAGCGATGGCGAGGGCCAGACTTACAATATCAATGCCGATACGATGGCGGGTGCGCTCGCGGCGGCATTGGGTGCAGCACGGCTGTTCCTGCTCACCGATGTGCCGGGCGTGCTTGATGCGAAGGGCGCGCTGATGAGCGATCTGACACCTGCCCAGATTGGCCGCCTACACGAAGACGGCACTATCAGCGGCGGCATGATTCCCAAATTACAGACCTGCGTCGATGCGGTGGAGGCGGGCTGTGAAGCTGCTGTCGTCCTCGATGGACGCGTGCCGCACGCCATGCTGCTCGAATTCTTCACCAGCCGCGGTGCAGGAACTCTCGTCAGCGCGGGTTGAGCCTTCCCCTCGTGATCCCTAAATAGAAGAACAGGGACGTAATCCGGGCGGCGCATCGAGCGACCGTGCCCCTCAGGTCGAAACAGGAAACTCATGGCGCCTCTCATCGAAATTTTCGGAATTATCTTCAGCGCAGTGATCATGCTGATCATTGTGCAATTCATTATCGGCCTCCTGTTTGCATTCAATGTGGTGAGCCCCAGCAATCAATTTCTCATGCAGGTATATAATTCGATCAATGCCCTGCTCGATCCGATCCTGCGGCCGATCCGGCGCATCCTGCCTGACACCGGAGCAATCGATTTCTCGCCGCTGGTCCTGATCATCGGCCTGCAGATTCTCGACACTATCATTCGCAGCCTCGCCTAAGGGGCTTTGACAAATTCCACTCGTCCGCGCAGGGGCGAATTATGAACGCGAAAATCCTGATTTCGGCTGTCGCGCTTTTCGCCATGGTGGGGGCCTGTACCTCTCCGCGCGAACAGGCGCTCAACCGCCAATCCCGCGCGGCAGAGCGCACGCTGGAGCGCCTCGGCTCGGTCGGCGATCCGGGCAGTGTCGCCGCTGCCGACTTCGCATTCGCACGAATGGCGCGAGAAGAGGGCCAGTGGACCGCCTTCGCCGCCACTGCTGCACCCGGCGCGCTGATCCACGGCGAGAATGGACCGATCGAAGCCGCACCGTGGCTCGCCGCGCTGGATGATCCGGAGGAGTCGGTTGTCTGGGGGCCGAACACCGTCTGGTCGAGCTGTGATGGCACGCTTGCCGTGACCTTCGGCCGGTTTCAGGACACTGAGGGGCTGGTCGGCAATTATGTCACCGCCTGGGAGCTGCAAAGCGACGGCAGCTATAAATGGATTTACGATATCGGCGCGCAGGACAATCCGCAGCCCACACCAATTGAAGAGCCTGATATTCCTGAAGATGCCATCATCGTGCCGGGCCTGACTGCGATCAATGGCATGGTGGCGGATTGCCCGCGCGTCGGTGAGGCGCAGCCTGAGATCGCTGTACAACTTATGCCGATGGCCGAAAGCGGCGGGCGCTTCTCTGCTGATCGCACATTGCGCTGGGATTGGTTCCACACGGCCAGCGGAGAGCGCAGCGTGATCGTGAACTGGGTAAGGGACGGCGAAGTGCAGCGCGCCCTGTTCTGGACCGCGCCCCCGGCACTGGAGGATTAGGCGTGACGCCAGCCATGACCGAGCTTTTCCTGTCGGCTTTCATCACACTATTCGTGGTGATCGACCCACCCGGCTGCGCGCCGATCTATGCCGGACTCACGAAAGCCGCCACCGCTGCGCAGGCGCGCAATATGGCGATCCGCGCCTGTTTTATCGCGCTGATCATCCTGCTGGTGTTCGCGCTTTTCGGGCAGGACCTGCTTGGCGCGCTGCATATTGAACTCGACGCTTTCCGCATTGCGGGCGGGCTGATGCTGTTCTGGATCGCGTGGGAAATGGTATTCGAAAAACGCACCCAGCGCCGCGAGGAGCGTGCCGAAAAGGTCGCCGCCACTCCGCAGGTGGAGGATGTCTCCGTTTTCCCGATGGCGATGCCCATGCTCGCCGGCCCCGGCGCGATCGCCGCGATCATGCTTTTGCAGAATGAGGCGGAGGGGCTTGAAGGAAGCCTCGTCGTTCTGGGCGCACTGGTGAGCGTGCTTTTCATCACGATGCTCGCGTTGATTGCCGCCGGCCCCCTGATCCGCCTGCTGGGCGACAAGGTCGAAGCCGTGATTACCCGCCTGCTCGGTGTGCTCTTGGCAGCTCTCGCGGCGCAATATGTGATCGACGGGCTGCGCGGGAGTTTTGGAATCTAATCCTTCTCCCTCGACGGGAGAAGGATACGAAGACTTGCGATTTTAATCGCTAGGCGGAGTTGGAAGAGGGTGGGTGGCATCTGACACCCTCACCCAAGCTTCGCTAGATCGCTGCGCGATAAAGCTACCCTATCCCTCTCCCGTCAAGGGAGAAGGCTCTACTGCAACGTCACACTGCTTTCATCAGGATCGCCTTTGCCGAAGAATTCCAGCAGGCTTGCAAGCAAGTCGCATCTTTCTCGCAGGTTCGGGGCTTCGAGCAGTCCCTGTTTTGCGGCGGCGTCGAAAGGCGCGATTTGGGAAATGCCGTTGACCATGGTCACATCGTCCAGCTTGGCGACCGAGTCCCAATCGATGGCGTAGCCCTGACTGTCGGCGAATTTGCGCGCTTCATATTCGAGGCTGGCTCGCTCGCCGAGCGAAAGGTATTCCTCCTCAGGCTCTTCGATCAATTCTGCCTCGACCTGGCGGAAGGGCGTTGCCACTTCCAGCTCGTGCTTGATGCGGAAGCGGGTTTCGCCGAGAAGGATGACATTATAGCGGCCATCCTCGCTCGTCTCGACATCTTCGATCTTTCCAACGCAGCCGACGGAATAGAGCGGCGCATCTTCGACGGGTTCGGTCGGCTGGATCATTGCAATACGGCGATCGCGAGCCAGGGCATCGCCCACCATGGCGCGGTATCGCGGCTCGAAAATGTGCAGCGGCAATTGCAGCCCGGGGAACAGGATCGCCCCGGTCAGCGGGAAGATCGAAAGGCGTTTGGTCTCACTCATCCGAACAGGATCAACGACAGCTTGCGGCGCTGGGCAGAGACCCAAGGATCTTCCAGCCCCACCGCTTCGAAAATCTGCAGGAGCTTGGCCTTGGCCGCTTCGTTGCCTTCCTCGCCGCCACCTTCGATGGCGCGCAGCAGCACTTCGGCCGCCTCATCGCGCTCGCCAGCGGCGAATGCGGCTTCGGCAAAGGCCAGCTGCGCGTCTGTATCGGCGGGGCGCTCTGCAGCCGCCGCACGCAAGTTCTTCAACTCGCTATCATCGACCTGCTGCCCGGCAAGCTCGATCGCTGAATAGGCCTGCTTCACTGCTGCATCGTTTTGAACCTCTTCCGGCAGCGCGTCATGCGCCGCTTTCGCGGCATCAGCCTGATCATTGGCGACCAGCGCGCGGATGTATCCGGACTGGACATCGGGCCGTTGCGCGATTGGCGGCGGCGCCTGCGTTGCAAGCTGGGTGAACAGCTCCAGCGCCTGATCCTTCTCTTCGCCGGCCAGCATCGCTTCCCCCGCTTCGATCATCTGTGCGACCTGCGCTTCCATCTGCGCCATCTGATCGGCACCTTCGCCATCATGCGCGCCTGCCTGCACCGGCAATTGCTCGAGCAGCTGGTCGAGCGCCTGCTTCAGCTGCGATTCGCTGCGCATCGGCGTCAGATCGGCAACCGGCTGGCCTTGGAACATGGCATAGATGGTGGGGATCGACTGGACCTGGAACTGACTGGCGATGAACTTCTCTTCATCGACGTCGACTTTGGCCAGCACGACGCCCTTGTCGGCATATTCTGCCGCGACTTTCTCCAGCATCGGGGCGATTGCCTTGCACGGTCCGCACCATTCCGCCCAGAAATCGAGGATAACAAGCTTGGTCTGGCTCGGCTCGACAACCTGCTTGCGAAAGCGGTCGACTGCCTTTTGTTCGTCCATATTGAGGCCCATGCTTGCCAAGGTGATGCTCCTGTAGGTCTTGTGATCGCGTAAGCATGCAATGTGGCGTTTCTGTGCGCTTTGTGAAGGGGGCAGGGCGCAGGCGAGCCGACTTTTCGCAAATGCGCAAGATTCCCTCTTGCAGGGCGTGATAACCGTTGCTAACTGCGCCGCTCCCCATCCGGAGCGTGTCTTCGGGTAGAGCGTCAGTGAGCGGGCGTAGCTCAGGGGTAGAGCACAACCTTGCCAAGGTTGGGGTCGGGCGTTCGAATCGCCTCGCCCGCTCCATTCTCTTTCTATTACATCATTATGGCCACCCGGCTCCGGGTGATGTAGCCTTGCGCGATGCTGATCTCGCTTGCTTCCCTGACCCTGCTTGCCGCCGCGCCGCCGCAGGATTTTGTCCCGCGCGATTACGCGCCCTTCATGACTTTCACGCGCAATCCATCGCAAATGGGTGACGATGTAACGGTGGAAGTCGGCGTATTGCGCGGGGAGGGGCGGCTGCAATTCTGGTTTCGCCGGATAACCATTGCGCAGGATGAACGGACCAGCACCATCCAATGGACCGACACACAGCGCTGCCCCGCCGCGCGCGATGCGGTAGTCGCTTCCACCCAGATCGCCCCGCCGCGCGTGCTGGTGCCCGGCATACCCGTGCGCCCCGATGGATCGGTGATCCTGAGCCTGGATGGCGTCGAATACAGCCTGCGCAGCAGCGCGCATTATGACAGCTACGGCGGCAACGACCTCTATTTCACATCCAATGTGGACACGCCGCTCGCCAACTGGGTGGAGGGCAGCCTGGCTACCCTTGAAGAATGCTGGTCAGACGACGCGCCGCTGCATGGCGATGGCGATCAGCCTTCGCCGGAATAACCTTCCAACTCGTCGCCCTGTACCGTCACCACATGCACGATGTTCGTCGCGCCGGACTGGCCGAAAGGCACGCCGGCCATGACGGCGAGGCGGGAGCCGCTTTCGGCAAAGCCATGGCGCAGGGCCATCCGTTTGCCCTTGGCGACCATTTCTTCAAAGCTGCCGATGTCCTTGGTTGCCACCGGATGCGCGCCCCACAGGAGAGCCACGCGGCGGGCAACAGCCATGCTGGGGGTTAGGACCATAACGGGCACAGCGGGACGCTCACGGGCAACGCGCCGGGCGCTGCTGCCCGATGAGGTGAACACGCCGATCGCCCCGAGCTTTACCGTATCGCCGATCGTCATGCAGGCATGTGCCATTGCATCGGCTGTGGTGGGATCGGGCGGCGTATCGAGCATGCGGACGCGGTCCTTATAGGCCTCGTCATTCTCAACCTGGCGCGCGATGCTCGCCATCATCAGCACGGCCTCCTCGGGCCAGTCGCCCGCAGCAGTCTCGGCCGAAAGCATCACGCAATCCGCGCCATCATAAACGGCATTGGCAACGTCAGAAACTTCGGCGCGCGTCGGCGCTGGGCTTTCGATCATGCTTTCGAGCATTTGCGTTGCCACGATCACCGGCTTGCCGGTCAGGCGCGTTTTATTGACGATCTTCTTCTGCAGCGGCGGCACTTCTTCGGGATTGAGCTCCACGCCCAGATCGCCGCGCGCCACCATGATCGCGTCCGACTGTTCGATGATTTCATCGAGGCGACGCACCGCTGAAGGCTTCTCGATCTTGGCACAAAGCGCACCGCGCGGTTCGCCATTGGGGCCGCGCATCAGGCGGCGGGCTTCGGCAAGGTCATCGGGTCGCTGGACGAAAGACAGGCCGATCCAGTCCGCACCCTGATCCATGGCAAAGGCGAGATCCTTGCGATCCTTCTCGGTCAGCGCGGGGATCGGAATTTCGGCATCGGGCACGTTCACGCCCTTGCGATCCGAAATTACGCCGCCGACTTCGGCCTTGCAGGTGATGGCATTTTCGCTCGCCGACAGGACGCGGAAACGCATCTTGCCATCATTGACCAGCAGGCGCTGGCCTTCTTCGATCACGGCGAAGATTTCGGGATGCGGTAATTCGACGCGGGTGGCATCGCCCGGCTCGCTCGACCGGTCGAAAGTGAACTTCGCTCCGTGCGCAATGGTCGCTTTGCCATCGGCGAATTTGCCCACGCGCAGCTTCGGCCCCTGCAAGTCTGCCAGGATAGCGATGGGGCGGTGGAATTCCTTTTCCAACGCGCGGATATTGGCGATGGTCCTGGCGTGCATCTCATGCTCGCCGTGGCTCATATTCACGCGAAAGGCGTCGGCCCCGGCCTTGAACAAGCTGCGCAGCACGTCCGGGTCTGCGGTGGAAGGGCCGGTGGTGGCGAGGATCTTGACCTTGCGGCCGCGAGGGTCGAGCTTTGCGCGTGTTTCGTTTGCCATATGCCCAGCCTATGGCAGGCTAATGTGACAAGACAAGAGCACTTTAGATGAGGCATTGCTATGCATGACACGACTGACCCGCTGGATGCGCTTCCCGATGACGTGGCAGCCGCCGCGTTTCGCCGCTTGGTGCGCCATCTGCGCCATCGCCACGACGCGCAGAATATCGAGCTGATGGGGCTGGCTGGCTTCTGCCGCAATTGCCTCGCCGACTGGATTCGCGATGCCGGATATGAAGGCGACAAGGCCGAAGCACGCGCGCTCATCCACGGAATGCCCATGGACGAATGGAAAGCCACGCGCCAGAGCGAGGCGAGCGAGGAGCAGATCGCGCGAATGCAGGCCAGCATCGCCAAAAACGCGGCAGACCTTCGGTGATCGCGCCACTCCCCTCCCGCTCGCGGGAGGGGTTGGGGGTGGGCATGGGCCGGAACGGCCCACCCCGTTGCGACGAGGCAGACAAGCTGCCAAGTCTCTCTGCCCCTCCCGCAGGCGGGAGGGGAGAAATTCTGTAATTACACCTTCACCGCGCCGGGATGCGCGGCTAACCAGCGCGGCAACTGATTCTCATTCCAACCGGAGTTACCCAACATGGCTGAAGCCACTGACGACCGCCTGCGCCTGCTGATCGAACGTATCGAGCGCCTCGAAGAGGAAAAGAAGGGCATCGCCGACGACATTCGCGATGTCTACGCGGAAGCCAAGGCAGTCGGTTACGATGTGAAGATCATGCGCCAGATCGTGCGCCTGCGGAAAATGGACACTAATGACCGCAGCGAAATGGAAATGATCCTGGACACTTACAAGGCCGCGCTCGGCATGGGCTGATCGCCCTTTGTCTTGCCCCTTCGCCGGTGATGTGCCAGCCTTTGTGGTGAAGGGGATAGGGTCATGATTTCGCGTATTTGTATGGCGGCGGCGCTCGCACTTTCGGGCGCGATGCTTGTCTCGCCTACGGCGGCCCAAGAGGCCATTTCGCTCGCGGAGGGCGAGGCTTATGAGCACCCGCATAGCGACATTGCGGTACCCGCGATGCTGGGCGGTTTGCCGCGCACGGATGCGGCGGCCTATGCCGAGGATCAGCTCGATATCGGAATGAATTTCGAAAGCGCTGATCGCAGCCAAATTCTGAGCTTCTACGTCTTCCGCAACACCAATGGCGCTCTGCCGGTATGGTTCGCTCAGGCAGAATCGGTGATCGCCATGAGCCCCAATTACGACAATCCGGAGCGGGTGCTCGGCCCACGCAGCTTTGCCTTATCCGGCGCTGAGGCCCAGTCAGGGCTGATAACGATATTCGAACCCGGCCCGCGCAACGGCATGCGCAGTACTGGCGTCGCCATGTTCGCCGTCGGCGAATGGTATGTGAAGATGCGCGCCAGCTCTGCAACGCGGACGAGCGATGGCCTGCTGCACTGGATGGAAGGCGCACTGGCGGAGCTGCAACTGCCTGACCACGATGCGGTCGCGGTTGCTCCTATTGGCGATTGCGAAGACGAGCTGCGCTTCCGCGGCCGCTCGCGCGATGTTCGCGGCGATGCGGCGGACAATGTCGTGAACAGCCTGCTTGGCGGTCTGCTGCAGGGCCTGGTCGAGGAACAGCAGGAAGAGGCTGGACCCGTCACTTGGTGCCGGGATTCACAGCTGCATTTGGGCCAGGCGGTGTACCGCGCCAATGAAAGTGAAACGAGCTATCTTCTGGCGCTGGGTGACAACGGCAATGCCGTGCGTGTCAGCCCGCAACTGCACATCGAAGGGATCAATGATCGCGATAATGACGATGAGGCCTTTTCCATCACGCTTTACCGCGCGGCGGGAGATGTGTCCTTTGTCACACAGGATCGCTTGCCGAGCCCGGAGCGCGTGCTCGAATTGCTGAACGACAATCGCGTCACGTCGTCGCGCCAGACCTGGGGTGAGGGGCGCGAGGTCACGATCAATTCGGATATACTGTCCGAGTAAGGGCGGTTCGCTCGTCAGTTGAACGTCAGGCCGGGAGACTAGCGCTTGCGTCAGACTTCGGCATCGGAGTAAAGCCGCATCATTCCCAATCATTGACGTAAGATATTCCCATGGCAGGCCATTCCAAATTCAAGAACATCATGCACCGCAAGGGTGCGCAGGATAAGAAGCGTTCCAACCTCTTTTCCAAGCTGAGCCGCGAAATCACCGTGGCGGCAAAGATGGGAACGCCCGATCCGGACATGAACCCGCGCCTTCGCCTCGCGGTGAATACCGCCAAGGCGCAGTCCATGCCCAAGGACAATATCCAGCGCGCGATCGACAAGGCGAGCGCGGCAGATGGCGAGAACTACGAAGAAGTCCGCTACGAAGGCTATGGCCCGGGCGGCAGCGCGATCATCGTCGAGGCGCTGACCGACAATCGCAACCGCACCGCCACTGCCGTGCGCACCGCGTTCAGCAAGAATGGCGGCAATCTCGGCACCGAAGGCAGCGTGCAGCACGGGTTCGAGCGCCGCGGCCTGATCGAATATCCGGCAAGCGCCGGAGACGAAGAAAAGGTGCTGATGGCAGCGATGGAAGCCGGCGCGGACGATATCGAAAGCTCCGATGACGGCCACACCATCTGGACCGAGCCCGAATCGCTCCACCAGGTCGCCACCGACATGGAAAAGGCTTTGGGCGAAGCAGAGAAGGTGAAGCTCGCGTGGAAGCCCAACATTACCGTCGATATGGACGAAAAGGCTGCGGGTACGCTGTTGAAGCTGGTCGATGCACTGGACGATGACGATGACGTGCAGACCGTTTGGGGCAATTACGAAATCTCCGACGAGGTTATGGAGAAGCTGGAAGCGTGAAGGCTTGGGTGGGCGGATTTTTCGTTGCCCTGTTGTGCTTCATCTTCCTGCTCGCGCTCGCATGGCGGCTCGGCTGGCGCGTAGGGCTGGGCTGAGCCTGCCAGCGTGATAATTCTCGGCCTCGATCCCTCGCTTAGCTGCACCGGCTGGGGCGTAATACGGGCCGAGGGCAGCCGCATTGCGCACGTTGCGAATGGGCAAGTAAAAACGGACTCCAAAGCGCCAATCGCGGCGCGGCTCACGCAACTGCACGCGGAAATCGAAGCCGTCATTGCGAGCCACGCGCCGGATCGCGCGGCGGCGGAAGAAATCTTTGCCAATAAAAACGCGCAATCGACGATCAAGCTGGCACAGGCGCGCGGTGCCGTGATTGCAGCATGCGGCGGGGCGGGTCTCGAAGTACGCGAGCACGCGGCGCGGCTGGTCAAGAAGGCTGTCGTGGGAACCGGTGGCGCGGAGAAAGCGCAAGTGCAGGCGATGCTGAAGGTGCTTTTGCCCGGAGTGCAGCTTGCGGGCGCGGATGCCGCAGACGCGCTTGCGGTTGCTATCGCTGACGCAAATCTGAGATAGAACAAGCGCAATCGGCGTCGTCCAGATGTCATGGACGCCATCTATATCGGAGAGACTATGACCATCCACATCTACGGCATTCCCAATTGCGACACAGTCAAGAAAGCGCGCAAATGGATGGATGCCCAGGGCCTCGATTACACATTCCATGACTACAAGAAGGAAGGCGTCTCCGAAAAGGATCTGTCCCGCTGGGCGGATCGCTGCGGTTGGGCAGTCCTGCTTAATCGCCGCGGCACGACATTTCGCAAACTGGACGACGAGCAGAAGGCCGACATGACTCGTGAAAAGGCGATCGCGCTGATGGTCGAACATCCCAGCATGATCAAGCGACCGGTCATGGAGCGCGAAGGCGACGAGCACGTGCTGGTCGGCTTTGCAGAGAGCGAATGGGAGAACGCGCTTTGCTGATACGTTTTCTAGCGTTTACAATATTTTGCTGCGCAGCATTGGGTGCAGCATTTTCGCCTGCCTGGGCGCAGCGAGAAGGGGAAGCTGGAATGCTGATTATAGCCCATCGCGGAGCGAGCGGAGACCGACCGGAGCATACTCTGGCGGCATACGATCTCGCGATCACCCAGGGCGCAGATTATATCGAGCCAGACCTTGTGCCGACCATGGACGGCGTGCTGGTCGCGCGACATGAGAACGAAATCTCCGGCACCACGGATGTCGCTGACCGCCCTGAATTTGCCGACCGCCGCACCACTAAAGTGATTGACGGTGAAGAGCTGACCGGCTGGTTCACCGAGGACTTTACGCTCGACGAACTGCGCACTCTGCGCGCCCGCGAGCGGCTGCCTGATATTCGTCCGCAGAACACCGCCTATGACGGGCTGTATCAAATACCGACACTAGACGAGATCATCCGCCTCGTCCGCGCGCGTGAAGCAGAAAGCGGTCGCACGATCGGCATCTATCCGGAGATCAAGCATCCGACCTATTTCATGGCTGAGGGCTTCGATCTCGCCGCGATGCTGGTCGAGCAGTTGCACGCGGCTGACTACGCAGGCATGGACGCACCCGTGTTCATTCAGAGCTTCGATGTCGAGCCACTGCGGCGGCTGGATGGCATGACCGAAATCCGGCTGGTGCAGCTCATGTCCGCCGAAGGAGGCCCGGCCGACGATCTCTCAGTCAGCTATGCCGATATGGTGACCCCGTCCGGCCTCGACGACATAGCCAGCTATGCCAATGGTATAGGCGTCGCGATCCCCCTTGTTCTGAATGCCGAGGGTGCGAGCACCGGATTGACCGAAGCGGCACAGGAGCGCGGCTTGTTGGTGCACGCATGGACGTTGCGTCGGGAAAACGCTTTCCTGCCGCCCTCCCTGCAGCGGGGCGACAATCCGGCAAGCCACGGCTGTGCGGAGATGCTGTTCAACATGTTGGCCGCAGCGCGTGTCGATGGCGTATTTGCAGATCAGCCGGGCATGGTCGCCGAACGGCGCAATTTGGCGGGCCTGCCGCGGTGCTTCACCCAGCTTACTCCACCGGTCTCCGCACGGTAAGAATATAATTCAGCGACATATCATCACTGATGTGCAGGCCTTTCAACGGAGAGAAAGCGATGCCTTTTGTCCGTGTCACCTTCAGGCCTTCCGCGCTAAGCAGATCTTCAAGCTCTTCGGGCGTGACGAAATCTTCCCAGTGATGTGTGCCCTTCGGCACAGCGCCCAGCGCCTCTGCGCCCTCGACTAGGAAGGCTTTGCTCAACAGCGTCCGGTTGGGGCAGGACATGATGAGCAACCCGTCCGGCGCCAGATGCCCGGCAAGCTGTCCAAGGAAGGCTGATTTGTCCGCGACATGCTCGATCACTTCCATGCAGGTAACGAGATCAAACTTGCCGAGACCAAGCGAGCCCAGCTCCCCCGGCACATAGCGAATATCCAAGCCCGCACCTTCAGCGTGCAGCGCGGCGACTTGCGTATTTTCCGGCGCGGCATCGACACCCGTCACCTCCGCTCCCATGCGCGCCAGCGGCTCGCAAAGCAGCCCAGCACCGCAACCGACATCGAGCGCGCTCTTGCCAGCCAGCGGCTTCACGCTTTCCACATCGCCAGCCCAATGCATGTCGATCGCTTCACGGATGAAGCCGAGGCGCACCGGGTTGAGCTTGTGCAGCATGGCGGATGATCCCTTCGGATCCCACCACTCTCGCGCCAGCTTGCCGAAATGCGCCGCCTCTTCCGGACGGATGGTCTGATGTCCCTGATCGGAACCGGTTTCAGATGTGACAGTTGCGTCGGTCATGCTCTGCCCTTAACAGCCCCGGGGGCATTCAACCATACCGACGAGAGTTACCGTGGCGCGCATTGTGATGAAATTCGGGGGGACATCGGTCGCAGGGACCGAGCGCATCCGCCGTGTCGCCAATATCGTGCGCGCGCAGGCCGCTGCGGGAAATGAAGTTGCGGTGGTCGTTTCCGCCATGGCGGGTGAGACCGATCGACTGGTAAATTTCTGCCGCGAGGCGAACCCGCTCTATGATCCGGCGGAATATGATGTTGTTGTCGCCAGCGGCGAACAGGTGACGAGTGGCCTCCTCGCGCTGACCTTACAAAGCATGGGGCGCAAGGCGCGCAGCTGGCTCGGCTGGCAAGTGCCGGTGCGGACTTTCGCCAGCCACGCCAATGCCCGTGTCGGCGCTATCGAAGCCGAACCCATGATCGAAGCGATGCAGGGCGGCGAAATCGCCATCATCCCGGGCTTTCAGGGCGTTTCCGATAATGGCCGCATCACCACCATGGGTCGCGGCGGATCGGATACTTCGGCTGTTGCGGTGGCTGCCGCAATCGAGGCTGATCGCTGCGATATCTACACCGATGTGGACGGGGTCTATACTACCGATCCGCGCATCGTGGCGCGTGCGCGCAAGATCAAGCATATCGCCTTTGAAGAAATGCTGGAGCTGGCTTCTGTCGGCGCAAAAGTACTGCAAACCCGCAGCGTCAGCATGGCGATGAAATACAATGTCCGGGTGCAGGTGCTCTCATCCTTCGTGGATGAAAATTCGCCTTCGGCAGACAGTCTGCCCGGTACCATGATCGTCTCCGAAACGGAGATGGGAAAACTTCTGGAGGAAGGCAAAGTGGAACGCCAATCCGTAACGGGAATCGCGCATGACAAGAATGAAGCGCGCGTGGTGCTCACCCGCGTGCCGGACAAGCCGGGCGCCGTCGCCGATATCTTCACCCCGCTGGGTGAGGCGGGGATCAATGTCGACATGATCATCCAGAACGTCGGCCGCGACAAGGGTGAGACCGATGTGACTTTCACCGTCCCGCAGGCCGAGCTGGCCCGCGCGCAGGCGATGCTGGAGGATCGCCAGGAGGCTCTGGGTTTCAATCGCCTGATTACCGACAGCAAAGTCGCCAAGATCAGCGTTGTCGGCATGGGCATGAAGAGCCACGCGGGCGTGGCTGCAACTATGTTCAAGGCATTGGCCGATCGCGGAATTAATGTGCAGGCAATCTCGACGTCCGAAATCAAGGTCAGCGTGCTGATTGACGAAGATGAGACCGAGCTCGCGGTCCGCGTCCTGCACACGGCCTACGGTCTCGACGCCGAAGACGATGCGGCCTGAGGCATGAGCCACACCGCAAAAATCCTGTTGCTTGGTTCAGGCGAACTCGGTCGCGAATTCGTGATTTCCGCCAAGCGGCTGGGCGCTTATGTCGTGGCTTGCGATGCCTATGACAATGCGCCTGCCATGCAGCTGGCAGATGCGCGGGAAGTCTTTTCGATGCTCGACGGCAGTGCCTTGCGCGAAGTGGTCGAGAGGCACCAGCCCGACTATATCGTGCCAGAGATTGAGGCGATCCGCACCGAAGTGCTCGCCGAACTGGAAGAGGATGGCTTCACCGTCGTTCCCTCCGCGCGCGCCACGCAGCTGACGATGAACCGCGATGCAATCCGAGAGCTGGCAGCGCAGGAATTGGGCCTGACGACGTCGCGCTATCGCTATGCGGAAAGCCTCACCGAAGTGCAGGCGGGGGCGGATCACACGGGTTTTCCGCTCGTCATCAAGCCGGTCATGTCGTCCTCCGGCAAAGGTCAGAGCAAGGTCGGCAGCGCGGCTGATCTGGAGTCCGCTTGGAACCACGCGGTCGAGAATATGCGTGGCGATCGCAAGCGCGTCATCGTCGAGCAGTTTATAGCTTTCGATTACGAAATCACCCTGCTCACCGTGCGTCATTCGGGCGGCTTTACTTTTTGCGAGCCCATCGGCCACCGGCAGGAACGCGGCGATTACCAGGAAAGCTGGCAGCCCGCCGCGATGAGCGATGCCGCTCTCGCCAAAGCGCAGGATATGGCCGAAAAAGTCGTGACAGCGCTGGAAGGCGAGGGCCGCGGCTGGGGTCTCTACGGCGTCGAATTCTTCGTAAAGGGTGAGGAGGTGATCTTTTCCGAACTTAGCCCGCGCCCGCACGATACCGGGATGGTCACGCTGATCTCGCAGGGGCTGTCCGAATTCGACCTGCACGCGCGCGCAGTGATGGGCCTGCCGATCTTCGCCGATGAGCCCGCCGTGCCCGCCGCCTCCGCCGTTATCCTCGCTGATCGTGACAGCAGCGACTTCGGGTTCGAAGGCGTGGCAGATGCGCTTGGTCTTGGCCCCGATGTCGATGTCCGCATCTTCGGCAAACCCACGACGCGGCCCTACCGCCGCATGGGCGTTGCGCTAGCGGTGGGTGAGACAACCGACGATGCCCGTGCGCTCGCGGCGGAGGCTGCGGGCAAAGTGCGGATAGACTATCGCGACTGATCGCTTTAATCGCCTCGCCATGACTGAATATCCAAAGACGAGCGCGCTCATGGCGCGTGGCTGCGAATTCCTCGGCACCGAGCATGCGATCATGTGCGGCGCCATGAGCTGGGTTTCGGAGCGGAATCTTGTGTCCGCGATCAGCAATGGCGGCGGCTTCGGCGTGGTCGCCTGCGGGGCGATGACGCCCGACCTGCTCGATGCCGAAATCGCCGCGACGAAGGAGATGACGGACAAGCACTTCGGCGTGAACCTCATCACCATGCATCCCGACATTTTCGAGCTAATCGATATTTGCGGGAAGCATCGGGTCAGCCATGTCGTGCTTGCAGGCGGCATCCCGCCCAAAGGCAGTGTGGAGGCGATCAAGCAGCACGGCGCAAAAGTCATCGTATTCGCGCCCACCCTGGCGCTTGCAAAGAAGCTGCTACGATCAGGCGCGGATGCGCTGGTGATCGAAGGCAGTGAGGCAGGTGGCCATATTGGCCCTGTTTCCACCAGCGTGCTGGCGCAGGAATTCCTGCCTGAACTGGCAAAAGATTTCATCGTTTTCGTCGCCGGCGGCATTGGCACGGGCGACATGATGGCCGCCTATCTGGAAATGGGCGCAAGCGGCGTGCAGCTCGGCACGCGTTTTGCCTGCGCCACCGAAAGCATCGCGCACTCCGATTTCAAGAAAGCCTTCTTCCGCGCCAAAGCTCGCGATGCGGAAATGAGTGTCCAGATCGATCCGCGCCTGCCGGTCATCCCCGTGCGCGCGTTGAAAAACAAAGGCACTGACGCTTTCTCTGATAAGCAGCGGGAAGTCGCCAAGATCCTTGATTCAGGCGAGATCGAGATGGCCGAGGCGCAATTGCAAATCGAACATTATTGGGCAGGCGCTCTGCGCCGCGCCGTAGTGGATGGCGATATCGAAAATGGTTCGCTGATGGCTGGTCAGTCGGTCAGCCTGGTCACCGAAGAGGAACCCGCGGCAGAAATCATTGCCAAGCTGATGGAGCAGAGCGAGGCCGCTTTAAAGCGCCCTTCACGCGCAGCCTAAACGGGGCTTGAATTCGGCTCAGCCGTATTTTTCCCAGAACCTCTCATCATCCATGGTCAGGTAGATGATGCCTTCGATCAGGCCGAGCAGGCCGGGAATGCCGGTCCAGAAGAACAGCGTGTAGAGAATGCCTTGGCCCACGCGGCCAAGGTAATATTTGTGCACACCGATCCAGCCGAGCAGGATCGCAAAGATGGCAGCGGCCACCTTGTTCTTGTTGCGCGTATAGGCACGGCCGGTAGCCGCTCGGCGCTCGGACATTTTCTCGCGGCGCATATCGGGATCGAGCACTTCGCCGCAGTGGCGGCATTTCTTGGCCCGTGCCGAGATGTCCTCGTCGCACACCGGGCAATTGATGCGCCCGTCCCGCTCCGCGATATTTGCCGGACGCGTAATTTCTGCGCGTGGCAGGTTTCCGCCATCATAGGAGCCACGATCCAGCTGGATCGGACCCTTCTGGCTCATTTTCCGAATTTCTTCCGCCCTCTTGTCCATGAAACCAAAATGCCGATTGCCACGAAAGAATCAAGGAAATGATCGACAAGCGACATTTGCATTGGACGAAGGGCAAATCGGCCAAGCGGTGCGCTCTGCCACGGCTCGGTTTGCACAGCTCGCTGACAGTGCTAGTCCCCTCGCGGACGGGAATTGAGGAGAGTATCTGCCATGTGCGAACGCGATCAGTTTTCCGCGATCAATCGACCCGTCAGTCGCCGCCAATTCGGAGCCTTGGGCGCAGCAGGCGCCGTTGCCGCCTGCGCCCCGATGGAGCCGATGGACACAGAAGCGATCGGCCTCGTCGAGCGGCAGGTCAACTTCGCTGCCGATGGCGGAACGATGGATGGCGTATTCATCCATTCAGCTAGCCGCTCTGCCCCTGCAGCGATCCTATGGCCCGATATTGCAGGCCTGCGTCCTGCGAAGATCCAAATGGGGCGACGGCTTGCGGAGTCCGGTTACAGCGTGCTGGTGCCAAACCCTTATTATCGCTCGGTTGCCGGGCAGCAATTCGAAGATTTCAGCGATTGGCGCAACAATGACGGGTGGGAGCGCGTGACGCCGTGGCGCGAAGTGAACACGCCTCAGGCCATCATGGCTACTGCGCGCAGTGTCGCGAGCTGGCTCGATGATCAGGACGCGGTGGATACAAACAAGGGCATCGGCAATCTCGGCCATTGCATGACGGGCAGCTGGACCATCTATTGTGCCCATGCCGTGCCCGATCGGATCAAGGCGGCGGCCAGCTTCCATAGCGGCGGCCTGACCCGGGGCGAGGATATGGCGCCTGTCAACCTGCTCGGCGATCTTCCTGCTGATAGCGGCGTCCACATCGGCATCGCGCGCGATGACAATGCGAGCAGCGAAGGCATGAAGGAAGAATTGGAAGCCGCCGCAGCAGCTGCCAGCGCCGATGTCTCCGTTGAGCTTTATGACGGAGATCACGGCTGGACCGTGCTGGATAGCCCCGCCTATGCCCGCGATCCGGCAGAGCGCGCGTGGAATAATCTCCTCGCGCTGTTCTCCCGGACGCTTTGAGGCGAAGCTGATTCGGCGGGCGCTTCGACCGGAGGAGCCCAACAAACGGCGAAGCGAGACATGCCGCTGAGCCGCTTCATGTTTCGCGCCAACGGCTCATCGCGGCCAGGAAACAGTTTTCACCGATAATCGGCTTTCGCGCGCTTTCCGGCGCGTGTGCGATTGTGCCGCCGCGTGGGCGCGCGCAGCCTTCACTTGCGGGGGCGTGACAAACGCAAGGACAAGCACATGAAATCTTGGATAATCAGCGCGGCGGCATCGGCACTGCTCGTCAGCGCAGGCGCGGCTGCGCAGGACATTTCGCCCATACCGCCGGTGCAAACGCCGGAGCCGATGCAGGACATTCCCATTCCTCCATCCGATCCTGAAACTGAAATGGAGCTGACAGGCGAAGACATTACCGATGCCGAAATCGCCAGCTTCGCCGCAGCAACCGTTCGTCTGCGTGAAGAGCGCGATCCGGACATGACGGATGATGCGCGCCTCGCGCAGGCAGAGAGCATTGTTGCGGAAGAAGGCCTCGATCCCGCGCGCTATAGTGCGATCGCTCGCGCGGCGCAGGCCGATCCAGCCATCGCCATGCGGATCCGGCAGGCCGCGGACGCTATGATGGACGAGGTGAACGAAACTCCTGAGCAATAGACCGGCGGCAAAGCCGGCGTGGCCGGACGTGACGAACGGCCACTACGAAAGCAGGCCCGGTCCATGCCTGCACATCCGAGCCCTGGCCCCGCCATCCATTCGCTGGCGGGGCCATTTTTATGGGCTTTCCACGCCCGAAAAACATTGCTTCACTGCCTCTTGGTCGGGACCGGCCCATACCTATATGGATTCGATAAAAGTCGGCGCGAATGACCGACATGAAGATGGAGAGAATGTTATGGCCGAGCAGCGCCTCGAAAAGGCTCATTGCGACTGGTACGCCGATGAGGAAATCCTCGACAGCACGATAGGCGGCTTGCTGCGAGAGCAGGCGGAGCGAAACGGCGATGCCGATGCGCTGGTCGAAGGCAAGATGGATGGCACTACCGGTCGCCGCTGGACCTATGCCGAATTGCTCGCCGATGCGGAGCGGATGGCCAAGGGCCTTGCCGCGCGCTTCCAGCCGGGTGAACGCATCGCCGTGTGGGGCCCGAACATTCCCGAATGGGTGCTCGTCGAATATGCGTGCGCGCTTGCCGGTCTCACTCTCGTTACCGTCAACCCTGCCTACCAGAAGCGCGAGCTCGATTATGTGCTGCGCCAATCCGGCAGTGTTGCGCTGTTCCTGATCAAGGAAGTGCGCGGCAATCCGATGGCCGAAATCGGCCGAGCCGTGGCCGACGATATTCCCGCCCTCCGCGAAGTCGTGGACATGCATGACGAAGCGGCGATGTTTACCGATCCCAGCGGCACTTTGCCCGAAGTCGATACCAACGATGCGGCGCAGATCCAGTATACGTCAGGCACAACAGGCTTTCCGAAAGGCGTGGTCCTCTCGCATCGCAACATCACCAATAATGCCCGGCTCTTCACCAAAACGGGCAATCTGGAAGATCGGCAATCGACCATCGGCCTGACGCCGCTGTTCCACACCATGGGCTGCTCGATGGGCGTGCTGGGCTCGCTGCAAACTGCCGCAAAATACGTGCCGCTGCCCTTCTTCGAGCCCAATGCGGCGCTCGATATTATCGAAGCGGAGAAAGTGACCTGGACACTCGCCGTGCCCACAATGGGCGTTGCGATGATCGCGACCCAGAAGGCCAATCCGCGCGATCTTTCCTCGCTCAAGCTGATCGGCATGGGCGGCGCGATGGTTGCGCCCGAACTCGCTCGCGCAGCAGAGGCCGTGTTGGGGTCCAAGGCCTTGGTCGCCTATGGCCAGACCGAAAGCTCCCCCGTCATCACCAGCGCGCGGCCCTCAGATGCGGTAGAGGACATCACCACCAGCATCGGTCGCCCGGCGCTGGGCTGCGAAGTGGGTATTTTCGATCCCGCGACGAATGAAATTGTCGATTGCGGCGTAGTGGGCGAAATTCGCTCACGCAGCTACGCAACCATGCTCGGCTACCACGAGAACCCGGAAGCCACCGCCGAAGCGATCGATGCCGATGGCTGGCTGCACACAGGCGACCTCGGCACGATGGATGATCGCGGCTTTGTCCGCATCACCGGGCGGGTGAAGGAAATGATCATTCGCGGAGGTGAAAACCTCTTTCCCGCAGAAATCGAGAATGTCCTTGCCGAACATGACGGCGTCGCCGAATGCGCGGTGTTCGGCGTGCCGGACGAAGTGCTGGGTGAAGCCGTCGCCGCCTGCGTGCGGATGGAAGACGGCCACAATTTCGATCCGGAAGAATTGCGCGCCTATTGCCGCTCCCAGATCGCGCCACAGAAATGCCCCGCCTATTGGGAAGAGGTGCAGGAGTGGCCGCTTACCGGCTCCGGCAAGATCCAGAAGTTCAAACTGCGCGATCGGTGGATTGCGAAGAATGTGAACGAAAAAGCCGAAGGCGTGCTCGGCGGCTAATCAGGGGAGGGTGCGGCCCCGCGCTGGCGGGGCCCACCACCCTTTACAGAATGGACTGCCCGGTGGTTTCCCAATCCTTCAGGAAGCCTTCGATACCCTTGTCCGTCAGCACATGCTTGAACAGCGCGTGGATCACCTTCGGCGGCGCAGTCATCACATCTGCACCAATGCGCGCGCTTTCGAGCACGTGGACGACATGGCGCACGCTGGCGACGAGAATTTCCGTGTGGAAGTCGTAATTGTCGTAGATGAGGCGGATGTCGCGGATCAGGTCCATGCCATCCGTTCCATTGTCATCATGCCGGCCGACGAAAGGTGACACGAAAGTCGCGCCAGCTTTGGCCGCCAGCAATGCCTGATTGGCCGAGAAGCACAGAGTGACATTCACCATCGTGCCATCATCGGTCAGCGCCTTGCAGGTCTTCAGGCCATCGACGGTCAGCGGCACCTTAATGCAGACATTGTCGGCAATCTTGCGCAGTTTTTCCGCCTCTTTCATCATCGTCTCGTGATCGAGAGCGACGACTTCGGCGCTCACCGGGCCATCGGTGATGCTGCAGATTTCCTTGGTCACTTCCATGAAATCCCGGCCCGACTTTGCGATTAGCGAGGGATTGGTGGTGACGCCGTCCAGCAGGCCGGTGGCCGCCAATTCGCGGATGTCATCGAGTTCGGCGGTGTCTGCGAAGAATTTCATGGCGTGGGCTTTCCCAAAGTTGGCGCTGTCTGCAAGGTGCGATTCGTTGGCGCGACTATAGGCGTGGCAAAGCCCGGCGCGCTACCGATGCGCGCAGGATTTCCTCACTTGGCTGACTGTTGGCCGCGCTCAGCCGGCCTTGCGCTTGCTGCCAAAACGCCCGTGCTTGCGATAGCGGACCATCCAGCGATCGAGGAATAGCGACAGCGGCTTGGGATCGATGCCGAGCTTGTCGAGCTGCGCTACGCCTTTAGTCGCCGTGCTGCCTTCTTCCAGCATCGCCAGCTGATCCGAATTGATCGGCGTAAGCGGCAGTGCGGCAAAGCCTTTTGCCAGCGGAGTGGGCATGGGGAAGAACACACGCTCGCGGTTCTGCCCGTCGGCGATCATCTCATGAATTTGCATCATGGAAAGCTCTTCGGGGCCCGCAGCTTCGTAAGTCTTGCCGCCGTGTTTGCCGACATTCTCGAGCGCCACTGCCACGGCTGCCGCGACATCGTCCACCCACACGACCTGGAATTTGGAGTCGGCTCCAAACACCGGCATCACCGGCATCATCTGCACCATGTCGGCAAACATCGGGACGAGTCCGGCGTCCTCGCCAAACACGACGGATGGGCGGATCACGGTCGCCTTGGGAAACGCTTCCAGCACCTGGCGCTCGCCATCGCCTTTGGTGCGATAATAGCCGGTTTCCTTCTCCGGATCGGCGCCAATCGCGGAGATATAAACGAAACCCATCGCGCCTTGTTCGGCGGCGATTTTCGCCGCGTGCCCGGCGCTGTCTGCCTGCAGCTTTTGCTGATTGCCCTCGAATGTGCCGATCAGGTAAACCACCGCATCCGATCCACGCACGCAGGCCTCGACGCTGGCCTTGTCGGCCGCATTGCAGCGGGCAAACTGGATCTGCCCGAGGTTGGCGAGCGGCTTCAGCTTGAAGGCCTTCTCCGGCTCACGCGCAGCTATACGCACGCGCGCGCCGCGCTCGAGCAGGTCTTGCGCCACATGCGATCCGATAAATCCGCTGCCCCCGATCAGGGTGACAAGCTTGCCTTGGAGCGGAGATGATTTGGCCATGGGAGGCAGGTCCTTCGAGCAGATTAGGTGTGTCGCACCGCCCTATGCACAGGCAGCAGGCGGCGGGCAATGCTTCAATAACGCGTGATTGCCATAGCCCGTTCCGCCGAGCCGCCTCGATCGCAGCCAAAAAGCGCACACGCCAAGCAAAAGCCGCGTTGACTCAGCCACAAGCCTGCCTTAGAGGCGCGCTCCTACCACACGGCGGAGCCACGCTTCGCCCTACGATGTGTGCCCAGATGGCGGAATTGGTAGACGCGCCGTCTTCAGGTGGCGGTGGGGGCAACCCCGTGGAGGTTCGAGTCCTCTTCTGGGCACCATTTTTTCGGAAAATCAGCAAAAGCGCCGACCGCTCGGCAAGCGTTACGGCTCAGTTCGCTTGCAGGACGTCGAAGACAGCTTCGGCATGCTCTTTCCGGCAGATCAGGAGGTCTGGCAGATAGGTGTCGCGCTGGTTGTAAAGCAGGGGTGAGCCGTCGACGCGGCTGATGTGGAGGCCGTGGGCGGCGGCGACTGCGGCTGGGGCGCAGCTGTCCCATTCGTATTGGCCGCCGGTGTGCAGGTAGATGTCGGCCTCTCCGCGGATAATCGCCATGGCCTTGGCGCCCGCGCTACCCATGGGGACGAGCTGCGCATCCAGCGCTTCGGCAACTATGACAGCTTCGGGAGCGGGGCGGGTGCGGCTGACGACCATGCGCAGCTTTTCGGCCGCGTCGGGCAAAGCGCAGGGCTGATCGGTTCTCAGCACTTCACCAAGGCCGGGCAGGGCGACTGCGCCGATCTCAGGCCTGCCGTCAACAGCAAGCGCAACGTGAACCGCCCAATCGGTCCGCTCCTCACCATATTCGCGCGTGCCATCGACAGGATCGACGATCCAAACACGCTCCTTCTCAAGCCGCTCCATCGTGTCCTTGCTCTCTTCGGACAGCAGACCGTCGTCAGGGCGCTGCGCACGCAGGGCATGGACGAGAAACTGGTTTGCCGTCTCATCGCCAGCTTTGCCGAGCGCCTTTCCGCCGATCATGCCGGAGGCGCGGACTTGCAGCAGGATGCGCCCGGCGCATTCGGCAAGGTGGGCAGCGAGTTCGGCATCAGTCATCGGGTTGTCGCTCATTTCAAGGGAAGGATCTGGCCAATGATGTAATCAGCGGCTTCTTCGGGCGTCATCTCGACCGTGTTAACGGTGATTTCAGGCTTTTGCGGCGGCTCATAGGGGCTGTCGATGCCCGTGAAGTTCTTCAATTCCCCAGCGCGCGCCTTCTTGTACAGGCCCTTCACGTCACGTTCCTCGGCAACCTCCAGCGGCGTATCGACGAAGATCTCGATGAATTCATGATCGGCCAGCATATCGCGCACCATCTGCCGTTCGGCACGGAAGGGCGAGATGAAAGCAGTGAGCACGATCAGCCCGGCATCGGTCATCAACCTGGCGACTTCGCCGATGCGGCGAATGTTTTCGATCCGGTCAGCCTCGGTAAAGCCCAAATCCTTGTTGAGGCCATGGCGCACATTGTCGCCATCGAGCAGGAAGGTGTGGCGATTCATCAGCGCGAGCTTCTTCTCCACCTCATTGGCGATGGTCGACTTGCCGCTGCCCGAAAGCCCGGTGAACCACAGCACGCGCGGCGTCTGGTTCTTCATGCCCGCATGATGCTCGCGGCTGATATCGGTCGCCTGCCAATGAACGTTCTGGCTGCGCCGTAGGCTGAAATTGAGCATCCCTGCGCCAACGGTCGCATTGGTAATCTTGTCGATCAGGATGAAGCCGCCGAGCGACCGGCTGGTCGTGTAGGGCTCGAAAACGATGTTCTTGTCGGCATAGACTTCCGCCACGCCGATATCGTTGAGGCTGAGCGTCTTCGCCGCCATGTGGTCCATCGTGTTGACGTCCACCCGGTATTTCGGCTGCTGCACGGTTGCGGAGACTGTCTGCGTGCCCAGCTTCAGCCAGTAGCTGCGCCCGACATGCAGATCCTCGTCGTTCAGCCAGACGAGCGTCGCTTCGAACTGGTCGGCGGTTTCTGGCGGATTGTCCGCGACGCACAACACGTCGCCGCGCGAGCAATCGATTTCGTCTTCCAGTGTGATGGTGACCGACTGGCCGGCGATGGCTTCATCCAACTCGCCGTCATAAGTGACGATGCTTTTGACCGTGCTCGTCTTGCCTGAAGGCAGAGCGCGCACCGCATCGCCCGGCTTGATCACGCCGGTGGCGATCAGGCCGGAGAATCCGCGGAAGTCGAGATTGGGGCGGTTGACCCATTGCACCGGCATGCGGAACGGCTTTTCCGCCGCGACTTCCGAAAGGACTTCGACGCTTTCGAGGTGTTGGACCAGGCTCGGCCCTTCGTACCACGGCGTGTTTTCGCTCGGCGCGGTCGTGATGTTGTCGCCCTTGAAGCCCGAGATGGGGAGAGCGGTAAAGCTTGCGATGCCGATCTCTTCGGCAAAGGCCGTATAGTCGGCGACGATGTTGTCGAAGGTCTCCTGAGCGTACTCGACCAAGTCCATCTTGTTCACTGCCAGCACGATGTTGCGGATGCCGATCAGGTGGCAGAGATAGGAGTGCCGCCGCGTCTGGACGAGCACGCCCTTGCGCGCGTCGACGAGGATCACGGCAAGGTCCGCGGTCGAAGCGCCGGTGACCATGTTGCGCGTGTACTGCTCATGCCCCGGGCAATCGGCGACAATGAACTTGCGCTTTTCGGTGTTGAAGAAGCGATAGGCGACATCGATGGTGATGCCCTGCTCGCGCTCTGCGCCGAGGCCATCGACCAGCAGCGCAAAGTCGATGTCCTGCCCCTGCGTGCCGACTTTCTTGCTGTCGTTGCTGAGGGCTTCGAGCTGGTCCTCGAAGATCATCTTGCTGTCGTAAAGGAGGCGCCCGATCAGCGTCGATTTGCCATCGTCCACGCTGCCGCATGTGATGAAGCGCAGCATCGTCTTGTGCTGGTGCGTGTCGAGATAAGCGTCGATATCCTCGGCGATGAGGGCGTCGGTCTGGTAGGCTGAGTCGGTCATTCTTTCGTCATCCCAGCGAAAGCTGGGATCTCCATGAATTTATCTAAGAGCTTCTTTCTACAAGATCCCGGATCAAGTCCGGGATGACGCTTCGCGTCAGAAATAGCCCTCCTGCTTCTTCTTCTCCATGCCGGCACCGCCCGCATCCTTGTCGATGACGCGGCCCTGGCGCTCGCTGGTGGTGGTGAGCAGCGTTTCCTGGATCACTTCGCTGAGCGTTGCCGCCTCGCTTTCGACTGCGCCGGTCAGCGGGAAGCAGCCCAGCGTACGGAAGCGGACCGAGCGCTCGGTAATCTCGGGGCGATGGCCCATGACGCGTTCAAGCCGTTCGATATCGTCGGCCATGAACAGTCCGCCTTCCCATTCGAACGTGGGGCGCTTGGCTGCGAAATAGAGCGGGACGATCTCGATATTCTCGAGCTGGATGTATTGCCACACGTCCAATTCGGTCCAGTTGGAAATCGGGAAGACGCGGATGCTCTCGCCCTTGCGCTTCTTCGCGTTGTAGAGGTTCCATAATTCCGGGCGCTGGTTTTTCGGGTCCCAGCCATGGCTGGCGGTGCGGAAGGAGAAGATGCGCTCCTTAGCGCGGCTCTTTTCCTCGTCGCGCCGCGCGCCGCCGAAGGCCGCATCGAAACCGTGCATGGTCAGCGCCTGCTTCAGCCCTTCCGTCTTCCACATATCGGTGTGCAGCGGGCCGTGGTCGAACGGATTGATGCCGCGTTCCTGCGCCTCGGGGTTTTGATGCACGATCAAATCCATGCCCGCTTCTTCGGCAGAGCGCTCGCGCAGCTCATACATGTCCTTGAACTTCCAGGTCGTGTCGACGTGGAGGAGCGGGAAAGGCGGCGGCGAGGGGTAGAAGGCCTTCTTCGCCAGATGCAGCATCACCGCTGAATCCTTGCCGATCGAATACATCATCACCGGCTTGTCGGCCTCGGCAGCGACTTCGCGGATGATGTGAATGGCCTCTGCCTCGAGGCGCTGGAGGTGAGTGAGCGGTGCAGTCATGCGAAGCCCTTTAGCGCGCTGCATGCCGAGTGGACCTCCCAAATGGGAGGTGGTATGGCGATGGCGTGCGTATTCCCAATCTCGGCGAGACTGAACTGCTCGTGCCGCTGCATGACGGCATGTTCGAACAGCCGATGTGGCAGACCTTTCTTTCGCGGCTTCGATCGGCTGCAAATGCACACGGCACGGCGATCATCTTGCAATCGGGCGGTGATGTTGTGCGACTTACGGCGGGTTCGGTAAGCGAGCCCACTTCTCTTGCCGATCTGCGTCCCGGCAGGCCCTATTCACCCGACGAACTTGGCGGAGAGCATCACGCCATCCGGCTTGCTGGCGAAGCCGGGCTGACAGCAACGCTTGTCCTTCAGAATGGCGAGGGGGGCATCGCCGGCCTTTTCGCTGCCCTGGCCCCGCATTTTGCCGCCGCCCTGCGCGTGCTGGCAGGCCTGGAGCGGGAGCGCGCCCGCTCGGCCATGAGCGCGCAAGCCTTTGCCCGGCTCGATTTCGGGTGGATCAGTCTCGATGCGAAGCGCCGGATCGTGGACAGCGATCAGCAGGCCGAGCGCTTGTTGCGCGAAAGTGGGCTATTGGCGCGCGGCGCCTATGACAGGCTGGTTCCTTCAGATCCGGCAGTGGACCGCCAGCTCACTGCCTTGGTGAAGGAATTCGCTGCGAACTCAAAGGCGCGTCCGCGCGCGATCAACCTCAGCCACGATCCGTGGATCGATATTCTGGTATCGCCTCTGCGGCTCGCCGCTCTGGCAGGCGGCAAGGATGCGGTGGCGGTTGTCTACCTTCGCGGGGACCGGTCCTCCTCCGAAACGCGCGCCGAACAGCTGGTCGATCTTTTCGACCTGACACCGAGCGAGGCGCGTATGGCTTGGTCCATGGCGCAAGGTCTGTCGATTGCCGAGGCAGCAGAAGAGCACGGCCTGACAATCGAGACTGCGCGCAATTACTCGAAGAAAATTTACGCCAAAACCGGCGCGCGCGGGCAGGTCGACCTCGTGCGCCATGTGCTGACAGGGGTGCTCGCCCTTGCATAGTTTCATCTGAAATGAGAAGCGCAGGCCCAAGGAGAGAATCGCCATGAAAATCGCATTTATCGGTCTTGGAAACATGGGCGGCGGCATGGCCGCTAACCTGGCAAAGGCGGGGCACGAGGTGCGCGCTTTCGACCTGAGCGAGGCGGCGTTGGCGGCGGCGAAAGAAAAGGGCTGCGAGGCTTTCACATCGGCGAGCGAGGCATGCAAAGGTGTCGATGCGGTGGTCTCCATGCTGCCCAATGGCGGAATCGTGAAAGCAGTCTATACCGGCGACGTGATCGGCCATGCGCCCGAGGGTGCGGTGCTGATCGATTGCTCCACCATTGATGTATCGACCGCACGCGAAGTGGCTGAAGCCGCTGCGGCTGCTGGATACCCCATGGTGGATGCGCCGGTATCGGGCGGGATCGCGGCAGCCGATGCGGGCACGCTGACCTTCATGGTCGGGGGCAGCGATGAGGGGTTCAAGCGCGCCGAAGAAGTGCTGAAGCACATGGGCAAGGCGGTGATCCATGCAGGCGATGCGGGCAACGGTCAGGCGGCGAAAATCTGCAACAATATGCTGCTCGCCGTCCAGATGATCGGCACGGCAGAGGCCTTTGCGATGGCACAGAAGCTCGGCCTCGATCCGCAAACCTTTTACGACATTTCCAGCGTCAGTTCGGGCCAGTGCTGGTCCATGACGAGCTATTGCCCGGTCCCCGGCGTCGGGCCGACATCGCCTTCGGACAATGATTATCAGGGCGGGTTCGCGACAGGTTTGATGCTGAAGGATCTAAAGCTCGCCATGGAAGCGGCGGAGACGGCAGGCATGAACACCCGCATCGGTGCGAAGGCCAAGGAACTCTACGAAGCGTTCGACGCAGACGGGAACGGTGCGCGCGATTTCAGCGCGATCATTACCGAATACGACTGAAGTCTCGGCCTAACCAGCGGAACCAATCGCGGCTTCGCTCGCCTAACAGGGGAAGCCGCGCGCGATTGCTGCGGTACGAATGCTGCCGAGGAACCGCGATGTCCAGCCAATGCCCGACCTTTGAAGAATTCATGGAAGGCGTTCGCAAGCGCAATCCCGGACAGGAAGAATTCGTTCAGGCCGTAGCTGAAGTCTCGCAGGACATTTTCGGCTGGATCGAGGACAAGACGGAATATCACGAAGCGAGCATTCTGCGGCGCATTGCAGAGCCCGATCGCATCGTCTCTTTCCGCGTATGCTGGGAAGACGACGACAACAATATCCGCGTGGAGCGCGGCTGGCGAGTGCAGAACAACAACGCCATCGGCCCTTATAAAGGTGGCCTGCGCTTTCATCCCAGCGTGACCGAAAGCGTCTTAAAGTTCCTCGCCTTTGAACAGACATTCAAGAACTCGCTCACAGGCCTTCCGCTCGGTGGTGGCAAGGGCGGATCCAACTTCGATCCCAAAGGCAAAAGCGACAGTGAAGTGATGCGGTTCTGCCAGAGCTTCATGACGGAGCTTTACCGCCACATCGGCCCGGAGGTTGACGTGCCCGCTGGAGACATTGGCGTGGGCAGCCGCGAAATCGGCTATTTGTTCGGCCAGTACAAACGCATCACCGGGCGCTGGGAAGGCGTGCTGACGGGCAAGGCGACCGAATATGGCGGCTCAAAAATGCGCCCCGAGGCGACAGGCTATGGTGCGGTCTATTTCTTGGAAAACATGCTCAAGCATGCCGACAAGGAATTGGATGGTAAAGCCGCGATCATTTCCGGTTCGGGGAATGTCGCTCTGCATGCTGCCGAAAAGCTGATCGATAAGGGCGTGAAGGTCCTTTCCCTGTCGGACAGCGATGGATGCGTGCACGATCCCGATGGCATCGATGCCGATAAGCTCGACTGGATCAAGGACCTGAAGATGAACCGGCGCGGCCGAATTTCCGAATATGCGGACGAATATTCAGGCGTCGAATTCACCGAGGATGGTGAGCCATGGGACATCGAAGCCGACCTCGCCATGCCTTGTGCCACGCAAAACGAAATCGGCGAAGACGAGGCGCAGAAGCTGGTCGATAATGGCGTGCTGGCAATTGCCGAGGGCGCGAACATGCCCACCACCAATGACGGCGTCGAAATCTTCCGCGACGCCAAAGTGCTTTACGGGCCCGGCAAGGCCGCCAATGCCGGGGGTGTTGCAGTATCGGGTCTCGAAATGAGCCAGAATGCCGACGGCATCAGCTGGGACACCGAAAAGCTCGGCTCAATGCTGCAGGACATCATGGACGACATCCATGAAAAATGTGTCGAGCACGGCGAAGGCGATGACGGCAAATATGTCGACTATGTAAAAGGCGCGAATATCGCTGGCTTCAAGAAAGTGGCCGATGCGATGCTGGCATTCGGGGTGATGTGAAGCAGGCTAGCGTAAATATCGCGCTCCTGTTCAGCGCGCTTGTTATATCCGGCTGTCAGCAAGATAATTGCCAGCGCGGAGATGCAAGCTGCAACGAGTTAGCCAATAAGCATGAGTATTCCATTTTACAGGTCGCTCATTCCCAAGTGGGACAGCGCTCGGAAAATGAGCCGCTAATAATCCTTCGGAACGTCGGCGAATCCGGCAAGACCGCGCTGGCGTTTCCATCGCGAGAGGATGATGGTTACGTGGTCATGCTTGCCGATGCAGAAGTGTCGCCGAGAGACAAAACCATCGGCATGGAGGATTTCTATGTAACAGTTGAGGCTATTGCCGACCTAGAGGCGAGCGGTCTCGTCCTTACACCTGAGATTGATCGTTTGATTAGCGAAATGGCCGAAACAACTGGCTAAGTTAGCTAACGCAGGGCGCCGTCACCAGTGCCTTGCCGTGCGGGTCGAAGGTGACGCTGGCGAGGTTTGGCGCGTAGGCGCATTCGCCGGGCTTCACCACTTCGCCTGCCACTAGCACCTCTCCTGACAGGGGGACCACCAGCAGCTTTTCCGAATAGGCGTAGAGCAGAGCGTCATCCGCGACGCCGTCGACATAATCGAGCGTGAAAGCAGGGCCTGACACCAGATTCGCATGGCCGGAGGCGGGAAGGGATTTGCGCAAGTCGGCAGGATAGGGCGATCCGCTTGCCACCGCGATGCCGCGCTCAAGATGCAATTCCCGATCGCGCCCGTAATCGTAGAGGCGATAGGTAATATCGCTCGTTTCCTGCACTTCGATGATCGAGCAGCCCGGGCCAATCGCGTGGACCGTGTTGGCCGGGATATAGAAGAAATCGCCTGGCTGAACCTCGTGCCAGACCATCAGTTCTTCGATCGAACCGTCAAGCGCGGCGGCGCGCATGTCTTCGGCGCTCAGATCGCACTTGAAACCGATGCCCAGCGTTGCGCCCGGTTCTGCAGCGACGACCAGCCAGCATTCTTCCTTGCCCGTGCGGCCGAGGCCTGCCGCCTCCGCCTGATCGGCATCGGGATGGCACTGGACCGAAAGCTTCTCGCTTGTGAAAAGGTATTTAACCAGCAGTTCGGGCAGGTCTGCAGGTGGCTCAAACCAGATTTCGCCGATGCGCTTGCCTTCAGGCGAGACGAAAGGTGCGGGAAGTTCGTCCCGGCCCCATACTTTCTCGACCGTGCGCGTAGGCAGAACCATGGGTGACCTTGTGAATGAGTGAGCAGCGTCCATGAAAGGATCGCTTAACCATGAAATATTGCCGTTTGCATAACGCTGCGAACAATTCCAGTGCGATAGTGGGCGAAACGCGTTTTGAATTCGCGCGAGACCTGCCGTAAGTCACGGCCATGACCGATATCGCCGCAATCCAGGCCGATCCGCACTGGCTCCCCCATACGCTCGATCTGGCGGGTAAGCGTATGCGGTTTGTGCGGATTTCGAAGGACGCACTCACGCAGTCCGGATTTCTCGCCGATCTTCAGCCTCAAGGCGACGAGGATGCGCAGTGGCTGCCGCTGAATTCAGTCCGAAGCATGCAGGTGAAAACAGGCCCGCTGCATTTCATCTTCCACACCGCCTTCTGCCGCTCGACCCTGCTCGCGCGCGCCATGAACATTCCCGGTGTGAGCGTCGGCATGGCGGAGCCGGGCATTCTGGCCCAGCTTGCAGGTGCAGGCGACGCGGCGAAGAACCTTGTAAAGCCTGTATGCGACCTGCTCTCGCGCCCGTGGAGCCGCGCCGAGGCCGTCTTCGTCAAGCCGACCAATCACGCCAACATGCTGATCCCCGCGCTGCTGGAAGCGCGCCCGGATGCAAAAGCCGTGTTGATGACCAATCCGCTGCCCACATTCCTGCGCTCGGTCGACAAGCGCGCGCTGATGGGGCGGCGCTGGGGGCGGCAGCTCTATCTCGAAGTCATGGGATATGCGGGCATGGACCTCGGTATGGATGCGCGCGAGCAGTTTTCGATGACTGACCTGCAGGCGGCAGGCCTCGCGTGGTTTCTCTCGCAGCGGATGTACGCGATGCTGCAGGCTAGTTCGCAGGGGCCGCGCCTGCGCGTACTGGACGGAGATCGTTTCGCGCTCGACCGCGCCGATACGGTGGAGGCGGTGCTGGAGCTGGCGGGGCTGCCCTACGATCCGCGGGAGGTAGAGACCGTGGTCGATGGCCCGATCTTCCGCAAGCACGCCAAACTCGGTGGCGAGTTCGATGAGAAGGCCTCGGCTGCTTCGCCCGCACTCGAGCAGGAAATCGGCCAGGTCCAGCAATGGCTTGGTATGATCGCAGAGCAGGCGGGTGCGCCAATCCCCGCCCGCCATAATTTGTTCTAGTCGGCGAGGAAATCGAGGAGTGCTGCTTCGAATGCCGCAGGCTGGTCCACCATCACGAAATGCGCAGCTGGCGAGATCACTTCGAACTCCACATTCGGCAACACATCGTATTGCTGGGTGTAGAAGGCGATTGTCGCTTCCTCGGTCCCAAATGCCGGATTTTGGGGGACGACGACGGTCGCGGGAACGGTGATGGCGGCGATGGCCTGCCGCATGTCGCTCGTCATGAGTTCATAGGCAAGTTGCCCAGTCACACGCAGATCCGCGTCGCCAGTAAGCTCCCGCAACCGCGGCAAATTGGCCTGGTCGATAGTGTAGCTTGAAAGCAGCGCGTCGTTGGAACCTTCTGGCATATCGCGCCCGTGCATGGAGAGCATCATGGCCCGCATTGCTGTAGCCTGCGCTTCCACCTGCGCCATGTTTGGCTCTGTTCCCGGCGGCACCATAATGGCGGCGAACCACGGCAAGCTGTCGACGATCATGATGCGACCAGGCAGGCCGGGATGGTCCGCTGCCAGCGAGATCGCGATAAAGCCGCCCATTGAATGGCCGACGATAGCCGGGTTCTCCATCCCGTTTGCTTCGATATAGCGCGCTAACTCGGCGATCAGGCCGTTCATGATCGGGCCTTCGGCATTCACGCCAGCATCCTCACCGAAGCCGCGCACTTGCACCAGATGGATGCGGTGACCCTCCAGCGCGCCGAGATGCGGTCGCCATACTTCGCGTGTGGTCGAGAGGCCGGGGATGAGGATCACATCCGGCCCCTCTCCGACCACCTCGACGCTGAACCGCGTCGGCTCAAATGCCTCCTGCGCCTTGGCAGGCAACGCGAGGAGAGCAGCGAAACCGAGCAAAATGATGCTCAGCGAGACGGCAAGAACATGGCGTGCTCGCAGAGGCGAGATTCCGAAAAACATCATTGAATTTATCCTTTGTCTCGAGCGCCTATTCGGCAGCCTGCTCCCCCACATCGCGCAGGAAAATCTCTTCGATCGCGAGTTGGAAAACATCGGCGATCTTGAACGCGAGGGGGAGCGAGGGATCGTATTTCCCCGTCTCGATTGCATTCACGCTCTGGCGGCTGACTTCGAGCCGGTCGGCAAGATCCTGCTGGCTCCATTGCCGCTCTGCCCGCAAGACGCGGAGGCGATTGTTCACGAGGCATCTCCGGCATGCTCCGGCAGGACCATCCCGAGAGCGAGGCCCATGGCCCATGCGGGGAACACCCACCAGGCCCAGATATGTGGGACGAGGCCGAATGTTTCGAGGAAACCCCAGCCGGTGCCGAGTACCAGCACGAAGCCCAGCCCGACCATCGAGGCGCGCACGGCCTTGTAGCGCTGGTATTCGTCGGTTTCCTCGCGCAGGTAGCGGGTTATCGCCCAGATCATCCCGAAAGCGGGCAGCATGGGAGCGATCGCGAGCAGCCACATAGCGGGCGATTCCTGTGGGATGACATTGGTCAATCCGCCCGCGCCCAACATGGTGGCAGCGTAAAGCGCGCTCGCGACCAAAAACCGACGATTGTAATCGCGCATGGCCCGCGTCATCGCGCCGCTTTCCTCCTGCGCCTGCTTTCCGGCTTTGATCATCGGGATCAGCAGCAGGAAATTGAGCGCGAATAGAATATATGGCGTCGGCGCTTCCAGCGCCCCAGTAATGAACAGTGCGGCGATTATGCCCAGATTGGCGGCAAACAGACCTGCCCAGAGCCCGGGCTTCGGTTTCTTCTGAACAGCATCAGTCATTACGCACACTCCCCATAGGTGCCCATCGTGATCTTGTTATAAACCGCTCCCACGCCGAGGCCGAAGCACCAGATGGTGGGCCACCAGAAGGCGCGGATATGCGGCACCGGCATATAGGTTTCGAGGAAGCCCCAGACCGCTGCGGCTGTCAGCGCAAGGCCGGTCGCGACAAGCACTTGGCGGACATACAGCATGCGGAAATACTCATCGCGCTCTTCCACAATCAGGCGGACGAAGATCCAGAAAACGGCGGCGAAGGAAAGGCCGGGCAGGGCAGCCAGCACATAGGCGGGCCACCCTGACATGCCCTGATCCTCGATCAGGATTTCTGCTGCAAAAAGCGAGCCGAGATAAATCACCATCGCGAAGGCTATTCGGATGAGATAGCGCAGCTTTTCAGGCTTGGCGCGCGATGCAAAGCTCATGATTTTTCTCCCGTTCTGGAAATCGGGCAGGGCAGGCAGCTACGCCGCTGTCCGATGGTTGCCCATGCGAGCACTGGCAGCATGAAGAACATGGACTTGAAGGTGTCGTTCTCCACCGGGCCGAAAGCACCGATCAGCGCAAAGATGATGATGGCGGCGGCCCATAAAAGCGATTTTTGAATGGTGCTCATGTCAAGCTCCCTTGAAGTGATGTAAAGGTTCCTAGACATCGATTCGGATTTTGTCAAGCGACCTTGTCAAAAGGATTGGGTTGCTTGACCTGCGAATATTATGTGCCGGGTGGCGCCAGCGAATTCCGCTTTCCTACAAGCAGTCCTGTAGCGCAGGCAGGCGACATGTCACTGCGCGCTTCAATTTGTGGTTCGAAACCTTGGTTTTCCGCCGCTTTGCGCAATCGGCGACTAATTGCGCCAGGACACTGTCACACCTGTCACACCCCCGCCATTCGTCATCCCGCTCACACCGATCGGAAATCCCGCCCCAAAAGCGGTATCGCCGTTATCTTGTCATTCACTCCGGCAGGCCTACATTGTCTGGACGAAAGGATGCCCCTGAGCATGGATGAGAATCGCGAACCCGAAAACCAACCCAACCCTTGGATGAAGAGCCTCTTCGTATGGGGTGGTATCTTCCTCGCCCTGTTGCTGACCGTTTCGATGTTCAGCGGAGACCGCGAAGCGCCGGGCTCGCAGATCCCCTATTCGGACTTCAAGAACCGCGTGGCCGAAGGCAGCGTCGAATCGGTTGTGCTGTCTGAAGGCCGCATCACCGGTACGCTGGGTAACGATCAGACATTCTCCACCGTGCCGCCGCCCCAAGATCCCCAGCTGATCGAACAGCTGGAAGAAGCTGGCGTGAGCTATACGGGCGAGCAGGCTGAGCAGATGAGCCTGTTCTGGGTCGTGCTGATCAACTCGCTGCCATTCCTCCTCATTCTCGGCATTGCCTTCTTCGCGCTGCGCCAGGTGCAAAAGGGCGGCGGTGCAGGCGGCGCGATGGGCTTTGGCAAATCCAAGGCCAAGCTGCTGACTGAAAAGCAGGGCCGTGTGACATTCGAAGACGTGGCCGGCATCGATGAAGCGCGCGAAGAGCTGCAGGAAATCGTCGAATTCCTGAAGGATCCGCAGCGCTTCTCCAAGCTTGGCGGACAAATTCCCAAGGGTGCGCTGCTGGTCGGCTCTCCCGGTACGGGTAAGACGCTGCTCGCCCGCGCGATTGCAGGCGAAGCGCGTGTGCCCTTCTTCACCATTTCGGGTTCCGACTTTGTTGAGATGTTCGTGGGCGTGGGCGCAAGCCGCGTGCGCGACATGTTCGAACAGGCGAAGAAGAACGCGCCGTGCATCGTCTTCATTGACGAAATCGATGCCGTGGGTCGCCATCGCGGCAACGGTATCGGCAATTCCAATGATGAGCGCGAGCAGACGCTGAACCAGCTGTTGGTCGAAATGGATGGCTTTGAAGCCAATGAAGGCATCATCATCATCGCCGCCACCAACCGTCCCGACGTGCTCGATCCGGCGCTGCTGCGCCCGGGACGTTTCGATCGCCAGGTTGTGGTGCCGGTTCCCGATATCGATGGCCGCGAGAAGATCCTCGCCGTGCACATGAAGAAGGTTCCGCTGGCGCCTGATGTGAACCCGCGTACCATTGCGCGCGGTACGCCGGGCTTCTCTGGCGCTGACCTTGCCAACCTCGTCAACGAAGCCGCCTTGCTGGCCGCGCGCCGCAACAAGCGCCTTGTCGCCATGCAGGAGTTCGAGGACGCCAAGGACAAGGTGATGATGGGCACCGAGCGCAAGTCCATGGTTATGACCGAGGACGAGAAGAAGATGACAGCCTATCACGAGGCTGGCCATGCGCTCGTCTCGCTGAACGAGCCGGCATCGGACCCGATCCATAAGGCTACCATCATCCCGCGCGGCCGCGCGCTGGGCATGGTGATGCGCCTCCCGGAGCGGGACAATTACTCCTATCACCGTGACAAGATGCACGCGAACCTGGCGGTCGCCATGGGTGGCCGTGTCGCTGAAGAGATCATCTTCGGCCATGACAAAGTCTCGAGCGGCGCGTCGGGCGATATCCAATATGCTACCGATCTGGCCAAGAACATGGTCACCAAATGGGGCATGTCGGACAAGCTCGGCCCGCTGATGTATGAGCAGAGCCAGGAAGGCTATCTCGGCATGGGTCAGTCCAGCCGCACGATGGCTGGTGCCGACACCAACAAGCTGATTGATGCGGAGATAAAGGACCTCGTCGAAAGCGGCCTCAAGCGCGCCACCGACGTGCTGACCGAACAGGAGGACAAGCTCCACTTGCTCGCCCAGGCGCTGCTCGAATACGAAACGCTGACCGGTGACGAGATCACGCAGCTGATGGAAAACGGCAAGATCGACCGGCCCGATGCGCCGAGCGGCCCCGTCATCCAGCAGCCGACGCATGGCTCCTCCATCCCCAAGGCTGGCAAGCGCTTTGGCGGCGGCGAGGCACCCGAAGGCGCGTAAAGTGCTTTCCTACAGCTTTTGAAACACGCGAAGGGCGGTGCAGCGATGCGCCGCCCTTTTCGCATGTGCGAAGTGTTATCGGAACACTCATTGTTCTCAGGGGTTTAAAATCCAAAGAACATTCCGGAGTACGAGTAATGAAAACCGCCATCGCCACCACCCTTTTCGCCGCATCGGTCACATGTTTCGGCCTTGCCGCCTGTTCCGAGCAGACTGAAAACGACGCAGCGCGAACGGCAGATATGGCCGCTGAAGATGCCGCTGCGAACGCCGAGGTCGCTGGCGAAGCGATCGAAGAGGGCGCGATCGACGCTTCCGAAGCGGTTGCTGAAGGCGCATCGAACCTAGCCGATGAGCTACGCGAAGGCGACGAAGAAGAACCAGGCCCGGCTCCGATTACGGGCGATAATATCCAAGAATAGTCGCGACCCGTCTGCCGCAATAACAGTGGGCAGACGGTCCGCGGAACAAACCGTGAACTTACACGTTATTCGGGAAAGGAGACAATCATGACTGCACCTTCACCCAATGAAGCCCCGAAAAGCGATCCGGTATCGAATGCCGAAAAGGCGCCCGAGAACTGGACGACAGGCGATGAGCGCATGACCGGCGCGCAGGCGAGCTATCTCAAGACGCTGAGCGAAGAGGCCGGCCAGCCCGATGCTTACGACACGTCGCTGACCAAGGCAGAAGCATCCAAGCGGATTGACGAATTGCAGGACGCGACCGGGCGCGGCAGCTGAGCGAGGCTAATAAGCGCCCAGCATTAGCAGCAATTGGACGAACAGTATGATCACTATCCAGATGAAAATGCTGAGCACCATGAGCCGCCAGAACGCACTAAAGCGGCTGAGCTCATAGGCGTGACGCAGCTGCTTGTAGAGGTGGATTGGCGGGATCACGAACATTGGCAAAAGCCACGCTGCTTGGCCGAAACCGGCGACTCCCAGCACCGATAGGATGATAAACAACAGCGTCACGAAGCTGAGCGAATAGGTGATGAAAATCGCGTGATCGTAAGCTTTGAAGCGCCGCTTCCAGAAGAATAGCAACCAGACGAATGGGATCGAAATGGGAATCAGAAGCCAGCTGAATTTGTAAGCATTGGCCTGCAATTTATAGAGCATGAGCCCAGGGTTCTCATTCCACTTGGCGAGCAGCCCTTCGTCAAGGAAATCGACGCCCGTCATCTCGCTCTCTTCTGTTTCGACCTGCACCATGCTTTCAGGGAGAGATTGGCTCGGCTCAATGCCCCCTTCAATTTCGGATGCGATGTCTCTGAGCTGCTCCTGCCCCGCTTCAAGGTTCGCTATGTCTGCGTCGGCCTGAGCGAGTTCGTCTTGAAGACGAGCAGTAAGCGCACTATTCGGATCCTCGGCGCGCGCTTCTTCGAGATTGCGCGCAGTCGTGTCGCGCTCCTCACGCGCCCGCTCCAGATTGTCGGTCACATCCTGAAGGGCGATTTCCGTATTCCATACTCTGCGCGGATCATCGAGATCGAGTGAGGAGGTGGAGAGGCCAGCCACTTGAAACACGGCGAACATCAGGAAGACCGTGAACAGGAACAGCGCCATGGGTGATACGAAGCGCGCCCGCTGGCCTTCAATATAGCGGCGCGTCAGCTGGCCCGGCCTGAAAATCAGCAGAGGCAGAGTGCGCCAGAACTTGCCTTCGAAATGCAGCGCGCCATGCACAAGCTCGTGCAGGAAAGCACCGATTGTGCGGTGCACGTGTCCGCGCTGCCCGCAGGCGTGGCAATAGGCACCAGTGAGCGGCGTACCGCAATTCTTGCAGGCATCGGGCTGATCGGGATGCGGCAGTTTGGCTCCGGAATCAGGCTCGAGCGCGCGCGAAAACAATCCGCCCTCCACCACGCTGCCGATACCGCCCAGAATGTCGCTCATGCTGATCCCCGTCCCTGGTCACTGCCCACTATAGGCAGCGCGGAGCGAGACACAATCGGCCCTTCTTGTGAAAGGCGCGATGACAGACCACATTGCGGCTATGCCCGGCACAGACAGTATCTCGCCCACCATCGGCCTTGCCATCATGGCAATCGCTTTTGCGGTGCTGGCTCTCGCCGAGTGGCTGTTGCCGGTGCGGGATCGTGAGCAATCACAACCGCGCCGCTGGTTCACCAATCTATCCCTCTTTGCGCTCGATACGCTGCTGATCCGCCTGGTTTTCCCGCTGGCGATGGTCGGCGGAGCGCTGTGGGCGGCAGAAGCGGGCTGGGGCCTTTTCAACACGATCGCTGCGCCATACTGGCTGGCCTTTGTCGCGACATTGCTGTTGCTCGATCTGGCACTCTACCTGCAGCATTGGGCGACGCACCGCGTGCCGCTGCTCTGGCGGCTCCACCGCGTCCATCACAGCGATCGCGATTTTGACGTGACCACGGCTGCGCGTTTCCATCCGGTCGAAATTGTCCTGTCGATGCTCTGGAAGATGGGGGTGGTCATTGCGCTCGGTGCGCCGGCGCTGGCGGTTTTCGTTTTCGAGGTCGGCTTTGCTGTCGCCACCCTATTCACCCATGCAAACTTCGCATTGCCCGAGCGCTGGGATCGCGGAGTTCGCAAACTGCTCGTCACACCCAGCATGCACCGCATCCACCATTCAGATCGCGAAGTGGAGACGAACAGCAATTACGGCACTGTCCTAACTCTATGGGACAGGCTGTTCGGCACCTATGTCGCGAGCGGACGAGAGGGTCAGCGCGGCATGACCATCGGGCTGAAGGAATGGGAAGGCGATCAGACATCGCGCCTCGGCTTCAGCCTCTGGCTACCTTTCACCCGCCGCTAAAAACAAAAAGGGCCGCAACCCGAAGGCGCGGCCCCTTTATGCTTATCGCATGATCCGAAAAGATCAGCCGTCGTAATCGGCACCGATCGACGTCGAACGGGTCGGCGCGGCAGCGGAAAGGCGCATGGCCTCTGCCGACTGGCTGAGCGAACCGACATCATCGGCCTCGTCTTCATCATCCGGCAGGATCTGCTGCAGCGACTGCACCAGCGATTCGTTCAGGTGCTTCGGCTTCACCGTTTGCTCGGCGATTTCGCGCAGGGCCACAACCGGGTTCTTGTCACGATCGCGATCGAGGGTGATTTCGGCACCGCCCGAAATCTCTCGCGCACGCTGTGCGGCCAGCAGGACGAGGTCAAAACGATTTGGAACTTTGTCGACGCAATCTTCGACTGTAACGCGCGCCATGGGCACTCCGATATTCTGGTGTTGTCGGAAAGAGCCGCAAATAGGCGGTGAGGGAACAAGGGTCAAGGTCTTTGCGTAGAGGCAGCGGTGGCCCAGTTCCCGCCAAAGGCCATTGAAGGACCACCTATGTACGCCGAGCCCGATGCCTGCCAGCATGATTTCCCCGAACCCTTCACGGTAGAGGCGCAAGGCCACACGCTCACTTTCATGCCGGACGGCGCCCATCGCTACGTCGCGCTTCTCGCTTTCATCAGCGATGCGAAGCACAAGCTGGAAGTGTTTTACTATATGTTTCAGGATGACGCCGCAGGCGGCCCGGTGCGCGATGCACTGGTCTCGGCGGCGGAGCGCGGGGTCGAAGTCACGCTGATTGTCGACCGCTTCGGCACCGATGCGGAGAAGAAGTTTTTCCAGCCCATCGTCGATGCCGGGGGCAGTTTTTGCTTCTTCAATCCAAAGGCCACGCGCCGGTACCTGATCCGCAACCACCAGAAGATGTGTATCGCCGATGAAGAAAGCGCGATTGTCGGCGGATTCAACGTGTCGGAAAACTATTTCAAGCCGCCGGAAGAGAATGGCTGGACCGATCTCGGCGTCCTTCTGCGCGGGCCGATTGTCGATAAATTACGCGAATGGTTTGCGCAGATTCGAGACTGGGCGAGTGATGACGACGCACATTACCGCGCGGTGCGTAAAATGGTGCGTGATTGGGAGCCGGGCGATGGCCCGGTTCAGCTTCTTGTCGGCGGCCCTACACGCGTGCCCAGTAACTGGGAAAATTACATCAAGCGCGATTTCAACGATGCCAAGCGGCTCGACATGGTGATGGCCTATTTCTCGCCGCCGCGCAGCTATCGGCGCCTAATCCGCAAGCTTGCCAAGCGCGGGGAAGTGAATCTTGTGATGGCAGCGAAATCAGACAATTCTGCCACCATCGCCGCCGCGCGCTCAACCTATGGCAAGCTGCTGAAGGCAGGGGCAAACATTTATGAATTCCAGCCGAGCAAGCTGCATATGAAGCTGCTGGTGGTCGATGATTGCACCTACTTCGGCAGCGCCAATTTCGATCACCGCTCGATCCGCCTCAATCTCGAATTGATGTTCCGGATCGAGGACGAGGATCTTGCGAACCGCATTCGTGAATATATCGACACGCTTCAGGACGTGTCGGAACACATCACACCGGAACTGCATAGCAAGCGCACAAATTCATGGGAGCGCTTAAAACGCTGGATCGGCTGGAGCCTCGTATCGGTGGTCGACTATACGGTGACGCGGCGCCTCAACCCGTAAAGCCCCCCGCTTATCAGTCAGCGACGCGGGGGCCGATAATCACCGTATCCGCTATGCTGGAGGTCAGCAGGCTGTTCGCCTGACTGCCGATCGTTGCGTGCCGAAACCCCGTTTCGCCGTGCGAACCGAGAACGACCAGATCAATGCCTTCACGGGCGATCAGCGTATTGATCGCGCTGGTCAGCATACCCTTTTCGACATGGGTCGTGATACGGCTTTGCACTTCATCGGGCAGTGCTTTCATGAACTCATCCATCTTCTCGCGCGCATAGCCGCTGATTTCTTCGGTGACATAGGCGGCGTTATTCCAGGCAGCGTAGGGCACATGGAAAGCGTGCAGCAGATGGAGTTTTGCGTCCGGAAACATCTCCGCTGCCCAGCGCGCTGCCCTGACGGAAAATTCGGAGAAATCGGTGGCGATGGCGATCGTTTCATATTCACGCTGCGGCCGCTTCTTAACCACCAATACCGGCAGATCCGTGCGGCGGATGCAATTGTCTACTGCAGTGCCAAGGAAATAGTCGCCAATCGAATTGTGTCGCGCCACGCCCAGCACGATCAGCTCCGCATTTTTCTCATCGGCATATTCGCCAATAGCATGGGGCGGGCTGCCACTTTTGTAGGCGAACTGCACACCCTGCGCGCCGCGCGGCAAGACTTCGCGCAATTGCGCATCGAGATCATGGCCGTCGTCGGTAGAGTAGGGAGGCAAATCGCGCGCGTGAAACACGATCACCTCGCGGCCAAGCTGTTCACCTAGCGCAATGGCACGGTCGATCGCGCGGTCTGCACGAGGTCCGAAATCGGTTCCGGCGATAATGGGGCCTGACATGACAAATCTCCTCCTGTGATGAGTCGACTATGCCCTGCTGAGACTATCAGCGATTTGATCTGGCGCAAATTCGCGCGCTTTTCACAGAGATCACTCGAACCCGTAGTCCGAATAATCCTTCATATTGGGCGAGGTGAATTTGGTGAACTCGGCTTGGAAATGCAGCGGGACATTGCCGGTGGAGCCGTGACGCTGCTTGGCGACGATCAGCGTCGCGCGATTGGCAAGCTCCTCCATTCGGCTGGCCCAGACGGAGTATTTCTCCTTGTCGGCTTCCGAACTGGTTTCGGTCGGGACATCGGGGCGCAGCGCCTCGTGGTAATATTCGGCGCGGAAAATGAACCACACCATATCGGCGTCCTGCTCGATCGATCCTGATTCGCGCAGGTCGGAGAGCATGGGGCGCTTGTCCTCGCGTTGCTCCACCGCACGGCTGAGCTGGGACAGCGCGATCACCGGAACCTGCAATTCCTTGGCCAAGGTTTTCAGGCCGCGGCTGATTTCGGAAATCTCGTTCACGCGGTTGTCATTCGCGCGGCCCGAGCCCTGGAGCAATTGCAGGTAATCGATCACGATCAGCCCGATATCGTGCCGCCGCTTCAAACGCCGCGCGCGGGCGCGCAGGCCGGAAATGGTCAGCGCAGGCGTGTCGTCGATGAATAGCGGCAGCTCGGCAAGACGCTGCGCGGCAAAGGAAAGCTGCTGGAATTCAGCTTTTGAAAGCTTACCCATGCGCAGCGCTTCCGAAGAGATCTCCGCCTGCTCTGCCAGGATACGCGTCGCCAACTGGTCGGCGCTCATTTCCAGGCTGAAAAAAGCTGTCGGCGCGCCGTAATTGTGCGGCCCGCCATCGCGCATCCAGTTGAGATGTTCTTCGGCGCAATTGAAGGCGATATTGGTGGCGAGCGAGGTTTTCCCCATTCCCGGGCGACCGGCGAGGATCACAAGGTCCGAATTGTGCAAGCCGGCCGTTTTGCTGTCTAGCGAGGCGAGGCCGCTTGTCTTGCCAGACAGCCCGCCGCCCGAGCTCATCGCGGCTTCGACCATGCGGATCGCTTCCATGGAGGCGGCGCGGAAATTGGTTTCCGCTTTCTCGCTCGTCGCCCCTTCGGCCACTTGGAAGAGGCGCGCCTCTGCGCCTTCGATCTGCCTCATCGGCTCGACCTCTTCGGAGGTATCGAGCGCGCCTTCCACCAGATCGCGACCCACGCTCACCAGCTCGCGCAAAAGCGCCAGATCGTAAATCTGCTGCGCCATTTCACGCGGGGCGAGCAGGCCCTGTCCGTCGGCGGTCAGCTGCGCAAGATAGGCGGTGCCGCCCAGTTCGGCGAGGCCCTCGTCATCCTGGAAGTAGGGTTTGAGCGTCACCGGAGTGACGACCATCTGCTTTTCGACGCCGATCAGTATGCGATCGAAAATCCGCTGGTGGATCGGCGCGTAGAAATGCTTGGCCTGAAGCTCCACCGGCAGCTCTTCGAGTACGCGATTATCAATCAGGACTGCGCCGATAAAGGCGGCTTCCGCCTCAAGATTGGCGGGAAGCGCGCGGCCTTTCGGCTCGCCATCGGCGGGTTTCGCGTCGGTTTTGATAAGGAGATCTTCGTCTGACATTGTGGGAGCCTTATTGCGTGGCGCGCGGGCTGCGGGCAAGCCTTCGCGCTCTGCAAATTTGCACCACCCCCTGTGGAAAGCGGGGACGATTGTGCATCCCATCCTTTTCGCAATTGCAATGTGGGGCGCGGCTGGGCCAAGAGAATGCTGTTATGGCGCAGGACGAAGACCACCGGATCGATCGCATCACGCTTGATGAAGCGACGGTGATCGCGCGCAATGACGATATCGAAAAAGAGCGCGAAGTGGCTCTACGTGATCTGGTCGAGGATAATCTCTTCCGCCCACTGCGGGCCGAGGAAGCGGGGCATTCGGGCCCGTGGCATGTGCATCTGGCAATTATCGACGGGATGCTGGCGCTGCACCTGTCTGATCGCGCAGGCGAATCGGCAGGTACAATCGGCCTTGGCCTTGCGCGCCTGCGCCGGGTGGTGCGCGATTATTTCGCGATATGCGACAGCTATTACAAAGCTTTGCGCCGCGCCTCCGCTCAGGAAATCGAAACGATCGATATGGCGCGCCGGGCCATCCATGATCGCGGCACGCGGCAATTGCTCGATTCGCTGGAAAGCAAAGTCGAAACCGATTTCGAGACTGCGCGCCGTCTTTTCACATTAATTTGCGTGCTGCATATCAAGGCCTGAAACCAGACCTCAAGAGCAGCAAGCGGCAGGAAACAAACAGGGACGCCCGATGGGCAAGAAAAAGAAATCCGTGCTGCGCTTCTGGATCGAAGCCCTGCTGCTCATCGCCCTTATCGGCGTCGGCGTCGGCCTGTGGTGGCACAGCAAGAATTGGGCACCGCCACGCGCCGAATATCCGGTGCAAGGCGTGGTGATGGGCGAGGCCGAAGGTATCGTCGATATCTCCGCCCTGCGCACGGCGCGCGCCGATTTCGTCTATCTTGAGGCAAGCAGCGGAGCCGAGGGCCGCGACCAGAATTTTGGCCGCAATCTGGCCGCGCTGACCGAGACCGATATCCCGCATGGTGCGGTCCACACCTATGATCCGTGCATCCCGGCAGAAGAGCAGGCCGCCAATTTCGTAACGATCGTCCCGCGTGATGCAACGCTGATGCCGCCAGCGATCTATCTTAACAAAAAGCCAAGCGAATGCGGCGATCCCGTGTTGGAGGCCGCGCTCGAAAGCGAGCTGACGACGTTCATCAATCAGGTGGAAGGCCATGCCGGGCAGCCAGTGGTTCTGAAGATCAGCGAGGAATTCGCCCGCCAATATCAAATCGCCACCCGGATCGAGCGGAATCTCTGGCTGGAGCGGGACTGGCTGCAGCCCGATTACGCGGGCAGGCCGTGGACGCTGTGGACTGCCAATTCCGCGCTCACCAACGCAGCGAATAGCGAGCCGATGCGCTGGGTGGTGGTGCAGAACTGAGGGGGCTGTTAAGCGCGCCGTAATTCATCAATTGGCATGTTTATGCCGATGAAGATCGGAACTGCTCCTCTTGCGCTTGCTGTCGGGTTCTTCTCGGCTGTGCCAGCACAAGCCCAGCAAGACGGGATTTATATAGTCGATTTTTCAGAGGCCGATGAAGAGCGATCGACAGCCGTGGCAGCGATGCTGGTATCGGCAGCCGAAGAAGTGGCTGACCCTGCTGTAATTTTATGTTCGACGAGCGACGGGGATCGCGGCCATTATCACCGTGAGCAAATGCGCGCTCGCCTCGTCGATGCAGGTGCAATGCCCCAGCGGATAATGGACGCGGGACTTTGCACAACGCTGATTACCGGACGATTTAACGACGATATCGGCGACGGACGCGTTTGGGTCGCGCTATCGACCGTGCCTTACCTAGAGCAATGGCGGCGGCAAACCTTTGGCTATTAGCTTTCCTAGGTCTCGAACCATTCTACCATCGCTGCGAGGCAATCGCGCGCCAGCAGTTTGCAGCGTTCGGGGCTCCAGCCCTGCGCTTCATCCGGCCAATCGTCATTGTCCTTGAACGGCATCTCCAGCGTCATGGCAGTTGCGCCATAGCGCTCTGCAACCTGGTTCGTGCTGACCGTCAAATTGGCAGTGCCCGGCTTTGATTTTGGATAGCCCTTCGCGGTCTGGAAATCGGGGCAGCGGCGATCGAGTATGCGCTGGTAGCGATAGAAGCGCTCACCGAAATCATCGCTCCAGCTGGGAATACCTTCATAGCCTGCGAGGAAGACGGCGGCGATAGCTTCATCGCCATGCACATCCATCGCGAAATCCACGCCGCTTTCGTCCATCGCATTGCGGATGGCGAGCACTTCGGGCGAGCGCTCTGCTGACGGTTCGGCCCATTCGCGGTTGAGGTTCACGCCTTCGGCATTGGTGCGCAAGTGACCGCGGGCGCTGCCGTCGGGATTGCAGTTAGGCACGACGTGAATCTGGCATTTGGCGCGCAGGGCCCGGCCAACGACGTCGGCGGGATCGGTGAGCACTTCGAGCGCGCCTTCCATCCACCATTCGGCCTGCGTTTCGCCCGGATGCTGGCGACCGTAAATCCAGAGCTGCGTCTCGCCTTCGCCCATTTCGAGGCAATCGATCGAGCGCCCGTCAAAGGTCTCGCCCAGGCGGCGATAGGTCACGCCTTCCGCGCTGGCTGCTTCGGCGACGAGATCGTGGTGACGCTCCATCGAATAGGGCGCGAAATAGGCGAAATAGGCCATGTCCGATGCTGGCGTGTAGCGCACGGTCATTGTGCCGCCGTCGGCATCATATTCCGTATCGGCGCGGCCCCAAAAGTCGCGATCTTCCGACACGCAGGCGCGGTATGACGGCCAGCCTTCAGGGTAAGCGGTGTTTTTCAGATCTTCGAAGATGAGCGTGACTTCGTGGCCCACTGCGCCCGAAACGCGAAAGTGGAACCACTGCGCAAATTCGCTCTTGCGGTCCTTCGGAATGCGTAGGCGTGCTGTGGCGCCATCAATGGAAACGATCTCGATATTGCCGCTGTCGAAAGCGGCATCGATGGCAATATCAGTTTGTGACATGAATTCTCTTTTTATTCGACTTCGATGGTTTCGCCGGAATTACCGGGGAAACCTGCAAAAAGCGCGTCCGCCATGCGGGCAGCGGCTGCTGCGTCTTCGGCGAAATCACTATTGCTGGTTGCGACCATGGTTGCGCGGCCTTCCCACAGATTGGTAGTCATTTCGTTACCCTGCAGCGCAACAAAAATCTCCCGCTCGATACGTTCGGGCGGCGGTCCGGAGAGGCTGCCGAGATTGATCCCGATGCCTGCGCCTAAGCCGCTGCCATAGGTTCCGGTCGATCCGCCAGCGCCAACAGTGACAGGAGACCTGCGCCTTTCTTCTGCGCCCACGAAGACCTCGACGGAGACCATCGCCGTCTGGTTTCCATCATCCGGGACAATGCGATAGCCAAGCTCTTCCAGCTCGAGCCGGATGGCATTGGCATAGATTTCATATTCGAGCGAGGCGGCATCGCTGCCGGGCGCTGCGACCACTTCCACCGTGCCCTGACCGAGGAATGCGGGTGTTTCGCTGACAAAGCGCGTGACCTGGACAGGTGAGACATAGGCAGGTGCAGCGCATCCCGTGGCGAGCGCGCAGGCGGCGAGCAGGAAGAGGGGAGATTTCATCATGTGATCTATAACGCACCAAAACGCGAAAGTGCACCAGAACGCAGTAATTGTGCCTTAGCCCTTTCCTGCTAGTGCGCTACGCCATGACGACGATGAAACTTCCCGTGCTGGTGACCGGCGGCGCCGGATATATCGGCAGCCATGCGGTGCTGGCCCTGCGCGATCGCGGCTGGCCGGTTGCAGTGATCGATAATCTCACAACCGGCTTTCGCTTTGCCGTGCACGATGATGTGCCTTTTTACGAAGGCGATATCGCCGATGCGGATCTGCTTGCGCGGGTTTTCGAGGAGCAGGGGACGCGCGCGATCATGCATTTTGCAGGCTCCATCGTGGTGCCTGAAAGCGTTTCCGATCCGCTCAAATATTATCACAACAACACAGTGAAAAGCCGCGCCCTGCTAGATGCGGCTGTGGCAGCAGGCGTCCCTCATTTCATTTTCTCCAGCACGGCTGCGACCTATGGGATCCCCGATGTCTCGCCGGTGACCGAAGATACGGCGACAGTGCCGATCAACCCCTATGGCTGGTCGAAATTGATGACAGAGCAGATGCTCGCCGACACGGCATTTGCGCATGACATAAATTACTGCGCGCTGCGCTATTTCAACGTCGCTGGAGCAGACCCGCAGGCACGCAGCGGGCAGTCGACTGCTGGCGCGACGCATCTCATCAAAGTGGCGGTGGAGGCGGCGCTTGGCCAGCGGGAGAGCGTGGCGGTTTTCGGCACGGACTATGACACGCCCGATGGCACTGGCGTGCGCGACTATATCCATGTCAGCGATCTTGCTGCTGCCCATGTTCTGGCGCTGGAAGAATTGATCGCCAAGCCCGACACGTCGCTGACGATGAATTGCGGCTATGGCCGTGGCTTCTCCGTGCTCGAAGTGCTTGACGCGGTGGACCGGGTGACCAATTTGAAAATTGAACGCGTGATGCAGCCCCGGCGGGCAGGCGATTCCGATTCGCTCGTTTCGGATCCAAGCCGCATCAAGAAAACGCTTCCTTGGGAGCCGCAGCACGCCGATCTCGATGAAATCATCGGCCACGCCCTAGCATGGGAGCGAAAGCTCGGCGAAATCAGGGGAAATGGTTGACTAAGTAAGCTCGCCACCTTATCGGCGCGGCTTGAATTTCCGGCATCGGGGACTATCTCCGGTGCCGTAATATTTTCGGGAAAAGACCATGAAGATCCGTAACAGCCTTAAGTCGCTGAAGAACCGTCACCGTGACTGCCGCGTGATTCGCCGTCGCGGCCGCACCTATGTGATCAACAAGACCAACCGTCGTTTCAAGGCCCGTCAGGGCTAACCGGCGCCGTGCCGCCAGCGTTGCGCGGCACAGGTCTTTTGCAGAGCCTCCGCCAGTGCGGGGGCTTTTTGCATGTCTGAGATCCATTCGCCTTCTGCCGTCGTCTGGGACGTTGGACGCGTGCTGATCCAATGGGATCTGCGCTGCCTGTTCGGGAAGATGATCGACGATCCCGAAGAGCTCGAATGGTTCGTCTCCAATGTCGTGACCGAGCGCTGGCATCACCAGCAGGATGAAGGCCGCTCGCTATCCGAGATGGTGCCAGAACGAATCGCGCAATATCCGCAATATGCTGAGCACATCCGCGCCTATGCGACGCGTTTCAACGAGACCATTCCGGGCCATGTTCCCGGCACGCATGATCTCGTTGTGCGGCTGCATGCGCGCGGTGTGCGGCAATTCGGGCTTACCAATTTCGGCGACGATTTCTGGCCGCTTTTCCGGCCGACCGAAGAGGTCTTTGATGTTTTCGAAGATGTGGTCGTCTCCGGCACGGAGAAAGTCGCAAAGCCCGATCCGGCGATCTATGCGCTGGCGGAAACGCGCTTCGGCCTTCCGCCCTCTGCCCTGTTCTTCATCGATGACAAGGCGGAGAATATCGCCGCTGCCAAAGCGCGTGGCTGGCATGGGCACGTATTCGAGGACGCTGCAAAGCTTGAAGCTGACCTGACTTCCCGCGGCCTGCTCGACTGATCATATAAAAAATGCCCCGACAGCCGCGAAGGCGCCGGGGCAATGAAGTGCCGCCCAGATGGAGAGGGGCGGCGGGATCGGTTCTGATCAGCCGTTGCAGCGCGCCAGCATGGCGTCCGACATCAATTCACCGCGAACCTTGAAGCTGGCGATCTGGCCGACATCGCGGCGCAAGTCCGAGCAGACGCGCAAGGGACGATCGCCGCTGCGTGGGCCGGTGCAGCTCTCGCCATCACAGCGGAACACAACGCCGCCGGCAATCGCGGTTTCCTCTTCAGTGGGCGCTAAGAGAGTCGCTTCGAAATAGTGCTGGCTGGTGCCAGTCGCCTGCGTGGCGGCGGGCGCAGCAAGCGCGGCAAGCGGGAGAATGGCAGAGAGGGCAGCGGCAGCGAAGCGTTTCATGGCGGGCTCCTTGATCGTCGATTAAGTTGCAACTGAAAACCAGTTGTGATTCGCTACCTATAAGTCTAAGTTTCGATTAGCAACCCTTATTCGCGAAAGTTTTTGGCATTCCCGCATTTCTCTGTAGGAGAGGTACGGGACTGAGATGATTGTATGGGCATAAGAGAACCACTGGGCGAGCTTGGCTGCGGCCTCTCGCATGCACTTGAAGTGATGGGAGAACGCTGGTCGTTCCTCATCCTGCGCGCCGCGTTCAACGGCCTGTGTCACTTTGAAGAATTTTCGCAGGAGCTGGGCATTGCCCGCAACATCCTGTCCAATCGCCTTGCCAAGATGGTCGAACACGGGGTGCTCGAACGCACACCGTGTGAAAGCGATCGTCGCAAGGTAGAATATCGCCTGACCGAAAAAGGCCTCGGCCTGCTCCCGGCCATGCTGGCCTTGCGCCAATGGGGCGAAAAGCATGCGGATGTCTGCAATCCGAACCTGGTGCTTGTCGATTGCCGCGATGGTGAGCCAGTGCAGACCATAGGCATTCAGGCGCATGACGGCAGGGCGCTTGGCTGGCACGAACTCGGCTGGCAGACCCCTGACAAGATCGGCACTCCGGTGGAACGGCACGATGGCTACCACACCAAGGAAAACGCCTGACGGGCGCTACATCATCGTCGATGGACGATTATGGCGCGCGAGCAATCCTGACTTGCCCGAAGAGCGCCGCCAACAATTGGTCAACGAGCTGATGGACGCCCGCCGCGCCGTGCGCGATGCCACGGGTGATGAGGACAAAGTGAAAGCCGCCCGCGCCAAAGTGCACGAGGCCAAAGTGGCCCTAGGCGAACGCGGCCCCGTGTGGTGGGACGACGGCGCGCCCGACTACAATCGCAAGCTGGTAAAGAATACGCCTTATGGGGGCGAGTGATCAGGAATGGCAACAGTCGGGTGGGCAGCGGATGGTCGGCAATTAGGTCTCAAAACCAGCCACAAGAAAATTACCATCTTGCGTCGGGTGTTTTGCAGAACTAACACACGCACATGATCAGACGCCTACTTATCTCGGTCCCCTGTCTTCTTGCTTCGATAGCAGCCTCCGCACAACCCTATGAGCGAACGTTTCAGCCCGACGAAATGACTGACAAGCCAGCAGGTCAAGCCAATCAGGTAGCGGTCCTGGGAACTCCTCACTTGAGTGGACTGCCTGACGTTTTCGAGCCCACAATGGTCGCTCCAATTGTCGAGCGCTTCTCGGCATGGTCACCAAACTTCATCGCTGTCGAGACGATGTCCGGGCTCACATGCGAAATGATGCGACAAATGCCTTCCAGATATGCGAGCAGCTTGTCTCGTTTCTGCTACGATACGAGTTCAGCCACCACTGCCGCTGGACTTAACGTGTTCGAAGCGACCGCTTTGATCGAGGAGCGCTTAGCCGATGGTCAGACGGAAAATGCATCCGATCGACGACGAAATGCGCTGCTTTTCCTCGCGGCCGGAGAGCCGGGGTCCGCGCTGGTTCAATGGCTGTATCTCCCGCAAAGCGAACGCAGCGCTCAGGACGGTTTGACAGAAGCACTCGTGGGAGAGCTCGAAGGCAGGCGAGAGCAACAGAGCGAGATCAGTCTCATCGCTGCTCCCATCGCCGTACGTAGCGGACTACAGCGGTTGTGGAGCGTCGACGCCCAAGATTTCTACGCCGGTGCGACTGACTGGGAAGCGTATGGCGCTGCCCTCAATGCGGCTTGGGACAATCCCGCTTCGCAGCAGCGCGCAGAAGATAGGGAAGCCCTTTATTCGTTGCTCGCAGAACCCGGCGCCTTTCTGCAAATGTATCAAGCGTCCAATTCGCCAGAATTTGCTGCATTGGCTTATGAGTCGGATTGGGGCGCTGCTTTGGCTGAACAATCGCAGGGGCAATATGGTCGCAGGTATGTCGCTTATTGGGAGACGAGGAATTTGCGGATGGTTGCCAATATGCGGGAAGTCTTGGGGCGTTCGCCGGGTTCGCGAATGCTCGCGATAGTAGGAGAATCCCACAAAGCCTATTACGAAGCCTATCTCGCGCAAATGCGAGATGTCGAGCTGATTGATGTTCTACCAATTCTGGAGGAATAACTGCAGATCTCTTCGGTTGCTAATGGCTGCTCCCAAGGGCTGAATAATCGCCTAGCTCTGTCCGCGACTAAGGTCGAAAACGGTCACTAAGCCCGCGGCGGCTGCCTGCGATAGCTGAGCGCCTCGGCAATATGCATGCGGCCTACCCCTTCGCTGCCTGCCAAGTCGGCAATGGTCCGCGCAACGCGCAGCATGCGCGTGTAGCCGCGGGCGGAGAGGCGCATCGCTTCGGCGGCCTGCATCAGCAGAGTGCGGCCTGCGTCGTCCGGGCCGGCATGTTGCTCCAGCGCGTCGCCTTCCAGCTCGGCATTGCTGCGAACGCCGCGCGCGGTTTGCAACCGGCGCGCTGCTGCCACGCGGCTGGCCACTTCGGCGCTGCCTTCTGCAGGTGGGGGCAGGGCAAGGTCCGCAGCGGAGACTGGGTCTACCTCCACATGCATGTCGATCCGGTCGAGCATCGGGCCGGACACTTTGCTCTGGTAATCGGCGGCGCAGCGCGGGGCGCGTGAACAGGCGAGCGCCGGGTCCCCCAAATGGCCGCAGCGGCATGGGTTCATCGCCGCGATCAGCTGCACGCGCGCGGGGTAGGACACATGCGCATTGGCGCGCGCCACATCGACCTTGCCCGTCTCCAGCGGCTGGCGCAGAGAATCGAGAACCGCCCGCTGGAATTCGGGCAACTCGTCGAGGAAGAGCACGCCCAGATGCGCAAGGCTGACTTCACCCGGCTTCACTTTCAGCCCGCCGCCCGTCAGCGCCGCCATGCTCGCCGAATGGTGCGGAGCGCGGAATGGCCGCTCCCGGCTGATGCGCCCGCCTTCCAGCGTTCCAGCGACCGAGGCGACCATGCTGACTTCCAGCGCCTCTGCCGGGGAAAGCGGCGGCAGGATGCCGGGCAGGCAGGATGCCAGCAGCGATTTGCCCGCGCCCGGTGGCCCGTTCATCAGCAGATTGTGTCCGCCCGCTGCCGCGATCTCGAGAGCGCGCTTGGCTGTTTCCTGTCCTTTGACCTGTTTCAGATCCGGCCCCGGTGCGGCTTCCTGCACTTCTCCCGGCTGCGGTTCGGCGAGCTGCGCTGTGCCGCGCAGATGATTGAGCAGGCTGGTGAGATCGGGCGCGGCGCATACGCGAATGTCGCTCGCCCAGCGCGCCTCGGGACCTTGGTCGGCGGGGCAGATCAGCCCCAATTCCTGCTCACTGGCATGAAGGGCGGCAAGCAAAACGCCGGGCGAAGCGGCGATGCGGCCATCGAGCGCGAGTTCTCCCACGGCAAGCCATTCGCTCATCGCTTCTGCGTCCACCACACCCATGGCCGATAGCAGCGCGAGCGCGATAGGCAGATCGTAATGCGAGCCTTCCTTCGGAAGATCGGCAGGTGAGAGATTTACCGTGATCCGCTTGGGCGGCAGCGAGAGGCCCATGGCGGAGAGCGCGGCGCGAACCCGCTCCTTGCTTTCACCAACCGCCTTGTCTGCCAGCCCGACGATATTGAACTTCGGCATGCCCAGTGCGAGCGAGCACTGCACTTCCACGCTGCGCGCCTCGAGCCCCAGATAGGCAACCGTGCTGACCATTGAAACCAATGTATTTTTCCCCCTTTGTTCTATGGTGATAGCGGAGAACGCTGCGCTGTCGAGGGGAGGTGTCGTTAATTTAATAGCAACCCCTTCTCTTGGGATTTGCGCAGCATCGGCCTGCCAGTTTGGCTGGTATGTTCCGGCAATTGTCTATTCTCGCACCACTTCTCGCTCCGCTCTGCGCTGGGCCTGCAGCCGCGCAGCAGAGCGAAATCGTGGTGGTGGAGGAATGGGTCGAGGTGCGCGGTGCCGCCCGTTACGTCTCGCCCGAGCACGAGGCGGCAGATCGCGATGCGCTGGCGGCTTTCGGGCCTTTCCGCGTCATCGATAATCGCACGGCTGCGCTAGTCGATATTACCGATGGTCGCACGCCGTCACAATTCGCAGCGATGCTGTCCGCCTTTCCCCAGATCGCCGTGTTGGAATTCATCGAAGCGCCGGGCACCCATAATGATCTCGCGAACCTGCGCGTCGGGCGCATGATTCGCGAACGAGGGCTTGTTACCCGCGCACCTGAGGGTGGATCTGTCCGCTCGGGCGCAGTGGAATTGTTCCTTGCGGGCACCTCGCGCGAAATCGCCGCCGGTTCGAGCTTCGCGGTCCACGGCTGGCTGGACGAATACGGTATGGGAGCAGAAGACTATCCGGCTGGCGCGCCGGAGCATCGCCGCTATCTCGATTATTACATCGACATGGGCATGGACGAGGCGTCTGCGCGGGCTTTTTATGCCATGACCAATTCGGTGTCGTTCGACGATGCGAGATGGCTGACAGGTGCAGAGATGCAAAACTGGCTGAGCGAATCGCCGGTAGCTGCTAACGCCGCTTCGGGTGGCGCGCAGGACGGGCTAGGCACGGAGGCAGAGGCGGTAATTCCCAGGCTCGCCTATCTTGACTTGGACCCCGTCTCGCAGTAAGCGCGCCATCAATGTTTGCGGCCGCCCCCGTTTGGCGGCCCTTTTTGTTCTTATTTGAAGGTATTTGCCATGAAGCGCACTTTCCAGCCGAGCAACCTTGTGCGCGCTCGTCGCCACGGTTTCTTCGCCCGCAAGGCCACCCCGGGTGGCCGCAAGGTCCTGCGCGCGCGCCGTCGTCGCGGTCGCAAGAACCTCTGCGCCTGATTCTTTAGGCTCGCCCATCCGGGCGAGCATCCTCGGTGCTGCTCGCTCCGTCCTTCGGACTGCGCAGCACCTGTGGACGGCCAATTCGGCCTTGCGGGCTCCTCTCGGAGCCCGTTTTTGCGTTTATAGAATAGGGCTCAGTTCGGGCGCGAAGCGACCGACCGAGCGCACGGCGCGACCCGCAAGTGCCGCGCAGCGGGAACGAAGTCCCCGCGGAGCGAATAGCACTGAGGACGAAGCCGCGGATGCGGCTTCGCACAACAAAAGATTCGGCATCGCTCTCTCGGCCCACTATCTCTCGAAACATGACCCCAACGGTCCTCACCAAACGCGCGGATTTTCTCGCGGCGAATCGCGGACTGCGCGTTGCGCGGCCGGGGTTCGTGCTGCTTGTGCGGCCTAATGGCGGCGAGGGAATGCGTTACGGCATCACTGTGACTAAGAAGATCGGAAATGCGGTGGTCCGCAATCGCATGAAGCGGCGCTTTCGTGAGTTGCTGCGCGCCGCACTGCCGGAGCATGGCCTGCCCGATCACGATCACGTGCTGATTGGCCGGGATGGTGGGGTGGAGCGCGATTTTGCGCAGCTAGGCGAGGAGCTGGAAGCCGCTCTCACCCGCGCCCGTGAAGGGAAGGGGGACCCGCCACGCCGTCCACGCAAGGGCAGCAGGAGGCCGCGCCGGTGAAGCGCGTTTTGATCCTCATCGCGCGCTTCTGGCAAGTGGGGCCGAGCCGCATTTTGCCGCCCACCTGCCGCTTCCAGCCCAGCTGCAGCGCCTATGCAATCGAGGCTCTCGAAAGACATGGTGCAATCAGGGGTGGATGGATGACGTTCAAGCGTATAATGCGCTGCCATCCCTGGGGAGGGCATGGTCACGATCCGGTTCCGCCGGCGCGCGGCGCTGCCACGCTTCCCGACACAGATAATCGCGACGGATAATTCATCTTGGACAACCAGCGTAATCTCATTCTCGCCGTAGTGCTGAGCGCAGTCCTGCTTTTCGGCTGGGACTTCGCCATGCGCACCTATTATCCGGAGCCGGAAGAAACGCCTTCCAATATGGCCGGACGTGAGGACACGCAGGCCGCTCGCGCCGATGGGGATGTAGCTGCATCCGGAGTCGGCGGAGATGTGAGCGCGGAAGTCGAGGTCGATCTCGCCAGCGCGCTTGCCAGCAGCGAACGCGTCACCATCGACGCGCCGGAAATCCACGGCTCGATCAATCCGGTCGGCGCGCGGATCGACGATATCGACTTGAAGACACACCGTGAGACGGTTGATGAAAGCAGCGACAATGTGCGCATGTTCTCGCCCGCTGGCACCAGTGCACAGCATTACGCTGCGTTCCGCTGGGATGGCGACGGCGTATCGCTGCCCGGACCCGAAACGGTGTGGAGCGTTACCGAAGGCGACCAATTGACGCAGGAAACCCCTGTCACCCTGTCATGGGACAATGGCGCCGGACTGACCTTCGCGCTGCGCTTCGAAATTGACGAGCACTACATGCTCACCGTCACGCAGGCCGTGCGCAATGCTGGCGCATCGACTGTCGCACTGCGTCCGTTCGCGACTGTCACGCGTACCAGCGAGACTGCCAGCGCCAGCACGTGGAATGTCCACTCAGGCCCGATCGCGGCCACCGGCGAAGGCGTGAATTTCGATTGGGACTATGATGAGGTCCTTGAAGAAGGCCCGATCAATTTCGGCAGCGATACCGACTGGGTTGGCTTCACCGATATCTACTGGCTCTCGGCGCTTATCGCGCAGGAAGGCGAAGCGACCAATGGCTATGTCCGCTCGCTTGGCAACAACCTCTTCCGCTCCGAACTTCTGTATGACGCGGTGAACGTGCCCGCCGGCGAAACCGTGTCGCGCACCACTCGCCTGTTTGCAGGCGCGAAGGAAAGCGGCGTTCTGGACGAATACCAGGCGCAGGGCGTGGAACGCTTCGGCCTTGCTATCGATTGGGGCTGGTTTCGCTGGATTGCCTGGCCGATGTGGCAGGTGCTGATCTTCCTGTTCGGCCTTGTCGGCAATTTCGGCCTCGCCATTATCGGCCTGACGCTCATCATCCGCTTGATCCTGTTCCCGATTGCGCAGAAGCAGTTCCACTCGATGGCTCAGATGCGCGCGGTGCAGCCGAAGATGAAAGCGCTGCAGGAACGTTACAAGGACGACAAACCAGAGCTGCAGCAGCAGATGGCGAAGCTCTACAAGGATGAGAAGGTCAATCCGCTGGCCGGCTGCTTGCCGATCTTCATCCAGATCCCGATCTTCTTCGCACTGTACAAGGTGCTGCTCCTCGCGATCGAGATGCGCCACCAGCCCTTTACTTATATCGAGGATCTCTCGGCGCGCGATCCGGCAACGATCCTGAACCTGTTCGGCCTGCTCGATTTCACCCCGCCGGGCTTCCTCGCGATCGGTATTTTGGCCGTGCTACTCGGCTTCACCATGTGGCTGCAGTTCAAACTGAACCCCGCGGCGATGGACCCGATGCAGCAGCAGATCTTCATGATCATGCCGTGGGTGCTGATGTTCGTGATGGCACCGTTTGCTGCGGGCCTGCTGCTTTACTGGATCAGCAACAACATACTGACGCTGGCCCAGCAGAAATACCTCTATTCGCGCAATCCGCAGCTGAAAGCGCAGATGGAGAAGGAGCGCGAGGAAAAGGCGCGAGAGGCGGAGCGCAAGAAAGCAGAACAGGCGAAGGGATGACCCCCTCGCCGGTTCGGAGGAATTGCAATGACCGAGGAAGAAGAGAAATTGGCGGAGGAAGCGCGCCGCCTGTTTTCAGGCCGTGTGGAGTTTCTGCTATCTGCGCCGCAGCTCAAATTCCTTCCCGAGCCGGACTATCCCGAAATCGCTTTTTGCGGCCGATCCAATGTCGGCAAAAGCTCGCTCATCAATGCGCTGACGGGGCGCAAGGCCATCGCGCGCGCATCGGTAACACCGGGACGCACGCAGGAGCTAAACTTCTTCGAAGTGGGCGAGCCTACGCAGTTCCGCCTCGTCGACATGCCGGGCTATGGCTTCGCCAAGGCACCGGTGAAAGTCGTCGCGAAGTGGAAGAACCTCGTCAAAACCTTTCTGCGCGGCCGCGTGCCGCTGAAGCGGACCATGGTGCTGATCGATAGCCGCCACGGGCTGAAAGATTCAGACCGTGAGATGATGAAAATGCTCGATGAGGCAGCTGTCGGATATCGCGTCGTGCTGACCAAAGCGGACAAGATCAAAGCTAGCGCATTGGAAGCGGTCACGTCAAAGGTCGAAGCCGAAGCGCGAAAGCACGTGGCCGCATTCCCGCAAATTCATGTCACCAGCGCTGAAAAGGGCATGGGCCTCGATGAGCTGCGCGCGGCCCTGTTGCGCGACGTGCGTCTTTAAGGGCGCAATTCGGCGGCCAGATCGCTTCCAAATCGCACATAAAAAAGGGCGCCAGCGGCGCCCTTTTTCATATTGATAAAATCTCTTGGCTGAGGTCAGCTGCGCTGACCGCCACGACCGAAGATCCAATCCCAAATGCTTCTACCCATGGGTTTTCTCCTGTTTGAACAGGATCAAACTGCATTAACCAAAGGTATTTGTAAAGTTTAAACCATGTTTTGCAGAAGCGTCTTAGGGTTATCTATCTGAAATTTAATGATTCTATCGAAATCAACGGGCCGGGAAATGCCAAATCCTTGCGCCACGAGGCACCCGGAATCACGCAAAAGGGTTAACGTTCCGCTGTCTTCAACCCCTTCAGCAACAACGATGATTCGCAGGTCCTTGCCCATCTGAAGGATGGACCGCACGATGCCTTCGGCCTTGGCGCTGGTAGTGATTTGCGAGACAAAAAGCCGATCAATTTTCAGCTCTGAAAACGGCAGCCGCAAAAGTGCCTCGAGGCTGGCGGCGCCGACGCCAAAATCGTCCATCGAAATCTTCGGGCCAAGCTGGCGAAGGCTGGTCAGGACTTCCGCTGCGCGATCGATATTGGAGATACGATAAGTCTCGGTAATCTCCAGCGTCAGGCGACGCGGATCGAAGCCGGTCTCGTCGAGCACGTCCGAGACCATTGTGACGATCTGATGTTCGTGAACCAGCGTGGCCGAAATATTGACCGCAATCGGCAGGTTGAGGCCCTTATCCTCAAAAGCATTGCCAGCCTTGCAGGCCTCCTGAAGTACAAAACGGGTGAGCTGGGTCATGCGTCCTGCGGTCTCGCACTGACGGATGAAATTGTCTGGCGGAATGTGTCCCTTCACCGGGTCTTTCCAGCGCACGAGTGCTTCCACGCCGATAATCTCGCCGGTCTGCACCATCACCTTGGGCTGGTAGGCCAGATAGATTTCGCCGTTCGAAAGCGCTGCATCGATGCGGGCCTGCAACGAGATGTTCCAGATCAGATCGTCATCCGATGCCGTATCGGCGATCGCTATAGGCTCATAAGTCTCATTGGTCTTTTCCGCGACTTCGACCGCCGACGCCAGTCGCCGTGCGACATTGGGGCTGGGTGAAATATCGACGCCGAATGAAATTCCGACATCGACCTGCTGGTCAGCCACAAGCAATGGAGCAGAGAAGAGTGCGCGCAAGCCTTCCAGATGCTCCCGCAACAGGGCCGGGTCCTTCTCGTGCATGACCCATGCGATCAGGTGCCCCTGGCCAAGGTAAATCGTCGCGTCCTGCGTTGCCGCCTTCAGCCGGTTGGTAATGCGCAGCATATATTCGGCATGAAGGTCTTTTGGCAGTGAGCGACGGACCTGCTCGAACCGATGAATCTTGGCGACAATGATGGCGGGTACGGTTTCCGACACATCCCTGTCGGTCTCCAGCGCCGCAAAGCTCGGGAGATTGGTTTCGAGATCGACGAGCGCGAAGGATTCTTTCCAGACGGTCCGCAGGCGGAAAATCGCGAAGATTCCGGCAAAGGCAAGAGCATCGGCGAAGCCCATACGCCAGCCAAGAACGGCGGAAAATGCACTGAATCCGATCAGCGCGACAATCAGCGATGCATAAAGTGCGCGACGGATCGTTTTCTCTGCGACCAAGCCCGCCAACAGTACCAACAGCGCAAGAATTCCCGCGGCAAAGATACCTGGTACAAATCGTGTGTGTCCGGCTTTGAGCGATTCTGCGGCAAAGACGTGCGCGAGAACGGAAGGCACATCTCTGACCCCAGGAATGCTGAATCCTTCAACCTGCGATGCCTCGATGATTACCACCGTTCCCTCGAAGCGTGAGAGATCAGCATCATTTCGCCTCGCCTGTGCAAAGCTCATCGACGGGATGGTGCTCAGATCGAAGGAGTAATTGATCGGGAAGGAATTTGTTTCGGTGGGTTCAACCCCAGCAACCTGCGCTGCAATTGAGGGTTTCATGCCGTCAACGGTGTTAACCTGATATGTTCCTTCCCAATCAAAGCCGAGAAAGTTGGTTATTTTGTCGGAAGCGACCTCTGGGATACCCTCTGCGATTTGCGGGACCGATCGTTTGGTCTCAATCTGCAGGGAAATCGATTCGAAAACCCGCTGAGCAAGGTACGCCTCGCCGCTGAAATTCCGGAGCGAGCTGTTCAGCGTGGAGTCGGCATCTTCCGAAGTTGGCTGAGAAAATACTCCATCAATATAGATTTCGCGCGCGCCTGCTGCGTCCAAACGATCGATCAAATGGGCCAGCTCAACCCTGCGCTCCGGGAAGTTGGCGTCGGTTAGGTCCCGCTCGGTGGAGATATAGCCGACGTCTCCTGACGCATTTTGGGTGGCGCTGAGATTTTGAACTGCCCAGATCGTCTGATCGACGGGATCGAACAGACCCATGACAGCGCAAAGGCACGCTATCAACCCTGCCCAAAGAGCATGCTTAAGGCGTTCAATCCGCCGGGCTTTCGCCCTTCCTGTCGGTTTTGTGCCGACCACTCACACCCCTCATCTATGCGGGACTTGCCCGAAGGTCAGTGGTCGTCATGGCAGAGGATGGTTAACAAACCGGGAAGGCATTTTACATTTCGCGTGATAACCACGTCTGCAAAGCCGAGGGAAACCGTGCTTTTTGATGGGCTTTTGTTCAGCCTCGACAGCGTCAACATTAACCGTTAGGCCTCGCTGAAACGGGGAAAGAGCACTGCATGAAGCTGATTATCGGCAATAAGAACTATTCCAGCTGGTCGCTGCGCGGCTGGCTGGCGGCAAAGCAAAGCGGCCTCAATTTCGAAGAGCTGATCGTGCACATCGCCGGAGAGGACTGGGAGGCGAAGAAGGCGCAGGAAGGCGAATTCCAGCCCTCCAATGGCAAGGTACCGGTGCTGTGGGACGGCGATGTCGTGGTGTGGGACAGCCTCGCCATCATGGATTACCTCGCAGACAAAGTCGGGCGGGATCGCTTTTGGCCGAAAGCCGATGAAGCGCGCGGCATGGCCCGGGCGATGGTCGCGGAAATGCATTCCTCCTACCTCTCGCTACGCCGCAATTGCCCGATGAACATTCGCGCCAAGGTACAAGTCGAACTGAGCGATGAGACTAAGTCCGATATTGTGCGCATCCTCGGCCTGTGGGCAGAGGCGCGGGCGCGCTTCGGCAAGGGCGGGCCATTCCTGTTCGGCACGTTCAGCGCGGCAGACATTTTCTACGCGCCCATCGTCAGCCGCTTCATCACCTACGGTATCAATGTGCCCGGCTTCGCGCAGGCCTATATGCAGGCGGTGTGGGAGCACGACTGGATGCAGCAATGGATTGAGGCCGCGCGATCCGAGGAATGGACAATTTCGCAGTTTGAAATCGGTGATGCGCAAGAGAGGGGCGCTTGAGAAAGCGCTCATTGCCGCATAGGCACAGACGGTCTGATGGCGAGCTAGGGAAGGGACGCCGCGCATGAAACTCTGGTTCGCAATTCCGCTGTGGCAACGCGTGATAGCGGCGCTGATCCTCGGCGGCATCACCGGCTATATCTGGGGACCCGGCGCTGAAAGCATCAAGATCATCGGTGATATCTTCATCGACTTCATCAAGATGCTGATCGTGCCGCTGATCTTTTTCAGCGTGGTTTCAGGCGTCGCGGCGATCGGCAATCTCGGCCGATTGGGCAGCGTCGGCTGGCGGGCCATACTGCTTTTCGTGATTACAGGCCAAGTGGCCGTAGTGTTGGGACTGACGCTCGGCACGATTTTCCAGCCCGGCGCCGGCATCGATACCTCCATCCTCGAAATGGGAGAAATCCCCGAACCGGCACCGTTCGATTGGCGGGAGATGCTGCGCAGCATGATCCCCGTCAGCCCGGTAGGCGTGATGGCCAATGTCCAGGTCTTGCCACTGATCGTATTCTCGCTGCTCGTCGGGATCGGCATCCTGCTTGCACGCGGCGATGTAGAGGATGATGACGAAGCAGAAACCGGCGCAGGCGTGCACGGCGCGGCGATGATCGCGAAAGCCTTCGATGGCGGCGCGCTGATTTTCCAGAAGATCACCATCCTGATCATGGAGCTGACGCCTTTCGGTGTCTTTGCGCTGATGGCGTGGGTGGTCGGCACGCTGGGGCTTGATGCTGTCGTCGCGCTCGGCAAGCTGGTGGCGCTGAACTATGTCGGCTGCCTGATCGTGATCAGCGTCATGTATGTCAGCATCCTAGCATTCGTGGCGAGGGTGAATGTCATCGGCTTTTTCCGCGGCATGGTGGATGCGATCGCGGTTGCCTATTCCACGGCAAGCTCCTCTGCGACTCTGCCTGTGACCTTGCGCTGCACTCAGCGCAATCTGGGTGTCAGCAGGCCGACCTCCAGCTTCGTCGTGTCGCTCGGCTCGACCATTAATATGGACGGGACGGCCATGTATCTCGGCCTCGTCACCCTGTTCGGTGCGCAGCTTTTCGGTGTGGACCTTTCCTGGGCCGACTATTTTGTGATCGCATTGCTGGCGACATTCGGTTCGATCGGCGCTGCGGGCATTCCGGGCGGGGGCCTCGTGATGATGGGCGCGATATTCAGCGCTGTCGGCGTGCCGCTTGAAACGATCGCTTTCGTCGCCGGCGTGGACCGCATCATGGACATGATGCGCACGGCCACAAATGTGACCGGCGATGCGACCGTTACAGTAACGACAGCAAGCAGTCTGGGCGAACTCGACAAAGGCGAGCTACGCAGCGCGGATGATGTTTGAGCGAGCTCCACAAGGCCTGACAGAGTTTAATCCGTTTTTGTGGACCATAGGGCTTGCCCTAGCTCTAGTGGCCCCGTTCGTATTACTCGCGCTACTGATTGGCCCACCTGACTTCACCGCATCGCAACGCAGCTTCGAGCTACCTTGGTGGCTAATCTGGGTGGGGCTCTTGGTGCCGGGTGTGATGGGAATCCAAATCCTTCCTATCGGCAAGCGATGGAAAGCAATCGTAACGATGCTCTACGTACCTCTCGGACTTTTTGCGACAGCCGTTTTCGCACTTTGGTATGCGTGCGAGTTCGCAGCCGGTTGCCTTTAGCGCCCCTTCGGCTTCTCCAGCACCTTCTTCCGGAAACTGCATAGATCGACCAGGTCGCACCGCCAGCATTCGGGCGTTCGCGCCTTGCACACATAGCGGCCGTGCAGGATCAGCCAATGATGGGCGTGCAAGCGGAAGGGTTGGGGCACGCGCTTCTCCAGCTTGGCTTCGACCTGCTCGGGCGTCTTGCCTTTTGCGAGGCCCGTCCGGTTGCCGACGCGCAAGATATGCGTGTCGACTGCGAACGTCTCCTGCTTGAACCAGCAATTCAGCACGACATTTGCGGTCTTGCGGCCCACGCCCGGAAGGCGGACGAGGTCTTCGCGCGTGTCGGGCACATCGCCGCCATATTCGTCCACCAGTAGCTGGCTGAGCGCCATGACGTTCTTCGCCTTGGAATTAAACAGCCCGATGGTCTTGATGTGACGGGTCAGCTCCTCGATCCCCAGATCGAGCATTTGCTGCGGGGTTTCGACTTTCGCGAAGAGCGAGCGCGTCGCCTTGTTCACGCCCACATCGGTAGCCTGCGCCGATAGCGCGACGGCGACGACGAGCTGGTAGCAATTGCTATATTCGAGCTCGGTCTCCGGCTCCGGATTATGCTCGGCCATCCGGCGGAAGAATTCGAAAATCTGGTCTTTCGTCATTCCCCGGCTGTAGCGTCACCATTCGCGGCTTTCCATTCCATTGCGCGGCGGATGCGGTTTTCGACGGTCGGATGGGTGTAGAAGATCGCCTCTTCCACAGGGCCCGCGAGAGGATAGCGATATTCGGCCGTTTTAATGAGCGCTCCTGAGAGCGCATCGGGCAGGCCGACCGTCTCGAGTGAATAGGCATCAGCTTCCCGTTCGCCGATGCGCGTCATTGCATTGGTCACAGGCGTCACCAGCAGGAAATACAGGCCAAACGTAAAGGCCAATACCGGTAAGCCGCGCGGATCCTTCAAGGCGGCATCGCTACCGAATTTGTGAGCGAACCAGCCATAGGTGCGATCGGTCAGGAAAAAGACGAGCACTGCCAGGATGCTGATGACGATCAGCGTGCGCCACACATGGCCGAGCACGTAATGGCCGATCTCATGCCCGGTAACCGCCTTTACTTCATCGAGCGAAGCCTCATCCATCGCGACATCGGAAATCGCGATGCGTGCAGAGCCGCCCACGCCGGAGACATTGGCGGTGAAATTGTTCGACTGGCGCGAACCATCGAACATGAAGACGCGATCCTCCGGAACGCCTGCGTCGGCGGCCAATTCCAGCACCGCATCACGCACTTCACCTTCGGGGATGTACTGATATTGGTTGAAGATCGGCTCGATGAACACGGGCGATAAGAGCAAAAGGAAAGACGCCGCTCCCGCAACCAGCGCGCCGCTCCACGCCCACCAGAACCGGCCGGCCTTGCGAATGAGGAGATAAAGGCCGGTCAGGAATAGCCCGCCCAGCACTGCGGAAATGATCGTGCCAATCGCACCCTGGCTCAGGAAATCGGCGAGCGGCTGGCTCGTGCGGCCATATTGCGTTTCACGCCACCAATCCTCGTAAATACCGAAAGGCAGCGCCAGGATGGAGCTGACGAGGAGAAAAACCAGCGCGATGGAGAAGGTGCGCAGGAAAAAGCCGCGCGCTTCCAGTTTTTTCGCCACCTTGTCGAGCACACCGCTGCGCACGATGACCCAGGTGACAAAGGCCGAAACCAGCAGACCCGCCAGCAGCAGCCAGTGATTGCCCGTGGTGTAGTCGCGAGCGAGTGCCAACTCCTCGGCACTCAGCGTGTCGATATATGCCTGCGTTGCTGCTGCCGGATCGATTGCCATCTGAATTCCCCTCCCCAAAATCGGGACTCAGAGATCAAGCACATCCTTCATCGTATAGCGTCCCGCTTCTCGTCCAATGAGCCATGCCGCTCCACGAACGGCACCGCGGGCAAAGATGCTGCGGTTTTCCGCGCTGTGGGAGAGGGTGATGCGCTCTTCCTCGCCAGCTAGGATCACCGAATGCTCTCCGGCTACCGTGCCGCCGCGCAGTGCTGCAAAGCCGATTGCCCCTTTGGCGCGCGCCCCGGTGTGCCCGTCGCGCCCGCTTTCGGTCTGATCGCTCAGTGCGATGCCGCGCGCATCCGCTGCCGCTTCGCCGAGCAACAGCGCCGTCCCCGATGGCGCATCGACTTTCATGCGGTGATGCATTTCGAGGACTTCGACGTCCCAGTCGTCGCCAAGGCGCGCGGCGGCTTCATGCACCAGATGGGCGAGCAGCGTCACGCCGAGCGACGTGTTCCCGGTCTGCAGGACGGGAATATGCTTTGCCGCCGCCTCGATTGCTGCATGATGTTCGTCTGCCAGCCCCGTGGTGCCGATCAGGATCGGAATGCCCGCTGCGCTCGCTGCATCGAGATTGGCCTGTAGTGCGGCGGGCGAGGAGAAATCGACCAGCGCATCGCTGCGATTTGCCAGTGCAGGGACGTCGCCATCCTTGTCCGCGCCGCCAGCGCACTCATGCTCGCCCGCGCCCAGCACTGCTGCGATGGCCTGCCCCATGTGCCCCTGGCTGCCGATGATGCCAATTTTCGCCAAACCACCCTCCGATTGCCCTGAGCTTGTCGAAGGGCTGTCCTTGCTTGTTTACATAGCTAGAAGAAAAGGCAGTCCTTCGACAAGCACAGGACAAACGGAATCGGGGAGTGTCTGTCCATGAAAAACATCGTGATCCTGACAGGCGCAGGGATTTCCGCCGAAAGCGGCCTCAAGACGTTTCGCGCCGAAGACGGTCTTTGGGAAAACCATCCGGTGGAACAGGTCGCCACGCCGGAAGGGTTCGCCCGCGATCCGGATCTCGTCCAACGTTTCTATGATGAACGGCGCGCCAATGTGATGGGAGCCCAGCCGAATGCGGCGCATAAGGCATTGGGGCGGCTGGAGAGCGAATGGGACGGCGAGCTGCTGCTCGTCACCCAGAATATCGACGATCTCCACGAACGCGGCGGAGCGCAAAACACGCTCCATATGCACGGCGAGGTGCTGTCCGCATGGTGCCGCGCCTGCGATACCCGGCACAGATGGGACGGCACCCTGTGCGATGGCCCTGCCTGCCCCTCATGCGGAGCGGCGGCGATGCGCCCCGACATCGTCTGGTTCGGCGAAATGCCATACCAGATGGACCGCATTTTCGATGCCGTCGCGCGAGCCGACCTGTTTGTCAGCATCGGCACCAGCGGCGCAGTTTATCCCGCAGCCGGCTTCGTGCAGGAAGCTAGCCGCGCAGGAGCGCGAACGCTCGAACTCAATCTTGAAGGCAGCGCCGGATCGCATTTCTTCGATAAAACACGGCTAGGCCCGGCGAGCGAGCTGGTACCGAGATGGGTGGATGAGGTGTTGTCAGCGCGCGGCTAGCCGCACGCCTTACACTCCGGATCCTTTGCAATCGTGATAGGCCGCATGCCGGGTTTCATCCCGTCCATCAGCTGGAGAGTGCCCCAGCCGGGATCGCCCATATTGGCAGCCGTGCTCACCAGAATGCGCACCGCCTGCATAGCGGCGAAAGTGCCGACCCAGCCGACCATTGCGCCGAGCACGCCATCTTCTGCGCAAGTGTCGCAGTCCTCCGCGTCGAAAGCATCGCCGACGAAGCAGCGGTAGCAAGGCTCGCTTTGCAGATGGCCCTGGAAGGCCGCGACCTGCCCCTGAAAGCGGCCGACGGCAGCTGAAAGCAGCGGGATTTTGGCCTCCACGCATGTGTCCGATACGGCGAGACGCGTGGCGAAATTATCGGTTCCGTCAATGACCAGATCGGCGTCGGCGAACAGCCTTTCGGCATTATCAGCTGCGATCCGCTGGTCGTGAATCTCCACGCTTAGCTTGTCATCGAAATTGGCGAGCCAGCGGCGCGCGGAAACCGCTTTGCCGTGGCCGATGTCGCGTGTGGTGTAGATCGTTTGCCGCTGGAGATTGCTCGCCTCCACATCGCCATCATCGACCAGGGTAAACCGCCCGACACCCGCCCCGGCGAGATATTGCAAAACGGGCGCGCCGATACCGCCGAGGCCGATCAGCGCGACATGGCTGCGCGACAAGGCCATCTGCCCTACGCCGCCCAGTTCGGGCAAGACAATGTGCCGCGCGAAGCGATCGAGCCGTTCTTGAGACAGGGGATGGGGAGGTTCGTCCATGCGCGCCTGTTGGCATTGGCGGGGCGCAGTGTCGATACTTTTGCTCCGGCCGCACTGGATGATGCGCACAAAAAAGCCGGCGCTGCGGCCGGCCTTTCTGGATCAGTTTTTACGTCTGCCTAGACGGTCGCTTTATCAAGCCGCTGCTCATCCTGACGAAGGCGCGGCTCTTCTGCGCGCTCCTCTTCGAGACGCTGCTCTTGCAAGCGCTCTTCCGGATGGATGTCATTGTTCTCTGGCAGCTGACGCTTCATCTTGCGATATTGCTGCACGCCTACGGCGGCACCCGCGCCGAGTGTCATAAGGGAAAGTGCGATAAGTGGACCAGCCATTGTAATTCTCCTGTTATTATCGATTCAATCGATCAGGAGGGCCCGCGTTCCACATCTACGGCCCCGCCACGGCCAAGCGTTGCCGCAACGCGGCAGGGCACACTATCTAAGAAAAACCTGCGACTTAAGGCTGTAGTTAGCGCCGGCGGGCGCGCATGTGCGCAAGGCTGTGCACAGCCCTGTGCGAGGTCAGTGGATTGCAGGTGGATAGGCTGTGGTCCGGCGACGCAGGCAGGCCGCGCCGCCGGTAACTCGTTTCAGCTTTCGAGCTGGCGCAGCAGGCTGCGCACATCGCCATCCATATCGGCATCGCGCTCGCGCAGATCCTCGATCAGGCGCACGGCGTGGATCACGGTCGAGTGATCGCGGCCACCGAATTTGCGACCGATTTCAGGGTAGCTGCGCGGGGTCAGCACTTTGGCCAGATACATCGCCACCTGGCGCGGACGCACCACGGCGCGTGCGCGGCGCTTGCTGCTCATCTCGCTGCGGTCGATGCGATAGAACTGGCAAACGGTGCGCTGGATTTCGTCAATCGTGATGCGGCGGCGATTGGCCGACAGGATATCGGTCAGCTGCTCTTCGGCGAGCTGGAGCGAGACTTCCTGCCCCGTAAGCTGGGCGTAAGCGATCAGCTTGTTGAGGCCGCCAACCAGCTCTCGCACATTGCGCGACACGGTGCGAGCGAGGAAGTCGATCACATCGGCGGGCACTTCCAGCGGCGCGAAACGCGTAAGTTTCGATTCAAGGATCGCGCGGCGCAGTTCGATATCGGCAGGCTGGATGTCGGCGACCAGACCCATCGAGAGGCGGCTGAGCAGGCGCGGTTCGACCCCATCGAGCGCCTGCGGTGCGCGGTCGGCGGCGAACACCAGTCGCTTGCCTTCGGCGAGCAACGCATCGATCGTGTAAAGCAATTCTTCCTGCGCGGCGGCTTTGCCGATGATGAACTGGATGTCATCGACCAGCAGCAGGTCGAAAGCGCGCAAGCGGCCTTTGAATTCGATCATTGCGTTCGATTTCAGCGCCTGCACGAATTCGACCATGAAGCGCTCGGCGCTACAGTAGAAAATGCGGGCGCGCGGAAAGGCCTGCAGGTAAGAATGGCCGATGGCGTGGAGCAGGTGCGTCTTGCCCTGGCCCGTCGCGGCCTTCAGATAGAGTGGGCTGAATTGCGGCTTTTCGGCCTTGGACATGCGCTCTGCCGCATTCTTGGCAAGCACATTGGTGCTGCCGGTCACGAAAGCGGCAAAAGTCTGGCTCGGGTCGAGGCCGACCGAGCTAGTGAAGCCATCGTCACCGATCGATTCCATCGCCAATGTCGCATCATTGGCGGCGCGGTGGCCAAAGCCATCGTCCCCACGCAGATCGAAATCGGCAATCTTGCGGCGGCCCGGATGCACTTCGATTTTGACGTGGCGCACTTCGCCGCGTGCGATCTTCCACGCGAGCGACAGGCGATCATGATAGCGATCGCGTACCCAGTTTGCGGAAAATTCGGTCGGCAGGAAAAGCTGCAGCGTGCCGCTTTCTTTGTCGATCTTGCCCAGCTGGATCGGCTTGATCCACTGGGTGAAAAGCTGGTGACCAAGATCCTTTCGAAGCCCCTGGCTGATGTCTGCCCAATCGGCGGCCAGGTCTACTGCTTCGTGATCTTCCATATTTTCCTCAACCGCTGTTTTTTTTCTGGCGCCCGAACGGCCGCTGTGCGGTCCCATTCTTATCATCTCGTGAACCCCGTCCCTTGGTTATGAGCCTTTGCAGGCTGCCCCCTCTCATCGGCGACACAGACACAACTTCCCCGATCCGAAACTCGTGCTGGAGAGCTTCAGAACTGTTGTCGTCGATAACTAAATATTTGCCGGCTGCGATGCAGTGCGCCGCGTCCAGAACCCTGTTATGAACGTCTCACGCCGGGGGGCAAGTGTGTGGTGACAAATTTATTAAAATTTAGGTTCTTGACTCGCCTCTAAGCCGCAGACTTGCGTTTATATCACTGATTCCAAAAGATAGTTTTGTGACAGTCTCGCGAATCGCGGGAATTCCTAGATTCTTACCGAGCGCTCTCGGGTCAGTTCGCAAACGCAAAAAAAGAGGCCCGGGAAAACCCCGAGCCTCGTTCTAATTTCGTTCCGTTTTGCCGCGCCGGCTGCGTGCGAATCGCAGCTGCCGTGTCAGCGAATCAAAGAGCGGCGACGCGCTTCGAAAGGCGGCTCATTTTGCGAGCGGCCGTGTTCTTGTGCATCACGCCGCGCGCAACACCGCGAGCGATCTCGGGCTGCGCAGCACGCAGTGCTTCTTCAGCCGACTTCTTGTCGCCTTCGGAGACGGCCGTTTCGACCTTCTTCACGAAACCGCGGATGCGGCTCTTACGGGCACCGTTGATCTCGGCGCGGTTATTGTTGCGACGAATGCGCTTCTTGGCTTGCGGCGTGTTGGCCATGTATAAATCCTGTATCTCAGCCGTCCGCGAACGGCCGGTCCATTGTCTCGTTAGAATCGGTAAAAGGGCGCAAAAAGCGCCGCATCGGCGCGGCATTTAGTGTCGCAGTCCGAAAAACGCAAGTGTTGAGTTGGGTCGATATTCTCCGCACGCCCATCCGGGGAGTGTGGTTTGCTTTTCGAAAGCGCATCCGCGCTTTCGTCCTCGCTAGACGCGCTCCGCTTCGCTACGCGCCCGCTGCGGGTGGCCGTTCGGCCTTGCCCTCGGCTGGTCGCCGAGCGAGCTCCGCAACACCGATACACTGGAGCGCTGGTCTCGCTGGCCGCAGGCGGGCGACAGCGAGCAACCGCGAAGCCCGCAGGTGCCGCGCAGGCGGACGAAGCCCGCCGGAGCGAATAGCACCGAGGACGCGGCCACGGATGTGGCCGCATGAGACAAATAATTACCGAGGACGATCGCCCGGATGGGCGATCATGAGGCTAAACCTGACAAACAGGACAATACCATGTGCTGCGCCCGCCTTGCACGACCCGCCTGATGATCCCGCCGTCGCCGCGCACACACGGCTCGCCTTCACGGCCGTAAACCTGAAAGCGCGTGGCAAAGTAGCCGAGCTCGCCATCGGGGCGGGCATAGTCGCGCAAGGTGGAGCCGCCATCGGTAATCGACTGGGTCAGCACATCCCTGATCGCGGGAACCAGCTTTTCCAATGCCGGCCTGTATACTCGCCCGCCTGCCTTGCACGGATTGATACCGGCACGGAACAGCGCTTCGCACACATATATATTGCCGAGCCCTGCCACCACGTGCTGATCCAGCAACAGCAGCTTGATCGCCTGTTTCCGGCCACTGATAGCCGCGCGCAGATGCTCGACTGTCAAATCATCGCTCAGCGGCTCCGGACCCATGGCGGCAAAGGCAGGCCATTGCTGGAGGGCTGGCGTATCGACGAGATCGACATAGCCGAAGCGTCGCGGATCATTGAGCGCGAAGCGATTGCGCGCGGTCTCTATAACAAGGTGATCGTGCTTCTCGTCGTCTTCGGGATCGATCCGCCAGCGGCCGCTCATGCCGAGGTGGAAGATCAGCGTGCTGTCCCGGTCGGTATGAATAAGGCCATATTTGGCACGGCGGCCAAGGCTGCTCACTCGCGCGCCGGTGAGTGATTGCACCAGACCCTGCGGGAATGGAAAGCGCATGTCCGGGCGATTGAGCTGGACGCGCGTGATCCGCTCGCCATCCATGAAACGCGCCAATCCGCGCACGGTTGTCTCGACTTCGGGCAATTCCGGCATGGCTACAGCCTTTAACACCCTTTGCGCGAGGCACAATTGCCCCTAAGTGAGCGGCCATGAGTGAAAAGGTATCTTTCGGCTACGAAGACGTGGCGCCCGATGAGAAGACTGCACGTGTGGGCGGGGTCTTTTCCAATGTCGCTGCCAAATATGACATCATGAACGATGCCATGTCGGGCGGGATGCATCGGTTGTGGAAGGACAAATTCGTCAGCCGCGTAAAACCGCAGCCGGGCGAGGCGATTCTCGATATGGCTGGCGGCACGGGTGATATCGCTTTTCGCATGGCAGAGCGCGGCGCGGATGTTGTGGTTGCCGATATCAATCAGGACATGCTTGATGTCGGGATCGAACGGGCGATGGATCGCGGTATCGATGGACTTTCATGGTCCTGCCAGAATGCCGAAGAGCTTACCTATCCCGATCGCCAGTTCGATGCCTACACCATCGTCTTTGGCATCCGGAACGTCACCTTTATCGACAAGGCGCTGGCCGAAGCGCACCGTGTGCTGAAATTCGGTGGGCGCTTCTTCTGCATGGAATTCAGCAACACCGAATGGAGCGGCTTCAAGGAAGTCTACGATCTCTATTCGCACAGGCTGATGCCGCAGATCGGCAAGGCGATTGCCAATGATGAGGACAGCTATCGCTACCTCGCCGAAAGCATTCGCCGCTTTCCCAAGCCGCCCGAATTCGAAGCGATGATTCAGCGCGCGGGCTTTGCGCATACCAAGGTCGAAAGCATCCTTGGCGGTGCGGTGAACATCCATTCGGGGTGGAAAGTGTGAGCAGCGCCAAGACGATTCCCCTCCCGCCTGCGGGAGGGGTCAGGGGTGGGCATGGGCTCGACAGAGCCCACCCCGCTGCGGCTAGGCAGGCAAGCTGCCAAGTCTCGCTGCCCCTCCCGCAAGCGGGAAGGGATGATTTGGCGTGACGCGGCCTTCGACCCATATCTGGCGGCTTCTCAAATGGGGCCGGACGCTGGCGCGGCATGGCGCGCTGCGCGGGATCGAGCGCGATCCCAACACGCCTGCTCCGGTCAAACGGCTGGTGCGGATTGCCCGTTTCGGCACGATCCAGCCGCGTGAGCCCGATTATGCCGGAGCATTCCGTGCTGTAGGACCGGCGGCGATCAAGCTTGGGCAGTCCCTGGCGACGCGCCCCGATCTGGTGGGCGACGAAGCGGCGCATAATCTGCTCAGCCTGCAGGACAATCTGCCGCCCGTTCCCTTTGCAGAGATCAAGCGGCATATCGAAGCGAGTTTCGAGCGGCCGCTCAAAGAACTCTTCAGCCACGTCGATCCTGATCCCGTAGGTGCCGCCAGCATCGCGCAGGTGCACAAGGGCATCACCACCGAAGGCCGCGAAGTCGCGATCAAAGTGCTGCGTCCCGGCATTCGTGAGAAATTCGCCGAGGACCTCGCGACCTATGAATGGGCTGCGGCGCATCTTGAGGCGCTCGGCGGGGAAGCATCTCGGCTGCGCCCGCGCCTGACCATTGCCAATTTCAAACGCTGGACCAATCGCGAACTCGACTTGCGGCGCGAGGCGGCTTCGGCTTCGGAACTGGCTGAGGCGATGCGCGGGATCGAGCGCTATCACATCCCCGATATCGACTGGGATCGTACCAATGGCCGGGTGATGACCATCGAGTGGATCGATGGCGTCAAGATCTCCAATCGCGAAGCGCTGATCGCGGCAGGCCATGACTTGCCCGAACTTGCCAACCGGCTGGTGCTTGCCTTCCTGACACAGGCGATTGCAGGCGGCTTCTTTCACGCGGACATGCACCAGGGCAATCTGTTCGTGAAAGATGATGGCACAATCGTTGCCATCGATTTCGGGATAATGGGTCGGATCGATACGCAGGCGCGGCAGTGGCTGGCAGAAATCCTCTACGGCCTCATCACGGGCGATTACAAACGCGTCGCCGAGATTCATTTCGAAGCGCAATATGTGCCGAGCTATCACGATGTCGGCGAATTCGCGACCGCGCTGCGCGCCGTGGGAGAACCGATGCGCGGCAAGCCGGTGAGCGAGCTTTCGGTAGGGCAAATGCTCGACGGGCTGTTTGCCATTACCCGCGATTTCGACATGCAGACGCAGCCGCACTTGCTGCTGCTGCAAAAGACCATGGTGATGGTCGAGGGTATCGCGACACAGCTCGATCCGTCGATCAATATGTGGGAGACTTCCGCGCCCTATGTTCGCAGCTGGATGCGCGATGAACTGGGCCCGGAAGCGGCGATTGCCGATCGTATCCGCCACGATACCGAGACATTACTCCGCGTGCCGCAGCTGATCCGCCGGCTGGAAGAGAAATTCCCGCCCAAGGGCGGCGCGCCTGAACAGCCGCCGCTCGATGAAGTGGAGCTTATCTGGGATCGGCGCGAGAAACAGGGTCGGGGCTGGATCGGCTATGTTATGGCGGCGCTTGTGGGAGGCGCATTGGTGTTCGGGGGCATTGAAGCAGGGTGGCTAGGGTAAGATCACGGTCCAAGCCGTGGGACAGGTTTGCGCATTGGGCGCCGGGTGCGGCGATGCTGGCGCTCGCGCTGGTGGCTGCCGTGCTGATCGCTGCGGCGATTACTGCGCAGGACACGCAGGCAGGGCTGGATGTAACCGCCCCTGCCGATGCTACTCCTGTCGAGCTGAAGGAAGAGCGCGCCGAGGATGTGCAGGGCGAAGTCCCTCGCGACACCGATCTGCAGCTTTACGACCGTATCGCCGAGCGCGTTGCTGCTGGCGAAAACTATTATGAAGTGGCGGTCGAGGAACAGCGCGCGCGCGACTTTCCGGTGCGCCCGGGGTTAGCGGTGCGCCTGCCAACGCTCGCGCACATTACCGCGTTTGTCGGGCAGGGCGGGCTGATCGTTCTCGCCATAATTCTGGGTATCGCAACGGTTACGGCTTGGCATTTCCGTCTGCGCGATGTGCAGGGCGGGCCGGGGCGTCTTCGCTATCTGCTTCTGTTGCTGGTGATCGGATCGGTCAGCGGATTGAAGCCGCAATATCTTGCCCTGCATGAAGTCTGGGCAGGCATGCTGATTGCGCTCTCGATCGGGCTGTACCGGCCAGAGCGATGGATCTGGGCAGTGCTCGCCGCAGCGCTTGCGGTGTTTATCCGCGAACTGGCCCTGCCTTTCATCCTGCTTATGGGCGCCATCGCCCTGACGCGCGGCAAACGGGCGGAGGCCGCCGCGTGGGGCGCGCTGGTGCTTGTGTTCGGCGCGGCGCTGACCATGCATCTGCTCGCGGTCGGCGCTGTCACCACCCAGGCAGACCCCGCATCGCCCGGCTGGTTGTCCCTGCGCGGTCTTGGCGGGTGGACGGCCAATATCGTGCTCTCCAGTCCGCTTTATCTCCTGCCGCCTTTTATCGCCGCACCGTTAGCGCTGCTGCCGCTGCTCGGCTGGGCGGGCTGGCGCAGCTGGTTCGGACTGACCGGTTTCCTGCTGTGCCTCGGCTACGGCGTGCTGTTCATGATCGCCGGGCGTGACAACAACTTCTACTGGGCGCTGATCGTAATGCCGGTGTGGTTCGTCGGCCTCGCCATGGTGCCGCGTGCGTTTTCTAGCCTGTGGAATTCGGCGCGCGGACATTGAGGCGGCAAGCTTCCCGGTTCACAGTCGATACCATGAGCATTGCGCGCGATCCGATTGGCTGGTGGGACGGTCTGGACCGACCGCTGCGCCATTTGCCACGCGCGGCGGCTGCATTCCTGTGTCTCTTGCTCGGCGCGTTGATGGTGTGGGCGGTTCTCGCTCCCAATATGAGCAGCGGAGCCCATCAGGGACCCGCAACCGAGCAGGTTGAGCTGGAGGAGGGTGATGGCGACCTCGCGCTTTACAGCCGCATTTCGGATCGGGTGATTGCAGGGGAGGATTATTATACCGCCGCGATGGATGAGCAGCGCAGCGGCAATTATCCGACGCGCCCCTTCGTCACCGTTCGCCCGCCAACGCTTGCGATACTCCATGCGACTATTGGGACACAGGCAGTCAGCCTGACGCTGAAAGCTTTGCTGCCTATCGCCATCCTCCTGTTCATGGCGCGGCTGAAAGGTCAGGTTCTGCCCGTAGAACGGGCGGGCGCAGGGATCGCGATGCTGTTTGGCGGCGCCGGGGTAATTATTCCCGAAGCCTATTTGATCCACGAAATCGTCGCCGGCCTGCTCCTATCGCTCGCCTTTGCTTCGTACCGCCCGCATCGCTGGTGGCCCGCGCTCTTGCTGGCAGGCATGGCCCTCGCGGTGCGCGAACTTGCCGCACCTTTCGTATTTCTCTGGCTCGCCTTTGCGCTGTTACAGAGGCGCTGGAGCGAAGCGGTCGGTATCGGCCTGCTGCTCGCCCTTTTCGGCGTCGGCATGTATCTGCATTATCTGGGTGTCGAGGCGCAGCGCCTGCCGGGCGATGTCGCCTCGCAAGGGTGGAATGCCCTTGCCGGACCGATCCTGCCGCTGACGGCGCTATCCAGACTGACTGTCCTCCTGCTGTTCCCGCTGTGGCTGGCGGTGCCGCTGGCGATCCTTCCGCTGTTGGGCTGGATCGGGCTTGGCCGCACCATGGGGCTTTTCGCGGCGATCTGGTTCACCGGCTTCTTCACCGCGATGGCGCTATTCGCCCGGCCGGAGAATTTCTATTGGGTGCAATTGACCCTCCCAATCTACCTTGCGGGCCTCGCCTTCGCGCCGCGCGCGGTGGTCGATCTTTTCACTGCTGCGCGCGGGCAAAAACCAACACTATCTTAACCATCATTTGCGAAGGCGCTTGCTTGGACTATTAACGGGTGAGAACCGTGCTCCAGCAGCGCATCAACAAGGACGGAGAACAGGACATCTCGACCAATCCCCGCATCCTGCTTGTCGTGGGTGGCGGTATCGCCGCTTACAAGAGTTGCGAACTGGTCCGCCTTATCAAAAAGGGCGGGGCCGATGTGTCCTGCGTGCTGACCGAAGGCGGGGCGCAATTCGTCACGCCGATGTCGCTCGCCGCGCTTTCCGGCAACCAGGTTTTCACCACGCTTTGGGATCTGAAGAACGAGGCCGAGATCGGCCACATTCAGTTGTCGCGCGAAGCCGACCTTGTCGTCGTCTGCCCCGCGACGGCAGACCTGCTCGCCAAGATGGCAGCGGGCATTGCCGATGATCTTGCCACCACGATGCTGCTCGCCACCGATACGCCGGTGATGACGGTGCCTGCCATGAATGTGAAAATGTGGCAGCATGAAGCAACCATGCGCAACGTGCAGACCCTGCGCGATATCGGCGTCAATGTGATGGAGCCCGATATGGGCAGCATGGCCTGCGGTGAATTCGGCCCCGGTCGCCTGCCAGAGCCAGAAGCCGTGTTCCTTGAAATCGCCGATGCGCTCGGCCTCGATGCAGCAGCCGCCAGCACTGACATCGCCGCCTACCTCGCTCGCCGCAATGATGTTGAGGTGGGCGAAGAGGATGAAGGCGAAGATGGCGGCATGGGCCTTGGCGGCCTACTCGGCAATATCATCCCGCGCGCAGCGGCCAAAGAGCAGGACGATTTCGACGACGACGCATATGCCGATATGGAACTGCCCGAAGGCATCGTACCTGGCCCCGAATTGCCCGAACCCGATCTGTCCGGCGCAGAACATCTCTTTGCAAAGAAGGGCAAGGCCAGCGCCGCGCCGCCGACAGACCGCGAGGCGATCAATCACGAAGTCAATGCCCGCCAGCAGGCCCCGCAGCCATTCGAAGGCGAAGATGCCGCGGCGCCCGTCGGCCCGATGGCGCGCGGCACGGTCAATCCGGTCGATGCACCGTCGGAAGGCGGCCTTGGCCCCGCATTCGACGAATTCGATCCGCTAGAAGGCCAGCCGGCATTCGACGAAGATCCGAAGAAGCGCCCGCTTTACGGCAAGCACGTGCTCGTCACTGCCGGGCCTACGCACGAGCCGATCGATCCGGTGCGCTATCTCGCCAACCGGTCGAGCGGCAAGCAGGGCTATGCCATCGCTGCCGCCGCCGCTGCTGCCGGCGCGAAAGTCACGCTCGTCTCCGGCCCTGTAAACCTTCGCACGCCGCTGGGCGTCGACCGGATCGATGTCGGCAGCGCGCAGGACATGGCCGATGCTGTGAAGAAAGCTCTGCCCGCCGATGTCGCGATCATGGTCGCTGCCGTCGCCGACTGGCGTCCGCGCGATTACATCGAAAAGAAGATCAAGAAGCGTGGTTCTGCCCCGCCTGCACTTATCCTCGCTGAAAACCCCGATATCCTCGCAGGCGTCGCCGCCAGCACCGACCGGCCCGAACTGTTGATTGGCTTTGCTGCGGAAACCGACGATGTCGTCGAAAATGCCCGCAAGAAGCGCAAGAGCAAGGGCGTGGACTGGATCGTCGCCAATGATGTCTCCGAAGACGTGATGGGTGGTGATGACAACCAGATCCACCTTGTGCGTGAAGGCAAGGTCGAGCACTGGGACGAAATGACCAAGCAGACCGTGGCGATGAAGCTCGTCACCCAGATTGCCGAAAGACTGACCGAGGATGCCTGATAAAGTACCGGTGCAGATCAAGCGCCTGCCGCATGGCCACGGCCTCGAATTTCCGGTTTACGCAAGCACCGGTGCCGCGGGCATGGATGTGGTCGCCGCTGAGAGCCTGACGCTTCGGCCAAGCCAGCGCCACGCGGTCGCGACCGGCTTCGCAATTGCCATTCCCGATGGATATGAAGTGCAAGTGCGCCCCCGCTCCGGCCTCGCGCTGAAGCATGGCATCACTCTGCCCAACACGCCCGGTACGATCGATTCCGATTATCGGGGCGAACTGAAGATCATCATGATCAATCTCGGCGATGACGATTTCCCCATCGAGCGCGGAGACCGGATCGCGCAATTGGTGCTGGCTCCAGTCACACTGGCAGCATGGGAAGAGGTCGACGAATTGAGCGAAACCGTGCGCGGTAAAGGCGGCTTCGGTTCGACGGGTGGTCACGGGAAGCTTTAGACGCGCAATAAAAAAAGGGCCCCGCGATGGAGGCCCTTCTTCTACTCGATAAAGTCGTTCCGATCAGTCGCCCCGCCGTTCTGCGCGGTCTTCCGGAGCGATCGAAATGCGTACCGTTTCTCCCGAATTGCCGGGAAAGTCGGTAAACATCGCCTCCACCAGGTTCGGCACGAGATATTGCAAGCGATTGGATTGCGATACGGCCTGGGCATTGCCTTCGAACAGACGCTCACCCGTGGCAGCATCGTCAATCTTCAAATCGATGCCGCTGGTGAAAATCGTGTAGCTGACAATGTCATTGCCGCCGAAGAACGGATCCTGCCAGCCATAGCCCCAGCGACGGGTCGGCACGTAAGCGACCCGCAAGCGGCCGCGGCGATCGCGGTAAGCCACACGGCGCGAGAAAGTGCGCCAAGGGCTGAAGAACGGATCATTGCGGAAGCCTGTGGAGCGAACACGCTCGCGGCCATTGTCTACGCCATAGTCGAAGCGGACCAGCAGGCTGGCATCTTCTGCCGTGGCTGCCTGGGTGTAGCCGAGCGAGGCCATTTCCTCTTCAACTTCATCTGCATACAGCGAGAATTCGAGGCCGCCTGCGAGAGCAGGATCATCGGCCACGACATAAAAGCTCTGCCCCTGCGGTGCCGGAAGCTGGCTTTCGAAGCGCGAAACATCGGCGCGGAAAGGTGATGCGCAAGCTGCAAGTGCCAGCGCGAGGGCAGGCACAGCTGCCAATTTCAGGTTGCGCATACGCGCCTTTGTACGGGCCATAATAAACCTCTTCCAGTCCCTTGCGCAGCCGGAAGCATGCCCGACTCTGCGCTCAATAATGTCTACGATGACCCGGTGTTTATCAAGGGCGTGCTGAATATGCCTTGAACCAAGCCATTGACAAATGTTTACGATTCAGGGGGTTGGATGGTTCCGTCAGCCTCTCACAAGGCCGAGCGCGGTGTACGCGGCAGCAAGAGTGGGAGCCGCCGCTTCGCGGGCCTGCGATGCACCGCGCGCCAGAATGGCGTCCAGCGCTTCGCGATCTTCCTTCAGCTCGACGAAGCGATCGCGGATCGGGCCGAGCGTGCTCACCAGCAGTTGCGCCATAGCGGGCTTGAACTTGCCGAAGCCTTCGCCGCCAAATTCATTTAGCACCGCCTGCGGGCTTGAGCCTTGCAGCGCGGCGTAAATGCTCACGAGGTTGAGCGCTTCGGGGCGATCGGCAAGGCCAGCCATTTCGCTGGGCAACGGCTCAGGATCGGTTTTTGCCTTCTTGATCTTTTGCGCCATCGTGTCGGCATCGTCGGTCAGACTGATCCGGCTCATATCCGAAGGATCGGACTTGCTCATTTTCTTCGAGCCATCACGCAAGGACATGATCCGCGCTGCCTCTTCCGGGATGTAGGGATCGGGCAGGGTGAAGACGGGCGCGTCTTCCGAAGCGAAATCATTGTTGAACTTCTGCGCAATGTCGCGCGCCAGCTCCAGATGCTGCTTCTGGTCTTCGCCCACCGGGACATGGGTGGCCTGATACAGCAGCACGTCGGCGGCCTGCAGCACCGGGTAGCCGAACAGCGCGACCGACTGGCCTTCGCGATTCTTGCCGGCCTTGTCTTTCCACTGCGTCATGCGGTTGAGCCAGCCCATGCGCGCCGTGCCCATTAGCAGCCATTGCAGTTCTGCATGCTGCGGCACCTGCGCCTGGTTGAAGAGCACCGACTTCGCAGGATCGAGCCCGCACGCGACCAGTGTCGCGACCATTTCCAGCGTGCTGGCATGCAGCTCTGCCGGGTCATGCGGCATGGAGATCGCGTGCAGGTCTGCCAGAAAGATGAAGCATTTGCCGCCGCTCGCATGCGCCTCATCCTGCAATTTCACGTAATTGCGGATCGCACCGAGGTAATTGCCGAGATGCGGCTTGCCGGTGGGCTGGATTCCGGAAACGACGATCATGATGCTTCGGGCACTCTCTTCTTGGTGTAGGCTTTCAGCCGATCCCGGCTGACTGCGCCGATGGCAAAGGCCACGGCGAAATAAACGATGCCAGCGCAGCCGACGAGCGCGCCTACTGCCACGAGACGGGCAAAGAGGCCAGCCGCGTAATAATCGGCGAGATAGTCCTGTGCGTAATACAGCGCGACGCCCATGGCGGCGGCGGCGATCAACTGTCGCGCTACGCGCCCGATCAGGGCCCAGTCCGCCCGGTAATATCCGCGTAAGCGAAGCACGGTGTAAAGGATCGCCGCATTGAGCCACGCGCCGATGGCAGAGGCTGCCGCGACGCCTTCCACGCCGAAGCGCTGCAGGAAAGCGACGTTGAACCCAATGAACACAGCCAGCGCGGCGAAGGCGGCATAGACCGGTGTCTTGGTGTCCGACCGGGCGTAGAAGCTAGGCACCAGCACTTTCACCAGCACGTAAGCGGGGAGGCCGAGCACGAGGATCGCGAGGATACGGCCCGACATGGCCGCATCTTCCATGGTGAAGCGTCCGCCCTGGAAGATGATGGTGATGAACGCCTCTGAACAAATCGCCAGCGCCACAGCCGCAGGGATCGTCAGCAACATGCCCAGCTCGATTGCGTTCGACTGGATGCGCGCCGCGCCTGCGTCGTCTTTCGCGCCGATGAATTTCGATAGGCTCGGCAGGATCGCGGTGGAAAGCGCGATGCCGATGATGCCTAACGGCAGCTGGTTCAGCCGGTCCGCATAATTCATCCAGCTCACCGTGCTGCCATCCAGCTGGTTGAGGAAATAGACCTGCAGCAGCGTATTGATCTGGTAGGCGCCGCCCCCGATGGCGGCAGGCAGGGCGATAATGCCAAGCCGCTTAACCTCCGGCGTCAGGCGCGGGCGGGTGATCCAGCGCGGGCGAAAGCCCTCCACATGCGCCCAGTATACCAGCCAGCCGAGCTGCAACACTCCCGCCGCAGGCACGGCCCAGGCGACGATATAGCCCATCGCTTCCACGCCAAGCCCGGTCGTCTCGACATAAAGCAGAGTGCCGATCAGCACGAGATTGAGGATGATCGGAAAACTTGCGCCGGGCCCGAAGCGGCTCACCGAATTCAGCATGCCTGTCAGCAGCGTGACGATGCTGACCAGGAAAATATACGGAAACATGATCCGCGCGAAATCGACCGAATAGTCGAAGCTTGTCGGATCGACAGGTTTGTCTGCGAGCAACCAGATCACACCCGGCATAGCGATTTCGAAAATCGCCGTCAGCGCGATCAGAACGGGCACGAAGACGCTTATCACGTCCTGCGAGAACGTGCGCGCAGCTTCCATATTCTCCGCACCGCCTTTGCCCGAATGCAGGCGCTTCGAGAACATCGGCACGAAAGCCGCCGAGAATGCGCCTTCCGCAAACAGGCGGCGGAATACGTTGGGAATGATCAGCGCCTGAAACCAAGCATCGGTCACTTCATTCGCGCCGAGGACACGCGAGAAAATCATCTCGCGCGCCATCCCGGCGACCCGGCTGACCATCGTCAGCGAGCCGATCGTGCCGACATTCTTGAGCAGGCTCATTGCTCGCTGGCCCGCTTCATCTGTGGTGGCTTAGCCTTCGCCGCCGGGCGCGGGTGCCTGACCGGCCGCCGCTTCCTGCGCGCGCTTCTGCTGCAGCTGCTGCACATAGAGGCCGTTGAAGTCGATCGGATCGAGCATCAGCGGAGTAAAGCCTGCATCGCGCACGGCATCCGAAATCACACGGCGCGCGAAAGGGAACAGGATGCGCGGAGCCTCTGCATAGAGGAAAGCGTGCTGCTGTTCTTCAGGCAGGTTGCGCATGCCGACAAGACCGCAATAGGACAGGTCGACGATATAGGCCGTGCCTTCCGACGTCTTGCTGGTTGCGGTGACTTTCAGTTCGACTTCGCTCAGCTCGTCCGAAATCTGGCGAGCGGCGATATTGAATTGCACGTCCATTTCGGGCTGCTGGCGCCATTTGAAGCTTTCCGGCGCTTTCGGGTTTTCGACCGAGAGGTCTTTTACATATTGCGAGACGATACCCGCCACCGGCTGGTTGTCTGCGCCATTGCCGGCATTTGCGGCATTGCCATCATCGAGGTTCTTCAGGACGTCGCCTTCATCGGCCATGATCTGTATTCTTTCGCTGTCTGTTTTTGCGCCGCAAATGCGGTGATTGGGCGCTATGGTAATCCGGCTGCGCGCCTATCACCCTTGGCCATGCGTTTCAACGCAATGAATTGCTCAGCCGCGCGTGATTTTCTGACTATTTACGATGAGACGGTATCTGTCTCCTTCAGCAAGCCTTAAGTCGGCCTTGTCCATTTGCTATTGGCACTTATCTGGTCCACATAAGTTGTAATCCTGCGGGCAGCGCTTCGGCGTTCGAAAAGTGCAGGGAAGAAGTGGGAAATTTATCGCGTGATTTGGGAAATCGTCATCCTCGCCATGATTGCAGCCTTTCTGGGCATGCGTCTGTATTCCGTGCTGGGCCGCAAGGCCGAGCATGAGGAGGAGCTGATTGCCAACCGGCTGGAACGCGCCCAGCAGGAAGCCGATGCCGAAGCAGATGCGCAGCAGAATGCTGCCGCTCCCGCCGGTGAACCCGCGCGCACCGAACGTGCCATCGCAGGCTTCTCCCCCGCAATCGAATCCGGCCTGCGTGACATTCAGGCCGCCGATCGCAGCTTTGAATTGCTGCCTTTCTTGGAAGGCGCGAAGGGTGCTTACGAGCTCGTGCTCGAAGCCTTCTGGCGCGGCGACAAGGAAGAGCTGCGCGATCTGTGCGATGACGATGTCTACGAAAGCTTCGTCGCTGCAATCGATGATCGCGAGGCCAATGGCCTGAAGCTCGACAATCGCCTGATCCGCATCGAAGATGAGACGGTCCATTCCGCCGTGCTCGACGGCAAGATTGCCCGCATCGCCGTGCGTTTCGTGGCCGATATCGCCAGCGTGACGCGCGACAAGGATGGCAATGTGGTGGCCGGCTCGCTCGACGATGCGATCGAAAGCCGCGATATCTGGACTTTCAGCCGCGATACGCGCTCGAGCGATCCGAATTGGCTGCTCGACGAGACCGACGCTGGTTGATAGCAATGGCGGCGTGAGAAAACTGCGCCACCTCCTCCCATTATGTGCGATCGGCCTGCTTGCTGCATGCGCACGGGTGATTCCTGCAACTGACGGACCTGGCCCTGTTCCGCCTGCTGGTGCAACGGCTGCGGCCATGGGCGCAGTGCAGGTGCCCGCGCTATCTTTCGCGAGCATTTCCGGAAGCGAATTGCGCGCCGATTTTGACGCGTTTCGCCTGTCATGTCGCGTTGCGACCAGCCGCGAGGACCAGTCCGGCCTCACGCGTACTGAGGATTGGGAAGCGCCGTGCAATGCTGCAACAGAATGGCCCCGCGAACGCGCAGCCGAATTCTTTGCGACCCAATTCGTGCCAGTTCGCGTGGGCGATGGCAGCGCCTTTGCGACCGGCTATTTCGAGCCCGAAATTCTCGGCAGCCGCACCCGCCGTTCGGCCGGCGATGTGCCGGTCTATGCCCCGCCGCGTGATCTGGAACGCTGCTGGCGAGACGATATTCCCGAACGCGAGCGCACCGGTCGCGCGCCTCTCAGCCGCCGCACGCCGGACGGAGGCTGCGTGCCACATTATACACGGGCCGAGATCGAGCAGGGCGCGCTCGATGGCAGTTCTGAGGTGCTCGCCTATGCCAGCGATCCGGTCGAATTCTTCTTCCTGCAGATCCAGGGTTCTGGCCGCATTCGTGATCCGCAGACCGGCGAGATCATCCGCATCGGCTATGCCAATCAGAATGGTCATGCCTACACCGGCATTGGCGGCGTAATGCGGGAGCGTGGCCTGCTGGGAGACGGGCCGGGCCAATTTGCCGGATCGATGCAGGGCATCATGCAATATATCCGCGAGAACCCTCAAGAGGGCGCGGAGCTGATGCGCCTCAATGAAAGCTGGGTGTTTTTCCGCGAGCTGGAAGGCGAGGGGCCCATCGGCTCGATCGGCGTGCCCGTGCGCGCGCGCAACGCCGTCGCAGTCGATCCCAAATATGTGCCTTATGGCGCACCGGTGCTGCTCGATCTCGACCGTGACGTCGCAGACGGCATCTGGATCGCGCAGGACACAGGCGGAGCGATTCGTGGGGCCAATCGCTTCGACACTTTCTGGGGTGGCGGCGCAGAAGCACGTGAGATCGCCGGCGGCATGAGCGGGCGCGGCCCGGCCGTAATTCTGCTGCCACACGCCTCTGCTGCACGCCTCAGCCGATGAGCGCACCGCGCGGCCTTTCGCCCGAAGAGGCTGCGCTATGGAACAAGGTCGCGAGCACGGTCACGCCGCTGCATCCCGGTCGGCAAACTGTCAAACCTGCATCGCCATCCACGGCCAAACCGAAGAAGCCTGTGCAGCCCGCTACTCCGCGTCCCGTTCCCGGCAGTGTGCGAGACAGGCCGCAGACCGTTTCCGCACCACAACCGCTTGCAACGCAAGCTCCCCACGGTCTCGATTCGCATTGGGAGCGCCGACTTTCGCGTACGGCAACCGAACCTGACTTCTCGCTCGACCTGCACGGTCACACGCTCGATCAGGCCTATGTGCGGCTGAATGACGGGCTTGTGCAGGCCAAAGCCATGGGCGCGCGGCTGGTGCTGGTGGTGACCGGCAAGTCGCGCCCGGTCGATGCAGCGGACCGCTCTAGCAAGCGCGGCGCGATCCGCGCGAAAATCCTCGACTGGCTGGCTGCGGGTCAGCACGCCTCCGATATTGCCGCCATACGAAAGGCGCACCGCCGCCACGGGGGCGAGGGTGCGCTTTATATCGTGCTCAAGCGGCGACGCTGAGGCTCAGCCCCAGCCGAAAAGCATGGCGTTCATCATGCGGCCTTCGATGACGAATGCGAAGATGCCGGGGATCATCAGCGCGCCGAGATAAAGGCTCACAATCTCATTCCGGTGTCCCTTGATATCGCCACGGCGAGCCTTGGAAATCGTCAGCCAGGCGGCGCGCAGGGTCAGCGGCACGAAAATGTGGATCCAGGACAGGCGCATGCCGTCATGGATAAACAGCGTGCTGAGTGCGGTGACGACCATCAGCGTGAGCCACAGCATGCCCAGCTGTTTGTGCATCGGCGTGCCTTTCGGGGCGAGCAGCAGGTAAAGACCCAGCGGCACGCAGGGCAGCACGGTGCTGACATGAAACATGATGACGAAGTGCCTGAGATGCGGCAGGTCGCCCGACAGGCCGAGCGCGGCCTTGCCGATCGCCAGCACGCACATGGCCGTCATGAAAGTGCCCGACAGGATCACCAGCCCCTTGATCCAAGGACCGAGGTCCAGCGCGCCTGCGGGGCGGTGGAAGGGATTGAAGAATTGCAGCGGATTGGCAGTGGCGGTTGTCATGTGAGGTCTCCCTGTGATGTGTCGAGACCCTGTCTGCCTCATGCCCATTTGCGGGCAATGCCATTTGCGGCAGCGGTGCGGCGCATGCGTGAAAAGCGCGGATTTACGCCTGATTGCCACTTTACGAAGCGCGAACGGGCGCTAGGCTTGCGACCATGAGCACGAGCACGCCGCGCGATCAGAAGCCTTTCGTCAGCCGATTGCTGGTCGATCTCGCCACCATGGTGGCAATCGGCGTGGTGCTCGCGCTGATCGGGCCATTCGGCAGCTTCAACGATCCATTGCCGATAAGGCTGGTTGTGTGGATCGGTTTTGCGGTGCTGGGATATGCGCTCTACGCACCTATCGACACTCTCGCCCAGCGCCTCGCGCCGATACTCCAGCTTCCCGCATGGGCGTTGCGAATTGCCGGAGTATTGATTTCATCCGTTCCCATGGCGGCCGTGGTGTGGATGATCCAGCGCGGACCGGAGCGGTGGGGCTGGCCCGGCCTCGATGTTGCTATGACGCATTATGTCTATGTGGCGATGATTGGCGCGCTCATCGCGCTGGCAAATCAGTTGATCCAGCGGCAGGCGCAGCCCTCTGTTGAACCAGCTTCGACGCCTTCGACAATTGTGTCGCAAACGGAAACGCCCTCGCCAGCACGCTTCCTCGACCGCCTGCCTCCGGAGCTTGGCACGCAGCTGATCGCGCTGGAGATGGAGGACCATTACGTCCGCGCCTACACCGCGCTCGGCAGTGAATTGGTGTTGCTGCGAATGCGCGATGCGGTGGCAGAGTTGGACGGGATGGAAGGCGAACAGGTCCATCGCAGCTGGTGGGTCGCGCGCGGTTCGGTCGCCGATGTTAAGCGAGAGGGTCGCAACGTACGGTTGGTGCTGGACAATGGCATAGAGGCCCCGGTCAGCCGTGCAAATGTCGCGCCGCTGAAGGATGCAGGTTGGTTCTAACGCCGCGCGGGCCGCAATTTTACGAACCAGACGCATGCTGCACCCAGCAGTGCGAAAAACACCGTCAGCCCGGCGATATTCGCCGTCATCTGCGTGACGCTCAGCGTATTCGCATCGATGAAGAAGTACACATAATCACCCGTCAGGCTTCCCCGTCCCAGCGCATAGAAGCAATAAAGCATCGGCCAGATCACGACGAGTGGCACGTCGCGCCAACGCACTATGCGTTTCGGAATCAGCGCGATAAACCACATCACCGTCAGCATCGGCGCGGCGGTATGCACGCCCTGATCGGCGATGATTTCCCAGCCCTCATGGGTGAGATATCGCGCCAGAGCTGCATGATAGACGATTCCGACCCCGGCAATGGCCGAAGCCATGCATAGCAGCCAACGCGGCGAAACGGCTCTGTTTGCAGCGACCAGTGCAAACGTCGCGGCCACCAGCACATTGGTAAGAATGGTGAAGTAGCGACTCATCCCTGCCAGCACTTCCGCAAGGCTCGCTCCGTCGCGCATGTTCAGCCCTACTTGCATTGCCACACTGCCCAGCGCGACAATCACGATCAGTACGGCGAGCGCACGGGCGGTGGTGGAAGTGGTAGAGGGCGTGGCCATACGAAGCCTTCGAGACGGACGACAGAAAGGAAAAGACCCCTGACAGCAAGCTGCCAGGGGCCTCCCAGCGACCCGAAGAATACTTGGGGGGCAAGCTCTCCGGGCTTTGGCCGTTAAACCAATGCGTCAGCCACTATACTTTGCGTAGCGGATGTCAAACCGATCTGCGTCCATCACCTTGATCCATGCACGCACGAACGTATCGACGAAGCGTTTTTCCCCGCCATTCTCGGCATATACTTCGGAAATCGCGCGCAGCTGCGAGTTCGATCCGAAGACGAGATCGGTGCGGGTGGCGCGATATTTTTCATCGCCACTGTCGCGGTCACGGCCGACAAATTCCTCGTCGCCGCTTTCATCGACCACTTCCCATTTCGTGCCCATGTCGAGCAGGTTGGTGAAGAAGTCGTTGGACAGCACGCCCGGGCGATCCGTCAGCACTCCGATCCGGTCGCCATGCTCGGCATGATGGCTGACCGCGCCAAGCGCGCGCATGCCGCCGACCAGCGCCGTCATTTCCGGAATGGACAGGCCGAGCAGGTGAGCCTTGTCCACCAGCATGTCTTCGGTCTTCACATTGGCCTTGGTCTTCAGGTAGTTGCGGAAACCATCGGCGAAGGGCTCGAGCGGCTCGAAGCTTTCGGCATCGGTATGCTCTTCGGTGGCATCGCCGCGCCCGGTGGTGACATCGACATGCACGTCGAAACCGCCATCCTTGGCTGCCTTCTCGACAGCCGCCGCACCAGCCAGCATGATGGCATCGGCCATCGATAGCGAACCGCGCAGTTCATCGAGCTTGCCGAGGACTTTGCTGAGCTCCTCCGGATCGTTCGCCGCCCAGTCCTTTTGCGGGGCAAGGCGAACACGCGCACCATTGGCACCGCCGCGGCGGTCCGAATTGCGGAAGGTCGAGGCCGAGGCCCAAGCCGCCTTCACCAGTTCGGAGACGGTCAGCCCGCTATCGAGCACTGCCGATTTGAAGCTCGATACATCGCTGTCGGACGGGGTCGTGCCAGCGGGGGTTGGATCCTGCCAGATCAGGTCTTCTGCCGGAACTTCCGGGCCGAGATAGCAGGCTTTCGGGCCCAGATCGCGGTGGCACAGCTTGAACCATGCACGCGCAAAGGCATCGTCCAGCGCGGCCTGATCATCGCGGAAGCGCTCCGAAATCTTGCGATAATCCGGGTCCATCTTCAGCGCCATGTCGGCGGTGGTCATCATGGTCGGCACCTTCTTGGAAGGATCGCGCGCATCGGGCGCCATGTCTTCCTCATCCGGGTTCACCGGCTGCCACTGCTTCGCGCCTGCCGGACTTTCGACAAGCTCGTAATCATATTTGAACAGCAGACGGAAATAGTCGCCACCCCACTGCGTCGGGTTGGGCGTCCACGCGCCTTCGATGCCCGAAGTGGTGATATTGCCAGCGGCGATTTCTTCCTCATCGTGCAGCCAGCCAAAACCCTGCAGCGCAAGGACTTCGCTTTCCGGCGCGCCGCCGAAGGAATCGGCAGGCTTTGCACCATGCGCCTTGCCGAAGGCGTGACCGCCAGCGGTGAGAGCGACGGTTTCTTCGTCATTCATAGCCATGCGGGCGAAAGTCTCGCGCATGTCGCGGGCAGACTGAAGTGGATCGGGATTGCCGCCCGGACCTTCCGGATTGACATAGATAAGGCCCATCTGGATCGCCGCGAGCGGGTTTTCCAGCGCCTTGCCCTCGTCGGGGATGATGCGGGTTTCAACGCCTTCGTCGACCCACTCTTCTTCGGTGCCCCAATACACGGTTTCGGGCTCATAGACGTCTGCACGCCCACCGCCAAAGCCGAAGACCGGGCCGCCCATGCTTTCGATGGCGACATTGCCGGTCAGGATGAACAGGTCAGCCCAGCTGATCTTCTTGCCGTATTTCTGCTTGATCGGCCAAAGCAGGCGGCGCGCCTTGTCGAGATTGCCATTGTCCGGCCAGCTGTTAAGCGGAGCAAAGCGCTGCTGTCCGCTGGAAGAGCCGCCACGCCCATCGCCGGTGCGATATGTGCCGGCTGCGTGCCATGCCATGCGGATGAAGAAGGGGCCGTAATGCCCGTAATCGGCAGGCCACCATTCCTTGCTGTCGGTCATCAAGGCAGTGATATCTGCTTTCAGAGCGTTATAATCGACCGTGTTGAACGCCTCTGCATAGTCGAATTTCTCGTCCATCGGGTCTGCGCTGCGGCCCTGCTGGGTGAGAATGTCGAGCTGCAGCGCATCAGGCCACCAATCCCGATTGGTCCGGCCGAGCAAATCGCGCACGCCGCCATCGCCGTGGAAGGGACATCCGCCTGAAATTGAACCGGTCTTTGCGTCCATTGTAGTGTTCCTCTCTCCAATAATCGGGACTCGTATGTCCCCTGATGATGCAGGAATGGACTGTCGGCCTTCATTAGTCCAATCGATTAGTTGGCACTCAATGATCGGATCAGCCGTTCTTTCGATGAAGCGGTGCTGCACATCGCCAAGATGCAAAAAGCCCGCCGCGGCTGATCCGGACGGGCCTTGCAGTTTTTTGCTTCTGGCGAGCCCTATGCGGGCTCCAGAACCCGCTCCTCCTGCGGCGATGCTTCGTTGCGGATGAGGTAGTCGAAAGCGGAAAGCGCCGCCTTGGAGCCTGCGCCCATCGCCACCACGATCTGCTTGTACGGCACATTGGTGCAATCGCCTGCGGCAAAGATGCCGGGCAAATTGGACGCACCGTGGCTGTCGATCACGACTTCGCCATATTGGCTTAGTTCGAGATCGCTGTTTTTCAGCCATTCGGTGTTCGGGACAAGGCCGATCTGGATGAAGACGCCTTCAAGCTCCAGCGTATGGCTGTTCTCCGTCGCGCGGTCCAAATAAGTCAGCTCCGAAACGCGGCTGCCATCGCCGGTGATTTCGGTGGTCTGGGCGCTCGTGATGATGTCGACATTGGAAAGGCTTTCCAGCTTGTCGACCAGCACCTTGTCCGCGCGCAATTCCTCGGCAAATTCGATCACGGTGACGTGGCCGACCACGCCAGCAAGGTCGATCGCGGCTTCCACGCCTGAATTGCCACCTCCGATCACGGCGACGCGCTTGCCCTTGAACAACGGGCCATCGCAATGCGGGCAATAGGCGACACCCTTGTTCCGGTACTCCTCTTCACCCGGCACGCCGAGCTGCTTCCACCGCGCACCGGTCGACAGGATCAATGAACGTGCCTTCAGCGTACCGCCATTTGTCAGTTCGACCGTGTGCAGGCCGCCCTTGGTTTCCGCCGGGATCAGCTTGCTGGCTGTCGCGAGGTTCATCAGGTCGATATCGCCCTGCGCAGCCACCTGGCGTTCGAGATCCGAGGTTAGCTTCGGGCCTTCGGTATATTCTGTGCCGGGCAGATTCTCGATCCCGAGCGTATCGTTCAGCTGGCCGCCAAAGCGCTCAGCCGCAATACCCGTGCGAGTGCCCTTGCGCGCGGTGTAAATGGCCGAGGCGACACCGCCCGGACCTCCACCGATCACCAGGACCTCGAACGGCTCCTTGGCGGACAGCTTTTCTGCGGCCTTGGCATCTGCGCCATCGTCCAGCTTGGCGAGGATTTCCTCAAGGCTCATCTTCCCGTTGTAGAACAGATCGCCGTTCAAATAGGTCGAGGGGACCGCCATCACATCGCGTTCGTCGACTTCGGACTGGAATGTCCCACCTTCGATAAGCGTTGCGGAGATGCGCGGGTTCTCGAGCGCCATGAGCGTCAGCGCCTGCACCACGTCAGGGCAGTTGTGGCAGCTCAGCGAGAAATACATCTCGAAATCAAAATCGTTATCGAGCGCGCGGATCGTGTCGAGCACATCCTGCTCGACTTTCGGCGGATGACCGCCTGCCCAGAGCAGCGCCAGCACCAGCGAAGTAAACTCGTGGCCCATCGGCAGGCCGGCAAAGCGGACCGAGCGCGTCTCGTCCGAAGCGCGGGTCACGGCAAAACTGGGCTTGCGCGCATCATCGCCATCGAAGCTGGCACTCACCTTGTCGGACAGCGCTGCGATCTCTTCGAGCAAAGCGCGCGTATCCGCAGACTTTTTCCCATCGTCCAGCGATCCGACGAGCGTGATCGGCTCGCGCAAATTGCCGAGATAGGTCTTGAGCTGTGTCGTCATGTTCGCATCGAGCATGGGCGCGGTGCCTTTCGAAAAATCGGGTTTTCAGGAAAAGTGGAAGGCCCGGAGCGGGAGGGCGGAGAGATGCTCCGGGCCTTCTTTATTCCGGGCGTCACGGCCCGGGGGGTCTGCAGGGCGGGGGAGAGAGAGTGCCCTGCAGCGACCGATTATCGGCTTAGATCTTGCCGACGAGATCTAGCGACGGGCTCAGCGTCTCGCTATCTTCTTCCCATGCGGCCGGGCACACCTGGCCAGGGTTTTCGCGGACATACTGAGCGGCCTTGATCTTGCGCGTCAGTTCGTTGGCGTTGCGGCCAACGCCTTCACAGGTTTGCTCCATGATCTGGATCACGCCATCGGGATCGACGACGAAAGTCGCACGGTCGGCAAGGCCCATTTCTTCACGCAGCACATCGAAATTGCGCGCGAGGATGTGGTTCTGGTCACCCAGGAACGGGAACTGCAGCTTGCCGATCTTCTCGCTGGTGTCGTGCCATGCCTTGTGGCTGAAGTGGGTATCGGTCGACACGCCATAGACTTCGACGCCCATTTTCTGGAGCATTTCGTATTTTTCGCCCATGTCTTCCAGCTCGGTCGGGCACACGAAGGTGAAGTCCGCCGGGTAGAAGAAAAACACGGCCCACTTCCCTTTCACGTCTTCGTCAGTGATGTCGAAAAAGTCCTTGCCAGCCTGGAAAGCGGTGGCTTTGAACGGTTTGATCTGGCTTCCGATAATACCCAAGTGAATTCTCCTGTATGTCTGGGTGCGACTGCGACCGTGACCGGACGCAGCGATTAAACTCTCAACGTTTGGAATATGGGTTTGGTTGCGCCGCACAACAGCGATTTTGTGCGATTGCTAACATCGGATTTTTCGATCATTTACGCGGTAGCTTCGCGTACGCAGCTAATGGGCAGTCCGGATAAAGGTGCACTGCCATTATTGCATCTGCAAATGCGCCGACGAAATAAAATTTCACAGTCGAACTGTCACGACGTAGCGGGAGTTTTCTGCGATGCGCGCTCCCGATCGACACGCGCCATTGCTAGCGGCGCCAGTGCCCCGTGAACCACGATGGAAATGAGCACGGTGATGACGGTGATGCGCCAGATCGGCTCCGGATCGCCGAACGCGCCGCTTTCCGCTGTGGCCAATCCGAATGCGACATAGAAGAAGCTGCCCATGCCGCGAATGCCGAAAAACGCGATGGCGAGGCGCTGGAAATGCGTCCCGCGCGTGCAGAGCAGCGACAAATATCCCGCCACCGGTCGCAGCATGAACACGACGGCCAGCGCCAGCGCGACTTCGCGCCAGGTCAGCCCTTCGAGCACGCCGGATGCGGCGAAGGTGCCGAGCCAGACAAGCAATATGCCGAGCAGAACCTTTTCCGCCTGATCGCCGAAGACATGCGGCTTGCGAACGTAATCGTCATTCTCCGTCCCGCGCGTGTTCGCCCGGCCCGCGCGCGCGGCAATGAAGACGGCCAGGAAGCCATAACCCTCTGCAGCTTCGGTTACACCGTAAGCGAGGAAGGTCGTGCCGAGAAACACGAGGCCCGCGTTCTCACCATCGTTCTCCATATCGCCATATTTGCTGGTGACGAATTTGCCTGACAGCAGCCCGATGCACCAGCCGATCCCGACGGCTGCCGCGATCCGCCACAGCACATCCATCAGCAGCCAATCCTGCGCCACGCCTGCAAGGCTATCGAACAGGCCGTCACCAGCAAACTCCGCCACGCCGATGGCCAGCCACACAAAGGGGAAGGCGAGACCATCGTTTAGGCCTGCCTCTGTGGTGAGGGAGACGCGCACATCGTCTTCATCCCCTTCATTCGGCCCTTCGACTGCGACCGACCGCGCCAGCACCGGATCAGTCGGTGCAAGCGATGCGGCCAGCAGCAGGGCCGCGCCCACGCTCAGCCCGGTCCATGTGCCAAGCACATAAATACCAATGATGGTGAGCGGCATGGTGAGGCCTAGCAACGCCCAGCTATGCTGCCATTCTGCGCCCCCTGCCTGCCGGTCCACGGCCAGCCCGGCAGCTGCAAGCGCGATGATCACGATGAGCTCGGTCGCATGTTCGACCACGCGCAGCGAGAGATAGCCATCGAGCGGATCGGGCATAGGCACCGCAAACGGCGTCAACGCCAGCAGCGCGCCTGCTGCGACATACATGGTCGGAACGCTGATAAAGCGCTTCCCGCATGCCAGCGGTATGGATGACAGGCCAAACAGCGCGAGGCCAATCGCCAGATAAACAATATCCTTGGGATCAATCACGCCGTCACCCTGTTGCCTCAGCCCTCACTCACCTCGGTGGATTTGCGCATGAAACGCGGGCCAGCGCAGTGCAGTTCCGAAAAGAGACTGGCCTTTCGCGCCAATCCAAAAGGTATAGACGCGAGTTATCGCTCACCCATTTGAGCGCGGTGCAGCAGCTTCTGATCCGCGAGTACTAGCGCCATCATTGCTTCGACCACCGGAACGCCGCGGATGCCGACGCAGGGATCGTGCCGGCCTTTGGTCTGGATTTGGGTCGCTTCGCCTTCCTTCGTGATCGTATCGACCGGCGTCAGGATGGAACTGGTGGGCTTGAACGCCACGCGGGTGAGCACCGGTTGGCCGGTGGAGATGCCCCCCGCCGTACCCCCGGAATGGTTCGCACCAAAGGCAATCTCGCCATTCTCGCCCGGTTGCATCGTGTCGGCATTCTCTTCGCCTGAGAGTCTCGCCGCAGCAAAACCGTCGCCGATTTCGACGCCTTTGGTGGCATTGATCGTCATCATCGCAGCGGCGAGTTCGCTGTCGAGCTTGGCATAGATCGGTGCGCCCCAACCGGCGGGCACGCCGCGTGCTTCGCAAGCGACTGTCGCCCCGAGCGACGACCCGGCCTTGCGCGTCGCATCGATCACGCCTTCCCATGCCCTTGCGGCTTCCGCATCGGGGCAGAAGAACGGGTTGGAGCGGGTCTGCTCTGCATCGAAATTGGCATAGTCTATGGAATGCGGGCCGATGGCCTCGGTCCAGCCGGTGATGGTGACTTCCGGAATGACAAGCCGCGCAATCGCACCTGCCGCCACCCGCGCTGCAGTCTCACGCGCACTTGATCTGCCGCCGCCGCGGTAATCGCGAAATCCGTATTTCGCGTCATAGGTGTAGTCGGCGTGACCGGGGCGGTATGCCTTGGCGACCTCGCTGTAATCCTTGCTGCGCTGGTCCGTATTCTCGATCATCAGGCTGATCGGCGTGCCAGTGGTGCGCCCGTCGAACACGCCTGACAGGATGCGCACTTCATCCGCCTCGCGCCGTTGGGTGGTGAAGCGGTTCTGCCCGGGTTTCCGCGCATCGAGGAACGGCTGGATATGTTCTTCGGAGAGCGCAATCCCTGGCGGGCAGCCGTCCACCACCACGCCCAGCGCAGGCCCGTGGCTTTCTCCCCAGGTGGTAAAGCGAAATACGCGTCCGAATGTGTTCCAGCTCATGGGCCACGTCCTAGAGCGAAAATTGCAGGCCTGTCGAGCGCAGGGAAACTTTCCTACAGCATAGGGCCTGTTGCAGCGTTTCAGCATGGCCATCGTCACGATCCATTTTGGCGCAAGAACCGCAGAATTCTGCGCCCCGCGAGGGCAGCAGAATTTTTGCCTTAGGACACTGTCACACCTGTCACACCTGTCACACCCCCCCTCTCGCCGAATCGCGGACAAGGGCGGTAAGAGACTGGCCAAATGCGTCGCTCTGCGGCAGGAACAGACCATGATCGCGAAACTGAGTGGCAGACTGGACGAAACCGGCGAGGATTGGGCCATCGTGGATGTGCAGGGCGTGGGCTACCTCGTCCACTGCTCGACCAAGACGCTGGCAGCGCTCGGAGAAGTGGGCGAGGCGTGCACCGTCCACACCGACTTGCAGGTGAGCGAGAACGACATGCGCCTGCTAGGCTTTGCCGAAGCGGGCGAGCGCGACTGGTTCCGCCTGCTCACGCAGGTGCAGGGTGTGGGCAGCAAGGTCGCCCTGGCCATCCTCTCCGCGCTTTCAACCGGAGAACTGCGCGATGCCTGCGCCGCACAGGACGCGGCGACCGTGGCACGCGCGCAGGGTGTCGGGCCCAAGCTTGCCGGACGCATCGTGAATGAGCTGAAGGACAAAGCCGGCGCTCTGCCCGGCGGCGGCGTGGCTGGCACCGCAGCGGTCTCCCCAGCAGGCGGTGCGAGCGCCGATGCCGTGAGCGCCCTGCAGAACCTCGGCTTCAAACCCGCCGTGGCCGCACAGGCCGTGGCCCGCGCGCAAGAGGAACTGGGCGAAGGCGCGGGCGAGGGCGACCTCATCCGCGTGGCACTGAAGAAGGCGGCGGGATGAGCTTCACCAAAGCTGTCAAAGAAGCAGGCGCGGCGCGTCTCTCAAGGGTTGCCAACCTGCTGATTGTCATCGTGGGGATCGGTATCTACGCGCCATACCAGCTCTATATCCGGTCAGAAATGACCGGCTTTATGGCAGGTCAATTCACCGATGTGATTGCGGGGGCGATCATTCCCTCGGTTTTGGCCGCATGGCCGGGGATCCGCAAATGGTTCGAGCTTTCGCTGCGAAGCTTGTTTGGCACTCTCATCGTCACCGGCGCGGCAGCCTTTTCGTGGGAAGTCCTTGTGCCGCTTCTGGACAGCACATCAGTGCCTGACGTCATGGACGTGTTCGCATATCTGCTGGGAGGTGCGATCAATTGGTTGGTCGCCGCATTCCTGCTGCGCAGGAAGTTCGCGGTTTCAGAGGAGAACGTATGATGCGATTGCTCGCCGCCTGTGTCGCTTCGATGCTGGTTTCCTATAGTCCTGCCTTTGCGCAGTCCATGCCCGAAGGCTTCGCCAACGGCCCGGTGTTTGAGGATTTCGGTCCGCATGCTTCGGTCGAGGACGTGGAGGCACTCCCCGCGCACACCGAGCTGCGGCACAGCTTCGATGTCGCTTCCCAGTCACTGGATCGTCGCAATCGCGGTTTCGAGAGCGCGGCGCGCTTCGTGAACATGCATGCCGCCAACGGAGTCAATGCCGAACGGATCACGGCAGTCGTGGTGGTGCATGGCAGCGCTGTACTCGACCTGCTGACCGACGAAGCGCTCGCCACGCGCGAGGGCGAACCTGAAGTCAATCCGAGCGGCGACATGGTGCGCGCGATGATAGGCGGCGGCGTCCGCTTCATCGTCTGCGGCCAAAGCGCGACCGCGCAGGGTGTGTCTCGCGACGAATTGATCCCCGGCGTTGAAATGGCGCTCTCCGCGATGACCGCCCACGCGCTGCTGCAACAGCAGGGCTACACGGTGAACCCGTTTTGACCGACCAACCCATCCATACTCCCGATCGTCAGCCGGACGATCCTGACGCGGCGCTGCGGCCGAAGTCGCTCACCGAGTTCATCGGGCAGGAGGCGGCGCGCGATAACCTTCGCGTCTTTATCGAGGCCGCGAAGTCGCGCGGCGAGGCGATGGATCATACGCTGTTCTTCGGTCCGCCAGGGCTCGGCAAGACGACGCTTGCGCAGATCATCGCCAAGGAATTGGGCGTGGGATTTCGCGCCACATCCGGACCGGTAATCGCCAAGGCGGGTGACCTTGCAGCGATCCTCACCAATCTCGAACCGCATGACGTGCTGTTCATCGACGAGATCCACCGGCTCAATCCCGTGGTTGAGGAGGTGCTCTATCCGGCGATGGAAGACCGCGCGCTCGACATCATAATAGGGGAAGGTCCGTCGGCACGCAGTGTGCGGATTGATTTGCCGGCATTCACGCTGGTGGGCGCGACGACGCGGCAGGGGCTGCTGACCACGCCTTTGCGTGATCGCTTCGGCATACCGGTGCGCCTGCAGTTCTATACAGAGGGTGAACTGTCCGAAGTCGTGCGGCGCGGGGCGCGGCTGCTTGATGTCGCGATGGCGGATGCAGGCGCGCGCGAAATTGCCCGGCGCGCCCGCGGAACTCCGCGTGTGGCGGGGCGCCTGCTACGCCGGGTGCGAGACTTTGCTCAGGTGAAGGGCAGCGGCCAAGTCACTGCCGATATCGCCGATGAAGCGCTCACCCGGCTGGAGATCGATTCGCTCGGCCTCGATGCAATGGACAGGCGCTACCTCACCATGATTGCCGAGACCTATAAAGGTGGCCCTGTGGGAGTCGAAACGCTGGCCGCTGGCCTCGCTGAGCCGCGCGATACGGTGGAGGAAGTGGTCGAGCCATACCTCATCCAGTTGGGCCTCATCGCGCGCACCGCGCGCGGGCGCTGCCTCAACGATGGTGGGTGGACGCATTTGGGAATCACCCCGCCGTCTGCACCACAGAGTGGCCTTTTCGACAGCGGAAAGTGACGCAGGTCGCAGTCAAACCGTTCGGATTCGGGCTAGTTTCGGTTCCATTGTGGGACAGACCTGTGCTGCGCCGCAAAAAACCGCCACTTTCCTGGTTAACGCAGGCTTGAATCGCGTCTTAGGGGATTGCCCAAAGCGCTTTTGCAGGTCTCTCTGGCACGAAGCGGAAAAGGCCGTCGGCTCCACTAAGGGAGCTGCAGGCTGCTTCCGATGAAGGAAGAGAGACCAAGCGCATGTCAGTACGCATGGCCATTGCAAAGCTCAGCGCCGCAGCAGCAGGCGGAGCAATCATCGGTGGGGGCGCCGTTCACGTGGCTGAGCCACAGACCTCGCATGTCCGGTACAAATCGGATGAGGATAGTGCAGGAGAGCCGCAGCTTCGCAGTGTGAAGCCGGAAACCACGGCGCGCCGCGAAATCCCGGCGCGCCCGCAGCGGCGCCTGCGCCGTGTGATTGAGCGACCTGTAGAAGAGCCTCAGGAAGAGTATGCCCTCGCAGGAGTTCCTCTCCCGCTTCCACCCTTGCCCGCGGCACCCGTGCGCGGCGGCGGTGGTGGCCAGCCTGTCGTGATCGGCGGCTCGGGCGGTTTTGGAGGCGGCTTCGGCGGTGGTTTCTTCGGCGGCTTCTTCGGTGGCGGCGGTGGCGGCGGAGACGCCAGCGCAGTCGTCGATATGAGCACCACGACCACCACGACAACTGGCGGCGAACCGCAGCCGCCTTCGTCTACCGGCGATCCCGGGGCACCGCCGCCTTCTTCGACAGGCGATCCCGGCTCTCCGCCGACAAGCACGACCACTTCAGGTGGCGAAAGCTCGGGCGGTATCAGCATCATCATCGATATCGACAACAGCTCAACCGGCTCGTCGACTTCGACATCAAGCTCGGGCGGCTCTACGTCTACATCGGGCGCTGTCTCCAGTTCGAGTTCCGGCGATGTCAGCAGCTCTTCGGGCAATGTGACGAGCACAAGCTCGACCGGTGAATTCTCGAGCACGACCTCCTCCTCGACCGGCGGCGTAACGAGCACGACGACCAGTTCGTCCGGCAGCATCACCAGTACGAGCGGGACGGTGACCAGCACATCTGGCCAGGTGTCGAGCACGGGCTCGTCGTCCGGCAACGTGTCCTCCTCGACCAGCGGATCGAGTTCGTCCTCGACCTCCTCAAGCACGTCGGGCGGCAGCGGATCGAGCACTTCGACCAGCAGCGGTACGAGTGGCACATCCGGTACTTCGGGAACGAGCGGCACGACCGGTCATCCGGGCACAACCTCGGGCGGCATGACGACGTCCGGCACCACGACCACGGGCGGGATCACCAGCTCGGGTGGCTCGACCACGTCCTCGTCCTCGGGCAGCAGCACGAGCACGACAAGCGGGAATGTGACGTCCAGCACTACAACCGGCGGAAACACCACCTCGACCACATCGGGCGGCGTGACCAGCACGAGCGGCAATGTCAGCACAAGCGGCGGTATCACCTCGACGACCACCTCCACCGGTGGATCGAGCGGTACTCCTGGCGCGAGCGGTGGCAGTACGAGCACCGGCGGTGTGACGAGCACCACGACCACCAGTTCGGGCAGCATCAGCAGCACGAGCGGAACGGTGACGAGCACCACCGGTCAGGTGAGCAGCACCAGCTCCTCTTCGGGCAATGTGTCGAGCTCCACCAGTGGATCGAGCTCGACATCGACCAGCACCTCGACCTCGACGAGCACGTCCTCGTCGACAAGCACGTCGAGCGGCACTTCGGGAACCAGTGGCACATCCGGCACCAGCGGTACTTCGGGCACAACCGGAACGCCGGTCCCGGCGCCGGGCATGATGCTGCTCTTCGGCGCGGGTGCAGGCGCGGTATTCCTGCGCCGCCGCCGCAAGGATGGCAGCGAAGCTGAGGAAGGCGAACTCGAGACCGCCTAAGTCTCTGACAACAGCTGAAAGCGGAAGGGCGGTCTCAACAGGCCGCCCTTTTCTCTTGGCGGCGATCAGACGTACCCGTTGATCAGCCGCCAGGGGTTCTCGCGGAACCACAGTGTTACGATGTGCTTGATGCCGCGCGTCACGGGCATGCCCGCATGCAGCGTTTTCATATTCGGGCGTCCGTCGGGCAGCATGTTGTTCCAGAGCAGCAACCGGCCCGGCTCTGGACGAATGCGCAGATCCAGATGCGGGAAATCGGTCTCTCCGCCCTCGCGCGGCTGGTTGAGAGTCAGCATCGCTGTCCAGGTGCGCTGGCCGCCGTGGGTCGCTTCATGTTGCCAATAGCGCTCGCCCGTGTGGAAGAAATCGAAGTGATGCGTGTACTGCTGGCCCTTCTGGTAACGTTGCCCCTGCATGCGTTCGGCATGCAGGATATCGAGCCCTGCTATCTCGCAGATATAACGTTCCAGCTCGCTCGTATGCGGATTTCCGGGTTCGAAATGGTGCGTGTTGCTGGTGCGGATCGTCACCTCATTCTCACCTGCGAGGGTGGAGGGAACCGCATTTGCGTTGATCTCGCGAACGATATGCTTGCAGTCAGGCCCGGTGAGAAATCGGTCGATCTGATACACTTCCGCGAGCCTTGTCGGCAGGCGCACGGCCTCTTTAACTTGCGCGAGTGAGTTGCGCACCTGATGGCCGATCGCAGCCAGCTTTTCGCGGTCGGAATCGCTACCTTTGCTCGTCTTGGAGCTGACCAGAGAGGCTTCATTCCCCATGGGCCGGGGGTATGGCAGATTCCGGTCAATATTCTTTTAAATGGTGCGTGTGCCGATCAGCTTTCGGGTAACGTAATCACCTCGCCGCCAGCAGCATCCCACGCCTGAATGCCGCCTTCCAGATGGCGCACGCGCGTGCCGAGGTAGCTGGAGAGCTGCTCTGCCGCGATGCCCGAACGACGACTGCTGCCGCAGTAGAGGATCGTTTCGCGCTCGGCTTCGATCGGGATACTTGCCGGCATGAAAGTCTGCAGAGGAGCATTGAGCGCACCGGGCAGGCGACCTGCGGCAAATTCTTCCGGCGTGCGCACGTCGACCAGCACGACTTCGCCCGCTGCGATCAGTGCCATCAGCTCGGAAGCGGGCAGCGTTTCGACCGAAGCCTGCTCCGAGGCTATCTCTTCCTGCGCCGCCGGTGTGGTGGCGCAGGAGGATAGAGCCAGTGCAAATGCAGGGACTGTGATCAATGCCGCTCCGAGCCGCATGATTACGCCGCGAGCTTGCGCAGCACGTAATGCAGGATGCCGCCGTTCTTGTAATACTCAAGCTCGTTGGCGGTATCGATCCGGCACAGCGCGGTGAAGGTGAAAGTCGAGCCGTCAGCCTTGGTGACTTCGACTTCGACATCCTGGCCTGGCGTCAGATCGGCGAGGCCCTTGATGCTGAAGGTGCAATCGCCATCGAGGCCAAGCGAATTGCGGTCATCGCCTTCCTTGAACTGCAGCGGGAGCACGCCCATGCCGATCAGGTTCGAGCGGTGGATACGCTCGTAGCTTTCCACGATCACTGCGCGGACGCCGAGCAGGATAGTGCCCTTCGCGGCCCAGTCACGGCTCGAACCCGTGCCGTATTCCTTGCCGCCGATGACGACCAAAGGCGTGCCATCTTCCTTGTGCTTCATCGCCGCATCGTAGATCGGCATCTGCTCGCCATTGTAGACGGTTTCACCGCCTTCAACGCCCGGTACCATCTCGTTCTTGATGCGGATGTTGGCGAAAGTGCCGCGCATCATCACTTCGTGATTGCCGCGGCGCGAGCCGTAGGAATTGAAGTCCTTCTTCGGCACCTGGTGGCTGACGAGGTAGGAGCCGGCGGGGCTGTCTTCCTTGATCGAGCCGGCGGGAGAAATGTGGTCCGTCGTGACCGAGTCGCCGAGGATCGCGAGCGGCTTTGCGCCCTCGATATCTGTGATGGCCTCCGGCTCCATGCTCATCCCGTCGAAATACGGCGGGTTGGCGACATAGGTGCTCGATGGGTTCCAATTGTAGGTGTCGCTGGCTTCGACCTTGATCGCCTGCCAGTGCTCATCGCCCTTATAGACGTCGGCATAGCGCTTCTCGAACATCTCGCGGTCGATATTGGCGACGCGGTGGTCGTAGATTTCCTGATTGGTGGGCCACAGGTCGGCGAGCATCACGTCATTGCCGTCCTGGTCCTGTCCAATCGGCGTTTCGGTGATGTCTTGGGTGACCGTACCCTTCAGCGCGTAAGCGACCACCAGTGGAGGCGAAGCGAGGAAGTTGGCGCGCACATCGGGCGAGACACGACCTTCGAAGTTGCGGTTGCCCGAAAGCACCGAGGCCGCAACGATATCGTTATTGTTGATCGCATTGCTGATCGGCGGGGCGAGCGGGCCGGAGTTCCCGATGCAGGTTGTGCAGCCATAGCCGACAAGGTCGAAGCCGATGGCGTCGAGATCATCCTGCAGGCCGCTCTTTTCGAGATAGTCGGTCACCACCTGCGAACCGGGTGCGAGCGAAGTCTTCACCCAAGGCTTAGGCGCAAGGCCCTTCTCACGCGCCTTTTTGGCGACGAGGCCGGCGGCGATCAGAACGTCCGGGTTGGAAGTGTTGGTGCAGCTAGTGATGGCCGCGATTACAACGTCACCGTCGCCGACATCGTGGTCCTTGCCATCGACATCCACGCGCACCGCTGCGTCCTTCTTGTACACGCTCTTGAGCTCGCCATTGAACAGCTCGTCCACTTCGGGGAGCGCAACCTTGTCCTGCGGGCGTTTCGGGCCAGCGAGGCTGGGGACGACCGAAGACATGTCGAGCGACAGCGTGCTGGAGAAAACAGGCTCTGCATCCGGCGTGAACCACATGCCCTGTTCCTTGGCGTAAGCTTCGACCAGCGCAATGCTCTCTTCGCTGCGGCCAGTGAGGCGCAAATATTCGAGCGTCTTGTCGTCAATGCCGAAGAAGCCGCAGGTCGCGCCGTATTCGGGTGCCATGTTGGCGATCGTCGCGCGGTCGGCGAGGCTGAGGTTTGCAACGCCTTCGCCGTAGAATTCGACAAAGCGGCCAACCACGCCATGCTCGCGAAGCATTTGCACGCAGGTGAGCACGAGGTCGGTGGCAGTGACGCCTTCAGCGAGCTTGCCGTCCAGCTTGAAGCCGACGACTTCGGGGATCAGCATGGAGATCGGCTGGCCAAGCATCGCGGCCTCGGCCTCGATACCGCCAACGCCCCAGCCTAGCACGCCAAGGCCATTGATCATGGTGGTGTGGCTGTCGGTACCCACGCAGGTATCGGGATAGGCAACCATTTCGCCGTTCTGGTCTTCGGAGGACCACACGCCCTTGCCGATGTGTTCCAGGTTCACCTGGTGGCAAATGCCGGTGCCCGGAGGAACGGCGGAGAAATTCTTGAGGCTCTTTGCACCCCACTTGAGGAAGTCGTAGCGCTCGGCATTGCGCTTGTATTCGAGATCCATGTTCATTTCGAACGCCTGCGGGTGGCCGAATTCGTCGACCATTACCGAGTGGTCGATCACGAGATTAACCGGCACCTGCGGATTGATTTTCGCGGTGTCGCCACCAAGTTTGCCGATCGCATCGCGCATGGCAGCAAGGTCGACAACGCATGGCACGCCGGTGAAATCCTGCAGCAGCACGCGCGCCGGGCGGTACTGGATCTCGCTGCCGGTCTTCGGATCGTTCTGCCAGTCGACAATCGCCTTCACATGCTCTTCGCCGACCGTGAAACCTTCATCCTCGAACCGCAGCATGTTTTCGAGCAGGACTTTCATCGAATGCGGCAGGCGGGAGACGTCTCCAAACTTCTCGCTCGCGGCTTTCAGCGAATAATAGGCGTATGTTTTGCCGCCCACATCCATTGTCTTGCGTGTTCCGAGAGTGTTGGAGCCGACCTGGGTCATGAATGAGTGATCCTGTTAAAGTGTTGCGAAAACGGCCTTACCAATGCGAAAAGTGGCCGTGTTTTGGGGGGCGAGTTGCGCGTTTGTCGCGGACTCGTCAAGTAGCCTTATGTCTTAACGCTGTTTCACGAAGATTGTTTCGTGATGGTGCAAGGAAAGTGAACTGAATGGCCCTTAGTAAGCCCTCCCGGCGCAAGGCTCCGCTAGGCGTTCCCATCATGCTTCTCGCGCTGGTCCTTTCTGCGGTGTTCGGAGCGGCAGCAGGTTTAGTGTGGCAGAGCTCCGATTGGGCAGAAGATGAGCCCGAAGAAGAAGTGCTGGTCCGTGAGGGCAGTGCCGGCTAGTCCGCCTTGGGGCTAGCAATTGGCTTGGCTGCGTCCGCCGAGGCTTTGGTGCGCGGTATCGCGAGCCAGCATCCCGCGACGATCAGCGATACGCCCAGTATGGTGGTGAGAGTGACGTCTTCCCGGAAAAACAGCCAGCCAAACAGCGCGGCCCACAAAAATCCGGTATATTCGACAGGCACCAGCACTTGCGCTTCAGCCCGCGCGTAAGTCCACGCGATTAGCATGGAGGCAATCGCTGTAAGTGCGGCAGCAATGCCGATCATGCCAAGCGTCTCGGTATCGGGCAGGAGGAAGAAGAAGGGCGCCGCCAGCGCCTGAACCAATCCGCCGACACCCGAATGGAAGGTCGCGCATTCGAGTGGTTTGGCCACTTGCGACTGGCGGCGAATGACGACGAAATTATAGGCATAGAGCAGGGCGGAAATGCTCAGCGAGGCAAGACCAAGCGCCACGCCTTCGTCAAAATCGCTGCGCCCAAGCCTGCCGCTGACAATCACGATTGTCCCGGCAAATCCGATCAGCGAGGCGACAATTGCCTGGCGGCTGATTGTCTCACCCAAGAAAATCCGCGCAAAATAGAGGGCGATCAGCGGGGCGATGAAACTGATCGCGATGGCCTCGGCAATCGGAAGTTTGGTGAGCGCATAGAAGAAGGTGAGTGCCATCACGGCTGACACAACGCCGCGCTCGATATGCAGCTTCAGGACTGCACGCTTCGGCCAGACAAAGCCGGTCGTGAGCCAGATCGGCGCGAGCATGGCGGCGGCCAGCAGCGAGCGTAGAAGCGAGGCGGTATAAACTCCGGTCGCCAGCGACGCGCCTTTCATCAACGCATCCATCAGGGATAGGAGACCGACTCCGATAAAGGCTGCCAGAAAGGGCAGGAGAAGGCGCTGTTTGTGTTCCATGACGTGTCACGCGCTCTAGGCGGCGAGGTACGTTTCGTCATCTCTCTTTATCGCGGTTCAGGACCGCGAAAGCAGCCATGCTTGATAGCGGAGACGCAAATCGGCACTATCTGCCGATGATTATGGTTAACAGGGACTCGATTCTGATGCGTTTCCTAGGGTGGAGCGGCGCGCTTGCGAGCCTGGCGGTTATTGCCGCTCCGGGCACGGCGCAGGTGCTGTTTGCTCAGGATATTCTGGAGCAGGAAGACGCTGCCGAAGTCACGGCAACGCCCGGCCTCCAAAGCAATGAGATCGTCCAGAGCGATCCCTTCCCCGCCGTCCAGCAATGGTCGCTCGATCAAGCGAATGCACTTCTGGCCTACGTCGAAAGCGTCGATGCGGAGGGTCTGGTGCCCGGGGACTATCGCCCGGATCTGCTGAGTGCCGAAATCGCCAATGGGGAAAGCGAAGCGCTCAACACCCGCGCGAGCGGCGTGTTCGCCTGGCTTGTCGAGGATCTGCGCGATGGCCGCACACCGATGGAATCGCGCCGGCAATGGTTTGTCGTCGATCCCGATCCCGACCTGCTGCCTGTCGGTCCTTTGCTCGCAGAGGCGATGGAAACGGGCGACATTGCAGGCGTGCTGTCTTCGCTCAATCCTGCGCATGCCGATTACGCAGCGCTCCGTGATGCGCTTGCAGAAACGCCCGAAAGCGATACGCGCCGCCGCCAAATCATACGCGCTAATATGGACCGCTGGCGCTGGCTGCCGCGCGATCTCGGCGGGCAATATCTAATCACAAACGTTCCGGAATATCAGCTGCGCCTGATGGTGAATGATCGCATCATCAGCACCTATCGCACTATCGTCGGCGCGCCGGGGCGCACCGCTACGCCGCAGCTGATGGAGACTGTGGAAGGCGTGGTATTCAACCCGACATGGACAGTGCCGCAGAGCATCGTGCGCGGCGAAGGGCTGGGCAACCGCGTGCTCAATAATCCGCAATGGGCGCGGCGCAATGGCTATACGGCCACGCGTGGTGCCAACGGTTGGATCACCGTGGTGCAGCAGCCGGGGCCAAGCAATTCGCTCGGCATGATGAAACTCGACATGCCCAATCCGCATGCGATCTTTTTGCACGACACGCCGCAGCGCCATCTGTTCGACAGCGACAATCGCGCACGCAGCCACGGCTGCATCCGTGTGGAACGCGCGCTGGAACTGGCGATGACCGTGGCTATCCTCGGTCGCGGCGCAACTCGGGACGAGGCGGTCGCGATCTCGGCGAGCGGCGACTACACCCGCGTGCCGGTGGAGCGGACCATGCCGGTCTACATCACCTATTTCACTATGGGGCTGGATGCAGAAGGCAATCTGCGCAGCTTTGATGACATCTACAATCGCGATGCACCCGTGCTCGCATCGCTCGACGCACCGCGTCAGGGCAATCGCAACCGCGCGACGAGCGAGGAGGTGATCGAGATTGTCGAGGACGCCCGCACCACCGCAAGCTGATCGCGATCAGCTTTCGCGCAGCGTCGGATTGGCCTCGCGGTAAATCCGCTCCAGCTCACTTTCGCTAGCCTCTGGCTCCGGTATGTTGCGCGCACGGCGCTCGGCAATCGCCGCTTCGAAATCCACCGGATCCTGCGGCGGCATGGCGATATCCTCGCCATTTGCGCCAATACCCAGCGTATCAGCGAGAATCAGTCGTCCGCCTGAGAGACGAGCGAGCACCTCAGGAAAAGTCTCCGTGCCGAAAGCGGGGCAGCCGTTCGAGCGGCCGAGCCGCCCCCATTCCGACACATGCCCGGGCGTCGCATAACCCGCTGAATGCAGAACAATCGCACGGTCCAGCGCATTGGAATTGCTTTCATCCAGCCCGCCAAGCCGCACGGATGTGCCATAGCGCCCTTCATACCACTCCCAGGTGATATAAGCGCCGCGGCTGGTCGCCCAGCTATCGTGAAGGTTGGAAAAGTCGTTTAGCCAGCCATCATGCTCGGGATCGGAGCCGCTGCCATGCGTCACCAGCGCGCTGTTCACGCGGCCATTCAGCAGATCGACGAAGTGAAAGCGCGGCTGTGCAGAATGCAAGCCAAAATCGGCAATGCCCACGACATCGCGCTGCCATAACGTAGTACCAACCCGCTCGACTTCGCGCTGAGCGATTTCGAGCAAGCGGCGCGTGCGCGGGTCTGGCGCTGCCTGTGCAAACACCCGAGCGGGGGCGGAAAGCGCGGCGCCGGCGGATAGGGTAGCGGTGATTAGCTGGCGGCGATTCATGGCCCCGCATATGTCACATGGCGGATGAACCTTGTCCATACGCCTCCCGCCTCAGCCTTGCTTGATCGCCTCGATCGCCTGCAGGCTCGCGCGAATGTAGGCGCCATCGTCATGCCGGTGCGTGCCGACGAAATGGACGAAGGCGGTGTCATCGCCCCAATCTTCCGCCCAGTAATTCATGAAACGATCGTAAGGCAGAACCACTGGTTCGCGCTCATTGGCGAGGTGGAAGTTGGACGTGACCTGCTCGGTGCCCCAGATCGTCACATCGTCCTCGCCGATCAGTTGCTTCATCTCAGTGAGAAACGCTGAAGCGAGCGGGCGGCCTGCGCCCATGGCTGAGAAGCCGGCAAATCCCGAGCAGCCGCGCACATATTTCCAGCCGCGCTCAGCATCTACCGTGTCGAGGCGAGACTCGATGCGCGACTGCACATGGCCCTCTGCCGGACCATCGGGGTAAAAGCGCTCGCGGAATTCCTTGAGTGGAAGCGGGCCGACCGAAGCATCTTCTCCGCCGAGAAAAACGAAACTGCGATTGCGCGCGATCGCCTCGGCGATTTCGGGCACCTCGCCAATCGTCACCGTGTCGCTGTCGAGCTGGATCCAATACTCGCTTTCGCGCCGGTCGAGGATGGTGAGCAGACGCTCCCACGTGCCGCCCGCCGGGAATTCTTTCAGCACGACATCGGAAATGCGCGTGATTTCCGGATCGCCGCAGTGGTGGGCGAGGATGGCCTTGTCCTGAGCGGTCAGCGTGCCGTCATCGAGGATCGCGACCCGCCCGCGCTGGAGATTGTGCCACAGGCTCTTCACCGCGACGAGGTAGGGCAGGAGCACCGCCGTGCCGATCATGGAGAACAGCACAACGCCATCCTGCTTGGGCACGATGGGGGGCGTGTCGAGAATCGCGGAAATGGCCTCAGCGTGCGCCGCAGCTTCCTTCTTCGCGCGCCATCGGCGCGGCAGGAGCGAATTCATGTTCATGGCCGCTCGCTTTCGAGCAGCATGCGATCATCGGCGATTTCGACCGAATTGATGGTGGAGAGAAAAGATTGGCCGAGCAGCGAAATGCCAAGGCCTTCGGGAATGATCATCGCCTGCACATCGCGCGCTTCGAAATTGCCGAGGCGCACAGTGCTCAGCTGCGTGTGCACCCCGTAGACAACGCCGCTCGCGCCCTGAGCGACGGGGCCGACTTCGCTTTCGTCCCAATAGAGGCCCATCGCCGCCGCATCATCGCCCGTCAGCGCGATAACGCTGGCGCCGGTATCGACCATCATGCGAGACGGTGTGCCATCGACGAAGACCTCGGCGTAGAAATGGCCATCGCCTTCACGATCGAGCCGGACCTGATCGTTCCATGTCGCAGGCGTATCCATCTCCAGCGAAGCCAATTGCGCATCGCCTGTATCTGCCGCCGTCTCGGCGAGCGCAGAAGCATTTGCACCGTTAGCAGCATCGTCCGCCACAGGCATCATGAATGCCACCACGCCGCCGGCAATCAACACGCAGGCAAAGGGAACACGGATATCCATGCGCCGACTTTAGGATGCGGGCCTTAAACCCCGGTAAAGATCGAAGTCGCGTCGATCAGGTCGCTGGCATCCGCCTGCGGAAAGGCGAGCGCGAGCATAGACCGGGCGTGCCGCGCAGCGACTTCGCGCTGGTTTACCCCATATCCGCCGCCCAGCGCGCTGGCGACAGGCAGGGCGCGCAATCGTGCTTGCTCCAGCACATAACGATCGCGTCGTATCAGACCCTCATCGCTCAGCGCCAAACGGCCAAGCTTGTCATCGCGATGCGGATCGACGCCCGCCTGATAGAGCACGAAATCCGGCGCGAATTGCTGCATCACCGATGGCAGATGGCAGTCGAGTTCGGCCAAATAATCATCGTCGCCAATCTTATCCGGAAGGCCGATATCGAGTGTCGAGCGCGCTTTGCGGACAGGAAAATTCTTCTCCGCATGGAAGGACAGGGTGAACACGTTGTCGCGCCCTGCCAGCAGGCTAGCCGTGCCATCGCCCTGATGCACATCGAGATCGACGATCAGAACGCGGCTCGCCTCGCCCGTCGCCAGCAAGCGATTGGCGGTGACGGCGAGATCGTTGAACACGCAATAGCCAGCGCCCGAATCATGCAGCGCGTGATGGCTGCCAGCAGCCGAATTGGCAGCATAGCCATGCTGTTTGGCGAGCATGGCGGCGAGCCATGTGCCGCCATTTGTGTGACGCACGCGGCTGGCAATATGGGGGGTGACGGGAAAGCCTATCCGCCGTTCCTTCTCTCGCGGAACGCTGGCAGTGAAGACCTGCTCGACATAATCGGGGCAATGCACTGCCTCCAGCCATTCGCGCGGGGAAGGCTCAGGCGAATGCTCGGTCAGCGCATACCCGCTCTGCCGAAGCGCTTCCATGACGAGATAATATTTGTCGAATTTGAACGTCCCGCGCTTCGGGCGGGGAGCCATGTAATCTGCGTGATGGACGACGTGAAGCAAGCCGCGTAGTCGCCTCTATTGCGCGTGTTCGTATGCGGTGATGGCTTTTTCTACTGCCTGCTCCGCCGCTTCGCGATCTTCGGCGTCATGCACTTCAATGTCGCGGTCGATCATGTGGTTGTAACTGCGGAAGAAGTCGCCCAGTTCCCACATCAATCCGGTGCGCAGATCGCCGAGATCCTGCATTTCGCCATAGCTTCGGCAAAGCGGCGGCACACATACGATACGGTCATTGCGCACCATTTCGCCATTCTCTGTTTGCGACATGGCAAGCACGGCGACCGGGCGCACCGCGACGATAGAGCCGCTTGGCAGAGGACCGCCCGCCAGCACAATCACGTCCAGTGCATCGCCATCATCAGCCAGGGTAGACGGGACAAATCCGAAATTTGCAGGGAAAGTCACGCCTGCGGGCAATTCGAGCGCCCAGCGCATCACGCCAAGTTTCTTGTCGAGATCGACCTTGTGTCGGCTGCCGCTTGGGCATTCAATGAAGGCCTGGAGCAGGCCATTGTCATCGCGCGCAGGGATGCTGCCGATATCGGCCTGACCGATCATTGTGCGATTTCGATCCCTTCAACCGGTTGGATGCCTGCGGGTCGATCCGCCAACTCCACAAGCTCGTCGTAAATCGCGTCCTCGCTGCGGCTGGCGGCGTTACGCCAGCTTTTGGCGGTACCGCGATTGACGAGCAGGCCATCGGGCGTGACGACCAGAACATTGGGTGTGCCTTCGATATCGACTACGCCGAAGCGCTCGGCAATATGGAGATTGTGCCCATCGCCTGTCTGCGGCAGGCCGATATTCACGAAGACAAGCTCGTAATGCTCTTCGATCAGATTGGCAAAACGCTCTGTCTCAAGCCATCCGGCGAGCGCGCGGCTGTCATGACACCAGTTGCCGCCCATTACGAGCAGCAGTCGCGTGTCCCGCTCTGCTGCGCGTGCGAGAGCGGCATCGACTTCCACCATGGGATCGACTGTCACATCGTAGGGCGTCGCTTCCGGATAATCGTGATGCTCAGGTGCGTCGGCGCTTGCCGCAGGGCCGTTATCGGACACGTTAATCGCAACACAACCGGGCAGCGCGAGTAATGCGGCGAGCGGCGTAATTGCCATGCGGGTGAGCCCCGCGCGAATTTTGCCGCCCGCCTGCGTCATCATTTCTTGTGCTTCACATCCTTGTCACCGCCACCGCCGGATTTCTGCATCTTTTCCTGGATGATGCGCTTTTCCTCTTCAGGTGACAGCTTGGTAACTTTCTTTTCTTCACTCATTGGTGTTCCCCCCAATCATTCTGCCGCTTCAGCATGCGGATCGAAGGCCGTGGCGGTGCCCGCCTCGATCTCCGCCGCCTTCTGCTCGACCAGAGCGACAATATGGTCGAGCATGTCTTCGGACTCCACGTGGTGATCGGTCACGCCGGACAGATACACCATATGCTTGCCTGCACCGCCACCGGTAATTCCGATATCGGTTTCGCGCGCTTCGCCGGGGCCATTAACCACGCAGCCAAGCACCGAAAGGCTCATCGGCGTTTTTATGTGCTCAAGCCGCGCTTCCAATGCTTCCACGGTGCGGATCACATCGAACCCCTGACGTGAACAGCTGGGACAGGAGACCACACGAACACCGCGGGTGCGCAGGCCCAGCGCTTTCAGCATTTCGAAGCCGACTTTAACTTCCTGCTCCGGCTCAGCCGAAAGCGAAACACGGATCGTGTCGCCGATGCCTGCCCACAGCAGCGAGCCGATGCCGATGGAGCTTTTTACCGTGCCGCCAATCAATCCACCCGCCTCAGTAATGCCGAGGTGCAGCGGGCAATCGACCGTTTCCGCAAGGCCGTGGTAAGCTGCAACCGCCAGGAATACGTCGCTGGCTTTCACCGCCACCTTGTATTCATGGAAGTCGTGATCCTGCAGCAGCTTGATATGATCGAGCGCGCTTTCAATCAGCGCTTCGGGGCAAGGCTCACCGTATTTTTCGAGCAGATCCTTCTCGAGGCTGCCGGCGTTCACACCGATGCGGATCGCGCAGCCATTGGCTTTTGCCGCGCGGACGACTTCGGCCACTCTGTCTGACGAGCCGATATTGCCTGGATTGATCCGCAGGCAGGCAGCGCCTTTATCGGCGGCTTCCAGCGCGCGCTTGTAGTGAAAGTGGATGTCCGCAACGATGGGGACGTTTGCGGCCTTGGTGATCTCGTCGAAGCGGTCGGTTGCTTCCTTGGTGGGGCAGGAGACGCGAATGATATCCGCACCCACATCCTCACACCGGCGGATCTGGTCGATTGTCGCGCCGACATCTTCGGTCGGCGTATTGGTCATGGTCTGCACGGTGATAGGGGCATCGCCCCCCACCGGGACATCGCCCACCATGATCTGTCGGCACTGGCGACGTGCGATGTCGCGCCAAGGTCTTATTGATGACATGGCAAGCCATATAGGCGAGGCAGGATGACGGGGCAATGACAGCCCGCCCGATTTGCTGCATGGATGCGCGATGGACGAACCGATTCCGGCTGAGCCAGTGACTGGCACACTAGATAATCCATCCGGCGATCCGATCCCCGGAACTCCGCTGCTGTTTGCGCGCGTGCTTGACGGGGAGGGTGCCGGTCGCGAGCTCAGCTGGGAAGAGGCAAAATCCTGGAAGCCTTCGCGCACGCCGGAAGTGCTGTGGGTCCACCTCGCCCGCGAAGAGCCACAAGTCGATCCATGGCTGGTCGAACTCGGCATTCCCGAACCTACCCGCGAATTGATGGTGAGCGACAAGACGCGTCCGCGCGCCTTTCGCGAAGGCAATACGCTGGTAGCGACATTGCGCGGCATCAATTTCAATCCCGGCGCTGAGCCTGAAGACATGCTGTCCATGCAAATGTGGTGCGACGGCAAGCGACTGGTGACCCTGCGCCGTAATCCGCTGCAGACCCCGCGGCAGGTGCTGAAAATGATCGACAGGCGTGAGGCCGGCCCCACCGACGCGGGCGCCCTGATCACCGAACTGACTGAAGCGATGATCAATCGCATGAACCGTTCCATCGTCGATATGAACCAGCATCTCGACAGGCTGGAGCATATGGAGGATGACGGCAATGCGGAGCAGATGCTGGACGAGATCGCCATCATCCGCCGCAATTGCCTTGGCCTGAAACGCCATATGGGGCCCATGCATGAGGCGCTCGAATCCATCTCTCGATATGCGCCGCCGTGGTTTGAAGACCATGACCGGCGTGAGATTGCCGAGAGTATCGACAGGCTGCGGCGCTATCTGGAAGATCTCGATATCAGCAAAGAAAGCGCGGTTGTCATGATGGACGATATTCGCGCCAGCTCGATCGCTCGCAGTGAGCAGGCGACTTACCTGCTGACGATTGTCGCGGGCATTTTCCTGCCGCTCGGGTTCATCACCGGTCTGCTCGGGATCAATGTGGGCGGGGTGCCGGGAATGGATGATGGCAATGCATTTTGGGTGGTTGTCGGCCTGTGCGGTGCGATCCTGATTGTGCAATTGCTGCTGTTCTGGAAATGGAAATGGTTGTGAGGCCGCGAGGGTCAATTTAGGGGACGATATGGAACACGGTGCTCACGGATTGGACCTGCAGAACGCGCTGCTGATCCTCGGCTTTGCGTTGGTGGCAGTGCTGGCGTTCCGCCGCGCTGGCCTTGGGGCAACGCTCGGCTATCTGGTGGCCGGCGCGCTGCTCGGACCGCAGGTTTTCGCCCTGGTCTCGGGCGCGGAAGAAATGGCCGTGGTCGCAGAGCTCGGCATCGTGATGCTGCTGTTCGTGGTCGGCCTAGAGCTTAGTCCTGCTCGGCTGTGGCGGATGAAGTCGGCCATTTTCGGCCTTGGTTTTGCGCAGGTTGCCGCCTGTGGCCTGGCGGTAACCGCCACGATCCTCGCCTTGACCGGCTATACGATGGAAGCGGCGCTGGCGATTGGCCTGCCGCTGGGCCTCAGCTCCACCGCGCAGGTGCTGCCAATGCTGCAATCCGCCGGGCGTTTGCGAACCCCATTTGGTGAGCGGGCATTTTCGATCTTGCTGTTTCAGGACCTTTCGATCATCCCGCTGATCACTTTGGTCGCCGCCATGAGCCGCAATCCATCTGCGCAGGAAGGCCCTGCCGGATGGCAGCTCGCACTTTATGCCGTGATCGCGATAGTCGGTCTGATATTGGCCGGGCGATTGGTCATTCGGCCGCTGTTCCGCCTGATCGGCGGTCTTGGAGAGCGCGAATTGTTTATCGTCGCCGCTCTCTTCACCGTCATCGCCAGCGCGTTCGTAATGCAGTCGCTGGGCCTGTCAGCCGCGTTAGGGGCATTCATCGCTGGCGTGATGCTGGCCGATACGCCTTACCGGCATGAGCTTGAGGCGGATATCGAGCCGTTCCGCTCAATCCTGCTGGGCCTGTTTTTCGTTTCCGTCGGCATGATGCTCGATCTCGGCGCTGTCGCGGAACGGCCCTTCTTCGTCGTCGGCTTTGCCATTCTCCTGATCGCCGTGAAGGCCGCGATCATATTTGGTCTCGGCAAGCTCGTCGGCATGACGTGGCGAGGCGCGCTGGCGCTTGGTCTGCTGCTGAGCCAAGGTGGTGAATTTGCCTTCGTGCTTTATTCGCAGGCGCAGGCCGCGCTGCTGATCGCGCCTGAGAGCGCCAGTATTTTCGGCGCGATTGTTACGCTCAGCATGGCTGCAACGCCGTTCCTGATGATCGCCACCCGCCGCATTCGCGAAGAGCCGAAAGGCGAGGAAGAAGAACGCGAGACCCCGAGCAATCTGGGGGCGAGCGCCGTCGTGGTGGGCTATGGACGCTTCGGGCAGAGCGTTTCGCAAATGCTTAGATCCGCGGGCCTTTCCGTGACGGCGATCGATCGCAAAGCCTCGCAGATCGACATTGCCGAGGAGTTCGGCAGCAAGGTCTATTATGGCGATGGCACGCGGATGGATTTGCTGCGTCAGGCAGGCGGCGCGGATGCGCAGCTCATCATGTTCTGCATCGACGATACGCCCGACCCTGCCCTCATTCGCTCAGTCCATGAAACCTTCCCGAAAGCGCAGATCTACGTTCGTGCTTATGATCGCCGGTCGGTCATCGAATTGGCAGGCAATCCGGCGCGGAGCGTGGTGCGCGAAGTGTTTGAATCCGCCATTCGCATGGCCATGCTCGCGCTGGAAAGTGTCGGCGTGAGTGAAACCGAAATCAGCCGCGCCGAGGCCAAATATCGCAAATTCGATTCCGAACGTATGGACGTGCAAATCGAGGCTGGCGATATTTATGCTGCGCGGGAAATGACACGCAAGCAGCAGCGGGCAATAGATGCCGGAACGGATGGCGAGCCCGAAGGCGCGTCCTGACCCTTTACTGTTCTTTGCCCGCTTCCATTAGGAATTGCTGGGCGGCAACTACGGGTAGCGGCCGGGAATACAAATAGCCTTGGCCGCAATCCACGCCGAGTTTTTTCATCGTGCGTGCTTCCGCCTCGGTCTCCACGCCTTCTGCTACCAATGTGCAGCCGATTTCTCTTGCAAGCTGAACCAGCGCAGCCGTCATGGCTTTGCGCGCCGGATCGGCCTCGATGCCGCGTGTCAGGACCATATCCATCTTGAGGATGTCGGGTTGCAGATCAACGATATGGCGAAGGCCAGCATAGCCTGTGCCGACATCGTCAATCGCGATTTTGGCATGCGCCTTCAGCGCGGAAATCTCGCGCGATAGCTCTTCGAAATCGTCGACTTGGCAATGCTCGGTAATCTCGACAACGACATTCGATGTGCCTGCCTCTTCAAGCAATTCGCGCACCGCGCCTGAAGCCACCGTTCGCGGCGACACGTTTACCGTCGCGTAGAGACCGTCCGGGATATAAGACAGCGATTCCAGCGCGCAGCGCACTGCTGTCATTTCCAGCTCCTTGCCGAGGCCGACCAGTTCGGCATCCTCGAACCACGCATCGGGGCCGCGCTTCGTCAGGTCGGGAAAGCGGGACAGGCACTCGACGCCCACCGGCTTACCCGTCTCGAGCGAAATGATGGGCTGCTGGAAAGTCGAAACTCCGTGTCCGTCCAGCATCGACTCGACGCGTTCGCGCGCTTGCATGGACAGAATGTCGTGTTCGAGAGAGCTCTCGATACGTTCGGCGGCGAGGCCGGCAAAGCTTTTGAGGATATTGAGGTCACGTTCCGTCAGCGTACGATCGGGCTCTCGGCCAAGGGCGCAGAAGCTGCCCCAGACGGTTCCGTCGGACAGGCGCAGGGGTGTATTCACATGGGCTCCGACCGGCAGGAAATCGGTAATTGCGAGCTTTTTCGTGGCCGGAAAATCGGCGGGGTCCTGAATAAGCTCTGGCAGCCGACCGTTGAGGATATGCCAGCAATAGCTTTCTTCGCGCGGCTCGCGAAAACCCGGGCCCATGGGCAGGTCAAGGTCCGAACTGACATGCGTCAGCTCGCGCTGTTCGCCTTCGATATAGCGCGAGACGAAGGCGATCTCGACACCTAGGTGACCGCGTACGCTGTCGAGAATGCGTTCGATCGCTTCATTGTGCACCAGCTCGCCGGGAAGCGGCGCAACAGGGGCCTCGAAGTCGGGCAGCTTGATTGCAACATGTTCCATTGCTCGCCGGTATGGCGAAAAAGCCCTAAAGCCTGCTTAACCGCGTTTGATGAGAGTTTTCCGGCGCTAAAGCCGCAGCTCGTAAAGATATTCATCGTCACGGTGATTGCCGACCATGAAATAAATATCGGCGATCTTGGCAAAGCCGTATCGCTGGTAGAAACGCTGCGCCCCGTCATTATCCGAATAGACCGAAAGTTGGATGGCATCGCAGCCGCGTGCCCGGGCTTCGGCGAGTGCCCAATCCGTCAGCGCGGCACCGATGCCTTCGCCCGTCCTGTCCGGCGCGCAGTAGAGCTGCTGCAGCCCGATAGGTTTTGTCGCGTCCGAATATTTGCCATATCCGCTAGGGTCCTTCAGCTTGATAAAGCCGATGAGCGTGTCCTCGTCATCAACGGCCAAGCGGTGCGTCAGCTGCGGATCGGCGAGCTCTCCTGATACTGCTTCGACCGAATACACTTCCTTAAGGAAGGCGTTGAGGTCAGCCGGATCGTAAAGATGTGCGAACTTCGCGCAGAAACTTTCGCGGCCCAACGTAGCAAGAGCTTTGGCATCTTGAGGCTTTGCCGGGCGCAGGATCATATGACTTATCGCTCCTACGAGAATTTATCGCGCTTGCGCTTGCCAAAGCGCATGCCGCTTTCAAGATGGGCGCGCAGAGCTGCGTAGAAGGCTTCGAGGAATTCACGCTCATCGCCTTGGCCAAGCCGCCATCCGATCTTGCCGGTGATCGCCTCTGCCACATCGCGAAGCGCTTCTGGCTGGTCCTGCCGCAAAACGGTTTCGAGGACCTGCAATTCGTGCTCGCCATAGACGGAAAGCTCGGCCTCTCCGAACTGGTAGTCACGGCTGCGATCGGGCGCGAGTGACATTGCTTCCTTCAGCTTGGCGGCCTTTGCTTCGACCACCCATGTTCCCGCAACCACGTCGCCTGCGCGCAACGCATCCTTGTTGAAGAAGGGAAAGAGGACGAAGATCGCGAGCCAGATGAAAGCGGCAAGGCCAGCGACACCCTGATCCTCTCCGCCGCCAAGCAGGAAGAACAGCGGCAGGAACACCTCCACATCGCGCACCAGATTGCGGGCAATCACCATTTCGGCTGTCAGCTGCCCACCATCGCGCGCTGCAACGCGTAAGCCCAGCAATCTCTTTCCCGGCGTGGCGCCACGCGGGCCCAGCTCGAACCAGAGGAAATAGCCGTATCGGGCCAAGAAGAGGAACAGAATCACCAGGATGATGAGGAACTCGGCGATCGGCCCCGCTCCTCCGGATTCGCCGACATCGATCAGGCTGAATCCCAGCAGTCCCATCACGATGAAGAACACGATGATGCCCAGCACGATGAAAATTATGTCGAGCATCAGTGCACCTGCACGCGCGCCCCTGCTGCCGACAGTCAGCGGCAGGGCAAGGCCTTCGGGCGTTACCAACATACGGTCGCGCTTGTCCGGCTCGCCGCGCATGAAATTCATCGCCGCGCTCATGCCTCACGCTCCTTCGGGCTGCGCACGGCAAGGAAATAAAGTGTCCAAAGCACCAGCATTGTGCCGCCAATGGCAAAGCGCGCGCCGGTGCCATCGACCAATTGGCGCGCATAGCCTTCCAGCAGTCCGGCGACGATCAGCATGATCGTGCAGCCTGCCATGACTTGCGCGGCGCGTACGCCAGCGCTCTGCATGGCGGAAAGGATCGAGCGATCGCCCGGAAACGCCATGGTGCGGCCGACATGCATGCCTGCAGCGCCTGCCAACATGATCGCGCCCAGCTCCGTCGTGCCGTGCACGCTCAGCCAAGCGGCAAATTCTGTGCCGAGGCCTGCATCATCGAACACCCACAGCATCGCGCCCAGCAGCGCCATATTGTACACGAGCAGCAGCAGCGTCGGGATCCCGAAAGCAAAGCCTAATGCAAAGGCCATGATCGCCACGCCCGTATTGTTGGAGAACAGCGATGCGGCAAAGACGCCTAGCCCATCCGCGCCGCCCTGATGGCCCAGCGTTTCTTCCAGCACTTCACGCGGAGCACCGGGCACACGGCCGCCTGCCATGCCGCCAGGGACCAGCGCATAGAACCATTCCTGATCGCGCGCGACGAGCAGCCAGCCGACTATCGTTCCCGCGACCATCACCGCAAAGGCGATACAGATGTCGAGCCAGATCGCTCGGATCGCTCCGCTCCATCCACCGAGGAAAAAGCGCTTCAGCCAGCCGAAAAAGCCAACCCGCGGGCCGTAGATCTGGAACCACGCGCGGCGCACCAACGCCTCAAGATAATCGAGCGTGGAGGCATCGAGCGATGTCTCCCGCGCCACCGCAAGGCTGGACGCGGTCTTGCGATACAGCACTGGCAAATTGAGCAGATCGTCATCACTGATGCGCTTGGGCCGTCCCTTCTCGAGCGCGGTGACGATCTGATCGAGCCGTTGCCAGTCGACTTCACGCTCCAGTCGGAATTTGTCCGAGCGAAGGCTCGCCGCTTCAATATCGGCGGGCGGTTCGATTTCATTCTTGCGGAACAGGGAAAGCGCCATCAGCCGATTGCCTCCGCCCGCTTGGTCGCGAGATAGCTGTCGATCAGCTGGTAGCCGATCTTGTCATGCGGCGCCTCGATCACATTCACGCCCATGCGGCGCAGTTTCTGCAGTACGATGGCGCGCTGAGTGGCAAGGGCATCGGCGCTGACGGCGGAGGCGATATCGCCCATGCTGTCCGGCTCCTCGATCGCGAGCTCCTCCAATTCGGTATCCACCATGGTGACGAAAATCACCAGGTGATGGCGCACCAGCCGCTCAACGCTTTCGACCATCATTTCCGCCGACGTCGGATCGGTAAAATCGGAAAACAGCACGATCAGGCTGCGGCGTTTCAGCCGCGATGTCAGCGTGGCGAGAGCGAGAGTGAAGTTGGGCTCGCGCGGGATATAATCGAGCTCTGCCGCGGCGCTCTGCAAACGGTGGAAAGCGCGCGTATCGCTGACGAATGGCGTCATCAGCTGAGGGTGATCGGCAAAGCCGAACAGGCTCACCCGGTCGCCGCCTTTCAGCGCCACATAGGCTGCGGTGAGAGCCGCTGAGACGGCCCTGTCGATACGCGGCAAGCCATCGACCGGCTCGCACATGCTCTGCCCGCAATCGAAAGCGAAGACGAGCTGGTTGTCCCGCTCGCTTTCATTTTCGCGGGCGTAGAGAGCTGTGTGCCGCGCACTGGCTTTCCAGTCGATGCGCCGGCGATCCATACCGGGTTCGTATTCGGACAAGGCTTCGAATTGCGTGCCTTCTCCGCGAATGCGCCGCGCGACGAGGCCGAATTGCGAGTCCCGCATAAAGGCCTGCAAGACAGGGGAGCGCACCGGCGAGAGGTCCGGCCACACGCGCATGCGCGCATCGAGTTCAACATGCGTCTGTCGCACGGCGAGGCCCAGCGGCCCGGGCCAGCGGAGCCAGAGATCGTGGAATTCACCCGTCCCGCGCCGCACTGGCACTGCTTCACCCACACCGGAAAATTGCCCCGGCTTGCCCGTGGGCTGGAGGCGGAAATGGCTCGCCCCGTCTGCGCCTAGCCTGGGATCATAGCCAATGGCCGCTTCTGGCAGAGTAGCATCGCCATCACGTTCGATCTCCGCATTCACGCGGATCATCGCAGGCTGGCCGACTTCGGCATCGCTCGGCACGACATATTCGAAATGTGACATTGCGCCAGCCAGCCAGCCATCGATCAGCGCGACCAGAATCAGCGCCGCCGCAGCCGCTGGCGCGACGATCCATGCGGCAGGCGCAGTCGCGGCAATGACGACTGCAATCGGCGCGAGCAGTCCAAGCATCACCAGCGTGCGGCCAGTCGGCACGATGGGTACGGCCGGGATATTGATCCGCGACGTGAGGGCCTGGAGGCGTTGAATCACCTCAGCACCTCCTTCCCCCATCGAGGGGGAAGGTGACAGTAAATAGTAGGATCACCGCGGCGCCTCTGTCTGCTCGATCATCTGTTCGACCAGAGTTTCGACTTCCTTGCCCTCGATCTCGGCGGCAGGGGATAGCAGCAGGCGGTGGCGAAGTGTTGAGGTGGCGAGCGCCTTCACATCATCGGGGATCACGTAATTGCGGCCCTGCAGCGCGGCACGGGCGCGCGCGGCATTGGCGAGCAGCACAGCGGCGCGCGGCGATGCGCCGCTAGCAAGATCGGGATTGTCACGCGTCGCGCGCACCAGTGAAACCGCGTAATCGATCACATCCTGCGCCAAAGTGACGCTTTTCACCGCTTCCTGCGCACCGGCGATATCCTGCGGCGAGGCCACTTGCGCAATCCCGAAATCGGCTGGCCTTTGCGGCCCGCTACGCTCACCAAAGCGGTGGACGATGCGCGCCTCTTCCTCGGCGCTGGGGTAGGGCACAAGCAGCTTGAACGCGAAGCGATCGAGCTGTGCTTCGGGAAGCGGGTAGACGCCCTGGTTCTCGATCGGGTTTTGCGTAGCAACGACCATGAACTGCTCGGACAGCATGTGCGTCTCGCCATCCAGCGTCACCTTGCGTTCCTGCATGGCTTCGAGCAGCGCGGCCTGCGTCTTGGGCGGCGTACGATTGATTTCATCGGCAAGCAGCAGCTCACAGAAAATTGGCCCGCGCGTCAGCGTGAACTGGCTGGTTTGAAAGTTAAAAAGGTTGGAGCCGAGGATATCGCCCGGCAGCAGATCCGGCGTGAACTGGATGCGTCCGAAATCTAGGCCCGTTGCCGCAGCAAAGCAATTGGCGAGGAACGTCTTGGCCGTTCCCGGCGGGCCTTCCATCAGCACATGCCCCTTGGCCACCAGAGCGATGAGCAGATGCTCGATCGTGTCGTCCATGCCGACGATCGCCTTGCTCACTTCATTGCGGATCGTACCCGCGAGCTGCGTAGTGCCCTCCAGCGTCATGCTCATTGCGTCAGATTCCTTTCAAATTGTCTCAGCGCGCGTGCGGCGCGAATAATGTCTCCGGGGCGCTCTGCTTCGCGCAGATCTCCGGCAAGATCGACGAAGCGGGGGCCGGTGTGCCCGCGCGCTTGCAGTTTGCGATCAATGGCTATTTCGCGCGCATCATTATCAGCGATGCGCAGGCCAAGATGATTGGCGACGCGTTTGCCGATCAGCGCCTCGTAGGGCTCTTTCAGCAAATGGAAGCGCTTCAGCTGCGCCACCAGCGCTGCGCCATTGCGCGCGAGCTGGCGTTTACCGCGCGCGATGGCGGGGCCTTCCACCGCCGGCGGGCCAAAACGGCGGAACGCGCGCCATGCGATCACGATGGAGGCGAGGATGAGGCAAAGCGTCGCGGCGAGGAACGGCGGGCTGAATGCCAGCGTCAGCAGGTTTTCCGATGTGCCAAGGCCCGCCAGCGTCAGATCGAATTTGACCGGCATGTCGTCGCCAAGCGTCGCGGCGGAGATGATGGACATTGCAGTCCGCGCCCGCTCCCTGTCAGCCATACCGTAATTGTTCATCAAATCGGGCTCGAACACCACGATCACCGGCCACGGCTCGTAATCGTAGCCATTGGTTTCCTGCTCAAGCGCGCCGACCAGCACATCGCCTTCGCTATCGACGACCAGTGGCTTGAAAGGTTGGTCGGGCTGCCCGGTCAGCGCCTGCACCCGCGTTTCATCGGGCAGATCGCCATTGCGGCCAAAGCCGTTCCAGCCATTCGTCTGGCCGAGCGACAGTTCCGCCCCTTCGGTCAGCGCCAGCTCATTCACCCAGCCCGGCGCCCGGGCATCGACGAGCATGACCCAGCCTTCTTCGGTCTCGACCTCGTTCTGCGCCGGGATCGGATAGGCGGCCCATTTCGGCATGATGATAAGAGTCGGCCCGGAGTCCAGATTCTGCCGTTCCTCCACCAGCTCCGACAATTCTGCGATATCGCCGTAAAGCTGCGGGGTCAGCACCACGAGGCCGTAATCATTCGTCCTCGCGCGATTGCGCGAAAGCTCGACCGAATAGCCGCTGCCTTCCGCCACCTGCACCAGACCTGCAAAACCGGTGAGGCCGTTCGATGCTGCATGGGTCCCGCCATCGCGGTCTTGCTGGCCAGTCCAGCCCTGGCCAAGGGCATAGAGCATCAGCAGGAAGGCACTCGCGCCAATCGCTAGCACCGCCAGCACCACGCCGGGGCGAAATGGATTGGCGCGACTTGAACTCACCTGTGTCATGCCGCCAGCGCCTTTTGCTGGAGGGCGAAATCGGCATAGGCAGCGCGGGCCGCCTGCCAATCATCCTGATGCAGCGGGCTGAGCGCAAACAAGCTCCGCTCTACGCGCGCAGCAATGATCCCAAAGGCATCGCGTGCGCCCTGCGGCAGGCGGCTCTCCGCCGAAAGCTCGCGCGCCGTGCTCGATGGCTCGACCAGATCCGGCCGCGCCTGGGCAATCTGCCCTACCGATCGTTTGAGCAGCAAATGTGTTGCTTCATCATAGCGGCCTTCATTCGCAAGACGGTCGGCTTCTTCCAGCAGGGCGAGCGCCTCGCCTTCGTCAGGAGCCCAAGAATCTTCGTCCTTGGCTGCGCTGCGTTTCTTCCGGCGAAGGAAATCAGGCTCGATCATGCGGACGATCAGGAGCACCAGCAGCGCAATCCCGGCAATAATCAGCACCCATTGGAGCACCGGCCAGATCGCGACGAAGAACCTGCCTAGCGGGGCGAGCACTTCGGAAAGCCATTCGAGCAAATTGGTGAGCCAATCGGGCGGCGGCTCCTGCGCAGGGAATTCGACTTCGGCAAACTGGATGCTCTCATCGGCGCGCAAATCGGCATAGGTCTGATCGAAATCGCCCTGTGGTGCCAGCTCCCCCCGCTGCCTTTGCGCGACCTGTGGCAGCGCATCTGTCCCCGATGAAATCGTCACGCTGCGCAAATTGGCATGGCATCTGTTGCGAAGCAATGAATTGGTGCGGCTTTTGGGCCAGAAAGTCTCGATTGAGTCAGACGGGTCTGCTCGGCAATAAAGGCAGGCACCACAATCCTCTGCGCTCAACCGCGTTCGCGCGCCATGGGATAGCTGCCGAGCAAGCGCAGTTCCTTGCAATGAAAAGCCAGCTCTTCCAAGGCCCGATCAACAGCTGGATCCCCCGGCGCACCGATGATGTCGGCATAGAACATGCTGGCGGCAAAGCTGGTGCCCTTTTGATAGCTCTCCAGCTTCGTCATATTCACACCATTGGTCGCAAAGCCGCCCATCGCTTTGTACAGCGCGGCGGGAATGTTCTTCACTTCGAAAATGAACGTCGTCATCGCTTCCTGCCCTTCGAGCACGGCGGGATCTAGCGCTTCGCGCGCGAGGACGACGAAGCGCGTGGTATTGTCGGCGCTATCCTCGACATTCTCCTCGACGATTTTCAGCCCATAAAGATCGGCGGCGAGCGCAGGCGCAATGGCTGCGACTTTGCGATCGCCCTTGTCCGCAATATAGGCTGCAGCGCCCGCCGTGTCCGCATGGCTGAGCGGCACGATGCCGCGTTCGCGCAGGTAATGACGGCTTTGGCTCAATGCGTGAGGGTGGCTGTAGGCGGCCTCGAACGGGCCTTCATCATCCAGCGCCATCAGCGCATGGTGGATCGCCATGAAATGCTCGCCTACGATGGAGAGACCGCTTTCGGGAAGCAGGAAATGTATATCGGCCACCCGGCCTGCTTGAGAATTGTCGATGGGGATCATTGCGCAGGATGCTTCGCCCCGTTTCACTGCATCAATCGCGGCGGCAAAGCTGAAGCAGGGCAGGGGCAGCGCAGCCGGGTCCCACTCGCTGACGGCACGATGCGAATTGGCTCCGGGCGAGCCCTGAAAGGCGATCGCCCGATCCGGTTCCGCAGTAGCGGCGGCGCGCATTTTTTCGACCATGGCGAGGGCTGGGGCGGGGAAACTCTGCATAGAACCCGAGCGACTAACCCGGCGACGCCTTAGCGACAAGCGATTAGACCTTCGTGCCCCCTTGCGCGCGCGCCCTCACCCCACTAAGTCGCCACCCATATCTCAACGCACGTTAGAAATGACTTGTCATGAATGATCGTATGAATACCGCTTTTGGCTGGATCCTGGGTGCTGGCATCGTCGCACTAGGCGGAGCCATTGTCTCCGACATGTATTTCCAGAGTGATTTGCCGGAAGAAGGCGAGGAATTCGCCTGGGGCTATTACATTGACGCACCGGAAGAAACCGCCGCTGGCGCGGTGACGGAAGCCTCGCTGGCCGAGCGTCTTTCGATTGGCTCTGCGGAATCTGGAGCTGCCGTTTACGCGAAGTGCTCTGCCTGTCACACGATCGAGCAGGGCGGCGCGACCGGCATCGGCCCGAACCTGTATGGCGTGATGGGCGCGACCATTGGCGAGCACGCACCGGGATTTGCCTATTCTGATGCCCTGCTCGGCGTTGGCGGCGCGTGGACTTACGAGCAGATGGACGCATGGCTTGCCAACCCGGCTGCTTTTGCCGCTGGCACCAAGATGACGTTCGCAGGCTTGAACGATGCGCAGGAACGCGCGGACGTGATTCTTTATCTGCGTGATAATGGCGGCGGCCCGGCTCTGCCCGAATTCGTGCCGGAAGAAGAGGCACCCGAGGGTGAAGAAGGCGCTGAGGGCGAAGAAGCACCGGCAGAAGACGGCGCTGAAGACGCTGCTGCTGGGGACGCGGCTCCTGAAGAGGCTGCAGCCGAGTAATTCTTTCACTTCCAGTGAAACGCAAAAGCCCCGGCCAAGCGCCGGGGCTTTTTGTTTGCGCCGCAGACGCGGTTACCCGGTCTTCTTGAAGCCCTGCGCCACCACATACCATTCGCTCGAACCCTTGCGGCTGGCAGGCGGCTTGGCATGTTTGACCGTCTTGAAATGCTTTTTCAGCAAGTCGAGCAATTCCTTGTCCGTTCCGCCGGCAAAGCCTTTGGCCACGAAAGCGCCACCTTCGACAAGGTTCTCGACCGCAAACCATGCGGCGGCTTCGACCAGCGCCATGGTGCGAAGGTGATCTGTCTGCTTGTGGCCGACGGTATTGGCTGCCATGTCTGACAGCACGAGGTCAGCCGGGCCGCCCAGCGCCTCTTCTAGCGCGGCGGGCGCTTTATCGTCCATAAAATCCATCTGCAGGATGGTCACACCGTCGATCGGCTCGGTCTCGAGATAGTCAATGCCAACCACCGCCGCTTTGGGCGCGCGCTTTCGCACGACCTGGCTCCAGCCGCCCGGTGCAATGCCGAGATCGATCACGCGGGTCGCGCCTTTGACAAGGCCAAAGCGGTCATCGAGCTCGATCAGCTTGAAAGCCGCGCGGCTGCGCCAGCCCTCGTCCTTGGCCTTTTTGACATAAGGGTCATTCAATTGCCGCTCGAGCCAGCGCTGGCTACTAGCCTTGCGCTTCTTTGCGGTTTTCAGCCGCCGCTGCGAATCCTGTCCTGCGCGCGCCATCAGCCGTTTGCTCCTGCAGATTTGTCGCGCCGCATGGCGGCTTGAGTCTGTTGCCCTTCCGCGTCCGCCGTCATCAAGCTGCGCAAGATGCCTTCGCGAATGCCGCGGTCTGCAACGCCAAGGCGCGGGGCTGGCCAAATGTCGAGAATTGCTTCGAGAATTGCGCATCCCGCCACCACGAGTTCCGCTCGCTCATGGCCGATGCAATCCAGTTCGGATCGCTCGCCGGGAGACATGGCAGCGAGATCCTGAGAGATATCGCGCATACTGTCGGTCGGCACGATCAGCCCGTCGACCTGGCTGCGGTCATAATGTGGCAGGCCCAGATGCACGCTCGCCAGCGTTGTCACCGTGCCGCTGGTTCCGAGCAGGCGCTGGTCCGGCGCGCTATGCTGCCTAATCCGCTCCGAGAACTCGGCAAAGCTATCGGTCACCAGCTGCTTCATCTTGGCATAGCGGGCCAGCCGATCTTCACGAGAACCGCTTTCATGGCCGACTGTTTCGGTGAGCGAGACAACGCCCCACGGCACGCTTTGCCAGTCCAGAATGCGGGGGACCGGCGCGCCCGGCTCGATCAGCACCAGCTCGGTCGATCCGCCGCCGATATCGAAAATGATCGCCGGCCCGACACCGTCTTCCAGCAGGATATGGCAGCCCAGCACCGCCAGCCGCGCTTCTTCCTGCGCGCTGATGATATCCAGCACGATGCCTGTCTCGCGCCGCACGCGCTCGATAAATGCTTCGCCATTGCTTGCCCGGCGGCAGGCTTCGGTAGCGACCGAGCGAGCGAGGTGGACATTGCGTTTGCGCAATTTGTCGGCGCAGATTTTCAGAGCACCCAATGCGCGGTCCATGGCGTGATCGGATAGCCGCCCGGTCTGCGCCAATCCCTCACCCAGCCGGACGACGCGGCTGAACGCGTCGATCACGACGAAATTTTCATCCGAAGGGCGCGCAATCAGCAGGCGACAATTGTTGGTGCCGAGGTCGATCGCGGCATAGGCCTGCTTGTAGGATTTGTGGGGAGGACGCCGCCATTGCGGTGACCCGTTGCCTGTGTTCGGCTGGCTCTTAGCTTTTTTATCGCCGGGAGCGCGCTGCGGGCCTTTTTGTGCTTTTGGGCGATAACCTTTTTGGTTTTTCGCCTCGTTCGGGGCCTTCTCGCGTCCATCCGGCGGAGTATAATCCGCCATGAGATACGTACTTTCCAAATTCCAATACCCGCCACATCTGAGCGGAACCTGATCACAGGCTAGACGAAGCGGGGCCTCTTGCCAAGTTGGGGCACAGGGCGGCTCGCCAGCGCAGTCGAGAGGCGGTAGGGGAGACTATGGCTGACGCGCTTCCTACCATCGCCCTGTTCGCGAAATACCCGCATGCGGGGAGGGCGAAGACGCGGCTGATCCCGGCTCTGGGAGAGGACGGCGCGGCGGCGCTTCATCGGCGGCTGGTCGAGCGGACGCTGGCTACGATCAGGGAAAGCGGCCTGCCGTTCGCCGTCTGGACCACCGGCGCAATGGGCCGCGATTTTGCGGATTGGCTGGGCGATGATGTGACGCTCGTCGAGCAGGGCGAGGGCGATCTGGGTGCTCGGCTCTCCCGTGTGCCCGCCCCTGCGATCCTGCTTGGCGCGGATATTCCGGGCCTCACCGCGCAGCATCTTTGCGATGCGGTGGCGGCTTTGGAAACCAATGACGCAGTGATCGGTCCGGCGAGCGATGGCGGTTATTATTTGCTCGGCTTTCAGCGGAAACTCCCATTCCTGTGGCAGGACATGGCGTGGGGGACTGACGCCGTGCTCGCAGAGACCGAGGCGCGATTGGTTGCTCATAACATCGCTTACGCGAAGCTTACCGAACTCGACGATTGTGATCGGCCCGAAGACCTTGCCGCATGGCCGGAATTGACTGCGTGAGCCGGACGACAATCGTCATCCCCATGCTCAATGAAGAGCGCGCCCTGCCACGGCTGGCAGAGCATCTGGCAAAACTCGATCCGCAACCGATGGAAGTGGTCGCGGTGGACGGTGGCAGCACGGATCGATCAGTCGAGCTGGCGCAGGCACAGGGCTGGCGGGTGATCGAAACGGAAGCAGGGCGGGGTCGACAGATCAATGCCGGCGTCGAGGCAGCGGCGGGCGAGTATGTCGTCGTGCTGCACGCCGATACCGTGCCCCCGATGCATTTCATCGCCGCAATTGAAGAGACCCTGGCAGATGAACGCATCAGCCTCGCGGGCTTCAGACCGATCCTGCGCGGGCCGGACAAGACCCGCTGGGGCACCACGCTGCACAATTGGGCGAAGACCTGGTACGCGCCGCTCCTGTTCCGCCCGCATCTTTTCGTGCGCGGATGCCGCCTGCTGTTCGGCGATCACGCCATGTTTTTCCGCCGCGCGCAATTTCTCGACTGCGGCGGCTGCGATCCGGAGGCGAAAGTGATGGAAGAGGCCGATTTGTGCATCCGCATGACGCGCTTTGGCCGGGTCAAAATGATTGCAGACCGCGTTGAAACGTCAGACCGCCGCATCGCCGAATGGGGCTCATTCAAAGCGAACTGGATTTACCTGAAAGTCGGCTTTTTATGGGGGCTCGGCGCGAAGAAGCGGCTGGAGCGGTATTATCCCGATGTCCGCTAAGCCGCTGGCAGGTAACCAGCCTCAATCCCGTAAGCGATAAGCCGGTCCAGCCACGCAGCATCCGTCACTCCGCACTCCAGCCCGGTCAGCGCGCGAAATTCTGTGTCGTCAAATTGCGGATCGCGGGTGAAATAGGGGCCGAAGGTGCCGATCATCCGGCCCGCAAGCATCTGCTCGGCAGGGCGCAATTGCGTGGGGTCGTAATCTTCGGGCGCGACGACTTCAGGATCCGGGAAATGGTCCACCCGCGCAACACCATGCGCCAATTCTGCCGCCAGAAGAGGGCTCTCGGCTACGAGGTGAAAATAGCCACCGTCGGCCTGCTCCATCCGCTCGGCAATACGCGCAATACCTTCGGCCACATGGTCGATCGGGACGAGGTCCAACGTGGATCCCTGCACACAGGGAAACTGCGTGACCTTGCCGCGCGCCATCAGGCGGAAGACATTGCAGAGTGACGGGAAGTCGCGGATTATGCCTGTCTCGCTATGGCCCAGCACGATGGAGGGGCGCGCCACCGCGAAGGGCAGGCTGCTCTCCGCGACGACCGCTTCTGCTGCCGCTTTGCTCGCTTCGTAGCGATTGGTGAATGTGCGGCCCTCGGGCACCCGGCCTTCCGTGATCACACCGCCCTGCTGCCCGCAGACATAGGCGGTGCTGACATGCAGGAAAGCCGCGCCTGCCGCCTTCGCATAGGCGAGCGCGTTCTTCGTACCCTCGATATTGATCGCGCGAAGTTCCTCCTCCGGCGCATCGAATTCGAGGCTGGCAGCGCAGTGTATGACGACATCATGGCGAGCGGGATCGAGACCCATCATTGGTAAGGTCACATCGCCGCTGACGGTTTCGATCCCTTCCACCAGCGCGCCATCATTGCCGCGAATTTCGGGATTGCGGCGCACCATGCCGGTGACTGCGTGGCCCTTCTCGACAAGACGCGCGCAGACTTCACCACCGATCAGGCCGGCGGCACCAGTGACGAGAATTTTCAGCAACAGGCAGCGCCAGCAGCGGCAGCGTCAGATGAGGTTTGGCCAAACGGCGCATCGGTGCCGCAGCCGGGGAAGACGCCATAATGCCGAGAGAAGTCGCCGATGAATTCGAAATGCTCGGCAAAACGCGTGTCGGCCAGCATCAGCCAGCTATTCCCGCAGATCGGAAAAGTCCGGCCCGCTTCGATGGCATGGTGTGCATCCAGTTCGAAGACGCGCGGATGGCCTTCGAGCGAGCCCTTGTAGCGTACGGCCTGTCCGTAATCCTCGCATTGCGGCTCCAGCCCATCGAGCTTGAACAGGCGATAGGTGGCGGAAACGAAATTGATCCCGTCGAGCTTGGCTTTCACTTCGCGGTCATTGATGCCGAGCGGGCGATCAGTGACGAGGCGCGGATCGGCGAAACCGGCTGCTTTGGCGAGCCTGTCAAAATCACCCCAATACAGCGCGCCGGACAGGCACTCGCCATGTAACACGGGGTCGCTGAGCAGGTGCTGGGGTACGCGGCGGTCTGCGTAAACGTCGGAAAAATACAACTCACCGCCCGGCTTCAGCAGGCGATGCGCGGCGAGGAATACCGCTTCCTTGTCGGCAACGAGGTTGATCACGCAATTGGACACGATGACATCGAAGCTACCTTCTTCGAGGCCCAGCTCGCCCAGCTTCTCGATATCGCCTTCGATGAAGTCGACATTGTCATAACCGAATTCGAGTGCGTGCCAATTCTGGTATTCGCGCGCGACGGCAAGCTGTTCAGGTGTCGCATCGACACCTGTCACGTGGCCATTCTCGCCCACCAATTGCGCGAGCAGATAAGCGTCCTGTCCGCTGCCCGATCCCAGGTCCAGAACGCGGCAACCATCCAGCGCTTGCGGGACGACGAGGCCGCAGCCGTAATAGCGCGCCTTCACCTCTTCATGCACATTTTTGAGCGCACGCTGCACTGCGTCTGACGGCATTTCGAAAGTGCAGCATGCATCGGTGCGCAGATCGGATGATCCGCCCAGAACCTTGCCGTAATAATCCTGCGAATTTTCCAGATTCATGAAACTCTTTGCCTCGTGTCAGCGAATGAAGGGCCATAGCAGGAAGCGTTTCGTTTCCCAGCCTGTTTGCGTTACCCAAGGGGGCATATGAATTACACACATGATGTTATCGTGATCGGCGGCGGTGCTGCGGGGCTTACCGCAGCAGGCGGCTGCGCGCTATTCGGCCTAAAGGCCGCGCTGATAGAAGGCCACAAGATGGGCGGCGAATGCCTGAACAATGGCTGTGTGCCATCAAAGGCACTGATCGCCTCGGCCCGCCGCGCTGCCGAGGCGCGAGAGGAAAAGCGCGCCGGCGTGCAACTCGCTGCGCCGGTGGTCGATTGGTCCGGCGTCCACAAGCACGTCCACGATGCCATCGCCCATATCGAGCCGCATGACAGCGTAGAACGGTTCGAGGAAATGGGCTGCGAAGTCATTCAGGATTGGGCCAAGATCACCGGCCCGAAAGAGGTCACTGTCGGCGGGCGCAAGCTTACCGCGCCGCGCATCGTTATCGCCACGGGCAGCGGGCCGCTGGTTCCGCCGATTCCGGGGCTGGATGGCGTGCCCTATCTCACCAATGAAAATCTGTTCGATCTGACCGCGCAGCCGGACCATCTCGTCATTATCGGCGGAGGGGTGATCGGCATGGAAATGGCGCAAAGTTTCCGCCGTCTGGGCAGCGAGGTTACCGTGATCGAGCCAGGCAATGTGCTCGGACGCGATGATCGCGACAGCGCGGCCATCGTCAAATCGGTGATGGAGGACGAAGGCGTCCGTTTCGTGCAAGGGAAGGCGGCGAAGGTCACGAGCGGCGAGGGCGCCATCACTGTCACCACCGATGGCGGCGAGGACGTGAGCGGCAGCCATTTGCTGATCGCGGTGGGACGCAAGGCGCGCACTGAAGGCTACGGGCTGGAAGAGCTGGGCATCGCACTCGGCAAGAACGGCATCAAGGTGGACCAGCGTCGTCGGACAAACCTCAAGCATATCTATGCCATCGGCGATTGCCGCGAGGGGCCACGGCTAACGCATGTGTCGGGCTACGAAGGTTCCAACGTCGTGCTCGAAATCGCGCTTGGCCTGCCCGCCAAAGCCGATTTCAAAGCGCTGCCCTGGTGCACCTATACCGAGCCCGAAGTCGCGCAGATCGGCATGACCGAACAGGAGGCACGTGAGAAGCTGGGAGACAAGCTGACAGTCGTCACCGAAGGCTTCGACCACAATGAGCGCGCGATTGCCGAGGGCCTGACCAAAGGGCATCTCAAAGTCATGCTGAAAGGCAAGAAAGTCGTCGGCGCGAGCATTTGCGGCGTGAACGCAGGCGAGCTGCTGCTTCCCTTCACTCAGATGATCACCGGCAAATCCGGCACATTCGATATGGGCGGGGCGATCATTTCCTACCCCACACGGTCCGAAATCACGAAAGCCGCCACCTTTGCCGCTTGGGAGCCGACGGTATTCGGCGCATGGCCCAAACGCTGGGTTGCTTTCCTCGCCAAAATCCGCCGGATGTTCTGATGGCAAGTCGCGCAAAAACCCGCAGCGTCCCAGCTGGCGCATCGCCCTTCGCCGTCCGCGCGGAGGCAATTTCGCGCGAGAAATTCAGTGATCCGCATTGGACTGCAAAAGGTGAGGCGCGCGCTTCTGTAAGGCTCAACCAGCTCGATACGCTTTGGTTTGCCACAGGCACGCTGTGCAATCTCGCCTGCGCCAATTGCTACATCGAAAGCAGCCCGACCAATGATGCGTTGGTCTATCTCACCGCTGAGGAAGTTGCGCGATTCCTTGATGAAATCGCGCCGCGCGGCGTCCGCGAAATCGGCTTTACGGGCGGCGAGCCGTTCATGAATCCTGAAATCATCGCCATGGCGGAGGATGCGCTCAGCCGTGGGCATGACGTGCTGGTCCTCTCCAATGCGATGAAGCCGATGCGTCGGCATGAGGCCGAACTGCTGCGCCTGCGCGAGGCCTATGGCGACAAAATGACCATTCGCGTTTCGATCGATCATCATACGCAAAAGGTGCATGAGGCGGAGCGTGGCCCCCGCAGCTGGCAGCCGATGATCGACGGGCTCAAATGGCTCTCTGGCAACTGCTTTTCCGTCGCGGCTGCCGGGCGCAGTCTGGCGGGTGAAACGCAGGAACAGGCGCGCAATGCCTATCGCCTGCTGTTCGAGCGTGAAGGGATCACCGTGAACACCGCCGATCCGGCGCGGCTGGTCCTGTTTCCGGAAATGGATGCCAGTGCCGACGTGCCGGAGATTACCACCGATTGCTGGAGCATCTTGGGCAAGAGCCCGGACGATATAATGTGCGCCAGCCAGCGCATGGTCGTCCACCGCAAGGGTGAGCCGGAAGCGCGCGTCGTCGCCTGCACGCTGTTGCCATATGATAGCGAATTTGATCTTGGCACTACCGTGGAAGAAGCCCACCGCGATGTCCCGCTCAATCACCCGCACTGCGCACGCTTTTGCGTGCTCGGCGGGGCAAGCTGTTCATCCTAGGGCACTTTCGCAGTCGCTAAGCGTAGTCCTACCATGATCAAATCAGCCATCGCCACTGCCATCTCTGCCGCCGCCGCTATCGCGGTCATGCCGAGCACCGCTTCTGCTCAGCGCAGTATTGACGGCGTGTATCTCGACCAGGGCGGCTATGTCCAAATCACAGTCGGCCCGTGCGGCAACGCGCGCTGCGGGGAAATCACCCGGATAGTGCGCCGCAAGCCGGGTGAGCCCAATCGCGATGTGCATAATGACAATCCAGCCCTGCGCGATCGCCCCATCCTTGGCATCGAAGTGCTGCAGAATTTGCGCTGGGATGACGGTGCGTGGCGCGGGCAGGTCTACAACCCGGAAGACGGCGGCACGTACCGTGCGGTCGTCCGTCCAGGCAGCAATGGCACACTGCGTGTCGAAGGTTGCGTGACGCTGTTCTGCCGTGAAGTCACTTGGACGCCTGCGGGTTAATCGCCGAGGCTTGACCGAATCCGGCGCGCGTTCTAGAGGCCCGCGCTCTAAGCGTTGCCCCGTCCTCTAACGGTAAGAGAGCGGACTCTGACTCCGTCAATCAAGGTTCGAATCCTTGCGGGGCATCCAGCTTCCTGACAATTCTGGCAATCAGGCCTTATCGGAGAAACGTCCTTTGCTAGGGCCAATGCTTCGCTGCGGATCTTCCCATCTCGAGACTTTCCAACTCGGATAGCCGTCACTAGGGCAGAGCTCTGTCCGAAAAGGAGTATTGCGTGAGCAAGGATGACGAAAAGAAGTCGCGCGACTTGAAAGATCACAAATTTTACCACGCGGATAGTGAAGCCGGATTTGCCGACTCTATCCCGCAATCGACGCCGCAAACGCGGCATCCGGCTTACAAACTTGCTTTCCGCGATACGGATTTCCTGCTGCGCGAAGAGCTACGTCCGGTGCGCTTCCAGCTGGAATTGCTGAAACCCGAAATGCTGCTTGAAGAGGCAGGCGTAGGCTCCACGCTGGTCATGTACGGCTCGGCGCGCATTCCATCGCCTGAAGAGGCGGAGGCCAAGATCGAGGCGGCGAAGGATAGCAGCGAATTTGAACAAACCGTCGCGCAACGGCTAGCGGAGAAAGCGAAATATTATCAGGTCGCCCATGATCTTGCGAAGATATCGGGCGAGAAAGCGATCATCGAGGACGGCAAGCGCCAATTCGTTGTGTGCTCCGGCGGCGGCCCGTCAATTATGGAAGCGGCCAATCGCGGTGCGAGCGAGGCGGGGGCGGAAAGCATCGGCCTCAATATCATCCTGCCGCACGAACAAGCGCCCAACACCTATGTGACGCCCTATCTTTCGCTCAATTTCCACTACTTCGCGCTGCGCAAAATGCATTTTTTGATGCGCGCGCGGGCGGTGGCCGTGTTCCCCGGCGGCTTTGGCACATTCGATGAATTCTTCGAGCTGCTGACGCTGGTGCAAACCGGGAAGATGAAGCCGATCCCGATCTTGCTGTTCGGCAAGGACTTCTGGACCCGCGTCGTCAATTTTGAAGCGATCGCCGAAGAGGGCACGATCTCGAAGAAAGATCTCGACCTCATCACCTGGTGCGAAACCGCAGACGAAGGCTGGGACGCGATCGCGTCGTTTTACGATTTGGAGCGATGAACCGCGCCTATCAGGGCGTCAGGATGACCTAGTATAGTAAATCCCGATCTCTTGCGTGAAAGAAACTGGGCCGGTTTCGATCTTTGCGTTGTCCAGATCTTTGATTGAAGGCGTTACGTACGTCTTTTTCACACCCGCGACTGTGTTGTTATTCTTGTTCTTCACTGTCGGATCCTTGTCTTTTTTGGGTTTCTCGCCCCGGCTGGAAACATACTGCGAAGGCTCGTCTTAATTCTGATTGAAGTCAAGCCAGTGTGAGAGCTGTGCGACGCGATTGAGGGTGTCGATGTAAAAGCGCGTAAACCTTCTTTCCTGATTTTGCGGAGCCGAGGAGCGCGCTCTTTCCAGATTGACCAGCCGGGTTCGATCGACATGGTCGAAGGTCGCAGGGTTTAGTTTTTCCATGAATGCACCAAGGGAGCGCCCATAGCTTGGAATGGCTTGCAAGGGCACAGATCCCATCGACTTGCTGCGTTGCTGGTTGATCGAATCCGGAACTAGTCCCTTTGTCGCTCTGCGATGCAGCCAGCGTCCGGTGAGGCCAGTGCTTTTTTCGATCGATGGTGTGTCGAGGTAAGTCTGCACCAGTTGCTGATCCAGGAGCGGCCACCGATACTCGACGCCAAATGCCTGAGCGATAAGACTGCACCCTTCCAGGCGGCTTTGAACATAGGGCCTCATTCCATAATTGAGGATTTGGCCATTCACCGTATCGCTCACATCCGAATGTGCTCTGCTTTCATTCAACTCCCTGAGCGCAGCATCCTCTCGCCAGTGTCTGGCGAGGACCGAATGACTCCACCGCCATTCAAACAGTCGTTGTAGTTGCGGCGCGATCGGCTCCGACCCTCGCAGCCATCTCGTCAGTTCGCGAAGCTGAGGGAGGATATCAGCTCGCGGCGAGCTGATGTTGCGAAGGAGCGGGATAAATGCGCGTTTCGACCATAATTCACGGTTTAATCGGAATGCTTGTGAAGTGACAATCTCATCGCCACCAAACCCGGAGAGAAGCGTGCGTATCTCCCGCCGTTCGCATTCTCGATAAAAGTCCCAATGCATCTGAGCATTGGCATGCTCCGATGGGTAGCCAAGGCACTCGATTGTCAGTCTAGACAGTTCATCGGTATGATCCGCCATGGCATCGTAGACGATGCTGTGTTGCAGACCGCAATGCCGTGTATTTTCGTCGATCAATCGCTTTTCATGCTCCGCGATTGCAAAGCCAAATCCACACACTTCGCGCTCGCTTTTGCTCAGCGCGGATATTGCGCTGGCAGTGATCGTTGATGAATCGAGACCCCCTGAATTTTCAGAGCCAATGTCATACGCGCTACGACATCGCATCGCGACGGCATTTGTAAATTCTGCGCGGTAACGATCAACCGCCTCTTTACTTGGTCGTTTTGAGAACGGTGCGTTGTCTTCAAATCTTTGAGACCGCGTCTCTCGAATTTCCCCGTCCCCATTGAGGCTGAGCATATGCCCGGGCGCGAGCCTGTGAACATTGGTAAAGGCGCTCCTGCGAACATCCGCCTGATAGCCGATCAAAAACTCGCCGATCCATCGGTCGTCCGGACCCACGTTGTTAAGATCGAGCGAGGGAAAGATCGCTGCAGTGCTCGATACGACAACGCGGTTCTGGTCAGCATACCAATAGAATGGCCGCACGCCAAATGGGTCGCGCGCGCACAACGCCATCCTCGTCTCCGGATCGTAAATGAGGAATGCGAAATCGCCGCGCAAAAAAGCGCATGCGCGATCGCCCCATTCACCGAAGGCCATCAAGACAATTTCCGCGTCTGGGAGATCTTCGCGGCAATTCAGACGCGTCCGCAGTTCACATCCATTATCCAGTCGAATCCAACCGATAATAACTCTGCCACTATCGGGGCATTTGAAAGGTCGATTGCCTTTTGGATCATTAGGCAGATTGCGGTGCAGTGCCTGGACCAGCAAGGCGCCTTGATTGCGCCAGGTCCAGCTTAAATCAGCCGGTCGGCGGGGCTGGAGTCTGGCGAGTAAAGTCTGCTCCAAGGCTTTTTGCGCAGGCACCGGTGCACCTCCACGGCCAATTATTCCAGCAAACATAAGTCTACCGAACCGCCTGATGTCCCAGCGGGCCATTCCCCTGGCCGAAACCCGGCGCATTCATCAGAGCCTCGCGCACGAAGCGGCGGCTTTGCGCGACTGCTTCCTCTAGCGGCAGGCCTTTGGCGAGATTGGTCGCAATTGCGCTCGAAAGAGTGCAACCAGTGCCGTGGGTGTGCTTGGTAACGATGCGCGCCTCGCTCCACACCACATCGTCCGTGTCGGGCCGCACGAGACGGTCTTCGACCATCGGTCCATCGGCATCGCCACCCGTGGCGAGATAGGTGACACCGCGTTTCGCCATGCCCGCCGCGCCGCCGAGCGCTTCGAGTTCGGGCACGTTGGGCGTGGTCAGTGTCGCCAGATCCATCAGCCATTCGAAGACTTCCACCGTCGCCTCGTCAGCCAGCACGCTGCCGCTGGTGGCGACCATCACCGGATCGAAGACAATCGGGCAGGGCAGGTCCTCCAGCCGGTCTGCCACAACCTCCGCAATATCCGCACTGCCGAGCATGCCGATCTTCACCGCATCGACGCCGATATCCTCCATACACGCATCCATCTGCGCGGCGACGAAATCGGGATCGCAAGACTCCACCGCCCGCACCCCGCGACTGTTCTGAGCAGTCAGTGCAGTGATCGCGGTCATTGCATAACCGCCGAGCATAGTGATGGTTTTGATGTCCGCCTGAATTCCCGCGCCGCCCGAACTGTCCGATCCGGCAATGGCGAGAATGCGGGGAGGGCGAGTGGCCATGTCAGGTTAGCCTTTGAACCTGCGCTCGGTGCTCGCCGGATGTTTCGCCAGCGCTTCCCCATGGCGGGTCGGGCGGTCCGTCAACTCGCCACCGCAATTTGGGCAGGCATCGTCGAGCGCATCGGCGCAATCTGCACAAAAGGTGCATTCAAAGCTGCAGATGAAGGCACCGGGCAAATCGGCGGGTGTATCAGTGCCGCAGCGTTCGCAGTCAGGGCGCATCTCTGGCATGGACTAGACGGCCTTTTTCACCGCATCGCAAATGCTGCCGACCACGCGGTGCACCTGCTCTTCGTCATCGCCTTCGGCCATGACGCGGATCAGCGGCTCGGTGCCCGATGCGCGAATGACTACCCGGCCGCTTTCGCCAAGGTCGGCCTCGCCATCGGCAATCGCCTGTTTGACGCTGGCATCATCCAGCGGGTTGTCGTTCTCATATTCCACATTGGTCAGCAGTTGCGGAACGGGATCGAACTGGTGCAACAACTCGCTTGCAGGCTTGCCGGTGCGGATCATCGCCGCGAGCACCTGCATTGCAGCAATCGTGCCATCGCCGGTGGTCGCATGGTCGAGCAGGATCATATGCCCTGATTGCTCACCGCCGACGTTGAAGCCGCGCTTCTTCATCTCTTCGAGCACGTAGCGATCGCCAACCTTGGCACGCACAAGCTCCAACCCCTGGCTATTGAGAAAACGCTCAAGGCCGAGATTCGACATGACGGTGGCGACGATCCCATCTCCTTTAAGTAAGCCTTTCAGCTTCCAGCGACTGCCGATCAGGCCCATGATCTGGTCGCCGTCGACCTTCTCACCCTTCTCGTCGATCACGATCAGCCGGTCCGCATCGCCATCGAGAGCAATCCCGATATCCGCGCCTTCCTCAACGACTTTCGCTTTGATAGCATCGAGATGAGTGGAGCCCACGCCATCATTTATGTTGGTGCCATTGGGGGTGACGCCCATGGCAATGACTTCTGCGCCGAGTTCCCAGATAGCCGTCGGCGCGACATTGTACGCCGCACCATGCGCGCAATCGACCACGATCTTGAGCCCGTCCAGTCGCAGGTCAGCAGGCAGGGCGCGCTTCACCGCGTGGATGTAGCGACCGCGCGCGTCCTCGATCCGCCTTGCGCGGCCGATCGCATCGCCTTCTGCCAGCACCGGCTCAGCCGACATCGCCGCTTCGATCGCTTCCTCATCATCGTCCGAAAGCTTGAAGCCATCGGGGCCGAACAGTTTGATGCCGTTGTCGGGATAAGCGTTGTGGCTGGCGCTGATCATCACACCCAGATCGGCGCGCATTTCGCGGGTCAGCATGGCGACCGCCGGGGTCGGCAAGGGCCCGGTCATGATCACATCCATGCCGACGCTGGTGAAGCCTGCGACCAGCGCGTTTTCCATCATATAGCCGGAAAGGCGCGTATCCTTCCCGATCACCACCCTGTGCTTGTGATCGCCCCGCTGGAAGTGGCGACCTGCGGCTTGCCCGACTTTCATCGCGATGCTGGCATTCAGTTTTTTGCCATTGGCGCGGCCGCGGATGCCGTCGGTGCCGAAAAAAGTGCGTCCCATGCGTAACCCTTGAATTGCCTTGTCTTTGCTTGCGAAGAGCAATGCCGATTTGCTCATGGAATGTCACGCGCGAAGCGGCGCATTGGCGGCGGTTCGAGAATTCTCGGCCTTTATGCAACTCGCAAGGCTTTCATGCGTTGCAAAGGCAACCGACAATTCCACGAAACCAAGAAGGATCGACCAATATGGCTTTCACCCTCATGCCGCTTCCCTATGACAGCGAAGCAATTTCGCCTGCGATCTCTGCTGAAACCTTCAGCTACCACCATGGCAAGCACCACAACGCCTATGTGAGCAAGACCAACGATGCGATCGAAGGCACGGCCCACGCCGACAAGTCGCTGGCGGAAATCATTTCCACCTCGCGCAATTCCGATCAGGGACTCTTCAACAATTCAGCGCAGGTCTGGAACCACGGCTTCTACTGGCACTCGCTGACGCCGAGTACGTCCGGACCGTCCGGAGATCTTGCCGACAAGATCGATGAAAGCTTCGGCTCGCTCAATGATCTGAAGGACAAGCTGAAAAGCAAGGGCGCCGGCCACTTTGCCAGCGGCTGGGCATGGCTCGCAGAAAAGGACGGCAAGCTCGAAGTCGTAGATACGCATGATGCCGATACGCTGGTCGACAGCGACTATAATCCGCTGCTTGTGATCGATTTGTGGGAGCACGCCTACTACCTCGATCACCAGAACGCGCGTCCAAGCTATCTCGATGCGGTGGTGGACAATCACCTGAATTGGGATTTTGCAGCCGAAAACCTCGCTCGCGGATCCACATGGTCTTATCCTGAATCCTAATCAGGCGCAGTAAGACAAAGAATTGATGAGGCGCGTTCCGGCTGGAGCGCGCCTTTTTCGTTAATCGTCCGGCTGCATGTCGAGGACATTAGTGGCGAACAATGGTTCGCCGAAAATGAAGCCGATAAAATTGGGCCTGCCCAAATGATCCACTAGCGCCGTCAAAGTCAGCAGGATGGGCACTGAAAGCAGCGCACCGGCAACGCCCCAGATCCAGCCGAAATAGGAAAGCGCCAGAAGGATTGCGACCGGATTGATCGTAAAGCGTGCGCCCAGAACGCTTGGGGTAACGATATTGGCCTCGATGGTATTGACCGCGAGATAGGCGGCGGCCGGGATCATGCCCACCCACAGCGATTCAGCCGAACCGATGCCGAACAGGCTCAGCAAGACGACCATGATCAGCGGACCGATATAAGGAACGAAATTGAGGAGCGCGGCAAGCCCGCCCCACATGATCGGCGCTTCCAATCCGATAGCCCATGCGCCCAGCGCGACGATCACGCCGAGGCCGAAATTGATAAGGCCGACCGTCAGGATATAGGCCGCAACCCTGTCTTGCACTTCGCGCATGGCCCGTGCTGCTTTGAGGCTCGCGCCCACATGCTGGCGCTCCAGCAAAAGGCGGCGACGCATGCGGACGCGCGCTTCAATCATGAAAAAAGCGAGAAGGAAAGTCAGCAGCGTTTCGAGGAGGACCGTAGGTGTAGCCAGCGCCGCCTGTTCGAGCATGGTGGGGCTGGCTAGGACGACTTGGGAGCCCTCTTCGCCTGTCAGCGCAGCGAGTTCATCATTCAATTGCCCGATCCAGGCAAAGGTGATCCGCAACTGGCTGAAATGCTCCTCAACCTGATCGAACATGGCCGGCACTTGATCGTATAAAGAAATGGCAGGCGTGAAGACGGCGCTGAGTGCCAGCGCAAGAATGGCGAAGAATGCAAGCAACGCCAGCAGCGAAGACAACACATTGGGAATGCCCCAGCTCGCCAGCTTGTCCGCAAGGGGAGAGAGGATGATTGTGAGGATGAGAGCCGCTACCAGCGGCAGGAAGACCACCGAACCAATCGACAAAACGAAGGGCAGGGCGCAAAACAGGCCAATGGCTAGAAGGACGACAAGCGCGGAAATCAGGCGCAGTTCCTGCGCTGCAAAGGCCAGCGTGCGCCGCCGTGCCGCGCCTATGTCCGCCGTGTCGTTGCTATCCCCCTCGGCATCCATCGGTTTCTTCGATATCCCTTGCATACGCAGCGGTTTGGCTGTGCGACCTATTTTGTAATGGCAGCCGTTTCCCCGCGACCGGCAGCAACTTCGTCCAATTCTTCCAGAATGGCGCGATGCGCGCCTGGATCATCGAGCGAACGATCGGGGATGTCGCCATCCTGGATCATGCTCGACAGTGCAGCACGTGCGCGGCCAACCCGGCTCTTGATCGTGCCGACAGCGCAGCCGCAGATATTGGCCGCTTCCTCGTAAGAAAATCCGCCAGCACCAACCAGCAGCAGAGCCTCGCGCCGCTCGGGCGGCAGGGTAAGCAAGGCGCGGTGGAGATCGGACAAATGGATCGGCTCTTCCTGGCCGGCAGGCGCAGTCAGGATTCGCTCGGCCACCCCTTCATCATATTCGCCGCGGAAACGATTGCGGCGCATGTCGGTCAGATAGGCATTGCGAAGGATGACGAATGTCCATGCGCGCATGGATGTGCCGGGCTCGAAACGCTCTTGCGCAGCCCAAGCCTTGAGCAGGGCTTCCTGAACGAGATCGTCGGCCATATCCGCACGGCCGCACAGGCCGCGCGCAAAGGCACGCAGGTGCGGGACCACTTCGGTCAGCTCGCGTTTGAACGCGCGTTTATCGTCCGCGCTGCGTTTCGGCAGCTCGCGCTTTTTTTTCTTATCGCTCATCCGTTGTCATTCTCATCCAGCTTGGAGAGAAGATCATTGAAGCTATCCGGCAGCGGTTCATCGAGAACGCTGTCATAAAAGCGTTTGAGCCCGGACGTCCATTCCGGATCCATTTGCTTGGAAGCATCATCTTTTTCGGACGACGAAGCAAGCTTCTTTTCGTCTTTGGGTGGTGCCATGAGGTTTGCGTTACTTCCCGTAGTGTGACGCTTGATTTTCAACCTGGCAGAACTGCCAATGTCCGTGTGACCCCGCATCAAGCGATATTGCGTGCAAATGGAACGGAATGCCCCGCCTCTGGTTCCCCGGTCAGGACGTTTCTTCTCGGCCCGGTCAGAACGGGGCGACCACCTGAGGGATATTTGTGCAGCAAACGGTTGAAAAGCGGAGCAGAACGAAGCGGTGGCTTTTAAGCTATCCGCGCGCGCTCCCGCTCGCCATTTTCGGCCTGATCGCTGCAATTACGGTTCTTAGCGTGTTCGCAATCGAAAGAGGTGAGGCCGAGGGCGCCGCTGCGCAGCTCAATGCACGCGCAACGGCCATCTCCTCTGCATTGGAACGCCGCTCCAATGCCAGCAGTGCATATCTGCGCGCGGGCGCCGCTTTGCTTTCGACCATGGATGAGGTCCCGGCCGATGAATTCAGCCGTTTCGTTTCGGAATTGCGCCTGGATTCAGGCTATCGCGGGGCTGAAGGAATCGGTTGGGCGCAGGCAGTCAGACCCGACGAAGTCGAAGCTTTCAACGCTCTTTTGGCAGGACAGGGACTTGGCGCGACGCAGCTTTATCCCGTCTTTGACGGCGCACAATCGATTGCTGTCCCGGTGACGTTTCTGCAGCCCGATACCGAGCGAAATCGCCGCGCGCTGGGCTTCGACATGTATTCAGAGCCGAACCGCCGCGCCGCCATGCAAGAGGCCGAAGCAAGTGCGCGGCCGGTGGCGACCGAAAAAGTCGTGTTGCGACAGGAGGGCAATGGAGAGGCGCCCGGATTTCTCATTTACATGCCAGTGTTCGAGGCAGGTCCATCCGGCCGCCGGCTGAAAGGGTTTATCTACAGCCCGTTCAGCGCGCAGGATTTCCTGCAAAGCGCGCTCGAGCTGGAGGATGCAGGCGTATACGGAGTCCAGCTTTACTCGGACGATCCCGATGCCCATTCAGGCTCTCTTATGGCGAGCACTTTCGAAGGCGAAATGCCGCGTGCGCGAACCGTGCAACAGGATGTTTCGATAGCCGAAAACTCCTTCGCACTTGTCGTCAGCGAGAGGCAGCGCCCGGTGCTGTCAGGGCTTTCCATGGCAACAATGATTTTTGGGCTGCTTGTCGGTGGATTACTCTTGCTGGTGATGCGGATCTTGACGCAGCAGGCGCAAGAGGATGAGGCTTCGCTGCGCTGGTTTGAAGAACAAGCGAGTATTCGCAATTCCTTGACGCGTGAGCTCAATCATCGGGTTAAGAACACGCTCGCCAATGTTCTTTCCATCATCACCCTGACGCGTCGCCGCGCGGATAATGTCGAGGATTTTGCCGATGCGCTCGACGGGCGGATTAGGGCGCTTTCAGCGACGCACGATTTGCTCACCCAATCCGATTGGGGCGCAACGCCAGTGCGCGCCGTAATCGATGCCGAATTGTTGCCTTACGCGCATAGCGCAGATCACCAAGTCGATCTGCAGGGGCCGGATGTGGAGCTTGCTCCCAATGATGCGTTGTCTCTCGGTTTGGCCGTTCATGAGCTTGCAACCAATGCCGCAAAATATGGCGCGCTGAGCCAGCCGGGCGGCAATGTTTCGGTCCACTGGGAGCGTGTGTCGGAAGAGCGGCTTGAGATCGAATGGCTCGAGCGCGGCGGACCGCCGGTAAAGATGAAGCGCAAGCGCGGCTTCGGCACCGATCTGATCGAGCGGATCGTCGCGCATGAGCTGCGCCATCCCGTGCAACTCGATTTCGAAGAGGCAGGTGTGCGCTGCTTGCTGACCATTCCGATCCGCACGCGAAGCGAATTCCAGATGCGTGCCCAGCGCGAGGCAGCGACGAAACTCACCTGAAGTCTTGCGGCAGCTAGACGCTTTATCAGCCTCCTCTTACAGCAGGGTTGATGACGCGTTCACCCATCATCGCTGCTATGGCGCTGTGCTGCCTGTTGGCGCTGCTGTCTGCCTGCGGGCCCTCTAAAGCGACGGGCCCGGTCGTGTTTGCACCGGCCAGCATGCAGGACGCGATGACAGCCATTGTGGTTCGCTGGGAAGCACAGGGTAATTCTCGCCCCGTGCTGAACATCGCAGGCACTCCCGCGCTCGCGCGCCAACTGGTAGAAGGCGCTCCGGCTGACATCGTGATTACCGCCGATGCGCAATGGATGGACTGGCTTGAACAACGCGATGTGCTGCAAGCGCAGACGCGCGCCGATCTGGTGTCGAATAGTCTGGTCCTTGTCGCATCGACACGCGAGGCACAGCAGCTCACGCTGGACGATCCGGATGCGCGTATCGCGCTGGGCGATCCCGAAAGCGTGCCTGCCGGTCGCTATGCGCGCACCGTGCTGGTCCGGTCCGGCGAATGGGCCGAGATCGCGCCGCGCATCGTGCCGACAGAGAATGTGCGCGCGGCGCTCGCATTGGTGGAGCGCGGCGAAGTCGAATTCGCTTTCGTCTATGGCAGCGATTTGCGCGAGGGGAAGACCGATGCCGTAATCATTTCGACTTGGCCGGCATCGCCGGATTTGCCGATCACCTATCCTATCGCGCGGACCGCGATCTCGAGCCATCCGGACGCAAAGCGATTTTCTGACTTCCTGCGATCGCCTGAGGCAGCTGCGATTCTCGTGGCTTATGGGTTTAGCGATCCCGTGAACGGGCCATCATCGTGACGAGCGCGGAATGGGCCATCGTGATGCTGTCCTTGCGGGTGAGCTTTGTGGCCGTTCTGGTGAGCCTGCCGATTGCATATGCGCTCGCATGGCTGCTCGCGCGGCGCCGCTTCCCCGGCATGATCGTTCTCGATGCGCTCGTCCATCTGCCGCTTGTACTGCCCCCGGTCGTAACAGGTTGGCTCCTGCTCATCGCGTTCGGCCGCGGCGGAGAGATTGGCGCGTGGCTATATGAGAACTTTGGCATTACCTTGGTATTCAATTGGACCGGCGCAGCATTGGCGGCAGCTGTCATGGCGCTGCCATTGATGGTGAGAGCGATGCGGCTTTCGATCGAGGCGGTGGACAGGCGGCTCGTTGGCGCTGCCCGCACGCTCGGCGCTTCGTCGTGGAAAGCATTTCTGACAGTTACCTTGCCGCTCTCGATCCCTGGGATCGCCGCTGGCGCAATGCTTGGCTTCGCGCGCTCGCTGGGAGAATTCGGGGCGACGATTACTTTTGCGGCCAATATCGCTGGTGAGACGCGCACCCTCCCGCTCGCCATCTATACAGGCCTGCAAACACCGGGTGGGGAGGACGCCGTCACCCGGCTCGCGATCATTTCGATCATCCTCTCGCTCGGCGCGCTGGTGCTATCGGAATGGCTGGTCAGGCGTGCACAGGGAGGGCGCGCGCATGTCCTTTGAGGTCGAGATCACCGTGCAGCCGGGTGAGCGCGAGATCAGCGGTAGGATCAGCTCGGACGCGAGACTGACTGCTCTCGTGGGCGCCTCGGGCATCGGCAAAACTAGTGTGCTCAACGCCATCGCCGGCCTGCTAAGACCGATATCCGGGAGTATTTCCGTTGCAGGACGCGTCTTGTTCGATGCGGAGCGCGGTATCGATATCCCGCCGGAAAAGCGGCACGCGGGATATGCCTTTCAGGATGCCCGGCTGTTTCCGCATCGCCGGGTCGCCGCCAATCTCGACTATGCGGAGAAATTGGCAAAAGGCCGAAAGCCGATCATTGCGCGGGCCGAAGTGGTCCGTTTGCTCGATATCGACGGCCTTCTGGTTCGCTGGCCCGATACGCTTTCAGGCGGCGAAGTCCGGCGCGTCGCCATCGCCCGCGCCCTGCTGAGCGCGCCCGACTTTCTCTTGCTTGACGAGCCTTTAGCCGCGCTGGATCCAGAGCGCGCTGAACGGCTCTCAACCCTTATTGAGCGGCTTAGGGACAGGCTGGAGATACCCATGATGCTTGTCAGCCATTCCGAACGCGATGTCGCAAGGCTTGCGAGCAAAACGGTGCGGATGGGGTGAAGGCGAACCAGCTGTGCAAAAAAGCAGTGGTGCCGCTTACATAGCTAGAACATGTGACCGCATCGCTACGAGATCCTACCACGGGAGGGGCGAGACAGAAGCATGTCCCAGAAATTCGTGCGCTCCTGCGAACGTAGAAATGGCACAACCCAAACAAAATCCAGATTTCGACTTTCCTTAGGCTCGAATTTTGATCGAGCCAAAGTGCCTTAAATCGGTCGCTTTCGGAAATTGCGCCAGCGTTTCCAACCGGGTCCTTCTGTTACCAACTTTGTAGCGTGATCGCTGAGGCGGAAGCGCTCGGCATCGCCCTGGGCACAAAGTCCCACGACGGCGCATGCATTGGTCGGGAGAATTTGCACGCCTCCCGACTTATAAACGGGAAGCCGACGTGTCGCTCAGAGCCCAGCTGCTTACCCTCAAGCCGTCATGCAGCGAGTAAATTTGCACAATGTCACCTGGATCGCTGAAAAGCTGCGGGCTGCAGGGAAAGAATTGGGGAGTCCACGCGCCTTTTCCCTTATTCTCCTCCAGCACGTCGTAAGTTGAGTCCCCGTCGAGTGAAATACGCATCCACTGAAGGACGCCATTTATCGGGCCGCCTTTGGAAGTTACCTCGAATTGCACCTTGCGGGGAGGCACTCCATCGGAACGGTCGAAGTCGAAATCGAGGGTCTCGATTGCCTCGCTAGTCATTTCGAGCGGCTCGTTCGTGCGGATAGCGATCGGCGCACTTACCAGATGATTGAACGCGGATAGATCGAAGCCACTGGTCGAATCCATCAGCCGAGTTGAAAGACCGGGCCAGTGAACGGGCGCTGCGAGAACCTTGGCCGACCGGTGTGTCCCCCGTCAGCACCTATGGCACAGATTTGAGGTTGTGATTTAAGGAGGATTTGGGCTTCGTCGTAGTGACGAAGAAACGAAGATGAGGCCCAAATCCTCAAGCTCCAAAAAGCCTGCCGAGCAGGTGGTAAAGGACATCCGCCGCAAGACCCGCCGGCACTTCTTTGCTGAAGACAAGATCCGCA
>NZ_JAEANY010000014.1 GCF_016019885.1 Aurantiacibacter sediminis | reverse complement strand
TCAATTCTGCTGCCATCCGCCGCCCGAAGTAATCGCCGAGCATTCCGATATCGCCCTCACGCACGCGGAGCGGCGGAAGAGTGATCACTTCAAAACTCAGCCGGTCGAGCAGGTCGGCGCGGAAGGTCTTCATTGGTGGCAGCGACGATGCGCACGTCGACCTGTGTCGGGCGACTGGCCCCGATGCGCGTCACCTCGCCATATTCGACGGCCCTCAGCAGCCGTTCTTGCGCGCCCATCG
>NZ_JAEANY010000013.1 GCF_016019885.1 Aurantiacibacter sediminis | reverse complement strand
CGGGCGGCGGCGAGAATTCGGGTTTCGACCTCGAAAACCGCGAGGATGTTGCGCTCAGCCTCGCCGATCATCTCGAGCAGCAGGTCGGTACCTGCGCGCCGTGCCAGCATACCGCCTTCATCGCCCAGCTGGACGAGGCAGGCTATCTCACCGCCAAATTGCAGGACGTCGCAAACGCGCTGAACGTCCCGCTCGCCGATGTCGAGCGCGCGCTCGAATGCGTGCAGAGCATGGACCCGACGGGCG
>NZ_JAEANY010000012.1 GCF_016019885.1 Aurantiacibacter sediminis | reverse complement strand
GCTGAGCAGGCGGGGCCTGTGCAGCACATTGGCGTGGTCGCAGCCTGAGGCTGCCAGCGCCATATCGAGCGTGTCAGTGACGTCCTCGGCTCGCATGGTGGTGCAGAGCTTCCATGCAATGATGTAGCGCGAGTAATCGTCGAGCACGGTCGAGAGATAGACCCAGCCCCATCCTATGATCTTGAAGTAGGTAAAGTCGGTCTGCCAGCGCCTCGGGGCCACCTTCAAGGTAACGATCATACCAGCGGCAGAAGGTCCGG
>NZ_JAEANY010000011.1 GCF_016019885.1 Aurantiacibacter sediminis | reverse complement strand
CCGGACCTTCTGCCGCTGGTATGATCGTTACCTTGAAGGTGGCCCCGAGGCGCTGGCAGACCGACTTTACCTACTTCAAGATCATAGGATGGGGCTGGGTCTATCTCTCGACCGTGCTCGACGATTATTCGCGCTACATCGCAAGCGAGTTGGCCGAATACATCGAGGCCAACAAGATGAGCCACGTGCGCGGCGCACCCTTCCACTCACAGACCCACGGCAAGATCGAGCGCTGGCATCAGACGCTCAAAAACCGTGTGCTGTTGGAGAATTACTTCCTGCCGGGCGATCTAAAACAGCAGATCGAGGCCTTCGTCGAGCATTACAACCACCAGCGCTACCACG
>NZ_JAEANY010000010.1 GCF_016019885.1 Aurantiacibacter sediminis | reverse complement strand
GCATCGGGCAGTTCGGGAAGGCTGGCGCGGCATGCCTCCAGGAAGGCATCGTCCAGTTCCAGCGGCAGCAGGTCGGGATCGGGGAAGTAGCGATAATCATGCGCATCCTCTTTGGACCGCATCGGCCGCGTTGTGCCGGTGCCCGGATCGAACAGGCGCGTTTCCTGATCGACCGTGCCGCCGCTTTCGAGCACATCGACCTGGCGGTTCGCCTCGAACTCGAGCACCTGCATCACGAAGCGCACCGAGTTGACGTTCTTCGTCTCGGTCCGCGTGCCGAGTTCGGTCGAGCCGACCTTGCGCACCGAGACATTAACGTCCGCGCGCATCGAGCCCTCTGCCAGGTTCCCATCGCACGATCCGACAGAGCGCAGGATGCTGCGCACCTTGCGGACATAGGGGCCGGCCTCCGCGGGCGAAGTCATGGCAGGGCGGGTGACAA